>CAVVIA010000007.1:0-122627 GCA_963748245.1 uncultured Actinomycetota bacterium | reverse complement strand
CCGGTGCGGATGGACGGGGGCGGCATGGACGAGACCTCAGTGCTAGGCCTCGGTGAGCCGCCGCCGCCGGGAGACCCGTCCAGAGCCAGTACTGCGACAGCGGCTGCCGCGGCGACTCCCACGAGACCAGCCGCAGCCAGCAGGACGCGTCGGCGTACAGGCTTCTGGAGGGACGGCTGAGATGCCTCGGGCCGATCGGGCTCCTGGGGCGGCGGGTCCAAGTGCTGGTAGTCCGGCGGCAGCGGCGGCAGTTGGTCGAAGACCTCGATCAGCTCACCGTCGGTGGTGTAGGCCGGGATCCGCAACGGCACGGCAAGGAGCGGCGCGAGTGCGTCAAGAGCCGCTCGCGCAGACGCCGTACGTTCGACAGGATCCGTGCGAACAAGTCCGTCGACGACATCCCACAAGGCCCCGGAACCAGTCGGACGCGGCGGCAGTTGCCCCTTGGCCGGTGGTTCCTCGCCAGTCAGCAACTGCCAGCCGGTAACGCCCGCCGCGTACAGGTCCTGCCTGATCGACGGCGGATCACCGGCGAGCGCCTCCGGAGCGACGTATCCGGGCGTGCCTACGACCGCTCCTTGCTGAGTGAGGCGTGGTTCCCCCAGTGCCAACGCGATGCCGAAGTCGCTGAGCCGGAGTACAGGGACGCCGGTGCCGGTCGCCTCGAGGAGCAGATTCGCCGGTTTGACGTCACGATGGACGAGCCCGGCCGAGTGAACCTGTTCGAGCGCCCCCAGCAGTTGGGCCAGTAGTTCGGCCGCGTACCGCTCGGGCAGCGCACCGAAGTCGGCCACCAGACTGCTGACTGAACCACCGCCGACAAGATCCATCGCGAGGAGCGCCTGGTCGTCGTCGGCCGCCCAGGCGTACGGGCTGACGCTGTTCGCGTGGTCCAGCCGAAGCCCTTGCTCGCGGACGAAGCGGAGCAGGACACCGGCGTGCCGCTGCCGCAGGACCTTCGCGGCGCACAGCCGTTCCAGGCGACGGTCCCAGGCACGCCAGACCGTACCGCTGCCGCCGGAACCGACCGGGTCGATCAGCTCGAACCGGCCCGCGAACACGTCGGGCACCAGCGGACTCCTCTCACCCCGGTCGCGGCATACCTTGCCAGGCTGCCGGTTCCCGGGCGAGCCGGGGTCAGCTGTAGTAGCTGTGACTCGGGCCACCAGGGCAGCCCCTGGAGATGCATAGCATTCCTATGTATATTCGTGGAATGTGATTGCCACTGAGCTGACCCAGCTGGGCGTGGACATGGTGGTCGCGTCGGCGCGGGTGACGCGGATGGCGAGCCGGGACGTGAGTGCCCTGCCGCATGCGGCGATGCGACTGCTCGGCCGACTCGACGAGCTCGGGCCGACCCGGATCAGCGAGCTCGCCAAGGCCGACCGGTGCTCCCAGCCGACGATGTCCAACCTGGTGCAACGCCAGGAGGAGCAGGGCTGGGTACGGCGCGAGGCCGATCCCGCCGACTCGCGCGCCAGCCTGATCAGCCTCACGGAGGCCGGGTACGGCGAACTGCAGCGCGCCCGCCAGGAAGCCGGCGCCGCGATCGCCGCCCGGCTCCGTCAGCTCCCCGCGACCGACCTCGCCACCCTCGAGGCCGCGGTCGCCGTCATGCACAAGATCCTCACCCTCGATGTTTTGGAGGACACGCCCCGGTGAGCAACTCGTTCCTGAAACAACCCAAGTCCGTCTGGGCGGTCGCGTTCGCCTGTGTGATCGCGTTCATGGGCATCGGCCTGGTCGACCCGATCCTGAAGCCGATCGCCGAGCAGTTGCACGCCAGCCCGTCGCAGGTGTCGCTGCTGTTCACCAGCTACATGGCGGTGATCGGCGTCGCGATGCTGATCACCGGCGCGGTGTCCAGCCGGATCGGCGCCAAGCGCACCCTGCTCATCGGCCTGGCCGATCATCGTCGTGTTCAGCGCCTTGGCCGGCCTGTCCAACTCGATCGGCGCGATCGTCGCCTTCCGGGCCGGCTGGGGTCTCGGCAACGCGCTCTTCATCGCGACCGCCCTGGCCACCATCGTCAACTCCGCCAGCGGTTCGGTCGCGCAGGCGATCATCCTGTACGAAGCCGCACTCGGCGTCGGCATCGCGGCCGGCCCGCTGGTCGGCGGTGAACTCGGCACGATCTCGTGGCGCGGTCCGTTCTTCGGCGTCGCCGTACTGATGACGATCGCCCTGGCGGCGACCGCCTTCCTGCTTCCCGCTCGCCCCCGGCAGCACGCCGTACGTCGATCATCGAACCGCTGAAGGCATTGCGGCACCGGTCACTGGCGACTGTGGCGATCACGGCGTTGCTGTACAACTTCGGGTTCTTCACGCTGCTCGCGTTCACGCCGTTCCCGCTCGCGATGTCGGCCCGGCAGATCGGCCTGATCTTCTTCGGCTGGGGCATCGGGCTGGCGATCACGTCGGTCTTCGTGGCACCGCGGCTGCAGCGGTGGTTCGGCACGCTGCCGGTGGTGATGACGTCCTTGCTGCTGTTCGGCGCGGACCTCGCGGTCATGGGTGTCTACGCACACCACCGAGAGGTGCTCGCGATCGGCGTGATCGTGGCCGGTCTGTTCCTCGGCATCAACAACACCCTGATCACCGAGGCCGTGATGGCTGCCGCCCCGGTCGAACGCGGCACGGCTTCAGCGGCCTATTCCTTCGTCCGCTTCTCCGGCGGCGCGGTCGCTCCCTGGCTGGCCGGCAAACTCGGCGAGGAGATCAACATCCAGATCCCGTTCTACGTAGGCGCTTTCGCCGTCCTCCTAGCCGTCGGCGTCCTCGCCACCGGCTGGAAGCCCCTCTCCCACCTCCGCACCCCCGAAGCCCACTCCAAGGTCGAAGCCGAGGCCCTCACCACCGCCGACGCGTGAGACCTCGACCATACCAAACGGTATGGTATGGTCCTGGCATGGTGACGCGGGTGGAGTGGTTGGAGGCAGGGCTCGAGTTGCTGGCGGACGAGGGGGCGCCGGCGGTCACGATCGAGCGGCTGACCGGGAAGCTCGGGGTCACCAAGGGGTCCGTACTACCACCACTTCAAGGGTGCCGCGGGGTTTCGGACGGCGCTCTTGGAGTACTTCGAGGCGCAGTTCACCACCCGGCTGATCGACACGGTCGAGCGTGAGCCGGATGCGGAGCCGTGGGCGAAGTTGCAGCGGTTGCTGAAGTTGGTGTTGTCCGATCCCGACAGCGCTCGGTTGGAGATCGCCGTACGGGCGTGGGCCTTGCAGGATGCCGAAGTACGGGCCGCGCAGGAGCGGGTGGATCGGGCCCGGACGGCGTACCTTCGCGAACTCTGCCGCGGGCTGAAGACCGACGTCGACGCGGACCGCTTCGCGCAACTCCTGTACCTGATCCTGATCGGCGCCGAGCAGGTGCTGCCATCCGTGCCGAAGAGTGACCTGCGCGAGATCTACGCGATGACACTGCGTCTCGCGACCGGCGAGACGTTGATCGACTGAGGAGACCACCATGCCGACCAGTACCGAGCTGCCCGAGATCGACGACCTGCTCCCTCTCGTCGATGTTGTCGATGTGAAGACCGTGCGTGGCGCGGTGTCGCTGCGCGAGTTCACCGCGGGTGCTCTTGGCTATTCGCCGCTGTGGATCAAGGGGTTGTTCGCGGTTCGGATGGCGGTGGCGTACGTGCTCCGACTCGACACGACCGGCGTACCGGACTCGCGGCGACTCCGGCCGGAGACCGTGAGCTTCACACCGGGCGATCCGGCGTCGTTCTTCACCGTCGAACGCGGCGAGGAAGACCACTACCTGCTGCTGAAGGTCACCGACAACCACCTGATCGGTTACCTGGCGATCATCACCGACAACGCCCGGCCGGAGTCGGAGTTCAAGGTCGTCACGCTGGTGAAGTACCTGCGACCCGCCGGGCGGTTCTACTACAACCTGATCCGGCCGTTCCATCATGTCGTCGTGCTCAGCATGGCTCGGGTGGGCGCGAAGTCACTCTCGGCCCGCTAGCAGGGAGATCGGTTGCGGGTCGGTCGCCCGGTGCGCGGTGAAGGCGGCCGCGGCACCGACGACGACCAGGGACGCGCCCAGGATCAGGCCGAGCAGGCGCCAGGGAATCGCCAACGCTGCCAGGCCGTACGGGCCCGCCGCGATGCCGGCGAGCGCGGCGCCGGCGACCAGGGACCCGAGGAGTACGCCGATGACGACGACGGCTGTGGATTCGACCAGCGCGACGGCGACGACCTGACTGCGGGTCAGTCCTGCCATCCGGGCCAAGGCGAATTCACGGCGGCGGTCCGCGGTCGACATCACCACGGCATTGACGACGGCAACTGCGGTGTAGATGCCGGCAAGTCCCATGAGTGCGGCGAAGAGACCGGAATTGCTGCGTTGCTGAGCTTCTCCTTTCGCTTCCGCCCATTCCTTGATCGTCATTCCGGTGTGACTGCTGTTGCCTGGCACAACTTTGATGAGGGTTTCGGTTCGGCCGCCGGCCGGTAACAGCGTGCGGGGGATGAAGAAGTTCTCGCTGACGTCGAGAGTCTCCGGCATGATCGCGACCACCGTGACCGGGATCTTTCTGTTGCCGAGTGCGATGGTGAGGGTCGAGCCGAGCTTGTAGCCTTCGGCCGCCATTCCGGGGCCGATGGCAATCGTTCGCCCGGAGAGGCGATCCAGTGAGCCTTTGCGCGGGCGGAGCTTGTGCGTTTGTTGATAGGCCGCCGGATCGATCCCGATCGCCTCGGAGTAGACCGTTCGCTTTCCCCGGGTGACGGCGGCAGGTACGGCGGTCTGCGGTGATGCGACCGCGATCCCCGGGCCGGCCGGCACCGCATCGCCTGTCACCACGAGGTCGGCAGTGATCAGTCGCTCCTGTTCCACCCCGACCGCTTTGGCGAGTGACCCGAACGTTCCCCACAACCCGACCACGAGTCCCACCAGCACGATCAACGGGGCTGCGGTGGCCGCGCTTCGTCGTACCGCATGGAGAACGCCGGCCCGGGCGAGGTCCGCGATCAGGTTGCCGCGCAGGATCGCGGCGGGGAGGCGGCCGGCGAGTGGCACGACGATCGGGCTGAGCTGACTGAGCGCGATCGATCCGCCGATCATCACGATCAGGCCGATCATCAGGCCGGCGACGAGATCGCGGGCTGCCTGTGCGGCGATCACGAGCACGACGGTGCATGCCGCGGCCGAGAGTCCCCAGAACCAGCGCCAGGCGGTCATCACGCGCATCGCCTTGGGCGACTCGGTAAGTGCTTCGAGAGCGCTGACTCGGGATGCGCGCCAGGCGGCCGTGAGTACGCCGACCAACGCCGTACTCACGCCGACGATCATGGCGGCCCACATCGCACCCTGATCCCAGGGCGCATCGAACCACGATGGCAGCATGTCGAGTTCGATCAGCAGCGCCGACTGCGCCCAGGTGCCGAGGAGTCCGATCGGTACGCCGATCGCCGTACCCAGCACTCCTAGCAGTCCGGCCTCGCACACCAGCATCAGGCAGACGTAACCCCGTTGCGCTCCCACCAGTCGGAGCAACCCGAGCTCACGTCGCCGCTGCACGACCGTGAACCCGAACGTCGTACTGACGATGAACACGGTCAGGAAGACCGCGAGCATCACCGACATCCCCAGCAGGGTCGCCGCCCCGACATATCCCTCGCGAACCCTGGCCCGGTCGTAGGCGGAGAGGCCTGGTGGCACCACCGGCCGATCCGTCGCCGCCAGGACCTGCAGTCCCGACTGCACCAACCCGACCCCGAGCGCGACGGCAACAACCGCCCCGGCAAACAACTGCCACCGACCCCGCACAGCCCCCACCGACAACCTCAGCATCCTCCAACCCAACCGCCCACAGCCTCGAACAACCCGGGCCCACACACCCCACCCGGGGTATCTCGCGCGCTACCGCAGCATCTCGAGGAGGGCGGCGAAGTCTTGGGTGTCTATCTCACGGGCTCCGATCAGAGCCTGCATGAGGAGGCCGTCGAGGGCGGCGACCAGCAGGCCGGCCTTCTGGGGATCGGCGGTGAAGGCTCGGGCTATCTCGGTGAGCGGCTCGAGCCACGCACCGGCGACCGTACGGAGGTCCGGCCGGCGAGCGGCGTACAGATAGAGCTCGTAGAGGGCCAGCGTCCGGCCGCGCCGACGGACCAGGCTGTGCTCGATCAGCCGCGCCAGCTCATCCGCCGGCCGCGCACCCAGCTCGCTCCCCCGCCCATGCAGTTCGACCGCGAGATCCTCCGCGGCCCACGTCAGCGCCGCGACGAGCAGATCGTCCAGTGTCGGGAAGTGGTACGTGATCGAGGCGACCGACACATCCGCCGCCGCGGCCACCGCGCGATGGCTCACACCTGCGACTCCGTCGCGCTCGATCACCGTCAGCGTCGCCCGCAGCAACTCGCTCCGCCGCTGCTCACCGCGCACCCGGCGCCCGTCGACAACCCGCCTGACCTGCACGAACAGCAAACTATCAGGACAGCTGTACGGATTGTTTTTCGTCCCCGGAATCGCGGGAACGACCGGTTTTCGGCACCTAGGCTCGGATTCCGTGGCCACCAACGACATCAGTACGGCGATGCGTCGCGCCCTGAAGCGCGCCGACGACGGAAAGACACTGGACCCGATCGAGGCGGAGGTTCTGCTCACCGCCACCGGTGATGCGCTGACCGCCTTGATGGCGACCGCGGCGCGGGTCCGTGACCAAGGGCTGGCGGACGCCGGCCGGGCCGGGATCATCACCTACTCCAAGAAGGTGTTCATCCCGCTGACCCGGTTGTGCCGCGATCGCTGCCACTACTGCACGTTCGCGACCACGCCGGGCCGCGTGCACTCGCCGTACCTGTCGCCGGACGAAGTGCTGGAGATCGCTCGGCAGGGTGCGGCGCTGGGCTGCAAGGAGGCGCTCTTCACGCTCGGCGATGCACCCGAGGAGCGGTGGGACGCCGCGCGCACGTGGCTCGAAGAGGCCGGGTACGACAGCACGCTCGACTACGTGCGGGCGATGTCGATCCGGGTGCTCGAGGAGACCGGACTGCTGCCGCACCTGAACCCTGGCGTGATGAAGTGGCAGGACCTGCAGCGGCTGAAGCCGGTCGCGCCGAGCATGGGCATGATGCTGGAGACCACCTCGCGCCGGCTGTTCGAGGAGAAGGGTCAGCCGCACTTCGGCTCGCCGGACAAGGACCCGGCCATCCGGCTGCGGGTGCTCGAGGACGCGGGCCGGTCGAACGTACCGTTCACCACCGGGCTGCTGATCGGCATCGGCGAGAACGCTGGCCGAGCGGGCCGACTCGATCTTCGCGCTGCGCAAGATCGCGCGGCAGTACAACGGGATCCAGGAAGTCATCATCCAGGGGTTCCGGGTGAAGCCCGACACGGCGATGCGCAACGACGACGACGTACCGCTGGAGGAATGGCTGGCCGCGATCGCGGTCACCCGGATCGTGCTCGGGCCGCGGGTGCGCGTGCAGGCGCCGCCGAACCTGGTCGACCTGACCGAGTGCCGCGCCCTGCTCGACGCCGGCGTCGACGACTTCGGCGGGGTCTCGCCGCTGACGCCGGACCACGTGAACCCGGAGCGCCCGTGGCCGCAGATCGATGACCTGGCCAAGGTGACCGCGGATGCCGGATTCACCTTGCGGGAAAGGCTGACCGCACATCCGGAGTACCTGCGCGAGCCGTGGCTCGACCCGCGGCTGATCTCGCATGTCGAGGCGCTGGTCGACCCCGCCACCGGACTGGCCAACGAGGACGCGATGCCGGTCGGGCTGCCCTGGCAGGAGCCCGACGGCGGCTGGGACAGTGTCGGGCGGACCGATCTGCACACTGCGATCGACACGGAGGGACGTCGTACCGAGACTCGCTCGGACTTCGACGCGGCGTACGGCGACTGGGACGTACTGCGCGAAGACGTGGCCGCGCGTCGTGCCGCGGACTCTGATGCCGGGGACACGCTTGACCGCACTGGTGCGCCGGAGCGGATCGAGGCCGAGACCAAGGCCGCGCTCGCCGCAGCCGAACGCGATCCCGCCGGACTGTCGGACGCGCAGGCGTTGACGTTGATGACGGCAACGGGTCCGGCACTGGATGCGCTGGCCGGGTTGGCCGATGAGTTGCGCAAGGCAACGGTCGGCGACGACGTGACGTACGTCGTCAACCGCAACATCAACTTCACCAACGTCTGCTACACCGGCTGCCGGTTCTGCGCGTTCGCCCAGCGGCGTACCGACGCGGACGCGTACTCGCTGTCGATGGACGAGGTCGGCCAGCGCGCCGAGGAAGCCTGGGTGATCGGCGCCACCGAGGTCTGCATGCAGGGCGGCATCCACCCCGACCTCCCGGGTACGGCGTACGCCGACCTGGTCCGGGCGGTCAAGGATCGCGTCCCGGACATGCACGTGCACGCCTACTCACCGATGGAGATCGTCAACGGCTCGGTCCGCACCGGGCTGTCGATCGAGGACTTCCTGATCTCGGTGAAGGAGGCCGGGCTGGACAGCATCCCCGGCACCGCGGCCGAGATCCTCGACGACGACGTCCGCTGGATCCTCACCAAGGGGAAGTTGCCCACGGCAAGCTGGATCGAGGTGATCAGTACCGCGCACAAGGTCGGACTGCCGTCCAGCTCGACGATGATGTACGGCCACGTCGACGCGCCGCACCACTGGGTCCAGCACCTGCGCACGATCGCCGCCGTACAGGACCAGACCGGTGGGTTCACCGAGTTCGTGCTGCTGCCGTTCATCCACCAGAACTCGCCGATCTACCTGGCCGGCGTGGCCCGGCCCGGACCGACGTACGACGAGAACCGCGCGGTGCACGCGATGGCGCGGATCATGCTGCACGGGCGGATCGACAACATCCAGTGCTCGTGGGTGAAACTCGGCGTCGACGGCTGCGTCGCGGTCCTCAACGGCGGTGTCAACGACATCGGCGGCACCCTGATGGAGGAAACCATCAGCCGGATGGCCGGGTCCAAGCACGGCTCCCGTAAGTCGATCGCCGAGCTCACCGCGATGGCCACGGCCGCCGGCCGCCCGGCGCGCCAGCGCACCACGACGTACGGCGAAGTTCCGTCGCGGCCGTCACTCGAACTCGCCTGAACGCTCGCCGGTTGGTGTCTGGTCCCCAGCAGCACCAGACACCAACCGGGCGGCATTCCCTTGCACTACAGGGAAACGCCGGCCACACCTGATGTCGGTCGCCACCTCACTGGCGACCGGCACGCTGTCGGTGCGGCCGGCGTCCTGCTGTTGCCCCGAGAGGGCAGTCGGCCCGAAGGAGGGTGGGCCCGGCGGCTCATTCCGTGACCGGCAGGGGAGGTACAGTCCGGTCGCGGACGGGAGTACGTCGGGAACACCTGGAGCCTGTTGTCAGCGACCCGTCCGTCGCCGACAGCAGAACGTTGCCACGCGGCCACGTTCCCGGACCATCCCCCGGATCAAACATTTGCATTGCCTTTGAACAAGACGACGCTCTGTAGACAGGCCTTTACTTTCCGTGCAGACGTTGCTTTCCGCAACAACAAGTCCACCCGATCCGGAAGGTCAGTCAGCCTCCTTGGATCTTGCGTAACGACGGGCTGCTTTGGCTCGGTTGCCGCAGCCGGCCATCGAGCACCAGCGGCGGTTGACCTTGCGGCTGAGGTCGTAGAAGTGCAGGACGCAGTCGGGGTGGGCGCAGGCGCGAACCCGGGTCGGGTCTTGCTCGAGGAGGCGTAGGTAGTCGTCGGCCGCGAGCCAGGCGATCAGGTCTGCAGGGTCGTCCACCTCGGGGGTCAGCTCAGGTCCAGCCGGGCCCAGCCGGCGGACCAGGCATCCGCGCGCCAGCAGCGCGTTCAGCTGCTCCCGGGCCTCCGCGTTCAGGCGTCCGCCGAGCTGTGCCTTCACGACGGCGCGAAGCGTCTCCCGTAGCTCGACCAGCCGCCGCCGGGCCGCGTCGGTCACCGATGCAGCCGCTGCCGGACCGATCGCGGGTTGGCCCGCGAGCCACGTCTGCAGGCCGTCAGCCGTGTCGAGCAGGTCGAATTGCCGCCCACTCTCGACCCAAAGGGTGTTGAGCAGGTCCATGCTCACCGGCTCGCCGATCAGAGGGCGTGGATCCATGCCGCCAATTCTAACCCATAAAGATCACTTGACAGGGTAGAAGCGTTCTATCCAATATAGAGCCACTTACTGGTTAGAAACTCTGGAGGAACCACCGATGAGCACCACTGCGGTACCGACTGCCCTGAAGACCGGCCACGTCGGTCTGAACGTCACTGACCTGGACCGGTCGCTCGCCTTCTACCGACGGGTCCTCGGCTTCGAGGTCCAGGCCGAAGGCACCGACGCGGACCGACGCTGGGCGTTCCTCGGCCAGGGCGGCAAGCTGCTGATCACCCTGTGGCAGCAGGCCGGCGACACGTTCGGAACCGGCCACGCCGGGCTGCACCATCTGTCCTTCCAGGTGGAGTCCATCGAAGAGGTGCAGGACGTCCAGGCCGCGCTCAGCGCACTTGGCGCTGAGTTCCTGTACGACGGGGTCGTGCCGCACGGCGAAGGTGTGTCTTCAGGCGGCATCTTCTTCACCGACCCCGATGGCATCCGGCTCGAGGTCTACGCGCCGAGCGGTGCCGACACGGCGCCGGCACCATCCGGTGCGGCCCCGACCTGTGGCTTCTTCTGAGTCTCGGTCCCAGTCACCGATGAAGGCCGGCGCCAGCACGCGGCGCCGGCCGCCCCCGAAGGGAATGAACGATGACGATCCAGTACCACCCGGGCGAACGGCTGGCCCAGCGGCTGGCCGGGCTCCGGGCGGAGGCCGAGCACGCGCGTCCGGCGATCGGGACGAGCATCCCGTCCGTCGCCGCGCGGTTCGTTGCCGAACAGCACCTGCTCGTCCTCGGCGCGGCCGACTTCGACGGGCGAATGTGGGCCTCGATTCTGGTCGGTGAGCCCGGCTTCGCCACCGCCCTCGACGAGTACACGCTCGACATCGCCGCCGTACCGGCCGAAGGCGACCCGCTCCGCGCGGCATTGTCCGAGGGCACCGCGGTCGGATTGATTCTGATCGACCCCGCCACCCGCCGGCGCATGCGGGTGAACGGCGACGCGATACCGAGCCCAGCGGGTGTGCGCATCGCGGTGCGCCAGGTGTACGCGAACTGCCCGAAGTACATCCAGCAGCGCCGGATCGAGCACGTCGAGCCGGTCCCTGTCGGGACCGCCCGGGTGTCGGCTGCGCTGGACAGCGGCCAGCGGCGGCTGATCGCGACGGCGGACACGTTCTTCGTCGCCACCAGATCAGCGGCGGGTGAGGCGGACGCCTCGCACCGCGGCGGCAACCCGGGATTCGTACAGGTGCTCGGCGACCGGTCGCTGCGCTGGCCCGACTACATCGGCAACGCGATGATGATGACGCTCGGGAACCTGCAGCAGGACCCGGCGGCCGGCCTGTTGTTCGTCGACTGGGCAACCGGTACGACGCTGCAGGTATCTGGCCGCGCCGAGGTCGAGTGGGACCCGGATCGCGGCTTACCCGGGGCGCAGCGGCAGGTCCGGTTCGAGGTCGACCGGGTGGTCCAGCTCGACCATGCCAGCCCTCTGATGTGGACCGCGCCGGCCCCGTCCCGCTTCAACCCACCACTTCCGGAAAGGACTCAGAGCTGATGCGCGTCGAGGTCGACCTTGCCGTCTGCGAGAACCACGGCCAGTGTGTGTTCGCCGCGCCTGAGGTGTTCGCGTTCGACGACGACGAACAGCTGACCTACATCCCGGAGCCGGCGGCAGACCAGACTGCAGTCCGGGCGGCCGCGGCGGCCTGCCCGGTCCGGGCGATCACCCTGATCGAGGCCTGATGCACCGCCACATCGTGATCGTCGGCGCGTCGCTGGCCGGGCTTCGAACGGCGGAGGCGCTGCGCCGTCTCGGTCATCAAGGTCCGATCACGATCGTCGGCGCCGAATCACATCCGCCGTACGACCGTCCGCCCTTGTCCAAGGCCCTGCTCTCGGGCCGGCTCGCTCCGGATCGTGCTCGATTGCCACAGGCAGCAGACTTGAACGCCGGCTGGGCGCTCGGCGTTCCGGCGGGGGCGCTGCACGCCGAGAGCGGCGAGGTCGAGCTCGCCGACGGCAGGGTGATCCGGTACGACGGCCTGGTGATCGCGACCGGTACGCGAGCCGCTCCCGGCGGACCGGGCGCGTTGACACTGCGGTCGCTCGACGACGCGATCGCCATCCGCGACCAGCTGCGCCCGGGACGGCGAGTCACCGTGCTGGGCGGTGGTTTCCTGGGCAACGAGATCGCCGCCGTCGCCCGGCAGCGCGGCTGTGAGGTTCAACTCGTCATGCGGCAGCCCCTGCCGCTTCTGCCGGCCGTCGGCGAACCGGTGGCTACCTTGATCGCGGGGTTGCACCGCCGGGCCGGTGTCGTCCTGCATCCCGGGCAGCAGGCCGAGCCGACGGAGTGGTCCGATGATCTCGTGATCGCCGCGACCGGTTCGGTGCCCAACACCGAGTGGTTGCGCGGCTCCGGTCTCCTGGCGGCCGCCGACGGACTGCTGTGCGATCAGTGGTTGCGCCCACTCAGCGCAGCCGGCAACGTCGTACCGTACATCGTCGCTGCCGGTGACGTGGTCCGCTGGCCTCACCCGCTGGCCGATGGCGAGCTCGTCAGTCTGGGCCATTGGAGCAACGCGGTCGACCAGGCGGAGACCGCAGCCCGGAATCTGCTGTTTCCGGACCGACCGGTTGTGTTCGAGGCCATACCGTCGTTCTGGTCCGACCTGTACGACGTACAGTTTCGCGCCGTCGGCCTGCCGCGGCTCGGTTCACCCACTGTCGAAGAGCACGACCCGGATCGGATGCGTCTGGTCGTCACGTACCACCGCGACTCGCGGCTGGTCGGCGCTGTCACCGTGAATCGCACCAGCCGCCTCGCCCGGTACCGCACCGACCTGAACACCCGGATGCGTCAACCTCGACACCTGGCCGACGCCGGGCGCTGACGGTCAGTACGGGTAGGTGTCGTCGCGGCGGGTGGGGTCGAGGTCCCAGAGGGAGAACTCGACGACCTTGTGCGACTCTTCGCCGCCGGCCGGGGTGAGGCCGGCGTTGTCGTAATCCTTGGACCCGAGGCCGTCGAGGTAGCAGAGCAGCTCGAACGCCGACTGCGCGTCCTCGACGTCGTCGATCACCTCGTCGTTCTGCGCCTCGTCCGCCCGGCTCCGGACGTACCGCACGAAGGCTTCCGGATCAGTGACCACGAAGTCGTACCGCGCCTGGTAGCTGAGCCGGACGCCGTCCTCCGGCAGCAGCGGCTCCTCCAGCTCGTCGAGATCGTCCAGGCTGCTGCCCTCGACCATCTCCCGGTAGTCCGCGGGGTCGTCGAAGTCGTCCGGCCCGAGCGGCAGGTCGTCCAGCTCGTCGGGGTCGTAGGAGTCGATCCCGAGGAAGATGTCACCCCAGCCTCGTTCGTGGACGGCGTCCGCGAGCGCCCGGGCCTGGACCCGGACGTTCTCGATCGCGCCGGTGGCCCGCAGGTCGTGCAGGTCCAGAGCGTCGGCCTGCTCCAGCAGCACCCGGGCGAGTTCACGGGCGGCCTCGGCGGCCGACGCGGGTTCGATCGGCTCACTCATGCTGCGACGGTACAACCATCGGCACATCGACCGCCGCGCCCGGTACGCCGAACGCGTCGACGAGCTCCACCGCGACCGGCCGGACCGCCGCACAGAGCTCGTTCACCAGCGCCGTGATCGCCTTCGACCGACCCGGCGACAACCGCCCGTGCTCGAGGTACCAGGCCCGCTCCGCCTCGATCGTCGCCAGCGCGTGCAGGTCGTACACGTCCTTCAACTGTTCGCGAAGCTCCTCCGGCGCATTCTGTACGGCGGCTTGGAACGCCTCGAGCACGATCCGGTCCACATGCGCCCGCCCGGCGGCGATGACGTGGTCCTGGCACCGGTTGAACACCTCGAACGGCTCGTCACCCGCATCGATCCCCGCCTTCAACCGCCGCGCGACCCCGGCCAGCATGTGCTCCTCGCGGAACCGCAGCAGCCCCGAGTGGTACGCATCGTCCCGCAACCCGGCATCCGGGTCCGCCGCATCATTCCGATTCGGTACGACGTCCCGCAGCCGCTCGATCAACGGTCGCAGCGACGCCTTCTCGACCGCGATCTCGACCGCCTGCGCCGCGATGAAGCGAGCCGTCCCGAGCGGGTCGAGCTTCCCGAACGACTCCCGGTAGTCCGTCAGCAGACCCTTCGCGACCAGCTGCAGCAGGACGGTGTTGTCCCCCTCGAAGGTGGTGAACACATCGGTGTCCGCCTTCAGTGTCGCCAACCGGTTCTCCGCCAGGTAGCCGGCCCCGCCACACGCCTCGCGGCACGTCTGGATCGTCTCGGTCGCGTGCCACGTCCCGAGCGCCTTCGTCCCGGCGGCCTGTGCCTCCAACGCACGCCGGTCGTGCTCGTTGCTGCTGTCATCGAAGATCCGGACGAACTCGTCGACCAACTCGCCTTGAGCGAAGTGCAGCGCGTAGGTCCGGGCGAGCAGCGGAAGGAGTCGCCGTTGATGCATCCGGTAGTCGAGCAGCAGTGTCTCCTCGGCACTTCCCGGCGCGCCGAACTGCCGTCGCTGAGCGCCGTACCGGATCGCGATCGCGAGCGCGACCTTGCTCGCGTTGATCGCGGCACCGCCGACCGACACCCGGCCCTGCACCAACGTACCGAGCATGGTGAAGAACCGGCGGTCCGGGTTCTCGATCTCGCTGGTGTAATTGCCCTCAGCATCGACCTGGGCATACCGGTCGAGCAGCGCCTCCCGGGACACCCGGACCTGGTCGAAGACGATCCGCCCGTTGTCCACCCCGTTCAGCCCGAGCTTGGGTCCGCAGTCGGACAACGTCACGCCGGGCATCGGCGTACCGTCCTCCGACCGGATCGGAACCAGCAGGCAGTGCACGCCGTGTGTCTCGCCACCGACAACGAGCTGGGCGAACACGGCCGCCATCCGCCCGTGCCGCGCCGCGTTGCCGATGTAGTCCTTCCGCGCGGCAGGGGTCGGCGTATGGACGACGAACTCGCCGGTCGAGGCGTCGTACGTCGCCGTCGTGTCGAGAGCCTGGACGTTCGAGCCGTGCCCGGTCTCGGTCATCGCGAAGCACCCGAGCAACCGTCCGCCGACCGCGTCGGCGAGATAGCGCTCGTGATGCCGCTCGGTCCCGAGGTGCAGGATCGCGCCGGCGAACAGGCCGAACTGGACCCCGGCCTTCACCATCAGCGAGAGGTCCCCGAACGCGAGCATCTCGAACCCGGCGATGAACCCGCCGAGGTCGCCCGCACCGCCGTACTCCTTCGGGAAACCGCGCGCCGGATGCCCCTCCGCGGTGATCCGCTGCAGCATCTCGAGCACCCGGTCGCGGTACTCGTCCCGCGGCAGCGTGACGGCCAGCTCGAACAGCTCCGCGTCGGCGGCCAGCCCTGCGCGCACGACGTCCCGCGCCGCCTTGTGCGGCCCGTCCAGGTAGTCCCGCAACCCCGATGTGCTCATGCCCTTAACTTATGCGTCTTGGCGGCCACTTTCCGTCACCATCGCGTGACTGTGGAAAACTCGCGCCACGGTCCGCATGTGCGGCACTAGAATGGCGATCGTGCCGAATTTGCGGATCAGTGAGGCGGCCGCGCTGCTCGGAGTCAGCGATGACACCGTGCGGCGCTGGGTCGAGCAGGGCCGGCTGCCGTCGGTCCACGACGGCGGACGGATGGCGATCGACGGGCGTGAGCTCGCCTCGTTCGCCCAGCAGCTCGCGGAGTCGCCCGAGCCGGGCACCACCACCGCGGCCTCGGCGCGCAACCGGATGCGCGGGATCGTCACCCGCGTCGTCAAGGACGGCGTGATGGCTCAGGTCGAGCTGCAGGCCGGGCCGTTCCGCGTCGTGTCGCTGATGAGCCGCGAGGCCGCCGACGAGCTCGGTCTCGAGCCCGGAGTGGTGGCCGTCGCCTCGATCAAGTCCACCCATGTCGTCGTCGAGATCCCGGAGGCCTGATGTTCCGCCGTACTGCGTTCGTCGCGCTCGCCGCCGTTGCCGCGCTGACCCTGGCCGCCTGCGGTGACGACAGCTCGGCCGCCTCGTCGGACGACTCCAGTACGTCGAAGGTGTCCGGCACGGTCAATGTCTTCGCCGCCGCCTCATTGACCGGGTCGTTCACGCAACTGGGCAAGGACTTCGAGAAGGCCAACCCGGGTGTGAAGGTGGTGTTCAACTTCGCCGGCAGCTCGGCCCTGGCACAGCAGATCAACCAGGGCGCGCCCGCGGACGTGTTCGCCTCGGCCGCGCCGAAGAACATGGACCAGGTGACCGACAAGAACACTCCGACGACGTTCGTGCAGAACACGCTGGAGATCGCCGTACCGAAGGGCAATCCGGGCAAGATCACCGGGCTGCAGGACTTCGCGGACAAGGACAAGAAGATCGCGCTGTGCGCCGTCCAGGTGCCGTGCGGGGCAGCGGCGGACAAGGTGTTCAAGGCGGCCGGGATCACGCCGCAGCCGGACAGCCTCGAGCAGGACGTGAAGGCGGCGCTGACGAAGGTCGGCCTCGGTGAGGTCGACGCGGCGCTCGTCTACAAGACCGACGTACTCTCCGCCAAGGACAAGGTGGAGGGCATCGAGTTCCCCGAAGCCGACAAGGCGATCAACGACTACCCGATCGCCACGCTGACCAAGGCTCCGAACCCCGACGGCGCCAAGGCGTTCGTCGACTACGTCCTCTCCGATCAGGGCAAGGCCGTCCTGACCGCTGCCGGGTTCGACGCACCGTGAGCCGTAGGCGCAGGCGCACGAGCGGGCGGCTGCCCCTCGTGCTCCTGCTGCCTGCACTGCTCGGTCTGGCGTTCCTGCTGGTCCCGCTGATCGGTCTGCTGGCGAAGGCACCTTGGTCGTCGCTGCCGAGCCGTCTGTTCAGTGCGGAGGTCTGGCAGGCGTTGCGGCTGTCTCTACTGTGCGCAACGCTCGCGACTCTTGTGTGCATCGTGTTGGGCATTCCACTGGCGTGGCTGCTCGCTAGAGCATCGCTGCCGGGCAAGGGCCTCATCCGGGCTCTTGTCACCGTCCCGTTGGTACTGCCACCGGTGGTGGGAGGTGTTGCCTTGCTCCTGGTGCTTGGGCGGCGCGGACTGATCGGTGAGCGTCTGGACCTTTGGTTTGGCTTCTCTCTGCCCTTCACGACGGCCGGTGTGGTCGTTGCAGAGGCGTTCGTCGCTATGCCGTTCCTGGTGATCTCAGTGGAGGGCGCACTGCGTGCGGCCGATCCGCGGTACGAGGAGGCTGCCGCGACGCTGGGTGCGGGTTGGTGGCTGACGTTCCGCCGCGTCACCCTGCCATCCATCGCGCCCGGTGTCGTGGCGGGCGCCGTACTGTGCTGGGCTCGTGCGCTCGGGGAGTTCGGCGCCACCATTACGTTTGCGGGCAATCTGCCCGGCCGTACGACGACGATGCCGTTGGCGGTGTACTTGGCGTTGGAGACCGATCCGGACGTGGCCGTCGTACTGAGTCTGGTGCTGTTGATCGTGTCGGTCGTCGTACTGGCGTCTCTGCGCGAGCGTTGGATCAGTGGGTTGCGATGACTCTGTACGCCGACGTGCAGGTGAGCCGCGGAGCCTTCGACCTCTCGCTCGACCTCATGATCGAACCGGGTGAGGTAGTCGCACTCCTCGGACCGAACGGAGCCGGCAAGACCACTGCGTTAAGGACAATCGCCGGGCTGCTGCCGGTAGATACAGGACGCGTCGCACTGGACCAGGAGGTGTGGGACGAGCCTCCGCGCACCTTCCGTACGCCGGACCGCCGGCCGATCGGTGTGGTCTTCCAGGACTACCTACTGTTCGACCACCTCAGCGCACTGGAGAACGTCGCCTTCGGACTGCGCGCCCGGGGCGTCGACAAGCACGTGGCGCGCGGTGAGGCGCTGCGGTGGTTGGATGCGGTCGGACTGGCGTCGTACGCGCGGTCGCGCCCTCGCTCGCTGTCAGGCGGCCAGGCACAGCGAGTGGCCCTTGTCCGCGCGTTGGCTACCAGCCCTGAGGTGTTGCTGCTGGACGAGCCGCTTGCCGCGCTGGACGCGAGTACGACGCTTCACGTGCGGGCGGAACTCGGCCAGCACCTGCAGCGCTTTCCTGGCCGCACACTGCTGGTCACCCACGACCCACTCGACGCCATGGTCCTCGCAGACCGCCTGGTCATCGTGGAGAACGGCCGCGTCGTCCAAGAAGGCCGCCCCACCGAGATTGCCCGCCGCCCGCGCACGGACTACGTGGCCCAACTGGTCGGCCTCAACCTCTACCGAGGCACCGCCGCCGGCACCACAGTCCGCCTGACCGACGGCGGCACCATCACCCTCGCCGAACCAGCATCCGGCCCAGTCCACGTCGCCTTCCCACCCACTGCCGTCAGCCTGTACGTCGAACCGCCGTCGGGCAGCCCACGCAACACCTGGCCCGCCGTGGTCACCGGCATCGAGCAACACGCCCACACAGTCCGAGTCCGCCTGACCGCCACCCCCACCGGCCCAGAAACCCTCCTGGCCGACATCACCCCCGCCGCCGTAGCCGACCTCCACCTATCCCCCGGCCAACCCCTCCACGCCACCCTAAAAGCCACCGAAATCCACACCTACCCCAACTGATGACCCACGCGTGCTACGCAACCCCGCACGCCTGACGTCGTCAGGTCAGGTGGTGTGTCCAGGCGAGTTGGAGGATCGCGGCGCCGGCGGCTTGCATTGGTTTTCGGTGGACGAAGTCGTTGATTGTTTCGGCGGTGAAGGGCTGAGGTGCTAGGAGGCGGCCTTCGTCGTTGTCGTCGACCAGATGACCGAAGAGGGCGTCGAAGGTTGTGGAGTCGATCGACAACACCGTCAGGAGGTCGGTTGCGAAGGTCAACGGGTCTACTCCGAGGCCGACGCAGTACGCCCTGACTGATCCGTCGTCGAGTCCTTCCGACAGCCGTGCGGCGAACGGCCAATCGTCGTACTCGATCGGGGCGGTGCTGCTGCCGTAGTCCTCCGATTCGCCCAGCAACTCCTCGGCCAGTTCGCGGACGAGGTTCCGCCAGAGCGAGAAGTCGCGCAGTTCGTTCCAGGACGCATCTGCACTCGGTTGGAAGACACCCGATGGCACGACCTGATAGAGGCCGGCCGCGTGTGCGACCTTGGCGGGATCACGCCAGTGCAGGTAGAAGGTTGCCTCGCCGGTCGCTTCGTCCCGGCGGATGGTCAGCGTGCTGATCGCGATGTTGATCGGTCGCCGCGTCGCGTCCCAGGGATCGCCGATCGCGGTCCGGATACCTGCCGATTCGCGGTGTCCCAGGCGGCTGGCGGCGTACTCGTGCGCGGATGCCTCGCCGGTGTTGATGCTGTCGAAATAGGAGCCTCGTCCCAATCGAATGGTTGGCTGCGCGCCGGCCAGGTCCACCGAGATCAACCGATAGGTCGGCCGGTTCTCGAAGACGGCCGGTCGGGCCAACTCGGCAATGGCCTCTGCGTACGACTCGTAGTGGCTGCCGTCTGACCGAAGCGGCAGCGAAGCACGAGCTGCGGGTTCGAGTCCGGTCAGTCCTGTGAAGGGCGCGTCAGGGTCGAATTCCAGTCGCACAGAGGCTAGTGGAATTGGCTCTGACGGAATCCATTGCGGTGGAGCCGACAGTGGGGTGTCGGCGACTCTGCGGGCTTCGGGGTATTCATCAGCCGCTTCCACGCCGAGGCGATAGCGGTTGTTCACGAGATAGCGCCGTACCTCCAACCAGGTACGGCGACTCTCAGCGGAATGCGAGGACATGGAGTAGTCCGACCAGGGAGGCTGCGCCGGTGATTTCGCCGGTGGTGATTCGGGCGCGGAGGGAGTCGAGGCGGATCCATTCGACGCGTTCGGCTTCGTTGATGTCCGTGGGACGGATGATGTGGTCGGCGCCGTGCGAGACGAAGAGCAGGTTCTCGGCGTCCGTCGTACCAACGGAAGGTTGCAGAGACACCAGCGACTCCACGCTCCTCGGCCGCCAGCCGGTCTCCTCCTCGACCTCGCGGGCTGCGGTGACGGCCGGGTCTTCGTCGGGGTCGACGTAACCGCCGGGAAGTTCCCACACCCAGCGATCGATGATGAAGCGATGCCGCCACATCATCAGCACGTGCTCCCGCGCGTCATCGAGAACCACCATCATCGCGGCCTTCGGCATCCGCAGGACGTACTGCTCGAACCGCACCCCGTCGGGTAGCTCGACGGACGCGATGCTCAGTTGGAGGCGGCGGGTGGTGTCGACTACCCGTTCGCCGTGAATCTTCCACAGAGTCGACTGCTTCTCGGCCTCGGCTGCCACAGCACGACAGTACTGAACGCGAAGATCGGAGAGACTGCTAGCCGTGACGAACAGACACCTTGGATCCGCATGCAGCGGGAACCGCTGCCTTCGGGGTATGGGACAGCGTCCTGAAGCTGCGGCCGATTGGCGACATGGCCGGCGTGTGTGATCCGGCATCCGGCGCCCGGCTCATCCCGATGAGATCCGCGTGGGTCAACGTCTCCGGCCGAGGCCTGGCAAGCCTCCGACCGAGGAGTACGCCGAGCACCTGGTCGACGAACCGATCCGAGCCGGTGCTCGACAGAATCGAAATGACAGTTGCCGAGGGCGAGCATCTCGCGGTGGTCGGGCCGAGCGGGATCGGCAAGTCGACATTGGCCGGGCTGATCTGCGGGATGCTCAAGCCGACCCGCGGACGGTTGCTGCTGGGCGACGTACCGCCGGTCGAGCTCACGACGGAGACGTTGGCGGCAACGCGGGTGCTGATTCCGCAGGAGGCGTACGTGTTCAGCGGGACGGTGCTGGACAACCTGACCTATCTGTTGCCTGATGCAACATCACTGGAAGTCGGGGAGGCCGTCGAGGCGGTCGGGGCGGGCGCGTTGATCGAGCGGATCGGCGGACTGGCCGCCGAGGTGATGCCGGGTGAGTTGTCAGCCGGCGAACGCCAGTTGATCGCGCTCGTCCGGGCGTACCTGTCACCGGCGCCTCTCGTCGTACTCGATGAAGCGACCTGCTTCCTGGACCCGGAGGCCGAGCGGCGGGCCGAGGATGCCTTCGCCAAGCGGGGCGGCACGCTGATCGTGATCGCGCACCGGATCAGCTCGGCCCTGCGCGCGGCGCATCCTGGTCCTCGACGGCAACAAGGCAACCATCGGCACACACGCCATGCTCATGCCCACCTCCCGCCAGTACCGCGAACTCCACGGCCACTGGGCCCCGTCGACCAGCCTGGGGCGTCAGATCCAGCCGGCGTCCTGAGCCTTCCGGATCGCCTCGATGCGACTGCGCGCACCGGTCTTGGCGAGAATGCGGGACAGGTAGTTGCGCACTGTCCCCGTGCTCAGGCTGAGCGTGCGGGCGATCTCCTGCGCGGTGGCACCAGTGGTGACCTGGCGCAAGACCTCACATTCGCGATCAGTCAACGGATTGTCGCCCGCCTTCAACGCGGCGACAGCGAGCCGTACGTCGACCACCGGCAAACCCTTCGCCACGTCGCGAACCGCCTGCACCAGTTGGTCTGTCGTCGCATCCGTCGCGATCAGACCGATCCGCGGCGCCTCCTTCACCAGAGTGCGCCACGCACCATCGTGCCGCGATGGCCGAGAGCTACTCGGATCACCGCCATGCCCCCATCACATCCGTCGCCTCATCCGCCGGCGCCCCGCGGAATCCGACATCCGGACGGCGGTGCCCGTGTTTCATCAACGAGTCAGCCGCTCGGATGACACGCACCAATCCACCCGCGCCCGCGGTGGGCGCCCGGCCGCCTCCGGCGGGAGGGTCCGGAAACCGGTCGGTCGAACGCGCTCGAAACGGTAGAAACCGGCCTGTTTCGAGCGTTTGACTACCCGTGTTGCGCGACCCACAAACCACCGCGTTCGAGAGCGGGAAACCGTTCTGTTGTTGGGGTTTCGCTTCGTCAAGGCCAAGAAAAAACCGGGGCAGATTCGGTGAATGGCCTTGCGCTCTCGGCCGAGGTCGCACAGGATGGCTCAGGTCGCGTCGTTACCGTGACGTGACCATTCGGACGCTGTCCTGTGACCTGCCCGGATGCCCCCTCTCCCCTGCTCGGGGGGCTGGTGAGTTCCACCATGCCCAAGCTCACGAGGAGCGCACTGCTGATGTCCAAAGCCCGACATGCGCGCCCCCGGCGAACGACTCGCCGGGTGGCACGGACGCTGTCCATTGCCGGCCTCGGTGCCGGTATCACCGCCGCCGGCGCAGGCGCGGCGTTCGCGACCGACTACACGGTCAAGTCCGGCGACACCCTCTCGGAGATCGCTGCGGCCAACGGTGCCGACTGGCGCGAGCTGGCCAGGATCAACAACCTGCAGGACCCGGATCTGATCCTGATCGGACAGACCCTGTCGCTGGACGGCGCGCAGAAGGCCACCGCCCCGCGCAAGGCGACCGCGAAGAAGAAGGTCGAGACCAAGAAGGTCCGCAAGACCGAACGCAAGGTGCGCACCAACCGCTCCGACAACCGTCCCTCGACGAGCGTGAACATGAGTGCCGCCTGGCGCAAGGTAGCGCAGTGCGAGTCCGGTGGTAACCCGCGCGCGGTGAACCCGGCCGGCTACTACGGGCTGTTCCAGTTCGACAGGCAGACCTGGCGCAGCGTCGGCGGCAGCGGCAACCCGGCGAACGCGTCGGCGGCCGAGCAGCTGTCGCGCGCGAAGAAGCTGTACTCCCAGCGTGGCGCCCAGCCGTGGCCGGTGTGCGGCCGCTACCTCCGCTGACATTCTCCAACAGGTCGGTGCGGCGGTAGACCGTCCTCCCGGCGTACCGACCGGCACTCATCAACGCCGCGGCCCTCACCGCGGCGCACAGTCAGCTGGCGTTTGGCGCCTCCCACCCCTCGCGGCGGGTCAGTGCGCAACTCATCCGCGATCGCGAACGGGTGGGGGGCACCAGACGTCAGCTGCGGGTGAGCACCAGCATCTCGTTGGCGCCGACCTGGAACTCGTACGGCACCTTGCGGGTCTCCCAGGTCACGCCGTCCAGCGCCTCCAGCAGTTCCGGCAGATAAGGCACCGATTCACCGGCACCCTGCTGCACCAGCGGGAAGATGCGGACCTCGCGGTTGCTCACCCGGATCAGTTCGCGCAGCGACGCCAGGTGCCAGTCCCGGTCGTACTTGTCGGCCCAGGTGAACAACAGGTGCGAGCACAGCACCAGCTCGAACCGCCTGTCCCCGAAGGGCAGTTCCGGCAGGCCGGCCGCGACGTAACGCTCGGGGGCCACCGAAACGTCCTGCAGGAAGGCGTCGGCCGCCTCGATCCGGTACTGGTCCTTCCGGTCCGGCGTCCCGTACCAATGCCAGACGAAGCTCCCCGCGTGCTCGTCGATGATCCCGGCGGTCGCGGGCAGGCTCCGCCGGACCGTGTCCACCAGCTCGGCGGGCTCGAGCTCGTACGCCGGATCGGCGGCGATCGCGTCGACGCCACGAGCGGCGGCCTCGGCGGTGAAGCCCGCACCGCCAGCACAGCAGTCGAGGATGGACTCGGGGAGTTCGGTCAGGTCGAACATCGCTTCGTACTCGGCGTACGAGCGAGAGGTCACCAGCACGGGTCTTACCTTTCGACGGTTGTCTTCCGGTACAAGCGGCGATCGAGGTAGGTGGCCCCGGCCGCCAGAGCCAGGAACAGTACCGCGACCAGGAGGCAGTTCAGCACCACCCGTGGATAACCGTGCTCGGCGACGTCGACGAACGGGTACGGATAGAAGCCGACGAGCTCGCCGCGGACGAGCGTGAACACCAGCCACAGCAGCGGGAACACGATCGACCAGGCGACGATGCGCGAGTCGGTCCGGTCGCGCGGACCGAACAACAACCAGCCCAGTACGCCGACCACCGGCGCGGCCGTGTGCAGCAAGAAGTTCGTGACCGCAGCCCACCCGGTCAAGTCGTCCAGCGACGCGAGCGCCACGTGGTAGACGATCCCGGTCACCGCGATGCACAGGACACCGTTCAGCCGCAGGGTCCGGAACAACGTGCTCTGCGGCCGATCAGGCTGCAGCGCCAGCATCAGCGTGGTCCCGCCGAGCAGCAGGTTCGACTGGATCGTGAAGTAGGCGAAGACGTTGAACACCCGGTCCGGGTTGTCCGGGAAGAACCCCTCCGGCCCGGTCGCCGTCACGACCAACTGCACAACGATGCCCACCGCCACGATCAGCGCGGTCAGCCCCGCCCAGCTACGCCCCGTCGTCGTCATAGACGCAATGTACGACGACGGGACGCTGTCCTCCGGGACGTCAGACGGACTCCTTCTCCCGGGCGTCGGCACCGTCGAAGGAGTAGCTGAAGGAGACGATGGCGTCGATGACCAGGACGATGGTCCAGGTCCACGCCGGACCGAGCAGAGCGTCGTACCCCTGGCCGGAGAGGACGCCGAGGCCGAGCATGATGCCGGAGCCGACGGCGTACGCGAGCAGGTGACGGAACCAGCCGGCGCGCTCGCGACGGGCCCGCTCCCGGCCGCCCTTCGGCGGTTTCACCGGACGCGGCGCACCGGCCAGGTAGTGCGCGGCCCACTTGTCCGCCCACTTCAGCGTCTGGTGACCGAAGCCGACACTGACGCCGATGAAGATCGCGGCCAGTGAGTGCTTGAACGACGGCTCACCGCCGCGCTGGATGTCGATCACGCTGGCGACCAGCATGACCACGTCGACCAGCGGTACGCCGGCCAGCAGCACCATCCCCGCCTTCGGCAGCCGGAGCAGATAACGCGTCGCCAGGCCGGCGGCGAGCAGGACCCAGAAGCCGATCTCACACGCGGCGATCACAGCGAGCAGCACAGCGGTTCACCCTTCCGAGATTTATTCAGCACAACCGTGTTACAAACGACTCTAACACGTCTGTGCTAAAAAGGGCCGCATGCCGAAGATCGTCGACCACGAGACCCGCCGAGAGGAGATCGCCGAAGCGCTCTGGCGGGTCGTCCGCCGGGACGGGATCCGGGCCGCCTCGGTCCGGACCATCGCCGCCGAGGCCGGCTGGTCCGCGGGCGCCGTCCGCTACTACTTCCCGGACCAGGCGGGACTGCTCAGTTTCGCGATGGACCTGGTCTCCCGCCGGGTGACGATGCGGATCAGCGCACTGAGCCCCGAGGGCAGCGCCACCGCGGTCGCGCTGCGCTACCTCGAGGAGGCGCTGCCGCTCGACGCCGAACGGCGCGCCGAGTTCGACGTCTGGATCGCCTTCATGGCCCAGGCCCAGGCCGAGTCGGACGCCGGCAGCCTGCACGAACACGTCGACAAGGTGCATGACGGGCTGCGCGGCCTGTGCGAATCCCTGCTGCGGGCGCTGTCCGATTCCGGCGCACTCCGCGACGACCTCGAGCTCCGCCGGGAAATCGAGCGTTTGCATGCCCTGATCGACGGCCTCGCCCTGCACGCGGCGATCCAGCCGGACCGCACCACCCCGGCCCGGGTCCGGCAGCTGCTGCGCCATCACATCGAGACGCTACTGGCCTGAAACCCCTTGCAAACGGGGCTTTTCGGTCCAGGGAACGACAAGATTCGCCGAGACCGGACTAAAACCTTGCCGGGCGTGGCACGATCACCAGCATGGAGTCCGAGGGGGTGATCGTCGTCAGTGGAATCATGGCGGCCGGGAAGTCGACGGTGTCACAATTACTGGCCGAACGATTCCAGTACGGCGTCCACCTTCGCGGCGATGTCTTCCGCCGGATGATCGTCAGCGGACAGGCCTCGATGGCCGACGACAGCGCCGCCGCCCAGCGCCAACTCCAGCTGCGCTACCGGCTCGCCTGCCAGGCGGCCGACGGGTACGCCGACGCCGGTTTCACCGTGGTCCTGCAGGACGTGGTGATCGGCGAACTGCTGCGCGAGTTCCTCGACGGAATCCGGACCAGACCGCGCTACCTCGTCGTCCTCACCCCACGTCCCGAGATCATCTCGGGCCGGCTCGGCGGGGCGCATCACCTGGTCGACGAGCTCGACTACGAGCTGCACGCGTTCACCCCGCGTCGCGGCCTCTGGCTCGACAACTCCGACCTGTCCGCACCCGAAACCGTCGACGCGATCCTGGGCCGCCTCGACGAGGCGAGCTTCGAGTGATGACCCAGCAGGCTACCCAAGGGTAGTTTGGCTGGATGGCGACCACAGTACGGCGGACCTCGTGCAATCTGTGTGAAGCGATCTGCGGTGTGCTCGTGACGGTCGAGGACGGCCGGGTGACCGACATCCGCGGCGACGAGTCCGATCCGCTCTCCCGCGGCCACATCTGCCCGAAGGCTGTCGCGCTCCGTGACCTCCAGGACGACCCGGACCGGTTGACCACGCCGGTACGACGGACGCCGGACGGCTGGCAGGAGATCGGCTGGGACGCCGCGTACGACCTGGTCGTCTCCAACCTCACCGAGATCCAGCGCCGGCACGGCCGGAACGCGGTCGGCGTCTACCTCGGCAACCCGAACGTGCACAGCCTCGGCGCGCTGACGCACATGCCGCCGATGGTGCGGCAGCTCAGGACCAGGAACCGGTTCAGCGCGACATCGATCGACCAGCTCCCGCACATGCTCGCGTCGTACCTGCTGTACGGGCATCAGCTGATGATCGCGGTCCCCGACATCGACCGGACGTCGTACCTGCTGATGCTCGGCGCCAACCCGCTCGCCTCGAACGGCAGCATGATGACCGCACCCGGTTTCGGCCGGCGGCTCAAGGACCTGCAGAAGCGCGGCGGCAAGGTCGTCGTCATCGATCCCCGCCGGACCGAGACCGCCGCGGTCGCCGACGAGCACCACTTCGTCCGGCCCGGGACCGACGCGGCCTTCCTGCTCGCACTCATCCACCAGGTCATCGCCGACGGCAAGGCCACGACGGCGCCGTACGTCGACGGATTCGAGGCGGTCGAGCAGGCGGTCGAGCCCTGGACGCCCGAGCGCGCCGCCGGGATGACCGGGATCGACGCGGACGTGATCCGGCGAATCGCGACCGAGTTCGCGACCGCCGGGCGGGCCGCCTGCTACGGCCGGGTCGGGGTGTCGACGCAGCAGTTCGGCGCGGTGTGCCAGTGGGCGATCCAGGTGCTCAACATCATCACCGGCAACCTCGACCGGCCCGGCGGGACGATGTTCCCGCGGCCGGCGGTGAACACGCTGCTCGGTCTCGGCCGCGGGCATGTCGGCGTCTGGCAGAGCCGGGTCCGCGGGCTGCCCGAGTTCGGCGGCGAGCTGCCGGTGTCGACGATGGCCGAGGAGATCCTGACGCCGGGTGACGGCCGGATCCGCGCGATGGTGACGATCGCCGGCAACCCGGTGCTGTCCACGCCGAACGGCCGCAAGCTCGACGAGGCCCTGGACACCCTGGACTTCATGGTCGCCGTCGACCCGTACATCAACGAGACCACCCGGCACGCCGACGTGATCCTGCCGCCCGCGCCGCCGCTCGAGCGCGACCACTACGACGTGATCTTCCACCAGCTCGCCGTCCGCAACACGGCTCGGTGGAACGACGCCGTACTGCCGAAGCCTGCGCAGGCGCGGCACGACTGGGAGATCTTCCGCGATCTCACCGTCCGGTTGCTGAGTCGTACGCCGATGAGTCGCCGGAAGGTGATGACGTCGGCGCGGCTGCGGTTGTCGCCGCGGCGGATCGTCGACCTCGGACTGCGGATCGGGCCGTACCGGCTCTCGGTCCGCACACTCCGGAAGTCGGCGGGCGGAGTGGACCTCGGGCCGCTGCAGCCCGCGCTGCCGGGGGCGCTCCACCACAAGACCAAACGGATCGACCTGGCCCAGCAGATGATCCTGGACGACCTCCCCCGGCTGGAGTCGCTGGCCACCGGGAACGACGGCGAACTGCTGCTGATCGGCCGCCGGCACCTGCGCAACAACAACTCGTGGATGCACAACTCGGCCCGGCTGGTGAAGGGCAGGCCGCGGCACCACCTGCTGATGAACCCGGCCGACCTGGCCAAGCGCGACCTGACCGACGGCCAGCTGGTGAACGTCAGCTCGGCGGCCGGCACCGTCGCGGTAGAGGTTGCCGCGAGCAACGACATGATGCCGGGTGTGGTCAGCCTGCCGCACGGGTTCGGTCACGGCCGGCCGGGCGCCCGGTTGACGGTCGCGAACCAGGTCGCCGGGCCGAGCGCCAACGACGTCACCGACGCCGAGTTCACCGACCCCGTGGCCGGCACGTCCGCGGTGAACGGCGTACCGGTCACGGTCACGGCCGGCTAGGCGGGCGGCGGTCCGGAGCTGCCGCGGACGATCAGGAGCGGTGTCGAGTAGAGGTGCGCTTGCGGTCGCGCGCCTTCCAGCAGATCGAGCAGCCGGCAGGCGACCTCGGCGCCGTACCCGACGACGTTGTGGCTCATCGCGGTCAGGGTCGGATGCGTGTGCCGGCACAGCGTCGAGTCGTCCCACGCGACGAGGGTGACGTCGTCCGGCGACCGCAGTCCGAGCTCTTGGACGACGGCCAGACCGGCGACCGCCATCAGGTCGTTGTCGTAGATGATCGCGGTCGGCCGGGTGCCGGCGGCCATCAGCGCACGCGTCGCGGCGGCGCCCTCCTCGGCGGAGAAGTCGGTGTGGAGCACCTGGACATCCAGGCCGAGTCGCCGGCTCGCGGACGTGAACGCTTGGTCCCGGATCCACACGTGGCCGTGTTCCGACATACCGGCGACGCGGGCGACCGCGCGATGGCCGAGGGACGCGACGTGCTCGACCGCGGCGTTCATCGCGGCCGTCCCGTCGGTCCACACGCAGGCCATCCCGTCGGCCAGCGACGGGTCGCCGACCAGGACGGACGGTACGCCGAGCCTGCGCAGCAACGGGATCCGCGGGTCGTCCACCCGCAGGTCCACCACGATCACGCCGTCGACCCGGCGCTCCGCGGACCACTTCCGGTACGTCGCCAGTTCCTCGGACAGATCGGCCACGACCTGGAGGGCGAGCGCGTACGACTTCCTGGCCAGCACGGACTCCACGCCACCGACGAAGCCCATGTAGAACGGCTCTTCACTCAAGGTCTTCGCGGTCCTGGCGAGGACGAGCCCGAACGTCTCGCTGCGCGCCGCGGACAGCTGCCGGGCCGCCCGGTTGGGCACCCACTCCAGTTCCGCGGCGACCTTCAGGACCCGCGCGCGGGTGGCCTCGGAGACCCCCGGCTGGTTGTTCAGCGCGTACGACACCGCGCCTTTGGAGATGCCTGCCCGACGGGCGATCTCCTTGATCGTGACTCGGGGCACGACGGCCTCCTTCGAAACGGCGGCCGGGCCGCTGACGGTCGGTCCGGAATCCTTCAGTGTGCGCCGCTTTCTACACCCTGTCATCAATCCAGCGCAGAGCGTGATGATTTGATCAAATCACCCGAAGCGCGCGGCCGCGAGGTGACCGCCCAGTGGTTGGGCTGAGGGTGGTGTGGAGCGGCGCGATTGGGATACGGTTGCCGTCGTTACTTAACCGGTTCGGCAATCAAGTCGGCGCGGAGCCCAGGGCAGCGGGCGAGGTGCCGGCGACGAGGAGAAACCATGGTCGCAGTGGACAACCTGTCCCTCCAGTTGTACACGGTCCGTACCAAGCTCGAAGAGGACTTCGACGCCACCCTGGCACGGATCGCGGAGATCGGCTACACCAAGGTCGAGCCCTTCGGTGTCACCGCCTTCGCCGACCGGCTGGCCGAGGCGCTGCCCAAGTACGGCCTGTCGGCACCCACCACGCACGCCGGCCTGCTGCGCGAGGACAGCGGCCCGATCTACGCCGCCGCCAAGCGGCTCGGCATCAGCACCGTCATCGACCCGCACACCGACCCCGCCCGCTGGCAGTCGGCCGACGACATCAAGGTCATCGCCGACGGGCTGAACAAGGCCGCGATCGAGGCCGCCGACCACGGCATCACGGTCGGCTACCACAACCACCACTTCGAGCTCGAGTCGAAGGTCGGCGGCGTGCACGCGCTCGAGATCCTGGTCGACAACCTGTCCGACGACGTGATCCTCGAGGTGGACACCTACTGGGCCGCCGTCGGCGGTGCCGACGTACCGGCACTGCTCGCCAAGTTCGGCGACAAGGTGAAGGCGATCCACGTCAAGGACGGCGACGGGACCCTGGACAACAAGGCCCAGGTCGCGGTCGGCGCCGGCACCATCGCGGTCGCGGACATCCTGGCCGCGGTCCCGAACGCGCTGCGGGTGGTCGAGCTGGACGACTTCAGCGGCGAGATCTTCGACGCGGTCGAAGGCAGCTACAGCTTCCTGACCGGAGAGGGCGCACCTGCATGAGTGCTGTCGGAGTAGGTGTGATCGGCGCCGGAGTGATCTCCGACGCCTATATCAAGAGCATGCAGAGCTTCCCGGATCTGGCCGTCGTCGCGATCGGCGACCTCCGGCCGGAAGCCGCGAAGGAGAAGGCGGAGCAGTACGGCATCGAGACCCACGGCGGTCCCGACGTGGTGCTGAACCACCCGGACGTGGAGATCGTGGTCAACCTGACCATCCCGATCGCCCATGTCGAGGTCGCGCTGGCAGCGGTTGCCGCCGGCAAGCATGTGTGGAGCGAGAAGCCGTTCTCGCTCGACCAGGAGAGCGGCCTCAAGCTGCTGTCCACGGCGCAGGACGCGGGTCTGCGGCTCGGCTGCGCACCCGACACCATCCTGGGTCCGGGCCTGCAGGAGTCGCGCCGGATCATCGAGCGCGGTGAGATCGGTCAGCCACTGACGGCGCTGACCCTGATGCAGTCCCCCGGCCCGGAGTCCTGGCACCCGAACCCGGCGTTCCTGTTCCAGGAGGGCGCGGGCCCGCTGTGGGACATCGGCCCGTACTACCTGACCACGCTGGTCCAGCTGTTCGGTCCGGTCGCGGCGGTGGCCGGGCTCGGCTCGAAGTCGCGGGAGAAGCGCACGATCGGATCCGGTCCGCTGGCGGGCACCGACTTCGACGTGACCGTGCCGACCCACGTCAGCACGATCGCGCGGTTCGAGTCGGGGCAGTCGTCGCAGAGCATCTTCAGCTTCGACTCGCCGCTGTCGCGGGGCGGGTTCGTCGAGATCACCGGCTCCGACGCGACCCTCGCCATACCGGACCCGAACGGGTTCGACGGTGAGATCAAGATCCGCCGCCGTGGTGCCGACGAGTGGGAGACCATCGCCGAGACCAAGGCGGCGGCCCAGCGTGGCACCGGCGTCCTGGAGATGGCGCGGGCGATCCGGGGCGACCGGCCGCACCGGGCCACCGGGGCGCTGGCGTTCCACATCGTCGACGTGATGGCCTCCATCACCGAGTCGATCGACACCGGCGGCTTCGTCGACGTGACCAGCACGGTCGAGGTCGCGGCGATCCTGCCGGACGACTGGGACGTCCAAGCGGCGACCCTGTGACCTCGCTCCTCCTGGATCCCCGGCGGACCGTCGTGTTCGCCGGGGATTCCGTCACCGACTGCGGTCGCCGGACCGACCCCGATGCCCTCGGCAACGGGTACGTCCGGAACCTGTACGACGATCTCGGCGCGCGCCGGCCGCGGATCGTCAACGCCGGCATCAGCGGCAACCGGGCCGTCGACCTGGTCCGCCGCTGGTCCACCGACGTGCTCGCACTCGAGCCGTCGCTGGTGTCGGTGCTGATCGGCATCAACGACACCTGGCGCCGGTACGACGAGGACGACCCGACCACGGCCGAGTCGTTCGAGGCGTCGTACCGGGCGCTGCTGGATCCGCTCACGTGTCCCGTCGTACTGGTCGAGCCGTTCCTGCTGCCGGTGAAGGACGGGCAGGACGCCTGGCGGGAGGACCTCGATCCCGAAGCTCGATGTGGTCCGCAAACTCGCCGTCGAGTACGGCGCCATCCTGGTGCCGGCCGATGTCGAGCTGAACCGGCAGGCGTCGAGCCTCGGGGCGGCAACGCTGGCCGGCGACGGGGTGCACCCGACCGCCGCCGGGCACCGCGCGATCGCCGAGCTGTGGCGACGGGTCGTACTGGAAGACTGAAGGACACCGCTCCCGGCCCGGGGAGCGATCTGCGCCAACTAAACCGGTTCACTCTGGAGAGCTCCTGTGACATCGCTGAAGACAGTCCCGCTGACCACCGAGGGCGGCGCCGCCTGGACCGTGCGTGCACTCGACGGGCAGTTCGGCACGACGATCGCCGCCACCGTTCCGGGTGAGGTGCACACCGACCTGCTCGCGGCCGGGGAGATCCCGGATCCGTTCGACGGGGACAACGAGTCGGCGCTGGCCTGGATCGGGCGGACCGGCTGGAGCTACCGGACCGTCGTTCGACTGGACCGCCGACGGCAACGCCGTCCAGGAACTGGTCGCCGACGGGCTCGACACGGTCGCGACGATCACCCTGAACGGCCGGGAGCTCGGCCGGACCGCGAACCAGCACCGGTCGTACCGGTTCGACGTCACCGGACTGCTGGTGGCCGAGGGCAACGAGTTGGTGATCGACTTCGCCGGCCCGGTGACGGCGGCCGAAGAGGTGTCGGCCGGGTACGGGACCTGGCCGCACACGAATCTCCATCCCTACAACGCGTTGCGGAAGATGGCCAGCAACTACGGCTGGGACTGGGGACCGGATGTGGCGACGGTCGGCATCTGGCGGCCGATCCGGATCGAGTCGTGGTCCGGCGTCCGGATCGCCTCGGTCCGGCCGCTCGCCGGTCTCGACGGGGACAACGGCGTACTGAACACTGAGCTCGCGCTCGCCTGGGCCGACGGCTTCAGCGAGGACGTCACCGTCACGGTCGAGGTCGGCGGGACCAAGTCCGACCTGACCGTTGCCGCCGGCACCGAGACGGCATCGGTCACGTCGACCGTCGACGCGGTCGACCGGTGGTGGCCGCGCGGGCACGGCGAGCAGCCTCTGTACGACGTCACGGTCTCGGCACACGAGGACCGTTGGCAGGGCCGGGTCGGGTTCCGGACCGTCTCGCTGAACGTCGACCCGGACGACATGGGCACCCAGTTCGTGCTGTCGGTCAACGACAAGCCGATCTATGTCCGCGGGGCCAACTGGATCCCCGACGACGCGTTCGTGACCCGGCTGAACCGGGCGACGTACGAGACCAGCATCCAGGACGCGGTCGACGCGGGGATGAACCTGCTGCGCGTCTGGGGCGGCGGGATCTACGAGAGCGAAGACTTCTACGACATCTGCGACGAGCTCGGGATCCTGGTCTGGCAGGACTTCCTGTTCGCGTGTGCGGCGTACTCGGAGGACGAGCAACTGGCCGGCGAGGTGGAGGCCGAGGCTCGGGAGGCGGTCACCCGGCTGAGCCGGCACGCGAGCCTTGCGGTGTGGAACGGCAACAACGAGAACATCTGGGGTTACGTCGAGTGGGGCTGGCGGGTGCCGCTGGCCGGCCGTCCGTGGGGTGCGGGCTACTACTTCGACCTGCTTCCCAAGATCGTGGCCGAGCTCGACCCGCGGACGCCGTACTCGCACGGCAGCCCGTACTCGTTCGACCAGTTCATCCACCCGAACGACGAGCGCCACGGCACCATGCACATCTGGGACGTCTGGAACCAGGTGGACTACACGACGTACCGGAAGTACAAGCCGCGGTTCGTCTCGGAGTTCGGGTTCCAGGGACCGCCGGCCTGGTCGACGCTGACGTCGGTGGTGCACGACGAGCCGCTCGACCCGTACGGCGAGCAGATGCTCGTGCACCAGAAGGCGTTCGAGGGCAACCTCAAGCTGGAACGTGGGCTTGGTGAGCACCTTCCCAAGTGGAAGGACATCGACGACTGGCACTGGACCACGCAGCTGAACCAGGCGCGAGCGATTGCCTTCGGCATCGAACACTTCCGCAGCCTGTACCCGCTGAACACCGGCGCGGTCGTCTGGCAGCTGAACGACAACTGGCCGGTGGTCTCCTGGGCGGCCGTCGACGGCCACGGGATCCGCAAGCCGCTGTGGTTCGCGTTGAAGCGGGTGTACGCCGAACGTCTGCTGACCGTGCAGCCGCGGGAGAACGAGCTGGTGGTTGCCGCACACAACGACACCGATGAGACCTGGTCGACCGAGGTCACGGTCACCCGACGGTCCACCGGCGCCGAGACATTGGCGCGGGAGACCTTCGTACTGGAGGTCGAGCCGCGGTCGGCGACGCTCAGCTCGCTGCCCGAGTCCGTCACCAGGTCGACCGACCCGACCCGTGAGTACCTCGAGGTCCGCGGCGCGGACGGCAGCACGGCGTACTGGTACTTCGTCGAGGACACTGCCCTGCGCCTGAGGGGAGACGCCTACGCCGCCTCGGTGACCGCGACGGCCGACGGGTACGACGTGACCGTCACGGCGACGGCGCTGGCCAAGGACCTGGCGTTGTTCCCGGACCGCCTGGACCCGGCGGCCCGGGTCGACTCCGGCCTCGTCACCCTGTCCGCCGGTGAGTCCCACACCTTCCACGTCACCGCGTCCGCGGCCCCGTCGAGCGTCGGCGTACCCGTCCTCCGATCGGCCAACGACCTGGTGACCTGAACCTCGCCCGATCGGCGACCCCGGCGGGATGGCAGGCTGGGGGGACGATCGAGCGAATGGATGACAGTGACGACTACAGGTTCGCGGTCGCGGGGGCGGAGTCTGCGGCGCGATGCGCTGGGCGTGAGCTCGTCGACCGCGATCGGGATAGCGTCGACGGCACCGGCGTACTCGCTGGCTGTCTCGGTGGGACTACTCGCCGGATACACGGGTGCGGCGGCTCCGCTGGTCCTGGCGGTGAGCGCGATCCCGGTGGTCCTGGTCGCGCTGTGCTTCCGTGAGCTGAACAGGGCCGAGCCGGACTGCGGTACGACGTTCCGCTGGACCGAGAAGGCGTTCGGCCGGGGCACCGGCCGGATGGTCGGCTGGACCACGGTGATGGCGTGCGTCCTGGTGATGAGCAACCTCGCCCAGGTCGCCGCGGTCTACACCTACGTGCTGCTCGGCCTGGACGGTGCCGCCGACTCGCGGCTCGCCCAGGCCGGGCTGGGCACGGTGTTCATCCTGGTGATGGCCGTGCTCGCCTACCGCGGCATCCGGGTCGCCGCGACCACGCAGTTCGTGCTGCTGACGGTCGAGGTGGTCGCGCTGCTGTGGTTCGCGATCAACGCCTTCCGCGAGGCGGGGTCCGCCAACCTCTTCGGCGAGTCGACCGGCGACGGCGCGTGGGCGGCCGGCGTCCTGGTCGCGGTCTTCCTCTACTGGGGCTGGGACTCGTCCTTCAGCGTCAACGAGGAGACCCGCGACCCGAGCCGCACGCCGGCCGTCGCCGCGCTGATCGCGAACGGCTTCCTGGTTCTGCTGTACGTCGTGATCGCGTGGGCCGCGATCGCGTACGCCGGGGTGGATCCGCTCGCGGACATCGCCGGCGACGACTTCTTCGCCGTCCTGTCGAACGATCTGCTCGGCACGGCCGGCGGGAAGCTGCTGGTCGGAGCAGTCCTCGTGTCGGCACTGGCGTCGACCCAGACCACGATCCTGCCGACGGCCCGGACCATGCTGTCGATGGCCCGGCGGGACGCGTTCCCCGGGCAGTTCGCGCGGATCTCCGCCCGCTACCAGACACCGACGGTGTCCACCTGGGTGTTCGCCGGGGTCAGTGTCGCGGTGTACGTCGTACTCGTGCTGACCTCGGACGCCGTACTGGCCGACTCCGTGGGAGCTGTGGCGGTGCTGGTGTCGCTGTACTACCTGGCGACGGCGGTGGCCGTACCGGTCTACTTCCGCGGCGCGGTGCGTGAGCGGATCGTGCAGCGGCTGGTGGTGCCGGTGCTGGCGAGCGTGTCGTTCGCGTTGGTGCTCGTGCTCGCGGTGGCGGATGTAGGAGCCGGGTCGCTGGTTGTGGTGGGTGTAACGATGGTGGTCGGAGCGGCGATCATGTTCTCGATGAAGCCGCCGGCTGAGGGGGAGGTCGGGCGATGAGACGCAAGCGGATGCGCAGTGCCAAGGTGACGCTCGGGCTCACGGCGCTGGTGGCCGCGTCGCTGACCGGTTGCGCCGCCGAGGAGAAGCCGGACTACGCCGCGATCTGCGTCGACCCGCAGACCCAGACCCGCACGGAGGACGACAACTGCACGGACGAGCGCGAGTACCACGGCTCCGGCGCCGGATTCTTCTGGTTCTACATGGCCACCCGGGGGAACGCCTTCGTCCCGCCGATCGGCGGTAACTACAACGCCGCGAACGGCACCTACACGGTCCCGCGGGCGGGATCGCCGACGGTCAAGCGAGGCGGTCTGGACAAGAGCGGCGGCAAGATCGGCACCATCACCCGAGGCGGATTCGGCGGCTCAGGCAAGGGGAGCTCTGGCGGCTGATGTGGCGGCACGCGATCAAGCCCCGGCCGCGGTGGAAGGACACCGTCGTCGAACAGGGCCTGGTGTTCCCGATGACCGACCTGCCGGACGGCACGGAGACGCCGTACTGGAACGAGAGCGCCTGGTACGAGGTGACGATGGACGAGGTGCTGCACCTCGAACGCGTCACCGAGGAGCTGTACGAGATGTGCCGCCACGCGGCGTCGGTGCTGGCGTCGGGTGATCGCTTCTCCGACACCGAGCTCGGGCTCGCCCCCGGCACGCTGCCGCTGGTCCGCGAGTCGCTGAAGCGGGACGAGCTATCCGTCTACGCGCGCTTCGACCTGGCCTGGAGCGGGGCCGAGCCGAAGATGCTGGAGATCAACGGGGACACCCCGACCGGGCTGGTCGAGTCCGCGGTGATCCAGTGGAACTGGCTGGAGGACGTGTTCCCGGACGCGGACCAGTGGAACTCGGTGCACGACCGCCTGGTCAAGTGGTGGGCCGAGCACCTCGCGGCCGGCGACTTCCCGGGGAACGAGGCGCACTTCTTCAACTCCGGTGCCGAGACCTCCGGCGAGGAGGCGATGACGGTCGCGTATCTGCGCGACACGGCCGCGATGGCCGGGCTGGCGACGTACGGGCACGAGATCGAGGACATCGGCTGGGACTCGGTACGGCGGGCGTTCGTGGACTGGGGTGGGCGGCCGATCCGGACCGCGTTCAAGCTCTACCCGTGGGAGGACATGCTCGACGACGAGTTCGGCCGGTACGTCCTGGCCGGTCTGGAGCCCGAGCCGGTGCGCTGGATCGAGCCGATCTGGAAGACGATGCTGTCCACCAAGGCGATCCTGCCGGTGCTGTGGGAGCTGTACCCGGACCACCCGAACCTGCTGCCGGCGTACTTCGGTGACCCGCACGATCTGCTCGAATGGGTGGCGAAGCCGCTGCACGGCCGGGAGGGCGGCAACATCCGCATCCACACCGTGTCCGGCGCCGAGGACCACGTCCACGACGGTCCGTACGACACGTCGACGATGGTCTACCAGGAGTGGCATCCGCTGCCGTCGTACGAGGGGAACCGCGCCGTCATCGGCAGCTGGATCGTCGACGGTGTCGCCGCGGGCATGATGGTGCGCGAGTCCGACGGACCCATCACCGACTACTACGCCCGCTTCGTCCCGCACGCGATCGGGACCAGTCCCCGGCCGGACCAGGAGACGATCCAGCAGTGGCTGGACGAGTGATCAGTCCACGTTGATGGCGACGTACTTGATCTCCAGGTACTCGTCGATACCGGTGCTGCCGCCTTCGCGGCCGAGACCGGACTGTTTGACCCCGCCGAAGGGTGCCGCCGGGTTGGACACGATGCCCTGGTTGAGGCCGATCATGCCGGTTTCCAGGCGTTCGGAGACGCGGAGGGCCCGGGTCAGGTCGTTGGTGAACAGGTACGAGACCAGGCCGAACTCGGTGTCGTTCGCCATCCGGACCGCTTCCTCCTCGGTCTCGAACGCGGTCAGCGGGGCGACCGGGCCGAAGATCTCCTCCTTCTGCAGCCGCGCGGACCTCGGTACGTCGGCCAGCACCGTCGGCGGGTAGAAGTACCCGTTGCCGTCAGCAACCGTTGCGCCGGTCAGCACCCGCGCGCCCTGGGCGATCGCGTCGTCGACCAGGTCCTTCACCTTGTCCCGCTGGGTCGCGTCGATCAGCGGGCCGACCTCGACGCCGTCCTCGGTGCCGCGGCCGACCTTCAGCGCGCCCATCCGCTCGGCGAGCCGGGCCGCGAACTCGTCCATCGCCGGCGACTGCACGTAGATCCGGTTGGCCGCCGTACAGGCCTCGCCGCCGTTGCGCATCTTGGCCAGCATCGCGCCGTCGACCGCCTTGTCCAGGTCGGCGTCGGCGAACACCAGCAGCGGCGCGTTCCCACCGAGCTCCATGCTGGTCCGCAGCACCTGCTCGGCGGCCTGCTCGATCAGCTTCCGGCCGACCTGGGTGGAGCCGGTGAAGGACAGCTTGCGGGCGCGTCCGTCCCGGATCAGCGGCTCCATCACGCCACCGGAGTCGCTGGTCGTGATCACGTTGAGCACACCGGCCGGCAGCCCGGCCTCGGTCATCAGCTCGGCCAGCTTCAGCATCGACAACGGGGTCTGCGAGGCCGGCTTCATCACCATCGTGCAGCCGGCCGCGACGGCCGGGCCGATCTTGCGGGCACCCATCGCGGCCGGGAAGTTCCACGGCGTGATCAGCAGGCACGGACCGACCGGCTGCCGCATCACCAGGAAGCGGCCCTTGCCGTTCGGTGCGACCTGGTAGCCGCCCTCGATCCGGACCGCCTCCTCGGCGAACCAGCGGAAGAACTCGGCCGCGTAGGCGATCTCGCCCTTCGACTCGGCGACCGGCTTGCCCATCTCGAGCGTCATCAGCAACGCCAGCTCGTCGGCCCGCTCGGTCATCAGCTCATAGGTACGGCGGAGGATCTCGCCGCGCTCGCGTGGTGCCGTCGCGGCCCAGTCGGCCTGCGCCGCAACGGCAGCGTCCAGAGCGGCCAGGCCGTCGGCAGGACTCGCATCAGCGACTTCGCACAGCGTCGTACCGGTGGACGGGTCCTCGACGGCCAGCGTCTTCCCGCCTGCGGCCGCCTGCCACTTGCCACCGATGAACAGCTCGGTCGGACATGCCTCAACGACTTCCCGCTCCATGAGCCTGCCTTTCTGTTGCGTCCGGCAGTACCCACGATAGGTACCCGTTCAGGCTGTGGCGATGAGCGGTGGTGCGTGACGCGGGACGGTCCGGATCGTCCGGGTCAGGCCGGCTGCGATGGTGCGGAGGATGGCCGACCGCACCAGGCCGTCGAAGGCCAGCGGGACCAGCATGATCTCGTCGGCAGCGGTGCCGGCGACCAGCGAACCGAGTCCGGACACCACTGTGGTCCGTGAGCCGACGATGTGGCCGGGATCGTCCAGCAATCGCTCCGCTCGACCGCGCTCGCGGCCGGTCAGTGGTGGCTCCAGCAGCTCCATCAGCTCGGCCGGAGTAGCCCGTGGCGACGCGGTAGCGAGCCGCGACTTCACCCGCACGTACTCGGCGAACCGGATGATTGCCTCTTCCTCGGAGTCCGCCGCCACCACACCGACCGTCACCCCGAGGTACGGCTTCACCGTCGGCCCACTCGCCTCGAAGTGACCCCGGTACGCCGCCAGAGCCGCGTCCGTCGTGGCAGCAGCACAGTGATGCGCCAGGAACACAGGCAACCCTCGTACGGCGGCAGTCGCGGCAGCACCGGGGTGATCGGCCAGAACGAAGACAGGTGGTGGCAACCCGGCCAGTGACAGGCGTACGTCGCCCACCGGCGCCCGACCAGGTAGTCCGTCGCGCAGGAACCCACACAGCTCGTCCAGTCGCTGCGGGAACTTGTCGTGGGCGGCACCGCCGAGTGCGGCCGCCGTACTGGGCACCAAGCCGTTCTGCTGACCCACACCGAGGTCGATCCGGCTCGGGTACGCCGCTGCCAGCGCGGCGAACTGCTCCGCGATGACAAGCGGTTGGTGCGTCGTCAGCAGAGCGCCGCCCGAGCCCAGGCGGATCCGGTCCGTCCGTGCGGCCAGGACCGCCGCAAGCACGGCCGGCGTCGCGCTACCGACGCCTCGGACGCCGTGCTGCTCCCCCAACCAGAACCGGCGATATCCGAGGTCGTCGGCAGCTTGTGCCACCTCTGCAGTCTCCCGGAGTGCGGCCGCAGCCGACTGACCGGGCAGCTGCGGTACTACGTCGAGCACCGAATGCGCTGAGACGGGCAGACCGGGAGTCACGGGGGAGAGCACCTGCCAACCGTCGCAGCGTCCGAGCAGATCGCGCATGGGTGTTCGGCACCCATGTTCAGCCCCGCGGACACCCACCCTCCGGCCGGAGCGCCGAGTCTCGAAATTGGGGGTGCGGAGGTCTTGCCGGACCGCTGATCGGTCCGGCATTGTTCCCGGCGTTCCTTCCAGATTTCGCGGACAGAGGAGGCCGAAAACGAGTGCAGACACAGAACTGGGAGCCGTAGCGCTCCCGTCCTGAGCCGGCCGGCCTTCCACCAGAGGCCGCCCGGCCGGGCGCTGCTGCCGCGGGGTGGTCAACCCCCAGTCGTCACCCCGCGGCAGGTGTCGCCTGCCCTTTTCACGCCTGATCGCGAAATATGGGGGCTCGATACCCATGTCTGGGGCCGGTCCCCGATGGCAGCCTGTCCGCGTGCTCAACTCAGCGACCACCGGGCCGGCCCGGATCGACCAGCGCACAGCCTGGTGGTCCGCCGGGATGCGCCCGCACGAGCTGACGACCTCGGCGCCGGCCTGGGCCGAGTACGTGGAACGAAGCACCAACCAGACCGCGCCTGCCGCCGGTCGCAGCCCCGCAGGGACCGGTGCCCTCGGCGGCCACACATCAGGTGGGGCTGACGAGGCTTCGGGTGGGCTCGATTGGCGGCAGGCGCTTATGCGCTGTCTCGACCCGTTGCTCTCCTCCGCCCGCCGCGACCTCGCGGCCGCCGGGCACAGCGGAGTACTGGCGGAGCACTTACTGCAACGGCTCGGCCTGCGAATGGTGAAGCTGGCGTCGCGGACGCTGGTGCTGGAACTCGCCCGCGCACGTGACCGCGGCGAGCTGGCCGGCGCCACCCCGGCCGCACGTTTTCTGGACTTCACCCACCGGCTCGTCGGAGGGAGCGAGCTGGCGGAGTTCCTGGCCACCTACCCGGTGCTGGCCCGGGTACTGGGCGAATCGTGCCGGCAGGGCGTCGAGGGTCACCTCGAACTGCTGGCACGACTCGCCGAGGACCGTGAGTCGCTCGTCACCGGACTGCTCGACGGCCGTGATCCCGGCGCCCTGACCGCCATCGACCCCGCGGGCGATCCACACCGCGGCGGCCGGTCCACGGCAACCCTCACCTTCGCGGACGGGCGGCGGCTGGTCTACAAGCCGCGATCGCTCGACCTGCACAGCCACTTCAACGAACTCGTCGGCTGGCTGAACGACAAGACCGGTCTGGACATCCGCACAGTCGGCCTCCTCCCCCGCAACGGCTACGGCTGGTCGGAGTACGTCGTACATCAGCCTTGCGACGACCTGGCCGAGGTACGGCGCTTCTACCACCGGCAAGGCGCTCTGCTGGCACTGCTGTACGTGCTCGACGGCACGGACATGCACTACGAGAACCTGATCGCTGTCGGCGAGCAGCCTGTGCTCGTCGACGTCGAGACGCTCTTCCACCCGAGTCACGCGCCGGCAGGTGCGCTCAGCCGGGATCCGGCGTACCGCGCACTGCTGAGCTCGGTCTATCGCACTGCGCTGCTGCCACTGCTGGTCAGCGGCGAGCACGGTGTGGCCGACATGTCCGGGCTGGGTGGCGACGCCGATGCGACCGCACCTACCAGCGTGGTCGATTGGGCTGACGCCGGTCTGGACTCCATGCACCTGGTCAGGCGGCCTGGGAAGACGCGCGGCGCCAGGAACCGGCCGCAACTCGACGGTGCCGACATCGAACCGCGGGACCATGAGATCGCTATGCTCACAGGGTTCCGGGCCGCCTACGAGGCGATCGCCTGGCATCGTGAGGAGCTGATCGGCGCGGACGGCATGCTGGCCCGCTGCGCGAAGGACCAGATCCGCTTCGTGCCAAGGAGCACCAGCCTCTACACCGGCCTCCTGGACGAGTCGACGCATCCGGACGCACTCCGGGATGCGGCTGGTCGCAGCCAACTGCTCGACCTGTTGTGGGACGCCGACGAGGCCCTGCACGCCGTGGTTCCGTACGAGCTGGCCGATCTGTGGGCGGGCGACGTACCGCTGTTCACCACCCGTCCGGACAGCCGTGACGTCTGGGCATCCGACGGCACTCGCATCCCGAACGTGCTGGCCACCGAAGGCCTCAGCGCGGTCGAGGCGAAGATCGCCGGGCTCAGCGACATCGACGAGCACCGGCAGAAGTGGTTGATCTCCGCAACACTCGCCACCAGGCCGGAGCCGATCGTGCACGCCGGCACTGCCGCCCGGCCGGGGCTGGGCGCCACCGAGGCGGACCCCGACCGTCTCCTCGCAGCCGCCACGGACATCGCCGACGAGATCATGGCGCAGGTCCAGAGCGAACGCGGCGGTGCGGCGAACTGGCTGGGTCTCGAACTCATCGACGACCACCACTGGGCTGTCAGGCCAATGGGAGCAGGGCTTTCCAACGGCTACACGGGTACGGCGCTCTTCCTCGCACAGGTCGGTGTGCTGACCGGAGCCCAGAAGTACTGCGACCTCGCACGTGATGCGATCCGTCCGATCCCTGCCCTGCTGGAGGGCCTGGCAGCGGACCCGGAGTCCGCACAGCTCGTCGGTTCGGGCCTGCATGGACTAGGCGGCATCAGCTATGGTCTGGACCGCCTTCGCACCCTGCTCGACGACTCCGGCCTCGCCACCTGGCTGACCGCGTCCCTGGAACTCTCCGAGCAGCTCAAGCCCGACGAGTTCCCGACGTACACCGAAGGTGCGGCCGGCGGACTCGCCGCCATGCAGGCGATCCAAGGCAATCCGATCGCCACCCGGCTCGCCGAGCGGTACGCCGACGAGCTGGTCAACACAGTGGAGCTCGGGCTCCGCCGTGGCCGAGTAGCAGCGGATCACGGCTTCGCCCGGGGCTATCAGGGAATCGCCTGGGCTCTCGGCCGGTACGGCGTACCTGGCGACAGGTACACGGACGCCGCGCGGGCGGCGGCCGATCTGGACCGGCCGGAGCGCCCTGGTAGTCATGGTTGGTGCTCTGGTGACGCCGGGACCGCGTTGGCCCGGCTGAGTGCCGGAGTACCCGCGGACCTCGACGCCTACCTGAGGACCGCAGCAGAACGACCGGTGCTCGCCGACCTGAGTCTGTGTCACGGCGAGCTCGGCGCGGTGGAGCCACTGGTGTGGCTCGCCGAACGCGATCACCCAGCTGTTGAGGCGGTCCGGCGACGCCGGGCCGGGCTGGTGCTCGCCGCAGTACAGCAGTACGGACCACAGTGCGGGACACCGCGATCGGTTCCGTCACCAGGCCTGCTGACCGGTCTGGCAGGAATCGGCTACGGCCTGCTCCGGCTGGCGTTCTCCGAACGCGTACCGTCCGTTCTGCTGCTCGAACCATCCACCGGGCCGAAGCGCTCACCACAGCGCTGACGCCCACCACTCGATTGGGGAGCAGCATGACCGCCCACTACGAAGAGCAGCCCGACGTCCAGCAGCAGGCACCGGAAGGCACCGACCCGCTCGGTCCGATCACGTTGCCGAAGCGATCCAAGATCGGCGCCCGGGCGATGGCCCTGGTCGGCACCGTCGGCCTCAGCGCCTTCGCCGCCGCGGTCGCAGCAAACGACTTCGGCAGCACCTGGCCAACCATCGAGAGCTGAGCAAGCGTTTGAAGGTTGTAGGCCGACCGGTTCGCTGGGGGGTGGCCGGTCGGCCTTGCTCATTCGCTGCGGTGGCAGCGATACGTCGTTAGAGTTGGCAAGCATGCAGACCCGTGCGCCCAGAGTGGTCGGCAGAGACCGGGAGATCGATCAGCTCCACCGCCTGCTGGCCGCGGCCCGAGGCGGTCATGGGGGTGCGGTCTTCCTCGTCGGCGAGCCCGGGATCGGCAAGAGCCGGCTGGCCGGGGTCGGCACCACCCAGGCGCTCGAGGACGGTATGGCGACCCTGCGCGGCCGGGTCGGCGCGATCGGCACGATGGTTGCGTTCCGCCCGTTCACCGAGGCCCTGCTGTCGCTCATCCGCCGCGGCGAGATGCCCGCCGCCGACGGCCTCGGCCCCTACCGGCAGGTGCTCGGCCGCCTGGTCCCGGACTGGGACGACGGTACGGCGCACGACACCGCCACGTCGGCCGTCGTACTCGGTGAAGCCGTTCTGCGGCTCCTCGCCTTGGTCGGCAAGGACCGTGGTTGCCTGCTGGTGCTGGAAGACCTGCACGGATCGGACCCGGAAACACTGGCAGTGATCGAGTACCTGCTCGACAACCTCGAGGAGCAGCCGATCACACTGATCGCCACCCTGCGCTCGGAGACCTGTGCGGCGCTCGAACTCGCCAGACTGTCCGCACAGCGCGGCACGGCCGCTCTGGTCGAACTGCAGCCGTTGGACCGGGCCGAGGTGGGCGAGCTGGCTTCCAGCTGTCTCGAGGTGCCGCCGGACGGCGTACCCGATGCACTGGTCGACCGACTGTGGCGGGACAGTGCTGGAATCCCTTTTATCGTTGAGGAACTGCTGCAGGAAGCGAGCAGGTCCGGGCAGCTGCCTGTCGAAGGCCGACGGCAGTGTGCAGGTCGTCGACGGCCTGCAGACGAACGTTCCGGCAGCCGTTGTCAGGAGCATCAGTAGCCGGACCGATCAGCTCGGACCACAGTCACGTGACCTGTTGGTGCTGGCTGCGGTGATCGGCCACCGGTTCCCGTTGAGCGTCGTACGCAAGGCCACTGGGACCGACGAGCGGTTGCTGCTCGCGACGTTGCGTGCCGGGCTTGCCGCGCAGTTGGTCGGGCCGGACGAGCCGGTGCCGGACTGGTACGCGTTCCGGCATCCATTGACCGCCGATGCTTTGCTGGCCGGGCTGACCCCGACTGAACGGTCCACCCTCGCCAGACGGTGTGCGGACGCGATCGAAGAGCTGCACCCCGGGCTGCCGGGTGAGTGGTGCCAGATGGTGGCCGAGCTCGCGGAGACCGGCGGGGACCTGGCGCGAGCCGGCCGACTGTTCGCAACCGCAGGGCGACGGTCCTTCGACGAGGGGTCGATGGCCTCGGCGGTGAAGCTGCTGGAGCGCGCGACCGCCTTGCTGGCAAGCGATTCCGACACCAGCTACCGGGCCGAGGTGCTCGGGTCGTTGCTGATCGCACTGAGTGAGACCGGCCAGTTCGAGAACAGCACGGCCCACGCCGCCACGATCGAGGAGATGGCCGACCGCAACCTGGACAGCCGCAAGGTCGCCGCTTTGCACGTCCAGCTGGCGAATCTCGAGCACATGGCCGGCCGCTGGTCGGCAGCACTGACCCAGGTCGCGACGGCCCGGACGCTGCTCGGTATCGACGCCGGTGACGCGGACCTCGCACCGGTCGACGCGATCGCCGCGCATCTCGAGCTGGCCCGGCCGAGTCCCGGCCGGCTCAAGGCGGCGACCGAGCTGGCCACCCGCGCGGCCGAGGCCGCCGAACGCGCCAAGCTGCCCGCGGTCGGGTGCGACGCGCTGCAACTGCTCGGCATCCTGTCGCGGGAGCACGACCTGGACCGATCGATCGACTACTTCCACCGGGCCCGGCTGGTGGCCGAAGAGCACAACATGACCTTCCAGCGGGTCTGCTCACACATCTTCCAGGCCGGCACGATCTGCCTGGCCAACGGCAGCATCGTCGAGCTCGAACGCGCCCGCCAGCAGGCGTTGCGGATCGGCGCCATCCCGCTGGCCTACGAGGTGGACGGGATCCTCGGCCAGCAGGCGATCCTGCGGTCCGAGTACGACAAGGCCGCGGTCATCATCGACGAGTGCCTGGAGATCACCCGGCGACTCCGGCTCGGCCGCTCGGCGACGTACTTCCTGTCCACCAAGGCGATCCTCGAGGCACACCGCGGCCGCCGTACGGCGATGGAGGAGACGCTGGCCGAGGCGGCCAACTGGGGTGGCGAGCGGGCGTCGTACGAACTGCCGTACTCCTACGGACTCGCGCGGACGTTCTGCGCACTGCTGGAGGAGAACCGCGAGCTGGCCGACTCCGAGATGGCCCAGGCCCTCGCGTACGACGCTCAGAACCCGACCACCCTGCACACGTCGGGCAAGTACGGGCTGGGGCTGCTCCTCGGCGTACTGTCCGGCCGCAACAGCTGGGCGCACTTCGAGGCGATCACCGCGGCGGCGGCCAGCGGGATGCGGTGGAACAAGCAGTTCGTCCAGCTGGCGCACGCCGTACTGCTCGGCCGGGACGGTCACGTGGCGGCTGCCAACGCCAAGATGGTGGAGGCGACGGACACCGCGTCGCTCTACCCGATGGCGCGTTATCTGGGCCTGCGGCTGGTGGCCGAGCCGGCTCACGCCGACGGCTGGGGCGAGCCGGTCACGTGGCTGCGGCAGGCCGAGGACTACTTCCACAACGCGGAGATCCCGGTGGTGGCCAGTTCGTGCCGTAGTCTGCTGCGTCAGCTCGGCGCGACGGTCTCCCAGCGCCGGAGCGGGATCGAGCAGGTGCCGGCGCATCTGCGGCAGCTCGGGATCACCAGCCGTGAGTACGAGGTCTGCCGCTTGCTGGTGGACCGGATCGGGAACAAGTCGATCGCGTCCCGGCTGCACATCTCGCCACGGACGGTGGAGAAGCATGTGGCCAGCCTGATGACCAAGACACAGCAACCGGATCGGGAGGCACTGAGCAGTTTCGCCCGGACCGTGGTCCAGGACTGACCGTGCCGCCGTGGTCGAATAGGCGGTCCGATTCCGGCACTGATGCGTGTGCTGGAACGCGGTACGTCCGGAGGGTGATAGTTGTCGACTCACGAATTCGGCGACCGCCAGTCGATTGGGTACGAAACGGTAATTTATGAACGCTCGCTTTCTATTAGGATAGGCGAGTGGCAAGCAAGGGGTCGGACATGAGCAAGGGAACGGTCGGCGGCGGCGGTACGACGATGCTGCGGCGGATCAACGTCGCCGCGGTGCTGGACGCGGTGCGCCGCTCCGCGCCCGCGCCGCTGCGCGTCGCCGAACTGGTCGAACGGACCGGTCTGGCCAGACCGACCGTGGCCCAGGCCGTCGATGAGCTGCTGGACGCCGGCTGGCTGCAGCAACACGGGCCGGACTCGGCGGACCGCTCACTCGGCCGCCCGGCCATCCGCGTCTCGCTGCGCGGCCGTGCGGCGCCGGTGCTCGGGCTGGACGTCGGTCCGCACCGGGTGACTGTGGGTGTCTCCGACCTGGCCGGCCGCAAGCTCTCCCTGGTACGACGCTCTGGCCCCGGCTGGACCGCTCAGGAGCTGCTCGGCGTCATCAGCGAGGTGATCACCGAGGCACTGGCCGAGGCCGAGGTGCCGGCCGAGGACGTCGCGGCCGCGGTCGCCGCGAGCCCGGGCATCGTGGACGAGCACACCGGCCGGGTCCAGCTGGTCCCGAGTGTGCCGGGCTGGTCCGCGATCGACCTGACCAAGCATGTGCGAAGCCTGCTCGACTGCCCGGTGATGCTCGACAACGACGCCAACCTGGCCGCGCTGGCCATCGCTGCCGCTCGCGGCGGCACCGGCACGTTGCTGGCCGTGCAGTGGGGCGAGCGGCTCGGTGCCGGCATCGTGATCGACGGACGACTGCACCGGGGCACAGGTGCCGCTGGTGAGATCGGCTTCATCGCGACCGGTCCGGACGACGTGATCAACCCTGAGGACAGCCGCGGACCGCTGGAGCGTGCGGTCGGCTCTGAGGCCATCGCAGCACTCGGCCGACAGGCAGCACTCGACAACCCCGGCTCCCGACTGGCCGAGCTGGGTGGCGAGCAGCTGGACACGGCCGATGTGTTCGCGGCCGCGGCAGAGCGTGACCCGGTGGCTCAGGCCGTCGTACAGCAGGTCGCCCGTGACTTCGCTCGGGCTCTGGCCCCCGCCGTACTCGTGCTGGACCCGACTGCCGTGGTGATCGGCGGCGGTGTCGCCCGCGCGGGCGCCGTACTGCTCGACGCCATCTCCGACCAGCTACGCCTAGTCACCCTCAACCACCCCAAGCTGGAGCTGTCCGCCCTCGCCGAAGACGCAGTAGTCACCGGCGCCATGCGCATGGCCCTGGACGAGGTCTGGCAACGCAAACTCCCCACCCCAGCCCTAACCAGCACCGCCTAAGCGCGTCGCACCGCCGCGGCGATCGCGTCGGGGCGGTCTAGGTGGACGAGGTGGGCGGAGTCGGGCAGGACCTCGACTGTGCCGTGGAGGGCGTCGGCCAGGCGGTGCTGGGCTGCTAGCCAGCGGTTTGCGGTGAAGCGCGAGCTGCCGCCGGTGGCGACGAGCAGAGTCGTGGGGGCGACCTCACCGAGCGGACCGGCGATCAGCTTGCCGACTTCCGCGGCCAGCTCCCAGCTGCTGGCCAGTTCGTCCCAGAACAGCAGCCAGGACAGCGCGTCGCCGTACCGCTTCCGCGCGGTTGCCTTGGACAACAGATCCCGGTTGGTCGTGCTGCCGATCCAGACGATCAGCCGCCGGACCGCCGGCCCCAGCAGCTGCGGTACGCCGATCCGCCCGAGGAACCGCAGGAACGCGCGCACGACCCGATCACCGCGCGTGCCCGGATACAGCCGGCGCAAGCCCGTCTCGGAGGTGAGGCTGGTGTCGACGAGCACGACCCGGCTCACCTCGAGCGGCCGGGTCAAGGCCCAGCGCAGTACGGCGAGCCCGCCGATGGAGTGCCCGATCAGCCCGATCTCCGCGTCCGCCGGTACGCCGGCCGCCGTCCGCAACTCGTCGACACCCGACGTGATCGGCGTCCGCCACGGATCGATCACCCGCAACTCCACCCCCGGCAACAACTCACCGACCCGCCCGAACTCCTCCGGAGTCTCAGCCAGTCCGGGCAGCACGACCCAGGTAGTTGTCATCGATGGAAGTGTGCCTCAGGGCTGGTAACAGTGTCGCCAGCATTAGGGAGACGAGCAGGACCGAGGCGCAGACCACCCCAGCCGGCACGGCGCAGGACCAGGACCAGGACCGCGAAGATGCCCATGGCAACGCTGCCGAGGCCGGCCATGGTCGAGGTGATCTCGTGAGGGCCACCGACGCGGGCGGTGAACTACTGGCATGATCGCTGGGTGCGCTCGGTTCAGGCAGAGGCGGTGGTCCCGCAGTGGCAGCATCGAGCGGCGGTCTGGGTGGGCCGTGTCGTGGTGGCCGCCTCGGTCTGGTCGTTCATCGCGATCCCGCTGCACCTGTTCGCACCGGCGTACGTGAAACGGGTTGATCAGGCCTTCGACTTCTTCGGCATCCCGGCCGGGCACACGTTCTTCTCCGCGGTCTACCTGGCCGTCGTGGGCAGCGCCCTGCTGCGCGGCAAACGGGCCGCCCTGCTCTGGGTGCTCTGGGTCTTCCAGGCCCTCTGGCTGATCGCGCAGACCGCGGCTGTCGCGTTCACCAGCGTCCGGCTGGCCAATCCGAACGACGCCGAACTCCTCTCCGAGTTCGGTCCGGCGACCGTCAAGGACCTGGAGCTCGGCGTCCTCCAGGTGATCGTGGTGGCCGCGAACATCGTGCTGCTGTGGACGATCCGCCGCGCCTTCCCGGCCCGGCTGGCCCCCGGTACCCGGCGGCTCGCGGTCAGCGCGCTGCTGTTCGGCCTGCTGATCTCGGCCGCGGTGAGCATCACGCTGACCCAGATCTTCCCGAAGACGCTGACCGGTCAGCGGGAGAAGATCGGCTGGGCGGTCATCGCGGCCCTCGGCCAGTCCCGCAGCCGGATGGGCGACCACGAGGGCCACGGCTGGATCGGCCTGTCGGTCGGCGCGATCTCGGCCGCCTCGCTGGTGATTGCGTTCGCCATCTTCCTGCGCTCGGTCCGCCGGGTCCGGTACCTGACCCAGTCCGAGGAGCTCGACGTACGGCGTCTGCTCCTGCTGCACGGTGAACGGGACTCGCTCGGGTACTTCGCCACCCGCCGGGACAAGGCGGTCATCTTCTCCCCTGCCAAGGACGCGGCGATCGCCTATCGCGTGGTCAACGGGGTCAGTCTGGCCAGCGGCGATCCACTGGGCGATCCGGCCGCGTGGCCGGGTGCGATCAAGTCCTGGCTGGCCGAGGCACGCACGTACGGCTGGTCCCCCGCCGTCCTGTCGGCGAGCGAGGAGGCGGCGCACGCGTACGTCGACGCGGGGCTGCGCGCGCTGTCGATGGGTGACGAGGCGATCATCGACGTCGCCGACTTCACCCTCGAAGGCCGGACGATGCGACCGGTCCGGCAGGCGGTGACGCGGGTCCAGCGGGCCGGGTATCACGCGGAGGTGATCCGGCACGGCGACCTGTCCCCCGAGACCTTGTCGGAGTACGTGCACCTGGCCGAGCAGTGGCGTGGTGCGCAGACCGAGCGTGGGTTCTCGATGGCGCTAGGGCGGTTGGGTGATCCCGCCGACGCGCGGTGCGTGATGGTGATCGCACGTGATGCCGAGGGTTCGGTGCGTGGGCTGCTGTCGTTCGCGCCGTGGGGTGTGCGGGGTGTGTCGCTGGACGTGATGCGGCGCGATCCCGAGTCCGTGAACGGGTTGATGGAGTTCATGGTCACGTCGCTGGTCGATGCGTGCGGGGATCTCGGGCTGCACCGGATCTCGCTGAACTTCGCGATGTTCCGGGAGATCTTCAGCGATGCCGAGCGCGTCGGGGCCGGGCCGGTGCTGCGGTTGACCAGTGCCTTGCTGACCGCGGCCTCGCGGTTCTGGCAGTTGGAGAGCCTGTATCAGTCGAACGAGAAGTACCTGCCACGCTGGTCGCCGCGGTTGATCTGCTACTCGCGCGGCGCGTCGCTGGCCCAGGTACTGCTGGCGGCCGGGACTGCGGAGGGCTTCCTGCCGGCGCCGCGGCCGTGGACCCGGGTCGACAGTGTGGAGACGGCCGAGCGGCACGCGATCATGGCGGCGGACGGTCGTGCGTTCGCATCCGCCGTACGGGCGCAGGAGGACGAACTGCTGCGGCCGGCGTTGCCGGACCGGAAGCTGACCGAGCAGGAGCGGATCCGGCGGACCAAACTCGTCGAACTTGTTGCTGCTGGCATCGATCCGTACCCGGTGGGCGTGCCGCGGACGGAGGCGCTGGAACGCGTCCGCGCGCTGCACCCGAACCTGCCGGCCGACCATCGCACCGGCGTCATCGTGTCCGTGACCGGGCGGGTGATGCGGATGCGGAACCATGGCGGGCTGTCGTTCGCCCAGCTCCAGGACGGTTTGTCGCAGCTGCAGGCGATGCTGACCGCGGATGCGTGCGGCGAGGCGGCTCTGGACCACTGGCGACGGCTGGTGGACATCGGCGATCACGTGAGCGTGACCGGCGAGGTCGTCACGAGTCGCCGGGGTGAGCTGTCGATCGCGGTGACGAGTTGGGTGATGGCGGCGAAGTGCCTGCATCCGCTGCCGGACAAGCGGAAGGGGTTCACCGATCCGGAGGCGCGGGTCCGGCAGCGGCATCTCGACCTGGTGATGAACCCGGACTCGCTGCGGATGATGCAGCAGCGCAGTACCGCCGTCCGGGCCCTGCGCAACGGGTTCGAGGCGCGCGGGTTCATCGAGGTGGAGACGCCGATGCTGCAGGCGGTGCACGGCGGGGCGAACGCGCGGCCGTTCGCGACGCATATCAACGCGTACGACACCGAGCTGTTTCTGCGGATCGCGCCGGAGCTGTTCCTGAAACGGCTCAGTGTCGGCGGGCTCGGCAAGGTGTTCGAGCTGAACCGCAACTTCCGCAACGAGGGTGCGGACGCGACGCACAATCCCGAGTTCACCTCGGTGGAGGCCTATCAGCCGTACGCCGACTACCACGTCATGCGCGAACTCACCCGGGAACTGCTGATCGAGGCCGCGACCGCGGTCTTCGGCAAGCCGATCGTGCAGCGGCCGGACGGCGAGATCGACATCTCCGGCGACTGGCCCGTCGTCACCGTCCACCAGGCAGTCGGCCGCGCAACCGGTACGCCGATCTCCGCGGACACCCCGATCGGCGAACTCCGCGACCTGTGCGCGACGCACGGCGTACACACGACCTTCGCGCTCACCGCCGGCGAACTGGTCCTCGAGCTGTACGACGAACTGGTCGAGCCGACCACGACCCTGCCGACCTTCTACACCGACTTCCCGCTCGAAACCTCACCTCTGACCCGCTCCCACCGCACCGAGCCGCGCCTCGCCGAACGCTGGGACCTGGTCGCCTTCGGCGCCGAGATCGGCACCGCCTACTCCGAACTCGTCGACCCGATCGAACAACGCCGCCGCCTGACGGAGCAGTCGTTGAAGGCAGCCGCCGGCGACCCGGAAGCCATGTCCCTCGACGAGGACTTCCTCACCACCCTGGAGTACGCCATGCCCCCGACGGGCGGCCTGGGCATCGGCGTCGACCGCGTCATGATGATGCTCACCGGCCAGAACATCCGGGCCACCCTGGCCTTCCCCTTCGTCCGCCCAGCTCCCCGGGACTAGCCGCAGGTCACAAGTTCGGTTGGGGGCTCGCTCGGGGGCGGGTGGGCGCATACGCTTTGCCGCACAGGGATTGTGGGGAGACCTGGGGGGAAGTACATGAAGCGCTTTGCCGCGCTCTGCGCGGGATTGGCTCTGACGGCCGGCTGTGGGGGATCACCCGGGCCGTCCAGCAGTACGCCGCCACCGAGTACGACGGCCGTGTCCGCACCTGCTCCGGTGGAGTCGGTGACACCGCCCGAGCCGATCGGCTCCGCGGCGTACCAAGCCGAACTGACGAGGCTCGAGCAGACTCTCGCGGCTGATCTGCGCGCGCTGACACGGGTGCGGACCGCCGAGGGCCTGATCCAGGCGATGGACGGTCTCGCGTCGGCGCTGAACATGGCGTCGTCGGAGCTGGCCGAGACCACGGTGACGAGCCGCTTGACCGGCGTACACAAGGTGGTGCAGGCACAGCTGCGGTCGGCCGCGACGTCGATGTCCGGATCGAAATCCGAAAGCGTCGAGTTGAACGCACGGTGCGGCGGAGTCGCCTACACGTCGCAGAAGGTCCAGCGGCAACTGCGCACGGATCTGAACAGCGCGATCGTCTCGCTGAACAAACTCAGGCTCCGCTTCGGCAACACGCTGCCCGACCCCGGGCCGGAGCCGGCGGACGGGCGCCCGTCGAACGGCGACACCCTGGTCCGCAGCGGTGCCGCCGGTATCGGCCGGCTCCGGGTCACGAACGGTACGTCGAAGGACGTCGCGGTCTCGGTCGTCAGCACCGGGCAGCCGCCGAGCAAGCCGCACGTGATGGTGTACATCCAGGCGCGCAAGACCGCCACCATGAGCCGGATCGGCGGCGCCTACACCCTCTACTTCAAGAGCGGCTCCGACTGGAACGCGAAGCGGCGGCAGTTCAGCGCCGACTGCTCGTTCCAGAAGTTCGACCGGTCCTTCGGCCGGAACGAGGGCTGGCAGGTCGACCTCGAGCCGACCATCGCCGGCAACGCCAGCACCAGCGAGGTCGAGGCCTACTAGGGTACCTCTCTCAATTCCCTGCAGTAGCGAGCAGGTGCTCGGCGGAGTGCAGCGCAAGGCGGAGGGCGAGGCTCGGAGTGGGGTTCTCCGTGCCTCGCCCTCCAACGCGGCGATGTGCCCGCCGAGTGCCGCGCAGCACGCAGGGAATTGAGAGACGTGCCCTAGGGCCGGCCTAGAGCCCGATGGTGTCCAGGATGGTGTCCAGGAGGCCGCCGACCAGGCCCGGATGGTCGGGCTCCTCGGGCTCGTCCGGAGTCGTCGGCGGGTTGGTCGGCGTGGTCGGCGGCGGATCGTTAGTCGCCGGCGGCTTCGTCGGCTGAGTGGTCGGGTCCGACGTCGTGGTGGTGGTAGTCGGCTGCGGCGGGACCTTGGTGGCCGGCGGGATGGTCGGCTCTTCCTGGTCGACCTGTTCCGGGACCGGCTTCGTGGTCGGACACGGGGTGGTGGCCGATCGGCCGTCGGTGGGCTGACCGGTGACCGCCACCGGCCCGGTTGTGGTTGCCGGCGGCAACGTTGTGGTCCGGCCCGGGGTCGGCGGCACGGTCGGCACCGGGGTCTCGGAACCGCGCGGGATGGTCGGCCCACTGGTCGGGATCCGGCTGGGTTCGAGGCCGGCGACCGGGGTGGCCGGATCCGGGCCGCCGCCGGGCAACGGCAGGAACGAGGCACCGATCCGGGGCCCGCCGAGCAGGGCGATGAGGACCAGGACGGCGTACAGGCCCAGCAGCGCGCCGGCCGCGAGGGCAGCCTGACGCAACCGCTGACGAGTCAGCCAGGGCGAACGGTGGGCGGCCACCGACGGGGCGGAGATCGGCTTCACAAGAATCGCAGAGTATCGGCAATACCAGCGCTTGAAACAGCCCTTGGAAGAAATTCCACACTAGATCGCAACTATTGGGCACCTCCGTTCCGGTACGCGTCCGTAGAATTGCGGTGAGTTAGCTGAGGGCGCGCCAATCTTCCGGGCAGCGCGCCGATTCCTGTGTCAGCCTGGCTGTCATGTCTTCACTCGTGCTGCTGCACGGCCTCGGCGCCAACGGGCGGGTCTGGGATGCCTGGCCACAACCGCGGTTCGCCCCCGACCTCCCCGGACACGGTTCGGCGGCCGCGTTGCCGTCGTACACCTTCGGCTCGATGGCGGCCGCGATCGCCGAGACAATTCCGGTACGGCGAAATGTCGTTATGCTCGGCCATTCACTCGGCGGCGTGGTCGCGCTGGAAATTGCCAGCGGCCGCTACGGCATCGAGGTGGACCGCGTCGTCGCGCTCGGCGTGAAGGTGACCTGGTCCGAGGACGACCTCGGCCGGGCCCGTGCATTGGCGCAGAAGCCGGTCGCGTGGTTCGACACCCGCGAGGACGCGGCCGCACGGTTCCTCAAGGTCTCCGGACTGCAGGGACTCGTCGGCCCGGGCGATCCGGTGGTCGACCACGGCCTGGCGGAGGCCGACGGTCGCTGGCGACTGGCCATGGACCCCGGCACGTTCGGGGTCGGCGCACCCGACCTGGCGAAGCTCATCGCGGAGTGCAAGGCCGAGGTGGTCCTCGCTCGCGGCGAACACGATCCGATGAACACCGACGACGAACTCCACGCGCTCCACGATCAGGTCGTCGTGCTCCCGGGCCTCGGTCACAACGCCCACGTCGAGGACCCCGGCGCGCTCAGCATTCGATGACGTTGACGGCCAGGCCGCCGCGGGACGTCTCCTTGTACTTGATCTTCATGTCGGCGCCGGTCTCGCGCATCGTCTTGATCACCTTGTCCAGGGTGACGACGTGGACGCCGTCGCCGTGCATCGCCATCCGGGCCGCGTTGATCGCCTTCACCGACGCCATCGCGTTGCGCTCGATACACGGGATCTGGACCAGCCCGCCGACCGGGTCGCAGGTCAGGCCGAGGTTGTGCTCCATCGCGATCTCGGCCGCGTTCTCGACCTGGAGCGGCGTACCGCCGAGGACCTCGCACAGGCCGGCGGCGGCCATCGAGCAGGCCGAACCGACCTCACCCTGACAGCCGACCTCGGCGCCGGAGATCGACGCGTTCTCCTTGTACAGCACGCCGATCGCGCCGGCGGTCAGCAGGAAGCGGACCGCGCCGTCGTCCGTCGCGCCCGGAACGAAGCGCCGGTAGTAGTGCAGTACGGCGGGGATGATGCCGGCCGCACCGTTGGTCGGAGCTGTGACGATCCGGCCGCCGGACGCGTTCTGCTCGTTCACCGCGAGGGCGAACAGGTTGACCCAGTCCATCACCTTCAGCGGATCGACCGACCACGGATCACCGCTGAGCCGGCGGTGCAGCGCGTGCGCCCGCCGAGGCACCTTCAGCCCACCGGGCAGGATGCCCTCGGTCTCGCAGCCCTCGTGCACACAGTCCTGCATGACCTGCCAGATCCGCAGCAGCCCGTCGTGGATCTCGTCCTCGGCCCGCCAGGCCAGCTCGTTCGCGAGCATCACCTCGCTGATCGACAGCTGCGACTCGCGGCACCGCTCCAGCAGCGCCGCGCCGGTCGTGAACGGGTACTTCAACGGGGTCGTGTCCGGCACGATCCGGTCACCGGCCGCCGCGTTCTCGTCGACCACGAACCCGCCGCCGACCGAGTAGTACGTGCGCTCCCGCAATACGGCGCCATCCGCCGTACGGGCCGCGAACGTCATCCCGTTCGGGTGGTACGGCAAGGCCTTGCGCCGGTGCATGGTCAGGTCGGTGTTCTCGTCGAAGGAGATCTCGTGCGTACCGGCCAGCAGCAGCCGGCCGCGCTCCCGGATCGTCTCGACCCGCGCGTCGACGGAATGGGTGACGACGGTCTCGGGGTCCTCACCCTCGAGTCCGAGCAGGACCGCCTTGTTGCTGCCGTGCCCATGACCGGTCGCACCGAGCGAACCGAACAGCTGCGCCTCGACCGTTGCCGTCCGGCCGAGCAGGCCGTCGGCGGCGAGGCCGAGAGCGAAGGTGCGGGCGGCGCGCATCGGTCCCACCGTGTGGGAGCTCGAGGGGCCGATCCCGATACTGAACAGGTCGAAGACGCTGATCGCCATCGTGTGGAGGTTTCCTTCCGGTCGCCGTTGACCGTTTGGTGTCCTCCCCGCTCTGTCAGACCAAGGTCCTGTCTGGTGATCGCACGCCGTGCCGAGTGCCGCGCAGTAGGCGTGCGATTACCAGACAGGGCCTAGCCTTCCAGAGGTGCCTCGCCCGCGCGGTGAAGGTGCCTGAGAGATTCTTGGGGAGAGTTGCTCCTACGGCGCCCGGGTCGTGCCCGGGTCTCTCCCGCACGGGTTCATGCGGCTGTTGAGTTTGCTGACGCTCCGGACGGTACGGCGGTCGCCCGGCCGGCGTCAATCCGGCCCGTCCGCACCGCCCAGATCTCGAAGAACCAGGTGAACAGCGGCGGAACACTGGCCGCCAGCGCGGCCAGCGTGACCGGCCAGGACCACCGCAGCGGTCCGCGGACCACCAGCACGGTGAGCACGTAGAGGACGAAGATGCCGCCGTGGATCGGGCCGAAGATCTTCACCCCGATCTCGTTGTCGGACAGCACGTACTTGAACAACATGCCGATCAGCAATCCGGTCCAGGAGATCGCCTCGGCGATCGCCACCCACCGGAACCACACCGCGTGCTTGGTAGTCATCAGCGCGACCCTAACAAGTCCCCCAAGGACCACCCGGGGTCGGCCGGGGGCTGGTCCCCGATGTGATCAAGCAAACGGTTGCCCAGGATCGAGGGAGTTTCTCGTGATGAGGAGATCTTCCGTATGAAGTTCAGACAACGCGCCCTCGCCTGCGGTGCGGCGCTCGGCGTCGCGACCGCCGGACTCGTGGCGCTGCCGGTGTCGGCGTCGGAGCCGGCCAGGACAACGGTGCAGTGGTCCGATTGCAAGCCGGAGGGCAAGGACGACCCGAACGTCGTCAAGGTTTCGCAGTGCGCGACCCTGCAGGTGCCGGTCGACTGGCGGGACCCGGACGGTCCCACCTTCGGCCTCGCCATAGCCCGTCGTACGGCGAAGAACCCGAGCGACCGCGTCGGCGTGTTGCTGTGGGGCCCGGGCGGTCCGGGTGACTCGGGCGTGGACCGGGTGAAGACCGGGATGAGCCGGTTCAGCGAGAACCTGCAGAACCGGTTCGACGTGGTCAGTTTCGACCCGCGCGGTATCGCCCGCAGCAATCCGGTGAAGTGCTCGGCCGAACTGCTGGCCAAGCAGCCGTCGCCGATCCTGAAGAGCCAGGCCGACTTCACCGCGACGGTCGCCTACAACCGCGCACTGGCCGCGGACTGCCGCGAGAACACCGGTCCGGTGTTCGACCACATCGACACCTGGCAGACCGTGCGGGACGTGGACGCGATCCGCGCGGCGCTCGGGGAGTCGACGATCTCGTTCCACGGCAGTTCGTACGGGACGCTGCTCGGCGGCCAGTACGCCGAGACCTACCCGAACCGGGTCCGTGCGATGGTCCTGGAGAGCGTGGTCGACCACAGCGCCGCCTCGGCCCGGTCGTTCATCGACGCCCAGGCGTCCGCCGCCCAGGACTCGTTCGACGAGTTCGTGAAATGGTGCGACGGGGCAACGACCTGCTCACTGCACGGTCGCGACATCCACGCGTTGTGGGCGGACCTGCTGGCCCGGGCGGACCGCGGCGAGGTGCCCGATCCGCAGAAGCCGGAGCTGCCGATCACGCCGTACTGGCTGAGCTTCACTGTCTTCCGCGCGCTCTACGGACCGCAGTGGCCGGGACTGGCGGACATCTTGAAGAAGCTCGAGACGAGCGCACCGCCGACCGGGCAGCCGCCGGTCCCGGCCGGCCTGGCCTCGAACACCCTCGCGGTGTTCTGCCAGGACTGGAACCTGACAGTCCGTAATTACCAGGAGTACGCCGGGATGCTCGGCCGGCTGGCCCGGAACAACCCGGACATGCGCTACCCAGGTCAGCTGATCGCCGTCTCGATGTGCCTCGGCATGCCGCCGGCGAACAACCCGCAGCACAAGCTGAAGGTGCGCGGTCTGGACGAGCCGATCCTGCTGGCCAACGCGATCCACGACCCGGCCACCGGCTACAACTGGGCGCAGAGTGTGGAACGCCAACTCGGCCGGCAAGGCGTCCTGCTGACGTACGAAGGCTGGGGTCACGGCAGCTACGACGGCGGATCGTGCATGGAGAACACGATCGACGCCTACCTGGTCTCGCTCGACGTCCCCAGGCGCGGCACGGACTGTCCCGCCGTACCGCCGGTGAGCTGAGAAAGCCCCGGGCGGGCGCCTCCCAACAAAGCGCCCGCCCGGGCGTTCTGCCGCGCCTCAGACCGGTACGCCGGTCACCTCGAGGACGCGATCGAGATGGTCGCCGCGGACCATCCGGCCCGACAGCAGACGAAGTTCGGCGCAGGCGGTCTCGAGCGCCTGCAGCTGGGATCGGCAGTTGTCGACGAACCAGAACGGATCGTCGGGCTGCGGATCGTCGGCGTCGTCGATATCGGCGTACCAATGCTGGTCACCGCAGTGCATCACTCGCACCCGCAGGTTCATGGCTACTACTCCCCGTGCCCCGGGGTTCACTGGGTCCCCCCCGGGCCCCAGTCGGTGCCGGGCTCGGCCCTGGCGCGTGGTCATGGCCCCCCACTGCCACGCGCCGGGCCGAGTTCGACCCTCCCCCGCTCGCTACATCGTTGCCGAGGGCCTCGGTGTTACAGCTTGTGACGAAGAACTTTGGGTGGTCCCCCGGCTACCGTGCGCTCAGGTGGGACTGGGTCCAGTGCTCCAGGCCGGCGGCCGTGATCGGCAGGTCCTCGGTGAGGATCTCGAGCCGGTCGGAGTGCACCACCACGTTGTCCTCGATCCGGATGCCGATCCCCCGCAGCTCCGGCGGCACGGTCTCGTCGTTGGGGTGGAAGTACAGCCCGGGCTCGACCGCCAGCGCCATCCCGGCCTCGATCTCACCGGCGAAGTACGCCTCCGGCCGGGAGGCGTCGCAGTCGTGCACGTCCAGGCCGATGTAGTGCCCGGTGCCGCAGACGATGTACCGGCGGTGCTGCTGTCCGTCCGGCCCGAGCAGCTCGTCGAGCGACACGTCGAGCAGACCCCAGTCCCGCAGTCCTTCGGCCAGCGTCCGCAGCGCGGCGTACTGGAAGGCCCGGTACGGCGCTCCGACCTTGACCGCGTCGAGTGAGGCCAGCTGTGCCTTGTGGACCAAGTCGTACACCTGCCGCTGGGCGTCGGTGAACTCACCCGTGGCCGGGAAGGTCCGGGTCACGTCGGCGGTGTAGAGCGTCCGCGTCTCGACACCCGCGTCGAGCAGGATGACGTCACCCTCGCTCACCGGCCCGTCGTTGCGGACCCAGTGCAGCACCGGGGCATGCTTGCCAGCAGCAACGATCGAGGCGTACCCGACGCCGTTGCCAGCGGTCCGCGCCCGCCGGTCGAAGGTGCCCTGCAGCCAGCGCTCACCGCCGCCGCGGATGGCCTCCGGCAACTCCCGGGCGACGTCGCCGAACGCGAGCACGCTGGCCGCGACGGCCTCGCGGAGCTGGTCCAGCTCCCAGTCGTCCTTGATCCGGCGCAGCTCGGCCAGCGTCTGCCGCAGCGAGTCCCCGTCCGTCGGCGAGGTCCGGACCAACGCGTCCAGCATCGGCTCGACACCAGGCGTCGACAGCATGAACGGTACGGCGCCGCGCACCGCGGCCGGCAGCTCCTCGAGCGGGCGGCAGGCGATCTGCAACGCGTCCGACCAGTCCTTCAGCCCCGGCACCGGCCCGACCCACAGCTCACCGTCGCGGGCGTTGGCGAAGAAGTCGGCCTCGTCCGGCCCTGCCGTCTCGCGGAGGTACAGCGTCGCGTCGCCGTCGGCCGACAGCACCAGTACGGCGCCCTCGGCCTGGCACCCGGTCAGCCAGACGAAGTCGCTGTCGGCGCGGAACTGGTAGTCGGTGTCGTTCGACCGGACCGGCGCCCGGCCGGCCGCGACCGCGATCCGCCGACCCGGCAGCGCCGCGGACAGCTTCCGCCGATGCTCGCCCGCCGCCTCGGCCAGCCCGTCCGGCACTGTCACCGAGCGGTCCACCGCACCCCAGCCACTCGAGATGAACTCCCGGAACCCCTGGGCGTCGATCGGGCGGTAGGACTTCGGCGTCTCGTCGGTCCGGTCATCGGTCATGTGCTGAGCTCCCCTTTGCAGCTGACGGTTACCACTCATCAACTCAGGTGAGACGAGGGCCGCGCAAGCCCTTATCGAAACTCGTGGATCACCTGGCGCGGAACGCCTCGAGGATGCCCTGTTCGGAGTCGAGCAGGTACTGGTGCAGGTCGGTCGCGGCCTGCTCGTACCTGCGGGCCTCGAGCAGCTCGAACAGGCCGCGGTTGCGCGCGATGTAGGGCTCGTGCAGCTCCCGCGGCGTCGCGATCACGTGGAAGAGCAGCCGCAGCTCGGCCAGCAGCCGGCCGGTGATCGCGTCCATCCGGTCGCTGTCGGCCAGACCGATCAGCTGCTGGTGAAAGCGCATGTTCGCCGTACCGACGGCCGGCCAGTGATCCGCGAGCGCGGCCGCCTCGGCCGCCTCGACATCGTCCTGCAGCGGCTCGAGCCGGCCGGCCGGCAACTCCGGATCACGCTCGGCCAGACCGCGGACGACGTCCACTTCGAGCACCCGGCGGAGCCGGTACAGGTCCACCACGTCGTGCTCGGCCAACGCGGGGACGAACACCCCGCGATGCAGTTTGTAGACGAGCAGGCCCTCGTGGGTCAGCAGCCGGAACGCTTCACGCAACGTGTTCCGGCTGACCTCCAGCACCTCGGTCAGCTCGATCTCGGACAGCTGGGCGCCCGGCGGCAGCGCACCCTCGGTGATGCTGCGGCGCAGGATGTCGGCGGCCCGCTCGGCCGAACTGCTCCGGTCCAGCCGTGCGACATCGGCGGCGACAGTGCGCAACCACGCCTGCCGGCCCTCGTCGACCTCACCCGTGCTCATCCCCGCATCATCGCTCACCCGAGGCGTTCAGCGAAAGTTTAGTGGAACAAGACTCTTGCAGGATTGTTGAACAATCTCTAGTCTCACTGTTGCGACCCGAACGGCTGTGCAGGAAGGCGGGAATGCAATGGCGCGGAAGTGGGAGTTCTGGATCGACCGTGGCGGCACGTTCACCGATGTCGTCGCGCGGCGCCCGGACGGAACACTGGTGACGCACAAACTGCTGTCCGAGAATCCCGGGCGATACCCGGACGCGGCAGTCGAGGGTATCCGCCGGCTGCTCGAGGTTCCGGCAGGCGAACGCATCCCGTCCGACCGGATCGACGTCGTCAAGATGGGCACCACGGTGGCCACCAACGCGCTGCTCGAGCGCAACGGCGAGCCCACCGTGCTGGTCATCACCAAGGGCTTCCGCGACGCACTGCGGATCGCCTATCAGAACCGCCCACGGATCTTCGCCCGCCAGATCGTCCTGCCGGAACTCGTCTACTCGGAGGTGATCGAGGCGGACGAGCGACTCGCGGCGGACGGCAAGGTCCTCGTCCCGCTCGACGAACGCTCCGTGACCGATGGCCTGCAGCGGGCTTACGACAACGGTCTGCGGTCCGTTGCCGTCGTGTCCTTGCACGGCTATCGCCATCCGCAGCACGAGGTGGTGATCGGCGACATCGCGCGGCGGATCGGCTTCCCCCAGATCTCGTTGTCGCACGAGTGCAGCCCGTTGATGAAGGTGGTCTCGCGCGGCGACACCACCGTTGTCGACGCCTACTTGTCGCCGATCCTCCGCCGGTACGTCGACCAGGTGGCGACCGAACTGGACGGTGTCCGGCTGATGTTCATGCAGTCCAACGGTGGGCTCACCGAGGCGCACGCGTTCCGAGGCAAGGACGCGATCCTGTCCGGGCCCGCCGGTGGTGTGGTCGGGATGGCGCGGACCACCACGGCCGCCGGGTTCGACCGGGTGATCGGCTTCGACATGGGCGGCACGTCCACCGACGTGTCGCACTATGCCGGCGAGTTCGAGCGCGAATTGGAGACGCTCGTGGCCGGCGTACGGATGCGTGCGCCGATGATGAGCATCCACACCGTGGCAGCCGGCGGCGGCTCGATCCTGACCTTCGACGGCAGCCGCTACCGCGTCGGACCGGGCTCGGCCGGTGCCGATCCGGGCCCGGCGTCGTACCGCCGGGGTGGCCCGCTCACGGTCACCGATGCCAACGTGATGCTCGGCCGGGTTCAGCCGGCCTTCTTCCCGGCCGTCTTCGGCGAGAACGGCGACCTGCGGATCGATGCCCACGTCGTACGGCGGATGTTCGCCGACCTGGCCGAGGAGATCGCGGACGGGCGCACCCCGGAAGAGGTCGCGGCCGGCTTCGCCGACATCGCCGTCGCCAACATGGCCAACGCGATCAAGAAGATCTCAGTGCAACGCGGGTACGACGTCACCCGGTATGTGCTGGCGACGTTCGGTGGAGCGGGTGGCCAGCACGCCTGCGCGGTGGCCGACGCGCTGGGGATGACACAGGTGCTCATCCACCCGCTGGCCGGAGTGCTCTCGGCGTACGGCATGGGTGTCGCCGATGTCGCCGCCCTGCGCGAGCGTGCGGTCGAGGCGCCACTGAGTGACGCCGTACTGCCCGAGCTCGCGCGGATCCTCGACGAGCTCACCGACGACGCAGGGAGCGAGCTCGAGCGCGAAGGCATCCCGGCCAGCCGGGTCACCGCGGTCCGCCGGGCGCTGCTGCGCTACGACGGCACCGACACCGCGGTCGCCGTGTCCGTCGGCGATGTGGACGCGATGGTGGCGGAGTTCGAGACCACCTACCGTCGGCGGTTCTCCTTCCTGATGCCGGCCAAGCAGATCGTCGTCGAAGCGGTGTCACTCGAACTGCTGGGCGCCGCCGGGACCGGCGAGGACGCCTGGATCAGTCCGGAGCGACCAAGCGGCGAGTTGCGGGCCGTAGCCCAGGTGCCGATGTTCGCGGACGGCTCATGGGTCGACGTCGACATCTACCAGCGCGGCGACATCGTCCCCGGCGACCAGGTGGACGGTCCGGCGGTCGTCGCCGAGGCCAATGCGACGACAGTTGTCGAACCCGGCTGGCGAGCGTCGGTCAGCGACCTCGGCCATCTCTTGCTCAGCCGGGTGGCGGCGCGGCCGGTCCGGCAGGGAGTCGGGACCACGGTCGACCCGGTGATGCTGGAGATTTTCAACAATCTGTTCATGTCGATCGCCGAGCAGATGGGTGTGCGGCTGCAGAGCACCTCGCAGTCGGTGAACATCAAGGAGCGGCTGGACTTCTCCTGTGCGCTGTTCGATGCGGACGGCAATCTGATCGCGAACGCGCCGCACATCCCGGTCCACCTTGGCTCCATGGGCGAGAGCATCAAGATGGTGATCGCCGGTAATGCCGGCCGGATGGCACCAGGCGACACGTACGTGCTCAACAACCCCTATCGCGGTGGCACCCACCTGCCCGACATCACCGTGGTCACCCCGGTCTTCGACCGGGCCGGGAAGGACATCTTGTTCTACGTCGCGTCCCGCGGGCACCACGCGGAGATCGGCGGCATCACGCCCGGGTCGATGCCGGCGAACAGCACCCGGATCGAGGAGGAAGGGGTGCTGATCGACAACTGGCTGCTGGTCTCCGGCGGTGAACTTCGTGAGCGCGAGACAGTCGACCTGCTCCGATCCGCGATGTATCCGTCCCGCAACCCCGCCACGAACATCGCCGATCTGCGCGCCCAGGTTGCCGCCAACGAGAAGGGAGTCGAGGAACTGCTGGCGATGGTCGACCACTTCGGCCTGGATGTCGTCTCGGCGTACATGGAACACGTACGCCGCAACGCCGCCGAGGCGGTCCAGCGGGTCATCCCCACTCTCCGCGACGGAAGCTACAGCTATGAGCTCGACTCGGGCGCGCGGATCGAGGTGGCCGTCCGGGTGGACTCCGCCGGCCGGACGGCGGAGATCGACTTCACCGGCACGTCCGCACAGCAACCCGGCAACGGCAACGCGCCGTCATCTGTGGTGATGGCGGCCGTGCTGTACGTATTCCGCACGCTGGTCGACGACGAGATCCCGTTGAACTCAGGCTGCCTCGAGCCGCTGCACGTGATCATCCCACCGGGAACGATGCTGTCGCCGGAATATCCCGCGGCGGTTGCCGCTGGCAACGTCGAGGTCTCGCAGGCGGTCACCGGCGCGCTGTACGCCGCGCTCGGCGTCCAGGCGGAGGGCTCCGGAACGATGAACAACGTGACGTTCGGCAACGACCGGCACCAGTACTACGAGACCGTCGGCAGTGGCGCCGGCGCCGGCGAAGGCTTCGCGGGTGCCGACGTCGTACAGACTCATATGACGAACTCCCGGCTCACCGATCCGGAGGTTCTCGAGTGGCGTTACCCAGTACAGCTGGAGAGCTTCGAGATCCGCCGAGGCAGCGGCGGTGCGGGTCACTGGTACGGCGGGAACGGCGGCCGTCGCCGGATCCGGTTCCTGGAGCCGATGACCGTGAGCATCCTGGCCAGTCACCGCCGAGTGCCGCCCTACGGGATGGGGAGTGGCCTCCCCGGCGACCTCGGCCGCCAATGGATCGAGCACACGGACGGGTCCGTCACGGAGATGGCCGGCAACGACTCCCTTCCGGTCGCCACCGGAGACGTGCTGGTGCTCGAGACACCCGGTGGCGGCGGCTACGGCCCACCGGTGCTTGTCCGGGAACTGGGGCCGCGCGAGGATGTGCGACATGACGGAGATACCCGGGATTGACAGTACGGTTCCGCCGAGTGGGACTGGGTGTGCGGATTGTCTGGAGATTGGTGGGTGGTGGTTCCACCTGCGTCGGTGCGCGCAGTGCGGGCACGTCGGTTGCTGTGACTCGTCCCCGGCCCAGCACGCCTCGGCCCACGCCCGGGACGACGACCACCCGATCGTGCAGAGCTTCGAACCCGGCGAGGACTGGTTCTGGCACTACGGCGAGTCGCAGTACTACGACGGCCCAGCCCTGGCCCCACCCGACTCCCGCCCCGAGGACCAGCCGGTCCCCGGCGGCAACGTCCCCGCCGACTGGAAGTCCAAGCTCAACCGCTGATCAGAGCACGAAGCCGGCCGGGAACGGGTCGTCCGGGTCGAGCAGGTACTGGCCCATGCCGGTGATCCAGGCCCGTCCACGGACCGTCGGTACGACGGCCGGCCGGTCGCCGACTGTGGTCTCCTCGAGCAGCCGGCCGGTGAACGAGGTACCGATGAAGGACTCGTTGACGAAATCCACCCCGAGCGCGAGCTCACCACGGGCGTGCAACTGAGCCATCCGCGCGCAGGTCCCGGTACCGCAAGGCGAGCGGTCGAACCAGCCGGGGTGGATCGCCATCGCGTTGCGCGAGTCGCTGCCGTTCCGACCCGGTGCGGTGAACTGGACGTGCTTGCAGCTGTGGATGCCCGGGTCCAGCGGATGCACCGGCCGGTCGGTCTCGTTGATCGCGGCCATGATGTCGAGGCCGGCCTTCAGGATCCGGTCCTTCTCGGCCCGGTCGAACGGGATGCCGAGCTGCTCCAGCGGCAGGATCGCGTAGAAGTTGCCGCCGTACGCCAGGTCATAGGTGACCGTGCCGAGCCCTGGCACGTCGACGGTCGCGTCGAGGGCGTGACTGTACGCCGGGACGTTCTGCAACGTCACGTGTTCGGCGCGGCCGTTGTTCACGGCAACGTCCACCACGACCAGACCGGCCGGGGTGTCCAGCCGGACCTGGGTGATCGGCTCGGTCACCTCGACCATGCCGGATTCGACCAGCACGGTGGCGACGCCGATGGTGCCGTGACCGCACATCGGCAGGCAGCCGGACACCTCGACGTACAGCACGCCCCAGTCGGCGTCGGACCGGGTCGGCGGCTGCAGGATCGCGCCGCTCATCGCGGAGTGGCCGCGCGGCTCGTTCATCAGGAACAGCCGCAGGTCGTCCAGGTGTTTGACGAAGTACTCGCGCCGCTCGGCCATCGTCGTACCGGGGATGACGCCGACGCCGCCGGTGACGACGCGGGTCGGCATCCCCTCGGTGTGCGAGTCGATCGCGGTGATCGTCCGGACGGACCTCATCGCAAGCTCTCCACTGCCTTCTTCATGTCCTGCTCCAACTGGGCGAGGTGCTCCGGCACCAGCGGTCCACGCGGCGGGCGGCACGGGCCGCCGTACCGGCCGACGTAGTCCATGCCGTACTTGATCGCCTGGACGAACTCGGTCCGCGAGTCCCACCGGAACGCGGCGACGAGCGGCTCGTACAACGCCCGCGCCTCCTCCAGCTTGCCCTGTACGGCGAGGTCGTACAAACGGACCGACTCCTTCGGGAACACGTTCGGGAACCCGGCGAACCAGCCGGTCGCGCCCATCAGCAGGCCTCGAGCGTCAGGTCGTCCGCGCCGGCGATGACGGCCAGGTCCGGGGCGAGCTCGCGGATCTCCAGGATCCGGCGGACGTCACCGGAGAACTCCTTCACCGCGACGATGTTCTCGATCTGCGCGATCTCGGCGAGCAGGTCCGGGGTCAGGTCGACCTTGGTGTCGATCGGGTTGTTGTAGACCATCACCGGCAGGCCGGCCTTGGCGACCTCGCTGAAGTGGTTCAGTACCTCGCCGCGGTTGGCCCGGTACATGGTCGGCGGCAGGCACAGTACGCCGTCGGCGCCGTCCTCGGCCGCCTTCTCGGCCCACGCGCGGGCCTGGTGCGCGCCGACGCCGTGGACGCCGACGACCACCACACCGTCGTCGCCGACGGCCTCGATCGCGGTCCGGGCGACGGCTCGGCGCTCGTCGTCGGTCAGCGACGAGTACTCCCCCAGCGAGCCGTTCGGTCCGACACCGCGGCAGCCGTTGTCGACCAGCCAGCGGCAGTGCTCGGCGAACTTGTCCAGGTCGGGCCGCAACCCGGCCGGCGCGCTCGCGTCCTCGGCGTACGGCAGTGCGGTGGCGACGATGACGCCGTCCAACTTCTCGCTCACAGCTCCTCCTGAGCCTCGGCCAGATCGCGCAGCCTGATGGGCACGGCGATCGGTCGTTTCATAGATGGTTCGGGTACGTCGTTCTGATCGGCCAACTCGGCCACGGTCCGGGCGCAGACCCGGCCCTGGCAGAGCCCGAGACCGGCGCGACTGGTGAGTTTCAGCGCCCGCCCGTCGGCCACACCCCGCTCGACGACAGCCCCTTCGATGTCGCCCCGCGTCACTTCCTCACACCGGCACACCACGGTCTCCGGACCGCTCCAGCTCCGCCACCCGTCCCGCACCGGGTACGCCTTCGCCAGCGCACGAGCAAACCGCCGCGCGCGGGCGACCCCCGCCACTTTGTGCACGAGATTTCCACCGTGGGCCCCGTTTCATGCTCAACCGGTGCACAAAGTGGAGGAGAGGTGGCGGCGGCGGCGTGGTGGGCCGCCGCGGCTCCGGCTACGCGGCCCTCGGCGGCGGCCAAGTCGGCGCCGCCGATGCCGGTCAGCTCACCGGCGGCGAAGACGCCGGGTGTGGTGGTCTGCTGGTTCGCATCGACGACGACCGCCGGGCCGCCGTCCGGGCCGGTGGTCAGCTCGCACCGGGCCGACACCGCCAGCTCCAATTGGGCCGTGAAACCGAACCCCAGACAGACCGCGTCGACCTCGACGCGGCGCTCGGATCCCTCGATCGGCTGCCAGGTGTCGTCGAGGCGTGCGACGGTGACGGCCTCGACGTGCTCCTCGCCGTGCGCGGCGATGACGGTCCACCCGTGCCTGAGCGGAATCCGGTGCCTCGCGAGCAGAGCGCCGTACCCGAGTCCCTCCCGGACCTTGCTCGAAGCAACCAACGGATCGGTGGCCCAGCCCTTGCGGACGGTCTTCAGTGCGTTGGCCTCGAGCAAACCGAGGACCTCGGCGCCGACGCCGACCAGCGACTCCGCCACCGGCAGCAGGAACGGCCCGGTGCCGGCGACGATCACCCGCTTGCCAACGGCAACCCGCTGTCCCTTGGCCAGCGCCTGTGCGGCGCCGGCGGTGTAGACCCCGGGCAAATCCCAACCAGGGAAGGGAAGTACGCGATCATAGGCACCGGTCGCGAGGACGACCGCCTTCGCCTCGACTGCAAACACCTCTCGCCCGACCGCATCAGCCGGACCGCGCTGCACCCACAACCGGTTACCTTGCTCGAACGCCCATACGGACGCTTCCGCGAGGTGGGTGATCCGGGGATGGGCGGCCAGCCGATCCCGCTTGGCGACAAAGGCCTTCCACCCATGCTGCAACCGCCCAGGCCGCACTCGAAGTTCTTCGGCGGGCTGCCGGTTGAACTGCCCACCCACAGCCCGTGCACTGTCAACCAGCAGCACCTCAACACCCGCATCCGCGGCGGCCAAGGCAGCCGCAATCCCAGCCGGTCCAGCACCCACCACAACAACGTCAGCCATTCTCGGTGAAGACGTCTGTGTCTCGTGCGCTTCGGTTGGTTCAGGAAGCACCGCACCTTGTTGCGTGGTGATTGCGTCGCCGGGGCGGATGGTTCGCTGGCAGGCGCGGACGTCTGGGATGCCGTTGACGACGACCAGGCAGTCGTAGCAGGCGCCGATGCCGCAGAAGACGCCGCGGGGACGGCCGGCGACCCGGGTGGTGCGCCAGGACGATCGGCCGTTGGTCAGCAGTACGGCTGCGACAGTTTGGCCGGGTGCCGCCTCGACCGGCTCGCCGTTCACGGTGATCTTCATGCGGCGAGCACCGCCGGGCGGTCGACGCGGAAGGGGGCCGGGGCCACGTGGGGCGTGAGGCCCAGGAAGAGTTCGGTGATGAGGCGGCCGGTGGACGGGGCCAGGCCGATGCCGGCGCCTTCGTGGCCGGTGGCGTGCCAGAGTCCTTCGACCCGCGGGTCCGGTCCGATCACCGGCAGGTGGTCGGGTGCGTACGGCCGGAAGCCGCCGTACGTGCGCATCACCGGCACCTCACCCAGGAACGGGAACAGCCCGACAGCCTTCCGCGCGAGCTCCCGCAGCACCTTCACCCGGACCGAGTCGTCGAACCCGATCCGCTCGCGGCTCGATCCGATCAGCACGGTCCCGGCCCGCGTCGACTCGACCACCGTCGACGTCTGCAGGTCGGCGTCCCCGCTTCCGACCGCGCCGACGTAGTCCGCGTCGTACACCTTGTGCCGCACGCATTCCGGCAGCGGCGCGGTCACGAGGATCATCCCGCGTCGCGGCAGCACCTGGATCGGCGCACCCGCGGCCGCGCCGAACGCTCCGGCCCATGGCCCACACGCGTTCAGCACCGCACCACACGCGATCTCGCCGGCTGAGGTCTCCACGCCAACGACGCGGCCCCCGGCAGTACGCACCGACTGGACGGTCACGCCCGACCGCACCGAGCCCCCACGATCCCGTACGGCGGCCAGCAGAGCGGTCGCCGCAAGCACCGGTTGGAGCTGCGCGTCATCGGGATAGTGGACCCCGATCGTCACGTTCCGCGTCAGCAGCGGCTCGAGCTCGAACGCCTCTGCCGGCGTGATCACCCGCGCATCGACCCCGGCCGCCTGCTGCTTGGCCGCGAACGCCTTCAGCGGCCCCGGATCGGTCGTCGCCACGACGACCCCACCCTTGGACTCCCACTCCACATCAGCGACCCGCTCCGGCAGTCGAGCCAGTACGGCGCCCCACTCGGCGCGCGACGCGATCGCCAACTCGAGCTCGGGCCCGGGCTCCTTGTCGGAGACCAGCACGTTGCCCTCGCCGGAGGCCGTCGTACCGGAAGCCACGTCACCGCGATCGAGCACAGCGACCTTCACCCCGGCCACGGTCAGCGCCTCCGCGCAGGCCGCCCCGACGATTCCGGCGCCCACGACAACCACGTCGGCCGTCGCAGCTCCAGGCATCGCAGTCTCTCCTCGTCGTTCACTAAAATGAACGATATCGAGCGTACGGCGCGATCCCGGCTCAGGTCAACGGAGTCACCCGGGCAGATGTGGGCTGCCCGGGGTGATCGGGTGGGCGTCCGGCGGGTACTCGAGCAGCAGAACCGAGCGCACCGGGCCGTCCAGCGCCTCGTACTCGTGCGGTCCGCCGGCCCGGAAGGCCAGGTAGTCGCCCTCGCCCAGTTCCTCGGTCCGGCCCCGCGAGGTCACCCGCAACCGCCCGCTGAGAACGATGTGATGCTCGGTCCCGGGATGTCCGTCCGAATGCTGAACAGCCCCGGCCCGGACCTCCTGGTTGTAGATCTCGAACAGCCCGCCCGGGTGCTCCAGCCGCCGCAGCATCCGCAGGTCGATCGCCTCACCGGACAGGATGTCGATGTCCGCGGACCGCACCAGGACCAGCTCCGCGCTCGGCGCCTCACTCAGCAGCGCCGACACCGGGACGCCGAGAGCGTTCGACAGACTGAACACCGTCTCGATCGTCGGATTGCCCGCACCGGACTCCAGTTGCGACAGCGTGCCCTTCGCGATCCCGGACCGCCGCGCCAACTCGGACAGCGAGATCCCCTGCTCGTCCCGCCGCGCCCGCAGATTCGCCCCGAGCAACCTACCCGCACCCATCGTCACAGCCCGGAGCATGCCATACCCGTCAACCGTCACGGGATGACGCGGCGCCGCCGCAGCTCCGCGAAGATGCCGAAGAACATCTCCTCGGTGGCGACGTACTCGTGGAAGCCGGCCCGGCGAGCCTTCGAGGAGTCGGCGAAGAAGTCGTAGTCCCAGCCGAAGACGAAGTCGGCGAACGGCCACGAGGAGACCTCGGCGTACGACGTCGCCGCCAGGCCGTGGGTGGCCTGCAACTCCTTCCACAGCGGCTCCTTGTCGGACATCACGTCCTGCAAGGACATCCGCAACGGCGGTGCGACCTCGAGGCCGAACCAGCCGGCCAGCTTCGGCCACAGCTCGTTCCAGCGGAACAGATCGCCGTTCGTGATGTTGAACGCCTGGTTCGCCGCGGCCGGCGCGGTCGCCGCCCAGACCGTTGCCTTGGCCAACAACCCGGCGTCGGTCAGCTCGAGCAGGGCGTCGTACGCGCCGGGCTTGCCGGGAAAGCGCAGTGGTACGCCGAGTTCCTTCGACATCGACGCATACACGGCGATCGCGACCGCGAGGTTCATCGGGTTACCGAGGGCGACACCGCCGACGACGGACGGGCGGAGCGCGGACCAGGTCCACGACTTGCCGTGCTGCCGCTGCTCCAGGAACTGCTGCTGGTCCACGTTGAACTCCGGCGGCAGGTGCGGCGGGTCGTCCTCGCGGGCCGGCGTCTTGAACGGACCGAGGTGCGCGCCGTACACCTTGTAGCCCTGCATCAGGCTGACGTGCCGCAGCCCGCGCGCGACCGGCTCGATCGCATCGACCACGTTGACCAGCATCGCGAGGTTCGGCGGCACGAGCTCGGCCCAGGTCGGCCGGTCCTGGTAAGCGACGTAGAACACGTGCGTCACCTCGGTGAGGCCGGCCAGCTTCGCCCTGGTGTCATCCGGATCCAGCAGATCGACGGCGAGGTGCCGGACCCGCCCCGGTACGTCGGCGCCGCCGCGACGGGACAGACCGATCACTCGCCAATCACCCAGCGACGCCAGATGCTCGACCAGGTTCGTCCCGATCACACCGCGCGCACCGACCACCAAAGCAACGTTGTTCATGGCTACAGCGTTGCTGACCTGCGCGGATAAGACCAAGGCATAGTTTTCACCGAAGTCATAAACTCAGATCATGACGACGCTGCGACAGCTCGAGTACCTGGTGACCGTGGTCGACCACGGGTCGTTCACGAAGGCGGCCGAACTGCTGCACGTGACGCAGCCGGCGTTGTCGCATCAGATCCGCGCGCTGGAGCGATCCGCCGGCGGCCCGCTGCTCGAACGGCTGCCGCGCAACGTCCGGCTGACCCCGACCGGACGCGCGATGATGCCGCACGCCCGGGCCGCACTCGCCGACGCCGAACGCGCTCGCTGCGCGGCCCGGCAGGCCGCGGGTCTCGAAGTCGGCGAGCTCCAGATCGCGACCCTCTACTCGATCACGCTCGGCATACTGCCCGCCGCTCTGCGCAGGTGGCGGCAGACCTATCCCGACGTGGGGATCCGGTTGTTCGAGCACCGCCACACCGACGAGCTGATCGAGGCGATGAACGCGGGCCAGGCGGATCTGGCCGTCGGCCCGGAGCCGGCCGGCTGGCAGGGCAAGACCTACCCGCTGCGCACCGAGGAACTGGTCGTCGTACTCGCCGCGGACGATCCGGCCGCCATCGGAGACACGGTCGCACTGAAGGACCTGGCCGATCGCGCGTGGGTGCACTACACACCGGGTCACGGACTGGGCGACGTACTGGATCTTGCTTGTGCACAAGCGGGGTTCGAGCCCCGCGTCGCCGTACGCACCGAGCAAACGGCCGCGGCTCCGGCCCTGGCCACAGCCGGACTCGGACCGGCCTTGGTCCCCGACAACATCCTGCCCACAGGCTTCGAGGGCCACGTCCTACGCCCCGATCCCCCGGTCTGCCGGACGCTGACGGCCTACACTCGCGGCGAACCCGACCCCCTCGCCGCAGCGTTCATCGAAGTCCTTCAGTCCTGACCCCAGTTGGCCACGATCACCGCGATCGGCGGCAAGACCGCGGCGACCGCGCTCATCCCGATCGCGACCGGCACGGAGAACAGCCGTACGACGAACCAGGCCAGGCCGATCAGGACCAGGCAGCTCCCCATCAACCAGTAGTAGAGCTTGCGGTTGTCGTACCGCCGGGCCATCTCAGACCTTCAGCGACAACTTGCCCAGGGCGTCGACCAGAGGAGCCAGCTCGGGCAGGTCGGCGGCCTTCTCCAGGGCGGCCGTCAGTACTGCGTCGTGCGTGGGCTGGGCCTGGTCGAGCAGGTCGCGACCGTCCTTGGTGACCTCGGTGTAGATGCCGCGACGGTCGGTCGGGCACAGGTACCGCTGCAGCAGCTTGCGGTCCTCCAGCCGGTTCACCAGCCGGGTCGTCGCGGACTGGCTCAGCACGACCGCGTTCGACAACTGGTTCATCCGCAGGTGGTAGTCGTCCTGCCGGGCGAGGACGTCGAGCACGCTGTACTCACTCACCGACAGCCCATGCTGCTTCTGCAGCGCGCGTTCCAGCTCGTCCTCGATCCGGGCATGCAGAGCCGCCAGGGTTCGCCACCCCTGCGCCCGCGCCTCCGCGGCGTCGTCCGGTACTCCCACGACTCCTCCAACTTGAACTTTACGATTGCATGCGCAATCATAGCGCTTGCGCAATAGCCCGCGTCTGCAACTATTGCTCTCGCCGGTAACAATCACCAGACTACATTCGAGGAGACCCCCAGTCATGCCTGCAGCCCTGCTCGCCCTCGCGATCGGTGCTTTTGGGATCGGGACCACCGAGTTCGTCATCATGGGCCTGCTGCCCGAGGTCGCGACCGACTTCGGCGTCAGCATCCCGTCCGCCGGCCTGCTCATCTCCGGCTACGCGCTGGGCGTCGTGGTCGGTGCCCCGCTGCTCACCGCGATCGGGTCGAAGGTGTCCCGCAAGACCGTGCTGGTCGCGCTGATGGGCGTGTTCATCGCCGGCAACCTGGTGTCCGCGCTCGCTCCGTCGTACGGCGTCCTGATGACCGGGCGGATCGTGGCCGCGCTGTCCCACGGCGCGTTCTTCGGGGTCGGCTCGGTGGTCGCCGCGTCGCTGGTGCCGAAGGCCAGGCAGGCGAGTGCGATCGCGCTGATGTTCACCGGCCTGACCGTGGCCAACGTGTTCGGTGTCCCCGGCGGTACGGCGCTCGGCCAGCAGTTCGGCTGGCGGTCGACCTTCTGGGCCGTCACCGGGCTCGGTGTCGTCGGCCTGCTCGGCATCATCTTTCTGGTGCCACGGCAGAGCACGTCCGAGGGGCCTGGCCTACGGAGTGAGTTGGCCGTCTTCAAGAACCTGCAGGTCTGGCTGGCGCTGGCGATGACCGCGCTCGGCTTCGCCGGGGTGTTCGCGTCGTTCACCTACATCGCGCCGATGATGACCGAGGTCGCGGGCTTCTCGGCCGGTGCGGTGACCTGGCTGCTGGTGCTGTTCGGCGGCGGGCTGGTGGTCGGCAACCTGCTCGGCGGCAAGGCGGCCGACCGGTCGCTGATGCCGAGTCTGTACGTGATCCTCGCGCTGCTGGCCGTCGTACTGGCGGCGTTCGTGGTCACCGCCCATGGGCAGGTGACGTCAGCCGTGACGATCGCGGTGTTCGGAGCGGCCGGGTTCGCCACCGTGGCGCCGCTGCAGAAGCGGGTGATGGACAAGGCGAAGGGGGCGCCGGCCCTGGCTTCCGCGGCCAACATCGCCGCCTTCAACCTGGGCAACGCGGTCGGTGCGTACCTCGGCGGGCTGACCATCGAGCACGGCCTCGGCTACACCGCCCCGAACTGGGTCGGCGCCGCACTGGCCGCCTCCGGCCTGGCCGTCGCACTGATCTCCGGCCTGCTGGACCGTCGGCGCACCCCACTCGTCGAGCAACAGGCGGTCCTCAACGCGGTCTAGTGGGTCAGATAGAAACGCGCGACGGACTGGAACGACTTCTTCGGCTCCCAGCGGTACGGCGACGCCGGGTCCGAAGAGGTCTTCCGGATCACCTTGCAGAGACTGAACGCGGCCATGTCCTCGTCATGCGGCCGATCGTCCGGCCGGTGCGGCGCATCAGGTGAGATGAAGGTGTACGGCGACGCGCCCAGGAGCTCCTCATCGGTGAACACGTCCAGCATGTTCGCCAGGTGGTCCGCCTGTTCCTGCTCGTTGCGGACGTACTGCGGTGGGATGACCGGCACGTCGCCGCTGTAGTCGACGATGTCCCAGCCCATGCCACCCAGTTCGGCCGCACCGGTGAACGTGCAGCAGCCGAACTCCAGGATCATGATCGGCTTGTTCCAGCGGCGGAACGGCGCCAGCTCCTCGGTGTGACCGGCGCGGTCCGCGTGGTACGAGTAGTAGTCCAGCCCGACGATGTCGAACAACGACCAGTCGACCCGCTCCAGGTCGTGGGCGGCGCCGTACGTGATCCGGCCGTTGAAGTTGCTGCGGGCAACATTCACCATCTGCGCGGTGAAGGCGCGGAACCTCCGCTGCAGCTCGGCCAGGTCGAACTCGCCCTTCTCCAGGTACTCGACCCGCTCGAAGAAGTTCGCGCCCGGGATGATGCCGGGGGTGAACAGCATGAACTCGCAGCCGATCACCAGGATCACCTCCTGGCGGTAACGGCAGCGCAGCCGCTCGGCCTGGATCGCGACCTTGCGCAGCTTCTCCAGTTCGTCGGCCTGCGGCTCGTCGAACGACCGCGGCTGGATCGACACCCGCAGGCCGAGCTCGAGCGCCTCGGTCGCGGTGTCGATCAGCCGGCGGACGTCGCTGCCGTAGATGCTGACCCAGTTGGCGTGCAGCCGGTCCCGGATCGCCCGGAGCTCGCCGCGCATGAGGCTCTTGCGCCAGAGCATCCGGCTGTCGTCGCCGAGGAACCCGGTGCCGGTGTCGTAGGCAACCCCTTTGAAGTCGAGCTTCGGGCGGCCGCCCGCCTTCGGTCGGCCGGCGACGGCCGGCAGCGCGGTCGCGGCCGTGATGCCGGTCGTCGCGACCAGGCCGAGAGCGGCGGCACCTTGGAGAAACTGCGAGCGGTTGATCCGTGGCGTATCGGTCATGACTTCGAGTCTTCGCCGGTACGCCGGGCAGATCGTCGTACCGAGGTCCCTCGGGTCGCAACTTTGGTCGCGTGCCGCCCGGCTACTTACGTCCTCGGTTCGGCGACCACGACGGCGTTGCTGAGGTACGCCGTACCGTCCCAGTCCTCGCAGGTGACCAGGACCAGCCGCCCGGGGACGCTCTGGTTGAAGAGCTGCGCGGCCTGCTTGGCCAGCGCCTTCTTGCGATACGTCGTCACCGAAGTGACCACGTAGCTGATCGTGCCGCGGCCGGTGGTCACCGTGACCGCGTCACCAGCCGCCAGTTCATCGAGATCGTCGAACGCGCCGCCGCCGTCGTGCACGGTGTGGCCGGTGATGATGGCCGAGCCTGTGGCCGCACCGGGCTGAGCGCCGTCGGACCACCAGCCGACGACGCGCGGATTCGACGGCGGGATGAGAGTGCCGCCGCGCGCGTGGATGCCGAGGACCTTCGCGGAGATGCCCAGGCTGGGCACCGTCACCCTGACCGGGTTCCCCGGCCGGGCCGGTGCGGTGCTGAGTGCCTCGGGCGGGAAGCGTGCTTCTCGGTGTGGCGGTGGTCTTCGACGACGGCTGCGTTCGCTGTGTCGGCTGCGTCGGTACGACGGACCTCGTGGGTGCTCTCGTGGAGCTGGACGCCGACGAAGGACCGGCAGCAGTGGTCTGCTGCCGGACCTCATCGGCGTCGCTGGTCCTGAACTGGAGGTAGCCGCCAGTCAGGAGAAGTGCTGCGCCGGCCGCCAGGGCCCCGATCGTCCACCACGATGAACGAGCGCGGCCCGGGCGGCGACGCTTCGCGGACATGTCAGGCAGAGTGCTGACCGCGCGTCTGCCGGGACTTCATGACGCCGGCGAACACCAGCAGACCACCGAGCGTGAGCAGGGCGATACCCCCGACACCCTGACTGCTGGTGATCGCGGACATGTTCTTGAACCCACCGTTCTGACCCGCGTCAACCTCGGTCGGGACCGCGACCGTCGGCGAGCTCGGGCTGTCCGACGGCGTGTCCGTCGGAGACGCGGACGGCGACTCACTCGGCGACTCCGACGGCGACTCGCTCGGGGATTCCGAAGGCGACTCGGACGGCGACTCGCTCGGCGACTCCGACGGGGACTCGCTCGGCGACTCGGAGGGCGACTCGCTCGGCGTCTCCGACGGCGACTCCGAAGGCGACTCGCTCGGCGACTCGGACGGCGACTCGCTCGGCGACTCCGACGGGCTCTCGGACACCGTCGGGGTCGGGGTCGGCGTCGGGGTCGGCGTCGGCGTCGGGTCTCCTTCTTCACGCAGAAGGTCACGTGGCTGATGCCGTAGTACTTGTCGTTGGCCGCGTTCACCGGCGTGTGCAGACCGGAGTCGGCGGTCGTCCCGGCCGGCCGGTAGTCGTAGAAGTTCGCCGCCGGACCACCCTTCATCAGCGCGCCGAGCACGACGCCGCCCGTGGCGGTGAAGCTGACCTGCTGGCCGCCGGTCTGGTCACCGGCGTGATCCGGGTCGTCCGCCGCCAGGGTCGTCACGGCCCAGGTCACCGTCACGCCGCCCTCGGTGTCCGAACCGGGAGTCGGCGGGTCGAACTTGATCTCGGTCGAGCCCGGGATCACGTTCTCACAGTTCGGGTTTCCGTCGATGATGGCGCCGCTGGCCGAGGCCGACGGTGCCATCGCGAGCGTGACACCGCCGAGCACCAGCGCCAGGGCGCCGGCGCTACTGAGCAGTGCAACCGCACGTGAGCTGTTGGTCTTCCGGCGCGCGTCCGGCGATGCGTCGTTCACAAGTCTTCCCCACCCATGGTCGGAATCCGGTCGGATGACCGGCTACGTCGTCGATGGCCCCCGGGACCTACCCCTCGAACCCGGGCATTCTTGTCCGAGGAGTTGCCGAGCGCAAGTGATTGCGGCCCCAGCATCTCTTTCCTTACAGGTATCTGATGTAGCGACTCGCGCACTAATACAGTGTTTTTCTTCGTGGAACACCGTCTTCGCTATGCTCTGGCGGGTGGCGCGCGAGGCGGACGAGAAGACGGTGCTCGGATCGGTGTGGTTGCGGGCCGATCCGGCCACGACGCGTGCGCCGCTGAGCCGGGACGACATCGTCCGTACGGCGGTCAAGGTGCTGGACCGTGACGGGCTGGACACGTTCTCGATGCGGCGGATGGCGGCCGAGCTCGGCACCGCCGCGACGTCCGCGCTGTACTGGCGGATCGCGAACAAGAACGACCTGCTCGAGCTCGCCGTCGACGAGGTGCTGGGCGAGGCGCTCGTACCGACCACGGACGGAGACTGGCGCGACCAGGTGACGGTTCTCGCGACAGCGGCGTACGAAGCGCTGTGGGCACATCCGTGGGCGCCGCAGTTGCTGGCGTCGCATGCCGGACTCGGCCCGAACTACCAGGGCCTGGCCGAGCGGATCCTGAACGTGCTGAGCTCAGCCGGGTTCAAGGGCGTGCATCTGGATGCTGCCGTGTCGGCGATCTTCCACTATCTGATCGGCGCGGCCGTGACCGATGCGGCTTGGACGGCGACGGTACGGCGAAGTGGTCTGACCGAGCACGAATGGGCGACCGCGGCGGGCGACCAGCTCGGTGTCGGTGCGGCCAGCCTGGCGGCGTACCTGAGCCGGGAGAACCTGGCCGGCCCGGAGGCCCGCTTCACCGGCGGGCTCCGGGCCGTCCTGATCGGGCTGCGACCGCGGCAGCTTCCTAGAGATCCGCGGAACTCAGAGGTCGGCGAAGACGGAGGCCGGGTTCTCGAAGGCGTCGGCGACGAAGCGGAGGAAGGCGGCCGCCGTCCCGCCGTCGCAGACGCGGTGGTCGAAGACGAGCGACAGCTGGGTCAGCTTGCGGATCGCGAGTTCGCCGTCGACCACCCACGGACGGTCGATGATCCGGCCGACGCCGAGGATCGCGACCTGCGGGTGATTGATGATCGCCGCGCTGCCGTCCACACCGAAGCTGCCGTAGTTGTTCAGCGTGAACGTCCCGCAGGCCAGCTCGTACGGCGTCAGCCGCCCGGCCCGCGCGGACTCGGTCAATCGCCTGATCTCAGCGTCCAGGGCCGCGCGTGGTCAGCCGGTGCGCGTTCGGCACCGCCGGTACGACGAGACCGCGGTCGGTCTGCGCCGCCAGGCCGAGGTTGATCCCGTCGTACTGGACGAGCTCCTCCCGCTCGGTGTCGACGAACCCGTTCAGCTCCGGGTACTTCTGCAACCCGGCCACCACGAACCGCGCCATCAACGCGAGCAGCCCCGGCCCGGAATCCTTTGCCGACCGCAACGACTCCCGCAGCTCGACCAGCGCGGTCGCGTCCACGTCCACCCAGGTCGTCGCCTCCGGAATCTCCGCCCGGCTCCGGCTCAACGTCGCCGCCACCGCCTTCCGGAACCCGCTCATCGGGGTCCGCCGCAACTCCGCCAACCCGGTCCGCGAGTCCGTCAGCTTCCTCGAACCGTGCGTCTCGAACCGCTGCGCGATCGCCTGCTCCACGTCCCGCCGGACGATCAGCCCGTCCGGCGCCGGAACCGACCAAGCTCTTCAGATCCACCTCCGCGTCCCGCGCCATCCGCCGTACCAACGGCGAAATCACCAGCGGCACCCGCGGCGCGACCGCTTCCGGAACAAAAGTGGCACTGGGTGGCACTGATCTTCCGGCAACCGCCGGCGTGTGCGGGCGGGGCTTGCGGCGGCGACCGGACGCGGCGCCCTCGCCCGTGCCGTAGCCGATCAGGACGTTGCCCGAGCCGGCATGCTCCTCCTGCCGGTAGCCTCGCCCGCGGCGCAGGCCGCGAGCCGGTCTCGGGTCGCGCGTCAGCCTGCCGCGATCGTGATCAGCGGCTTGCCGACCGGGATGACCGTGCCGGGCTCGCCGTGGAGTTCTTCGACGACGCCGGCGTACGGCGAGGCAGCTCGACGATGGACTTGGCGGTCTCGACCTCGGCGACCGGGGCGTCGACGGTCGACGACGTCGCCGACCTTCACCAGCCAGCGAACGATCTCGCCTCGGTCAGCCCTTCGCCGAGGTCAGGGAGCAGGAAGATCTGAGCGTGTCGTCACGAGTCCTCCCACTGCAGATCGTCGACCGCGTCGAGGATCCGGTCCACGCCCGGCAGCTGGTACTTCTCCAGCTTCGGCGGCGGGTACGGGATGTCGAACCCGGTGACCCGGCGGATCGGCGCGGCCAGCGAGTGGAAGCACCGTTCGGTGACCCGGGCAACGATCTCCGACGACACACTCGCGAACCCGCTCGCCTCCGCGACCACGACAGCCCGGCCGGTACGACGTACCGCCGCGCAGACCGTCTCGTCGTCGAACGGCACGATCGACCGCAGGTCCACCACGGTCAGCTGCCGGCCCTCGGCGGCTGCGACCTCGGCCGCCTCCAGCGCGACCGGCACCGTCGGCCCGTACGCGATCAACGTCGCGTCCGCGCCTTCCCGCCGTACGACGGCCGTCCCGATGCCCGGCTGGTCCTCGGTGAGATCGACTTCCTCCTTGGCCCAGTAGAGCTTCTTCGGCTCCATGAACACGACCGGGTCCGGGAACTCGATTGCCTTGCGCAACAAGGTGTAGGCGTCCGCGACGGTGGCCGGCGCGACCACGGTGAGACCGGGGGTGTGCGCGTAGTAGCTCTCGGACGAGTCGCAGTGGTGCTCGACACCGCCGATGCCACCGGCGTACGGCATCCGGATCACCATCGGCAGGGTGACCCGGCCGCGGGTCCGGTTCCGCATCTTGGCGACGTGCGAGACGATCTGCTCGAACGCCGGGTACCCGAACGCGTCGAACTGCATCTCGACCACCGGCCGCATCCCGTTCATCGCCAGCCCGACCGCCATCCCGACGATGCCGGACTCGGCCAGCGGGGTGTCGAAGCACCGATCCTCGCCGAACTCCGCGGTCAGCCCGTCGGTGATCCGGAAGACCCCGCCCAGGGCACCGACGTCCTCACCGAACATCAGCACGGTGTCGTCGGCCTTCATCGCGTCGCGCAGCGCCTGGTTCAGCGCCTGCGCCATGGTGATCTTCACGTGCGTCATGGCTCAGGCCTCCTCTCGCGCGAGCTCGTCCCGCAGGAACGCGGCCTGCTCCTTCAACTGCTGCGTCTGCGCCGTGTAGAGGTGTGCGAACAGGTCCGCCGGGTCGACCGTCGGCTCCGGCATCAGACCGTCCCTCAGCTGTGCCGCGACCTCGTCGGCCGCTGCGTCCGCACGCTGCCGAACGGCGTCGTCGAGCCATCCCTCCTGCGTGAGATAGGCCTCCAGCCGCTTGATCGGATCGCGCTCCAGCCACGGCGTGACCTCGTCGTCGCTGCGGTACCGGGTCGCGTCGTCGGCGTTGGTGTGGGCCTGCACGCGGTAGGTGTGCGCCTCGACCAGTTGCGGACCTTCACCCGCACGCGCCTTGTCCACGGCCTGCCCGAGTACGGCGAGCAGCCCGGCCAGATCGTTGCCATCGGCCCGCTCGCCGGGAACGCCGTACCCGATGCCCTTGTGGGCAAGGGAAGGCGCGACGCTCTGCCGGGCGAGCGGCACGGAGATCGCGTACTCGTTGTTCTGGATGAAGAAGACGACCGGCGTGCGGAAGACGGCGGCGAAGTTCAGCGCCTCGTGGAAGTCGCCCTCACTGGTGCCGCCGTCACCGCAGAGCGCCATCACCACGGTGTCCTCGTTGCGGAGCCGTGCGGCGTGGGCGACGCCGACCGCATGAGTCAGCTGGGTCGCGAGCGGCGTGGACTGCGGCGCGACCTTGCGGGCGTACGGGTCGTAGCCGGAGTGCCAGTCACCGCGGAGAAGCGTGAGCGTCTCGATCGGGTCGACGCCGCGGCTGACGATCGAGACCGTGTCGCGGTACGTCGGGAACAGCCAGTCGCTCTCGCGAAGCACCATCGTGGCCGCGACCTGGCACGCCTCCTGCCCGTGCGAGGACGGGTAGACGGCGAGCCGGCCCTGCCGGACGAGCGCGCCGGCCTGGTCGTTGATCCGGCGCCCCTTGATCAACTGTGCGTAGCCGTCGAGCAGGACCTCCCGATCGGGAAGCCGGTACGACGGGTGGTCGTGCGGTACTCCGTCCTGGTCGATCAACCGGACGGGTTCGGCGGAGGGGAGCAACCGCTCCTCGACGAAGCTCATCGACGTCCTCGCTTCGCTCCGGGCGCCGATGAGGCGCGGAGTGGACTGTGCTTGATGATGAACTCGCTTCGCTCGTTCATGGACCCTCCTGCGCAGGAGACGGACGGTGGCCTCATCGTCATACTTCTGGCCAATCGGATCCAGACCTGGGAAAATCACGAGACGTTTGGTTCTGACCGCCGAAGATCGAGGAGCAGGATGTCCGACGACATGATGATCAGCCCGGCCGGACCTGGACAGATGGTCGTCGCTCCCGCGCTGGACGAGGTCGACCGGCAGATCGTCGAGGCGCTCGGCCGGGACGGACGGCTCTCGATCCGGGCCCTGGCCGACCAGATCCACATCTCCCGCGCGAACGCCTACGCCCGGGTCGAACGGCTCACCGCGACCGGTGTGATCACCGGTTTCACCGCCACGGTCGACCCGTTGAAGCTCGGCCTGGCGACGTCGGCGTACGTCACTCTCAGTCTCCGGCAGAGCTCCTGGCGAACCCTGCGGGAACAACTGCAGGCGATCCCCGAGGTCAAGCACATGGCCCTGGTCGGCGGCGACTTCGACGCGATCCTCCTGGTCCGCGCCGCCGACAACGAGGGCCTCCGCCGCGTGGTCCTGGAAAAGCTCCAAGCCATCCCCGAAGTCCTAGCCACCCGAACAGCCCTGATCTTCGAAGACCTCGGCACCCTCTAACAGCCGCAGGACCGTCTGAGGATCAGCTCGGTCGGGCAGGTGATCGCCTCGACGGTGCCCGTTCCCTCGATCAGTTGGGTCACCGCCTCGCGGGCCAGCTGTTCGAGGGGTTGGCGTACGACGCTCAGGGGTGGCCAGCTGTATTCGGTTTCGGGAGTGCCGTCGAAGGCCAGGACTGCGATGTCGGACGGGACGGTCAGGCCGGCCTCGTGGATTGCGCGGAGTACGCCGACTGCCTGGAGGTCGGAGCTGGCGAAGATCGCGGTCGGGGGTTGTTCTGCTGTGAGTAGCTCGCGGCCGGCGTCGTACCCGCCGCGCCGGTTGAAAGTGGTGCGCGCGATCGGGCCGGCCTCGAGCCCGGCCTGCGCGAGCGCGTCCCGCCAGCCGAGTTCGCGCTCCGGTGGGCGACCGTCGCGACTGTGGCCGATCACCAGGCCGATGGTGCGATGCCCGTGCCCGATGAGGTGCTCGACCCCCTGGCGCGCGCCTTCGCGGTACTGCGACCGGACACTCGAGGCCGCCGGCAGCTCGCGGTTGATCGCGACGATCGGGACGTCGACGTCGCTGAGGTCCGGATCCTCGGTCGGCGCGACCAGGACCAGGCCGCTCACCTGACGGGTGAGCAGCTCCGCGATCTTCGCGTGCTCGGTGTCCGGGTCCCCGTCCGCGCTGGTCTGCAGGACGACGTACCCGCGGGCCGAGGCCTCCTTGTCGATCGCCTTGGCGAGCTCGGCGAACAACGGGTTCCCGCCGTCCGGGGTGATCAGGCCGAACGTCCGGGTGGTGCCCATCCGCAGCGCGCGGGCGGTCGCGTTCGGCCGGTAGCCGAGCACGCGGATCGCCTCCAGCACCCGGTCCCGCGTCTCCGGCGACACCCGCCGCGGGCCCTCGTTCACCACGTAACTGACCACGGCCGTGCTGACCCCGGCGTACTCCGCGACGTCGTTCCGGGTCACAGGGGCCTTCGTCATGAGCCGATGATACGGGCGTTGACCGCATTGGAAAGCGATTGCTAGCGTGAGCAGCTACACGAGTAGAAAGGGTCCGTCGTGCCCAGACGCTATGCAGTGGCAGGTACCGGTTCGCGAGCGCAGGCCTACATCCGCGCGATCTTGCAGGAGCACCCCGAGGAGGCCGAACTGGTCGCGTTGCTCGACCCGAACCCGGGCCGGCTCGCGTTCCACGACCGGAAGGTCAAGGAGCTCGGCGGTCCGGAGCTGCCGCAGTACGGCGCCGACGACCTGGAACGGATGATCAAGGAGCAGTCCGTCGACCGGGCCGTCGTGACGAGTCCGGACTACACCCACGCGTCAGTCGTCGCCCGGATCCTGCGCGCCGGCGCCGACGTGATCGTCGAGAAGCCGCTGACCATCGACGCGGACGGCACCCGGCAGATCGTCGACGCGATGAACGAGTCCGGCAAGTCGGTCGTGGTCACCTTCAACTACCGCTACTCGCCCCGCAACAGCGCGCTGCGGCAACTGATCGCCGACGGCGAGATCGGTACCGTCACCAGCGTCGAGTTCCAGTGGGTCCTCGACACCCGGCACGGCGCGGACTACTTCCGTCGCTGGCACCGGGAGAAGCAGTTCTCCGGCGGCCTGCTGGTGCACAAGGCGTCCCACCACTTCGACCTGGTGAACTGGTGGATCGCCTCCACGCCGGTGCGCGTGTTCGCGTCCGGCGGACTCTCCTTCTACGGCGACGCCAACGCGGCCACTCGTGGCCTTGGGCAACGACCTGCGCGCGGCACGATCGACGGTTCGGCCGAGGATCCGTGGCTGCTCGACCTGCGCAACGACGACACCAACCGGCAGCTGTACCTGGACAGTGAGCAGTACGACGGGTACATCCGCGACCAGGACGTGTTCGGCCCGGGGATCACGATCGAGGACAACCTGGCGGTGATCGCGGAGTACGCGAACGGCGCCCGGCTGAGCTATTCGCTGAACGCACACTCGCCGTGGGAGGGCTACCGCGTCTGCGTCAACGGCACCCAGGGTCGCGCCGAGCTCGAGGTCGTCGAGCGGGCCGCGGTGATCGACGACCGGATCGACCCGAGCTACCCGGCCGAGCGTGTCGTCGAGGGCGAGGTGCGGTCGGACGGCGAGCGGTTGGTCTTGCAGAAGCACTGGGCACCGGCGGTCGAGGTCGAGATCCCGCGCGGCGTCGGCGGCCACGGCGGCGGCGACCGGCTGATCTACGCCGACCTCTTCCAGGGCCCCGGCAACGATCCGCTCGGCCGCGCGGCCGACGTCCACGACGGCGTCCGGGCCGTTGCCGTCGGCATCGCCGCGAACCAGTCCCTGGTGTCAGGCCAACCCGTCGTGGTCGCCGACCTGGAGCTCGGCGGCTGGGCCTAGCCCTGTTTCGGTGAGGATGCGCTTGACGGTCATCTCCAGTGAGCTGGTCTGGTCGATGACCGTCTCGCGCGGCTCGCCGAGTAGGTCCTGCGGGTGGTACCACTCCGCCATGTCCGCACCGGTGAACTCGCCGGCCTTCGGCCGGGTCGCATGCCGCCGGATCGTCTCCTCCAGCGGGACGTCCAGATAGTAGAAGTACGACGGCCCGGCGTGGTCGGCGTGCAGTTGCGCGAGCATGTCGCCGTACCGGACCTTCGGCATGATGCCCTCGACGACGGCGTGGTAGCCGCGGTCGAGGGCGTGCTGCGCGAGCTGCCGGATGGCCTGGATGTTGGCGCCGTCGGGCTGGTCCAGCTCCTTGAAGATGATCCGGCGGACGTAGTCCTGCTCGATCCAGGCGACACCGCGGCCGTACAGCTGCCGGATGGTCTCGACGACGGAACTCTTGCCCGAGCCGGAGTTGCCTCTGATGACGATCAGTCGCGGATCCACCCGTAGGTGTCTACCAGGAGGCGGGCAGGCCCGGGCGGTGGGTACCGAAGGTCCACTCGTAGCCCTCGGGGTCGGCGACGCGGCAGCGGTAGTTGCCCCACGCGGTGTCGGCCGGCTCCCAGACCGAGTCGGCGCCGGCCGCGACAGCGGTCTGGTAGACGGCGTCGACCTCGGCCTGGCTGTCGAACGCGACATAGCTGCCGTGGCCGACGGTCTCACCCTTGCGGATCGGCTTGTCGTAGCTTTCCTCGTCGGTGAAGAGCGTGAAGGCCACGCCGCCGTACCGCATCTCGGCGTGCATGATGCCGCCCTTGTCGTCCGGCACCTCCATCGTGGTCTCGAAACCGAACGCCTTCTCGAGCCAGCGCAGGGCGCCGACCGCGTCGCGGTAGCCGAAGTACGCGTGGAAGGTGGCTGTGCTGCTGTTGTTGTCGGTCATGTCTCCAGGATGAGCTGAGTAGCGGACAGCTTGTGACCGCTACTCAGCTCGTTTCCTCAGCGGCGGAATGCGCCCGGCCCGAGGCGACGGCGACCAGGGCGGTCGCCGTGACGATCAGGGCGGGGAGCTTACGCATCACAACCTCCAGGGGATGGATCCTGCTCACCGACCCTTGTCGTCGTGGTGGAACGTCCACCGTCGCCCGCGTGAACCGGCCTCGTCGCCGAGAGGAAATAGGATCTCGGTGGAGCGAGCGGTGACGACGCGGACGAGGAGAACCATGGGACTGCCAGTGGTACTGATGCCGGGACGGATGAACCCGGTGGTCGCGGAAGGTCTGGACGGGAAGGTCGAGCTGATCCGGCTCTGGGAGGAGGCGGATCCGGACGCCGTACTCGCCGAACGGCGGGACGAGATCGTTGCCGTCGCGGCCGGCGGGACGCGGATCGACGGTGCGTTCCTGGACCGGTTGCCGAACGTGCGACTCGTGGCGAGCTTCGGTGTCGGCTACGACCAGATCGACGCGAAGGCCGCCGCCGAGCGCGGTGTCGTGGTGACGAACACTCCCGGCGTCCTCGACGACGAGGTCGCCGACACAGCGCTCGGCCTACTGCTGATGACCGTGCGCGAGCTGTCCCAGGCCGAGCGCTACCTGCGCGCCGGCAAGTGGCAGGACGGCTCGTATCCGTTGACCAAGGCAACCTTGCACGGCCGCCGGATGGGCATCCTCGGCCTGGGCCGGATCGGCCAGGCGATCGCCGACCGGGTGACGCCGTTCGGCGTTTCCGTTGCCTACCACAACCGACGCCGCAAGGACGTCGACTACCGCTACTACCCGTCCCTGATCGAGATGGCCCGTGACGTGGACATCCTGATGATCGTCATCCCGGGCGGCGACAACACCCGCCACCTGGTCAACGCCGAGGTCCTCGAGGCGCTGGGCCCCGACGGCATCCTCATCAACGTGGCCCGCGGCACCGTGGTCGACGAGGCCGCCCTGGTCGACGCGCTCCGCACCGGCACGATCCTCAGCGCCGGCCTCGACGTCTTCGAAGCCGAACCCACCGTCCACCCTGGGCTCCTCGACCTCCCGAACGCCGTACTGCTCCCCCACGTCGGCTCCGCAACCATCCCCACCCGCAACGCCATGGGCAACCTGGTCGTGGAGAACATCCTGAACTGGTTCAACTACGGCACACCGGCCACGCCGGTCCCCGAGTCCGCCGAGCTCGTGAAGCGCATCGGCTGACCAGCACCTGGTTCAGGAGGTGGCGCGTTGGGATTCGGGAAGGTCCCAGATGCGGTTGTGGGTCCAGGCGTACTCCCAGGCCTGAATGTCGGGGGGCTCGATGCCGAAGCCGGTGAGGACAGCGCAGACCTGCTCGCGGTGATGGTTGGCGTGGTTGATCGCCTGGGCGATGAAGATGCCGACCCGGGTGCCGCGGGTGTTGTTGTCGACGTTCAGGACGCGTTCGACGTCGATCGGCTTGGCGAGGAACTCCTCCCAGAGCGCCCCCGTCTCGTCGTTCCAGCGTTCGAGGGCGTCGAAGTCGGCCACCTCGTCGCTGTCCACGAAGTCGAGCGGGCTGTCCGCGATCCGGCGCAGGTAGCCGCCGTCACACCGGACGATGTGATCGAGGGTGGCAAGGATCCCGCCGTACGTGCCGACGCCGGTGACTTCCAGTTGCTCGGCGGTCAGCTTCTGATCGCGACAGAACTTGATCAAGCTCTTCGTCGCCCAGTTGTTGTGCCGGATCGGGTCGTACAGCAGGTCATTGAGTCCCATGCCTTCACGGTAGCCCCGCACCTACCGCCCGCCGTACTCAATTTCCGGAGGTCAGTGCGGTGCGGGGATCCGGTCAGCTCGGTGGTCAGGTCTGGGCGGAGATGTTCACCATCCAGTTGATACCGAACTTGTCGGTGACCATGCCGAACTCGTCGCCCCACATCTGCTTCTCCAGTGGGACGGTCGCCTTCCCGCCGTCGGACAGCTTCTCGAAGTACCCGCGCAGGTCGTCGTCGTCGCCGCTGAGGCTGATCGCGATGTTCTCACCCGGGTTGTACGTCATGCCCTGTGGTGTGTCCGCGGCCATCAGCGTGAACCCGCCCGGGGTCTCGAGCTGGCCGTGCATCAGCTTGTTCTCGTCGTCCGGGCCATGACTGGCGCCGAACTCGGCGAACGTGTTGGTGGCGAGCTCCCCGCCGAAGATGCTCCGGTAGAACTCCAACGCCTCCCGCGCGTTGCCGTCGTACTGGATGTACGGATTGAGTCGAGACGCCATCTGACTCCCCTTCCCCCTGGGTGGAAACACTCTCTTGTCCCGCACAGTAGACCCGGCCGCCGACAGTCCGCGAGCCTCTGCATTTCCCGATCCCGACCGCGGTTAGGGTCTCGGCATGATCCCGCACCACATCACGATCGATGCCGCCAACCCGTACGAGCTCGCGCAGTTCTGGAGCACGGCCACCGGCTGGCCGCTCGGAGACGGCGACGAACCCGGCGACGACGAGGTGCTCGTGGTCGCGCCGGCACCCGTCCCCGGCCTGCTGTTCATCGCCGTACCCGAGGCCAAGTCGGTCAAGAACCGAGTCCACCTCGACTGGGTGCCGGACCAGCGCACCCGCGACGAAGAGGTCGACCGCCTCCTCGGCCTCGGCGCCACTATCTATGAGGACCACCGCGCCCCCGACGGCCGCGGCTGGGTCACCCTGCACGACCCCGAACACAACGAGTTCTGCGTAGAACGCAGCGAGGCAGAACGCTCCGCCTGAGGTTTACAGACAGTCCGCGAGCGCCGTCATCGCGGTGATGACCGCGTCCGGTCCAGCGGGGTGGAGGAGGGCTTCGTGGCGAGGGGACTTCGCGTGGGCGATTGAGAGCAGGCCGGCGCGGCGGCTGAACTCGATGTCGGTAGGGGCGTCGCCGACCATGCAGCACTGCGGCCGGTCGAGCAGGGCGAGGGCCTGAGCCGCCAGAAACGGGTCGGGCTTCATCAGCTCGGGCCGCGCGTACGGCCGACCGACCACCCCGGTGATCAAGTGGGTCAGGTCGTGGCGCTCGAGGAAGACCTCGACAGCCGCCGCCGCGTTGTTGCTGACGATGACGACCGGGCGATCCGTCCGCGCACAACCGGCAAGGAACTCGCGCACCCCGGGCGTGATCGGCGCCGACCGCGCGGCCTCGATCTCTCCCTCGATCGCCGCGCGCTCCACCTCTTCGAGTACGCCGGGCGCTTGCTCAGCCGCAAACGCCAGCACGACCAGGTGCTCGACCGTGCTCGCGATCCCCGCCGGAAACCTATCGAAGTCGACGCGGCCGGGCACGGAGAGCCAATAGCTGGGCACGCTCCGAGATCGATGGGGCCGGGCGCAACTTTCCCCGACTGCTGACCATCGTGCGGTGTGAACGGGTTGTCACCGCCGACTGGGGGGTCGCGGTCTAGGGCTGGGGGACTGTCATGGTCAGGTGGGTTTTGGTGATGGGCCTGGTGGTGGCGGGGGCGGCCGGCAGCGGCGGGTTGGCAACAGCAACCGGGACTGCGACAGCGGCGGACAACCCGGGGATCGTGATCGCGGCGGATCTGCCGGAGCCGCCGGGCGCGCAATTCGTGCCCGGGGCAACGAACGTGATCCCGGCGACCGAAGTACCGGCGAGCGACATCACGACGGGGACCGACGCCAAGGCGATGGCAGCGGCGGTTGCCGGGTCGTACACGTGTCCCGGGTTCAGCTCTGTCGACGACGCGACGCCGTTGTCGTACCTCATGCAGGACTACTACGCGTGGGGCGGGTTCAAGGCGTACAAGGTCGGCAACGGCAGCGGCAACATCAACTGGAAGCTCAACCCGTACGGCAATCCCAGCTGGTACATGTGGTTCCACTCCCTTCGCTGGCTGGGGCAAGGAATCATCGCGGCCGGCCAGGGCGACGCGAACGCGATCGCCCGCGTGACCACGATCGTGAGTGACTGGGTGATCGACAATCCGTACTCCTGGAAGGCGAATGTCGGCGCCTGGGAGTCGACGATGCACCGCACCAACGTGATCCTCTGCACCAGGGAAGCGGTGCTTGCCGGCTTGAAGGTGACCACGCTGCCGGCGCGGTACCAGTGGCTCGACAAGGCCCTACTCGACCACGCCGCGTTCCTGGTCTACAACTGGAGCGGCGCCTGGAACCACGGCACCGACGAGAGCATCGCGCTGTTCGGCGTCGGCTGCACGCTCAACCGAGCCGACTACAAGACGCTGGCTCAGCAACGCCTCGCCGCCGGCATCACCACCGCGACCGACTCGCAAGGTTCGACCAACGAGCAGTCGACGGCGTACGCGCAGTTCAACTACTCCCTGTGGGGCCGTGCGGCCGACGCACTGCGAGCCTGCGGCGCCGACCCCGGTACGACGATCACCACGAGACGGGCCCTGATGGCGAAGTGGCTGGCGCTGGCCACGAGCTCACTGGGCAACCTCCACCAGATCGGCGACTCCGAAGTCGTGCGTACGGCGTCGGTCGCCGGCACCCCACTCGAGTACGCCGGAAGCGGCGGGACGGCCGGGGTCACGCCGCCCTGGCGGGTCGGGATGTACTCCGCCGGCTACGTCTTCGGCCGCTCCGACTGGGGCACGAGCGCCACGTTCGCGTCCCAGGCGTCGTACAGCATCAGGTACGGACCGGGGCGCCAACTGCACGGCCACAGCGACCACACGTCGCTCACGTACACCGCCCGCGGCCGGGACATCGTGATCGACGGCGGCCACGCGGGCTACCAGAACGACGTCTGGCGGACCTGGGCGAAGAGGAGCCCGTTCGCGCACAGCGCGATGACGACACCGCTCTCGGCGGACCGGTTCCCGGCCACCAAGCTGACCCGCTACGCACTCAACCCGACGTCCGACTTCTACGAGTTCTCCGACGCACCCGGGGACCGGGATCAGCCGCGTCCGCGCCGTACTGGTGGTCAGGAATCCGGATCTGGTCATCACTCTCGACCGCGGGTCGGCCAAGACCGCACAACAGTTCCAGACGCTGTGGCATCTGCCGTCGGACCAGACGGCGACGGTGTACTCGCGGACGACCGCACTGGCGATGCGACCGGGTGAAGACACCCGGACGATCCTGTTCCAGGTGCCGTACCGCCAGGCGCTCCCGGCCGGGGCGATCCTGCTCAAGCAGGCGCAGACCAAGCCGATCCAGGGCTGGCACTACCCGAACATCACCACCTGGAAATCGGCGCCCACGTTGATGTTCGCGCGATCCGGGACCACGGCCTCGATCCTGTCGTTCATCGCACCGGTGCGAGCAGCCGGTTCGGTCACGTACCGCACCCGCTGGTCGGGTACGACGTACGTCGTCGATCTGAGCGTGGCCGGCGTACGGACATCCGTCGGAATTACTGCTGGCGGGTCGCTTGTCCGCCTTGCTTGAATCGGTGTCGATCGGGGGCCCGCCAACTGGCGGGCCCTCTGGCATGCAACGGATGGAACCTGTCGCCGCGTCGAGACATGTAGGGGGTATGGACTTGAACCTGGGGGGTGTGGGGGCTTTGAGACATCGACGCAGCTTCCGTGAGCACGTCGGCGGTCCGCTCGTCGCGATCTCGGTGACGCTGGTCGTCCTGACGCTGCTGGGTGGTGTGCTGGTGTTGCTCGAGCCCGGCCAACCGCCGGTGACGGCGCCGGTGAGCAGCGCGTCCGGCACCGGGGCGCGATCGATGAGTCCAGGAGCGTTCGGTTCGGGGACGCTGGGGCCGTGGCAGGACCTGGCCAAGCGCATCTCGTCCGATGACGACATCCGGGACGCACTGATGTTCAACGGAGTGTTCATGTTCGGTGACTCGATCGCCGTTCAGGACGGCCCGGCCCTGGAGGAGCTGCTCAGGAACCGGACCGGCGACTCCATCGCCGTCCACAACTGGTCGGGTCAGCCGACCTCGGCGGCCGTCGACGCGTTGGAGGACTGGGAACGGCGGTTCGGCCTGCCCAGCCGGATCGTGATGGCGGTCGGCTCGAACGACATCTTCGATCCGTCGGCGTTCGCCGCGCAGGTCGAGCGGGCCATGCACATCGCCGGCCCTTCGCGGACCGTCTACTGGGTGAACGTGCACGTCGGCCGGGTCCGGCAGCCGGCCGATATCAGGGCAGCCGATCTGGCCAACAGTGCGTGGATCAACCAGCAGTTGGGGCAGGCCGCCGTACGTCACCCGAACCTGCGGATCACCGACTGGGCCGAGTACATCTCGACCCAGCCGGGCGGGCCGGCCGAGTACCTGCGAGACGGCCTCCACACCTCGGAGCCGTTCGGTCAGGACGCCCGCAACAACCTGATCGTCGGCGCTCTCACAGCTCCCCGCTGACGACGTCGTCCTGCACGTGCCGTCCCGGGGTGACCAACAGCTCGATGCGGGTGACCTCGTCCCGGGTCATGGGCAGGTCGGCGACGACCTCCAGATACCAGTGCTGTGAGTTGAACTTCGCGTCCCAGCAGGGGCCGGGATCCGCAGGGCCGGCGATCTGGAAGGAGGAGGAGATCGATTCGCCGGGCCGCAGCTGCGTTTCGCCGGTCAGCGTCACGACGGCCGCGACGTCGCGCTCGACGATGCCGTCCTGCTCGTGGCGTTCGCGGACCAGCTGAGCGCGCAAGCCCCGCGTGACCTGTTCGACAGTTGGGTTCACGGTCACAGTGCCGGTCAGGATGCCACCAGGCCGAAGCTCTCGCGTGGTGAGCTCGATGGTCATCGGTATCTCGGTCGCGGACTCGGTCGGAGTCTGCGTGCGGTGTGCCAGCAGGCCGGGGGCGGCGTGGACGACCAGTGGCTTCTCAGTCCAGGCGTCGAGGCCTCGACGACGGTCCACGATGGCCCGGACCTTCCAGTCGACGGCGCCTGCGACACCCGGAGGGGCATCCCTTGGAAGGCGCAGCTGGACGACCCGTTGGCCGGGCGCCGGGGTACCGCCGAACAACGAGACCGTCTGAATTGGCACCCACTCGGTGGTCCAGCCCGACGAGCTGTCAGCGCTGCTGTCCCGGCTTTGCCTGGCGTAGGTGTTCGCATAGCCGAGCTCGACCCGGCCGCCTTGAACCTTGGCGTCGATCTTCCCGACGTCGACGCGGCACGTGACCTCGTCGCCGGCGGTGAGCATCGACGGCTCGACGGTCAGCTTGACCGGAGTCTTCCGACCGAACGGAACCATAGGACGACAGTACGCCGCACCGCCGCCTCCCGGAACGCCTGATTCTGCGGGCGATTCCGGACCACTCACCTTTGCCCGGACGGGCAACGAGGGAACCGGAGTAGGGAGTCCGGACAACTTTTGTTGTGGGTGGAGGCATCTATATGTACAGAGGAAAGTCTTTCGACTCTGGGGGAACCGATGACGGCGAGCACCATGCTGGAGTGACCAGCAGCACGACGTCGTGGCCGCGGCGATGCAACGTCGAAGCGGCCGCCGGACGTTAATAGAGCAAGACCTGTTCGAGCACCAGCCCTGAGCGCCGCCACTCGGGCATCGCGAGAAAACCACCTGACCAGTCCTAGGGCCCCGTCCGGCCCAAATTCAGGTCTAGGCCAGAACGAGCATGCCCCGGGGGCCTGCAGTGAGGAACAACCATGCCCACGCAACGCCTTCGCAACGCCGGAACGACGCTGCGACTCAGTCTCGCACTGCTGCTGACCGCGAGCGTCGTCGTGACGTCCCTGGTGATCCCCTGGGGTAGCTCCACGCCGGAGGCCGCACCGGATCCGACGGTCGCGCGGACCCCCGAACCTCCCACGCCGACCGTCACCCAGGCGCCGAGGCGGGACGTCTACACGTGCCCGGCGTACAGCGGGATCGACCGGGACAACCCGGTCGCCAGCCTCTACCGCGACACGTTCGCCTGGGGGACCGGAGCGCCGCACAAGGTCGGCAACGGCAAGGGGGATGTCGACTGGAGCCTGAACCCGTACGAGAACCCGAGCTGGTACATGTGGTTCCACTCGCTTCGTTGGCTGGGGCAAGGAATCGCGGCGGCCGAGAAGGGCGACAAGCGCGCACTCGCCCGGGTGAGCGCGATCGCCCGCGACTGGGTGAAGGACAACCCGTACACCTGGAAGTCGAACGTCGGCGCCTATGAGTCGACCATGCACCGCACGAACGTGCTGATCTGCTTGCGGCAGGCAACGTTGGCCGGGCTGAAGGTGGCGAAGCTGCCGCTGTCGTACACGTGGCTGGACAAGGCATTGCAGGAGCACGCGTGGTTCCTGCAGAAGAACTACAGCGGTGACTGGAACCACGGCACCGACGAGAGCCTGGCCCTGTTCGGCATCGGCTGCACGCTCGGCCGGCCCGACCTGAAGAAGATCGCGGCGAACCGGTTGACGAGTGCGATCAAGACGTCGATCGACACCCAGGGCTCCACCAACGAGCAGTCGACCGCCTACGCACAGTTCAACTACTCGCTCTGGGGACGCGCGATCGACGTACTGCAGAAGTGCGGTGTCGACGCGGGTACGACGATCAAGGCGCGCCGGCGTGAACTCGCCAAGTGGCTCGCGCTCGCGACCAACTCGCTCGGCAACCTGCACCAGATCGGCGACTCCGAGGTGGTCAGGACGTGGCCGGTCGAGGGCACGGTGCTCGAGTACGCCGGAACGCTCGGCAAGAGCGGGATCCGGCCGAGCCAGCGGATCGGGATCTTCGACGCCGGGTACATCTTCGGCCGGACCGGATGGGGCGAGACCAGGGCGTTCACGCAGGAGTCGACGTACAGCATCAGGTTCGGGCCGGCGCGGAAGCTGCACGGGCACGAGGACCACACGTCGGTGACGTACACCTCGCACGGTCGCGACATCCTGATCGACGGCGGTCACTCCGGTTACAAGTGGGACGACTGGCGGAGCTGGGCGAAGAGCCAGTTCTCGCACAACCAGATGACGGTGTTGTCCACGGCAGCAGAACACCCGGTGACCAAGCTGAACCGGTCGTCGATCGCGGCGACCTCGGAGTTCTACGAGTTGAGCGACTCGCTGGGCAACGGGATCAACCGGACCCGTGGAGTGCTGGTGCTGAAGGATCCCGATCTGATGGTGGTGCTGGATCGCGGGACGTCGGTGTCGGACGAGGAGTACCGGACGCTGTGGCATCTGCCGTCGGACCAGAAGGTCAGTGTGGTCGGCAAGGGTTCCGCGGTGGCGGCGCGGCCGGGTGACAAGGTGAAGACCGTGTTGCTGCAGGTGCCGTTCCAGCAGGAGACGACACCGATCCAGGTGGCGACCGGTGCGACCGACCCGATCCAGGGGTGGCACTACGAGACCATCAACACCCGCAAGCCGTCGCCGGTGGTCAAGTTCACCCGCTCCGGGCGGTCGGCGTCGATCCTGTCGGTCATCGTCCCGGTCCGCACCAACGGTGCCGTCTCCTACACGACCACGCAGCAAGGCGGTCGACTTCTGATCAATCTCATTGTCGACAAAGTGAAGACCACCATCGCGGTCGCACCGGACGGCACCCTGCAGCGCGTGAAATAGATTGACGTCCGGCTCGTCCTCGAGCACTCCAACTTCGGTGACCTCGGCAACTACCTGCGCGGCGAGGCCGACCCGGCAGCCCTCCTCAGCCCGCGGCGGGCGCGTGCGCGCCGACGGGGCGCCAGTCTCCAGGCGGGTCTTCACCTACGCGGCCGTCGACGGCTTCGCGGAGGAGGTCGGCGTGGCCGGTGTGGCGCCCGTACTCCTCGATGAGGTCGCAGACCAGGCGGCGGAGGCTCGGGTGTCGTCCGTCCGGCCAGGAGATATGCGCGGGCTGGTCGAGCCCGCCGTCGGCGATCGCGGCAGCCAAGCGTGCGCGGGATCGTTCAACAGCACCGTCCCACAACGCGTACAGCTCTTCCGGCGAGTCGTCGACCGCGGAGTTGAGCTCCCAGTCGTTGTCGTCGTTCCACCCGTTGTCGACCCACGGCCCACCCATCGGCTCCCCACGGAGCTTGACCGCGAACAGGTAGTCCTCGTTCGCCGCCAGGTGCTTCAGCAGTCCACCGATCGTCAACGACGACGCCCCGATCCGCTTTTGCAACCCAGCCGCATCCAGCCCGTCAGCCTTCCACCGAAACGTCATCCGCAACCGATCCAACGCCCCCACCAATTGCTCAACCTCAGTCCCAGCCAACGGCGGTTCCCACGGATACTCAGTCATACCGCCAACGCTAAACCCGATTCCGGACAATCCCCTTCCGGAACTATCGACTAGCTCGTGAGCTGACCAGCCGACCTGAGTACGACGCGAGCCTCCGGCCGACGTGGGTACGACGAGAGCGCCGGCCCACCAAACGTTGCATAGGGCAAGCACCCCCGAGCGCAGCCGCGTCCTGCTCGGCCGGCGGTCGTCGCGAGTGTGTTCAGGGCTGGAGGCCGTCGAGGAGGCGGGTCAGACCCCAGAGGAACTGTTCGGTGGTGAAGTCTTTCGAGATCGTGGTTCGCGGGGAGGTGTCGGCAGAGCTGGTGTCGAATACGGCGACCTCGAGGGCGATGGCGCCGAAGATGTAGACCAGCAGCACGTACGACGACCGGGCAGCGTCGTCAGGGGTCGAGCCGGCGTCGGCCAGGACCTCGCTGAGGGACTCGCGCAAGGCAAGAGCGTTGGGACCGTCCATGGGTCGTCCAAGGATCAGATGTACGGCGCCGGGGTGTGCGACGAGATGGGTTCGGAGCTCGAGCCCGAGAGCCTCGACGCGCTGCCGCCACGGCAATTGCCGGTCGACGAACCGGTCGTGGACGACGTCGCCGAGGAAGCGCTCGACCAGCGCCCGCAGCACCGCGGCCTTGCTGGGGAAGTAGGTGTACACGGCGTTGGGAGCGACGCCGACCTGAGCCGCGATCCCCCGGATCGAGACCGCGGCCGCGCCCCCGACGTCCAGCTGCGTCAGGGCGGCATCGAGAATCGCCTGCTCTGTGACCGCCCGCGGCCGACCGGTTCGCCGGCCCGTCGGTGTCGTCATCGATGACCTCCGCCTCTTGACTTGTTTCTGTACGCCGTCCATATTATGTACGGAGTACAAAAAGACCCGGTCACCGGGTCTCACCTTTGGCAGTCGGGGACGGGGCAGGGCCACCGAGGGTCCATTTCGTCCTGGGGACCTGTGGGGGAAAACGCCGGTCCCGCTTGCTGAGGGGACTGTCCAGCATGACAAAACTGGATGCATCACAGACGCACGAATCACGCAGCAACCTTCCCGCTTCTCTCTCACCCTTCGCCCGGCTCGCCGGTCCGCTGGCCCTGGCGGCCGGCGTCTTGATGGTCGTGGTCGAGGCGGTGATCTTCCCGATCGTCGATCGCGACGACCATGTGGGTACGTCGACCAACACCGTGTACCGGGTCAGCGGAGTGGTGTACTTCTTGGCCTTCTGCCTGCTGCTGCTCGCCGTCGTCGCGGCGTACGGATGGCAAGCGCACAAGGCCGGCCGGTTCGGCCTCGTGGGCGTGATCGGCGCGGTGGTCGGCACGATGTTCCTCGGCGGTGATCTGTGGTTCGAGACGTTCTACGTCACGTACCTCGCGGACATCGCGCCCGAGGTTCTCGACGCCGATCCGTCGGGTCTGATCGTCATCGGCGCCGTGTCAAGCTATCTATTGTTCGCGATCGGCTGGGCACTGTTCGGCCTCTCGAGCCTTCGCGCCGGAGTCTTCCCACGCGCCATCTGCATCGCGATCGTCATTGGCGGACTGATCGCCTTCCAGGCGTTGCTGCCGCCGTTCGGCATCCCGCTCGGCCTGGCGATGATCTGGCTCGGCGTCTGGATGATCAGAACGCCCGTACCGGCCGAGGTGACGGAGGCAGTCTCATGACCGCGACCCCGGCCACCCCGACTCCTGGTCCGGCCGCGCCGGCACGCCGCTCCTGGAGCGCCTGGCGCACGCTGCTGGTGATCCTCGGCAGCATCCTCATCCTGTTCGGCGGCACCCTGCTGATCGGCGGCGGGATCGGGCTGTGGGCTCACTCGCAAGGCGACGCCGACGGTTATCACACCGCCGGTCCCGAAAGCCTCACCACCGACTCGTTCGCGCTGTCCGCTCCGTCCCTCGACGTCAACATCGCCGGTCCCGACGCGCTCTACGCCAACGACCTGCTCGGCGACGTCCGGATCAGTATCGAGTCGACGAACGCGCAGACACCGCTGTTCATCGGCATCGGCCCGGCTGCCGACGTCGCCAGGTATCTCGACGGCGTCGGCCACGCGGAGATGGCGGACTTCGACGTCGACCCGTTCAAGGTCACCTACGTTCCGCGCCCTGGCGGCGGACCCACGGCCGATCCTGCCGCGCAGACCTTCTGGGTCGCCTCCGACACCGGAAGCGGGCCACGCACCCTCGACTGGGATGTTGCCGATGGCAACTGGTCTGTCCTCGTCATGAACGCCGACGGATCACAGGGCGTCGACACCAACGCCAGCGTCGGCGCCACGCTACCGATCCTCCAGCCCATCGCCATCACCGCGCTGGTTCTGGGCGGTGTCCTGCTGCTGATCGGAATCGCGATCGTCGTTCTGACCGTCGCAACCCGGCCAAAGGCCCGCCAGCCGGTGCAGCCCGCACCCGGGCAGGTTCCGTCGATCTGACGCCGACCGAGGGCGGCCGCCCATCGCGGCCGCCCATCGGCACGTCGTCGTACGCAACCGGCGCCGCAGGTCGATCGCGGTCGCCCAGGCACGGAAACAAGGAGCTCATTTCATGTCATCTTCACCCGACCAGTCGACAGGTTCGCGGCGCGGCCGCAGTGGCTCCCGGGAGTCTTCCCCGACGGTGACGCGATCACCGTCCGCCAAATGCTCAACCACACCAGCGGAATCTTCGACTACGCCCAGGACGACAGGGTCATCCCGCCGTACCTCGAAAGCGGGGACCTGACCCGGATCTTCGATCCCCGCGAAGGAGTCCGGATCGCGGCCGAACACGCACCGCTCTTCGCGCCGGGAACAGGCTGGTCCTACTCGAACACCAACTACCTCCTGCTCGCGATGATCGTCGAGGCAGCGACCGGCAACTCGATCGGCACCGAGCTCCGCCGCCGCATCTTCAAACCACTCGGACTCGACCACACCAGCTACCCCACCTCGTCACGGATGCCTGGCCCCTACACCCACGGCTACTGGGTGATCGGCGGACCGGATCCGATCGACTTCACGCCGCTCAGTCCGACCTTGTTCGGCGCTTCCGGAGCAATCCTGTCGAACGCCGAGGACCTCGTCCGCTTCTACCGGGCCCTGCTCCGCGGTCACCTGCTCAAGCCCGGCGTACTGCGTGCCATGCAAACCATCGATCCGGTCGCCACCGATCCTCCAGGGTCCATCGACTCCGGAATCCCTGGCGGCGGTTGGGGTCTCGGCCTGCTCAGAGAGACCTTCCCCTGCGGTGACGCCTGGGGCCACGACGCGGAGAACCCCGGCTACATGACCGCGGCCTGGAACAGTCCGGACGGCACCCGCCAGGTCGTCGTAGTCGTCAACATGGACAACTTCCCCCACGACCATCCAGTCACCCAAGCCATGCGCGACGTACTCCTCAAGGCGTACTGCGGCTAGAACAACCGACGCATCACGGCACCGGCCGGAATCCGCTTGTTCTGGACGGTGGGGGCTGCTTCGCTGGTGCCGTGACCGACATTCAGACATCCCGACTGCGCTTGCACGCCATCGACACAGCAGAGGGCGAACGCATCGTCGCTCGACGTCCGGGTGAAGGCGATGCCTGGGCTGAGGACTTCCCTTTCGACGGCGACGTCATCGGGGTCACAGCCTTCCTCAGAGCCACGGCCGCGGGCCGGGACCAACGTCCCTTCGGGCACTACCGGATCACCCGCTCCAGCGACGGGAAGGCCATCGGCGGCATCGGCTTCAAAGGCCGTCCGGACGACGGATGTGTCGAGATCGGGTACGGCCTGTCCCCGTCGGCCCGCGGTCACGGCTACGCAGCCGAGGCCCTCGCCGTCCTCCTGAACATCGCCGCCGAACACGGCCTGTCCCGCGTCATCGCCGACACAACCAAGGACAACATCGCCTCCCAACGAACCCTCGAACGCGCCGGCTTCACCCAGGTAGGCAACGACGGCGACCTCTACCTGTACGAGGTACTGCTGACCACCCCGACGCACTAACCCCAGACGTACGGAACCCCAGGTCATGTGTGGTCTGACCTGGGGTTTCTTCGCATGAGCTGGCACCACTTCGGCGGCCACACGACGATCACCACCCGTTTCACGGTGAGCGACTGGTCGCGCAGGGGGCAGAAACGATGGACTGGCAACGAGTCCATACTCGAAGCCTGCAGTATTCGTCTGCGTTGAGGTGAGACCATGACCGAAGTTGTGTCGCTCCACCGCGTGGACCGGCGCCGAGCAGAACTGGCTCGGTGGCGACGTCCCGATGTGGGGGGCCACGCCGACGCATCCATGACGCGCTGAGTCCAACCGCAGGGCCCGGGGAGGTCCTTGCAGAGGAGGCCCACATGCGGAGCACGCAGAAGGAACGCAGTTCATGAGTGCCACGTCAGGATCGGCGCCGGCCCCGCCGTTTCCTCAGACGCCACAGTTCTGGGTGCTGATGGGGTATGCGCTGGGGCTCGGCGTCTTCGGCGCAGTCGCCGCCCTTCTGTTCATGGGACTGATCGGGCTCGGAGACAGCTGGTACACGTCTTCGGATCCGGGGTGGTTCGGCGGCCAGTGGTGGTGGGTCGGTGTCACGGCGGCCGCGGGAGTCGTGGTCGGCCTGCTGCGTCGGTTGACGCACCTTCCAGCCAAGATCCCGAGCTTGATCGAAGACCTCGAGCAGGGGCACGTCGACCGCCGATCGGTGCCGGGCATCGTGGCCGTCTCGGCCGCGTCGTTGATCGGAGGCGCCAGCCTCGGCCCGGAGCAGGCGCTCGGCGCCATGGGCGGCGGCGCCGCCGGCTGGGTCTCGCAGCGACGACGGCTCGACAATGAGGACAGCAAGGTGACCACGCTCGCCGGGTTCGCCGGCGCCTACGGTGGGTTGTTCTCCAGCACGGTGATCGTGGTCATGCTGATCTTGGAGGTCGCCCGCCCGGGCGGACACCGCATGGCCAAGACGCTGGTCGCCACGATCGTGTCCTCCAGCGTCTCATTCGGGATCTACTTCGTCGTCGCGGGTGCATTCTTCCTTGATGCCTATGCGGTTCCCTCGTACCAGTTCGAGGACTGGCAGTTGCTGGCCGGTATCGGTCTGGGTCTGTTCGCGGCGGTGGTGGTGACGCTGCTGGTCGCCGTGATGAAGCTGGCGGTAGGGATGTTCGGCCGGCTCAAGGTTCCGGCCATCGTTCGGCCGCTGATCGGTGGCTTGGCGTTTGGCGTCGTGGGCGTGATCCTGCCGCTGACGATGTTCACGGGCAGTGATCAGCTCAAGAACGTGCTGGAGACTGGCGGGAGTCTCGGCGCGGGCTTCCTGGCCGCTTTGGTGGTCGCCAAGATCCTCACCTTCGCCGTCAGTGAGGCGAGTGGATTCGTGGGCGGGCCGATCTTTCCAGCGCTGTTCATCGGGGGGACGGCTGGAGTGCTCGTGCACCAAGTGTTCCCCGGCGTACCCCTAGGGTTGGCGTTCACGTGCATGCTCGCCGCAGTTCCCGGAGCCCTGGTGTCCGCGCCGTTCGCGCTGGTGCTCCTTGCCGCGTTCGTGACCCAGGTGGGGGCGCTGCAGACCGCGCCCGTCCTGATCGCCGTTGTCACCGCGTTCCTCGCAATAGAGTCTGTGAAGTACTTCGCTACCACTCGCCGGCAGAGCAGCCCCTCGACGGGTCGGGAGGCAAGCCAATGACCCGCTCAGGCCGAACATGCTCACTGGTCGCGGGTCGTTGACGGCTGTTCCGTGCCGTCCGGGGGCACCACTCCACAGGACATAGCCAGTTTGGAGGATCGGCCGAACGCACGCTCGCCGTCTGGCGGCGAGCCCGAACCGATGCCCGCCGAGTGACCCCGCCCTGTCCACACGCGCGGGAACGACTCCCAATATGGGTTTGCGTGCTGACGCTCCTACTCGCTTAGGGTTTGGTGTGCACTGGATCCATGAGCGGCGGCTGCGGTGGCTCTTCGACTTCATCGATCCGGATCCGACTCGGCGGAGGACCGCACGGCTGAGGCACGACCGATACATCGCCGAGGGGCGGGAAGCGGTCCGACGCGAGAACGCCGTGTGGTGGTCCAACGGTCAAAGCTACGACTTCTCGGCGGCGCCTGCTCTTGGAGCGGCGTTCGACCGGCACATTGCTGCGCAACGCGCTGCACGCGACAACACCCTCTATGGCGTACTGGGGAGGTTCAAAGACGCTTCGTGGCGTGCAGACGAATCGGCGACGTTCGAGCTGTGCGCGCCGTATGCGGTGCTGTTCCTGCGGTGGGAGGCCGCCTATCCCGTGGAGTGGCGGGACGCTTCTCCCTCGTCTCCCTGGGGTATCAAGCAGGGCATACTTCGCAGCTTCATCCGAGCCGGCGTGCCGCCGTTGCATCGCGCACACCTTGTCGAGCTGGTTACGCACGCCGTGTCCAGAGACCACCGATGCGAGGACCGCTGGTACGCCGCTGTGGCGCGACGTCTTGACGGTCCGGAGCTCAGAGCAGCCCTCGACGAGTGCCGGAAGTCAGCCGATGAAGTAGTGCGCCTCAGGGCCGAGTACGTCCTCACCGTCCTGCACGACGTCGAGATGCCAGTCACGCTCGCGAGCTGGCACCGCTGGCTCGCGGAAACCGCCTACACCACGCCCACACCTGCCCCGGCGCCCTGATAGCTGCCAAACCAGGCCAGCGCGGCGCACGTCAAGAGCCGGCTTTGACCTGGGGGTTTGGGTGGAGCCGCCTGTCGGAGCCGGACGAATCGCATGCCGTGGCGTATTGCCTGCCTGCGTGGCGGCGTCGGCGGTGACCGCGAAAGCTCTTACAGCGCCGACGAAGTCGGCACCGCAGCCCGGCCCTAGTCGGCGTCATCACCAGCAGCAGAGCGCCCCGGCCGGTCGGCCGGGGCGCTTGTCTTTCAGCTGATGGTGAGGATCTTGTTCACTGTGAACGCCTGGGCGTGATCGGCGTCGCCCGGAAACCAGACCCGGTAGGCGATCTGGCCGCGGATGGTCGGCTTGATGCCGAACGCGTACGCGCCCGACGAGCTCAGCTTCACCGAGGCGATCGACTTCCAGGTCCTGTTGCTGTACTGCTGCAGGTAGACCAACTTGCCGTAGTGCGCCGGAGCGACGTACCCGCTGAACTTCGTGATCTGGCCCAGCCGGATCGATGCCGGCGACAACAACGCCGAGATCGTTGGCGCGACGTTCACGTTGATGTCCGCGGTCCGCGTGCCCATCAGGTCGGCGTTGCCGGGGAACGTCAGCATGTACACCGACGACACGGCCGGCTTGTGGACCACCGACACCGTCCCGGTCGACGACGTCTTCAACGCCGCCAGCAGCTTGAACGTCGACACGTTCTTCGGCCGCACATACACGTTGACCGGCAACCCGGAATACACCTTGTTGTCGATCCGCAACGTACTCCCCTTGATCGTCACCGCCCCGCCATAGCCGACCAACGTCGACGTCGTCGCAATTCCCGACTTCATCCCGAGCAGCCGCGTCACGGCCGCCGGACCGACCTTACCGCTGCGGTCCTTGACCCAGGCTGCGAACGTGTACGTGGTCCCCTGCGCAAGCCCGGTCGCCTTCACCGCGGACGCCGTACCCGCGTACACCAGCGTCCCCGTCGTCAACGTCGGCGCCGTACTCCCGACGTTGCGCCGCACGATCAGCTGATCGAGATCCGGCGTCGCCGGAATCGTCCACGAGAGGTTCGCAGCCAGGTACGAACCCGTCGCATCGAACGAACCGACCGGCTGCGGCGCCAGATCGACCGTGCTGAACACCGAACTGATCGGCGCCAGCGTGCGCCAGTCCTGCCGCACACCTGCGACGACGATCCTGTACGGCGTGGCCTCGAGCAGGGGCGTGGCCGGCGCGAGGGTGGCCTTGCGGGTCGCCGGATCGTAGGTCAGGCCGGCCGGTACCGCGGCACCGGTCCTGCCGTTGAACAACCGAACCGTGCTCGCGGTGACGGTACTCGCCGTCACGTCCAGCGCGAAGGTCACCGTCGGCTCACGGTGAGCGGCGCACCCGCGGACAGATCGGCCGGCAACACGTCGGAGACCGGATAGATCTGGCGTCTGGGCCACCACCGACGCCTTGCCCGAAGACAGTCAGCGTGTAGGGCGCGTCTGTCCCGCGATCCGTTCGCGTTGCGGACCCTGATGTAGGTCTTGCTCGAGTCGCTCGACGGCTGACGGCCGCGAAGAGCGGGATGGCCTTCGGCTCGCCGGTCGCCGGATCGATCTCCGTCGGGTACGGCTTCTCGCCGTGCTTCATCGGCTTCATGTCCGCGTCGTACACTCGATCACGGGACCGAAGTTCACCGCGTACTGCCTGTCGTCGTACACCGGGCCGGTCGCCCACGCCTGGAAGCCCATCGGCGTTCCCCAGTCGACGACGTACCAGTCGGACTCCCCCTCGGTGCTGATCACCGCAGGGACCGATCGCCCCCGGCCGGAGCGACCTTGGTCGCACGCGAGGGCTGGTCGTTGCCGTCCGGCGGCGTTGCCGGGAAGTCGGTGGTCCACTTGCCGCCGAGGGCGGCGTACGCGTCGAGGATGCCGGCGCCGAAGTACGGGTCTATGCCGCGCGGGCCGGCGTCGCGGGACAGCGACCTTCAACCGCTGGGCAACCTGGGCCGGGGTGAACGTCGGCCACTTGTTCTTCACCAGGGCGGCCACCCCCGCGACGATCGGGGCCGAGCAGGACGTGCCGGTGCAGTACCAGTAGGGCTCGTCGCCGGCCGGTGTCATCGAGCGGACACCGGTGCTGAGGATGTCCCAGCCCGGAGCCGCGATGTCGACCCAGTCGCCGTACGAGCTGAAACTCGTCAGCGCGCCGCCGGCGTTGGTGGCGCCGACCGCGATCACCTCGGGGTACGACGCCGGGAACTGGACCACGTCGTTGCCGTCGTTGCCGGCGGCGGCGACGACGATGACGCCCTTGGAGTCCGCGTACTTGACCGCGTCGTGGAGGACTGGGTTGTCGTCGGGGCCGCCGAGCGACATGTTGATCACCTTGGCGCCGTTGTCGGCGGCCCAGCTGATGCCTTCGGCGATGTCGACGTCGTAGCCGGTGCCGTCGGCGGCCAGGACCTTGACCGGCATCGACCTTCGCCGCCCAGCCGACGCCGGCGACGCCGATGCCGTTGTTCGCGGCGCCGCGATGATGCCCAGCGTCATGGTGCCGTGGCCGTTGTCGTCGATCGGGCCGCGGTTCGGCGAGGTCGCGTTGTAGCCCGGTACGAGGCGGCCGACCAGGTCGGAGTGACCGGCGTCGACGCCGGTGTCGAGGACGGCGACGATCTGGTTGCCGGTCGACTTGGACACGTCCCAGGCCTGCGGCACCCGGACGGTGTTCAGGTACGGCGCCTGGTCGGTCGGCGTACCACTCGTCGTTCGGTGCGGCGGCGATCCGGCGCTTGTAGTTCAGCGAGGCCAGCTCGACGGTCGGGTCGGCCTTGACCTTCTTCAGCAACTCCGGGCGGACAGCGTGCCGGTGAGCCGGACGACGCTCCGAGGTGACCGACGTGCTCGGCGGTCGCGCCGAACTTCGACACCGCGGCCTTGCGGGCCGAGGTGGTGGCCTTCTTCTTGAACTTCACCATCACCGCGTTCGGCTCGAACTCGGCCTTCGCACTGTGGTGGTGTGCCGTGAAGGGCCAGGCGGCAAGACCAGGCTCGGCGGCGGAACCGGACGAACCAGTCGACGACGAGCCGGTGCGACCAGGGCTCCGGGCATGGCCAGGCGCAGCAAACGGGCGGGACGGGACAGCAACGGACCCCCAGAGCCAGAACGGGCGGAAGACGGGCGGCGGCGGACAGCGCCCCAGCCGTAGTCGAGGGAAGGGATCGCTGTTTCGGCCCGGGCGTTACACCGTCAGCCGAGTTCGTGCAGGATCATCGCCACCAGGGCATCGACGTCCGGCGGGGACAGCGATTCGCGGGTCATGCCCATGCGGTGCAGCAGCGTGCCGATCACGACGTCGATGACGACCTCACAGGCATCGAATTGGTGAAGAGCCACTTTCCCGAAACGTCCGAGCTACACCTGATCGCTGTTGCTCCAGCCCATCACCGTCAAGGCATCGGCAGTCGTCTACTGCGCACCATCGAAGAAGATCTGCGATCGGACGGTGTGCAGCTCCTCACCGTCCACACCGTGGGGCCGTCATACGAGAACGCGGCCTACGCCAACACTCGAGAGTTCTTCCAAAGCAGTGGGTTCCTCCCAACGCGGGAAGTCACAAACATCGACTGGGACGGCCCGACGCTCGTACTCGTCAAGCCACTGACCTGAACGGGGCGATGAGGCGCTCCGCTTGACGAGTTCAGAGAAGGAACCCGTCCCACTTCAGCTCGAATCTTGCTCCGGCCCGGCATACCCTGCGGCCCGGGCAGTCGTTCTTCTGCCCAGCTCCGAGCGCGACGGCCCGATGAGATCAGGCGCCAGCCTGCCTCGTGCCGATGCGCGAACACCGCCCAGCGCCCATGTGGCAAGTGTTGCCCTCCACGAAGGGGGCGCTCCCCCCCGACGCGTTTCGATCAGCTCGCGGTCTCGAGGCGAAATCTTGTCTCGTCTGAGCGGCACCGCCGAACCTGTCGGCAGGTAGTGTCCAGGCATGTCACAGTCCACGCCGGCAATCCAGGGGCCAACGACCCACGTCGGGGAACGTCCCTCCGCACCAACACCCGTTCCCCCACCAGGCACCCGGCGACCAGTCCTCACGAAAGCGGCTCAGCATGACCGGCCTCATCCTCGGTGGTGTGCTGCTCGCCTTGGCCGTCCTCATCCTGGTGATGTCTGGCGGGGCTCTTCCTCCTCGGCGGAGGAGGCGACGCCGAGAGGTTCTCCGTGGTCGCTCGAGGGTTCGTCACGACGACGCCGACAGATGGCGCAGTCGGACTCGTCAGCCTTGTGTTCGGCTCATCACGAGGAAATGACCGAAAAAACACCCAAGGCGACTGTTTCCACCTCGGAGATCACAGTGCCCCGCAGGCGTTAGCTGCCCGGATTGACAAGTTCAGTGAAGAAACCCGTCCCACTTCAACTCGAACCGTGCTCCGCCCGGCATCCCCTGCTGGCCTGGCAGCTGCTCGACCGCGTGGGCCAACTCGAGCCCGACAGGGCCACGGAGGTCTGGCGCCCAAGCGACCATGCCGCAAGTGTCCACCGGCGCAGGCCTGTGCATAGTTGCCTGCGGCGACGATTTCTGCTCGGTTAGATCACGTCAGCGGTGACCCGGTGGGTGACAGCGCCCCCCACACACAGCGGAATGGCGAGGTGTCAGTGCCGGTCTGCCCGGCCGGTCGGCATCGTCGCAGGCTGCTTTCGTCCGGTCACGAGGTCTGCGGTCCGGGGCGGGGGTCTGTTGGTGGTCTGTGGCGGCCCAGGAGGCGAGCAGGCGTGAGGGCGTCCTCGGTGGGTGAGCCGGGTTCGGCGGCGTAGATGGTCATGGTGAGGTCGGGTTCGGCGCGCAGGTCCATGCTTTCGTAGGCGAGGGTGAGGTCGCCGACGATGTGGTGGTGGAAGTGTTTGACGCCGGTGCCGTGGGTGCGGACGTTGTGGGCGCCCCAGCGGCGGCGGAAGTCGTCGCTGCGGGTGGACAGTTCCCCGACCAGGTCGTGCAGGCCCTTGTCGTGCGGGTCCTTGCCGGCGGCGGTGCGCAGGTTCGCCACGGTCATGTCGGCGGCCAGGTCCCAGTCGGGGTAGAAGCGGCGGGCGGCGCTGTCGAGGAAGGTGAACCGGGCGAAGTTCGGCGGGCTGGTCGGGTCGGTGTAGACGTCGCTGTACATGGCCCGGCCGAGGTGGTTGGCGGCGAGCAGGTCCAGCCGGTTGTTGCCGACGATCGCCGGGGCGGTGGTGATGGTGTCGAGCGACCATTGCAGGCTGGGCCGCGCGTCCACTGCTTCGGGCGGCGGCGCGGCGCAGGATCGCGTTGCTGCCGTCGGCCTCGTGGGCGAGGCGCAGCAGGTGGGCGCGTTCGGCGTCGTCGAGCTGCAGGGCGCGGGCGATCGCGTCGAGCACGCCGGCGGAGACACCGGCGAGCGAGCCGCGTTCGAGCTTGGCGTAGTACTCCACGCTCATCCCGGCCAGCGCGGCGACCTCGCTGCGCCGCAGCCCGGGACGCGGCGCTGCCCGGCGGTGGGCAGGCCGGCCCGCTCCGGGCTGATCTTGGCGCGGCGGGTGGTGAGGAACTCGCGCACCTCGACTCGGTTGTCCATGACCTCGACGGTACGACGCCGAGCGCGCAGGCTGGGATGTACTGCGAGTACACCCATCAGCAGTGACTTCCTCGCGCCGCGCGCAGCGGGTGTGCTTGATGGCATGACCTTCAGTGGACCGATAGCCGCGTCACGATCGGCGCAACCGTGGGCGTCGCCTTGCTGGCGGCCGCGCTGACCTGCTGCGCCGACGTGCAACCGACACCGCGGCCACCGCCTCGGCCGCCGCGGCGACCCTGACGACGCCGGTCGCGACTGCGCGCTGAATCGCGGGCTACGGGTGGTGTTGCGGTTCGGTGACCACGCCGTCGACCGCGACGTTGGCCGACACGCCGCCGCGCGGCACTTGCGCCGCGATGCTGCCGCTGACCGTCGAGTTGCAGGACGCGTGGGGGCAGGCGAAGTCCGGGCGGCTGCCGCGCCTGCTCACCGTGCGCGAGGTATCGGCCGGACGATGAAGCCGACCCTGGGGGCATCTACTTCTGGCCGGACACGGCGGTGATCGCCATCTACTACGACGACCTGGGCCAGAGCGGTCCCGCCGCCGGGACTGATCCGCCTCGGCGTGCTCGACACCGGCCTGGACGCGATCGCCGACGCCGGCCGCCAGGTCACAGTCCGCATCGACTGGGCCGCCGAGACCCGGCGCCTGACCCGCCCCTTCTCATACACAACTCCGACCTGTTCAAGGAGATTTCTATCATGCGTGTTGCTGTCATGACCGCCCCCGGCGAGGTCCACGTCGAGGACCGTCCCGAGCCGCGATCGTCGAGCCGACCGATGCGATCATCCGGCTGGCCGCGACCTGCATCTGCGGGTCCGACCTGTGGCCCTACCGGGGCGTGGAGCCGCTCGACGGGCCGCGGCCGATGGGCCACGAGTACGCCGGCATCGTCGAGGAGGTCGGCGACCGCCGTTCGCACCGTCGAGGCCGGGACAGTTCGTGGTCGGCTCGTTCTTCGCCTCCGACAACACCTGCGAGATCTGCCGGCCGGCTACCAGTCCTCCTGCGTGCACCGGCGTCCGATGGGCACCGGGCGGCGCCCAGGCCGAACGGACCCGCGTCCCGCTGGCCGACGGCACCCTGGTCGCCACCCCGGACGTTCCCGACGACGACCTGATCCCGAGCCTGCTGGCCGCCTCCGACGTCCTCGGCACCGGCTGGTTCGCCGCCGTCGCCGCCGCAGGCCGGCCCCGGCAAGACCGTCGCCGTCGTCGGTGACGGCGCCGTCGGGCTGCTCGGCGTCCTGGCCGCCCGGCAGCTCGGCGCCGAACGGATCATCGCGATGAGCCGGCACGACCGACCGCCAGAAGCTCGCCCTCGGATACGGCGCCACCGACATCGTCACCGAACGCGGCGACGAGGGTGTCGCCGCGGTCAAGGACCTCACCGGCGGGCTCGGCGCGCACTCGGTCATCGAGGCCGTCGGCACCCAGGAAGCCATGATGCAGGCCATCCGCGCCACCCGGCCCGGCGGCCACGTCGGCTACGTCGGCGTCGCCCACGACGTAGCAGTTGCCCGGCTGAGAACTGTTCTTCTCCCACGTTCACCTGCACGGCGGCCCCGCACCGGTCCGCCGCTTCCTGCCCGACCTGATCCAGCTCATCTGGGACCGCAAGATCGACCCCGGCAAGGTCTTCGACCTCAGCCTCCCCCTCGACCAGGCCGCCGAGGGCTACCGGGCGATGGACGAACGCCGCGCCATCAAGGTCCTTCTGACGGTCTGATCGCACCGAACGTGCCTGCCAAGAGAGGACCGATGAAAACCATCAGCAGTACTGCGGTCGTCATGGCGACCTCGATAGTTGTCTTGGTGCTGGCTGCCTGCGAACCCGACGCAACCACCGGCAACAGCGTTCGACCCACGACACCGGTCAGCAGCGCTCCCGGCGACCCAGTGACCGGCTCGCCATCCGGCGTTCAGCAGTCCAGCCGGCCCCGCTCACAGCACCCGCCCGCGACCGAAGAGGACGCGATGAGAATTCACATCACGATCGGTGAGCAGCACTTCCAAGCCACGCTCGACGGCAGCGCTGCCGCTCGCGACCTGGCCGCGCAACTTCCGCTCGCTGTCGACATGAGCGACCACGGTGGTGTGGAGAAGACAGGCCCCCTTCCCGCTCCGCTGTCCCTGGACGGTCAGCCGGCCAGGCGCGGACCCCGACGTCGGCGACGTCGGCTACTACGCCCGGCAACGATCTGGTGCTCTATTACGGCGACCAGTCCTACTACGACGGCATCGTCGTTCTGGGCCGACTGCACGATGACGCCGCCGAACGCATCGCGACCATGCACGGCTCCATCAAAGTCCAGCTCCGCCACTGAACAACACCGAGCTACCTGAAGAAGGTTTGATGCACCAACAGGTCCAGTCGCCCCCGGACGTCGCTGCGGCGGCACACCCCGGGCGCACGGCGCGTCGCCAAGCCCGCCTCACAGCCGGGCTGGTGGCGACGGTCGTGTTCCTGACCGCGATCGCTCCCCTGGCCACTGACATGTACGTCCCGGCATTCCCACAGGTCGCCGGCGACCTGTCCAGTACGGCGACGCAGGTCCAGCTCACATTGACCACATTCTTCGTCGGGATGGCGCTCGGGCAACTTGTCGGCGGCCCCGTCTCGGACCAGCGGGGCCGGCGTACGCCGCTGATCCTGGCACTGGCCGTCATGGCCGCGGCCTCGATCGTGTGCGCACTCACGCCCACCATCGCTGTGATGACCATGGCCCGATTCGTTCAGGGCTTCGCCGGTGGATGGGCGATGGTGATCGGCCGGGCGATCATCGTCGACCTCGCCACCGGCGCCCAGCTCGTGAGGGTGCTCAACATCATTGCCGGAGTCGGCGGCCTCGCCCCCATCGTCGGCCCCCTCCTCGGTGCCGCCATCCTGCAACTGTCCGACTGGCGGGTCTCGTTCTGGGTAGTTGCTGTCCTCGGGCTGGCGATGGTCTCGGCGGTCTTGATCGCTGTGCCCGAATCGCTCCCACGCGAACGCCGCCACGCAGGTGGCCTGAGAAACTTCCTCACCGCCGGGCGGATCGTCCTCGGCAACCGCGAATACGTCGGCTACCTGATAGTCGCCGGTGCCGCGATGGGAGCGCTGTTCGCCTACGTCGCCACCTCGGCCTTCGTCCTGCAGGCCATGAACGGGCTCTCCCCGATCGCCTACTCGATCGACTTCGCCGTCAACGCCGCCGGAATGACCTTGGCCGCCCTCATCGCCGCCCGGCTAGCCGGGCGAGTCACCACCGCAAGGTCATCCTGACCGGGCAGATCGCCGCACTCTCCGCCGGCATCGCCATGCTGGCCGGGGCGCTGTGGTTCGGCACACCACTGATCCTGACCATGGTCAGTTTCTTCGTTCTCATGACCGCTCAAGGCCTCATGATTCCCAACGGCGGCGCCCTTGCATCAGCCGCCGTGCCCGATCACCCCGGCACTGGATCCGCCGTCCAAGGCTTCATCCAGTGGGTCGCCGCCGGAACGATCGCCCCCATCGCCGGCCTCGGCGGCTCGGCCACAGCTGTCCCAATGGCCCTACTGATGACCGCGGGCGCCGTAGTGTCCATGGCCGGCCTGCTCATCGCCACCAGAGCGAGAAGAACACCCTCGGCCTAACTCACCCACCCCAGCCAGCCTTCCGCACTGTCACAACACCAGTCAGCACGGACCGAGGCCTCGATCGTCCGAAGGAACCACATGCAGATCACCCGCAGCTCCATTGACACCGCCAAAGGCCCGGCAAGGTGGTTCACCGGCGACGTCTACATCGACGTCGTCGCCGCAGCCCCGCCGCCTTCGCGGGTCACCGCGAACCTTGTCACTTCATGCCCGGCGCACGCATCCACTGGCACCGTCACCCGCTGAGCCAGACCGTCTTCGTCACCGAAGGCGTCGGCCTGTGCCAGCGTCGCGGCGGCCCGATCGAGGTCATCCGGCCCGGCGACCGAGTGCTGTTCGGGGCCGACGAGGAACACTGGCACGGCGCCGCTCCCAGCCGGCTGATGGTCCACGTGGCGATCAACGAAGGGGACTACCGACCACGACGTCGTGCACTGGCTCGACCCCGTCACGGACGACGAGTACGTGGCCGCGCCGCCCATCGCATGACGCGCCGGCCAACGATCTGATCGGCAAGCCCTCTCGGCGGTTCACATGGCCCAGGGACGAATGAACCAGACGAGCAACCGGCACCTGTCGCACCGGTTCGGCACGGTGGCATGGCCACTCTCGGTTCTGGTGTGTTTCGGTGCCTTGGGTCTGATCTGGGCTCTGCCGGGCATGCTCGGCGCGCAGAGCGTAAGGCGGCCAGGTGCACGATCTGCCAGCAGTCACCGTAGCTGGTCGAGGTTCTTCATCGGCGGCTTCGCCATCCTGCTAGTTCTTGGCGCCGCGACCACCGCGTACACCGCGGCCGCGCCACCCGCTGCTCTGTCACTCCCATGTGTACCCCGACGGCAGGGTCGGAGACCGAGCCCATCCTCCAGGACGTTTCCCCGCCCCGGACGTGGAATGCCGCCCGGGACGTCATCAATGCGCCGACCACTGGGCTTGCGCTCCTCGCGTCCAGGTCCGTCGGCATGCGCGAATGCGCCGGGCCGCCGCTGACGGTGACCTTCTGGCAGCCGCCTCGCGTCAGCGGCGGCGGCAGTACGGTCGGGGACGTCTTCGTCGCGTGGATGCCCAACCCACCTGGAGTCTTCAAGTCTCCTCCAGGGCGCCCGTGGTTTCGGGCTGTCCGCCGAAGGGCAGGGGTTGCTAGCGCAGGAAGGACAGGGGTACGTCCGATACGGTCCCAACATCTCGTCCACGCGGGGCAACGAGGCAGAGCTCGCTCGGCACGAGTCCCGGCACACCGACCAATGGGCCGTGCTCACCCTCATTGGCGGCCCTCTGGCGTTTCCCACGGCCTACTACGCCGACGGCGCGTTTTCCCGTTCTCCGCAACCGCTTCGAGCGCGCCGCCAGTCTCGACGACGGCGGCTATCCCGCGCCTCCCGACAACAAACCAGCGCCGCTACCCGGCGCGGTCGCCGCGATCGGAGCCGTACTCCTGCTGATGCTGCGACGACGGATCCGCTGGCTCACCCGACTCCTCGTCGCAGGCCGTGCCGGCGCCGCCGCCCACCTGCCGGGCCGATGCCCCGTGCACGCCACCGGCTGGTTTCGACAACCCGCCCAACACTCCCGGCGCCCGCCGACGTAGCGCAAGTTCGCACCCTTGATCAACCAGACCCCCGATCCCCACGGCTTCGGGCAGTACGTCGAACCACTCTCCGACCTCCTCGATGTCCGCCGTGACGGGCGACACCGGCAGTGCCTGCCCTCCACATCATGGAAACCGGAAACTGTCCGCGTAGCTAAGGAGCGAGCCAGTCTCACGATCGCTCTGGACAAGTTCAGTGAAGGACCCCGTCCCACTTCGCCTCATAGCGGGATCTCCGGCAGCGCGTGCGGTTCGGGACCTGCACGACCGAGCGTGCCAAGGCCACCTCGACCGGACCGATCGGGGGGAAGCCGCACCGGCTCGGTCTCAGTTCGCCGACTCGTCGGGGTCACCGCTGCTCCTCCGCCACCCAAGCTGCCAGCACCCGAACGGCGGCCATACGGCGACTCGAATGCGCTTCACGGGCATTTCGTTGTCGCAGTGCGGACAGAACCTGTGGCCTGAGTTGGGTCAATCGGGTTAGTGCCTTGGGATCGGGCGATCCAGCGCGTCGAGGATCGCCTCGTGGACGGGGCTGAGGGCTCAGGCCCGGCGGCCGAGCAGCGCGTCCAGGTCACCGACTGGGCCGAGGTGGCCGAGCTTGTCGGGGTTGAGGACGTTGTGGAGCCCGACGATCCGGTCGGCTTCGACGTCGATCGTCATGATGCCGAGCATCGCGCCGTCGGCGGCCCGGGTCCGCAGCGCCGGCTGGCCGTTGGCCTGCACGAGGTCGAGGAGCACGCCCAACCGCTCGCCCTGGCGCATCAGGCCGAGCAGGAACCGGGTCACAGACATCACACCGATCATCGGCGTCTGGATCGCCGGCGCCCGGCCGCCACCGTCGCCGACAAACACCACGTCCTCTGCGAGTAGCCGCTCCAGGCCGGCCATGTCGCCGTCGCTGATCGCGGCGAGGAACTCGGTCGCCAGCCGGTTGCGGTCCTCGCGGGACGACTCGAACCGCGGCTTTCCATCGTTGATCCGCTTCTTCGCCCGGGCGAAGACCTGCCGGCAGTTCGCCTCGCTCTTGTCGACGACCGCCGCGATCTCGCCGTACTCGTAGCCGATCACCTCGCGCAGCACGAACACCGCCCGCTCCACCGGCGAGAGCGCCTCGAGCAGGACGAGGAACGCCGTCGACACCGACTCGTCGAGCTCGATCCGATGTGCGGGATCCGCGTCGGCGGAGCTGACGATCGGCTCGGGCAGCCACGGGCCGACGTACCGTTCTCGCCGGATGCGCGCGGAACGCAACGTGTCGATGGCGAGCCGCGTGGTGACCGTGGTGGCGTACGCCTCGAGGTTGTCCACGCCGTCCTGAGAACTGCGGTGCATGCGGAGGAACGCTTCCTGTACGACGTCCTCCGCCTCCGCCACGCTGCCGAGCATGCGGTATGCGATCGAGAACATCAGCGGCCGCAGCTTGTCGTGCGACCGGGCGAGATCGATTCATCGGACGCTCAGACTAGCTGCGTCACCAGATGGCTGTCGAGCGAGGTACGCACCGCCTTGGCGCGGTCGCTCGATGCCACCGGCAGCCGCGTGTCGCAGAACGCGGCGAGGTCTGCGCCGATGACCTCCCGGACGCTCTCTCCTCCGTGGTGTCGGACCTCAGTGCCCGTGAAGAAAGCGTGCGGGACGGACGCTGCATCAGGGTCAAGCATAAATTTCGAAGTCTTTTCTGGGATCTGTCACAGGCAGCCACTCACTCCCGTCGAAGGGGCCAAACAGTAACCCCGAAGGAGAAGGATCATGCGAATCTTCATTGCTGGAGCGACCGGAGCGCTGGGAAGCCGACTCGTGCCCCTGCTGACCGAGGCCGGCCATGAGGTGTTCGGATCGAGCCGCAACGCGACCGGCCGGGCCGCCGTCGACGCGCAGGGAGCGACCGGCATCGTGATGGACCCGCTGGACGCCGACAGCATCCGTGGCGCCGTGGCCCAGGCCAAGCCGGACGTCATCGTCCACCAGCTCACCGCGCTCAGCGCGATGACGGGGAACATGAAGAAGTGGGACCAAGACTTCGCGATGACGAACCGGCTGCGGACCGAGGCCACCGACCACCTGCTCGCAGCCGCCCGGGCGACCGGCGTACGACGCTTCGTCGCCCAGAGCTACGGCGGGCACTGGACCAATGAACGCACCGGTGGCCCGGTCAAGACCGAGGACGACGCGCTCGTCGAGGACCCTGGCAAGGAGGCGCGGCAGTCCCTGCGCGCCATCAAGCACGTCGAGGAGGCCGTCACCACGGCGCCCGGCATCGAGGGTGTGGTGCTGCGCTACGGCAACTTCTACGGGCCCGGCAACGCGCTGTCGCGCACTGGCGAGATGGGCGAGATGGTCCGGCGCGCGAAGTTCCCGGTGGTTGGCGGCGGGGCCGGGGTGTGGTCGTGGATCCACATCGACGACGCCGCCGGCGCGACCGTGGCTGCCATCGAGCGGGGCGCTCCCGGCATCTACAACGTCGTCGACGACGACCCGGCCCCGATCGCCGAGTGGCTGCCCTACTTGGCCGAGCAGCTCGGCGGCAAGCGACCGATGCGGCTGCCGGCGTGGTTGGCGCGGCCGCTGATCGGTCAGTACGGCCTGGCGCTGATGACCACCGTACGGGGGTCATCGAACGCGAAGGCCAAGCGGGAGCTCGGCTGGACGCCGCGCTACGCCAGTTGGCGCGAGGGCTTCCGCATCGGGATCGGCTGAAGCCGCCGCGCAATGGCGAGCCACCAGACATTGTGGGTCGACGTCGAGTTCGATTCGGGCGACGTCGACCCGGTGGTGACGCCGCTTGTTCAGCTCTTGCACGAGTGCCTTCACCTGGTCAGGCGTTGCGTCGCTGTCGTCCTCTTCGCAGGGCGGCGAGGAGTTGAGCTCGCCGGAGCGGCGGGCTGTAGCGGCCCAGGCCCTCTACGCACCTCGTTCCGGCGTCTCCGTCGGCTGCGGGGCTGTCCAGTGAGGAGTTGCAAAGCCTGGGTGGTGTCGGAGCCGGGTTCGACGTTGTAGACGCACAGCGTCTGGTCCGTGTCACCAGGCACTTGGAAGGACTCGTAGGAGAAGTACAGGTCGCCGACGAGGGGGTGGTGGTAGTGCTTGGCGCCGTGGGTCCGGCGCAGCACCCGGTGGTCGTTCCACCAGTGGAGAACTTCGGCGACTTCAGCGTGAGTTCGCCGACGAGGTCGGCGAGCTGGCGGTCCTGGGGACTTCGGCCGGCTTCCAGGCGGAGGATGGCGACGGTTTCGGCGGCGCGATCTGTTCCCAGTCGCCGACCCGTGGTCGTCGCCGATTCCGAGGCACCACTGCCGATCAGCAAGCCGGTGCACTGGGGCGAGACGGTCATCTACGAGCTGGACACCAAGGTGCATCCCGACGTACCCGAGGATCAGCGCGGGACGTATGCCGGTCTCGCGCATCCATCGGTGATCAACTATCTGACCGAGCTGAGGGTCACGTCGGTCGAGTTGCTGCCGATCCACCCACTTCCTGACCTCGCCGGCGACGCCCTCCGAGCCAACGATGCCGAGGGCAACGCTCTCACTGACAGCTCCTTCCTCCTGGCCCTGAACTCAACCCCCGAACCCCGCCAGGTCGTCGTACACAGTTCCCCCGCCCCCGCTGCCTGGTCCTGCTCCGCGCGCTTTAACAGGACTTCACGTACGGCCGATCGCCAAAGTTCTCCCGCCATTCCTCAGCGGTCAGATCACGCCCGGCCATCCGGCAGGCGGTCTCGATGGTGGTCCAGTCGGGCGTCCCAGTGATATACGCCGTCGTCGAAGGAGGCTGTCGCGACGGTGTGGCCGTCGGGCAGGAAATCCGCGGTGACGAGTTGCTGGTTCGGCGTCGTGATCGAACCGAGCAACCCCGCGGTCTTGCCGTCGAAGAGAGCCACGTTGCCGGTGAGCAGGTGCAGGCCTTTCTCGACGCCGCACGACCCGGCCGTGCGATCCAGGCCGCGGTCACGCTCGGTTCGTTGCCCACGGCAAGCTCGCAGGCCCGCATCTGTATGGCAGCCGCCGCCCGTCGCCCGGGGCGGATCGGGTCATCAACTCGAGTCCACGCATTTGCTACCCGGCTACGACTGTTCCGCATCGCAGTGCAGCACTTGGTAGATGTTGATGAGGCACGGCGGGCGCCGGGGCTACGTGGCCCAGAGGTCGCGTCACTGCACGCAGCGGAGACGTGCCGCAAAGTCAACTGCTGTTAGGCAATTGTGATACGAGACTCGCGGGAGTAGTTTTTGAGCAGGGGTTCAGGTGCCGTGGATCCAACGCCGCGCCGCGGCTTCCCGGGGGATGGTTTGTGGGGGAGGTATGCGCCGATCCGCGGCGCCACGAAGGAGCCGCTCGGGCCCGTCCAGGCCCGGTGAGCCGGATCTCCTGAGGGGGAGACATGTACCGATCGCTTGGCTTTGGCGTGCGCGCTGCAGGCAGTCCACCGCGGCGAACGCTGACGGGCATTGAGTGTGCCGAGTTGATATCCGGCGGGCTCGCTGCCGCTCGCGCGGCGTGCATAGGTCGATTCAGTCAGCGCCGCTAGTTGCTTGATGTGTATGGGTGACTCGTTCTGTCGTGGGGGATGCAATGGGGGATTTCGAATATTTCGGCGAACGGTGGAGTAACCGCTCGCCCGCAGTCCTGCGCGCCGGACCGGGACCGCCAAGGTCGCCGCCGACGCGCCTGCGGCATAGCCGGCTCGGCCGGTTGAGTCTCGCTGTGCACAGGTCGACACGTGTGACAAGACGGTTCGCGGAGCGGCCGCCTCGACTCGGGGAATCGACGAATCGAAGGGAAGCATCAGCATGATTCGGCTACGTAAGAGCGGTGAGCACGCTCACCGTCGGGGGCTACGGCACAGGCGCGGGGTTATCGGTCTTCTTGTCGTGTCCCTGGCAACACTCGGTCTGGTAGCGACCTCGTCGCCGGCGTTCGCGGGTCCCGTCTCGGATGCGGCGGGATTCGAGGGCGACGACGGCAACCTGGCGCCGCAGGCCCCGATCAACTTCGACTGGAACAGCTTCGCTCCGACCACCTGGACGGGCACCGCGCCGGACCGAACGGCCGCCAAGACCGTTTCGGGTTGGGCGTTCACCGGTCTGGAGGACGCAGCAGCCACAACCAGTGACGACGCGTTCGCCGGCGGGACGAAGCAGGACAACAACTGTCCGACAGTGAATACCGGGAAGGCGCCGAACAAGGACGACCTGGAACGGGTCTACGTGACCAGCAAGACCGTGAACGGTGACGTGTTCCTGGGCTTGAGTTGGACGCGCATCCCGCAGAACACCACGTCGCCGTCTGCTCACATCGGCTTCGAGTTCAACCAGGGCACCACCGCGTGTCCGGCCGGCTCGGACGGCCTGGTGCAACGTACCGCCGGTGACATGCTGATCGTGTACGACTTCGAGGGCGGCGCCGGCGATGCCCCGGTGCTCACGCTGCGGCGCTGGGTCACCACCGGGTCCTGTGAGGTCACCACCAACAGCCCGCCGTGCTGGGGACCGGCGACCAACCTGACCGCTGGCGGCTTCGCCGAGGGCAGGGTGAACACGACAGCCTCAGTCCTGGACACCAACACGCCGCCGACACCACCGGCAACGACCTCGGTGTCGTCGACGTCTGGGGTCAATGAGTTCGGTGAGGCGATCATCAACCTGACCGACGCCGGTGTGTTCCAGCCGGGCGTCTGCACGGCCTTCGGCAAGACCTACGCCGTGAGCCGGTCGTCCGGCAACTCCGCTCAGGCGCAGATGAAGGACCTCGTCGGCCCGGGCGACGTCAACATCGCCAACTGCGGCCAGGTCATCATCCGCAAGGTGACCGACCCGAGCCCGGACCCGACGGACACCACCTTCGCCTACACGACCACCGGTGGCCTGGTCCCGGCGACCTTCGGTCTGAAGAACGGCGAGCACATTGATTACGGGAGTGACGTCCAGGCGGGAAGCTACAGCGTCACGGAGACGGATCCGGCCCCGACGTTCGTGTTTACCAACCTCGACTGCTCGGCCTCTGAGACAGGGGATGGTACGACGATCACCATCAACGGTCGAACGGTCAGCTTCAACCTTGCAGCGAGCGACATCGTGGACTGCACGTACACCAACACGTTGCAGGTCGGTGCCCTGGCGATCGTGAAGAACAGCACCAAGGGTGGACTAGTGTCCACTGCGGGTGCCGTCTTCTCGTATGACGGCTCTAGCGTCACGGACAACGGTGCAGGGGACGAGGATCCCACCATCGGCGAGGTATGTGTCTCCGGGCTTCTCCCCGGTGACTACGACGTCACCGAGACGTCGGCGCCGCCCGGCTACGGACTCCCCACGGACCCGGGCCCCGAGACGGTCACCGTGGTCGCAGGGACCAACTGCACCACCACCCCGCCAACCGGGGCTGCTGTGGTGACGTTCGTGGATCCGCCGCTCGCGGACATCCAGGTGAACTTCCGCGACGGTGGCTCTGGAGAGACCAGCGCCACGTCGATCGAGTGCACCAACACTGGGACGACTGCGGACGACACGCCGGCAACCGGTTGGGACGACTCGAGAACCCACGAGGACATCCGTATCGACCCGTCGCCGCGCACCATCGTCTGCACGATCGTGATCGACCCGTGATCGACGGCTTGATCGGCGGTTAGGTCAGTCCGCAACCAACGAAACAGCAACAGCACAGAGCCCAAGGCCCACGCCTTGGGCTCTGTGTATGCACTCACGGAGAACCGTGCGTCGATTGTCTGCTGGTCGGCACGTACGCCGTCACCGAGACAGTGCCGGCGAACCACGCGGCCGATGGCGACACCACGAAGAACGTGACGGCGAACAACAAGGCCGACTGCGACGACTCGCCGTACGTCGGTGAGACGGTTGCCCTCGGCAGCACGCCGCAGGTCGCGGTCCCCTGCCTTGGCGTAGCCGTGCAAAGGAATCAGATCCGGCCCCCGTCGGGCACCGGCGTTCGTCTGCCGAGCTGGCCGGCTCGCCGCCCTCCGTTGCGACGGTTGGTCGCGCCGGTGCCGCCTGCGGTGTCCGGCGGCCGAGCTGGTCGTCGCGGGGCAACCCCGAAACGCAGTCCGAGGCAGTGGGGTTCAGACCGTCAGCATCTGGGACCGTCCAGATCGGCTGAGCCGGCCGCGCGCTGATTGGTCGTCCAGTGCGCAACAGTTGAGCCGCGCCCGGCTTGCCCCGGGCGTCGTCGAGGGTCTCGGCGAGACGCTCCGCAACGGTGCTGGTGATCGCTCGCCCGTGCTGGCGGCGCCGGCCTGTGCGACGTCCCCGAGGCACTGAGCGATCGCGTGCCGGCGTGCTGTGAGCTGCCTCCGGCGGGCTCGGTCGGATATCAGGTGGGCCGCGCGCAACTCATCGCCGAACCCGGTCAGTTCCGCGACCTGGCCGGGTGTCCTTCCGTCCCACAGCCCCACCGCGCGGGACGGCCGACCCGGTCGTTGGGCATCACCGAGCCGCGGTTTCGGGTTAGGGATCCAGCGATATCCCGAGCTCGTGCGCTTTGGATCGTACGGCGTCTTCGCTGCGACCCAGGTTGAGCGCGATGATGTGTGTGGTTGTGGAGCATCCGGCGAGTTCGCGCAGTTGGGTGATCTCGTCGTCGCTCCACGAGTCGGTGTTGTCGCGGATCGACGTCGTGTCAGTCAATGCGTGCCTCCGGTGTGAGTGCCTTGGGTGCGGATCTGGTCGTCGCGTGCATCGAGCGCCCCGCGGTGTAATCAGCGGTCGTGCGTTCGGCGGCCGTGGCCGCGGGACCCGTATTAGGCGGGACCGCGGCACCGGCCGCCGAACGCACGGGTTTACACCCAGCCGGCTACATGCCGGTGCGGTAGGTGTCGTCGTAGTAGCCGCCGAGCCGGGTGCGGTAGTCGTCATCGACACCGGTGTCGGGGTCGTACTCGGGGGCGGCCTTGATCTGGTCCTTGGTGCGGTCGACGTAGACCTTCTCGTCGTCGTGGTCGACCCGCTCGACCACGCCGGCCGGCAGCAGCACCTTGCGGCCGAAGATCCACGGCCCGGTGTCGACCACCAGCCCGGCGGTGCCGGTCTTGTCGGTGGCTTCGTCGACCTTGCCGATGTCGCCGTCGGTGGCGGCGATCTTGTAGCCGGTCAGGTCGTTGCCCTCGGTGTAGCCGGAAGTCGCTCGGTAGGTCCAGGGGTCGAATGCGTGCATCGACATCGCGGTCTGCCTCTCGGTGCAGTGGGCCGTGGCCCAGCAGGGAGCCCGTGACACGCGTGCAGGCTCGAGACCCGCACCCGGTGTCTCGAGCATTTGGTAGAGCGCCGGTACCCACCACCCACGCGGATCAACCAACACTCCGCAGGTTCAGCAGACCGCCGGCCCCGTGGGCTGGTGAACGGCGTGCGAGCCTGGTGTGCCGGGTGGAGATGGTCCGTCCGGTGCGCTCGACGGCGTGGGCTGTGCCGGGAAGCTGGATCGAGCGGACACAGCCGCCAGCGGACGCGGTGTGGTCAAGCCAAGCGCCGTAGTCGCGATAGAGACCGCGCGCTGACTTGCTTCCTTGGTGCCAGAGGCCGGGTTGTGCCGCTTCCCGGGATCGAGCCTGGTGATGAATCTGGCCGAGACCTTCAAGGCCGCTCAGGACGTCTTGGGTGCTGCCAGAGATGGTCGTCATGCGCGGCCTCCTTTCGAGACGTTTGGTCTGTTCGATGCGTTTGGGCGTGGGCACCCGGGAGGGGTCGGCTGGCTCCTTTCTCGAGCGGGAACCAGCTCGCGCTGGCGTCAGTGGACCAGCGTCGGGCCGCAGATCCTTCCGGCCGGCCATGTAGTCCTGGGGCCTACGGGGGAGTTGGCCGGGAGGATTTGCGGTTGACGGTTGCGTGTCAGGCAGTGATCGCGGGGCGTAGCGTCGGTAGCTGGTTTCGTGTCCTCCCCGATTGGGGTCAGTCAGGCTGAC
>CAVVIA010000006.1:0-704250 GCA_963748245.1 uncultured Actinomycetota bacterium | reverse complement strand
CCTACACCTACGTGGCGACGACCACGAAGCACCACCGCCGTGAGTGGCGGACCATCAGCCCGAGCCCGATGCCTTGTGCGACACACCCTACAGGATCTTGCCGACATAACCGGAGCCAGCAGCCCTGCGCCAGCCACACCTGATGCCTGCGATCAGCACGACCCAGCGGCCTGGAGGAATTGGTCGTGCTCACCCTAAGGACTTCGGCGTCATCGGCGACCGGTGTAAGCCGACGGCGCGACGCAGGTCTTCGACACCGACGGCGGGACGACATACGTCGAGACGGTCATCCGACCCAGGGGCACATCGACGGAGACGGCCAGTTCGGCTCGTTGTGGCCACCCAGCTACCGCAACACCTACGACCTGCGCTGGTCGAGGACGGCATCGTCGTCAGGCTCCGCCTCGCCGACCGCCCGCACACGATTCGACGGCCGCTACCGACATTGATCGCGAGCACCCCCGGGCCGAGCCGACCCGGGCAGACCAGGGCTTCCCACGGGTGCCCCGTCAAGGCTGAGAAGAGCAGGCTCGGTGGCGTCACCAATCGCATCAGGTCTCGCGAAAGAGATCCTGACCCACCTTGCGCCTGGCAGGGCCGGATCTCTGCACGACCGAGATCCGTGCGGCCTTCAGGTCGCGGCGCCAAGGAGGCGAGATGAGCACCACCTCGACGCCACGACCGGAATTCAGTCGTTCCAGATCGACGTTCCACAGGAGCAGATCGACGACCTGCGCCGGCGCATCGCGGCCACGCGCTGGCCCAGCAAGGAACTCGTCGGAGACCGATCGCAGGGCGTGCAACTGGCGACGCTGCAGGAGCTCGCCCGCTACTGGACGACGGAGTACGACTGGCGCAAGTGCGAGGCGAGACTGAACGCACTCCGCAGTTCACGACCGAGATCGACGGGGTCGACATCCACTTCATCCACGTCAGGTCGCGGCATGAGAACGCGTTGCCGCTGATCATGACCCATGGCTGGCCCGGCTCGGTCATCGAGCTGCTCGACACCGTCGGCCCGCTCACCGACCCGACCGCCCACGGCGGCAAGCGCCGAGGACGCGTTCCACCTGGTGCTGCCGTCCTTGCCCGGCTACGGCTTCTCGGGCGAGCCGACCGAGCTCGGCTGGGAGTCCGGCCGCATCGCACAAGCCTGGGCGGAGCTGATGGATCGCCTCGGCTACACGCGCTACGTCGCCCAGGGGGCGACGTCGGCGCCGCCGTCACGGACGCGATGGGCCGCCAAGGTCCCGACGGGCTTGCGCGGCATCCACGTCAACCTGCTCGCGACGGCGCTCGGGCATCGTCGATCAGCTGCCGGCGGAGTCCGAGCAGGAACGCGCGGCGCACGCCGCGCTCGAGACGTTCACGACGGACGGCTTCGGCTACTTCCTGGAGCAGTCCACCCGGCCGCAGACGATCGGCTACTCCTTGCTGGATTCACCCGTCGGGCTGGCGGCCTGGATGCTCGACCACGACACGGACAGCTACTACAAGATCTCCCGTGCATTTGTCGACGGCGAGCCCGTCGGCAACCTCACCCGGGACAACATCCTCGACAACATCACGCTGTACTGGCTGACCGGCACCGGCGCCTCGGCCGCCCGGTGGTACTGGGAATTCGGACGGTTCCTCGCGCGCGTGCGGCCGGCCATGCTCCCCGCCGGTCTCGGTTCCTGTCGGCTTCACAACGTTCCCGGGCGAAATCTGGGCTGCCCCGCGGAGCTGGGTCGAGACGGTCTACCCCGGCCTCGCCTACTTCAACGAGGTCGACCGGGGCGGCCACTTCGCCGCCTGGGAGGAGCCGGAGCTCTTCGCAGCTGAGGTGCGGGCGGCATTCAGCTCACTACGTAGCGGCACACGGCCGACTCCCCTGCACCGCCGCGACGCGTCTGGCGCAACGGGGCGCGCTGCCTACCCTGCTACGACGACGCCGACCCGACTCCCGCGCTCGATGGCAAAACTCCCGATGGGTACACCGTCGGGCATCTCCATCGGGAGTCGGGCAAGGCGCTGTTCATGCCACGCATGGCAATGGCCGGGCTGTCCACGACCAGAGCCGCGACGGTCTCGCACAGCGCCTGCTCAACTCTGCATCGAACAGATTGTGTTGGAGGAATTATGCGGTTGACATCGATCGGGCGCCCGCTTACAGCCGGGCTGCTGGCCATCCTCCTGGTTGTTGCAGCGGCCATTTACGTTGTTGATGACGATGGCGGCAGTGGATCGGGCACCACCGCACAGACCAGGGGGTCAATCACAATCTGGATGTCGAACAGCGCCGAGGAGGTGGCCTGGGGCAACCAGATGGTCGCCGCCTGGAACTCGGCTCACTCGGACCAGAAGATCACCGCCCAGGAGATTCCAGCTGGCAAGAGTTCCGAAGCGGTCATCGGTGGGCCATCACGGCGGGCAACGCGCCCTGCATGATCTTCAACACATCACCCGCGTCGGTCTCGCAGTTCCAGAAGCAGGGTGGCCTGGTGGCGCTCGACAGCCTCCCGAAGGCGGTACGGCGTACGTCGAGGACCGCAGCGGCACGGCCGCCGGGCAGTACAAGTCGACCGATGGCAAGTACTACCAGCTGCCGTGGAAGTCGAACCAGTGATGATCTTCTACAACAAGAAGGCCTTCGCAAAGGCGGGCCTGGATCCGGACAAGCCGGAGCTGGCCACCTATGACCAATTTCTCGCCAGCTCGCGGAAGCTGGTTGCGACGCAAGCCGCGAAATTCGCGATCTACCCGGCGCCGAGCAACGAGTTCTACCAGTTGTGGTTCACTTCTACCTTTGTTCGCGGCGGAGACCGGCGGCAAGCAGCTTGTCGAGAACGGCAAAGCCCAGCACGCATCGGCTGAGGGCAAGAAGGTCGCCGCCTTCTGGCGGACGATGTCGCCGGAACTCGCGGCCCAGGAGAAGTACACCGGTGACGCCTTCGTCGACGGCACCGCCGCGATGGCTGTCGTTGGCCCGTGGGCATCGCGACTTACAAAGACAAAATCGACTGGGGGTGCCCGGTGCCGACGTCCGAGCCAAGCCGGCGGTCAAGACGTGGACGTTCAGTGATGCGAAGAACGTCGCGATGTACTCGGCCTGCAAGAACCGTGGGACGGCGTGGGACATGCTCAAGTTCGCGACCAGCAAGGAACAGGACGGCAAGCTTCGAGATAACTGGGCAGATGCCGTTGCGGAAGGCGGTCGTGTCGACGTACCCGGACTACTTCACAAAGAACTCCGACTACATCGTGTTTGCCAACCAGGCCGCGCGAACAGTTGGAGGTGCCGAACGTCGCGAACTCGATCACGATCTGGCAGACCTTCCGCGACGCGTACTCCGAGGCCGTCATCTTTGGCCGGGAAGATCGAGCGCGGCGCTCTCGACAGGGTCGTACAGGAAGTTGAACAGCTCGCAACCCAGCGATGAATCGCCACTGTGAGGACCGAACATGGACTGGCTTCTGATCTGCGCCTATCGCAAGTCCGGTGCTTGTCAGTGCACTTCGTGCGTCATCCGCGGAGTATCGGTCCACTGCGGCGCGTACGGCAAACCTGGCCAGGGCGAGCCGCTCGCGCGCTTCAGCAGGGGGCAGATCGAGCTCCAGAACAGCCCTGCTGAAAGGAGCGCCCTCGATGTCGACCAGGCTCAGGAGACCGAGGTCAATCGGATCGAGTTTGGTGAGCGCTGCGTTCACGGCGCCGTAAGCCTCGACCGTGGCCAGGGCTTCGTAAGGCCGGAGGACCTTCGCCTCCCCCCAAGCCACGGGCGGATCCACCGATGCTCCGGCATCGGGGCCGTCGGTGTAGAAGTCGGGGTAGAAGAGCTCCGCCTCGTCGGCATCCGGGTCAGTGCCTGGGACCGGGACGGCCGGGATTCGATATCGGCATTGGTTCCGCGGCTAGGCGCTCCAGGGCGGCGGGCGAGACCCGATCCGGTCGTGTCGGCCCGGGGTCTGCGAGCGCAGATATCAGCGTCTCCTGCACCAGGTCGTCGGCTGTGTCGGCGTCGAGCGCGCTGGCGAGCGCGTGGAGCTGCGGCAGTTGCGCGGTAAGCATCTCGGGGCGGCCATCCTCCCCGGGGAAACCACGGCATGGAGCGAGTCTTTGAGCTGCGCCTGAGGACGTAACCGGAGGAGTGTGACGGTGCTACGTAGCTGGTCCATCAGGCACGTGCAGTCGTTACACGCCGCCAGGTGGCGATCAACGCCCCCGGTCCACGTCGGACAGCAGTCCGGCAAGCTGGTCACTCGCGAGCCGTACAGCGGCCTCGCAGGTGAGCGGCCTCACGGCGTCATCCGTCGGCGAGCCCGAGGACGGTTCCCTCGGCAAGCTTGAGTCTCGTCCAGATATTCATGTTGATGACGATCCCGATGATTTCGAGGATCTCCTCGGGCGAGAAGTGCTCGGCGAGCGCGTCATGCCGTGCACCGAAGTCGTCGGCGACACTCGCGTCAGCGACCCGGGTGATCGCCTCGGTGTAAGCGAGGGCAGCGCGGGAGGCGTCGTCGTGAGAAGTCGGTCCCCCACCAGGCGGAGAGGGTATCGATCACTCGCGGCGAACGCCCAGGTCGCGGGCGGCCTCGTAGTGGACGTTGAGGCAGTAGGTGGAGTTGTTGATCTGAGACACTCGGAGGCGCAGGAGTTTGGCGAGCTTGCGGTCGATTGAAGACTTGCCTTGTAACCAAAGGTGGCGGCGCCATGGCGCGCGAGTTTTGTGAGGGCCTCGTTGGCCGAACTGTCGGCCCGGTGATTCGTCACAGTCAGATCGGTCATATCGTTGCCCCTGTCGGCATCAGTGCTTCCCAAGCACACATCGGTCATCAGCCGGCTGGTTCGGTCGATCTGCAGACTGACAAGTCCGGTCATCTCCAGCCAGGCGCGATTCCCTGCGACGACCAGCCGACCAACACCCGATCGCAGAATGCGCATCGCAACACCAGACCCGGTCCGGTGGGTACACGCTGGCATTGCGCCATCACCATGCTGGAAAGGCAGCCGGCGCATCGGCCAACCGCCATGGTGATGTCGAAGTTCAGCAGGTCGGACAGTGGTCCGGCGGCGGCGTTGCCGTCGAGGTAGGTGAATGCGGTCTCCATTGCGGCTCCTTATCCGAAGCGTTCGGCCCTGATGTTGTCGGAGGCGAATCCTGCGGTGATCAGATGTTCGATGCTGGCCTCGACAATCCCGTCGAACCGCACACGTAGCAACGCGTCCCCGGCAGCGGCGGTAGGCCGTACGCGACGATGTCCGAGACGGTGAGTCGGCCCGCTGGCCTGGCTCGCCGTCAGGTGCTTGCGCGTATAGAGGACCGTCACCGCCGAGGCCGGATCGGGATCTTTGGCCCGCCGGGCCAGCTCGGAGGCATACAGCAACGTCGTAGGGCTACGGGTCGAGTACAGCAGCCGCATCGGCTGGCGTTCGGGGGCCGGTCGTGCTCGCGGAGCATCGCCATCAGCGGCACCACGCCGACCCCTCCACCGACGAGCTGGACGGGCGCAGGGTCGTCTCGATCCCAACGAACCAGCCGCCGAGCGGTCCACGCACCTCCACCTCGGCCCCTACGTCGGCCTCGGCGACCAGGTAGCTGGACACCTCACCGTTCTCGGCGAGCCCCACGGTGAGGTCGAGCTGGAGGCGTCGAGCGAGGTCGCTATGGAGTACGGACGGACAGCGGTGTAGCCGTCGGGTGCAGTCAGCCGGAGATCGACATGCTGCCCCGGCCGATTGCCTTTCCAGCCTTCGACCTCCAGGGTCAGAGTGCGCGCGGTCGCGGTCTCCTCGTGGATGCCGATCACGCTGGCGCGTCGCCAGCTCAGTCGTCCCAATGCCGTTGCTCCCTCCACGGATCGCCGTAGTTGTGATAGCCCAGTTGCTCCCAGAACCCCGGCTCGTCCTGGTCCTGCAATTGTCAGTCCCCGCAGCCACTTGGCGCTCTTCCACAGATACAGATGCGGTACCATCAGACGTGCGGGACCGCCGTGCTCCGAGTCGAGCGGTCGCCTTCGTATTCGAACACCACCCAGGCCTTGCCGTCGACCAGGTCCTCGAGCGGGAGGTTGGTCGTATACCCGCCGTACGACGAGGCGATCACGAAGTCACCGTTCGCCTCGACACCCGACAGCAGCGCATCGACAGGTACTCCGGTCCACGTGGTGCCGAGCTTGCTCCATCGGGTCACGCAGTGGATGTCGACGGTGATCTGCTCGGCGCCTAGCGCACGGAACTCGTCCCAGCTCCAACTCCGTACGACGCCCTGATCCGCTTTGATCTCCAACGCCACGCGTCGAGCGGTACCCGCGGGGTGGTCCAGCGGAGAGCACCGGGAAGTCGCTGCGTGTGGTACTGACCCGGTGGCAGGTCAGCGCGGCATCCCGCGGTTGTGCCGGCCGGTGAATCCGGCCGAGAACGTGGCCATTGCGCGATCCCTTCCGAGCAGTTGGCTTGCTCTTTCACGATGGCGGCGCCCGGACTGGTTGGCGCCAGGGTCAATCCCTGGCCGCCACAGCTGGTCCGTCGAAAGCGCCGACGACCCCGTCGTCAGGCGACGGGAGCGTCGGTCTCACCATGGACCCTGCAGAGCTCAAGACGACGACACTTGCAGCGCTCAAAGTGAGAGGCGGTGGTGATCAGGCCCGCGTGGCTGAAGGCCTGGGGCGTCTTGCCGAGGTGGTGGCCGGTAGTCGGGTCGTACTCCTCGCTGAGCAGGCCGACGTCGTTGCGAAGCGAGAGCAGGCGTTCGAACAGTTCGGTCGCCTCGTCGGTCGCGACCGATCCCGTGCAACGCGTCAGCGAGCCAGAAGGACGTGGCCACGAAGGCGCCTTCGCCGCCGGGACGCCGTCGACGTTGGGGCCGTCATCGCCGACGGCGTAGCGCAGGACGAGCCCGTCCTCGGTCAGCTCCCGCTGGATCGCATCGACGGTGGCGACCATGCGGGGGTCGTCCCAGGATAGGAACCGTAGCGCGGCATGAGTAGCACCGCCGCGTCCAGTCTGGGTGACCCTTAGGACTGGGTGAACGCCCGCCGGCCAGGGTTGTACCCACGGTCGGCGAGCTCGCGCGAGATCGCGCGACGCAGCGCCGGAGCCGGCCGAGCTCGTGTGAGACTCGCCGGGTGCCGTCGAGCGCGCGTACGGCGCGGTCGACCCCGACCCAGGCCAGCAGCTTGGAGTGCACGAAGTGACGCCGGGGTCCGCGGACCTCCCAGAGCCCGTGGTCGGGGTCTTGCCAGTGCCGCTCGATCTGGTCGAGCAGCGATCGCTCCAGCTTCTCCTGATCCGCGGTATCCGGGTAGCCGGCGTTCCGGGCCTCCGAGAGGATGTCGAGCACCTCTCCCCAGACGTCGTTCTGCTGCTGGGTGCATGCGGCGTTCCCGACCGCACCGGAGCCGACCCGGCATGCCCGGGCAACCAGTCGAGCGTCTGTTCGGGAGATCACCGCGCCCCGTCGATGGCGTACATGATCTGCAGGTCGAACCGGTTCTTCGGCGACGGTGCGCACCAGCCAGTCCCGCCAGGCCGCCGGCCTCGTCGAGGTAGCCGGTGGCGAGGAACGCCCCATGTGAAGGTTGCGTCGCGCAGCCAGGAGTAGCGGTAGTCCCAGTTGCGGGATCCGCCGATCTGCTCGGGCAGTGAGGTGGTCGCGGCGGCCAGGATGCTGCCTGTCGGTGCGTAGGTCAGTGCCTTGAGGATGATCAGCGACTGGTTGACCTCTGTCCGCCACAGGCCGGTGTAGGTCGACCGGCGTGATCCACTCGGTCCAGTATCTGCCTCGGTGGCGCTAGAGCCCCAACGGCGTCCAGTGTCGTAGCTCGCCGGCGGGGCTGTAAGTGAGGGTGAACGTGACCCGCTCGCCTGCCGTGACCGAGAAATTCCCCCGGTCCACGATCCGTCCGGGCGCTGCGTAAGGTCGACGTCGCTGGTCGAGCCACAGTTGCGTCGCAGCCCGCAGTCGCGAGCAGGCGGCCGCGACCGCGGCGCAAGGTCGGGACGTCCTTGCCGTAGCCATCCGTCGGCGCGATGCGGGTCCGCATCGCGACTGCTCCGACCAGGCCGTCCACGATCCGCACGACCATGGGTGTCGCAGCGCCGGGGACCATGAAGTCGGTGACCCGAACGGCGCCGTCCGCGGTGTTCCACTCGGTTTCCAGTACCAGGGTGCCGGCACGGTACCGGCGCCGGCTGCAGCGGTCCTTGTCGACCGGGGCGAGACTCCATGGCCGTGGTCGGTGTCCCCGAGCATGGCGGCGTAGATGGCCGGGGAGTCGAAGCGCGGCAGGCACAGCCAGTCGATTGCTCCATCGGTGCCGACCAGGGCGGCGTGCGCAGGTCGCCGATGAGGGCGTAGTCCTCGATGTGTTGCGCCATCGTCGTCCACCTCTGTCTGGGTTCGGTTGACTCGAGCATCTCGGCGTGGGCGGCAGGTCGCGCCCGTACGTCGCCCTGGCCGGCCCCTGGAAGTTGCTCCCGCCGACCCGGGCCGACCCGCACGGGGTGTCCGCGGCGCGCGGTCCCAGGGGATTTACCAGTGGGCACCCCGGGTGCTTGTGGCGCGCGGGGCGTCGAAGCTTGGAACAACTCCATGGAGGTTCCGATGAGCTGTCGCCACACCCACACCGATGTACCTACGGCGCAATACCACGACGCGTTCGAGAAGATCGCCACACCACAGGCGTGGCGTGACTGGTACGCGCTCTACCTGTACGAACGCGAAAGGGGCAGCACCCGGACCAGGCTGCCGTGGCCGCCTACCAGTCCATGACGACCGCTCTCGAGGAAGCCCAAACCTCACAGCGGATCGAGCGGAGCTCGTCATGAACAGGTCGCCCGTAGACGCCCACTATCGATCCCCGCACACCGTGGGAGCAGTTGGTCCTCGATCACTTCGACGGTGTCTACCGTTTGACATGAGGTCGAGGTGGTCGTCGTACCGGTGTCGGACGTCGACAGGCGAAGAGTTCTACCAGCGATTCGATGGCGGCTTGACGTCACGCTGCCCGGTGTCGTGCAGTTCGCCCCGCCCGGTTCGTGCTGCTGGTACAGTTCGGCCCGACCCTCAGCACCGTGGCGCCCGGCTCGGCGGAGACGCCCGAACCGTCAGGTCTCGACGCCGCTCTCTGCTTGCCTGACAGGCAAAGCGCAACCTGGTGGGGAGCGGCCGCGCGACGATAGGGCAGGCCATGTGCTCATTCGTCACGAAGACTGCCGCGAGAACCGCCGCCACGAAACAGGCACCGCCGGCTGGATCATGGCGGTCCGATAGCCGTCGGTGAGCGAGTCGGCGAGGCTACTCCCGGCACTGACACCGATCAACACCGGTACCAAGGCCACCGCTGCCACGGCTCCCACCTTCGCGGCCGCGTCGTTGATAGCGGACGCCGCACCGACCTCGTGGTCGTGAACTGCCGCCAGCACGGCCGCCGTGAGCGGCGGGACCATCATCCCCAGCCCAACACCCTGAGCCACAACCCCCGGCAGGACGGCGTTGAGGTACCCCGAGCCGGGCCGTGCCTGTGCCAGCCACAGCAGCGATCCCGCGACCAGCACGATACCGGCGACCACCGGCCACCGCGGCCCGATGCGCGCCACGAGTGCTCCGCTCAACGGCGAGAGCGCAACAAAGAGGCCTGCCGCGGGAATGAAGGCCGCACCCGCCTGCGTAGCCGTGTATCCGAGCTTCAACTGACATAGGATGACGAAGAGAAAGCCGGACGCACTGAGTGCACCGTAGACGAGCAGGGTCACGGCATTCACGGCGACGAACTGACGTGACTCGAAGAGCGAGAGCCGTACCATCGGGGTGCGGCGGCGCTCGAACGGCACCAGCAACATGAACGACAGACCTCCGATGGCGACGGCGATCAGTACGCGTGTACTCGACCACCCCGAACGAGGTGCCTCCGTCAACGCGTAAACGGCCCCGCCCAGCCCGAAGACCAGGAGCAGCGCACCGACGACGTCGATCGACGGTGAGCGGCGCTTCGCGCTCGCCGCCGGGAGTTGGCGCAAGGCCGCCAGAGCGACCACGATCAGCGGCAACGGGAGCAGGAATACCCAGCGCCACGGAGGTGTGATCGACCAGCCCGCCGCCGAGGTAGGGACCGACGGTGGAGACGAGCGTTGACAGGCCGGCCAGGCTCCGATCCCCCGCGCCCGATCAGCCATGAGCAACGTGCTGTTCAGCAGGGTCAGGCTGATCGGGACGACAAGCGCAGCGCCCATCCCCTGCGCCACTCGGGCACCGATGAGCCAATGGATCGATGGTGCGGACGCGCAGATTACCGATGCCAGGGAGGACGACGACAAGACCGATCGTGAGTACCCGGCGTCGCCCGGCCCGTTCCGCTAGCGCTCCGCCGAGGATCAACAGCGCCGCGACGGCCAGCAGTTTGCCGTCACTGTCCACTGGACCGCCGTGAAGCCCGCGTCGAAGTGGCCTGCTATCGCCAGCACCGTGTTTATTCGCGCCGAACGCGTTGAACGAAGCGACACCTGATGCGAGCACCGTGGCGGTGATCAGCGCGAAGCCCGCCCGGCTGCGCAGCGGAACGAGCGATCCGGTCGCTGGCTCCCATGTGTGGGCAGCTCCGGCCCGGCCGTCCACGGTGCTCGATGGCTCCGTCCTCGCGATCCGCGCGGCCATACCCAACGGCAAAGTCGCGAAGAGTGCAACCAGGATGGCCAGGATTGACACCGTGGGAGACAGTCAGGATCACCCAGGCAACAACCTCCCAACCGTCGAACTCGAGGCCGGCTGCCCAGCGGACCCCTATGGCGCCCACCACCGCGAGCGGGAAGGTGAAGACCCAGTGCTGCGGAGCTGAACGGCAGCCGCAGGTAGGCGGGCACGAAGAAGAGCTGGACCAGCAGGGTGAAAAAGGTGACGCCGCCGACCGCCGCCTGCAGATGATCGATCTCGCCGTTCGTGATGGCGAACCATGCGGGGCTGGCTGTTCCTGGCGGCGACAACAGGATGGAAAGGACGGGCTGAAGGGCTCCGGAAGCGGCGTACCGAAGAACAGGCGACTGGTGATGACGGCTCCCAGAAGCAACCAGAAGTAGGTCCCGACGCCGAACACCGCGATGGCCGCGGAGCGGTCCCCCACGGCAACCAGGCCGATGGCGGCGATGAACGGGCCGCCACCACCGGCAGCAGTGCCCGGGTGCATCGCGCCTGCTCCAGCGGCGCGCTGAGCCAGTGCGCCACCAACGCCGCGGCATTGATCGCGAGCGCGGCAACGGCGACGTAGGTCAGCCACTGAGCGGCTTGGCCGAGTCCGGTCGCGTAGCGCGCGAGCAGGAGGATCGCGATCACCGGGACGTAGGCAGTGAGCGGGCCGAACAGCGGATGGCGGAGATCCACCTTGAACCCGCCGGAGCCGTTCCGGATAGCGCCGACGACGTACATGCCGGTAAAGGTCGCCCAGCCGACGGCGGAGGCCGCGTACGCCAGGTCGGCGGGTGCCGCTGGCGCGCCGAGGTGCCCGCTGCCTCCGACGCACCGCCCAGCCCGGCCAGGCCGAGCGGGATCGAGAACAAGGCGATGGGCATGCCCGAACCCGAGAACCTGGCCGCGTGCTTCGCGGCCGGCGAAACCCATGTCTTCGAAGCTGTGCTTGGGGATGTCATCGTCTCCCACTCTCGATTGCCGTACGAGCACGACCGCCGTCGGCGGCCCCGCGACGAGCCAGGGAGGCCCCCTGGCTGTGCCCTGGGCGCGACCCGTGGGTCGGCCAGTGCTCCTCCGGGCGCGATGTTGCCCGACGGAGCCAAGCTGAGACGCAGCCAGCTACCAGCGAGGAGACACCATGGAGACCGCAACAACAGACCTCACCGGCGAATACACCATCGACACCGCCCACAGCCGCGTCGGGTTCGTTGCCCGGCACGCCATGGTCACCAAGGTGCGAGGATCCTTGAACGACTGGGAGGGCCAGCCCACGTCGACGGCGAGAACCCCGCGAACTCCTGGTGCGGGTCAGCATCCAGGCCAGCAGCATCGACACCCGCAACAGTCAGCGCGACGAGCACCTGCGCAGCAACGACTTCCTCCACATGGGCATTCACCCGGAGATCACCTTCGCGCACCGCCGTCGAACAGATTGACGACAGCCCTCGGGTGACCGGTGACCTGACGATCCGCGGCGTCATCAAACCGGTCAGCATCGACTTCGAGCACGTCGGCGGCAGTCGACCCGTACGGCCGGGCCGGGTCTGGAGGGGTCGACCGTGATCAATCGCAAGGACTTCGGCGTCACCTGGAACGCGATGCTGGAGGGCGGCGGCGTCCTCGTCTCGGAGAAGATCACCCTCGAGATCGAGGTCTCCGCGATCAGGAACGCGTGATCCCCCGCATGCAGGGCTTGGACGACGTCGCCGTGCTCCGACGGCGACCTGGTTGCGGCCGCGCTGGTCCAGCGGGCGTTGACAGCGGGCGAGTTTGTGTTCCCTGACGGTGCGACGCAGATCTTCGAGCCCGGCGGCGGAACGACGTACGTGGAGAACGGACGTCGACCCGCGGCCAGTGGTACACCGAGAGTGACGGCCGGTTCGGCTCGTTCTGGCCGCCCAGCTACCTAGCAACACCTACGAGCTCCGCTGGACCGTCGAGAACGGGACATCGTGGGACTCAGCTTCACCGACCGCGCCGGGAACTCGATCCGACGGCCGCTACCGACCCTGACCAGTTGGCGATCAGCGGGGGAACAGCGGGTGGTAGTCCGGCTAACCTGATGGACCTTCCGGAGCCGAGTCGTTCTGCTCGCCGTCTCGATGGGTCAAGCCCAGTGAGATCAGCGAAGCCAGTCCGCAGCATTGAGGAAGCCGAGCCGCACGGCCTCCTCGATGATGGTGGAAGCCTCATCGGTGGCTCCCAGGTCATGCAACCGTTTGGCGATCCGCGCCAGCTCGTCCGTCGCCACGTAGAGCTGCTCCGTCCCTCTCAACAGGTGCGCGAGAGACTTGCCAAAGGCGACCGGGGCTCTGCGAACGCGATCCTCGGTCAGGTCTCCGACGATGGAGCGATGCCCTTCGATGCCGGCTGGGTGAGCCAACACGAGATCCACCGCTTCGTCGATCGAATCGGACAGGTGCGGGACCCGATGCACTCAGGGCCGACGCTTCTTCCTTGGCGAGTGAACGGGGTTTGCCCTGACTTCTGCCGGACCAGTACGTCGCCATCCAGCGGGTCCACTGATCTTCAACCGCCTCCGGCGACAGGTCGCTCAGCATCCATGCGATGTGGTCGATCCACTCAACGCGGTACCTGGCCTTCACAGCAGCCGTGAACTTGTTGATCCAGCGCGCGGATCGATGTCGCCGAGAGCGACTCCGGCCAGATGCTCACAGAGACGATCGCGCAGCTCTTGGGTGAACGCCTCGATGTTTTCGGCAGCCCGCAGGTACTGGTCGAGCAGGCCCGCTTCGAGTAACTGGCTGTTCCATCGCCCCCAGTACAGGTGTCCCTGCCAGGTCCTCTTGGCTCGCTCGACCAGGGCCCAATCCAACAGTGGCAGGACATGCCTGTGACACCAATCCCTGTCGGCACCCGAGAAGAACGCCAGCTGACTGGCCACAACCACCTCTGCCAGCCAACAGCGTTCATCCGGTCCATCGAGGAGCTTCTCAAGCTCGGTCGTCAGCTCAGCCGGGATCCCGTTCCAGCTATCACCTGCCTCCTTCCAATCCGAGGCAATCGCTTGGATCCAGAACTCGGCCAGGCGACCTGGAGCGCTGTTGATCGCTCGGAGGAGCCAGTCTTCGGTGGACTCCACACCTGAGTCGGCAGAAGTATGGCGCCAGAGCTCGCTCGCGAGCCTTCTGCCTGCGGGAAAGCGATACCAGCTCGTCGGATGTCCCTCGCTGAGGCCACCATCGGCCAACAGGCGGGAGACGCCGTCTACCACCTGATCGAGATCGACCTGCGCGAGCCTCGTCAGAATTCTGTCCGCGCTGGCGTCTGACAAGGTAGCTGTGGACCATCCCGTGATCGCTGCGCCAACAATTTCAGGTTGGCCTGCGCCCACCACGTCCAGAATCACGAAGCCGTCGTCGGGATAGGCGTTCACCAGTTCGCGGACGAGCCCCAGTGCGTCGCTCCAACTGGAGCCCTCGCTCGGGTAGACCGTGCCCTCGTAGCGGCGCAACTCCCCCAGAGCAGCCACGCTATCCATCCCGAGTTTGGCATGTAGCTCCTGGACGCTCATCGGAGGTCGGTGTGGCACCAGCCCGAACTCAAAGGTCCGCCCCTCCCCTCGTCGTTCCTCCTCGAGGAACTCCGGATGCCGGGCTGTCGCGGCCTCAAACGCCTGCGCAGCCGAACGGATACCAGGTAGGCTCCGGGAAATCTTTCCGAGTACGCGGAAGCGCAGGTACGCCGCTGCGAGTCCGTCCGAGTCGTCATCCGACGGCCACGAGACCACAGACTCTACGAGGTCGTCGACGGCTTGCTGTGATGCCGTCGGCAGCGCAGCCTCCAGCAGGTCAAACGCCTCGGTGCGTACCTGGCGATCGAGCAACCATTCGTTCTCCCGTAGAGCAGTTATCTTGGCCGTGCCATCAACGTCCCTCCGCTTCGCCCAGCCGTACAGCGCCAGACGGCGAAGAATCGGCACGTCTGCAACAATCCACGCATCGACAACGGCCGAGCCAGGTGCGCCGAGCTCAACGGTGGCAACAATGGCATCCCGAGCTATATCGATGAGGCTGTCCACTGATCGCCGTAGTCCAGTGACAGCTCCATCCGCCTCGATCGCGGACCGGCGCGATGACACCGGGTCCCAGCGCTGATCGGCGGATCCCGTTAGCGACAAAAGGTGGAACGCACGACGAAAATGTCGCTCGGCCATGGCGAGCAGCGCAGGAGCTGAACTCGATATGTGGGGGACCAAACACATCTTGCCTGGCCTTGTCGAGCCAGTGTCTGTCACCACGAAGCTCGATCTCGAAGCGAACATCGCCGGCCTGCCGGACCGACCTCGCCGGTTTGGCGATCGGCTCGGTCAGATGGTCGAGCAACAGGAGAGCAATCGACTGTCGATCAGCACCGGTCGAGGCAGCCAACACGTAGTCAAGCCAATCGACCGTCCCGAGGTTGGGCACTTGGCCCAGCAGTAGGACGATCCATGGATCGAGCCACGCCGGTCTCGCCTCGCCCGTGACACTCAAGACACGACCCACTTCGTACCAGAGCGTCGACCCCAGCCCGCCACCGCTGTCGCGCACCACGGCGAGAGCTGCCCCCGTCAGTCCCTCATCCATCACGAATTGCTCGCAGAACCAGGAGGCGAGGGTAGGCGAGCACTCCGTCGGAGCGAGTGAAGGACTGAAGAGACGCAAGAACTCAGCCTGGGTAGTTGCCCAATCGAGCCACTCTCTGCCCTTCGCGGCCGCGGTGAACAGACGCACCCGCTGGGATCAGCAAGTACGTCCTCGAGGTATGACGCTTCCTCTGGGATCTGGGAGGGCGGGACCGAGACCAGCTCTCGGATCCACCGCTGGATGCTCGAGCAACCCCATCGACGCGAGTTCGGCCCATCGTTCGATCGCATCGTCGAGCTCGGCGTACGAACCATCGACGACGGAGTACTTGATCGGCTTGATACCCAGCGGACGCCAATCCGACGAGTCAGGCTGGTCCGTCAGTAGATATCTCGCGGCGCCGGGACCGAGCGCCCGGCCGAGGTAGCGCATCACCACGTCGTCGTGACTGTATCCGACGAAGAGCACCGTGTAGTTGCCGAACATCCGCTCCAAGAATCGCGCGGCCCACGCGTCGAGCAGGTAAGCACGGCCGAAGTCCTGGTCTGTCACCACGAGCTGCTTCGACAGCTTCCCCAAGCGACCGTGGAGGTAGACGATTCCGCTGAAATCGTCGCCCATCGGCACCGCCGGACCGCGACTCGTCGACTCCCGCGCTGACGCATCACAGCGGACAAATGCTGGTCGTAGTTGGTGGTCACGATCCTCGGAGTCGGGCACGCGAGAGCAAGGTCCACCAACGCCGCATGAAGCCGATTCGGGCGGGAAGTCGGGACTCCAATGTGCTTCGCCACCAGCCCGTGCACGTCGATATCCGCATCGACCAACTCGCCCAGGTAACGGTCAAGAGGGACATCTGCTGCCGGTGCTTCGCGCTCCACCTCGGCCGCGATATCGGACACGAGCTTCGCGAAACCCGGAAGTCCGGACGGGGGACCGATCGAGGCACCGGCACCCACGAAGACGACGAGCCTGTCAGCACGGTATGCCTCGATCAGCTCGTCCGGGAACTCGACATTTCGCATCCACATCGATCCGGAGCCGACGCCTCGACGTCGCCGTGGCTGGACCGAGTTATCCACAGGAACCAGATCCAAAGTCCATCTTCCCGAACGTTGAGCAGCGTTGGTGCTCGACGATCGAGGAGGTTGTGGTGTGGCGTTTGCGAAGGATCAGTGGACTAAGGCGGTCAAGCAGGCTGATGGGAGTGTGAAGCGGGAGCGGGATGAGAAGCGGTGGGGGCGGGGGAAGAGGTGGTTGGGGGTCTGGATTGATCCGCACGGAAAGGAGAAGTCGAAGGCTTTCGAGACGAAGGTCAGGGCGTTGCAGCACGCCACGGGGATGGAGACCGATCGGGATCGGGGAATCCGATCCGAACGCGGGGAAAGTTCGGCTTGAAGAGATCTGGACGCGGTGGATCAAGTCCCGGACGATCGATCCGGCCAGCGAGATCCAGTACGAGTCCAAATGGCGGCTCCATGTGCAGCCGACATTCGGGCGGCGGATGGTCAAGAGCCTCCTGCCGTCCGAGATCGCTGTGTGGCTGACCGATTTGATGGGTGCTTATGGGCCGTCGACGGCTCGAAGCGCGTTCCTGGTGCTGAACGGATGTCTCGAGCTCGCTACGGCCGACGAGCTGATCAAGCGCAATCCTGCGCAAGCCCGGGTCGTCAAGAAGCCGGCCAGGCGATTCTCGAAGGTTGTCGCCTGGTCGGACGGGGCGATCGAGCGCATCATCGAGGCCCACCCCGAGCAGTACCGGCTGATTCCGACCATCGGATCGGCTGCCGGCCTTCGTCAGGGCGAACTCTTCGGGCTCGCGATCGAAGACTTCGATTTCGACGAACAGGTGATCAGGATCCGGCGCCAGATCAAGCGACTCGGCCAGCGGTGGGTCTTCGCGCTGCCGAAGAACGACAGGGAACGAATCGTGCCGATGTCTCCACACCTGGCGAAGCTGGCCAGGGAGCACATCGACACCTTCGGCACGATGCCCATCTCGCTGCCATGGGAGCGGATCGACGGTGAGCCACAGAACCATGCGCTACTTTTCGACGTGGTCTGACGGCAAGGCACTCCGGGCGGATCTCTACAATTTGATGATCTGGAAGCCCGCCATAGCCGCCTGGCCGCTGTCATTCCGCCACCCTTGTAAAGGACGGGCGTCGCCGGGATCGCTACCAGTCCGACTACACCGCTGGAATGCATGCCGCTACGCCACTACTTCGCCAGCATCACCCTCGCGGACGGCGTCAACATCAAGGAGCTCTCGGAGTATCTGGGCCACCACGATCCCGGGTTCACACTGCAGATGTACACGCATATGCTGCCCTCGCGGTACGACCGCGCTCGTCAAGCCGTGGATCGTCGACTCGAACGACTGGCTCTGCGGCTGACGGAGCACCGACGGAGCAGAGCCATCACGGGGTCGAGCACGACGAAATCGACAACGGGCTCAGCCACTTGGCACAGCCTGCGCAGGCATGCTCGGAGTCCTTGCAGACAAGGCTATTTCAGCTCGGTCGACGTCTTGCCCAGCAGTCTTCGAGCGACGATGAGTTGCTGGATTTGCTGGGTTCCCTCGAAGATGTCGAGGATTTTGGAGTCTCGGGCCCACTTCTCCAGGAGGTGGTGTTCGGAGTAGCCGAGGGTGCCGGTCAGTTCTATGCAGCGGAGGGTTATGTCGTTGGCGGTGCGGCCGGCTTTGGCTTTGGCCATCGAGGCTTGGAGGGAGTTGGGCTTGCCGTTGTCGGCCATCCAGGCGGCTTGCAGGGTGAGCAGGTAGGCGGCTTCCCAGTCGGACTCCATCTGGAGGTACGACGCTGCCGCCGCGGGCTGGAGGTGGACGGGCCGGTCGTAGTCGACCTCGACACCAGCCTCGGCAAGCAACGAACGCGTGAGCTCCAACGAAGCGCGAGCAACCCCGACCGCCATAGCGGCAACCAGCGGCCGCGTGTTGTCGAAGGTCTGCATGACACCCGCAAAGCCTTTATCCGCGTCGATCTCGGGCGAGCCCAGCAGGTTGGCTGCGGGCACCCGGCAGTTCTCGAAGCGGATGGTGGCGGTGTCGGACGCACGGATGCCGAGCTTGTGCTCGAGCCGCTCGACCGTCATCCCCGGCGTGTCCTTCGGTACGACGAACGACTTGATCGCAGCGCGTCCCAGCGACTTGTCCAGCGTCGCCCACACCACGACCGCGTCGCAGCGACCGCCGGCGGTGACGAAGATCTTCTCGCCGTCGAGAACGTAGTCGTCGCCGTCCAGCCGCGCCGTCGTCTGGATGCTGGCGGAATCCGAACCGCACCCTGGCTCGGTGATCGCCATCCCGGCCCACACGCCGTCGAAGCGCCGAAGCTGCTCGTCCGACGCCACCGAGGCGATCGCGGAGTTGCCGAGACCTTGTCGCGGCATCGACAGCAGCAGCCCGACATCTCCCCAGCACATCTCCATGATCGACAGCACCGACGACATGTTCGAGCCGTTCACGACCCCGTCGACGGCGTCCGCCGTACGTCGTACGCCGGATGCGCCCGCACCGGAACCGGTGCCTGAGGCACCCAATCCGTCGACCACCGCGGCGAGCATGTCGAGCTCGACCGGGTAGGCGTGCTCGGCCAGGTCGTACTTGCGCGAGTTCGGCCGCAGCATCTCCGCCGCGACCTGATGCGCCTGGTTGACGAACGCGCGGAACTTCCGGGGCGTCTCGAGGTTGATCATCAGACCAGCACCGCGCCTTCCATCACGCCGATCGCCCGCAGGTCGCGGTACCACCGCTCCACCGGATGCTCCTTCACGAACCCGTGCCCGCCGAGCAACTGGACGCCGTCGGTCCCGATCTGCATCCCCTTGTCCGTGCACAGCCGCCGCGCCAGCGCGACCTCGCGAGCGAACGGAAGCCCTTGTTCAGCACGCGATCCGGCCCGATAGGTGACGAGTCGCATCCCCTCCAGCTCGATCCCGATGTTCGCGACCATGAACGCGACCGACTGCCGGTGACTGATCGGCTCACCGAAGGCGGTCCGCTCGTTCACGTACGGCGTGACGTAGTCGAGCACAGCCTTCGCCGTACCGAGCGACAACGCGCACCACCCGAGTCGCGACAGTCGGACGCACTCGGCGTAGTCCTCAAGCGTGCCCAGCTGCACCGCCGGCACATCCTCGAGAATCACCCGGCTCAGCGACGCCGCACGCAGACCCATCGACGGCTCGGCCTCGATCGTCACGCCCGGATGCTCCGACTCGACCAGGAACAACGCCGGACCCTGGTCCTCCAATTGAGCGGCGATCACGAACAACTCGGCCTCGGCACCCTCGCGGCACCAGCGACTTCACCCCGTTCAACAGTCCGCCAGTTGCTCTTGTCTGCAGTGTGAACGGGTCAAACAATGTCCGCGGTTCGAGGATCGCCAAGCGCGGCCGCCGGCACCGACGAGCCGGTGAATGCGGGCAGGTACGTCGCCTGCTGCGTCTCGTCACCCCACAGCGAGATCGCCGTACTCACCGCGGCCGGAGCCATGCACGCGACCGCCTGCCCGAGGTCGCCGTGCGCCATCGCCTCGGCGACCAGTACGCCGGTCATCGCGGAGCGCTCGGTGACGATGCCGCCGAGTTCCTCCGGTACCTCGATCAGGCTCAACCCGAGCTCGGCCGATTGCTCGAGCACCTTCGGGTCGGTCGCGCAGGCGGTGTCCGCGTCGGCTGCGGCAGGTCGCAGTACCTCGGCGGCGAACTCCTTCACGACCTCGACCACCATCTGCTGGTCCTCGGTCGGGGTCAGATCGAACCGCCCGGTCCGCTTCACGGCCGGCAGTCGTGATGGTTTGGCGAGTTTCGACGCGGCGGTGAAGCTCCGGGTCAGCGCGCCGGCCGTCCGGAATCCGGTCCTGGTCGCCTCGAACACCACCCGCTCGGTCTGCTTCCGCAACCCGAGCCGGTCGATCGCCCGCGAGTTCGCCAGCCGGTTCAGCAACGCGACCCCGCGGCCGATGGCGTCTCGGCGGCTCTTCACCTGAAGGCTCATACCCGCCACTGTAAACCGAAGTTACAACCCAGGTCACGTGACCCAGCCCACAGCACGGCCTGGGCCCGCGCGCGGCGCCGGCTCGTGTGCGGCGCCGGCTCGTGTGGTGCCGGCTCGCGTGGTGCCGGCTCGTGTGCGGCGCCGGCTCGTGTGGTGCCGCCTCGCGTGTGGTGCCGACTGGTGGTGCGGTGCTAGCTGGTGGTGCGGTCGGCGGAACTGGGCGCGGCGGTGCGGATCTGCGCGGTGAACTCGCCGATCCGGGTCATCGCCTGCTGCGCCTCAGGCAGGAACGACCAGAAGAGCTGGAACACATGGGTGTCCGCCGGATACAGCTCGGCAACCACCTCGACGCCGTACTTCTCCGCCCGCTCGACCAGCCGGTGCATGTCGTCCCCGACCGGGTCGCCGGTGGCCGACTGGACCAGGATCGGCGGCAACCCGTCCAGGTCCGCGTTCAACGGGCTCAGCAGCGGATCGTCGACCGGGTGACCACCGACGTACCAGGCCGTGACCCGAGCCATCGTCTTGAAGTGGTCGTGCGTCGCGAGCGGCGAAGTCCCGTCGAGCAACGCCGCGAGGTTCAGCCCGGGACTCAGTAGCACAGCGCCACCCGGCAACGGCAGACCCTGCTCACGCAACAACACCAGCAGCGACATCGCCAACCCGCCCCCGGACGAGTCCCCGGTGACGACAAGCTCCTCCGGCGCGACGCCCTGTTCCAGCAACCACAAGTACGCGCTCCGGGCGTCATCCACCGCCGCCGGGAACGGGTGCTCAGGCGCAAGCCGGAAATCAGGCACCAGCACGGCGGAACCCGTGCTGACCGCCAACGCCCCGGCCAGCGCCCGATACCCGTACGCCGACCCGAGCACGAATCCACCGCCATGCAGGTGCAACACCGACGGCCGCGTCCCACCTGCGCCAACCTGCAACGCCGGAACACCTCCAGCAGTCACCGGCGCGACGGTCACATCAGCAGGCATCTCCACCTGCGCGAGCATCCCCTCGTACGCCGCCCGCATCCGGCCGAGCTCGCCTTCGAACCCCTCATCGGCCAGCGGCGCCCACATCCGGTTCACCCGGTTGATCAGCTCACCACCCACCGAGCGGGTGGTCGCGATCGCGCTGTCCAGGTCGCCGAGCAGGATCCGGGCCCGGTCGAGGAACGCCTCGCCGGCCAGGGTCAGCTCCACCCGGTGGGTCGAGCGCCGCAGCAGATCGCACCCGAGGAGCCGTTCCAGCGCGCGGATCTGCCGGCTCAGCGCGGGCTGCGACAAGTACAGCCGGGTGGCGGCGCGGCCGAAGTTGAGCTCCTCGGCGACCGCGACGAACGCGCGCAGGTGCCGGAGCTCGATCGCGTCCGGCGTCTGCGGCATCGCCAGTACTTCGGCACTGTCCTCACCACGCCCGCTGTCACTCATGCCGCTCATTGTGACCCGGATGTCTGCCAGGTGGTGATGCTGATCATGCACAACCGTCATGCATGATCGGCCTTTCCCTTAGGGACAGCGCCGGTGCCAGCGTTTGGGCCATGACGACGACCGTACGAAGTGCCGCGGTTCAGCTCCGCGGCAGCACCGGACCGATCTGGGCCCGCGTGTACTGGCCACCGGCAGGCGGTCCGAGGCCGCCGTTGCTGGTCTTCTTCCCAGGCGCCGGCGATCCCGACGCGGAGTGCCGGCAACTCTGCCGTCGCGGCGGCCTGGTGATCCTCGCCGGACCCATCAGCACCCAGTACGACGACGCGGTCGCGGATGCGAAGGCGATCGTCGGCTGGGCGGCGGACCACGCGGTGGAGCTGGAGGCCGATCCGGCCCGGCTACTGATCACCGGGACCGGCGACGGCACCGAAGTGGCCGCCGCGGTGACCCGGATCGCCGCCGACGAGGGCTGGCCCGAGCTGGTGCTGATGCCCGATCTCATCACAACTCTGGAAGGAATGAACCGATGACCATGGCGACGAATGGTGCGCCCGTACGGGCGACCAGACGAGAGTGGACGGGGCTGGCAGTGCTCGCGCTGCCGACGCTGTTGCTGTCGCTCGACGTGAGCGTGCTCTATCTGGCGCTGCCCAGTCTCAGCGCCGACCTGGGCGCGGACAGTACCGAGCAGCTGTGGATCCTGGACATCTACTCGTTCCTGCTGGCCGGGCTCCTGGTCACGATGGGAACGCTCGGCGACCGGATCGGGCGGCGGAAGCTGCTGCTCATCGGCGGCGCCGCGTTCACGGTCGCATCCGTACTCGCGGCGTACTCGAGCAGCCCCGAGATGCTGATCGCCAGCCGGGCCCTGCTGGGCATCGCCGGTGCGACGTTGATGCCGTCGACGATGGCGTTGATCCGCAACATGTTCCACGATCCGGCCCAACTGGGGCAGGCGATCGGGATCTGGTTCAGCTGCTTCATGGTCGGCATGTTGATCGGGCCGGTGGTCGGAGGGCTGCTGCTGGAGCGGTTCTGGTGGGGTTCGGCGTTCCTGCTCGGCGTACCGGTGATGGTGCTGCTGCTGATCGCGGGTCCGCTGCTGCTGCCGGAGTACCGGGACACCTCGGCCGGCAAGCTCGATCTGGCCAGCGTGGGGTTGTCGCTGGCAACGATCCTGCCGATGATCTGGGGACTCAAGGATCTGGCCCGCGACGGCTGGTCGACCGCACCGCTCGTCGCGATGCTGGCCGGCGTACTTATCGGCATCGCGTTCGTCCGGCGGCAGCAGCGGCTGGAACACCCGCTGCTCGACCTGAAGCTGTTCCGTACGGCGAGATTCAGCGCCGCACTCGGCATCTCGGTGGCCGCCGGTGTCGTGATGGCGGGCGTCTCCCTGCAGGCCGCGATCTTCCTGCAGGTCGTCGAGGAGCTGACCCCGTTCCGAGCCGGGCTCTGGCTCCTGCCGCAGAGCTTAGCGATGATCCTCGGTCTGTCGCTCGCACCGCGGATCGCGCAACGCCTGCCGACCTCGACCACGGCCGCGATCGGTCTGGCAATCTCCGCGGCCGGTCTGCTGATTGTCACCGCCGGTGGACTGTCTGCCCTGATTACTGGTCTGACAATCACATCGTTCGGCATGGGTCTGCCGATGGCGCTCACGATGAACCTCATGCTCGCCGCGGCACCGCCGGAGCGGGCCGGCTGGTGGCCTCGCTGGCCGAGACCAGCGGCGAAGGCGGCATCGCGCTGGGTGTCGCACTCCTCGGCAGCCTCGGGACAGTCATCTATCGCGGGCAGTTGGACGTACCAGCCAGCTTGTCTAACAACGTCGCAGAGCAGGCAAGTCAAAGTGTCAGCTCGGCTGTCGGGATTGCCCATCAACTCTCGGGTCAACTCGGGTCCGACCTGGCCGCCGCCGCCAAGGCCGCCTTCACCAACGGCCTGAACGTCGTCGCCCTTGTCGGCGCCGCCGCCTTCCTGGCCAGCGCCCTCCTGGCCGCAGTAGCCCTCAAAGAAGCCCCGGCCAAAGAGAAGCTCCCCGAACAGGTCTGACCGGCGGCACCACCTCATCCGTTGCACCACCAACCACCACCTCGGCCGCCGGTCAGCGCCCGGATGCGACTCGGTGTCAGCCGCCGGTAGTCTTCTCGGAGATGCCGGCGGCTTTGGTGGCGAGGTAGCGCTGTTCGGGGAGGCTTGTGGTGCGGCGGGCTGCGGCCAGGTAGTAATCGTGTGCCTTCGCGAGATCGCCCGCTCGCTCGAAGAGGTGTGCGCGTACGGCGTCCAGGCGGTGGGTCTCGGTGAGGTTCTTGTCGTCGTCGAGCGTGGCCAGCAGATCGAGACCAGCCTCGGGACCTTCGACCTGGGAGAGTGCGATCGCCCGGTTGAGCGTGACCATCGGGTTCGGCGCGAGCTTCTCCAGCAGCAGGTAGAGAGCCAGGATCTCGCGCCAGTCGGTCTCCTCGGCACTCGGCGCCTCGGCATGGATCGCCGCGATCGCCGCTTGCACCTGGTACGGGCCGGCCGCGCCGTGAGCCAAGGTTCGCAGGATCAGCGCAGCACCTTCCTCGATCTGCTTGCGGTCCCACAGCGCCCGGTCCTGCTCGTCGATCGGGACCAGGCCTCCGTCGGCCGTCGTACGCGCCGTACGGCGGGAATCCGTCAGCAGCATCAAGGCGAGCAGACCGGCCGCCTCGCCGTCGTCGGGCAGCAGTTCGTGGAGCATGCGGGTCAGCCGGATCGCCTCGGCGGTCAGCTCGACCCGCTGCAATTCCTCACCCGAGCTGGCCGTGTAGCCCTCGTTGAAGATCAGGTACAGCACCTGCAGGACGACGCGCAGCCGGTCGGCCCGCTCCTCCTCCGGCGGCATCGCGAACCGACTCCCGGCTGCTTTGATGCTCTTCTTCGCCCGGCTGATCCGCGGCGCCATCGTTGCCTCCGGCACCATGAACGCCCGGGCGATCTCCGCGGTCGTCAGACCGCCGACCGCACGCAACGTGAGCGCGACCTGCGACGCCGGCGTGACGGCCGGATGACAGCACAGGAAGAGCAGGGTCAGCGTGTCGTCGGAGTCCGGCGGCGCGTCCACATCAGCGCCCGGGGCAACCATCTCCTCCGGCCCGGCCATCGCCGCAACCGAGTCCTCACGCCGGCGCCGCGCGCTCTCGCTCCGGAACTGGTCGGTCAACCGCCGGGTGGCGACCGTGATCAGCCACCCACGCGGGTTCGCCGGCACCCCATCCACCGGCCACTGCGTCGCCGCCGCGAGCAAAGCCTCCTGTACGGCGTCCTCACACAGATCGAACTGCCCGTACCGCCGAGCCAAGAACCCCAGCACCTGAGGCGCCGACTCCCGCAGCACCCCTTCAACACCCACACCGTCACCCACCCGAACTCCTCCATTCACGCTCCCCCACCCTAGGCCGCGCAAGGAGCCCGCTACCCCAATGCGCGCAAGAACCTCAGTCAGCCTCTGGGCGGGCAGGGGTGAGGATCCCGGTCTCCAGGGTTTGGAGGACTGCGGCGGGGGCGGTGAAGCGGGTCAGGTCGCCTTCGGTGATGGCTTCCCAGCCGATGTAGACCATCCACCAGACCAGGCGGCTGATCCAGGCGGGTGGGAGCGACTGGGCGAAGGTGCCGTCGGCGTGGCCGCGGGCGATCAATTGGTCTATCGGCTTGCCGACTTCATCCAGGCGGGTGAAGAAGTCCTGGACCCATTGGGCCGCTTCCGGGTGGGTGATGTTGAAGCTCGGCTCGTTGAACAGGAAGAACAGTCGCGGGCCGAGGTCGAACCAGGCGGTCATCAGCCGCTGGAGGGCCTGCCGGGCGGGGCCCTCGTCGGGCTGGGCTTCCTGGATGGTCCGCTCGATCAGTTCCAGGACGTCTTCGGAGAGGGCGCGGACGAGTGCTTCGCGATCCGGGAAGTACCGGTGCAGCGTGCTGCGCGCGACCTGCGCCTCGGCGGCGATGTCGCCGAGTGAGGCGTTCCGCCGCTTGCTGAACACGACCACCGCAGCGTCGAGGATCGCCCGTCGCGTCCGGCTCCGGCTGCCCGACTCCACCCTGTCCGTCATGGCCTGAACTGTAGTCCTCTGGGGTCTCGAAGTTTAATAATAGGACACTGATGTCTCATCCTGCTACTCTGGCGTTCGACGACGGGAGGCGGGATGTCGCACGACCAGGCAAGAGTGCGGTGGGTCAATCTGCGGACTTTGTGGTCGTTTGTTCGGCCGCATCGGAGGACCTTGGCGGTTGGGATGGTGTTGGGGCTGGGGACTACGGCGGCCTCGCTCGCGACGCCGATGGTGTCCAAATCGGTGCTTGATGGGTTGGCGGCGTCGACGTCGATCGCGCCGGCGGTGACGTTGCTCGTCGTACTGCTGCTGGTCAGTTCCGGGCTCGGGCTCGTCCAGTGGATCCTGCTCGGGAAGATGGGCGAGCGGGTGGTGCTCGATGCGCGGAGTTCGATGGTGCGGCGGCTGTTCCGGGTGCGGGTCGGCGAGCTTGCCGGCCGCTCCCCCGGTGAGCTGGTCACCCGGGTCACCTCCGACACAGTGCTGCTCCGAGAGGCCGCCGCGTCGAGTCTGGTGCAGTTGGTCAACGGGGTGATCTCGCTGGTCGGCGCGTTGATCCTGATGGCGATGCTCGACGGCGTACTGCTCCTCGCGACCCTCGGCGCACTGGCCGGCGTCGGCATCATCGTGGCGTTGCTGATGCCACCGATGGCGAAGGCACAGGAGCAGGCGCAGGGTGCGGTCGGGCGACTGGGCGGCGTACTGGAAGGTGCACTGCGTGCGATCCGGACAGTGAAGGCGAGCCGGGCCGAGGCGCGGGAGAGCGAGCGGGTGATCTCCGAGGCGACCGAGTCGGCCCGGCAGAGTGTCCGTGCGATCCGGTACGAGGCCGTCGCCTGGACTGTGGCCGGCTTCGGCATCGGGCTCGCGACGTTGCTCATCCTCGGGCTCGGCGCGTGGCGGGTGAGCGAGGACCTGCTGACCGTCTCGGCCCTGGTCGCGTTCCTGCTGTACGCGTTCCAGCTGATGGAGCCGGTCGGCACGCTCACCCAGACAGTGAGCGGCCTGCAGTCCGGTGTCGCCGCCGCGACGCGGATCCGCGAGGTCGACGCCTTCGAAATCGAACCCACCGACTCCGGCCGCCCCAGCCGCATCACCGAAGGACGATCAACACTCGCCTTCGAGAACGTGACTGCCCGCTACGCACCGGGCGCGGCACCGGCCTTGCAGGACGTCAGCCTGACGATTCCCCGCGAAGGGCACACCGCGATCGTCGGCCCGTCCGGCGCGGGCAAGACCACGATGTTCTCCCTCCTCCTGCGCTTCCTGAACCCGGACAGCGGCCGGCTGGTCCTGGACGAGATCCCACTGCCCGAGTGGTCGCTGGAGGACCTGCGCCGCCGGATCGTGTACGTCGAGCAGGACACTCCCCTCGTCCCCGGCACCCTCCGGGAGAACCTGCTCTACACGCACGAAGACGCCGGCGAACCCGCACTCTGGGAAGCGCTCCGAGCGGTCCGCCTGGAGGAACGCGTCCGCGAACTGCCCGACGGCCTAGACACCGTGCTGTCGACCGCAGCCATCTCAGGCGGCGAGCGCCAACGCATCGCGCTCGCCCGCGCCTTGGTCAGCGACCCCGAGATCCTGCTGCTCGACGAGGCGACCGCACAACTGGACGGTCTGACCGAGGCCGCCGTACACGAGGTGATCGCCCGGATCGCCCGCACGGGCGCCGTCCTCACGATTGCCCACCGGTTGTCGACGGTCATCGACGCCGACCAGATCGTCGTCCTCGAGTCCGGCCGGGTCCGCGCCCGCGGCACCCACCGGGAACTGCTCCAGACCGATGACCTCTATCGCGACCTGGTCGCCGCGCTCCGCATCGCGACTCAGGTGTAGGACCAGCCGGACCAACCGTCCACCTGTACGACGATCACCGGCCCGCGCGGCGGATCGGCTTCGTACTGCGGGTACTTCGCCCGCAACAGGTCGACCGCCGCCGGTGCCTCCGGCAACACCCGCGCGACGCCATCGATCCGCACCCACCACAGATGCGTCCAGTCCTCGTCGTACTCGTCGACGAGGATCGCCACCCGCTCGTTCGCCGCGATGTTCCGCAATCGCCGCAGCGCGACCGTCGTCTTCGGCTTCTGGTCGATCCCGACGAACACCTCGTCGCCATGCACCGCATAAGTCACGGGTACGACGTGAGGCCGCGAGTCGGCTCCCACGGTCGCCAACCGCGCTACCCGCGCCGCCGCGACCCGGGCCCTGCAGGTGCCTTCATCCAGTCGCACACCTCGACCCTAGTCCGCCGCCGCCCACGCGACCGCCAATTCAGCGCTGAAGCTGGCGGAGGGCTGCGGTCGGGAGGGTGCGAGTCAGCGGGCCGATGAGGGAGGCGTCGCGGAGAGCGGTGCGGGCTGCCAGATGACCGCAGGCGCCGTGCACACCGCCGCCTGGGTGGATGGCGGAGCTCCCGAGGTACAGGCCGGAGACGAAGGTCCGCGGACTTCCGAGGCCGATGGTCGGGCGGAAGACCAGCTGCTGGTGGAGTTGCATCGTGCCGCCGCCCAGGGCGCCGTGCCCGAGGGCCGCGTTGCCGGCTTCGAAGGCGCTCGGGCGTTGCAGGTCCCGGTCGATGATCAGGCCGCTGAACCCTGGCGCGAACCGCTCGATCGCACGCTCCATCCGGCCGGCCAGCTTTCCCGCCGACTCGTCGTCCGCGATCCCGCGCGGCAGGTGCGAGTAGGCCCAGACCGCCTCGGTCCCCTCCGGCGAGCGGGTCGGATCCGACTTCGTGGTCTGGCCGATCAACAGGAACGGTGTCGACGGCAGCCGGCCGGTGTCGAGGTCGGCGCCCAGGTGAACGAGGTCGTCGGCGGTCCCGGCCAGATGCACGACACCGGCGGACCGCGCCTCGGGTGAACGCCACGGGATCGGGCCGCTCAGCCGGAAGTTCAGCTTGACCGTCGGGTAGTCCCACTCGAACCGCTCGTCCAGGTCCCGCCGCAGCCCCGCCGGAATCGTTGCGCGGGGCAACAGCTCGTCGTACAGCGCGGCACGCCGACGTGTCCGCGATGACGGCCCGGTTGACCACCACGGTCTGCCCCGAAGCCGTGCGTACGCCGGTGACGCGGCCGGACGAGACCTCGATCGCGGCGACCGGCGTACCGGGGACGAGCAAGGCACCGGCGCGTTCGGCCCGGCGGACCAGAGCACCGGACAGCGAGCTGGATCCGCCCTCTGCCACCGGGTAGCCGACGTCCTGCGCAAGCATCGCGAGCAGCCAGCCCATCGTGCCGCTGACGCTGCCCGACAACGGCGCGTCCGCGTGCAGAGCGTTACCGGCGAGCAGGGCACCGCCGCGCGGGCCCTCGAACAACTCCTTGCCCATCCGGTGCATCGGCATCGCCATGAACCGCGCGAACCGCAGCAACTCCCCCGCCGAACCGAGCTTCCGGACCAGCTTGAGCCCCGGCCCGACCGGCGGCCACGAGGTGAGCAGGGACTTCAGCAGCGGCTCGCGGATCGCGACGTACTGCTGGTAGAGCCGCAGCCACGCGTCGCCGTCGCCGGGACGGTCGGCCCCGATCGACTTCGCGGTGTCCTCGGGGTCCGGGTGGAGCGCGACCGAGGCGCCTTCCTCGTCGAGCAGGTGCACGAGCGGCAACGGAGCGTGGGCCCAGCGAAGGCCGTGCTTCTCCAGCTCCAAGGCGCGCAGCACCGGTGACGCCACACCGAGCGGATAGTTCGAACTGAAACGGTCGCTGATCCAGCCGTCGCTCTCGGTCGACCGGACCGCACCGCCGAAGGTCTCGGCGGCCTCCAGCACCAGCACGTCCCATCCCGCGTCGGCGAGGGCGATCGCGCTCACCAGCCCGTTCGGCCCCGACCCGATCACCACGGCATCAACACTGCGCGGCAACATGCCTACGACCTTAGCTCTGCCTGGCTTCGATCTCCCGCATCAGGGTCGTCAGCTCGCGGGCGCGCCCGACCATGGCGGGGTCGACCATCCGGCCGTCCGGCAGCACGATCACGCCGCCTTCGGCCACCCCGGCCTTCTCGACAGCGGTCAGCAGGGCCTCCGCTTCGGCCACTTGTACGGCGGTTGGCGTGAAGGACTCGATGATCGTCGCGAGCTGTCGCGGGTGGATCGCCGTACGACCGACGAAGCCGAGCGCTCGGCCCTCCAGACTGGTCTGCCGCAATCCGTCGATGTCGTTGACGTGCGGATACACCGACATCATCGGTGCACCCAGCCCGGCGGCGCGGGACGCCGACACCAGCCGGCCGCGAGCCCACGCCAGCCCCGGTGGGCCGTCGACGCCGAGTGAGCTGGCCAGGTCGGCTTCACCCAGCGAGATCGCGACCACGCGGGGATCAGCGGTTGCGATCTCGAACGCCTTCTCCAACCCCAGCGGCGACTCGATCACCGCCGTGATCCTTGCCGACGGCACCTGTCCCAGGACGGCGTGAACATCTGCCGCGCTCTCCACCTTCGGCACCCGGACCCGGATCCGCGGGACCGCGGCAACCGCGGCCAGATCGTCCTCGATCCACGGCGTCCCGGGCGCGTTGACCCGGACCTCGACCGGACCCGAGGCGTTGGCGGCGATCCAGGCCACCGCCCAGCCGCGCGCGTCCACCTTGTCGTCGACCGGAACCGCGTCCTCCAGGTCGAACACGACCACATCGGGGCCGGCGGCAACTGCTTTCGCGAACCGATCCGGCCGATTCGCCGGAACGTACAGCGCTGTCAGCACCTAAACCACGCCGGCTTCGCGGAGTGCCGCTAGTTGCTCGGGGGTGACGCCGATCTCCGCGAGTACCTCGTCGGTGTTCGCGCCGTGCGGCCGGCCGGCCCAGCGGATTGACCCCGGCGACTCCGACAGCCGGAACAACACGTTCTGCATCTGCACCGGTCCCCCCAGCTCTTCGTCGTCCACGGCAACGATCGTCTGCAGAGCGGCGTACTGCGGATCGGTCATGATGCCGCGGATGTCGTGCACCGGCCCGACCGCGGCCTCCGCCTTCTCGAACGCCGTCATCACGTCGTCGAGCGACCGCTCCGCGATCCACGACCCGACCGCGTCGTCCAGTACGTCGGTATGCTCGGCCCGCTCCCGGCCGGTCCGGAACCACGGCTCGTCGACCAACTCCGGCCGGCCCACCAGCGTCATCACCCGCTCGGCGATGCTCTGCGAGCTGGTCGATACCGCGACCCAGCGGCCGTCCGCGGTCTTGTAGACATTGCGCGGCGCGTTGTTCGACGATCGGTTCCCCAGCCGCGGCTGGACGTACCCGGTCTGCTGGTACGCCGTGATGCCGCCGCCGAGCATCATCAGGATGGGCTCGATGATCGCCAGGTCGATCACCTGGCCCTGACCGGACCGATCACGTTCACGCAGCGCGACCATCACGCCGTACGCGGTCGCGAGCGCGGTGATCCCGTCGGCCAGCCCGAACGGCGGCAGCGTCGGCGGACCGTCCGGCTCACCCGTGACGGCGGCGAACCCGCTCATCGCCTCGGCGAGTGACCCGAATCCGGGTCGGCCCGACCACGGTCCGACCTGGCCGAACGCGGTCACCCGGGCGATCACCAGGCGTGGATTCGCCTCCAGGAGTACGTCGGGACCGAGCCCCCAGCGCTCCAGCGTGCCCGGCCGGAAGTTCTCGACGAGTACGTCGTTCTGACGCACCAAGTCGAGGAAGACGTCGCGACCGCGGGACAGGTCGAGGGTCGCGAGCCGCTTGTTCCGGCCGAGCGTCTTGAACCACAGCCCGACACCGTCCTTCGAGGCGCCGTGCGTCCGGGCCGCATCGGGCCGGGACGGGTGCTCGATCTTGGTGACCTCGGCGCCGAAGTCGGCCAGGAACGTCGCCGCCAGCGGCCCCGCGAACAGCGTCGCCGCCTCGAGTACCTTCACACCGTCGAGTGGAGCAGGTCTCATCCCGCACACCTGAAACCGATGGTCTCGGAACGATCGAGACCACCACCGGTCAGCACCAGCTTGAAGCTCACCTCGGGTTCCTTCGGCCCGCCGTCGGCGTACCAGTCGGAGCCCTCGGCCGCGTAGTGCGAACCACCCTTGAGGATGCAGAACCGGCTGCGCCCGTCCCGGTGCTCGCTCTCGGTCAGGTTCCACACCAGCGGCTCGGCCCGGGTGAACCCGTCCAGGCCGGCGGCGACCTGCCACTCGTCCTCGGTCGGCAGCCGGCCACCACGCCAGGCCGCGTACGCCCGCGCGTCGGGCAGGTCGACGTACGTCACCGGCTGGCCTTCGGTCCCGGCGACCGGCGCACCGTCCACCCAGTGCTCGAGGAACCGGTTCGCAATCCGTGGCCGATAACCGGTCGCCGCGAGGAACTCGGCGTACTCGGCGTTCGTCACTTCGGAGATCGCGATGGAGACGCCCTCCAGCACGACGTCCCGCCGAACCGTCTGCAGATCGTGCAGGCGTGGTGGCAGCGGCTTCCACTCCTCCACGTACGGCGCCTGGTCGTACAGCCCGGTCTCACGGCGCCGGTGCCGCACCGTCAACGCCCGCTCCCCCGCCGGTACGACGACGACCGGACCGATCGAGGCGTCACCGGACACAGCCGGCACCTCGACCCGTCGAGCCGGTGCGACCGGGAACGCGGAGTCCTTGAGGTGCGGACGCGGCAGCGTGCCCAGCCGTCGGGCCGTGGCGCGGCAGTCGGAACCGGCGGTGGCACCGACCCGGACGATCCCGGTGACGCCACGTCCCGGGACGACCAGGTGGACCCCGTCCTCGTCAGCGGTGATCGGCACGCCGGACGTCACGTCGTACCAGTCGCCGACCTGATCCTCCGAGCGCAGCACGATGCCCTCGAAGTCCTCCTCGTCGCGGTTGATCAGCGTCCAGAAGGTGATGTCGGCCAGATCCCAGCGCGAACCGTAGACACCGTGCTCCCGCGCCTTGTCCGGCACCTCCGGTGTCAGCTGGATCCAGTCGCCGTTGATCAGCACCGGCGCGAAGGCCCGTTGCGCGGCGACCATCCGGCGCAGGGTCGCCCGGTCGCGAGCGTTCCAGCCGACCCACGCGGAGAAGACCGACTCCCAGACCAGCATGCCGACGCCGTTCACCCAGGCGGACTGCAGCTCGTCGCTGTGATCACGGTTCCAGCGGCGGGTGTGGTGCATCATGTGCCGGCGCTCGAACAGGTGCGCGCGCAGGATGCCGGGCGCCCTGGTGTCGGCGAACCACTGGGCCCAGGACAGTGCGTGGTCCCCGATTCTTGCCATCGGCAACCGCGACTCGCCCTCGAGGGCGATCGCCGGGTTCGCCCTGCGCAGGGCGCGGGTGAGGGCCGGATCGCCCTCCTTCAGCGTGTCCAGGAAGACCCCGTCGACGGCGTAGTCGGTGACGAGCGCGGCGAACTCCTCCGCGTCCGGGCGGGCGGCCCGGCGGGTGCCGACGTCCCACGGGTTGTAGTCGAAGAACACCTTCAGCCCGAGCCGGTGCAGGTCGTCGATCAACTCCCGCAGCTTCGGTACGTCGCGGTAGAAGTCGAACTGGTTGCGCGAGTCGATGCCGATCACCGGATAGGCATGCCACAGCACGATCGCGTCGTACCCGCCGAAGTCGTCGATCCCGTGCTGGACGAACTTGTCCGGCGTGAACCTCCCGGTCTCGACGTCGTACAGCTGGTCGTCCCAGAGCCAGACGAGCGCCACCGAGTACGCCGTCTGGGTCCATTCCCGCCCGGGGACCTCGTAGTGCGTGCCGTCGTACGGCGTCCGGTCGTACGCACCGATCAACCACTCGGCGAGCTTGCCGCGCCAGCGCGGCAGGTCGGCCGGGTCCTCCGGCGCGCCGAGGATCTTGGCATCGTCGAGGAAGGCCAGGTCGGCCCGGAGCCCGAGGTCCACCTTGGCAGGTAGATCGATGGGCCGCGGCTCGAGCGGATTCACAGGTACACCTCCGCGTAACGCGCGTCGATTGCATCCCCGTGAGGCACTGAGGCAATCGCCCCCGCGGCCTGAACACTTAATGAAGCAGCAACGTTAGCGCGTCGGACCGCATTCGTCAGGTCGCTTGCCGTGATCGGGTCGGTAGCTGACACAGCAGACAATGTTGCCGCCAGCACACCGCAGAACGTGTCGCCTGCCGCCGTGGTGTCGACCACGTCGACCTTGACGCCCGGAACCTCGATCTCGTCACCGCCTCGGGTCAGGATCACCGCACCGGCACCGCCGAGCGTGACGACCGCGGCCGGCACCCGCTTGAGCAGTGCGGACCGGTCGGCGCCGGCGATCAGCTCCGCCTCGGTCTCGTTCACCACCAGCAGGTCGACGTCGGCGAGGAGCTCGTCGGACAGCTCGGCCGCCGGGGCGGCGTTGAGGATGAAGTAGGAGCTCGTCGCGGCCGCCTCCCGGACGGTCGCGAACGGGATCTCCAGTTGGGAAAGAACGATTTTCGCTCGGCCCACGACCCCGGCCGCGTCCTCGGACAGGGTCAGCTCGCCGTTCGCGCCCGGTGCGACCACGATCGAGTTCTCCCCGGACTCGTCGACCGTGATGATCGCCGTACCGGTCGGACTGCCGATCGACGACGAGACCAGGGAGAGGTCGACATCGGAGCCGGACAGTGCGTCGCGGAGCAGGTCACCGGCGTCGTCCACACCCAGTGCGGCGACGATCGCGGTTCGCGCACCGGCCCGGGCCGACGCGACCGCCTGGTTCGCTCCCTTGCCGCCGGGTCCGCGGGTCATCACGCCCGCGAGCACTGTCTCGCCGGGGCGCGGGATCCGCTGGACCGGGAGGACCAGATCCACGTTCGCGCTCCCCACAATGACAACGTCAGGAACGACATCAGGCTCCACCCCCTGCCACCTCCACAGTCCTCGCTGCCAGTTCGTCGATCGCGATCTGGTTCATTCCCGGCAGGCTCGTGGCCACCCGGTTGTCCAGTGGTGCAGACCACTCTGCCGGAACTCCGCGGACTGCGCCAAACACGGCACCGACCGTGGCGCCGGCCGAGTCGGTGTCCCACCCGCCCATCACCGAGCGACCGACCGCGGTGGCGAAGTCGGGGGCGGTCAGCGCGTACGCCGTGAGGGCGGTGTTGTTGACCGCGTGCACCCAGTGCAGGTCGCCGTACTCCGCGTGCAGGGCGTCGAGCGCTTCGTCCAGCTCGACGTCCGCGAGGGCCAGTCCGAAGCGGACAGCTTGCGCGATCGCTCCATCCGCAGCGACCACCTCGAGCCCGGCGACGGCGACGTCGCGCGGGTCGTCCAGGACCAGAGCTGCTGCTGACATCGCAGCGACCCAGAGGGCTCCGTCGACACCTGCTCCGGTGTGGCTCAATCGGGCGTCGACCAGCGCGAGCCGGGCGGCCGCCGTACGGTCACCTGGGTGCGCCCAGCCGTATGCATCGGTGCGGATCTGGGCGCCGATCCACTCGCGGAAGGGATTGCCGACCACCGCTGCCCGCGACGGCTCGACACCTTCGAGAAGGTTGCGGTAGGCAACACGCTCGGCGGTGAACACCCGGCCGGCCGGCAGGTCGTTCAGCCAGGCCAGCGCGACGTCCTCCGTGGTCAGCGCCGAGCCGTGCCGTTCGAGCAACTGCAGGGCCAGGATGGCGAAGTTGAGGTCGTCGTCCTCGGGCATCCCGTTGATGACCTCGCGCAGGCTGGTCGGCTTCGACCGCCGGTTCCACGGCCAGCGTTCCTGCACCTCGTCCGGTACGCCGATCGCGGTGATGTACTGCGACAGCGGCCACTGGCCCGAGGTCTCCAGGATCTCCCGGATGCCCTCGCGCGGGATCTTCTCCACCGGCTTGCCGAGCAGGTTGCCGGCGGCCCGTGCCCAACCACGCGTTCAGCGTCCGCTGCTCGACGTCATCGGTGCCCTTGAGCACCGCGACGTCAGGGATGGCCGGTTCCTGCCAGGCGGTCGCCCGGCGGTCCAGTTCGTCCATCAGTTCGCGGGCCAGCGACCGCAGCTCCGGCGACGCCGGCTCGTCCGTGGCACCCGAGGCCGGGGCGTCCGCCGTACCGCCGGCCGCGAGCCAGCGAGCCTCGACGTCAGCGACGTCCACCCCTTCGGATCGGGATTGGATCAGTTGGTGTGGCAGCAAATCCTCCGGCTGCACCCAGGTCAGTCTCATCCGGGTCCTTCCTTCCCTTGTTGCAGCAGGCGAAACGCGTCGCTGGAACGTCGTGTCACAACCGCCCGATACTCCGTCACATGTCCACCCGCCGCAGCTTCCTCACCGCGACCGGCGCCGCCGCCGCTCTCGCCCTCACCGGCAACCTCCCTGGCCTCGACCTCAGCCTTGATGCAGTAGGAATACCGCATCGCACCGACAACCGCCCGCTGTTCACCTTGGGCGTCGCGTCCGGCGATCCGATGCCGGACGCCGTGGTGATCTGGACGCGTCTCGCGCCGGGTCCGCTGGAGCCGTTCGGCGGGATGGACGACCGCACGGTGAACGTCGACTGGGAGGTCGCCGAGGACGAGACGTTCCGCAGAGTGGTACGACGTGGGACGGCGCACGCTCGGCCGGAGTACGCCCACACCGTGCACGTCGACGTACGCGGTCTGCGGCCCTGGCGGCACTACTTCTACCGCTTCCGCGCCAAGGGCCAGCTCAGTCCGGTCGGACGTACTCGCACGGCGCCAGCACCGTCCGAGCAGCCCGCGGTGACGATGGCGGTCGCGTCGTGCCAGGCCTTCTACGACGGGTACTACACGGCGTATCAGGACGTCGTACAACGGGACCACGACGTGGTGCTGTTCCTCGGCGACTACATCTACGAGGTCGGTGTCGGTCCGACGGCCGGTGTGCGCAATCAGGCTGTGCCGGTCGACTTCGCCGGTGAGATCTTCACGCTGGACGAGTACCGCGCCCGGTACGCACTCCACCGCACCGACCCCGACCTGCAGGCCGCGCATGCGGCCGCGCCGTGGGTGGTGACCTTGGACGACCACGAGGTGGAGGGGAACTGGGCCGACTACATCTCCGAGGACGGTCTGCCGCACGACGAGTTCCTGGTACGGCGGGCCAACGGCTTCCGGGCGTATTGGGAACACATGCCGCTGCGGCTGGACCAGTCCGCCGACGGACCGTCGATCCGCCTGCACCGGCATCTCCGGTACGGCCGCACCGCCGATCTGAGCGTGCTGGACACGCGGCAGTTCCGGGACGACCAGACCGGCGACCGGTGGTTGGCTGCCGCCGGACTCCACGTCGCTCGACCCGAGCCGCACGATCACCGGCGCGGAGCAGGAACGGTGGCTGCTCGACACGCTCGGCCGCTCCCCCAGCCGGTGGAACGTGGTCGCCCAGCAGGTCGCGATGGCTCAGCTCGACCGGAAGACCGGTCCGGAGCTCGAGCTGCCGATGGACACCTGGAACGGGTACGCCGCGTCCCGCGACCGGGTGTTGTCCGGGGTCCGCGATCGCGGTGTGCGCAACTTCGTCGTACTGACCGGAGACCTGCATCGCAGTGTCGCCTCCGATCTCCGCGTCGACTTCGCCGACCCTTCGACGCCGGCCGTCGGCACCGAGTTCGTCACCACGTCGATCTCGTCCGGCAAGGACGGTGTCGACGCGGACGCCACCGGCCGTGCACTGCTCGCCGAGAACCCGCACGTCAAGTTCCAGAACGTGCAACGCGGCTACCTCAGCTGCCGCCTCGACCGCACCCAGTGGACGTCGGAGTTCCGCATCGTCGACCGCGTCACCACTCCCGGCGGTACGGCGTCCACCCGAGCCACCCTGGTCGTCGAGGACGGCCGTCCCGGTACCCACCTGGCCTGAACGGAATCGACCATGAATCGCGCCGCCCTGCTCGCCGTCCCGCTCGCTCTCATCGTCCCCTCGGTGGCTGTTGCTTCTAGCAACACCATCGAGATCAGCGCCACGCCGCAGCCGGTCGAGGTGGTGCCGCTGCCGTGCTTCCCGTCCGGAAAGCTCGCGCTCGGCATGACCAACACCGGTCGCAAGGCGACCGTCGCCGACATGCGGATCAGCGGCTCCCCGGAGCTGAACCTGTCGCGGCATCAGTTCTCCAGCTACCTGCCCGTCGACCAGTTGGTGAAGGCTCCGCTCGAAGTCACCGTGCCTCGCGGCACCGCGCCGGCGACCTACAGCGTCAAGTTGCAGGTCGGACGCGAGCAGCTCACCGCACCGGTCACGATCCTGCCGGCGCCGCCGAAGGGGCCGGGCGACAACCTGCTGCTCGGTGAGCAGGCCGTCGCCTCCTCCACGCACGGCAACATGCGACTGTGCGGCGGCGTCGACGGCAACGCCGACTCCGAGCAGTGGGGCGCCAGCGGCTGGCACGACGCCACCAAGGGCGTCTTCCCCGACACCTACGGCGTCGACTTCATCGCGCCGACCACTGTCGGCCGAGTCGTCCTGCAGACGCTCGACTCGGCCCGCTACCCCGCGGCCGTGATGGGCCTCCGCGACTTCGACGTCCAGATCCGCGTCGGCCCCGACACCGCTGCCGACTGGACCACGGTCAGCGAAGTCCGCGGCAACACACAAGGACGCGTGTCTGTCTCGTTCACACCGGTGACAAGCGATGCAGTGCGACTTGTCATACAAGACTCCAACGATCACGGGTACTCCCGCATCGTCGAACTCGAGGCGTACAACTCCTGACATTCAGACCAGTGCGTCCAGAGCGGCCGTCCGCCGGGCCCACCGCTCGGCGTCGGCCGCGCGGATGTCCTCCGCTACCGACGCCATCACGCGCCCGGGCCGCTCGAGGTTGGTCTTGCTCGCCTCGGCGATCTCCGCCGCCCAGTCCGCCGGTACGCCGTCCAGACCGTTGAGCGCACCGGTGATCGCACCGGCCATCGACGCGATCGAGTCCGCGTCCCGGCCGTAGTTGGTGCCGCCGAGGACAGCACGCCGTACGTCGCCGCCGGACACCAGGACGAACCCGAGCGCGACCGGAAGCTCCTCGATCGACTTGGTCCGACTCGGCCTGCGCGCGTCGAGAGACTGGTCGCGGTAGTCCGGCCCGACCAGGTCGTAGGGCTCGATCGCCTTACGCAGCAGCGGAATCGCCTGCTCCCAGTCGATGATCCCGTCCGCCGCATCGGCAACTGCCTCGACGGCCCTCCGCGTACCGTCCTTGGCCAGCGCCAGTGCCGCCTCGACCGCCGAGGCAGCCGTTGCCCCCGGCGTCATCGCGGCAGCGACGGCGGCCGCGAACACGCCGGCCGCCTCCCGCCCGTAACTCGACTGATGCGCACCGGCGACGTCGATCGCCTCGGCGTAGGCGCCGTCCGGATCGCCCGCGTTGGCGATCCCGACCGGCGCCATGTACATCGCCGCACCGCAGTTGACGATGTTGCCGACGCCGGCCTCGCGCGGATCGACGTGCCCGTAGTGCAACCGGGTGACCAGCCACTTCTCGGCCAGGAACACCCGGTGCAGCAGCAGCGCGTCGGTCTCCAGCTCGGGCACCCAGCGGCGCCCGTTCAGCATCTTCGGCACCAGCAGATCCGCGACCGCGTACGCGTCCAGGTGGGCGCGGCGCTCGTCGTACACCTCGACCAGTGCGTGCGTCATCAAGGTGTCGTCGGTGATGTGCCCGTCGCCCTTGTGGTACGGCGCGATCGGCCGGGCGGTACGCCATTCGTCGTACCAGGGACCGACGATGCCGGTCACCCAGCCGCCGTGCCGCTCCCGGATCGCCTCCGGGGTCCAGCCCTCGACGGCACCGCCGATCGCGTCACCGACCGCGGAGCCGACGAGGACTCCGGTTGCCTTCTCCTCCAGTTGAGACATCAACTGTTGACCTGACCCCATCCGTCGCTCAGTTTCGTGCCCAGTGTCGCCAGGTCGATCTTGTTAGCCAAGTACTCCTGCAAGGCAGGTGTCGCGACCTGGTCCTTCCACTTCGGGTAGTTCTCCACCGACTGGAACGGCGCCTTGGTCAGCTCGCTCGCGCCGGCCAGCGTCTGCTCCCAGCCGTTCTTGCCGCCGGTCGCCTTCAGGATCGCATCCCGGGCCGACTGGGTGGTCGGGATCAGCCAGTCACCCTGCCCGACCGCGGCCAGGTTCTCGGCCTTCATGAAGTAGTCGATGAACTGCGCGGACTGCTTGATGTGCTTGCCCTCGGCCGGCACCGACAACGTCTGCGGGTTCGCGGCCTGCTGGGTGCCGGTGCCCTTCAGTGGCGGCAGCACCTCCCACTGGAAGCCCTTCGGCGCCTGCTCGACCATCTGCTGGGCGGCGTAGTTGCCACCGACAACCATCGCGTACTTGCCGGCGAAGAAGCCGGGCAGGGCGTCGGAACCGCTCTGGGTGAGCGACGTCGGCTCGATCGACTTGTCCGTGTAGGCCATCGCGTGGATCCGCTTCGGCACCTCGAGCTCGGCGTCGCCGATCTTCGCCTTCGCGTCCCGGCCGGTGCCCTCGAAGAACTGCGCGTCGAAGTTCATGCCGAGGTTCAGCACGGTCGCGGTCGGGCTCTTCAGACCCCAGCCGAGACCGAACTTACCGCCGGCCGTGAGCTTCTTGGCATCCGCCTGCAGCTGATCCCAGCTCAACGAGTCACCGGTCGTGGCCACCCCGGCCTGCTTCAGCAACGCGGAGTTGCCGAAGACGACGTACGACTGCAGCAGCGTCGGCGCCGCCCACACCTTGCCGTCGCTGGAGACCGAGTCCCAGACCCCCTGCGGTACGGCGTCCTTCGTCTCCTGACTCAGGTACGGCGACAGGTCGGCGAGGTAACCCTGGTTCGCGAAGCCGGTGATGTCGGCGGACTCGTCGTGGATGATGTCCGGCGCCGTACCGCCCTGGAACTGGGTGACCAGCTGGTCGTGCACCGAGTCCCAGCTGCCCTGGACGTACTCGACCTGGATGTTCGGGTTGGCCGCGTTCCAGTCCGCGACGATCTTCTTGGTGGCGGCGACGGTGGTCTTCTGGAAGGCGAGACTCTGGAACTTCAGCGTCACCTTCTCGTTCGACCCCGCGTCGCCGGAGCTGTCGTCACTGTTGCCACCGCACGCAGCGAGCGTCACCAGTGCGCCCGCCGCGAGCAACGCGGTCAGTACCTTCTTCATTGCATCTCCTAACCCTTGACTGCGCCGCTCAACAGGCCGGACGTCAGCCGGCGCTGCAGGAAGGCGAAGAACACCAGACTGGGAACCGTCGCCAGCACGGACGCGGCAGCCAGTGGACCGAACTGCACCTGACCCTCGGCACCGACGAAGCGGGCCAGGACCAGCGGCAGCGTCTTGAGCTCCGGGTCCTGCAACAGGACCAGAGCGAAGAAAAACTCGTTCCATGCCGAGATGAAGGTGAACATCGCGGTCGCGATCAGCCCCGGCCGCAGCAGCGGCATCACGATCGACACGATGGTCCGCAGCCGCCCGGCCCCGTCCACCGACGCGGCCTCCTCCAGCTCCCGCGGTACGGCGGCCACGTAGCCCTGCAGCATCCACAGCGCGAACGGCATCGACCAGACCATGTAGACGATCACCACACCGGGGATCGTGTTGGTCAGGTGCAGCGGCCGCAGGATCATGAACAGCGGGATCACGATCAGGATCACCGGGAACACCTGGCTGACCAGGATCCAGCCGTTGGTGACCGGCCGCAGCCGGCTGCGGAACCGGGCCAGCGCGTACGCGACCGGCAGCGACACGATCAGCACCAGGATCGTGCTTGCGATCGAGATCTGCAGGCTGTTCATCAGCCCGCGGACCAGACCCTGCTCCTCGAGCGCGGCGGTGTAGTTGGAGAAGTCGACGTCCTTCGGGAACAGCGACGGCGTGATACCGGCGAACTCGCGCGGCGACTTCAGCGAACTCGAGATCAGCCAGAGCAGCGGGAAGCCGAGGAAAACCAGGTAGATGACGACGGCGACGTACTGCAGGAACCGGGCTGTCGGACGTGTTCTCATGCCTGGCTCCTCAACCTGTTCCGCAAGTAGAACGCCAGGAACACGATGATGATCACGACCATCACGTCACCCATCGCGGCGGCCATCCCGAAGTTCCCGTACCGGAACGCCTCGTTGTAGGCGAACAGCATCGGCAGCATCGTCTTGCCGCCCGGACCGCCGGCCGTGAGCACGTAGACCAGGCCGAACGAGTTGAAGTTCCAGATCAGGTCCAGGCTGGTGATCGCCACGATCACGGTCTTCAGCTGCGGCAGCGTGATGTTCCAGAACTGGCTCCACGCGCTCGCACCGTCCACCGCGGCCGCCTCGTACAGCGACCGGTCGATCCCTTGCAGGCCGGCCAGCAGGGTCACGGTCGTCATCGGCATGCCGACCCAGATGCCGACCACGATCACCGCCGGCAACGCCGTACTGAAGTCGCCGAGGAAGTTGATCGGCTGGTCGGTCAGGTTGAGTCGCTGCAGGACTTCGTTGACCGGTCCGTTGGTCGGGTGCAGCAGCAGCCGCCACATGATCGCGACCACCACCGGCGGCATCGCCCACGGGATCAGCGCCAGCGTGCGGGCCACGCCGCGGAACTTGATGTCCGTGTTCAGCAGCAGTGCCAGGCCGAGCGCGGCGACGAACTGCAGGATCGTCACCGACAAGGTCCAGATGATGCCGATCCGGAACGACGACCAGAACAGGTCGTTCTGCAGCAGCTTCGAGAAGTTCTCGAAACCGACGAAGTTCGTGTCGACGTTGAGGCCGGCGCGGGCGTCGGTGAAGCCGAGCGCGATCCCGCGGATCAACGGGTAGACGCTGAGCAGCAACACCGGCAGCAGCGCGGGCAGGAAGAGAAAGATCGCTTCCCGGTTCTGCTTCGGCCGACTGGCCGGCACCTTCTTCTGCTCAGGCGGCGCCGTCAGGGTCGCGGTCATGGGGCCTCCCGGCCTGGACTGAGGAGCGGAGGGAGCGAAGCGACCGGAGCGACGAGGGAAGGCCGGGAGTTGAAGCCCCATGACCCGCCGCGCCGGAGGCGTGGCATCAACACAGTCATGGGGTGGACCTCCGCACGCTCAGAGACGGCTGTACGACGATTCGCCGCGGCGTCCGGCTGTTGTCCTCGATCCTTGCCAACAGCAACTCCGCGGCCCGCCGGCCCCGCTCGGCCGAGCCGAGATTCACACTCGTCAACGGTGGAAAGCTCTGCTCGGCAAGTTCGCTGTCGTCCATCCCGACCACGGCAACGTCTTCCGGTACGGCGAGACCGTAAGCCGCGAGCTCATGCATGACACCGACGGCGAGCAGATCGTTGGCGCAGATCACCGCGTCGGGACGGCTCTTCTTGAACAGCGTCTTCCCTGCGTCCCGGCCGGCGGCGAAGGTGAAGTCCGCCGCCTCGATCTCACCGGCGGACCGCAGCTTGAACTCCTTCAGCGCGTCGGCGAAGCCTTTCGCGCGGGCCGTGCCGGGCACCGTGTCCGCAGGTCCGTTGACGAAGGCGATCTGCCGGCGACCCTTGGCGGTGAGGTGTTCGACCGCGAGCATGATGCCCTTCGGGGAGTTGGCGCGGACCGTGTCGACGCCTGCCTTGGCGGGGACGTTACCGGCGACGACCACCGGCACCTCGCACTCGCGGATCGACTTGATCAGGTCCTCGTCGACGCGCAGTGGGCTGATCACCAGACCGTCGGCATACCCTCGCGCCATCCCCCGAACCAGCGCGACCTCGTCCACCACATCCGACCCGGTCGTCGTCACCACCAGGCGGTAGCCGGCCGCCGAGACGACCTCTTCGACCGCTCGCATCATCGTCACGTACACCGGGTTACCGACGTCCGCGACGGCCAGCGTGAGCTGGAAGGTCCGCCCGACCTTGAGCGACCGCGCTCGCGAGTCCGGCACATAGCCGAGCTCCTCGACCGCCCGCTGGACCCGCTCGACCATCTCCTCGGTGGCCGGCAGCCCGTTCAGCACGCGTGACACCGACGCCACCGAGACCCCGGCTGCCCGGGCCACTCCGGCGACCGTCGGACGACTCACGCGCGCCTCCTGTAATCGTTCTTGTAATCGTTTACAGATCAGACATTAGGGGCGGCCACCGGCGGCCGTCAACACCGGGCCGGAGGCGACCGCCTCCCGAAACCGGACCGTGACCCGGCGGAACGCACGAAGGCCCGCCACAGCGCCCCGTTCGGTCACGGGTGCTGTAGCAGGCCGCCGTACCTCTTACTGATTACGCCCTGTAGAGGAGCCACGCGTCGGCCATGCGTTGCGACTGGCCGGGGGTGAACTCGGTGTAGCAGGAGTCGTACGAGTAGTCCATGTAGTTGTGGATCGGGTCCAGGCCGGGTGCCTTACAAGTGTCCTTGCCTGCCGGGCATCCAGAGGTCGGTGTCTTCTCCGCCGGGGTGTCGTCGACGAAGTCACCGTGCGCGCTGCACCCGCGGTAGAAGGTGTGCTCGAGGTTGAGCCAGTGGCCGACCTCGTGGGTGCCTGTCTCGCCCTGGTCGTAGCGGCCGGCGTACGTGGTCGACGTACCCAGCATGGACTCCCAATCGACGACGACACCGTCGAGGTAGGCCTGTCCTGGCTTCGTCACGATGTCGGGCAGGTACGCCCAGCCGAGGTAGGCGCCCGCAGTCGTCGAGTAGTAGTTCAGAGCTCCCGGTCCGCCGGTGTGCAGCGCCCGTTTCATGCTGTGCTCGTTCGTGCCACCCGGGTTCGCGTAGAACCAGGCCGCGTTGTCAGTCCGGGTCACACCCGCGAGCCGGAAGCTGAAGCCGGTCTGGTCACCGCCTTCACCGCCCGCGAACGTGTTGTTGAGCACGTTGATCTGCGCATCGATCTGGGCTGCCGTCACCGCGCCGATCGATCCGTCGGTGACCACATGGAAGTACACCGGCACGGTCGCCCTGAACCCGGGTCCTGCCTTCCCTTTCGCCGCGGCCGGCAGGTCCGCGTGCACCTGGCCGAGGTCCGGCTCGCGCACCGGTCCGCCGCGCGCCGCGGCGCCGGCCTCCTCCGGGGCACACGGGCCGCTCCACTCGTTACCCGGCGATACCGCCTGACTCTGCGCCGCAGTCGTTCCCGTACACACCATCACCGCGATCGCAGCGATGCCGACAGGTTTCTTCCACCACATTCGCCTCACCCCTCGGGCGGGATCCGGCCCCGCCAGTTCCGAGGTAAGCACTCACGGCGCGACAGTGGAAGAGTTCACTCGTCCTGGTCGTCGGCGCCGGGGCGCTCGGCCCACGGGGTTTCCTTGGCCGGGCGGACGACGATGAGTTTGTCGCCCGCGGCAAGGACCGAGACGCTGGAGTCGTAGTACCGGTGGACCCGGCCGTCGCGGACGACGGAGACCACGCGGTCCGGCACCGCCGACGGCGGCTTGCCGACCTCGCGGCCGAGGACGGGGCGTTCCGCCACCTCGAGGCCCTCGCCGTACGTGAGCAGGTCCTCCATCACCTCGCCGAGGTTCGGGCTGACCGCGGACAGGCCGAGCAGCCGCCCGACCGCCTCGGACGAGGTCACGACCGCGTCGGCGCCGCTCTGCCGCAGCAGCGGGACGTTGTCCTCCTCGCGGACCGCGACCACGATGTGCGCGTCCGGGTTCAGTTGCCGCACGGCCAGCGTGACGAGCACCGCCGCGTCGTCGCGATCCGTGGTGACGATCACTTCGCGCGCGGTCATCACCTCGGCCCGGCGCAGTACCGTCCGGTTCGTCGCGTCGCCGTGGAACGCGGCGATCTGATCGTTGCCCGCGTCACCGATCGCCTGCGCCCGCGGGTCGATCACCACGATGGTCTCGCGCTTCACGCCGTTGCTGATCAGTGTCTGGACGGCGGACCGGCCCTTGGTGCCGTAGCCGATGACGACGACGTGATCCTTCATGCGCTTCCTCCATCGCGAGTCGCCGAGGATACGGCGACCTTCGTTGGCCAGGACTTCCAGTGTCGTGCCGACCAGGACCACCAGGAAGGCGATCCGCAGTGGCGTGACCACGAAGGCGTTCACCAGCCGGGCGGTCGGTGTCACCGGGGTGATGTCGCCGTACCCGGTGGTGGTGAGCGTGACGGTCGCGTAGTAGATCGCGTCGATCAGGTCGACGCGGCCGTCGTAGCTGTCCTTGTAGCCGTCACGGTCGACCACCACGATCAGCACCATCACGGTCAGCAGGCCCAGCGCGACCAGGAAGCGGCTGAACAGCTGGAAGAGCGGCGAGCGCGTGCTCGCGGGCAGGTTGACCAGCAGACTGTGTGGATTGCGACCGGTGGGAAGGGGTGGCACGGGACTGACGATATTGCACCGGGAGCCGATCCACCGCATGCGACAGGCTCCGGTCGGACAGGGCGACCGTCACCATCAGGTTGTCGCCGTCCTGCACCACCCTGGACCGCATCCGCAGCCGCTCGAGCGTACGCAGCATCGCGTGGTTCTCCGGCTGCACCACACAGACCACCCGATCGGCTCCCAGCCCCCGGGCCTCGATGACCACCTGGCGCAGCAGTTGCAGTCCCAGCCCCTGGCCTTGCCAGCCGTCCTCGACGAGTACGGCGACCTCCATCGTCGTGCTGCCGAGCTCTTCCCACGGCGCGGCTGTGGCCATCCCGATGACACCGTCACCGACGGCAGCCACGACCGAGATCCCGCCGGCCGGGGCGGCCAGATGGCGCGCGGTCCGGGTGGTCAGCTTGGGCATCGGCACGTGGTAGCGCCGGGTGCGGCTCTCGTACGAGCACCGCTCATGCATGGCGACGACGGCCTCGGCGTCCTCGACGGTCGCCGGACGCAGGTCCGGTACGCCGCTGCCGGGGCGCGGACCCTCCATCACGCTCCCCTGGTACCGCTCGGCCAGCCGGCCGGCGATCTCCACGAGCGCGTCGGCCCGAGCCCATTCGGCCGGGGTGTACTCCTCGAACCCCTGCAGGTTGCCCAGCTCCTCGTCGACGGACACCGGGTCGTCGATCAGCCGCAGTACGGCGCGGAGATAGCGCGTCGGCGCGTCACTCAGTACGTCGGCCTGACACGGGCGGACCGTCGTCCGGGCGCAGCCTGCCTCGGCAACCAGCGCGGTCAGGTCGTCGGCGGTCCAGCCAACGCCGGTGGAGACCACCAGCTCGTCGACGGCGCCGGTCTCGGCGGTGAACACTTCCAGGCTCAGGATGTTGATGTCGTCCGCACCACACCGTGCAGCGAGTTCGGCCAGCGCACCGGGCCGGTCGGCGAGTTCGGTCCTGATCTTCCAGAGCATGCGGACGCCCTCCCTCGTGGAAACGTCCTTCCACTCTGCGTTCCGCCTGTTGCCCGGCCGGGTCCGGAATGTTACGCCCGCGTCAAGTTCAGGGCCGGCGCATCTTGGGGAGGCGGGGGCCGATCTTCGGCTTGCGCGCCGCGAGTACGACCGCGGGCTCGCGCTTGTCCAGATCGGTGTGCCGGAGCAGCTCCGGATAGGTGTTCGGCGGCACCGGCGGGTAGGTCGTCACGATCGCGTCGCCGGAGAAGACGAAGAAGATCGCCTGGCCGTCCCTGATCACCTTGAGCAAAGACCCGTCGCGGACGGTCAGGGCGTGCTCGATCGCCTTCTTCCGGGCCGACCGTTTCGCGAGTGCCGCCTGGACCGCCTGCTGAGCGGGTTCGCGGCCGTGCTTGATCGCCTCGACCGCGAGCGGCCCGTACCGCACGCCGTACTTGACCAGATTCTTGGCCAACCGCCCACTACCCGCACCTGCCATACCCCGAGCGTACTGACCGCACCGTCCAGGCGTACCAACACTGTCCCTGACCTGCAGTTCCAGTGTCCTTGTCATGAGCATTGGAACCGCGCACGGCGGCTTCTGCCAGCGTGATCGGACGAGCTGGGATTGCCGGTGACGGGATGCTGGCTGATGGTGTGGTGTCTGAGCATTGGTTCAGCCTGTCAACGGCCATCCGGGTTGCCGAACACGGTGTCCTGGGTAGGGAGATGAGTGGCTCGGGGCGCTCTGCTGCCGGCCTCGTGAGGGCCGCGTCGAAGAAGCTGACCACCCCTCAGATCAGCACGTTCTGCCACTGCGGCACGACATCACCCGTCGACCGCGCGCCACCTCCAGCCGCGGAGATCTGCTGGAGATGTCACCGCTGGCCGCCGTCACCGACCCCACCCGGAGACTGCCGACCGTCGATGCGCACTCTCACCAGGAAACTGTCGGCCTTCTCCAGACCCAGCGGCGAGTCGTGTCCACCGATCCGGCTCCAATAATCACCAGCCTGACCAATACGAAACGCCACTTCGATCGTGAAGGTGTTTTGAAAGTGGCGCTCCCTAGCGTGGGCCCGGCAACCTTCCACAGCCTGAATTGAGAAATCGTGCGCGACGTACCTCTGATCGGCGACTGGAACGGGAACGGCTTCGACGAGATCGGTGTCTACCGGCCCAGCACCCGCACCTTCCACTTCACCCGCTGACCCAGCCTTCTGAGTCCCGTGGCAAACCTCGCAATCAACGGCTTGGCCACCCCGATACGCGCAGTCGGTTCGGTTCACTGTCGTCGCGTGGACCCTCACCAGCACCTCGTTCCCCCGAGCGACCGGCTCCTCCAGCTCCTCGAACCGAACAACATCAGGCGGCCCGTACCTGGTATGAACCTCTGCCCTCATAAGTGACGGCTAGCGAGCGGTGCGCGGGCGGCCTGAATGCCTGCGCACGCATCGAGTTCAAGCGGGATGACCGGGAACCGGTCGCCCGGCCTCGTGAGATCTTGGCGCCACACCTGCCAGGTCATCGGCGGACTCGAATCCTGCCGCTACAGGCTGAAGGCGATCGAGCGCAGGATCAGCACAGCGATGAAAACCGCTGTGAACGCCAGGTCGATCGACAGCCCGCCGGCGCGCACCGGACGCAGCACCCGCCGCACCGGCGCGATCACCGGCTCCGTCCAGGTATGAGTCAACTGGCGGGCCCGGCTCGCCCACTGAGGTCCGTTTGCCAACACACCCGACCAGTCCAGCACCATCCGTGCGAGCAACAGCAAAATGAACGCCGTCAGGGCGTACCCGACCAGGGCTCCGATGATGCTCATGACCAACTCCTCACGATGGCCACACTGGCCGTCTTGCCAGTATCAACGTTGGCGGCCACCTAGGAGTGTCCCCCAGCGCCGTCTCCTTAGCGGACTATCAGGTCAGCCTTGCGTCAAGGCGCCCGAACGCCGCCGGGAGGCCTCTGACCTGCGGAGACTCCGAACGGAGGCCCTCGTCAGCGGCTGATCCTTTGGTGCCGGCCGCCAGGGACGCCAAGATGAGCAGATTCTTGGCCAACCGGCCACGCCCACTACCCGCACCTGCCATACACCGAGCGTACTGACCGCACCGTCCAGGCGTACCAACGTTGCCCCTGACCTGGTGGGCACTACCGGGCGCGCTCCCGTGGCGCCGACCGGCGCAACGGGAGCGTTGACCCTGTCGTCGCAGCCTGGGCTATGGCTTTCGGGCGACAGCGCCGTAGGCGGAGATCGGTCGCGCTTCGCTCAGGTCCTCATCGTCTTCATCTGCCCACCACTGAGTGATCGACACATAGCCTGGCGGCACCATCTCCAGGCCATCGAACACCGCGCGGATCTCCTCCCGCGGCCGAGGCACGTAGGGAACACCACCGGTCTTGGCGTAGCCCTCGCACAAGTCCACGTACGCCTGGCTGTCGGTGGTGCCGTCCCACAAGGTGAGGTAGCTCCCCGACGGGACGGCGTCCATCACCGTGGAAACGATTCGCCGCATGTCGTCGTAGGTCTGAGCGTGGCCGAGCACGCCCATGAACATCACGCCGATCGGCTGACTGAAGTTCAGCACGTTCCGGGCATCGGCGATGATCTGCTCGGGCTTGTGGTAGTCACAGTCGATGTAGGTGGTGACGCCCTCGGGCGTTGTGTTGGTCAGCAACGCGCGGGCGTGCGTAAGCACCATCGGGTCGTTGTCGACGTAGACGATCTTCGCGTCGGCGGCCACGCTCTGAGCGACTTCATGGGTGTTCTGCATCGTCGGCAGGCCCGTTCCGATGTCGAGGAACTGGCGGATACCCGCCTCGGCGGCCACGTGGCGCACAGCGCGAACCAGGAACTGCCGAGACTGCACAGCCATCGTCACGATGTCCGGATCGACTTCCGCGCCGGCGTCTCCCGCGACGCGGTCGATCTCGAAGTTGTCCTTCCCTCCCATCCAGTAGTTCCAGATCCGTGCCGAATGTGGAATGTCCGTTCGGATCTCTGGGATGACGTCGTCGGGCATAGGCGCGAACTCCTCGGTCATAACGGCGTACGACGCCAGGCTGCGCAGCGCAGTCGGCATCACACAAAGTGGCTGCCACTTCGGCAGACTGTGACAGTACAAGATACTCGGCTACCGATCCTCGATGAAACAGGTAGCGTCCAACGGAATCGATCCTTCCCGCGGCGATCTTGGCGGGGATGAGAGCCGAAAACGATCCGAGTCACGTGCCAACGCGGTTTCACCCGACTCTCTCGCTTCTGAGGACTGCTGACGTCACGATCCTCTGCCCGGCGGGCGGCCTGTATCACCCCACACGGCTGTCTCGCCCGATCTTCTCGCACTGGGGTGGCGGCGGCTGCGGCCGCCATCCAACGCCGGCGCTCCCGGAAAGCGATCGGCAACCGGCTGGGCCAGTTCTCGATCACGGCTGACGGAACAGCGACGGGGCAGGGATGGGCGGGCGGCGCCGGGTCGGCGTGCGAGGGGGCGGTGGTTCGGGCACCATGGAGCGCGTGGCCACCCCCAATCCGCGCCGTCCGATCATGCCCGGCAACAAGTTGTTCGAGTCGTTGCCCGGTGCCGCCGACCCGGCCGCCGTCACCGAGGTCGCGCACCGGACTGCCGAGCTGCTGGTCCGCGGTGTCCGCTCCTCGGAGGACGCCGAGGTGCACGCGCGGGTGGTGAAGCTGGCCGACGACTACGGCCTCGACGAGCTCGCCGAACTCTGGTCCGACGCGCCGGCCGACTCGCTGCCGGGCTCCCTCTGGCGGCTGTACCTGCTGCGGTCGTGGGTGCACACGAACGCGGAGGGGGTCTCCCGCGAGTTCGCGGCCGGACGCAAGTACGCCGAGGTGCACGCGGTGGTCGCGGGCGTCGCCGAACCGCCCGGACCGACCGAGGTGCGCGACATGGTCGACGCCGTACTGCGGGGCGTCGCGACGGGTGATTTCGCCACCACACTGGACCGGGCGGCGGCGTTCGCGCGGATCGTCGCGACCGGCCGGGCGCACCTCGCCGACGACGGTCACGACCAGGTGCTGTCGGCGTCGAAACTGGTCGAGATGGCCGATCAACTGCAGACCGCGGCCCGCGCCGAACGCGCCGGGCAGCTCTGGTAGTTGCGTACCACCACGTAGGATGCTATGGCGTCTTGAGGCCCGAGATCTCAACAGGACAAGGGGTTTTGCCACCCGTTACACTGTTCGAGGTGTCGGGCCGGTGCAAGCCCCGGGTCCCAAATTAAGCCGCTACGAGCGGCCACGCGCCGTGAGGCGCTTCCCGGTCCGACGCCACCAAACATCCCAGCAGCCGAAGCCTCCTTACCAGCTTCGGCTGCTGGCGCGTGAACTTCTTACTACCCCCGACGGACGGGTCAGCGGGTCTTGTAGAAGCGGTTGAGGGTCTGGGTGACGGACTTGCCGTTGGAGTCGGTGAGTTCGGTCTTGAGGGTGACGAAGTCGGTTGCCTTGGTGTTGTCGGCCAGGGCGACCACCTTGGTGCCGAGGTTGACTACCGGGACCTGCGTCCAGGTCGTGCCGTCGTCGTACGACGTCCAGACTCGAGCCTTCGTGAACCGGCCGGCCTTGTACCAGTGGCCGGTTTCGGCGGTGATCGTGATCGGGAAGACCCGCACGCGCGGCGCGCTGTCGTTGAGGTCGACCGGGAGGTCGTAGTCCGGGAAGAGAAGCGGCAACGGCTTGCCCGCGTCCGCCGCGGAACCGTTCCACTTCCACCGGGTCTCGGCCGTCGCCGGCGACTCCCACTTGTAGTCTCCGCGCTGCCAGTGGATCAGGTCGTACACGAGCTCGAAGTTCGTCGCCGCGGCCGGCACGTCCCAGAAGCCCTGCCCGTAGAACCCGTACTCCCCCAGCGACACCCCATCGGCAAGCAACTCGGTGCCGCCCAGGTCCAGGAATCCACCCCGCGAGAAGTGTCCCGGCTCGGTGTCGGACCAGGTCGGGAAGTTGCTCCAGATCGAGTTGCCGTCCCGCGCCGCCGGTACGTACTTCTGCCCGGTGGTCTGATCGGTCACCATCCCCGGCCGCAGCCCCGCCTTCCACCAGGTCTCGGTGTGCCGGCTCCCAGCCTCGTACGACTTCGCCGTCGACGTCATCAACGTCGCGAACGGCCAGCTCATCGCGTCCGAGTGCCCGACCATCTGCGACACCTTCGTGTCCCGGTCGGCCGTGACGAGATGCTGCACCCGGGTCGGCGCCGCAACGGAGCCCCGGTCCCCGGTCGGGATCAGGTTGATACTCCACGGCCGCCACACGTCGACGTACTCGGAATACGTGTAGTCCTTGCCTGGCGTGTAATACGTTGCGTCAATCGTGGCCAGGTCGCGATCGCGGACCCGGTGCTCCGGTTTGCCCTTGATCTGCTGCTCATGGGTGAAGGCCAGGCTGTAGAGGTACGGCGACTTGGCGCCGGCAGCTGATGCGTACTGCCAGCCCTCGACCACCTCGAAGGTGCCACGGCGAGCCGTCGGGGTCTCGCCGAGGTAGATCGACTTGACCTGCTTGCCGTAGCTGCGGCTCGAGGAGAGGATCCAGTTGTCGATCACCCGCGCGTAGGTCAGGCTGCCGCCCTTCCGCTCGGTCGGCCGCTGGGTGGTGACCGTGGCCTCGGCCGCCGTCCGGGCGTCGTACGTGATGGTCATGTTCTCGGTCAGCGTGATCTCGGGGTTGCCGAGGAACGCGTACGACTCGACCATCCCGGTCGCGCCCGCGGTCGCGATGTTCGCGGCCAGCGAGTACGTGCCCGCACGCAGGTGCAGCGTGCGGTCCGCGCCGTCGAACCCGATCCGCTGCGCGGCAATGCTGTCGGTGTCGAACACGTCGAGTGCCGTGATCGACGAGGCCGGCTCGCCGTTGCGGTCGATCAGCTTGAAGGTCACGTCGACGAACTGCGGTTCGAGGTAGAAGCCGAGCGGGGTGACGACCGTCCGGCCGTCGTTGCCGGTAGCAACCACACGCGCGCTGATCGCGCCGTACAGGCCGTAGTCCAGCGACGCGGTCGGGTCGACGGAGACCGGCAGTTCGGCGGTTCCGCCGGCCGGGACGGTCAGCGAGCCGGTACCGAAGCTGATCAGCGACGCGGGCAACGGCTTCCCGTTGTTGCCGCGGGCGTCGACGGCGAAGGTCAGCGTCACCGGCTGCGTCCCGTTGTTGTGATAGGCAAACTGCTTGGTGATCTTGTCTGACAATGTGTGTGGCCAGGCAAACGTACCGAGGTCCGTCGTCCCCGGGCCAGTCACCTGCTGGGTGACCGCCTGCGCGACGTCGAGCTCGCCGGCACCCTGCTCGTAGATCCCCACCGTGCTGGCCGAGCGCACCGAGTTCTGCAGTGCCGCCTTCAGCTGCTGACCGGTCCAGTCGGGGTGCTGCTGCTTCAGGATCGCGGCCGCACCGGCGACGTGAGGCGTCGCCATCGACGTCCCCCGCATGTCCGTGTACGCCGAATCGCCGCGCCCACCGGCCCGCGCCGCGGTGATGTCCACACCGGGTGCCGCGATGTCGGGCTTGACCGTGTGGGCGGTCATCACCGGTCCACGGCTGGAGAAGTCAGCAGTGGTCTGGGTGAGATCGGTCGCCGCGACCGTCAGCGCCGACGCGGCGCATCCCGGGCTGGTGATCGTCTCGGCCGGCCCGGAGAGATTGCCGGCAGCAACGACGATCAGGACGCCCGACTCGGCGCTGATGCGGTCGACGGCGGCCGCCATCGGATCGGTGCAGTCGACGGGCTCCGGCGTACCGATGCTCATGCTGATCACATCGGCGCCTTCGGCAACGGCCCATTCCATCCCGGCGATGATCCAGGAGAGTTCACCGCTGCCGTAGTCGTTCAGGACCTTGCCCGACAGCAGTTGCGCGCCCGGAGCGACGCCCTTGTTCTTGCCGTTCGAGGCGACGCCGCGGCCGGCGACGGTCGACGACGTGTGGGTGCCGTGCCCGTCGTGGTCGGTGACGTCCGGGCTGTCGGTGAAGTTCTGCTGGGCCTTGACCGCGCCGACCAGGTCCGGGTGCTCTGCGTCGAGACCTGAGTCGAGGACGGCGACCGTCGTACCGCTGCCGTCGTACCCGGCCTCCCAGGCTTGCGGCGCGCCGACGTACGGCACGCTCTGGTCGAGCGTCTTCCGCACCTTCGCGTCGAGCCAGAGCTTCTGCACGTCGCGACCGGTCGACAGACTCTGCCAGGTCTCGCGTGCACGCGTCTTGTCGGTCCGGAGCGCGGCAGCACCGACGGACGACAGCGTCCGGGTGCGGGTGGACCCGGCAGGGACGGCCTGCTGAGCTGCGCGCGCGGTGGGCTTGTAGGTGGCGATGACCGGGATCTGACTGGTGGACGCGTCGTCGTACCCCTGCCGGATCAGTCCGCTCACGTTGAAGAGCGCCTGGTCGACCTTGCCGTTGTTGACGAGCTTGGCCGCGCTGTCCGGTACGACGTACAGGTCCTTGCCGACCGTACGAGTCTCGTAGCCGGACTGGGCGGGATCAGCGGGGAGGAAACGGACGCTGCTACGACCAGTGCCGGCCGGCGTGACCTGGACCCGGTCACCGGTGAGCAGGGTGACGACCTTCTCGGCGTCGACCTGCACAGGCAGCGTCGGCCGGGCCCCAGCGACAGGCCGGGCCCCAGCGACAGGCTGGGCTCCGGCGGCAGGTTGAGGTGGACTGGCGGAGGCGGGAACGGCGGCGACGGCAAGCAGGGCGGTTACGCCGGCGCCGGCCAAGGTTTTGCGCGCGAGTGAGCGGAAAAACATAGGGAGGACCACCTTCGGGACGGTTTCGCGGGTCAGTCCATCGCAAAACCGCCAGCGAAAGAGGAGGTTGGCCTGGCAAGATTGCGACAATTCACGAACCCGCCAGGGTCCGGCCGCCACACAACTGTCTGCTGGGAGGCATCGTGCTCGACGTGCTCGGACTGGATGACTCCGAAGAACTCGCCTACCGCGCCCTCGTGGAGGTGCCGTCGTACGACGCCACCGGACTGGCCGGCCGACTCGGCTGCCACCCGGTCGAGGCCGCGCGTGCCCTGGTCGCGCTGGAGACGCTCGGTCTCGCCGCACGCTCCAGCAGCGGCACGGACCGGTACGTCGCCTCTCCCCCATCAGTCGCACTCGCTGCGCTGGCTGTGCAGCGTGAGGAGGAGCTGCGACGGGCACAGCGCGAGATCGAATCGCTGGCCGAGGTCTACCGCGGGACGGAGACCGATCGTTCGGTCAGCGATGTGGTGGATGTAGTCCGTGGTGCGAAGGCTGTCGGGCAGCGGTTCGCTCAGTTGCAGATGGCTGCGCGCGAGGAGGTCCTCGGGTTCGTCAAAGCAGAGATCGCAGTCGTCCCACCCGAGGAGAACATGGAGGAGGACGCAGCCGTCACGCGCGGAGTGCGCTACCGGGTGGTGATCGAGCGGAGTTCGTTCGACCGGCCTGGGTTCTTCGCTGCCGCCTCTGACTCACTGCAGGCAGGTGAAGAGGTCCGCGTGGTGCAGGAGTTGCCGATGCGGCTGCTGATCGTGGACCGACGGATCGCACTCGTCCCCCTGCTGTCCGGCGCGGGTGGGAGCATCGGCGCGCTCATAGTGCACAGCAGCGGCATGCTCGACGCCCTGCTCGCGCTCTTCGACCGGGTTTGGCGGGACGGCATGCCACTCGTCCTAGGCACAGACCGCATGGTGGAGGGCACCTCGGACGGTCTGCCCGAGCTGGATTCCCGCATCCTCGGGCTGCTGTTGGCAGGTCTCACCGACCAGGCTGTCGCCAATCAGCTCAACCTGTCGATGCGCACGGTCCAGCGCCGGGTCCGAGCCCTGATGGACATGGTTTCCGCGGACACCCGGCTCCAACTGGGCTTCCACGCCGCCCGCCGCGGCTGGCTCTGACGAAGCTGAAGCGTCAGGGTCGATCCGGGGGAAACCCCTCTGTCGAACTCACCCAAAAGCGAGCAAACTCGGTGAGAGTTGTTGAAACGGTCGTCTGGGGCGGCCGCTGATCAGCCAGGGAGGGCGATCGGCAATGGAGGGGACGATCGGGGTCGTGCACGCGGAAGGCGTCGTACGCGTGTATGGCGAAGGTGATACCGCCGTACGGGCGTTGCACGGGGTGGACGTGCAGATCGAGCCTGGGCAGCTGACGGCGGTGATGGGCCCGTCGGGGTCGGGCAAGTCGACGCTGATGCACATCCTGGCCGGGCTGGACCGCCCGACGTCAGGGTCGGTCAAGATCGACGGCATCGAGATCACCACGCTCGGCGACGACGCGTTGACCAAGCTGCGCCGTCAGCACATCGGGTTCATCTTCCAGTTCTTCAACCTGCTGCCGATGCTGACCGCCCGGGACAACATCGTGCTGCCGTTGACGATCGCCGGTGAGAAGGCGGATCCGCAGTTCTTCGACCAACTGGTCGAACGGGTCGGGCTCGCCGACCGGCTGCACCACCGGCCGGCCGAGCTCTCCGGCGGCCAGCAGCAACGGGTCGCGATCGCGCGGGCGCTGGTGTCGCAGCCGACAGTCGTGTTCGCCGACGAACCGACCGGCAACCTGGACTCGCGGACCAGCGGTGAGATCCTCACCCTGATGCGCGGCTCGGTCGACGAGTACGGCCAGACCACGGTGATGGTGACCCACGACGCGAAGGCTGCGGCAATGGCCGACCGGGTGCTCTACCTGGCCGACGGCGAGATCGTGAAGGAGACCGGCCGGTCCAGCCAGCACGAGATCCTGCAGATCATCGACACGCTGGACCTGCAGTGATCCGGTTCGCGCTGCGGGGCATGCTCGGCCGCAAGCTCCGTACTGCGCTGACCGCGATCGGCATCGTCCTCGGCGTGGCCCTGGTGTCGGGCACCTACGTGCTGACCGACTCGATCTCCAGTGCCTTCGACTCGATCTTCACCGAGAACTACAAGAACACCGACGCGGCGATCACCGGCAAGTCCCCGTTCGAGCTGAGCCAGGAGGAGGCCGCCGGGGGCGTCGCACCGCCGTTCGACCAGTCGCTGCTGGCGAAGGTGCAGGCGCTGCCCGAGGTCGAGGTGGCCGACGGCAGCGTCTTCGGCGAGGCCCAGCTGATCGGCCGGGACGGCAAGGCCGTGGTGTTCGGCGGAGCGCCGAACCTCGCCTTCAGCGTGAATCCCGATCGGCCGGAGTTCAACACGCTCGCGCTGGTCGGCGGCGCCTGGCCGGGTGCCGGCGAGGTCGTGATCGACACGCAGACGGCCAGCAAGAAGGGTTTCCAGGCCGGCGACACGATCGGCGTGCAGGCCCGCGGGCCGATCCAGCGGATGCGGATCTCGGGGCTGGTCGAGTTCGGCCAGGTGTCGTCGATCGGCGGCGCGACGCTGGCCGGGTTCGACCTGCCGACCGGGCAACGACTGATGGGCAAGACGGGCAAGCTCGACCAGATCCTGGTCGCGAAGAAGGACGGCGTCTCCGAACAGCAACTGCTCACCGCGATCCAGCAGACGCTGCCCGCTGGCACTCAGGTCCGCAGCGCCGAGGAGCAGGCGACCGCGGACGCCGAGGGCACGAGCGGATTCCTCGACTTCTTCCGGACCTTCCTGCTGGTGTTCGCCGGGATCGCGTTGTTCGTCGGCTCGTTCGTGATCGCCAATTCGCTGTCGATCACGATCGCCCAGCGGACCCGCGAGTTCGCCACCCTGCGGACGCTCGGTGCGTCCCGTCGCCAGGTGCTCGGCACCGTAGTGCTCGAGGCACTCGTGACCGGGCTGGTCGCGGCTGTTGCCGGGCTGTTCCTCGGCCTGGGTGTCGCCACCGGCCTGTTCAGGATCTTCGATGCGGTCGGGCTCACGCTGCCCAACAACGGACTGGTGTTCCGCACTCGCACGATCGTGGTCGGCCTGCTGGTCGGCGTCCTGGTGACGCTGGTGGCCAGCCTGCGACCGGCGTGGCGGGCGACGCGGGTGCCACCGATCGCCGCGGTTCGGGAAGGCGCGACGCTCGCCCCGAGCCGGTTCCACCGATACCGGCCGATCGGCGCTGCCCTGCTCGCGATCGCCGGTGTCGCACTCGTGCTCACCGGGTTGTTCGCCGACGGGCTCAGTACGACCACCGTGCTCAGCTCACTCGGGCTCGGGGTGTTGCTGATCTTCATCGGGATAGCCCTGTTCTCCTCCCGGTTGGTGCGCCCGCTGGCTGTGCTGTCGGATCCGGTCGCGCGCTGGTCGGTGGTGGTGCTGACGGTGCTGGTCTGGCCGCTCTTCTCGTTGCCTTACTGGCTGCTGCGCCGCGGGCTGTGGGGCCCGGGCCCGGTCGGCCGGCGGACCGCCGGCTTCGTGCTGGGTGCTGTGCTCAACCCGGTCTTGCTGCTGATCGTGGCGCTGATGGCATTACGACGCCGGTTCACCTCGTGGGAGCCGGAGTGGCCCGCGGAATTCCCGGGCGTACTCGCGGACAAGCCCGCGACCCAGATCGGCGGTCAGAACAGCCGGCGCGATCCGCACCGGACGGCGTCCACCGCCGCCGCCCTGATGATCGGGCTGGCCCTGGTCACCCTGGTCGCCACGCTCGGAGCCGGCATCATCAAGCCGTTCGAGGACGCGGTCGACCGGATCTTCAACGGCGACTATGCCGTCACCGCGCAGAACAACTTCAGTCCGATGCCACCGGCGGTTGCGGCGGCCGTAGCGGCAGTGCCCGGGGTGGAAGCGATCTCCAGCGTGCGTGGCGGGCAGGCTCAGGCGTTCGGCGAGACCATCTTCATGACCGCGGTCGACACCCAGGCCCCGGCGGTCCTCACCTTCGATTGGAAGAACGGCTCCCAGGCCGTCCTCGGCGAGCTGGGAGCCGATGGCGCCGTCGTCGACGACGCGTATGCCGAGAAGCACAATCTGCAGGTCGGATCGACGTTCCCGCTGCAAACGGCCGGCGGCCGGACACTGACGGCCACGGTGCGCGGCATCTTCACGCCGCCACCGGGCGGCTCGCCGTTCGGCAACGTGACGATCTCCTCGGCCGCGTTCGACGCGACCAACCCGCAGCCGCAGAACCTGTACACGTTCGTCAGCCTGCAGGGCGGTGTCACCGCCGCGAACACGGCCGCCCTGGACTGCCGCCCTGGCCTCCTTCCCGAATGCGAAGGCGCAGACCCGCGAACAGTTCAAGGACGCCCAGTCCGACGGCATCAAGAGTTTGCTGAACGTCCTCTATGTGCTGCTCGCGCTGTCGGTGCTGGTGAGCCTGTTCGGCATCGTCAACACGCTGGTCCTGACCGTCTTCGAGCGGACCCGTGAGCTGGGCATGCTGCGTGCGATCGGGCTGACCCGGCGGCAGGTGAAGCGGATGATCCGCCAGGAAAGCGTGATGACCGCGCTGATCGGCGCGGTGATCGGCATCATCCTCGGGCTCGGCCTGGCGTCGCTGCTGGCCGCTCGGCTGGACGAGGTCAGCTTCACCGTACCGGGCGGCCAAGTAGTGATCTTCGCCGTCGTGTCCGTTGTCGTCGGCATCTTCGCCGCGATCTGGCCCGCCCGCCGCGCGGCCAGACTGAACCCGCTCGAGGCGCTCCAGTACGAGTAGGGCTGATCCCTTGCGGTGTTAGCGCAGCAGCCGTCGATCCTCACCTGGGCCGGCGAGTGCATCCAGCCCGGAAGCCTGCAACTGGAGCCCGGCCGGAGCTCGCATCGCGGCCGAAAGCCAGTCTGTGCGACGGGTCGTCTCCGCTCCGTAGTCACCGGCGACACGCGGCGGTCACCGGCACGCCGTTTCTCGGCTACCTTCACGAAGGCACCGGTATCCCTGTGGCAGCCAGCCTCAGGGGTATTCCGCCCACACCCCTCCGGAAGGAAACCCCTCATGCGCCGCCTTACCCGCGCGCTGCTTCCGCTTGCCCTCGTCGCCGGGCTGCTGCCTGCCGCACCGGCCGTGGCCACCCGCGGCGACTTCGACGTCCAGGCCCATCGCGGCGGCCTCGGGCTCACTGTGGAAAGCACGATCGCGTCCTTCTCGCACGGCCTCGAGCTGGGCGTCAGCACCCTCGAGCTCGACGTCCAGATCACCCAGGACGGCCACGCGGTCGTCACCCACGACCGCGCGGATCTCCGGCAGCAAGTGCAAGGACACCGCGCCGTACACCCCGGCCGACCCCGAGTACCCGTACGTCGGCAAGTACATCAACACGCTGTCGCTGAAGCAGGTCAAGCAGCTCGACTGCGGTTCGCAGACGCAGCCGAACTTCCCCGGTCAGCAGCCCGACCCGGGCGCCCAGATGCCGGAGCTGCGCGACATCTTCGCGCTGGTGCACCGGTTCCACGCGTACGGCGTGAAGCTGAACATCGAGACCAAGGTCGAAGCCGGTGCGCCGACCGAGACCGCGCCGCGCGAGCAGTTCGTGCAGGTCGTCGCGCAGGAGGTCCGCACGGCTCGGATCGCCCGGCAGGTGACGATCCAGAGCTTCGACTGGGGCGCACTGATGCGGATGCGCCAGGTCGCACCCGACCTGCCGCTGGTCGCCCTGACGAACTACGACTTCCTGCAGGTCGGTCAGCCGGGCAAGTCGCCGTGGCTGGGCGGGATCGACATCGACGACTTCGGTGGCGACCTCGTGAAGGCGACCAAGTCCTTCGGCGCATCGGCGATCTCACCGGTGCACGGGTTCCCGCAGGACGGCAAGGTCACCGACCCGACCTACCGGCCGTACGTCACGGCCGACATGGTCAAGTCGGCGCACAAGGCCGGTATGAAGGTGGTGCCGTGGACCGTCGACGACCCGGCGACCATGCAGTCGCTGATCGACAAGGGCGTCGACGGGATCATCACCGACTACCCCGACCGGCTGCGTGACGTCGTACGGGCCGAGGGCTTCAAGCTGCCACGGTCGTACGACGCTCCCGCCGTACGCGCACTGCGCGTCGGCTCACGCGCACAACGACTACGAGCACCGGCGGCCGTTGCAGGACGCGTTGGACCGTGGGTTCAGCAGTGTCGAGGCGGACGTGTGGCTCGATCGACGGCGAACTGCGGGTCGCGCATGACCTGGAGGACGCCGTACCTGGGCGCACGCTGGAGAGCCTGTACCTGAAGCCGCTGGCCGAACGGGTGCGGGCGAATCACGGGCAGGTGTACAAGCACGGGCGCGAGTTCCAGTTGCTGATCGACATCAAGAGTGACGGTCCTTCGACGTACGCCGCGATCGACAAGGCGCTGAGGAGTATCGCGGGATCAGCACGGTGTTCATCAACGGGCGGGTGCTGAAGGGCGCGGTGACGTCGGTGATCAGTGGCAACCGGCCGCTCGACGTACTCAAGGCGCAGAAGGTCCGGTATGCCGGGTACGACGGCCGGCTGAGCGACCTGCAGTCCGGGATGCCGGCGTCACTGATGCCGCTGGTGAGCGACAACTGGACGAACAACTTCACCTGGGCCGGCCTCGGTCCGATGCCGGCGGCCGAGCGGGCCAAGCTGCACGACATCGTGGTGCAGGCTCATCACGCCGGCTACCGGGTGCGCTTCTGGGCGACGCCGGATGTGCGCGGTGCTGCGCGTGAGGCGTTGTGGAGTGAGCTGGAGACGGCAGGGGTCGATCACATCAACACCGACGACCTGCACGGCCTGGAGACCTTCCTGCGGGGTTGACACAGCCTGCGCAGCTAGGGCTTGACTTCCGTGAGGGCGATGAGGTTCGCGCCCTCACGGAAGGCCTTACGTTGGCGGACGGCTCCGTTGCCGGTGGCCAATATCCGGGGTAGTGCGTCGTCAACCAGCTCGAGGTCGCCCAGTTCCTCCAACGCTGGTGCGACGTGCTGGCGTAGCCGCTCGATGACCTTGGCCATCGGCATCGGTTCGGCGCTGCGGACGTCGAGTCCGTTGCCGGTGATGCCGTCGCGGGCTGCCAACCAGTAGGCCGCACGCAGTACTTCCGGCTCCAGGGTCGGACCTTGTGATCCCTCGTGGAGCGCTGTCATCACCAGAGCGCGGATGAGGGTCGCGAGGAGGACTGTCTCATCGACAGTCAGTGGTACATCGCTGACACGCACCTCGATCGTCGGCAGGTGCGAGGACGGCCGGATGTCCCAGTAGACCATCCGGTCGTCGATGAACGTTCCCGCCGCCAGGTGCATTGCGACCAGTGCGTCGTAGTGCTCGGCAGACTCCAGGTACGGCGGCGGGCCCGCACACGGCCAGCGGGTGGTCATCAGCCACCGCCAACTCGCGAAGCCGGTGTCCTGGTCGAGATAGATCGGCGAGTTCGCGGTCAGCGCCAGCAAGGCCGGCAACCATGGCCGTAGATGGTTGCTGACCCTGATCGCTGCCTCTTTGTCAGGCACGTCTACATGTACGTGACATCCGCAGACACCCTGTTCGCGGGCCAGCAGACCCCACTGTTCGGCCAACTCCTGGTAGCGCGGTTTGTTCGTGATCGACTGGGCCGCCTTGCCATGGGGAGGTACGGCGATCGCGAGCAGCAGAGCACCTTCCTCGGCAGCGGCACTTGCCAGCTTGGAGCGCATGTCAGACAAGTGCGCGTGCAACTCAGTGGAGCTTTGACAGACAGGACTGTTGATCTCGACCATGGCCCTGGTCAGCTCGAGGGTGACGTCGACGCCTTCGTCCAGGCTGTCGACGACTGCTTTGCTACGTGGAAGTGGATCACCGGTGGCGGATACGAGCAGGAGTTCTTCTTCGACTCCGATGGCAGGGGGCTTCACTCCGAGCCGGTACCCGGGCGCGAAGCCGGGGAAACGAGGTCACTAGGCTCTGCGGCGTGAGCCTGCCGACTGTCACTGCGACCCGCTACGTCCTGCCGTTGCGTGAGGGCGGCTCACTCCCCGGAGTTGTCGAGGGCAACGATCTCGGCACCTACGTGCTCAAGTTCCACGGCGCCGGCCAGGGCCCGAAGGCGCTGGTCGCCGAGGTCATCGTCGGCGAACTGTTCCGCCGGCTCGGCCTGCGGGTGCCGGAACTCAAGCTGATGCAGCTCGACCCCGCGATCGGCAAGTCCGAACCCGACTTCGAGATCCAGGAACTGCTCCTGCGCAGCGCCGGCCTGAACCTGGCCGTCGACTTCCTCCCCGGCTCCTTCGGGTACGACGGCTCGGCCGGCAACCCGGGTGACGAGGGCATGGCCCGGATCCTCTGGCTGGACGCGTACGTCGCCAACGTCGACCGGTCCTGGCGGAACACGAACATGCTGGTCTGGCACAAGAACCTCTGGCTGATCGATCACGGAGCCGCGTTGTACTTCCACCACTCCTGGATGTCCGCGGAGAAGTTCGCCGCACTCCCGTACGACGCCTCGGACCACGTGTTCTCGATCGCCGCACCCGCCGTACCGGCGCTGGACGAGGAACTGGCGGCGGCGATCACACCGGCCCTGCTCGGTCGAGGTGATCGGGCTGGTGCCGGACGAGTGGATCGACGACGGCGATCGGGAGCGATACCTCGGCCATCTGACCGCGCGCCTGGAGAATCGGTCCGCCTGGCTGCCGGGAGGTGCCCGGTGACAACCGACCTCGTGCCGTTCGACTACGTGATCCTGCGGGCCGCGCCGCGGATCCATCGCGGTGAGTTCGTCAACGTCGGCGCGGTGCTGTACTGCCGAGCGCTGGACTTCCTGGGCGCGGCCTGGGACGTGGAGCCGGCCAGGCTGAAGGCACTGGACCCCGCGGTCGACGTGGACGTGGTGTGCGCGTCGCTGGAGCACATCCGGGCGATCTGCGCCGGCGATCCGGCCGGCGGTCCGGCCGCGGCGACCCGGATCGGCGAGCGCTTCCGGTGGCTCGCCGCGCCCCGCAGTACCGTCGTACACCCCGGACCGATCCACAGCGGGCTCACCAACGACCCCGCCGCGGACCTGGACCGGCTGCTCGACGCGTTCGTGCGCTAGCCCAAAGCCTTGGAGACAACCTCGCGGGCTTGAGCGAAGACCTGCTCGAGGTGTTCGGCACCCTTGAAGGACTCGCCGTAGATCTTGTAGAGGTCCTCGGTGCCCGACGGACGCGCCGCGAACCACGCCGACTCAGTGGTGACCTTGAGCCCTCCGATCGCGGCACCGTTGCCCGGAGCTGTCGTCAACCGGTCCACGATCGGCTCACCGGCCAGCTCGGTCGCTGTGACTGCGTCCGCAGACAGCGCCGACAGCTTGGCCTTCTGCTCACGGGTGGCCGGTGCATCCACCCGTGAGTACGCCGACGCACCGAACCGCTCCACCAGCTTCGCGTGAGTCTGTGACGGGGTCTCACCGGTGACTGCGGTGATCTCACTCGCCAGCAACGCCAGCAGGATCCCGTCCTTGTCGGTGGTCCACACAGTCCCGTCGAAGCGCAGGAAGCTCGCTCCGGCCGACTCCTCGCCGCCGAAGCCGACCGACCCGTCGATCAGGCCAGGTACGAACCACTTGAAGCCGACCGGCACCTCCCACAGCCGCCGGCCGAGGTCCCCGACCACACGGTCGATCAGTGACGACGACACCAGCGTCTTGCCGACCGCGACCTCCGGACCCCACTGCCGATTGGCGAACAGGTAGGAGATGGCGACGGCCAGGTAGTGGTTCGGGTTCATCAGCCCGGCGTCCGGGGTGACGATGCCGTGCCGGTCCGCGTCCGCGTCGTTCCCGGTGGCCACGTCGTACCGGTCCCGCTGCGCGACCAGTGAGGCCATCGCGTACGGCGACGAGCAGTCCATCCGGATCTTGCCGTCGTGGTCCAGCGTCATGAACGACCAGGCCGGGTCGAGGCGCGGGTTGACCACGGTCAGGTCCAGCCCGTGCCGCTCAGCGATCGCTGCCCAGTAGTCGACGCTCGCACCGCCCAGCGGGTCCGCTCCGATCCTCACACCGGCCGCTCGGATCGCATCCAGGTTCAGCACCGACGGCAGGTCGTCGACGTAGTGGCCGACGAAGTCGTACTCCCCTGCCGCCGACCGGGCCTGCTCGAACGGCTTCCGTCGTACCTCACGGTTGCCACCGGCGATCAGCTCGTTCGCCCGGGCTGCGATCCAGCCCGTCGCGTCAGAGTCCGCAGGACCACCGTGCGGCGGGTTGTACTTGATGCCGCCGTCCCGCGGCGGGTTGTGCGACGGCGTGATGACGATGCCGTCCGCACCGGCGCCCGCACCACGGTTGAGCCGCAGAATCGCGTGTGACACCCCAGGGGTCGGAGTGAGCCGGTCAGCGCTGTCCACCAGCGTCTGTACGTCGTTGCCCGCCAGCACCTCGAGCACCGTCCGCCAGGCCGGCTCGGACAGCCCGTGACTGTCGCGGCCGACCAGTAGTGGACCAGAGGTGCCCTCCCCAGCGCGGTACTCGCAGATCGCCTGCGTGACGGCCAGGATGTGCGCCTCGTTGAACGCACCGTCCAGGCTCGACCCGCGATGTCCCGACGTACCGAAGACGACCTTCTGGGCGGGATTCGCCACATCCGGGGTGATGTCGTCGTACGCCTTGAGCAGCGCGTCGACGTCGACGAGGTCCTCGGGCTGAGCGGGCTGGCCTGCGCGTGGGTGCATGGTGCCATGCAACAAGCCCCGGCCCGAGATCACAACTCCGGGGGCCGGTGTCAGCTCGTGTACGGCGTGAGCAGTTGATCGACCGGAGCGTAGTCGTCGGTCAGCACCGGTGCGTCACCGACGAACTCGGTGAGGTCGTCCCGCACCTGCATCGGCGGTGCCAGCTCGGCGGTGATCGCCGGCAGGTCGATGGGCTGGTCCGAGGCGACCAGCACGAAGTTGCCGCCGGCCTGACCGGCCAGCTCGTCGGTCCGGGCGATCACGGCCACGTGCGGGAACTCTGCCTGCAGGGTCTTGATCTCGGCCTTGGCGAAGGCGAGGTTGCCGAAGTCGATGACGTTGACCAGGTAGATGCCGTCCGGACGCAGTACGCGGCGGATGTCCGAGACCAGCTCACGCGTGGTCAGGTGCCACGGCACGGACACGCCGCTGAACGCGTCCATGACGATCACGTCGTCGCTGTCCGTCGCCTCGTCCCGGATGCCGAGCCTGCCGTCGCGGACCGTGATGTCCAGCTCCGGACCGGTCCGCACCCCGAGCTCCTGCTTGTCCAGCTCGACGACAGCCCCGTCGATCTCGTACACCTTGTTGTGACTGCCCGGACGGGTCGCACTGATGTAGCGGGGCATGGTGAGGCCGCCGCCACCGATGTGGAGCGCGTCGAGCCGCCGACCGTCCTGCCACGTGCCGTTGATCGCGGCGGCGAAGTTCTTGATGTAGTCGAACTCCAGGTGAGTCGGGTCCTTCAGGTCGACGTACGAGTGCCGCAGCTGGTCCAGGTACAGCGTGCGCCCGCTCTCACGGTTGGGGTCCGCCACCACGCGTGCGCAGTGGTACGCCGTCTCCACCTCACAGGGCCGTGGTGCGACCACAGTCAGCGTGGCGCCGATGAGTGCCAGGGCCACCGGCTTCACAGCCGCTTGAGTACCTCGCAATGCGACAGTCAACGCGGCACCGGAGACCACCAGCAGGCCACCCAGGGAGAGCAGGATCGTGCTCACCGGGACCTTCGACACGAACACGAACCCGGTCAGCACGGTGCCAGCGATACCACCGACGGTCGCGTACGCCGAAAGCCGGCCGACGACCGTACCCGTCTCCGCCAGCGTTGCCAGCCGCAGCTTGGTCACCATCGGTGTCACGGCCGCCAACAAGGACGCGGGCGCGAACAGGGCCACCGCGAGCACCAGGAAGACCAGATCGGTCCCGCCACCACGCAGTGACTCACCGGTCCAGCGCACGATCGGGAGGATCAGCATCACCAGGGCACCGGCGATCAGCACCAGCGGTCCCAGCGTCTTCCGCGGCGGCACCGCGTCGGCGTACCGGCCGCCCAGCGCCGCACCGGTGGCGATCGCCGCCAGCGCGACGCCGATGACCGCCGTGTTCGTCTCCAGCGTCAGCCCGATGTACGGCGCTACCAGCCGCAGCGAAACCAGCTCCAGCACCATCACGGCCGCCGAACTACCGAACGCCAGCCCAATGGCCAGCCGCGACCCAACATCACCCTTACTCACTGCGTCACCCTATCTGTCGATCCGCAACGCCCTTGTTCGTCAGTCCTTCGAAGGAGGTAGTCATGGACCCTGATCCTGTGACCAGCGCCCGTCTCTACGCCGCCACGCGGCAGCGGGTGAGTACTGCGGTGCGTGAGCTGAGCTCAGCCGACCTGAACCGCCAGGTGCCGGCCTGCCCGAGTGGACCGTGCACAACCTGATCTCACACCTGGCTGGGGTGGCGACGGACTTCGCCCGGGGCAACCTCGACGGAGCGCCTCTACCGCCGTGGACCGCCGTGCAGGTCGATGCACGTCGCGCTGTGCCGATCGACGTCGTACTGGACGAGTGGGCGCGCAACGGTCCGGCGCTCGAGCAGGTGATCCTGGCGGGCAGCTCGGACCACCCGCTGGTGTGCAACCCGTGGGCCGACTCGGGGACGCATGAGGCGGATCTGCACGGCCTGCTCGGGATCGGGCGACCGCCGCGGGAGCTCTGGCTGGCCGCGCTGGACTGGGCGCTGCCCGACCGGAGTCCGTCGGACGACGTGCCGGGCACGGTGTCGATCGTTACCCCGGACGGCACGTACGAGATCGGCTCCGGCTTCCCCGTCGCGGACGTGCGCACGTCGTCGTACGAGCTCTTCCGGGCGATCTTCGGCCGCCGCAGCTTCGTGCAGATCCGGTCGTGGTCGTGGTCGACCCTTGAGCACGCCGATGCCTGGAGCCGGGAACTACCCCGCCTACCGCAGACACCCCAACCGCTCACGGACTAACCGCAAACCAGCGTCAGAGGCGCTCCCCCCAGACCTCGGGCTAACCGGCGTCCAGCTTGGCGATCAGCGTCTTCGGAGCGATCTGTCGGTACGCGCCCTCGACCAGGTCTTCGAGGTGCTCCCAGTCCACCTCCTCGACATCCAGATACACGCCGAGCCAGCCGCGATGACCGACGTACGGCGGCCGGAAGAAGTGCTCCGGGTCCTCCTCGACCAACGACTCCTGCACGCCCGGCGGCGCCGCACACCACAACCCGACGCGGTCGTCGTGATGCTGGTTCGCGAACATCACGAACACCTTCTTGTCCCGCACGAACCACGTCGGCTCACCGTGGCTCAGCCGCTCCGTCGCCTCCGGCATCGCCAGACAGAGTCCCCGCAACCGCTCGAGCGCCTCCATATGTCCTCCCTCAGTGGCGTGGGCCCGGCGTCACCACGCCGGCTTCATAGGCGTAGACCACGGCCTGGGCGCGGTCCCGCAGGTCCAGCTTTGTCAGGATGTTGCTCACGTGAGTCTTGACGGTTTGCTCAGCAAGTACGAGTTCTACTGCGATCTGCCGGTTGGACAGTCCGCGCGCGACGTGCCGCAGTACGTCGGTCTCACGCGGCGTCAGGTGGGCCGGAGTGATCGGGACGACCGGCTGAACCCGAGCGAAGTCCTCCACCAGCCTTCGCGTGACAGATGGCGCGAGCAACGCATCACCGGCCGCCACAACCCGGACCGCTGCGGCCAACTCGTCCGGGGTGGAGTGCTTCAGGAGGAAGCCGCTCGCTCCTGCGCGCAAGGCGGCGTACACGTAGTCGTCGAGGTCGAACGTGGTGAGCATGATGACCCGCGGCGCCTCGTCGAGCGGACCGGCGGCGAGGATTCGGCGGGTCGCGGCGAGGCCGTCCAGCACCGGCATCCGCACATCCATCAGGATCACGTCCGGACTCAGGTTGGCCGCCAACTCGACCGCCTCCGCCCCGTCGCCCGCCTGACCGACGACCTCGATGTCAGTCTGCGCGTCCAGCAGGGCGCTGAACCCGGCCCGCACCATCTCCTGGTCGTCAACCACCAACACCTTGATCGCCACTCGCCACCTCCTCTCCCACCGGTATCGACGCCTCCACCAAATAGCCGCCCTCCGGGGTCGGCCCCATGCTCACCGTCCCATCCAGCAGTGCCACCCGCTCGCGCATCCCGATCAAGCCGTGCCCGCTCCCCGGCACCGGCGGCTGCTGCGACCGAGCCGGGCCGTTCCAGACCTTCAGCATCAGCTCGTCGCCTCGCCGTCGTACCGTCACCTGCACTTCAGCCTTCGGCGCGTGGCGTACCGCATTGCTGAGCGCCTCCTGCACAACCCTGTACGCCGCCAACTCCACAGCCGGATCCAGCCCCGTCGGCACCCCGTCCTCGAGCCGCACATCAGCCCCCGCCTGCCGAGTAGTCGCAACAAGCTCCCCCAACTCCCCCAACCCCGGCTGCGGCCCCAACTCCCCCACCACCGGAACCCCCATCAGCCCATCTCCACCCAGTCCATCCCCACTCACCCCACGCCCCGCCGACCCACCCACCGCTCGGCCAGGTGGCTCACTCGGAGCCCGACCCGACCGCTCCCCCACGCCCCACTCCGGCGACCCGCCCAAACCCTGGGCTGGCCCCGCTCCGAGCCCTCCACCCGACGGCTCGCCCGGAGCTTGGTCTGCCCGCTCCTCCGGCCCTCGCTCCTCCGGCCCTCGCTCCAGCGGCTGCTCCCGGAGCAACCGCAGTACTCGACGCATCTCCGTCAACGATGCCCGCGCCGCGTCCGCGATCTCGGCGAACTCCACCCGTACGTCGTCCTGCAGCGAGGGAAGTCGATGCGGCGCACTGTCCGCACGCACGACCACGACGGACAGATGATGCGCGACAACGTCATGAAGCTCGCGCGCGATCCTCGCCCGCTCCTCCAGCCGCGCCCGCGCAGCCCGCTCCTCTTTGCTGATCCCCTCCTGCTCAGCCAGCCGACGCCGCGTCTCCGCCCGCGACCGCAGCAGATCGCCGACCACCACGGCGACACCCGACAGCACCGCCATGACGACGAGGCCAGCCCAGTCACCCCGCTCGGGCGCCCAAGTAAACGCGACAGCCCCGAACACTGGTATGACAAGCCACCATGTCACCAACTCGCGCCGGCCTAACCCGCGCGCACCAACGATCGCGAGAACGAACGACTGCCCGAACACCGCGGTAGTCGCCCACGGCCACGGTTCGCTCGGCGAAGCCGGCACGGTCACCGCGGCAGTGATTCCGGTGACAAGCAGGGACACGACCAACGCGGCCCGGGGCCGAATCCAGGCCAGCGCCAGTCCGAGTCCTCGCGCCAGCCCGAGGCCCAGCACGGCGCCCGCGCCCAGCCGCACGCGATAGTGCTGACTCAAGTCCAGCACGGTCAAGAACACCAAGGCGGCGACACCTAGACCGGCAACCCAACCCCACCGGCCGCGCGGCCATTCGTTAGCGGTCACGTTCGGGACCCTAGTCCGCGCGGTGTCACAGTTGCTGGATCCACGACCAGATCAGCCACAGTGCGCCGGCACACACCGAGATAGTTGCCGGAAGCACCCACCCTCCAGCCATCCCGTACAGCCGCCGCACCAACGCCCCATGCAGCCACCCGATCCCCCGAAACACGAACACCAACCCCGCGATGATCGGAACCGAGATCGCCGCGTGCGCCGCCCAGGCCCCCGCCTTCGTCGGCCCACCCCAGGTCCCCGCCCCAAACGGTCCATCCTCCACAAACCCGTAGAACGCCCCCCGCACAACCGCCATGCACCAGCAACACCCCCAAGAACCAACTGACCACCCCCAACACCGACGTAACCAGCCCAAACCCAAACAACTCCCCACCCCCAGGCTCCGCCGACCGCCGCGACATCACCCGCTCGCGACCCGCCACCTCTCCCGCCCTCTCTCGCTCCGCCGACTGGCCAGACGCCACCGGCTGCCGCCACTCGAACCGGGTCAACTGTTCCAACCGCGAGGCCTCGGTGCGGTTCTCTCCCGTCACCGCGTCGGCCATCGTCTGGACCCCGAGTGACACGAGGCGGGCGTCGTACGCGATCCATCGGAGCAGGCGGCCTGGGAAGGTGCCGCGCCGGCGCACGGAGACCGGCCTGTCCACGCGGGTCGGGGTGGTCGTGATGGTGTCCGTCATGGTCTCTCCTCGGGTCTCAATTCCTGAGGTCGAGGCTAGAAATCAGCGGTACGCCGTACATCCGGCCAGGGAGCCAACTCGCACCCCGTACCACGGTAGGGGGTGCGTTGTGATCCAGGTCACAGTGACCACGGTACGTGTCGCGGCGTTACACGGTCAGTGCCGGACGGCGTGTACTGCTTCAGTGCACATCCTGGGTGCCCGACGGTGCAAGCGGCCAGGCCGCGCCCGACAGGAGGTTCGGACCACCATGCGCATTCGGAACCTGGCGGTGACCGCCACGCTGATCCCGGTTTTGATGCTCGCCGGTTGCGGGAACGACGACTCGTCGTCCGACGTCGCCGCGTCGACCCCGGGCGCCAAAAAGGCGTCGAAAAACGGGCTCACCGAGCAGGTCGGCACCGGCGGCCAGGCCGACCCGGTGGTCGACGCGTACTACGACTACCGGGCGGCGCTCGACGTGATGATGCGCAGCGGCGGCCGCAAGACGAAGCAACTCGCGCCGGTGATGACGCCGAACCTGTTCCAGTCGATCAGCGCGCAGGCGAAGTACTACCGCACCAAGAAGCTGCACAACACCGGCGCCACCACGGTCATCTGGGCCAAACGCACCCTCGCTTCGAACGGCGTCATCGTGAGCGCCTGCTACGACACCACCGCAGCCCGCACCGTCAACGCCCGAGGCCGCTCCGTCCTCCCCGCCACCACCCCAACCCGCTGGCTCGACGAAATGCGAGTCCGACCACTCCAAGGCCGCTGGGTAGTAGACGGCGGCAGAACCACCCCCAGCGCCTGCTAGCACCCCCGCCAACCACCTGAGTCGCAACCGGCGCGACCTGCAGCCACCGCGACGCCCCGCCTCACCACCCACACCCCGATCGCGGGCCGCCGGTTTAGATCGTCGCCGGTTCGCTCCTGTTCGGCACACCCCGCGGCGCAGCGCCGCAGCAGCGCGGAGAACCCATCTCTCCGCGCTGCTGTTCTCCCCTCACGCGTGGCGGACCATCTGCTGCAGCAGGGCTTCGACCGCGTCGCGGAGCTCGTCGTCATGCTCCGGACCAGACCAGACGACGACACAACCCTTGTCGCCGAGCATGCTCGCGACCAGTTCCCGAGCCGGCGTCGGATCACCTTGATTGAGTACGACGACCAAGCGGCGACCGTCACGCTGCAGACGCTCCAGCAGGGGCGGGAGCGTCGAGCCGCGGAACACACCGGGGTCGCTCTTCACCTTCGTCTCGACCATCACGCCGCGTCCGCGCACCACGAGCAGGTAGTCGGCCCGGTCCCGGGTGAACTCACGATCGTGGTAGATCCGCGCCTTCGGCCACAGCCGCTGCAACGCGATGTCGACCTCGGCGTCGTACCGCGCCGCCAGCCGGCTCACTCGCGAACTCGTCCCGCGCGGCCTGAAGGCCTCGGGCGTACGCCGACCGGCGCGCCGCCGTCCGAACAGCGGCGCCAACCAACGCCTGAACCGCGTGTCGATCATCGGCGGACCCCTCGACCTAGCCGGCACTTACCCCCAGTGTCCCCACGCCGCCGTACCGTCCAACCGTCCCCGCCCCGATCGTGATCCCACTGCCACAAACCCGCCCGACAGCAGAAACCCGCGGGTGACCAAAAGTCACCCGCGGGCTCTCACACAGCCGCCGATCAACTGCGCATGTCTATGAGCGGTACATGCCTATTGGCTGCTCTTGCCTGACTGTTCGTCAGCTGTTCTTGATCGCCGAGACCTCGATCTCCAGGGTGACCTTCTCGCTGACCAGGACGCCGCCGGTCTCCAGGGCCGCGTTCCAGTTGACGCCGTAGTCCTTGCGGTTGATCACCACCGAGCCCTCGAGCCCGACCCGCTGGTTGCCGAACGGGTCCGTCGCCGAGCCGGTGAACTCGAACGGGATCTCGACCGACTTCGTCACGCCGCGCACGGTCAGGTCGCCGACGACCGTGAACGTCGTCTCGTCGCCCTGCTTGATCGCGGTCGACGCGAACGTGACCTCGGCGTGGTTGTCCATGTCCAGGAAGTCGTTGCTGCGCAGGTGGTCGTCGCGCTGGCTGTTGCGCGTGTCGATGCTCTTGGCCTGGATGGTCACCTGTCCGGACGAGTTCTCCGGGTTCGCGCCGTCGAGGTGGATCGACCCCTCGAACTCGTTGAACGACCCCCGAACCTTCGTCACCATCGCGTGCCGGGCGACGAAGCCGACGCGGCTGTGCGCGGTGTCGATGGTGTAGTCACCGGTCAGGGCGGCGTACTCACTGGCCATGAAGTGCTCCTCCAGAGGATTTCATTAGTTGAAGTTTGCATAGTCCAGCTTTCACCCAACGAGGTCGGTTGTCCACCCCAGGTGTCCGCCTGTCCGGCCAGTGGACACGCCACGGGGGGGACAATCGGAGATTGAACGAGGGGGCACCTTCACCCTCACCCCCGACGAGTCAGGCGGCATCGCCCACTCCGCCGACAGCTGACCGTTGCCGCCAGCAACCAGCTTGATATTCGGTTGCGGGTACGGCGACCGGCGGGTGTGATGTGTGGTCGAAGATCGGAGGACTGTCGTGCAACCGCTCAGCGTCGACGAGATCAGACGCTCGTTCGTCAACTCGTCCAAGAGCCTGGTCAAGGCGATGACGCCCCCGCGGGGGTTCGCCGAACTGCCCTGGGAGTCGCTGGACTACCTCGGCTGGCGCGACCCGAAGGCGCCCAACCGCGCGTATCTCGTCGTACGGCGAGAAGGCGGCATCACCGGGATCGCGCTCAACACCCAGGCGACCGGCAAGCCCCGTCGCGGCACCGGACTCTGCGACCTCTGCTACACCGCACATCGGGTGACCGACGTGGCACTGTTCGCCGCACGGCGAGCCGGAACGGCCGGCCGGGAGGGCAACACCGTCGGCTTGTACATCTGCGCGGATCTCGCGTGCTCGCTGTACCTGCGCGGGCTGCGCGAACTCGAGGTGCCGCAGGGCGAAACCTTGACAGCCGAGGTTCGGGCCGAGCGGCTGAACGCCCGACTTGAAGGATTCGTAAATCGCGTCCTCGCTTGAGCTTCCGGAGTGGGTACTGGGAACTACGCTGGGTGCCAGCGGCAGGTCCACACGGGCGAAGGGAGAGCGAGTCGCGATGACGGAGTTCAGAATCACGCACGAGATCCACAAGGTTCATCCGGACATCCGCGAGAGGCTCACATCGACGACGATCGAGGCGATCAACGAGTCCAGCGCACGGTCGCCGGAAGACGCCGCCCTGGTACTGCGGCACAAGCTCGGAGAGATCGGCGTCCACATGAGCGAAGAGGCCTGCGTGGCCGCGATCGAACGCATCCGCTCCGGCAAACAACTCCGCTTCGAAATAGAACGCGAAACCGAAGCCGCCGAGGACTAGTCCACTCCCACCGAGCCGGCCACGCCCACTAGCTCCGGCCTGTTGGGCGAGGTCGACACGGCGGGCTGACAGGGCGGGCCGAGTGGTAGACGCCGACGTCCCGCCGGTCCGGCGGTCACGTCACCATGATCAGCGTGCGGCGCCGACGCCAAGCCTTCTCTCGCCCTCGGCACCGATGACCTGTTCGGCCAGTTGCCGAGCTAGCCGTGCTGGGTCGGAGTTGGGTCTTGTCGCGCCCACTGCGAGAGTCCCGTCGATGAGCAGCAAGAGCTGGTCGGCCGCGGATGACGGCTGTTGATGGCCGAGCTTGACGAGCTCGTCCTCGAGGAGTTCGTGGAGGCTCTCGCGGTACTCGCGAGTGATGCCGTGTGCGGGATGGCTCGGGATCCGCCAGGGCGAGATCGGCCGATAGATACCGGCAGCCGCGAAAGTCCGGGTCCTCGAGGACTTGAGCGAGCATGTCGAAGATCGCCAGCAGGCGAGTGCGCGGATCGTCGCCGGCGGTTTCCATGGCCCGCCGGTACAGCGCCTCGTCCTCCACCGCCGTCAATCGCAGCACCTCAGCGATCAGCCCGTCCTTCCCGCCGAAGTGCTCGTAGAGCGACCTTCGGGCGACGTTCGCCTCCTTGAGGATGGCGTCGACACCCACACCCATGCCCTGGCGGTACGTCAACTCCTTCGCGGCGACAAGCAGCCGTTCACGGGGGCGGCTGCGGGTAGTGGCGTCCATGCGAGCCAGCGTGCCACGGTCTTGCGGGTAGATCAACCGGTCTATATATTCCCAGTAGACCGATCGTTCGATCTAAGGAGTTGTCATGATTCAGCACGACACGGCCACCGTCATCGACCAGTACAACGCCGCCTTCCTGGAGCGGGCACCCGAGAAGCTCGTCGACGTCATCGCCGACGACTGCGTGATGGAGGGCACCGGTCCGGCGCCCGACGGCAACCGATGGACGGGGTACGACGAATGCCTGGCCGGCTGGCAGGGACTGGCCTCCGACCTCGCCATCCAGTTCGCGGTCGAGCATGTCGACGTCGACGGTGACCGCGCCGTCATCCGGTGGCGGATCACCTCGGCGCCGAGAACTACCGGGGCGTGAACCTGATGCGCGTTCGGGACGGGAAGATCGTCGAGGCGCTCGGGTACGGCAAGCGGTCCTAGCAGGCAATCTCGAGCCGCCGAACGAGCGGCCCGACCAGAAAGGGAGTGAGTGATACATGAGTGAACTGTCAGGCGAGTTCGCAATCCGGCCGGTCCTGTGCACCGGCGACATCGAGCGGTTGAGCTCCTTCTACGCCGAACTGTTCGGCGCCGAGGAGGAAATGCGTGTGCCGGGTAGGAAGGGGCCGTTCTTCGTGACACTTCGGGTCGGCGGCGCCGGCCTGGGCCTGGTCGACGGCAAACAGGGAGCCAAGGCGGCCCCAGGACGGGTCATCGTGGACGTGTTGGTGAAGAACGTCGACGAACTGCTGCCGCGGGTCGAACCGGCCGGCGGGAAAGTGCGCGGCCCGGCCAACGACATGCCGTGGGGTCATCGGGTCGCTCACATCACCGACCCGGACGGCAACCCCGTCAACCTCACCCAGCAACTCTGAGCCTCGGCGCAGGAGCTCGGCGGGAGATCGCGGGAGGTCGGCGCGGGAGCTAAGGAGCTCGGGCTAGGCCAGGTTCTGGGTGCAGGATCTCGGCGCGAGATCGCGGGCTTGGGCAGGCCAGGTTCTGGCGAGACGGTGGCTGGGGTCAGCGGGTTTTGCGTGGGCCGCTAGGTCGGTTGACGTCAGGAGGGGGTGGAGGGTGAGGCCGGCGTCCGTGAGGGGTTGGGGAGTGGTGGGGTTGCGGTTGATGACGCAGAGGGCATGGGCGATGGTCGCGCCCTGGGATCGGAGTTGCTCGGTGGACAGGACGATCTGACCGCCGGTGGTGACTACGTCCTCGACGATGGTGACCCGCCGGCCGGCGGTCTCGGCCCCTTCAGCGAGCCGCCGCGTCCCGTACGCCTTGGCCTCCTTGCGAACAAACGCACATGGCAGACCGGTATGACGGCCTAGCGCCGTCACCACCGGAATCCCGCCCATCTCCAGCCCGGCGAGCACCTCGGTGTCCGCCGGCACCAGCGCGACCATCGCCGCCGCGATCGCATCCAGCAACACCGGATCACCCTCGAACCGGTACTTGTCGAAGTACTCCCCCGTCACCTGCCCCGACCGCAACACGAACTCCCCGGTCAGATGCGCCGTGGCGTAGATCCGCCGCCCCAACTCCTCAATCTCCACGCCCCGCACCCTATCCAGCCACCTCCCCACCCCGGATGGCTGCCGGGGCGAGATTGGATCAGGAGACGAAACGGTGGCCCGCCTCGAACCGTCCGACCACCGTGGGCGGGCCGCGTGTCGAGGCGTTGGTGCGGGTGCGGGTGCGGGTGCGGGTGCGGGTGCGGGTGACGAGCTCACCACGCCGAGCAGGTCGGCGCGACCGGTCCCGCGTTCGCCGGGGCGGCGGCGGGTTCACGCCTCAGGCGGATCGCGCTAGCCGACTCTGCGTTCAGTTTGCGGTGGGGTTACGGATCGCAGGGGCAGGAGGCGGCGGAAGTCGTCGATGGAGATGATCGGAATGTTGTACTCACGGGCCGCCCGGGCCTTGACGGAGAGACTGTCCACATCGGCGGCAACCACGAACGTCGTCTCCGGGCGGACGAATTCCTGCGGCGCGAAGCCGGCGGCAACCGCGCGGTCCCACCAGACCTCACGCGGCTCGACCATGTCGCCGGTGAACACCAGCGTGCTCCCCGGCGGGAAGCCCTGCGCTCCAGGACGGGCCGGTACGACGTACCGCCCGGAACTCGCGCGCAGCAGCGCGTCGTCCACATCGGACGCGCGATGCCCGAGCATCACCGCGACCCGGTCGAGATCACTGCGCTGCTCGGCGGTGATCTCACCGTCTCCCCACGACGCCTCGGCGAGCGCGGAGACGTAGTACCGGTGCATTTCCTGCACCTCGGACCGTGTCAGCCCCAGCTCGGTCGCGACCTGCACGAGCTGGTCGGCGTCGGCCGCAGTGATCTCGCGGTCGGCCAGGATCCCGTCGAGGAGCGCGAGGTACGAGTCAGCCTGCGGCGGCTCCGGGACCCGCGGCAACTGATCGACGATCCGGCTCATCCACCCATGCCGGCCGCCTGCGTGCACGGGCCGCACCGTCGGCGAGACGTCCGAATTCGGCAACGCGGGCCACGGCAACCGCCGGACCTCCTCATAGGCCCACTGCCATGGCGGTGGCGACGGAAACGCCTGCAAATACTGGGCGAACAGCTGCGCCGTCGCCCGTGTGTCGGCCAACGCCGAATGCCAGCCCTCGATCGAGATCCCGGCCGCCGCACAACACGCGCCGAGCGTCCGCTTCGCCCCGGGATAGAGATAGCCGGCCAACGCCATCGTGCACATCGACCGCTCGGTGATCAGCGGTACGGCGAACCCGAGCCGGCCGAACTCCGCCCGCAGGAACCCCAGATCGAACTCGACGTTGTGCCCGACAACCATCCGCCCCGCCAGCAACCCACCGAGCTCGCGCGCCACCTCACCGAACTCCGGCGCCGCCAGCACGTCGGCGGTCAGGATCCCGTGGATGTGCTGCGGACCGAGATCGCGTTGTGGATTGAGCAACGTCACCCACTCGTGCTCCACCTGCCCGCGCGCGTCCAGCAGTACGACGGCGATCTCGATCACCCGATGCCGATGGCTCGGCAACAAGCCGGTCGTCTCGGTGTCGATGACGGCATACATCCGCGGCGCCTCCTCCGGCTCGGTGACCGACCCAGAACAACCCAATCACACGCCGCCGACAGTTTCCGCCGACCGTGCAGGCCGAGCCCACCCGGCGCGATCAGTCCGACGGGACGTCGACTGCGATCTCCTCACCCAGCTGGGCCCCGTGCGACAACTGAAGATCGTCACCGCTCCAGAACCGCCCCGGGTCGTACCAGTTCGGCCGGCGCCCGTGCAGCAACCCCATCTCCTCGTACGTCACCGCCACGACCTCGGCGCAGTACGCCGACTCGAGTTCGAGCTCACGCGATCCGCGCCGGAACGCCGGGATCCGCCCACGCGCCCACCGCGAAGCCAAGCGGGCCGTCGACGGGAACGGCGTACCGTCCAGGCGCGCGACAGTCCGCAGTACGGCGTCCTCCATCTCCCGCGTGACCGGGTGATCCAGCTGCCGCAACCACGCCTGCTGACCGTACTTCCGCGACCACACCAGCACCGCGTCACGCAAGTCATGCAGTTGTACACCGCGATGATGCTTACCAGACCACATGTCAGGCAAAGATCGGCCCAGCTCGGCATGCCACATCAACGGCGGCAGGTCCTCGACGACGATCGCCATCCCGACGTGGTTGATCGGGCTGTTCGTGGTCAGTTGAATGGCCCGGTCGGCGGCACTCGCACCGCGGAACAGCCAAATGTCACCTGTTCGTGTCAGTTCCGTAGCGTCATCCAGCGAAATCCGGCTCTCCACGTCGCTAGATTAGTCGCCATGAAGGTATGGAAGGTGGTAGGACTTGCGGGGCTCGTCGGCGTGGCCGCGACGGGCGTGGTGATCGCGCGGGGCGAGCGGAAGCGCCGCGCCTACACGCCGGAAGAGGTTCGCGACCGCCTCAAGACGCGGGTGAAGGAAGCAGCCAACGCGTAGCCCCTTGGCTGGACGTGAGTTGACGCCGTAACTCGGTGGTACGGCGTTACTCCCTCACGTCCAGCCCTCACAGCTGATTGCGCAGAGCAACAACTCGCGTCAGAGGTTGTGCAGGGCAACGTCCTCCAGCCGGCCGGACGTGATCGTCGCGGTCTGGTACGTGCAGTACGGCTGCCGGCGCCGATCCGTCGGCGACCCCGGATTCAGCAACCGCAGTCCGCCCGCGCTGGTCGTGTCCCACGGGATGTGACTGTGTCCGAACACCAGCACGTCCACCCCCGGGTACGCCTTCTCGCACCGCTCCTCGCGACCCTTGGCCGATCCGGTCTCGTGCACCACCGCGAGCGACACACCGTCGAGCGTCACGCGAGCAACCTCCGGGAGCCGCGCCCGCAGATCCGGCCCGTCGTTGTTGCCCCAGCACCCGATCAACCGCGCGGCACGGGCCTCCAACTCGTCCAGCAGCGCCGACACTCACCCAGTCCCCGGCGTGGATCACCACATCGGCCCGATCGATCGCGTCCCACACCGGCTCCGGCAGCTTCTTCGCCCGTACCGGAAGATGAGTGTCCGAGATCAGCACCAACAGCATCCGCCTACTCTCTACGTCGGCAGCGCCTCGAGCAACTCCTTCTCCTTCGCCGGGCTCAGACCGGCCTTCCGCTCGCGATCCAGCCCGAGCTCGCGTTCCCACGCCAGCGTGTCCACGAGGAACTCCCGCCGCGACCGATGCGTCAGCCCGGCCGCCAGAGCGGCCGCCCCGCTTCGGCTCGACCAGCCCTCGTATCCGGGCTCGGTCAGCCACATCGCCAGCGAATCAGGCCCCATGTACTGCTCGACCTTCTGCTCCTCGAGCCACTCCCGCGGCGCGAGCACCACCGGCCCGGTGTGGCCGCCGACCTCGCGCGCCAACTCGATCCACTCCCCGAACGGCACCACCGGCCCGCGCGTGTCGAAGGTCCCGGTCCGTCCCTCGGTGGCGCAGTCCAGCAACCACGACGCCAGGTCCCGTACGTCGACGACCGCTGTCGCCAAGTCCGGCGTGTCCGGCACCAGCATCGGCTCCTCAGGCGCCCGGGCCGCCCGCGCCACCCACGCACCGGCCCGATCGCTCTTGTCCCCCGGTCCCCCGATCAGCCCGGCCCGCGCGATCACCAGCCGATCCCCGACCGCCTGGACCGAAGCCAGTTCGGACGCGACCTTCGCCTCGCCGTACTGCTCCCGCTCGACCACGTCGAGCTCTGTCGGCTCCCGCAGTACGGCGGATTCGTCGGCGCCAGGCGTGTCGTACTTGTCATACACGTTGACCGACGAGACATATGTCCAGTGCTTCGCCTTCGCCCCGAACGCCGCCAGCGCCGCACGCACGAACCCGGGCTGCCACGACACCTCGAACACCGCGTCCCAGTCCCGATCGGGTACGGCGTCGTACGCGTCCGGACGACTGCGATCGGCCGCGACCAGGGTCGCCCCTTCGGCCACCCCACCGCTCTCGCCACGAGCCACACAGGTGACCGAATGCCCGCGCGCGACCGCCTGCGTCGCGATCTCCCGACCGAGCCAGGCGGTGCCGCCAAGAATCAGAATCTCCACATCCGCCAGCCAATCAGGCCGTCGGGAGAAATACACGCCACTCTGCCGACGGCAGAAACAAACGCTGCGTGTTGCCACGTGGGCAGGCGGTCACCGGCCGGCCCAAGGGCTTGCGGTGGTGCGGATCCGGGCGCACTGTCGACAGTGAGAACAACCGCACGTGGGGCCATGGGCAAGGGGGAGAAATGGCTGGTTTCGTTCAGATCATCGAGTACCGGACGTCGAAGCCGGACGAGGTCGCCGCGCTCAACGACGACTTCCGCAAGACGCGCGAGGCCGACGGCGAAGGCAGGCCCCCGACGCTCGCGCTGACCTGCGCCGATCGGGACGATCCGGGACGCTACTTCGCCATCGTCGGGTTCGGGTCGTTCGAGGAGGCGATGCAGAACTCCGCCCGCGCCGACACCGGCGAGTTCGCGGCCAAGATGATGGAACTGTGCGACGGGCCGGCCAAGTACTACAACCTCGACGTGGTGCAGTCCATGGACAGCTGAAACCCGATGAGTTCTCGGGCCCAGCCGAATCGCGAGTCCGGCTGGGCCCGAGTCATGTCGTCGTACTCGATGCCTCGTGCAACAGAACGGTGGGTCGGCGGGCCGGTGCCGGAAGGGAGGATCGGCACCGGCCACCGATCAGACCGGGTCCGCGGCGCCGGACCCGGTCCGGCTCAGCGGAACACCCGGTACGACGACCAGCCGCTCGGCGGCGCATTGCCGTACGCGCCGCGGTCGAGCTCGCTGTGCAGGGGATCGGGGTCCTGTGGCTCGGGGGCGGAGTGCAGATCCGGCCAAGGTCTCGGTGGGAGGGTTTCGCGGGGTGGCAGTTTCAGCTCGGGATCGGGGCCTTGCTCCGGGTCGATCCACTCGACCTCGGTGGCGCCGCCGTGGCCGTGGATGGCGACGACGGACTCGATGCCGTCCCAGACCGTGGTGGTCGGATAGTCGCCGTACCAGCGGAGCGCGACGGCTCCGTCGGTGAACTGGACGCCCTCGGCGACGGGCCCGGTACCACTGACACCGGAGACGTCATGATGGCGGATCAGCCGGAAGCGACGGGACGTCATTTCGGGGCTACCTCCCAGAGCCGCTCGCCCGGCAACGCACGGTCCGGGCCAGGTTCGGTGTCGGGGATCGGATCACTGGTCACGCGCAGGCCGGCGAACCGGCGCGACATGGCCGCTGCGTAGCGTTCGGCCACCTCGGCCTCCGCCCGGTAGTCCGCGACGACGTGGTCCCCGAACCACACTCGTACGCGGCGACGTTGGGGAACAGGATCGGACATCTCAATGCACCCGCCTACCCGGCCGGCACGTTCCCATCAGCGATACCGAAGAACTCCGCTTCACATCGATCACTTCCACTTCCCTGTGGGATGGGTTCACAGGAGTGACGGACCCCACAGAGCTTCATGACGCAACTTCCAAAGAATTTGCCGAGCCGCGAAACCGCTCGCACGAATGTTCGACCGCCCGGCCCACGGACGCCAGATGTCGTCGTCGGGGACCCCGCTCAGCCACTCAGCCACCTCGGCAAGCGGCGCATCGGTGGCGAGGAAAATGTTGTCGCCGGTGGACATCACGACTCCTTCGCGGCGGCGCATCTGCGCAACTGACCGGAGCTCAGGTGCCGACAACCCACGGCCGCCAGGTGTCTATGTCTGGGTCGTCGAGGGTGGTTGCGGGGTCAAAGGTGTGCGTTCCGGAGCCGGGCAGGTACGACGCGACCAGTAGCTCGACGTTATGGGACAACAGGGCGGGTACGTCCGGCAGCGCGCCGGTCAGCGCGTCGAAGGCCAGGCGGGACTCTTCCGCTTGGGCTTCCTTCCGCTGGCGGGACTGGACGTCGACGACGACGGCGTACCCGTCCATCGCCTGGACTTCGTCCGGCTCGGGCTGGAACGTGTTCGGACCGACGTACACACCGATGACACCGTCGAAGGTCCGTGCTTGACCTTTGTACTGCAGCTCACCCGTGTCCGCTCGGAGATCCCCGTTGAACTCCAGCCCCAGGGCCGCGGCGACACGCTCTGCCGCCCCGTCCAACGGTCCATCCAGAGCCAGAAAGATCTCATCGCTGTCGGCCATCAAGACTCCTTGACATAACTCACTAACCGCCCGTCTCCCAGGATCACATGCACCATGCTGGCGACTCTCGAACCCGGTTGCCCGCAGGCCCGCCGGAACGCTCTCTCGGCGTCGCTCTCCGACAGACCGATCTGCCGACCGTCGATGACCACCTCACCGTCCCACCCGGCCTGGTTGCTGCCGGTGTTCATGTTCCGCTTGACAGCGCTGACCTTGGAGCTGACAGGTGTCTTGAACTCCACCACGACTCCCCTTCCCGATGTGGACTTCCGGACCATCACGTCCGGATTCTTCTGGCCGTGCTTGCCATGGTCGGCGGGCCTGGCGTCGATGCGCCACCCCTCCTCGGCGAGCCGATCTGCGATCACCAGTTCGTGCGGCTTGAAGGCACGTTCCGGGTCGTGGACGCCCGGGGCGAAGTCGGGTCCGAGCGGCCGGAGGTCGACGGCTGGGTCGAAGTCGAAGGAGCCGGGCTTCGGAAAGGCTGGAAGCTCGATGTCGACGACCACGGGGGCGGAGTCAGTCTCGGGATAGTCGAAGGTTGCTGCTATGTAGTCTGCGGCGATCGTGAGTCGGGCGTGCTCCCACTGCTGGTCGGCAGACTCGGCCATGGCCGCCAAGAGGTTCTTGACGGCTTCGGTGAGGTCTACTTCGATGCCTAGGTCGGCTGTGGCTCGGTCCTCGCGTTGTTCGCGGTCCTTGCGCTCCTTGTCGTTCTCCTCCTGGATGACGAGCTCGCCGGTTTCGGTGACCGTGATCTCTACCTCGAGGGGCTCTTCTGGGAGCTCGCGGTCCTCTTCTTCCTTCTCCTGCTTCTTGCGGAACTTTTCGTAGGCTTTGCGGGCGATGGTGATGAGGGGTGGTTCGTTGTCTTCGGGGAGGTCGAGGTCCTCGTAGGTGGCGGTGAGGCGTTTGGTGCGGCCCTTGGAGTCGCGTTCGGCGAGGTCGCCGGTGCCGCCGGTGGTTTTGTTGCGGTCGGCGGAGTCGGTGGAGGGGCGGTCCGTCGTACGGCCGTCGCCGATCAGGCGTTCGGTCCAGGCGCGGGCTTTCGGCGGCGCCATCGACAGGTAGTGGGCGGCGGCCTCGCAGGCGCGGGCGGCGGCGTCGAGTTGCTGGGCGGCGACCGTGGCACGGCCGTGGGACGCCATCAGGGCGACCTGGGCGTTCTCGCGGCAGCGGTCGGCGGTGCGCTGCAGGTGCTGGATCACCTGCGGCACCTCATCGAGGCAGTCGACCAGACCTCGCGCCACCCGCTGCAGGTCGGAAGGCATGCCGGCGAACTAGATCTGGTCGGCGTAGCTCTTGCACCCGGCCGACGCGATCTCCAGGGCCTCGGCGGCCTGTTCGACCGCTTTGCCGGCCGCGTCCAGGATCTCCGAGATGTCCCGGTCGAGGCCGGTCGCCGTACCGGCGATCAGGCTCTCCACCTGCTGACTGTGCTGGGTGAAGCGCAGCTTGAAACCGGCCAGGCCGCCGGCGGCCTGCTTGGCCTCCATCGAGACCTGGTGCAACTGTTCCTTGAGCCGCTGTACATCGGACACCTTGACCCTCTTCCCTCAACGACGCTTCTTCGGCAGCACGATCGCCGTACCGGACACGATGACCGGTACCAGGATCGCCAGCCACCAGGGCAGCCCGGATGCCATCACCACGACGACCACGACCGCGCCACTCCAGCCCCACCACCGGGCGCCAGGGAGGCGTGGCAGCCCGAGCACCCGCGACGCCGCCAGCATCGTGACCGCGGCGATGGCCGCGGCCTCGACTCCGGCCAGGAACGACCGCGTGAACGCCCACACCACCACGAACCCGGCCAGTGTCAGGGCGGCGCTGATCGTACGACGCTTGCGCCGCTCCTGCTCCGCCCGGGCCTCCGCACGGACCTCCTCCAACTGGTCGACCGCCTCACCGAGCTGCTTCGTCAGCCGGGCCGCCGCCGCTTCGAGGTCGGTCAGCGCGCGGATCTCCGGGATGGCGACGTTCACCCGCTTCCCCTCGGCCGGCAGGCCGGCACGCTGCAGACTGGCCGCTGCCTGCTCGGCCAGCGCGTTCAGCCGGGCCTCCACCTTCCGACCGCGCTCAGCCATCGCGTCGGCCTCAGCCATCGCCGTGGCTTCCGCCTTGGACTTGTGCGCCGTCAACCGGTCCTGCGCCTGCTGCGCGTCCGCACGGGCTCCTGCGACCTGCCGCAGCGCCCGGGCGTACTCGGACCACTCTTGCTCTTCCGTCTTCATCGCCGTACCAGCTCCACCGCGCGGTCCACCTCGTCGGACCGCAGTGCGGCGAACGGTACGACGACCTGGGCCTCAGGGTGCAGGCCGTCCCACAGCATCGCCCGATGTGGTTCGGACGCCCATCGCACCAACGGTCCACAGACTGCCCGTACGCCGTCCTGCGGGTGCCTGAGGAAGATGTGGGTTGCCACGTTGGCACGCCCGTACCCGAGCTGCTCGGTGCACACGTGCAGCCGGTTCCACCAGCCGAAGGTGACGAGCCCCTGCGCAGGCCCGTCCCGGACGATGTCCTGCAACGCATTGGCCGGGCTCTCGAAGAATCCGTCCGCATGCAGCTGCATTCGCGGCACACCATGGAAACCGAACCCGAGCAGATAGGCCTCCCCACCGACGTGTCCGTTCCGCACCGTGTCCCGCAGCGAGAACAACCGCGGCGCGATGTCGTCGTGCTTGTCGATCGTCTCGACCTCACACCCCAGCTGCCGCAACGCCTGGATCAGCGCACCTTTGCCGTCGGCAACTTCCGGCGACGAGTTGGTGCCGTCGAGGAAGATGAAGCGCGGCGGGTCCACCGCTGCGGCCGCGGCCGAGAAGGCGAGACCACTCAGTACGCCGAGCGCGTCGATCGGACCGTCACCCAGCACGAGTACGCCGGCCCCTGGCTCGGGCCGCACCTCGACCGGCACCGGCGCTTCTGTCACCGCGATCGGCAGCCCCGTCCACGGCCGACCGAGCTCGGGCTGGACCACGGCTGCCGTGTCCGCCAACCGCGCCGGCTCGGCGAGGTGGAAGACCCGCGGCGGGTGCGTCGTACCCGACTTCATCCACAGCTCGCGGCGCAGGTCGTCCAGCACCGGCTTGTCCGCGAAGCTGACCAGTACGTGCTGGTTGTCGTCCGGCGAGCCGAAGTTCGCGTTGAGCACCGCCTCGCCGCGGAACTGCAGCTCCGACGCCGCGGTGTTCCCGTTCCGCAGGATCGCTTGCGCGTCAGCGGGAGTTGTCTTCAATGCGATCCTGTATGGCACTTGCCCGAAGATCGAGTCGCGTCGCGTCGACAGCCGCTTGACACCCTCGATCGTCTGCGTCGCGAGTACGACGTGGACGCCGTACGCGCGGCCCAGCCGGACCAGCCGCTCGAGCAACTTCGCCGCCTCGTCGGCGAGCTCGTCGTCGTCCTCGAGCAGCACCTGGAACTCGTCCAGTACGACGAGGATGCGCGGCGGCCGATCTGGTCCGGGAGCGAGCTCGGCAATGTCAGCCACGTTGCCATGTGACTTGAAGATCTCACTACGACGTGCCAACTCGTCAGACAAGTGTCGTAGTACAGCAAGTCCAAATGCACGATCACTGTGAATGCCTAGCACGCGCACATGGGGCAACCAGTGCTCCCGCTCGGTCGCCGGACCGAGCGCGGAGAACTCGACACCATGTTTGAAGTCGAGCAGATACATCTCCAGGTCGGCCGGGGCGTACCGGGCGGCGAGACCGTGGATCATCACGAGCAGCAGGTTCGACTTGCCCTGGCCGACCGCGCCGCCGACGAGGACGTGCGGCAGGGCGGGGTTGCCGCTGCGCAACCGCACCAGCGCCGGCGTCCGGTCGTCGTACCCGATCACTGTGCTGAGCTCGTCCTTGACCGGTTGCCACCAGGTCGAGCGGTCCGGCAGCGTCCGGTTGAAGTCGATCGTCGGCAGTACGGCGATCTCGGCCAGCTCGGCCACCACGTCACAGATGCCGGCGGCAACATTCGCGTCGAACGGCGGATCGAGTGTCGCCGCCACGCCGGGAAGTTGGGCGATCTCGACCCGTTCGCTGGTGATGGCAACGGGTGTGAGCAGGTCGAGCAACTGCTTGGTGTCGACGTCGTTCTCCGGCGTCATCGCCGGATCGTGGTGGACCAGGAAGCAGATGCCGCGTTCGCCACCGGTGGCCGCCAGCCGGAGCAGGTCGCGTTGCGCCAGCGTGTCGATGCCGAACGGGTAGTCGAACAGGATGACCAGCCGATAGGGATCGGTGACCCGGCCCGTCTCCCTGATCAGGTCCTCGAACCGTCGATGCCCCAGCTGTGCCTGCCGGCTGGCGCGCAACGACGAGACGTCGACCAGCCCGGACAGCACCGCGTGCAGTTGCTCCGCGGTGTGCGTTGCCCTAGGCACCAATTGCGGATACTTCGTGGTCAGGTGACCCAGCAACCCCATCGTGCCGGTCAGCCGAGGGTCGAACGCATCGATCCTGAGCCGGAACGGTTCGGCGGCCGCGACCAGCCGCATCGCCACGCTCTGCAGGAGTCTGCGGGCCGACTCGTTGCGATCGGCGCTGACCCTCCAGCCGTTCGTGCGCAGCAGCGGCGCGGCGACCGGCGTACCGGCCTCGAGCTCTCCCACCCGCACGTACGACGGGATGCCCGCGCCGACCAATTGCCGCGAACGCCAGCGTGCGTCGTTCGGCGGGATCGACGCGAGACCGGGCGCGAGACGGTCCGCGAGCAGCCGCGCCGTCGGCTCGGCCGTGGCCAGTGCCTCGGCGGTCTTGGCGTCGACCAGTCCGCGTGACTCCCGCCGGGCGATCGCGGTCTGTTCCTGCAGCTGACGATGCAGCTGCACGGCCCGCTGATGCTCGCCGTACGTCAGCCTGCGGGCGTTCTCGAGCAACTGCCCGAGCGCGTGCTGGAGACCGCGGATCCGGGCTTCCAGGACCTCCGGTGCTGACTCCGTCGTCCGCGCGGAGCGCGAAGCCGATCCGGGCGCATTTCCCCCGTCAGGCTCCTCCGTCACGAGCACCGTCCTTCCACCTCTGCCCCGCGACACACCTTGCCTGGAGTAACCATGTCACACCACCAGTCCCGGGCGTCACTCCAGGCATCAGTAGTCTCACGGTTCAGTCGGCGACGATCTCGAGCTCGTAGCCGTCGTCGTTGTGCAGGAAGGCGGCGTAATGCTGTGGGCCGCCGGCGTACGGATGCCGGTCGGCGAACATCAGGGTCCAGCCGTGCTTGGTTGCCTCCGCAACGATCGCGTCGACCTCGGCCCGGCCGGCCGCGTTCAGCGCGAGGTGGTTCATGCCGGGGCGGAGCCGGTCGTGTTCGTCGGCCGACATCGCCGGGCTCTGCTCCACGACGACATAGCTGCCGTCCGGTGCGGCCCAGGTCATTCCCCCGGGCCAGCCGTCCCCGTCCTTCCAGCCCAGCCGGTTGAGGATCCAGCCCCAACTGTTCAGTGCCCGGGACAGGTCCGGGACCCAGATCTCGATGTGATGCACCGCGGCGCCCATCGGAGCATTATCTGTGCTCGTCGAAATGGTTCGTCACCGCCACCGAGACCAGCCCGGACAGCACCAGCCAGACCAGCGCCGCGAGCAGCCACGGCCACCACTGCCGGCCCTGCGCGGCCTCGGCCACCGCCTTGCCGAACAGACCGCCGGCGGGCGCGAAGACGAGCACGAGCAACACCCGCGCGATCGACGTCTCCCTGGTCATTTCTTCATTGTCCGAGCGGATCGTCCCGCCTGCAGAAACCTTGGCGTTTCGCGCCCCTTCACCTTTCTGTCCATGGCAGGGTTTAGCGTCTGCGGTGACAGTTGAGGCTGCGCTGATTGAGACTGCGCTGATTTGGGGAGGGGAGGAATGGTGAGCGAGACCCGGATCGAGACGACGGCCTACGGAGCGGCCGCGCTGGAGCGCCTGCGTGCCGTCGTCGCGCGGCTCAAGGCCGACGATCCGATGACGCCTGTCACCCTCCTCCTGCCGAACAACCTGTCCGGCGTCATCGCCCGCCGTCATCTGGCCCTGTCGGGGATCGCCGGGCTGTACCTCGGGACGTTGGGGCGCTTGGCCGAGCAACTGGCCGCCGGTGCGCTGTCGCCGCGGCGGCCCGCGACCCGGCCGATCGTGGCGGCGACCTGGCGGACGGCACTGTCCAAAGCACCCGGCATCTTCCAGGAGGTCGCCGAGCACCCGTCGACCATCCAAGCGCTTGCCTCAGCCCACCGGGAGCTCCGCGACCTCACCGACCCTGCCCTCGAGAAGGTCACCGGTGCCTCCGCACTCGGCCCGGATCTCGTCCGCCTGCACCGCCACGTGACGTCCGAGCTCGCGCCCGAGTGGTACGACGAGACCGACCTCCTCCGAGCCGCGTCCGCGCGGATCACCGCCGACCCCGGCCTCGTCGCCGAGCTCGGCGCGCTCGTCCTCTATCTCCCACAAGAGCTCACCCAGACCGAGGCCGCCTTCGTGGAGGCGCTCGGCAGCGCCGCGGCCGACCTCACGGTGATCGTCGGCCTGACCGACGTACGGCGTGCCGACCGCGCCGTTCGCCGTTCCCTGGAACGGATCGGGATCGACCTGCCACCGTCGATCTCGAAGAACTACCCGGTCGCGACCGAGGTGCTGAACGCGTCCGACGCCGACGACGAGGTCCGCTGCGTCGTCCGCGATGTCGTCGCGTCCCTGGAGGACACTCCGGCCCATCGCATCGCCGTGTTGTACTCGGCCGCGACGCCGTACGCACGTCTGCTGCACGAGCACCTCGCCGCCGCCCGCATCGAGGTCAACGGGCCGGGGACCAGGCCGGTTCACGAACGCGCGATCGCCCGGACCCTGCTCGAGGTACTGGCGCTCGTCGACCAGGATCTGCCGCGTGGCGACGTGTTCCGCGCGCTGGCGAACGCGCCGACCCGCGACTTCACCGGCGAGCGGATCCCGGTGCCGCAGTGGGAGCGGATGTCGCGCGTCGCCGGGGTGGTCCGGGGTGACGACTGGGATGCGCGGCTTGCGCGGTACGCCGAGTCCGAGCGTCGGACCGCCAATCAGGAGGAGGCGGCCGAGGATCCACGACCCGCGGCGATCCGGCGCGCGCAGTACAACGCAACCAACGCTGAGCGCCTGCATGCGTTTGCTTCGGAGCTGCGCCGCCGGCTGAACGCGGTCGCCGTACTGGAGACGTGGTCCGAGCTGGCCGGTGGCGTGCTGCAGCTTTTCCACGATCTGCTCGGCGACTACTCGTCCCTGCCGATCGAGGAGCAGTACGCGGCGGTCGCGGTCGAGAGCTCGTTGAAGGGTCTGTCGACGCTGGACGAGCTCGGTACGCCGGCCAGCCTGACGGTGCTGCGCGACGTACTGGACCTCGAGCTACAACAGTCGCTCCCCCGTGTCGGGACGTTCGGGACCGGGGTCCTGGTGGCTCCGCTGTCGGCGAGTGTGGGGTTGTCGGCGGACATCGTGTACGTCGTCGGACTGTCAGAGGACCTGTATCCGGGGCGTGTGCACGAGGACGCGCTGCTCCCCCATCGCGTTCGTGAGGCGGCGGCGCCCGAGTTGGCGTCGTTCCGGGATCGGTTGGACGAGAAGCAGCGGCACCTGCTGGTCGCGTTCTCCTCCGGTGCGCGGAAGGTGGTGGCGTCGTTCCCGCGCGGCGACCTGCGTCGATCGTCGCGGCGACTCCCGACCCGATGGTTGCTGGGGACACTGCGCTCGTTGACCGGTGATCATGCTCTCGCCGCGACGGTCTGGGATCAGGCCGAGTACGGCGACCGGCTGCTGACGTCGGCGTCGTACGCGGGATCGTTGACGACGGCAACCATGCCGGCGACCGAGCAGGAGTGGCAGGTCCGCGCGGTGTCGGCGAAGTTGTGGCTGGACGACGCGGTGGTGGTTCGTGCGCGGGAGCTACTGCGCGGCCGCGGGAGCAATGCGTTCACCCGCTTCGACGGAGACCTGTCCGGGGTGTCGGGGCTGCCGGAGTACGCGGTCGAGGATCGGATCGCGTCGCCGACGTCGTTGGAGGCGTACGCGACCTGCCCGCATGCGTACTTCGTCGAGCGGCTGCTTCAGGTGGAGCCGCTCGAGTCGCCCGAGGATCTGCTCGTCATCTCGCCGATGCAGGTGGGGAATCTGATCCACAACAGCCTGGACGCTTTCGTGTCCCGGTTGGCCGGTTCGCTGCCGGCGTACGGCGAGTCGTGGTCGGCCGATCAGCGGTCGTTGCTGCTGGCAATCGGTGCGGACCTGGCCGATCAGTTCGAAGCGGAAGGGCTGACCGGGCATCCGCGACTGTGGCAGCGGGAGCGGCTGCGGATCCTCGGCGACCTGATGGTGTTGCTGAACGACGACGATCGCTGGCGGTCGGAGAAGGACGCGTCCGTGGTCGCGAGCGAACTGCGGTTCGGGTTCGAGGGTGAGCCGCCGGTGGAGATCCCGGTGCCGTCGGGCCGGGTGCTGCTGCGCGGCAGCGCGGACAAGGTCGACCTCGGCCGGGACGGGACGATCTACGTCACGGACGTGAAGACGGGCGGCTTCTCGCGGTACGAGGCGATCGAGTCCGATCCGGTGGCCGGCGGGACCAAGTTGCAGCTCCCGGTCTACGCGTACGCCGCTCGCGCCCGGCTGGGTGAACCGTCCACACCGGTCGAGGCGTCGTACTGGTTCGTCCGCAAGGGCGGTAAGCGGATCCCGGTGCCGCTGACGCCCGAGGTCGAGGCCCGGTACGTCGAGACGCTCGACGTGATCGTGTCGTCGATCGCGGCCGGGTACTTCCCGCCCAAGGCGCCCGAGGTGCCGGACTTCCTCTGGGTGCAGTGCCCCTACTGCAACCCGGACGGCATCGGTCACAGTGAGGTGCGGGCTCGGTGGGATCGGAAGCGTCATGACCCGACCCTTTCGCGGTTGGTCCGGTTGATCGATCCGGTCGCTGACGAGGAGGCCGGCGATGAGTGAGCAACTGCTGGACGGCGCGGCGCGCGAGCGGATCCAGTCGGACACGTCGGCGACGCTGTTCGTCGAGGCGGGAGCCGGATCCGGGAAGACGCATGCGCTGGTCGACCGGGTGACCACGTTGGTCCTGCGGGACGGCGTACCACTGCGGACGATCGCGGCGGTGACGTTCACCGAGAAGGCCGGCGCGGAGCTGCGGGATCGGCTGCGGGTGGAGTTCGAGAAGGCACGGAAAGGGCCGGCCAGTCGTCTCGCGGACGCGGCGTTGGACGACCTGGATTCGGCGTCGATCGGGACGTTGCACGCGTTCGCGCAGCAGTTGCTGCTCGCTCATCCGATCGAGGCCGGGTTGCCGCCGCTGATCGACGTACTGGATGAGGTCGGGTCGTCCGTCGCCTTCGAGGAGCGGTGGTCTGAGCTGCAGCAGCAGTTGCTGGACGACGACTCGATCGCGGAGCCGTTGCTGCTCGCGATGGCGGTCGGGGTCGAGCTGAAGCACCTGCGCTCGCTGGCGCGGTTGTTCGGGAACGACTGGGACCTGATCGCCGAGCGGGTGCTGGTCGAACCGCCCGAGTTGGTGTCGATGCCGGATCTCAACGGACTGGTGGCCGCGGCCGCGCAGATCGGTGGGGTGGCGGAGTCGTGTATGGATCCTGAGGACCGGCTGCTGCCGAAGGTGCAGCAGATCCGCGAGCTCGGGGTGATGCTGAACGCGGCGACCGATCAGGAGACGCAGCTGGCGATCCTGCAGACGTTGCGCGGGCTGAAGGTCGGCCGGATCGGGCGCAAGGAGAACTGGCCGGACATCAACGGAGTGCGCGGCGACTGCACCGAGGTGGTCGAGGTCGCCGGGTCGCTGGTCGAGCTGCTGCTTGATGCTTGCCTTCGGCATCTGTCGCATTGGATCGCGGAGCGCGTGCTGGAGTCGGCGGAGCTGAGGCGGGCAGAGGGGCGGCTCGAGTTCCACGACCTGCTTGTGCTCGCGCGCGATCTGCTGCGGCGGGATGCGTCGGTGCGGTCGGCGTTGCAGGAGCGGTTCGAGCGGTTGCTGCTGGACGAGTTCCAGGACACCGACCCGATCCAGATCGAGCTGGCGGTGCGGATCGCGGGTGGCGCGGAGGCGGTCGCCGAGGACTGGCGTGAGGTGGAGGTGCCGGAGGGGCGGCTGTTCGTGGTCGGGGACCCGAAGCAGTCGATCTACCGGTTCCGGCGGGCGAACATCGCGACGTACCTGACGGCGCAGGACCTGCTCGGCGAGACGGTTGCCCTGACCACGAACTTCCGGACGGTGTCGCCGATCCTGGACTGGATCAACACGGTGTTCGGGTCGCTGATCCAGCCACAAGAGGCGGCCCAGCCGTCGTACCAGTCGCTGTCTCCTCACCGCACCGGGCCGTCGTCGTCTCGGCCGGCCAAGGTTGTGTCGCCCCAACCTGCCGACGTCAGCGGCGACCAGCTCTCACTTCTCGGCGACCTCGACGAGTCACCTGACCCGCCGAGCCCGTCCGACGAGATCAGTGATCTGGCCACGGTCCTGCCCTTCCGCCGTACCTCCGACGAGGCCGCGGACGTTCCAGACCAGGCCGAGTACGACGAGACCGTCTCCGGGCCTGCCGTCACCATCCTCGGCGCCGAGCCGCACGCCGACCTCCCCCGCGCGCAGGCGTCCGTCCTCCGCGAGCGCGAGGCCGGCGACATCGCCGCCGTTGTCGAGCAGGCGTTGACCGACGGCTGGCTGGTGTACGACGAACGCGCCGACGGCTGGCGTCCCGCGGAAGCCGGCGACATCGCCGTACTGGTTCCGGCCCGTACGTCGTTGCCGTTCCTCGAGGACGCCCTGGACCGCGCGGACATCCCGTACCGTGCCGAGGCCAGCTCACTCGTCTACCAGACCGCCGAGGTGCGCGACCTGCTCGCCTGCGCCCGCGCCCTCGGCGACCCGAGCGACCAGCTCGCGCTCGTCACCACCCTGCGCTCGCCGCTGTTCGGTTGCGGTGACGACGATCTCTACGTCTGGAAGCGATCCGGCGGCTCGTTCAACCTGACCGCGCCCATCCCCGACGGACTCCTGACCCACCCGGTCGGCGAGGCGATGTCGTGGCTCTGGGGGACGTACAAGGCCGCGCGCTGGCTGACTCCGAGCGAGGTGCTGGCGAAGATCGTCGCCGATCGCCGCATGCTCGAGGTGGCCGCGATCGGGCCGCGGGCGCGCGATGCGTGGCGCCGGGTCCGATTCGTGATCGATCAGGCGCGGGCGTGGTCTGAGGTGGAGCACGGCGGTCTGCGTTCGTACCTCGCGTGGGCCGCGCACCAGGGTGAGGAGACTTCCCGGGTCGCGGAGGCCGTGCTGCCCGAGACCGACGCGGACGCCGTACGCGTGATGACGATCCATGCCGCGAAGGGTCTGGAGTTCCCGATCGTCATCCTGTCCGGCATGACCGCCGCGCCGAACCGTCAACGCGGTGTCCAGGTGCTCTGGCCGCCGGACGGCGGGTACGCGGTGAAGCTCAAGTCGTCGGTCCAGACCGAGGACTTCGACCTCGTCCAGCCGGTCGACGAGCAGATGGACGAGTACGAACGCCGCCGTCTCCTGTACGTCGCCGCCACCCGAGCGCGCGACCACCTGGTGGTGTCACTGCACCGCTCCGGCAACCGGCGTCACTCCAGCAACGCCGAGCTCCTCGCCAGCGCCGGCGGCGTCGAAGCTCCGCACGTCACGCTGTTCGCCAGCCCGCCTCCGGTCGAGCGCGAGCCGCGGTCGTCGGCGGACGTCACACCGCCGATCGCCCGCTCCGACTGGGAATCCCGCATCGCGGCAGCCCGATCGGCGAGCCGCCGGCGCTCGGCCCAGAGTGCGTCCGGATTGGAAGGCACCGGGCCGGACGTCGCGTTGGCCGACGTCGATCCCGGCACAGCCAAGGCAGCCCGCGACCTCGAGCTCCCACCGTGGTCGAAGGGCCGCTACGGCACCGCGATCGGCCGCGCCCTTCACGGCGTCATGCAGGTCGTCGATCTGTCCACCGGTGCCGGCCTCGAAGCCGCTGTCGCCGCGCAGTGTTTGGCCGAGGGCGTTCTCGAGTACACCGATGTCGTCGCTGCGCTGGCTCGTTCCGCGCTCGCCTCCGACGTGGTGAAGCGCGCCGCCGGACGCGAACACTGGCGTGAGTCGTACGTCGGCGCCGTACAGCCGGACGGCACGATCCTCGAAGGCTTCGTCGACCTCATCTACCGCGAGGACGACGGCCGCCTCGTCATCGTCGACTACAAGACGGACGCCGTCCCCGCTGCTGCGCTGGACAGCCGGGTCACGTACTACGCGCCCCAGCTCCAGGCGTACGCCACCACGCTGCCGAACGCCGGGCCTCCGGTTCTCCTCTTCCTGAACCCGGCGGGCGCAGTGGAACGCGCGCTCTAGGCAACCAATCGCACGGCCAGTCCGACGATCACCACACTCGAACCGAACGCAGTCAGCAACCGCCCGCGGTGGCCCGTCAACGCTCGCCCGAGCAACGCGCCACCTCCGGCCAGCAGCAGTTGCCAACTGGCCGACGCCACGAACGCGGCGATCACGAACACCGCGCGCTCGATGGGGTTGCTGTTTGCGGAGCCACTGCCCAGAACCAGGGCCGCGAAGTAGATCACGGTCATCGGACTCAACAGGGTCATCCCGAGCATGCCGACGTACGCCTTCCCCGCGCCGACCGGCAACTCCTGGCTGATCCCGGTGAGGCGATGCGCCCGATACCGCCGTACCGCCTTGATCGCACCGCTCGCCGCAAGCGCCAGCAGAACCGCGACGGAAACCCACCGCAACGGTACGACGATCGGCTCGAGCAACGGCGCCAACGCAGACCCGGCGACCGCAGCCACGAACGCGTAGATGCCGTCCGCCGACGCGATCCCCAACGCGGCACAAGCACCGACCCGCCACGTACTCCGCGCAGTCAACGCCACCAAGTAGGTCCCCACAGGCCCGACCGGTATGGCGATCCCATACCCAGCCAACAGCCCGGCGACCAACGCCCCGGTCACGACTGAACGAGGCTAGACCTCCACGAACGACCACCCTGCTGCTGCCCCCGAGCCGCCCAGTCGGCAACCCGGTTCAACAGCAACACTCCAATGGTCGTAGTCATAGCCGCATCATGAGACGGCTTCCTTGGCTCCGGCAAGCTATTTACGTTCCTTGCGGACAACAACCGAACTGATCGATCAGGAATCGAGAAGCAACCCCAGCCGCCCCGCTCGTAGCGTTACCGCCAGAGACGCCACGTCGAATCAACTGGAGGTAGCCATGACTCAGAACCAGCAGACCGCCAAGCGCAAGCCCGGCACGCCCGGCCCGTTCTCCCGCTGGATCCAGCGGACCATGAACGCCCGCACCAGCCGCAAGATCCACGCCGGCCGCGAGAAGATGATGGGCATGGACGTACTCGTCCTCAACACGGTCGGCCGCCGAAGTGGCGAGCCCCGCGAGACCCCACTGGCATGGTTCCCCGACGGAGAGAACGCCTGGCTAGTGGTCGCCTCCGGCGGTGGCAGCCAGCACCCGGATTGGCACGCCAACCTGACGGCGCACCCCGACCAGGCGTCGATCGCCTTGCCCGGACTCGACACCGTACCGGTGACGCCGCATCGGCTCGACGGCGCCGAGCGTGAGCAGGCATGGCAGCGCATCACCGCCGCTCAGCCCCGCCTCGCGAAGTACCAGAGCAAATCCACCCGCGAGTACCCGGTCATCCGCCTCACCTCGCGCTGACCAGCGTCATTCGGTGCCGGCGCCCTCCTCCCGTTGCACCTGCACAGCACGGAAGACGTTGCCGTGGATCCGCTCGGCACCGAGCCGTGCGATGAAGCCATCGCGCTCCAGCACGGCTCTGACGGCAGGCTTCACCCGGGCCAGTCGCAGGGTGAGCCCGGCCTCCTCCGCAAGCCGGAGGACGCCGCCCATCGTGGCCGCACCCTGCGAGTCCATGAAGTTGATCCCCTCGCAGTCGAGCACGATCCCGGTGAGGCCTGGTGACGAGTTCGCGACCTCCCGGATGCGGTCTTCCAGCGCGTCCGCGGTGGCGAAGAAGAGGCCACCGTCCAGGCGGACCGCGACGACCTCGGTGAACTGCTCGTCGGTGGGATGCTCGGTGAGCTCGCGGAAGACCTGCGTACCTGCTTCGTGCCCGAGCAGTGGCATCTCGGGGTGGGTGGCCACCGACACGAGCCACAGCAGGGACAGCCCGATCCCGATCAGCACACCGGCGAGTACGCCGAACACCAGTGCCCCCGCGAGCGCGGCCAGCGCGATCCAGAAGTCGAACCGCTGCACTCGCGCGAGCCGCCGCATCTCGGGGACGTCCATCATGCCCATCACCACCGCCTCGATGATCAAGGCGGCAAGGACCGGCTTGGGCAGGTCGGAGAAGAGTGGCGCAAGGAAGAGCAGAGTCAGCACAACCATGACACCGGAGGTCAACGAGGCCAGGCTCGACCGAGCGCCGGCATGGTCGTTGAGCGAGCTGGCCGACAGGCTGGTCGACACGGGCATCCCCTGGAACAGGCCGGCTCCGGTGTTGGCCATCGCCTGCGCCACCGACTCCTGGTCGATGTCGATCGGATACCGGTGCCGTGCTGCGAAGGACCGGGCATCGCCGGCCGTCTGCGAAAAGCCGACCAGTACGAGCGCTACGGCCGCCAGACTCACCGTCCCGGCGTTGTCCCACATCAGGTCCAGCGGCGGGACCGTCAGCGAAGGCAACCCGCTCGGCACATCGCCGACGAGTGCGACACCGTGCTCACCGAGGTCGAACAGCCATGAGGCCAGCAGACCGCCGACCACGAGGACGAGCGCACCGGGCACCTGGGGCGCGATGCGCCGCAGGCCGAAGACCACGGCGAGCGCCACAGCGCCGACGATCACTGTGGCCTCGTGCCCGTCGCCGATCGTGCCGAGCCAGGACCACAGTTCCTGGAGCGGGTTCGACCCTGACACCTCTGTGCCCGTGAGCTTCGGCAGTTCGCCGATCACCACGTCGATCGCCGCGCCGAACAGGAAGCCGGTGACGACGGCTCGCGACAGGAACTGAGCGATCCATCCCGCTCTCAGCAGCGCGACCACCAGGAAGATGACACCCGAGGCGAGCGTGACCCCTGCGACCAGCGACGCCGCGTCCTGCTCTGTGGTGAGACCTGCCGCGAGCACCGCGCTGGCCGCGATCGCGGCGAGTCCGGAACTGGGCCCCATCGAGATCTGCCGGCTCGTGCCGAAGACGGCGTACAGGATCGCCCCCGCCGCGGCCGCATAGAGGCCGTTCTCGAGCGGGATGCCGGCAATCCCCGCATATCCCAGGTTCTTCGGGACGATCAGCGCGGCCACCGCCACGCCCGCGATCAGGTCGCCTCGAAGCCAGCGACGGTCGTACGCTCGCAACTGGCCGACGAGCGGTACGAGCGTGCGGCCCTTGCGCGATGTGGTTCGCACCATCACGGCTCCCTCTGCGACGTAGACCGACGGGATGCAGGGCAACGCCGATCGCGGTGTCGAGGCGTGACGGTGCTCAGTGGAGGAACGTCTCGGCCTCGAGCGCCTTGCGGGCCTCGAGATTGGCGGTGTGCGCCGCCGCCGAGACCTCCGGCAGGCGCAGGTCCAGCGATCGCAGCTTCTCCACCAGCACCCAAGCGACCAGCGCCTGGGTCAGCCACCAGTGATCGGCCGGGATGACGTACCACGGCGCCCAGGGGGTCGAGGTGGCCGTCAGCGCATCCTCGAAAGCGCCGAGGTAGTCGTCGAACCGCGCCCGCTCCGCGACGTCGGCCGCGTTGAACTTCCACTCCTTGCCGGGTACGTCGAGACGCGCGAGGAACCGCTTCTTCTGCGCCTCCCTCGAGACGTTGAGGAAGCATTTCACCACCTTCGTCCCGTTGCGATCGAGGTGGCGTTCGAACGCGTTGATGTCCTCGTAGCGCTCCTGCCAGAACTGCTCGCCGCGATCCCCGGGTGGCAGCCGCTGCGGCTCGAGCCACTCCGGGTGCACCTTCAGTGCGACGACTTCCTCGTAGTGCGACCGGTTGAAGATGCCGATCCGGCCACGCTCGGGGAGGGCCTTGGAGATGCGCCAGAGGAAGTCGTGGTCGAGCTCCTCGGCGGAGGGCTTCCGGAACGAAACCACTTGAACGCCCTGCGGGTTGACGCCGTCCATCACGTGCTTGATGACCGAGTCCTTGCCGGCCGCATCCATTGCCTGGAGGACCAGGAGCACGGAGTAGCTGTTGCTTGCCCAGAGCAACTCTTGTGACTCGGACAGCTCCGCGATCCCGCGCGTGATCGCGTCCTTCGCCACCTCCTTGAGCTCGTCCTGGGCGAGATCGGCGAACTCCGGACCACCGGTCGACGCCGGATCCCGCTCGACGATTCGGGCCGCTTCACCCGGTGTGACCATGAACCGTGCGAGGAGTTCCTCGCGAGTGCTCATCAGCCTGTCCCCCGTCCCGGCGCGACCGCCCGCCGAACGTCCAGAACCTCCGTCTGCTGGGCGCGGCGGCGCAGCAGCCACTTGCGTCCCTCGATGACCAGCGGCAGCAGCGCCGCGAGGCCGGCGCAGGCGAACCACTGAGGCCCGGTCAGCGACTCGGCGAGCAACCCCTGCTGGAGGCCGGGCAGTTCGGTCGCCAGCACGATCAGGAGCACTGGCACCAGCGAGATCGCGAGCGCCCTCAGGATCGGAGCGGAGAGCCCGCTGGCCGGCTCGCGGCGGTTCGTCAGCGCGTTGAACACGGTGCCGAGCCCCATCACGACGAAGGTCATCGTCATCGAGACGCTCGCCGCGTCGACCTGCGGTTCGTCCGGACCGATGACGAGCGGCAGGAGCGCGCCGACGAAGAGCGCGGCCGCGTAGATCAGCCACGAGGTGATCGCCGTCCGGTTGGCGATCGGGAGCTTCGGGTCGCGCGGCCGCCGGCTCATCACGTTCGGGTCGCCGGGGTCGACGGCGATCACCACGACGCCGGGCGCGGTCGCGAACAGCAGGAGATACAGCACCATCATCGGTGTGAGTGCGACGCCGTCGTTGATGTCGAACGCCGTGGCGGCGATGAACAGCATCACCAGGGCCAGCAGCTGGGTCATCTGGTAGCGGACGTAGGCGACGACCTTGTCGTAGACCTTGCGCCCGAGCTCGACCGCGTGCACCAGGGTTCCGAAGTTGTCGTCGGTGAGGATCATCCGCGCGGCCTGTTTGGTGACCTCGCTGCCACTGCCCATCGCGACGCCGATGTCCGCCTGCTTGAGCGCGACGGCGTCGTTGACCGCGTCACCCGTCGCCGCGACGATCTCACCCTCAGCCTGCATGAGGCGAGCCAGCCGCAGCTTGTCCTCAGGGGTGACCCGGCCGAACACGTGCAACTGGGGAAGCCGGGCGATGACCTCTTCGTCGGACAGCGCCTGGAACTCGGTGCCGCTGATCGCCCCCGGCCCGAGTCCGAGCGACTCCCCGATGGCGTTGGCGGTGATCGGGTTGTCGCCGGTGATCATGCGTACGTCGATCCCGGCACTCAGCGCCGTGGTCACGGCGGCCTTCGCCTCGGCCCGCAGTGGGTCGATCATTCCCGCCATCCCGACGAAGGCCAGGCCCTGGGTGAGCGACATCGGGTCTTCGCCCATCGAGTCCAGCTCGTCGTCGGCCACCAAGCGGGCAGCGAACGCGAGGACCCGCAGGCCCTTCTCGCCCATCCGGACATTGGCCGCGTCGAGGTCCGCCCGCACCTCCGCGATCGGAACCTGCGAGCCGCTCAGTGGACCGCCGGCATGCGTGCAGCGCGCCAGGACGACGTCCGCGCCACCCTTCACGAGTTCGATGACGTGCTCGGCTCCATCGACGGTGACCCGATGGAAAGTCGCCATGAACTTGTAGGCGGAGTCGAACGGGACCTCGGCCAGTCGCGGGTACGCGCGGCGCGTCTCCTCGGCGTCGACACCCAGCTTCGCGGCGAGGACGACCAGTGCGGCCTCGGTCGGGTCGCCGATCACCGTGCCGTCCTTGCCGACCGTGGCGTCAGTGTCAAGGGCCAGCCCGAGCGCCAGGCGCGTGAAGTCGGGCACCGGGACTCCGGCGACGGACTCGATGGTCCCCGTCGTCGCGTAGCCCTCTCCGGTGACGGTGAACCACGACCCGTTCGCGTAGATCGTCGAGACCATCATCTCGTTCATCGTCAGCGTGCCGGTCTTGTCGGTGTTGATCGCGCTCGTCGCCCCGAGCGTCTCCACGTCGGTCAGGTTCTTGACGACCGCCCGTGCCTCGGCGAGTTGCTTGGCGCCGATCGAGAGCAGGCCGGAGACGAAGGCCGGCATGCCGGTCGGGATGGCCGAGATCGCCATCGCCGTACCGAGCAGAACCAGCGCCTCGAAGTCCAGGCCGCGGATCAGGCCCACCACGACGATGAAGGCCACCGCGCCCCACGCGATGATGCCGAGGACCTTCGTCAGCGAGTCGAGCTCCTTCTGCAGCGGTGACCGGACCCTCGACACCGACGTCAGCATGGTCGCGATCCGGCCCATCTCGGTGTCCATGCCGGTGGCCGTCACGACCATCGCGCCGGTACCGCGCGTCACCGAGGTGTTCTGGAACAGCATGTCGGTCCGGTCGCCGAGTGCGGTGTCCGGCGACGGCAGCGCCGCAGCGTCCTTGGCGACGGGCGCGCTCTCGCCGGTGAGCGCCGCCTCCTGGGCCTCGAGAGTGGCCGAGCGGATGATCCGGCCGTCGGCCGGCACGATGTCGCCCGCCTCCAGCTCGACGATGTCACCGATCACGACATCGCCGGCCGGCACCTGCGCGACGCGTCCGTCGCGCCGGACCCGGCTCTGCGGCACCTGCATCTTCGCCAGCGCATCGACGCTGGCCCGCGCCTTGAGCTCCTGGCGCGAGCCGAGGACGACGTTGAGCAGGATGAGCAGCGCGACGATGATCCCGGTCGACACCTCACCGATGACGAAGCTCACCACCGTCACCGCGATGAGCATGATGTTCATCGGCTCGCGCACCTGCACGAGCGCGACCTGCCAGACCGACGGCGGCTTCTCGCCGGTGATCTCGTTCGGGCCGTAGCGCGCCAGCCGTGCGGCGGCCTCGGCCTGGGTCAGCCCCAGCGAGGCCTCGGATTCGAGGGCGGCGACCACGGTCGCCTCGTCCTGCGCGAACCACAGCTGTGTACCCCCGGGCGGAGTTGCCGGATGCCGTTCGGGGGCAGTTGAGCTCATGCATCGATCATTTGCGAGCCCCGACTCCCCTACGTCACCCCCGACGGATGATTTCGTCACCGCCGAAAACGGACAGGCTTGACGAATGCGATGGGAGTGGCGGACGTTCGGTGCGGAGTTCGGCGGCGCCGACGAGGTGCTCGGCTCGATAGGGGCCGAGGCAGGCGTCGAGACCGACGAGACCTACTTGGTCTCTGCAGACGGTGTGGACGCGGTGAAGCTCCGCGCCGGCCTCCTGGACGTCAAGCACCTCGAGCAGGTCGACGACGACGGCCTCGAGCTCTGGAACCCGGTCATGAAGTCCCCACTCCCGATCTCGGCAGCCGACGCCCGAGTGGTCCTCACCGCGCTCCGCGTCTCGGCACCACTGGACCGCGACACCTACGACCTCCCCGAGCTCTCCGCGGCCGCAGGCGCGGCGGTAGACGTCATCCCCGTCCACAAGACCCGCCGACACGGCACGTACGGCGGCTGCATGGCCGAACTCACCGACCTCCGCACCGACACGCAGTCAACCCGCACTCTCGTCCTCGAGTCCGAAGACCCCACCCGAGTGATCGCCGCAGTCCGCGCCCTGGGCCTGGACCCTCAACCCAACACGAGCATCATCCAAGCCCTCAAATCTCTCACCTGAACCATCGCGGTCTCGGTGAAGCTGCCGTCACCAGGGCCTGCGACTCTCAGCCGCTAACGAGCCCGCTTCGACTCGCGGAGTACGACGGCCATCTCCGCGTCGAATACTTCAATCGCGGTTGGCTCATCGTCAAAGTACTGCTCCCAAAAGCCGCGCTCGAGCCATCGCTGCGGACCGATGTTCAGGGAGCCTCCTTCGGAGACTTGTACCACCCAGTTCGACGGAACGGTTGGGTCAGTGTCCTCGAACATCGCCGAGTCCCAGATGCCTGTCGAGTTGTCACCATGAAGGATCCGTAAATAGAACCTTTCACCGGGGCTGCCCATCAACTCGAGAACGACGTACTCCTCGCCAACCCGAACCCAGCTACTGGAAGACTCGACCTCGAGCGTCGCAGGATTGATGATCTTGACGCAGCGAACCCTCATACCCACCGATCCTCGTTGAACCTGCACTTGTAGTCGATGTCGTAGTCCACCCGTCCGGTCACGGGATTGTAAGAGAAGTGGGTTCGGCAGCGGCTTCTTCGCGTCGCGGCCGCCGCGCAGCCAGCACGGAAGCGGGTCGCTGTCACACGAGCAGCGCCTCGAGCTCTGGAAGTCGGCCGAACAGGTCGGGGAGGCCGCGCACGCCGTTGCGCACGGACTCGTGCGACAGCGCGAGGTCAGGGCCTGTGCTCGCCTCGACACCGGCCAGGCAACGGAGGATGTTCCACCTCGTGTGCCCCAGCCAGCCGCCGATCATGAACACGAACCAGCTTGGACCCGACGGCGGCAGCGCTCCGCCCCCTGCGACATAGCCGTCGAGGACCGAGCGGAAGATGGCGGGCTCGATGTCGTCGAAGCCAGGTCCCTTCGCGAGGCTCAGCGCGGTCGAGCCGAGCTCACCGGCCAGGTCGAGCATCCCCGAGAGCTCCCAGTCGAGCACCACCGGCCGACCGTCTCGAGCGAGCAGGTTCCACGGTTGGATGTCCCTGTGGGTCAGCACGACGGGGCCTGGCCGTTCGCAGGTGTCGACGAAGTGGGCAATCGCGAGGAACGTCTCGACGTGGGAGGCGAGTTCGTCGGCCCACGGCTGTCCGGTCGCCGCCGCCCGCTCGGCGAGCTCGGGCCAGTCCCGTGACGTCGGGTCCTCGATCGACACGTGGGTCCACTCGACGTCGAGCGCGTGGATGCGCGCGAGGATCTCACCGATCTCGAACGCGTACGCCGCCGACACCGGTGCTTCGGGCACCTTCTCTCCCTCGACCCACCGGTGGACGAGCGTGTGGTGGCTGGCAGAGATCGGCTCTGGCATCGGAATGCCGGCAGCGAAAGCCGCCCGCTCGAACCTGAACACGTCCTCGACGTGGTAGGTCCAGCGGCGGTCGACGAGGTTCAACTCCTTCACCGCGAACGACCCCTGGTCGGTGTCGAGCCGGTACATCCGGTTGGCGAACCCGCCGTGGACGCGGACCATCGGCCCGATCGGCGCGCCGAGATGCGAAAGGTCAGAGGGCACGTCGTCGTCCGCGGTCACCCCACGAATCTAGGGCTCGCAGTTCATCGATGCACCGGAATTTCCCTGGGACGACCGAGGCTGGTCGCTGCCGCCGCGGCACGTTCGGCCGGCGCGTGTTGCGCATCGGCGCTCTCCACCGTCACGACCAGCCGCTCGAGCAGATCGCCCTGAACTGAAGGTTGCAATCGATACTTAGGTACAGGCTTACCGTCGACACATGACGACAGACCATCTGACCCTCAACACCGCCGACGACGAGAACTGGGCACCGCAGGCCTGCACCCTCCCGACGGCTGAACGGCCACTGCGCCTCGCCGACTTCGACGCCCTCTTCACCACTGGACTGCGCCAACTACAGCGCCACACACCGACTCGGCTGCAGCTGACCCTGGACGCCACCACGGAAGCAACCGCACGGGACCTGACCGCGCGAGAGTCGAACTGCTGCTCGTTCTTCGGCTTCACCTTCACCCCAGCCCGCGAGGGCCAGGTGCAGTTGGAGGTGACCGTCCCACAAGCACACCTGGACGTCCTGGACGCCCTCGCAACCCGGGCGGCGGCCGCAGCGGGACTGCCCGCGTGAACGAGGCGTGGCTCCGCACCGGGCAGATCGCCGACCCGACCCGAACTTCGGCCGCATCCTCGCCGCCTACGGCGGCATCTTCGTCGCTGGATCACTCGCCTGGGGCATGCTCCTCGACGGCTTCCGCCCCGACCGCTGGGACGTGATCGGCGCCCTGGTCTGCCTGGCCGGGGTCGCGCTCATCATGTACGCGCCAAGGAGCACGTGATGCCACCCACCAACCAGGACACCGAACGAAACAAGGCAGTCATCAAGCGACTCGTCGACCAGGTCCTCAACAGCGGCCGGCTCGACCTCATCGACCAGCTGTACGCACCCGAGGCCGCGGACCAAGCCCGCGCCTGGATCGCCTCCTTCCGCGCCTCGTTCCCCGACATGCAGATGGAAACCATCGAACTGATCGCCGAGAACGACCGCGTCGTCGGCCGCTTCACCTGCTCCGCCACCCACCTCGGCTCATGGCGCGGCCACCCGCCCACCGGCAGACGCTTCGACAACGTCGACGAAATCAACATCTACCGGCTCCACAACGGCCGCATCACCGACACCTGGACCCTCGAAGACAACCTCGCCCGCCTCACACAACTCGGGCTCGCCGACCCCGGCAAGGATTGACTTGCAGTGGAGGGACCTTGTCCCACTCAGTCCATTGCGGGATCCGCCCGGCAGGGCGCTGCCCGGGCAGCTGCTCGACTGCCTGGGCCAACGCGAGCCCGACGGGCCCGGTCAGGTGCGGCGACAACGCGGCATGGCGCCAGTCTCGTCGCTGCGTCGTGCAGCCGCATCCGGATCGGTGGCCTTGTTCAGCTTCGACTGCGTCTCGAGGCGACGGGCTTGACCCTGTAGATGGGTCCAGGGTTGACCATGGGCGGTATGCGAACCAGTGAGCTGGCCGGCCAGGCCGGAGTACACACCGAGACGCTGCGCTACTACGAGCGGCGCGGCTTGCTCACCCGGCCGCCCCGCACACCCGGCGGCTACCGCGACTATCCACCGAACACGGTCGAGCTGCTGCGGTTCATCAAACGCGCTCAGGAACTCGGCTTCACCCTGGACGAGGTCGAGGAGCTGCTCCACCTCGACAACGGCGGTCCCGAGGCCTGCGACGCCGCGCGGGCGCTAGCCGAGCACCGCCGAGCTGACCTGGAGGCGCGGATCCGCGACCTGCAACGGATGCACGACTCGCTGGCCGACCTGGTCACGACCTGCGACCTGCCCCGCGCCGACCGCCGTTGCGCGCTGCTCGAAGCGATCGACCACTGCCCGGAGGCGAACCGATGAAGCTCGAAGTCCTGCACGTCCCCGACTGCCCCAACCTGCCGCCGATGCTGCAACGGCTCGCCCAAGTCACCGACCTGCCCGTCACCACCCGGCTCATCGAGACCACCACCGACGCCGCCCAGTTCGGTATGGCCGGCTCGCCCACTCTGCTGATCGACGGCACCGACCCCTTCACCGCAGCCGACGACTGCGTGTGCGGAGTGTCGTGCCGCCTCTACCGTGACGAGACCGGCCGGATCGTTCCCGCCCCGTCCGTGGCCCAGCTGCGCGCGGCGATCGCAGCGGCCGGCAGCACAGACGACTGGTCGCCTGGTGCGGTGCTAAGTGCATGGCGCACCCGCGCTGTCCCGCTGGATCCGCTCGAGAAGGCCGCGCACCAGGCGATCCTGCGCGCCTTTGCAGCCGACGGCGCCTCACCCACTGCCACCGAACTCGACCCGGTGGCGTCCGACGACGCCAAGACCACGGCCGAAGTTCTGACCGCGCTCCACGAGGCCGACGCCATCCGGCTGGCCGCCGACGGCCAGATCGCCGTCGCCTACCCGTTCTCCTCAACACCGACCCGGCACCGCGTCCACATCGTCAACCCCGACGGCGGCGGGGTCGACGTCTACGGGATGTGTGCGATCGACGCACTCGGCATCGCACCGATGCTCGGACGAGACACCCGGATCGAGTCCGTCGACGTCACCACCGGCCAGCCGGTCACCGTCACCACCACCAGCGGGCGCACCACCTGGCAGCCCACGGCGGCGGTCGTGTTCATCGGCGCTGACGCCGGCGGCGGCCCGTCGGCCGACTGCTGCTGCGACTACCTCAACTTCTTCGCAGACCACGCCACGGCGCAGGCCTGGACCAGCAGCCACCCCAACACCCTCGGACAGATCCTCAACCAGGCCGAAGCCGAAGGCCTCGCCACCCGCCTGTTCCAGCCGCTCCTCGCGACCTGACGCCGCCTCGGTCAGGGCAGGTGCCGGTCGACCCGCCGCAACAGCCGCCCAACAACCGGCAGCTCATGCCAGCCCCGACCGATCACAAACTCACGCACACCCCGCAGAGCCGCCCGCACACGCGCAGCCCGCGACGGACGCAGCTCGTCCTCGCGCTCGGCCGCGCGCCGCTGCAGATACTTCGCACACCCCACACAAACCCCGACCTCCGGGTGAGCCCCCAGCCGCACCAGATCACGGTCCTCGAACTCGCCACCGCAGCACCAACACACCGGCGCCGACGGCTGAAACGTCTCCTCCGCAGTGGTCATGCCGCCATCATCAGCCCAACCCACGCCCGGCAACACTGGAACATGTCCAAGGAACTCCGCGACTCCGGCCGCCTGACGCCTCGCGACGTCAGCCGCTACGACTTGACGAGTTCAGTGAAGGAACCCGTCACACTTCAATTCGTAGCGGGATCCGCCCGGCATGCCGTGCGGGCCGGGCAGCTGCTCGACTGCCTTGGCGAGTTCCAGCTGGACCGGCCTCGCACCGGCCTGGCTCTCACCCCCGCGGCCACAGCGGGAGCCTGGGCAGGCAAGAAGATCCTCGACCGGGCGCCGAAACGTACCCGGCAATTCGGTGTTGCCCCAGGCAAGATTCCGATCCCGCCACATCCAGTGTGCCGTCAGGCCGACCGCGCCGTCGCACCGTTGTCGGCGTCGGGCAGATCACGGTCGAGGTGGTCGGCATGGAACAGCGCCTGATCCAGCAGAGCCTTCACGTGACTGTCGGCGGCGGAGTAGTACACGAACGTCCCCTCCCGGCGGCCCTTCACCAGGCCTGCCAGCCGGAGCTTCGCCAGGTGCTGGCTAACGGCGGTCGGTGCGGCGCCGGCCAACTCGGCCAGACACGCGACCGAGGACTCACCCTGCAGCAGCGCCCACAACACCTTGATCCGGGTCGGGTCAGCCAGTAGCCGGAGCGACTCGGCGGCCAGGTGGACCTGTTCGTCGTTCGGCATCTCGAAGTTCTCGATCGACGAGTGCATGCCGACACCATAGCCTGCCTGCTTACATGCGTATATGCATGATTGCGCAGGTACGATTCTACCGTGACTGAGGAGACCGAGACGGCCGGACACGGACACGGCCATGGGCATGGGCATGGGCATGGGCACGGGCACGGCAGGCGAGGTGTGCTGGGCTGGCTGGGGTCGGTGTTGCGGCCACATAGCCACGATGCGGCCGATTCGACCGACTCGGCGTTGGAGTCAAGTGCCGAGGGCGTCCGTGCGGTAAAGATCGGCTTGGTCGGTCTGGGTGTGACTGCGATCGCGCAGCTCGTGGTGGTGCTGCTCACGGGGTCGACTGCGTTGCTCGCCGACACCATCCACAACTTCTCCGACGCGTTGACCGCGTTGCCGTTGTGGGTGGCGTTCGTCCTGAGCCGCCGCTCTGCGACCCGCCGCTACACCTACGGCTACGGCCGGGCCGAGGACCTCGCCGGAGTGTTCATCGTATTGATGATCGCGTTATCGGCAGTCGTCGCCGGCTACGAGTCGATCAGGCGCCTGATCAATCCCGAACCGATCAGCAACGTCGGTGTGGTGCTGGCGGCAGGCGTGATCGGCTTCGCCGGCAACGAACTCGTCGCGCTCTACCGGATCCGGGTCGGCCGCAAGATCGGGTCGGCTGCCCTTGTCGCCGACGGACTGCACGCCCGCACCGACGGGTTCACCTCGCTGGCAGTCGTGGCAGCTGCTCTCGGCGTGATGGCCGGTTACCCCCTCGCCGACCCGATCACCGGACTCGTCATCACCGTCGCGATCGTGGTCGTCTTGAAAGGAGCGGCGATCAACATCTACCGGCGCCTGATGGACGCCGTCGACCCCGAACTGGTCGACGCCGCGGAGGCCTCGCTGCGCAACGTGCCGGGCGTCCTGGACATAGAAACCCTGCGGCTGCGCTGGACCGGGCACCAACTGCGCGCCGAGACCGGCCTTGTCGTCGACCCCGGCCTGGACGTGATCACGGGCCACGAGATCGCCGTCGAAGCCCAACACGCACTGCTCCACGGCGTTCCGCGGCTCACCGACGCGACAGTCCACATCAGCCCTGGCGGCAACATCGGCCACGCCCACCACGAACGCCTCGCCCACCACCGATAACCCCGCCAACTGCCACGGCCTTGACGAGTTCAGGTATGACGAGCAGAACGCAGCCGATCAAGGCGAGCAATCGCCGAATAGGGTTCATCGTCGCCTCCGCTCGGTTGATGGCCTGTCACCGAGAGTTTATGGAGTTTGGAGGCTCTCCGAAGCGGATGATTACAGGTTGTGGATGACGGGAAGTGACCCAGGCGTGTGGGTGAGCGGGGGGTCGCCTACGATCTGCGGAAACGGAGTCAGAGAAATCGTTCGGATGATGGTCTGCCTGCTGGCGGGTCTGCCACCAAGAGTGTGAGGGTGTGGCTCATGAACATCGGTACTCGGAAGATCGTCGTTGACGAGGCGATAGCTCAGCTGCGGCTGTACGCCGAGACGAACGGCGCTGTACTGCGCTACTACGACGGTCTGCCGGGATTGACGTGCGTCGGGGGGTCCGACCCGAACCAGATCACGCTCGAGGATCTGGCCCGGACGATGGTGATCGGCTCCGACCTGCGGGCGATGGACATCCCGTGGCTGCTCGAGGTGGACGCGGAGAAGGAGCTCGCCGCCATCCCGGTCGACGCGCGACTGGAGGACGCGACGGCCGGCAGCGAGCTGTTCGAGGCGGCGATGGCGCTGGACGACAAGTTCACCGGCCACCGCGGCTTCGGCCACGCCAAGAAGTCGAAGCTGCTGCACCTGAAGCGGCCGTACCTCTACCCGGTCACCGACAGCTTCATCCGGATGACCTATGGCTCCGCATCAGCCGGTGCGGAGTTCCTGACCGCCGTGCACAACGACCTGGTCAACCCGGCCAACGTGCGCGACTTCAAGCTGCTGCAGGTCCGCCTGATCGCCGAGCCGGCCACGTCGGCCGCACGCCTGCTGGGCGAGGTCCCAACGCTCCGCCTGCTCGACATCCTCGCCTCGCTCCTGGGCGAGGCAAAGTAAGTCCGAGGCTAAATGACCCCGAGCCGCGCCAGCGGCTCCACCAACTCGCGCTCCTCGTAGGACAGGTGTGAGAGCAGCGTGTCGTCCAGCAGGTCGACCGCTGCTCGCAGACCGTCAATGTCGCCTGAGCCGTCAACCAGAGCAACGAGTGCCTTGTCCACACCTTCCAGTACGTCGTGGATGATGCGGTGCTCCGCCTCCAACCGGTCCACGACGGGCACGAGCGCCGGATCGGCCCGCCGCAGGTGCGGGAACAGCGAGGCGTCCTCCAGCGAGTGGTGAGTGGTCACCAGTCGGCAGTACGACTCGCAGTACGTCCCCAGCGTCCAGTTGTTCTGCCGCATGGTCATCGTGTTGATGTGCGACCGCGCCTGCCCGACACCCATTGACCCAGCAGCCACCTGCTCGACCAGGTCGCGGATCTGCTCGAGCTCTGCACGCAGATGGTCGTGTACGTCGATCAAGTGCTGACCCGACGTCAGCTGGTACGGCGTATACGTCCGCTCCGGGTCCAACGCCGGCCCGGTGGGACGCTCCGACTCATCCAGCAGTTGTACGGCGCTACGTCGTACAGCAGGAGGTGGTGTCGGCACGACGGTGAAGCCCGCACTCGAAGTGACAGCCGGCTCCGCGCGAGCAACAGTCTCACCAGAACGTGCAGCCTCGACTGCTTCGCGGACTCCCGCTGCCACCTCGGCAAAGCGACGGATGTCGTCAGGGTCGTCGGAGCCGAGGATGTACGTGCTCATCCCCTCCCCCAGCGTCAGTTCGGCGAGCTGGTCGATCCACAGCTCCTCCGGTCCCTGCAGGAAGCCACCACGTCCGTCGAACCGCCCCGACAGGTTGTAGAGCCGTCGTACCGACGCGGGGTCGCGCCCGGCATCGACAGCAGCCTCGTCGATGATCTTGTTCATCTCGGCGAGCTGGTCCGGTCCGGCGTACGCACTACTCGGCAGCCAGCCGTCAGCGAGCCGTCCGGTGACCGCAAGCATGCGTGGCTTGTAGGCACCCAGCCAGATCTCCACATCGTGTGCAGGCTGCGGACCACGCTTGGCGCCGGCGACGGTGTAGTGCTTGCCGGGCAGCCGGATGCCACCGCCCTCCGGCGTCCACACCTCGCGAATGATCGCGATGGCCTCTTCCAGCGCAGTGATGCTCTGCCCAGTGGTCAGCCGCGGCCCGGCGTTCGCAGCGACCGCGTCCAGGAAGCCGCCGGCGCCAAGACCCAGCTCCACGCGGCCGCCACTGATCAGGTCGAGTGTGGCGACACTGCGGGCGAGGACGACCGGGTGGCGCAGTGGCAGGTTGGCGACGTTCGTCGCGACCTTGACGCGCTGGGTCTGAGCGGCGACGACGGACAGGAGAGTCCAGGCGTCCATCAGCCGGGGCTGGTACGGATGGTCCTGGAAGGTGACCAGGTCGAGGCCGACCTGCTCGGTCAGCTGCGCCAACGCGACCACCCGGGCCGGGTTGTCGACCGCCGGAGTCAGGAACGTGCCGAAGACCAGCTCGTGGCCGTAGTCCATGGTTCAACCTTTCACCGTCTGCTCGACCACGAAACTACTTCGCTGGATTAATAATCTCAAGTCAAGAACATCTGTTCAGCAGACATACTCACAGGAGACGGAATGCTTGCTCCGGCGAGAGGGCGGTGCCGGCGCCCCAGGCGGTCTCGTAGTCCGAGTCACCGAGCACCGCACGAGCAGCAGACGCGGCCCGGTTGTTGTCACCGGACTCGGCCGGCGTGACCACGAAGCCCTCTGCAGAGCGGGTCGCGTCGGCCGCGCCCAGCAGCTGCGCAGCGACGGTCTTGTCGGGCAGACAGGTGGCAATGCCCTCCAGGGACCAGCACATGCCGCGCGCCGACTCGTACTCCGCCGAGATGCGGAAGGCCTCCAGGTGCAGCTCGAGAGCGGCTTCCGGATCACCGCGGAGCTCGACGACGTACGCAAGCTCCGTCAGAACCATCGAGAGGTAGAGGACCGGATCCTGCTGGCGACGCGCTTCGTCCACCAGCGCGCGTAGCCGCGTCTCCGCCTCGTCCAAGGCCCCGGTACGACGTGCCGCATAGGACAGCACGATCTCCGCCAGGGCCCGCGTCGAGCGCTGGTCCTGCTCGCTCGCCAGGCGCAGAGCACGCTCTCCATGGGCACGAGCAGCGTCGTAGTCGCCCTGTCTGATCTCAGTCCAGCCGAGCATTCCCAGTGACCCTGAGAGCTCTGGCCAGAGCCCCAGCTCTTCGGCGAGCTGGACGCCCTCCCGCTGCAGCCTTGCGGCCTTGTCGAAGTCGCCAGTGAACTCCGCATGGGCACTGAGCCAACTGGTCGCCTGCAACACTCCCCACCGGTCGCCTAGCGAGCGGAAGATGCGAGCACTCTCCGAGGCATCGGCATACAGTGCCGACGCGTCGGACCGCACGTGTGCGTGCTTGGCACGCGCGGCAAGCACGGCCGCGACGCCCCACTGGTCTCCGTCCGCCTCGAAGCTCTTCAGCGCGAGGTCCAGCAACGCCAGACAAGTCACCAGGTCCCCGGCATCGCTGCCGGCAAAGGCGATCCACCACTGCGCCCGAGCGTCTGCAGACTCCAGCCACCGGTCCCGCTCGCGTGCCGCGTCGCTGTCGCCCTGCATGTACATGAACCCGGCTCGCCAAGCACCAGCCCGCGCAGAGCCCGGCACTGCCTCCAACGACCGCAGCGCCTCGGCAATCCGCCCACGCAGGTGCCAGTACCAGGCGAGTGCGTCCACCAACCGCTCAGCCACCTGCATCTGCTCGGTCGCCACAGCCCGGTCGAGTGCCGTGCGCAGGTTCGCCGCGTCCTCATCGAGTAGCAGCAACCACCTGCTCTGCTCACCGCCGTACAGGTGGGGCCGAGCCTCCTCAGCAAACGACGTGTAGTACTCGAGATGCCGCTGCTGCACGGACTCCAATTCGTCCTCTACCCGCAGCTTCTCCAGGCAGTACGCCGCCACAGACTCCAGCAGCCGGTATCGCGGCCCGTCCGACCCCTGCACTGGTACGACGAGCGACCGGTCAACCAGCCGTACCAGCACATCGAGAACGTCGACCCCTGGCTCGGCACACACCACCGACGCCGCCTCCGGCGTACACCCATCCGCATGTACGGCGAGACGTCGCAGGACAGCCTGCTCGTCCGGGCCGAGCAGCTCCCAGCTCCAGTCGATCATCGCGAGCAGAGTCTGCTGACGCGGTGCAGCACCACGGTGTCCGGTCGCCAGCAAGCGGAAGCGGTCGTCCAGTCGCGCAACGAGTCCACGGACGCCAAGAGCGCGTACTCGGGTCGCAGCGAGCTCCAGCGCGAGCGGGATCCCGTCAAGGCGCCGGCATAGCACAGACACGTCAGCGGCCGTGTCGTCCGACAGGGTGAAGCCTCGCGAAGCAGCTGACGCGCGGGCAACGAACAACTGCACCGCGCTGCTCTCACCCGCGGCATCGGCGCCCGCATCGCGTGAAGGTACGTCGAGCGTCGGCACAGTCCAGACGACCTCGCCGGCCAGGCTGAGCGGCTCGCGACTCGTCGCCAGCACCCGCAGGCCCGGAGCAGCGGCCAGAAGCCGGTCCGCCAGGTCAGCAACCTCCGAGACCACCTGCTCGCAGTTGTCGAGCACCAGCAGCCGGGAACCCATCACTGCGGCAAGGCGCTCGACCATGGTGTCCGCCGGGCCAGCGATCTCCCGCACGTCCAGCGCTACCTGCACGGCATCCATCAGGGAGCTGCGCACCGACAGGGCCTCAGGAGTCACTGCGGCCAGCTCAACCAAGACAACGCCATCGGAGAAGCGCTCAGCCACGTCAGCGGCAGCAGCCAGGGCTAGCCGAGTCTTGCCCACTCCCCCAGGCCCAGTCAGCGTGACGAGCCGTGAGGACGCGAGGCACGAGCCGACGTCAGCCAAGGCCTCATCGCGACCGATGAGCTCGGTGAGCTGGGCGGGAAGATTAGAACGGCGGTTTGGCAGCTCCTGCGTGAGGATCGACTGCTGGAGCGCTACCAGCTCCGGGCTGGGGTCCAGACCCAGCTCGTCGGCCAGCAGTCGACGCAGGTCCTCGTAGCTCTCCAGCGCTTCGCTCTGGCGACCGCTCCGATACAGCGCCCTCATGTGACTCGCCCGTAGACGCTCACGCAGCGGGTGCTCGGCGACCAACGTGGCCAACTCACTCACCGGGTGGTCGACGCGCTCCTCGTAGTGCGTCTCCAGTGTGGTGAGCCGCTGCTCGTTCAGCCGGGCTACAGCTGTCTCGACGAACGCCTCGTCCGCGAAGTCGGCGTACGCCGGGCCACGCCAGAGTGCGAGCGCTTCGCCGAGCTGTCCGGCCGCTACCCGGTCGGCAAAGGTCAGAGCGTCGTACGACGAACTGTCGACCGTCAGCGAGTAGCCGGCCGGGCCGGACTTCACCAGTGCTCGGCTCCCGGGCTCCGCGTCCTCGAAAGCGCGCCGAAGCTGGGAGACCTTCGCGGACAGGGTCCCGGACGGGTTGCCGGGCAGATCGTCGCCCCAGAGGTCGTAGATGAGGCGGTCGGCCGGGACCGGACGGCCCTCGTGCACCAGGAGATCGGCCAGCAGGGCGCGGACCTTCAGGCCCTGGATGGTGACGGGCTCCCCCGCGTCCGTCCAGGCAGTGACCGGTCCCAGCACCCCGAAACGCATGGCCGCACCATAACCGCCACACCGTCCTCCCGCCGCCACCCCCGACTCCGCCGCAACAGTTCACGCCCCGCGCACCCCTCTTTCCGGCGTCACCCGGTGCCACCGGAAAGAAACCGTAAACGGGTTCCGGCAGAGTCTGGGACATCAGGAAGGAGGCAGGCAGATGCGACTGGCAGTGATCATCGGCAGCACCCGCAACGGGCGGTTCGGACCGACCGTGGCCCACTGGCTCGCCCGGCAGGCCGCCAAGCAGTTCGAGGTGGACCTGATCGACCTGGCCACCGCGAACCTGCCGACCACACTGCTCGACACCGACGACGAGACACCCGCCGAGGTCGCCGTACTGGCTCCGAGGCTCGCCACCGCGGATGCGTTCGCTGTGGTGACGCCGGAGTACAACAGCAGCTTCCCGGCACCCCTGAAGACCGCACTGGACTGGTACTACGAGGAGTGGCACGCCAAGCCGGTCGCGATCGTCAGCTACGGCCGGGAGACCGGTGGACTGTACGCCACAGCGCAGTTGCGGCAGGTCTTCACCGAGCTCCAAGCCGTCACCATCCGTAACACGGTCGCACTGCCCTGCTTCTGGGAGCAGTTCACCGCAGACGGCGACTGGCCACGGCCGACCGCCGGCTACGAGGCCCAGGCCAAGCTCATGCTCGACCAGCTCGTCTGGTGGGCCGAAGCGCTCCTGGACGCGCGCACCAAACATCCCTATCAACACTGAGAAAGAGGAAGAACCATGCGAAAGCTGATCGAATCCACCTTCATCACCACCAACGGCGTCATCGACAGCCCGCAGGACTGGTCCGGCCCCTACTGGGACGACGAGCACGCCGCCTACTCCCAGGCCCTGATGGACAACGTCGAGGCCCAGGTGCTCGGCCGGGTCACCTACGAAGGCTTCGCCGAGGCCTGGGGACAGCGCGCCGGCGACCCGGTCGCGGACGTCTTCAACGCGATGCCGAAGTACGTCGCCTCCCGCACGATCACCGAGACGACCTGGAACGCCCAGCTGCTCGAGGGCGATGTCGCCGAGGCGGTCAAGCGGCTCAAGGAGGAGGACGGCGGCGACCTGATCAAGTTCGGGACGGGCGAGTTCTCGAAGACGCTGCTCGAGCACAAGCTGGTCGACGAGTACCACTTCTGGATCTTTCCGGTACTTGCCAGCGGCCCGAAGTTGTTCGACAACCTTGACATCGACATCACGCACCTCGAACTGCTCGGCACGACCACCTTCAAGTCCGGCATCGTCGTACACAAGCTCGGCCCGAAGGCCTGACAGCGCGGCAACCGACAGCGTCCGGCCGGTCACCTGATTGGGTGACCGGCCGGACGCTTGGTCGTGCATGCCCTGGGTACCGGTGCGGCCTCGGGGATGTGAGGCGGCGCTGGGGACCGCCTGCCGAAGGTCCTCGCGATCAGTTTCTCCAGATCGCAGGTCTGCACAAGCCAATCGGACTGGAGGTCTGATGGATACCGTCCTGATAGTCGTCATCGTCGCCGTTGTGGTGCTCGCGGCGGCCGCGCTGCTGTACACCTACCAGCGCAGACGCTCGGGTGAGCTGCAGCAGCGGTTCGGCCCGGAGTACGAGCACACCATCGAGGAGTCGGGCGACCGGCGCAGCGCCGAACGCGAACTGCGCGAACGCCAGCGCCGCGTGTCGAAGCTCGACATCACCCCGTTGAGCAGAGCGTCCGCCGAGCAGTACCGGGCCGAGTGGGCCCGGGTGCAGCAGAGCTTCGTCGACCAGCCCGCGGCCGCGGTCGCGGACGCCGACCAGCTCGTCCTGCGGATGATGCGTGAGGCCGGGTACCCGGTCGACGAGTTCGACCAGCGGGTCAACGACATCTCGGTGGAGCACCCGGAGGTCGCCGCGCACTACCGCGACGCGCACCGGGTCGCCGTCGCCCAGGTCCGAGGCGAGACCGACACGGAGGAACTCCGCCAGGCCGTCACCTCCTACCGCCACCTGGTCGACGCACTGCTGGCCGACGCCGGGCACGCGCCCGGGGAGCACCGCTCGCACTCAACCGACGCCAAGGAGCAAGCATGACGACGCCAGACGACCGCCCGTTCAGCGACGACGACCGCCGGATGACGACCGACGACCGCGACGCCCTCGACCCCGACCGCCGCATGACGGCCGCCGGCGACGCCGACCGTACGGCGGACTTCGGCGACGGCGACCGCACGACCGACACCGACCGTGGGGCTGACCTGCGCGACACCGATCGTGGGCCTGACTTCCGCGACACCGATCGATCGGCGGACTTCGGAGACGGCGATCGTACGACGGGTCTGGCCGAGGCCGACCGTACTACGGCCGCCGGCGAAGGCGACCCGACGACGCGGCGGGACGGCGACCTGCGCGAGCCCGGAACCGACTGGTCCGCCGGACCGGCGACAGGAGCTACGGCCGGATCCACGACCGACGACCGCAGCACAGTGACCGATCCGTTGGTGGCAGAGGACGACGCGGTCGACTTCAGGACCCGGTGGGAGGTCATCCAGCAAGGGTTCGTCGACGACCCGCGCAACTCGGTGAGCGAAGCCGACAAGCTGGTCGACGATCTGCTCAAGCGCCTGTCGATGACCTTCGAGCAACAGCACCAGGGTCTGGAGAAGCAGTGGTCCGACGGTGAGCCGTCGACCGAGGACCTGCGCGCCGCCCTCCAGAAGTACCGCGCGTTCTTCCAGCGCCTCCTCGCACTGTAAGACAACCGCACGTGCCAGCCATGTAAGACACCATGACAGTCATGCCCGTACGGCAAGAACGCCGTACGGGCATGACTGTTTGCTGCCTAGGGCGCGATGTTCTGGTTGAGGTGGAACAGGTTGCCCGGGTCGTACTTGCGCTTGACGTCGACCAGTCGGTCGTAGTTCTCCTTGTAGTTGTCCCGGATCCGGCCCTGGTCGTCGTCGGCCATGAAGTTGACGTAGCCGCCGGCCTCGGAGTGCGGTGCGACGTCGTCGTAGTACGACTTGACCCACTCGATGTTCGCGTCGTTCTCGGCCGGGTCCGGCCACATGCCCGCGATCACGGTCGCGAAGTTCGCGTCCCGGTACGCGAACGCGGTCGCACCCGGCGTCACCCGGTGGCAGGCGCCGTCGATCGGGTAGATGTGCACGGTCGAGTTCACCGCCGGCAGGCCGGGCGCGTGCCGTAGGTGCGCCTGGATCGCCTCGTCGGTGAGTTCGGTGACGAAGTTCGCCTTCCAGTAGTGCTGCAGACCCGGGGGGACAAGGTCGTCGAACGCACTGTTCAGCGCCGGATACGGCATCGCCCCGACCATCTCGGCGACCACCGGCGCGAACTCACGGAACTTCGAGATCTCCACCTCGCCCTGATCCAGATCGCCGGCCCAGCACCCGACGATCAGCGCGAACACGTCACCGTGCCGGTCCTCCGGGATGAACGGCAACGGCGGCGCGATCTGGAACGCCGGGAACCCGCCGAGCTGTTCGGGCGCGTCCCCGATCATGTCCCGGAACCCGGCCACCACCGCGGCCGCGTCCTCCATCTCGAACAGCATCGGTCCGCCGTAGATCGTCGACACCGGTGCGAGCTTGAACTCCAGCGCGGTCACCACACCGAAGTTGCCGCCACCGCCGCGCAACGCCCAGAACAGGTCGTCGTTCTCCTTCTCGCTCGCGATCAGGAACTGACCGTCCGCGGTCACCACATCCGCCGAGATCAGGTTGTCGCAGGACAGCCCCAGACCGCGGTCCAGGTACCCGATCCCGCCGCCGAGCGTCAGACCGCCGACGCCGGTGGTCGAGATGATGCCGCCCGTCGACGCCAGCCCGAACGCGTGCGTCGCCGCGTTGAAATCGCCCCAGGTCGCGCCGCCGCCCGCGCGCGCGGTCCGGCTGACAGGGTTCACCCGGACGTTGCGCATCCCACTCAGGTCGACGACGACTCCGTCGTCCACGGTGCCGAACCCGGGCACGCTGTGCCCTCCGCCGCGCACCGCCAGATCCAGTTCGTTGGACCGGGCGAAATCCACCGCGGCCATCACGTCACCCGCGTTCTCGCACCGCACCACGACCCGCGGACGCCTGTCGTACATCGCGTTGTGGACCCGGCGCGCCTCGTCGTACCCGTCGTCGCCGTCGGTGAAGATCTGTCCCCTGGTGCGTTCCCTCAGTTCCTCGATCGTGCCCATGACCCCTCCCTGGTCGTCACGTCAAGATCGGCGCCGCAGCCCGGCGCCCACGTCGAAGCGCCTCAGCCGGCGCCACACAGACCAGCCGGCGCCGTCGAGCGCAGCGCGGAACCCACCCCAGAGAACGTCAGAACCCCCGACAACCGGCCGGACCTCCCCCAGACCCGTACCCTCCCCGACCCTCCCCCGCACGACGAGATACGTCAATCCCCAGCGCCCCCGCCGGCGCCTCCCAAACATCGGCCGGTCACCCAGTCACCGTGGCGCGACTAGCTCCCTTGCCACCAGGACTGCAGCTCCTGCAGCCCCCTCAAGGCCTCCGAAGGTCCCTGGAAGACTGGAAGGAGGCCACGATCTGTCGCCGCGCTCTCCTGACCGATACCTGCGCCGACGGCTGGTTCAGTTCGTTGTTGTGGGGCTTTCGTCTGCGGCTACTCGTAGGGCGGCCGCTACCGCGGCGACTGCGGGAGTTCGGCTTCGCCGGGTGAGGAGGAAGACTTCGCGCCCGACGGCGCCCTCGGCAGGTAGGCGGACCGCGACGCCGGGAGCGCCGTACCCGAGCACCAGGTCCGGCAGCAGCGCACCAGCCCCGGTCGTGCGGACCAACTCCAGCAGGATCAGGAAGTCGTCGGAGCTGTAGCGGAGATCGGGTTCGAATCCGCCGAGCTCCCGGCAGACCCGTACGTGCATCTCGCGGTGCCCGGTGCCGGGCTGGCAAGCGGCCCACGGTACGTCGGCCAATCGCCCGAGCGACACCCGGTCGACTCCGGCCTCGGGATGATCGGCAGGCAACACGACCCGGATCCGTTCGCGCAGCAACCGCTCGCGCTCCAGGTCGGCATGCACGGCCCGCGGCTGCCCGTCGTACTCATCCCCGACCACGACGTCCAACTGGTGCAGCCGCAGCGCCGGCGCCGCCTGCTCCACCTCGACCTCGGCCGCCTCGATCCGAATATCGGGATCGCTCACGGCCAACGCCCGTACCGCCGGGGCCACGATTCGCAAGAACGCGGACTGAAAGGCCGCAACCCGAACCACTCCGGCAGCCCGCCCGGCCGCGATCGTGGCCAGCTCAGCCTCAGCCGCCTCGACCCCTTCCAGCAGCGCAGCGGCGTGCCGCACCAAGACCTGACCCGCAGCGGTCAGCCGGACATTGCGACCGATCCTTTCGAGCAACGGCGTACCGGCCTCACGCTCCAGCACCGAGAGCTGCTGAGAAATGGCGCTCGGCGTATATCCGAGCGCCCGCGCGGCGCCATGCACAGTGCCACGCCCGTGCACTTCACGCAGGAGACGGAGCCGATGCAGATCCAGCATCCGTTCAGCATAACTACACATTGCTATACAAGAACACGCGATAGACCTGAACGGTTGCCAGCCGGGACCATCTGTCTCGTGGGACGCCTCTTCTGCTTACTTTCCGCCGCCGGATTCGGGGCGATGGCCGTATTCGGCAAGCTGGCCTACGACGCAGGCGTGTCGGTGGACGCGCTGCTGCTGGTCCGCTTCGGGCTGGCCGGTGGCTTGTTGATCTCCATCGCACTGGCCCGCGGCGCACTGCGCCAACTCCCCCGCCGCGCCGTGCTGGTTGGGCTGGGCATGGGGGTGTTCGGCTACGCGGCGCAGTCCGGCCTCTACTTCTCCGCGCTGGCCAGAATCGACGCCTCACTGGTCGCGCTGATCCTGTACGTGTACCCGGTCCTGGTCATGGCCGGCGCCATCGCGCTCGGACGAGAGCGCGCGTCGCGCCGGCGGGTGTGGGCGCTCGGCATCGCACTGACCGGCATCGTGCTGGTCCTCAGCGGAGCGACAAGCGGCCAATTCGACTGGCTGGGCGCCCTGCTGGCGTTGGGCGCGGCGATCACCTACACCGGCTACATCCTGGTCGGCGACCGAGTGACCACCGACGTATCCCCGCTCGCCTTGACCGCGCTGGTGTGCATCGGAGCGTTCGGCACGTTCCTCGTCACCGGATTCCTCCGCGGCGGCACCGACCTCACCTTCGCCCCGATCGGCTGGTTGTGGCTCGGAGCACTGGCTTTGGTCAGCACGGTCGGCGCAATCCTGCTGTTCTTCGCAGGTATGGCCCGAGTCGGCCCGTCGGTCGCCTCGATCCTGTCCATCCTCGAGCCGGTGGTGACTGTGATCGCGGCGGCAGTCGTGTTCGGCGAGACGCTCAGCCTGATGCAGTGGCTCGGCGGGTCGCTGGTGCTGGCCGCCGTACTGATCGTGCAATGGCCGCGCCGTCAATCGTTGTCTGGACTTTCGGTGGGTTCGGCGGAGGCGGCGGCAGACTTGAGGGTATGAACCGGCGGATGACGTGGGCGGGAGTCGCCGCGCTTGTGATGACGGCTGCGGTCGCCTGTACCTCCGAGGACGACGCGGCACCCCCTGCGTCAACTCCGAGCACGACCTCCTCGACCCCCACCACGTCGTCCGCTCCGCCGACCACACCGGCGCCCTCTACACCGCCACCAGCAACCACGACTCCCGCGGCGGCGCCGCATCCGGTGTCGCTGCAGGCGATGATGACGAAGAAGTACGACGGGCGGAACCTCCGCCTCGGCCGGGTGCTCGCCCGCAACTCCGCCTACACCCGGTACTACGTCACGTACTCGAGCGGCTCGCTCACGATCTCCGGGATCATGAACGTCCCGCGCACTCCCGGTAAGCACCCCGCACTCGTCCTGAACCACGGTCACATCGACCCGGCGATCTACACCAACGGCCGCGGCCTGATGCGTGAGCAGGACTACCTCGCCCGGCGTGGGTACGTTGTCTTACACACTGACTATCGCGGACATGCACAATCGTCTGACGATCCGCAGGAGGGCGTGGACATGCGCCTCGGCTACACCGAGGACGCGATCAACGCCGTCCTCGCGCTGCGAACGTCGCCGGCCGTCGACCCGAACCGGATCGGCATGCTCGGCCGGTCGATGGGTGGCGGGGTCACCTACAACGCACTGGTCGCGCAACCCGGGCTGATCAAGGCCGGGGTTGTCTTCGCACCAGTCAGTTCCGATGCCGCGGACAACTTCAACCGCTGGATGCGGAACGACCGTCCGATCGGCGCGACCGTCCTGCGGGCGTACGGCGAACCGGCCCGGAACCCGGCGTTCTGGCGCAACGTGTCAGCAATCAACTTCTTCGACCAGGTCACCGAGCCGGTGCTGATCCACCACGGCGAGTCCGACTCGACCTGCCCGATCGCGTGGTCCCGCGAGGCTCTCGCAGCCCTCAAGGCGGCCGGTAAGACCGCCTCGATTTACACCTACCCCGGCGAGGAACACGCCTTCGGCCCCGCCTGGCCGACGTCGATGGCCCGCACGGTCGCCTTCCTGAAACAGCACGGCGTCTAGCAAGCGACCGACTGGACCTCGAACAGTTCGTGCGCGCGGACGGCGACATCCGGCGACGCCAGCACCTCACCCGGACGATTGCCATAGGCAAGCAGCTCGCCACCCCAGCGCATGCCCATGTAATCGGCGACCAGTCGCAGCGTGCCCAGCATCGGCTCGACCTCGGCCAGATCCTTGGCGGTGTGCGCGGTGATCGCCCACATCGTCTTCCCAGCCATCCGACTGCGGAAGTCCACGCCCGGGACCCGCATCCAGGCAGACCAGTGATCGAGATAGGTCTTCACACTTGTCGACACTGTGTACCAGTACAACGGTGAGGCAATCACCAGATCGGTCGCGCCGAGCGTTGCCTCGAGCAACGTGCACTGACCGCCGCCCGGCGGTGCGTACACCCCGTCGCCCTCGTGCCGTACGTCGCGGAACGGTTCGCCGACGTGTTCGTCCAGCCGAAGCCAGGTCTGGCCGGCATCGGCCGGCAACTGTTCCGCCGCGAGCCGCGCCAACGCCTCGGTGTTTCCGCCCGGCCGCGTCGTTCCCAACAAGAACACGAAGTTCCGGCTCACCACCACACTCCTAATCATGCGCGCGTGCAACTATTGCATGAGCATATAGTGCGCGTCAGCCGCTTGTCACCTCCGGGCTCTTGCGTGCGGAGACGGCGTACATGGTGAGAGACAGGTGGAAGGCGCCGCGGTCGGCGGCGTCGGCGATGCCCTGAGCGAAGGCCTCGGCCTCCGCGCGGGTGATGACTCCGCCCTCGAGGGAGTTCAGGTGCATCATCGAGACGAAGCCCTGGCGCGCGCCTTCCTGCGATTCGATCCAGGTGGCGGCGGTTTCGCCGGTGATCTCCAGGCCGGCGCCGGCGAGCAGGCCGCGCAACCGGCGACCGGAGTACGGGTTCGCCGAGTCGGCCAAGAAGTAGTCGACCATGCGCTGGAGTACGGCGGGATCCGCCGGATGGACGATCGCCGTCGACCAGTCCGTGTCGATCAACGCGATCCGCCCGCCAGGTCGCAGTACCCGGGCCATGTCCTCCACCGCGCCGGCCGGGTCCGTCACATGTTGCAGCACCCGTTCGCTGCGCAGGACGTCCACCGACTCCGCGTCGAACGGCAGCGCTCCCGCGTACCCGTCCACGAACTCCATGTTTGCTGCCGCGCCACGCCGTACCGCCTCCGCCCGAAGGCCAGGACTCGGCTCGACGCCGATCGCTCGCCCTTCCGGGCCGACCAGCTTGGCGAACCGGACAACATCCTCGCCGGTCCCCGAGCCGACGTCGACCGCGGTCTCCCCGTCCGCCGGCGCCAACTGTTCGAGCGCCCACGCCTTCAAGGTCTGTACGGCGGGCCGCTGCGCCATCAGATCCAGGATCATCGCCAGCTTCGCGGTGTCCTGGATCTCCGCGTCCGCGAGCTTGAAACTCCCCCGCGACAGTTCGATCCCGGACTCGTCCGTCTCCGTCATCTCACTCCCCCTTCGGCGCGATCGACGTCGATCGCGCTCCCCTGCGGTGCGATCGAGCGTAGCGCCGGACGAGCCCGGGCCGACTGCATTTCCTGTCAGGGCAGCGGTTCCCAGACCTCGTCACGCATCCGGAGGATCACCCACCCCACCGCGGCGAACCCGGCGGCCTGCAGCCCCCACCCGACGAGATCGAGGGTGTGACTGACCAGAACGATCGCCGCGATCGCGTGGATCGGCTGTGAGATCGCGACCGCGACCGCGGCCCATCGTGGCCCGACGTGTGACCGCCACATCGCGATCCCGAGCAGAACCGTGCCGATCACGTGACCGGCGACGAAGATGAATCCGGCGAGGTCCGTCGATCGTAGGGTTCGGATCACACGGCGCACCATCCTCCTGGTGAACACCGGCGAAAGGTTCTCCCGCCAGGACCGCGGCAGGCCCTCTCGCTGGTCAGCCTGGTCTCGCTGGTCGGCCTGGTCTCAATCCTCGATGGCGCGGAGGTAGCGGTTGCCGACGGTTTTGAGGTGCTGGACGAGTTCGGGCGGGCCGTCGACGTGGAAGTCGAGGCCGAGCATTCCGATGTAGACGGCAACGATCTCCAGTGATTCGGCACCGGTGACGAGGACGCTGGTGTGGTCGTCGACGGACTCGACCACACCGACGGCGGCGTGGATCCGGGACAGGACTTCCTGGGCCGGAGCGAAGATCGTGATGCGGGCGTGGACCTTCCAGCCCGTCGTGGCGACGTCCCGCAGTACGAAATCGGTGTAGTCGTCCCCCGGCATCGGGCGCGGCTTGTAGCGGCGACCTGTTGCCATTCGCAACGACATCCAGTCGACGCGATAGGTGCGCCAGGCGTCGGCCTCGTCCCGGGCGACCAGGTACCAGTACCGCTGCCAGCTCACCAAGCGGTACGGCTCCACCAGGATGGGTAGGTCGGATGCGCTTCCCGATCCCGGGCCGCGGATCGGAGCGCCGACGGGCACCGAGTAGTCGAAGCGCAGATAGTGCTCGTCCCGGATGCAGGCCGCGACCGCGGTCAGTACTGCCGGGTCGATCTCGGGATCCGGCACGTTGGAGCCGGTGTTGTCCGGGCCCTTCTCCATCGTGCTGTGGATCGCGTTCACCTGCCGCCGGAGTCGATGCGGCAGCACCTGCTCGAGCTTCGTCAAGGCCCGCGCGCTGCTCTCCGCCATCCCGACCACGCCCGCTCCCGTCCGCAGACCGACGGCGACCGCGACCGCTTCCTCGTCGTCCAGGAGCAGCGGCGGCAGCTTCGCCCCGACCCCGAGTTGGTAGTGCCCGGCCGGCCCGCGGGTCGCGTCGACCGGGTACCCGAGCTCGCGCAGCCGATCGATGTCGTTCCGGATCGTCCGCGTGGTCACGTCCAGCCGCTCGGCCAGCTCAGCGCCGGTCCAGGCTGGTCGCGTCTGTAGCAACGCCAGCAGCGACAGCAGCCGCGAAGAAGTCTCGAGCAAAATTGGTCTCCAAATAGGAATCTAGTGTTCCTATACGGATTCTACGGTAAAGCCATGAACACGAACGAGAGCATCCGGCCCTTCACCGTCGACATCGCCCAGGCTGACCTGGACGATCTGCTCGCCCGCCTCGCGCGGACGCGGCTGCCCGAGCCCGTACCCGGCGACGACTGGGACTACGGCACCCCGAACCACTACCTCCGCGAGATGGTCGACCACTGGCAGAACGGCTTCGACTGGCGGGCGCAGGAGAAGCGGATGAACGAGTTCCCGCACTACCTGACCGAGATCGACGGTCAGACCGTGCACTTCATCCACGTTCCGTCGGCTGTCGAAGGTGCGACGCCGCTGCTGCTGACCCACAGCTACCCGGGGTCGTTCGTCGACTTCCTCGACATGATCGGCCCGCTGACCGATCCGGTCGCGTACGGCGGCTCCGCCGAGGACGCGTTCTCCGTCGTCGTACCGTCCATCCCGGGCTTCGGCTTCAGCACGCCGCTGGTCGACCGCGGCTGGACGATGGCCCGGGTGGCTCGCACCTTCGACGCCCTGATGCGCCGGCTCGGCTACTCGTCGTACGGAACGCACGGCTCGGACGCCGGCGCACTTGTCGGACGTGAGCTCGGGCTACTCAACCCAACTGGTTTCCTCGGTCTACATGTCTTACAACTGTTCTCGTTCCCGTCGGGCGACCCGGCCGAGTTCGAGAAGTTCACGCCGGCGGACTACGCGGCGCTCGAGCACCTGCAGTGGTTCCAGTCGGTCGGCGGGTACAACCAGATCAACGCGACCCGGCCGCAGACCGTTGCCGTCGGCATCTCCGACTCGCCGGTGGGGCAGCTTGCCTGGAACGAACTGTTCAACAGCTTCGGCAACGGCACCAGCCTGGTCACCAAGGACCAGATCCTGACCGAGGTGTCGCTGTACTGGTTCACCAACAGCTCCGCCGCGGCCGGCCGCTACCACTACGAAGAGGCTCACTCCGGAGCCGAGCCGGTCCAGAACCACGCCCCGACCGGAGTCGCCGTGTTCTCCGACGACTTCAAGACGATCCGCCCGCTGGCCGAGCGCGACAACACCAACATCGTCCACTGGTCCACCTTCGAGACCGGCGGCCACTACGCGTCGCTGGAGCGTCCGAACGAACTCACCGCCGACCTCCGCAAGTTCTTCCGCAACCTGTAGAAGCCACGCCCCAGTGCGGCCCCTCACCTGCCCAGGTGTCCGGGCCGCACCGGCACGTGGTGTGTCGATCGGCGCCTGTAGGGGCACCGGCGTCGCATGGCTGTTGTAGCGATCACCGGAGCTAGTTCTGGAATCGGCCGGGCGTGCGCCCAGCTGTTCGCCGACCGCGGGTACCACGTGGGCCTCATCGCACGTGGTACGGACGGGCTGGCTGGGGCGGCGGCAGACGTGGAAAGGGCGGGTTCGCAGGCGTACGCCGTACCGGTCGATGTGAGTGATGCGGATGCGTTGGAGAAGGCTGCCCGGTCGATCGAGGAGGAACTCGGACCGATCGACGTCTGGGTCAACGATGCGATGGCGACCGTGTACGGGCCGTTCCTCGCCATCTCCGCGGACGAGTACAAGCGGGTGACGGACGTGACCTATCTCGGGTTCGTGAACGGGACGCGGGCCGCGCTGCACCGGATGATGCCGCGCGATCGCGGTGTGATCGTTCAGGTCGGGTCCGCGCTGGCGTATCGCGGGATCCCGCTGCAGTCGGCGTACTGCGGTGCCAAGCACGCGACCCAGGGGTTCACCGACTCGGTCCGCTGCGAACTGCTCCACGATCAGAGCGCCGTACGACTCGTCGAGGTGCAGATGCCCGCGGTGAACACACCCCAGTTCTCGATCCAACGATCGAAGTTGAGGCGCAGGACGCAACCGGTCCCTCCGATCTACCAGCCCGAACTCGCCGCCGAAGCGATCTGGCACGCCGCCCACCACGAACGCCGTCAGGTCTGGGTCGGCTTCCCGACCGTCTACACCATCCTCGGCGAGCGCTTGGCGGGCCCGCTCCTGGACGCGTTCCTCGGTCGGACGGGCTATGAGAGCCAGCAACTCGACGAGCTGCGGGAAGACGGCCCCGACAACCTCTACGAACCGGTCCCCCGCGACCACGGCGCCCACGGTCCCTTCGACGACAAGGCTTCGTCGTCCAGCCGTCAGCTCCGGCTGACGCTGTCACGTCCGGTCGCACGCGTGGCCGAGAGCATCGACGCGGCGTGCGCAGCGGTCGGGCGCGGCCTCGCTCGAATGACCGAGCGGAAGCAAGAACGCCGTACGCCGTCGCCGGACGACACTCCGGTCCCGGGTTAGTGCTCCTTGGTCAGAAACGCCTTCAGCGCGCGCTCGTCGAACGACGGCTTGTCCACCTCGATCGACTCGTCCCCAAGGGTCAACCTGACCGTCCCCGGACCGCGCCGGCGACAGATCCACCCCTTCAGTACGTCGACCAACGCCGGCACCGTTCCATCACGCCCGCTGAGCGCGACCGCCATCTCCGGCTGATCCCCCACCCCTGACTGAGTCATGAACTCCTGCTCAGCCAGCTCCTTCCGCACCTCCCGAACAGACTTCGCCACCCGCTCCGCATCACCATCAGCCCCAACCACCCGAACCTCAACCCACCGCCCTTCACCCATCCCCCCAGGCTACTCACCCAAGCCCCTGTGGATAACTCCCTACACGCAGGACCCGCCGCTCCTAAGCTGTTTCCATGGATCCCGAAACGGAGTACCTGCTCCCCGGAGGCGAGCGCGTCTGGGTGCTCACGCCCACCGAGGCATCGAAGCATCTGTCCAATCTCCTGAAGCTCTTCCGCTCCGGCGAGGCAGAGCCGCTGATCTTCGGCGACGCCGGCCAACCCGAGGGCGTCGTCATACCGTTCGAGGTCTGGCGAGCCCTCGAAGCCGCGGCCACCGATGAAGAAGGCTTCGACTCCAGCTATTCGGTCGTCCGGCACCGGCTCGCGAATCCGCAGCCGTCCATCCCCATCGAGCAAGTCGCCGCCGAGCTCGGCTGGGACCCCGACTGGCTCACGGACGACGCCGACCTGCCCAAGCCGCAACCGCCCCGTTCGTAGCGATACGCCAACACCTCGGAAGGACCCTCGATGGACGCCGAAACGCCGTACGTTCTTCCCGGAGGTGAACGGATCTGGGTGATCAGCACGCCCACCGCCTCCGAGAACCTCCCGCAGATGCTCGAGCGATTCCGTGCCGGCGAGGCCGGGCCTTTCATCATCGGAGACGCCGGCCAACCCGAGGGTGTCTTCATTCCGTGGGAGGCTTGGCGACGTCTCGCCGTGCTTGCCGCTGAGACCGAGGAGTTCGACCACACGTACGACGTCGCCCGCGAGAGCCTGGCCGATGACGAGCCGTCCGTTCCACTCGAGGACGTTGCAGCCGAGCTCGGCTGGGACCTCAATGAGCCGATCGACGACTCGGACCTGCCGAAGAAATGACCGTCCGGTATCGGATCCTGGTCAAGCCACGGCTCCGGCGGCAGCTTGCGATGCTCGAACAGGCCGCCGCGTCACAGCCGGGCAGCCTGCGTGATCGCGAGCTTCGCGCCCTCAAGCTCGGTCTGCAAGCACTGGCCGAGGGACGCGAGCAGGATCTTGGTGGTAAGCGGCTCGGGTACTCACCCGGCCACCACGACCTCCGGGATTGCGCAGAGCTCAAGATCCCTGTCATCCCCGAGTCCCGCTATGGAAACGACCTCGGCCCCTCGCACCGGCTGATCTATCGCGAGTTCGAGCCCGAGGACGGCGGTCTTCCCTATCGCGAGGCCGTCTGCTTCGAGCCCCGCCACGCCGACCGCCCTTTTGAGGTCGCCGGCTCCCGCCTTCAGCGCGAGGTCGGCCGCCCGAACTCTGATCTTGCCCACCTTCCCAACCACCGGCCCCGCTTCCAACGAGGCGCTGCCGAACCTACGGGCCCTCCGCGACTACCTCTCCCTCCTGACCTCCGCAAGGCGCTCGCGGCGGCTTCCGGGGTTGCTCCTCCGTCGGGGGCCACCGATCCACGGGCGCCTGGCCGGCAACCGCGGACTGTGTCGGGGCAGAGCGGGAGGGGTGGGCGGGAGGTTTGAGGGGGTGAACCTCCTGGGGGCTTGGCATCGTTCATTGAAGTGTGACGGCGATCACAGCCTCCAAGTCACGCCTCGATGAGGGAGGAAACAGATGGTGGCAAGAAGAGCTCGTCTACTCGCAGCGGCCCTGGGGATCGGGTTGGCGGCGACAGCGACCGGCAGTGTGGCGACCGCCGGCCGGGAAGACGCGGGCAGTACGTCGAACACTGTGCGCGAACAGCTCTCAGGCTACGAGGAGGACCCCGCTCCGATCTCGACGAACGGCTCGGGCCGGTTCCAGGCCCGGATCGACGATCGGAACCAGCAGATCACCTATCAGCTCAGCTACACCGCGTTGGAAGGCACGGTCCAGCAGGCGCACATCCACTTCGGCGGGAAGGCCCAGAGCGGCGGGATCAGCGTGTTCCTCTGCACCAACCTGGGCAACGGCCCTGCCGGCACCCAACTCTGCCCCGCAGCACCAGCGACCGTGACCGGAACGATCAGGGCCGCCGACGTCATCGGTCCGGCTGCTCAGAGCCTGACCGCCGGCCAGTACGACGACTTCGTCAAGGCGATCCGGAACGGTACGACGTACGTCAACGTGCACAGCAGCAGCTTCCCTGGAGGCGAGATCAGGGCCCAACTCGGCCACCACCACAACTGAGCACGGGGGCGGAGGCGGAGGGCGGGTCTGAGCAGGCCCACCCTCTGCCGCTGAACCCTGCCACCGGTTGCTAGCCGAGCTTTCCCGCCGCCCGGTGGTAGCGATCTCCGACCTCCTTCACCGCAGCAGCCAACTCCGGCGCATCCAGGACTTCGAACTCCGCATCCAGCAGCCCCAACCACAACGCCAGCTGATGCGGATCATCCGACCCCAGCTCGACGATGCACGCGCCCTCGTCGACGATGTCAGGCTCGATCGGAATCGGCATCCGGTTCTGCACGTACTCCGCTGATGCGAACACCTTCACCCGAGCCCGGTACTGCCACGACGCCTTGCCGACAGAGCGTCGTACGAACTCGGCAACATCCTCCTCAGGCAACTCCCGAGGTGTGAACCGCGGCCCGTTGGGCGTCTTCAGCCGCATCCGATCCACCCGGAACGTCCGCCACCCCTCCCGACCGTTGTCCCAAGCAACCAAATACCACCGCCGGCCCCAAGCCACCAATCGATGCGGCTCCACAGAACGCGGCGGCGGCAGCTCATGCGGCGAGTCGATGATGTCCGGTGTCGGCTCGTCGCTGCCTTCCCGCGGACTCCCCCAAACCCCGCCACCCCCGCCGGCATAGTCGAACCGCAGGCCCTCCCGATCCCGAATCGCAGCGGCGATCGCGGTCAGATCCTCAGCATCAACCCGAGCCTCATCCCCGCCCACCGCAACTGTCGCCCCCGCCAACGCCCGCACCCGATGCCGCAACCGCGAAGGCAGAACCTGCTCCAACTTCACCAACGCCCGGACCGACGTCTCCTCGATCCCCGCGATCCCACCCGCGGCCGCCGTCCGCAACCCCACCGCGACGGCCACCGCCTCCCCGTCATCCAGCAACAACGGCGGCATCTCCCCACCAGCGCCCAACCGGTACCCGCCCGCCACCCCCGGCCGGGCCTCCACCGGATACCCCAACCCGCGCAACCGCTCCACATCAGTCCGAAGCGTCCGCGTAGAAACCCCCAACCGGGTAGCAAGGTCAGCCCCCGACCAATCCCGCCGTACCTGCAACAACGAAAGCAACCGCAGCAACCGCGCCGACGTCTCCAACATCCCGCCATCGTCCCACCGATCGCGGAAGATCAGCTTCCGCAATCAACCGCCTGCGCGCGGCGTCTACCGATCACCTGTGGGCACCTCCTGTGCGCCCGCCACACCTCTCGGGCGCCCAGTGTGTAGGCCTACGACATGGAACGTCGTTCGCGGTGCACCTAACTTCCAGCCATGGATCCAAGCGACGCGCCCGGACGCGGTTCCGGGGCGGTGATCGAGACCACCGGACTGAGCAAGAGCTTCCGCGGCTTCACCGCCGTCGACGGGGTCGACCTCACCGTCTCGGAAGGTGACGTGCATGCGCTGGTCGGGCCGAACGGCGCAGGCAAGACGACGCTGTTCAACCTGCTGACCGGCTTCCTCAAGCCGAGCTCCGGCCAGATCAGGCTCGGCGGCCGGGACATCACCGGCTCGTCACCGGAACGGATCGCGCGGCTGGGCGTGGCCCGCTCGTTCCAGATCACCAACCTGTTCGAGCAGTTGACGCTGCAGCAGCACGTCGAGCTCGCGCTGATGGGTACGACGAAGCTCGGCCACCGATTCTGGGTGTCCGACCGGGTGCTGACCAGGTTCGCGGACCGCGCGGGCGAACTCCTCGACGAGGTCGGGCTCGCCAGGCAGCGCGACGTACCGGCTGGGACCCTCGCCTACGGGCAGAAGCGCGCACTCGAGCTGGCCCTCGCCCTCGCTCTCGATCCCGCCGTACTGCTGCTCGACGAGCCGACGGCCGGCATGGGGATGGAGGACGTCGAGCGAACGGTCGAGCTCGTCAGGCGGATCCGGGCGAACCGCACGGTCGTTCTCGTCGAGCACAACATGAGCGTCGTCGCAGGTCTCGCGGACCGGGTCACGGTGCTGCAGTTCGGCCGGATTCTCGACCGAGGGCACGTACGACGAAGTGCGCAACGACCCGCGGGTGATCGAGGCGTACCTGGGTGGTGAGTCCGCTGCTTAGCGTGCAGGGCATCAACGCGTCGTACGGCGAAGCGCAGGTGCTGCGGGACGTGTCGCTCGACGTGGCAGCGGGCGAGGTGGTCACCTTGGTCGGCCGCAACGGCGCCGGGAAGACCACCCTGCTCCGATGCTTGATGGGGCTGCACCGGCCGACCTCGGGAAGCATCACTTTCGACGGCAGGGACATCACCGGCCTGCCGGCTCACCGCCGTACCCGTCGAGGTCTGGGCTGGTCCCGGACGACCGCGGGATCTTCGCCAGCCTGAGCGTCGAGGAGAACCTCAGGCTGCCGCCCGGCGTCAGCGACAGCGCGTGGTCCATGGACCGCGTGTACGAGTCGTTCCCGGTGCTGAGGGAGCGCCGCAAGTTCCCTGGTACCAAGCTTTCCGGCGGCGAGCAGCAGATGCTCGCCATCGCCCGCGTACTGCGGATGGGCGCCCGGCTCCTGCTGTGCGACGAGCCGACCGAAGGCCTTTCGCCGGTGCTCGTGCACCAGATCGGCGACATCCTGCGCGACGTCAAGGCGGCCGGGGTGACGGTACTGCTCGTCGAGCAGAACGTCCGCTTCGCGTCAACCGTTGCCGACCGCCACTACCTGCTCGCCCAAGGCCGGGTCGCGCAGACGCTGGACAACGCCGAGGTGAAGGAACGCGAGCACGAGTTGCTCGAGTACTTGGGCATCTGACAGGCATCTGACGGCCATCTGACGGGGATCTGACCCACATCGGAGGAGAACCACATGCGACGAAATCTCATCCCGGCGATCTCGACCCTGGCCGTCGTCTCGCTGCTGGCAGCCTGTGGCGGTGGGGCGGGCGGCCCATCCGGTGGCGGCGGGAAGATCAGCGACGACAAGATCGTGCTGGGCGTCATCAACGACCAGACCGGTATCTACAGCGAGCTGTCCGGTCCGAACGCGGTCAAGGCGGTGCAGATGGCCGTCGACGACTTCAAGGCCAAGCACGGCGACGACGCCGTCAGCAAGAACATCGAGGTGGTCGTCGCCGACCACCAGAACAAGCCCGAGATCGCGAACACCAAGGCGCAGGAGATGTACGACCGGCAGAAGGCCGACGCCATCTTCGACGTACCGACGTCGTCCGCGGCGCTGGCGGTCGCCGGACAGGCGCTGGCGAAGAAGAAGCTCTACTTCAACGTCACCGCGGCGACGACCGAGCTGACCGGTGGCAAGTGCAACAAGTACACATTCCACTATGCCTACGACACGTACATGCTAGCCAATGGCACAGGTACGACAGTGACCGAGGCCGGCGCGAAGAGCTGGTACCTCGTCTACCCGGACTACGCGTTCGGGCAGGACATGGAGAAGAGCTTCTCGACGGCGGTCGAGAAGGCCGGCGGCAAGGTCGTCGGCAAGAAGTCGTCGGAGTTCCCGAACACCAGCGGCGACTTCTCGTCCCAGCTGCTGCAGGCACCGGCCGCCAATCCCGACGTACTGGGGACCATGCACGCCGGCGGCGAACTGGTGAACCTGGTGAAGCAGTACAACCAGTTCAAGCTCAAGGACAAGGGCGTCGGCCTGTCGGTCGGACTGATGTTCATCACCGACATCCACTCGCTCGGGCCGGACGCGCTGGCGGGGACGCAGTTCACCGACGCGTGGTACTGGAACTTCGACCAGCAGAACCGCGAGTGGGCCGACAAGTTCAAGGAGAAGACCGGTTCGCGACCGTCGTTCGCGCACGCCGGCAACTACTCGGCCACGATGAACTACCTCGAAGCCGTCCAGGCCGCCGGCACCGACGCGTCGGACGACGTGGTGAAGAACCTGGAAGGCAAGGAGGTCGACGACTTCTTCCTGCGCAACGGCAAGATCCGGGCCGAGGACCACCGGGTCGTCCACGACGTCTACCTCGCCGAGGTGAAGCCGAAGAGCGACGTCAAGGAGGAGTACGACTACGAGAAGATCGTGACGACCATTCCCGCGGACAAGGCGTTCAAGCCGGTGTCCGAGAGCACCTGCACGATGGGCTAGGGCGACGCGACCATGGGCGACCTGCTTCAGCACGCCTTCAACGGACTCGTCAACGGCAGCTTCTACGCGCTGCTGGCGCTCGGGCTGGCCGTCATCTTCGGAATGCTCGGCGTGGTCAACTTCGCCCACGGTGCGTTCTACATGCTCGGCGCGTTCGGTGCGTTCATCCTGCTCAACGAGGCCGGCATCAACTTCTGGATCGCCTTGCTGGTGGTGCCGCTCGTGCTCGGCGTGTTCGGGATGGCGCTGGAGCGGTTGCTCGTACGCCGGTTGGTCGCGCTGGACCCGCTGTACAACTTCCTGCTCACGTTCGGCCTGACGCTGATCTTCCAGGATCTGCTCCGGATGAAGTACGGCTCGCAACCGCAGCCGTATCCGCAACCGGCCGGGCTGCGCGGGTCGGTCGACCTCGGGTTGTTCGACTTCCCGGCGTACCAGGTCTTCGTCCTGGTGTCTCCGTGCTCGTCTCGCTGGGTGCTGGCTGCTGCTGGCCCGGACCCGGGTCGGGATGATCATCCGCGCGGCGACCGAGCGGCCCGAGTTGACTCGGGCGATGGGGATCGACGTCGGGCGGTGGATCTCGCCGGTCTTCGGGTTCGGGATCGCCCTGGCCGCGCTGTCCGGCGTACTGGCTGCTCCGATGCGGGCGGTCAGTCCGCTGATGGGAGCGGACCTGATCATCCTCGTCTTCGCCGTCGTCGTGATCGGCGGCCTCGGGTCGATCTTCGGCTCGGTCGCCGCCGGGTTCCTGATCGGCATGCTGCAGGCGCTCGGCAACGTGTACGTTCCCGGACTGGCAGACCACGTCGGTCTTCATCCTGATGGCCATCGTGCTGCTGTGGCGGCCGGCTGGTCTGTTCGGCCGTGAGGAGACTGCGCGTATGACGGCGCTGTTGTTCCGCAAGCTCTCGGCAATGCCTCGGCTTTGGCGACTGGTCGGCGTCTCGGTGGGCTGCTGATCGCGCTGGCGCTGCCCTGGCTCATCTATCCGCCGGTGGCGATGGACATCGTGGCCTGGGCGCTGTTCGCGGTGGCGCTCGATCTGCTGCTCGGGTTCACCGGACTGCTGTCGTTCGGGCACGCGGCGTTCTGGGGCACGGCGGCTTACACCGCCGGCACGATCGCGATCAAGACTGGCGTGGCCTTCCCGATCGCGTTCTCGGCGCGGCAGTCGCGGCGATGGCGCTGGCCGTGCCGATCGCGCTGCTCGCAGTACGGCGTACTGGCATCTACTTCGCGATGGTGACGCTGGCCTTCGCGCAGATGGTGTACTTCGTCGCGAATCAGTGGCGCGGCCTGACCGGTGGGGAGAACGGCCTGCAGGGCATCCCGAAGAATCTGTTCGGGCTGGATCTGTCAGGACCCGTTCTACTTCTATTACGCCGGCCTGCCGATCGCGCTGATCGGGCTGCTGATCGCGTGGCGCGTCGTCCACTCCCCCTTCGGGCGGGTGCTCGTCGCGATCCGGGAGAACCCGGCCCGCTCCCGGTCGCTCGGCTACCCGGTGGATCGGTACAAGGTGATGATCTTCGTGATCTCGGCCGGGCTGTCCGGGCTCGCCGGCGGGCTGTATCGCGATCAGCCACGGGTTCGCGTCGTTGCAGGAGGTGTACTGGACCACGTCCGGCAAGGTCGTGATCATGACGGTGCTCGGTGGCATCGGGACGCTGTGGGGCAGCGTGATCGGCGCCGCTCTGATCGTGCAGGTCGAGGACTATGTCGCGACCTCGGGCATCCAGATCGGCCCGCTGAACATCACCGGTCCTGGGCTCATCACCGGCATCATCTTCGTGGTCGTCGTACTGCTCTTCCGGCGGGGCGTCTGGGGAACGGTGGCGCATCTGTTGCGTCGCCGGCGCGATGTTCCTGAGCCGCACCTCAGTGGTACGGCGCCGGCGCCGGCTGTCGCCGAGCAGGAGCCGGCCGTCGCGCAGAAGCCATGACATGAACGCCCCGCCACATCTCGACGCGGGCCGGATCTACCGACTCGCACCGTTCGAGGAGGTCGTAACCGAACTCCGGAAGGCCTTCGCCGACAGTCCGGGCGCGGACGGGGCTGGGCGGCCGAACGCGTTCGAGCGGGCGGTCGTTCCGACTCAAGATGCCGCCGACGCCGCCGTCCAACCGCTCGACTGGCCAGGCGTCGTCCACTCTGCTCGGCACTGGCCACGAGTCGTCCCTCTGCTCGGCACTGGCCAGTCGTCGATGGCCGGCCAGGGGCCGTACGTTCTGCTCGGCGCAGGGCAGTCGCTGGCGGCCGCGCTCATACCCGTGCCGCAGCACCTGCCTGATGAGCCGGAAAGGGACTTCGAGCATGACTCGCAGCATGAGCGAAATCCACCCCGCTGAGAAGGTCCTCAACAGGCATAACGTGCTGCAACTCGGAATTATTGACCGAAACGTCACCGCAACCCAGCCCCGCATCAGCCATCCCCTGACGGGTGGGCCGGCTACACCAGCGATCTCAGCGGAGTGGCTCGGACGATAGAGTGAGCACCCGAGGCACTACCAGCGTCATCGCCAGTGGTCCGCTGCGACAATGCCATGTATAAGCCAGCAACGACGCCGGGTGGACCGGATGATGCCTACTCCGACGAGAACCTGAGGTCGCGGATCCCGGCCAGGTCGATCCCATAACGCGCATAGACCTTCGTGGTGTTCTCACCAGTCAAACGATCCTCGCCAACACCGAGCAGGTTGCCCACCTCTACGACATGTTCACGGGAGTCGCCCTCGATCTCGAGGTACGGAGGGATCAACGGCCACGAGTCGAGTTCCAACCTGGCCCCGTCCAGCTCGAAGCTAGCCCGCCGGTTCTCCTGATACGACTTCGGCGCGAACCCTATCCGCCCCAATAGCTCGTTCGTCGTATCGAAGTCCTCCACGACCACCTCGGTCTCCGTCGTACCGTCGATCCCGTCGTGCGCGATCTCCTTGACCGTCAGCGTGACCGACGTACCGGTGTCCCGCAGCCGGATCCACCTTGACTGTCCCCAGCACGAATGTCATAGACATATCGCCTCATGAACGCGTCACCCACCCGCCGTCCGCCCGGCCCGGAGGATCGCGGCCGCCATCGCATCCGGCTCGACATCCAACACCTTCGCCTCATACTCCACCGGCATCACAGCCGAGACCTCCTCTAGGAATCCGTCTAGTGGCCTCGATCAGCTGCTCAGGCCTTCTCCGGAGCCTGTCCTCGGACCTCGTCGGCTGGGAAGCGCGTCGTGGAGCCCTGCAGTTTCCGCAGCGCGGCATCGGCCAGATCGATCTCCAGTACGTCGGCCAGCCGCACGAGGTAGATGAGTACGTCTGCCAACTCCTCCCCGACTCGACCGACGGAGCGGTTCGTCGCGGACGCTGGCTGCGGCAGCCTCGCGCAGGCAGCCACTGAAACAACTCGGCGAGCTCACCCACCTCGCCGACCAGGGCGAGTATCAGCGACTTCGGATCGTGGAACTGCGCCCAGTCGCGTTCCTCGGTGAACACCCGCATTCGGTCTCGCAGCTCGATCAGATCAGACACGCCGCGAGCATGACACGGATCCCTCTCGAAGCGCTCACTGGATAGAGTCGGTGGCGCGGCCCGACGGGCTTCCGCCGAACGTCAGCGTTCACAGGACACGCCCCCACCCGCACGACTCTGTTTCGTGCTGCCTGGGGGATTCACCCGTGACGCTGTTCCGCCAATCCGGCGCCGGCTTCGTCAAGCTGACGCTCGACGGCACCTCGCCCTGAGGATCGCCGAGCAGATGCTGCTTCCACACCGGCCGGCGAGCCTGCACCCGCCGAACTCAGCTCATGGGAGCGCAGTCTGCCCGTCCTCGCGCAGGATCTGATCGCAGGCCGGGCTCAACAACGTCGAGGTCCTCGTCGAGCACCACCTCCCGCTGACCTCGAAGCGCGCCGACGTCGTGCTCGCCGGCCGCCACCCGCGGACCGGCGAACCGTCGTACGTCGTCATCGAGCTCAAGCAGTGGAGTCGCGCAGCGGCCTGGGAGGACGACCGCGAACTCGTCCTGATCGATGGCTACCCGAACGCGCCGCGGCTCCACCCTGTCGCACAGGTCCGCGGGTACTGCGACTACCTCGCCGACTTCACCAAGTTCCTCGACGGCCAGACCGATGCGCTGGCCGGTGCCGCCTACCTGCACAACGCCATGTCGAGACCGACGTTCGCGACCTCTACGACTATCCCGCAGGACGACCGCGGCCGGCTCTTCACCGGCGCGCGCAGCGGGCGAGTTCATCGAGTTCCTCCGCGACCGGCTCGACCCGACGTGCCCGGCAGCCCGTACGCCGATCAGCTGATCAACTCCGCAGTCGCACCGTCGAAGCAGCTACTCGCGGTCGCAGCGGACGAGGTCCAGCGGCGCGAGCAGTTCGTCCTCGTCGCGGAGCAGAAGCTGGCGCATTCGATGGTCCTGCACGAGGTCGAGCGCGCGCGCAGCGCAGACCAGAAGTCCGTCGTCATCGTCACCGGCGGTCCAGGCAGCGGCAAGAGCGTCATCGCGCTGTCGCTGCTCGGCGAACTCGCCCGCCGCGGTCGCAGCGTGCTTCACGCGACCGGCTCTCGCTCGTTCACCCAGACCCTTCGCAAGGTCGCCGGCGCTCGCCAGCAGCGCGTGCAGCGGATGTTCAAGTACTTCAACCAGTTCATGGACGCCGAGCCCAACGATCTCGACGTCCTGATCCTCGACGAGGCACACCGCATCCGCGAGACCTCCGTAGACCGGTACACGAAAGCCGAGTTCCGCACTGGCCGGCCGCAGATCGACGAACTGATTGCCGCCGCCCGAGTGCCGGTCTTCCTGCTCGACGAGCACCAGGTCGTGAAGCCTGGCGAGCTCGGGACCGTCGCCGAGATCGAGCGGTACGCCGCCGACCTCGGCCTTCCCGTGCATCTCATCGAACTCGACGCCCAGTTCCGCTGCGGCGGCAGCGAAGAGTACGTCCAGTGGGTCCTGCGCCTGCTCGGCCTCGCCGAAGGCGGCCCGACCGGCTGGCCTGGCGATCCGTCCTTCAACGTCGAGATAGCCGACACACCGGAGGAGCATGGAGGCAACTCTCCGAGCGAAAGCCGCAGAAGGCTACGGCGCACGAATCGCCGCCGGCTACTGCTGGCCCTGGAGCGATCCACGCCCCGACAAGACGCTCGTCCCCGACGTCCAGATCGGCGCCTGGTCCCGCCCGTGGAACCTCAAGGGCGACCGCAAGGTCGGCGACGCCCCGCCTGCGGCCCTCTGGGCCACCGACCCCAACGGCTTCGACCAGGTCGGCTGCGTCTACACAGCCCAAGGCTTCGAATACGACTGGAGCGGCGTCATCCTCGGCCCAGACCTCGTCTGGCGCAACGGCCGCTTCACCACCATCCGCGACGCCAACAAGGACCCCGCCTTCCGCAACCGCAAAACCACCAACGACCCCACCTTCGACCGCCTGGTCCGCAACACCTACAAGGTCCTCCTAACCCGAGGCATGGTCGGCACCGTCCTCTACTCCCCCGACCCCGAAACCCGCGACGCCCTCCACCAACTCGTCAACGGCGACGTCGTCTCAACCGCGCGGCACTCGACACGGCGGGCGGACTGAGGTCGGCAAGTTGACGCCCGGTGCGCTGTGTAACAGACCCGACCTAGCCCTCAAAGCCGCGGGCCGCGGCGCACCCGACACGCTTGAGCTACACAGACCATCCGATTGTCAGTGCCGTCTGGCAAGCTCCTGGGGAGAGGGGTGATATGTCGATGGAGCCAGGGATCTACGACGCGCTGGTGACGAACGGTTTGCTTGAGGCGGTTGGGCAGGCGGATGGACAGGTAGCTGTTCTCCATAGCATTGACGAGGCTGATCAGCCTGAGGTTCTCGCTCGGCATGTGCGGGACGCCGTACTGCGTGTTCTCGGCAGCACACGTGATCAGGGCAACGCGTTGCACTGGTCAACGATCTGCTCGAGCGCCTGGCAGCGCAGGGCGACTCATTGCCCGACGGTCAGCCCCGGCAACTGCGGTCCTTGCACCCGCCAGCCCGGCCCGGCATCACGACGTACAGCGAAGCACGGCCGAGCACCCCGCTGTCCGATGCTGCGCTGCTGACGAACGCACACGGCGAACCGTCGCTCGGCCCGGAAGCTCCGGGCCGAGATCGACACGTCAGATGAGGTCGATCTGATCTGCGCGTTTGTGAAGTGGTATGGCCTCCGCCTGCTCGAGCCTGAGCTCCACCGCCTCCAACTCCGCAATGCCCCACTCCGGGTCATCACAACGACCTACATGGGCGCCACAGATCGCCCCGCGCTCGATCGGCTCGTCAACGACTTCGGCGCTGAGGTAAAGATCCAGTACGACGTACTCCGTACTCGACTCCACGCGAAGGCATGGCTCTTCCGGCGCAAGACCGGATTCGACACGGCGTATGTCGGCTCCTCGAATCTCTCCAGAGCAGCGATGTTGGACGGCATCGAATGGAACGTCCGTCTATCGCGGATTGCAACGCCCAGCCTGCTGAACAAATTCGGCGCAACCTTTGACACGTACTGGAACGACTCAACCTTCGAGACCTACGACCCGCAGCGCGATCGCGATCGGCTGGATGACGCGCTAGCGACATTGGGCAACCGCACGGCATCAGACCGGGTCACGATCTCCCTTGCCGGCTTGGAGGTCCGGCCCCGGCCATACCAGGCCGAGATGCTTGAGGAGATCGAGGTCGAGCGCGAAGTACATGATCGTCATCGCAACCTTGTGGTGGCGGCAACTGGCACAGGCAAGACGGTGATCGCCGCACTCGACTATCGACGCCTTCGCGATGCAGCGGCTCGGCGCGGCGAGCCGGCACCTTCGCTCCTCTTCGTCGCCCACCGCAAGGAGATTCTTCAGCAATCACTCCGGACCTACCGTGAGGTCCTAGCTGACGCCACCTTCGGCGAGTCGTACCACTCCGGTGCACGTCCCGAGCGCTGGCGACACGTGTTCGCATCGGTTCAGGCGCTGACGGCGTACGACGTCACAAGGATGCCGGCGGATGCGTTCGATGTTGTCGTTGTCGACGAGTTTCACCATGCCGCCGCATCCACCTATCGCCGTCTCCTGAGTCACCTTGAGCCTCGCGAGCTTCTGGGACTCACAGCGACACCGGAACGCACTGATGGATTCGACCTGCAGAGCTACTTCGGCGGCCGAACTGCGGTGGAGCTTCGGCTCTGGGACGCACTCTCTGCGGACCTCCTCTGCCCCTTCCATTACTTCGGAATTGCCGACGGCACCCACCTCACAGATCTCGTATGGAGACGGGGCCGGTACGACGAGCAGCAACTTGAGAAGCTATACACCGGCAACGACAACCGCGCGGCCATCGTGCTGCGCGAAGTGCAGGACAAGCTCACGGACCCGCACGCCATGAGAGCGCTCGGTTTCTGCGTCTCGATCGCGCACGCCGACTACATGGCCGGAGTCTTCAATAAGGCGGGCATCCCGGCGCGAGCCGTCTCAGGGCTGACTGGGGCCACTGAGCGCGAGCAGGCACTGCGCGACTTGAAGAACCGTCGAGTCAACGCACTGTTCGCTGCCGACCTCTTCAACGAGGGCCTTGACCTCCCCGAAATTGACACGGTTCTCTTCCTACGTCCCACCGAGAGCCCCACAGTCTTCCTCCAGCAACTCGGCCGTGGCCTACGCCAGGCGGACGGCAAACCAGTACTCACCGCACTTGACTTCGTCGGTCACCAGCGCAAGGAGTTCCGCTTTGACAAGCGCTTCCGCGCTCTCACCGGGGACACTCGCGGAGGTCTGGAACGCCAGGTCGAGCAGGGCTTCCCATTCCTCCCTGCCGGTTGTCAGATCGTCCTCGACAAGGTCGCGCAGGAAGTCGTCTTGTCCAACCTCCGAACCCAAGTCGCAGGCCGCTGGCGAGACATTGTCAGCGAACTCAGAACACAAGGAGCCAGGACCTGCCGACGTTCCTCCAGATCGGGCATCGAGCTCAGCGATGTCCTACGGACTGGCCGCAGTTGGACCGCTCTGCGCCGCGAAGCAGGACTTCACACCCGTCGAGGGTTCAACCCACGAATCCGCGTCTCCTGCGCCGCGTACGTGCACTCGCCCATGTCGACGATCCGGAACGAGTTCTCACCTACCGTCGCCTGCTTCACGACGACGGCCCGTCGTACGAACGATCTTGGCCCAGCCGAACGCGCCTACGGCCACATGCTCTTCTTCTCGCTTTGGCCGGATGGCGGCGGATTCGCGTCGTACACAGAAGGCTTCAACGCACTTCAAGCAAGAGCCTGCCCTACGGGATGAGCTGCTCGAAGTCATCGACTTCGCAATGGACCGCGCCCGACACCGCGCCCTCCACCTGTCCGGCCGGCTCAGCGACTTGCCTCTTCGAGTTCACGCGCGATACAGCCGCGAAGAGATCCTCGCCGCCCTCAACTATGCCAACCTGCAACGCCGGCCCAGTACCTTCCAGTCCGGCGTCTTGTACTCCCAGGAGACGGATGCCGATGCCTTCCTCGTCACCCTGACCAAGTCCGAAGCGGACTACTCCCCCACGACGATGTACCGGGACTACGCCATCAGCCCCACGCTGTTCCATTGGGAGTCTCAGAGCAGCACCTCCGTCAACTCCCCACGGGCCAGCGCTACCTCAACCACCGCGAGCTAGACACGAATATCCTGATCTTCGCCCGCCAACACAAGCTCACCGACCTAGGCACCTCCCCCTACCTCTTCCTAGGCCCAGCCACCTACACAACCCACACCGGCGAACGCCCGATCGCCATCACCTGGCAACTAACCCACCCCATGCCCACCGAAGTATTCCAGTCCGCCTCGATCGTCGCGTGATCGTCTGAGGCCGCGAACGGAATCATCTCCGATACCGTGACCACGTCCTATGGCACGCGCACAACCTCGACAGCGTGAGGTCCTCCGTAGCGCCTGCCTGGAGCTTCTCGAGTGACGGCCGGGCGACCCAGACGCATCCGAGTCGCGTAGACGATGCTGTCCCTCCTGTTCGAAACCCGCCACGCCGTCCCGGAGACCGCTACGTCATCGGTCGCGCCACGCTAGGGGCGAGGTGTGGAGGGCGGCCTTGGCCAGGCGGCGCGCGAAGGGGGTTTGGAGGCGGGCTTGGGAGGATGTCGATCCAGCCGTCGACGCGCATGTAGCCGGCTTCGCCGTACTCGATTGCTTGCATGAGGCATTCGAGGCGGTCGGCGTCCTTGGCACAGCGCGCCTCGATCGACTCGGCTGTCTCGTACTCGAGGACGGCCTCGCGGATACTCTTCGCGGCGTTGTCAGGCAGCACTGCGATCTGGTCTTCGGTGATCCGCTCGTTGCTCGACACCTCGATGTATGGCCGCGCACTGTGCGGGATGTCGCCGATGCGTGTCTCCTGGGAGTCGTGCCACAGGCCTAGGTACGCCGCACGCGCCGGGTCACCGCCTTCCTCGCTCGCGATCAGAGCGGCGAGCTGAGCGACCCTGAGGCTGTGCTCTGCCACCGACTCCGGATCGCGTACGCCAACGTGCCACCAGCCGGACCGACGAAGTCGCTTGAGGACACCCATCTCGTAGGCGAAGGCGATCGTTCCAACCGCTTCCTGGTCAGGGGTCTCCGTCACTGCTGCTGCCCTTTCTGTCGGCTGGTCTGCTGCGCAAGTCGCCCCGACTCGGCTATTGGCGTCTGAGGTGCACGTCGTGTGCGAACGCGTCATGGACTGCAGAGGCGCCGGCCTCAGCCAGGGAGGCGAGGCTGCTGATTCGCGCCGCGCCTTCCCACACCTCGGGCCTCCCTTCCGCTGGAACCGAGAAATGAACGATGTCGATGCCACGCTCTCGGAAAGGGCCAGGTCGCAGGTAGCGGGCGCCGCCCGTTCCGCACACATACTCTGCCGCACCGACAGCGAGACTGAGATCAGCGAGGCGCACCGAGCGATCGGCAGACACGCGGAAGTCGCTACTCCGGACGGTTGTTCCGGACCACCGCAGCAGCTCGAGGAGCGAGACGGTGGACAGGATCGCCGCCTCTGCGAGTGACTCGCTCTTGGCGATCATGTCCGTCACCTGGCCGATACCGGATTCGACGTCAGACCAATGACGTCCGCGGCCGTGATGCTGTCTGGTCATCCTGAGGATCCGGCGGGTGGATCGCTCGCGCTCCAGGATTCGGACGTCCTTGATCAGACTGCGGCGGCCGTTCGGTGAACGGACCGGCAGCGACATCCATCGCTGGTCGTTCGGATCGTCACGGCGGCCGAGCCGGGCGCGGTGCTGATAGTCGCGGCGGGTGAACTGGACGTCGTCAAGTGCGATCCATACATCCGCGGCGAACAACTTCGCGAGCGTGGACAGGCGCGGGAACAGGTTCGGCTGGTGGATTGCGCAGAGCAGTCCCCCACGCGATCGACTCATGTCGTCATCAGACGGCTGGTGTAGCCAGCGGAGACAAGGCGTCGGAAGGCACTTTCGACGGCAGCGGGAAGGTCCTGCTCCACCGCGAAGCCAAGCGCGGGATACTCGACGACCCGCTGGAGATCGCCAACCAGCATGTCGACCACAAGCTTGGTGTCTCCGATACTCCCAAGGTAGTCGTCGAAGCCGATCGGTTCCGAGGCACAGATGGCCCGAACCTCGGGCCAGACCTTCTGGCAGGTGGCGAACGCACGCCGTTCCATGTACGGCTTGGAGATCAGCAGCACCGACGTCACTGGAACATCTGAGGCCGCCAAGACGTCCCGCGTGAGAGAGATGTTCTGGCCCGTGTTGGTGGCCTTTGTCTCGACCCTGATCGCGGACGAGGGCACACCGAGTTCGATGGCGTGCTCGCGATAGTGCACAGCCTCGCCGCGCGGGAAGCGTGCCTCTGTAGTGCGACTGCTGGCGCCGGTGAAGACGATCGTGGGGAAGAGTTGCTCGTGGTAGAGCTTCGCGGCGAACGTCGCAACACCCAGATCGTGGCTGCCGAGCCCGATTGCTACGTCGACCGGTCCCAACTGATGGTGCATCAGGTGGTAGTCCCAGATCGTCCGGGCATCCTGGAGATCCCGTGCCAAGACCTCGTCGGTCATCAACTCGCCTTTCGTGGGATTGCCTGATCCTGAAGCGATCCGACGATCCGGTCGATGCTGGCCACCTGATGAAGGAGCTGATGCTCGCCGGCAAGCTCCCGGCATCGCTCCAGTGCCGACATCCCCTCGGAACGCGTGGATCTATCGGATAGCAAGATGTGCCCGCGTGCAGTGCCTAGCTTCACCTTCTGGAGCGGTGTGCCGATCCCACCACCGGCCTGTGCGATGTCGATGTGACGGTGGGCATCGTCTCGTCTGTCGAGCGCCAGATGTGCGAGCGCCAGCTTCTGGTGTCCGACGTTCCACTCGTCCGGCTCGTCGAGTTCCTCAAACTCGGTGATGGCCGACTCGATCGCCCCGACTGCGGCTGCCTTGTCGATACCGGCCGATGCGGGCACCTTCGTCAGCGCGGTTCCGATCCACAGCCGAGCCCGGGCTTGGTCCAGCGGGCTCAATCGCGGATCGGCAGAAAGCTCCTGATATCGCTGGGCGGAGCGTTCGAGTTCACCCGACATCTCGAGTACAACAGTGAGCAGCAGTTCTACCTGCGCCGTACGACGCTCTGCCCGTAGGCCGCCGAACGCCCGGAGAGCCTGACGATAGGCCGACACGGCCGAGCCCGGCCCCGACAAGTGGCCCTGGTCACGAGCGACATCACCAAGAAGCATCAGGGTCCTACCTCGAAGTTGGAGATCCTCATCGTCGAGCCGGCCGGAGTCAGTCCGAGCGAGCCATCGTGCTGCCAGAATCGAGGCGAGAGTGAAGTTCTGCTGCGAAGCGCTGAGGCGAGCACGATCCAGATCGTCGATCCAGTCGTCCTTGCTCCAGACTCTTGGCGCCGCCCCACCGCGCCGGGACGCTATCGAGCTTGCGATCAGTTCCTCGAATCGAGCCTGCTCCTCCGCGGTCGCGCGTGCCAGGACAGTATCCAGTGCCGCCTGCATCGCCGGTTGAGGACGCCGGATGCCACCATTCGACTCCCACTTCGACACAGTCCGGATGCCGACGCCGAGATGCTCGGCGAACCCACGCACGCTGAACCGCAGAGCCAGCCTGAGAGCCCTCGCCTCCCGGCCCGTCCAGGTGTTCACAGTGCGCACAGCATTCCTCCCTCCCTGCAAATCAAAGCAGGTCAGCCGGTCCTTCGCAGCGAAAGTGCCACGGAAGTACCACAGACGGTCATTGGGGAGCGGTCGACCAAGCAGCAGGCTGATTCGTGCATCGGCCGATCGACGCGATGCATCCGAATCGAGGAGGTGGAGTCGTGAACAAAGGGTTCTGGCTGCTGACCATCGTTTCCTGTCTGCTGTACGTCGCGATCGTCCGCGACATCGATCGCGAGGTGCGTGACGTGTGAGTATTCCTCTGGAAGCACAGCCGGCCGACCGCTGCATCCGCGTCTGGTTCGGCAGGCACATGATCGTTGAGCACGTCGCCGAGACGACCCAGGCTGGCCTCTTCGAGGCAGCCATGCGACAGCGATTCGCCAGCCTGCGCGTCACCAACGAGCCGGTGGCGGAGCCGGATGCTTAGCTCTCGTGAGCAGTCGGCGACCAACCGAGATGTCGGAGCGCCTCAGCCCTCCCGTTGCAGAGCCGAGTGTCGATGACTGACCACAGTGGGCCGCCCGCTCCAACTGGGCTACGTACGGCGGCGATTGTTGACCGATGAGGACTTGGCGCGTCGTTGTCGCCAGCATGTCCTCATGATCTAGCGGAGCCGGCGCCACTCCTCATCACTCAGGCGGCATGAGCTCGTCCGCTTCGGGTGTCGGTTCCTTCGTTGGACGTCCCTGCCTGAGTTCCCCGAGCTCCATCCCCTGATGACTCGGGCAGGGACCCAAGAACCGGTGGGCGCGGTGTAGTGGCGAGGCCTGCACCGCGCCCGCCGTTCCACTCCAAAGCTCTCGGAAGTGAGGGCGAGGGAATGCCTGACACATCGGTGATGTGCAGGAGCTTCTTGCGAAGGTGGGACAGGCGCTTGCTCGGTCGACCTGAGGAGTGGCATGAGGTGGAGCGTCGGATCTCCGGTGCCGGCGGGCTGACTGGGTCAGTTGTTACCGCGACCCGTGGTGATGGCAGTACCGATCGGGACTGTGAGCTCGATGACGACGGCGACGCGGATCCTGGCCTTCTGATCGAGGACCACGTCTGTACCCGAGGGTCGCTGAGTTGCTCCCGGGCTGGCATCCGTCACGCGCTGGGTGACACTTCCTCAGCTTCAACACATCTCCTCCCCAGACGAGCCGGAACCACCCCGACGAACTGCTTGCCTGGTGCAACAGAACCGTCCTGTAACCCATGATCAGCGCTCGTCGGATGAGGTGTCCGTCAGCTGGCTGCGGGCCGAGTTGATGAGGTTGTCGATGGCTTCGGCGACGATGGTTGGGTCGTCCGTTTGTACGTAGTGCCCGCCGAAGCGGGCGATCTTGTGGTTGGCGCCTAGGTCGGATGCGAGGGCTCGGTGGTGGTTTTGCCAGCGTTCGTCGAGTTCCGCCAAGTTGAAGGGGCGCCAGGGCTCGAGGTCGTCCAGGTCGAGCCAGCGCTCGACACGGCTGGCGATGACAACGGTTGGTATGTCGAGGGGGCGTCTGCTGTGCGCAACTTCCTCTGCGCTGGCAAGTACGTCGAACGACAGGTGATCGGCCCTATCGCCATCGGCGGCAACTGTGCGGGGTTTCTCGATGTCGAGGTTCAGGTGGATGTCGGTTGCGTCGACCAGGACCAGGCCGGCGAGATGCTGCGGTCGTTGCGCGGCGTAGGTCAGCGCGACGAGAGCTCCGAGCGAGTGGCCGACCAGAACAATGGGTCCCGCAACATCAGCCGCCACAAGCAGCCGGTGCAGCTCCTCGGCAGCCGCGCCGACCGAGCGGGGTGTTGAGTCAGCCGGTGTCTCGCTCTCGCCGATTCCGGCGCGGGCGTAGGTCACCACCGTCGTTGATGAGCGCAAAGCCGATATGACTTTGTCCCATGGCTCACCGGCGTCGCCAGCGCCGGAGCTGAAGACGACCGTCGGTGACCCCTCCCCCGAAATCTCCGCTGCGAGCTTGTACGTGCCGACGTCGAACTTGGTGGCCGTCATGGCAAGGAGCCTATGGGGCTGGCAACCACGCCGCTGCGTGCTCGGTACGTCGTACTCGCGACTCAGAAGGATGAGTGATCGAACTGAGCTGGATTCTTCTGTTGGAAGTGTGAGCGGTGGCGAGGGAGGCTGGTGGGTATGGACTTTACTCATCTTGGGCGTACGGGGCTGAACGTCAGTCGGATCGTGTTGGGGACTATGAACTTTGGGCCTCATACGGAGGTGGGGGATGCGCACGCGATCATGGATGCGGCGCATGACAAGGGGATCAACTTCTTTGATACGGCTAACGGGTATGGGCGGGCTATCTACCCGGGGCGTACGGAGGAGATCATCGGGGAGTGGTTCGCGAAGGACCCGGTCAATCGGCACAAGACGGTGCTTGCCACCAAGGTGTACGGCGACATGGGTGATGGGTGGCCGAACGAGGGGAAGCTGTCGGCGCTCAACATCCGCCGCGCGCTGGACGCGAGCTTGAAGCGGCTGCAGACCGATTACATCGATCTCTACCAGTTCCACCACGTGGATCGGGCGACGCCGTGGGAGGAGATCTGGCAGGCGATCGAGGTCGCGATTCAGCAGGGGAAGATCCTGTACGCCGGGTCCAGCAACTTCGCGGGGTGGCACATTGCTCAGGCTCAGGCGGCCGCCAAGGAGCGGAACTTCGCTGGCCTGGTAAGTGAGCAGTCGATCTACAACCTGATCGTGCGGGATGTGGAGCGCGAGGTGCTGCCGGCTGCGCAGGAGTACGGGCTCGGCGTGATCCCGTGGTCGCCGTTGCAGGGTGGCCTGCTGGGTGGCGTGATCCGCAAGGAGAACGAGGGAGTACGCCGCCTGGAGGGTCGCGCGAAGGAGGCCCTCGAGAAGCTGCGGCCGCAGATCGAGCAGTACGAAGCATTCGCGGACGAACTGGGTCACGAGCCCGGCGAACTCGGGCTGGCTTGGCTTCTGCACCAGCCCGCCGTCACCGGCCCGATCGTTGGGCCGCGGACGATGGAGCAGCTCGAGTCCGCCGTACGCGCGGTCGACGTCAAGCTGGACGACAAGGCACTCGCCAAGCTCGACGAGATCTTCCCGGGGTACAAGACCTCTCCTGAGGACTACGCCTGGTAGATCGACCAGTGAAGCATCGCCCGTACGCAGGCACAGCCGCGTACGGGCGATGCGCCTTCCTAGGCAGGCCCGCCGATGCCGGACTCGCGAGCCTTGAGGGCGGCTGCGGTCCGGTCGGGCACCTGGAGCTTCGTCAGCACTTGGGACACGTGGTTGCGGACGGTCTTCTCCGACATGCCCAGGCGGCGGGCGATTTCGTGGTTGCGGCAGCCGGCGGCCAGCAACTCCAGCACCTCGCGCTCACGAGGAGTCAGGTCCGGGAAGGCGCGGGCGGTGGACGATTCGACCTGACCGCCGGAGTAGAACGCCACGATGCGCCGGGCGACGGCGCCTCCGTAGACCGCGTCACCCGATGCGACGGAGCGGACGGCGCGAACGATCTCCTCACCGTCGGAGCCCTTCACGAGATAACCGCGAGCACCCGCTCGGAGCGCGGCGAAGACGTGCTGGTCGTCCTCGTGCATGGTGAGTACGAGAATCGGCAGGTCGGGATCCGCGCTCACGAGCTGCGTGATCGCCGCGACACCGTCGAAGCGAGTCATGGAAAGGTCGGTGAGCACGACATCGGGCGAGAGTTCGCCCACCGCACTCACCAACTCGTCCCCGTCCCCGACGCTGGCGACTACGTCGATGGCCTCGGCCTGATCGAGGATCGCGGTCAGTCCGTACCGGTACATCGGGTGATCGTCGGCCAGCACCACGCGGATCGTCATGGCGCCTCCAGCGGGAGCACGGCGGTCACGAGCGTCCCGTGCGGTGTCGCACGCTCGACGAGCAGGCTGCCGCCGACGTTGGCGGCCCGTTGGCGCATCGAATCGAGGCCGTGCCCGGATCGAGCTCCAAGCGTGAGCCCCGTGCCGTCGTCGGACACTCGGACGCGAAGATCCCCGTTCGACTGATTGAGCCGTACGGCGCAGTGCACGGCGGCCGAGTGTCGTGCGACGTTCGTCAGAGACTCCGCGACGATCCGGAACGCCGCCTCCTCGACCTGAGGCGGCAACAGTGGCAACGCATCCGTGGTGAGATCGAAATCTGGGCCACCGGGATGCCCCATGCCGAGCGACGACGCGGTGTCCCGGACAGCGCCTTCGAGCCCATGCAGGTCGAGCACAGTCGGTCGGAGCCCGGCGAGGACTCGGTGGATCTCGCGAACGGCCACCTCGGCCTCGGCCCGCGTTCGGTCGAGCAGCTCCGGCACGGCCTCGGGATCAGCGCGCTGTGCAGTGGTTGCGGCTTCAAGACCCAGCGCGATGCCGGCGAGCGACGGCCCAAGTCCGTCGTGTAGGTCTCTGCGGAGCCGGTCCCGTTCCGCCAGGGTGGCTGTGGTGACTCGCGTGCGTTCGCGTGCGAGCTCCTCGGTGAGCCGCGCCGCGCGGACTACGACAGCCAGGTGCGGCGCAAGGGCTGTCACCAGTCGCGCATCCTGCTCGGTGACTCCGGTTGCGCCGCGGCGCGGTCCGATCGTCAACGTGCCGAGCTGCTCTCCCCGGTGGCGCAGCGGAAGATCAAGTGACGCGCCTGTTGCCTCACCCACCTGGGCGACGAGTTCACCGTGGATGTCCCGGACGACGGCGTACGACGTACCAGCGGCTGAAGCGACTGCTTCGAGCATCGAGGCGACCGGATCGTCGTGCTCGACCTCGAGCCCGGCGCTCACCCGGTCTACGAGGGCGAGCGGATCGGCACGCTCCCCCAGGACCAGCCGATCGACGAGAATCCGCAGCCGGCCGGCAACGGGTATCACCAGCACTGCCACCACGGCTGAGGCGGCCAGCAGCGGCAACGGTCCCTCGGGTACCAATCGGGCGAATGCGGTGGTCAGCCCGCCGATGACGAGTGCGACCAGCAATGTCATCGGGACGTACAGCAGAGTGCGACGAAGAACGACCTCGATGCCGAGCAGCCGATAGCGGAGTACGCCGATCAGCACCGCTACCGGAATCAGGCCGTAGGCAAGCGCGAACAACACGCGGTACTCAGTGAAGACCGTGGCCACCATTGCCGCGACCACGCTGAGCAGCCACAGCAACTGCTGCCGCTCCGGTGTCGTGGCGCGGATAGCGCGGACCAGGGTCCCGACCACGGTGATAGCGGCGGTTGATATCAGGAGTGCGATCGCCGGCGCTCCGACCAGCCAGACCCACCAGCCAGGGACGTCCCAGGGCAGCCGGGTCCCGCGCACGCTGTCATCGACACCATCGGGAATGGTCGCTGCCGCGAGCACGCCAAGCCCGATCGCAACGAGGGCGACCCGCACATGCCAGGTCCAGAAGACGGATGCCGGCCGGCCGGTGGGATAGATCGGAGGGAGCACGATTGCCGGCAGGAGGAGCGAGGGGAACCAGGTCCACGAGGCGATCCACACGGCCGCGAGGCCCAGCGGCAGGGAGTGGTCCGGGTCGGTGAGCGCGCGGGTCGCGTACGCGTCGGTGGCCACGTTGGTCACTTGGAGCAACCCCGAGAAGACCAGCAGCCAGCCGATCCAGTTCCGCGGCCGAGCCTGGATCAGGGCAGCGCCCGAGAGTGCGAAGCAGGCGACGATCAGACCGAGCCACCAGTCGGGCCCCGGACTGACGACCTCGGGACGCGACAGGACCCCGCCCCCGAAGGAGAACGGGACCGTCGCGAACAGGACGAGTGTCAGCGCAGCGAGCGACCAGCCGCCGATCCGGCGTCCTCGGTCGTCGTCACGCACCGCTCCCATGCCCACAGTGTGCGCTCGATCGAGTCGGCTGTCCCGGGACAGAAGTCCCGGGGCACACAGGAGTTCGTCCGGGGCGAACCACATCCCGTGACGGGTCCGTCCCGGCAGCGAACCGTGGTCCGCTCGAAGCCTCACTTCCAATTCAGAGGGGGCTCTCATGAGCACCACCGCAACGTCGCACCGACTGGACGTACTTCACCCCGCGATCGCCGCGGCGATCGGCGCCGTCACCTTCGGCCTGACGATGACGGCCGGCGACGCGTTCGGCATCAACTCCGATCCGGAGTCGGAGGCAACGAGTGCACTCGAAGTCGCCACCTACGTCGGACTGGTGCTCGTTGCGAGCCTTGTCGCCGTCTGGCTCGGTCTCCGTGCCCGGGCGGGCTCACCGGGGCGGTTGTCCGCCACGGCACTCGGTCTCGCGATCGCGTCGGCTGCCACGTTCATCGGCTTCTGGTCAGGGTGGCCACAGGTCTTCGGCGCGGTCGCCGTCGTACTCGCGCTCGACTACCGGCGCAGGGTCGGCTCGTTCTCCGCCGCCACACTGACCGCACTCCTCCTCGGCGCGATCGCCTTCATCGCCGCCTCCGTTACCTGCGTGATCGGCTGAGCAGATCGTCATCAGAGGAGTCACATCATGAGGCACACGCTCGCCATCTTGCTCGGCGCCTTCGCTCTCGTCGGGGCCGCAGCCGCCGCCCGCATCGGCGCGAGGGGCCGAACACGTCTTCATTGTCGAGGACTACGACGCTTACGAGCGCTTCGCGGCCGGCGACGGTCCCTGTGTCTCGTGGGCGGGGACGTTCCACGAAGTCCGGTCCGGTGGGTACCGATTCGTCACTGCCCCCGGTGGGCAGATCGACGGGGAGTTTCACCTCAATGGCGTCATCGCCGGTTTCGTCGAACTGATCCCGGACGCGGCCGGACTGCCGACGTACTCCGGTACCTATCGCGAGAAGGTGAACGCGGTCGTGACGTCCTTTACCGACGAGGGCGACACTGCACGCGTTTCGCAGTACCGGCTGCGCAGCACGCTCCGGGGCACCGACGGTTCGGCACTGAACCTCCGGCTGTCGGGCAAGTTCACGATGAACGCCAACGGCGTCGTCGTGGTGTCCAAGGACACCTTCACCTGCGGGTGAGAACCGTGGGCCATAGCCGCCTGGCATCTGAGACGCCATGCTGAGACCACCGGATCGCCCCAACTGGGGCGATCCGTCAGCAATCTTTGGGGGATGTCATGCAGGAGCAGACGCGGATTGTGAGTACGGCGGGCGGCCGGGAGTTGGCTGTTTGTTCGTGGGGAGATCCTGATGGGGCGCCGATGTTTTGGCTGCATGGGACGCCGGGGAGTCGGTTTCTGCGGGAGCCGGGTGATGGGTACGCGCGCAATCACCTTCGGGTGTTCACCTACGATCGGCCCGGTTATGGGTTGTCCACGCGGGCTCCGGGGCGGCGTGGGGCGGACGCGGCGGACGATATGCGCGCGATCGCGGATGCGTTCGGGCTCGAGCGGTTCGGGGTGGCCGGGGTGTCGGGCGGTTCCTCGCCGGCGTTGGCTGCGGCGGCTCTGTTGCCGGATCGCGTGAGCCGGTGCGCGACCGTGGTCGGGTCTGCTCCCTTCACGGCCGAGGGGCTCGACTTCTATGCCGGCATGGACGATTTCGCCCGGGACATCTGGCTGCACGGCGTGCAGGGAGCAGCGGCGCTCGAAGCCGACTGGCAGGACATGATGGACTGGGTCAACGCCGGCATGCCCGAGCTCGAGGTTCCGGAAGACGATCGGGCGATGCTCGTGGAGGCGTTCGACGAGTCCAGTCGGCAGGGTTCAGCCGGCTACGTCGATGATTGCCTGTCGGACGCGCGGGACTGGGGGCTCTCCGTCGAAGACATCCAGGCGCCCACCCGAATCATGCTGGCGCGCGACGACACTTCAGTTCCGGCCGCGCATGGTGAATGGCTTGTGCGGCATCTACCCGACGCCGAGTTGATGTGGGTGGACGGCGGTCATTTCGGTCCCCGGCATGAGGCCGAGATGCGACTGATGACCTGGGTCGGCCACGGCACGGTTCCCACCAGTTGAGCAGCAGCCGGACCGCAATGGCTGCGGTCCGGCTCCAAGAACTCAGCTCACCGGGACGAACTTGGTGTGGCCGGTGCGGAGGTAGCCGGTGGCGGATGGGTTCGAGATGGTGACGTGGCCGGCGGTGCCGGCGGTGAAGGTGTAGCGGCCGAGCAGGATCCACTGGTTGCCGCCGGAGCGTTGATCGATGTCCACAGGAGTCGAGCCGCCTGAGTGAGTGACGACGTACCGGGCGGCCGGTGTGCTGTTGCTGTGGTTCGGGACCCAGGCGTAGACGTCGTACGAGCCGGTACTGGGCAGGTTGGGCCGCCACTCGGCGGTCTTGCCGGCGCCGTTCGAGGCACGGGTCGGCGAGGTGAGCCAGCCGGGCACGCTGGACGGTGTCCAGGCGCCGGTCTCGGTGTAGCCGGAGTCGGTGACGCCCACGAACGTCATTGGCACGGGGGTCACCGACACGGTGGCCGGTGCTGACTCGTTCCCGGCCAGGTCGACGGCCCGGACTTGCAGGGTGTGCGCCACGTTGTTCGCCAGGTCCGGCACCTCGATGCCTCGTGCAACCAGTTCTGGGTTGCCGATGTTGCCGACTGGCTCGTCGGTGGTGACCAGGGTGCCGTCGGCGTAGATGTTGTAGCCGAGCAGGTCCACTTCGGAGTTCTGGCTCCAGTACAGAACTGCTCGACCGTCAGCGGCCTCCCCCACCAAGCCCGTTGGGGTCGCCGGGGCGGTGGTGTCGGCAGGGACGGGTACGGCGATCGGCTGCGAAGCCGGTGACTCATTGCCGGACCGGTCGATGGCTGTGACCGACAACTGATAGGTCTGGCCGGCCAGCAGTTGATGCAACTCGAATGAGCCGCGTTGCACGGGATTGGCCGTCTGACGCCGACCGTCGAGGTAGACGTGATGACCGATAACGTCCGAGCCGGGCACCGGAGTCCACCGAAGCGTGAGAACGGCGTCGCCGGTCGACGGCGTGGTCTTGACCTTCTGCGTCACATGAGTCGGCGTCGCCGGGGCTACCGCATCGGCGGCAGGAGCCGGGACGAGCTTCACCGCATCGGCCCGGAGGTAGCCCTCGTCACCGGTCGCCTTGCTCAGCTCGACCCACCCGGCGCTTCCCGCGGCGAACTGGTAGTTGCCCAGCCGCACCCAACGGTCGACGCCGACCGACTCCGCGGGATCCACAGGAGCGCTGGCGCCGTCTGCGCTGTTGATTGTGTATAGCGCCGTCACAACGTTGACCGAACTACCTGGCACCCATGCATACACGTCATACCGTCCCGTTGCCGGGAGCTGAGGGGCCCAGCGGGCCGTGCTCGTGGACGTGGAGGAGTAACGGGTATCACTCATGCGCCAACCCTTGACGGAAGTACTGCTGGTCCAAGGCCCGGCCTCTGTGTAGCCGGCACCACCGTTGTCGACGACAACCGTCGGGACGAACTTGACCGCATCGGTGCGCAACGTGCCGGCGGAGCTGACGACCTGGACCTTGTGCCCGGCTCCCGGGGTCATCGCATAGGACCCGAGGTCGATCCACTGCTGGCCGGCCTTGGTCTGGTCGATCACGACATCTGTGCTGCCGCCCGCATGGTCGACCGTGTATCGCGCGGCGGTGCTGCCGGTTCTGATGAAGTCAGGGTTCCAGACGTACACCTCGTACGTCCGTGCGCTCGGCAGACTCGGTGTCCAGCTGGCCGTGGCGTCGGCTGAGCCCGCACGCCGGGTGAGCTTGTCCTGGTAGCCGTAGGCACCCCCGTCACTCGTCCACGTCCCTGTCTCGGCGTAGCCCGCGTCGCCGGTGTCGACCAGCACCGTGCCGGTTGCGACGTCGTCTGCGGAGCCGACGGGCTTGTAGTACCGGAAGTAGTCCCAGGTGGTCTCACCAGGCAGGTGTGCCTCGTCCACTGGCTCGGTGTAGCCCAGTGTGGTGAGCCAGACGTTCTGCAGCGCGTGTGGGCCGGGATAGTCCAGGGTCCGGCTCGAGTACGCCGTCCACGTAGAAGCGGATCTTGTCGGGCAGCCACTCGTAGCCGTAGGTGTGGTACCCGTCAGCCGAGTCAGGACCGGTGTAGACGCCGCCCTGGTTGCCGATGTGCTGCGGCACGGTCCAATGCGAGTGCTGCTGGACGCTGGTCGGCGCATGCGAGTCGATCTCGAACCCGTCGATCTCGTTGAACCGGTTGTAAGGGCCCTTGTACGACGGGGTGTCCGGCACGTAATCGGCCAGCCCCATCTGCCAGAACGCGGAGTGGAACCCCTGGTCGCCCCACAGCTTCGCGCGTGTCTCGTAGTACCCGTAGCCGAAGGTCTGCCGCGAGATGATGCCGCCGCAGGTGTAGTCCATCTCCTGGTACGTCTCCCGCTTCAGTGCGATGTGCATCGTGCCGTCCCCGACCGAGACGTTGCCCGGCCGGTTGGCACAGATCGCCTTCTCACCCTCGCGGAAGTACCAGTCGTTCGTGCTGAGCGTCGTACCGGCGAACTCGTCGGCCCAGCTGAGCTGGTAGCCGGCCGGCACGTAGTTCGGTCCGGGCGCCGGGTCGGCGTCGGCGACCGCGGTCCCAGTCAGTGCAGAGGTGGCGATCAGGGTGAGTGAGACCAGCAGGCGGACGGTCATCAGACGGCTCCCTACGTTTCAGACGTGGGACGACGATATGACTATGCGGTTTCTCTGTCCATAGTACGGATGTGTTATCCGCAATATGCGTGAGCAGGCGGCCCGGAGACCCCGACGTCGACGGCGAACAGGTGCCCGCTGCCCGCGGGCGGACGATCCAGACCGAGCGAGGCGGTGGTGATCACCAGCGTGCTGCCCTGGAAGCACACCGCGGTGGGCCGGGGAACCGGCAACTCGACCGTGGCCAGCAACTCCCCCGTCGGCGCGTAGCGGCGGACCTCGCTCGCATCCCAGACGGCGACCCACAGACAGCCTTCGTCGTCGAGCACCAGGCCGTCGGGATTGCCGCCACTGATCACGGCGATGGTGCGCCGCCCGGCGGGCCGCCCGTCGAACAGAGTGATGGCGTCGAGTCGCCGAGAAGGCAGTGTGTCGACGAAGTACAGCGTCCGTCCGTCCGGGGCGAAGTCGATGCCGTTGGCAACAGTGAGACCGGTCAGCATCGTCGTCGACCTCGCCGTCGACGGACAGCCGGAACAGCGCGCGCCCGGGGCGCCCGCGGGATCGCCTGCGACCCGGCCCAGAAGCTGCCGTCCGGATGGCACGCGCCGTCGTTCATCTGGTCCCGCCCGCTGGTGAGACCGGTCGCGAGCGGCGTGACCGTGCCGTCCTCGGCCAGGTGGGCGAACCCGTCCCGGACGGCGATCGCCCACCCCGCCCCCGGCGCGGCCAGCGGTACGGCGACCCCGACCGGGCCGCCGATGTCGTAGTCCCGCAGTACGGTCAACTCGCCACCTTCGAGCCGGCCGCGATGCACCCGCCCGGCCGCGATGTCGACCCAGATCAGTTCGCCGGTCCGGGCATCGAGTCGCGGCGATTCCCCTTGCCGGTAGGAGATCGCGGACACGCGGTCAGCTCTTGACCGCACCGGCGATCCCCTCGACGAAAGTGCGCTGCAGGAAGAGGAAGACGATCACGATCGGGATCACGCTGATGCAGGCCGCGGCCGCCAACCCGGTCCAGTCGGTCGTGTCCTGCCCGTAGAACCCGTACATGCCGACGCCCAACGTGCGCAGGTCCGGGTTGCCCAAGGTGAACACCAGCGGGATGAAGAAGGCGTTCCACGCGCCGATGAAGTTCATCAGCGCGACCGTGCCCATCACCGGTTTCGCCAACGGCAGCATCACCCGCCAGTACGTCCGCAGGTAGCCGGCGCCGTCCATCCGCGCCGCCTCCTCCAACTCCCTGGGGATGCCGCTGAAGAAGCCCATGAACAGCAGCACCGGTACGACGAGCGCCGGGCCGGCCTGGGCCAGCGCGGCCCCGAGCAGACCGTTGCCCAGCCCGAGGCCGTTCACCAGCACGAAGGTCGGGATGATCGTGTAGCCGTGCGGGATGAACATCGTCGCGACCAGGATCCCGACCAGCACCTTCCGCCCCGGCAACCCCGGTCGCGCCAGGGCGTAGCCGGCGGTCGATGCCACCAGCAACACCAGTACGACGACCACGATCGAGAAGGTGATGGTGTTCGCCGTGTAGGTACTGAACTTCGCCGTCGTCCAGGCCCGCCGGAAGTTCTCCAGCGTGGCGTCGTCCGGCAGCAGCGACAGTCCGCCGATCAGCATCTCCCGGGGTGTCTTGAAGGCGGCCGAAACCATCCAGACGAACGGATAGATCCAGACCAGGCACAGCGGGATCAGCAGCAGGTGCCAGATATTGCGCCGGGCAACGACTCGCCACCGGCCGGTCATCCGCGCGGTCGCCGGGCGAGCGAGTGGGCGCGCTATCGAGGTCATCGGCCCGCTCCGGCCAGGCGGCGTTTGAGGAACGGGGCCTGCAGCAACGTCACGACCAGCGTCAGCAGGCCGAACACCACTCCGGCCGCGGAGGCGAACCCGTACCGCGGTGCCTGCAGCGACGGGTCGAACGCGTACCGGTAGATATAGGTCGGTACGACGTCCGTCGCATAGTCCGGCCCGCCCTCGGTCACCGCCCGGACCAGGTCGAAGGTGTTCAGGCTGCGCTGGAACACCAGCAGCAGGATGACGATCGCGATCGGCGTGACCACCGGCAGCGTGACGAACCGCAGGTCCCGCCAGAATCCCGCCCCGTCGATCGAGGCCGCTTCCTGCAGATCCTTCGGCACCGTCTGCAGTGCCGCGAGCCAGTAGATCAAGGTGATCCCGAACCCCTTCCAGACGTCGATCGACAACAGCGTCGGCAGCGCGGTCGACGTACTGCCGAGGAAGTTGACGGGCTGGTCGACCAGACCGGTGTCCAGCAGGATCCGGTTCACCAGCCCGCCGGCCGGGTCCAGCAGGATGGCGATCACGATGCCGATCACCGCGGTGGTGGCGACGACCGGCAGGAACAGCACCAGCCGGTAGAGGTTGCGGAACCGCAGCCAACTGTTGTTCAGCAGGATCGCCAGCACCAGCGCCAGCGGCAGCTCGATGAAGATGGCCACCAGCGAGAACACGAACGAGTGCCAGAACGCCCGCCAGAACGCCGGCGAACCGAGGACCTCGGTGAAGTTCGCCAGGCCGACCCACTCCGTCGGGCCGCCCACCCCGTCCCAGTCGAAGAACGAGTACCACCAACTCGCGAGCATCGGCCACACGGTGAAGCCGCCGAACAGGAGCACCATCGGCACCAGGAACAGGTAGCTCCACCAGTGGTTGCGCAACCTCATGCGGTCAGCCTCCCGGTGTGTAGTCCTGCAGCGGGTTCCAGCCGGCGAAGGTCAGGTCCTTGGCCGAACCCTCCTTGCCCTTGCCCTTCAGGGCCGTCGAAGTCTGGTCCAGGTAGGCCTGCAGGTCCTTGTCCAGCCGGGCCGCCACCGGCGCGAACGGCTGGTTCTTGATGATCGAGCTGAAGGCCGCGTCGGTGTGCTTCAGATCTGGCTTCGCCGCCAGCGCGTCGGTCATCGCCCGGCCGCCCGCGCTGCTCAGGGACGGGTTCGGCGCCCGCCGCATGGTGTCCGCGGCCACCTTGAGAATGGCGGCCTGGTCCGGCTTCTGCTCCGCCTCGGCCTTCCAGGCGCTGTCGAGCGCGGTCAACGTGCCGAACTTCTGGTAGTACGCCTGGTGGAACGGCGCCGAGGCGAGGAAGTCCATCACCTTCCAGCTCTCCGCCTTGTGCTTCGACTCGGCCGACATCGACCACAGCGGGCTGAACGACTTGGTCAGCGGAAGGTAGGCGCCCCGGCCGGCCGCCGGAACCGGCAGCCCGGTGACCCCCATCTTGATCTCGGGCGCGAGCTTGCGGACCTCGGCCACGTGCCAGGGCGGCGTCGGGTACATCGCGAGCCGGCCCGCCGCGAACTCCTTGAAGGCACGGCTACCGTCCCAGCTCTCCCAGCCCGGCATCATCACCTTCGCCGCCTGCATCCGGCGGTGCAGCTCGACCGCCTCCACCAGGCCGGGGCTGGCGGTGGCCGGCTTGCCTGTGCGGTAGTCGATCCCGGTCGCGGGCACGGAGTACGGGACGGCCGTGTCGGCGAGCATCTCGACGCCGACCGCCTTCGCAGCGGTCGGGGCGTAGCCGAAGTACTTGCCCTTGCCGTCCGCGGTGACCTTGGTGGCCATCTGCTCGAGCTCGGTCCAGGTCTTCGGCGGGCCGTCGTACCCGGACTTCTTGAGCAGGTCCTCGTTGTAGAGGAAGACCCGCAGTGTCGACCACGGGCCCCACACCAGCGGCAGGCTCATCAGTTTGCCGTCGCGGTGCAGGCCCGAGGTGGCCGGATCCATGCTGCCGGCCGGGAACCGCTTCAGGAACTCCGGCGTGACGAACTCGTCGAGCGGGGCGACCCAGCCGCGGGCGGCCATCCGGTCCATCCCGTCGTCCTGGGCCCGGAAGATGTCGGGGGCGTTCTTCTGCTGGAACATCAGCTCGACCGCGTTCAGTTGCTGGTCGGACGGGTTCTCCAGCACCTTCACGGCGATCCCGGGGTTCGCCTTCTCGAACTCGTCGAACTGCTGGCGGTAGAACTGGCTGGCGCCCGGCGGGTCGGGCACCAGTGCGACGGTGACGGTGACCTTGGCGGCGTCGGCGGACTCTGAGCTGCCGCCGACGAGGTTGCACCCCGACAGGGCGAGCGCCACCGCGCAGGTGAACGCGGTGAGCGCAGGGCGGATCTTCATGATCGGCTCCGGAGGTCGTGGCGCAGGGGCGCCGGGATCTGTTGGTCGGCCGGGCCGTGGTGGCCCAGCTGCGAGTTGATGGCGTCGGCCGTCTCCATCACGAGCCGGGAGAGCTCCCGCTCGCGAGCCGGCAGGTCGACGATGCTGGACGGACCGGACAGGGACAGTGCGGCGACCACCCGGCCGGTCCGGTCGCGCAGCGGCGCGGCCAGGCAGGACCGGCTGAGGGACAGCTCCTCGGTCTCGGTCGCGTAGCCCTGCCAGGCGGCTTGTTCGACCGCGGCCGCGAGTTCGTCGTGGTCGGTGATGGTGCGTGGGGTGTATCTCTCCAGCTCCCCGAGCAGCTCGCGACTCTGCTCCACCCCGAGCAGCAGGCACTTGCCGAGCGCGGTCGCGTGCAGTGGATTGCGCCGTCCGGTCAGCACGAAGGAGCGCGGTGCGAGCTGCCCTTCGAAGTTGCACAGGTAGAACAACTCCGCCTCCCGCCGGACGGCGACGTTGACGCCTAGCCCGGTCTCGGCCGCGAGGGTCTGCGCCCGCTGCCGGGCCGCGTGGTGCACGGGGTGACCGTTCAGCGCGACTCCGGCCAAGGTGATCAGCTCGGTGCCGAGCCGGTACTGCCCGTCGTCCCGCTCCACGAATCCGGCCTGTTCGAGGGTGCTCAACAGCCGCGATGCGGTGGACTGCTGCAGCCTCGCCAGCTTGGCCACCTCGGTCACGCGGAGCGTGCCGGTGCCGGCGAAGGCACGCAGTACGGCGGCCGCCCGCTCGACACTCTGATTCGTCCCCGCTTCGTTGCCCACAGGCTGCATCCTTCGCCGAGATGATGGACTATCTCATCCACTATGTGGCAGCCTTACGCACATGATGGATCTCGTCAAGCATCTAACGGATGCCGAATGCTGACGCTGAGGAGCGAGCCATGAACACCGTCCACGGCCTGGTACCGATCCTGGCCACGCCGTTCCTACCGGACGGCAGCCTGGATCTGCTGGGTCTCCGCCGGCTGACCGAGTTCCAGCTGGCCAGCGGCGTCCAGGGGGTCGCCGTCCTCGGGATGGCCAGCGAGGCGTTCGCGCTGACCGCGGCTGAGCGCCGCCTGATCACCACGACCGTGGCTGAGGTGATCGCTGGTGCGGTCCCGCTCGTTGTCGGCGTGGCAGCGACGTCGACGGTGACGGCAGTCGAGCAGGCGACCGAGGCAGCCGCGGCCGGAGCCGACGTGGTGATGGTGCTGCCGCCGTACATGGTTGCCCCGAGTCCGGCCCAGCTGCCTGAGTTCTACGCCGCGGTGGCTGCGGTCGGCCCTGAGGTGATGGTGCAGGACGCTCCGGGCGCCACCGGCGTGGCCATGTCACCGCAGCAGCTCGTCGAGCTCAGCAGGATCACCGGAGTCACCTCGGTGAAGGTCGAGGCGCCGCCCACCGCACCGAAGGTCGCGGCCGTGACGGACCGGATCGACGAGCCCGGCTTCGTCGTACTGGGTGGACAGAACGCGCAGTTCCTGCTCGACGAACTGGCGGCCGGAGCCGTCGGCTCGATGCCGGCCTGCGAGATCCCCGACCTCCTCGCGCCGGTCCTCACCGACTGGCAGGCCGGCCGGTACGACGATGCCCGGACGAGGTTCGACCGGTTGCTGCCGTTACTGGTGTACGGCCTGCAGACCGGGATCGCCTGGGCTGTCCACAAGGAAGTCCTGGTACGGCGTGGCCTGATCGACCACGCCACAGTCCGGGTCCCGGCTCGCGACCTCGACAGCAGAACGCGCGCGGGTCTGACTGCGATACTCGACCGGCTGGAGATCACTTCGCTGACGGGGATCCGCTGATGCCGACCATCACCGATGTAGAGGTCTTTCCGCTGGTGCCGGACGCACCGTCGCGGAGCTACACCACCAAGCCGCCGTGGCCGAGCATCTACGCGTCGGCACGCGAGGCGCTGGTGGTGAAGCTGACCGCGGACGACGGCTCGGTCGGATGGGGTGAGGCCTTGGCGCCGGTCGCTCCAGAGGTCCCGGCGAAGATCATCGAGCTCCTGCTGAAGCCCGCACTCCTCGGAGCTGACCCGACCAGGGTGCGCCCTTTGGTGACCAGGCTCCGCGCTCTGATGCGGGAGCGCGGTCACCTCGGCGGCCACCAGGGCGACGCGGTCGCCGCGGTCGATGTGGCGCTGTGGGACCTGGCCGGCCGGATCACCGGCGTGCCGGTGCACCAGCTGCTCGGAGGAGCCCAGCGCGATGTCATACCGACATACATGTCTGGCTTGCCAGGCAAGAAAGACAGCGAGCGCGTTGCCTACGCAGAGGACTGGGTGGCGCAAGGCGTTCGGCAGGTGAAGGTTGGCCTCGGGTACGGCGTCCGGGCGGACCTGGCGACTGTGGAAGCTCTGCGTGGTGTCCACGACGACCTGTTGGTCGCGGTAGACATCCACGGCGTGTACGACGTCGCGGACGCAGTACGACTGGGTCGCGGACTGGACAGCATGGGCGGCTGGTTCCTCGAGGCACCGGTCGGCTTCGAAGACGTGGCCGGACACGCGGAAGTGGCTCGGCGGATCGATACCCCGGTGGCGATCGGTGAGAGCTTGCGGCATCGGCAGGAGTTCCGGCCCTGGCTGGAGGGCGGCGCCGCCGCGATTCTGCAGCCGGATGCAGGCCGGACCGGGATCACCGAGCTGGTGGATCTGGCCGCCGTGGCCGAGACCTGGTTCACGCCGCTCGCGCCGCACCACTCATCGGGGCTCGGCATCATCATGGCCGCGAGCATCCACGCGTCGGCTGCTGTGGGCAACCTGTTGGCTTACGAGTTCCACTCGATGCTGTTCGAGCCGGTCAACACAGTGCTGCTGACGCCCCTGGAACCCGGCACGCTCGGCTTCGCCGTCCCGACCGGGCCCGGTCTGGGGATCGAGGTCGACGAGGACGCCGTACGCGCTGGGTGCGTCCGGTGACCCGCCGGGCCCTGGTCATCGGGTCGACCACACCCATCGGTACGGCGATCGTCGCAGCGCTGGTCGCGGACGGCTGCCGGGTCGCCGGCGTCGCACTCGAAGACAAGCAGGTCGACGGCCTGGACCTTCAGTTGGCGGCGGACTGCGCGGACCCGGACGGAGCTGCCGAGGTGGTCGGACGGGTCGCCGCCGAGTTCGGCGGACTGGACGTCCTGGTCACCGCGGCCGGCCGGATGCCGCTCGAGCCGGCCCACCGGACCACGGACGCGCAGTGGTTCGAGGCTTTGTCGAACACCCTGGACACGTTCTTCTTCCCCGTGCGCGCCGCGTTGCCGCATCTGTTCGAGAGCGATGCGGCGGCAGTGGTGGCGGTGTCCTCGGTGAACACACTGGCCGCTGCCCCCTGGGCGGCCGCCTACACCGCTGCGAAGGGCGGTGTGGACGCACTGGTCCGGCAGCTCGCGGTGGACTACGGCGGCCGGGGCATCCGGGTGAACGCCGTCGCCCCCGGAATGGTCGGCGGAGCGAACCTGCCGGACGCCGCGGCCGGCTACCCCATCGGCAGGACGATCCTGCCCACTGAGGTCGCCGACGCAGTGACCTTCCTGGCCGGGCCGAGGGCTTCCGGGATCACCGGCGTCGTCCTGCCGGTGGACGGCGGCTTGTCCATCCTGTCCCCCGCCGCCGTCGGGCGGGCCGATCTCCGAGCCAGGTTGCGGGATGCCTGAGATGAGCCAGGTTGCGGATGCCTGAGATCGACCTGACCGGGCGAGCAGCGCCGCTGTATCGGCTGCTCGACTGGCCGTTGCGGCTCGCGATGGTCACGTTGCTGTGGCTGCTGGGGGTCGCGGCCGGACTTGTCGTACTTGGAGTCGCGCCAGCCACGTTGGCAAGTCACCAGGTCTTGCATGCGTATCTGTCTGACAAGGCAGATCTGTCTAACAATGCAGAGGTGCGTCCGTGGTCGCAGTTCTGGTCTGCGTGGCGCAGGTGGCTCGGACGGGGACAGGTTGTCCTCGGCCTACCGCTGGCCACGGTGTGGGTGCTGGCGTTCTACCTGACCGCGTCGAGGCAGACGCTGTGGGCGCTGCCGCTCTCGGTGGTGACACTTGGCTACCTGGTCTCGCTCTGGCTGCTCCCGGCGGTAGCTGTCGCGGCAGGTCCAGCACGGGTGAAGGCCGTGTGGTTGTTGACGATCCATCTCAGTTGGCGTCGCCCGGTACTACCGCTCGCCGGGACCGCAGTACTCATCGCACTCGCCCTGGCCGCCTGGTACGTCGTACCGGCGGCACTGGTGTTTTGGCCGGCCGCGACGGGCCTAGCCGCAGTACTGGTGGTACGGCGGGTCAGCCAACCGCCGCGGACGCGTGATACCCGAGACCCGACGAGATCTGATCCGCCTGCTCGATGACCTGCATGGCGAGCGATTCCTCCCGGTTCGCCAGGTCCATCGCCGACAGCGGCCCGGACGCCGACAAGGCGGCGACGATCGCGCCGGTCCGGTCTCGAATCGGCGCGGCCAGACAGGCACGGCCGAAGGCGAGCTCCTCCTGCTCCAGGGCGTAGCCGCGCTCACGCACCTGCCGGAGCATCTTCTCCAGCTCATCGGGGTCGGTCACGGTGTGCGGCGTGTACCGCGGCAGATCGGTGCCGAGGAGTTCCTGCCATTCCGCCCGCGGCAGCTCGCTGATCAGTGCTTTGCCGATCGCAGTGGCGTGCAACGGACCGGTCCGGCCGACCAGGGTCGACGAGCGGCCGGCCGCCCTGCCCTCGAAATGGCACAGGTAGAACATCTCGGCGCCACGACGCTCGGCGACGTTGGCGCCCAGGTTCAGATCGGCGGCCAGGTTCTGCGCAACCTGGCGCGACTGCTGGTGCACGGGCATCTCGTTCAGCCCGATCCCCGCCAGCGTGATCACCCGCGGGCCGATGCCGTACAGGCCGCTGCGCTGGTCGTAGGCGAGGAACCCGAGCGCCACAAGTGCCGCAACGAGCCGGGACACCGTGGACTGGCCGAGCCCGGTCGCCTGGACCAGCTCGGAGACCCGGCGCTGCGGATGCGCCTCGGTGAACTCGGACAGCAGCGACAGGGCCCGTTCGACACTCTGCGTGCCCGGTCCACTTTCACGCCCGATCGCCCGAGCCACAACACACCCCTTCGCGGAAATTTGGTTTTCTCATCCGCATCGTAGATGCCTGGTCGACGACAAACCAGCACCTCGGGTCATCCGCCGACCGCGTCGACGTGGACGCGCGAGGATCAGGCGTGTACGGCCGTGGTGGGGAGCATGCCGATCAGCGCGTCCGCGGCCAGGGATGCGGCGGGGCTGGTGGGGACGGCTACCGAGACCTGCCAGTCGGAGGCGGCGCCAGGGGCGAGAGGGACGGTGATGTGGTCGCCTCGTTTGGCGGCTATGCGTTCGGGGACGAGGGCTACGCCCAGGTTGTGCGCGACCAGGGCGAGGAGCGTGTGTACGTCGTTGACCTCGATGGTGACCGGGTGAGCAACACCGGCGGAGGCGAAGGCTCGGTCGGAGATCGCGCGGGCGCCCCAGGTGGGGTCGAAGTCGACGAAGGACTCCCCCGCCAGGTCGGCCAGCGACACCGCGGACGCCGAGGCGAGGCGGTGGTCGGGGGCGCAGACGAGGACCATCGACTCGCGCGAGAGTGGTCGGAGGTCGAGGCCGTCGATCGCGTCGCCGGCGGTGGCGACGAAGGCGACGTCGAGGCGGCCGGAGGCGAGTTCGTCGAGCATCGGGGTGGAGCCGCCCTGGCGGACCTCGATCTCCACGCCGGGGTAGGCGGAGCGGAACTTGGCGAGCAGCGCCGGTACGTCGACCACACCGAGACACTGCTCGAGTCCGACGGTCAGGTGGCCGCGGAGCAGGCCCTGTACTGCGGCGACCGCGTCCTTGGCGGCCTCGGCGGCGGCGAGCGTACGGCGTCCCTCGCACAGGAGAGCGCGTCCGGCCTCGGTGAGTTCGACGCTGCGGGTGTTGCGGACGAAGAGGGAGGCGCGGAGTTCACGTTCGAGGGCACGGATCGAGGCGGACAGGCCCGACTGCGAGATCGACATCGCCTCGGCGGCCCGGGTGAAGTGCTTCTGCTCGGCCACCGCCACGAAGTGTTCCAAGTGCCTCAGCTCCATGACTAAGAACTGTAGTCAATCGAAGCAAAAGGATTCTCCTGTCCCGCATGTTGAAGTGCCGGGTCACGCTATGCGGACGCGGTGGCGACCAGGATCATCTCGTTGGTGGTCACGCGGGCGGCGGCATCCCAGCCCCGCCGCCGGAGGTCGGCCTCGAGCTCGGGACCGGTCCAGTAGCGCTTGGAGATAGTGAAGGTCCGGCCGTCATTGAGCTCACGGCGTTGCGGACGGCCGCCGGTCGGTTCTGCTGACTCGGGTGGATACGGGCTGCTGTCGACGAGGAAGACACGGCCACCAGGGCGCAGCGCCGTACGCACGGTGGACCAGAACGCGTCCAACCGATTGTCAGGCACGTGCGACAGCCAGTATGTGAACACTGCCACGTCGTAGCTCTCGGCAGGCGGTTGCCACTCGAATACGTCGGCCACGACGTAGTCGACCGGCGCCCCGCCGAGACGCTCCCGATTGAGTTCGATCACCTCAGGTGACGCGTCCACAGCGGTCACATGGTCGGCGTATCCGGCCAGTTGTTGAGTCCACAGCCCGGTGCCACACGCCAGCTCCAGCACCCGACCGGTCGGAGCGAACGACCGCAGTGCGGCCTCGGCCTCCGCCACGTCCTCGAACCAGCGCCGTTCGAGATCGGACGGCAACGCATACCGACCGCGGCGCAGCCACCACTCGTCGTACTCGCCTGCCCTGGCCTGGTAATACGCGATCTGCTCCGCCAGCAACTCATCCATACCTCGCCACGATAGGCAGCGCGGGGGCGACGGTAAGGTGTCGGACATGGCGGATGAGGAGTTTCGGGTTGAGGTCGAGCTCGGGAACGACGAGCACCGGATGTCGTTCTGGGAGCGGTTGCGGGCGTTGGATCTGGACGACGACGCGCAGAAGCGGCTCGGGAGCCAGGTGACGGTGACCCGGGACGGGAACCGGATGTTGCTGTACACGCACACCCTCGAGGACGCCCAGGAAGCGGAGCGGACCGTCAAGGAGCTCGTTGCCGACGACAACCTCAGCGCCGAGTACACGGTGACGCGGTGGAATGCGGCCGAGCAGGACTGGACGGATCCGAACGTTCCGGTCGGTGAGCACGACGCGGCCAGCGACGCCGCGAAGAACGCCGGCATGGAGGTGCCGGATCAGCGGTACGTCGTGATGCAGGCGTACAAGCCGGAGTTCCTGCGCGACCTCGGCCTGTAGGTCGCGTCGACGCTGTCCAGGTCCATGGACCAGCTGCAGCCGTCCCGCACGCTCATTCTCGACACCGACATCGGCTCGGACGTCGACGATGCGATGGCGCTCGCCCAGATCATGGGGACGCCGGAGCTGAGCCTGCACTCGGTGACCACCGTGTACGGCGACACGCTCTTGCGAGCCCGGATCGCGCACCGGTACGGCGTACTCGCGGGCCGCGACCTCGCCGTACATGCTGGACAAAGCAACACGCTGTCCGGACGGGACGTGTGGTGGCCGGGTCATGAGGGCAGCCTGCACGAGGAACTGGATCGCGAAACCGTCGCAGAGCTGCCTGCGGTCGACCACCTGATCGCCACCCTGCGGGCGCGCCCGGGCCGAGATCGACGTCATTGCCGTCGGCCCGCTGATCAACATCGCCGAGGCACTCCGACGGGAACCACAGGTGGCGAACTGGATCCGCCGCCTGTGGATCATGGGCGGGTTGTTCCCGCCCGGCGAGAAGGCCGAGCACAACTTCAAGAGCGACTCTGTCGCCGCCCGCACCGTACTGTCGGCAGGCATTCCGACCACCGTGACCGGACTCGACGTGACGCGGCAGCTCGGCATCGACCAGGCCGGGCTCGAGCTGATCGGAGCCGCGGGAGCACTCGGCGCGGCACTGCGGGCAGACATCCAGCAGTGGTGGGACGTCTGGCAGCAGGAATGGAACGTGCCGCACGATCCCGTCGCCGTGCTGACGCTCTCCCGGCCCGACCTGTTCACGTTCTCCGAACCCGGTGTGGTCGAGATCGCCGACGACGGCACGAGCACCTTCACTCCCGATGCCGCGGGCACGATCCGCCTCGCAGTCACCGTGGACGGATCGCGCGCCGCGGCGGCCATCATCGAGGCGATCCAACGAGCCGGAACAGAGCCTCCGGTAGTTGCGCGTACCCCATGATGGTCCCCCTCCCGCACGAGCTGGTACGACGCGACTCCTGCGGCTGACTGAAATTCGATGCCCTGCGCATCGAACTGCGGCCCGTTGTTGAAGGGCTCTCAGTCGCGGAGTCACGAGCTGGAAAGTGCCGGAATGGGTACTTGTCTAGCAAGGTTGCGGGACGACCCGGGACACGTGATCGACAACGGTTCGGTGACGGGCGCGGGCAACGGCACGTCTGGGGAACCCTCGGAGCACTAGTCTCGGCGTTTCGTTGCAGGCTCGAGCAGCGCGGTTCTGCGACTCTGACAATGCTGAGGGAGAGGGGAAATCGTGTCTCGTCGACGTGGTCTCGTAGCCGGCTCGGTCGTACTGTCGTTCGTTCTCGTCGGCTGTGCCGACGTGGCCGCCAGCGAGACGAGTCCATCGAACACGCCGTCTTCCTCTGCCAGTACGCCGACCTCCAGCACGCCCTCGAGCACGCCGAGCGCGACGCCGACCCCCACGCCGACAACGAAGCCGAAGCCCAAGGTGAAGCAGAAGCCGGAGTACTACGCGCTCCGGGTCGAGCGGCAACTCGACAAGCTCGGGTACCCGGTCGGCGATGTCGACGGAGACATCACCGTGCGCGCCAAGCAGGCGCTGTGCGCCTGGCGCGAGACCCACGGCATGCCGGTCAGCCGCAAGGGCCTCAGCCTCACCGACGCGTATTCGGTGCTCAACGCAACGAGGCGGCCGACGCCGACGCGCGCGCCCGGGATCTACGTGAACAAGACCTGCCAGGTCGCGTACCAGATCGTCGGCAAGACCTACAAGCGGATCGTCTGGGTCTCGACCGGTGCCCCCGGCTACGAAACCCCGAACCGCACCGGCAAGGTCTGGCGCAAGTGGGCCGGCGCACACGAGAGCAGCCTCTACCCGGAGGCGTACATGTATGACTCGCTCTACTTCCTGCGCGACCGCCCCGGCATCGCCCTGCACGGATCCCGCGTCAACTCCCTGGTCAAGCCCTACCCCGCCAGCCACCGCTGCGTCCGCGTAACCCGCCCCGAAATCACCCAGATCTTCAAAGAAACCCCCATCGGCACCAAGGTCCAGGTCTACGGCGACTACTGAGCCCGGACCATCGGCCGGCTTCCACAGCGCGGCCTCAAAGTCGACTGCTTGACAGGTGAGCTAGTGCCGCGTCAGGAAACGTTCGGGTTGTCACGGTTGCCTGGGTGAGGGACACGAACCGGGGCTGGGCACCCGAACCGGGGCTGGGCACAGGAAGTGGGGCCTGGGGACAGGGTATTTCCTGTCTCCAGGCCCCACAGCGTGTCCACGGTCCCACGAACTGGTCACCGGGAGCTGCCACAAGCGCAGGCAAGACCCGTCACGCGGGTCCCGGCTGGATCAGTGCTCGGCGCCGGCTCGCGCGCTCTTGGGGAGCAGGAAGCCGGCCGCGAACGCGAGCAGGATCCCGCCGATGGTGGCGAGCAGCGCCGTCTGGGTGCCGTCGAGTGCGGCCACGGCGCTGGTCCCGGGCGCGGCGTGGGCGACCTTGCCCATGAAGATGCTCCCGATCACCGCGATACCGAGCGCGATACCCACCTGCTCGAGCGAGCCCAGCAGGCCCGTGGCCGAGCCGACCTCCTCGTCCCGGACGCCGCTCAGGATGATGTCGAACAGCGGGACGAAGACCATGCCCATGCCGGCCCCGCCGATCAGGGTGGGGGCCACGAGATCCCAGTGCCCGACGTCCAGTCCGGTCAGCGCCAGTACGCCGTACAGTCCGACCAGTCCGGTCGCCATCAGCGCGAGGCCGATGTGCAGCAGCTTGCGACCGTACTTCTGCATCGTGATCCCGGAGACCGCGGAGCCGACCAGCGCCCCGAACGCCCAGGGCGCCATCGCCAGGCTCGCGTGGATCGGGGTGTAGCCGAGGCCGACCTGGAGGAACATGCCCAGCACGAACGTGCCGGCCATCGCACCGAAGAAGACCACCGCGAAGAACACGCCGGACAGGTACGAGCGGCTCCGCAGCAGCCGGGGCTCGATCAGCGGGGTCGCGCCGCTGCGCTGCCGGCGGGACTGGTAGACACCGAATCCGGCCAGCACCGGCACCGAAGCGATGAGCAGCGCCTTCGACCACAGCGGCCAGCCGATCTCGTGACCCTGCACCAGCGGGTATACCAGGGCGAACAGGCCGGCGCCGGCGATCAGCAGCCCGGGAACGTCCAGCGAGATCCGGCGGCCGGTGGGCTGGTTGTTCGGCAGGTACTTGGCCGCGACGACGAAGGTGAAGATGCCGACCGGGATGTTCACCAGGAAGATCGCTCGCCAGCCGGTACCCAGCAGGTCCGCGTCGAGCAGCGTGCCGCCGACGATCGGGCCGATCACCGCCGACAGACCCATCACCGGGCCGAAGAACCCGAATGCCTTGGCTCGCTCGCCCGGTTCGAACAGGTCTCGGGCCAGTCCGAAGCCCTGCGGCAGCATGATCGCCGCGAACACGCCCTGGGCGACGCGCGCGGCGATCAGCATCTCCGACGACACCGCGAGGCCGCAGAGGAACGAGGTCACGGTGAACCCGCCGACGCCGATCAGCAGCGCCCGCTTCCGGCCGACCAGGTCACCGAGGCGGCCGCCGCCGAGGAGCATGACGGCCAGGGCCATCGTGTACCCGGCGGCCATCCACTGCAGGCTCGCGTAGGAGCCGCCGAGGTCGGCGCGGATGGCGGGGGCGGCGACGTTCATCACCGTCGAGTCGAGCAGGTCCATCACCGAGGCGGTGATGACCGCGGAGAAGGCGAGCCAACGCCGGGGCCGCGGGGCGGCCTCGATGACGGCGGTGGCTGCTGCGCTGCGGGGGAGTTCTACGACTGCGGTCATCATCGACTCCAGGTTCAAACGGAACGAACTGTTCTGTTCCAACTCTAGCGGAACGGAGCATTCCGTTCAAGTGGTAATCTGGGTGACATGACGAAATCTCTCAGCGGCCGGCAGGCGCAGGCGGCCCGTAACGACGAAGTGATCCTGGCCGCGGCCCGGGCGGTGTTCATCGCCGATCCCGGCGCCCCGATCGCCGCGGTGGCGGAGCGCGCCGGCGTCGGTATCAGCGCGCTCTACCGGCGGTACGCGAGCAAGGAGGAGTTGCTTCGCAAGCTGTGCAGCGACGGGCTGGCCCGGTACATCGAGGAGTCGGAGAAGGCTCTCGCCGACGACCGTGAGCCATGGGTTGCGTTCGGAGCGTTCCTGCACGCGCTGGTCGACGCTGACACCAACTCACTGACCCAGCGGCTGGCGGGAACGTTCACCCCGACGCCCGACCTCTGGCAGGACGCCGCCCGGGCGGCCGAGCTGAACAAGGCCATCCACGCGCGGACCGAGAAGTACCTCCGGCCGGGGATCGTGGTCGAGGACTTCGGCGTGATCCTGGAGCAGATCACGTCGATCAAGTTCGGCGACGAGGCGCGGACGAACCAGCTCCGGCATCGGTACCTCGCCCTCATGCTGGAGGCGATGCATCGACCCGGGGAACGACCGAGCGGCGACTCGGAACTCCCGGGACCGCCGCCTAGCAATGACGAACTGACCAACCGCTGGCGGGCCTGAGTCCCGGGTTGCGTGCGCAGGCGGCTTGTCCGGTTTGAGGGCCGCCTAGCCGAGTCTCAGGCGCATGTCGTAGTTGGGCAGGTTCTCGCCCCGGATCCAGTTCTCGCCGTTGGCTCGCGCGACGCCGCGGCCGCCGGCATCAGGGTGTACGAAAAGCATGTCGAGCAGGCCGTCATCCGTCACGTCGCTGAACCCGGCGTGTTGCGGGTGACTGCTAGTACTACAGCCGGAGTTCGTGATGTGCGGCTAGTACTACAGCCGGAGTTCGTGATGTGCGGCGTGGCGGCGTGACGAGGCGCGGCCACCGCGTCATCATGCCGGGTTTGTGTGGAACACAGCTGATGCGGCGGTGGCCGCGGGCGACAGTCTAGGTGGTGGGCGGTGGCAGTCGATGTTCGACGCGTTGATAGACAGGATCGCGCCGCGGTTCGCGCGGGTCGAACCGCGGCGCCAGGCTCGTGGATTCGTGGTGGGGTTGTTGTCTGGCCTGTCCGGCAAGAACTGCTGGACCATCTCCGAACATGCCGGCGACGACGGCGCTGCGTGAGCTTGGCAGCCTCGCGCGCCTCGATGATCCGGCCGAAATACGTGTCCGCTTGGATCAACTGAATCAATTCACCTCGTCGTGATTCAGTCTAGAGAGCCCGAGCACCTGACAACTCCGTCTGCCCACACACGGCTCCGCCGCCGCCCCGCCGGAAGCAGTTCAGGCAGGGCGGCGAGGGCTACCTGGCGCCAAGAGGGCGGGGTAGCGGGCGGTCGCCGGGTTCGCCCCAGCGGACTGCGGGGGTGCCGTTGATCCACCAGACGCCGGTCGAGGGGCGCCAGACGGCCAGGTCGGTTCGGGCGTCGCCGTTGAAGTCGCCGGTGAGGGGGATGTCGCCGGGTTCGCCCCAGCGGACTGCGGGGGTGCCGTTGGTCCACCAGACGCCGGTCGAGGGACGCCAGACGGCCAGGTCGGTTCGGCCGTCACCGTTGTAGTCGGCCTGGACCGGGATGTCGCCGGCCTGACCCCAATGGATGGCTGCTCGGCCACGAATCCACCACATGCCGGTCGATGGGCGCCAGACCGCGGTTTCCATCTTGCCGTCACCGTTGTAGTCGCCCGGTACCGGCACGTCGCTTGGCCCACCCCATTCAATCTGCAAGACGTTACGCACGTACCAGATACCTGTACTGGGTCGCCAGATCGCGAGGTCGGTACGGCCGTTGACGCTGTAGTCGCCCGGGACGGGCACGTCCCCGTTCCCGCCCCAACGAATTTCGAAGAGTCCGCGCGCCTGCCACATCCCGTCTGACGGACGCCAGCTCACCACGTCGGTCCGCCCGTCGGAGTTGACGTCCGCGGGGACCGGCAGGTCGGTGGCACCGCCGTACTGGGTGCTGAACAACCCAAGGTTGAACCAGGTCGCCGTGGACGGCCGGAAGACCGTCCGATCGGTGCGCCCGTCACCGTTGTAGTCGCCGTACCGACCGGGTACGAACTTGGCGTAGTGCGCCGTCAGGGTCCGGTCTGCCGCGGGCATCTTCAGCGTGTGCGTCTGCAGCCCGCTGTCGGACCAGCCCGTGAACACAGTGCTGCCGGCCACACCGGGAGCGGACACCTCGTTGCTCGAGTTCACCGCCACCTTGACGCTCACCCGCTGGGCGCCGTTGATGAGCACCGGTGCCGGGGCCAGCACGGTCAGCGTGCGCAGATCCGGCTCGGCGGAATACACCTTCTCGGTCCGCACGCCGGCCTGGTCCACCACCGAAGCGGTGATCTGCATGCGTGTCTCGTCGCCGTGGTCGTCGAACAGATCCGAGAAGGTCGGCCCGGTGCTGGTCTGGCCGGGATGCAGATGGCACCCGCCGCCGGTGTCGCAATGGATCAGGTCGGTCCGCCAGGACACCGGGAGTGCGCCATCCTCGATGTCATCGGCGGAGGCGCTCAAGGAGACGGTGTCCCCGACGGCGTACTTCTTGTCGGGAGCAGACAGCGTGAGCACCGGCGAGTGGTTGTCCGGCACCACGGTGACGGTGGTGGTAGCCGCCGCACCGAGAGGATCCTTGACGGTGAGCGTCGCGCTGACCTTCCCCGGGGCCGCGTAGGTGTGAGTGGCGACCGCACCGATTCCCTGGCTGCCGTCGCCGAAGTCCCAGGTGTACGTGAGATCGTCGCCGTCCAGGTCGTACGACGCCGAGCCGTCGAAGGTGACCGTCAAGGTGTCCGGGTTCACGGTGGTGCCGGCGCGCGGTACGGGCGCCCGGTTCCCGGCCGCGTAGCGCAGCCGGACCAGGTCGGACGAGAGGATGTCCGCGTAGTACACGTCGCCGTTCGGACCGGTCTTCAGCGCGACCGGCCCGCCGATACCGGTGGCGAAGGCCGCGGCCTCGGGGGGCCTGGTGATCTTGCCCTGCGCGTCGATCATCATGGTCCAGATCTTCTGCTGCGAGTAGTCCGCGAAGAAGTACGCGTCCCGGTACGCAGCCGGGTAGGACGTTCCCGTGTACCACGTGCCGCCGGTGATCGACGACTGGCTGGTGGGCGATGCGTAGTTCCACAGCGGTCCCTGCACCGACTGCGTGTAGACCTGCTGGCAGACCGCGGTGTTCGCGTACCCCGAGTGCCGGCCCGGTCCCTCGTAGCAGGGCCAGCCGTAGTTCTTGCCGGCGGCCAACAGATTGATCTCCTCGTACTGCGTCCAGCCGACGTCACCAACGAGTACCCGCCCGTTCCGCGGGTCCACCGACATCCGGAACGGGTTGCGCAGGCCGTACGCATAGACCTTGCTTCGCCACGACGACGCAGATGCCGCGTTGTAGTAGGGGTTGCCAGGTACTCCGGCGCCGGTGACCGGATCGATCCTGAGGATCTTGCCGTAGGGGCCGTCCAAGTTCTGCGCCCGCAAGGCCTCGGGATTCGGGGAGGCGAGTGGTGCGGCGTTGTCGCCGATGCTGATCAGCAGTTTGCCGTCCGGCGCGACCAGAACCGTCCCACCGCCGTGGTAGACGCCGGAGAGCGGCGCCTCCAGGAGGACCTGTTCGCCGCCGAGTGTGGTCGGGTTGTCGACCGGCGCAGCCGTCCAGCGCGAGACGCGCATCACGCGGCTCCCGGTCGCGGTGGTCCGGGCGTACTGCAGGTAGAGCCGCCCCGTCGTGGCGTAATTCGGAGCCAACGTGAGACCGAGCGCACCGAGATCACCTGTGTGCGCGACGGCCGGAATCGTCAGGAGCGTCCGCGGCGGCGCATCATCCGACACCACGGTCAGGCGGCCGTCCCGCCCGAGCGTCAGCACCCGCTCACCCGGCAGGAACTCGAAGTTCGTCAGGTTCGCGGCCGGCTGCCCGGTCGCGATCGGCACCGGCGTGAAACCCGCCGGAATCACCACCGCGGTCTCGGCAGCGTCCGCCGGGGGGAGGCTGACTACAACACCGGCGATCAGCAGGGGCACAACCAGAAGAGCCGTCACCACCTTCCGCCCCCCGCTGACCATGGGCGCGCCAAAACACCGCAACTCAAGCTTCATAACCGTTCCCCACCACACATCGCCGGAGAGGCACCTACTGAGATGATGCGCGCTCAACCCCAAATGTTGCGAATGGACTGCCCGGTGAGCGTTTTGCTTGGCCGGCTGCTCCACCCGGCGCGGCCTTCTCAGTCCGTCCGGTCCAGTTGCGGTTCGGGAATGCCCAGCTCGCGGCCGTGCTCATCGCCGCGGGGATAGCGGAAGGCCCTTCCCGGAAACACGACGAAGACCTCCCGCTCGTCATGGAATCGGCGTACCAACCAGGCCGCTCCAGCACCGCCTGCAGGTTCTCAGCCAGCGGCTCGGCGTACCTGTCCTCCACCTTGAACTCCAGAATCGTCCAGACCGCCGGTTGATCCACGGTCGCTCCGGCGACCTCGAACCTGGTCACCTTCCGGACGAGCAGCGGCACGTCCTCCAACGAGCTACCGACCCGAACACTTTCGACGATGATCGCCCCACTGAACACAGGAATCTCCCCTGCTACGAAAGCCAGACAGCACCTGAAGCAGCCCAACCGACAGAAACGGCAGGAGCGGCGACGGAGGAGCCGGGTGGGTCACAGCAACTGGCTGATGGTGTGGATGACCAGGCCGACCAGGGCGCCGAATACGGTGCCGTTGATTCGGATGAACCTCCGCGGCCGAAATCAAACGAATGATGACGCCGCGCCAAGATCGCGATCGAGCTGTCAGTTTGGAAAGCGCTGACCACCGAGGTCCCAGTCGAGCAACCGTCATACCCAACTGCCAAAGCGAGTCCGAACATCGGTCCACGCGTCGCGACGACCGTAGCGACCAAAGGACGAACGATCCGGGCAGCTAGTACGACAGCCGGACTTCGTGACGTTCATGCCAGGAAGGCTTCTCGGCGCTGGTAGTGGCTGGTTCGGGCGCGGTGTTGGTGTCGGCGTCTCCAGGTCGACCAGTGCAGCCGGTGTTGCAGGTCTCGTATCGGCTCGACGATGAGGGTGTTGAACAGGCGGTGGATCTCGTTGCAGGTCAATGCGATCAGGCCTGGTGAGGGTGAGGTTTCGGCTCGTTCGGTCGCGGTGAGGACGGCAAGGAGGGCGTAGGCGAGCATCGCGAGGATGGTCCAGCGGTGCCAGCTGTGCCGGCGGCGGACCTGGTGCTGATCGAGTCCGGTGAGGGTGTTGCTGGCTTGGAAGGACACTTCGATCGTCCAGCGGCGGCCGGCGACGCGGACCAGTTCGCGCAGCGGGACTGGTGCCGGTGACCAGCAGCGGTAGTAGGCGAGCTCGCCGGTGGCGTTGTTGCGGCGAATCAGCAGCCACCGCTGCCCTTGAGCGCCACTGGGCACTGCTCCCGGTTCGGGTTCGATGCTGATCCAGGCCCAGTCGTAGAACCGTGGCCCCTTGGAGCCGGCACCGGCCGACAGCCGCTGCCATGCCTTGCGGGGCAGGCGGGCGGCGAGTTCGTCGGCGCGGATCTTGCCGACGCCGGTGCGGACCGGGTGGCTGCACGCGACCGCGAGCACATACCCGACACTGCGGTCCGCCAAGGTCTTACGCAGTTTCGGGTCGGCGCCGTAGACCTCGTCACCGGCGACCCAGCGCGCGCTCACGCCGGCGTCCAGGGCGCGGGTGATCATCTCGGTCGCCAGCGCAGGCTTGGTCGCGAACTTCGCCGTCGCCGGGACACCGGCCTGCTCGCGCCGGTCGGTGTCGTCGGCCCAGACCCGCGGCAGATACAGCTCCCGGTCGATCAACGCGTGCCCGGCAGTGCTGGCATAGGTCAGATAGACCGCGACCTGGGCGTTCTCGATCCGCCCAGCGGTCCCGGTGTATTGGCGCTGCACCCCAACGGTGTGGGCGCCTTTCTTGAGGTCGCCAGTCTCGTCCACCACCAGCACGGCATCGACCTCGCCGAGCCGCTCCACGACCTACCGGCGCAGGTCGTCACGCACTCCATCGGTATCCCATTTCGCCTTCCGCAGCAGGTGCTGCAGGCCGTCAGGCGAGTCGTGACCAGCGTGCTCAGCCAGCGTCCAGCAGTTCTTCACCGCCAACCCCGACATCAACCCCGCAACCGCATCCCGCGCCAGCCGCCGCGACTCCAATCGGGCGAACCGAGACGCGATCCGCGCCATCAACCCATCGAACTCCACCCGCCAACGACCAGGGTCTATGCTTTGGCCCGCGGCCACCGCGAGATCTTCTTGAGTCCACACAACCCGAGATCATCAAGCGGTGGCCGCCTCACGTCCGGGACCGCCACACCGCCAGATCACGAACTACGGCTGTCGTACTAGGTCACTGGTGCTTGTCGGCGCGGGTGACGTGGAGGGTGGGCTGGGGCTCGTGGGGGGATTTGGGGAGGGTGGTGAGGAGGTCGGGGAGGTTGAAGGTCTCGAAGAGGGTCAGGTCGAAGAACGCGATGGCGTGGATGATGCCGGTGGCGGTGAGGGTGAGGACCTGGAGTTGGAAGGCTCGGTGCATGTTGTCGGCCGGGTCGCGCATGTAGACCGCGAAGGCAGGCTGGCCGTTGGCTTTGACCGGGACAAGGATCTGGTCGCCGGGGCCTTTCGCCGGGCAGTGGGTGGAGATGAGCCGGCCGATGTTGCGGGCGCCGCGGAACCATGAGGTGAACGGCGGCATCTCCCAGATCGCGTCGTCGGTGAAGAATCCGGTGATGGTCGGTACGTCGTACTGCTCGAACGCGGCGCGGTAGCGATTCAGCAGCGCGGCGTCGTCCGCGACGTGGCCCTGGCCCGGGCTGAAATGCTCGCGCGCTTCGGCGAGATCGGCCGACGTTGTGCCGATCGAGTCGGCCACCCGATCAGTCGTCCACCCCTCGATGTCGGTCAGGATCAACGCGGCCCGATGCCGTGCGGGCAGGCGTTGCAGCGCGGCGACGAGGTCCAGGCCGATCGGGCGGCCGTCGGTCAGGTCGTCCGGGATCGGTTCGAGCCACAGCACCTCGTGGCGCTCGTGCAGCTTCCCCTCGGGGTCGTCGCTCGCCTCCGCCAGACCGGTCGGCAACGGCCGCCACACGTCGCGGTCCAGGCACTCCCGGGTTGCGATCGCGTAGGCGTCGCCCGACGACTGGAGACTCAAAGTGGCGACCTGCTGTGCCTCGGTGATGGACCCGAGCATCCGATAGCAGTGCGAAACCAGCCCGCGCCGCACCGCGTGGGCCGGTACCTCGTCAACACGATCCGCCATGCTCAGCAACCTCGACCTCAAGCTACAACTGGACCGTCTCTTGCGGAAGAAAGTGCCGGTGAAATCAGGGGGTCGGCCAGCCCCGGCCTTCGGTCTTGAGGTACGCCGCCAGCGCGAGCGCGGTCAGGTCCTGGTGATGCGGTACGGCGAGCTGCGCGCCGATCGGAAGCCCCGACAGCGACCAGCCGACGTTCACCGTTGTGGCCGGATGCGCGGACATGTTGTACGGCACTGTGAACCCGATGTGCTCGAACGGCCTCGACGGATCGTCGGTCGGGTACGCCAGCTCAGCTGGGAACGCCGTGATCGGTGCGACCGGTGACAGGATCACGTCGTACGACCGGAACACCTCGGTGACCGCCGCCGCCATGGCACCCATCTGGCTGTACCCGTGGAAGACGTCGAATCCGGACAGGTCGCCGGCCGTCGAGACCCAGGACCGGATCTCGGGAAGGACCTTCGCCCGTCGGTCCTCGGGCAAGGCGGCGATGTCGGCTGCGGACCGGACCCGCCAGAAGCGGTCCAGCCCGTCGAGCATCGCGCGCGTGATGATCGGGGCGATCGGTTCGACGGTCGCGCCGCCCTTCTCCAGTACGGCGGCCGCCGACGAGACGGCCGTTCGTACTTCGGGATCCACGGGGAGTCCGACACCGGCATCCAGCAGGAGGCCGACGCGGAGTCCGTCGATCGCGAGATCCTCCGAGTAGCTGTCGTTGATCGGCGGCAGGGAGGTGTGGTCGCGCGGGTCGTACCCGGACATCACCGACAACGCGAGCGCCGCGTCGGCCGCCGTACGTGCGAGCGGGCCGATCGCGCGACCCGGGTACGGGTTCCCGACCGCCACTCGGCCGTGGGTGGGCTTGATGCCGACGACGCCACACCAGCCGGCCGGTAGGCGGATCGAGCCGCCGATGTCGGTGCCGATGTGCAGCGGGCCGTACCCAGCCGCGGCGGCTGCCGCGGCACCCGCACTCGAACCGCCGGCCGTCTTCGACAGATCCCAGGGGTTGCGGGTGAGGTGGTGGAACGTTGACACGCCTGACGAGAGCATTCCGTATTCAGGCATCGTTGTCTTACAAGTGATCACGGCACCGGCCTCGCGCAGGCGGGCCGCGGCGGGCGCGTCCTCGGTCGCGGGAACGAGTTCGGTCGCGGCGGTGCCTTGAGGCACCGGAGTGCCACGGGTCGCGATGTTCTCCTTGACCGTTGTCGGTACGCCCTCGAGCGCGCCGGCCGAGCCGTCGCGCCACCGGTGTTCCGATTCGCGAGCGGCAGCGCGGGCGCCGGCCGGGTCGAGGGCGTACGTCGCGCAGATCCGCGGCTCGAGCTCCTCGATCCTGGCGAGCACGTCCTCGATCACCTCGACAGGTGAGAGCGAACCGTCGCGGTACATCGACAACAGTTCGGTCGCGGTCAGGTCAGCGAGGCTCATGCGGCAGGCTCCACTTCAGCAGCTCGAGTTCAGCGGGTCAGTTGGGTGGGTTGAAGCGGCCGTCCACTGCGGTCCAGCCGCCGTCGACGGCGATCACGCTGCCGGTGACGAAGCTGGCGGCGTCGGAGGCGAGGTAGACGACGGCGCCGGCGAGTTCCTCCGGGCGGGCCCAGCGTCCGAGCGCACCTTTCTGCGCGTAGGCGTCGTACCAGGCCTGGTTCGCCTTGATCTGGGCGGTGAGCGGGGTCTCGACGACGCCGGGTGCGACCGCGTTCACACGGACGCCGTTCGGTCCGAGCTCGGCGGCGGCGGTCCGGAGCAGCTGGACCAGGCCCGCTTTGGTTGCCGCGTACACCGATTGGCCGGGCTCCACCGTCGTACCGCGGATCGAGCTGAACCCGATGATGCTGCCGCTCCCCCGCTCGGCCATCTGCTTGCCGAACGCCCGGATCAGCTGGAACGACGCCCGCAGGTTGAGCGCCACGACCCGGTCGAACTCCTCGTCGGTGTAGTCGAGAATCCGCTTCCGCACGTTGGTCGCCGCGGTGAACACGAGTACGTCGACAACGTCGAGCTCGTCCGCGGCCCGGGTGATCGCCGCGTCGTCCAGTACGTCGAGCGCGTACGACGTCAGGTGATCACCACGACCCGCGGTCTCGTCGGCCGCGGCCGAATCCCGGTCAGCACACGTGACCCGGGCACCCTGGGCGGCCAGCGCGAGGGCACTCTCCCGACCGATACCGCTGCCGGCACCGATCACCAGCGCGTGTTTGCCGTCCAGGCGGAACAATCTCGTGTAGTCCGTCACGATTCCCCTTCGTCTGCTCGGCGATCACGTGGGCCCGAAGACGTGAGGGCGACGACCCACGGTTCTCCGCGCGGCATGGTCAGGGCCTCGGGCGGATGATGGCCATCCGGGTCGTGGTCAATTCCTCGATCGCGAACCGTGGTCCCTCGCGGCCGATCCCGGAGTCCTTCACGCCGCCGTACGGCATCACGTCGGACCGGAATCCCGGTACCTCGTTGATCACCACCCCGCCCACGTCGAGCCGGTCGATCGCGGTGAACGCCGTGTCGAGCGAGGACGTGAACACACTTGCGTGCAAGCCGTACCGGGATGCATTGACCGTGGCGAATGCCGTCTCGAGATCCGGCACCGACCGGACCGCGATCACCGGCCCGAAGATCTCCTCGTCCCACGCGAGCTGCCCCGATTGCACATCAGTCAGCACGGTCGGTCCCAGCAGGTCCCCGTCCTTCGAGTAGGCCAGCTCGGCACCGGATGCGACCGACGCATCGACCCAAGCACGGACCCGCGAGGTCGACTTCGGATCGATGAGCGCCGACACCCGGGTCTCCGGGGAGCGCGGATCGCCGACAACCACGGCAGGCAGACGCTCGGTCAGCTTGTCTAGCAATGTGGCATGTATGGACTCGACAACGACTACTCGTTGCACAGAGATACATGCCTGACCAGATGCGTAGTACCCGCCGCGGATGATCGCATCGGCCGCTGCATCGAGGTCGGCGTCGGCGGCCACGACGAGCGCGGAGTTCGAGCCGAGCTCGAGGAGCACCTTCGTCGGCGCGGCGTCGCGGGCGATCTGGTGACCGACCGCGGCCGAGCCGGTAAACGAGACCGCGCCGATCCGGCGGTCCGTGGTGAGCGTCGCACCGACGTCCGGTCCCCCGGTCACCAGTTGTACGGCGGCCGCCGGAGCGCCGGCCTCGACCAACGCCTCCCTCATCAGATGGACGAGCCACAAGGTCGCGAGCGGAGTCTGCGGCGCCGGCTTCACGATCACCGGGCACCCGGCCGCGAGCGCCGGCGCGATCTTGTGCGAGGCGAGCAGCAACGGATAGTTGAACCCGGTGATCCCGACGACGACCCCGATCGGCTTCCGCACCCAGAACCCGACCAGACCGTCCCCGCTCGGCAGCAGATCCAGCGGCACCGTCTCACCGTGGAGCCGCGCGACCTCCTCGGCCGAGGTCTCCAAAGTCAGCAGCGTCCGATCGACCTCGACCCGGCAGTCGACCAACGGCTTCCCGGTCTCGAGCACCAGCAGATCGACGAAGGCATCGCGTGAGGCCGAGATCGTGGCATGCACGCTCTGCAAGGCGTTCCGCCGTACGTACGACGGAAGTCGACCAACCGCATCTCGGACGGCAAGGGCGTGGTCGAGCGCCTGCTGGGCCAGCTCCACGTCCCCGACGGGCGCGTCGGTGACGGTCGAACCGTCGTACGGGAAGACCACCGGCTCGGTGGACGGCGCCTCGACCCAGGCCTCTCCGATCGGTAGACCGGCCGGGTACTTCATCCGGGTTCTCCCTTCGCAGCGAGCAGGTCGGTGGTGGTTGCTCCGGACAACGCTCTGTGGAGAGTGGGGATGGCCGAGACGAGGCGTTGGGTGTACGGGTGCTGTGGGGCGGCGTACACGTCGCCGGTGAAGCCGGTCTCGACGATCTGGCCGGCGTTCATCACGGCGACCCGGTCGCAGACGTGTTTGACGACGGACAGGTCGTGGGAGACGAAGACGAGGGTCAGGTTGAGTTCGTCGACCAGGTCGGAGATCAGGTTGAGGACCTGTGCGCGGACCGAGACGTCGAGCGCGCTGACCGGCTCGTCCGCGATCAGGATGCGCGGGCGCGGAGCAAGGGCGCGGGCGATCGAGATGCGTTGCCGCTGACCGCCGGAGAACTGGTGCGGGTACCGGTCGCCCGCGTCGGCGGACAGCCCGACCGCTTCGAGCAGTTCGCGGACGCGTTCGCCGGAGGCCGGATGCCCTTGGACGACAAGGGGTTCGGCGATGATGTCGCGGACGCGCATGCGCGGGTCGAGCGAGCTCATCGGGTCCTGGAAGACGAGCTGCAGGTTCTCGCGGAGGAATCGCAGCCGCCGCTCCGGCAGCCGGGTGATGTCGGTGCCTTCGACAACGACGTGACCGGAGGTCGCCTGGTCGAGCGCGGCGATGATCCGGAGCAGGGTCGACTTGCCGCAGCCCGATTCGCCGACGATGCCGAAGCGTTCGCCTGGTTTGACCTCGAGGTTCACCCCGCGCAGCGCGTGGACCACGGGGGCTGCGTGGAGCAGCGACGTACGCGGCCGGGTGTAGTTGCGTACGACGTCGATCAGTTGGATGGCCGGCTTGGCCTCGGGCTGGTGCGCCGCGCGTACATGCTCACGGAGTGACATGTCAGACATGTGCAACCTCCACGGGATGGTGGCATGCGAAGCCGGTCGCCTCCGACCCGCTCCAGGCCGGAGTGGTGGAACAGACGTCGGTGGCATGCCGGCAGCGAGTGCGGAACACGCAGCCCGACGGGAACTGACCGGCCGGCGGCACGTTCCCCGGGATCGTGGTCAGCCGCCGGTCGGCCGTCTCCAGATCGGAGGCCGCGAGCAGACCTTCGGTGTAGCGGTGACGGGGCCGCGTGAACACCTCACTGACCGGACCCGACTCGACGACGCGACCGCCGTACATCACGAGAACACGCTCGCAGACGGTGGCGACGACGGCGAGGTCGTGGGTGATGAACAGCAGAGCCGACGAACGGGCGACCACGCCCTTGACGATGAGGTCGAGGACGAGCGCCTGCACGGTGACGTCGAGCGCGGTCGTCGGTTCGTCGCAGATCAGCAGGGCGGGATCGTTGGCGAGGGCGAGGCCCAGGACGACTCGTTGCCGTTGGCCACCGGACAGTTGGTGCGGGTACGCGCGCAGTGTTTCCGCTGGCAACTGAACCCGTTCGAGCAGTTCGACCGCCGCCTCCCGGGCTGCCGCCACGACCGGGCACCGTCCGGTGGATGAGCATGGCTTCCGCGATCTGATCGCCGATCCGCATCGTCGGGTTGAGCGCGGTCATCGGCTCCTGGAACACCATCGCCAACTGCCGGCCGCGGACCCGCGACATCCGCCGTTCGCCGGCACCGATCAACTCGTGGTCGACACCGGTCAGCCGTACCGAGCCGGCCGCGATCACGTCCTCGGGCAGGAGACCGAGCACGCTCAGCGCGGTCAGCGACTTCCCCGACCCGGACTCGCCGATCAGCCCGACCCGCTCCCCCGGTCCGACCGTCAGATCGACGTCCGAGACCAACGTCTTGTCCCGCACCGTCACGGTCAGACCGCGAACGCTCAGCACGTCATCGCTCAGTACGTCATCGCGCAGTACGTCGTCGCTCATCGGCGGTCCTCCAGCTTCGGGTCGAAGCGGTCGCGGAGACCGTCACCGAGCAGATTGAAACCCAGGACGGCGATCGCGATCGCCACCCCCGGGAAGATCGCCAGCCGCGGCGCGCTGAACAGGAACTCCTGACTCTCCTGCAGCATCCGTCCCCACGACGGGGTCGGCGGCGGCGTCCCGTACCCGAGGAACGACAGCGCCGCCTCGGCCAGCACCGCGATCGCGAACGACACCGACGCCTGCACAGTGATCAGGCTGGTCACGTTGGGCAGCACATGCCGGACGGCGATCGGGAACGGCTGCCGGCCGGCAGCCCGGGCCGCCAGCACGTACTCGGTCCGCATCACCTGCAACGCGCCGCTCCGGATCACCCGGGCGAAGCTCGGCACCGACGCGATGCCGATGGCAATCATCGCCGTCAGTCGTGCTCGCCCCGAACACCGCGCCGAACATGATGGCCAGCAGCAACGCCGGGAACGCCAGCAGCAGATCGTTGGTCCGCATGATGAACTCGCTCGGCCACCGCCGCGCCATCGCGGCCAGGATCCCCAGCGGTACGCCGATCACCGCGGCCACGCCGACCGCGACCACGCCGACGAACAACGTGGTCCGCGACCCGACCATGATCTGGCTGAACACGTCCCGGCCGAACTTGTCGGTCCCGAACCAGTGGTCCCACGACGGCTTGGCCAGCCGGACGGTCGGGTCCACGAGCGTGGCGTCGTACGGCGTCCAGACGAACGAGACGAGCGCCATCAGCGCGATGAGCCCGACGATCACTGCGCCGACGATCAGGCTCGGATTCAGCCGCCTCATCGCGACACCCGCAGCCGGGGGTCCAGCGCGACGTACAGGAGATCGACCAGGAAGTTGACGACGAGTACGGCGATCACCAGCACCATCACCACGTCCTGGACGAGGAGGAGATCGCGGTTCGACACACCGTCCAGGAGGAGGCTGCCGAGCCCGGGGATGACGAACACGCGCTCCACGACGACCGCGCCGATCAGCAGGGTCGCGAGCTGGAGACCGAGCACGGTCACCACCGGGACGGCCGCGTTGCGGATGCCGTGCCGCCACAGTGCCGGGAACGGCCTCAGCCCTTTGGCGCGCGCCGTCCGCAGGTAGTCCTCACGCAGGACGTCGAGCACGGCGCTACGCACGTATCGGGTCAAGACAGCGCCTTGTACTAGACCGAGTGCCAAGGCAGGCATGATCAACTGTCTGACAAACATGCCGGGGTCCTGGGCCGGCGGAGTCCAGCCGTTCGCGGGCAGCCAGCCGAGCTTCACCGCGAACACCATGATCAGCAGGATGCCCGCGAGGAACGCCGGTACGGCGACGCCCAGCTGCGAGACCGCGGACAACGCCAGCCCGGAGACCTTCCGGTGCCGCGCCGCCATCACCGTGCCGGCCGGCACCGCGATCAGCAACGCGATGACCATGCCGGCCACGACCAGCCACAGCGTCACCTGGAACCGATCGACGATCTGCGGCCCGATCTCGGCCTTCGACACGTACGACGTCCCGAAGTCACCGCGCAGCATCCCGCCGAGCCAGTCGACGTACTGCGTCGGCAGCGGCCGGTCGAGACCGAACTGCCGGCGCAGTTCCGCGACGGCCTCGTCGGACGCGTTCACGCCGAGCGCGACCCGCGCCGGGTCGCCGGGCAGCACGGCCAGGAACGCGAACACGAGCACCGAACTGACCGCAAGGCTGACCAGGAGCACCGCGGTGCGTTCGATCAGGCGGAGGATCATCAGCTGGTCCGTATCGACTCAGGAGCGGGCGAGGCTGGTCAGGTCGAAGTTCTCGGTGATCGCGTTCTGCGGCAGGCCGGTCAGGTTCTTGTCCGCGACGATCAGGTTCGGCAGCAGGAAGAGCCAGTCGCCCGCGGCCTGCTCGGAGATCCGCCGCGCTGCCTTCTTCATGTTGTCGACCTGCGCCGCCTCGTCACCCGAGTCCGCCGCGGCCAGGTACTGCTGCAGCGTCGGGTCGTCGTACCGGGTGTAGTACTTCGCGTTGAAGACCGCACCGAGGTCACGCGGTTCGACGTGCGCGATGATCGACATGTCGTAGTCGGCGTTCTTGAAGCACGTTGGTCAGCCACGCCGCCGGGAACTCCTGCTGGTCGATCGCGACCTTCAACCCGGCCTGCTCCAGCTGACTCTTACCACCTGGCCGCAGGAGATCGCGTACGGCAACGTGGGCAGCCGCAGCCGCAACGTCTTGCCCGCGGCACCAGATGCCTGCAGCAACGACTTCGCCTTGGCCAGGTCGTACGGCGCGACACCGGTCAGATCCTCGTACCACGGGTCGGTCGGCGGGACCATGCTGCCGATCAGCTTGCCGCGACCGGCCCAGCACGTGTCCATCAAGGCCTTGTGGTCGATCGCCTGGCGGATCGCCTGCCGGGTCCGGATGTCCTTGAAGATCGGCTCGGAGTTGTTGAACGACAGCAGCACCTCGCCGTTCGTCGTCCCCTCGATCACCTGGTACTTGTCGTTGCTGGTGAACTGGCTCAGCGCCTCCGGCGCCTGCACGGTGCCGATCACGTTGATGGTCCCGGTGAGCAGCGCGTTGTTCAGCGCGGTCGGGTCCTTGAAGTACTTCAGCGTGATCTGGTTGAAGAACGGCTTCGTCCCCCAGTAGTCGTCGTTGCGCTCCAGCACGATCGAGTCGCCGCGGTTCCACTTCGAGAACTTGAACGGGCCGGTGCCGATCGGGTCCGTGGCCAGCGCGCTCACGCCGGTCTCGGAGAACATCGCGCCGATCCGGGTCGTCATCCGGAACAGCCAGCCGTTGCTCGGCTTGGTCAGCGTCACCTGCACCTGCGTCGGCGACAGCGCCTTGGCTTCCTGTACGACGTCCATCGCGGACTTGAGCGACGTCGTCCAGGCCGTCTTCACCCGGTTGATGCTGAACACCGCATCGGCGGCGGTGAACGGCTTGCCGTTGGTGAACTTCGCGTTGTCGACCAAGTCGAACGTGTAAGTCTTGCGATCCGGTGAGACAGTCCACGACTTCGCCAGCGCCGGCACGATCTTGCCGGAGTCGTCCTGCTTGACCAGGCGCTCGTACACGTTGCCGAGCAGCACCTGCGGGATCGCGGCACCGTCGGTGGTGGTGAAGTCGAGGCTGGCCGGCTCGGCGACCAGGCCGATCGACAACGACTGATCTCCGCCCGGCGAACTGCCGGACGACGCACCCGAACCCGCGGAGCAGGCGGTGAGGACCAAGAGTGCCGCGGAGGCGACGAAGGCGACCACCCGGATGGGCAGCGCGCTTTTCCTGCGGGACGACGACTTCACGCGAACTCCTCCAGTGCTGCCGGCTGTTCTTCGCCGCATTCTGGCGATCCCTGCGGAGTCCGCTGAGCGGGGCCACGCCGGTCCGGCCCGGTTCGCCGTACGGTTGTGACTGGTCCGACCAGTGGACTAGGTGTCATTGGGCCACTAGGTTTGTCGCTACGCAGGGGTCTGTCAAGCGATTGGGGTGCTCCGGAATGACAAAGGGTCCGCGGTTCGAGCCGGTGCAGCCCGTCCGCGCCTACCAGCGGATCGTCGAGCAGGTCGAGGACGCCCTCGCCCGGGGTGATCTCGCCCCAGGTCAGCGGCTGCCGAGTGAGCGCGAACTGGTCGCGCAGTTCGAGGTCAGCCGGTCGACGGTGCGCGAGGCACTGCGGGTGCTGGAGAGCAACGGCGTCGTCCGGTCGCGCCCGGGTGATCCGAACGGGCCGGAGATCCTGCCGTTCTCCCAGTCGGCGCTGCGCAAGCAGATGGTCCGGCTGGCGCGGGTGGACGAGCTGACGCTGAGCGAGCTGATCGGCTTCCGGATGATCATGGACGGCGCCGCGATCCAGGTCGCGTCCCGGCTGCGCACCCCGGAGCAACTGGCCGAGATGGAGGGGACGCTGGTGGCCATGCGGGCCGCGATCGACGTCGACTTCGAGGCCTTCGGCGAGGCGGATCTGGCGTTCCACGACGTGATCGCGCGGATCAGCCGCAACTCGCTGATCCAGACCTGCAACGAGGTCGTCCGCGGCGTTGTCCTCACCCTGATCGCGGACAGGGTCGCGCACGCCCGGAACAGCCGCGCCCTGATGCTCGAATCGCTGCAGCACCACGCCGAGGTGGTGGACGCGATCCGCGCCGGGGACGGTCACGCGGCGGCCCGGATCGCACGGCAGAACATGTATGACTACTACGCCGGCTATGTCCCCGAACCGGAGCGGGAGACGCTGCGCGCGCTCATCGACGACTAGTGGATCTCGTGGCATCCTGACGGGATCGGTTCATTGCTGTGGGGGGCACCGCGTGAGCAAACCTGCGATTCTCACCGTCGACGACGACCCGATGGTCAGTGCGGCCATCTCCCGCGACCTGCGCCGCCGGTACGGCGACGACTACCTGATCGTGAAGGCGACGTCGGGCGCTCAGGCGTTGGGCGCCCTGACCAAACTCGCGTTGCGTAACCAGCCGATCGCGCTGATCGCCACCGACCAGCGGATGCCGGGGATGACCGGGATCGAACTGCTCGAACGCGCCCGCGAACAGGCACCGACCGCGAAGCACCTGTTGCTCACCGCATACGCCGACACCGAAGTCGCGATCAAGGCGATCAACGACATCGGCCTGGACTACTACCTGCTCAAGCCCTGGGATCCACCCGAGGACCAACTGTTCCCGGTCATCGACGACCTGCTCGGCGACTGGCAACAGGCGAACCCCGAACACACCAACGACGTCCGCGTGGTCGGGAACCGCTGGTCCGATCGCACGCATGACATCAAGACATTCCTGGCACGTAACCATGTTCCTTATCGCTGGTACGACGTCGAGCGCGATGCCGAAGGCCAACGGCTGCGCGACCTGGCCGATGCCGCGGACAACGATCTGCCGCTGGTCCTCGTCCCTGAGGGCGAAACCCTCCGCTCACCGTCCACGATCGACCTCGCCTCGGCACTCGGCCTGCGGACCCGCGCCGAGCAACCGCTGTACGACGTCTGCATCGTCGGAGGCGGACCCGCTGGACTGGCCGCCGGCGTCTATGCGGCGTCGGAAGGGTTGAGCACGGTCATCGTCGAGCGCGAGGCGCCTGGCGGGCAGGCCGGATCGAGCGCGTCGATCGAGAACTACCTCGGCTTTCCCCGCGGTCTGACGGGCTCGGACCTCGCTGCCCGGGCGGTGGCCCAAGCCTCGCGTTTCGGCGCCGAGATGGTGCTGGCCCGCGGAGTCGTCGGACTCGAGCCGCGCGGGCCGGTGCACGCCGTACTGCTGGAGGGATCCGGGGAGATCGAGGCCCGCGCGGTGATCATCGCGACCGGCGTCTCGTACCGGAACCTGGATGTCGACGGCCTCGGCGACCTCACCGGCCGCGGCGTGTACTACGGCGCGACGGCCAGCGAAGCGAGTCAGTGCCAGGACGACGAGGTGTACGTCGTGGGTGCCGCGAACTCAGCTGGTCAGGCGGCGCTGAACCTGGCCCGCTATGCCAAGCGGGTTGTACTCCTGGTACGCGGGGACACACTGACGACATCTATGTCCCGATACTTGATAGACAAGATCACATCAGCGACAAACATCGAAGTCCGCTGCCGGACCGAGGTGATGAGTTGTCGCGGCGAAGGTCATCTCGAGGCGTTGACGTTGGTCGAGCGGGCCACGGGCCGGGTCGAGGAAGTCCAGGCGAGCTGGTTGTTCGTCTTCGTCGGCGCGTCGCCGCGGACCGATTGGCTGAGCGAGTCGCTGGTCCGTGACGGCAAGGGGTTCGTCATCACCGGTCCGGAGCTGGTCACGATGGATCGCTGGGCGCTACCGCGGCCGCCGTTCGCGCTGGAGACGAGCCTGCCGGGTGTGTTCGCGGCCGGCGACGTACGGCTCGACTCGATGAAACGGGTCGCGTCCGCCGTCGGCGAGGGAGCGATGTCGGTCTACCTCGTCCATCGCTACCTTGCGACCGTCTGATGACAGGGACCCTCTGATGAAGGCAGCCGACCTCCGCGGGATCTCCCTCTTCGCCGGGCTGACCGACGGCCAGTTGGGCGAGCTGATCGACAGCAGCACCGAGGTCCCGATCGAACCGGGTGCCGACCTGTTCCACGAAGGCGAGCCGGCCGACTTCTGGTGGGTGCTCGTCGACGGCGCCATCGCGCTGCACCGCCTGATCGGGCGAGAAGACACCGTGATGGGCAAGATCGACGTACCGGGGCGATGGGCCGGCGGGTTCCGCGCCTGGGACGAGCACGGCGTCTACCTCGCGACCGGGCGCGGGATCGCCGAGGGACGGGTACTCCGGGTCCCGGCCGACGTCCTGCGGGAGCGGGTCGACGCCTGGTTCCCGCTCGGCGGTCACCTGATCAAGGGCGTCTACGGGACGGCGCGTGCGATCGAGTCGACCGCACGGCAGCGGGACGCGCTGATCACGCTGGGAACGCTGGCGGCCGGGTTGGCGCACGAGATCAACAACCCCGCTGCGGCGGCCTCCCGCTCGGTCAGCGCTCTCGACACCGCTTGCAACTCGTTGCTCTCCGCGCTGCGCCGGCTCTCGGAGGGTGAGATCACGGCCGCTCAGTTCAGCACGCTGGACGCGTTGCGGGTGGAGCTCGGCGAGAGTACGGCGGCGCCGGACCCGGTCGACCTGGCCGATGCCGAGAACACCATCTCCGCGTGGCTGGATCGCCATGACATCGAGCAGGACTGGCTGATCGCACCGCCGCTGGCCGCCGCCGGGGCTTCTCTCGAGTGGTGCGAACGTGCTGCCGAGGTCATGGGCGACGCGTTGGAGCCTGGGCTCGAGTGGGTCGCGAGCACACTCGCAGTAGCCACACTGCTCGGCGAGGTGAAGGAGTCGACGCGGCGGATCTCCGAGCTGGTCGCGGCGGTCCGGTCGTACTCGCAGATGGACCGCGGTTCGATCCAGACGATCGACGTCACCGAAGGTATCGAGAGCACGTTGGTGATGCTCGGCCACAAGCTCCGCGACGGGATCGAGGTGATCCGGTCGTACGGCGCGGATGTCCCGACGATCGACGCGTACGCCGGCGAGCTGAACCAGGTGTGGACGAACCTGATCGACAACGCGGTCGACGCGATGGAAGGCACCGGCACGTTGCGGATCACCACCCGGACCGACGGCGACCGGATCGTGGTCGAGTTCACCGACACCGGGCCGGGGATGCCGCCGCAGGTCGTGGCCCGCGCCTTCGAGCCGTTCTACACGACGAAGGACGTCGGCAAGGGCACCGGTCTGGGCCTCGACATCGCCCAGCGGATCATCGCCGAGCACCACGGCGGCGTCATCGCCATCCACTCCCACCCAGGCGAAACCACGGTGTCGGTCCGCCTCCCACACCAACCAATCACAGCCGGCTAGGTCGAGCCGACCGGTCACGGCGGGACGGGTCCAGCCGACCGGTCACGGCGGGGTGGGGCTACCAGCCCGTTCGCGGCTGGACGGGCCGAACGACAGGAGGTAGGGGCACCGCGTGGCCCGCCCGCCTTGCGGTGGCTACATCCTGTCGCTCGGTACGGCCCCGAGCCGATCAGGTCTCGTGCTCGAGGATCCGGACCCGGGGGACCTTCAGGGCCTTGCGGGCCTTGGTGGTCCAGTCGGAGCAGAGGAAGCTCGCGGCTGTCTCCGGCCAGGCGACCACCACGACCTCGTGGCTCCTGGTGCTCTTCACCAGGGACGAGAGAGCCAGCAGGATCTCGCCGTGCGTGATGGACACGTTCACCGGGTAGCCGCTGGCGGCCCGGAGATGACGTGAACTGTGTTCGATCACCGAGGCCAGGTCGACATCCGGATCGGCGAGAGTGGCTGTCGGTGTTCGGCTCGGCGTGCCCGGCGGGCTGACCCGCGCTGAGGCGACGGTTGCGTTGCCGACGACGGATGTGGCGGCGGTCGTGCCGGCCACGTCCGCGAATGTCGACCCGAGCAGCGCCATCGGACCACCGAAGCCGCTCTCCGCATGGCTGGAGACGAGCAGGTGGTAGTCCACGGGTTCTTCGTACCTTGCGTGCAGGGCGGCAACGCGGCGCGCGTCGCCCTCGCTCATCTCCCGCTCGATGAGCACCACCACGTCATACGTCATTCGTGGCTCCCTTCGCAGTCAATTCCGTTGTACTCCTGCAGGCGAGCCAGCCAAAGCACCGGGCCCCGCAGCGTCACAGAATTGTCAAACTCCTCTCAGCCGATCCTCAGCAACGCCCGCGACGGAAACCGCGGCATCGCGGGCAAATCAGCTCGGGATGGACGCCGGGGTGTGCGCGCGAGTGTCGGGCGCCAGCGCGCTCAGCAGGTGCGGCGCGTCGATGAGCGTGTGCGTGGCGGCATCGAGCAGATGCGGGTGGAGGGCATACACCTCGGCACCCGCTCGGGGCGTGAAGTCCGCGGTGAGTACGGCGGCGAAGTCGGACTTCTCAGCGGCGTCGTGATCCCAGACCCGGTCCGGCTCCAGGCGCGCGGTGAGCCGGCGGGCGAAAGCCGGGAGATCCTCAGCCGGATCACGCAGGTAGCCGACCACCGAACCGTCGGCACACCGGACGACGACCTCGTCGGTCCGCGCGGCCGCGTGCCAGCAGCAGACCTCCCACAGGCTCACCCGGTCCCCCGCGCCGTGGACCTCCTCCATCGTCGCCGCCATCAGCGCCAGGTGCCCGCCGTACTTCGCGATGTTGTGCCCGTACCCGGCCGCGCTGAGGTTGACGTCGTACCAGCGGAGCTCCTTCGTCTGCAGGTCGACGCCGAACGGCAGCAGGATCTTCGCCGGCCCGGCCAGGTCGAACCGCTCCTCGACCGCGGCCGGATCGAACAGCCCGGTCGGCTGCCGCATCACCCCGACGAACCCGCGCTCGAGCTCGTCGAACGGCACGTTGTTGTAGCTGAACACCACCGGCAGCACGTACCGGCCGCCGACCCGTCGCACCGCGCGCAGATCCAGATCCACGAACTCCGTCGACCCGTGCGGCCCGGGCGCCGAGGTCAGATCGCCCGAGTGCACCAGCGCGTCCTGGTCGAACCGCAGCCGGGTGTAGTCACACAGTCCGACGAAACCCCATTCCTCGTCGAACACCGCGACCGACAGGTCGAGATCCACCCGCCGCCCGCGCGGCTCGACCCAGTGCAGGAACAGCCGCAGCAACTCGTCCTGCGGAATCGGGACCGCACTCCCCCGCGTCATCCGCAGCAACGTCGACGAAGCACTCCGCTCCGAACCAGGCGCCGCCAACCGAGCCAGCTCCTCGTCCAGGAACACCCGCCGCAACCGCGGCAGATCCGTTGCCCGCCGCAACATTTCTCCCACCAGTACGCCGGTCAGCGCGGTGCCGAGCTCGGTCGGCAACGGCTCCCGCTCGTCCACCGTCGTCCAGATCCGTGCCGTCCCGCCACGCGGGAAGAACAGCCGCAGATCACCAGGTGGCGTGCGGACCTGACCCAGCGCTGCGGTGAGCACGACCGGCGACACGTCCGATACTGCCGTTGCCAACGCGTCCACCAGCGCGCCGTGCTGGTCCGCCGGCAACAACCGCGCCAGGTGGACCAATCGCCGTACCAACTCCCCCGGTCGCTGCCGCAACAGGTCGAGCGCGTGCCCCGGCCTCGACGCCAACGCGTCCTCGACCCGGGACGCGAACGTACTCGTGGTCAGCCGCCCGCCATCCACCCGGACAAAGGGATGCCGCGCCGCCTCCCCCGCCACCGCTCGCCCGGCCGCGGTCCCCAGGTCCAGATCGGTACGACGCAACACCGCGAACGCGAGCGCCGCGCGCGGATGCCGCGTCGCGAACTCGAACGGGTGCAGATTCTCCGCGATCCGCTTCCAGGCGCGCTCATGCCGAAGCATGTCCTCGATCAGCGTCTCGGCCGGCAACCGGTCGAGCCGCGCAAGCACCAGCCGCCGGGTTGCCCGAGGCAATGACTTGCGCCGGACCGGCGGTGTCCGTAGCCCGGGGTCCGCGTCCATCAGGGCATAGAGCAACCGCAGTACGTCGGTCGCCGTACCGGCTCGATCGATCAGGTCGGGGTGGTCGTCGATGAAGTGGGCGAGGACCAGCGCCCGCGTCTCCCGGACCGGGATCTCGTCAGGTAGCCAGGACGGGTCGGCTCCAGCCAACAGCACCTGCAGATCAGCGCGATCCGCGGCGGACAGGGGCGAACGCCGTACCAGCAGAGCCTGGGCTGTCGACCGCGGCGCGTCGGCCGGTGCGAGAGTCAGCAAGCGCAGGCGATCCGAGCGCACGTGCGGGGGCTGCACCTCGTCGAAAGACGGCTTCAGGAAGGGGTCGTTCGGGTTGATCCGGCGCAGGCACAGCGGGCAGGCGCTGAAGTCGGAACCGTCCCAGCACGTCCGGCAGACCAGGTGCGCGCAGGGCGAGACGGCGTGCACCGACCTCGCGTCCCCGCAGAGCACGCACGGCTGCTCGGGCTCTTGCAGCAGCCGCGCGAAGACCCGGTTGATGTAGAAGGTCTCGGTGTTGCCCGGCACGCTCTCCGGGAACCCGCGGAACAGCGGCACGTGCTGCTCGTCGTGACCGGACTCCGCGTCCAGCAGCTCGAGCAGCGCGCGACCGAAGCCGGCGAGCGCGGGCGCCGACAGACCGGAGCAGTACCGGTACAGACCGACGGACAGCAGGAGTCCTCGCTGGATCAGCTCGGCCTGCAGCGCGGACAGCCCCGACTGGATGGTCAGCGGCCGGCGCAGCCACTGCCAGGCGGAGCGCCGGACCGGCGGTGTCAGAGTGGTCGGGTCGACCAGGCGCCGGCGGCGCAGCAGTACGGCGGCCTGCGCGTGCTGATCCGGCATCGCGACTCCTCCCCAGCGGGCTCATGACGAACGCGCCAGGGGCGGAGAGCGGACGCGCTACTTGGCCTGGTGAAGGAGAAGGAAGCACGTCCAGGAGCCGCCCCTGGCACTGAGAACGCTACCGGGGGCCACCGACAGTTTTCGTCGATGACCCCCGGACAAAGAAGAGCTCCGGTACCAGGGTCGGGGCCGCCCCGCCCAGACCCCGGTACCAGAGATCTCCAGAGTAGAACGTTCACCCAAATCGAGAACCACCGGGTTCACGATGTGGCACTGATGCGCCGCGATCAAACCTTTGAACCAGCCTCGCAGCGGTGCAGGGAAACCCTTTCAGTTACAGGCGGGAGGTGTCAGACCACAGATTGTGGTTAGGGTCGTAGGTATGGAGGGTGGGGTGATCGAGCGTGCCCGCTGGCGCGACGTGTTCGGGCACGCGGAGTTCAGAGCACTGTTCCTGGCCGGGGTCCTGTCCGTCGCGGGCGACCAGCTGGCCCGGGTCGCGCTGTCGGTGCTGGTCTTCGACCGCACCAACTCCGCCGGGCTGACCGCTCTCACCTACGCGCTGACCTATGTGCCCGACCTGCTGTTCGGGCCGCTGCTGGCCGGGTTCGCCGACCGCTACCCACGCCGTACTGTGATGATCATCACCGACCTCGCCCGGGCTGTTCTCGTTGCAGCTATGGCGATCGAGGCCCTGCCGCTGCTGGTCGTCGTACTTCTCCTGCTCGCACTGCAGGCGTTCGGGTCACCGTTCAACGCTGCACGTGCTGCGACGCTGCCCGCCGTACTGCCCGGTGATCACTACGTGCTGGGCAAGGCTGCGAACGACATGGTCGTGCAGTTCAGCCAGGTGCTCGGCTTCGGCACCGGCGGCGTGATCGTGGTCGCGGTAGGTACGTCAGGCGGTCTGCTGCTGGACTCCGTCACCTTCCTGCTGTCCGCAGCACTCATAGCCTTCGGCGTACGACGACGCCCGGTGCCGGCCCGTGACACCAATGAGCCACCGCGGAGCTACTTCAAGGACCTCGCCGCCGGCTTCTCACTGGTCATCCGTACGCCGAAACTGCGCACGCTGGTCCTGTTGGCGACCATCGCCGGGTTCTACGTGACCGTCGAGGGCCTGGCAGTCCCCTACGCCCATGAGATCGGCGGAGGGCCTGAAGCGGCCGGACTACTGCTCGCTGCGAGTCCAGCGGGTGCTGTCGCGGGCATGTGGCTGATCACCTTGTGGCCGCCTGAGCGGCGGATGGGATTGCTGGGGCCGCTGGCTGTGCTGGCCTGTGCACCGCTGATCGTCTGCTTCCTCGCGCCAGGGCTCCTGCCGACCGTGGCCTTGTGGGCCTTCTCCGGCCTCGCATCGGCATACCACCTACCGACGAGCGCCGCTTTCGTTCAGGCCGTGCCGGACGCACAGCGGGGCCAGGCCTTCGGAGTCGCCAGCACGGCGTTGCGGAGCAGTCAGGGCCTCGGGATCCTGCTCGCCGGGCTGATCGCCGATCAGTCCTCGCCGTCGGTCGCAGTGGGTGTCATGGGCGCCGCGGGGACGGTCGCGGCCCTGGCGGCGGGCACTGCGTGGGCGCGCGCCCGCCGGTCCGGGACCGGCACCTCCGAAATGAGGGCCGGATGAGCGTCCGGAGATTCAGGGAATATCCCCGGACGGACTCCGTAAAATGTCGGTAAAGAATTTTCGGCAACGTCGGTCAGATCACCACTCGTTACCGCTGGTGAACCACTCGTTACCGGATCCACCCGGCCGCCGGAGCCACTCGTTGCCACTCTGCGTGAACCACTCGTTCCCGCCGTGGAACCACTCGTTCCCACCGTGGAACCACTCGTTGCCGCCGCCGCTGAACCACTCGTTGCCGCCGTTGAACCACTCGTTGCCGGTGCTGATCTTCGACATGGTGCTGGATCCTTCCGTCGCCATCCGTCAGATGGAATTTCGCAGGCCTGGGGATGACCTCGCGTGAACAGGCAGTTACTATTACGGAATAACCGTTCAGGTCTATCCGTGTGAGGCCACCATGATTCTGATCGGTCGGAGCAGATGGGTGCCACCCCGCCGCTGGAAGCTCTGGTCGTTGCCGCGTCCCGCGCTGAGCTATGTGCTCGGCGTCGACGCCGTTGCAGTCATGATCACCGCCTTGGCTCTGGCCTCGACGGTCTCCGGTGCCCGAACCGGCGTCAGGCCGTCCGAGTGGGTCGCCTTCGCAGTGCTGGCGTCCGCCTCGGTGCTTCACCTGGAGTCTGCCCGCGGAATCGAGCGCCGACGCGAGATGGCGGCGAACACTTCGCCGTACACCAATCTGAAGAGCCTCTGGGTCTTCGCCGGCCTCCTGCTGCTCCCGCTCAGCCTGGTGATCGCGCTGATCGTCGTGACCTACGGGTACTCCTGGATCCGGGTCTACGGACGGACCATCGCGCACCGCAAGGTGTTCTCGGCCAGCACGTTCATCCTGGCCAGTGCCGCCGCTGCCGGTGTACTGCGTGGTGGCGGCCTGCTGACCGAGCCACGGGTGCCGACCGGGCCGTGGACGCTGCTGGTCGTGGTCGGCGCGGCCGCGACCTGGTGGCTGGTGAACTTCGCGCTGGTGATCGGCGCGATCCTGCTCTCCTCCCCCGACGCCACCGCCCGTAGCGCACTGGGAGACCTGGCCGACCAGCTCGTCGTGGTGGCCGGCCTCGGCCTCGGTGTGGCGGTCGCTGCACTGCAGGCGTCGTACCCGTGGGTCGTGCCGATCCTGATGGTGACTGTGCTGACGCTGCACCGCGACCTGCTGCTGCCGCAGTTCCAGCGGGCCGCAGGGACGGACGTGAAGACCGGACTGGCCACTCCGGCGTACTGGGCCAGCGCCGTACCGGCTGAGCTGGCTCGGGCCGAGACGCTGCGCAGCTCTGTCGGTCTGCTGATGCTGGACCTGGACAAGTTCAAGGAGATCAACGACACCTACGGCCACCCGGCTGGGGACCAGGCCCTGCGTGCGGTCGGCGAGAGCGTGCGTGCGGAGGTCCGGCAAGGCGATCTGGTCGCACGGGTCGGCGGAGACGAGCTTGCCGTGCTGCTGCCTGGCGCCACGGAGGGCGAGGTACTGGAGGTGGCCGAGCGGATCCGTGACCGGCTCAGCACCTTGAGCGTGTCGGTGGACACGGCGATGGCTACTACTGCGGTGATCACCGGCGTACCGGCGTCGTTCGGTGCGGCGGTGTACCCGGACGTCGCGGACACCATGGACCAACTGGTCCTCGCGGCCGACAACGCACTACTCAGTGCGAAGCGGGACGGGCGCAACAGGATCGTCACGGCCCGTCCCGACCCGCCTGCCGTCACCGACCATGCGGACCAACCGGTCGGCGACTAACTGACCCTGATCAGGGCCTTGCCGAGCAACGTGCGTTGCTCCAGCGCGGTGTGGGCGTCAGCCACGTGGTCTAGGTCGTAGACCTGGTCCACAACGGGTTTGAGGTCGCCTGCGACGGCTCTGGCGATCACGTCGGCGCCTGTGATCGTCGTACTGGTGGTGTCGGCTCGCAGGTCGTTGATCCCCTTCACCGTGACCCCGCGCCGTTCGGCCTCGTCAGCGTCGTACGCGGCGAAGCCTCCGCTCGGGGCGCCGTGCGCGGAGAACCAGCCGCCGTCCTTGACCACGGTGAACGCGGTCGCACCGAGCTGGCCGCCGGCGCCTTCGAAGACGATGTCGGCGCCGTGGTTGCTCGTTGCCTCGAGCACCGACTTCTCCCAGCCCGGCGTGGAGTAGTCGATCACCACATCCGCTCCTTGTGCCTTGCTGAGGTCGAGCTTCGCCTGTCCGCGCGCGGCTGCGATGACGTGTGCGCCGGCGCGGTGTGCGAGCTGGATCAGGAGCAGGCCCATGCCGCCCGCGGACGCGGTGATCGAGCACTTCCTTGCCCTGCATCGGCGGGGCCAGGTCCTCGAGCATGAGAGCGGTGAAACCGTCGCCGAAGACCGCGATCGCTGTCTCGAGGTTGAGTTCGGCCGGGACTTCGACGAGACCGCCGGCGTCGGCCCGGGCGAGCTCGGCGTGTGCGCCGAAGCCGGTCGCGCGGCCGACGACGGTCTTGCCGATCCAGTCCGTCGACACGTCCGGACCGGCCGCGCGGACCGTGCCGGCGAGTGAACCGCCTGGCACGTAAGGCGGATTCACGTCGAAGAACTGACTGTGCCGGCCCTGTCTGATGGCCGTCTCGACGAAGATGACGTCGGCCACCGCGACCTCGACCACGACCTCACCCGGGCCCGGCTCGGGGTCGGGCCAGTCCTGGGTCTTGATCACGTCGGGGATGCCGAACTCGGTGACTACCGCTGCTCTCATATCTGCTCCTTCAGGGCTCTCAGGTCCCTCGAGGTGCAACCTCAACTTGAGTTCAGGTCAAGTCGGGCGGTTGTCCACAGGTGCTCGGTGACGGGCGGGAATCTGTCGGTGGTCCGGCGTACTGTGCAGGGCATGTTCGACGCCGTTTTCGTGCCGGCCGACCCGCCGCGGGCGGGCCGGTTGGCGCTGTACGGCGACCTCGCGGCGGCGGGCGAGGTCGCCGACGGGACCGTCGAGCTCGTGCTGCCGAAGGGGTCGCAGGTGCGGCGGACCGTGGTGCCGGCGCGGATGCTGGCGATCTCGGAGGTCCTCGACCGGCTCGGATCTGCCGGGTCGGACAGCCTCGTCGGGTCGGACGGCCTGTTTGGTTCGGCGAGCTGGGAGGCGTGGCGGGCGGCGGCGTTGGCCGGGGTGGGGTTGATCGCGCGTGGACGGCTGGTGCCGGATCGCAGCCCCGACGGGTACGGCGCGTGGCGGGTGGCGCCGCTGGATCCGCTGGATCGCGGCTGGTTGAGGAACCTGGGTACGGCGATGTCGCCGTACGCGCATGCCTTGCCGATCGAGGGGACGCGACCGGTGCGGCTGGTCGATCCGGAGCAGTTGGTGCGGGCGTTCTGGGATGCGATCGCGGACACGCTCGTGCGGACGCCGGCCGCGGCGGTCGCCGTACGGCCGGGTGCGTCAGCGTTCGCGGCGGCGGAGCCGGTCGAGGTGACGGGCGCGACCGCGTGGCTGGAGGAGACCGCGCAGAGCGAGGCCGCCGGTGCGCGATTGGTGCTGCGGATCGAACCACCTGACGATGAGGCCGAGTTCAGGGCTGTGCTGCAGTTGCGCAGCGGGGTGGATCCGAGTCTGTTGGTGGATGTCGAGGACGTGTGGAGTGCGCCGGCCGCCGTCCTCGCGGCGCTGGGCGAGCGGGCGGAGACCGATCTGCTGCTGGCGTTGCGGCGTGGGGCTCGGGTGTGGCCGCCGCTCGGTGCCGCGTTGCGGGATGCGGCGCCATCGGAGGTCGGGGTCGACGACGAGGCGCTGGAGGAGTTGGCCGAGGGCAGTACGGCGTTGGAAGGCGCCGGGATCGAGGTGCTCTGGCCGACTGAGCTGTTCGCGGGCGAGTTGGCTGTGCGTGGGACGGTTGCGACGCCGACACCTGGAGCGGTGACCGGGCCGGACTTCAACTTGAACGAACTGGTCGCTTTCCGGTGGCGGCCGACGCTGGACGGGCGAGGAACTGACCGAGCAGGAGGTCGCGGCGCTCGCGGAGGCGAAGCGGCCGATGATCCGGATGCGCGGGCGGTGGGTGCGGGTCGACCACGACCTCGTCCGGAAGCTGCGGCGCGGCGGCACGCGGAAGCTGACCGGCGCGGAGGCGCTCGGCGCGGCGTTGACCGGGACCATCGAGGTCGATGGCGAGCTGGTCGCCTTCGATCCGAATGGATCGCTCGCGTCGATGCTGGCGCGGCTGCGAGCGGCCGAGGAGCCCGCGCCGTTCGAGCAACCGGTCGGGTTGCACGCGACGCTGCGCGACTACCAGCGGCGGGGCGTCGCGTGGATGGCGCAACTCGCGAATCTCGGCCTCGGTGGATGTCTCGCGGACGACATGGGTCTGGGCAAGACGATCCAGGTGATCGCGCTGCATCTCCAACTGCAAGGGCCGCGGGCCGACCTTGGTGGTCTGTCCGTCGACACTGCTCGGGACGTGGGAGCGGGAGTTCGCGCGGTTCGCTCCGGACGTGCCGACGCGGCGGTATCACGGGGCCGGGCGGACGCTCAGCGATCTCGCTCCGGACGAGGTCGTGCTGACCACGTACGGCGTGGTGCGGCAGGACCATCGGGTGCTCGGCGAGCTGTTCTGGGGACTCGCGGTCGCGGACGAGGCGCAACACGCGAAGAACCCCTTGTCCAGGACGGCACGGGCGTTGCGGACGTTGCCGTCGGCAACCAGGATCGCACTGACCGGGACGCCGGTGGAGAACCGGTTGTCGGAGCTGTGGTCGATCCTGGACTGGGCGGCGCCGGGGTTGCTGGGGACGCTGGATCGGTTCCGGCACGATGTCGCCGTACCGGTGGAGCGGTATCACGACGAGGAGGCGACCGCTCGGCTCGCTCGGGTGACACGGCCCTTCCTGTTGCGGCGGAAGAAGAGCGATCCGGGGATCGCGCCGGAGTTGCCGCAGAAGACCGAGCACGACGTCGTCGTACCGCTGACCGTCGAGCAGGCCACGCTGTATCAGGCCGTTGCGCAAGGAGACGCTGGCGAAGATCGAGTCGGCCGAGGGGATCGCGCGGCGCGGGCTGGTGCTGAGCTTGCTGACACAGTTGAAGCAGGTGTGCAACCATCCGGCGCAGTTCCTGCACGAGCCGGGTCCGCTGGAGCGCCGTTCGGGCAAGTTCGCCGCGCTGGACGAACTGCTCGACGTGATCCTGGCCGAAGGTGAGTCGGTGCTGATCTTCAGCCAGTACGTCGAGATGTGCCGGCTGATCGAGGCGCATCTGGCGGCGCGGCGGATCAAGACGTTGTTCCTGCACGGCGGGATCGGGGTGCGGAAGCGGGAGCAGTTGGTCGCGGAGTTCCAGGCCGGTGAGGCGCAGGTGTTCCTGCTGTCGCTGAAGGCCGGCGGGGTTGGGTTGACGCTGACGCGTGCGACGCATGTGGTGCATTACGACCGCTGGTGGAACCCGGCCGTCGAGGATCAGGCGACCGACCGCGCGTACCGGATCGGGCAGGACCGGCCGGTCCAGGTTCATCGGCTGGTCACCGAGAACACGCTGGAAGACCGGATCTCCACCGTCATCGCAAGCAAGCGCAACCTCGCCGACGCTGTGGTCGGCTCGGGCGAGGCCTGGCTGAGCGAGCTGTCCGACTCTGAGCTGACCGAGCTGGTCGAGCTGTCGACCGGCCCGGTGAAGTCAGGCTCTGCAAGCGCCTACAACCCTTCTGCCATTGGGAAATCCCGACCTGCTGTTGGAGGTGAGGAGGATGAATGAGCGGACGCCGTGGCAGGGCTGGCGGCGGAAGGGTGAGGATGCGGGGCTTCCTGCCGCCAAGGGTGCTGGGAGCCGGCGGCCGTTTGGGGCGACGTGGTGGGGACGGGCCTGGTTGGAGGCGTTCGAGCAACGGGCTCGGCTGGATCCGAACCGGCTGTCGCGGGGGCGCTCGTACGCTCGGCGCGGGAGTGTTCTGGAGCTGACGGTTTCTCCCGGACGAGGTGGAGGCCGTGGTGCAGGGCAGCCGCGTCACGCCGTACCAGGTGACGGTCCGGATCCGCGCCTTCACGACGGCCGAGTGGGACGCCGTACTCGACGTGATCTCCGCTCAGATCGGCCGAGTGGCAGCACTGCTGGACGGTGAGCTCCCACCCGAGGTCATCGACGACGTACACGCCGCCGGGCTGGACCTGCTCCCAGGCGCCGGCGAGGTCCTGACGAACTGCAGTTGCCCAGACTTCGCCGTCCCGTGCAAACACTCAGCCGCCGTCTGCTACCTGGTCGCCGACACCCTCGACGACGACCCGTTCGCCCTGCTCCTCCTCCGAGGCCGCCGCCGCGACGAACTCCTGTCCGCCCTGCGCTCCCGCCGCTCCATCCCAGGAGCCGCGCCGACCACCCCACCCCGGCAACCCCCACCTCCCGGCATCCCCGCCAAGAAAGCCTTCGCCCAACACCTCCGCGCCACCACGGCTATCTCCACCCCTGCCCCCGAGACCACGGGTGCCCTGGCAGGTGCGTCCGCCCCGGTTTCCACGCCCGCCTCCACACCCGCGCCCGGGACCACGTCCTCGCCTGCGCCCACCTCACCTCGCGCGCCGCGTCCGCTGCGGCCGTGGATGTGCCTGTGCCGCCTCGGCCGATGGGGGCGCATGGGGTGCCGGCGGCTGTTCAGGCGTTGGATCCGCCTCGGTCTTCAGGTGTCGACGTCCGCGATCTGGTTGCGCTGGCGACCGACGCCGCTCGCCGAGCCTGGGAGCTTGCGTCCGGGTGACGGCGACGGTGGCCTGCACCTCACCTTCGACCAAGACCTCGCCCGCCGTGCGTCTCTGCTCCTCGGCACCCCCGAGCTGGCCGACCTGGCCCACCGAGCCGGCGTCCCCGCCCGCCGACTCACCAGCTGGGCCGTCGCCTGGCGCGAAGGCGGCCCCGGCGGCCTCGCAGCCACCGTCGACGAACCAACCGAAGTCGACGAGGCCGCGCTCGCCGAAGCCCTCGCCGCCCTCCCCGGCGCCACGATCCACGCCAACCAGGTCACCGCCGGCAAAACCCAACTCCGCCTCGGATCCGACGCCCTCTGGTACCGCTTCGACCAACACTTCAACGACTGGACCCTGACCCGCCCACCCTCCCCCGACCCCCAAGACCTCATCACCGACTAGCTCAAATTTCTCGCCCGGCTCACCAGGCCATAGGCTGCGGCCGACGTACGTTCCTGGGGAGGGTGCATCACATGCGTCGAGCCACCATCAGCGTCACCTGTGCGGTCGTCCTGCTGACTCTGTCCGCGTGTGATACGACGAAGCAGCCGACGACCACCCCACAGGCCGCTCCACAGCCGACAGGCACCTTGTGCGAACGGATTCGCTCGACGCTGACAGGCGATTGGAAGGTCGCGGAGTCGAAGCCGGTCCTCACCGCACCGGCAGCCGACCGCTGCACGCTGACCGACTCGGCACAGTCGAGCCACGGCATCCGCATCGCGGTGTCGATCCTCCCGGTCAGCGCGGTGAACGCAGCTGAATTCCGGAAGAACGATGAGCTCAGCCGGCCCGAGACCTTCGCCAAAGTCATCGACGGCGGAGTCGGACCGGACTCCTGGGCGGTCGATCCGGCGGCGGACGCGCCGTGGCTTGCGTTCCGCACCGACGACCGACTGATCAGGGTCGCGGCGGAGAACCACGGGTACGGCGGGTTGGACGAACTCAAGGCCATCGCGCGAACGATCACTACGCTGCCCGGCGGGATTCCGGCTGCTCCGCCTGTGGTCGAGCGCCCCGAGTGCGCCCGCGGCACCACAGCAGCCGAGCACGTGCTCGGCACCAAGTCAGTGGTACGACGTGATGTAGTTGTCGGCGGCTACCTCTTCTGCCTATGGGGTTCGGACACCCGTGCTGTCCAGACTCGCTCCGGAGGCTTCGGCTCCGATGCGGCTCTCGACTTCATGTACGTGAAGGACGCAGGCACTGGGACGTCCGGTCTGGCACATCGGGTGAGCGTCGGCGCCGAGGGCTGGCAGCAGAGCAACGGGGTGCTGGCGTTCCGCACCAGCAAACAGACGTTCGTCTCGATCTATTCGCTCCCCTTCTCTTCGATGCGCCCGATCCCGATCGTCATGCTCGCCCGAGCGATCGAGCCCGCCTACGAGCGCTGAGCCCGAGCCGCGACGAATGCTTGGGTGAGGCGGGTGATGAGGGCGTAAGGGATGGGTTTGTTCAGGGGGAACTTGAGGGTGCCTTTGCCTGAGCGGTAGGGCTCGATCTCGGCGGCGAGGGCGTCGTCGAGGGGTGGGATCGGGTAGACGGAGATGTGCTCCTTCCAGCCACTGAAGTAGATGAGCGCCTTGCCGTCGAGGGTGACGGCGGGGATCTGGTAGCTGATCTTCTCCCCCGCGTCCGGGACGACCGCCCGGATAGTACGGCGTACCTCCTCCAGCACCTCCTGGACGTCGGCCGGGAACGATGCGATGTACTCGTCCACGCTCGAGAACTTGTTCTCCGCCATGTCGATCATCCTGACCAGGTCGCCGTACCCGGGCAAGCTCCTAGCGACGGCGGAGGCTGGTGTGGGTTTCGAGGGCGGTGACGAGGTGGTCGGCGATCTTGGCGTGGCCCGGGACGGACGGGTGGACGCCGTCGGTGGTGTCGGCCTCGGTGATCCAGCCGGTGGAGTCGACCAGGACGAGATTGGGGTCGTCGAGCGACTTGACCGCGGTCTTGATCGCGTCGGCGTGCTTGCCGCTGAACGGGGTGAGCGACACGATCGTCGTCGCCGGGTACGCCGTCCGCACTCGCGTCACGAAGGCGGCGTACTGCTCCGGCTCCAGCGTCTCGTCGTTCACGCCGAGGTTGATCACCACCACCTCGGACGGCTCCACCCGCTCGGCCGGCGACCCGGCGAAGTTCCAGCCGAACGACTCCACCCCCGGCGGCACGTCACCGTTGCCGGTCCGGAGGATGCCCTGCCGCCCGAAGCCGACCTGGTACGACGTGGCACCGAAGGCACGCGCGGTCAGATAGGCGTACGACGTCGTACCGTCGGCGCCCTCGGATTCCGGATGAGCGCTGAGCGCGCGAACGCCCTGCGTGATCGAGTCGCCGTAGAACTCGAGCCGCGGACCACCCGGCCGGCCGCTGAGCCGCAGCCGGGTGTTCACGTCCAGCACCAGCCCGGCGAACACGACCGCGCACTCGAACGGCGGGTTCCACCGGTTGACGTGCTCGTTGACGTCCTTGACCACGACCTCGACCTGGTGACGACCGTCCGGCGCGGACAGCTCGATCACCGCGTCCTCGATCAGGTGCAATTCCGGCTCACCGTCGTCGATCGTGATCCACAGGTGTGGCGCGACGGTGAGTCCGGTCGTGTCGAAGAGCAGTTGGAGCCGCTCGCCCGCGAAGGAGAACGAAATCCGGGAGCCTGAGTTGACGGTGATCGCCAGCCCCGGCTGGTGACCCCACTGGCCTTCCAGGACGATGCGCGGATCTCCGGGGGCGACGACCTCGCCAGGCTCGAACGGCACGTCTTACTCCTTCTCTTCGGGTGGCGGTGGCAATTCTGCCTGGCCGCTCACCAACCTTCCTTCCGAGCCCGCGCTTCGAACAGCAGGATGCCGGCCGACAGCGCGACATTGAGTGAATCCGCCTGGCCGAGCATCGGGATCGAGACCGCCTCGCAGCCCTGCTCGTGCCAAGCCCTCGACAACCCGCCGCCTTCGGACCCGACGACGAACGCGGTCGGGCCGTCGTAATCGGCGTTGCGGTAGCTGTCGGTGGCCGCCGGATCGGCGAGGTGGACGCGGAAGTTGTGACCGCGCAACCACGCGGCCGCCTGAGCGATGTCGTCGAACTCCAGCACCGGGGTCGACAGGACGGTGCCGCGGCTGGCGGAGTAGACGGCCGGGTGGCTCGGTCGCGCTCGCCGGCTCGTCACGATGAGGCAGTCGGCGTTGGCCGCGTCGACCGTACGGATCAGGGTGCCGAGGTTGCCGGCGTACTCGACGCCGTCGGCGATCAGGACCAGCGACGAGTTGGTGAACCGGAACGTCTGCGGTCGCCAGACGGGCAGGCGGACGACCGAGATCAGGCCGTCGGAGCGGGTCTTGCGGGACAGTCGGGTTAGCAGCTTCTCCGAGATGCGGTAGACCTCGGCGGCGCGTTCGGCGATCCGGTCGACGGCGTACGGCGTACCGGCCTCAGGGCACCAGAAGAAGGTGTCGATCGGGGTCTTGGTGGTGAGCAGGCGGTCGTGTTCCCAGCTGCCCTCGATCATGATTCGGCCGGGGGCGCCGTCCTTGCGGACGGTGAGCAGGTCGCGGACGAGTGGGTGGTGCGCGCCGATCGGGCGCGCGTTCTGCACGGTCATGTGCATGGCTCCGGAAGGAGAGAATCAGCAAGCGCGCCGGGGACCCTGTGATGGGTCCACGCCGGCGTGGCGAACGCCCGAAGGCGCCGTGGTCTGGACGCGGTCTACCTGGACCGCATCAGCCAAGGATTCTCTTCACCCTTCGGATGGTAGGCAGCCCCACCGACCCCGTCACCCGGTTTTCCACAGGCCCAGGACGAACCCGGTTTTGGTCTGTCGGTGTCGCCCACCCCATCCCCGTCTTTGCACTTGTCCACAGGCCCTGGGCAACCCGGTTTTGGTCTGTCGGTGTGGGTGGTTAGAGTCCCTTCTCTGGTTGCCGGTCGCTCGCGGGGGCGGTGCCACACGGGAGGAGGAGCGATGGACGCGACGTTGCTGGACGCTGAGGCCGAGGCGGCCGTACTGCGCGTCTACCGTCAGGTCTTCGCCGTTCTCGCCCGTGAGGCCGGCGCGATGATCGTCGACCCGGACCTGCTCGACGTCGACCAGGCGATCCTGGACGCGTTCGCCGAGGCCGGCAGCGACGGGCTCACGGTCGAGCAGGCGACGCTGGCCTGCCGCGCCTACCCGCATGACGTGATCGTGCGGCGCTTCGACGTACTCCGGCAGTACGGCGCCATCACCAAGCTCGTCGACCGGCCGAACGAACTGCGTCACCGGGCCGCCTTCGCGCCGTACGTGATGCTGATGTTCCTGCGCCGCATGTCGGTCCAGGGCGGTCAGGCCGAGCTGCACCAACTGCTCACACTCGAGGCGCACAGCGTCAGCGATCCGAGCGCGACCGAGGACGAAGGGCTGGCCTCGACCGAGCGGCTGACGAAGGTGTTCCGGCTGCTCGGCAACGAGCTCGCGATCCTGGTCTCGACCAGCACGACCGCACAGCTGCGGGAGAACGCGCAGCTCGCGTGGGGTAACGAGCGGCTGATCGAGCAGGCGGAGAAGGTGCACCGCATCGTGCTGGAGCGGTGGCCGACGCTGCATCGCGCGTGTACCTCGCTCCGGATGGCGCTGGCCGCGTACGCCGACGCCGTACAGCTGGCCGCGGGACGACTGGTCGAAAGAGCTGGTACGACGCGCGCACTCGGGCTGCTCCCGATCGAGACGTGGCTGACGTTCGCGCGGAGCAGTGAGCCCGACGTACTCGCGGGTGTGCTCGACGGGCTGCTGTTCGACGCGGCCGCGCCGGACTTCTCGCCGCAGACGATGGTGGAGGCAGTCGAGACAGGACGCCGTACCGGGACCGCCCGAATGGCGCCGCCGCGGCCGACCGAGGACGTTGTCGCGCCGGAGTCGGCGGCCGCGACGGACCGCGAGGAGTTGCGGGCCGAGGCCGAGCGGGTGCTGGCCGGGCGCCCGTCGGTGGACATCGTCGAGGTGGTTGACCAGGCCGGGGACTGGATCACGGCTCGGCGCGTCCTGGCTGAGCTGACGGCGGCACATCTGCATGACGAGCTCGAGTACGAGCTGGTGTGGTCGGACGGGATGCGGATCGACCCGAACGCCGGGACGCCATGGGCGACCGAGGGTGTCTTCAGGCGGGTGACGCAATGAGTACGCCGTCGTCGGAGGCCGTCGAGCGGCGGCTCTACAACGCGTTGTGGTGGGCGAAGGTTCAGTCGGCGGGGCCGCTGGAGGTTGAGCCGGATACGCCTGCAGTGGCAGGGCTGACGCGTGCCGCGTCGCCGGATGGATCCACAGTCTGGCTGGTGCCGACGTTGCCGTCGGGCGCTGGTCACACGGTGCTGGAGGAGTTGGGCGCTCCCCCGGTCGCTGTCGAGCAGCCGAACGAGACGGCGCGTGTGCTCTCTATCTGCGTCGCGTGCTGCTGGACGGATCGGAGCGGGTCGGCGTGGCCCGGCTCTGTCGGCACGCTCGCGCAGATCAGGTCCGTGTACGCCGGGATGCGCGGGCGACCCGAGCAGTCGAGCGACCTGACGCTGATCATCGGCAGTCTTCGCCGCCTGCACGCGACTCATTGGCTGCTGTGGAACGAGAAGGCCGGCGAGGTGCGCCTCGGCCCGCGCGTCATCACGTGGACAGCCGCCGACGAAGCCACCCTCCGGGATCTCTGCCGCCATCTTCCCGACCCGCCGCCGGCAGTCCTGGCCGGCGAACCGCCTCCGGAGCCGGAATCGGATCCGCTGCCTGCGGAGGTGGCTGATGACTGAGCAGCATGTGCTGTTCGATTCCCTGCTGCAGGATCTGAGTGATCGGGCGCGCGACGAGGTGCTGGCTGCCTTCAGCGCGGTGCAGTACGCGGCGCATCCGGTGGCCGAGGTGCAGTTGGCCGGTCTGCGTGACGTGACGCTACGTCGACATGTCGCACGGATGCTGAAGCTGATCGGTCGGACCCTGGTGCACGTCGACGGCACGCACTGGACCGCGGGGTATGCGGACGACATCGCGGCGACTCTGACCGCGCAGGGCTGGCAGCCGCTGTCGGTCGTTGACCGTGCGGTGCTTGTCCTCGTGCTGGTCCACTCGGTCGCGATCCCCCGCAGCGAAGGGATCCTGACCGGCGACAGCTGGAAATCAGCCCGGCCGACGACCGTCGACGAGCTGCGAACCACCAAGATCAGCGGCGAGGAACGTCGTCTTGCACTCCAGCGTCTGCGGGCGGCGGGGTTGATCCAGCTGTCCGGCGATCACTCTGGCGGACCGAGCTACATCCCTGGTCCCCAGCTCCAACGACTCACGCCGGCCGCTCGACGCCGCCTCCAGGACCAGCTCATCCTGGCCGCCGCTCCAGCCAGCCCCATCGCGGAAGCCATCCGCGCCCGCAACGGAACCTCAGCCAGCACGAACAGCACTACAGAGCAAGACACCGTGGAAGGAAGCGCATGAGTACTCCGGTGGAGGACGGTCCGTTCGACATCCTCGGGTCGAAGGTGCTGCTCGGCGTCCAGGTCGTCGACCTGTCACGGCTGTCGACGCACCCGATCCCGATGGTCGGCCAAGGCCTCGTCACGGTCGCCGGTCAAGGCCCGACCGACTCGAACGGCGCCGGCAAGTCCTCCTGGATCGCCGCGCTCAGCCTGCTGCACGCTGACGACCAGTGGCGTCTGACCAGCGGTGCGCCCGGAGCGGCCGAGCTGCTGTTCACCGCCGAGGCCGCCGGCCAGGAAGGCAACTGGTCGAACGTCGACCGCGGCTACATCATCGGTGTCTTCTCCGATCCCGAGCTCACCGATCTCAGCGAGATCGAGGCCGCCGCGATCACCGTGTGGATCCGGATCAATCGCAAGGCGTCGTACATCGACCTGCGCTGGAAGAACGGCCTGCACGTCCCGTACGGCGCGACCGAGGCCGAGCGTGCCGCGGGCGCCGACGCGCTGTGGGCGGCGCTGCCGCACTCGAACGGCCGTACCGACTTCCACGCGAACAAGCTGTCCACCGTTCTGTACGGCGGCCAGGTGCGGTGCGTCTCGTTCCTGTCGACCTCGGTCCGGTCGAGCCCGACCGCGAACCTGCTCGCCGAGCCGCTGAACGAACTCGGCCCGGCCCGGATCTTCAACGCGATCGCCACGCTCACCGGACTCGACCACGAGCTCGAGCAGGAGCAGGCGCACCGATCCGCCGAACACACTCAGCGCGAGGCGACCAAGCAGGCGACGGCCGACCTGCAGCGCTGGGAGCAGGAGATGGCAGCGGTCGAGGCCGGCATCCTGCAGCGCGCCGCGGCCCGGGACGCGCTCGCGGCGGCGAAGGAGTCCTGGCAGGCGCGCTGCGCCCGGTACCTCATCGACGGCGACGCGCGGAACAGCGAGATCCTGCAGGAGCTCGCCGTACTCGACGAACGGGTCGCCGAGCAGGAAGCGCGCCGTGAAGCGGTCGACACCGAGATCGATGCCTTTGGCAACGAGGAGGTGTTGCTCCGGGACGTCCAGCTGACCCGTCAGGAACGGGACAAGCTGGACGCGCGGGACCGCGAGCTCGACCTCGCGCAGCGTTCGGTGCGCGACCAACTGGAGCGACTCGGGCAGGAGCACCGGCGACTGCTGGATGCGGGCCGTTCGGCGGACGGCCGCGATCTGGCCGCTGCCGCTGACGAGCAGGACGAGGCGCGCGCCGTACTCGAGGAGCACATCGGGCGCGACCACGCCGCTCGGTCCGCGGTCGATTTCGCGACCGCCGAGCTGCGGGAGGCCGAGAGCGGCCAGACCGTGTCGGCGCCTCAGCAGCAGGTGCTGGAGAACGCGGGCATCGAGTGCGGCGCGCTCACCGACATCACCGAGTTGTCGGCAGCGGAGCGAGCCGAGTGGGAGCCGCGGCTGGCGCCGTACCGGGAAGCCGTCGTCATCGACGCCGGCGACGTGGCGGTCGCGTCGACGGCTCTGTCGGATGCCGGGTACGCCGGATTCCTGCTGGTGCTGGCGAATCGGCCCGGTGCCACGGACAAGGGTGCCGCGGACAAGGGCGCTGCGGGCAGGGGTGCCAAGCGCGGGCCGAAGTCCGCGGACAAGCGGTTCAGCCTGGACGGGTTCTTCGCGACGCTCGGCGAACGCGCCACCAAGGAGAACATCGACGACGTCGCCGGTGTCGTCGCGGTCGGGCAGTTCGACGAACCGCTGACCGGCCGGACCGCTCGGATCGAGGCCGCCCGCCGCCGACTCGAGGCCGCGGTCGAGGCGCGTTCCGTCGCATCCGCAGCCCTCGAGCAGGCCCGGGCCCGGGTCGAGCAGGCAGAGCGTCGTACGGCGGCCGCCCGCGCGCTGGCCGACGCGGAGTCGGTGCAGGAGCAGATCCTCGCCCTGCGCGAGTCGATCGACCGGCACGAGACCGACCGCGATTCGCTCGCGCCGCAGCTCCAGGCCGCCAAGGAGTCCGCGGAGGCCGCGGCCGGCCAGCAACTCGTCCGCGACGAACGGCTCAAGAACCTCGAAGCGACCCGCCGCGACCACGAGCGGCTCCTCGACGACCTCACCGGCCGACGGCTGACGCTCATCGAAGAGCAGACTTCGCTCGACCTGGTGGCCCGGGCCACCGCCTGGGGGTCGACGCCGGCGGAGGCCGAGGAGTTCATCCTCGGATTGCCTGACGACGCACAGCGCCGTACGACGGCCGACTGGAACCACCAGGCCTGCACACAGATCGACGACGTCATCCGCCGCTGCTTCCCGAACGCGCGCTCGCGCGAGGAGATCCCGACCGAGCTCTGGGAGATCCTGAACGGCCCGGACGGCTGGACGAACGGCACACTCGGCGCCCGCGTCGGCCTGGTGCCGGCGCTGCATCGGACGCTGAGCAGCCACCTCGCGCAGCACGAGACGTTCGACAGCCTGCAGCAACAGCAGATCGCCAGCCAACGCGCCGAACGCAACGCTGCCCTCGAACGCGCTCGCGAAGGACTCGACGAGGCCGAGAGCACCGCGCGCGCCCACCGCGCATCCCTTGCCGACGGCATCAAAGCGCGGCTCCGCCTGGTCTCGCAGGAGTTCGACCGGCTCGACCAGCAGTACGGCGGGTACGGCGCGAAGCTCGAGTTCCCCGAACCCGACCCGCCGGCCGAGCCCGACAAGCCGTGGCGCTGGACGGTCACGCCGAAGTGGCGGCGTTCGGAGGGCGGCCCGTTCTCGGCGTTCAACGTGAAGGGCAACACCGCCCAGATGGACGAGAAGGCGGTCAAGCTGGTCTGCGCCGCCGCCCTCGCCGGTGGTTCGGACCGTCCGCTGCTGCTGATCCTCGACGAGCTCGGCCGCAATCTCGGTTCGCAGCACCGCCGCGAGGCCGTCGCCCTGTTCGAGCAGATCGGCCGCGACCGCAACATCACCGTCATCGGCGCCCTCCAGGACGACATGGAGCGCTACGCGCTGTCGTCGTCGCGGCTCTACGTCAAACTCCGCCGCAGCTCCGACACCATGGCCTATAACCAGGCACCGGTGGTCAAGGGCAACGAGGAGTACGGCGACCGCGTAGAACTCCTCCGCACCTGGCTGGAGTCCTACCGAGGCCCAACCCCGACCCTGGAGCTCGCCTCCCCCACGCTCACTCCATAGTCGGCGGTCACAGTCCGCTTGCTGCCTCGACGGGCTCGGCGCTGTCGGCCGAAGCTTCACCGCGCACACGGTGACGGTAGCGCAGCGGCGACTCGCCCACCTCGCGTTTGAACGCGGTGCTGAACGCACTCTCCGACGCATAGCCGAGATCGAACGCCAGCGAACCGACGCGGACGTCGGCGTCTCGCAGCGCGCGCTGCGCCAGGAGCATCCGCCAGCGGTTGAGATAGGCGAGCGGCGGCACGCCGGCCACGGTCCGGAAGCGTTCGGCGAACGACGTCCGCGACATCGCCGCGGCCCGCGCCAGCTCTTCCAATCCCCACGACTTCCCAGGTTCGGCATGCATGATCCGGAGCGCCGGCCGCAGCCGTTCGTCGGTCAGCACCCGGAGCCATCCCGGCGGCAGCTCGGCTTGGTCGATGTAGGCACGCAGTACCTCGAGCAGCACGAGCTGGCTGTGCTGCCGGATGGCGAACGCGGAGCCCAATCTGTTCGAAGTCACCTCGTCGAACAGTCGGTGGAGACTCCCGCGGAGGTTGTTGGTCGCAGCCGACGCCCGGACGTGTCCCACTGGTGGAAGCGCCTGCTGCAGCAGGGCCTGGCCGACCGAGTTGAGGTCGATGCGGCCGCCCATGACGACGTCATCGACTTCACTGTCGACGGCGGCGAGGAGAGGAGACGGGAAGCCGGGCACCGGCACGATCTCGCGGCGCGGGCCGTCGCCGGTACCGCCTTCGAGCTCCAGCCACGACCGGTTGTTCAGGATGGCGACGTCACCCGGTTCGAGCTCGATCGGCCCGTCGATGCCGTCGGTGGTCAGCCGGGCCCGTCCGCACACCACTGCGATGAACTTCAGTGGCTCGCCGAGTGCGGTGCGTGCCCCCCACCGGCCGCGCACCGCGAAACCGCCTGACATCAGGCCGCGGACCTCGACGAGGTCGAACACCTCGGACAGCTGATCAGTCTCCACATCCGTACTCTCGCGCAAGAAATACGAACTGACAACTATTCAGAGTACGCCGAGGGCGGAACAGACTGGCAGCATGACACAGCGACAACACCCCATCGGCAGCGGATTCACCGCCGCGTCGACGGCCGACGACATTCTCCGCGGCGTCGACCTGTCCGGCACGAACGTCATCGTGACCGGCGGCCACGGCGGGATCGGCCTGGAGACGACCCGCGCGCTCAGCAAGGCCGGCGCAACCGTCACGGTCGGCGCGCGCAATCCGGACCGCGCCGCGGTCGCTCTGACCGGGATCGAGCGCGTCGAGGTCGGTCCGCTGGACCTGCTCGACCCAGCGTCGATCGACGCCTTCGCCGCCCGGTACGTCGAATCCGGCCGTCCGCTCCACATCCTCGTCAACAACGCCGGCATCGGAGCCGGCCCGCTCGTTCGCGATGCGCGCGGCTACGAGGCGCAGTTCGCGACCAACCATCTCGGCCACTTCCAGCTGACCCAGGGTCTGCTGCCCGCGTTGCGCGCCGCCCACGGCGCTCGAGTCGTCAACGTGACGTCCGGCGGTCACCGGCTCTCCGACATCCGCTGGGACGACCCGCACTTCACCACCGGCTACGACCCGATGCTCGCCTACGGCCAGTCCAAGACCGCCAACGTCCTGTTCGCCGTCGAACTGGACCGCCTCTGGGCCGACGAGGGGATCCGCGGGTACGCCGTACACCCGGGCGTCGTCGTCAGTACGAACCTGGGTCGCTCGGTCCCCGCGGACGAGATGCGGACCATGAACATCGCCATGGAGCTGATCGACGAATCCGGCCGCCCGATCATCGACCCCGACCAGGAGAAGAAGACTCCGCAGCAGGGGGCGAGCACCAGCGTGTTCGGGGCGACCAGCCCGCTGCTGGCCGAGATCGGCGGCGTCTATCTGAAGGACAACGACATCTCACCGCTGGACGACGACCCGAAGCCGATCGTGTTCGGCAGCGAGCCGATCGTCGAGTCGACCGTCGTACCGCACGCCATCGACCCGGTGTCGGCAGCGCGGCTCTGGGATCTCAGCGAGCAACTGCTCAAGGCATAACCACAACCTCAGGAGAAGAAGACATATGCATTACCGCACCCTCGGCCGGACCGGCATCAAGGTCAGCCCCTACGCGCTCGGCGCGATGATGTTCGGGGCCGTCGGCAACCCCGACCACGACGACTCGATCCGGATCATTCACAAAGCGCTGGATGCCGGGATCAACTTCGTCGACACCGCCGACATGTACTCCCGCGGCGAGTCGGAGGAGATCGTCGGCAAGGCGCTCAAGGGGCGCCGTGACGACGTCGTCCTCGCCACCAAGGCCCGGTTCCCGGTGAACTTCGACCCCAGCGGCGCGACCCCGGAGGTTCCCAACCGGTCCGGCGCGTCCCGCGGCTGGCTGATCCGCGCGCTGGACGACTCGCTGCGCCGGCTGGGCACGGACTACCTCGACCTGTTCCAGATTCACCAGCCCGACCCCGACACCGACATCGAAGAGACCCTGTCGGTGCTGACCGACCTGGTGCGGGCCGGCAAGGTTCGAGCCATCGGCACGTCCTCCATGCCCGCCTCGGATCTCGTCCACGCCCACTGGGTCGCCGAGCGGCGTGGCCTGATCCGGCTCCGCACCGAGCAGCCGCCGTACTCGATCCTCAATCGCGGCATCGAGCGCGAGGTCCTCCCGGTGGTGCAGGAGTACGGCATGGGCACGCTGGTCTGGAGCCCGCTTGCCGGCGGCCTGCTCACCGGCCGGTACCGCAAGGACCAGGAGAACAGCACGCACCGGTCTCAGTTCGGCTTCCGGCACCTGAGCGACGAGCGCCGCCTGGACGCCGTCGAGCAGCTCATCGAGCTGGCCGAGGACGCCAAGATGCCGCTGACGCATCTGGCCATGGCGTTCGCCATCACCCACCCCGGCGTCACGTCCGCGATCATCGGGCCGCGCACCATGGAGCAACTCGACGACCTCCTCGCCGGCGTCGACGTCACCCTCACCGACGACATCCTCGACCAGATCGACGAAATCGTCCCACCCGGCACCGACATCGGCCGCCTCGACATGGCCTACAACCCACCCCCCATCCTCCACCCCCACCTACGCCGCCGCCCCACCCCCAACCGCCCCGCCGCCTAACCCGATATCCACCTCACCCCCACCGCGACAACCCGCAGCGCCCATCCCCGGGCCACCACACCCGCAAGCAGCCCGCCTGCCAACTGGGCGCACCACCTATGCATCCGCAGCCCCCACCATGCTCCCGCCCCGGGACAACTCACCCGCCGCACCCCAGGCCCGAACACCCCCGCCCCCGCCCCGCCCGCCCCCACGCCACTACCTGAGCACAACCCACCGCCCGGCAGAGGCCTAGCAACCCTCGCCGCGCTCATCCCCGGGCGCCCACCCGCGAGCACCCGACCGCCTAGACCCGCCCGGCTGAACCCACCACTCAGCCAGGCGGGTCCCCTCAGCTGGCGACCTCCTGACGAAGCAGCCCCTCGCCGGGCACCTCCTCGCCGAGCGGCGTACTGGGCTGGGCGGTCTACTCGCTGGGCTGGTGCCTCGTGGGCGCCTACTGGCCGGGGCGGGCGCCTGCCACCCATGGCAACCCACTGCGACCACCTTGCCGTCAGGCTCAGCTACTGCACAGCTCGCTCTCGATTGGCTAGAGCGTCCCGGCCATCTCCGCCAGCTGCGACCCCCTCGCCAGCCAACCCCCCTCCGCTGGTAGAGCCCCTCGCGCCGCACAGCCCTCTCACCAGCCAGCCTCCTGGCTAGGCGGACTTCTTGGCTGGGCGGCGGCGCCTGCCACCGCACCTGGCAACCCAGTGCGACCACCTCGCCGTTGGCTCGGCCACTGCTGCGGGTCGCCCTCGACTGGTTGGAGCGTCCTGGCTGTCTTCGTCAGTTGCGACCTCATCGCATGGACACGTGGAGCGCGGGTCGCCGCGGTAGCGCTCCCACGCGGGGGCGGGGGACTTCAGGCGGGTATTTACCAAAACCGGACCCCGGTGCTGACCTCCGACCCACCGGTGCTTCAGACTGGACTGGTGGAAGCTCCAGAGAACCGCCCAGGCTGCTCACGCCGCGTAGGCGGAACTCTGGCCAACTGTCCGATCACCGGCGTACCGTCTGCTGCGCAGGTCCGGCCGGCTCGTGATCGGAGGGCGTGAATGGCATCCTGGCTGCTCCGCGCCCAGTGGACGCACCGTGACGAGTCCGTCGAGCACCGCGCACTCCGCGTCGGGCGCACTCTGACCGCAGTCGCCGTCGCATTCCCCGACGTACACGCCTGGACTCAGGACGAGCGCTGGGGCTACCACGTCCTCGAGGCCGACGGCTCGACCCCACTCCAGGACATGGTCGAAGCCACCACCAAGGTCCTCGCGAACGGCTCAAGCACCACCCGCCTGCACCTGCAGAGCACCGGCGAGCTCCCGTGGCTGTTCGACCTGTCGATGGGCGGCACGCTCACCACAGTCTCCGACCAGCTCACGCTGCACTGGAGTGACGAGGACGCCCTCATCCAGTTTGAACGCTTCGCCCAGGTCCTCCGCGCGGTCGTGACGATCTGGGAACCCGAGTGGGCCAGCATCGCCGACACCGAACTCGCCGCCGCGGCCGGCGTGTTCCGGCGCGGGATCCCGATGATGGGCTGGCTGACGTACGTCCGCGGTCTCGTAGCAGGTGCCCACGGCATCGACATCGGCCTGACCCCGTTCGAACGCGGCACCCTCCTCCAGGCTCCAGTGGCGCCGGCCGACCTCACCCCGGTCCACATCTGCGCCGCCGCCGCACTCGTCGGCATCGCCCCCGAGGCCTAATCCCTCAGCAACTCGCCCGCAGCATCCTGTACGTCGGTCACCACGACCTGGTGATCCCATCGCGCCAACTCAGCCGCATCCGGAGCCTGGTACTTCGAGTTGTACTCCTCCAACTCCTCCCGGCTGATATGAAACGTGCCCTCCGGCAAGGCCGCATTGCGAGCCGCCAACCGCTCCCACAACACCTCCAGCGACGGATTCAGTACGACGATCTCCGCCTGCGCACCGAGTTCGTGCGCACGGTTCCGGAACAGGTCCCGCTCGGTCTCGGACCAGCAGCCGTAATCCAGAATCACGTTCACGCCCAAGGTCAATGCGCGTGCGGCAACACCCCAGATCAGCTGCGACTCGAGGACCCACCGCCGCCCGCCGTCCTCACTCTTCCCGAGCAGCGGTTCCATCCACTCGTCCGGCGTGAACCGAATCGCCGACCGTTCCTCCTCCAGCCGTCGCGCCAGAGTCGTCTTCCCCGCTCCCGGCAAGCCCACAATCAGAATCATCACCGCACGCTGCATACCCGAACCCTACGGACCCTGGATGTCTGAAACCTTCAAGACAGGTCCGTCGAACCCGGCGACGATCAACACATGGGACGCCCACAGACAACCTCGAACCTCACCGAACTCATGAACGTCGGCACCTCGGTCGCCGCGTACTTCGAGCGCGCCGGCATGACACCCGCATCGACGAACTAGCCGGACGGGACCCGGTCGAGATCTACGACACCATGTGCCGGGTCGACGGCCGCCGCCACGATCCCTGCCTGCTCGACACCATCATGTCCGCGGTCGACCAAGCCAACGGCAATCCCGCACGCCCCTGGTGGACCTACACCCCAACCCGCAAACGCCTCCAGCACCAGCTCGATGGGCGCACGGCAGACCTCGAGAGCTCGCAGGATGGCGAGCCTGCGGGTAGGCGGGCCGGCGGGTGAACTGCTGGGGAAATGCTAAAGCCCACCCCGAAGGGTGGGCTTTAACAGTGTGAATGTCCGGCGGCGTCCTACTCTCCCACGACCTCCCGGTCGCAGTACCATCGGCGCTGAAGGGCTTAACTTCCAGGTTCGGAATGGAGACTGGGTGTTTCCCCGACGCTATGGCCACCGAAACTCTATCAAAATATCAACCAACCACACTCGCACAGTCACAACACCCCGCCGGGGTGTTGGTTGCTGGGGTTGACCGTATTTCGGGAACCGTACAGTGAACGCGAAACTCTCTTCGTTACGTAGCGCAGTGTTGAGGGTTGTCCACACCAGGTGTGGTGTGTGACAAGCCCTCGGCCTATTAGTACCAGTCAGCTACACACGTTGCCGTGCTTCCACTTCTGGCCTATCAACCCAGTGGTCTACTGGGGGCCTTACCCGGTTAACCCGGTGGGAGACCTCATCTTGAAGCGTGCTTCCCGCTTAGATGCTTTCAGCGGTTATCACTCCCGAACGTAGCCAACCAGCCGTGCTCCTGGCGGAACAACTGGCACACCAGAGGTTCGTCCACCCCGGTCCTCTCGTACTAGGGGCAGCCCTTCTCAAGTCTCCTGCGCGCGCAGCGGATAGGGACCGAACTGTCTCACGACGTTCTAAACCCAGCTCGCGTGCCGCTTTAATGGGCGAACAGCCCAACCCTTGGGACCTACTCCAGCCCCAGGATGCGACGAGCCGACATCGAGGTGCCAAACCATCCCGTCGATATGGACTCTTGGGGAAGATCAGCCTGTTATCCCCGGGGTACCTTTTATCCGTTGAGCGACGGTGCTCCCACATGCCACCGCCGGATCACTAGTTCCGACTTTCGTCCCTGCTCGACATGTCTGTCTCACAGTCAAGCTCCCTTGTGCACTTACACTCGACACCTGATTGCCAACCAGGCTGAGGGAACCTTTGAGCGCCTCCGTTACCTTTTAGGAGGCGACCGCCCCAGTCAAACTACCCACCAGGCACTGTCCCTGATCCGGATAACGGACCAAAGTTAGACAGCCAGAACAACCAGAGTGGTATTTCAACGATGACTCCACCCGAACTGGCGTCCGGATTTCACAGTCTCCCACCTATCCTACACAAGTTGTACCGACCACCAATACCAAGTTGTAGTAAAGGTCCCGGGGTCTTTCCGTCCTGCTGCGCGTAACGAGCATCTTTACTCGTAATGCAATTTCGCCGAGTCCATGGTTGAGACAGCGCCCAAGTCGTTACGCCATTCGTGCAGGTCGGAACTTACCCGACAAGGAATTTCGCTACCTTAGGATGGTTATAGTTACCACCGCCGTTTACTGGCGCTTAAGTTCAAAGCTTCGCCGGCCGAAACCAGCTAACCTGTCCCCTTAACGTTCCAGCACCGGGCAGGCGTCAGTCCGTATACATCGAATTACTTCTTCGCACGGACCTGTGTTTTTAGTAAACAGTCGCTTGGGCCTGGTCTCTGCGGCCATCACCGCTTCGGTGAGCAAGTCACCTAACAGTTCCGGCCCCCCTTCTCCCGAAGTTACGGGGGCATTTTGCCGAGTTCCTTAACCATGGTTCACTCGATCGCCTTGGTATTCTCTACCTGATCACCTGTGTCGGTTTGGGGTACGGGCGGCTCTAACACTCACTGCGAAGTTTTTCTCGGCAGCATGGGATCATCCACTTCCCCTAAACGGGTCCGCCTCGGCTCTCAGGCACAATGAGACACGGATTTGCCTATGCCTCGCCCTACCACCTTGCCCGCGGATCAGCTTGCGCCTACCATCGCCGCGGTTGGACTACCCTCCTGCGTCACTCCTCAATGCACCTACTACCACCTCGGGTCGAACCATCCACCACTCAGCCCGAAGGCCTCGCAGATTCTGGTACTTAGCATCAGCGGGTTCGGTCGGGTCGTGTTAATGCCGGTACGGGAATATCAACCCGTTGTCCATCGACTACGCCTGTCGGCCTCGCCTTAGGTCCCGACTTACCCAGGGCAGATTAGCTTGACCCTGGAACCCTTGATCATCCGGCGGACGGGTTTCTCACCCGTCATTCGCTACTCATGCCTGCATTCTCACTCGTGCAGCATCCACAACTCCATCACTAGGCTGCTTCACACGCTGCACGACGCTCCCCTACCCATCCACACACCTGGATGCCATCCAAAGACAGCACCGGGTACTGCGTGAATGCCACAGCTTCGGCGGATTGCTTGAGCCCCGCTACATTGTCGGCGCGGAATCACTTGACCAGTGAGCTATTACGCACTCTTTCAAGGGTGGCTGCTTCTAAGCCAACCTCCTGGTTGTCTGGGCAACTCCACATCCTTTTCCACTTAGCAATCGCTTAGGGGCCTTAGCTGGTGATCTGGGCTGTTTCCCTCTCGACTACGGAGCTTATCCCCCGCAGTCTCACTGCCGCGCTCTCACTTACCGGCATTCGGAGTTTGGCTGATTTCGGTAAGCCGGTAAGCCCCCTAGACCATCCAGTGCTCTACCTCCGGTAAGAAACACGCGACGCTGCACCTATATGCATTTCGGGGAGAACCAGCTATCACGGAGTTTGATTGGCCTTTCACCCCTATCCACAGGTCATCCCCCAGGTTTTCAACCCTGGTGGGTTCGGTCCTCCACGCGGTCTTACCCGCGCTTCAACCTGCCCATGGATAGATCACTCCGCTTCGGGTCTAGAGCATGCGACTATTTCGCCCTATTCAGACTCGCTTTCGCTACGGCTACCCCACACGGGTTAACCTCGCCACACACCACTAACTCGCAGGCTCATTCTTCAAAAGGCACGCCGTCACACCCCACAAGGGAATGCTCCGACGGATTGTAGGCAATCGGTTTCAGGTACTATTTCACTCCCCTCCCGGGGTACTTTTCATCTTTCCCTCACGGTACTAGTCCGCTATCGGTCACCAAGAAGTATTTAGGCTTAGCGGGTGGTCCCGCCAGATTCACACGAGATTTCAAGAGTCCCGTGCTACTTGGGAAAACACTCGGAAGTCACTGTCTTACGCCTACGGGGCCATAACCCACTACGGCTCAACATTCCAGAAGATTCGACTTCAACAGTGATTTATAACTCCCCGACCCCACGGCATTGAGGTCTGAATGCTCCCACAACCCCATGTACGCAACACACGCCGGCTATCACACGCACATGGTTTAGCCTCATCCGCTTTCGCTCGCCACTACTCACGGAATCACTTTTGTTTTCTCTTCCTGCGGGTACTGAGATGTTTCACTTCCCCGCGTTCCCTCCAGAACCCTATGTGTTCAGGCACTGGTAACTGGCTTTAGAATGCCAGCTGGGTTTCCCCATTCGGACACCCCCGGATCACAGCTTGGTTGCCAACTCCCCGGGGCTTATCGCAGGCTCCAACGTCCTTCATCGGCTCTTGGTGCCAAGACATCCACCGATTGCCCTTAGTAGCTTGTCACTAACAACAATTCAACAAAATCGCTACAAAGAGATGCTCGCGTCCACTATACAGTTCTCAAAATACGGGCAGAAACCAGCCCGAACCACCACCTATCGACGTGAACATCCATCCCAGGGAAACAACACACCCAGAACAAACACCCACACCAACGGTTTGGTGAGAGCCGGCCCCAGCCACCCATCCAACCGCTCAGCGGTTGAACCTGTGACCCTAGAAGAAACAGTCCACGTCTCCGAAGAGACCCGGCCCGATTCCTCAGGACCCAACAGCGCGCCTCGACCCACCCCCCGCTCTCACTCACGTTCCACGCCTCCACCCCGCAAGGGGATGTCAGCAGTACTAGCTCGATCGATCGGGATCGGGGCCTAATGGTCAATGTTCCACAGTCCGAAGCACCATCACCTCGAGACGAACGCTCGAGCAGTGATGAATGAACACACCCACCAGAGGTGGTGTGTTTCGTGCTCCTTAGAAAGGAGGTGATCCAGCCGCACCTTCCGGTACGGCTACCTTGTTACGACTTCGTCCTAATCGCCAGCCCCACCTTCGACGGCTCCCTCCACAAGGGTTAGGCCACCGGCTTCGGGTGTTGCCGACTTTCATGACGTGACGGGCGGTGTGTACAAGGCCCGGGAACGTATTCACCGCAGCGTTGCTGATCTGCGATTACTAGCGACTCCGACTTCATGGGGTCGAGTTGCAGACCCCAATCCGAACTGAGACCGGCTTTTTGGGATTCGCTCCACCTTGCGGTTTCGCAGCCCTTTGTACCGGCCATTGTAGCATGCGTGAAGCCCTGGACATAAGGGGCATGATGACTTGACGTCATCCCCACCTTCCTCCGAGTTGACCCCGGCAGTCTCCTATGAGTCCCCACCATAACGTGCTGGCAACATAGGACGAGGGTTGCGCTCGTTGCGGGACTTAACCCAACATCTCACGACACGAGCTGACGACAGCCATGCACCACCTGTATAGGACCCTTACGGACCCCCCATCTCTGGAGGATTTCCCTATATGTCAAACCCAGGTAAGGTTCTTCGCGTTGCATCGAATTAATCCGCATGCTCCGCCGCTTGTGCGGGCCCCCGTCAATTCCTTTGAGTTTTAGCCTTGCGGCCGTACTCCCCAGGCGGGGCGCTTAATGCGTTAGCTGCGGCACGGAGGACGTGGAATGTCCCCCACACCTAGCGCCCAACGTTTACGGCGTGGACTACCAGGGTATCTAATCCTGTTCGCTACCCACGCTTTCGCTCCTCAGCGTCAGGTAAGGCCCAGAGAGCCGCCTTCGCCACCGGTGTTCTTCCTGATATCTGCGCATTCCACCGCTACACCAGGAGTTCCGCTCTCCCCTGCCTACCTCTAGTCTGCCCGTATCGGAAGCAGGCTCGGAGTTAAGCTCCGAGTTTTCACTCCCGACGTGACGAACCGCCTACGAGCCCTTTACGCCCAATAATTCCGGACAACGCTCGGACCCTACGTATTACCGCGGCTGCTGGCACGTAGTTGGCCGGTCCTTCTTCTGCAGGTACCGTCACTCTCGCTTCGTCCCTGCTGAAAGAGGTTTACAACCCGAAGGCCGTCATCCCTCACGCGGCGTTGCTGCGTCAGACTTTCGTCCATTGCGCAATATTCCCCACTGCTGCCTCCCGTAGGAGTCTGGGCCGTGTCTCAGTCCCAGTGTGGCCGGTCGCCCTCTCAGGCCGGCTACCCGTCGACGCCTTGGTAGGCCATTACCCCACCAACAAGCTGATAGGCCGCGAGCCCATCCCCAACCGCCAGAACTTTCAACCACAAACCATGAAGCCTGTGATGATATCCGGTATTAGACCCCGTTTCCGAGGCTTATCCCGAAGTTGAGGGTAGGTTGCTCACGTGTTACTCACCCGTTCGCCGCTCGTGTACCCCCGAAGGGGCCTTACCGCTCGACTTGCATGTGTTAAGCACGCCGCCAGCGTTCGTCCTGAGCCAGGATCAAACTCTCCGTTGAAAAATATAGACAAACCAACCCCAAGAGGCTGGATAGTCAACACATCGAGTGATCCTTTGAATCAGAAACAATCAAACTGACTTGAATCAATAAATATTTCAAAGGAATCCGCCACAAACACACAGACAACCCACCCACCCAAACCTCAAAGAGATCCAGGCAGAAAGATCATCCAATGCCTGTGAACGGGGTTAATGCATCTTTCGGCATTGACTTTCGGCACGCTGTTGAGTTCTCAAGAATCGGACGCACACCGCGCTTCAGACTTTCGTTTGAAGCTCCGGGGCAACTCGCCCAACTTTACTGTTTCGTCCGGGGCCGGTCAAATCGGCCTCTTTCGTCCCAGTCCCCCTGCGCGACCCAGTGACCGAAACCCGCCGAGGCGTGTTTCAGCTTCCGAGACCTTCAGGGAGTTTGTCGGAGGACCGGCCGCTTTCGCGTCCCGCGTCTCGCTCCAACAAGAAGAACATTACTGACATTCGCGGTGCAGATGCAAATCGAGGTCCCGGACCTTGTCCGAACCCTTGCGAAGCGCCCTCGGCACCGGTCAGCCGGCGCCTGCCGCGAGGCAGTGGTCGTCCCTCTGGTCACATCACTCACTCGCGTCTCCGCGAGCGACATCCCCCATGATGCCCCACCACACAAGCGTGGCTCCACGGGATATCTCGGCACAGCGTCGTACGGGCGGTCCCCCGCAGCTCGCCGTACCCGGAGTGAGCTTCAAAGACGAGGTGGGAGCCGGTCATCCGGCTCCCACCTGTCACGTACCGCACCGTCCAGCAGACGCCTCTCGGCGAGTGGCCGCTCGAAGCGGCTGAGGTTGAGGCCCGGGGTCATGAAACCGGACGGCATCAGGTGTAACCGGCCCTCGTCCACAGCTATTCCCGGGTGCAGGCCAGCTCGGCTCCACCCTGGATGAAGACGAGCCGACTGCCGTCGTCACGGACCTCGAACTCGGTATCGGCGTTCACCGCAGCGAACCTTGTAGCCGACGATGCCATGAAGCGAAGCGGAGGCTGACCGGCGAACGTCACTTCCAATCCCCTGCCCCCACGGGCCACGTCCAGCTGCAGCCGGCCGTCCAGCCTGTAGGTACCAATGAGCCTTGCCATCGCCTCATCGGTGGGCAGCTCCGGCTCGTCGACCTCCTGCGAGTAGTCGTCCCACTCGTACGTCTTGGCAATCGCGGCGAAGGCCCTCTGCACGACCCAACTGCCGTTGTCGCCGTTGGTCATGACTGCCGCTCCCTGTCCGGTGTCGCGGTACGCCAGTAGATGGCAGCGGAACCCCTCGTTGCCGCCGCTGTGCCCGAACCGCACTCCCCCATCACCAAGGAACAGGCCGAGGCCCAGGTGGTTCAGTCCACCGATCCGGTCGGTTGCAGCGATCTGTGGCGTCAGGAGCTCGCGGGACAGCGCCGGCGACAGGAGAGCGCCGTCTGCTCCCGCATACGTCTGCTGGACAGCAATGGCGAACTTCAGAAGATCCGTTGGCGTCGTCCAAAGTCCTGCAGCGGCCAACTCCGGGTAGCTGTGCCAGCGTCCGGGGATAGGTCGGCCCAATTCGTCGTGAGCAGTTGCCGCCTTGTCGTGGAGGGCGGGCGGCAGCGGCTGCGCGTAGTCGCTGTCAGACATCCCGAGTGGCTCCAGCACGAGCTCCCGGGCGAGTTGCTGGAACGGTGTGCCAGTCACGTCCTCCAGTAGCTGCTGCAGTACGACGGTGCCGCCACCGGCGTACCGGAACTGGGTACCAGGCACGATGTCGACGCGGACCCCGAAGGTGTTCGTCGGCGCGGTTCCATCGAGGATCTGCACAGTGGTCGGCAGAGCGGTCCCTTGGAGGTAGCCCGGAAAGCCGTGCACGGTCAGCCCCGCGCTGTGGCTGGCGAGCTGCCGCAATGTGACCACCGGCCGCCAGTCACCCGTCGGCGGAACCTGCCATGAAGTGAGCCGGCTGTTGACGTCCTCATCGAGATCCAGCAGTCCGCGGTCCACCAGCCGGAGCATCGCGAACACGGCGACGGGCTTGCTGATCGAGCAGGCCTGGAACAACGTTCGGGGTACGACGGCAGCCGACTCACCGGCCTGGACGACGCCGGCGCAACCGGTGTCGACGAACTCGCCGCCGTCGATCACTGCCCAGCTGGCTCCGGGTACTTGGAACTTCTCGAGATTCGCTGCGATCTCGTCGTACAGAACACTCATCCCGCCCCTCCTCGGCTTCGTTGTCTCGGAGCCTACGGACGTGACAGGTCGGTGCCGGGGGTTCATCATCGCCGCGCCAACGCAAGCCTGCCGCAGCGTGTCCGCGGCAGGCTTGCGTTGCTTCAGTTACCTCGACGGCTGTGGCGCATTGCAGTCGATCTTCGGATTGGCTCCGACATAGTTCAGTGGGCCGACGGCAATGGTGACCAGCGTCGTGCCCACCTTGGCGCACGTCGCGTCGGACCCCGCAAAGTAGTTCCGCTGTACGGCAGCTGCCAGGCCAATGAGCAGCCAGACAACAACAAGGATTGCCACAGTGCGGGAACCGGTCGTAGATGCTCTACGAGTGCGCATGTCCACCTCCTGGCTGGGCGCACCCCCGTATGGATCGCCCCTCCGGTTCCCGCCGGTATGCCTACAGAAACGGTGCGGGTCAGATCTCGCGGTAGTCGTAGTACGGCTTGATGTGGGTGTTGACGTACGCGCCGATGCTGGGCGCCGCGAGCAGACCGGCGAAGGTGGTTTGCGGGACGTCGTCGTACTGATAGATCGAGCCGTTGACGTATTCGAGCTCCAACGTGCCGTCGGACCAGCCGACCGATCGCACACTCGACGAGTTCACCAGTCGTCGCCTCACCCGCGCTCCCTTCGCTACGACGTACGCCGCCCTAGTGTGCCGGTGATCGCTCGGGCTCGGCAGACTCGAGCCGTGCGACGGCGCGGGCGAGGCCGCCGAGTGCCTCGTTGAGTTGGTTGAGCACGTCCTGGTCGAGCACGATCTGCGGCTCGTCGAGGCCCAGGTTCGCGGCGAATCTGACCCGGACGTCGGGCGGCACCTGTCTGAGTGAGGTGTCGAGTGCTTGCTGGATCTGTTTGCTGGGCACCATGTCCGGGCGCTCTCGCCACTTGGTGACCGTCCGTGGCGCGACGCCGAGCTGGTGGGCGAAGGACTCGTTGGTCATCCGGAGAGCGGTGCGCAAGGCATGCGCGTGCCGGCCGGTCCATTCCTCGATGATCGTCATCGGTATCACTCCCTGCGCGTTGATCACTCCTTGCAATCAGGTTACGGCGATCAGGTGATCGGCAGAGTGCCTGATTTTTGCCCTGTGGATACCCGTTCAGTTCATGGTGAGGACGCCGCGGCGGGCGTTGACTACCGGGCATGGACGAGATCAGCGGTCGAACGACCACGCTGCCGCGGACGATCCCGCGGCGGCGTCATCTGAAAGTCGCGAACAAGGCCGGGCCACGCTGTTTCCAGCTGCTCCGCCATGTCGACGTCTCCGGTGTCAGCGGTACGGGCGTCGTCGCCGAGGGAGTGGAGTGGACGGACGGGACGGTCGCCCTGCACTGGGGTGGGCGCTACCCGACCACCACGGTCTGGCCGGACGGCATCGACGCGCTCCTCACGATCCACGGGCACAACGGCGCGACCACCATCCACTGGCTGGATGGGTGACATGCGCCCGCGAACTCGGTGGGGCGGGCCCACCCTGCATCCGGCCCGCCTCACCGACCTACTCCGTATAGAACTGCTCGCGGTACTTGGACTCGGGTTGCTCGCCCGACTGGTGTGTTGTGCCATTGCGGGCCGACTTCGAGGTGGTGTCGGCATCGGCCGACGGCGGGATGGTCCCGTTGTCGGGCTGCTGGTCGGTGGAGCGCGCGCGCTGGGCGGGCGGAGGCTCTCCCGCGGGCTCCCATCGACCCAGGCAGTCCCGATGGTCGCGCGGCTGGGAGGCGTTGGTGGTCAGCCGGTTAGGGAGCGGAGGGCTCGGCGGGAGGGGGTTAGGAGGACTGGTTTGTAGGGGCAGCGGGCGTCGGTGAGGGTTTCGTAGGCGCTGATGGCTCGGTTGGCGGCGTCCCAGCCTTGTTCGGCGGGGCTGCGTGCCGAGGCCGCGGTTGCGGACCAGGGCGCCGTAGAAGGCGGAGCAGAAGACGGTTGCCTCGTACCAGCCGATGACGGTGCTGGTGCCGATGTAGGTGATGTCGTCCTGGAGGCAGTCGCGGATGGCTCGCTGCCATTTGCCGATGCCGGTCTTGCAGCCGTCGGCGATCACGACGCCGCTGGCGATGCCCCACTGGCGGTCGAGGAACCAGTCCGCCAGCGACCTCAGCGAGACCTGGGTCTTGCCGTCGGTGGAGAGGAACGAGGGTTCCTCGCTGTGGTCACCGTGTGCCATCACGTGCAGGACTGTCGAGGGGGTGGTGAGGGCGGAGAAGGCGGTCTCGTGGTCGCGGGTGCGGACGAAGTTCACGTCGATCACCGGCTGGTCCCAGCCCGCGTTGATGTTCCCGGTGATGCCCTGGACGAAGGTCATCGACGCGTCGAAGGAGCTGTCCAGTCCGAGATCCACCAGAGTGATCAGCCGGTTCTTCATTCGCCTGCCCTCCCGGACGTTCCAACCCCGCGGCACCATGATGAACCACGCAACCGACAGTTCGCGCCCCCATTCTGCTGCGCTGAGACGGTGCGCACGGTGGGCGGTGTCCCTTGTCACACAGGGTTTCCGCCGCCGTACGGCGTACGGCGGCGGCTGGCCCGTGGGGTACGCGGGCGGCGTGGATGGGGGTGGCGCGGGGCGCACGGTTGCAGGCCGCCGGGGCCGGGTAACGCGCTTGCCGGGTGGATGGAGCGGTGCAACAGGACGGCCGCAGGTGGGCCGGTGGGCGGCCGAGGGTGGGTGCGGTTGGGGTGGTTCGAGAGGGATGGGCCGGTGCGCGGCTGAGGGTCGACGCGGCAGGGGCATCCGAGTTGCTTGGGGCGGGGTGGCCCGGTGGGCGGCCGAGGGTCGAGGCGGCAGGGGCGGCCGGGGCGCTTTGGGCGGGGTGGGCCCGGTGGGCGGCCGAGGGGCGGGTCGGCGGGCGTGCGGCCGGGTTGGTGGGGTGTGGTGGGGGCGGTTTGGTGTTCGGGGGTGGCGTCGGTGTGCTGGGGATAGGGCCGGAACGGCTGTGTGGGGTGAGGCGGTGGTGGGGCGGGGTGGGGGGTGAGGCGGATGGTGGGGCGGGGTGCGGGGCGAGGCGGGTGGTGGGGGCGGGGTGGGTGTGGTGGGGTGGGGTGCGGCGTACGGTGGCGGGGGTTTGGGTTGGAGAGGGTGGTTGATGTGGTTGATGGGGTTCGGTTGAGTGGTGGGGCTGTTATGCCTCGAGTTGGGCTGGGGACTTCGCCGTTGGGGGATGCGGACGCGGAGCGCATGGTGGTGGAGGCGCTCGACGTCGGGTATCGGTTGGTGGATACGGCGGAGGACTATCGCAACGAGGTCGGGGTGGGGCGGGCGTTGCGAGGAGTGCCTCGGGACGAGGTGTTTGTGACGTCGAAGTTCAACAAGCGGTGGCACAGCGTCGATGGGGCACGGACCGCGTTCGAGGCGAGTGCGGAGAAGCTCGGCGTGGAGTACCTCGACCTGTTGCTCATCCATTGGCCGAATCCGGATCAGGACCGGTACGTCGACGCCTGGCAAGGGCTGATCGCCTTGCGTGAGGCCGGTCTGGTCCGCGCGATCGGTACGTCGAACTTCAAGCCGGCACACCTGCAGCGGCTGATCGACGAGACCGGTGTGGCGCCGGAGGTCAACCAGGTGCAGCTGAGTCCGGTGTGGGCGAAGCCGGCCGAGCGGGAGTTCCACACAAAGCACGGGATCGTCACGGAGGCCTGGAGTCCGCTGGGCAAGGGCACTGACCTGCTGGACCACCCGGCCGTACGGGAGGCTGCCGAGGCCCACGGCAAGACGCCGGCCCAGATCGTGCTCCGGTGGGAGACGCAACAGGACGTCGTACCGATTCCGAAGTCGGCCAACCGGGCGAGGCTCGAGCAGAACCTGGCGGTGTTCGACTTCGATTTGACCGATGCGCAACTCGAGGCCCTGTCAGCCCTCGACGGCACCGCCCGAGCCGCGGCCGACTCCGACCGCTTCGGTCACTGAAGCAGCTGGTACGGCTCAGGTCGTGAAGGAGCCGGTGACGACCGAGTAGGACTCCACGCCGTCCTTCTGGGACCAGAGGCGGATGCGGACGAGGTTGGAGCGAGATCTTAGCTGGGAGCGCTTCCAAAACTATCGGCGAGCGAGGTAGTAGGCGTTGAAGGCGTCGGCCTCGACGGACGCGACCTCGACCGACGAGAAGCCTGCGTCGGCCAGCATCTGCCGGGCCTTCTGCTCGCCCCAGACTGTGCCGAGTCCGTCGCCGCCGAGGGACAGCGAGACCGTCATGCAGTGCATGGTCGAGACGCCGTACAGGAAGGTGGCGAAGGGGTTGTCGAGGTTGTCCTCGAGGTTGCTCGACGCCTGGATGTCGACCATCAGGAAGACGCCACCGGGCCGCAGCGACGCCGCGATGCCGGCCAGCACCTGCGCGGGATGCGCCTGGTCGTGGATCGCATCGAAGGCTGTCACCAGGTCGAAGCGCTCGAACTCCCCCAGCGAAGCGGCATCGCGGACGACGAATTCCGCGTTCGCCAGTCCCAGCGCCGCGGCCTCGGCCTGACCGGCGGCAACGCCTTCGGTGGAGAAGTCGTAGCCGACGCACCGGCTGCGCGGGTACGCGGCGGCGATCAGGTTGATCGCGTGACCGCTGCCGCAGCCGACGTCGGCGACATCGATGCCTTCCTCGAGCCGCGCAGGCAGTCCGGGCACGAGCGGGAGTACGGCGTCGATCAGTGCGGCATCGAAGACCGCGCCGCTGTCCTCGGCCATCAGGCGATGGAACTCGGTGTACTGCGAGTACGGAACACCACCGCCCCGGCGGAAGCACTCGACCAGCGAGGACTCCGACCCCGGCCAGCAGCGAGATGAACTGAGTCGCGCCCGCGAGGTTGGAAGGTCCGGCCGCACGCGTCAGGAAGGCGGCGTGTTCGCGCGGCAACCAGTACGTGCGGTCGCGAGCGTCGTACTCCACGACCCGGGCGACGGTCATCGCCCCGAGCCACTCACGCACGTACCGTTCCTGCAGACCGGCGGCGCCGGCGATCTCGTGACTCGTGGCCGGCGGCAACTCCGCGAGTGTGTCGTAGAGGCCGACCTGGTGACCGATGCTCATCAGCAACGCCAGCGTCCCGTGGTTCAGTACGTCGCCCATCTGCTGCCCGAAGGCCTCGATCCGGGTGGTGTCCAACAGTGCCTCGCTCATGATGATCTCCCTTCCCAACCGCAGCATCACGCCGGGAGAAGGGCCGGAGCATCGGTGAACTCGCCTATTCGTGCACCCGGGTGAGGCAGGCGGCGGCCTCGGTGCGGTTCCGCACGCCGAGCTTGGACAGGATGCTGGCCACGTGGTGCTCGACGGTACGGCGACTGATGTACAGCCGGGCCGCGATCTCCGGATTGGGCAGACCCTCAGCCAGTACGGCGAGCACGTCGCGCTCCCGCTGCGTCAGCAGACCGAGCCCACGAGGCCCACTGCGGGCAGCGGTCGCTCCAGCCGCCCGCAGCCAGGCAGCAGCCGCATCAGCGTCGGCCGACGCACCCAGGTCCTCGAACACGGCCAGAGCGATCCGGGCCTCGGCAACCGCAGGGGCAGGGTCGTAGGAAGCCATGGCGTCCGCCAGCAACATCCGAGTGCGGGCAACTTCAAGAGGCATCTCCAGCAGGCCGAACCAGGTCTGCGCCGCCGACAGCCGAGCTACGGCCCCGCGGGACTCCCCCTGCGCCAGCAGGGCCCGTCCGCACAGGCGGGCAGCGCGTGCCGCGATCAGCCCACTGTCGGTCGTCGTACCGAGGTCAGACAACCGCTCCGCCTCCTCAACTGCGCCTGCCACGTCCCCAGCCACCAGACAGGCCGAGCCGAGCACCTCACGCAGTCTGGCCTCCTCCAGTGGAGTCGTGTCGTCGAGTTGGCGTCGCACCAGTGACACCGCCATCGCCACCTCCCCCGCGGCCAGGTAGGCAGCAGCCAGAACGGGCCGTACGACGGTGCGGTCCTCGAAGCCAGTGAGAAGACGACGTGCCTCGCCGACTTGGCCCTGACCGAGTCGGAGGTCTGCAAGGAAGGCAGCCGCCTCTGCCTGCACCGCTGGAAGCGCATCACGCGCCAACTCCGCTGCAGCGACCAACTCCACCTCTGCTCGCGGCCAGTCGCCGGTAGCAAGTAGGACAGCGCCGTACGACGCTCTGCACGTCGCGTGAAGGTACGGACAGCCGTAGCGCTCGATGAAGGCGTCGAGCGAGCGCGTCCATTGCACTACTCGCAAGAAGTCGGCGCCACGCACACACGACCGCATCAGCAGGCAACTGGCGAGGACGACGGTGTCGGGCCGGGCTCCTTCGCCACCGAGTGCACCGGCCAGAGCCTCGTCCAGCAAGGCAGTGCCCTCGATGACCTGGCCCAGATTGATGAGAGCCGTGCCCCACATGCTGAGGGCACACAGCTCGAGATCCCGGTCACCTACTTCGGCCGCAACCCCGTACGCCGCCTCACACCAAGCCGCAACCTGTGCAGCAGCGTCCGAGGAGCCGGCCCGCGCCAGCGAGGCCCACGCCGACAGAACGGGGTCGCCGACCTCTGCCGCCACCCGGACTGCCCGTGAAGCCCACCCCTGCGCGGCGGCACGGTCCCCGTAGTTGGCGTCGTACAGCAGGCTGAGGCCGAGTGCCATGAAGACGGCCTCGGCAGGGTTGGCGCGGCGGAACAGCGCGTAGGCGCGTTCCCAGCAAGAGAAGGCGGCGTGTGTGTCGCCGAGCCACCAGTGCGCGTTGCCCAGCCCGGCGAGGCCCGCGGCAGTGTCCTTGACTCCGTCGGACCCGAATGCGGCTCGCGCCGCCACCCAGTCGCCGTCGCCGAGCGCCTTCTCCCCGGCCGCGAGGAGACCGTCCAGCCCCTCCACAACTTGACGGTAGACGTGCTACGGCCGCCGGAAAAGTGGCGAATCCCGGCTGCCGGCACCACCGACGGCACCACCTGCCCGCCCACACCGCCGCCCTCGATGCGGCGCGCCGACCCGATGCCGCTCGGCGTCGTTGCGAGTGGGGTGTCCCGATGATCACTCGTGAAAGCATCGTGCTCCGCGCACTCCTGGTCGCGGCGCTGGGCGCGTCAACCTTTGCGCTGTCCCGAACGGCCTTGGCCCAGAGCGGTACCGGCGCTCAGGCGACCCAGACGTTGCGCGACCGCCAGCAGGCCGACAGCGCCGATCTTGCCGTCGGCTTCGTGCTCGACCGCGGCCGGGTCCGCCGGATCGACCTGCCGGGCGATGGCAGCTTCACCGTCCTCGGCAAGAGCACCGACGACGGCCGGATCGTGGGGAAGGCCCCCAAACCCGATGGCAGCGGATTCTTCGGGTTCCTGGTCGACCGGCAGGGCGGGCTCCGCCGCATCGACTACCCAGGCGCGACCACGACGTACGCCCAGGGCATCAACGAGCGCGGCTGGATCGTCGGCGACGCCAGCCCGGGCCAGTCAGTCTCCGAGCCAGGCGCCACCGGGTTCCTGCTCCGCAACGGCAGGTACACCAGGATCGCGTACCCCGGCGCGGTCTACACGCAAGCGTTCGGGGTCAACAGGCGCGGGCAGGTGGTCGGGGAGTACCTCGACCGAGACGGCCGCTTCCACGGCTACCGCTGGGAGCGCGGCCGCTTCAGCACCTTCGACGGGCCGCTGGGTACCGGCGCCTCCTTCACCGATATCAACGACCGCGGCGACATCGTCGGCGCCTACCCGGTCGACCCCGCCAACCCGGTGACCGGGCTGCGAGGCTTCCTGCTCCGCAACGGCAGGTACACCACCTTCGCTGCACTCGGCTTGGCCGGAACGCTCCCGTTCGACATCAACAACCGCGGCCAGATCGCCGGCACCGCGATCAGCGACGCCGACTTCACCGAGGTGCACGGGTTCCTGCTCGACAAGGGCGCCCGCGGGCCAGCGACCCAGATCGACGTACCCGGCACCCAGCGGACGGGTGTCTACGGGCTCGACGACCGCGGCCGACTGATCGGTGTGTACGACAACCCGAAGGCTGCGCCTGCCAAGCGGCCCCAGGCAACCCAGCCGCGTCCGGCAGCCGACGCCATGCCCCTCGGCCTGGCCGATCGAGACCGTCAGGGGTAGACGCGCTGCGGCCCCCGGGGGAAGTGGGAAGTTCCCGGGGGCCGTGGCGCTTTCATCCTGGTCGGCCGCAACTGCGGCCGGTCGAACGGTCAGCTGCAGCCGGAGGTGCTGCCGCAGCCTTCGCAGACGTAGCAGGAGCCGGCGGGGCGCATCTTCGTGCCGCAGGTGAAGCACAGCGGTGCGTCGACCGAGGTGCCGGTGATGAGCTCGAACATCTCCGCGGTGGTGCGGACCTCGGACGTGTCGACCGGCTTGACAGCGGCCGCCTCGACCGACGCCGGCTTCTCCGGCGCGGGCTCGACGGACTTCAGCGACTCGGCCTCGGAGACGCTCGACCGGGGCCGGCCTCGTAGGAGCCGGTGTCGAGCTGCGCGGGACCGCTCCTCCGCGGAGTAGATGCCCAGGCCGGCCCGCTCGTCGAACGGCAGGTAGTCCAGGGCCAGCCGGCGGAAGATGTAGTCCATGATCGACTGCGCCATCCGGACGTCCGGGTCGTCGGTCAGACCGGCCGGCTCGAACTTCAGGTTGGTGAACTTCTGGACGTAGGTCTCCAGCGGCACGCCGTACTGCAGCGCGATCGAGATCGCGATCGAGAAGGCGTCCATCACCCCGGCCAGGGTCGAGCCCTGCTTGCCCATCTTCAGGAACACCTCGCCCAGACCGTCGTCCGGGTAGGAGCCGGCGGTCATGTAGCCCTCGGCGCCGCCGACGCTGAACGACGTGGTCCGCGACGGCCGCGACTTCGGCAGACGCTTGCGGGTGGGCCGGTACTCGATCACCTTCTCGACGATCTTCTCCGCGACGGCGGCTTCGGCGGCAACCGCGTCCGAAGCCTTCTTCGCCTTCGCGTCCGACAGCGGCTGGCCGACCTTGCAGTTGTCGCGGTAGACGGCCAGCGCCTTCAGGCCGAGCTTCCAGCCCTGGAAGTAGACGTCCGCGATCTCCTCGACCGTCGCGGTCTCGGGCAGGTTGACCGTCTTCGAGATCGCGCCGGACAGGAACGGCTGCGCGGCCGCCATCATCCGCACGTGGCCCATCGGCTTGATCGCCCGCTCGCCCATCGCGATGTCGAAGATCTCGTAGTGCTCCGGCTTCAGGCCCGGTGCGTCGACCACGTGACCGTGCTCGGCGATGTACTCGACGATCGCCTCGATCGTCTCCTCGGTGTAGCTGTACTGCCGCAGCGCCCGCGGCACCGTCTGGTTGACGATCTGCATCGAGCCGCCGCCGACCAGCTTCTTGAACTTGACCAGCGAGAAGTCCGGCTCGATCCCGGTGGTGTCGCAGTCCATCATGAAGCCGATGGTGCCGGTCGGTGCGAGCACCGAGGCCTGCGCGTTGCGCCAGCCGTTCTTGGCGCCGATCTTGAGGACGCCCTCCCACGCCGCGGTGGCGTGCTTCTGGATGTCCTTGTCGATCTCGTGGATGGTCCGGATCGCGTCGTTGGCCGCGGCGTGCTTGCGCATCACCCGGGTGTGCGCGTCCTTGTTCCGCTCGAAGCCGTCGTACGGGCCGACGACGCGCGGCCAGCTCGGCCGAGCGCTTGTACGACGTACCGGTCATCAGCGAGGTGATAGCGCCCGCCAGTGCGCGACCACCGTCGGAGTCGTACGCGTGGCCGGTCGCCATCAGCAGCGCGCCGAGGTTCGCGTACCCGATACCGAGCTGCCGGTAGGCGCGGGTGGTGTCGCCGATCGCCTCGGTCGGGAAGTCGGCGAAGCAGATCGAGATGTCCATCGCGGTGATGATCAGCTCGACCGCCTTGACGAACTTCTCCGAGTCGAACAGGTCGTCGTCGCGAAGGAACTTCATCAGGTTCAGCGACGCCAGGTTGCAGGACGAGTTGTCCAGGTGCATGTACTCCGAGCACGGGTTGGACGCGGTGATCCGGCCCGTCTCCGGCGTGGTGTGCCAGTCGTTGATGGTGTCGTCGTACTGCAGGCCCGGGTCGGCGCAGGCCCACGCGGCCTGCGAGATCTTGTCGAACAGCTCACGCGCGTCGACGGTCTCGATCACCGAGTTGTCCAGCCGCGCCCGCAGCCCGAACTCGCCCTTGTCCTCGACCGCGCGCATGAACTCGTCGGTGACCCGGACCGAGTTGTTGGCGTTCTGGTACTGCACCGAGGTGATGTCGCGGCCGCCGAGGTCCATGTCGAACCCGGCGTCGCGGAGGACGCGGATCTTCTCCTCCTCGCGCATCTTGGTCTCGACGAACTCCTCGATGTCGGGGTGGTCGACGTCGAGCACGACCATCTTGGCCGCGCGCCGGGTGGCGCCGCCGGACTTGATCGTCCCGGCGCTCGCGTCCGCACCGCGCATGAAGGAGACCGGGCCGGACGCCGTACCGCCGGAGGACTGCAGCAGCTCCTTGGAGGAGCGGATCCGGGACAGGTTCAGGCCGGCACCGGAGCCGCCCTTGAAGATCAGGCCCTCTTCCTTGTACCAGTTCAGGATCGAGTCCATCGAGTCGTCCACGGCGAGGATGAAGCAGGCCGACACCTGCTGCGGCGAGGACGTGCCGACGTTGAACCAGACCGGCGAGTTGAAGCTGAAGTACTGGTGCAGCAGCATCCAGGTGAGCTCGTGCTCGAACACCTCGGCGTCGGCCGGGCTCGCGAAGTACCCGTACTCCTCGCCGGCCTTGCGGTAGGTCTTGACCACCCGGTCGAGCAGCTGCTTGAGGCTCCACTCGCGGTTGTCGTGCCCGACCGCGCCGCGGAAGTACTTGGTGGTGACGATGGTGGACGCGTTCACGCTCCAGTAGTCGGGGAACTCGACCCCGCGCTGCTCGAAGACCGTCTCACCGGTCTTCCAGTTCTGCTGGACGACGTCGCGGCGCTCCCACGTCACCTCATCGTACGGATGTACTCCCTCGGTCGTGAAGATGCGCTCGATGGTGAGTCCCGTGGGCGCGTTCTTCCGCCCGCGGAACCCGGCCGCCGACCTCTTGGTCGACCCCGAGTGGCCGGTCACCGTCTCTGTCATGGTTGCTCCTCGCCCTGTGTCTGTACTGCCGCGGTCTGTCGGGACCGCCCCGTTAGGTTCGTGCTCGTACTGCTCAACCGCCTGTACTGCGTGGTGTTGCTGGTTCCCCGATTTATGTCTGCTGGGTCGGCTTCAGCGGGCGCGGTTCGGTGCCTTCCGGCTCCTTCTCCGCCCGCAGCAGCGCGATCTCCGTCTCGAAGTCGTCGGCGGACTCGAACTGCCGGTACACGCTCGCGAACCGCAGGTAGGCGACCTCGTCGAGCTCCCGCAGCGGCCCGAGGATCGCGAGTCCGACCTCGTGCGCGGGCACCTCCGGCGAGCCGCTCGCCTTGAGCGCGTCCTCGACCCGCTGGCCCAGCCGGGCCAGTGCGTCGACGTCCACCGGCCGGCCCTTGCAGGCCTTGCCGACCCCGTTGATGACCTTCTCCCGGCTGAACGGCTCGGTCGCGCCGGAACGCTTCACGACCGTGAGCTGCATCTGCTCGACAGTGGTGAACCGCTTCTCGCAGACCGGGCACTGCCGACGCCGGCGGATCGCTCCGCCGTCCTCGGCCACGCGGCTGTCGACCACGCGGGAATCGGCGTGCCGGCAATACGGACAGTGCACGACGAATCACTCCTCCCGTGAGGCCGCCGCGAGGGCGCCCTGTGGACCAGCCTGGGGACAACTTGTGTGTAACTGACCACTACCTGTGGAAAATTACACCCGTGTAACCACTACATCTAGGGATCCTAGATCGCTGCTCCGACAGTTTGCAAGAACGTCCAGATCCCGCGCGCGTCTCTTTGTTCCAACACCCGCGCGAGCCCGTGTAGTCCCGCGTGGCGCCACCAGAACAGCCCCCGACGGGCGCAAACTATGGCCTGTCGAGGGGTCAGTCGAGGGGGTCAGGAGCCGGGCAGGCAGAAGTCGAAATCGCAGCCGCGGTCCGCTCCCAGAACGTGGTCGCGGAACAACTTTCGGTAGCCGGTGACAGGCTCGGTCGCCCGCGCCGGCAGGTCGGCCCGGCGCTTCTCGAGCTCCTCGGGCGAGACGAGCAGATCCAGGCGCGCTTCCGAGACCGAGAGCCGGATCTGGTCGCCAGTGCGGACCAGGGCGAGCGGACCGCCGAGTGCCGCTTCCGGTGTCACGTGCAGCACGATCGTGCCGTACGCCGTACCGCTCATCCGGGCGTCGGAGATGCGCACCATGTCGCGGACGCCGTTCCGAGCGAGCTTCGCCGGAATCGGGAGGTAGCCGGCCTCAGGCATGCCCGCACCCAACGGACCGGCGTTCTGCAGGACCAGTACGTCGGTCGGCTCCACGTCCAGCTCTGGGTCGTCGATACGCGCCGCGAGATCCTCCAACGAGTTGAAGACGACTGCGCGGCCGGTGGTCTCGAACAGGGCGGGATCAGCCGCGGACCGCTTGATCAGCGCGCCAGATGGAGCCAGTGACCCTCGCAGCCAGACCAGACCGCCCTTCTCACGGCTCGGTTCGCTCAGAGGTCGCACCACCTCCCGGTCAACCCAGGTGGGACCTGAGCCCAGCCGCTCCCCCAGCGTCTCCCCGGTCACGGTGAGCGCGGACAGGTCCAGCAGGTCTCTCAGCTCATGCAGTACGGCGGGGAGGCCGCCGGACGCATGGAGATCCTCCATGTAGTGCGCACCGGTCGGTTTGAGCTCCACCAGCACCGGCGTGGTCTCACTCAGCTCGTTGAGCTCATCAGGATCGATTGCCAGCCCCAACCGGCCAGCCATCGCAGTCAGGTGGATGAGCGCGTTGGTCGACCCACCGATGGCCAGCAGCACCCGCAACGCGTTGCGGACGGACGCGGCAGTGACGACCTGGTCCGGCGTACGGCCCGCCGCCGCGATCGACACGGCCGCCGCACCCGTTGCCTCACCGATGCGCAACCGGTCAGCGTGCACAGCGGGCGCGGCGGCGCTGTCCGGCAGTGCCATGCCTAGTGCCTCCACGATGCAAGCCATGGTGGAAGCGGTCCCCATCACCGCACAGGTGCCCGCAGTGGTCGCCAGGTTGCGCTCTACCTCGCCGATCTCGGTCTCGGAGACGTCACCGGCCCGGTAGCGCGCCCAGAACCGCCGGCAGTCGGTGCATGCGCCGAGCCGCTCGCCCTGGTACCGGCCGGTCGACATCGGTCCGGTGACGAGCTGGATCGCCGGGCGGCCGGCGGAGAACGCGCCCATCAGCTGCGCAGGCACCGTCTTGTCGCAGCCGCCGACCAGTACGACGGCATCCATCGGCTGGGCCCGGACGAGTTCCTCGACGTCCATCGCCATCAGGTTGCGGTAGACCATCGCGGTCGGCTCGAGGAAGCTCTCCCCCAGCGAGATGGTCGGGAACTCCATCGGCAGCCCGCCGGCCGCGATGATGCCGCGGGCGACGGACTTCACCAGCTCCGGCTGCTGCCGGTGACATGGGTTGAAGTCGCTGGTGGACGTGGCGATACCGACCACCGGCCGATCGAGGGACTCCGGCGACCGGCCGCTCGCGTGCAGGAAGGCACGCCGCAGGAACCGGGAGAAGTCCCGATCGCCATAGCTGACCAGACCGCGATAGATCCCACTCATGAGACTCCCGGGGTCCGACGGAGGTGCTCGGACAGCAGCCGATACATGCTCTCCGGCGGTACGGCGGCCGGCGGACGGACCGCGTCGTACGAGATGAGACCGCGCAGCACGAGACTGCGTTTGCGCAGAGCGAGTGCGATCCCGGCCTGGAACTCGAAGTTCACCAACGGCAGGTAGTCGCGCCAGACCTCACGTGCCGCCTCGAAGCCGCCTTCCTGGAATGCTCCGACGCACGCGAGGAGACCTTCGGGGACGGAGAAGCCGGTCATCGCGCCGGCCGCGCCGACGGCCAGCTCGTCGAGCAGGCAGGTCCCGCCGAGGCCGCCGAAGACCGGTACGCCGAGTCCGGCCACCAACTCGGCGACGGCTGGCGGGCTCGGCGACGACTCGGACTTCACCGCGACGACCGACGGCACGGTGCGGATCGCGGCGACCAGGTCGGCGGTGGCGATCGGGACACCGCTGATCACCGGATAGTCCTGCACCACAAGAGGGCGTTCGGTGCGATCGGCAACGGCGTTCAGATGCTTGCTCAGGGCATCCGGGTCGCTGGAGTTCACTTGAACCATAAGTCCGGCGAGGCGAGATCCGACCACCGGCAGGACGTTCGCAGCCTCGGTGCAGACCTCATCGAGGCCGAGCGAGCTGATGCCGATCACGAGCGGAAGGTTGGCAGCGGCAACGACCGTCTCCACGACGGTACGGCGTTCCACGGGGGTCAGCCGGGCCGCCTCACCGAAGACGCCGAGCACGGTCAGCCCGGTCGCGCCGATCGTCTCGTAATGCCTGACCTGCCGTGCCAGCGACTCGGTGTCGACGGCCGAGCCGTCCGCCGTGAGCGGCGTCGCCAGCACGCCCCACACCCCGGGATCCAACGTCATGGAGCTCCTCTCGTGGTCACTGCGGTGGCCACCGTGTACGCCTCCAGGCTCTCGGTGCCGCCCTCCCTGCCGTACCCGGACAGCTTCACCCCGCCGAACGGCGAGGACGCGGCCGCCAGCGCCACCTCGTTGACACCGATCATGCCCGCTTCCAGCATCGCGACCGCGGTGTCGGCGCGTCCCAGGTCACTCGTGAACACGTACGCCGCCAAGCCGTACGGCACCGCGTTCGCCTGCGCCAGCCCGTCCTCGATCTCACCGAACGGCAGGATCGGCATGATCGGACCGAACGGCTCGTCCCGGAGCACCGCCGCGTCGGCCGGGACGTCTGTCAGCACGGTCGGCGGATAGAAGAACCCGGGTCCCTCCGGCGTCACGCCGCCGCAGTGGACCTTCGCATCGCTGCCGTCGACGAGCGCCGCCACTGCCTCGCGCCGCCGGGCATTCGCGAGCGGTCCGATCTCCAGTCGCTGAGCCCGGTCGACCACCAGCGAGACGAAGCGGTCGAGGACGGGTCGCTGGACGAAGATCCGGCTGGGCGAGATGCACACCTGGCCGGCGTTGCGGAACTTCGCCCGGACCAGGGCGTCGGCGGCACGGCCGAGCTGATCGTCGTCGAGATCGTCGAAGACCAGGACGGGCGCGTGACCGCCGAGCTCGAGGGTCAGCGGCTGCAACCGTTCGGCGGACAACCGCACCAACGTCCGGCCGACCGGCACCGAGCCTGTCAGCGTGATCTTCGCGATGACGTCGGAGCTGATCAGCCGCTCACTGACCCGTGGCGGGTCGCCGGTGATCAGGTTGACCACGCCGTCCGGCACGCCGGCGTCGACCAGGGCTTGCACGAGTGCGGCCGCCGTACGCGGAGCCTCGATCGCCGGGCAGACGATGATGCTGCAGCCGTAGGCGACCGCGGGGGCGAGCTTGCGGGCCGGGAGGGAGGCCGGGAAGTTCCAGGCCGTGAAGGCGGCGACCGGGCCGATCGGCCGCCGCTCGACCCAGGAGCGGCGGCCCGGTGCCGACGGCAACAACCTGCCGTAGGACCGGACCGCCTCACCCGCGAACCAGCTGAAGTACTCCGCCGACTGCCTGACCTCTGCCTCGGCTTCCGCAATCGGTTTGCCTTGTTCCTCGGTCAGGATTGTGGCGATGTCTGACAATCGGTCCAGCAGGAGCCGACCGGCCCGGTCGAGCACCTCCGCTCGTTCGGCGGGCGCCGTACGACGCCAGATCGCGAAGCCGGCCGCGGCTGCGGCGAGGGCGTCGTCCAGGTCCGCGTCGGACGCGTTGGGGACCTGGGCGACAACCTCCTCGGTGGCCGGATTCAGGACGTCGATCGTCCGGCCGTCCGAGGCCTCCCGCCAGGCACCACCGATGAACATCAGGCCACCTTGGTCAGGACGACCAGGCTCAGCGAGGGAAGGGTCAGGTCGAGCTGGAGGTTGAACACGCCGTCGACCTGCGCCTGGGTATCGCCCGCGAACTTCTCGAGACCCTGGCGAGCGGTGATGGCGGCGAGCTGTTCCGGGGTCGGGTCCTGCGGTGCGCCCTGGTCCTGCCAGACGGTGTGGCTGTTGCTGTGAGTGGCGTCGATCCGGTAGTGCTGCACGGTCCACGCGCCGGTGTCGAGTCCGCTGACCTCGACGTCGACCCGAGTCGTGTCGGGATCTTCGGCGTACTGGTCGTCTCGGTGCCGCCAGACCAGGATCGCGACGCTGTCGTCCGTCGAACTGCGGCTCGCGATGACGTCGACTTCCTCGGGGAGTCCGTTGCCCAGGGCACTGATGTCGGAGATGTCGGCGGACTGGTCCGAGGCGGCGGCCAGGCGCCGGTCGCCGAGGTGCGCGAAGGCCCGGTAGGCGTTCATCAGCGGCTTCTCGATGCCGGACGCGGTGACGAAACTTCTGGTGCCCTCGAAGTAGCGTTCGCCCTCCATCGAGAAGCTCCAGGTGGTCGCCTCGTGCACCTTCGCGGTGTGCTGTGCGTTGAGGTCGAGCACCTTCTTCATCAGCTTGGCCTGGAACACCGGGTAGTACTCGTTGTTGCGGTAGGCGAAGTTCGCGTTGTCGTAGATGCCCCAGTGCGCGGGGACCGAGGCGTCGCACTCGTCCACGATCACCGGTGCGCCGACGTACTGCGGGAACTGCTCGATGACGGCGAGCGCGCGGTCGATCTCGCGGAGCATCTTCGGGGTCGACGGCGACTCCTTCACCGGCGCCGGTGCACCGATCGGGCCGTAGGTGCGCCAGGGAGTGAAGTGCGAGCCCTTGGTGTGGAAGGAGACGAAGTCGACGGGCAGGTCGCGGTCGGCGCAGGCCTGCAGGAAGCCGTGCAGGAAGACCGCACCCTTGTCGCCACCCGTGACCGCGGGTCCGCCGACCTTCGCCGCCGGGTAGACGTCGCGGATCGCTTTGACGGTGACGTCGTACAGGTCGTGGAACTGTTCCGGGGTGCCGCGCCAGTAGGAGATGTCCGGCTCGTTCCAGAGTTCCCAGAGCCAGTGCTGGACCTCGTCGACTCCGTATCGCTCGAGTACATGTTCGACAAGTGCCGCGACCAGACCACCCCACTTTGCATAGTCCTTGGGCGGGTATGACCACCAGCCGGCCTCGTACGCGCTGTACTGGCTGGGGCTGTTCTCGAACGGGAACTCGTTCTTCGCTTCGTCCGGGACGAGTGCGAGCGGGGTGAAGGCGAGTTCGACCAGCGGATGGTGGCCGGCGCCGACGATCGCGTCGTACGTGAGGTCGGCGATGGTGAAGTCGTAGAAGGGCTTGCCGTCCGCGTCCTCGTGGTAGACGTTGCCGCTCCCCCAGTGCGGCAGGCCCAGTCCGGTGCCGCTGTTGAAGATGTTGTGCGGACGGACGTGGTACGGCGTCTCCGCGAAGCCACCGATCGTCTGCAGGGTCCGGCGGCCCTGAGACGTGTAGGTCCAGTTGATCTCGTCGTACCCGAGGCTGGCCCACGGACGGTCGAGGACGCCGAGGTCGCTGCGGGCGTCGACGGTCACCCGGGCCGCACGCAGAGGGGCGGCATCGGGGTCGGAGGGGGCGTACGGGAGTCGTTGAACGTCGCTGGGAGAGGCGTTCTGGGTCTGATCCTGGGTCATATCAGCCTTTCAGTCCGGTGGTGCTGATGCCGGCGATGATGAATCGCTGGGCGAACAGGAAGACGAGCAGTGGTGGAGTGATCGCGAGAGCCGCCGAAGCCATCACGACGCCGTAGTCGACGTCGCCGTACGCCGATCGGAACGTGACGAGCGCCAGCGGGAGGGTCTGCATACTCGGTGAGCTGGTCGAGATGAGCGGCCAGAGGAAGTCGTTCCAGGAGCCGAGGAACACCAGGATCCCGAGGGTCGCCAGGGCCGGGCGGATCAGCGGCACGACGACGTACCGGTAGATCTGCCAGGCATTCGCGCCGTCGGCCTTGGCCGCGTCGATCAGGTCAGGCGGGAGATTCACGATGAACTGTCTGACAAGTACGACTCCCAGCAAAGACACGATGTGTGGCAAAGCCAACGCGCCATACGTGTTCAGCAGGCCGAGCTCGCGGAACTGCTGGAAGAGCGGGACGAGGACGACCTCGCCCGGGATCAGCATCGTGGCCAGCAGCAGCCCGAAGACGGCGGCGTTGCCGCGGAACGGGAGCTTGGCCAGGGCGTAGCCGGCCATCGAGCAGACCAGCAGGGCCAGGACTGTGGAGACGACGGCGACGACCGTGCTGTTGAAGAAGGCGATGAAGATGTTGACCGCCCGGCCGCCGGGATCGACGAGCATCTCCCAGTTGGCCAGCGTCGGGTCACTCGGCAACAGCCGGCTGCCCGGTGTGGTCGAGCCTTCGAAGGACGACGAGAGCGTCCAGAGCAGCGGCAGTCCCCAGAGGATCGCGAACACGAGAGCCGCGGCCGTTGCGAGCCAGCGGGCCCGGCGCCGTTGAGCTTGGACGGTTGTCGCGACAGCTGCGGGTCGTGGGCCTTGCCCGGTGCGAGGTACTTGCGCGGTGTCGGTCATGACTTCACGCTCCGTCGGCTGACGATCTGATGGACGACCGTGACCACGAGGATGATGAGTGCGAGCAGCCAGCCGATCGCGGCGGCGTACCCGGTCCGGAAGTCGCGGAAACCGGTCTCGTAGAGCATCTGCAGTACGACGCGAGTGCTGCCGCTCGGACCGCCCTGGGTCAGCAGGTAGACCTGCTCGAACACCTTGAACGAGTCGATGAGTCGCAACAGCACAACCAAGCCAAGTACTGGTGCAATACCGGGCAACGTGACATACCGAAACTGCTGCCATCTGCCGGCTCCATCGATCCGGGCGGACTCATACAGCTGCTTCGGGATGTCCTGCAGCGCGGCGAGCAGGATCAGCAGCGGGAAGCCGACGCGCCACCAGAGCGTCAGCAGTACAACGGCACCCATCGCCTGACCGGGCTCGGTCAACCACTGTTGTACCGGGAGGCCGACGGCTTTCAGGATGGTGTTGAGTGAGCCGTCGACCGGGTCGAGGACGAGGGTCCAGATCAGGGCGACGGCCGCGCCTGGCAGGAGATACGGACCGACGAAGGCCGCGCGGAGCATGTTGCGGCCGGACAGGTCCCGGTTGAGGACGAGGGCGAGGATCAGGCCGGCGGCCACCAGGACCGGGACGTTGAGTACGACGAACAGGACGGTGTGACCGAGCGCTGCCCGGAAGTCGCCGTCGCCGAAGAGGTTGGCGTAGTTGGACAGGCCGACGAAACCACCGGTGCCCTCGGCAACGTTGACTTCGGTCAGGCTCAGGTAGAAGCCGCGGACGACCGGGACCGCCCAGAGGAAGAGGAACAGGAACCCGAACGGGGCCAGGAAGATCAGCGCCGACCACGACCGCGGTTTCTCGCGCTTGGACGCCGTACGGGTGAGTGGGATGCGTGAGGTCAGAACACTCATTTCGGCTCCCGCATGCTCTCGGTCGCGCGGGCCGTGGCCCGGCGAAGCTCGGTCGCCACGTCCGCGCCCTGGTAGACGATGTCGTCGAGCGCGTCGTTCAGGTACTGGAACGCCTGGGTCCAGCGATAGGCGTACGGCGCGAACCGGGCGTGCTTGGCCTCGTCGATGAACAGACCCATCTTGCGCACCACCGGGTCGTTGCTCTTGGCAATGGCCGCGGCGGCCGCCGCGCTCGCCGGTGCCTGGGCGCCGGCCCAGTCGACGCTGCCCTCGCGGACCAGCCAGGCGATGAACTTCTGCGCCTCGGCCTGGATCCACTCGTTGTTCTTGCGCTGTTTCGGGATGCAGTAGATGTGCGAGGTCGCGACCACCGAGCGCGGCCCGTCGAAGAACTGCGGCAGCGGGGCAACGTCGAGCTGAGTGCCCTGCTGGGCGTTGGTCTTCATCAGCTGGGACAGCACCCAGGGGAAGGTGAAGACCATGCCGACCTTCTGGTTGCGGAACAGCGCGCCGAGCTGCGGTCCGGCGAGCTGGGCCGGTTCGACCTGGTGGCGGTGGACGAGGTCGCGTTCGAACTGGCCGGCTTCGATGCCCGCCGGTTCGGCGAACAGGGCTCGGCTGTCGGCGTCGATCAGGTCGCCGCCGGCCTGCCAGTTGAAGGTGAGCCAGGGGTTGAAGGTGCCGGTCTCGCGGATGAAGCCCCACGGGCCGGTCTTCTTCAGGGCCTGGGCGGCCGCGACGAACTCGGCGCCGGTGGCCGGCGGGCGGTCCGGGTCCAGACCGGCCTTCTCGAACAGGGCGCGGTTGTATCCGAGGGCCGCGGGTCCGGTGCTCATCGTGACGCCGTACTGGCGGCCCTCGATGTTGGCGAGCTGCCAGGTGCCGTCGATGAAGTCGTCCTGGCTGAAGCCGAGGTCCTTGAAGTCGATCGTGTGCAGGAAGCGGCGCAGCGGCGGGATCTCGTAGCTGTGCAGCGCGATGATCGCGGGCGGGGCGCCGGCCAGGGAGGCGGTCAGGATCTTGGTCAGGTAGTCGCCGCCGTACGCCGGTGCGGTGAACCGTACGACGACGTCGTCCTGGGAGCTGTTGTATCGATCAACAATCGTCTGCATCAACGCGCCGTCGGGCCCGGTGTAGAAGGTGGTGAACTCCAGCACCCGCCCACCACCCCGCGTCGTGTCGTCGAACGGCGAGGAACAACCGGCCAGAACAGCCGCACCACCAACGCCCAGGCCAAGCAACTTGCGCCGGGACAAGGCAGCGGGTGGGACGGGAGGCGGGGAGGGTGACGCGGCGTTGGGTGGGAGGGGTGCGGCGGTCGGGGCGGTGGGCGGGGCGGCCGCGGTGTGGGTGGGGACTGGGGTGGAGGGCGGAGTGGGCAGCACGGGGTCTCCCTCGGGGCGAGTGGAGTCGAGAGGTTGCGGGCCGGGTAGCCGGGCCGGCTTGGGGAGGGCGGCGCCGGGATCGCCGGGCGCCGGGCTCTCGCCGTGTGGGGGTCTACCGGCTAGCCTGGTCTCGGCGTTGTCAAAAGTCAATGGTTAACAATCGACAATTTACACCGATGGAGGACAGACGTGGGCGGACCGCTGGAGCAGCTCGCGCGGCAGACCGATCGCAGTCCGGCGTTGTGGGCGACCGTCGTACCGGCGATTCGTCAGATGATCGTCAGCGGCGCCCTGGCCCCCGGCCAGCACCTCCCCGAGGGCGAGCTGGCGACGGCCCTCGACATGAGCCGCGGCCCGATCCGCGAGGCGCTGATCGAGCTCGAGCGGGAGGGTCTCGTCGTACTGCGCCGGCACCGCGGCGCTCAGGTGATCTCACTGACCGACGAGGACGTCGAGGAGATCTACACGCTCCGGCTGAGCCTGGAGCAACTGGCGATCAAACGGGCACTCCCCCGGTTGACCGACGTCCACCTGTCGACAATGGACGACGTCCTCGAGAAGATGCGGGCGCTCGGCCCGGACTACGAGCCGCAGACCGCCCTGGACCTGGACTTCGCGTTCCACGACGTGCTCTACCAGGCAGCCGCGCACGCCCGCCTCGACCGCGCCTGGCAGCAGATCCGCAGCCAGGTCGCGATGTTCCTGTACTCACGCCACGTCGCCCGGCCGGACTTCCACGAGATCGCGTACGCCGAGCACAAGGCGATCCGCGACATCATCGCGGGCGGTGACGCCGCGGCCGCCGTGGAGGCGATCGACAACCACCTCACCGGCGCCTATCACCGCCTCATCGCCGCCCGCCATCCCGGCTAGGCAGCAGTGCACCGCCCGGCCGGCGGGCGGTGCACCGAGCGAACTTCAGCGAGCGCCGAGCGCGGTGGCTTCGGCGACGATCTGCTGCCGGCGTACGGCGCTCAGGCCGCGAGCCGCCGGGGTGTTCGCGTACGACGCGAGGACGGCGTACTGCTTCTGACCGAGCAGCGTCGTCATCGTCGAAACCGTCGACGGCGTCGCGCCCGAGGTCAGGATGAGGTTGGCGAGGCCGGTCGGGGTCGCGATGACGTCGAAGCTGCTCTCGACGGTCGAGCCGGCCACGGTTGCCGTCAGAACGTGCTTCCCGGCCGCCAACGTCGTGGTGTCGACAATCGACCCGTTGACAATCGCCACCCCGTCGAGCGTGATCGCGACCGGCTCGGCCGAGTTGTTGCCGACAGCAACACGCAGGACCTGGGCCCGGTCGATCCGCTCCCCCGCGCCCGGGCTGAGGATGGTCGCGGCCGGCTTGACCCGCTGCGCGAAGGCGGCGTTCCAGCCCGCCAGCTCGGCCGGCCGGTTCGTGATGATGCCGTCGACGCCGGCCTTCTCCAGCGCGTTCCAGCGGGTCGCGTCGTCCACGGTCCACACGTTCACCGCGACGCCGGCCGCGTGCAGGTCGGCGACGATGCCCGGGCGGGTCTGGAACGCGGCGTCCGACGGGTTGTACGCCGACAACTCGAGGTCCTTGGCGATCGCGACCGGATCCGGGTCGAGCGTCGACCGCAGCAGACCGAGCGGCAGCTCCGGCGCGAGCTCACGGACCCACCGCAGGTGCTGCGGCTCGAAGCTCTGCACGAACACCCGGCTGCTCATCCCGCGGCTGCGAATCTCCTGCACGATCCGCTCGACCGACGCACGCGTGTGCTCACCCTTGACCTCCAGCAGCAGGTTGCCGCCACGCGTCTTGAGTCCGTCGAGCTGAGCCGCCAGGGTCGGCACGCGCTGACCGACGTACGCCGGTGCGAACCACGAACCCGCGTCCAGCCCGGCCACCTGATCCGCCGTCAGCGACCGGACGGCGCCGGTCCCGTCGGTCGTGCGGTCGACGGTGGTGTCGTGCAGGATCACCGGTACGCCGTCCTTCGTCGGCTGTACGTCGTTCTCGATCCACTCGGCCCGGGCCCGACGAGCAACCTCGTCCGACGCGGCCGTGTTCTCCGGTGCCGCCGACGAGCCACCGCGATGCGCCCAGACCCGCAGCGGCGCACCCGGCTTGCGGATGAACGACTCCATCTCGAGCGGCGTGACCTTCAGGTCGTCGAACGAGACGGTCGCCCCGTTGACGAGCAGCCCCTGCACTCCCGTCGTACTGCGGTTCACCATCGTGGTGCGCAGCGACTCACGGCCGTCGACGTACCAGGTGGCGCGGGTGCCGCGGACCTCGACCGCGACGGCGACCTCCTTGCCGATGCCGACCTGGATCGGCGCGGCGGCGGTGTCGGTGACGTTCCAGGCGTTGGCCGGGGTGCGCTGCGCGAATTCGAGGCCGTTGGTGGCGGTGGAACCGTTCCGCAGCGTCGCGATCGACCACGGGACTGCGCCGCTCGGGGCGAGGTCGAGCCCGAACGCGACCCAGCGGGCGCCGTCGATCGCGGAGTCGAACCGCAGGTGGCTCTCGATCCGGAAGTCGGTGAGCGGGCTGCCGAAGGTGATGCGGCTCTGCTGGCTGGCGCTGGCCGACGTACCGATCAGCCGGCCGCCTTGGACCTTCCACGCACCGTCGACGGCCGACCAGCCGGCCGGCAACGTCGTACCGTCGAAGGTCTCGTTGACGGTCGGGGTGGGCGCGGCCGCCGGTTCGGCGACGGCGACCGGCACAGACGTGGTCAGGAAGGCGGTAATGGTGGCTCCGGTGGCAAGAGCGGCCAGTACTGCACGGGGGCGGCGTGACATGAGCATCATGGCCAACGACCGTAGGAAACCGACACCAACAGCGCCAGAGCAGGTGATGAATTGACCACCAACGCAGGGTGGATCCAGCTCATGCGTGAGGATGGCGGCATGAAGCCGGTGATTCTTGATGTCGACACCGGGCTGGACGACGCCTGCGCACTGCTGCTCGCCGCCCGCCACCCCGACCTGGACCTGAAGGCTGTGACCTGTGTAGGCGGCAACGTCGGGCTCGACGACGTTGTGGTCAACACGCTGACGGTGCTGGAGGCTGCGGGCCGGTCTGACGTACCGGTGGCGGCAGGCGCCGCCGTACCGCTGCTCCAACCTGTCCGCACCGCTCCGCACGTGCACGGCGTCGACGGCCTCGGCAACCTCGACTGGCCCCGCTCGACTCGTACGGCGGGCACCGGCCACGCGGTCGAACTGCTACGCGACGTACTCCGGGCAGCCGCCGCGTCGGGTGAGCTGGTGACCCTCATCCCGCTGGCACCGATGACGAACATCGCGCTGCTGCTCCGCACCTACCCCGACGCCGCGGCCGGCCTGCGCGAGATCGTGTTCATGGGCGGCGCGGCCGGGATCGGCAACGCAACGGCGTCGGCGGAGTTCAACATCTGGACCGACCCGGAGGCGGCTGCGGTCGTGCTCAGTGCGGCCGGGGAGCTCGGCGTGCCGGTGACGATGTACGGCCTGGACGTGTTCTACGACGTGGTGATCTCACTGGATCAGGCGCGGTCGTTGGGTGGTTCGCCGTCGGCGGAGCTGGCACGGAAGCTGATCGAGAAGCGGAGCGAGCTCTACCGGTCCGACGGTGCCAGCATCGGCGACGGCGGCGCGGTGTGTGCGGTGATCGATCCGGCCGGGCTCACGACGCAGTCGTTCCCGCTGCGCGTCGAGCTGTCCGGCAGTTGGTCGCGCGGCCGGACGATCGTCGACACTCGGGACTGGTCCGCCGACCTCTCCAGCGATCCGCATGGCCCGTCGGCGACCGTCGTACAGGTGGCAACGGCTGTGGACGGCGCGCGGTTCGCCGACCTCTGGCTGAGCACGGTCAAGTAGCCAGCAGTTCGTTCAGACGGGCTCGGACGCCGACCATGAACAGATCGAGCCCGTCACTGAACCGATCGGGCGTCGTCGGCTCGGCCACCACGGCAGCGAGGGTCCAATGCGCGCTGGTCTCGAAGATGGCGCGGGCCTGCGGCTCTGGTACGCCGAGGTCCACCAGCGACCGGATCTGAACCCGGACGAGTTCCGCGCGCGATCCCTCACCCTGGTCGCGATCGGGCGTCGCCTTCGCCTGGATCAGGCCGGCCAGGCCGGGATGGTCGGCGTAGAAGTCGCGCAACTCGAGCGACCCGGCGGTGGTGACCGCGATCCAGTCGTCGACAGTGCGGATCTCGTCGTACGCCGTGAGGTCGGCGGCGAACTGGTCGAACGCGTTCCGCGCGATCAGTTCGAGAAGCTCGTCCTTGTTGCGGACGTGATGGTAGAGCGACGGCGCGCGGACCCGCAGGCGCTCGGCGACCGACCGCATGGTCAGACCGGCGACTCCGTCGGCACGGATGATCGCCAGCGCGGCGTCGGCGATCGCGCCGGCCGAGATCCCGGCCGCCGTATGGGAGGACGGATCGCGTCTGTTCACGGAAACCTCGTTGTCGGCGCGGTGCGGCACGGCTAGGTTTGCTGTCTAACAGCATTAGACAGCCTACCCGAGGACGGCCCCCGTGCCTGGACTGCGCCCGAACTATCCACTGCGAACCGAGCGACTCGACCTGCGGCCGCACCGGATGGACGATCTGGACGACCTGTACGCGTTCCACTCGCGGCCGGAGGTGGTGCGCTACACGCCATGGCCGGTGCGCGATCGCGAACAGACACGCACTGCGCTCGAGGCCAAGCTCACCCAGGACGCGCTGACCGAGCCGGGGCAGTGGCTGGTGCTCGCGATCGAGTTGCGCGAGACCGGCACGGTGATCGGCGAGGCACTGCTCAAGTGGGCCAGCGAGAGCGACCGTCAGGGCGAGATCGGGTACGCGCTCCACACCGATTACCACGGCAAGGGGTACGCATCCGAGGCCGCTCGCGAGATCCTGCGGCTCGGCTTCGACGAACTCGGGTTGCACCGGATCTGCGCCATCCTCGACGACCGCAACGCACCATCGGCTCTCCTGCTCGAACGCCTCGGCATGCGCCGCGAGGGGCATCTCCTTGAGTGCGCGTTCTTCAAGGGCGAGTGGGCGAGCGAGTACGTCTACGCCCTCCGCGAGGACGAATGGCGCGCCAACCGAGCCTGACCCCGCTGCTTTACTGGCGTGGGGAGGGTTGCGATGGGGATCGACAACCAGATCTACAACCGGATCGGCGACAGTTGGTGGGACGAGGCCAATCCGCTGAACATGCTCCACGGGAGTTTCACGCCGGGGCGTTTCGCCTACTTCCGCGCCGTACTCGATCGGATCGGACTGGATCCGGCCGGGCTGCGGGCACTGGACATCGGGTGCGGCGGCGGGTTCCTGGCCGAGGAGTTCGCCCGACTCGGGTGCCGGGTGGTCGGAATCGATCCGTCACCGGTGTCGATCAGGACCGCCCGGCAGCATGCGGAGGCGTCCGCGCTGGAGATCGAGTACGCCGTTGCCGCCGGTGAGCGACTCCCGTTGGAGAGCGAGAGCTTCGACCTCGCGTACTGCTGTGACGTGCTCGAGCACGTGTCGGATCTGGACCTCGTGATCAAGGAGACGGCCCGCATCCTCAGACCCGGTGGGCTCTATCTGTTCGACACGATCAACCGGACCACCGCGAGCAAGGTGCTCGCCATCAAGGTGATGCAGGACTGGCGGTTGACGCGGATCGTCGACACCCAGTTGCACTCCTGGGAGATGTTCATCAAGCCGACGGAGCTCGAGGAGATCTTGCGCCGGCGTGCGCTGCGGCTCGGCGAGATCACCGGCCTCGGGCCGCGGTCGAACAAGGCGGCCTTGCTGTGGAACTTCTTCCAGGCCCGGCGTGGCCGCATCAGCTTCGGCCAACTGAGCCGCCTGATGGACGTCGGTCAGATTCGCAACACCGCGGTCTCCTACCTGGGCTACGCCATCAAGGCAGCCTGACCGCGAGGGATCAGCGGGCGATCGGAATCTGCAGGGTCTGGCCGGGGATCACGTCGGCGGGGGTCGCGAGTTTGTTCAGGTCGGCGATCCGCTCGACGACGATCGCGGGATCCTCGGTCGGGTTCGTCTCCTCGGCGATGGACCACAGGGACTGACCGGGCGCCACCTGGACCGGGACCGTGTGGGTGAAGTTCGGACCGGGCTCGAGGACGCCGGTGACGCGCAGACCCAGAACGACGATCGCCGAGCCGAACACGATCACGGACAGAGCGGTCAACAGCATCCGGCCGCGCCGGGTCAGCCGCAGCGCCGGCGCCTGGGACTCGGCGACCGCCCGGCGCCGCACCCGGTGGCCGTCGGCGACCCGGCGTCCGAGGTCGTCACCCGAGCAGGCGCGGACCGGAAGGCGCTCGGTCGTCGTTCCAGCGATCCTGGGCCGGCGGCGCGGGCGGGCGTCGGGCACCGCCTCGGGTGCGTGGCGTGCTGCCGGCGCGTTTGCCGCGAGAGCCGCTGTGCTCATCGGATCCTCCAGCCTCGTTCAGACCTCGTCCTGCGGTGTCGATCCCTGTCGATCTCTGTCTACCGGCCGCCTCCGACAGTTTCTGAAAGCAGCTCCCCGACGACCGCCCGAACACCTGTTCGATCGAACGCCTGTACGAATGATTAACCGACCGGCACCCGTTGCGCAACCATCTCCAACCGGGACACGCCCAGGAAATTCCCGGATCGTGCGCGCCTTATAACCCGACACACGAACAAGCGTGCGAACCGACACGCCTTCGAACAGATGTTTGAAGAATCTCAGGATTCGGTCTACGGTCGTGTCAGTCGAGCAAGCTTGGCCGGTGCGGGACCGCCGGCCCGACCCGAGGAGCAACCACCGATGGCCAGGACGCCGAGCGGTTCCAGCAAGGACGACCCGTCGACGGACCAGACCGCCACGGACCAGACCGTGACCGAGCTGCCCGACGGTCCGACCGACGCGACCGGCCTGACGCCGCGCCAGCGCCGGGTCCTGGACGTCATCCGCGATTCGGTGGACCGCCGCGGCTACCCGCCGTCGATGCGCGAGATCGGTGAGCGGGTCGGCCTGACCAGCTCGTCGTCGGTGTCGCACCAGCTCCGCGTGCTGGAGCAGAAGGGCCTGCTCCGCCGCGACCCGAACCGCCCGCGCGCGATCGAGGTCCGCTACCCCGGCGAGGTCGACGCCGCGGCGCGCCGGTCCGCGCTCGGTTCGGTCCGCCAGACGACGTACGACGAGACCGGTGCGGGCGATGTGCACGCGGACGCGGCGTACGTGCCGGTGGTCGGCCGGATCGCCGCCGGTGGTCCGATCCTGGCCGAGCAGGAGATCGAAGAGGTCTTCCCGCTGCCGAAGGCGATGGTCGGCGAGGGCACGCTGTTCATGCTCCGGGTCAAGGGTGAGTCGATGATCGAGGCGGCGATCTGCGACGGCGACTGGGTCGTGGTGCGCCAGCAGCCGAACGCGGAGAACGGTGACATCGTCGCTGCCATGATCGACGGCGAGGCGACGGTGAAGACGTTCAAGAAGACCAAAACCGAGATCCTGCTGCTACCACACAACCCGGCTTTCGAGCCGATCGACGGCAAGGACGCCATCATTCTCGGAAAGGTCGTAACAGTTCTGCGCCGAGTCTGACATGTCAGACGACGCGCGAAGTCGGGCGTGTCGTGTCAGCATTGAGTCATGACGACTGTCTATGACTTCAGCGCCAGGCGGATCGAAGGCAATGAACAGTCTCTTGCCGATTTCCGCGACCAGGTGCTCCTGGTGGTGAACACGGCGTCGCAGTGCAGCCAAACCCCGCAGTACACCGGTCTTCAGAAGCTCTACAAGGCATACCGCCGGCAGGGCTTCTCGGTGCTTGGCTTCCCCTGCGACCAGTTCGGCCACCAGGAGCCTGGTGACGAGAACGAGATCGCGAACTTCTGTTCGACGATCTATCACGTCACGTTCCCGATGTTCGCCAAGATCGATGTGAACGGGTCGAAGACGCTTCCGCTGTACAACTGGCTGAAGCGTGAGCAGGGCGGCCTGCTGGGCGGACGGATCAAGTGGAACTTCACCAAGTTCCTGATCGGGCGGGATGGCGGGGTGATCGCACGGTACGCGCCGACCCACTCCCCGGAGAAACTGGCCGACAAGATCGAGGCGGCGCTCGCGATTCCCGCTCCCTCCCGGGAAGCGAACGACTGACCTACCTCGGGCGGAATCGACGGCGGCGATTCCGCACGCGGCAGTTGCTGACGTGAAGAGCAGCAGAGTTCCTCTCGGTGTTGCCTGAAATCCGCGCGGAAATGAGACACCTGAACACCATCCGTCGCAGCGCCACACCATTCGCACCGCATTCCGAACATTTCTTCGGACGGCCGGCGTCCCTCCCCTTTCCAGGTACACGGGAACATTCCCGTGCATTCGCACGGCCCATTGTCCAACATTCGAGACTGCCGGGGAACGGCAGCATTCGAGACCGGCTCAGACCAGAACCGATTCCGGATTGATGTCCAGGCGGAGGCCGCGCCAGACCGGGTGGCGGAGCCGGGAGTCGGCGGCCCACCCGGAGTAGGTGACTTCGGCGACCAGGGCCGGGTCGAGCCAGTGCGCCCGGCGGCGGTCGGACGTCGGGATCGTGGCGGGGTCGAAGGGCGGCTGATCGATCTCCAGGCCGGCGAGTTCGGCGCTGAGCAGGTCGAGGGTGGCGAAGTCGAGGCCGGAGCCGACCTTGCCGATCAGGAGCAGTTCGCCGCCCGGCTCGGTGTACGCGCCGCAGTAGAAGGAGCCGATCTTGCCGGTCCGGTTCCCCTCCCCCGGATGCCAGCCGCACAGGATCACGTCGCGCGTCTTCACCGGCTTGACCTTGATCCAGTCCGCGCTGCGACGGCCGGCCAGGTACCGCGACTTCCGGCGTTTCGCGACCACCCCCTCGAGCCCGGTCGACGCCGACAACTCCAGCGCCGCGTCACCGTCGTCGTACGCGGGTGGGATCTCCCAGAACGGATCGCCGATCTCCAGTGAGTCGAGCAGCCCGCGCCGGTCGTCGTACGGTGCCTCCAGCAACCACTTGCCGTCGAAGCGGAGCAGGTCGAAAAGCCGTACGGAGACAGGCACCTCGGTGATCAGGTGACGTAGCTGACGTGGATCCCGGACGTGCATCCGCCGCTGCAGCAGACCGAACGACGGTGCCCCGTTCTCGTCCAGGGTGACGATCTCCCCGTCCAGTACGGCGGGCAGCCGCAGGCCCGGCGCCGACGCCAGACCGATCAGCTCGGGATAACCGCCGGACACATCGCGACTGTTCCGCGACCACAACCGGCAGACGCCGTCGTCCACGTCGGCGATGACCCGGATGCCGTCCCACTTCATCTCGTACGACCAGCCGGCCCCCGACGGCATCTCCCCCAGCGCCGCCATCATCGGCAGCACCGGCGGACTGGTCACCGGACTCATGTCGACTGCAACCGCTTCAGGGCACCGAGCACCTTTTCACGATCGGCGGTCGGCCACATCGGTGGCAAGGAAGCGCGCAGGAAGCGCGCCGTACCGCTGGGTGACGATGCGGGGGTCGAGGACGGCCACCACGCCGCGGTCGCTGCTGCGGCGGATCAACCGGCCGGTCCCCTGGGCGAGCAGCAGCGCGGCATGAGTCGCGGCGACCGCCATGAACCCGTTCCCGCCGGCCTCGTCGACGGCACGCTGACGAGCAGCCATCAGCGGCTCGTCCGGACGCGGGAACGGGACCCGGTCGATGATCACCAGGTTGCAGGTCGAGCCCGGGACGTCGATGCCTTGCCACAGCGAGAGCGTGCCGAACAGCGAGGTCTCCGGCTCGTCGACGAACTCCCGGGCCAACTCCCCCAGTTGCGCGTCACCCTGGCACAGCACCTTGAGATCGGTCGCCTCCCGGATCGCGGCCGTCGCCGCCTCGGCCGCCCGGCGGGACGAGAACAACCCGAGCGTCCGGCCGCCGGCGGCGGTCACCAGGTCGATGATCTCGTCGAACTGCTTCTGCCCCAGCCCGTCGCGATGCGGCGGCGGCAGGTGCTTGGCGACGTACAGAATGGCCTGCTTCTCGTACTCGAACGGCGAGCCGACGTCGAGGCCACGCCACGGCAGCGGCCCGGTGTCAGAGGTCTCCCCCAGCTCCGGCATCTCGTCGTCGTCGGCGAGTTTGTCCGACGGCCGCAACCCCACCTGGCGGGCGATCGAGTCGAAGTCACCGCCGAGGGTGAGGGTCGCCGAGGTCAGCACGGCGGTTCGGTCCTTGAGGACGAGCTCGCGGAGCAGGCCGGCCACCGTCAGCGGGGCGATCCGGAGCTCGCGGCCGAAGCGGTCGCGGTCGACCATCCAGACGACGTCGGCATCGCTCAGCGCGGCGACGCGTTCGGACACGTCGAAGATCTCCTTGACCGCACCCTTCGACTGCCGCTTGGCGCCGTCCGGGTCGTCGTCCTTGTCGTCGGACTTCTTGTTGAGGTCGGAGTACAGCGAGCGGGCGGCGTCGCGGACCAGCGCGGCCGCCTCGAGCACCGGCCCGTTCGAGGCCTCGATCCGCCCCTCGCGGGTCCCGTCCAGGGCGGCGCGCAGCGCGTCCGAGGCGTCGATCAGGTCGTCGGCCTTGTCGTCGTCGACGAACCGTCGGGACCGCTTCGCGGCCCGCTCGACCATCTGCGCCGACAGCTCGTCCCCCGCGGCCCCCGTCACCCGGGCCGGCAGCTCGTGCGCCTCGTCGACGATGATCACGTCGTGCTCCGGCAGGACCGTGCGGTTCTCGAAGGCGTCGATCGACAGCAGCGCGTGGTTCGTGATCACGATGTCGGACTTGCGGGCGTGCTCCTTGGCCTTCTCGGCGAAGCATTCCTCGCCGTACGGGCACTTCTGCGCACCGAGGCACTCGCGCGCCGCGATCGCTACCTGCTGCCAGGCCTGGTACTGATGCGAGGGCGCGTGGTCGCGGTCGCCGGCCTCGCCGTCGAGCAACTGCTGCTCGGCCCAGTCGCGCAGCTCCAGCACCTGCTGGCCGATCTGGCCGGGCGGCGGCACGTCGATGAGCATGCCGTCGTCATCCGGCGCACCCTCACGGATCCGGTGCAGGCAGGCGTAGTTGTTGCGGCCCTTCTGGATCGCGTACGTCGGTCTGCGCGGCAGCAGCTTCTCCGTCGCGTCGAGCAGCGCGGGGACGTCGCGGTCGACCAGCTGGGACTGCAGCGCCAGGGTCGCGGTGGAGACCACGACGCGCCGGTCCTCGATCGCGTGCAGGAGCGCGGGAACGAGGTAGCCGAGGGACTTACCGGTGCCGGTGCCCGCCTGGACGAGGAGGTGAGATCCGTCGTGCATGGAGGTGTTGACGGCCTCGGCCATCTCCACCTGACCAGGCCGGGTCTGACCGTTGATACCGGAAACAGCGGCTTCGAGCAGTTCGCGTACGTCGACTCCCACCGCCACACCCTAGCCCGCGCGGACGACAGTTTTCCGGTCCGGCAGGCAGGGTGTGGATAACGACGAAAGTCAGACCACGGCGCCGCGGTCCGGCTGCGCGTCCCGGTCCACCTGCGGACGCTTCGGACGCGGCGGCGGCGCGGGGAAGCGGCGCTCCAGCTCCAGCAGCAGCGGGGCGGCGGTGAGGTTCGACGAGTAGGTGCCGACCAGGATGCCCAGCAACAGCGCGAGGGCGAAGTCGCCCAGCGAATCGCCGCCCAGGACCAGCAACGCGCCCAGGATGAACAGCGTCGAGATACCGGTGTTGATGGTTCGCGGCAGCACGTTCACGATCGCGGTGTCGATCACCGGTCCGAGGTTCTCGGTGGCGCGTGCGTTGCGCGTCTCCCGGATCCGGTCGAAGACGACCACCGAGTCGTTCACCGTGTAACCGATGATGGTCAGGATCGCGGCCAGGAAGATGCCGTCGATCGGTTTGCCGGTCCAGGCGAACACCCCGACCACGACGGCGACGTTCTGCAGCAGGGCCAGTACGGCGCCCGCGCCGAAGGTCCATCGGAACCGCGCGGCCAGGTAGAGCATCTGCGCCAGCAACGCGATCCCGAGCGCGATCAAACCCTTGTTCCGCAGTTCGCTGCCCAGCGACGGGCCGATGCTCTCGTTCCGGATCACTTCGGTCCCGCCGCCGATCCGGGAGATCGACTCGCGGATCTTCTCCGCCTCGTCGTCGCTGATCGTCCCGGTCCGCACCGTGATGTCGTCGGTACCGGACGACTGGACCACCGCGTTCGGGTAGCCGGCCTCGGCGACCGCGGACCGGGCCTGGTCCGGCGTGATCTGCTGCGCGGTGCTGACCTCGAGCAACCGTCCGCCGGTGAACTCGATGCCGAGGTTCAGGCCGCGGACGAAAACGCCCGCGAGCGCGATGACGATCGCCACCGCGGTGATGAGCAGCCAGCGCCGGCTGTGCTTCATCAGCTCCGGGCGCCGCGCCTCGAGCCACGTCCGGACCCTGCCGTGGCCGGCGATACCGCTGATCCCCGGACGCTTCATGACGAACTTGCGGGACACGGCGAACTCGGCCACGACGCGCACGACCACCAGCGCCGACAGCACCGACGCGATCACACCGATGCTCAACGTGACACCGAAGCCACGGACCGGGCCGGCGGCCAGGAAGAACAGCAGACCGGCGGCCAGCAGGGTGGTGATGTTCGAGTCGGCGATCGCGGACAGTGCGTTCTGGAAGCCGCTGCGCAGCGACCGCACCAAGCCGTCCGTTCGGCCTTCGAGGTAGTCCTCGCGGGCTCGTTCGAAGACCAGCACGTTGGCGTCGACCGCCATACCGATGGCGAGGACGAAACCGGCCAGGCCGGGCAAGGTGAGCGTTGCCCCGATCGCGGTCAGAGCGGCGTACGACATCCCGGAGTAGGCGATCAGGCCGAAGACCGCGATCAGGCCGACCAGGCGGTAGACCAGGGTGATGAACAGCGCGGTCAGCACCAGGCCGATGACGGCGGCGGTCGCGCTGGCCTGGATGGCGTCCTTGCCGAGCGACGGGCCGACGGTGCGCTGGTCGATCACCTCGACCGGGACCGGGAGCGAACCGCCCTCGATCAGCGCGGCCAGGTCCTTGGCGTCGGTCTCGGTGAAGGTGCCGCTGATCGTGCTGGAACCGCCGGTCAGGCCGACGTTGCAGAGCTGGTTGCCACCGTTCGGGTCCACCTGCGGGGCGCTGATCACCTCGTTGTCGAGCACGATCGCGATCATCCGCGGCGGCGTGTTGACCGGCTGGCAGGCGGCCTTGCCGGTGATGTCCGCCCAGATCTTGCCGCCGTCGCCCTTGAAGTTCAGCTCGACGAACCAGCCCTGGGCGACCTGCTGGGGGTCGAGCCGGCCTTCGGCGCCGCCGATCATCTCCCCGGTCATGGCGGGCTTGGCCAGCCGCAGGAAACCCTGGCCGTCCTCGGGCGGCAGGTAGAGCTCACCGGCAGCCGGTTTGGCCGGCTTGGCCGCGACCTGGTCGAGCACCTCGTGGAAGGTGAGCTGCGCGGTCTTGCCGATCACCTTCGCGGCCTCGCGCGGGTCCTGCACGCCGGGCAGCTCGACGATGATCCGCTTGTCGCCCTGCCGCGTCACGCTCGGCTCGCTGACCCCGAGGGCGTCGATCCGGCGGTGCAGCACCGAGGTCGCCTGGTCCGTGGTCTCCTTGGTCGCCTTCACCGTCGGCGAGTCCTTCGCCTCGAGCACGATCTGCGTCCCACCGCGCAGGTCGAGGCCGAGCTTCGGCTGCGCCGTCAGCACGACGTACGTCGACAGCACGAGGACGACGAGCGCCAGCAGCGCGCGGATGATGGACGACCGGTTCACAAACAGCCTCCGGAGCTGGGCACCCGCGATGCGGGTGTCGTAACAGAGCAGACGCGCTCGACGTGGAACGCACAGTGTACGAAAGCCATTCAAGCGCATCGGGGCGGCCAGGGAGTGCCATGGCATCAGGTCGCAACCGAACTGATTGACGCGTCAGGTGAGCACGCCCTAACTTCTCAGCACCCTCGTTCCGTAGTCGACTGCGGACCGACGGTGATCACCCCTCCGCCCCGGTGGGTGATGAGTTCCCTGAGGAGGAACCGTGTCCGGATCCAGTCCCCACATCAAACGCCGCATCAGGTCCGGCCGTCTCGCCCTCGCCGCCGCCGTCGTGCCGGCCCTCGCCCTGACCACCGCCGGCAGTGCCGGCGCCGCGCCGGTCCCCGAACCGTCGGCCCGGATCGTCCAGGTCCAGCTCGCCAAGGCCGAGGCCGGGGTCAGCGCGGTCAAGGACACCTACATCGTCGAGCTGAAGAAGGGCGTCCGGCTGAAGAGCGGGCTCGGCATCGCGCCGCAGCGCCAGTTCAGTACGGCGGTCAACGGGTTCAGCGCCAAGCTCACGCCGGCCCAGCTCGCCGACCTGCAGAAGAGCCCGGACGTGGTCGCGATCTCGCAGGACGTCTACGTGCAGAACGTCCTCGACACGACCCAGACCAACCCGCCGTCGTGGGGGATCGACCGGATCGACCAGCGCAACCTGCCGCTGTCGAAGTCGTTCACCTACACCCGGACCGGCTCCGGCGTGCACGCGTACATCATCGACTCCGGTGTCGACCCGTCGCACCCGAACTTCGGCGGCCGGGCCAGCTTCGACTTCAACGGCATCGACTCCAACAACACCGACTGCAACGGCCACGGCACCCATGTGGCCGGCACCATCGGCTCCACGTCGTACGGCGTGGCCAAGAGCACCCGGCTGCACGGTGTGAAGTGGCTGAACTGCAGCGGCGGCGGTACGGCGTCGTCCGCGATCGCAGCGGTCGACTGGGTCACCCGCAACGCGGTGAAGCCCGCCGTGGCGAACGCATCGTGGAACTTCAGCGCGAACACCACGCTGGAGAACTCGCTGCGCGCCATGATCAACTCCGGTGTCTTCCTGGCCGCGTCGGCCGGCAACACCGGCGCGAACTCGTGTGACCGGCTCCCGCGCAAGATCTCGACCGCCCTGGTGGTCGCAGCGTCCACGAGCACCGACGCGCGGGCGTCGTACTCGAGCACCGGTTCCTGCGTGGACATCTACGCGCCGGGCTCGGCGATCGTGTCCACGCTGCCCGGTAACACCACCGGGTCCTACAACGGCACGTCGATGGCCACGCCGCACGTGGCGGGTGTCGCGGCCCTCTACCTGCAGACGAGCCCGTCGGCGAGCCCGGCCACGGTGAAGTCGTACATCGAGTCCAACGCCACGCCGAACGTGATCAGCGGTGGCACCACCGGCGGCACTGTGAACCGCCTGCTGTTCTCGAACGGCCTGTAACGCAAGGGGCGACGCCCCCGAGGGACTACTCGGGGGCGTCGTCTATGCCGTGCTCGATCGCGTAGCGGACCAGCTCAGCCCGGTTGTGCAGCTGCAGCTTCCGCAGTGTGTTCTGTACGTGGTTCTCCACCGTCCGGTGCGACAGCACGAGCCGGGTAGCGATCTGCCGAGCTGTCAGCCCACGTGCGACCAGCCGGAGCACCTCTGTCTCCCGTTCGGTCAGCTGCGGCACCTCAGGCCCCGACGGCCCGGACCCGAGTCGCCGGTACTCCCCCAGCAACAGTCCGGCCAGTCCGGCGCTGAACACGGCGTCGCCTTCGGCAGTACGTCGTACGGCGTCGTCGAACTCGTCCAACGACGCCGACTTCACCAGATACCCCGACGCCCCGTTCTTGACCGCGGCCAGTACGTCGTCCTGCTCAGCGCTGGCCGACAACACCAGCACCCGCGTGTCCGGCAGCGCCGTGGTGATCTCCCGAGTCGCGTCGACACCGGAGCCGTCGCCCAGCTGCAGGTCCATCACCACCACGTCCGGCCGGGTCGCCAGGGCGATCTTCACGGCACCCGACACGTCCGAGGCCGTCGCGCAGACGTCGTACCCGCGGCTGCCCAGGTCCCGGGCGACACCCTCGCGCCACATCGGATGGTCGTCGACGATCATCACGCGCGTCATGCCGTAGTCACCTTCAGCTCCCATTCGGTTCCCTCGCCCGGGGCGGTCCGGACCATGACCGATCCGCCCAGATCGGCGATCCGGCCGCGGATCGACTGGCTGACGCCCAGGTGCCCGTCGACGCGGGCCTGCTCCAGCCGGGCGGGCGTCGTACCGCAGCCATCGTCGCGGATCGACACCAGCACCTCGTCACCGAGGTCCTCGACCACCACCCAGGACCGGGCCTGCGGACCGGCGTGCTTGTCCACGTTGCTCAGCGCCTCCTTGACCGCGGCAACCAGTTCCCCCGCCACGGCCGCGGGAAGCAGTACCTGCCCGGCCGGTACGACGACGTCGACGCGCGTGGTGGCCAACGGCAACAACAGGCCGCACAGGTCGATCCGGTCGCCCTCGGCAACGGTCGGCCGCGACGACATCAAGGTGCGCAGGGCAACTTCCTGCTCGGCGGCCAGCTGGGCCAGCTCGACCGCCTCGCCGCCGATCGCGGTGCCGCGACGCTGCACCTGGGCCAGCACCTGCAGTACGCCGTCGTGGATCGACCGGCTGAGCCGCAGCCGCTCGGCGGTCGCGCTCTCGGCCGCGATCGCCTCCCGCAGCCGGGCTCCCGCCTGACGCATGGTGGAAGCGGCGTACCCGACGACCAGACCGGCGACGAGGAGCAGCTGCACGTTGGCGAGGATCTTCGAGGCGTTCTCGACACCGCGCAGCGACAGCAGCACCAGGCTGATCGTCGCGGCGCCGAGCAGGCCGCCGTCACGGCCGCGGGAGATCGCCAGCGCGATCACCGGCCCGGCCGCCCAGACCGAGGTCAGCACCGAGGCACCGGCGCGGATGTCGAGCAGCGGCTGCGCCAGCAGGGTCAGGTACATACAACCGACAGTGACGATCAGGTCGGCGAACGCGAGCCGGGTGTTCCGCCGTCCCCAGCGCCGGCTGTAGCCGATCGAGGAGATCACCGTCCAGATGCCCATGATCGCCAGCTGGAGCACCGCCCCGTACGGCCGCACGATCCCGTCCCACCGGGTCCAGACGCCGAAGCAGGCGAAGGCCCAGGTGATCAGCCGGAACACGACCAGCGCACGCCACAACGGCTGCAGCAGGTCGACCGAGTCACGCTCCACGCGGGACAGTCTGCCAATCCTGGCGGCCCCGGCGCCTGAGTAGTTCCACCGATGACGCAGGATTCCCCGCACCTTTCCCGATATTTCCCGCTACCACTTCAGGAATGGCGGATTTCCCCGTACTCTCGCGCCAAACACGCTCGGGGGAGCATTGAACACGCCGCGTCACCATGCGCGGCCTGTATCGACGAAAGGTACGGAGGGGAATCGTGCGCAAGCTACCCGCCGGGCTGTTCAGCCTGGCCCTCGCAGCGACGATCGGACTGAGCTTTGCCTCGTCCGGCGCCGCTGCACCGTCTCAGGGGGCTCCAGCGGCCACCGGCGCAAGCGAGCCGGCCCAGACGTCCGACGAGCTGCCGAGTCCGCTCGAGGACAAGCGTCGCGAGCTGCGCCAGGAGGCCCTGACCAAGGTGCTGAACGGCTCGGCCGAGGTCGAGAAGCGCGGTGCCAGCACCGTGGTCAACCTCGGTGCGAAGCAGGTCGGCGCGAAGGGTGTCAAGAACGCCGAGGGCCGGGTCGACCAGTACGTCGAACTGGGCCGGGAGAAGACCGACCGGATCTTCGTGGTGCTGGCCGAGTTCGGCAACGAGCGGCACCCGAACTACCCCGACCAGGACACCTCGCCGAACTTCCCCGGTCCGGCCACCTTCGAGGGACCGCTGCACAACGCGATCCCGGAGCCGGACCGCTCGGTCGACAACTCGACCGTCTGGCACTCGGACTACAACCAGAAGTGGTTCCAGGACATGTACTTCGGCGCCGGCAACTCGGTGAAGAAGTACTACGAGAAGCAGTCGTCCGGCCGCTACAGCGTCTCCGGCACGGTCACCGACTGGGTCAAGGTCCAGTACAACGAGGCCCGCTACGGCCGGTCCAACGGCTACCCGTGCGGCGGCAACGTCTGCAACAACACCTGGGCCCTGGTCCGGGACGCGGTGAACCAGTGGGTCGCCGACCAGAAGGCGGCCGGCCGGACCACCGCGGAGATCACCGCCGAGCTGAAGACGTTCGACCAGTGGGACCGCTACGACTTCGACGGCGACGGCAACTTCAACGAGGCCGACGGATACATCGACCACTTCCAGATCGTCCACTCCGGCGGCGACCAGGCCGACGGCGACCCGTGGCAGGGTGAGGACGCGATCTGGTCGCACCGCTGGTACGTCGGTCTGGCCGGTGGGCCCGACGAACAACCCGGCCGGCGGTACCCAGCTCGGCGACACCGGGCTGTGGGTCGGCGACTACACGATCCAGCCGGAGAACGGCGGCATCAGCGTCTTCGCGCACGAGTACGGCCACGACCTCGGCCTGCCCGACCTGTACGACACCTCCGGCCCGCCGGTCGAGAACGGCGTGAACTGGTGGTCGATCATGGCGCAGAGCCGGGTCGGCAAGCCCAGCGACGGCGGCATCGGCGAGCAGGCAGCCGACTTCGGCGCCTGGGAGAAGCTGCAGCTCGGCTGGCTGGACTACGAGATCGTCGCGGCCGGCCAGAACCGCACCCTCGAGCTCGGCCCGCACGAGTACAACTCGAAGAAGGCCCAGGGCCTGGTCGTCACGCTGCCGAAGAAGGAACGGGTCAACGTCCTGGTCCCACCGGCCGCGGGCAGCAAGTCCTGGTGGAGCGGCGCGGGCAACATGCTCACCAACACGATGAACCGGCAGGTCGCGATCCCGGCGGGCACCACGACGCTGACGTTCCAGGCCAACTGGGACATCGAGGACTGCGGTACGACCGCGTGTGACTACGCGTACGTCGAGGTGAACGACGGCACCGGCTACAAGCCGATCGCCGGCAACATCACCAACGCAGCCGAGGGCAACGGTATCGACGGCACCAGCCCCAACGGCACCTGGACGTCGGCGTCGTTCGACCTGTCCGCCTACGCGGGCAAGACGGTCGGTCTGCAGTTCCGCTACAGCACCGACCCGGCCGCGGGCGGCAAGGGCTTCTTCGCCGACGAGATCAAGGTGACCTCGGGCGCGACCACGGTGCTCACGTCCGGTGCCGAGGCCTCGCCGGAGGGCTGGACGCTGAGCGGCTTCAGCGCTCAGGGCGCCAGCTTCACCAGCCTGCACGACAACTACTACCTGGCGTCGCACCTCAACTACGTGTCCTACGACCAGCACCTGCAGACCGGGCCGTACAACTTCGGCTTCGCCAACACCAAGCCGGACTGGGTCGAGCACTTCCCGTACCAGGACGGCCTGCTGGTCTCGTACTGGGACACCTCGGTGGACGACAACAACACCAACGAGCACCCCGGTTCGGGTCTGATCCTGCCGATCGACTCGCACCCCGTCCCGATCAACCGGCTCGACGGCCAGCTCTGGCGGCCGCGGGTCGGCGGGTACGACGCTCCGTTCGGTCTGGAGAAGGCGGACTCGTTCACCCTGAACATCAACGGCCAGCCGAGCTACATCCGTGGCCAGAACGGGGTGTCCACCTTCAACGACAGCAAGACGTACTGGTACGCCGAGCAGCCGAGTGCCGGCGTGAAGGTGCCGAACAACGGCGTCAACATCAAGGTGGTCGAGCGCAACGGCACGACCATGAAGGTCAAGGTCTCCGATCGCGGCTGATGCCCTGATCTGACCGACGGCCGGTGGTTCTCTCGCAGAACCACCGGCCGTTCTGCCTGTCACTGGGAGTGCTAGGCAGACCAGGGAGAGGTACGCCGGCGGCGGAGTCGCGACAGTGGACGCATGTGCATACGCTGCGCCGACCGGACCGGAGCCACGCCTCTTACCATGAAGCTCGTGGAGACCGAACTCGGGCACTTCCTGCGCACCCGGCGAGCCCGGTTGCAGCCGGAGGACGTCGGCATGGTCTCGTACGGCGCCCGCCGGGTGCCCGGCCTGCGGCGCGAGGAGCTGGCCCAGCTGGCCGGGGTGAGCATGACCTACTACACCCGCCTCGAGCAGGGCCACAGCCAGCAGGCATCCGACGAGATCCTCCTGGCCATCGCCCGGGCGCTGCGCCTGGATGACGACGAAACGGCTCACCTGCGCAACCTGGCCCGCCCGGCGAACCACCCGCGGCCGAAGGTCCAGGAGCCGGAGCCGGCCCGGGAAGGCGCACGCCGGCTGGTGAGCGCGATGAGCGGGGTCGCCGCGATCGCGATGGACCGGCGCAGCGACGTACTGGCCTGGAACTCCACGGCCCACCGGCTGCTGGCCGGCCACTACGACGAGCACAGCCCGGGCTCGGTGGAGACCCGGCCGAACCTGACCCGGATGCTGTTCCTGGATCCGCACACGCGGGAGCTGTACGCGGACTGGGAGCTGGAGGCCGAGCGATCCGTGGCCTCGCTGCGCCTGGTCGCCGGCCGGCATCCTGACGACCGGTACCTGGCCGAGCTGGTCGGTGAGCTGTCGATGAAGAGCCCCGAATTCGCCCGGCTGTGGTCGGGCCACTCGGTACTGAACTGCTCCTTCGGCACCAAGCTCTTCCAGCATCCAGAGATCGGCCGGCTCGAACTGGGTTTCGAGGTCGTCCAGTTCCCCGACGGCTCGGCCCACCGCCTGCTGATGTACACCGCGACCGCCGGCACCCCGTCCGCGGCCGCCTTCGAGCTGCTCGAGCGCAGCACCACACCGAACCCCAGCTGACCTCCAGGCAAGGACTCGGCGCACCCGGTGTCGAGTCGCTGCCCCCTGCCCAGAAAGGACTCCACCATGCGTCTCAAACATGTGGTCGCGGCATCCGCCGTACTGGCCCTGGTCCCGCTGACGGCGGCGGCCACGAGCCACGACAACGACTCAACTCACAGCCAGGAAGCCGGCCGGCACTGGACCGCCGGCTGGGCTGCGTCCCCGCAGCGGCCGAGCGCCGGCTTCGGCCCGAACTGGTCCGAGGAAGGCTTCTCCGACCAGACCGTCCGCCAGGTCGTCCGGCTCACCACGGGCGGCGACAGCGTCCGGATCCACCTGTCGAACCGGTACGGCGCCAGCCCACTCCGCGTGACCGGTGCGTCGATCGCCCGGGCCGGTCGCGGCGCTGCGACCGTGCCGGGAACGACGACCAGGCTGACCGTCCGCGGTCGCAGCTCGTTCGAGATCCCGGCGGTCACGGACCTGGTCTCCGATCCGGTCGAGTTCCCGGTCAAGGCTGCCGAGTCCGTCACTGTCAGCCTCTACCTGAAGGACACGACCGGTCCGGCGACGTTCCACTCGCAGGCGTGGACGTCGACGTACCGGGCGGAAGGTGATCGCCGGTCCGACGACGAACCGGCGGCGTTCACTGCCAGCACCAAGTCCTGGTACTACCTGAGCGGGATCGACACCGCCGCGCGCCGCAAGCGCGATCTGGTGGTTGCCTTCGGCGACTCGATCACCGACGGCTTCGCCTCGACGGCCGGCGCCAACCGCCGCTACCCCGACCTGCTCGCCGACCGGCTGCGCACGGCCGGCCGGGACACCGCGGTGGTCAACCAGGGCATCGGCGGCAACCTGGTGGTCAACGACTCGGCCTGGTACGGCGAGAAGTCGACGAACCGGTTCCGCCGTGACGTGCTGGAACAGGCCGGGGTCCGCACTGTCATCATCCTCGAGGGCGTCAACGACATCGGCTTCAGCGAGAGCGACACTCCGACCTACAAGCCCGCGGCCGACGTGTCGGTGGCCGAACTGATCGCCGGATACCGGGAGCTGATCCGGGACGCTCACTCGCGCGGTGTCCGGGTGATCGGCGCGACCCTCCTGCCGCTGGGCGGCTCGGATCACTACAGCGCCAAGGCCGCGGCCAAGCAGGACGCGCTGAACAACTGGATCCGGCACTCCGGCGAGTTCGACGCCGTGGCGGACTTCGACCGGGCCCTGGCCGACCCGAAGGACCCGGAGCGGATCGACCCGCGCTACGACAGCGGCGATCACCTACATCCGAACGACGCGGGCTACCAACTGATGGCCGACACGATCGACCTGCGAACTCTCTGACCCACAACGAGAACCGGCCGGTGGACAACTCCACCGGCCGGTTCTGTCGTTGCGGTGATCAGCGGGCGGCGACCTCGTACGGCGTCAGGTCGCCGGCCAGGTTCGGGTGGACCCGAGCCGTGACGCGGGTGCCGTCGGCGGTGTGCTCGAGCTGGTCGACCGAGCCCTCGGAGTGGATCCGGGAGACCAGGTCGCCGCGCTCGTACGGCAGCAGCAGGTCGACTGCCACGTCCGGCTGCGGCAGCGATGCCTCGATCAGGGAGCGCAGCTTGTCGATGCCCTCGCCGGTGTGCGCCGAGACCACCAGCGCCCGCGACTCGCGATGCAGGATCGGTGCCAGCGCGATCGGGTCGGCGACGTCGGCCTTGTTGATCACGATGATCTCCGGCACGTCGTCGGCGCCGATCTCGTGCAGCACCTCGCGGACGGCCTGGATCTGCGCCAGCGGGTCCGCATGCGAGCCGTCCACCACGTGCAGCAGCAGGTCCGCGTCCGCGACCTCCTCCAGCGTCGACCGGAACGCCTCGACGATGTCGTGCGGCAGGTGCCGGACGAACCCGACGGTGTCGGTGAACGTGTACACCCGGCCGTCGGACGTCGTCGTCCGGCGGGTGGTCGGGTCGAGGGTCGCGAACAGCGCGTTCTCGACCAGGACGCCCGGCACCGGTGATCTTGTTCAGCAGCGAGGACTTGCCCGCGTTGGTGTAGCCCGCGATCGCGACCGACGGGATCGAGTTGCGGCGGCGCTCCTGCCGCAGCGTCGAGCGGGTGCCCTTCATGGACTTCAGCTCGCGGCGCAGCTTGGCGATCTTGGTGTTGATCCGGCGCCGATCGGTCTCGATCTTGGTCTCACCGGGACCACGGCCGCCGATACCGCCGCCGGCCGCGCCGACGCGTCCACCGGCCTGGCGGGACAGGTTGCCACCCCAGCCGCGCAGCCGCTGCTTCATGTACTGCAGCTGGGCCAGCTCGACCTGGGCCTTGCCTTCCTTGCTCTTCGCGTGCTGGGCGAAGATGTCCAGGATCAGCGCGGTCCGGTCGACCACCTTGACCTTGAGCTTGTCCTCCAGGTTGCGCAGCTGCGCGGGCGCCAGCTCGCCGTCGGCGATCACCGTGTCCGCGCCGAGCGACGCGACCAGGTTGCGCAGGTCGGACACCTTGCCGGAACCGATGAAGGTCGCCGGGTCCGGCTTCTTGCGCCGCTGGATCACGCCGTCCAGCACCTCGGAACCGGCCGTCTCGGCGAGCAGCTTCAGCTCGGCCAGCGAGTTCTCCGCGTCCTCCGCGCTGCCCTCGGTCCAGACGCCGACCAGCAGCACCCGCTCGAGCAGCAGCTTGCGGTACTCGACCTCGCTGATGTCGGTCAGCTCGGTCGACATGCCGACGACGCGGCGCAGCGCCTGGCGTTCCTCGAGCTCCAGCCTTCGGTGCCCAAGCCTTCGGTGCTCAGGTCGGAGTCGTGACCCGTCAACGAATCGCCGGAGTCATCGCCCTGGATCAGGTCGAGTTTCGACGTCGGTGGTCTCGTCGTAAAAGTTCGAATGGGTCGTCATATACCTTCCATCGTGGCACGGGCCACCAGTACAAGCGACCCGATTTCAGACGTCAACGCCCCACGCCCCAGCTGAATTCCCCTTCAGGCGGGCAACCAGGCCCGATCGAACTCTCCACGGGCGTGCACGACGGCCGGCCCGGTCATCTCCAGGTGGTTGTCCTCGCGCCACGTGACGGTGACAGAACCACCCAGTACGCCGACACGGTAAGTAACCGGGCGCTCCTGCCGAGCCTGCCGGGCCGACGCCACCGCCACCGCACACGTCCCCGTCCCGCAGGACCGCGTCTCCCCCGCCCCACGCTCGTGCACCCGCATGGAAACGTCGTTCGGTCCCTTGCGTACGACGAACTCCACGTTCACGCCGGACGGGAAGGCCTCGGCCGGGGTCCACATCGGCTGGTCGATCAGGTGACCGGGCTCGCTCAGATCGTCGACGAAGGCGACGGCGTGCGGATTCCCCATGTCGACGTGCACCGCCGGCCACTGGTGCCCGTTGGCCTCCACCACGATGCCCGCCGGACCGGGCAGCACGGGCTCGCCCATGTCCACGGTCAGCGTGCCGTCGTCGTTCAGCACGACCTCCTTGACGCCGGCGCGGGTCCCGACCCGGACCGGCTTGTCCCCGGCCAGCCCGGCCTCGACCAGGTACCGGACGAACACCCGGATCCCGTTGCCGCACATCTCCGCGACCGAGCCGTCGGAGTTCCGGTAGTCCATGAACCAGTCGCCGCCGTCCTCGACGTACGACTGCTTGCTGCCCTCGATCACCCGCAGTACGCCGTCCGCCCCGATCCCGGCGTACCGGTCGCAGAGGAACCGCACCAGCTTCGCGTCCAGCTCCCCGTGGATCGATCCGTCGGGGTCGGGCAGCAGCACGAAGTCGTTCTCCGTGCCGTGCCCCTTCAGCCAGGGAAAGGTGGCTCATAGAGAGATCGTAGTGTGTGCTTCGTGGAGCAGATCGCCTACTTCTGGGAGCAAGAGGACGCCGAAGCCGTTGCCGCCCGGCTGGACGGCGTCGTACGACGGGGACGCTTCCACGGGGAGGACGACGACGAGGACCACCCGTGGCTCGTCGTACTCCAGGACGCGGATCACGCCGTACTGGACGAGCTCCTGGCCGAGTACGACGGCTGGCTGGAGACGCCCGTCGACGCCCCGGTCACCGCGCCGCCACCGTTGCCTGAGGGACCGCGCAGGTTCAAGCGGACCTGAGCACGCGACCGGGCCGGCGACCCGTCGGTACGCCGTTCGCCAGCACCGGCTCGCCCGCGACGAGCAGGTGCTCGATCCCGGCCGACAGCTGCCACGGATCGTCGTACGTCGACCGATCCGCGACCTGCTGCGGATCGAGTACGACGAGGTCCGCGACCGCACCGGGCTTCACCACACCGCGATCGTCGAACCCCAGCCGCGACGCGGGCAGCGAGGTCATCCGGCGGATTGCCTCGGGCAACGTGAGGACGCCGAGGTCCCGGGTGTACCGGCCGAGGACGCGTGGGAAAGTCCCGAAGTTGCGTGGATGCGGGTGACCGTGCCCGGTGGCGCTGAGGATCCAGCCGTCGCTCGCCACGCTGGTGCAGGGATGCCGCAGCGCGGTGACGACGTCGTCCTCGCTCATCGAGTGGTTGACCACGCTCACCGCGGCGTCGTGATGCTCGAGCACGCGGAGCATGGCCTCGGCGGCGTCCACCTCGTCGCGCTGAGCGATCTCGGCAAGGTTGAGACCACGGCAGTCCTCGTACCGTCCGGGCGGCAGGAACGCGATCACGAGGGCGCAAGGATCGACCTGGCCGGCGGTGCGGATCTCCGTGGCGATCCGGTCCCGCTCGATCGGGTCCGCGAGCCGGGCCAACAGCGCTGCAGTGCCGCCGCCCATCGCCCAGGTGGGCAGCCAGGCGGTGAGAGTCGTGCTGGAGGCCGTGTACGGATAGATGTCCCAGGCAACGTCCAGCCCGTCCGCCCGGGCCTGGTCGAGACGTTCGAGGGCAGCGGCGACCTTGCCGTGGTTGGCCTGGCCGGCGGCCTTCAGGTGGGAGACCTCCAGACGTGCGCCGCCGGCCCGGGCGGCCGTGATCGCCTCGTCGAGCGATTCGAGCAGGTGCGCGCCCTCGTTGCGGATGTGCGTCGAGTAGAGCAGACCGCACTCCCCCGCCGTCGCCACCAGCGCAGCCACTTCGGCCGCGTCGGCGAACGTGCCCGGCGCGTAGATCAGCCCGGTCGAGAACCCGACCGCTCCCTGGTCAGCGGCCTCGCGCAGCAGGTCTTGCATCTGCCGCAACTCGTCCGGCGACGGCGCCCGTTCGGCGCCACCCATGACCGCGAGCCGGAGCGACGAGTGGCCGACCTGCAGGGCGACGTTCACCGCGAGCCCGTCGCGCTCGACCGCAGCGGCGAAGCCTTCGGTGGTACGCCACGACCAGTCGTGCTCCGGCGCCAGGAACGCCGTACCGGCCTTCATCTGGTCGAGATCGGTGATCGGGAACGGCGACCAGCCGCAGTTCCCGGTGACCAGCGTGGTGACGCCCTGGTGCAGCTGCGTGGTCGCGTCCGGCGAGGTCTGCGCGGTGAAGTCCGCATGCGAGTGCAGGTCGATGAAGCCGGGCGCCACGATGTTGCCCGTGGCATCGATCACCTCAGCTCCGGACAGGTCGGCACCGGGTGGCAGCACGCCGGCGATCCGCCCGCCCTCGACCAGGACCGTCGCTGCCACCGGCTCCGCGCCGGTGCCGTCCACCACCTGCCCGCCGGTCAGTGCCGTGCGCATGGAACCGCTCCTGTTCTGGTCAGAGGGACAGCGTGGCGACGGTGTTCGCCGCGATCAGCCCGGTGTCGACGGCGTGGCCGAGACCAGGTGCCTTGGGCACCTGTACGACGCCGTGCTCGGCGCTGACGGGTGGGGTGATCAGGTCCCGGGCGTAGTACTTCTCCGAGGCGGACACATCCGATGGGAGGGTGAACCCGGGAGGCTGGAGACAGCGACGTTGGCGGCCCGGCCGATGCCGAACTCGTGCATCCCGCCGCACCAGACCGGGATGCCGGCCTCCTGCGCCCGGTCGTGAGCGGCCCGGGCCGCCGTGAGGCCGCCCATCCGCGACACCTTGATGTTCAGCACCCGTAGCGCCTCGATCGACAGCGCCGTCTCCAGGTCGTCGAGCGTCTCCACGCTCTCGTCCAGGCAGACGGGCGTGACCAGATGCTGCTGGAGCCGAGCGTGGGCGAGCAGGTTCCGCGGCGCGAACGGCTGCTCGATCATGGTCAGCTCGAACTCGTCGAGTGCACGCAGTGCGGCGAGGTGCTCGACCGACTCGGTATAGATGCCGTTGGCATCGACATGCAGGTCCAGGTCGGGGAAGTCGGCCCGGACGGCCCGCACCGGCTCGACGTCCCATCCCGGCGCGATCTTCAGCTTGACCCGTGGATAGCCCGCCGCGACCTGACGTCGTACCTCGGCCAGCAGGTCGCCGATCGTCGGCTCGATCCCCAACGACACACCGGCGACGACCTCGCTCCGGGTTCCGCCGAGTGCCTGCGCGAGCGGGACTCCTTCCACAGCGGCCCACAGCACCCAGGCCGCCACATCCACACCGGCCTTCGCGAACTGGTTGCCGCGGACCTTGGCCCACAGCTGCGGACACCTGCTCCGGCCGATCCCACGGCTTCCCGAGCACGGCCGGGAGGAGGTGGTGCTCGGCGATGTGCCAGCACGTCTCGACCGTCTCCGGCGCGTAGTACGGATCGGACGGTGACGCGATCTCACCCCAGCCGACGGCTCCGGACGCGTCCTCCAACTCGACCAGGATGTGGTCCAGCCGCGTCTTGCGGTGCGAGCTGGTGCGGAATGCGTGCACCAGCGGCAAGCTGACCCGGTGCAGCCGGGCGGCGGTGATCTTCAGCTCAGTTGACATACAGCCCGAGCTCCGTGTTCAGCCGGTCGCGCTCTCCGAGTCGCCGGCGGGCACCCTTCGCGCTCGCCGTGGTCAGCGTGGCCAGCACGTGCAGCACGGAGGCGACCACTGTCGGCGAGTCGACGTACGACGCGCTGCCGGTCGCAACGTAGATGCTCTGGTCCGCGATCTTCGCCAGCGGTGCGTCCTCGAAATCGGTGACCGCGACCAGTTCCCCACCGGCCTCGACGAACCGGCGGGCGATCTCGACCGTGTCGCGGCGGTACCGGCGCAGCGAGAACGCCACCATCAGGTCGCTCGACCGGACGTCGGACAGTACGTCGACACCGCGCACGACCGTGCCGTCGATCAGGGTCACCTGGGACAGGCCGGCGCTCAGATCGAAGGCGAGCAGCGACGCATAGGAGAAGGACTTGGCCGAACCGACGATGAAGCGCCGGCGGGCCGCCACGATCCGGGCGGCCGCCTGGGCGATCGAGTCGTCGGCCAGGATCTGATCGAGAGCCGCCTCGATCGAGGCCCGCTCCTGCTCGACCACGCGGCGCTGCAACTGTGTCGACGATCGACGTTGCAGGCGGGCGTCGTACCGCTCGTGCGGGCTGGACAGCTCGCGGTTGCGGGCCTTCAGGTCCTCAGACATCGCCCACCGTCCCGAAGAGGTAGACCGCCGTTCCGTTCGGCAGGCGGCGGCAGGACTCGGCCGCCAGCCCCTTGCCGAGCAGGTCGGCGAAGCCCTGGCGCACCCGCTCGGCGACCTCGGTCGTGACCGCGGCGGGGTCGGACGGCAACGCCAGCCACGGCTGGTCCCCGGCGCCGCCAAGGAGTCCCCAGTCCGCCTCGGACAGCTCCAGCTCGACCCCTTCGTCGGCCGGCGGCTGAGCACGGAGGTCCCACTCGACGATCAGCCGGTCGACGCCCGGTCCGTACATGTCCGGGGCGTACCACCGGCCGCGGGCGCCGAGCACGTCGAGATTGAAGTGCCCGTTGCGGATCTGGAACGGATCGTAGGTCCAGCGCATCCGGCTCATGCCGTGGCTGAGCGCCACCTCGCGCTGGGTGTGCTTGAGCAGACGACCCAGACCGTGACCCTGGTGATCCGCGGCGACCACTGCCGACTGCGAGTAGTGGTAGAAGCCGCGCCGGTCGGTGCCGCAGAAGCCGTACGCGAACGCGACGAGGCGATCGTCCTCGTCCAGTACGCCGACCACCGAGCCACCGTTGCTCACCAGAGCGCCGAGGAGCCGCGGGTTCAGCGCGTAGTCCGGGTCCTGGTAGCCGAACACCGTGCGGTACAGCACGGCCGCCTCCGCGAACCGCTCCGCGGTGGTGAGCGTGACAGGACGGAAACGCACGGCAACCCCTTCGAAGATACGTAACGGATCTTGATGCTGTGTCGAGTAAATCCCTCGTGGACAGAGGCAGTCAATCGATGACCGAATGATGATACGTTGACTATCCATGAGGATGATCGATCGGTTGCGGGAGTACGCCGAGCACGAGACCCCGACCGGTGCGGTGCCGGAGCTCAACTCCTTCGCCGACCGCCTCGTGCTTCGGTACGGCGAACTCGGCGGCACCGCCCGACGCGTCCCGGCGCCGACCGGCGACCACGTCGTCGCCGACTTCCCCGGCCGAGGTTCACGCGCCGCAGAAGCACCTCTGCTCTTCCTTGCGCACCATGACACGGTCTGGCCGCTCGGCCAAGTGCTGGACGCGATGCCGTGGCGCGAGCAGGACGGTGTGATCCACGGCCCGGGCGTCTTCGACATGAAGGGCGGCCTCGTCGTCCTGGAGACGGCCCTCGAACAGGTCGCCGACGTCGATCACCGTCCGGTGCGGGTTGTCGTCGTCGCGGACGAGGAGGTCGGTTCCCCGTCGGCGCGTGACCTCGTGACGGCCGAGTCGGCCGGCGTGGTCGCGGCGTTCGGTCTGGAACCGCCGCATCCGAACGGCGACCTGAAGACGTCCCGCCGCGGCAGCAGCCGGGTGCGGATCGAGGTCACCGGCCGCGAGGCGCACGCCGCCCTCGACCACGGCAGCGGCATCTCCGCGATCGACGAACTCGTCGACCAGCTGATCGCCGTACGTGCCGTGGTCGCGGAGTACGACGACGTGCTGTGCAACGTCGGCACGATCACGGGCGGCGGCAGGACGAACGTCGTACCAGGTCAGGCGTCGGCGGAGATCGGCTTCCGGTTCGTCGATCCGGAGACCGAGCGGGCCGTGCTCGATGCCGTGAAAGGGCTCCAGCCGGTACGACGTGACGCCGTACTGGAGGTGTCCGTGCTGTCGAGTCGGCCGGCGTGGCAACCGTCCGAGGCTGTCTCACAGTTGCTCGAAGCGGTCGCTGCGGCCGGGCGTTCTGTCGGTCAGCAGGTCGGCGGCGCGGCGGCGTCGGGTGCCGCCGACACCAATCTCACCGGCTGGCTGGGGGTGCCGACGCTCGATGGGTTGGGACCGTTGGGGAAGGGCGCCCACGCGGTCCACGAGCAGGTGATCGCGGCGACCCTGGCCGAACGGGCCGCCCTGGTCGCCGCGATCATCACCACGATCTAGCGCGGGTACAACTGCTTGACCGTCCCCGCCGATCCACCGCCTCGACGCGTCGGCTCGGCTGCCGCCAGGATCGCTCCGCCGGGCAGGAACTCCAGCGCGGCGACCGCGCCGATCTCGGCGGCCGAGGTTCCGGGTGCGCCCGCTGGAACGAAGCTGTGTCCCAGCGCGGTCAGCTCGGCTGCTGCCGGGCTATCGATGAAGGCCTGCTCGGCGGTCACGCTCGGCGTGTTGCGCTGGGAGGCGCGCGGTGCGGCGACTGCCTGAGGCAGGGTCATGCCGAGGTCGAGCCGGTTCATCAGGGTCTGCAGGACGGTGGTGATGATGGTCGAGCCACCTGGCGATCCGAGCGCCAGGAACGGCTTGCCGCCGCGCAGCACGATCGTCGGCGACATCGACGACCGCGGCCGCTTACCCGCCTCGATCCGGTTCGGGTCGGCGGGGTTGGGGACGGCGGAGAAGTCGGTCAGCTCGTTGTTCAGCAGGAAGCCGCGGCCGGGAACGGTGATGCCGCTGCCGCCGGTCTGCTCGATCGTCAGCGTGTAGGAGACGACGTTGCCCCACTTGTCCGCAGCGACCAGGTGCGTCGTCGACATCCCCTCGGTGTCCGGCCGCTCGGCCGTCGCCACGCCGGTCGCGCACGGCGCGTAGGAGCCGTCCGGTGAGCCTGCCGGCAACGGCTTGACCGACGCCTTGTCCGGGTCGATCAGGCAGGACCGCTCGGCGCCGAAACCGCGCGACAGCAGTTCCTTCGTCGGCACGTCGACGTACGCCGGGTCGCCGACGTACGCACCGCGATCCGCGAACGCCAGCGCCGACGCCTCGAGGTAGGTGTGCAGCGCCTGCGGAGTCGTCAACTGCCTCAGGTGCTGCGGCGTGAGGATGTTCAGCGCCTCTCCGACCGTGGTCCCGCCGGATGACGACGGCGCCATCCCGTAGACGTCCAGACCGTCGTACCGGACCTTGGTCGGATCCCGGTCGATCACCTTGTACTTCGCCAGATCGGCGGTGGTGAGGTGACCGGGGAACACCGGCAGCTCGGCGTTCGCCGTCTTGGGCGGGTTCTGCGCGGTCGCCGCCATCTCGGCGGCGAGCGGTCCGCCGTAGAACGCCGACGGGCCCTTCTTGCCGATCAACCGGTAGGTGTCCGCAAGATCCGGGTTCTTGAACACCGAGCCGACCTGCGGCGCGTCACCGTCGGGCAGGAACAGCTCGGCGGTCGGCACGATCTGCGCGAACCGCGACTTGTTGTCGAGCGTCTGAAGCCGGAAGGTCGGATCGACCACGAACCCACGATCGGCAAGCTCCGCGGCAGGCTTGAGCGCCCTCCCGAGTGACAGCGAACCCCACTGCCGCAGCGCGGAGTCCCAGGTCGCCAGCGTTCCCGGCACGCCGACCGACAGGCCCGACGTGACCAACTGCGCAAACGGGTAGGGCTGGCCGGTCGCGGGGTTGACGAACGAGTCGATCTTCATCCCCGCGGGCGCGGTCTCGCGACCGTCGAGCGTGGACACCTTGCGCTTCTTGGCGTTGTAGTAGACGAAGTACCCGCCACCACCGATGCCGGCGGAGTACGGCTCGGTCACCCCGAGAGCGGCCGCGGTCGCCACCGCGGCGTCGACCGCGTTGCCGCCGCGACGCAGTACATCCAGCCCGATCTTCGTCGCCTCCGGGTCGACCGAGGAGACGGCGCCGCCGAACCCGATCGACGTCGGCGTCTTGACCGGCGGCTGAGAGTTGTGCGCGGCCGCACTACTGGCCGTCAGGGCGGACAGGACAAGCGCACCAGCAGACAGGGATGCGACCAGCTTCTTCGGTGTCACCGGATACTCCCGCGGGCGTCGACGTACACGGACAAGCCCTTGCTATCCCGAAGTCGGCGCGGGCGCCAGTTCTGGCGCGGCTAGTTGACTGTGCAAGAAGCCATGAAGCGCTGCAGGAGTCCGTCGTTCCAGTCCTGGGTGCCGGCCGGGAGCTCGACCAGGAGCCACTGGTCCTCGAGCTTCACCTGACCGGCGAGGCGGCCGTTCAACGTGCCGATGTGGAAGGCCTTGCCGCCTGCGTCGGTGACGCGGACCGCCCTCAGGCTCTTCGCCGCCGGCGCCGTTTGCAGCACCACCTTGGTGGCCACGTCCGCGGTCCGCACCGTCGGCCCGGACAGCACCACGCGGTCCGCGGCGATCGGGGTCTCCGCGGTCCAGCCCTTCGGAGTGAGTGAGCAGCCGATGGTGTTCCACGGCTGCCGGTTCGCCACCAGCTCGACCAGCATGCCGGCGGCGTACGTCGAGGTCGACTCGCTGTCCTCGGCGATCATCGGCGTCGGCACCGCGGACTCGGCTGTGGTCACCGCCGCGGTCTTCTCACCCTCGCCGGACGCGACCTCGGTACTGCCGTTGTTCCACCACTTCACCTGGTTGCCGACCGCGAGCGCGGCGGCAGACACCGCGGCGACGCACAACACGCCGGTCACCCGGCGGCGCCGCTTGATCCGGCGCAGCGCACGCCGACCGCGGGCGACGTCCGCGTCGATGTCCGCAGCCGGGAGTCCATCGGCCGCCCGGTCAGCGAACCCCTCCAGCAGCTTCTTAACCTCGTCCACTTCTAGCTACTCCCCGTCGCAGGATCGGATTCCTCGCTCATCAGATCCTTCAGTCGTTTCAAGGCCTTGGCGGTCTGGCTCTTCACGGTGCCTTCGGTGCATTCCAGGATCCGCGCGCAACTGGCCACATCGAGATCCTGGAAGTACCGCAGTACGAGTACGGCGCGCTGCCGCGGCGCGAGCTCCAGCAGGGCCCGCCGGACCGCCAGGGTGTCGACCGGGTCCACCTCGTCGGTGAGCCTCGGCTCGAGCGTCTCGGCGGTCACCACCTCCGGGTGGCGGCCGGCCCGGCGGCGCTCGTCCAGGAACGCGTTGACCAGGATGCGGTGCGCATACGGCCCGGCGCCCTCGTGGCGGATCCGGTGCCAGTGCACGTACACCCTGGTGCAGGCGGTCTGCACCAAGTCCTCCGCGGTGTGCACATCGCCCGCGGTGAGCAGCAGTGCCGTCCTCATCAGTCGGGTTCGGTCCGCGAGCAGGTACTCGCGGAACTCGGCCTCACGGTCACCCCCTCGCATCGACGGCCCCCGGGCCGTGGCCGTGTCTGATGGTCCAGCGCCGTAGCGAGCAGGTGCTCGGTGCGGTAGCTCGCCGCGCTGGAGTGAAGGCCTCGATGCTTTTCCATCGTGGCCTTTGCTCCAGTGCGGCGAGATGCCGTGCCGAGTGCCGCGCAGTAGGCGTTGGACTATCAGACACGGCCTACGCCTTCTTCCACCCCGACTACGCCGCCGATCCCCCGTCGGTTGCCTCCGGCTATCACAGTTAATGCCTTCTCCACCAGATCGGGGTCGTCGTACCGCAGCCAAGTGATGCGTTGGTCCTTACGGAACCACGAGTCCTGCCGCCGCGCGAACCGGCGCGTCGACTGCGCGGTCCGCTCCCGCGCCTCCTGCTCACTGATCTCACCGTCGAGCATCGCGATCACCTGCGAGTAGCCGAGGGCACGGTTGGCCGTCCTCCCCTCAAGCAAACCCTTGTTCAGCAGATCTCGCACCTCGGCCACGAAACCCGCGTCGAACATCCGGTCCACCCGGCGGCCGATCCGCTCGTCCAGCTCCGGCCGCGGTACGTCGAGACCGAGCTGCACCGCACCCGGGTAGACATAGTGGTGCTCGGGCAAGGTCGCGACGTACGGACCGCCGGTGATCTCGATGACCTCCAGCGCCCGGACGATCCGCCGTCCGTTGCTCGGCAGGATCTGCGCCGCCGCCGCTGGGTCGATCTGCGCAAGCTTCTGGTGCAGCGTCCCGGAGCCGATCTCCTCGAGTTCCTGCTCGAGTCGTTCCCGGACCTTCGCGTCGGTGCCGGGGAAGACGAAGTCGTCGAGGATCGCCCGGACGTACAGCGCCGAGCCGCCGGCCAGGACCGGCGTGGTGCTCCGGCCGATGCAGTCGTCGATCGCAGTTCTTGCCAGTTGCTGGAACTCGGCGACGGTCGCGGTCTCGGTCACGTCGAGGATGTCCAGCAGGTGATGCGGTACGCCGTCGCGTTCCGCCGTACTGATCTTCGCCGTACCGATGTCCATGCCGCGGTAGACCTGCATCGCGTCGGCGTTGACCACCTCGCCGTTCAGGCGTTTGCACAGGGCAACGGACAGGTCGGATTTGCCGGCCGCGGTCGGGCCGACGACAGCGACGACGAGTGGTTCGGCCATCGCTCCAGTCTGACAGCCTCCCCTTGAAGACTGTGCCAAGAGGGTGCCACTGGCCTTGTGGATGACCCGCGATGACCGGTAGGAACACTGCAGAACGCAACACACTTACGGGAGGAACAACGTGACGAATCCGATCGACGAGGGAACCGACCAGGCGAAGGAAGCCTTGGGTCTGGGGGGCGAGGAGGGGCTCGACGCCGCGAAGCGCAGCGGCGGCGATGTCGAGGTCGGTGGCTCCGGCAAGGAGTCCGGCGGTGACGTCGAATCCGGCGGCGACATCGAGTCGGGTGGCGACATCGAGTCCGGCGGCGACATCGAGTCGGGTGGCGACGTAGAGTCCGAGCCAGGGACGGGTGTCTGAGACCGTCCGCAGGGCACTCGCGGAGATCCCACAGTTCCGGCGTAGTAGATGCGAAGATCGCCGCTAGCTGTCTGTAAGCATTCAACTACGCAGGAATGGGAGCCCCGAGATGGGCATCTTCGACAAGTTCAAGGGCAAGGCCGAGGACCTGAAGAACAAGGCCGGCGACCTGGTCGACCAGCACGGTGACAAGGTCGGCGACGGTCTGGACAAGGCCGGTGACTTCGTCGACGAGAAGACGGGCGGCAAGTACGGCGACAAGATCGACCAGGGTGTCGACAAGGCCAAGGAGCGCCTCGACGGCCTCGACGGCCAGAACGACGACATCCCGGACAACCCGAACCGCCCCGCCTGACACCACACCGGAGGGCCGCAAGCAACAGCTTGCGGCCCTCCGCCCTGTCCAAAGGACACGCCCTCGTGTGACGGGCGAACCGACCGTGGATGCGCGTCCATCGAACGATGCGGTGGGCAACCGATCCGAGCCGGCCGAGCAGGCAGGGCGGATGCTCGGTTGTATTCGAACGACCTAGTAGCTACCTTTGAGGTATGTCCGAGCTGCAGGAAGTGACCTTCACCGACCTGCTTCAGCGCCCGACGGAAACCGTCGAGAAGCTGAAGCGAGGCCGTGCGCTGCGCGTGCATCGGCGTGGTGCGGAAGACGATCTGATCCTCACCACCGCGGCGCGGGCAACGCAGGACGAGGAACTGATCGAGGTCGCGACCCGGCTGCTGCAGGCGATCATGAGCGACCCGGTGATGCGGTCGACTCACCTGCTGACCGTGGTTCCACAGGTCTTCCCCTGGATCCGGTTCCTTCCCGAGCACGACCGCGTCGAGTTCGTTCGTGAGTTGATCGACGTGATGAGCGCCGGCGCTGACGTCGGCTCGCCGGTGCCAGCGCTTCAGGTGATCACGGAGTGGCGGAACACTGCCCAGGTCTACGCCGATCCTGAACTGCTGGAGATCCTGCGATCGAAGGACATCGAGGATGCCGGTGAAGTCCCCGCACCCCCTGCTCCGACCTCGTGAGCCCCGCCAAGAGGAACGACCGGGTAGCGCCGCCGGCGGAACCCGGTCGTTGGCTTCTCAAGTTCGGCAGTAACGAAGCTGCGAAGGGCTGGGAGGATCTGGTGCTGCAGGCGGCCGGAAACCTCTGGACCGCCTACGAGGCAATCCGCACCGAACCGACACCGTTCCCGCCAACCGGTCGGCAGCACCGTCTCAAAGGCGACCTCGGGACCGTCAACGGCATGGAGCAATGGCAGTACGAGGTCACCGCCGCCGGCCGAATCTGGTACGTCGTCGACCCAGCAAAGAACACCATCTGGATCCGCCACGCCAGCACGAGCCACCCAAAGCCCACCGACTAACTGCTCGCCGAGCAATTCGCGTCCGATGGGCCCTGGTTGCTGAAACGTCCTAAAACCCCTCGCATCGTGAGCGAGGCCGTCCAGCAGGCCATGGAGCGACGGCGGCTGGGTCAGGGCTCGGAGACCAAGCCCAGGCCGCGGCGCAGGTCGAGTTCGTGATGCACGAGCTCGTGGTCGACGCGGACCAGCAGCGATTCCACAGGGCGTGGGGATCCGTCGGTGCCTAGGCCGCACCTGTGTAGCTGGTTCGCGCTCACCGAACGCGCGACGTCCGCCAACTCGCGACATGCCGTGCGGACGTCAGCCACGACCTCGCCGATGTCGCGGCCGCAGTACTCCCCTTCCTCGGCTGCGGCGTCGAAGTCGAACGGCTCGAGCTGCGGTCGGTCTTCGTCGAGGACGCGCCGGATCCGGCCGACGTACCAGTGCACCGCCTTGCCGACGTGCGCGGCGTACTCGATCGGTGCCCAGACACCCGGCGCCGGACGGCGTCGTACCCAGGCCGCCTCCGCCAGCAGATCCTGCAACGTCATCGGGAGATCGCCGCATCGCGCCAGCAGTTTCGCGCGGTCCCACTCGAAGTCGAATCCGCACTCGGCGCAGCTCTCGGCAACCACCCGACGACCTAACCACAGTCGGTGGAGTTCACAGCTGGGTCAGGGTGTTTCTCCACGACCACGAGCCCGATTGCAGGGGGAGACTGATGGGCCCGCTCGCAGGAAATCTGTATCTCCCGGTGTTTGAGCCTTCGTGGTCCAGCAGGCAGTCCATCGTGTAGGTGTTCGCCGGGAACTTCTGGCCGGTCCCGTGGAGGTAGCAGCGCCAGTAGTACGAGCCGCCCACGATGTACCTGTCCTCCGTGTGGGTGAAGGCCAAGTTGACGGAGTATCGGATCTCATACGACCACCGGTACTCCCCCTCTGCCAGCGTAATGTGCCGAGGCCCGCCGTAGGGCACCTTGGCGGTGGCAGTGGTCCCGTTGCCGGTGAGGTAGAGGGAACGCTCGATGACGGCAGTACCAGCAGTCGCCTGCGGTGCGGCCTGGACCTCGTCAGTCACCTGGGTGCGGACGGCGTCTGCGGGCACACTCGACAGACCACTCGCCAGCAGCCCCAGCGCACCTAGGGCGGCGGTAAGCCGGGCAGTTCGCTTCATCGTCAACTCCAAGGTCGGGGGATGTAGAGGCAACAGCCTCACCGACCCCACTTTCACGGCGCTTTCAGCGCGCGCCCCGTGGCGCAGGTCACCTGGCTGAGCTGTCACAGGGATCGGGTGGCCGGCATCTCTTGGGTGACAGGCACAACGAGAGATCGGAAGACAGATGAGCAAGGTTTGGTTCGTTACCGGTTCGTCGCGCGGTTTGGGCCGCTGCTTCGTCGAGGCGGCTCTGTCGCGGGGTGACAAGGTGGCCGCGACCGCCCGGAACACCGGAAGCCTTGACGACCTCGTCGCCGCCTACGGCGACGCTGTGCTCCCGCTCGAGCTGGACGTGATCGACAAGGTCGCCGTCTTCGAGGGCGTCCAGCGGGCCAAGGAGTACTTCGGCCGCCTCGACGTCATCGTGAACAACGCCGGCCACGCCCAGATCGGTGCGATCGAGGAGCTGACCGAGCAGGAACTGCGCGACCAGTTCGAGACCAACGTGTTCGGCGCGGTGTGGGTCGTTCAGGCCGCACTCCCCTACCTGCGCGAGCAAGGCGCGGGGCACATCGTCCAGCTGTCCTCGATCGCCGGACTGATCGCGATGCCGCTCGGCGGCGCGTACCAAGCCTCGAAGTGGGCCCTCGAAGCCCTGAACGAAACGCTCGCCCGCGAGGTCGCCGAGTTCGGCATCAAGGTGACCGTGATCGAGCCGGCCGGCTTCGCCACCAGGTCCGGCAAGAACCCGGACCCGCTCGACAACGGCCACATGGCCGCCACCAACCCGGCGTACGACGCCCTCCGCCAGCGGCTCGCGGAAATGATGGGCAAGCAGCCCGCCGGCGACCCGGCCGCCGCAGCCCAGACCCTCCTGAAGATCGTCGACTCCGACAACCCACCCCTGCGAGTCCTCTTCGGCCAGGGCTTCCACGAGATGATCCAGCAAACGTACGCCGACCGCCTCAAGACCTGGTCCGACGGCGAGCACCTCTCCCTCGAGGCCCACGGCAACCTCCCCCAAGACCAGGGAGCCACGGTCTGACCGTGCCCTCAGAGGTCAGTCGTCGAAGACGTTCCAGCAGATCGCGCTTCGACGCTTCTGATCATCGAGGACCAGGTCTCGAACCTCCGCGGGGATTCTTTCTCGCTGCCAGTCGCGTTCCCGGATGCGCGCTGACTCTGCCTCACTGGCGACAGCGGAAGCGGCGGCTGCCCTGATCGCGTAGGCCGCAGCTCCCAGGTCGTGGGCTGCGACGTGCGCCACCGCCACTGCCTGCCCGGCCGCAAGAGCGGCGAACTTCGCCGGTTCCGGCATCCCACGTGCGGCAGCGTTCGCCACGAAGGCGGTCCGGTGCGCCTCACGCATACGGACCTCGCCGCGGATCCAGGCACGACCGACACCGATGGCGTCGCGCGGCCGGGTGTCGTCTGGCCGCTCCTGTTCGAAGAGGTGCAGGACGTGTTCGGCGCAGACGGCGGCCCATTCGGCCAGCAGCCGGTGGTGCTCGTCTGTCAGCGTTCCGCCGCGGCGCACGGTGATCAGTCGGGAGTCACGCTCGGAGGGCAGGATCGGCATGAGTTCCTTCTTTCTCGGGATCGCCATCTGGGCTGCGCTGCATCGGAGATGCGGCTACCAGTACTGGTGTCGCTTTCCGTCGGTGTCGGCGACGAAGATGACCGCGTCGGCGCCGTCCAGCGTCTGCCGGGTTGAGCGGGATGTGGCCGGGGACGATCGGTTCGCCTGTGCCGATCGACGGGGGAAGCGCGGCGCGCAGGGCCTGTGCCGGGAACAGGGCGCGTCGGGTGGTTGCCTCGGCCAACACGCCCTGGATGGTGCCCGAATCGCTTTTGGGGTTGGCGTCGGTTGCCACGTACACGTAGCGCTCGCCGAGGGTGAGCCCGACGAGCGCGCCGGCGCTCCCCCAGTTCACGCCGTCCTCGCCGACCAACAGGCCGGACTGCGCACGCTGCAGGTGTGCGTTATGCGCGAACACCAGACTCGGCCCGCGGTGCTGCTCCTGCTCGACGATCGCGAGCAGGTTCTCGGCCATCATCTCGGCGCGCACGCTGAGCAAGGTCGCGATGCGGTCGGGTGCGGGTCGGGCCATGGCCGCGTGATAGCGCAGCAGGCCCAGAGCGGTGCGCGCGTTCGCGACCGCGTGGTCGTAGCCGGTCGGGTCGGCGCGGCGCAGGGCGGGTGCTGCGCGGTGCAGCGTACTTGCGAGGTCGTCCGCGACAATGCGCAAGGCGCGAGCGCGGTCGGAGTCGCCGATGGACGCCGCGGGTTCGTACATGGCCTTCTGGTTCGTCCAGTCCGCGTCCTCGCCGAGCAGGGTGTCGAGGTCGTGGACTGATTCGGGTCGCAGCGCCGCGGGCAGGTAGTCGTTGACCGAGGACAGAGCGCCTCGCGGGCTCGGCGCATGGGAGAACTCCAGCGGTGCGTCGAAGCCGTGGAAACGAATTCGGTCCGACGATGCGCGGCCGGCGTTGTGCGCGCGGAGCCATTCGACGAGTTCGCGGTTCCCGGGTACGGCGCCGAACCCGTGGCTGAACCCGCTCGCGAGGACCTCGTCGAGCTCCACCTCTGCCCCAGCCACGTAGTCGTCGACAAGGGACGCGGCGAAGAGATCGGTCTCCAGCACGATCGACCTGTATCCGCGTTCGACGAGGTGACGGAGGAGGTCGTTGCGCAGCAGCGGGAACGCCGCGATCCCGTGTGTCGGCTCGCCGAGGGCGAGCAGGGCCGGCGGCTCGGTCCGCGCGGCAAGCAGCTCGTCAAGGGCACGACCCAGACCTGCCAGATCGTCCAGCTCGCGGCCGATCCCACGCAGTGATGTGACAGTGGACATGAACACCTCTCTCAGAAGGGATCAGCCTTCAATCGTATCGTTGAACCATCCGATGAAGACTTCTGCGGAGAGTCAGCTGGGTCCGGCGGAGTCAAGCCTCAACCGGCTGTGCAAGCTACGACCTGTCGACCCGTCCTGAGCACTCAGCGCGCGGTCAGTGCACAGTCAGTGCGCGGCCAGGCCGAAGGCGGTGTCGGTTTGTTCGGTGGTCGGCAACCAGGCCGCCGTAGGCGGTGTCCTTTGGGCGGGGTCTCCTGGTGTCGGTGGGGGTGGTTAGGGTGCGGGCATGGATCGGTTTCGGGTGGTGCCGGCGGCTTATGTGGTGTTGCGGCGGGGGGATGAGGTGTTGATGTTGCTGCGGGCCAATACCGGTTACATGGACGGGTATTGGGCGGTGCCGGCCGGGCATGTGGAGAAGGGCGAGTCGGTGCTCGAGGCGGCGGCCCGGGAGGTGCGGGAAGAGGTCGGGGTGGAGATCGAGCCGGCTGATCTGGTGCCGGTGACCGCGATGCATCGAACCGGTGGGAACGGGGATCCGATCGATGAGCGGGTGGATTTCTTCTTCACCGCGTCGAGGTGGAGTGGGGAGCCGCGGTTGATGGAGCCGGGGAAGGCTGACGGGCTCGACTGGTTCGCGCTCGACAAGTTGCCGGATCCTGTCGTGCCGCACGAGGCCCGCGTTCTGGCCGGGCTCCGCGGCGGCGGGCTGCCAGCGGTGATCGCCCACGGCTTCTGAACACCCAACTTCGGAACACCCCGTCATCTGAGCCCAGGGTTCTTCTGGTGTTCATCGACCGATGAGCTGAACCGCTTTAGAGTTCCCTGCTGTGTCAGAGAACTTTGGAGGCGGGATGGACGGGACGAGTCGGCGGCGGTTGCTGCAAGCGGGTGCGCTCGGGGCCGGTGCGGTGATCGCGCCAGGCGTGATCGGTGCCGGGGAGGCCGCCGCGTCCGGGACGCACTCGGCCAAGGCGGCCACAGCAACAGGAACCGCCACGGCAGCAAGAACCGCGGACACCGACCACCCGCGCTTCACGCTGGCCGTCGTACCGGATACGCAGTACTTGTTCGACCTGGACCGTGGTGACTCGGCGCCGTTGATCGCGAGCTTCGAGTATCTGATCGACCAGCGCTCGGCCGAGAACATCGTGTTCACCGCGCACCTCGGTGACGTGGTGGAGAACGCGCAGGCATCCGAGTTCGCCCAGGCCGATCCGGTCTTCAAGGTGCTCGACCGGGCCCGGATGCCGTACTCCGTTCTCGCCGGCAACCACGACATCGACGCGTCCAAGGACGACACTCGCGGCGACTCGGCGTACCTGCAGACCTTCGGACCGCAGCGGTTCCGGCGGATGGCGACGTACGGCGGTTCCACGCCGAACGGCTACAACAGCTACCACGTGTTCCGGGCGGCCGGGCGGCAATGGTTGCTGCTGGCAATGGACTGGCGGCCGTCGGACGCGAGTTTCGCCTGGGCCCGCGGGGTGATCGCGGCTCACCCGCGGATGCCTGTCATCCTCACCACCCACGAGCTCGTCAACGCCGACCACGGCAATCCGGTCGCTTACTTCACCGACCACGGCAACCGGGTCTGGGACCAGCTGATCAACGACAACGACCAGATCTTCCTCACCCTGAACGGGCACTTCTGGCCGCCGGGCCGGGTGGTCCGGAAGAACGCCGCCGGCAACGACGTGCACCTGCACCTGACCAATTATCAGGACCGGTACTACGGCGGTTCGGCGATGATCCGGCTCTACCACTTCGACCTGGCCCGGAACACGATCGACGTCGAGACGATCGCACCGTGGATCGTCGACCAGGACCCGGCCCGGCGCACTGAGCTGGCCGAGGGCGAGATCGAGCTGACCGACGACACCAACCGGTTCAGCGTGCCGATCGAGTTCGAGCAGCGGTTCGCCGGCTTCGCACCGATCCCGGTCCGCCCGGCCCGTCCGGCGAAGCAGCTCGTCGCTCCGGGCACAGCGGCGTACTGGAGGTTCGACGGGCCGCTCTCGGACAACGTGACGGACCACTCCGGTCAAGGGAACCATCTGACCCGGGTGCGGCTCTCCGACAATGGGATCAGCGCCTCGGCCGAGTTCCACCCGGACCAGCCCGGACACGCCAGCTGGTTGTTTGCCGGCGGCAAGAAGCCGGCCCGCGGCGGCTACCTGCGGACGGCGGACAACGCGCCGCTCAACGCGATGACGTTCACCAAGGGCTACACGATCGAGGCGTTCGTGAAGCTGACCGACGACGGCGCCGACCACGCGTGGGAGGGACTGCTCAGCCGGATGGGCACCGGCGCGGACGCGGGCAAGACCGGCAGCGACCCGTCCGAGCCGGTCGTCAATCTCGCCTTCTCCGGCGGTCGCCAACTGCAGTGGGCGGTGTACCCGCTCGACCGCAACGACACCTTCACGAACTGGGGCCACGAGCAGGTCGCCGGCCGGTGGTTCCACCTCGCGGTCGTCAACGACGGAAGGCACTCCACCCTGTACGTCGACTCGTCACCGCTGCTCCGCAACCCGGCGACTCCGTCCAACGGGCTCGCCACCGCGGGCAAACCGTGGCTGGTCGGCGCGAACCACTACGACAACGTGATCGAGCAGGCCTTCGCCGGCCACATCGGCGAACTCCGCATCGTCACCCGAGCGCTCGAGCCGTCACAGTTCCTGAACGCCTAGGTACCGAAGGACAGGAGGTAGTGCTTCCTTCGTGCCGAGCCTGAGCGTCGGCCAACCTGGCGCCGGCCCGGCGAGGCGATGACCTCCTGTCCTTCGGTCCCCCAACCGTCAGAGATACGAGCGGATCAGCGCATCCTGCGCGGGCAGCAGCGCCAGCTCCTCGGCGGTGAGCGTGACGTTGCGCCCGCGTTCGGCGAGAGCGTCGGGCAGGCCCGGTGTGGGGTCGATGGAGTTGGCGAGGTAGGCGCCGAGGGCTTCGCGCAGGAGCGGCGTGAGCGCTTCGAAGGACGGGTCCAGCGCGACCTGGGCGAAGATGATCGCGGTCATCGCGACATCGAACTCGGCGGTGCCCTCGACTGCGTTGCGCCAGTCGATGACGACCGGGCCGTCGGCGGTCGCGATCACGTTGAGCGGGTGCAGATCGCCGTGTACGACGACCAGCCCCGGCCTACCGCTGGGAGCGGGGATCGCCTGCAGGCGACGGTGGAGGTCGGCGTGGATCTCGCCGATCTCGGTCGCACCGAGGTCACCGGCCATCGCGGCGTCGCCGAGCGTCGGGCCGTCGAGTCGCTCGATGACCATGTCCGCGCCGTCAACCTCACGCACGGCCGGCACGGGATAGTCGTACCGAGCGACGTGGCGCATGAAGTCGGCCTCGTCCCGCACCGGGTGCCCGTTGCGGTAGCGCCGCAATACCCAGGAATCGTCCAGCGCGTACACATCCGCGTCCCGACCGGCCGCGAACGGCTGGGCGTCGGGAGGAAGGAGAGGGCGTCGGGACGGGTGGGCAGCCCCATTGCCGGCGGCGTGAGCAGCGCGCCCAGCGCCAGAACGCTGGGCCGACGGCCCCGGCTGACCGCCGACGGCGGCGGACTCGTCGGTCACCCGACTTGGCAGCCGCCGACTGCCGGTTCCAGCGGCTTGGCGCCGATCGTGGGCATGCCGAGCATGACGCCAGGCGTCGAAGCGGGCTGGTCCTGCGCCCGCTCCCACGCGTCGCCGGCGCGCGACCGTCGTACCGAACCGAAGACATCCGCGACCAGGTGGTGCGGAGCGCCGTACGTGACCTCGACCGTTGCCAGGTCACCCGGTCGCGGCGGCTCGACGCCCTCAGGCAAGGCGAAGTGGACCAGCCGGTTGTCGCGAGCCCGCCCGCTGAGCCGGTGGGTGGCGGCGTCCTTGCGCCCCTCCCCCTCGGCCACGAGCACCTCGAGCGACCGCCCGACGATCTTCTTGTTCTCTTCCCAGGCCATCTCGTCCTGCAGCGCGACCAGCCGCTCGTACCGATCCTGGACGACGTCGCGCGGGACCTGGTCGTCCATCGACTCCGCCGGCGTCCCGGGACGCTTGGAGTACTGGAAGGTGAACGCACCCGAGAAACGTGCCTGCCGGACCACGTCGAGCGTGCCCTGGAAGTCCTCCTCGGTCTCCCCCGGGAAGCCGACGATGATGTCGGTGGTGATCGCCGCGTCCGGCATCGCCGTCCGGACGTCCTCGATGATCTTGAGGTAGCGGTCGCGGCGGTAGGACCGGCGCATCGACTTGAGGATGCGGTCCGAGCCGGACTGCATCGGCATGTGCAGCGAGGGCATCACGTTCGGCGTCTCGGCCATCGCCTCGATCACGTCGGCGGTGAAGTCGCGCGGGTGCGGCGAGGTGAACCGGACCCGCTCCAGCCCGTCGATCGAGCCGCAGGCGCGGAGCAGTTTGCCGAAGGCGTAGCGGTCGCCGAACTCGACGCCGTACGAGTTCACGTTCTGGCCGAGCAGCGTCACCTCGAGCACGCCCTCGGCGACCAGCGCCTCGACCTCGGCCAGGACGTCGCCCGGCCGGCGGTCCTTCTCGCGGCCGCGCAGCGCCGGGACGATGCAGAACGTGCAGGTGTTGTTGCAGCCGACGCTGACCGACACCCAGGCCGAGTACGGCGACTCGCGCCGGGTCGGCAGCGTGGACGGGAACACGTCGAGCGACTCGAGGATCTCGACCTGCGACTCCTGCTGCACCCGGGCCCGCTCCAGCAGCACCGGCAGCGACCCGATGTTGTGCGTCCCGAAGACGACGTCGACCCACGGCGCCTTCTTCGTGATGGTGGCCTTGTCCTTCTGCGCCAGGCACCCGCCGACCGCGATCTGCAGGTCGGGCTTCCTGGCCTTCACCGGCGCCAGGTGGCCGAGGTTGCCGTACAACTTGTTGTCGGCGTTCTCGCGGACCGCGCAGGTGTTGAAGACGACCACATCGGCCTGATCGCCCTCGGGCGCGCGGACATAACCAGCGTCCTCCAGCAGCCCGCGCAGGCGCTCGGAGTCGTGGACGTTCATCTGACACCCGTAGGTGCGGACCTCATAAGTACGCATGACAGCCACCTAGAGTACGTGCCGCGGTAGACATTTCCCTACCTGGGATGCGCGGTCTGCACCCCCTGACCCGCGGCGGCCCGACGAGAATAGTGAAGGGCATGAACAGTTCTCGTCGTCAGTTCCTCGCCCGTACCGCCGCCGGTGCCGCTGCCGGTGCCGCTGTCATCGCCGGTGGCTCCCTCGGCGTCCGGCCGCTCGCGGCCGTCGGTGCGACCGCCATCACCGCACTCACCCATGTCACTGTCATCGACGTCACCACCGGCCGCCGGGACCGCAACCAGACCGTTCTGATCAGCGGCGATCGGATCATCGGCGTCGGCCGCCACCTCCCCGTCCCGCGTGGCGCCGTCGAACTCGACCTGACCGGAAAGTTCGTCATCCCCGGCCTGGCCGACATGCACGTCCACAGCCTCGGCGACGAGCGGGTCTCTCCCCCGCTGTACCTCGCGAACGGGATCACCACGGTTCGCGAGATGGCCGGCACCAACCCGGCGCTGTACGACTGGCGCGACCGGATCGAGGCCGGCACCCTGCTCGGCCCGCGGATGGTCGTCGCGAGCAACATCATCGACGGCGACCCCACCCTGTGGGACCCGAACCTGATCCAGGTCATCGTGGTCGACGACGAGCCGTCCGCGCGCGCCGCCGTACGACGGGTCAAGGCCGAGGGCGCCGACTTCGTCAAGGTCTACTCGCGCCTGAGCCCCGCGTCGTACGCCGCGATCCTCGACGAGGCACGCAAGAACGGCCTGACCGTCCACGGCCACGGGCCCGACCAGCTCACCTCGAAGCAGGTCAGCAATGCCGGGCAGCGCACCATCGAGCACATCCACTCGCTCGGCCTCGCCGTCTCCACCCGGGAGGCCGAGGTACGGCGGATGGTCCTCGACATCAGCGTGACCGCCGGCGACTACAACGCCTGGTTCCGGCAGATGCACCCGATCGAGTGGATCGCGGCGAACACCTTCAGCCGGGCCCGGGCCGCGGACGTGTTCGGCACGCTGCGACGCAACAGCACCCGGGTCACGCCGACGCTCACCATGCACAACGTGCTCGACCAACCCGACTACGCGGCGCTCGATCCCGCGCTGGCGAAGTACCTGAGCGCCGATGCCGTCTTCACCTACGACTACGCGATCAACAACCTCTACAAGGCCAACCGCCCGGCCGAGGAGATCGCCCGCCAGCGTCAGATGTGGGCGTGGCGGCAACGATTCGTCGGCGAGTTGTTCGCCCACGACGTCCCGATCCTGGCCGGCACCGACACCGGGACGCCGTACTCGGTCCCCGGATTCGCCCTGCACGACGAACTCGAGCACCTCGTCGACGCCGGCGCGACACCGCGCCAGGCCCTGTACGCCGCCACCGTCGAGCCGGCCCGGTTCCTCGGGCTGCGGGCGGACCTGGGCTCGGTCGAACCACGGAAGTTCGCGGATCTCGTCGTACTGGACGCGGACCCGCTGAAGGACATCCGCAACACCCGCCGGATCCACACCGTGATCACCCGCGGCCGGGTGATCTCCCCCGCGGCGCGGCAGCGGATGCTCGCCGAGGTCGAGGCGGCGGTGAAGGAGCCTCCGACCGCGGCTACGATCGCCGCGGGAGGATGCTGCTGACGCACACTTCGAGCAGGCTGTGACCGGATGGTCACAGCCTGCTGAGCTATATTGCAGATCGTTACCACCGTGGAACCGACCAGCGCTGCGACGGCGCCCCCGCCTCCGCTAGGTTCTGGCCATGAGCGATTCCGGCACCTTGACGCCAGACACCGACAGAGCGGCCGGCCTGGTCGCCCTGACCGGCGTCAACAAACATTTCGGTGACCTGCACGTCCTGAAGGACATCAACCTGTCCATCGATCAGGGCGAGGTCGTCGTGGTGATCGGCCCGTCCGGGTCCGGCAAGTCGACGCTCTGCCGCGCGATCAACCGGCTGGAACCGATCGACTCGGGCGCCATCACGCTGGACGGACAGCCGCTGCCGAGCGAGGGCAAGGCCCTGGCGAAGCTGCGGGCCGATGTCGGCATGGTGTTCCAGTCGTTCAACCTGTTCGCGCACAAGACGATCCTGCAGAACGTCACCCTCGGCCCGTGCAAGGTCCGCAAGACGGACCCGAAGACGGCCGAGACGCGGGCGATGGAACTGCTGGAGCGGGTGGGGGTGGCCAACCAGGCCTCGAAGTACCCGGCTCAGCTGTCCGGCGGCCAGCAACAGCGCGTCGCGATCGCGCGGGCGCTGGCGATGGATCCGAAGGTCATCCTCTTCGACGAGCCCACCTCGGCGCTCGACCCGGAGATGATCCAGGAGGTTCTCGAGGTGATGATCGACCTGGCCAAGCAGGGAATGACGATGGTCGTGGTCACCCACGAGATGGGGTTCGCGCGCACCGCCGCGAACCGGGTGGTGTTCATGGCCGACGGCGAGATCGTCGAGGAGGCCACTCCGGAGACCTTCTTCACCAACCCCACCTCGCGGCGCGCCAAGGACTTCCTCGGCAAGATCCTGAAGCACTGACGTCCGCCCGCTGCCGTACCAGCAACCACACGAAGGGGAACCAGATCATGAGAATGCGCAACCTCGTCGCCAGCCTCGGCGTCGCGGCGCTCGCGCTGACCGTCGCCGCCTGCGGGGATGACGATTCCGCGGCCGGCGGTGGCAGCACCGGCGGCAACGCGGCCTCCGACGCCTGCGGCGACCTGCACAAGTTCGACACCGCGGCCGCCGCCGACGTGGCCGGCAGCGCGACCTACACCAAGATCAAGACCCGCGGGAACCCGGTCGTCGGTGTCAAGGCCGACCAGCCGAACCTCGGCTACAAGGATGCCGACGGCAAGCGCTGCGGCTTCGACATCGAGGTCGCCCGGATGGTCGCGGCCAACCTGGGCTTCGACCCGGAGAAGATCGAGTACAAGGAGATCCCGTCGGCGAACCGGGAGACCGCGCTCGCCGGTGGTGAGATCGACTACTACGTCGGCACCTACTCGATCACCGACAAGCGCAAGACCCAGGTCGGCTTCGCCGGCCCGTACTTCATCGCCGGTCAGGACCTGCTGGTCCGCAAGGACGACACCTCGATGGACGCCGGCAAGACCGCGCTGAAGGGCAAGAAGGTCTGCTCCGCGACCGGCTCGACCCCGATCCAGCGGGTCAAGGACGAGCAGCTCACCGAGGCGAGCAACATCTCCGAGTTCAAGACCTACTCCGAGTGCGTCTCGCAGCTGCTGGACAGCAAGGTCGACGCCGTCACCACCGACGACGCGATCCTCAAGGGCTACGCGGCGACCGCGCCCGACGAGCTGCGGGTGGTCGGCAAGCCGTTCAGCACCGAGAAGTACGGCATCGGCGTGCCGCTGGCCGACAAGGCCCTGCGCGACAAGGTGAACACCATCCTGGAGACGTCGGCCTCCGACGGCACCTGGAAGGCGATCTACGACGAGACGCTCGGCAAGTCGGGTTCGGACTCGACGCCGCCGCCGCTCGAGAAGTACTGATCCACTCCGGCCGCGGCGTCCTCAGGGGCGTCGCGGCCGGCCTGCGCTCCGCTCAGTCGGGGATTGCGTTCCACTCTTTTTCTGGAAGGTCGCGATGCTCTCGGTCCTCACCGACAACTGGGAACTGTTCGTCGACGGTTTCTGGTCCACGCTCAGGCTGTTCCTGATCGCGGCAGTGCTGAGCCTCGTGCTCGGCACGACCCTGGCCGGGTTCCGGGTCTCCCCGATCCCGGCGCTGCGCGCTGTCGGCACCGGCTACGTGAACGTGTTGCGGAACACCCCGCTGACCCTGGTGTTCGCGTTCCTCGTCTTCGGTGCGCCGAAGATGCAGATCTCGCTGCCCGACTTCTTCTGGTCCGCGGTGGTCGCGCTGACGGTCTACACCTCGGCGTTCGTCTGCGAGATCGTCCGATCCGGGATCAACACGATCCCGGCCGGTCAGGCCGAGGCGGCCCGTTCGGTCGGTATGACGTTCATGCAGGTGCTGGGCATCGTCGTCCTCCCGCAGGCCTTCCGGGCGATCGTGCCGCCGCTGATGAGCGTGATGATCGCGCTGCTGAAGAACACCACGATCGCGGCCGGTTTCTCCGTCGCGGAGGCCGGTGCGATCCCGGCGGTGATGGCCGAACGCGGTGAGAACCAGATCGCCACGCTGGTCTGGATCACCGTCGGCTTCCTGATCCTGATCATTCCCCTGGTCTTCCTGCAGCGGTGGGCCGAGCGACGGACGGCGGTGGCCTGATGAGTGCGGTCCTGTACGACGTACCCGGCCCGCGGGCTAGGGCGCGCAACCGGATCCTGAACGCGGTCGTCATCGTCGCCCTGCTGGCCGTCGTCGGCTGGGTGATCTACCGGCTGAACGAGAGCGGGCAGTTCGCCGAACGCCGCTGGATCCAGTTCACCTACGACTCGATCCAGCGGGAACTGTGGAACGGCCTGCTCAACACGCTCAAGGCGGCCGGCCTGGCCACGGTGCTCGCGCTCATGTTCGGTGCCGTGTTCGCGGCGGCCCGGATCAGCGACCACTGGTGGTTCCGGGCGCCGGCGACCTTCGTCGTCGAGCTGTTCCGGGCCATCCCGCTGCTGATCCTGATGTTCTTCTTCTACTACGGCAACCTGCAGTTCGACCTCGGCATCGGCCCGTTCTGGGCGGTCGTGTTCGGATTGACGCTGTACAACGGCTCGGTGCTGGCGGAGATCTTCCGGGCCGGTATCGCCGCCGTACCGAAGGGTCAGCGTGAGGCGTCGTACGCGATCGGGCTGCGGAAGAACCAGGTGGTCCGGCTGGTCCTGTTGCCGCAGGCCATCACGTCGATGCTGCCGGCCATCGTCAGCCAGCTCGTCGTCCTGCTGAAGGACACCGCTCTCGGCTTCATCATCACCTACGCCGAGTTGCTCTACGTGGCCAAGCAGATGGGCGGCCGGCTCCAGTACGGCTTCCCGTACATCCCGACGTACCTGGTCGTCGCGGTCATCTACATCGGCCTCTGCTCGCTGCTGTCGCTGCTGGCCCGCTACCTCGAAGGCCGGTCCCGCCGCACCCGCAAGATCACTGGCGCTCCCCCGCCGTCGGCCGCCGAAGCAGCCACCTCAGCGGAAGCCCCGCTCTGACACCAGTGCCCCCGGTTCCTACCGGGGGCACTGTTCTTGTCAGCGCAGGGTGTTGAAGGAGTCCCGGATGATCTCCAGGGCTTCGGTCGTTTCGGCTTCGGTCAGGGTCATGGGTGGCGCCATCCGGAGGACGTTGCCGTACAGGCCGCCCTTGCCGACCAGCAAGCCGCGGTTCTTGGTCTCCTGCTGGAGTCTGGCCGTGGTGGCGGCGTCGGGGCTGTTGTCGTCGGGTTTGACGATCTCGGCGGCCAGCATCAGGCCCTTGCCGCGGACGTCGCCGAGCTCGGGGAACTCCTCGGAGATCCCGCGCAACCCGTCGGCCAGCTGGGCGCCGCGCTTGGCCGCGTTCGCCTGCAGGTCGTGGTCGAGCAGGTAGTCGACGGTCGCCTTCGCCGCACTGGTGGAGATCGGGTTGCCGCCGAAGGTGGACAGCGAGTTGGCGCTCAGGCTGTCCATCAGGTCCGGCCTGGCGACCACGCCGCCGATCGCGAACCCGTTGCCGAGGCCCTTGGCGAACGTCATCGCGTCCGGCACCACGTCGTGGGCCTGGATCCCCCAGAAGTGCTCACCGGTCCGGCCCCAGCCGGTCTGCACCTCGTCGGCGATCAGGAGGATCCCGTACTCGTCGAGCACCTCCTTGAAGGCGCCGTACAGGCCGTCCGGCGGTGAGGAAAACCCGCCGACACCCTGGATCGGCTCGACGATCAGGCAGGCGACATCGCCTGCGGTGGTGGTGTCGATGACGTTGCGCAGGTCGTCGACGCAGACCTTGATGTAGTCGGCGTCGGACAGGTCGCGGAACGGGCTGCGGTACCGGTACGCGCCCTGCACGTACTGCACGTTCACCGGGGACAGGCTGCTCGCGGACCAGCCGCGGTTCCCCGTGATCGCGACCGTGCCGAAGCCGCGGCCGTGGTACGAGTTGCGCATCGCCAGCACCTGGTTGGAGCGGCGGTTCTGGGTGGCGAGCAGCATGGCCGCCTCGTTCGCCTCGGTGCCGGAGTTGGCGAAGAACACCTTGGCGTCCGGGATGCCGGACAGCTCCGCGATCTGCTCGGCCAGCTCGATCTGCTTGCGGATCAGGTACACGGTCGAGGTGTGCGCGATCCCGGTCGCCAGTTGCTCGCGCACCGCGTCGGAGATCTCCGCGATGTCGTAGCCGATCGCGTTGGTCAGGATGCCGGCGAAGAAGTCGAGGTACGTCTTCCCCTCGCCGTCGGTCACCCGGCGACCGGATCCCTTGACGATCTCGATCGGCTCCTCGTAGTACAACGCGAGCCAGTCCGGCATGACGGCCTTGTGACGCTCCCAGAGCTCCGCATGTGTCATGCCCCAAGCATTACCTCATCGCACCGCGTCCTCATAGCCGAGGCCGATGAAATGCCGGGAGAATGCCGGTTCGGTTCCCGGTGCGTTCCGGCCCGTTAGGGTGCTGCTCGTGACACTGCCGAGCATCCCCCACGTCGACATCGAGTCGCTGACGTACTTCGACCGGATCGTGGCCGCCGGGGCCGCCTCGATGGAGGGCTGGCGGGTGCAGTCCGTCGACCTGTCCGGGCGGACGGCGAAGCTCCTCGGACTGGACCCGCGCGGCTCCCTGTTCCTCGGCTGCGCCCTGGAGGAGAAGGCCGAGGCCTGGATCCGCGACGGCGGCGGGCTGGTCTTCCCGGCGATCCCGTCGCTGCCCTTCGACGCCTACCGCGGCACGCTGTACGACGCAGAGGAGCTCTACGCCGGCCTCGAGAACGGGTACGACGCCACCCTGGACGCGCAGATCTACGCCTGGTCCCGGCAGCACGACGAGAAGGGCGACACCGGCCGCACCCTCGCCGCTGCCTTGCACGACCACGCCATCGCGGACGCTCTCACCGAGCTCCCCGACGGCCGGCCGTGGATCGGCGTGATGGGCGGACACGGGATGGCTCGCGGCAGTACGGCGTACCGCTCCGCTGTGCTCCTCGGTCGAGCCCTCACCCGAGCAGGCCACACCGTCGTCACCGGCGGCGGTCCGGGTGCGATGGAGGCGGCCAACCTGGGTGCTTCACTGTCCGGGTACGACGACTCGGCCGTCGACACGGCTCTGTCCACGCTGGCCGCCGTACCTTCGTTCCGCCCGTCCGTGGCGGCGTGGGCTGCCGCGGGTCTCGGCGTACGGCGTGAGTTCCCCGGTGACGGTGGAGTGTCGATCCCGACGTGGTTCTACGGCCACGAGCCGCCGAACGTGTTCGCGTCGTCGATCGCGAAGTACTTCTCCAACGCCCTGCGTGAGGACGTCCTGCTGAGTCGCGCACGCGGCGGCATCCTCTACCTCCCCGGCGCGGCAGGCACGGTCCAGGAGATCTTCCAGGCCGTCACCCCCAACTACTACGGCGACCAGGCCACCCAGATCCCCCTCGTCCTCGTCGGTGTGCAGCACTGGACCGTAAAGCTCCCGGTCTGGCCCCTCCTCCAGTCCCTCGCCGCCGACCGCCCCCTGTCCGCCTCCATCCACCTGGTCGACACCATCGAAGAAGCCGCCGCTCTGGTCAGCTGAGCTTCTGCTGCTGCGGAACTGTCGGTGGGGTGGTTTACGGTGCGCGGCATGGTGGATTTCGTGTTGGTGCCAGGGGCTTGGCTGGGTGCGTGGGCGTGGGACGAGGTGGCCGAGCTGCTGCGGGCTGACGGGCATGGGGTGTACGCCGTGACGCTGAGCGGGCTCGCGGAGCGGCACGACTCGGATTCGGCTCAGGTCGGTCAGCAGCAGCATGTCGACGACATCGTGTCGGTGGTCGAGGGCAACGAACTGCGCGACGTCGTACTCGCCGGGCACAGCTACTCCGGGATCCCGGTCGGCCAGGCGGCGGCGCGGATCGGCGACCGGCTGCGGCGAGTGGTCTACGTCGATTCGAACATCCCCACCGAGGGGAAGTCGTTCATCGACGGGTGGTCGGCCGAGGGACGTGCCTGGGTCGAAGGGCAGATGGCCGAGGCTGGTGGCTTCTGGCCACCACTGGCTGCCGAGGACTACGCGGACCAGGACCTGTCGGACGAGGCGATCGCCGTGATCGTCAGCCGCAGTACGCCGCACCCCGGACGAGCCATCTCCGAGCCGGCCCACCTGGCCCGCCCGATCGGGGAGCTGCCGACCACCTACATCAAGTGCCTGATGGACGGGGTCGACCCCTCCCGCGACGTCGCCGAGCAACTCGGCTCACCGCAGTGGGAGCTGGTCGAGCTACCAACCGGCCACTGGCCGATGTTCTCGCAACCAACCGCCCTGGCGAAGATCCTCACGGGGCTGACGTGAGGACGCTCAGCGGGCGTTGAGCCAGCCGATGGCGAGGTCGAGGAACTGGTCGACCTCTGCCATGTCGTAGCCCTCCCGGAGCCGGACGCTGCTGAACTCCGCGGGCGTTGTCACGACTTGTCGGCCGCGGCCAGCTGACCGCAGGCGCCGTCGATCTCCTGACCGCGGGTGTCGCGGACAGTGGTCGGGATTCCGCCGGCCTGCAGCCGGCGGACGAACTCGCGCTCGTCGGCCGGGTCGGACGCGGTCCACTTGGAGCCGGGCGTCGGGTTGAGCGGGATCAGGTTGACGTGCACCCAGCCCCAGTCGCCGCGCGCCGCCAGCTTCTCCGCCAGCAGGTCCGCGCGCCAGGCGTGGTCGTTGATGTCGCGGATCATCGCGTACTCGATCGACACCCGGCGCTTGGTCTGCTGCGCGTACGCCCAGGCGGCGTCGAGCACCTCGTCGACCTTCCAGCGGTTGTTGATCGGCACGAGCTCGTCGCGCAGTTCGTCGTCCGGCGCATGCAGCGACAGCGCGAGCGTGACCGGGATGCCCTCGGTGGCGAGCTGGTTGATCCGCGGCACCAGGCCGACGGTCGACACGGTGACGCCGCGGGCGGAGATGCCGAGGCCCTCCGGCGACGGGTCCGTGAACCGGCGGACGCGCGCCGATCACGGCCTTGTAGTTCGCCATCGGCTCGCCCATGCCCATGAACACGATGTTGTTGACCCGGCCGGGACCGCCCGCGATCTCGCCGCGGGACAGCGCGCGAGCGCCGTCGACGACCTGCTCGACGATCTCCGCCGTGGTCATGTTGCGGGTCAGCCCGGCCTGGCCGGTCGCGCAGAACGGGCACGCCATCCCGCAGCCGGCCTGCGAGGAGACGCACATCGTGGTGCGGTCCGTGTACCGCATCAGGACGGACTCGACCAGCGAACCGTCGAGCAGCTTCCACAGCGTCTTGCGGGTCTGCCCCTTGTCGCACTCCAGGTCGCGCACCCGGGTCAGCAGCGGCGGCATCAGCTCCGCGACCAGCTTGTCCCGGGTGGCGGCCGGCAGATCGGTCATCTCGGCCGGGTCGGAGACCAGCCGGGAGAAGTAGTGGTTCGACAGCTGCTTGGCCCGGAACGCGGGCTCCCCCAGCGCGGCGACCGCCGTACGCCGCTCCTCCCCGGACAGGTCGGCCAGGTGCCGCGGCGGCTTCTTGGCACGACGCGGCTCATCGAAAACAAGCGGAAGGGAGGTAGTCATAACCGCCCCATTGTCGCCCGCCGCCGTCATCCTTCACAAATTCACATCCCCCACGTGCGCAGGATCACAGGCCGTGCTCACCGGAGGGCGGGCCGGTGAGCACGGTCGAGCCGGTCAGGCCGAGTAGCCCTTCGGCGGGATCAGGGTGGCGAGCTGGTCGAAGGTGAGCCAGTACGTCGCGGTCGGGGCGAAGCCGGCCGGGTCGGCGATCAGGACCGTCATGTCGCTGGTGTCGTAGCCGATCACGGTGAAGTAGTGCCAGATCGTGTAGTTCGGGTAGCCCGGCGGGTGGTTGTTGGCCGGAGCAACGATGTTGGCGACGATCGCGTAGTTGTTGTCGATGTCGAGGAGGACGTCCCGCCAGAGCAGGTCGCGCTGGGCCTGGGTGGGCGGGTCGTTCGGCATCTCCTTGGTCTCGTACCAGCCGGTGCCGAGGTGGTTGTTGAGCACCCGGGTCACCTGCCCGATCCAGTCGGTGCCGTTCTCGTCGGTGGGCAGCTCGTTGGCCAGCTGCTGCTGACTCGGCGGCGAGATCCGTGCCGACATCGCGATCCGTGTCGCCGCCGGCCCGCACCAGTAGCCGGTCTGCTGGTACTGGAAGTCGATGTTCAGCGTCCGCAAGCCTTCGCCGAGTAGCCGAGCGGCGGCACCGGCTTGGCGGCGGCCGCGGCCTGGGCCTGCGCGGCCGTTGGTGCCTCGGCTGCGGTGGCGGTGGGGATGGATGCGAGCGGCACCGTGGTCGCGGCGATCAGGGCGAGACCGCTCAACGCGGCCTTGAGTCTCATCGTCGTGCGCTCCTTGATCCTCATGTCACTCCTCGGACTCACTGGATAACTGGGCGTGGTCATCTTGTACCCAGTTTCCGCCCGCCGCCGGGAGTTGGTGAAAAACTCACCAACCCTTTCCACTCAGATCGAAGGGTGGAGATCTCGTCGCGGAGCCAGCGGGCCGCGTGATCCGGGTACGGCGCGGCAGCGAGAGCACGACCTCCGCAAACTCCTCGACTGACCTGGGGAATGGTGCTGCGAGCGCGGCAGTTGAACCAGATATGTCCGCACTGACTGGTGTTCCGTTGTCTGTGCTCGACCGGTCGAGGACTCGGGTTGGTGAGTCGGAGGCGGAGACACTGCGGCAGACAGTCACGTTCGCCCAGCAGGTGGAAGAGCTCGGCTACAAGCGTTTCTGGGTGTCCGAGCACCACAGTGTCCCCGGAGTGGTCGGCTCAGCGCCGACCGTGCTGGCAGCGGCAGTCGCAGCCAGCACCAACCGGATCCGCGTCGGCACAGGCGGTGTGATGCTGCCGAACCACCGCCCGCTCGTGGTGGCAGAGCAGTTCGGCGTGCTGGAGTCGCTCTTTCCCGGCCGCATCGACATGGGCCTCGGCCGCTCCGTCGGCTTCACCAACGGCATCCGCCGAGCACTCGGCGTCGAGAAGGACGCCACCGAGGACTTCGCGGAGCAGGTCCAGGAGCTACTCGGCTACTTCGACGGCACGCAGCAGACCCACCCACAGGTCCACGCCCGCCCCGGCGAAGGACTGCGCGTCCCACCGTTCATCCTCGCCGTAGGCGAAGGCGCACTCCTTGCAGCCGCGCTGGGCCTTCCCCTGGTCATCGCCGGCGTCAAAGCCGAGTCAGACCTGCTGCAGTTGCTCGACCGCTACCGCACCGAGTTCCAGCCGTCCACGTGGGCTCCGAGGCCGTACGTCGTACTGGCAACGACTGCTGCGGTTGCAGCCACCACCGAAGAAGCGCGCCGGCTACTACTGCCTGAAGCGTGGTCCAGCGCCTACTCGCGCACCCGTGGCGTGTTCCCACCGCTTGAGCCCGTCCAGCATCGCGACATGACCGAGAAGGAACGCGGCTTCTTCGAGCAGTCCCTCCGCGGCCAGATCTACGGCACTCCGGAGGAGGTCGACGCCGCACTGGGCGGTCTGGTACGTCGTACCGCGGCAGACGAAGTGTTGCTCACGACAAACACCTACGACCGCTCGGACCTGCTCAACTCGTACGCCGCCCTCGCCGAACTGGCCGGCACCCGCAGCACCGTCAGCTGAGCCTGTCCTCGAGCCGCTTGCGGACCTCCGGCCACTCGTCGGCCAGGATCGAGAACACCACGGTGTCGCGGAACGAGCCGTCCGCGAGCCGCTTGTGCCGGCGCAGTACGCCCTCACGCGTCGCACCCAGCTTCGCGATCGCGGCCTGGGAGCGGGTGTTCGCCGTACCGGTCTGGATCTTCACCCGACCGAACCCACAGTCCTCGAAGGCGTGCTGCAGCAGCAGGAGCTTGCACTCCGGGTTGACCGCGGTCCCCCACACCGACGGCGCGTACCCGGTCCAGCCCAGGTGCACCGACTCGTTGCCGAGGTCCACGTCCCCGAGGCTCGTCGTACCGACGACGGTGCCGTCGGCAACCAGCCGGACGACGTACGCCGTCCGCTTGGCGGACGACTCGACCCACTGCTCGGCCATCTCGGCCGCGTCGGCAGGCAGCCCGGCGACGCCGCCGCCGAACCCGGACGCGTAGACCTGCTCGTGAGCGATCGCGTCGTACAGCGGTTCGATGTCGGCGGCAACGAGACGGTCGAGCCGGACGACGTCGCCGGCCAGCGGCCGGCCGTCGGGAGCAACAGTCATCAGATCCTCATCAGACGAGTAGATGCAGCAACAGCCAGACGGCGGGAGCCGTTGCCAGCAAGGAGTCCAGCCGGTCCATCACGCCGCCGTGACCCGGCAGCAGGTTGGACATGTCCTTGATGCCGAGGTCCCGCTTGATCATCGACTCGCCGAGATCACCGACGGTCGCAGTGACGACGGCGACCGCACCGACGATCGCACCGGCCCACCAGTTCCCGTCGAGCAACCAGACGACCGAGCCGATACCGGCACCGATACAGGCCAGGGTCGAGCCGGCGAAGCCTTCCCAGGACTTCTTCGGGCTGATCGTCGGCGCCATCGGGTGCTTGCCGAACAGCACACCGGCCGCGTAACCGCCGACGTCGCTGGCGACCACGACCAGGAAGAACGTCACCACCCGCTCCGGGCCGTCCACCTCCGGCTGGACCAGCAGGATCGCGAATCCGGCCAGCAGCGGGACGTAACCGATCAGGAACACTCCGGCGCTGGCATCGCGGACGAACCCGACCGAACCGCCCGGCATCCGCCAGAAGATCGTCGCCAGCACCGTGATCGCGAGCGCGACCAGCAGCGCCATCGGTCCGCCGAAGTACGCCGCTATCAGCATCGCCGTCGTACCGACGAACAGCGGGATCCGCGGGATGACCGCGCCGCCCGTGCGGAGCGCCTTGATCATCTCGTCGACGGCCACCAGCACGGCCGCCAGCACCAGGACCGTGAACAGGACCTTCTGCCAGAACAGCGATCCGATGATCAGCGCGCCGAGGCCGACACCGACCGCGATGGCCGCAGGCAGGTTGCGGCCGGCGCGGCTCGGGCTGGGACTCGGCGCGGGCGTGCTCTCGACGCCCATCACACCTCGAGCAGTTCGGCTTCCTTGTGCTTCAGCAGCTCGTCGATCGAGTCGACGTACTTCTTCGTCAACCCGTCGAGCCGCTTCTCAGCACTCTTGCCCTCGTCCTCGCCCGCCTCGCCGTCCTTGACCGTCTTGTGCACCTGGTCCATGGCGTGCCGGCGGATGTTGCGCATGGAGACCTTGGCCTCCTCCGCCTTGGTCTTCGCGACCTTGATGTACTCCTTGCGCCGCTCCTCGGTCAGCTGCGGCATCACCACCCGGATCACCGCGCCGTCGTTGCCCGGGTTCACACCCAGGTCGGAGTCGCGGATCGCCTTCTCGATCGCCGCCATCGCACCCTTGTCGTACGGCGAGATCAGCACGGTCCGGGGCTCGGGCACCTGGAAACCGGCCAGCTGCTGCAGCGGCGTCGGGCTGCCGTAGTAGTCGGCCAGCAGGCTCGCGAACATCTGCGGGTGGGCCCGGCCGGTGCGGATCGCGGCGAAGTCGTCCTTCGCGACCTCCACGGCCTTCGCCATCTTCTGCTCGGCTTCGCGGAGAGCTTCGTCGATCACGACATTCCTCGCTTCCTCAGGGCCGCCTCGGCGCGGCCGCTCCAAACCAACGATCACAGGAACCCTACGAACGCAGGTCTACCAGACCACGGGCGTCACCGCCCGTGTCGAACGATCCTAGTGCTTGTCCCCCGCCGGGCCGATGCCGGTCCTCGGGTACGGCGGCCGGACCCGGCTCACCGGCGTGTCGCCGTACCGGGGCTACTGACCCGGTGAGACGACGGTGCCGATCTTCTCGCCGTGGACGACCCGGGCGATGTTGCCCTCCTCGAGGCCGAAGATGACGATCGGCAGCGCGTTGTCCCGGGCCAGGCTGATCGCGGTGGCGTCGGCCACCCGGAGGCCGCGGGCCAGGAAGTCGTCGTACGAGAGCTGGTCGAACTTCACCGCGTCCGGGTTCTTCTTCGGGTCGGAGTCGTACACCCCGTCCACGCCCTGCTTGCCCATCAGCAGCGCCTCGGCGCCGATCTCCAGCGCGCGCTGCGCGGCGACCGTGTCGGTGGAGAAGTACGGCATGCCGGAGCCGGCGCCGAAGATGACCACGCGGCCCTTCTCCAGGTGCCGCTCGGCCTTGCGCGGGATGTACGGCTCGGCGACCTGGCCCATCGTGATGGCGGTCTGCACCCGGGTCTCGATGCCGAGCTTCTCCAGGAAGTCCTGCAGGGCCAGGCAGTTCATCACGGTGCCGAGCATGCCCATGTAGTCGGCCCGGTTGCGCTCCATCCCGCGCTGCTGCAACTCGGCGCCGCGGAAGAAGTTGCCGCCGCCGACCACCACAGCGACCTGGACCCCGGACCGGGCCACGTCGGCGATCTGCTTGGCGATCGAATTCACCACGTCGGGGTCGACGCCGAGCTTGCCGCCGCCGAACACCTCACCCGACAGCTTGAGCAGCACCCGGTGATAGGCCGGGAGGTACGGCGAAGAGGCCGGACTCGTCTCGGTACCCAGGGCTTCCGTCACGATTCCGGCCTCCTCGTCGATGATGCTGTGTTCGCTGTCGGCTGGTCGGTCCTAGCCTGCGATCAGGCGCCGACCTCGAAGCGGGCGAACCGCTTCACGGTCACGCCGGCCTCGTCGAGCACGGCCTTCACGGACTTCTTGCTCTCCTGGACCGACTGCTGCTCGAGCAGCACGACGTCCTTGAAGAAGCCGTTCACCCGGCCCTCGACGATCTTCGGCAGCGCCTGCTCCGGCTTGCCCTCCTCGCGGGCGGTCGCCTCGGCGATCCGCTTCTCGTTCTCGACCGTCTCGGCCGGGACCTCGTCGCGGGTGGTGTACAGCGGGCGCATCGCGGCGGCCTGCATGGCGGCGCCGCGGGCGGCGTCCACGTTGTCGCCCTCGAACTCGACCAGGACGCCGACCTGGGCCGGCAGGTCCGCGGCACGCTTGTGCATGTACGCGGCCACCTTGCCGTCGAACACGGCCACCTTGCCGAGCTCGAGCTTCTCGCCGATGACCGAGGCCAGGGCCTCGATGTTCTCGGCGACGCTCTTGCCGTCGGCCAGCTTCTCGCTCAGCAGGCCCTCGATGTCGCCCACCTTGCTCGCGGAGGCGTGCGCGACGATGTCGGCGGCCAACTGCTGGAACTGCTCGTTCTTGGCGACGAAGTCGGTCTCGCAGTTGAGCTGGACCAGAGCGTTCTCCGCCGCGGCCACCAGGCCGTTGGTGGCGGAGCGCTCGGCGCCACGCTTGGCGGCCTTGGCCGCGCCCTTGATGCGCAGCTCCTCGATCGCCTTGTCGAAGTCGCCGTCGGTCGCCTCGAGCGCCTTCTTCGCGTCCATCATGCCCGCGCCGGTGGCGTCGCGGAGCTTCTTCACGTCAGCGGCGGTGTAGTTCGCCATTCCTCGTTCTCTCGTCTTGTCGGTGCGGCTGGATGGGCGGCCTGCTGGTGGCGGGTGTTCCGCGGCAGTCCGCGGTGCCCACTCGCCCTAGGTGCTCGCGGCCCCGATCGCTTCGGCCTGATCCCCGTGGACCTCGTGCGTGGGGCCTGGTACTCGCGGCCTCGTGCTCGCTGGCCTTGGTGCTCGGGCCTCGTGCTCGCTGACCTTGGTGCTCGGGCCTGGTGCTCGCTGGCCTTGGTGCTTGGGGCCTCGTGCTTGGGATGGCCCGGTGCTTTGGTGGTGCCGCCCGGCGTGAGCCGGGCGGCACTCACGGCTGTCAGGCCTCGTCGGCCTTGGGGGCCTCGTCAGCCTTCGGAGCCTCATCGGCCTTCGCGGCCTCGTCGACCTTCGGAGCCTCATCGGCCTTCGCGGCCTCGTCGACCTTCGGGGCCTCATCGGCCTTGGCCTCGGTGGTCTCCGGGGCCTTGGCCTCGGTGGCCTCCGCAGCCTTGACCTCGGTGGCCTCCGCAGCCTTGACCTCGGTGGCCTCCGCAGCCTTGGCCTCAGCGGCCGGAGCCTCGGTGGCCTTCGCCTCGGTGGTCTTGGCGGTGCCGTTCTGGCTCTCCAGCAGCTCCCGCTCCCAGGCGGCCAGCGGCTCCTCGGCACCCAGCTCCTCGCCGGCGGCGGCAGCGCCCTGGCCACCACGCGACATCAGGCCGTCGGCGACGGCGTCGGCGACCACGCGGGTCAGCAGGCCGACCGAGCGGATCGCGTCGTCGTTGCCCGGGATCGGGAAGTCGACCTCGTCCGGGTCGCAGTTGGTGTCCAGGATGCCGATGATCGGCAGCTTCAGCTTGCGCGCCTCGTCGACCGCGAGGTGCTCCTTCTTGGTGTCCACGATCCACACGGCGGCCGGAACCCGGGCCATGTCGCGGATACCGCCGAGGGTCTTCAGCAGCTTGTCGTGCTCGCGCCGCTTCTGCAGCAGCTCCTTCTTCGTGACGCCGGAGGCGGCCACGTCGTCGAAGTCGATGAGCTCGAGCTCCTTGAGCCGCTGGAGCCGCTTGTTCACGGTCTGGAAGTTGGTGAGCATGCCGCCCAGCCAGCGCTGGTTCACGTACGGCATGCCGACCCGGGTCGCCTGCTCGGCGATCGCTTCCTGGGCCTGCTTCTTGGTCCCGACGAACAGGATCGCGCCGCCGGAGGCGACGGTGCTCCGGACGAACTCGTAGGCGCGGTCGATGTACGACAGCGACTGCTGCAGGTCGATGATGTAGATGCCGTTGCGCTCGGTGAGGATGTAGCGCTTCATCTTCGGGTTCCAGCGCCGGGTCTGGTGCCCGAAGTGCACGCCGCTCTCGAGCAGCTGCTTCATGGTCACGACGGCCATGAGGTGTTTCCTCCTGTCGCGCCGTGGCCGGGCTACCCGGTCCGATCGGCGCTGTCTCGGTTGTCCCGCGCCGGACCGGGTGGTCCGCCGCGCCTGACGCCCGGTGTGCGCACCCATCCCGGCGTGGACCGGGACCGAGGGGAGCGCACAGGTATGCGGGCGTGCGAAGTCGTCCCACTCGCATGGGACGCCACCGGAAGTGTACGGGACCACCCCAGGTCGAAGCGAACCGGGACCCGGTTGTCCACAGCCCCCCAACTCACCGTCCGCAACCACCCCACCCAACGGCATCTTCCAGACATGACCCCATTCCAGTTCCTCCTCACAACAATCCCCCTAACCACCCTCCCCGCCCTCCCCCTAACCGCAACCGCATCCCCTCCCACCCCACTCCCCGCCCCACCCGTCACCGCGGCCACCGCTCGTCCCGCGACCGTCAGCGATCCACCGGTTGCGGCCGCCGCGGCGAGCCCAGCTCCGCCTGCGCGAGCGCGTGCGGCCACCTGGCCTCTGCAGCCGCGGCCTCGCGTCGTGCGCGGCTTCGACCTGCCCGCCAAGCCCTGGCTCCCCGGCCACCGCGGCGTCGACCTGGCCGGCTCACCCGGCCAGCCCGTCCTCGCCGCAACCTCCGGCACGATCACGTACGCCGGCCAACTCGCAGGCCGAGGTGTCGTAGTCGTCTCCACCGGCCCCCGCCGTACGACGTACGAGCCAGTCGTCCCGTCGTTGACCGTCGGCACCGCCGTCACCCCTGGCACCGTCATCGGCCGACTCTCAGCCGCCGGCTCCCACTGCACCCCCGCAACCTGCCTCCACTGGGGCCTCGTCCAGGCCAAGCAGTACCTCAACCCCCTGACCCTCCTCCCCGACCGCCCAGTCCGCCTACTCCCCCTCACCCAAACCACCCCACCAGCCCAACCGAACGCAGCGCCGCCGAGCGCGGACCCACCCGGTGGAGACGCGCCTGGCGCGAGCCCACCCCCACTTCCCACCCAGGCCGCCGCGACGACTCCCCCAAGCGGTCAACGGACGGGCACAGCCGTCGTCGCCATCACAGCAGCGCTGACCCTGGCAGCCGGCCTGCTGATCAGACGCCACTAGGCGGCCACTTGAACCGCCGAAGCACCAAGTCGTCAGCCGCCGGGAACGCCGGATCGTCAACTGCCGAGGGTGTTGGTTTGTCAGCTGCCGGGGACTCGGGCTTGCCAGGCGTCTTCGTCGCGGGAGCGGCGTTCGACTCCGGCGGGGAGCTTGCCCTTGGCAAGGTCGATCAGGGTGGTGTGCTCGAGGACGTCCCGCAGGCTCGCGCGGGCGGCGATCCAGACCCGCTGCAGCACGACGGCGCGCTCGTTGTAGTCGACGCTCTCGGGCCGTACACCGGAGATGCTCACGATCGGCCCGTCGACCGCGCGCATCACGTCGGCGACGGAGATCTCGTTCGGGTCGACCGCCAGCTTCCACCCGCCGGACTGCCCGCGCTGGCTCGCCAGCACGCCCGCCCGCCGGAGGTCGGCCAGGATCCCCTGCAGGAAGCCGTGCGGAATCCCCTGCGCGCGACTGAGCTCCTCGGCCGACACCACCGAGGGGTCGTTGGCCACCCAGCGCTGAGTGATCTCGATCAGCGCCCGCAACGCATAGTCAGACTTCGCCGAAACCCGCATGCCCCGCAGTCTGCCGCATTCCCCCACCACCGCGCCGCATCCCACCACCGACACACACCTCGAAGGGGTCGGCGGCCGGCGGCTCTCAGGCTCGCGGATGCGCTTGTTCGTAAGCCCGACGCAGCCGGTCGGTGGAGATGTGGGTGTAGATCTGGGTCGTCGCCAGCGACGCGTGACCGAGGAGTTCCTGGACGCTGCGGAGGTCGGCGCCGCCTTCCAGCAGATGGGTTGCGGCCGTGTGGCGTAGCCCGTGCGGCGACAGATCCGGTGCGTCGACGACCCCGATCCGCTCGTGCACAAGACGTCGTACCGCTCGCTGATCGATCCGGCCGCCGCGTGCGCCGAGGAACACCGCCGGACCGCTTCCTGTCCGGACCAACTGGGGCCGGGCCTCGTCCAGCCAGCGGCGAAGCGCGTCGGAGGCCGGCACGCCGTACGGGACCGAGCGTTCCTTCCGGCCCTTGCCGAACACGCGGACCACCCGCCGCGACGGGTCGATGTCGTCGATGTCGAGTGCGCAGAGTTCGCCGACCCGGATGCCGGTCGCGTACAGCAGCTCCATGATGGCCAGATCACGCAGCCCGATCGGACTGCCGTCGTCGGCCGCAACCGCGGCCGCATCCAGCACCGCCCGCGTATCGGCCTGTCCCAGTACGCCGGGCAGGCTCTTGTGCGGCCGTGGACTCGCCAGCAACGCGCCCGGATCCGTGCTGAGCCGGCCGGTCCGCTGCGCCCACGCGGTGAAGACACGCGCGGCGGTGGCCCGGCGCGACATCGTGCTGCGCGACTTCCCGAGGCTCTGCTGCTTGGCCAGCCAGGAGCGCAGCCCGCGGATGTCCAGGCCGTCGAGATCATCGTGACCAAGCCGAATCAAATGTTCGAGTAAATCCGCGACATCTCCAAGGTACGCTCTGACCGAATGTCTGCTGAGGTCCCTTTCCGCCGTCAGATGCCGTTCGTAGTCGGTCAGTAACACTGTGAAACCTTCCGGCCAGGAAGGGTTCGTACCGACATCGTCCGGCGCCATGCCTCGACCATGCGGGAGCGGACCCGGCATCGCAAGCCACCGCGCGGGGCCGAGGAGAGGAGGGCTGGTCGATAGCCCGACGGTCGACTACTGTTCGGCCCGATTGCCCTAGTAGCAACGGAGGCACCCCTGACCATGGCCCCCTCAGCGAACGGACAGACCGTAGGCCGGCGCCTGCCGGTCGAGTCGGCGTTCACTCGAGTCGAGGACGCGCGGCACCGTCTGCCGCGCTTGTTCGGTCGTCGCGACCTGGTTGTACTCGGCCTGGGCGTGATGATCGGGTCCGGCATCTTCAGCATCAGCGGTAACCAGGCGGCCAAGGTCGCCGGTCCGGCCGTGATCCTGTCGTTCGTCATCGCGGCGATCGTCTGTGTGCTGGCCGCGGCCTGTTACGCCGAGCTCTCGTCCACGATCCCGGTCTCGGGTAGTGCCTACACCTTCAGCTATGTGACCTTCGGCGAGATGTGGGCCTGGCTGGTCGGGTGGGCGCTGGTGCTGGAACTGGTCACCGCCGCCGCGATCGTCGCGCGTGTCTGGTCGGCGTACTTCCTGGCCACCCTGGACGGGTTCGGGGTGACGCTGCCCGCCAATGTCGCGCAGTTCTTCGGGCCCGACGCCAAGGTCAACCTGGTCGCGCCGCTGCTGCTGCTGATCCTGACCGCGATGATCGTCACCGGCACGAAGCTGTCGGCCCGGGTTCTGACCGTCGTGGTGATCGCGAAGGTCGCGGTGATCCTGCTGGTCGTGGTCGTCGGTGCGATGCACATCGACACGGCCAACTACCAGCCGTTCGTGCCGATGGCCAGGGCCGCGCCCGCGACCGCCAGTCCGACCTTGCTCGGCTGGATCCTCGACTCGTCGTTCGGCTCGTTCGGCATGATGGGCATCTTCACGGCGGCCAGCTCGATCGTCTTCGCCTACATCGGCTTCGACTTGATCGCGACCGCGTCGGAGGACGCCCGCAGCCCGCGCAAGACGGTCCCGCAGGGCATGCTGCTCGGCGTCGGCGCCGTCACGATCCTCTACATCGCGATGGCCGTCGTACTGGTCGGCATGCGCCCGTACGGCGAACTGGGCGGCAGCGCACCGGTATCGGAAGCGCTCGCAGCGGTCGGGGTCGGCTGGGCCGCGAAAGTGGTCAATCTAGGTGCCTTGCTCGCGCTGATGACGGTGATCGTGGTCGTGCTCATCGCACAGAGCCGCGTGCTGTTCAACATGGGCCGTGACGGCCTGCTGCCGAAGAGCCTCGGCCGAGTCAGCCGGGTGTACTCCTCCCCCGCGCGTGCTGCCACCGCTGCCGGAGTCGCCGCACTGGCTCTGACGCTGTACCCGAAGGTGCTCGAGCTGGAAGAGCTGCTGGTCATCGGTGCGCTGTTCTGCTTCGCCTTCTGTGCGATCGGCGTACTCACACTGCGCCGGTCGGAGCCGGATCTGGAGCGCGGGTTCCGGGTGCCGATGGTGCCGCTGATCCCGCTGCTGTCACTGGGCGCGACGCTGTGGCTGATGCTCAACCTGAAGACGAGCACCTGGACCAAGTTCGGCATCTGGATGGTCGTCGGACTGCTCGATCTACGGCCTGTACGGGCGCTGGCACAGCCGGCTGGCGAACGAGGACAGCTGGGACTTCGACATCGCTGACACCGACCCGGGCACCGGCGGCCTGCAGGCGATCCGGCCGGAGAGCGAGCTGCGCGCGGTCCGCACGCCGCCGCAGAAGCCGACCCGCGGTAAACACATGCGCAGCTGAGAAGTCGCGACTGTCAGCCGCCCGTGCCGTCCTGGCCCGGGCGGCTGTTTCGTGTTGTCCACAGGCGCGAAAGTCCGGTGAGAATCGGCACCTGATCCCGGCATGTTCTTAGCCGGAGGTGGTCATCGATGCGGACCAAGAATGCTGTCGGGCGGTACGGCGAAGATCTCGCCGCGAGGTATCTCACGACCGAAGGTTTCGTCATTCTCGAGCGCAACTGGCGCTGCGAGCTGGGCGAGATCGACATCGTCGCGCGGGACGGCGACGCCCTGGTCGTCTGCGAGGTGAAGACCCGCCGCGGGCTCAACTACGGCAGCCCGCTGGAGTCGATCACCTACCGGAAGCTGACCACGCTGCGGAAGCTGGCCGGCCGCTGGCTGCAGACCCACCAGCTCAACCCGGGCACGATCCGGATCGATTTCGTCGCCATCCTGTTCGACCACAACACGCCGCCGCGCGTGGACCACGTGAGGGGCGCGGCCTGATGCCTCTCGCACAGACATGGTCCGTGGCGTTGGTCGGTCTCGAAGGCCACCTGGTCGAGGTCGAGGCCGACATCGCGCAAGGCCTGCCGAAGACGACCCTGATCGGCCTTCCGGACGCGTCGCTGTCCGAGGCACGCGACCGGGTTCGCGCCGCGGTGGTCAACAGCGGCGAGCGATTCCCCGACCGCAAGGTCACCATCGGGCTGTCGCCCGCCACGCTGCCCAAGACGGGTTCGCACTACGACATCGCCATCGCGTGCGCCTTGCTCGCGGCGGCAGGTGTGATCGAGGGCAGTTCGTTGCGACAGACCGCGATGATCGGCGAGCTGGGGCTGGACGGCCGGATCCGCGAGGTCCGCGGCGCGCTCGCGATGACCTTGGCCGCCGCCCGATCCAGCTTCGAGCGCATCATCGTTCCCGAGCTGAACGCGGGCGAGGCACGTCTCGTCCCCGGCATCGCGGTGTACGGCGTCCGATCGCTGCGGCAGGTGGTTGCCGTGTTGCGCGGGACCGAGATCCCGGACGAAGCACCGCCACGCGCCGAGCCTCGGTTGCTGTCCGAGTCCCTGACCCGGGTGCCCGAGGTCGACCTGGACGACGTCATCGGCCAGCACGAAGGCCGACGAGCGATCGAAGCCGCGGCGGCCGGTGGTCATCACGTCTTCCTGCACGGGCCACCGGGTTCTGGCAAGACGATGCTGGCCGAGCGGCTGGCGGGGTTGATGCCGGACTTGTGCATGGACGACTCGCTGGAGGTCTCCGCCGTGCATTCGTTGGCGGGGCTGTTGACCAGCGACGCCGAGCTCGTGGTCCGGCCGCCGTTCATCGCGCCGCATCACACGGCCTCGCTGTCCAGCCTCGTCGGCGGTGGTTCGGGCATGCCTCGGCCCGGCGCCATCAGCTGCGCGCATCGAGGAATCCTGTTCATCGACGAGGCGCCCGAGATGCATCCGCTGACGCTCGACACGCTGCGGCAGCCGCTCGAGTCGGGGTACATCGAGGTGCACCGTTCGGCGGCAGTCGCGAAGTTCCCAGCGCGCTTCATGCTGGTGCTCGCGGCGAACCCGTGCCCCTGCGGATTGGCCGGCACAGCGAGAGGGATCTGCAACTGCACGCCGCAGGTGCTGGCGCGCTATCAGCAACGAATCAGCGGGCCGATCAAGGATCGCATCGACATCCAGCGCCAGATCCTGCCCGCGGCCCGCCGTACTGCCGACGGCGAGAGCTCCGAGTCGACGGCGACCGTGGCCGAGCGCGTGAAGGCCGCTCGTGATCGGCAGGCCGTTCGCTATCGCGACATCGGCTGGACCTTGAACAGCGAGGTCCCAGGACCGGTCCTGCGCCGCGAGTTCCCGTTGGATGCCGCCAGCCACAAGTTGCTCGAGGACTTGTACGCGGCCGGCCGGCTCACGGCTCGCGGCTTCGACCGCGTCGTCCGCCTGGCCTGGACGCTGGCCGATCTCCAGAGCATCGACAGACCGACCGTCGAGCTCACCCACCAAGCCTTCCAACTCCGCACCGGTGAACCTCTGACCGAGCTCGCCGACACTCGTCCTCTCAAAGGATCCGCCGCATGACCACGAATTGCGCTCTCAGCTCCGACCTCTCCGACCACACTGCTCCAGCCGCCGGCGCTCCGCCGTCAGGAGTCGCTCAGACGCGGCCTCTGCACAGGTCGGCGAAGCGGGAGTCGGAGGCACCGGTGGATCGACACGTGCGGCGGTTGCCGGCGCTGACGACAGGGATCGGCTGGCTCGCGTGGGGTTGTCTCGGGTCGTCGAACCCGGCGATCTGGCGGCATTGAAGGCCTTCGAAGGGCTCGAGGCGCTGGAGATCTGGGAGCTGCTGCAGCAGCGGGCTCCTGGGACGGAGAGGTGGGGTAGTCGGCTGGCCGAGGTCGAGCCGGAGCGTGACCTGGAGCGGGCTGCCGATGCCGGCGGGCGGTTCGTGATCCCGGGAGACGACGAGTGGCCGGAGCAGGTGGAGGTGCTCGCGGACGCGGGGCAGTTGACGCGACGGGCCGGGGTGCCGTTCGGCTTGTGGGTGCGAGGGGCGGCGAATCTCCGGCGGGTGCTCGCGAGGTCCGTCGCGATGGTGGGTGCTCGCGCGTCGTCGTCGTACGGCGAGCATGTCGCGGCTGAGCTGGCGTCCGGGCTGTCGGACAACGGGATCACCGTCGTGTCAGGTGGCGCGTACGGGATCGACGCGGCGGCTCACCGAGGTGCGCTGGCTGGTTCGGGTGTGACGGTGGCGGTGCTGGCGTGCGGGGTTGACGTCAGCTATCCGAAGCGCAACTCGGCGTTGTTCAGCCGGATCGTGGAGGAAGGGCTGGTGGTGAGCGAGCTGCCGCCCGGGTGTTCGCCGACGAAGTTGCGGTTCCTCGCGCGCAACCGGTTGATCGCGGCAGGGACGCTCGGCACGGTCGTGATCGAGGCCGCCGTACGGAGCGGGGCGCTGAACAGTGCGGGGTGGGCCGAGCAGTGCGGTCGCGCGGTGCTCGCCGTACCGGGCCCGATCACGTCACGCATGTCAGAGGGCGCGCATCTCCTGGTCCGCGAACGCGATGCCGTGCTCGTCACCAACGTCGCCGACATCGTCGAGGCGATCTCCCCACTCGGCACGCGACTCACGCCGTACCCCCAAGCCCCGAAGGGCCCGACCGACGACCTCCACCACGACCTCCGCCGCACCCTGGACGCCGTTCCGGTGGTCACCCCCGCCCCCACCAACCGCATTGCCACCACAGCCGGCCTGGACCTCGAAACCACCCGGCAATGCCTGGAAACCCTCGCCGCTCTGACCCTCATCCAGCCCACCCCCTCCGGCTGGCGCCTTACCCCGCCAGCTCCGTAGCCGCGGGGCGGCGGGGTCAGCGGCCGAAGTCGGAGTCCTTGGGGACTTCCAGGTCGGACTTGGCGAGTTCTTCGATGTTGACGTCGCGGAAGGTGACGACCTTGGCGTTCTTGACGAAGCGGGCGGAACGGTAGACGTCCCAGACCCACGCGTCGGCCATCGTCACCTCGAAGTACACGTCGCCGCCCTCGGTGCGGACCTTCAGGTCGACCGCGTTGCAGAGGTAGAACCGCCGTTCGGTCTCCACGACGTACTTGAAGATCCCGACGACGTCCTTGTACTCCCGATAGAGCTGCAGCTCCATATCGGTCTCGTACTTCTCGAGATCGTCAGCGCTCACGCCTCCACCTCGCTGGCGCTCGGCTCCGGCATGAGCGCTATTGCGGCTGTGTTGTTTGTTCGCTCGCTACGCTCGCTCATCGGCTCTCCACTCCGGTGGGACTGGTCACATTCTGTCCCATATCGGGCCGCAGACTGCGGCGGACATTCTCGAACCGCCGTCTGTGTTGCGGGCACGGGCCGTATTCGTCCAGTGCCGCCTGGTGTTCAGGCGTGCAGTAGCCCTTGTGGATCCCGAAACCGTACTGCGGGTACACCTGGTCCCAGTGCTCCATCACCCGATCGCGGGTCACTTTCGCGATCACAGACGCCGCGGCGATACAAGCCGCCACGCGGTCACCCTTCCAGATCGCCAGACCCGGTACGCCGAGACCGTCCACGCCGAACCCGTCCGTCAGCACGTACGACGGCCGTACGTCGAGCCGGAACAGGGCCCGGCGGAGCGCCTCCACGTTCGCGACGTGCATGCCGAGGCGGTCGCACTCGGTGGACTCGATCGAGACGACCGACCAGGCCAGGGCGCGGTTGCGGATCTCGTCGTAGCAGCGGTCGCGGGCCTTGGCGGTGAGGAGCTTGGAGTCGGCGAGTTCGGGGATCTGGCCGCGCTTACCGTCCGGCAGGATCACCGCGGCGGCGACGAGCGGTCCGGCGCAGGGACCGCGGCCGGCCTCGTCCACGCCGGCGATCGGGTCCAGGCCGACACGGCGCAGCGCCCGCTCGTACCCGTACAACCCGGCATCGCGCCGCACCGTGCTCCCCCGAGGCAGCACACTCATCCGGCCCTCCGAACTCCAGCCACAATTCCCACCCTAGGCAGAGCGGACAGCAGGTGCGGCAGGCGGGGTGAGGTGTGTCGGGAGGGGGTTGCCGGGGCCGGGGGTTCTGTGGGCGGTAGAGGCACCGGGGGTTCGCTCACTTCGGGGGTGCGGTGAGGGAGATCGAGGGCTTGGCCGGCGGCGGCGCGGCCGCGGCCGGGACGGACTTGAAGGTGTCGGGGACGCCGAGTTTGCTCCAGCGATCGGCCGGCCAGACGACCAGGACGGCACGGCCGGTGATCTTGTCCATCGGGACGAAGGCCGCGTCACCGGGGTTGCCGCCTTCGGCGTTGGTGTCGCTCAGGTGGACCCGGGAGTCGCCGGAGGCGGACCGGTGATCGCCCATCACGAAGACCTTTCCGGCCGGGACGGTGACCTGGAACTCCATCTGCGACGGCGCGTCGCCCGGGTACAGGTAGCTGGTCTCCTCGAGCGGCTGGCCGTTGACGAGCAGCCGGCCCTGCTCGTCGCAGCAGGCGACCTTGTCGCCCGGCATGCCGACGAGCCGCTTGATCAGGTGACCGTGGCTGGAGTCCGGGAGCAGGCCGACCACCTCGAAGAACCGGCCCACCGAGCCGCGCTTCTGACCGCTCTCCTCCGGGCTGAGCCAGCCGCCCGGATCCTCGAAGACGACCACGTCACCGCGCTCGACGTCGGTGAGCTTCTCCACGACGACCCGATCGCCGACCAGCAGGGTGTTCTCCATCGACTCGCTCGGGATGATGAACATCTGCCCGACGAACGCGCGCAGGATCGACGAGACGATGAGGGCCCCGACCACGATCAGGACGAACTCACGGGCGGCCGCGGCAAACCCCGAGCGGTGGGCGGGTCGCTCCGGCGTCTTCGTCGGTGTATCGGTCACTTCTTCAGCCCCGGCTTCTCGAAGGTTTCCGGAGGACGCAGCATCGTCATCCGGTCAGACGGCCAGATTACGCAACAGGCCCGGCCAACCACGTTCTCGACCGGCACGAAGCCGCCGCCGGGGCTGCCCATGTGGGCTCGGGAGTCGGCGGATTCGGCCCGATTGTCGCCCATCACCCACAGGTGGCCGGGCGGTACTTGCACGTTGAACGGTTGCAACGACGGCTTGGCGTCCTGGAGCAGGTACTCCTGCTCGTCCAGCGGGATGCCGTTCACGGTGATCCGGCCGGCCCGGTCACAGCAGATCACCCGGTCGCCGCCGATGCCGATCACCCGCTTGACCAGGTGTCCCTCGCCGCTGCGCGGCAGGATGCCGACGAACTCGCCGACCTTGCGGAACGGGCCGGGCTCGACCTGCTCCTCGTTCAGCCAGCTGCCGGGGTCCTTGAAGACGACGATGTCACCGCGATCCACGTCGCGGTGCATGTAGCTGATCTTCTCGGCCAGGATCCGGTCGTTCGTGGTCAGCGTGTCGTACATCGACTCCGACGGCACGTAGAACGCCTCGGCGACGAACAGCCGCAGTACCACCGTGATGACGAGCGCGAGCACCGTCACGGTGCTCATCTCGATGAGCAGGCTGAGCAGCGGATTCCGCTGCTTCAGCCTGCGGTGACGTCCCTTGCTGCGACGTGCCCTCCTGGCTACCGGGCGAGGGCGAGCGCGAGTCGCAGTGCTCGGCGCCATAGGTGACCGTCGTCGCTAAGACGCTCAGGAGGCCGGGACGTCCCGCTTCTCCTTGATCTTGGCTGCCTTGCCGCGCAGCTCGCGCAGGTAGTACAGCTTGGCCCGGCGGACGTCACCGCGGGTGACCACCTCGACCTTTTCGACGATCGGGGTGTGCAGCGGGAAGGTCCGCTCGACGCCGACACCGAAGCTGACCTTGCGGACCGTGAAGGTCTCCTGCAGGCCACCACCCTGGCGACGGATCACGACACCCTGGAACACCTGGACGCGGGACCGGTTGCCCTCGACGACCTTGACGTGCACCTTGACGGTGTCACCGGGGCGGAAGGCGGGGATGTCGTCGCGCTTGCTCGCGTTGTCGAGCTCGTTCAGGATGTTGCTCATCAGGTGTCTCTTCCTCGCGCGTGCCACAGGTCACCCACGAAATGTCGATGGTGAGGGTCGTCCAGATGCTGCCGAGCGGTGGTCACCCCCTGTGGCAGGAGCACCGAAAGGGCAGCAGCGAACAATCTTGCCACACCGCCCCAGCGACAACGAAATCAGCGGCGGCGCCGGCGCTTGGCGAGCAGAACCAGCTCCACCTTCGCGGTCTGCCGCTCCCGCCGTATCTCTCGGTAACCGGCTTTCTGGTACAGCTCCAGGTTGCGGTCACTCTCCGCACCGGTGGTGAGCTCGTACGACGTGACGTCGGCAGGCGCGAGCTGTTCGGCCACGCGTAGTAGCCGAGTGCCCAGGCCGCGGCCCTGCCAGTCCGGGGCGACGATCAGCCGGCCGATCCGGGCCACCGAGCCGTCCACGGTCACCTGCACCGAGCCGACGATCCTGGTGCCCGCCACGGCCTTGAGGACGCCGCCCTGCTTCAGCCGCTGGACACTCGCCTCCGGGTCCTCCGCGAGCGGCGGGATGGACAGGTCGTCGTAGGCCCGCCCCTCCGACAGGAAGGCCGCCAGTTGCAGTGTGTGGATCTCCCCCGCGTCAGCCTCGGTAGCGGGTAGTACGCGGACCTCTGACGTCGCATCGTCCTTCGCAGCGACCGCATCACCCCACGCCGCGAGCAGATCCGGCCGGCGCTCCGCTGTACGCCGTACCGACTCCTCGTGACGCCAAGTGGCGATCAGGCCGTGGTTCCCCGACAGCAGCACGTCCGGTACGTCGTACCCGCGCCAGCTCGGCGGCTTCGTGTACACCGGGTACTCCAGCAGTCCATCACCCGAGTGCGACTCCTCAGCCAGCGACTCCGGGTTGCCGATCACGCCAGGCAGTAGACGGGCGACCGCCTCGACCATCACCAGTACGGCGACCTCACCGCCGTTGAGCACGTAGTCGCCGATGGACACCTCGTCGACCCGCATCCGCTCCCCTGCGTACGACGTGACGCGTCCGTCGATGCCCTCGTAGCGGCCACACGCGAAGGCGAGCCACGGCTCGGCCGCAAGCTCGTACGCGAGCTCCTGCGTGAACGGGCGACCGGCAGGGGTCGGCACGATCAGTCTGGGCTGTGCAGGCCCGTCAGGGGGTGCGATGGCGTCGAGGGCCTCTCCCCACGGCTCCGGCTTCATCACCATGCCTGCGCCACCGCCGTACGGGGTGTCGTCGACGGTCCGGTGGCGGTCGTAGGTCCACTCGCGCAGGTCGTGCAGACGGATGTCCAGCAGACCGCTCTTCGCCGCCTTGCCGACCAGAGACACGTCCAGCGCGGCGAGGTACTCCGGGAAGATCGTGACGACGTCCAGTCTCATCAGTCAGCGCCTGGCTCGGTGGGGACCACCTCGGCGCCCTCTGGGTCGAGCAGGCCGGGCCGGTCCGCCACGACGACGTACCCCTTGTCCACGTTGAGCTCCGGGACCAGCTCCTCGACCAGCGGCACGAGTACGGCGTAGCCGGCCGGTCGGCGGATCTCCAGTAGGTCCTGCGAAGGCAGGTGGACGACGTCGATGACCTCGCCCGCCTCGACGCCGTCAGTCGTACGGACGGCCAGGCCGATCAGCTCGCGGTCGTAGTACTCGTCCGGGTCCTCCGGGCGCTCGTCCTCGTCGATCTCGGACTGCACGACCAGGTTGCGCAGTTGCTCGGCCGCCGATACGGTCCGGCACCTCGGCGAACTTCACCAGCAGCCGCCCGCTGTGCCACCGGCTGGCCTGCACGGTGAGGGTCCGGGGCACCTTGGCGGTCGTGACGACGGTCGCGCCGTCGGCGAACCGCCGATCCGGCTCGTCCGTCCGGACGTCGATGCCGACCTCGCCCTTGATCCCGTGCGCCCGGCCGATCTGCCCGACTGTCACCAACACCCGCACAAGCCCTTCTGCTCACTACCGATTGACTGACGATATGCCGAAGGGCCGCACCCGCGCTGGGGTGCGGCCCTCCAGGAAGTACTGCGAGTCAGCGGCGCGGGCGCCGGTTGAACTCGTCGACGAAGTCGATCCGGATCGACGACTCGGAGCTGATTGCTCCGACAACGGTCCGGATCGCGGTCGCGGTCCGGCCGTTGCGGCCGATCACCTTGCCGATGTCGTCGGGGTGCACGTGCACCTCCAGCGTGCGACCACGCCGCAGGTTCCGGGCCCGGACGCTGACGTCGTCGGGGTTGTCCACGATGCCTCGGACCAGGTGCTCGAGCGCCTCGGTCTCCATCATGGTCAGGCCTTGGCGTCGTCGGCCGGCGCAGCCTCGGCCGGGGCCTCAGCGGCCTCCGCCTTCGGCCGGCCTTCGGCTCCTGGCGGCCTTCGGCTCCTCGGCGGCCTTGGGCTCCTCGGCCTTCGGCTCCTCGGCCTTCGGCGCGTCGTCCTTCTTCTCGGCCTTCTTCGCCGCCTTCTTGGCGGTGACGGCCTCGGTCTTCAGCGTGCCGTGCGCCTCGGCGAGGGCCTCGTTGAAGATCTCCTGCTTGTCCCGCTTCGGCTCCTTGACCCGCAGCGGCGCCGGAGCGTCCTGGCCCTTGAACTTCTGCCAGTCGCCGGAGGCCTTGAAGATCGCCTCGACGGCCTCGGTCGGCTGCGCGCCGACGCCCAGCCAGTACTGCGCCCGGTCCGACTCGACGTGGATGAACGACGGCTCGGTCTTCGGGTTGTACTTGCCGATCTCCTCGATGGCCCGGCCGTCCCGCTTGGTCCGGGCGTCCATCACGACGATGCGGTAGTGCGGCGCACGCTTCTTGCCGATGCGCTTCAAACGGATCTTGACTGCCACGTTTCGGGGGTCTCCCTTGGAATACATGTCTGGGTGAGCAGCACAGCGTCGTGGGGACAACGGGTGACCACTCGAATGGGCCGGCCAGGCAGTGGAGTTAGAGGGCTGCACAGAACCTGGACGGACTCAGCAGGCCATTGTGCCAGATCCGCGGCACGCCGACCAATCCGGCGTAGCCCGGCACTCAGGGGCGGAAGGGGGCCAGGTCGGGGAGCTGAGCAGCATACGCGTCCAGGAGCTTGCCGGCGGCGGTGACCGAGTCGATCAGGGGGTGCCAGGCGAAGGCTCGGAGGGCGGCGGCGCGGGAGCCGCCCGCGGCGGCCTCGATGGTGGACCGCTCGACGGCCTTGACCGCGCAGACCAGGCCCGCCTGATGGTCCGTCAGCTGCGACACGGTGACCGGCAGCGCGCCGTTGGCGTCGACCGTGCACGGGATCTCGACGACCGCGTCGTCGTCCAGGTGCCGCAGGACGCCCCGGTTGCGCACGTTCAGGATCAGCGACGCCCGCTCGTTGTGGGCGATCGCGCGCATCAGCGACAGCGCGACCTGCTCGTACCCGCCGGCGGCCATGTCCCGCTCGTCCCGCTCCCCCGCGTCGGCGACCTCACGGCTCTCCACCATGTACGTCGACTCACGCTCGGCCCGGGTCTTCTGCCACAGCTCCAGCGCCCGCTCCGGATGCCGGGCCGTCTCCGCATAGAACGCGGACTGCTGCCCCAGCAGGAACGTCCCCCGCGTCTGCCGCACAGCCTGTACGGCGGCCAGCGTCTCGCGGGCGAAGTAGTAGTAATGCAGGTACTCGTTCGGGATCGACCCCAGCGACCGCAACCAGTCCGGCCCGAACAGCCGCCCCTCCTCGAAGGACGCGAGGGCATCGCCCGACTCCAACAGCGAAGGCAGCCGGTCGACCCCACCGGACTGCAGCCCACGCAGCCAGCCCAGGTGGTTCAGCCCCGCGTAGTCGTAGAACGCGGTCGACGGATCCACCCCGAGCGCCAGCGCCGCCCGCCGCCCCAGTCCGGACGGCGAGTCGCAGATCCCGATCACCCGGTCACCCAGGTACGGGATCATCGCCTCCGTCACCATCCCGGCCGGGTTGGTGAAGTTGATGACCCAGGCCTCCGGCGCGACCGCGGCAATCCGCTGAGCGATCCGGGCGGCGACCGGCAGGGTCCGCAGCCCGTAGGCGATCCCACCGGCGCCAACGGTCTCCTGACCGAGTACGCCGAGATCCAGCGCAACCCGCTCGTCGACGGTCCGGCCCTCGAGTCCACCCACGCGGATCGCGGAGAACACGAAGTCCGCTCCCCGCAGCGCCTCGTCCAGGTCCGTCGTCTCGGTCACGACCGGTGGCGCCGCGTCGCCGTCCACGGCGGCCGCCGTACCAGCCTGCTGACGCAGCACCGCTCCGATCGAGGCCAGGCGGGAGGAGTCCGTGTCGTACAGCACCACCGAAGTGATCCGGCCGTCGCCGCGGTCACCCAGCAACGCCTGGTAGACGAGCGGCACCCGGAACCCACCGCCGCCGAGGATGGTCAGTCTCACGCCAACATCACCTGTACGCCCGCCTCTGTCAGTTGGGCCCGGGTCGCCTCGTCGGCCTCGGGCTCGGTCACCACCATGGTCAGCTCCCCCGGCTCGCACACCCGCGCGACGCCGTGACCCGGGAACTTCGTCGCGTCCGCCAGCAGCACCACGCGGTCGGCGGACTGGATCATCGCCCGCTTCACCGGTACCTCGATCATCGTGCTGTCCATCACCCGCCCGTCCGGCCGGACGCCGCTGGTCCCGAGGAACAGCCAGTCGACGTGGATCTGCCGCAGACTCTCCTCGGTCAGATACCCCACCAGCGACCGGTAACTCCGCCGGACGAACCCACCGAGCACGATCAGCTCGATCTGCTCGTCGTTCTGCAACTCCTCCAGTACGGCGAGATTGCTCGTCACCACCGTCAACGACCGGCCGTGCAGGTGCTGCGCGACCCGCAACGCGGTGGTTCCGATGTCGAGCAGCAGCGACTCACCGTCGGTCACCAGCTCCGCGGCCCGCCGCGCGATCCGGTCCTTCTGCGCGGCATGTACGGCGTTCACGTCCGCGAACGGCTCGTCACCACCGTCGACCGCGAGGGCCCCGCCGTACACCCGGGTCAGCCGGCCTTCGGCATGGAGCTGCTCCAGGTCGCGGCGGATCGTCGCCTCACTCACGCCGAGCCGTTCGGCCAGCACTTTCACGCCTCCGGCCCCATCGGCCCGAAGCGAACGGACGATCTGATCCTGCCGCTGCTTTGGCAACACGGAGAGACCGTATCACGCAAACTCCGTCATTCTCCGTCAAATTCGTGAGCAGGTCTTGCGCATCCTGCGCATTAGATTCAAGATTCATGCACGAGTTTGATCGAGCGTGCAGGAGTGTTGCGAGAGCATGAGCGAGCTGGACGTGGTGGTGTCCGGACTGGTCTTCCATGACCTGGTGCTCGGCCTGCCCACTCCGCCGCGCCCCGGCACCGAGGTCTGGGCCACCGACTCGCTCGAGAGCCCGGGCGGTATCGCCAACTTCGCCGTCGCACTGGCCCGGCTCGGGCTGCGCACCGGTCTGGCCGCCGCGTTCGGCGCCGACGATCTCGGCGACCGCCTCTGGGACCGGCTCGCCGACGGTGAAGGCATCGATCTGACTCTCTCCCGCAAGCTCGCCGGCTGGCAGACCCCGTTGACGGTGGCCCTTGCCTATGACAACGACAGGGCACTGGTCACCAGGGGCACCCCTCCCCTGCTGTCGGCCGACGAGCTGATCACCGCGCCGCCGGTCGCCCGAGCCGTCGCAGCCCACATCGGCCCCTGGCCGAACGAGTGGCTGGCGAAGGCGAAGGCGGCTGGTGGCGTGGTGTTCGCCGACGTCGGCTGGGACCCGTCGGAGCAGTGGGACCCCCAGGTGCTCGACCAGCTGGAGCACTGCGACGTGTTCCTGCCGAACGCCGGCGAGGCGATGAACTACACCCGGACGGACACCCCCGAGCAGGCCCTCGAACGACTGGCCACCAAGGTTCCGCTGGTCGTCGTGTCGAACGGTGCCGACGGTGCGCTGGCGCTCGACGCCGCGACCGGTGAGCGGGTCGTCGTACCGGCGTATCCAGTGCAGGCGGCGGACACCACCGGGGCGGGTGATGTGTTCGCCGCCGGTTTCATCGCCGCCACGCTCTGGGACCTGCCGCTCGAGCAGCGGGTCCGATTCGCCGCCCTCGTGGCCGCGCTGTCGGTGACCCGGCTCGGTGGTGCCGATGCGGCGCCGCGCTGGGCAGATCTGGCCGCGTGGCAGGCCGCCCACCCCCACGACCACCACCTCCAAGCGCTGATCAGCGCCCACTCAGGAAGGTAAGAACCATGGAGCTCTCACGTCGGACGCTGCTCGCTGGGGGCTTCGCAGCCGTGCTCGGCGGTTCCGTCGCGGCCTGTTCGTCCGGGATGGACGCCGGCACGACGACGAAGACGAACGCCGCCACGACACTGACGCTGTGGTGCTGGCCCGGTGGTCTGGGCAAGTCGGTGGTCGACGACACCATCGCGCACTTCCCCGACCCGAAGATCAAGTACTCCGAGATCGGCGGTGACTTCAAGCAGAAGCTGATCACCACCTTCAACGGCGGCACCGGGATCCCTGACATCACCGGTATGAAAGGCGAGGACATCGCGTCGATGCTGCCGCAGGCCGAGCGGTTCGTGGACCTGAAGACGGTCGGCGCGGACTCGGTGCTCGGCGACTACGTCGAGTGGAAGGTCAAGCAGGCCACCACCCTGGACGGCAAGGTCATCGGTCTCCCGATCGACATCGGGCCGACCGCGCTGTACTACCGCGAGGACGTGTTCACCAAGGGCGGCCTGCCAGGCGACCCTGCCAAGGTGGCCGAGCAGCTGAAGACCTGGGACGACTTCTTCGCCGCCGGTGTCGAGCTGAAGAAGTCGAACCCGAAGGCCCTGATCGTGTGGGATGCCACCGACCTGTACGACATCATCGTCGGCCAGGGCACCGACCGCTACGTCTCCAAGGACAACACCTTCATCGGCGACCAGGACCACATCCGGAAGGCCTGGGACACCGTGGTCAAGGCGATGACGCTGAAGATCGACGGCAAGACCGCGTCCGGTTCGCCGGACTGGAACGCCGGCCTCGACCAGGGCACGGTCCCGGCACACGTCGGCGCGGCGTGGGTCGCGCTCGACATCAAGTCCGCGGTCAAGTCCAGCGTCGGCAAGTGGCGGCTGGCCCCGACCCCGAGCGGCCCGGCGAACTTCGGCGGCTCGTTCCTGACCATCACCAAGAACGCGGCCGACCCGGCCAAGGCGTTCGAGGTGATCAAGTACATGCTCAACCCGGACAACCAGGCCAAGGCGTTCGCCGACGCGCAGATCTTCCCGGCGACCCCGGCGGCCTACGACAAGCCGCAACTGAAGGTCAAAGACCCGTTCTTCGGCGGCCAGGTGCCGATCGACGTGTTCGGCCCGGCGGCCAAGGCCATCCCGGTCGCGTACGAAGCCCCCGCCGACGGCGCGGTCGCGCAGCCGTTCAAGGACGAACTCAAGACGGTGCAGTCCGGCGCCAAGACCTCCGACGCCGCCTGGTCCGCGGCGGTCTCGAAGGCGAAGGCGATCGCCAAGCGGCAGGGGGTGCAGTGACGGTGTCATGGCCAGGAGGCGCCCCATGACCGGAACTGCGACGGTGCCGACCGCACCGGCCAAGCCGCTGACCGGGCCCTCCACCGGTCGGCGGCACGGCCGGCGGGTCTGGTCCTACTGGCGGTTCTACCTGGCGCTGTCGCCGTTCTACCTCCTGTTCGCGGTCTTCGGGCTGTACCCGATGCTGTCCACGATCGTGCTCGCGTTCCAGCGCTGGGACGGCCTCAGCCCGCGCCGGTTCACCGGGATCGACAACTTCCGGTTCCTGGTCGAGGACCCGACGTTCTGGCTGTCGCTGCAGAACACCGTCGTGCTGTTCTTCATGTCGACCGTCCCGACGCTGGCGATCGCCCTGGTGCTCGCGGTGATGCTGCAGTCCGCCGTACGGTTCACCAACGTCTACCGGATCGGCTACTTCATCCCGAACGTCACCTCGCTGGTGGCGATGGCGATCTTCTTCGGCTCGGTGTTCAGCACCAACTTCGGTCTGGTCAACGCCGCGTTGCGCTCGCTCGGCATCCCCGAGCAGGACTGGCTCGGCCAGCCGTGGGGGATCAAGATCGCGATCTCGACGATGATCGTCTGGCAGTGGATCGGGTACAACACGCTCATCTACCTGGCCGGTCTGCAGGCGATCCCGAAGGAGCAGTACGAGGCGGCCAAGGTCGACGGCGCCGGCGCGACCCGGACGTTCTTCTCGATCACGTTGCCGCAGCTTCGCCCGGTGGTGTTGTTCACCGTGGTGATCTCGACCATCGGCGGCCTGCAGACCTTCACCGAGCCGCAGGTGATGGTCGGCAACAGCGGCGGCACCGGACAGAGCGGGATGACGGTCGTGCTGTTCTTCTACCGCGCCGCCTTCCTGGACAACGACTACGGCTACGCGGCCGCGATCGCGCTCAGCATCTTCATGCTCGTGTTGTTGTTCACAGCCATCAACTGGCGGATCTTCCGCGACAGGGGTGAGGGCAAGTGATGCGCTACAGGTGGCGCGGGATCGCGCTGCACACCGTCCTGATCGTCGCCCTGCTGGTGTTCATGTTCCCGTTCGTCTGGACGATCATCATGGCGACGAACAGCACCGCGGACATCTACCGGTTCCCGCCGAAGTTCACCTTCGGGTCGCAGTTCGACGACAACGTCCGGCACGTGCTGGCGAACGTCGCGTTCTTCCAGTCGATGGCCAACACCGCGGTCGTGGCCGTGTCGACCACGCTGCTGGTGCTGTTCTTCGACTCGCTGGCCGCGTTCACGTTCGCCAAGTTCCGGTTCCCCGGCCGGAACGCGTTGTTCGTCATCCTGCTCGCGACCATGCTGCTGCCGGCCCAACTGGCCGCCGTACCGCAGTTCCAGACGATGGCGCTGCTCGGCTGGGTCGGCTCGCTGAAGGCGCTGATCATTCCCGGGGCGGCGAACGCGTTCGGCATCTTCTGGTTGCGGCAGTACTTCCAGAACTCGATCCACGACGAGCTGGTCGAGGCCGCGACGCTGGACGGTTGCGGGTTCTTCGGGGTGTACCGGCACGTGGCGCTGCCGTCGGCCCGGCCGGCGCTGGCGTTCCTCGGCATCTTCACCTTCGTCGCGTCCTGGAACGACTACATGTGGCCGCTGATCGTGCTCACCAACCCCGATCACCTCACCTTGCAGGTGGCGCTGTCGACGCTGAACCGCAGCCACGGCGTCGACTACAGCATGGTGATGACGGGCGCGCTGATGGCGATGGTGCCGCTGGTGATCGTGTTCGGGATCTTCGCCCGGCAGTTCATCAAGGGCGCGACGGAAGGCGCAATTCGCGGCTGAGCACCCCGGCGACGATCAGCCCGTTGCCGAGCAACGCGGTCAGGAAGGCAGGCGGCGAGTCCCCCTCGGTCAGAGCGGGGACCGCCGCGATCATGCTGATCACCGCGTACGTCGCCGCCGCAGCGGTCAGCCAGATCCGGGCCACGGGTGCCGTCGCTGCCAACGCGAGCCAGGCGATGGCGACCGTGACGAACGGCTCCACCACGGCCAGCCAGGTGACATCGAGGAAGGCCAGCCCGTCGGGGTGCTGGACGAACACGTGCACCAGCAACAAGATGCCGCCGGCAATGACCATGGCCATCGCCGGCCGGGCGACCGGCCACATCGGCCAACTCCCGGGCCACAGCACGATCAGGAGTACGACGACCATCACCAGAGCCACCGCGGTCGCACCGAGCCAGTAGGTGGTCTCGTCGTACGACATGCCGCCGCCGAGGATGAGCAGACCGTCCTCGATCACGGACGCAGCGCAGCCGGCAACGATGCCCAGAGCAACCGGCCCCGCCCATCGGGCGGCGAGGCTCGCCACCAGCGCGGCGAACGACGCGATCATCATCGGGTCGCCCCAACTCCGGTACACGTACCACCCGGTGGTGTTCTCCTCGTACCAGAGCTTGCGCGAGTCGGCCTCTCCCGGCCAGTTCAGGTAGATGAGGATCGCCGCGCCGACGACCAGTACGGCGATCAGCCACCAAGGTGCCTTCTCTGTGGGCTGCTCGGCGTGCGGTTCGGCATGCGGGGGCTCGGGCGTCGGTGCGGGCTGTGGTGGTTCGGGCTCCGGCTCGGGAGGCGGTGGCGGCGGCTCGGACTCGGTGTCCGGCATCGTCATCTGGTCGACCGCGACCTCGGCCCGCGTGTCGTGGACCGGGATCGTCCACTCGCCGGTCGGTCCGCTGAGGATCACCGAGGCCTCACGGTCACCGGGACCTGCCTCGGCCCGGACCCGGATGGTCGCGCCGTCCTGCTCGACCCTGAGCCACTCCGCACTGGACGACGCCACCGCGGTCAAGGCGATCGGCGGTCCCTCCAGCCGGGCCTCGCCTTCACCCGCCGTACCGAGATCAAGAGCGGCCGGTGTAACCCGCGGAACGCCCTCCTCGAGCGCCTCGGTAGCGGCCAGTGCGACCCGTCTGCTGTCGTCGTTGACCATCGGCTGCAGCGCCTGCCACGCCGCGTAGGCCTGGCTCAGGTCGCTGCCGATCAGCCGCTCGCGAAGGTAGTCGACCACGCCGAATCTTGCCGCTGGCAACGGACTCTCCATCGCCTCGATCAGCTCAGGGGCCAGCGGGGCCGGGGTGATCCGGCGGATGCGGCTGCGGGCGAGCAACAGTTCGCCCTGGGAGCCGAAGGTCCACATCTGCGGGTTCTGGTTCGGAGTCACCCGGTGGACCCGATCGGTGACGTACCCGACCAACTCGGTCAGCCCGACCCAGCCGTCGCCGTCGCGATCAGCCTCGCCGGTCGTCAGCCCGTCCACCACCGCGCTGGTGAACACCGACGGCGCGGAAGCATCCGTCGCGAGTTGCCCGCCCTCGAAGGCGTACTCCATCGCGCTGGACGCCGTCACCACCACCCGGCCACGTCCGCCACCCACCTGATCCTGGCCCGCGAACGCGTCCCGTACCTGCGCCTCACCGGCCGCGCGGACGACCATGCCGCGCGGGAAGGCGCCGCCGTAGCAGCAGTCCAGGAACAAGGCGATCCGCTGGGCCCGGCTGTCGGCCATCTGCCGGTTGACGAAGTCCGCGGCCACCGCGGTCGAGGCGAGCCGGGTCGGCTTGGTGTCCGCGACGGCCAGGAACAGTTCGCCGGCCGCGTTCTTCAACCCATGGCAGGAGAAATGCAGCATCAGCAGGTCCTCGGGCGCCCGGTCGGCGAAGAAGTCCTCGACGGCGAACCGGATCTCCTGGGCCGCCGCGTTGTGCAGGACCTGCACCTCGAAGCCGCCGACCGACGGGTCCGCGAGCACCTCTGCCAGCGCGGTCGCGTCCTGCGCCGGCGCGACCAGGCTGCGCAGACCGGGGTCGTCGTACTCGTCGTTCGCGATCACGAGTGCGACGCGCGAGCCGTCCATCTCATGCATCCGTCCCGGTGTGCTTGCGCACCCAGGCATCGACCAACTGCTGCTGGGCCGCGTCGCTGACTCCGCTCAGCTCGATCGTGTCGCCGTCGATCGTGACCTTCACCGTCCGCCCGCTGCCGGATCTCCGCAACCAGTCGCGGACGACGGAGACGACCGACCCGAGCACCTGCAGGCCGGGCTGGAGCGACACGCTCAGCACTCCTGCGATGGCGGCGAGACCGGGCCCCCGCGTACCGTCCGGCACGTCACCCTCGCGATAAGGCTCGACCGCGCGGACGTCGAGCGCCAGCAACTCCTGACGCAGCACCAACGCCAGCTCCTCGAGCCGCCCGTCGTCGGAGCCCTCCTCGACGACCCCGACCCGAACTTCAGCTCCCATCAGTCCTCCCCCCAACCCCCCAGGCCGGCCACCTCCAACGATGCGCCTGTACCGTCGCGGCCACAAGCCGTAGTGGCACTAGGCTTCGGGAACTGGAGCTGGCTGAGTTGCGTCGGAGGGGCGTCATGGTGGGGAAGCGGGGACGCGTGATCGGCCGGATCGCACCGGGAATCGTCGGCGAGGTGATGCTGCCGGTCCGCGGTGCCACCGAGGCCTTCTACGCTTACCCGGCGACCGACGAGGTGATCGAGGTGGGCACCCCGGTGGTGGTGGTCGACTTCGACCCGCCCCGCACGGTCTACGTCGCTCGCGCCTTCTGAAACATCCCTCGACTTAGATAGCTGCAGTCCCTTGGAGGGGAAATGCTCTGGACGTACCTGATCATCGGTGCCGTCGCGCTGGTGGTCCTGCTCATCCTGTTCCGGATGGTCTGGCGGGTGGCCGAACCGAACGAGGCCCTGATCATCTCGGGTCTCGGCGCGCACTCGAGCCAGGAACAGGGAAACGAGACGCTCGGCTTCAAGATCGTCGTCGGCCGCGGCACCGCGGTGCTCCCCGGTTTCCAGACCGTACGGCGGTTGCCGCTGGACATCCGCGCGACACCGCTGACGGTGACGTGTGTGTCCAGCCAGGGCATCCCGCTGCACATCAAGGGCGTCACGGCGTACAAGGTCGGTGACGACTACGGCTCGATCGCGAACGCGGCCCGGCGGTTCCTGGAGCAGAGCGACGAGCAGGTGATGAGCACCATCCACGAACTGTTTGCGGGTCATCTGCGCGCCATCGTCGGTTCGACCACGGTCGAGGAGATGCTGCACGACCGGGAGACGCTGACCACGAACATCCGCGGCTCGCTGGCCGGCGACATGGAGAAGCTCGGCCTGGTGGTGGACTCGCTGCAGATCCAGGAGATCGACGACGAGTCCGGCTACATCAAGAACCTGGGCCGTCCGCAGGCCGCGGCGGTCGAGGCGGCCGCCCGGATCGCGCAGGCCGAGCGGGACCGGGAGGCGACCGAGCGCGAGCAGGTCGCCGCCGCCGCCAAGGCTGCCGCGGTGCGGCAGAGCTCGATCGCCCAGGCCGGTTACCAGGCCGAGGTCGACCAGGCGAAGTCGAAGGCGTCGCAGTCCGGTCCGCTGGCCGAGGCGCTGGCCCGGCAGGAGGTCGTGGTCGCCGAGACGGAGACCGCGAAGCTGAACGCGTCGCTGGCCGAGAAGCAGTTGGAGTCGACGGTGCTGAAGCCGGCCGACGCCGAGGCGTACAAGCAGCGCACGATGGCCCAGGCCGCGCGCGACGCGCAGATCGCGGCCGCCGAGGCCCACGCCCGTGAGGTCACCCTGCGCGGTGAGGCACAGGCGAAGGCCACCGAGCTGAACGGTAAGGCCGAGGCATCCGCCGTACAGGCCAAGGCGATGGCCGAGGCGGCCGGTATCAAGGCCCGGGCCGAGGCGCTGGCCACCAACACCGACGCGGTCGTCGCCCAGCAGCTGGCCGAGGCGTACCCGGAGATCGTCGCCGCGGCGGCGGGCTCGTTCGAGAAGGTCGGCAACATGGTCGTCCTGAACGGTGCCCAAGGCATCGAGGACACCCTGGTGAAGACCATCACCATGGGCGGTTCCGGGTTCGCGCTGGCCAAGCAGCTGATCGAGTCGCTGTCGACCACGCAACGGCGACAAGCGCACGCTCGAGTCGGTTCCGAACGAACCTGCGTGACGTCACCGATCCCGGATCCCCGCGCGGCGGGGATCCGGGATCTTCGTGTTTCAGGCGGTGTGCAGGGTGAGGCCGTAGGCCGAGAGGATCTCGTTGACCGGCTGGAACCAGGTCTCCCCGCCGCTGCTGCAGTTGCCCCAGCCGCCGGACGTGACGCCCTGGGCCTGGTCACCGGTGATGAACGACCCGCCGGAGTCGCCGCCCTCGGCGCAGACGCTGGTCTTGGTCGCGCCGTGGAACAACTGGCCGTTGCCGTAGTTCACGGTCTCGTTCTTCGCCAGGATCTGGCCGCAGTGCCAATGCGTCGTCGACCCGCTGCGGCAGACCGACGAACCGACCGGCGCTTCCCAGGAGCCACGGACCAGCTGGTCGCTCACCTGGCCCCAGCCGAGCACCACGGGCACGGTCCACCAGCCATTGCCGACCGAGACCCAGGCGTAGTCGTTGTCGGGGAAGGACCAGCCGCGGAAGCTGCCCATGTCCGAGCCGTCCCAGCCTCGGACCGTGCCGCCGCGACCGCAGTGGCCGGCCGTGACGAAGCCGCCGTGTACCGAGAACCCGATCGAGCAGCGGATGTTGCTGACGTAGTACGGGTCGCCGCCGACCGTGCCGGCCGCGAACGTCTGTGGTGCTTGCGCAGCCACCTCCCGGACCGTGACCGCTCCGGCCTTCGCGACCTTGGCGACGAACGCGTCGACGGCCCTGGAACGCTCACCCGCTTGCACGTTGATCACGACACTGCCGGAGCGCGGGTCGGCAGCCCAGCCGCTGACCGCGTCGGGCACCACCTTGCCGGCCAACTTGTCGACAGCTGCCTTGCGCTTGTCCAGCGCCGCAGCCGTCACCGGTACGGCGACAGTCGCCGCGCCGGTGGCCTTCACCGCAGCCGCACGCTCCTGGCCGGCCAGTCCGACCACCAGCTTCTGAGTGGTCACGTCGAACCACGCTCCACCGAAGGCGGCTCCGGCAGCCCGCTGGGCGGCCGGCAGGAGCTTGGCCGCGGCGGTCTCGGCCTTGAGGCGTTGCGTCATCTGCTGCTCGGTCAGACCGAGGTCTTGCTGCATGGCTGCCGCTTGACGCGGTACGGCGAGCGGCTGGTCAGGGCTCGCCGCGGCGGCCTGACTGGGGACGGACACCGCGCTGACAGCCAGCACGGCGACTAGGAAGACTTTCATCGGACTCTCCTCACCTAGGGGCGGTTCGGTGCGTGAGAGCGCTCTCGCATCTGAGAGTGGCGTACCGGATGCGGCCCGTCAAGAGCGGATGACCGACGTTGTCAGCTGCTGGTCACAGACCGAGGTGTGCGAGCACCGCGAGGACGCGGCGGTGACCGGAATCGGTCGGGGGCAGATCGAGCTTGAGGAACACATTGCCGACATGCTTGTGCACGGCACCCTCGGAGATGACCAGCTTCTCCGCGATCGCGGTGTTGCCCAACCCTTCGGCCATCAGCGCGAGCACCTCACGTTCGCGGGGTGTCAGCCGGTCCAGCGGACTGCTGCGCTTGACCATCAGCTGGCTGACCACTTCCGGGTCGAGCACGGTCCCGCCCGCGGCAACTCGTCGTACCGCCTCCAAGAACTCGTCCACCCGGGAGACCCGGTCCTTGAGCAGGTAGCCGACTCCCTCACTCCCGGCGGCCAGCAGCTCGGCGGCGTACACCTCTTCGACGTACTGCGAGAAGACGAGCACCGGGAGGCCCGGGCGGACCCGGCGAGCCTCGATCGCGGCGCGCAGACCCTCGTCGGTGAACGTGGGCGGCAGCCGTACGTCGACGATCGCGATCTCCGGCGTGTTGTCGGCCATGACCTTCGCGAACTCGTCGGCGTCACGGGCGACCGCGACCACCTCGAAGCCGGAGTTGCCGAGCAGCAGGCCGAGTCCCTCGGCCAGGATCGGGTTGTCCTCCAGGATCACGACCCGCACGGCAGCACCACCTCGACCGTGGTCGGCCCACCGATCGGGCTCTCCAGCTCCAGCCGTCCGTCGATCGCTTCCACCCGGTGGAGCATCCCATGCAGGCCGCTCCCCCGGCCCAGCTGGTCGGACTGCGCGCTGATCCTCGCTCCGCCGATCCCGTCGTCGGTGATCGCCAGATACAGCTCCGGGCCACGCCGTTCCATCAGTACGTCGACATGCCCGGCGGCCGAGTGCTTGGTGATGTTGGTGAGCGACTCGGCGACGACGAAGTAGGCGGCAGCCTCGACAGCGGCCGGGACCTGGCCGAGCTCGCCGAGCCTGAGTTCGACCGGTAGTGGGCAGCGGGCGCACAGTGCCGAGACCGCTCCGGCGAGGCCACGGTCGGCGAGGATCGGCGGGTACATGGTCCGCAGTACGCCACGCAGCTCGTTCATCGCCTGCTCTGCACCGTCACGGGCGTCGTCGAGCAGGCTGGCAGCCCGCTCTGGGTCGTCGGCCATCATCTGCTTGGCGATGCCGATCCGCATGGCCAGAGAGACCAGCTGCGCTTGGGTGCCGTCATGCAAGTCGCGTTCGATGCGGCGCAACTCGGCCCCGTGGGAGTCGACAGCACCTGCCCGGCTCCTGGTGAGCTCCTCCACTCGCTGCGTCAGCAGCTCGGCTTCACTCGGTGCCAGCACGTTGCGGACCGTTTCAGCATGCCGACGCGCTACAGCGGGCGCACCCCAGCGCAACATGGCAAGACCGACCACGATCTGCGCCGGGCCGTTGGTGAGCGCCTCGAACCAGCTGTCCACGCCGACACCCATCAACGAGAAGGTACCCGGGTCAAGCTGCCACAACGCCATGCCAGCGAGCGCGGCCGGTACCGCGAAGACTGCGAACACCGCCACGAACAGCTCGGGCACACCCAGCAGAGGCATCCACAGCAGCCACAGACTGCGCTTGAAAGAGCTGCCACCGGGCTCGGCCGGCAGGTCCAGGTACCGGGAGGCTTGGGACCGCTCGCTCTTCGCCAGCCGGACCAGGCCCGCCCGCACAGCCGGCACCCAACTGAACAGCAGCCCCAGCGGGAGCGCCACGAGGATGCCCAGTCCCACCAGGAAGCGGACCCCCAGGTAGCCGCTGGCCCTACCGCCACGGGACAGGATCTTGGTCAACATGTCCCCATCCTCCGGCAATCGCCCACTCCAGTCCCTACAGCAGGCTCTACCCTTCGCCGGGGTATCCACTGGACCAAGACCGAGGGCCCGGGATCTCCCGGGCCCTCGGAGGTTCAGCACTCAGGTACGCCTGGGAGCTTTGGGTCGGGGTGGTCGATGTAGATGTTGGTCATGTAGCCGCCCTGGTCGCGGAGCTTGGCCCACCAGTTGTTGGTGGTGCCTTCGGCGGTGACCGGGTCGCCCTGCACCTGGCAGGTGACGAACACCTGGGTCGGGCCGGGCAGGGTGGTCACGATCGAGGCGGACAGGCTGGGCGCCGAGCGGACCCGGACACCGGTGCCGTAGGTGGTGAAGTTGTACGTCGGCGGGTTCGGGTTCCCGCCGTTCACCAGCTCCATGTAGTAGTTCCAGTTCCAGTTCGGACCCGGGTCGGTGTGGTCGTTGTTGGGCATCTCGCTGTGGCCCTTGATGTGGGCCCGGTCCTTCGGGATGCCGCGACGGTCGGCGATGTTGCGGGTCACCGCGGCCGACGAGCGGTACATCGCGTCGGTGAACCAGGACGGCTGGTCCACCCAGCCCTCGTGCTCGATGCCGATCGTGTACGGGTTCTCGGTCCGCACGTGCCAGGCGGTGTCCTTCTCGGCCACCATCTGGGTGACCTGCCCGTCGCTGGACCGGATCACGTAGTGCGCACTCACCTGGGCCGACGGGTTCTTGAACCAGCTGATCGTGCCGGCGTACGACCCTTGCGTCACGTGGATGACGATCGTCGAGATCGCCGCGGTCCGGCCGACGCGATAGTTGCTGGTGCTGGCCGCGTTCCAGATCGCGCCCGGGTAGTCCACGGCCGCGACCGAGGACGGCGTCCGCGTCCCGAGCGGAGCGACCTTGGCGTAGGCGCCCAGATCCGGGGCGACCTTCTTCGGCTCGGTGGTGACGCCCGCGGCGTTCACGCCCTGGCCGATGATCCGGTAGACCTCGTCGGTGTAGAGCCGGCCGGTCGGCGCGTCGGCGGAGTGCGAGTACTTCGCGATCACCTCGTACCACTTGCCGACATTCGACCGATCAGTCAGCTTCGCGGCGTCGGCGTACGAGTCCAGGACGGCCGCGGCGCCGAGGATGTTGGACGCGCTGTCCTTGGCCAGCTTCTCGACCGGCAGACCGGTGAGTTTCGTTGCCTGCGACATCGTCTGGTTCTTGTTGTTGCTGACCAGGTGCATCACGCCGTAGCCATTGGCCTGGCTGGGCAGACCGTTGTGTCCGTCGAGGTGCGACTCGGCGTATCCGACGCCGACGAGCACCTCCCGGGGTACGTCGTACTTGGCTGCTGCCGTCTCGAACGCGGCGGCGAGCTCGCCGCTCGCTGCGGTCTGATCGACCGGTTCGGCCGCGTTGCTCGGGAGGGCACTCAGTGCGAGCGCACCAGCGGCTGCGGTGGCGAGGAGGGCGGAGAGTCTGGACACGGGTACTCGGGCGGTTTTCCCCATGGGGCGGTTCCTTCCCTGATTCGGTCCGCCGAGGGGCGTCGGCGGTCCCGGAAGTCACGCTAGGCCAAATTCTTCCGTCAGGACTAGTGGATCAGGAAACATTTTCCGGTCAAGTCACCAGCCTGCCACGCAACACGATCAGCCGCGGATGGCTGAGTACGGCGGGATTCGCCCGCGGATCCTCGTCGTACACGACCAGATCGGCCGGATCACCCGGCTGGAGGTTGCTCGGGGCACCCAGCCACTCGCGCGCCGCCCACGACCCGGCGGCCAACGCCTGCTCCCCCGACATGCCGATGCTCGTCAGCGCCTGGATCTCCTGCGCCACCAGGCCGTGCCCGAGCACACCGCCCGCGTCGGTCCCCGCATACACGGGTACGCCGGCCTCGTAGGCATCCCGGAGCCGGACCAGGCGCTGGTCGTACAGCTCGCGCATGTGGGCCGAGTACACCGGGAACTTGGCGGCGGCCTGGTCGGCGTACTCCGGGAAGTTCTCCAGCTGGACGAGCGTCGGGACCACCGCGACGCCGTGCTCGGCCATCCGGTCGAGCATGTCCGGAAGCAGGCCGGTGCCGTGCTCGATGCAGTCGATGCCGGCGGCAAGCAGATCCGGCAGGGCGTGCTCACCGAAGACGTGGGCGGTGACGCGGGCGCCGAGTTCGTGGGCGCGGGCGATCGCCGCCTCGAGCGCCTCGGCCGGCCAGCACGCGGTCAGGTCGCCGGCGTCGCGGTCGATCCAGTCGCCGACCAGCTTGACCCAGCCGTCACCACGCCGGGCCTCCTGCTCGACGTACGCGACCAGCTCCTCCGGCTCGATCTCCCAGCCGTAGTTGCGGATGTAGCGCTTCGAACGGGCGATGTGCCGGCCGGCCCGGATGATCTTCGGCAGGTCCTCGCGGTCGTCGATCCACCGGGTGTCCGCGGCCGAGCCCGCGTCCCGGACCAGCAGCGCACCGGCCTCCCGGTCCGCGATCGCCTGCTGCACCTGGGTCTCCCGGTCGACGGCACCGTGCTGGTCCAGCCCGATGTGACAGTGTGCGTCGACCAGGCCGGGCACGATCCACCCACCGGTGTGCACGGTGCTGACATCGGCAGCGGTGGGCCGGTCGACGACCAGCCCACCGCTGAGGTGGAGTTCCTGCCGCTCGCCGGACGGCAACACCGTGCCGACGAGCCTGAGTACGCCGGTTTCCGTCATACCGCGACGTTATCCGGCCGGGTATCAGCCGTGCGAGCCGCCGCCCGGGGTGCAGGTGGGCGTGGTCGGGTCGCTGGTCGAGCACGGCGTATTCGGTCGGCGTGTCCGACGGGGTCGGCGTCGGCGTCGGGGTGGGAGTCGGCGTTGGGGGTCGGCGTGGGAGTCGGCGTCGGGGTCGGCGTCGGCTTCGTCGGCGGCCGGGTCGGCTTGTGCGTCGGCTCCTTGGTCGGCGTGTCCACCGGGTCCGGCACCGTCGGCTCGTCCGTCGTCGTCGGCGCGGTCGGCTTCGGCTTCGGCGTGGCCGACGTGGCCGTGGTCGGCTTGTCGTCCGAGATGTCCGGCACGTCGCGCGGGTCCACCTTGCGCTCGGCGTTACCGCTTGCCTTGGGCACCGACAGGCTGCCCTTCTGGTTCGGGACCAGCACCGCGTTCTTGCTGTAGACCCGCATCCACTTCAGCACGGTGGCGACGAAGTCCTTGGAGTGCTGGTACCGCAGCAGGGCCGAGACCAGGTCCCGCGGCCGCTTCAGGTCGTCGCCCTCCGAGCACAGGTACACCGCGACCGTGGTGACCGCGTCGTACACGTTGTTCGGGTTGCGGAAGCCGTCACCGTTGCCGTCGGCGCCGAACTCGGTCCACACCTGCGGGATGATCTGCATCGGGCCGACCGCGCGGTCCCAGGTCAGCTCGCCGTCGTACCGGCCCTTGTCGGAGTCGGTGATCCGGCCGTTGCCGCCGCGACCGTTCAGCACCGGGCCGAGGATCTTGCCCCGGGTGGTGCCGGCCACGTCGACCCGGCCGCCGCTGGCGTGGTCGGACTCGACCTTGCCGATCCCGGCCAGCAACGGCCAGGTGAGCCCACAGTTCGGCCGGACCACGGCGAGATTCGCGGTGGCGCGGCGGTAGGCGGGGAACACCCCGCGCGGAATGCCGTTGACGGCATCCGGTCGTCCCGGCCGGACCACGGACCGGCCGTCGGTCGCACCCTGCACGGGCACGTCGGCACGGGCGGGCTTGTCCGAACCGACCCGGCCGTCCACTCCGGGACGCTGCGGAACGATCATCGTCAGTTCGTCGAACTCACCGCTGTTCAGCCCGGCCCCAGGCGAGGGAGCAACCGGGCTGTCCGCCGCGAGCTGACCGGAGGCACCGGCCCCGCCCGAGGCGACTGTCACGATGGCCCCGACCAGGAGCGGGGCTGTGCACAGTGAAGCGATGATGATTTTGACCCGACGGTTACCACTACGGGTTAGGCGCATAGTCCCCTCAACGATCTATACGCCAGAAAGTTACATCAAGTCGACGCTAAGTTACCTGACCCGCCAACACCCCCGACGACGGGCACCGTCCACGCGTGAATCGGCAGCGTGGAGCGCCGCGAGACGCAGGTAATCTGCCCGGTTACCCCGGCCCGAAACCCGGTTGCGGGCTGGTTCAGCCGGCCGGCTGGGGCGCCTGGTCCGGGGTGGAGTTCGAGGTCGTTTCACCCTGCGGGGTCGTCGCGCACGGCTCCGGGGCCGGGGTGACCGTCGGCGTCGGGGTCGGCGTGGTAGTCGGCGGCGTCGTGCACGTCGGCGTCGGGTCCGGAGTCGGCGTGGGCGTCGGCGACGACGTGGCGTGGGGCTCTCGGACGGAGTTCGACGGCGTACCGGGGGTGTTGGTCGGCGGAGTCGTGGGGTGTTCGACGCGTCGGCCTCGTCGTCGGCGGTGTCGTCGTCATCGGCGGCTTCGGCGAGGTCGCCGGCGGCTTGGACGTGGTCGCCGGCGGTTTCGACGTGGTCGTCGTCGCGGCGGCGGCGTACTGCGCGGGGCCGCCGGCGTCGACGTGGTGGCCGGGGTGGTCGCCGGGGTCGACGTGTCCGTCCGGGTCGGGTCGTTCGACTGGTCCACGTTGCCGTTGTCGTCGGCCGGGGTGATCACGCCTTCGGTGTCCGGGATCGTCACGGTCTGGTTGGCGTAGGTCTGCATCCACCGCAGCACCGTGGACACGTAGTCCATCGAGTGGTTGTAGCGCAGCACCGCCTGCACCAGGCCCTGCGGGTCGGACAGGTTCGCCCCGCCGGAGCACAGGTAGCCGCCGGCCGCCCGGGCCGCGTCGTACACGTTGTGCGGGTCCTTGATCCCGTCACCGTTGCCGTCCGCCCCGAACGCCTGCCACGTCCCCGGGATGAACTGCATCGGCCCGACCGCGCGATCCCAGGCCGTGTCTCCGTCGTACAGACCCTGATCGGTGTCGGTGATCGCGGCCATCCCCGGACCGCCGTCGAGCACCGGGCCGAGGATCTTGCCGCGGGTGCTCCCGTTCGCCTCGACCCGGCCGCCGCTGGCGTGCGCGGACTCGACCTTGCCGATCCCGGCCAGCAACGGCCAGGTGATGTGACAACCCGGCATCGCGACGGCCAGCTCGTTCGCAGCCTTCTGGTACGCCGCCAGCACTGTCCCCGGAATGCCCGACGGGTTGCCGGCGATCCCCGGGATCGGCTGCACCGGACCGTCGACCGCACCGGTCACCGGAACCTGGATCTGGGACTTCTGCTGGGTCGGCAGACTGCCGTCGGCACCCGGCTGAGTCGGGAGCTGGTCGACCAGCTCGTCGAACTGCGCGTCCTGGCGCGGCTGGGCCAGCGCATGCGCGTCGACGATGAATGTGTTCGAGGTGACGCCGCCGGCGACGAAGACGGCAACCATGGCGGTCGGCGGAGCCAAGATGACCCAGGTGGCGGTCAACTTCCCCCGCCACGTGTCCAGGTTCTTGAACTGCTGCCTCATCCGAGCCGTCCTTCGACGTGTTCCGCAGTACCGGGTGTTCGGGCGTAGGCACGATCTTAGTCGCCAGAGGGTTATGGACAACCGGTAACGGTGCGCCACTTCAGGCAGTCACCGAGCACCCACCGGCCTCCCCACCCGGTGTCACCCACCGTACGCGGGTCTACTGGCCGCCGAGCATCTTCTTCAGGTCGTCCGGAAGCTCGAAGTCGTCGCCCTTCTGGCCGGCGCCGCCGAACGCGGCCGGCAGTTGGCCCGGCTGCGGCGCGGACGGCTGCTGGCCGGCCTGCCCGGCCCGCTTGGCCGGGTTGCCCGAGCCGCGCTTCTTGCCCTTCTTCGCCTGCTGCTTCGCCTTCCGGGCACCACCACCGCCGCCGGCCATCCCCGGCATGCCGGGCATCCCGGGCATTCCCGGCATCCCCTTGCCGGTCGCCATCGCGTTCATCATCTTGCGCGCCTCGAAGAAGCGCTCGACCAGCCCGCTCACGGTGGCGACCTCGGTCCCGGAACCCTTCGCGATCCGGGCCCGGCGGGAGCCGTTGATGATGTTCGGATCGGACCGCTCGGCCGGCGTCATCGAGTGGATGACCGCCTCGATCCGGTCGATCTCGCGCTCGTCGAAGTTCTCCAGCTGGTCCTTGAACTGGGACGCGCCGGGCAGCATGCCGAAGATCTTGGTCAGCGGGCCCATCTTGCGGACCGACTGCATCTGGGCGAGGAAGTCGTCCAGGGTGAAGTCCTTGCCGCCCTTCTTCTGCAGCTTGGCCGCGGTCTTGGCGGCCTCCTCCGCGTCGAAGGTGCGCTCGGCCTGCTCGATCAGGCTCATCACGTCGCCCATACCGAGGATGCGGGAGGCCATCCGGTCGGGGTGGAAGACGTCGAAGTCCTCGAGCTTCTCGCCGTTGCTGGCGAACATCACCTGGCGGCCGGTCACCTGCGCGATCGACAGCGCGGCACCACCGCGGGCGTCACCGTCCAGCTTGGACAGCACGACGCCGTCGAACCCGACCCCGTCCAGGAACGCCTGGGCGGTGGTGACCGCGTCCTGACCGATCATCGCGTCGACCACGAACAGGATCTCGTCCGGCGTGACCGCGTCGCGGATGTCGGCGGCCTGCTTCATCAACACCTCGTCGACACCCAGCCGGCCGGCCGTGTCGACGATCACCACGCTGTGCTGCTTGTCCCGTGCCTCGTCCATCGCCCGGCGGGCCACGTCCACCGGGTCGCCGACGCCGTTACCGGCCTCGGGCGCGAACACCGGTACGCCGGCCCGCTCGCCGACCACCTGGAGCTGGGTCACCGCGTTCGGCCGCTGGAGGTCGGCCGCGACCAGCATCGGCGTCTGGTGCCGGGTCTCCTTCAGCCACTTGGCCAGCTTCCCGGCCAGGGTCGTCTTACCGGCACCCTGCAGACCGGCCAGCATGATCACCGTCGGCGGCCGCTTGGCCATCCGCAGCTCGCGGGTCTCGCCGCCGAGGATCGTGACCAGTTCCTCGTTGACGATCTTGATCACCTGCTGCGCCGGGTTCAGCCCGCCGCGCACCTCGGCGCCGCCGGCCCGCTCCCGGACCGCCGCGATGAAGTCCTTCACCACCGGCAGCGCGACATCCGCCTCCAGCAGCGCGATCCGGATCTCCCGCGTCGTCGCCTCGATATCGGCGTCGGTCAACTTGCCCTTGCCACGCAAGTTCTTGAAGGTCGCCGACAACCGATCAGAAAGCGTATCGAACACGAAACAGTCCGTTCCTCAGAGAAAGCCCAGTACAACCCCACCGAGTCTACCGACCACCTCACCCACGACTAACTCCCGCAGCCGCGGACGCTCGCTGCGGGCCTCCGCGCGCCTCCCGGCGGCTAAGGTGCTGGTGACTGTGTGTGGACTAGCTGGGGGCAGGTGCCGATGGAGTTCGAGCGGTTCAAGCAGGAGTACGTCGCGGCGCGCGAGGAACTGACCGCCGGGACGATCTCGGACGTCGCCGGCGTACGGACGCAACTGCGCGAGATGGCCGCCACCTTGACCGACGAGACAGATCGCCGGGTCGCGGAAGGCCTGATCGAGCAGCTGACCGCGGCGGAGCCGGCCCCGTCCGGGCAGTCGCCGGAGATGGCCGAAGCACTGCGGGTGCTGGACTCGGCCGACTTCGACAGCGGCACGAAAGAGCAGCGGCTCGCAGCGCTGACCGCCGCCCGGCAGCAGATCTGGACGATCGCGGACCGGGCCGGCCAGGACAGCAGCGCCATCCGTGGACTCACCCGTGGCCTGGAGAAGTCGGAGGAGCTCCTGACCGAGGGGCCGCCCTGGGGTGATGATCAGCCCGCCGGAGCCTGACTGTGGCCGCTGACGACGGCATGGTCCCGGTCGAGCGGTCGTCCGCTCTCTACCAGGAGTTCTCCCGGCTGTACCGGATCGCCCAGGAGCTGCACCCGGGCGGCGACGATCGTTGGAACGGCGACTTGTACGCCCGCACCGACGACAAGTGGGGCGGCATGCTGCCCGACGGCACCATGCGCCTGAACCAGACCCTGGTACTCGACCACCTCACCGGCGAGGTCGGCGACGATCGGGAAGGCCAGGCACAGGCGCTGGCCACTGTCCTGCACGAGTCGAAGCACGCCCGGGCCGGGATCGACGCCGAGCACGAGCCGAACGCGGTCCGGCGACGGGAGTCGTTCGGACTGAACGAGGGTCTCACCGAGCTCGCCACCGGGGAGGACTTCGCCGAGTTCACCCAGAGGGCCGGGTACGACGGTCTGCCGCAGCCGGAGCCCGAGTACCCCGGTGCGGTGCGGGCCGCCGGCGAACTGCTGGACCGTGCGACCAGCTCGGAGCAGGAGCGCTCGCAACTGCTCCACTCGGCCATCGACCAGCCCGTCGTGATGGGCTGGGACACCGTGGCGGACAACATCGTCCGCAACGAACTCGCCGACGTCGTACCTCCGGACCCGGCCCATCAACAGGCTGCCCGCGCACACCTGGTCAACCGGATGGCGATCGGCGAATGGGACGGCGTCCAGAACCGCCCCGGCCGAGGTCCGATGACCGCGGACCTCACCAGGGCCGGCGTGGACCGGGCCGTCGGGCAGCTCCGCGAGCATTACCAGAACAACCCCGGCGAGCCGTATCCGGCGAAGGTCCCCAACCCCGCGGCCGCAATCTCGACCGACGTTGGGAACGACGAGCAGGCCCGCACCGTCAGCGCGGGCGTCGAGGGCGAGCAGTCCCGTTCGGTCAGCCAGGTCGATCTCAGCAAGCTTCCACCACCCGCAGCCGGCACCCGGGTCGAGCACACGGCTGCCACCGGCGCCCAGGTCCAGCACACGGCAGCGCCTGCCCAGGGTCAGCAGACGGCAGCCACCGGCGCCCAGCAGCCTGCGTCGGCCGGGGTCGGTGGACGAGGCGACGCGATGCGGTTCCTGAGCGACCAGGCACCTGCGGCCGGGGCAACCAACCATCGCCCCGAGCTCGGACAGGGCGCCCGGGGTGCCGGCGCCCCGGCCGGCGCCGGAGTCTCCAAGCCTGGCGTCGACAAGGGTGCGTCACCGCCCGATCGCGGCGGGCGCGGCTAGTCCGGTTGATTGACAGGTGCAGCCCTGGGCACCACGATCTAACCGACAAACGTTGATCGATCGGTTAGGTGGGTGTGATGGCGAAGAGCCGGGTGGTGCTGGACGGGCCTTCCAACCTGGGGTTGCGGCCGCCGGTGGTGGGGACTGTGCCGGGGTGCTACAAGTTGGCGGGCGCGATCCGGGACCAGGGGTTCCTGCAGCGGATCGGGGCTGAGGATGCCGGGTATGTGACGCCGCCTCGGTACAACCGCGAGGGGTGGAAGCCTGGCGACGGCGTGTTCAACGCCGAGGAGATCGCGGCCTACACGGTGAAGTTGGCGGATCGACTGAGCAAGTTGTTCGACGAGGAGCGGTTCGTCGTCCTGCTCGGCGGCGAGTGCAGCATCCTGCTCGGGCCCGCCTTGGCGCTGAAGCGGCGAGGCCGGTACGGCGTCGTCTACCTGGACGGGCACTCGGACTTCCGCACGGTCGACAACTCGCCGCACGTCGGGGCCGCCGGTGGTGAGGCGCTCGCGTTGATCACCGGACGCGGGCAGGCAGATCTGACCGATCTCGAACACCAGGGCCCGTACACGCGCGACACCGACGCAGCACTGCTTGGCATCCGGGCGGACGACGAGTACGTCGCCGACGTGGAGGCGGCCGGGATCCCGGTCTGGCCGGCCCTCAAGGTCGCCGCTGATCCCGCCGGCGCAGCGAGCGGCGTCCTCAAGCACCTGGAGGCACTCGACGGATTCTGGGTGCATCTCGACGTCGACATCCTCGACGCGGCGATCATGCCGGCGGTCGACAGCCCCGACCCGGGCGGTATCGATCACGCCCAGCTCGCCGAACTGCTACGACCGTTGCTCGCGGCACCTACCTGCCTGGGGATCGACATCGGCATCTTCGACCCCGACCTGGACCCGGACGGCAGCTACGCCGCCGCACTCACCGACACCCTGGTGGCGGCCCTCGGCTGAGGGCGGCTTACCTGACCTCGAGGGGGAGTTGCCAGACCAATCCCTGGCCGTGGGGCTCGGCCCGGCCGAGAATCCGCCGGACGCCGCCCGGCCACAGCTGCAGCTCCACCAGGAAGTCGTACGGCCCGCCCGGCATCCGCGGGAGCGGTTCGAGCCGCAGCCGGGCCAACGGCGACGACTCCCCCGCCGTCGCTCCGAGCTCCGCAAGCCGCGCCTCCACCGCCGCCCGGTCCTCGCGGGTCAGGTACTGCCACATGATCGAGTGCCAGACCACCGTCACGTGCCCACGCGACAACTCCAGCCCGCGCACGAACGAGACCGCGTCCTCGCGACGTACGTCGGCCGGCACCTCACGCGCGATCTCCAGGGCACCGCGCAGCCGGGCCAGCCGCACAGGCATGTCCGGCCATACGTACGACGTCAGCGTGCGCGCACCGTCCTCGGACAGCGGGTTCACCGGCGCGATGTCGCTCCCGACCCGCTCAGCGATCCGCAGCGGCACCGGCTTCAACGTCTGACCCGACCAGGCCTCGTCGAAGACCACAGGGCTGTCAGCAGCACCGAAGGTCGTCCCGTCGGCCACGTTGTACCGGAAGTGGTCCGGCCGCAGGTTGAGCCCGCCGCTCGCGCCGATCTCGAACAGCCGCACCGGCAGCGGCACGGCTTCGGCCAGTTGCAGCAGGCCGCCGTACAGCGCGGCAGCTCGTCCGACCTCGTTGGTCTGCGGCGGCTGGGTCAGCAGTGAGCGCAGCTCGGCGGACCGGGATTGCAGGACCTGCTCGAACGCCTCCCAGCCCAGCACCGGGTCCCACGAACCACCCACGCTCGGGTAGAACGTAGCCAGCTCCGGCGCCTCCCCGGCCAGCACGAGCCGGTGTACCGAGCCCAGCAACCGCAGACCGATCGCATCACCGAACGGACGGTCCTCATAGCCCGCCAGTAAGCCGGTGGACACGCCACCGACTTCGTAGTCGTCCACGAGGAGCCGGCACAGCTCGGCGTACATCGACGACCCGAGGTCCTCGCAGGCGACCGCTTGACGCTGGAGAGTGTCTACGACATGCACACTGCCGACACTAGAAGGTCAAACGATCCAGGACTGTCTTTGCCGTCGTGCGCGCGTCTTCGTCGTCGAGGGGCGAGCCGTGGCTGTCGGTGAGGTAGAAGACATCCACACACTCGGCGCCCAGCGTGCTCACGTGGGCTGAGCGGATGTCAGCACCAGTTGATGCGATAGCCGCGGTGACGTCGTACAGCAGGCCCGGACGGTCGTGTGCTCGCACCTGCAGCACCGTGGCCGTCTCTGATGCACCAGGCAACAGGTCCACCCGGCTGGCGACCCGTGCCTTCACAGCGGACGAGTCGCGCGCGGCCAAGCGCCGTACCAGGTCGGTGTCGTCGCGCAGGGCCACCGCGAGGCGGTCCCGTAGCCGCACTGGGTCGGGCGACGCGCCGGCCACGGTCCACTGCGAGATCCCCAGCCCCTCGACCGACGTGATGACCGCAGACCGTACGGCGAGTCGCTCAACGGCCAGCACAGCCGCAACAGTCGACAGCGTGCCCACTTGATCGGGTACGGCGACGTTGACCCGCATGTCACCGAGATACTCGGAGACGGTCACACCGAGCCGTCCTACTCCGACGATCTGGTGCAGCGTGGGGACGGGGATCGGCGGAGCGTCCGTCCACATGCTCTCGCCTCCCCCGGACAGCTCACCGCGCACGCGTCGGCACAGCTCACCGACCAGCCGCATCCGCCACGGTGATGAGGCCGCGGGACCGGCTGCACGCGCATCGGCGTACGTGAGGGCTTCCAGCAGGTCCAGCGTCTCTGTGGTGCGGACAATCCCGGCAACCAGTTCGACCGTCATGGGGTCGTCCAGGTCCCGCCGCGTGGCGACCTGCGCGAGCATCAGGTGCTGCCGGACCAGCAGTGCGATCGTGTCCGCGTCCGAGTCAGTGAAACCGAGCCGACGAGCCACAGTCCTCGCGATCACGGCGCCAGTGACGCTGTGGTCGCCTTCGACCGCCTTACCCAGGTCGTGCAGCAGCGCGGCGACCAGCAGCAGGTCGGGCCGCCGTACGTCGCGAACCATCTTCGAAGCCTCGACGCACGTCTCCAGCAGGTGCCGGTCGACGGTGAACCGGTGGATGGCCGACTGTGGCGGCCGGAACCGCACGGTGTCCCACTCGGGCAGGATGCGCGAGATGTAGCCGGCCTGGTCCAGCGCCTCCCACACCTCGAGCAGACCGCTACCCGCACCGAGCAGAGCGCACAGCAGCCGTCGTGCCTCACCCGGCCAGGGCTCAGGAAGCGCCAGAGCGCGATTGGCGAGCCGTCCGCAGACAGCAGGCGACAGGACAAGCTCTCGGTCCGCGGCAACAGCAGCAGCGCGCAGCCCCAGTACTGCGTCCCGCTCCGGCCGCGCGTCCGGCATCAGTACGACTTCACCCTCGTGCTGGCCGACTCCCTCGTCGAGCGCCAGCAGCAGCGGCCCACCGGTCCGCTGACGACGCCTCGACCGAGGCGGCCGGGTCATCAGGCTCTCGATCCGCCGCCAGGACACGTCGCACACGTGGGCGAGCGTCCGACCGGTCGAGTACACGTGCCGGAGAAGCTCCTCCCGGCCGCCCAAACCCAGGCCCGCGGCAACCTCTCCAGCCACGTCAGCAACCAGCCGGTCGGTGGAACGTCCCGCGACCGTGTGCAGCTCGTCCCGGATCTCCAGCAGGTCCAGTCGCGCCCGCTCCACCACAGGATGCGGTACGTCGATCAGCCACGACGCCACCAAGGCACGCAGTACGACGGCATCCCGCAAACCGCCGTACGCCTCCTTGAGGTCGGGCTCGGCAAGGTGTGCGAGCTCTCCGACGGACGAGGCACGGTCCTTGCAGGCCTGAGCCAGCGCGGGCAGCCGAGTCTTCGCCGTACGGCGCCAGTCCGCCATCAGCACCGACCGCAGCTGCAGTGTGAGGTGTGAATCCCCCGCGACGTGCCGTGCGTCCAGCAGGCCGAGGGCGACCCGGATGTCGTCGGCAGCCGCCTTCTGGGCCTCGGCGACCGTGCGGACACTGTGGTCCAGCTTGGTCCGCGAGTCCCACAGCGGATACCAGATCTGTGCGGCCAGCTCGTCCACCCGTGGGTACCCCTCGGCGTGCACGAGCATCACGTCGAGGTCGCTGTAGGGCGACAGCTCCTCCCGGCCGTAGCCGCCGACAGCGACCAGCGCGACGCCCTCGGTAGGTACACCGAGGGCGTCACAAGCCTTGGAGAGGAGCAGGTACAGCAGCGCGTCGGCCTCCTCGGCACGAACGCGCCGCTGTTCTGCTCGGTCAACCATCTACAGTGCGTCTCCGTCGAGTTCGCCCGTCCGGACCCGGACGATGGACTCGACCGGAGTCACCCAGACCTTGCCGTCACCGATCTTGCCGGTCTGCGCGGCCTTGACGATCACGTCCACCACGTCCGCGCTGTCGCCGTCCTCGACGACGACCTCGACCCGGACCTTCGGGACCAGGTCCACCTCGTACTCCGCGCCGCGGTAGACCTCGGTGTGGCCCTTCTGCCGGCCGTAGCCACTGGCCTCGGTCACCGTCATGCCGGTGACACCGAAGGTCTCCAGCGCGGCCCGGACGTCCTCCAGCTTGTGCGGCTTGACCACCGCGGTGATCAGCTTCATGCGTTGGCACCTTCCTTCGAAGCCTCAGTGGTCTCGGTGTCGGACTCCGCCGCGGCCTGCGGCCGGGCGTTGTGGCCGCGCAGGCCGGACGCGCCGAGGAAGTCGTACGCCGTCTCCGCGTGCTCGACCTGGTCGAGACCGGCGACCTCGTCGTCCTCCTTGACCCGGAAGCCGATGGTCTTGTCGATCAGCTTGCCGAGCAGGAAGGCCACGGTGAAGGAGTACACCGCTACCACCAGGTTGGCCAGTGCCTGCTTGCCCAGCTGCGAGACACCGCCACCGTAGAACAGGCCGTTCACGGCCGACGGGGCGGCCGCCGTACCCAGGAAGCCGATCGCCAGCGAGCCGACCAGACCGCCGACCAGGTGGACGCCGACCACGTCGAGGGAGTCGTCGAAGCCGAGCTTGTACTTCAGCGAGACCGCGAAGGCGCAGATTCCACCGGCCACGAGACCGAGGATGATCGAGCCGACCGGGGTGAGCGCACCACAGGCCGGGGTGATCGCGACCAGACCGGCGATCGCACCGGAGGCCATTCCCAGCGTGGTGGCCTTGCCGTGCCGGATCCGCTCCACGATCAGCCAGCCGATCACGGCGGCCGCGGTGGCGACCTGGGTGTTGACGAAGGTGACCGCGGCGGTGGTGCCGGCGCTCAGCGCGGAGCCCGCGTTGAAGCCGAACCAGCCGAACCACAGCATGGCGGCACCGAGAACGACCAGCGGCAGGCTGTGCGGCCGCATCGGGTCCTTGCGCCAGCCGATCCGCTTGCCCAGCACGATCGCCAGGGCCAGCGCGGCCGCACCGGCGTTCACGTGCACCGCCGTACCGCCGGCGAAGTCGATCGCGCCCAGGCTGTCGCCGATCCAGCCGCCGTTGCCGTCGTCCAGGAACCAGACCGAGTGCGCGACCGGGAAGTACACCAGCGTCGTCCAGCCCACCACGAACACGATCCAGCCGCGGAACGAGGCCCGGTCGGCGATGGCGCCCGAGATCAGCGCCGGCGTGATGATCGCGAACATCAGCTGGAAAGCGACGAAGGCGAGCGTCGGGATCGACCCGCTCACCGCGTCGGGCGAGATCAGGCCGGACAGGCCGACCTCGGAGAAGTTGCCGATCACATGCCCGGTGTCACCACCGAACGTCAGTGAGTAACCGACCAGCACCCACAACAGTGTGACGACGGCGATGGTGATGGCGCTCATCATCATCATGTTCAGCACGCTCTTGACGCGCACCATGCCGCCGTAGAAGAAAGCCAGGCCTGGTGTCATCAGCATCACCAGGGCGGCGCTTACCAAGACCCAGGCGGTATCGCCGGCGTTGATCTCCATCAACGTCATCCCTTCCATCGATCTGGGGGGTGGCCGGCGTCCTCAGTCGGGGAGAACTCCACAACACCGGGGAGCCCGCGCTCAGCCACACCGCACACGGTGTCGGCGCGCGGTTTCAGCCGATCGGTCCGTTTGTTTCAGGCATGTGACAAACAGGGCGTTCAGGTGACATCGACGTGACATCGGCAAAGGTGTGGCACGCTGGCCTGGACCACACGGGCACGCAGCCGCGCCACTGCACCCGTCCGACCTGGGGACGCGAAATGGGGACGAACCACGGGGTAAGGCCGCGCCGGGGCAGGCCACGGGACCCGGATGCCGAGCCGAGGATCCGCAGGTACGCCGTGCAGCTGCTACTGGAACGCGGCTTCGACGGAATGACGGTGGACGATGTCGCCGAGGCCGCTGGAGTGGGCAAGGCGACGATCTACCGACGCTGGGTGAGCAAGGAGCAACTGGCCAACGACGCCCTGACCGACCTGTTCGACGTCGAGATCCCGGACGCCGACACCGGGTCGATCGAGGGCGACCTGCGCCAGGTCTACACCGACGCTCTGCTGTTCGTGAACAGCAAGGAAGGGCTGGCCCTGATCCGGCTGGCGGTGTCGGAGGCGAACCGCGACGAGCGGTCCGCCGCGATCTACCGTGCCTTCCTGGACCGGCGGATCCAGCTCACGCAGGCTGCTTTGGACCGGGCCCGCGCCCGCGGCGAACCGATCCGGCGCACCGTCGACCCGGTGCTGATGGTGCAGTGGCTGGCCGGGGTGTTCGTCATCCGTGCGCTGACCGGTGAGTCGATGCCGGCGCCCGAGGATGCCGATCGCCTGCTGAGGTTCACCCTGCGCTGCATCATGGAGGAGGGCTCAGGGCCGGATCCCGGGCCCCAGCGCGACGCCGTCGACGTCTAGTTCGGTGACGCGCTGCACCTTGCCGGTGCGGACGTCCCAGGCGAGAACCCAGCCACGGACCTGGATCAGCGGCTTGTAGTCGTCGAACCAGCCCAGTACGGCGCAGCAGCCGGGCTCCCGGACGTGGGCCGGATCAGCCGTGCCCGGCGTCGACGGGTCGGTCTCCCCCAGCACCAACAGGCTGCTGGGTAATGCCCGCAGGGTGGAGATGGCCGCCACCACCTGCGGCTGAGAGAACTTGGTGGGCACCTGCTGGATGTCGTTCGCGACGAACAGCCGGGCTGCCATCGTGTCCGTCGAGAAGGTCTGGCCCACCCAGGCCCGGACCGGCAGTCGCAGCTGGCTGTCCACGGCCCAATCGCCGTTCACCAGGTACCGGTGCACTGCGCCGCTGTCGATCCGGTACGGCGCTGTGATCGACGCGGGATTGTTCGTCGCGGGGATCGCGGTCACCGGTTTCTCACCAGCAACGCGCTCGCCGACGACCACTCGATAGGCCACACCGGGTCCACTCACCAGGATGCGCTCGGCAGTCGACAACCAGGACACGCTGCTGACGTCCTGGCTGGGCAGGTCGAAGCGGAAGACCTCTGCGGTCGTCACGTCGACGGTGACCAGCTGGCCCGGCTGCGGGAAGGCCGCGAACCGCCCGTCCGGCGAGATCGCTCCCGAGCTCAGCGGCGATCCGGTGCGGATCGGGCGCAACTGCAACGCGGCGCGCGCCCAGGTGGAGTCGGCACCGAGCAGGAGCGCGTCGTACCGGCCGTCTCTTTCCTCGAGCACCACGGCGGCCAGGTTCTCCAGCGGGTGCTCGGACAGCGGCTCAGGATCGTCCGGCAGCCGCAGGCGGTCACCCAGCGGTGTGTAGATCCGGTCGAGGAATCGCTCACTGCCGGCCGGTGGCGCGAGCCAGTAGTCGAAACCGGCGATCTGCCCGGTCGGCGGGACGTAGCCTGCCGGGAGCGACGGCGTGGTCGGTGGCGGGACCAACTCGGCGTTCCGGCTCCCGCTGACTCCGACTCCGATCGCCGCGCCCACGGTGATACCCAGGACCGTCAGCAAGGTGATCACGATGTTGCGCCGCCGACGGCGCCTGGTTGCCAACCCCTCGGCCCAGGCCGCGTCGGCCAGGTCCGGCTCCGGCAGTCGATCTCCAGCCTGGTAGAGCAAGGGCTGGATGTCGTCGCGTCTCATCGCGGTTCTCCCGCGTCACGCCAGTCACCCGCGCCGAGCGCCGTACGGAAGCGGCTGAGGGCAGTCAGGCCGTGTCCGTGCACGGTGGTGTGGGACAGGTTGAGTACGTCGGCCACCTCGAACTCGGTCAGCTCCTCCAGGTGCAGCAGCACGAACACCGCGCGCTGTGCCGGCGTCAGCTCGGCCAGCGCGAGTTTGACCGGGTCGTCCTCGTCCGGGAACGCCTTCACCCGGTTCCACCGCACCAGAGCCGGTTGGTAGAGCAGCCCCTGAACGAAAGCGTCCGGGTCGTCCACCTTGGTCCAGGCCAGTGACAGCCGGGTGAAGGCGTGCAGCAGCGCATCCTCTGCTCGCTCGAGGTCGCCGTACACGAGGTACGCCGTACGGAGCCATCTACCCTGCCGCGCGTCGACATACGAGGCGAAGTCCGGGTCGACCGATTCCTGCATCCACCCTCCCGCCTCTATTCAACTCCTCAACTACTGCGCGCGGCCACCGCCAGACGGGTCTCTTCCGTGATCAGATCCGCGTTGATGCCTCCAGCAGCCATCAGACCTGCCGCGGCGGCCGGCATGACCGTTGCGCGGGCGTCGGTCACGTTGCCCGCGACGAAGACGCCAGGCACGGCTGTAGCACCCTGCGGGTCGGCCGCCACGACCGTTCCCGTCACGAGGCCGTTCGTCTCTTGTTCGGTGATCTCGAGCCCCAGATCGACCAGGAAGCCCGCACGGGCACGCATGCTGGTCTGCACCGCCAAAGCCTGGCGTGGGATGACTCGGCCACCCTCCAACCGCACACCGGCCAGCTTGTCGTCCTGCACCTCCAGCTGCTCGACTTTCCCTTGGACTACAGAGATTCCGCGAGCCGCGAGCTCCTCCCACTGATCTTCGGTCGGTTCCGGCGCAGTGTGCAGGAACAGCGTCACGTCGTCACTCAACTGCCGGAACAGCAGCGCCTGGAACGTCGCCATCCCAGTGGTCGCGAGGATGCCGATCGCCTGGTCACGCACCTCCCACCCGTGGCAGTACGGGCAGTGCAGCACGTCGCGTCCCCACCGCTCGGCCAGTCCGCGTACGTCGGGCAGCACGTCGGTCAGCCCGGTCGTCACCAGCAGCCGCCGGCCCTGGTACGTCGTACCGTCGGCAAGCTCGACTGTGAACAGTTCGTCCCGGCGGACCGCTGTCACGGTGCCGGTCGCGAACTCACCGCCGTACCCGGCGACCTCCTGGCGGCCGATCGCGTACAGCTCGGCCGGCGGGATCCCGTCGCGGGTCAGGAAGTTGTGGACCCCCTCGGCCGGGGCGTTCCGCGGCGTACCGTCGTCGACGACCAGCACCGACCGGCGCGACCGCGCCAGCGCCAGCGCCCCACTCAGTCCGGCAGCCCCTCCGCCGATCACGATCACGTCGTATTTCTTCATCTCTCGGACTCCTTCGCTCGGTGGTTCGAGGATCCGCGACGGCTGTCGTTTTCGACAAACTTCTTTGCCATAATGGCAAGATGGACACCTTCGACGAGGTCATCGAGGCAGTCGGACCGCGGCTGCGGATGCTGCGCGCCGAGCGGAACACGACGCTGGCCCAGCTGTCCGAGTCCACCGGGATCTCGGTGAGCACGCTGTCCCGGCTGGAGTCCGGGCAGCGCCGACCGACGCTGGAGCAGCTGCTGCCCCTCGCCCGGGCGCACCAGGTCCAGCTGGACGAACTGGTGGACGCGCCGCCGACGGGCGATCCGCGGATCCACGCGAAGCCGATCAAGCGGCACGGCACGGTGCACATCCCGCTGTCCCGGCGACCGGGCGGACTGCAGGCGTTCAAGCAGATCGTGCCGGAGGGCTGGCCGGGCGGTGAGGTGGTGCAGAAGACCCACGAGGGATACGACTGGGTCTACGTGTTGTCCGGGCGGATCAGGCTGGTGCTCGGCGACCAGGACTTCATGCTGGGCGAGGGAGAGGTCGCGGAGTTCGACACCCGGGTGCCGCACTGGTTCGGCAACCCCGGGCCCGGTCCGGCCGAGATGCTGTGTCTGTACGGGCCGCAGGGCGAACGGATGCACGTGCGCGCCCGCACCCGGTAGCCTGCGCCAGTTCGATTCCGGAGTGTGGAGGAGCTGTAGTGAGCATCGCGTTGTTCACGCTGGGCGGCACCATCTCGATGGCCGGCAAGCACCGGCTCAGCGGTGACGACCTCACCGCGGCCGTGCCGGGTCTGGCCGAGGTCGGTCACGCTGTCGAGATCCAGGACGTCGAGAAGGTCCCCAGTGCCAACCTGACCGCCTCGAAGATGCTCGACGTGGTCGACGCTGCCTCGAAGGCCGTGGCGGACGGCGCGACCGGCGTCGTGGTCACGCAGGGAACCGACAACCTCGAAGAGACCGCGTTCCTCGTCGACCAGGTGTGGCCGCACCAGCAGCCGTTCGTCCTCACCGGCGCGATGCGCAACCCGACCCTGGCCGGCCCTGACGGTCCGGCCAACCTGCTGGCCGCCGTACGCGTCGCCTGCTCCCCTGCGGCCCGCGACCTCGGTGCACTGGTCGTGTTCAAGGAGGAGATCCACGCCGCGCGGTGGGTGCGCAAGACCCACAGCACCAGTACGGCGACGTTCGTGTCACCCAACACCGGTCCGATCGGCCATGTGATCGAGGACCGGGTCCGTGTGCTCACCCGTCCGCTGCGGCTGGACGGCGTACATGGAAGGGCTGAGCCGGCTGAGCTCGACGCGACCCGAGTGGCGCTCTACACGGTGACGATGGACGACGACGGCCTGCTCCTGGCGGGCTTGGCGGACACTCACCAGGGTCTGGTCGTTGCTGGGTTCGGTGTGGGCCACGTGCCGTCCGCACTGGCCCCCGTACTGGGTGAGCTGGCCGCGGCGATGCCTGTGGTGCTGACGTCGCGGACTGGTGGTGGTTCGGTACTGCGGAACACCTACACGTCAGTGGGGTCCGAATCCGACCTGCTGCGGCGCGGGCTCATCGACGGCGGCTTCCTGGACCCCTACAAGGCGCGGGTCCTCCTTCGGTTGCTCCTGGCAACGGATGACGATATCGCGGCGGCCTTCGCACAGTACCAGTGACCCCGGTGAGGCCGGCAAATTCATTGCCTCAAGCAACGTTCGCGAGGCATAGTGACCACAAACAATCACAAGACCTGGTCACTGTGTCAATGGTTGGCACGAAGATCGGACGAATTGTGACCAATCTTCGCCAAGTGCTTGACCCGAGCGCCGGAGAGTGCTCGGATCGTCACCGCTCGGGGACCCGATTTCGAGGACTGGGAGATGGTTGCGCCGTGGTCGAGCAGGCACAGGGCACCGGGGGAAACAGCGATTACGATGCGGTCGGCGGTGGTCCGGCGATCGCATCGGTAGTGGACCTCTTCTACCAGAAGGTGCTCGGCGATCCGCAGCTCGCCGGCTATTTCGTGGACACCGATCTGCCCCGGCTCAAGCGGCACCAGGTGCAGCTGGTCTCGCAGGTGATGGGTGGTCCGGTGTCGTACGAGGGCGCCGACCTGGCGCAGGCGCATCAGGGCCGCGGGATCACCGGCGACGACTTCGGCAAGGTGGTCGTGCACCTGGTCGATTCGCTGGAGGCGCACCAGGTGCCTGCCGACATCGTCGGACGGGTCGTGTCGGCACTGGGAGCGACCCAGGACGACATCGTCACCGTGCACTGAGCCGGGGATGGACCCGGCCGCGCTGAAGAACAGCTGGGCCCTCGTCGCGAAGTCGGGCGACGAGGTTCCGTTGTTCTTCTACTCTCACCTGTTCCTTTCCCATCCCGAGGTCCGGGAGATGTTCCCGGTCTCCATGGCCCACCAGCGGGACAAGCTGGTCGGCGCACTCGGTGCCGTGGTCAGCAACGCGGCGCAGCTCGACCAGGTCGTGCCGGTCCTGCAGCAGCTCGGCCGGGACCACCGCCGGTTCGGCGCGGTGTCCGAGCACTACTCGGCGGTCGGCGCGTCGCTGCTCGCGACCTTGCAGCACTTCCTCGGCGCCGCCTGGACGGCCGAGCTGGCCGCCGACTGGGCCGAGGCGTACGGCCTGGTCGCGACCGTGATGGTCCAGGCCGCCGAGGAGTCGGCGGAGGACAGCCCGGCCTGGTGGTCGGGCGAGGTGCTGGGGGTCGATCGACGCACGATGGACGTCACGATCGTGCAGATCCGTCCCGAGCAACCCCTCGACTACCAGCCCGGTCAGTCCGTCGCGCTGGAGATCCCGTACCGGCCCCGGCGCTGGCGCTACTACAGCCCGGCCAGCGCCCCGCGGACCGACGGCTCGTTCGAGCTGCACATCGGACTGGTCCCCGGCGGTCAGGTCAGCGGGCCGGCCGTGCGTTCGCTCAAGCGCGGCGACCCGGTCCGCCTGGGTGCTCCGGTCGGCGACAGTCTGAAGCTGCCGGACAACGGCCGGGACATCCTGATGGTGGCCGGCGGGACAGGTCTCGCGCCGTTCCGGGCGATGCTCGAACAGCTCGACCGGCGCACCCAGCCGGCCGACGTGCCCCGGGTGCATCTGTTCCACGGTGCCCGGATGCCGTGGAACCTCTACGAGCACAAGCAGCTCAGGAGCCTCACCCAGCGGCCGTGGTTCAGCTACACGGGCGTGGTCTCCGACGACAGGTCGTACCCCGGACCGCGTGGACCGGTCGGCACGGTCGCGGCGGACCAGGGGCCGTGGGCGGGCCGCACCGCCTTGGTATGCGGTTCCCCCGGTATGGTCCGGCAGACCGTCGAAGAACTCACCGGAGCCGGTGTGCCGGCGGCCGACATCCGCACCGAGTCCCTCGGGACCACGACCTCGGCAGGGGGCCAGCAGTGACGAGCGAAGATCCATTCGCCCGGAGACCCACTCAGTCGCCGTACGCGATCAGGCACCAGACCTTTCGGAGCCGGCGCAGGGGTCTGGACCCGGACGAGGTAGCGGCGTACCTGAACGAGCTCGCCGAGCAGATCGAGTACGCCGACGCGGACCGGGCCGAGCTCCGGGCCGAGGTGGAGCGGCACCGGAGCAGCTCGCCGGATGCCGATCAGCGCGCCCACATCACCGCGCACGCCGTCGGGTTGCTCAGCCAGGCCCAGCAGATCGCGGACAATCTCGTCGCCGAGGCCGAGCAGTACGCGAAGGACCTGGTGGAGTCGGCCCGCGGTCAGCAGCGGGACGCACTGGAGCAGGCGCGCGACTCGGTGGAGTCCGCGGTCAAGCACCTGCCGCCGAGCAACGCGCAGGCGGCCGAGCTCGAGTACGTCCGCACCTTCACCCAGGTGGCCAGGGTTCAGCTCCGGTCGGTCCTCGACGCCCTCGCGGAGCAGGTCGAGCGACTCGGTCAGCTACCGCAGGCGCCGCAGGAACCGACCACCCACGAGGAGATCCAGTGGTGGACGGATCTGTCCACCGACACGGCCGACGCTCTCAAGGACTCCCGGCCCCAGGCCGGTCATCGCCGCTCGATCTAGCCGCGGCTGGTTTCGGCCGCCGCGCGGAGATGGTGCGCGGCGGCCTCGGTGCCGCCGGTGAACGAGAGCTCAGTCGAGCAGGGCGTCGACGAACTGCTCGGGGTCGAACGGGGCCAGGTCGTCCGGGCCTTCGCCCAGGCCGACCAGCTTGACCGGGACGCCGAGCTCGCGCTGGACCGCGATCACGATGCCACCCTTCGCCGTACCGTCGAGCTTGGTCAGGACCAGGCCGGTGACGTTGATGACCTCGGCGAACACCCGGGCCTGGGTGAGGCCGTTCTGGCCGGTGGTGGCGTCGATGACGAGCAGCACCTCGTCCACCTCGGCGGACTTCTCGATCACCCGCTTCACCTTGCCGAGCTCGTCCATCAGGCCCGTCTTGGTGTGCAGCCGTCCGGCGGTGTCGACGAGTACGACGTCCGCCTCCTCCTCGATGCCCTGCTTGACCGAGTCGAACGCGATGCTGGCCGGGTCACCGCCCTCGGGCCCGCGCACGGTGCGCACGCCGACCCGCTCGCCCCATGTCTGCAGCTGGTCGGCGGCCGCCGCCCGGAACGTGTCCGCCGCACCCAGTACGACGTGCTTGTCCTCGGCGACCAGGACCCGCGCCAGCTTGCCCACCGTGGTGGTCTTGCCGGTGCCGTTCACCCCGACCACCAGGACGACGGCCGGCTGGGTCTCCTTGCGGCTCACCTTCAGCGAGCGGTCCATCGACGGGTTGACCAGCTCGATCAGCTCCTCGCGGAGGATCTGCCGGGCCTCGTCGCCGCCGACGCCCTCGACGCGGATCCGGGTCCGCAGCCGCTCGACCAGCTCCTGCGTGGGCGTCACCCCGACGTCGGCGGTGATGAGGGTGGTCTCGATGTCCTCCCACGCCTCTTCGTCCAGCTTGTCCCGCGACAGCAGCGCGAGCAGCCCCTTGCCCAGCGAGCCCTGCGACCGGGCCAGCCGGGTCCGCAGCCGGATCAGCCGGCCCTGCGCCGATTCGGGCTTCTCGATCGTCGCGACCGGCTCCGCGGGGAGCTCGGTGTCCTCCAGCGTCCGCGTCGGCGTGTCCCGCGGCTCCTCCGCGTCGTCACCGACCTTCGGCTCCGCGGTCTCCAGCGGCGCCGGCCGGGTGGACGGCAGGGCCTTGCGGCGGCGGGTCACGACCAGTCCGGCAGTACCGGCGACCAGGACCACAGCGGCCACGATGATGACGATCAGGACGGAGTCGGCGAGCAGTGGAGTCACGGTTCCCCATCTTGACAGACACCCGGCCCGCCACCCGCATTCGTCACGTCAGGCACACCAGCTGTCGCGGTACGTGAGGAGGAACCAGCTCGGGCCGGTGGGTGAGGAGGACGACAGTACGGTGACCGGCCGCGGCGAACAGATCCTCGAGCAGCGCCCGGCCGGTCTCCTCGTCCAGGTGTTCCGTCGGCTCGTCGAGCACGAGTACGTCGCGATCGGCCAGGAGCAGCCGGGCGAACGCGAGCCGCTGGCGCTCACCGCCCGACAGCCGCGCACCGTGCTCGCCGACCATCGTGTCGAGCCCGTTCGGCAGCTTCTCCACGAACACCCCGAGTCGCGCCCGGTACAGCGCTCTCCACAGCATCAGGTCACTCGCTTCGGGCCTGGCGAGCAGGAGGTTCTCCCGGATGCTCGTGTCGAACACATGGCTCTCCTGCGTCAGCAGCCCGACCACAGACCGCACCTGGTCGCCTTCGAGCCTGGCGAGGTCCACACCGTCCAGCAGGACCTCACCGGCGCGCGGCTCCAGGAACCGCAGCAGGACCGCGGCCAGCGTGCTCTTGCCCGATCCACTCGGCCCGGTGACTACCACGCGGCTCCCGGCCGGCATGTCCAGAGTCAACCCATCCAGTACGTCGGCCTCGCCATACCCGACCCGTAGGAGCCTGACCTCCAGGTCACGACCGTTCGGCAACGGCTGAGGGCTTGCGGGCTCGGTGACCGGCTCGGGGCTGTCCAGGAGCTCCTGCACTCGGCCGAGTGACGCCTTGACCCGGATGGCGAGCTGCGCGGCGGCCGGGATGCCTCCGAGTACGTCGGCGAGCGCAAGCGGCGTCAGGACGAGTACAGCGAACACCGCGCCGGTGATGTTCGCCGTATTGCCGAGCACCAGCCCGGCCACGCTCGCGCCGCCGACGCACAGCATGAGCAACGCACTGCCGAGCCCTGCACTCCAGGCCGAGCGTCGCTCCGCTTTGGCCAGCCTCGCGTCGCTGGCGCTGAAGGAGTTGAGTACGTCGTCGACCGCGTTGAAGGCGACCACGTCTCCAGCGGTCAGCAGTGTCTCGGTTGCCGCAGCCGCCACCTCGCCACGGGAGCCCGCGATCTTCCGCTCGGCCCGGGCCGCCGACTGGGCGGTCAGCCACGGTACGACGGTGCACGCGATGAGGACTGCGAGTGCTACGGCAGCGCCTGCTGCCGGGAGCAGGAGCACGAGGAGGACGACCGTTGCTGTTGCGGTGACTGCTGCGACTACGACTGGCAGCAGGACGCGCAGCCACAGGTCGAGCACCGCGTCGACGTCGAGCACGAGGCGTGCCAGGAGGTCGCCCTTGCGCCGCGAGCTCAGGCCACCCGGTGCCAGCTTCTCCAGCCGGCCGGTGATGCGGGCCCGGGTCTCCCCCAGCACCCGGTACGCCGCGTCGTGCCCGACCAACCGCTCGACGTACCGGAACACACCCCGGCCGACGCCGAACGCGCGCACCGCCACGATCGCCACCATCAGGATCAGCACCGGAGGCTGAGCCGCCGCGGTGGTGATCAACCAAGCCGAGGTAGCCAGCAACGCCACCGCCGAGCCCGCCGCCAGCACCCCGGTCAGCAGCGCCAAGCCCAGCCGCCCCCACACTCGTCCCTGCGGCCTGACCAACCCCCAAAGCTCCGAACCGGCCCTGGTTGCGCTCATGCGTTCACCAGCTCCCTTGCGCCTACGGTCACTGTTCGGTCAGCGGCAGCGATCAGTGCGGGCCGGTGGGCGACCATCAGGACCGTCCGGCCGCTGGCACGCAGACCGGCGATCACTGTGGCTTCCGCGTCGGCGTCCAACCCGGCCGTGGGCTCATCCAGCAGCAACACGGGCGCATCCGTGATCAACGCCCGCGCCAGCGCCACACGTCGTTGCTGTCCGCCCGACAGGAGTTGCCCCTGCTCCCCCACCGGCTTGTCGAGACTGAGCTCGCTCGCCCCGGCTCCGATCAACGCCAGCCGTACCTCGTCGTCCGAGGCATCGGGGCGACCGAGCCGCACGTTGTCCGCGACCGTGCCCAGCCGCAGCCCCGCCCGCTGCGGCACCCACGCGAACTGCCGCCTCCACTCCGTCGGCGCGAACTCGTCGGCCGCACTGCCACCGGCAACCACCACACCGCGTTCCGGCTCGACGAAGCCGAGCAGGACCGCCAGCACGGTCGACTTACCGGCACCACTCGGGCCGGTGAGTGCGACCACCTCACCTGGCCGGACGTCCAGGTCGAATCCGTCCAGTGCCGGCTCGTCGCGACCCGGGTACCGGACTGTCACGTCGTACAGGTGGAGGGCGTCTCGCGCAGGTCCGGTACGTCGGTGCGGTCGCCTCGCTCGGGTAGTGGTGTCTCCAGGACCCGGAACACCTCTTCACTGGCCGCGACCCCGTCAGCGCTGGCGTGGAAGTGCATTCCGACCTGTCGCAGCGGGAGATACGCCTCGGGCGCGAGGATCAGCACCATCAACGCCGTCTCGAGTCCGAGCCTGCCTTCGACCAGTCGGAGCCCGACACCGACCGCGACCAGCGCCACCGAGATGCTGGCCAGCAACTCCAGCGCCAGCGACGACAGGAACGCCAACCGCAGACTGCTCATCGACGCCACCCGATGCTTGTCGGTCACCCGTCGTACGGCGGCCTCCTGGGCCTTGGCGCGACCGAACAGCTTGAGCGTCGGCAGTCCGGCGACGACATCCGCGAAGTGGTGCGCCAGAACTGACGAGAGCGTGCTGCCGACGTCTGCTGTGTGCCTGGGTCGCCCAGCCGATCAAGGCCATGAAGATCGGGATCAGCGGCAGGGTGATCAGGACGGTCGCCGGCGGCGATCAGGTCGCCGGTCGCCATCCAGCCGATCACTCCGGCCGGAACGGTTGCCGCCAGCACCAACTGCGGGAGGTAGCGGGCGAAGTACGGGTCCAGGTCGTCGAGTCCCTTGGTCAGCAGGGTTGTCAGCGCACTGCTGCGTTCGCCACTGAGCCACACCGGCCCCAGCTTCAGCGAGTGCTCCAGCACCTGCCGCCGCAGCGTCGACTTCACCGCGGCCGCCGCCCGCTGCGCCACCACCTCCTGCCCCCACGACCAGCAGCGCCCGCCCCACCACCACAGCGCCCAGCGCCCAGGCGACGCCCGTGATCGGGTCACCCTGCAGAACGACGCCGGCGATGCCGCGGGCCAGCAAGACCGCCTGCACGATGATCAGCAGCCCGCTGGCAACGCCGATCACCACCGAGGCGGCCAGAAAGATCCGTGCGGCCCGCGCCCTCCGCAGCAGCCGCGGATCCAGCGGTTTCACGACCGGGACCGCGACGGGACCGGCTCGACCGTGACGCGCTTGCGGAACACCCAGTACGTCCAGCCCTGGTACAGCAGCACCAGCGGCGGGAGATCGCGGCAATGATCGTCAAGCATCTTCAACGTGTACGGCGTTGACGCGCATCAACTGTTGTCAATGTTGATCCGGGATCAAGTGTTGACGGCATGACGGCCGGGAACATCGCGGCGAACAGCGACGTCACGGCCAGCGCGATCGCGAGCGCCGTACCGACGAAGGCCCAGCCCTCGCGGCGGACGCGGTTCGCGAGCAGACCGCCCGCGAACGCGACCACCGCGCCGACCGCGACGATCACCGAGACGGTGTCACCACGGATCGCCTGAGCCCACCAGCAGGAACGCGACCACCAGGACCGCGGCGGCCAAGCCTGCGCGGGTAGCCAGCCGGTTGGCGCGGTCGCGCAGGTCGTCGGTCGTGCGGAGGGCCAGGAAGATCGCGCCGTGCGCGATGAAGACCGCGGTGAACGCGACCGCGCCGAGGAGCAGCGAAGGGACTCAGCAGGTCGCCGAGATTCCCGACGTACTCGTAGGACGCGTCCAGCGGGACACCGCGGACCAGGTTCGCGAACGTCAGTCCCCACAGGAACGCCGGGCACCACCGACCCGATCGTGATCAACGTGTCCATCCGGCCGCGCCAGAGCAGGTCGTCGCGCTTACCGCGGTACTCCAGCGCCACCCCGCGCAGGATCAGCGACACCAGGATCGCGAACAGCGGCAGGTAGAACCCGCTGAACAGCGTCGCGTACCACTCCGGGAAGGCCGCGAACGTCGCCCCGCCGGCCACGATCAGCCACACCTCGTTGCCGTCCCAGACCGGCCCGATCGTGGTGATCACCGCGCGCCGCTCGGGCTCGTTCCGGCCGAGCACCCGCAGCAGCATGCCGACGCCGAAGTCGAACCCCTCCAGGACGAAGTACCCGATCCACAACGCCGCGATGGCGAGGAACCAGACAGTCGTGAGTTCCATGACACGCTCCTCAGTACGCGAACGACAACGGCTTTTGTTCGGGCGAGTCATCCGGCGAGTCGTGCCCGGACGCCGCGTCCGTCCCGGCCAGGCCGCCGCGGATGGTCCGGAACAGCAGCTTCACCTCGACCACGGCCAGGACGCCGTACAGCAGGGTGAACCCGGCCAGCGACGTGATCACCTCACCGCTGGTCGTCCCGGGGGACACACCCGATGCCGTCGGCAACAGTCCGAACACCAGCCAGGGCTGCCGCCCGGTCTCGGTGAAGATCCAGCCGAAGCAGTTCGCCGCCAGCGGCAGCAACGGCAGCGGGATCGCCAGCCAGATCCACCAGCGGTTCGGGTCCCGGCCCCGGCGGGTTGCCCACAGCAACCACAGGGCGATCGCCGCCGACGCCATCCCGACCCCGATCATCAGCCGGAAGGTCCAGTAGGTCAGCGGGATGTTCGGCTTGTACGAGCCCGGCCCGTACAGCTGCTCGTAGGCGTCCTGCAGCGAGTTGATCCCCTGCACCTCGCCGTCGAAGTGCCCGGTGGCCAGGAACGACAGCAGGTACGGCACCTTGAGCGAGTAGACCTCCCGCGACCCGTCCAGCGTGCCGACGGTGAAGACCGAGAACGAGGCCGGCTTCTCCGTCTCGTACAGCGCCTCGGCCGCGGCCATCTTCATCGGCTGCACCTCGGTCATCACCTTGCCCTGCTGGTCACCGCTGATCGCGACCCCGGCACTGGCCGCGAGCACGATCACCGCGCCGAGCTTGAGCGCCGTCCGGAACACGTCCCGGTCCACGTCCGGCCGCCGTACCAGGTGCCAGATCGCCACCCCGGCGACGAACGCGCCGCCGACCATGAACGCGGCGAAGATGGTGTGCGGGTAGGTGACCAGGACGACCTTGTTGGTCAGCACGGCCCACAGATCGGTCAGCTCCGCCCGCCCGCGTTCGGCGTTGTAGCGGAAGCCGACCGGGTTCTGCATCCAGGAGTTGGCCGCCAGGATGAAGTACGCCGACAGTTGCGTGCCGAGCACCACCACCCAGATGCAGGCCAGGTGGACCAGCTTGGGCAGCCGGTCCCAGCCGAAGATCCACAACCCGATGAAGGTCGACTCGAGGAAGAACGCGAGCAGCCCCTCCAGCGCCAGCGGGGCGCCGAACACGTCGCCGACGAAGCGCGAGTAGTCACTCCAGTTCATCCCGAACTGGAACTCCTGGACGATGCCGGTGACCACGCCCATCGCGATGTTGATCAGGAACAGCTTCCCGTAGAACTTGGTCAGCCGCAGGTACTTCTCCTTGCCGGTCCGGTACCACGCGGTCTGCAGCCCGGCGGTGATCGCGACCAGCGAGATCGTCACCGGGACGAAGAAGAAGTGGTACACGGTGGTGACGGCGAACTGCCATCGAGCCAGATCCAGGGTGTCCACGCGCGGGCCCTCCGTGCCATCTACGACGTTACGTAGTAGATGCTAACCCAGATCTACTACGTCCTGTAGTTATACTGGTCACGTGGCGAGCGACGAGAAGGCACCGAGGCCCTTGGGGGACCTGGAGCGACTGGTGATGGAGCAGCTCTGGGCCGCGCCGGACGCACTGACCGTCCGCGAGGTGCACGAGCAGTTGTCGGCCACCCGGGAGCTCGCCTACACGACCGTCATGACAGTGCTGGACCGGCTGGCCAAGAAGAAGCTGACCGAGCGGGAGCGCGATGGCAAGGCCTGGCGTTACCGGGCAGCGGCGCCGCGCGAGGAGCTGGCCGCCGACCTCATGCGCGACGCACTCGAACGCGCAGGCGATCGCCGTGAGGCCCTGGTCCGCTTCGTCGGCCAGGTCAGCGACGAGGAAGCCGAACTCCTGCGCGAGGCCCTCGCGCGGTTGGAGGAGCAGGCGGGGTGATCACCCCGGTCCTCCTCGCCGCTCTGGCCCTGGTGCTGACTGGACCGGCACCGGCCCTGCTGGCCCGCTCTGCCTGGCCCTATCGGATCCCCCGGGCCGCTGTCGCGCTCTGGCAGGCGATAGCCATCGCCGCCGTCCTGGCAGCACTCGGCGCCGGCATAGCGCTCTCCTACTCCACCGCGGGCCAACCGGGTGAGCCCAGCTTCAACCCGTCCTCCATCAGGGACCTCCTGGCCGCAGCGATCCTCGCCATGACCGCATTGGTTCTGGTGAAGCTAGTCTGGGCAGCCGGCCGAGTGGCAGTCGGCACGAGAGCCCGACGCAAACGGCACCGCGACCTGGTCGACGTACTCGCCACACCGGACGGCCTCATCCCCGGTCTGCGGGTCCTGTCCGAGCAGACGCCGCTCGCGTACTGCCTACCCGCGCTGCGAGGCGCGAGGGTTGTGGTGTCGGTCGGAGCCCTCGAGCGACTCGACGAGAGCGAGCTGCACGCCGTACTGGCGCATGAGCAGGCTCACCTCCGGGCTCGCCACGATCTGGTGCTGGAAGCATTCACGGCTCTGCATCAGGCTTTCCCGCGCTGGGTGCGGAGTGAGGTGGCGCTGGAGCAGGCACGCACGCTCGTCGAGCTGCTGGCGGACGACGACGCCCGCCGCCGCAACGGCCCACGCCCACTGGCCCGGGCACTGGTCGCGCTGGCCGGTGCACCCGCTCCAGAGGCCGGACTCGCCGCAGCCAAGTCAGCCACCGTCCTCAGGGTCCAGAGATTGGCTGACCCCGAGCCGCGCTACCCCTTGCTCTCGGCCGGCACGTACGCCGTTGCCGTCGGGCTACTCGTCCTCCCGACGGTCACCGTCGCGGCGCCGATCGTGAAGGCGATCGTCGACGCGGTCAGCTAAGCCGGCTGGTAGCGCAGCAGTACGCCGCCGTTCGCCCACGGCCTGGCCTCGATCAGCTCCAGATTGCGCGGCTCGCCGCTACTCGGGAACACGCTCTTCCCCGCACCGATCAGCACCGGGCAGACGCGCAACTGCACCTCGTCGACGAGGCCGGCGATCAGCAGCGTGTGGAACAGCGAGATGCTGCCCCACAAGATGATGTCCTTGCCGCTCTCGCTCTTGAGCTCACGCACGTCCTCGACCGCATCACGGATCACGAGGGCAGGCTCGTCCGAGCCCCACGGTGCACTGTCGATCGTCCTGGACACGACCACCTTGCGCAGCGCGTTGAGCTTCGGCGCGATCGGTTCCCCGGCCGCCGCGTCCGTCGGCCAGAAGCCGACGAACAACCGGTACGTCTCCGCGCCGAGCAGCATCGTGTCGACGGTGTCGAGCAACGCCAGGTTGTCCACGTCCGCCTGCTCGGAGACCGTGCTGGAGAACTCCAGCCCCCCGTCCGGCTCGGCGGCGTATCCGTCGAGCGTCACATACTCCTGGAAGATCAACCGTCTCATCCAGGCACGGTACTACTAGCCGAAATGCCTACCTTCCCCCCGAGCGACCGCCAGGAGCACAAGCCCCGACAGAACCAGCAGAACAACCATCGTGACAACGAATGTCAGCACTTCTCTCCCCGTATCCCCACACCAACCTCAACTGTTGGTGCTACGAGCTCATTGTTCCAGAAGTTCCCCATAGGCTTTTGCCACTTCGTCCACCTGCCAGTCCAACGTGTTCGGAGTCACCACCAGCTCCACCCACGACCAGCCCGGTACGTCGGCCTGCTGCCACGGCTGGCAGATCGCCTGCCGCGTCGCCTCCATCCGCTCCACCGCGGCACGCTCGATCGCCTCGGCCGCACGCGGCGCGTAGACCCGGAACGAATTGGTGTGCGGCGGCTCGGGGAACACCCGGAATCCCTCGCTCTGCAAGGCCATCGAGAGCTCGACGGCCCGCTGGTACAGGTCCCCCATCTGCGGCAGCACCGTCTTCAGTCCCTCGCGCGCGGACACGGCGTACGGGAACAGCGTGAAGAGGTTGCCGCCCAGCCTGCGCTGCCAACGCCGTACCTCGGCGATCACGTCCTCCGGACCAGCCAGCGCGGCACCGCTCAGCCCGCCCAGCACCTTGTAGAACGACACATACACACTCGAAGCCAGTGCGGCGACCTCAGCCAGACTGTGCTCGAGGTACGGCGTGCTCTCCCACAACCGAGCCCCGTCCAGATGCAGTGGTACGCCGCGCTCCGCACAGGACTCCGCGAACACGACCAACTCGTCCCACGCCGGCAGGACGAACCCGGCCTCCCGCAGCGGAAGCTCCAGCGTCACCGCGGCCAGCTTCCCCGGGATCGCGGCCAGCTCGTCCGGTCGGGGCTGCCGCGGCTCGGACGTGAGCCGCTCGATCCGCAGCCCGTGCACTTCCTCCAGTGCGTTCAGCTCGTGCACCAGGAGATGGGAGAGCCCATGCACGGCCACCCGGCTGGTGCCGGCGCGGTCGGCGTACACCCGCAGGACGCTCTGCTGGGCCATGATCCCGGTCGGCATGAACACCGCCGCCGGCTTGCCCAGGAGCTCGGCCACCTCCTGCTCCAGCGCAGCAACGTCACCGCCGCTGCCGTACATGTCGGGCTTGCCCTCAGTGGCAGCCTCAGCGAGCCGCTGCACCCTGTCCGGCACCGGCAGCCTGCGGGCGGACACCCAGCGGTCGCAGTTGTCGGCCGCGGCCTGACGGCGGGCCCGAAGGTCGTCGGAGGTAGTAGCCACGGCCCCATCCTCTCGTGCCCGCCAAGCTCGTCAGATCGGGGTGGTCACCACATTCTGCCCCTGGAGCGTCCTCACCTGCACCGACCTCACCTGGTCGATCGGGACCAGCACACCACCCTCGAACCGGCTGTTGTTCTCGCGGGCCGACTTCTCCGACACCTTCCAGGTGCCCGCTACCCAGGCCTTCCCGGCCTTGTCGGTCACGAGCATCTGGCACTCGGCGCCGGCCTTCAGACCCTTGATCTGCACCTGGACCCAGCTCCACCCGGCCCGCGGCTCCACTGTGGTCGCCATCGTCGCACCTGTGGTCGTGTCGGTGGCTGTCACCTGCTTGGAGCCGGCGACCGGCACATCGGTCTGGTCCACGCTCTGCCGCCCGATGACCACTCCGCCGGCGAGCGCACCGGCCACCACGACGACCGCGGCGGCAACCGCCAGCCATCGAGACCGGCGCTTGGCGGGAGGCGCACCGGCAGGCGTCACCGTTGCCGTCGCCGTCGTACGCACCTCTCGCAGCGTGCGCTGCAGCAGCAGGTCGCCGTCCGGAGGCGGACCCTCCAGGAACGCCTCGGGCGGTACCTCGCCGAGGAACTCCTTCATCTCCTCGAGCTCGGCCACCTCGGCGCGGCATTCCGGGCACGTGGCCAGGTGCTCGTCGACCTCACGGATCTCGTCGGGCTCCAGCGCGCCGAGGGCGTAGGCGCCGAGCTGCGAGCGATCGTGCTCACTCATCGCGCCACCTCCTGTCCGGCCATCACCGCGCGCAGGGCTCGGAGGGCGTAATACGATCTCGATTTCACGGTACCTGGCGGGACACCAAGTTCCTTCGCCGCCTCGGTCACCGACCTGCCGCGGTAGTACAGCTGCACCAGCACTTCACGGTGCTCGAGCGAAACCTTGTCCAGCGCGTCCAGCACCACCATGGTGTTCACGACCGACTCGGAGTGGTCGGCCTCCACCGGCGGCCGGTCCACCACATCCGCCACCTCGGTCGGCCGGACCGCTCGCGCCCGAGCCCGGTCGGTGACGATGTTGCGCGCTACGGTGAGCAGCCACCCACGCACCGACCCCTTGCCTTCGGTCAGGTCGTCCGCATGCTTCCACGCCCGGACCAGAGTCTCCTGTACGACGTCCTCCGCGGCCGCCCGGTCCCCGGTGAGCCTGGTCGCGTAGGCGAGCAGGCTGCGGCCGTGTTCGGCGTACAGGGAACGGACCAGCGCCTCGGCGGCCTGTGGACCCGGGTAGTCAACCACCGACCGCACGATACCGGTAACGGTGGGCGCCCACATCGGGAAAGCCTCAGTAGCCGGAATTGCCATTGTCGGCCGGTTGGGTGGTGATCTTCTTGCCGTCCGTGCCGACGACCCACCAGACTCCACCGACAGCCTGGCCCTTGGCCTCGCCGGCCTTGCTGTCCTGAGCGAACAGGTAGACCGGCAGTCCGCCGACCGCCAGCTGCTTGCTGCCGTCACTGCGGGTCACTGTGCTGACCAGGGAGGCGTCGATGCCGTCGAGCTGCGGGGTGCCTTCCCCGGCCGGTACGGCCGGCCACTTCGCCAGGCAGTCGTCCTCGCAGTTCGACTTGCCGGAGCTGTCCTTGTCGAACACGTACACGGTCCGTCCGTTGCCGTCGACGACGACCTTGCCGAGACCGCCGACATCCGCGGTCGCCAGCTTCGCCCCCGAGCCGGCCGCGGTCGCCCCGCTGGCCGGTGTGTCGCTGTCGTCACCACAGGCCGTCATCCCGGCCAGGCCGAGCGCGAACACACCGATGACAATGCCCAGACGCTTCATGATCTTTCCCCTCACGGTCGCTGATCTTCACTCCTGACACGTGGGAAAGCCCGGACCGGTTCAACCGAGGGCGTTATCGTCGTCTCCATGAGCCAGGAGATCCCGGCCGTGGTCCGGCGCGCGCTCACCGCGATCGACGACCAGGACAACGACGCGTTCGTCGCGGCCTTCGCCGCGGACGGCTACGTCGACGACTGGGGCCGCCAGTTCCGCGGCCCGGACCGGATCCGGTCCTGGAGCGAGAACGAGCTGATCGGCAAACGCGCCACCTTCACCGGCACCGAGGTGTCGACACCGGGCAACCCGCTGACGATCCTCACCCAGGTCGGCGGCGACGGCTTCAACGGCCCGTCCCACTTCACCTTCGACGTCCGGGGCGACCAGATCGCGTCGATGACGATCACCGCCTGACCGATCGAACGCCCGGGCCCGGTGAGGTCAGACCGGCTCGGGTTCGCGGATCCGCTGGGAGATGACCGAGGACACCCCGTCGCCGCGCATGGTCACGCCGTACAGGGCGTCGGCGACCTCCATGGTGCGCTTCTGGTGGGTGATGACGAGTAGCTGGCTGTTCTCGCGCAGCTCCTCGTAGAGCTCCAGCAGGCGGCCCAGGTTGGTGTCGTCCAGCGCCGCCTCGACCTCGTCGAGGATGTAGAACGGCGACGGGCGCGCCTTGAACAGGGCGACCAGGAAGGCGACCGCGACCAGCGACCGCTCACCGCCGGACAGCAGCGACAGCCGCTTCACCTTCTTGCCCGGCGGGCGTGCCTCGACATCGATGCCGGTGGCAAGCATGTCGTCCGGGTCGGTCAGCACCAGCCGGCCCTCACCACCCGGGAACAGCCGGCTGAACACGTGCTGGAAGGCGACTTCGACGTCCTTGTAGGCCTCGGTGAAGACCTGCTCGACCCGCTCGTCGACCTCCTTGACGATGTCCATCAGGTCCCGCCGGGACTTCTTCAGGTCGTCGAGCTGCTCGGACAGGAAGCGGTGCCGCTCCTCCATCGCGTCGAACTCCTCCAGCGCGAGCGGGTTGATCCGCCCGAGCTGGTTCAGTGCCCGCTCGGCCTGCTTGAGCCGCTTCTCCACCTTCGTCCGGTTGAACGGCTCACCCTCGAGCTCGAGGGTGTCGTCGTCCCCGTCCTTCGGCAGCGGCGGCACCAGCTGGTCCGGGCCGTACTCGGCGACCAGCGCGTCGACCTCGATCCCGAGCTCGCCCAGCGCCTTCTCGTACAGCTGCTCCAGCCGCATCTTCTGCTCGGCCCGCGCCAGCGCGTCCCGGTGCACAGTGTTGGTCAACTGCTCGAGCTCGGAGCTCAGATTCCGTGTCGCGGAGCGGGACTGCGCCAGGGCCTGCTCGCGGTCCGCCCGCTGCGCCTGGATCGCCGACCGCTCGGCCGCGGCCTGCTGCAGCGAGGACTCCAGCCGGGCCAGCACGTGGCCGGCCGCCAGGTGCACGGCCTGCGCCGCCTCCGACTGCCGGGCCCGCCGTGCGGCCCGTGCGATCGCCCGGGCCCGTGCCTCGCGCTCCTGCCGTGCCGCGCGCTCCAGCGAGTCCGCGCGCCCGGACAGTGCCCGCGCCCGCTCCTCGGTGGTCCGCAGCGCCAGCCGCGACTCCATCTCGGCGGCACGGCCGGCCTTGGCCGCCTCGGCGAGGCGATCCCGGTCGGTGGTGTCCGGCTCGTCGCCGTCGTCGTCGAACTGCTCGGCGTCGGTGAGACGCTCCTCCAGCTCGGCCAGGCCGGTCAGGTTCCGGTCGCGTTCCTCCTCGGCCGCCGCGATCGCCTCGGCCATCCGCTGCGCCTCGCCGCGGGACGCCTTCGCCAGCGACCCGAAGTGCGCCAACTGCTCGGCTACCGCGGCCATCGCCGCGTCCGACTCGTGCAGCCGGGCCAGCGTGATCTCGACGGACTCCTTCTGCCGGGTCCGCTCGTCCTCGAGCGCGGCCAGCTCGAACCGCAGCCGCTCGCTCCGGGCCGTCGCCTCGGTCAGCTTCTCCGCCGCCTCGTCGACCGCGGACTGCACCTCGATCAGGCTCGGCGTCGCGTCCGAACCGCCGTACGCGAAGTGAGCCCCCAGTACGTCGCCGGCCCGAGTCGCGCAGGTGACGTCAGGCAGGTGCCGCACCAGCGACTGCGCAGCCGGTACGTCGTCCACCACAGCGACCTTGCGCAGCAGCCGCCGCAACGCGGGCCGCAGGTTCTGCGGGCTGTCCACGACATCAACGGCGTACGACGCTCCATACGGCAGCTGAGGCCAGGACGTGTAGTCGTCGGCCGGCGCATCGCCCAAGCAGCAACCCGGCACGACCGAGATCGTGCTGCTTCAGGTGACCGACTGCCTCGAGGGCAGCATCAGTGTGGGTGACTGCGACGGCGTCGGCCGCCTCACCAAGGGCTGCGGCGATCGGCGGTCTCGTAGCCGGGCCGCACGCTCAGCAGCGCGGCCACGGAGCCCATCAGGCCGTTCACCTGCTCCGAGGCGGCCAGCAGGGCGCCGGCGCCGTCCTTGCGGTTCAGGCCGAGCTCGAGGGCTTCCTTGCGTGCTGCCAGCCCGGTGCGCTCGCGCTCGGCGTCCCGCTCCTCGGCGCGCACCTTGGCCAGCCGCTCGTCCATCTCGTCGAGGACTGCCTGAGCGGCCTCGTACTCCTCGTCCAGGCCCCGCTCACCGGCGTCGAGGCCGGCGACCTGGGTCTCCAGCGCGGTGAAGTCGTGCTGCGCCTTGGCAGCCCGGGCCTCCGCCTCACGCTGGTTGGTCGCGAGCCGGCCGATCTCGGACTCCGCTGCGGACGCACGGCTCTTCAGCGCGTTGACCTGACCGGTCAGCCGGGCCAGACCCTCACGGCGGTCGGCCGCAGCCCGGATCAGCGCCGCGATCCGGCGCTCCTCCTCGGCCTCCTGTGCTTCCAGCTGCTGGCGCCGCTCGACGGCCTCGGCGAGCAACTCCGAGTGCGCCTCGACCTCGGCCTCGATCTGCGCCTCGGTCTCACGGACCCGGGCCGCTTCCAGCTCGAGCTCGTCCGGGTCGCGCCCGGCCCGCGGCTCGTCGGCCTCGTCGTTCAGCGACCGGATCCGGTCCGCCGCGATCCGCGCCGTACCTTTGATCTTCTCGCCGAAGCCGGACAGCTGGTACCAGGTGTCCTGGGCCGCCTGCAGGGCCGGCGCGTCCTCGCGGAGCGCGTCCTCCAGCTCCGCCTCGAGCTCGCGCGCCTCGCGCAGCTTGGCCTCGGTCTCGGACCGGCGCTGGGTCAGCGCGGCCTCGTCCTTGAGCTCGGCCTCCAGCGCGGACTGCGCCTGGACGATGTCGTCGGCGAGCAGCCGGGCCCGGCCGTCCCGGACCTCCGCCTGGATCGTCACCGCCCGGCGCGCCACCTCCGCCTGGCGCCCGAGCGGTTTCAACTGGCGGCGGATCTCGGTGATCAGGTCGCCGAGCCGGTGCAGGTTGCCCTCGGTGGCCTCCAGCTTCCGGATCGCCTTTTCCTTGCGCTTGCGGTGCTTCAGGACGCCGGCCGCCTCCTCGACGAACCCGCGGCGGCCTTCCGGCGTGGCGCGCAGGATCGAGTCGAGCTGGCCCTGGCCGACGATGACGTGCATCTCGCGGCCGATACCGGAGTCGCTGAGCAACTCCTGGACGTCCAGCAGCCGGCAGTTCTGGCCGTTGATCTGGTAGTCGGACCCGCCGTTGCGGAACATCGTCCGCGAGATCGTCACCTCGGCGTACTCGATCGGCAGCGCGCCGTCGGTGTTGTCGATGGTCAGCACCACCTCGGCGCGGCCCAGCGGGGCGCGGCCGGAGGTGCCGGCGAAGATGACGTCTTCCATCTTGCCGCCGCGCAGCGACTTGGCACCCTGCTCGCCCATCACCCAGGCGAGGGCGTCGACCACATTGGACTTACCGGAGCCGTTCGGGCCGACGATGCAGGTGATGCCCGGTTCGAAGTTCATCGTCGTGGCCGACGCGAACGACTTGAAGCCTCGGAGCGTCATGCTCTTCAGATACAAGGCGAAGCTCTCCAACCCGTGAAAGGACAGACGATACCGAAGGAACCGCCATAACTGCACACGACGCCGTACTGCTCGTGACGCTGCCGCTACCCGGGGGAAGTAGTTCCGCTTCGCAGTCTACAAACAGATGCGCGCGAACCGGTGGAGGCCGACCGTCAGACTGGCCGGCAACGGTCTGGGAGCTCAACAATCAATGAACAAAAATGGCGGCGGAGGCCCGGACGGGGGCCACCGCCGTGGTTGTGCGGACGGTAGAGATGGAACTCTAGTTTGTCGCGGCTCGGGTCCTCAGACCGAAGCAGGGGCGCGCAGAGCCTCGTCGACGGTCAGCAACCGGCCCTCGTGGACCTGTGCGACGAGGTGGTCGTTCTCTGCCTGCAGGCGCATCACGTGCGCCTCCAGATCGGCGACACGCCGGTTGAGCAGACGAACCTGCTCGAGCATGCGCGGGTCAGTGCCTCCAAGGTGCCCTAGAAGAGCCTTGGCCATTGTGCTGTCCTCCGGAAGGGTTCTGGCCTGTGAGCGCCCCTGGTCCCCGGAGCGCCTATAAATGTGTGCCGTCTTTCAGGGTGACACCGGTGGGCCCGACGGTCAACCTGGGTCCACACTCTTTAACGATACCTCTCTCACCAGCGGACCTGGCGAGGGACCGGCTGACATTTCGGGCACCGGTAGGACGAACGGTTCATGAACGGCTCGCGACGGATCGGCCGGCCGTCGCGCGGACACGGCGATCCCTCTTGTCCGTAGACGTTCAGGCCGCGTTCGAAGTAGCCGGATTCCCCGTTCACGTTGACGTACAGGGCGTCGAAGCTGGTGCCGCCGACGTCCAGTGCCTCGGCCATCACCTCGTGGGCGTGCCGCAGGATCTCCCTTATCTGCAAGGGTTTCAGCGTCTCGGTCGCCCGGGCGTAGTGCAGTCTGGCCCGCCACAACGCTTCGTCTGCGTAGATATTGCCCACACCGCTGATCACCGACTGGTCCAGCAGAGCCCGCTTCAGACCGGTCTTGCGCTTGCGGACCGCGGCCACGAAAGCGTCCGGATCGAACAGAGGATCGAACGGATCGCGGGCGATATGGGCGATCTCCGGCGGCAGCGGCGCGCCGTTCTCGGAATAGGACAGACCACCGAACATCCGCTGGTCCACAAACCGGACCTCTCCGCCGTCGTCGGCGAACCGGAACCGGACCCGCAGGTGCGGTTCGTCCGGCGCGCCGACCGGCTGGACCCGGAACTGGCCGCTCATTCCGAGATGCGTCAGCACCGCGTCACCGGACTCCAGCGGCAGCCACAGGTACTTCCCGCGCCGGGCCGGTTCGGTGAACACCTGGCCCTTGAGCCGCGCGACGAAATCGTCCGGCCCGGCGGCGTGGCGCCGTACCGGGCGGGGATGCAGGACCTCGACGGCGTCGATCGTCCGGCCGGTGGTGAACTCCGCCAGCCCGCGGCGTACGACCTCTACTTCGGGAAGCTCTGGCACTTCAGGACTGCGAGGGGTCCGTGCTGTCCGGGTGGGCCGCCCGCAAGGCCTTCCAGGCGGTTTCCGCGGCCTGCTGCTCGGCTTCCTTCTTGCTCCGGCCGATGCCGTGCCCGTAGGTGTCCGCGCCGATCCGGACCCGTGCCTCGAACGTCTTGGCGTGGTCCGGGCCGGACTCGGCGATCACGTACTCCGGGACGCCGACGCCCAGCTGGGCGACCAGTTCCTGCAGCGAGGTCTTCCAGTCCAGGCCGGCCCCGAGCCGGGCCGAGGACTCCATCAGGTCGTCGAACATCGTGTGCACGACCTGTCCGGCGGTCTCGAACCCACGGTCCAGGTAGACGGCGCCGATCAGCGCCTCGACGCAGTCGGCCAGGATCGACGACTTGTCCCGGCCGCCGGTCGCCTCCTCGCCGCGGCCGAGCCGCAGGTACCTGCCGAGCTTGAGGTCGCGGGCGACGCCGGCGAGCGCGCGCATGTTGACCACCGCGGCGCGCAGCTTGGCCAGCCGGCCCTCGGACAGGTCCGGATGGTTACGGAACAGCGACTCCGTGACGATGATGCTGAGCACGGAGTCCCCGAGGAACTCCAGCCGCTCGTTCGTCGGCAGCCCACCGTTCTCGTACGCGTACGAGCGGTGGGTGAAGGCGTGCTCCAGTAAGTTGTCAGCCAGCGATACGCCGAGCCGCTGGTTCAGCTCGGCGTAGAGGCCCCCGTTCCCCGAGATCAACTCAGGGTTGACCGAATTCACTGGCTGGTGCCCTCTTAGCTCTCGACGACCTGGCGACGCTCGCCCTTGGCGCCGTACTGGCCGCAGGTCGGGCAAACGGTGTGCGGCAGGTGCTTCGCGCGGCAGGCGGGGTTCACGCAGGTCACCAGCTGCGGGGCAGTGGTCTTCCACTGGGCCCGGCGGCTGCGGGTGTTGCTGCGCGACATCTTCCGCTTCGGAACGGCCACGGTTATGACTCCTCGGTTCGGCCGGGGGCTGGTGGACCCGGCCGGCTGGCTGACGTGTGTATGACTCGTGCTCGGTATCTAGTTGTCCTGCGGTCGTTCGTCCTGCTGGAGCAGGCCGCTGAGCGCGGCCCAGCGCGGGTCGGCCGCCTCTCCGTGCCTGTGGCCGGGCTCGTCCGCCAGGCGTGCCCCGCACTCGGGGCACAGACCCGGACAGTCGTCCGTACACAAGGGCTGGAACGGCAGTGCGAGCACCACCTGGTCCCTCAGCACCGGCTCGAGGTCGATCAGATCGCCCTCCATCCGGCTGGCCTCGTCGGGTTCGGCATCGCTCTCCGGGTAGACGTACAGCTCCTGGACGTCAGCGAGGAACTCGTCCTCGATATCGACCAGGCACCGCGCGCACTCCCCGACCAGACGGCCTCGGGCCGTACCGGTGACGAGAACCCCTTCGACCACCGATTCCAGCCGTAGATCGAACTGGATCGGATCGCCCTCGGGGACGCCGATCACGTCGATTCCGAGATCCGCCGGCGCCGGTGCCGTGAAGGTGACTTCGCGTTGGGACCCGGCGCGGCGTGTCAGCTCGTGCGTATCGATCACGAGGGGGGACCGCGGGTCCAAGACGCTCAGGACATCCCTTTCAGGCGTGGGCAGGCAAGATCTCGGTCTCGTCGAGACCGGTGCTCAACATTACCAACTCCGCGGCCCGTCGCCCAATCCGGGGCGATCCTAGAGTTTCTCCAGTAACCGTGCGTGAACACTCGGCGGCACGAAGGAGGCGACCTGACCGCCCAGTCTGGCGATCTCCTTGACCCAGCTGGAGGAGATGAAAGCGTTCTCCGAGCGGGTCGGCAGGAACACCGTGTCGACCCCGGTCATCGCGTGGTTGAGCTGGGCCATCTGCAGTTCGTAGTCGTAGTCGGCGGCCGACCGCAGCCCCTTGACGATCACGCCGGCGCCCTCGGCCCGGCAGTAGTCGACCAGCAGGCCCTCGAAGGTGCCGATCCGGACGTTCGGATACGGCGCGGCGATCTCGGTCAGCATCTCGACCCGCTCGTCCACGTCGAACAGCCGGTTCTTGGACTGGTTCACCCCGGCCGCGACGATCACCTCGTCGAAGGCGGCCGAGGCCCGGGCGATGATGTCGAGATGCCCGTTCGTGGGCGGGTCGAAGGTCCCCGGGAACACGGCCTTACTCATGGCGGTGACCGTACCAAAGCCGGGCCTCGCCGTACTTGCGATCCCGCAGCGCGGCGAACCCCTCCGGCCACTCCCACGGCTCCCGCTTGCCCCGCTCGACCACGACCACGGCGTCGCCGGCGAGCCAGCCGCCCTGGACGAGGGCGAGTCAGGATGTCCTGCAGCTCGACCGTCTCCAGCTTGTACGGCGGGTCGGCGTACACCAGATCGAAGGGTCCTTGGCTCTCCCCCGCCGCGACCTTCTCCACCGGACGCGTGAGCACGGTCGCGCCCCGCATCCCGACCGCCCGGATGTTCGTCGGCGATCACGTCGGCCGCCCGGCGGTCCGACTCGACCAGGACGACCCGCGCGGCGCCACGGGACAGCGCCTCGAGCCCGATCGCCCCGGAACCGGCGTACAGGTCGAGCACCGCCAGCCCGTCGAAGCTGCCGAACTCCGACTCCAGCGACGAGAACAGCGCCTCCCGGACCCGGTCCGCGGTCGGCCGCGTCCCGGTCCCCGGCGGTACGGCGATCCGCCGCCCGCCGGCCGCTCCCCCGATGACCCGCGTCACGTCTTCTCCAGGTACTCGGTGGTCTCGGACTCCAGCGCGCTCCGCACGAACGACCGCAGCGTCGGGTACTCGGCCAGCTCCGCGTCCACCGAGACGATCGAGTTGGCCACGTGCCGCGCGGTGAAGATGATCTCCTCGTCCCGCAGCACGCTGAGCAGCTTCAGACTGCTCCGCTTACCCGATTGGGCCACGCCCAGCACGTCGCCCTCGCGCCGGGTCTCGAGGTCGATCCGGGACAGCTCGAACCCGTCCGTGGTCGACGCGACCGCGTCCAGCCGCCCGTACGACTTCGACCCGGGCCACAGATCCGTGACCAGCAGGCACAACCCCGGCACGCGCCCCCGGCCGACCCGCCCGCGCAGCTGGTGCAGCTGGGAGATGCCGAACCGGTCGGCGTCCATGATCACCATCGTCGAGGCGTTCGGTACGTCGACACCGACCTCGATCACCGTGGTCGCGATCAGGACGTCGACCTCGCCGGCGGCGAACCGGGACATCACCGTGTCCTTCTCCTCGGCCGGCAGCCGGCCGTGCAGGATCTCCACCCGCAGGTCGTGCAGGATCTCCGCCAGCGCTTCCGACACCTGCAGCACGGAGATCGGCGGCCGTGCTTGATTCTGGGCTTGCTTCTTCGCGCCACCTTTGTCGTCCTCGCCGGCGACGAACTCGCCTTCCTCGTCGGCCGCGTTCTTCACGTCGTCGCCGATCCGCGGGCAGACGACGTACGCCTGGTGGCCCTTGCCGACCTCCTCGCGGACCCGGGCCCAGGCGCGCTGCAGCCAGTCCGGCTTCTCCTTCGCCGGGACCACGGACGACTGGATCGGCGAGCGCCCGGCCGGGAGCTCGGTCAGCGTCGAGACCGCGAGGTCGCCGAACACGGTCATCGCGACGGTCCGCGGGATCGGGGTCGCGGTCATCACCAGCACGTGCGGGGTGTTGTCGCCGGACTTCTGGCTGAGCGCCGCCCGCTGCTCCACGCCGAACCGGTGCTGCTCGTCCACGACCACGAGCCCGAGGTCGGCGAACTGCACCTTGTCCTCGAGCAACGCGTGCGTCCCGACCACGATCCCCGCAGCTCCGCCGGCCGCGTCCAGCATCGCCGTACGGCGGGCTGCCGCGCCCGAGCGACCCGGTCAGCAGGCCGACCCGGGTCGCCCGCTCCGCGCCGCCGAGCATCCCCTCCTCGGCCAGATCGCCGAGCATCTTCGTCAACGTCTTGTGGTGCTGGGTCGCGAGCACCTCGGTCGGCGCCAGCAGGACGGCCTGGCCGCCGGAGTCGACCACCGACAGCATCGCCCGCAGCGCGACCACGGTCTTGCCGGAGCCGACCTCGCCCTGCAGCAGCCGGTGCATCGGGTGCGGACGGGCGAGATCCGCGAAGATCTCCTCGCCCACCTCCGCCTGCCCCTCGGTGAGCTTGAACGGCAGCCGCTGGTCGAACTCGTCCAGCATGCCGCCCGCGGTCCGCGGCCGCGGCACCGCGTTCAGCGCGTCGGTGACGGCCCGGCGCTGGGCCAGGATCGTCTGCATCACCAGCGCTTCCTCGAACCGGAACCGCTGCTGTGCGTCGCAGATGTCCTTCTCGGTGTCCGGCAGATGCACCTTCTGCAGGGCCTCGCGCAGCCCGAGCAGCTTCTCCTTGCGCAGGATCAGCTCCGGGATCGGGTCGTCCAGGTTCTCGTCCAGGCTGTCCAGGACGATCTTGATCGACCGCTCGATCGTTGCGGTCGGCAACTTGGCGGTGGCCGGGTAGAGCGGCCGGAACGGCCGGGCCCGGCGCTCGATCTCGGCCTCGGACAGGTCGTCGGTGTCGAGGATCTCGGTGCCTGGGCTCTTCAGCTGCATGATGTCGCGGAACATCGTCACCTCGCCCCAGAACAGGGCGGCGGTGCCGGGCTGGCAGCTTGGCCGCCAGCCAGGGCTGGTTGAAGAAGGCCAGCTCCAGGTCGCGCCGGCCGTCGGTGACGACCACCTTGGTCAGCGTCTTGCGCCGGGCCCATTTCTGCACGTCGGCGATCGGGATCTCCGCCTTGGTGTCCAGCGATCGCACGGTGACCTTCTTGACCCGGCCGTTGACGGTCGCCTGGTCGCCGACCTCGAGCTCGTCGAACGGGGTCAGCTCGCCCTTCTTCAGGTACCGGCGCGGGTAGTGCCGCAGCAGGTCGCCGACGGTCTCCAGGCCGAGCACCTCCGCGAAGGACTTGGCCGTCCTGGCACCGAGGAAGTCGCGGAGCTTCCGGTCCATATCCGTCTCTCATTCCACCCCGATCAGCAGCGGGTACCTGTCCTGTCCTCCGTCGTACACCACGACATCGACATCTTTGCGGTCCCGGCGTACGTGCCGCTCCAGCGCGACCACCAGACCGGGCTCCACGTCCCGTCCGGTGACGATCGTGAGCAGCTCGCCGCCGCCGCCGAGGAGCCGGTCGACCACGCCGATCGCGGCCGTCCTCCAGATCCTCGGTGATCAGCGCGAAGTCGCCGTCCACCACGCCCAGCGCGTCGCCGATGCGGCACATCCCGGCCATCGTCCAGGCGTCCTTCACCGCGATCGTGACCGCGCCGTGCCGGGTCTGACCGGCGGCGGCAGACTGGTGTACGACGTCGTCCTCGAAGCTGCGGTCGGGATCGTGGACGGCGATCGCGGCGAGTCCCTGGACCTGCGCCCGGGTCGGGATCACGGCGACCCGGATCCCGTCCTGGCGGGCCGCGGTCGCGGCGGCCTCCGCGACCGCGATCGAGTCCTTGTCGTTCGGCAGCAACACGATCTCGGGTGCCTTCGACTTCTCGATCGCGGCCAGCAGTTCCCCGGTCGAGCACCTGCGGCCGGGGCCGCCGCGGATCACGTGCGCCCCCGCCTCGGCGAACAGGTCGGCCAGGCCGTCGCCGGCGACGACCGCGATCACCGCGCGGCCCGGGACCGGCTCGTGGTGGGCCAGGTCGGCGAAGTGGGTGACCCGGATCCGGTGCGGCCGGCCGATGTCGATGCCCTGCTCGATGGCTGCGCCGACGTCGTCGGTGTGGACGTGCACGTTCCACAGGCCGTCACCGCCGACGACCACCACCGAGTCGCCGAGGCCGGCCAGGTTCTGCCGGAAGTCGCCGATCTTGTCGTCCGGCGCGTCCAGCAGATACATCACCTCGTAGGCCGGTCCATCCAGGCCCAGATCGTTGGCGGCCTCGGTCTGGGGCGGGATGCGTGCCGGTACGTCGACCGTCACGTGCCGTCCGGTCAGCACCGACTCCATCGCCCCCAGGATGACGACCAGGCCCGCTCCCCCGGCGTCCACGACCCCTGCGCGCCGCAGTACGTCCAACTGCTCGGTCGTCTTCGTCAGCGCCTGCCGGGCGGACGCGACGGCGGCGAGGCACACGTCGGCCAGGCTCTTCCCGTCGTTGGCGGCGGCCATGGCCCCGGTCGCGGCGGCCCGGGCGACGGTCAGCATGGTGCCCTCGACCGGCTGTGCGACGGCGCCGTACGCGGCGTCGGCGGCGTACTTGAGCGCGTCCGCGAACGCGACCGGTTCGCTCATCCTGGGATCGGCGAGTACGGCGTGCTCGTCGGCGTCCTGGTGACGCGGCAGGTTCTCGGCGAGGCGGAGGCCGCAGGCCCGGACGAGCTGGGAGGTGATGACGCCGGAGTTCCCGCGGGCGCCGAGCAGGGCGCCGCGGCCGAACGCCTGGACCGCCTCGGCGAACGTCAGCTCGCCCTGGGGCAGCGCGTCGCACGCGGCCTCCCAGGTCAGGTAGAGGTTCGTCCCGGTATCGCCGTCGGGCACCGGGTACACGTTCAGCTCGTCGATCTCGGCGCGCGCCCGGCCCAGCTCGGCCAGCGCGGTCCGAGCCCAGGCCCGCAACACTTCGACGGTCAGTTCCTCCACGCCCGGAAGGCTAACCGCTCCTGCTCCATCCCGGCAGTTGGGTCAGGGGACCGAAGGACAGGAGGTAGTCCCTCCCATGCCGCTCCCTCAAGCCGTGTTCAAGCGTGTGAGGGCGTATGCGTACCCGACTACGTCCTGTCGTTCGGCACCGGAGGGCTAGGGTTTAGGGGTGAGCGGCGGCGGCAGGACTGTGTTGTTCTCGGTCGCGGCCGACAGCTACGACCTCGCGGTGCGGGAGATCCGGGCCGAGTTCGGCCATGACGCGCGGGTCGAGCGGGTCAGCGGCGACCTCGGGCGCGTCGTCGGTCCGTCGGTGGAACAGCTCGCCGAGGCGTGCGACGCGGGGCGGATCATCTTCGTTCGGCACCTCACCGTCGAGATCGCCAGCCTGTCGCATGACTTGCCGCCCGGCTACGAGTTGGCCGAGCTCATCCTGGCCGAGCTGCCCGACTACCCCAAGGCTTTGGCTGTGCAGGCCTGGACCGACAGTGCGAGCACTGGCGGGTCCTACTACCACCTGCTCCACGATGCCCTGACTGACCGTGGGGTGGCGGTCACCCGGTCGGACCAGGACGTCGTGGTGTCCTGCTTCGTCGGCCGCCGGGCGGTGTTGCTCGGCGTGAACCGGCTCGAGTTCAGCCTGTCGGACTGGCCGGGTGGGCGGATGCGGTTGGCCCGGTCCGAGGAGCGGGTGTCGCGGTCGGAGTTCAAGCTGGAGGAGGCGATCGTGACCTTCGGGCTGGACTTGCCGGCGGGCGGGAAGGCGCTGGACCTGGGCGCGTCGCCGGGCGGCTGGACCCGGATCCTGCGGCAGCACGGGCAGGAGGTCTGGTCGGTCGATCCCGGCGAGCTGGACCCGCGGCTGCGCGGCGACCGGCGGATCCATCATGCGGCGACGACGGCCGGGCGGTTCTTCGCGGAGAACCGGGTGCGGTTCGACGTGGTGGTGAACGACATGCGGATGGATCAGGTGATGAGTGCCCGGATGATGCTCGACGCGGGAGCGCACCTGCGCCGCGGCGGGCTGGCGGTGGTCACGCTGAAGGGCGGCGGGAAGAACCCGCTCGACGGGGCGCGGCGCGGGATGGACGTGCTGCGGCAGGAGTACGACGTACTGCACGCCCGGCAACTCCATCACAACCGCAACGAGATCACTGTGGTCGCGCGGAAGCTGTGAGGACACACGAAGAGGCGCCCGGGGTGTTCCCGGGCGCCTGTTCGAAGGCCCTACACGGAGGAAAGCTGTGGGTCAGCCGACGACGCGCTGGACCTTGCCGGCCTTGATGCAGGACGTGCAGACCTTCATCCGGGTCGGGGTGCCCTTGATGAGCGCCTTGACCGGCTGGATGTTGGGGTTGAACCGCCGGGGCGTGCGAGCCTTGACCCGGCGGATCATCGCGCCTTTACCCAGGCGGGCAACGTTGTTGCCGAACGTCGGCTGCTTGCCGCAGACATCGCACTTCTTAGACATGATTCTCCGTGTTCAGGGTCGTGACACCGACAGACCATGTTACATGCGCGCCGACGCTCGACCAATTCGGCCAAGGGCTCCTGACTACGCGTGCCGCCTACTCCGTGAGCCAGGCCACTTCCTCGGGTGTGAGCTCGACCGACAGGCCGGGCAACGAGGTCCGGGTCTCGCTGATGTGCCGGGGCCCGATCAGCGGGAACACCGGGTACGGCTGGTGCAGCAGCCAGGCCAGTGCGATCGCGGTCGGCTCGACGCCCTTGGCGGCCGCCAGTTCGCGGGCCCGGTCCAGCCGGCGGAAGTTCTCGTCGGAGTAGAAGCAGCGGACCAGTTCCTCGTCCGAGCGGTCCTCCGGCTTGGCCCGCCCGGTGAAGAACCCGCGCGCCTGGCTCGACCACGGGAACAAGGCGACCTGCCGGTCCCGCAGCCAGGCCTGCGACTCGTCGTCGGAGACGTGCCGGCAGCCCTTCCACGGTACGTCGTACGCGCGGGCGAGGCTGAGGTGGTTGCTCAGCAGCGTGAACGGCTGCTTGCCGTTCGCCTCGGCGTACGCGTTCGCCTCGTCGAAACGGGTGGTGGACCAGTTCGAGCCGCCGTACGCCTTGATCCGGCCGGCCTTGAAGTGCTCGTCCAGGACGTCGACGAACTCGCCGACGGCGATCTCCTCGTTGTCCCGGTGCATCAGGTACAGGTCGACGTGGTCGGTCTGCAGCCGCTCCAGGCTCTCGTTGAGTTGCCGGGTGATCGACTCGGGGTCGCAGTACGGCGTGTGCGCTCCCTTGCCGATGACAACGACCTCGTCGCGGTTGCCGCGCGACGTGAGCCACTGGCCGAGCAGCTTCTCGCCGCGTCCGCCGCCGTAGATGTAGGCGGTGTCGAACGTCGTACCGCCGCGCTCGACGAAGTCGTCGAACATCGCCGCCGCGTGGGTCAGCGTCTGCTGGTTGTCCACCCCCATCACGAGCCGGGACACGTCCTTGTCCAGTCCCGGGACGCGCGCGTACTTCATCGGCGCGTCTGCCCGGCGGGTCAGCGGCCGCCCGGTCGCGGTCGGGATGACGGCGTCGTCCCGCTCGCTCGCGTACTGCTGGCCGATCGCCGCGCGCCACGCGTCCTGGACGGTCAGGTTGCCGAGGGTGTCGGCCCAGCTCATCTCGGGTGCCTGCCGCTGCTCGATCGCGGCCGCGACCGCGTCGGCCTCGGCGGCGTAGATGAGGGCCGGTTCCGCGGAGATGTCCCGCGGCTCCTCCCCCGCCTTGTGCAGGGTGACGTGGGTCGGCTTGCCGTCGCCGCCGAACCACGGGTCCTCGACGACGAGGTAGCCCTCGCTGCCGTAGATGCGGACCTGGTTGTCGTCGCGGAGCCGGACGCCGGTGCTGACCTGGGCGGTCACGCCGCCGTCGAAGAACAGCGTCGCGACCGACCACTCGTCGGCGCCGGTCTCGCCGACGTGCCCGACCGCGGTCACCGCGGCCGGGTCGGCGAACGGCTGCCCGGTCGCGGCCCCGGCGATCAGCCGGGCCATCGAGACCGGGTAGCCGCCGACGTCGAGGATGCCGCCGCCGGCCAGGTCGTCGGCGAAGATCCGGCTCTCCGGCCGGTACGACGAGGCGAAGGCGAAGGTGGCCTGGATCTGGTGCACGGTGCCGAGCTCGCCGTCGCGGACCAGCTGGGCGATCAGCTTGGTCTGCGGCAGGCAGCGGTACATGTACGCCTCCATCAGGAAGACGTCGTTCGCGACCGCTGCCTCGATCATCGCCTCGGCCCAGGCCTTGTTGATCGCCAGCGGCTTCTCGCAGAGCACGTGTTTGCCGGCCTCGGCGGTCTTGATCGCCCACTCGACGTGCATCGGGTGCGGGGTGGCGATGTAGACCGCGTCCACGGTCTCGTCGGCGAGCAGGTCGTCGTACGAGCCGTGCCGGTTCTCGATGTTCCACTTGTCGGCGAACGTGTTGGCCGAGTCGATCGACCGGCTGCCGACGGCGACGACCTCACCGGTCGCCGACGTCGGCACCTGGCTGGCGAACCGGGACGCGATGTTCCCGGTGCCGATGATTCCCCAGCGGACTTTTGTTCCAGTCGCAGTCAAAGGGTGTCCCGTTCACTGGTCGGTATGGGTCAGAACTTCATGGCGCCGGCGGCGATGTCGGCGATGAAGTGGCGTCCACCGATGATGAAGACGCCGATCAGCGGGATGACGCTCATCAGGGCGCCGGCCATCACCATCGAGTAGTCGGTGCCGTAGATGCCGTTCAGCTGCTGCAGGGCGACCTGCAGCGGCAGCTTGTTCGGGTCCGTCATCACGATCAACGGCCAGAGGTAGTCGTTCCAGACGTTGATGAAGGTGAAGATACCCAGGAAGGCCAGGCCGGGCCTGAGCACCGGGATGCCGACGGTGAGGTACTGCCGGAAGAAGCCGGCGCCGTCCACCTTGGCCGCGGAGATGAGTTCGTCGGGGATGGCGCCGCGGGCGTACTGGCGCATCCAGAAGATGCCGAACGCGTTCGCCGCGCCGGGGATGATCAGTGCCTTCAGCGACCCGATCCAGCCGAATTCGGCCAGTGTCACGAACTGCGGCACCAGGGACAGCTGGGCCGGGATCATGAAGGTTGCCAGCAGCAGCCCGAAGAGCCAGTCGCGGCCCGGGAACTCGTACTTGGCGAACGCGAAGGCGGCCAGCGAGTCGAAGAACAGCACCAGCACGGTGACCCCGACCGAGACGATCAGGGTGATCAGCATCGAGCCGAAGAAGTCGATGTTGTCGAGCACCTTGCCCATGTTCTCGAACAGGTGCGAGCCGATCACGAGTTTCGGCGGGTAGCTGAAGATGTCCGGGGTGGTGTTGGAGGCCATCACCACCATCCAGTAGAACGGGAAGATCGACAGCACCACGCCGAACATCAGCACCACGTGGCTGATCACGTTGCGGGTTCGTTCAGCGCGCATCGGCCTGCTCCTTTCCGTTCTCGGCCCGGCGGGCGGCGCGGCGGCTGATCCGGTCGCCGGTACCGCCGATCAGTCTCCAGTTGATGATGCTGAACAGCACGATCAGGATGAACAGGGCCCAGCCGATCGCGGCGCCGTACCCGAACTGATTGTCCAGGAACGCGCTCTCGTACAGGTAGGACACGATCGTCATCCCCGATCCGCCGGGTCCGCCGGTGTCGCCGAGCAGCACCTGGGACTCGGTGAAGATCTGCAGACCGCCGATGGTCGAGGTGACCGCGGTGAAGAGGATGACCGGGCGCAGCAGCGGGACGGTGATCCGCCAGAACGTCTGCCGCGACGACGCGCCGTCCACCTTGGCGGCTTCGTAGACGTCGTTCGAGATCGCCTGCAGGCCGGCCAGGAAGATGATCGCGTTGTAGCCGACCCAGCGCCAGGTGACGATGGAGGCGATCGCGATCTTGATCCCCCACGGCTGGGTGAGCCATTCGATCTGGGTCAGCCCGACCGACTCCAGGAACGCGTTCAGCAGGCCGAAGTTGTTGCTGAAGATCGAGCCGAACACCATCGTGATGGCGACCACCGAGGTGACGTTCGGGATGAAGTACGCGATCCGGTAGAAGCTGCGGAACCGGGTCGCGTTGTGCAGCGCGTTGGCGATCACCAGCGCGAGCAGGAGCATCGGGACGGTCGACAGCACCCAGATGATCAGGGTGTTCCCGATCGACTGCCAGAACTTCGGGTCGCTGAGCAGGTAGCTGTACTGCTCGAGCCCGACCCATTTCATCGTGCCGATGCCGTCCCAGGAGTGGAACGAGATCCAGATCGAGAACAGCACCGGGAAGGCGCCGAAGATCGCGAACAGGATGAAGAACGGCGAGATCGCGGCGTACTGCGGCAACGCCTGCTTGTACTTGCCCGGCCGCTTCTGCGGGACCGGATCCGTGGTCGTGGTGACCGTGCTCGGGGGTGTCTTACTGGTGACTGCCATGTCAGATCGCCCCCGCTCGGGTGAGTTCGCGTTCGACCTGCTGCTGGGCGGCGGCCCAGGCCTGGTCGGGTGACTTGCCGGCGGTCTCGACGTTGACGAGTTCGGCGGCGATCGGTGCCCCGATGATCGAGTCGTACGGGCTGAAGTAGGCACCCGGGTACTTCTTGGCCGACTCGCCGAAGACGTCGACGATCTTCTGACCGCCGAAGAACGGGTCCGGTGCCGTCATCCGCTCGTCGGTGTAGCTGGCCGGCGTGGAGGGGAACAGCACCGGATCGAGGAAGGCCTGGGCCTGGTTCTTCGCCGACTCGAGCCAGCTGATGAAGGCGAACGCGGCCTCGGGGTTCTTGCAGTACTTCGTGATGGCCAGGAACGACCCGCCACGGTTGCCGGCACCACCAGGAGCTGCCGTCACCCGCCAGAGTCCCTTGGTCTTCGGGGCCGCGTTCTTCGGCCCGAGCTGGGCCCACCAGACGGCCGCGTTGTAGGCGACGAGCTTGCCGTTGGTGACGACGGCGTCGGCGTCGGTCGTGTCCGCCTGGGCGTTCGCGGACAGCCCTTCCTTGACCACCCGGATCGCCAGGTCGAACTGTTCGCGGATGTGGTCCTGGTCGCCGATGTACTGGCCGTCCTCGGTCATGTAGCGCTTCGACTGCTGCGCCAGCGCGTAGGAGTAGACGCCGGTGATGTTGTCGGTGATGGCCGAGCCGGGCACGGCCGCCTTGAGCTTCTTGCCGAGCTCGATGTAGGCGTCCCAGGTCGGCGCCAGTTCGGCGACCGCGCCGGGATCGGTGTCGATGCCTGCCTTCTGGAGCATGTCGGTGCGGTAGAACAGCGCGGTCGGGCCGGTGTCCATCGGGTAGGCCATCATCTTGTCCTCGGCGGTGATCCCGAGCTTCCACTTCCACGGCAGGAAGTCGGCCTCGTGATCTCCTGCGCCGAGGGTCTTGAGGTCGACGAACTGGTCGGCGTTCGGGAAGTACGTCGCCACGTCGTCGTTGATGGCGACGATGTCCGGGACCAGCGACTTGCCGGCCAGCGAGGTCAGCACCTTGGTCTTGTAGCTGGTGCCGATCCGGGTCATCGCCAGCTTCATGTCGTCGTACCCGGGGATCGCCTTCTCCGCCTGGCCGATCAGGTCGTCGTTCACCGAGCCGACCCAGGTCCACATACTGAGCTCGTTGGATCCACCCAGCGAACTGCGGGATCCGCACCCGGTGAGACCGGTCGCGGCCGCGGCGGCGCCCGCGCCGAGCGCGAGAAACTTCCTTCTGCTCACTGTCATACGCCTCACCTGGCGCTTTCTGTGTTCATTTCCGCCGGAAGTTGTCCATAATTGTTCAGGCATCGACTAGGTAAGCGCATACCGACTGAACCGGTCAAGGGCACGCGTGTCCGATCACCGGATCCCTGTGGCATGCCGACCCGGCCGACTTCCCAGCCTCGTTCCGGCGTCGGTGCGGCTTCGTTCCGGCTTTCTGGCGGCTGACAGGATGGCGGCATGATCTCCGCCGTACTCTTCGACGCCGACGGCGTCATCCAGCGCCCGACGATCGACTGGTGGTCCCGGCTGACGTCGTTCGCCCCGGCCGGCCAGGGCGACGCCTTCGTCGCCGACCTGATGGCCGCCGAGAAGCCGAGCCTGGTCGGCAAGGGCGACTTCCGGGACGCGGTCGCCGAGGTGCTCCGGCGCTGGTCGCTGGACGTGCGCATCGAGGACGCGTTGGAGCCGTGGCACTGGTTCGCCGCCGAGCCGGCCGTGCTCTCGCTGATCGGTGAGTTGCGCGCCGCCGGCATCGGCTGTCACCTCGCGACCAACCAGCAGGCCTATCGGCGCGCGATCATGCAGGACGAGCGCGGGTACGGCGAGTGGTTCGACCAGACCTTTTACTCGTGCGATCTCGGGCTGGCCAAGCCTGATCCGGCGTACTTCCGGGCCATCCTCGGCACGCTCGGCGTGCCAGCCTCCTCGGTGCTCTTCATCGACGACAACGAAAGCAACGTCGCGGGCGCCCTGAGCGTTGGCCTGCACGCGGAGGTCTACGACCTTTCGTCCGGTGTGGACTCACTCGTCGACCTGCTTCGCCGCTACGAACTCTTGTAGTGCAGGTGTTGTTGTGGCATCGTCGCCCGGCAGATGACAACGTAGGACAGTCACCAGCCGCTCCTGGAGGCACCGCATGTCCGATCGACGACGTCTCACCCGCCGCCGTGCCCTCGGCCTGACCGCCGGACTGGGCCTGGGTTCCCTCGCCCCGTCCTTCGCTCTCCCCGCTGCCGCATCGCCCGCACCGTCCGCATCGGCTGTATCCGGGGTTGCTCCGGCGGGGTCGGCGTACCCGAAAGGTCAGCGCCCGCGACTGCTGAGCGTTCTGGCCGAAGACTCGTTGAGCCCGGCCGAGCGCACGCTCGGCACCACCCTGCAGGGCCTGCTGGCCCGTCGCGGCAACGAGACCCTGTACCTGAACATCCCATCGCTCGGCTACCAGATCTGGCTCGACGACCTCGTCGCCCGGTACGGCGTCCACGCCCGTCCCGGCGACCTGTGGAAAACCGTCAGCCGGTCGCGCGTGGGCGGATATGTTCTCTTTCGAACGGGCACCCCGTCGGTCAACGTGGCGACCACCCTCGCCGGCCTGACGGGTGCCGTGGCTGTCGAGGAGAGCTTGGAGGCACTCGCGATCCGGCACGGGTTGCGCAAGGTCCTGGACGTGCGGGACAAGGACGACCGCTGGGTGATGGACAACTACTGGCCACGGTTGCGGCACGACGTCGCGATCGAGCAGAGAGGAGACTGGCCGGAACGATTGCGGGACTACGTCACGATGGCGGGGACGCTCGCCTTCTTCGACGGCAACTCGGCGTTCCGCGCCGAGGTGGTCGACGCGCTCGACGACGACGCGACGGTGATCGGCTGGGGCGATGCCGCCAATGGCGAGGACAAGTTCATCGGCCCCAACTCCGATGCCGGCGTGAAGGCGATCCCGGCCGACCATGCCCGCAATCTGTCGGTGCTGTCCGGCATCACCGAGGACCGGTTGAGCCAGCGTGGAGGGGGTGGGGGGAGGGCCCTCGAACCGGACCCCGATGCTCACTACGTCACATTCCTGATCACCGACGGCGACAACATCCAATGGATGCTCGGCGACTTCCCGACCGACCAGCGGTGGTTCGGCAGCCCGCACCGCGGCAAGGTGGATCTCGGGTGGGGCATCTCACCGTCGCTGATCGATCTCGCACCCTCGGTGATGCGTTGGTACTACGACCAGTCGGTGAAAGACCGCTGGGTCGTCGGCCCGTCCGGCGGCGGCTACATGTACCCGAGCCGCTACCCGGCAGCAGCTCTCGAGAAGCACACGGCCTCGCTGGCGAAGTCCATGGCACGCGCGGACCTTTCAGCGGTGCAGATCATCGACTTCGACTCGTTCCAGGACAAGGGCCTCTGGTCGTCGTACCTCAAGCACCCCCAGATCGACGGCCTCATCTACCTCGAGTACTCCCGCTACGACAGCCACAAAGGCGAAGTCGTCTGGTCGGAGGGCAAGCCAGTCATCTCGGCCCGCACCATGCTGTGGGACGGTCTCGATGGTGCGGACGAGGCGTCGGTCACCGCCGAGCTCAACAGTGCGGCCCGCAACCCGCGTTCGACTGCCGGCTACTCGGTCGTCCTCTGGCACGCCTGGAGCAAGTCTGTCGACAACGTGATGACGGTCGTGAACGGCCTGGCCCCGCACGTGAAGGTCATCCCGCCAGACACCCTCGTGAAGATGGTCGGCCAGTACGCGCAGCACTAGACGGCCGGTTTCCCGTCTGGGCCCATCGCTGCGCCCAGACGGGATGCGTGTCAGAGCTGACGGTAGTAGACGGCTACCGGAAGCTGGATGCAGCCAAGACTTTCGTAGAGGGCGCGGGCGGGTGCGTGGAAGTCGTCGCCGCCGGTGCCGATCTCGACTACTTCCGCGCCGTGCACTCGCATCGCACCGAATGCGTGCTCACAGAGCGCGGTGCCGAGGTTGCTCCTGCGGTGGTCCGCCGCGACTGCCAGGATGACGATGCTGCCGTTCCGGCGTACAAGATCGATGCTCCAGGCAACGTAGCCGGCGACGCCGTCAGCGGCCTCCGCTACCGCGACGTACTTATGTTGCGTGGGGTCGTGGAGTTCCGCGACCTGCTTGCGGTAGTCGTCACGCCAGTTGCCGTGCTGGTTGGCGAAGACGGTCTCGCCCACCAGCGGACGGAAAGACTCCTCGTAGAACGGCCGGAACGTCTCGATGGTCAACTCGGTGAGCCGAACCAGGTCAGCTTGAACGTACGAACGAATGAACATGAAGTGTTGCCTCTCGCACTGAAGGGAATCGGGCAGACGCCTGACCCGCTCGCAGATCGCGATCTAGCGGCGGGCCACCTTCAGCGGCGGATGCGCCACGCGGCGAAGCACTCCATGCAAGCAATGCTACTTCGCATCAGATCCGCGGCCATCGCCATCCCGGATCGCGATCCTGCGGAAGAAGGCACAGCCTCCGCACCAGATGCGGCGCCGGATCGGCCTGTACTTCCGCCGTCGGCCGATCTGATCGAATCTGCACAAACCGTCCGACGAATCGCGAGCTCACACATCGTCAGGAGCGCGGTCACAAGGCGCATTGATGCTGCCGAGCACCGCCGCCTCGACGTCGCGATCGAGGCTACCTGGGCGCACCTTGCTCGGTTCATGCGTCCGGTGCCGGCTTGGGGACTCGGTGGGTGCCGGTGGGGTCGACATGGAAGGTGAACCCGTTCGGCGTGATCCACTCCAGCGTTACTCGGTCGAGGCGGCGGACCTTCCAGCGGCCGTGCGTCTTCACCCTGTGCGGGAAGCGGCGCAAGGGTGCGAGGTTGGCTGGATTGGTTTGCCCTGGTGGCCCGAGGGGGTCGTAGGGCTGGATGTGGTCCAGATCCATGGCTGGGTGGGTTTCGCGGGTGCCGTAGGGGAACACCTCGACCGGGTGTTGGAGTTTTACGCGTTCGCGGATCCGGTCGGGGATCTCGTAGGCGTCGACGCTGACCGCGTCGTGCAGGTCGATGACCGGCTTCACGGTGTAGGGACCGTGCCCGATCAGTTCGCTCAACTGTGACGCGAGCAGCGGACCGATGTCTTCGGCGCGGAGGACGCCGGTGCCGGTGGCGAGGGTGTGATCGGTGAGATGGACGTAGATCTCGGTTTGCCCGGGGCGCAGGCGTCGGCCCGCTCGTGGGTTGACCGTGCCGGCTGCGGAGGCGGAGGCGCTGGCGCTGCTGTGGGCGGCGTGCCTGATCTGCGCAAGCCGGGCATCCAGCATGCGTCGAGCCTCGGTGTCGAGGGGTTCACCGTCGTCGGTATCTAGTCGCAGCCCGGGATCGAACGGCTCGACAGCCTCCGGGAAGGGTGCGTCGAGGGGGTCGGGGAGATCACTGTCGCTGGGATGCGGCGCGTCGCGGTCGGCCTCGTCGTCCGGGCCAGGGTCTGCCCAGTCGCCCAGCAGGCCCTCGCCTGTCGAGTCATGGAATGGGTGTGTGCTTCGTGGCGCGTGGGCGCGGAACTCCTCGGCGACCCCTGGGCGGTCGGCGTCGGAGCTCGCGATGCCTTGATCGGTGGCCGCGTCGGACGCCGCTGCGGTGCTCCGATTCCTGGTCGAGCTGGATTCGGCGGTGGCATGCCTGCCGGTGCCCGTGGAGGCCGCTCGATCCGCGTCACCGGTGCCCGTAGCGGCTGCTCGATCGGCGTCACCGGTGGCCGTGGCGGCTGCTCGGTGCGCGTCACCGGTGGCCGAGGCGGCGGCCGGGTCGGGGCGGTCAGCGGTGGTTGTGTCGCCCGGTCCGCTGCCAGGGGCTGCGGGCGGTTCGGGTGGGGCGGGGTGGGTGGTCTGGAACAGGCGGGCTTGGTGGAGGAGTTCTTCGGTGTAGCGGGGGTCGGCGATGATCCCGACCGCGTCCGCACGGCGGCGCTGCAGGGAGGCGGTATCGCCGAGGATCTTCAACGCTTCGGCGATGCTGGTCAGGCGGGCATCGAAACGGATCGCGTGGCCGGTGCCGGTGCGGATGAAGATCTTCTTGGTGCCGTGCTCATCGGACCGGCCGACATACACGCCGCGTTCCCTGGCCTTCTCCTCGGCCTTCCTGCGGGCACCCTTGGGGTCGGCGTGTTTCTTGGCGGCCTCGACGATCTTGTCCAGCCGGATCGGGGTCAGCGAATCGACTACCTTCGCGACGCGCTGGTCGACCGACCGCGCGGACTCCTCGGACAGGTCGAGGCAGGCGGTGGCGATCTTGCGGGCCTTCCACGGGGTGGCCTCACCGGCCTGGACACGCGCCCAGGTCAACGGCAGCCGGTGCCGCAGGGCCAGGGCCTGGCCGATCAGGTCGGCGGCCGCACCGAGCGAGATACCGATCATCACGCCGAACTCGGCCGGGGCGAACTCGGCGATCGCCGGACACCCGTCGCCGCCGAGCACGATCGCGCGTTCGCGGCCGTCGCCCAGGCTGCGGCCGGGGCGGGTGGGACAGGTGTCGGGGTGGTGGCGATCGGCGTAGGTCTGGGCGTGTTCGAGGAGACGGGCATCGACGCGATTGGACTCGGCGCGGTGTTCGGCGGCCGACTCGAGCAGGTCGGGCGTCGAGAGCGTGGTCAGGTCTCCTTCGAACATGTGTTTGATTCTACGTCATCCATGGCGGCGATCCAAACCCTCAGAAACCCTGGAATCCTTATCCACAAGGGGAAACGTCACACTCGATAGGCAGCGGGAACCGGGTAGGCATCGTCGCCAAGTGTGTTGGTCGTTGGATGGCCGGCGGCCGGATGGTGCTGGGCGCGGGTGTACGGCAACCGACTGGCGACCGGCAGCAGAGGTCATGGCAGCTCTGGTGGCGCTAGCGGCAGGCTGACGGTGGCGGCGTGGCGGTGGCGGGTGGTGGCGGGGTGGTGGCGGCTACGAGCGTGCCGTTGTGGCGGGCCGCGTTCACGCTGGAGACGGGCGGCGGCAGGGCACTGCGCGCGAGTCCGCAATGGCGGTGTCGGGAACGGATGCGGGTGGCGCTGCTGGGTGGACGGCTAGCGTGGGCGGCGTTGGCGGCGTGGTGTTGGGAATCGGCGGATGGGGCCGGGCACGGCTGTGGCACATGACGGCGGCAGAGGTGAGCTGGAGATCGGTGCAGCGGATGGCGGCGGGCAGGCGTGGCACAGGACGGCGCGGCTAAGGCTCGGCCGATTCGTTCACCCGCGACGCGGACGCGGCCCGGTACGACGCGGATTGAAGACAAGGGCTGACCGGGTGCGGCGCGACCGCCCGCGGGGAGAGGCGGCGCGAGGGCAGCTCGCCCGCGCTAGCCACCCCGCCTTCCGGTGGAGGTCCCGACCGCCGGTGGAGGCGGGGCGGCCGGAGGAGGCGGGCGGCCGGAGGGACGGCTTGGTCCGCGCGAGCTACGCGCTCCGCTGGCAGGTCCTGACTTCCGCTGGGAGGCGGGCAGCCGGAGGCCAGCGCGGTCCGCGCGAGCTGCCCCGCGCTCCGTGGCAGGCCCCGGCTGGCGATGGTGGCGGGACGGGCAGCTTGGTCCGTGCGAGCTACCCCGCGCTCCGCTGGGAGGTCCCGGCTGCCGCTGGGAGGTCCCGGAGGCCGGTGGGAGGCGGGCGGTGGGAGGCGGGAGGTGGCTTGGTTTTGTGGGAGGTGGCCGGGCTCCGGCAGGTGGGTCGCGGAGGCGGGCGGGAGGTGGCGAGGGTGGGAGGAGCGGCTTGGGGCGGGTGGTGGTTAGTCGGAGTGGGGGACGCGGGGTGGGAGGTCGTCGAGGAGGTGGGGTTGGGGGTCTTGGCGGAGGTGGAGGTTGTGCCTTCGGTGGGGAGGAGTGGGGGTTGTGCGCGGGCGGCGGGTGAGGGCTAGGAGGAGGGCTATCAGGGGGATGGTGATCAGGTAGGCGGTGCGGAGGTCTGCTACTCGGGCCAGGGCTGCTAGGGCGGCGGGGGTCAGGAGGATGGCTGTGCCGGAGGCCAGGGCGCCGATGGCGGAGAGGCGGGTTGGGTTGAGGCCTGGGGTGGCGACCAGGGCTGCCAGGGTGACTGGGTAGAGCGGTGCGACGCCGGTGCCGGCGATGACCAGGCCGATGGTGACGGCGGTGGGGGTGTCGAACAGGCTGACCAGGAGTGTGCCGACGACGGCTAGCAGGCCGGCTGGGACTACTGGGGACCAGCCGCGCCAGTGGATGGGGCCGATTGCGCGGCCGACCGCCATGCCGATCGGGAACGCGCTGCCCAGGAGTGCGGCCGTTGCCATCGGCAGCCCGGCCGCGAGCAGTCGTGCGACCGCCCACACCACGAAGCAGAACTCCACGCCCACGGCGAGTACGACCCGTAGCCAGCCCAGCCCGACAGCCACGGCCACGCGCCGAGTCGACGACTCCGCCTGATCCATTGCGTCGCCGCCATCCACGACCACACCGGCGACTGGACTTGGCTCGGCCAGCGGGTCGACCGCAAGACGATGCGGCGGTCGCTTGCCCTTCACCACAGCGAGGGCGACAAGCGGCGGTACGGCGGCCAGCATCGCGAGCCGGCCAGTCGGGCCGAGAGAGTCGACTGCACCGATAGCGATAGGCGCCAGGATGCCCGTGGCACTGGCGACGGCGTTGACGCGGCTCAGCCGGGCTGCAGCCGTTGGGCCATGCAGGATGAGTGGAGCGACGAGTACGAGCAGCGCTCCGCCCAGTCCGATGCACAGTCCGCCTGCGACCGCCACGCCGTACGCAGGTGCCAGCGCGAGCAGCACCGCACCGGCCGCACACACCAGTGAGCCGAGGCGGAGCACCGTCGGTAGCGGCCATGACCGCAGAAGCCTCGGGCCTACCACCGCTACCACGACCAACCCGACTGCGAACGCGGACGACAGCAGCGCGAGCCGGCCTGTGGACTCGTCCAGGTCACGGGCGAGTACTGCGACGCAGGCCCCGAGCCCGGCGAGCAGGTACCCCATGGACGAGAGGCCGATGCCGATCCGGACCTCGTCCGTCCGGCCGGTCATCCGGCCGTCAGGTCGCTAGACCCGGCATCCTCCGTCCGGGCGGCGGTCAGGTCTGTAGACCTGGTGTCGGCAGTCAGATCGGTAGAGCTGGGCCGGGCGGCTGCGAGCATGCCGGCGAGCTGGTGCAGATCGGTCAGCTGGATGTCGGCCGCCAAGCCTTTCAGACCGGCTGTCACGGCTCCAGCTGCGCGGCCGGCCGCCACGCCCACCGGGGCGTCTTCGACGACCAGGCAGTAGGCAGGCGGTACGCCGAGCAGGTCAGCCGCACGCAGATATCCCTCGGGGTCCGGTTTGCCGCGGGTGATGTCTTCGACCGTCACCAGGACACGTGGTTCGATGCGGGCTGCGGCCAGGCGCACCTTCGCCAGCCGGTTGTCCGCGCTCGTCACGATCGCCCACGGCAGGCCCACGGCATCGAGCGTGCTGAGCACCTCATGAGCGCCAGGCGTGGGCACCACGTCGGACAGGTCGTCGTACTGGAGCTCCAGTTGGCGGACTGCGGCTGCCGCTCGCTCCTCCACCGGCAGGTCCGGGCGCATGCGGTCGACGGTGGACTCGGCCGGGCTGCCGTGGGCGATGGCGAGTACGTCGGCCACCGGTACGCCGTACTCCCCTGCCCAGACCGTCCATGCGCGCTCGACCGCGGCGTCGGAGTCCACCAGCGTGCCGTCCATGTCGAACAGCACGGCGCGGATGTCCCGGATCCTCATCACCCCTCCATTAAACTCGTTCTCCGAGCATAAGGTAGAACCATCCCATGACAACAGCAGTTCGCCGCGGCCAGTGGCAGTCGGCTGCCGACGTACTCGCGCAGGTGAGCCGCCGGCCCGGGATCACGCGCGCTGCGGTGGCGCGGGAGCTGCGGCTGAGCACCAGTTCGGCGACTGAGATCACTGCCCGGCTGCGCGACGTACAGTTGCTGACTGAGGTGCCTGCACCTAGTCAGGGACGTGGGCGGCCGACGACCGTACTGCGGGCGCACCCACAGGGTCCCGTGGTTCTAGCGCTGGATCTGCGGCAGGGCAGCTGGCGGAGTGCGGTCGTTGCGCTGGACGGGTCGTTCCTGGAGCAGCAGTCGAAGCGCCACCGGAGTCGACGGTCGCAGGTGGTGCTCGGCAACCTGCAGAGGGTCGTGGAGCAGGTGCGTGAGCAGTACGGCGAACGTCTGCGACTAGTGAGCCTGGCAGCACCGGGCACCATTCGCGACAGCCGTCTGATGCAAGCACCGACGCTGAACTGGGCTGAGCTGGACCTGCAGGCCGTCACAGCAAGCACGGACCTCCCTCTGCTTGCTGGCAACGACGCAACGCTCAGTGGTGTGGCTGAGGCTCGGACTGGTGCTGCCGCTGGTGCTGGTACGGCGTTGCACCTCATCGTCGAGGTGGGCATCGGCGGCACGCTGCTGATCGACGGCGTACCAGCACAGGGTGCGTCCGGGGCGGGTGGGGAGTACGGGCACATGCCGCTCGGGGAGCGTGGACGTGAGTGTCCGTGTGGCGCCCGTGGTTGCTGGGACCTGGAGATCGACGGGCGCGCGCTGGCACGTCACCTCAAGGAGCCGACGCCAGACGACCCGTATGCCTACACAGAGGCCGTGCTGCGGCGTACTGACCGCGCCGCGGGCCGTGCGGTCGCCAGAGTGGTCACTGCACTCGCCACAGGCATCGCTGGTCTCGTCAACGCGCATGACCCGGATGTGGTGACGCTGGGCGGGCTGGCGATCCCACTCCGCGCCGCTGCTGAGTCGACCTTCGAGCAGGCCTACCTAGCCGGCCTGATGACCTTCCACCGGACCTCTCCCCCGCCGGTACTCCCCGCCACGCACCAACCCGACGGTCCGCTGCGCGGCGCCGCCGCACTGGCGCTGGACCACCTGACCACGGAGCCGTCGATCGCTACGTGGGCTGATCGGCGCTGACCTCCCCAGCTGACCCCTCAGCTGACTCCTCAGCCGGCACCTCGGCCGGTTCCTTCGGCTTGGGCACGATCGGCGGCTCCACGCGCGCCAGGATCGTGGTGATGTCGTGGCGGTGGTGCTGGATCTCGTGAGCCGTGTGGCGGATGACCCAGCCCAGTGTGCGCGGCGCACGCACCGGGTAGTTGTAGAGACCCAGCTTGCCCAGCTGCGGCGGCGTGAGCACCCGGGCCGCAGCGCCGAACTCGCGGGCGAACCGCATCAACGCGGCCGCGACCTCCATCGGATCCTGGTCCTCGTACTTGGCCTGCTTCACCCGCCCGGTCCGGTCCATCGGCGCGTACACCGGCCGGTCCTCCGCCAGACACTGAGCGATCCGCTGCCGCTGGACCTCCAGTACGTCGCGCACGTGGCAGGCGTACTCGATCGCCGACCACACGTCAGGCTCCGGCCGCAGCCGTACGACGTCCGGATCGGGACCGGCCGCGGCCCGGGTGAGCGACATGCTGCAATCCGCCGCCTGCCGGATCAGCGTGGTCACCGTGCCCTGCAGATCACCCGTGTCGTAGTTGAACCCGCACTGCTCGCAGTACCCGTCCACCGGCGGCTGCTGCTTGCTCAACTGCTACTCCCTCGAAATCGCCAGGCGTGATCGACCGGACCGATTCCACCACCGAGCGCGAACCCGGCCTGGATCGCCCCGGTCACGTACTCCTTGGCCGCCCCCACCGCACCCGGTACGTCGTACCCGCGCGCCAGGTACGACGCGATCGCACTGGCCAACGTGCATCCGGTGCCGTGCGTGTGCCTGTTGTCGGCCCGTACGGCGCTGTAGGCCCGTCGTACCCCGTGACCGTGCAGCACGTCGACAGACGCCGTACCCGGGTCGTGGCCGCCCTTCACGAGGACCCAGGACGCCCCGGCGTCCAGCAGCACCTTTGCCGCGAGCTCTCGGTCCTCCACCGTCTCCAGGTCCATGCCGGCGACCGGTCCGAGCTCGGTCAGGTTCGGCGTCAGAACAGTTGCCAACGGCACGATCTCCGACCGTACGGCGTCCATCGCATCGGCGGCCAGCAGCGCATCACCGTGCTTGGACACCGACACCGGGTCCACGACGACCGGCACCGACGGCGGCAGCGTGCGCAGCAGCGAGGCGACCACCCGGACCATCGACTCGGAGGCAAGCATCCCGGTCTTCACCGCGTCGACGCCGATGTCGTCCACCACACTGCGGAACTGCGCCCTGACCTGCTCCTCCGGCAGCTCCCACGCCCCCTGGACGCCGAGACTGTTCTGCGCGGTGATCGCGGTCAGCACACTCATCCCGTGCACACCGTTGGCCAGCATCGACTTCAGATCCGCCTGGATCCCGGCCCCGCCGCCGGAGTCGGACCCGGCGATCGTCAGCACTCTGGGCAGCATCTCAACTCCTGAAATGAGCGTGACCGGAGTCGGCCGCGTACGCCGCTCCGTCCACCGTCACGGTACCGGCCTGCCGTTCCTCGTTGCCCTCAGCAACCGAGCCGATGACGGTCCAGCCCTCGGGTACGTCGGCCGGCTCGAAGGTACCGACCAGCGCGTGGTCCTCACCGCCGGTCAGGACGAACTTGAGCGCGTCCACACCGGTCGCGGCGGCCACGGCCTGCAGCGGCTCGGGCACGGTCAACGCCTGCGAGTGCACGTCGATGGCGACCTGACTCGCGACGGCGATGTGCCCGAGGTCGGACAGCAGCCCGTCACTGACGTCACACAGCGACGACGCGCCGGCCAGAGCGGCTCGAGGGCCTTCGGCGTACGGCGGTTGCGGGCGGCGGTGCGCCTCGACCACGGCTCGCGGCGAGCGGAACCCGCGGGCCAGCACGGTCCACCCCGCTTCGGCCCAGCCGAGCCGTCCGATGTAGGCGACCTCGTCGCCGGGCCGGGCACCGGAACGCAGCACCGGCGGACGGCCGTCCAGCGTGCCGAACGCGGTCACCGAGACGATGATCTTGTCCGACTGCACCGTGTCGCCGCCGACGATGCTGACCTCGACCAGGTCGGCCTCGTCCACCAGGCCCTGGTTGAGCTCCAGCGCCCAGGCGGTCGGCAGGTCGGCCGGTGCGCCGAACCCGACCACCAGCGAGGTCGGCCGGGCACCCATGGCCATGATGTCGGCCAGGTTCTGAGCGGCGGCCTTGCGGCCCACGTCGTACGCCGACGACCAGTCCTGGCGGAAATGGCGGCCCTCCACCAGCAGGTCCGTCGTGATCACCATCCGGCCGTCCGGCACGGCCACCACGGCCGCGTCGTCACCGGGTCCGACCAGGACGTCCTCACCTGTGGACAGCCCCTTGGTGACGGCCTTGATCAGACCGAACTCACCCGTGCTCCCCAACGTCTCTGTCACGTCAGCAGACCTCCCATATCGCCAACCGGAGTCTAGGCGGTACCGTGACCGGGCAACGAAGAGTACGCCCGGCCGCCTCGCAGTACCCCTGCACTAGCACGGCCGGAGCCAGCTGAGGACGACTGAGTGGAGAACGACGTGGTGGTCCAGGCCTACATCCTGATCCAGACCGAGGTCGGCAAGGCAGCCGATGTCGCGGCACAGATCGCCGAGGTCCAGGGCGTCACCCTGGCCGAGGACGTCACCGGTCCGTACGACGTGATCGTCCGCGCGGAAGCCCGCAACGTCGACGAGCTGGGCAAACTGGTGGTTGCCAAGGTCCAGAACGTGCCCGGCATCACCCGCACGCTGACCTGCCCCGTCGTCCACATCTGATCGCCACAGGGCCCCGCCCTCCTTCCGCATGCCCAGAGTTCTCTTCGCAGCACTCGGCCTGATCCTGCTGGCCGGGTGCGGCCCGGGAGCTGCGCCCGTCCCCGTACCGTCTCCCGCACCAGAGGTCGCAGCGGCCTGTGAACCGCTGGTGAAAGCGCTACCCGAGAAGGTGCTGGACGCCGAACGGCGCAAGACGGACCCCGTCAGCCCGCTCACCTCCGCGTACGGCGATCCGCCCATCGAGGTCACCTGTGGGGTCGCCCAACCGGCCGGGCTGGCCCAGGCGCAGTCGCAGTGCTTCGAGGTGAACGGCGTCGGCTGGTTCGCCAAGGAAGTCGAGAACGGAGTCATCTTCACCACCATCGGTCGCCGGCTCTACGTCGAGGTCGCCGTCCCGTCCAAATATGCCCCCGAAGCCAACGCCCTGACCGACGTGTCGGACGCTGTCCACAGGTTCAACAAACTCATCACTCCTTGTACCTGACAACGGCATACTCCAGTCGAATCGAAAAATGTTCGTCGGCAGTGTCCGGTTGGGTCCGGCGGGGGCGACGTAACAGGCGAGAGGCACCGTGGTGGTGCCCGGGACGACGGGAGATTCCGATGAAGTACATGATCCTCACGTACGCGTCGCAGCACGACTACGACGGGATGGCGGGCAAGGACACCGACAAGCCGGCCTGGACCGCCGAGGACTTCGCCGCGATGGGCGCGTTCATGGAGAAGTTCAACAACGACCTGGCCGAATCCGGTGAGCTGGTCGAGACCCGCGCGCTCGCGGCGCCGGTGCTGACCAGGCGGCTGGGCTCGAAGGACGGCGCCGCGGTGGTGACGGACGGGCCGTACGCCGAGACCCAGGAGGTGCTGGCCGGCTATTGGATCGTCGAGTGCGAGTCGTTCGACCGGGCGACCGAGATCGCGGCCCGGCTCGGCGACACACCGGCGCCCGAGTTCGTCCGGGCGACCGCGTACGCCGACATCCGGCCGGTGATCGAGGGCCGCGGCGAGATCCTGGACTGATCGCGATGTCCGCCGCTCTCCACGATCTGCTGCGCGAGCTGACCCCGCAGGTGCTCGGGGCGCTGGTGCGGCGGTACGGGCGCTTCGACACCGCGGAGGACGCGGTGCAGGAGGCCTTGCTGGCCGCGTCGCAGCAGTGGCCCGCGGAGGGCGTTCCGGACAATCCGCGCGCGTGGTTGATCACGGTGGCCTCGCGCCGGCTGACGGATCTGCTTCGTCGTGAGCAGGCCCGTCAGCTGCGCGAGGACCGGGTGGCGCAGTGGGCGTCGATGCCCGATCCGGGGCCGGGCGAGCGGCTCGCGGACACCGACGACACGCTGATCCTGCTGTTCATGTGTTGCCATCCGTCGTTGTCGCCGGCGTCGCAGATCGCGTTGACACTGCGGGCGGTCGGCGGTCTGACGACGACGGAGATCGCGCGTGCCTTCCTGGTGCCGGAGGCGACGATGACCCGGCGGATCAGCCGGGCCAAGGCGAGTGTGAAGGACAGCGGGGCTCAGTTCGCGCTGCCGGCGGACCGGGACGAGCGGCTGGGTGCGGTGCTGAAGGTCGTGTACCTGATCTTCAACGAGGGCTACGCGAGTACGACGGGGCCGAGCCTGCAGCGAGTCGAGTTGGCGGCGGAGGGGATCCGGCTCGCGCGGATGCTGCATCGGCTGCTGCCGGACGACAGTGAAGTCGCCGGGTTGCTGGCGTTGATGCTGCTGACGGACGCGCGGCGGCCGGCTCGGACCGGGCCGTTGGGCGAGCTGGTTCCGATGGACGAGCAGGATCGGTCGTTGTGGATTCCGGAGCTGATCGAGGAGGGCGTTGGGCTGATCACGGCAGCGCTGCCGCGGGGACCGGTGGGGCCTTATCAGCTACAGGCGGCGATCGCGGCGGTGCATGACGAGGCGCCGTCCGCGGCGGAGACCGATTGGACGCAGATCGTCGCGTTGTACGAGGTGTTGCTGCAACTGGTCGACAACCCGATGGTCGCGTTGAACCAGGTGGTCGCGGTGGCGATGGCGCGTGGAGCGGATAACGGGCTGAAGTTGCTGGCCACGATCGAGGGCGACGAGCGGATCGCGTCGGATCATCGGTTGTCGGCGGTGCGGGCGCATCTGCTCGAGATGTCCGGGGACGCGGTCGGTGCGCGGGCGGCGTACGAGGAGGCGGCGGGCCGGACGACGAGCTTGCCGCAGCAGCGTTACCTCTATGGACGAGCGAGGCGCCTGTGAGAGGCCGGGAGCCGCCCTGCGCGGGCAGGGCGGGCCGGAGTGGGTTAGCGGAGGCCGGTGGGGCGGGTTTTGGCCAGGGTCAGGAGGCGGTCTACGAGGGCGGGGTAGTCGACGCCGGTGGCGGCCCAGAGGCGGGGGAACATGCTGGTGGGCGTGAAGCCGGGCATGGTGTTGATCTCGTTGATGATGACCCGGCCGTCGGCGTCGAGGAAGAAGTCGACGCGGGCCAGCCCCTCGCCCTCGATCGCGTCGAAGGCGGTGAGTGCCTTGGCGCGGATGTCGGCCGCGATCTCCTCGGGAAGATCGGCCGGGACCGAGAGAGCGGTGTACTCCTCGCCTTCGGGCAGGTACTTGGTCTCGAAGTCGTAGAAGTCGTGCCCGCCGCCGGAGACCGCGACCTCACCGCAGACGCTGACCTCGGCCGGACCGCCGTTCAGACCGCCCAGGACGCCGACCTCGATCTCGCGCGGGCTCTTCGCGGACGCCTCGACGATCACCTTCGGGTCGTGGGCGCGCGCCTCGGCGACGGCGTCGTCGAGTTCGGCCAGGCTGTTCACCTTGCTGATACCCAGGCTCGACCCGCCACGGCACGGCTTCACGAAGACCGGGTAGCCGAGCGCGTCGACGGCCGCACGGCAAGCGGCGGGGTCGCGGGTCCAGTCGCGGTCGCGGATCACGACGTACGGCGTGACCTCGAGGCCGGCCGCGGCGAAGACGACCTTCATGTAGTGCTTGTCCATGCCGACCGCGCTGGCCAGGACGCCTGAGCCGACGTACCGGATGTCGGACATCTCGAGCAGGCCCTGGATGGTGCCGTCCTCGCCCCACGGGCCGTGCAGCAGCGGGAAGACCACGTCCACCTCGCCGAGCGTGCTCGGTACCTGGTCCGGTTCGCTCACCACGAGTTCGCGGTTCGCGCCGAACAGCACCGGCAGTGCGGTCACGTCGACCTCCGGGAGCTTCCCGTCGGTGATCGACAGCCGCTCCGGGTCACCGCTCTCCAGGACCCAGTGGCCGCTGGTGCTGATACCGATCGGGACCACGTCGTACTTGTCCCGGTCGATGGCCTGCAGCACGTTGGCCGCGGTCACGCAGGAGATGGCATGCTCGCTCGACCGGCCGCCGAACACCACGGCGACACGGGGCTTGCGTTGTTCTTCCCTCGAGTACTCACTCACCGGCTCGACTGTAGCGGCACCGGGATCAGGTTCCGATCAGGGTTCGGTTAAGAGCTGTTCAGATCGCAGTCCGTAGCCGTCACCACACTGTGATCGGACCATCACTCCCAGGTGACCCGCCCAAGGGGAACCGATACTCTGCCCGCGGAGGTGGAGATGGGACTGCGCGAACTGAAGCGGGAGCGGACCCGCCGGCTGATCGCGGACAAGGCGTTCGAGCTGTTCACCGACCACGGCTTCGGCCGGACCACGGTGGAGCAGATCGCCGCGGCCGCCGAGGTCGGCCCGAGCACGCTGTACCGGTACTTCCCGACCAAGGAGACGCTCGTCCTGGAGTTCGTCGAGGACTGCCTGCTGGGTGCGGTCGCGTGGTTCCGCGAGCAGCCCGAGGTGGACCTGCCGGACGGCCTGCAGTCGGTGATCGAGCGGGTGCTGGGCCAGTTGGAGAGCAACCCGGACCGCGTTCGCGCCGTGTTCGACCTGGCCGCGCAGACGGCGTCGGTGAGCGCTCACCTGAACGAGATGATCTGGCGGTTCCGCAACGAACTGACCGACGAGCTGGTACGGCGACTGGCCGGCAACGACCCGCAGGACGCCGAGTTCACCGCCGCCCTGGCCGCCGGGATCGCGATGAACATCATCGAGACGGTGATCCGGATCTGGGTCGAGAACCCCGACGACACCGAAGTCAAAGAGCTCGCCCGCCGTGCGATGACGCTGCTCCGCGGCGGCGGCATCCCACTCCCCGCCGTCGAGGCGCGCTGACCCGGCCGGGAGAATTCCGGCTATGACACTCGACCCCTCCACCGTCGTCGTCCACGCAGGCCGGCCCGAGCGCGTGCCGAACGCGCCGGTCGGCGAGTCGCCCGTCTTCAGCTCGACCTATGTCGCCGGCGGGGATCGCGGGTACGGGCGGTTCGGCAACGACGCGTGGACCGCGCTGGAGGAGACGCTCGGCGAGCTCGAGGGTGGGCGCGGCCTGACCTTCGCGTCCGGCATGGCCGCGGCGGCCGCGATCGCCGACCTCGTCCCGGTCGGCGGCCGGGTCGTCGCGCCGCAGCACGCGTATTCCGGCGTACTCGCGCTCCTCGACCAGCAGGCGACGACCGGCCGGCTGACCGTCGAGCGGGTCGACGTCGCCGACACCGCGGAAGTCGTCGAGGCGGTCGCGAACGCGGACCTGCTGTGGATCGAGTCGCCGACCAACCCCGCGATGGAGGTCGCCGACCTGCCCGCGATCTCCGCGGCCGGGCGGCAGGCGGGTGCGACCGTTGTCGTCGACAACACGTTCGCGACTCCGCTGCTCCAGCAGCCGATCCGGCTCGGCGCCGACATCGTGATGCACTCGGCAACGAAGTTCATCGCGGGTCACTCGGATGTCGTCCTCGGCGCGATCGTCACCGCCGACGACGACCTCTGGAACGCGCTGGACCTCCGCCGCCGCAGCCTCGGCGCGATCCCCGGCCCGATGGAGGCCTGGCTGGCGCTCCGCGGTCTCCGCACGCTCGCGCTGAGGCTCGAGCGAGCTCAATCGAACGCCGCCTTCCTGGCCGAGCGCCTACGCGCAACACCCCCGGGTCAGCCGGGTGCGGTACCCGGGCCTGCCGGACGACCCGGGCCACGCCAGGGCAACGGCCCAGATGAGTGGCTACGGCGCGATCCTGTCGATCGAGCTCGGCGGTGACGCCGAGGGCGCTCAGCGGGTCTGCGAGAGTACGGCGCTGTGGGTGCACGCGACCAGCCTCGGCGGGGTCGAGTCGATGCTCGAACGCCGTCGCCGCTGGCCGATCGAGGTGCCGACGATCCCCGAGGACCTGATCCGGCTGGCCGTCGGGATCGAGCACCCCGGTGACCTCTGGGCCGATCTCGAGCAGGCGCTCAAGATCGGGATTTGAGCACCGGCCCGCCGAAGAACGTCAGCACACACAGCACCACCGGCAGGATGAACGCGATGTTCAACGGCATCCAGTGCGCGAGTCCGCCGATCAACGCCGGGCCGGCCAGCAGTCCGACGTACCCGAGCCCGACCACGCGGGCCATCAGGGCGCCGGCCGCGCGCGGGTCGAGGTTGCCGGCGGCGGTGAAGAGTTGCGGTACGCCGCCGGCCAGGCCGAGACCGAACAACGCCCAGCCGAACAGGGCGACCGGCACCCACGGTACGACGATCACGATCGTCAGTCCGATCGCGGCCATCGCGGCGCCGTAGCGGACGATCGCGGCCGGGCCGACGACTGCCGCGACGCGGTCCGTGAGGAAGCGTCCGACGGTCATCGCCACGGCGAAGGCGCCGTACGCGTAGGCCGCCGTACTGACCGAAGTACCGAGGATGTCCCGGAAGTGCAGCGCGGCCCAGTCGTTGGCGACACCCTCCGCGAGCATCAGGCCGAAGGCGAGACCGCCGAGTGCCCAGACCAGCTTGGCGGGCGGCTTGGCGCGGTCCTCCTGCTCGTCGTGCTCCTCGGGCGTTGCCTCGATCAAGTACCGGCTCACAGCCAGGGACACGACGACACAAAGCACTCCGGCCAGTCCGAGGGTGACCTCGGTCGGTACGTCGGCTCGCAGTGTGGCGGCTCCGATCAGTGCGGCGAAGGCACCGCCGATCGACCACATCGCGTGGAACGCGGCCATGATCGGGCGCGGGTAGCCGCGTTCGACCACGACGGCCTGGGCGTTCATGCCGACGTCGATGGAGCCGTTGGCGAAGCCGAGCGCCATCAGAGCGAGACCGAGGGTCCACCAGTTGCTGGCGAGGCCCGGCCAGACCAGCGCGAGGCCGAGGAGAACGCCCGCGGCCGGGACGAGGCGGCGTTGGCCGAGGCGGTCGACGAGCGGGCCGGCGACCTGCATGCCGAGGAAAGCGGCACCGCCGAGCGCGAGGAGCAGGAGCCCGAGCGTGCTGTGGGTGATCTTGGTGGCGTGCTCGATGTTGGGGATGTGGACGACCCACATGCCGACGGCGAAACCGTTGAGGCCGAAGTAGGTCCAGGTGGCGATGCGGGCGGCTCGGGGCGGTGCGGTCTGCTGCTGCAGATCGGTGGCGGTCAAGAGGCCACCTCGACCAGTACTCCGCGCTGAGCAAGCATGGTCCGCTGGTCCTCCGGGGCGGTCGGGTCGGTGATGATCAGGTCAGGGCGGTCGGCCGGACACACGTAGGCCAGCGCGGCGCGGTCCCATTTGGCGCCGTCGGCAAGCACCATCGACCGGGCGGCGACGGCGAACGCTTCCTGCTTGACCTCGGCATCACCCAGGTCGAATGCGGTCAGCCCGGCGTCGAGGCTGAAGGCACAGGGACTGAGCACGGCCAGGTCGAAGCGCAGCGCCCGCAGCGAGGCGATGGTCAGCGGGCCGACCAGTGCCAACTCCCCCTTGCGCGCCTCTCCCCCGGGCATCAGCAGCCGGATCCGCGGCGCGTCGGCCAACTCCTGCGCGATGTGCAGCGAGAGCGGCATCACGGTGACCGCGCGGTCGTGGAGGAGCTTGGCCACCTCGAGGGCCGTCGTCCCGCTGTCGAGGACGATGGTCTCGCCGTCGTGGATGTGCTCGACGGCAGCCGCGGCGATGGCACGCTTGGCGGCGATCGCCGCTTGGGCGCGCAGCGAGTACGGCGGCTCGACACCGGACGGAATCGCGGACACGGCCCCGCCGTGGACGCGCTTGAGCACACCCTGGGCAGCGAGGAAGTCGAGATCGCGGCGGACCGTCATGTCCGACGCCTCAGTGGCCTCGACCAGTTCCTGGACCGAGACTCGGTCCAGCCTGCGCAGTCGTTCTACGATCACTTGGTGCCGTTCTGCGCTCCTCATGCGCAGAAAGCTACCATCCGGATGTTCGATCAAACAAAGAGAGTGTTTGCCTGTGGCTAACGACGTCCGCCGAGCCAGGTATGCGGTGGCCGCGGTTTTCTGTGTGCACGGCGCGGTGACAGGCTCGTTCGCCACCCGGGTGCCCTGGATTCAGGATCACTCCGGGGTATCGGCCGGTCAGCTCGGCCTGGCGCTCGCGTTCCCTGCGCTCGGGGCGGCGCTGATGATGCCGCTCGCGGCCCGCGTCAGCCACACCCTCGGCACCCGGAACGCGCTCCGCGGCCTGCTCGCCCTCTGGACGCTCGCGCTGGTGCTCCCGTCCCTCTCCCCCAACCTGCCCATACTGTGCGCGTCTCTGCTCGTGTACGGCGGCACGGCGGGGATGGCCGATGTCGCGATGAACGCACTCGGTGTCGAGGTCGAACACCGGCTGGAGAAGTCGATCATGTCCGGGCTGCACGGCATGTGGAGTGTCGGGGCGCTGATCGGAGCCGCCGTCGGAACCGTTGCGGCGCATACCGAACTGAGCGCCCAGATCCACCATGCGCTGGCGGCCGCCGTACTGACCCTGATCGGCGTCGCGGTGTGTCAGTTCGTGCTGAACGTGCATCCCGACGAGGACGAGGAGCCGCCGGCGCGGTTCGCCTTGCCGCCGCGGTCGGCGTTGCTGATCGGGGCGGTCGGGTTCTGCGCGGTGTTCGCCGAGGGCGCGAGCCTGGACTGGTCGGCCGTCTATCTGCTCGACGTCCTCGACAGTTCTCCTGGCGTTGCGGCCGCGGCGACCACGGGCTTCGCGTTGACGATGGCGGTCGCGCGGCTCAGCGGCGATGCGGTGATCGACCGGTGGGGCGCCGTACGGACGGTTCGATGGAGCGGCGTGATCGCCACGCTGGGCGGCGTACTGGTCGTCGTCGCCTGGAATCCGGTGGTCGCGATGGCCGGGTTCGGGCTGCTCGGGATCGGGATCGCGGTCGTCGTACCGCTCGCGTTCGCGGCGGCCGGGCGCGCCGGGGGCAACTCGAGCCAGGCGATCGCGGGCGTCGCGACGATCACCTACGCGTCCGGACTGGTGGCTCCGTCGATCATCGGCGGGATCGCGGAGGCGAGCAGCCTGACGATGTCGTTCCTGGTGGTGACCGTGCTCGCGACCGGACTGGCCGTGTTCGCTCCGGTACTGCGCACCCGCAGCCGCACCCCGGTCAACTGACCGACCCGCGTTGACGCAACCTATTGGTTGCCATAAAGTAGCAACCAAATGGTTGCTACTGAGCGGAGTTCGTGATGTCACGGTTCACTGCACGTCAACGCGTGATCCTGCTGGTGCTGCTCGGTGCCGGCTTCATGCTGTCGGTCGACTTCTCGATCCTGAACGTCGCGCTGCCACAGGCGGGTGCGGGCGTCGGGCTGGGGCCGGACGGGCTGCCGTGGATCACGTCGGCGTTCGCACTGCCCGCGGCGGGCTTCGCGCTGCTGTTCGGCCGGTTGGCGGACTACTTCGGTCGGCGCCGGCTGTTCCTGGCCGGCATGGTTCTCCTGGCCGGCGCATCACTGCTCGGCGGGTTCGCCGTCAATGCTGAGCTCTTGCTGACCGCTCGGGTGCTGCAGGGCCTGGCGACCGCGATGGCGCTGCCCACCTCGCTGGCGTTGCTGACCACGACGTTTGTCGACGGCTCGGTGCGTGCGCGGGTGCTGGGCCTGCGGGGTGCATTGCTGTCTGCCGGCTTTGCCGTGGGCGCACTGGTCGGTGGTGCGCTGGTCAGTCTGCTCGGATGGCGGGCCGCGTTCTTCATCAACGTGCCGGTCGTCGTGACCGTTCTGATCCTGACGCCGTTCGTGATCCGCGAGAGCAAGGGGGCCGAGCGGGCGAAGCTCGACGTACCTGGTGCGGTGACAGTGACCGGTGGCCTGCTGGCCGTGATCTATGCCGTGATCGAGCGGAGCGTTCCCACTGCTGTCGTCGGCGTACTGCTGCTGGTCGCGTTCTGGCTGATCGAGCGGCGTTCGTCCGCGCCGCTCGTCCCGGTGCACATCGTGCGGCAGCCCTCGGTGGCGTGGGGCAACTACGCGGGGCTCGTGGTGTGCTCGATGGAGCCCGCGATGATCTTCATGACGACGATCTACCTGCAGCAGACGCTTGGCCTGTCACCGCTCGCGACCGGCCTCGTGTTCGGCATTCCAGGTACGGCGTCGGTGGTCGCCGGCGTGGTTGCCGGGCGCATCATCGGGCGCTTCGGCTACCGCAAGGTTCTGACCGTGAGCATGGCGGTGCAGGGACTGGCGACGCTGCCGCTGGTGTTCCTCGGCACCAACCGGACCATCGCGCTCATGGTGCTGATCCCGGCGCTGTTCATCGGGTTCTACGGACACGTGGCCGCCATCGTCGCGTACACGGTGACCGCGACGTCCGGTGTGCCGGACAGCGACCAGGGTCTGGCGACCGGCCTCACGTCGATGACTCAAGAGGTAGGCGGCACCATAGGTACGCCGGTCCTCGCCGCGATCGCCGCCACGCAGGCCGTGCACCTCACCGGCATGCACCTCGCCCTCTCGCTGGATGTGGCCCTGACACTCGTCAGCGTGGTCCTCGTCTGGTTCGGCCTGCGTCCGCGCACGAAGGCGGCCAGTACCCGCCGGCCCGCGACCGAGTTGGCGACCGCCTAACCGGCACTCCCAGGGCCGTCCAGCGCGTCGACATCGCCGGCGCGCATGGGCTTGTCGCAGTGGGAGCAGTGGAGTTCGACGTGGCTGATCTCGCCGCAGGCATGGTGGCGGTAGAGAACCGGCGGGCCGGCCTCGCCGGCCAGCCACTTGTCGCCCCACGCGGTCATCACCATCAGTACATCGACGAGCTCGGCGCCCTGCTCGGTCAGGTGGTACTCGTACCGCGGCCGGTTGTCGTACGGACGGCGCTCGAGCACGTTGTGGTCGACGAGGTGGTTGAGCCGCTCGGTCAGCACCTTGCGCGAGATCCCGAGGTCGGCCTGGAGCTGGTCGAACCGGTTCATCCCGACCCAGACGTCGCGCAGAATCAGCGGTGACCACGGCTCGCCGATCACGTCGAGCGTGCGCGCGATGGAGCAGGCCATGTGCCCGAAGCTGGTGCGCTGCATGAAACCAACCTACCACTTGGGGTTCCCTTACGGAACTCTGACTGCTACGGTCACGGAGTCTCTTCAAGGAACTCCGACAACATCGCCAGGAGCTGATTGCCATGCTGAACCCCGACGTACGCCGGGCTGTCGAAAGCAACGTCGTCGCCCACCTCGCCACCGTGCTCCCCGACGGCGGTCCGCACTCGATCCCGCTGTGGGTCACCACCGTGGGCGAGCGCATCGCGTTCCTCACCGGGCCGGACTCGCGGAAGGCTCGCAACCTGCGGCGGGACCCGCGGGTTGCGCTCTCGATCGCGCCGGCCGACAACCCCCTCGAGCCGATCATCCTTCGCGGCCGGGTGGCCGAGTGGCTCGACGGCGACGCCGCCTGGGAGATCGTCGACCAGATCGCGATGAAGTACCTCGGTCAGCCCTACCCGCGCGAGGACGAGCGCGTGATCGGCCTGATCGAGGTCGAGCGCGCGCAGGTAGGGATGGGCTGAGACCTACTTGTCCGTGGCGAAGGCGGCGTCGAACGCGGCCGCGGGCTTGTCGAAGGCCAGCGCGCGGATGACGTTGACGGCCTCGGCGGCGCCGACCTTGCGCTCCATCCCGGCGTCCTCCCACTCGACCGAGATCGGACCGTCGTACCCGATGGAGTTCAGGACGCGGAAGCAGTCCTCCCACTTCACGTCGCCGTGGCCGGTCGAGTAGAAGTCCCAGCCGCGCCGCGGGTCACCCCACGGCAGGTGCGAGCCGAGCCGGCCGTTGCGGCCGCCGCCGACGCGCATCCGGGTGTCCTTGCAGTCGACGTGGTAGATCCGGTCCTTGAAGTCCCAGAGGAACGCGACCGGGTCGATGTCCTGCCAGACCATGTGGCTCGGGTCCCAGTTCAGCCCGAACGCCTCGCGGTGACCGATCGCCTCCAGCGTGAGCTGGGTGGTCCAGTAGTCGTAGGCGATCTCGGACGGGTGCACCTCGTGCGCGAACCGGACGCCGACCTCGTCGAACACGTCGAGGATCGGGTTCCACCGGTCGGCGAAGTCCTGGTATCCGGCCGCGATCCGCTCGGCCGGGACCGGCGGGAACATCGCGACGTACTGCCAGATCGACGAGCCGGTGAAGCCGATCACCGTGTTCACGCCGAGCTTGGCCGCGGCCCGCGCGGTGTTCTTCAGGTCCTCGGCGGCCCGCTGCCGGACGCCTTCCGGATCCCCGTCGCCCCACACTCGTGCCGGCACGATCGCCTGGTGCCGGAAGTCGATCGGGTCGTCGCAGACCGCCTGGCCGACCAGGTGGTTGGAGATCGCGAAGACCTTCAGGTTGTACTTCGCCAGGATGTCGTGCCGGCCCTGGACGTAGGAGTCGTCCTCGACCGCCTTCTGGACGTCGAAGTGGTCACCCGAGCAGGCGATCTCGACGCCGTCGTACCCCGACTCCGACGCGAACTGGCAGACCTCCTCGAACGGCAGGTCGGCCCACTGACCGGTGAACAACGTGATCGGACGTGGCATCTCACTGGCTCCTAAGAGTTCTCGACGGTGATCCAGGCGCTGTCCGCGGCAGCCGACCGCAGGACGGCGTCGACCAGCCGGGCGGACCGCGCACCGGCGGCGAAATCGGGCAGGCCGTCCGGGCGGTCACCCAGTACGGCGGCATAGCTGTCGGCGACGAAACTGTCGAAGGCGTCCTGGTACCCCTGCGCGTGCCCGGCCGGCAGCCGGTTCACTCGCGCGGCGGGCGGGCTCAGCGTCTCCGGATCCCGGGTCAGCAGCTGCGACGCGGTACGGCGGCCGACCCACAACCGCTCCGGATCCTCCTGGTCGAAGCCGAAACTCGACTCGGTCCCGGACACCTCCAGGTACAACCGGTTCTTCCGGCCGGCCGCGACCTGACTGACCACGATCGTGCCGACGACCCCGGCCTCGGTGCGGAACTGCGCCGTGGCCAGATCCTCGGTCCGGACCGCAACCCCGCCCCGTTCGCGACGAACAGTCCGCAGTTGTGCGCTGATGGCCTGGATCCGATCACCGGTGACGAACTCGGTCAGGTCGCACCAGTGCGATCCGATGTCGGCGAAGGTCCGGGACGGACCGCCGGCCGAGTCGTCCACACGCCAGTTCTGGTCGTCCTCGCCGGCCAGCCAGTCCTGCAGGTACGACCCGTGCAGGCTGGTGATCACGCCGGCTTCGCCCTCGGCGATCCGGGTCCGGAGCTCGCGGACCATCGGGTGGTAGCGGTAGACGAACGGCACGGTGCCGACCCGCTCGGCCTCGAGGGCGGCGGCGTGCAGCCCGGCCGCGTCCTGCACAGCGGTGGCGAGCGGCTTCTCACAGACGACGTGCTTGCCGGCTTCGAGCGCTTTCAGCGTGACCGGCAGGTGGGTGTTGTTCGGCGTACAGACGTGGACCACATCGATGTCGGCGGCAAGCAGTTCGTCGAGGTCCGCGAAGCCGCGCTCGGCACCGGTCGCCTCGGCCGCCGCGCCCGCGCGCTCCGGAGACGAACCCACCGCGCCGACCACCCGGGCGCCCGCGACCAGCGCGGACCTGCCGTGGACACGGCCCATGAAGCCGCCGCCGACGATCCCGACCCGGAGCTTGCGCGCACTGGTGGACACGCTGAAGGACGCTATGTGACACTTTTGAACCCTGTCAAGCAAAAGTCCAGCGGCCCGACGACGGAAGTCCTGCGCATGAGTGATCTCGGTACGGCGGGAAGCGGCGCGGTGCTGCGCCTGCTCCTCGACGGGCAGCCGCGGACCCGGGCCGAACTGATCGACCTCAGTGGTCTGGCCAGGTCGACGGTGACCGGGCGGATCGAGGAGTTGGTCGCGGCCGGTCTCGTCGTACCGTCGGGTGAGGCGGCGTCGACAGGCGGGCGGCCGCCGGCGCGGTTCCGGTTCAATCCGTCCGCGCGACTGATCCTGGCCGCGGACGTCGGTGCGACGCATCTGTCCGTCGCCCTCACCGACCTGACCGGCGACATCCTGGATCGATCCACGATGCCCCTGAACATCGCTGAGGGACCTGAGGCGGTCCTGAGTGCGGTCGTGCGCGCCGGGCACGGGTTGCTTCGATCAGCCCGGCGATCCGTCAAGGATCTGGCCGGCACCGGCGTCGGACTACCGGGCCCGGTCGAGCACAGCACCGGGCGGCCGAACCATCCGCCGATCATGCCGGGCTGGGACTCGTACGACGTCGTCGAACGACTCAGCGGTGAACTCGCCGGCCCGGTGCTGATCGACAACGACGTGAACATCATGGCGCTCGGCGAGCACGCGACCGAGTACGCCGACGTCGAGCATCTCCTGTTCGTGAAAGTCGCGACCGGGATCGGCGCGGGCGTGATCAGCGGCGGCCGGTTGCATCGAGGAGCACAGGGCGCGGCCGGCGACATCGGCCACATCCAGGCGCCGGGGCACGCGGAGATCTGTCGGTGTGGAAACACGGGGTGCTTGGAGGCGGTCGCGTCGGCCGCGGCGATCGCGGCTCGGCTGGACGTCGCAGGAAGCCAAGGTGTTGTCGACCTCGTGCGAGCAGGCAACATCGTCGCGACCAACGAGGTCCGCCAAGCGGGCCGGGAGATCGGCACCGTCCTGGCTGCTTGTGTGAGCCTGCTCAACCCGTCGGTGATCGTGGTCGGCGGCTCACTCGCCCAGGCCGGCGACAGCCTGCTGGCCGGGATCCGGGAAGCGATCTATGCCAGATCGTTGCCCCTGGCCACCACCGACCTGCGGGTGGTCACCTCGCGATCGGGCCAGGACGCCGCCCTCCGCGGCGCCGCGACCCTCGTCCTTCAGTACCAGCTGACCGCCAACTGATCCACGAGCGCGATGATGCGGTCGAGGTACGGCCCACTGCGGGCGCGCCCGAATCCAAACCGTCTCCCGTGGAAGGCGGCCTGTACGGCCCGGAGGTGCGCCCACCTGCGGACGCGGTCACGATCCAGCTCCGCGGCCTCGGCGAACACGTCCAGCTCATGGCGCAACGCCTTCATCAGATCGACGGACCCGGTCAGCGCCAGGGCCCGCGGCCCGAGCAACGTCGCACCGTCGTACGCCGGATCTCCGACGTGCCCCTTGGGATCGACCGCCAGCCACGGCTCGCGCTCGCCGCGGAGGATGTTGCGGGGATGGAAGTCGCCGTGCACGAGGACATCCGGCTGTTTCCGGCCGAGTTCGTCGACGACCGCCAGTGCGGCGTCGACCGCCGCGGCGGGTACCGCGCCGGGAAAGTCGGCGGCCCCGTTGCGCAGTTCCTCGGTCCAGCCGTCGGCCTGATCCGCCAGCCGCGGGAGCTCAGCAGGTGCGGGGATGGACAGCCGGCGACTGAGCTGCCCTGCCACGGTCGCGATCTCGTCGCCGTCAGCGAGCTCGCCCAGGGTCGACGGTTCCACTCGTTCGAGCAGCATGGCGAACCGCTCGTCGTCCCGTTCGTACAGCTGAACCGCGCCACGGCCACCCCAGGCAGCGAACGCATCCGGCTCGTGCACATTGCCCGGATGGGGGAACGACACCTTGAGCACCGCCTCGCGGACCGGGACGATCACGCCGACCTGGCCGTGCGTCACCTCACCGTCGGGCGTGCAGCCCCAGCGTGCCAGCAGGTCCTCGACGATCGCCGGCAGCTCGGCCAGCCAGGCCGCGCCCGCCTCACCCTCGCGATCGATCGTCGACTGGGCGAAGGCGTCCGGGATCATCCCCAGCGCTCCGACTTCGCCGACCGGGAGACCAGGCTGAACAGCATGTCCTTGGGCGTCATCTCACCGGCCACGACCTTGGTGACGTGTTCGGCGATCGGCATCTCGACGTCGTGGTGGTGGGCGAGTTCGCTGATCGACGAGCAGGACTTGACGCCTTCGGCCACCTGCCGGGTGGCGCCGGCGATCTCGGCGACCGTCATACCCTGACCGAGTTTCTCGCCGAAGGTCCGGTTGCGCGACAACGGCGACGAGCAGGTCGCGACCAGGTCGCCCAGACCGGCCAGGCCCGAGAACGTGTGCTCCTGGGCGCCGAGCGCCGTACCGAGGCGGGCGGTTTCGACCAGGCCGCGGGTGATCACGGACGCGCGGGCGTTGTCGCCGAAGCCGAGGCCGACGGCCATCCCGACTGCCAGGGCGATCACGTTCTTCGTCGCGCCGCCGAGCTCGCAGCCGATCACGTCGTTGTTCGTGTACGGGCGGAACGTCTGCGAGTGGCACAACTTCTGCAACCGGGTCGCGGTCCCCTCGTCGGCACACGCGACCACCGACGCGGCCGGCTGACCTTCGGCGATCTCGCGGGCCAGGTTCGGCCCCGAGACGACCGCGATCCGCTCCGGGCCGGCGCCGGTGAGCTCGGCGATCACCTCGCTCATCCGCTTCGTCGTACCGACCTCGACGCCCTTCATCAGGCTCACCAAGGGTACGGCGTTGGGCAGCACGCCGGCCCAGTCCTTCAGGTTGTCCCGCAGCGACTGACTCGGCACGGCCAGCACGACGGCTTCCGCACCGGCCGCCGCCGCGGCCGGATCGTGGGTCGCGGTGATCGCGTCCGGGAGACGCAGCCCGGGCAGGTAGTCGGGGTTCTCGTGCAGGCTGTTGATCGCCTCGCAGAGCGATTCACGCCGGCCCCAGAGGGACACCTGGTTGCCCGCGTTCGCCAGCACCGTGGCGAACGCCGTACCCCAGGATCCGGCCCCGAACACCGCGACCTTCGTCATGCCTTCTCCTCACTGTCGTCCGTACCGTCACCCGTGGAACGGGCCTTGCGCAGGTCGAAGAGCTCCTTCGGCGCGGTCTCGCCGCGCAGCTCGCCGAGGGTGTCGGCGACCGCGCGCATGATCACCTCGGTTGCCTCGTGCAACAGCTCGTTGGTGATCGGCCTGTCCTGGAACGCACTCAGGTCGACCGGTGCCCCGGCCCGCACCTTGATCGTCTTGCGCGGCAGCAGCCGGATCCGCACCTTGCCGGTGTAGGACTCGATCACCTCCTGCGCGCCCCAGTTGGCGATCGGGACCACCGGGCAGCCGGTCATCAACGCGACCCGGGCCGCACCGGTCTTGCCGGTCATCGGCCACAGGTCCGGATCACGGGTGATCGTGCCCTCGGGGTAGACGCCGACGCACTCGCCCCGCTCGACCGCGGCGACGGCATCGCGGAACGCGTCGGCGGCCTGGCTGGACTCCCGGTAGACCGGGATCTGGCCCGCACTGGTGATGATCCGGCCGAGGACCGGGATCTTGAACACCGACGCCTTGCCCAGGAACCGCGGGATCCGGCGGCACTCCCAGATGAAGAAGCCGAGCACCAGCGGGTCGAAATGGGAGATGTGATTCGGCGCGAACACCACGCCGCCGGAGCGCGGCATGTTCTCCCGGCCGGTGAACTCCGGCTTGGTGAAGGTCAGCATGAACGGCTTGACGATCGCGACCACCAGGCCGAACCAGAAGCCCCGGCGCGGCCGAGGGTCACTGCTTGGGCCGTTCACTGATGCCTCCTGGTGCTCGTCCGTGCCATCCGTCATGGGAGAATCCTGCCTGATGGCAGACCTACAGGTCGCTCCCTGGACCCTGGCGATCCCGGTGAAGCGTACGGCGATCGCGAAGAGCCGCCTCGCTGCGGCCTACCCCCAGCACCGTCCTGAGCTGGCCAGGTCCTTCGCGGTCGACACTACTGCGGCCGCTCTCGCCTCGCCCCTGGTCCGCGCCGTCCTGGTCGTCACCGATGATCCGGTCGTCGCCGCGGACGTCACGGCGGTGGGTGCGCGGGTGGTGCCGGACCTTCCGGCCGCGGGCCTCAACGACGCCTTGCTGCATGGTGCGGCGGTCGCCGCTGCCGAGTTCCCGGACAACGGAGTCGTCGCGCTCTCCGCGGATCTGCCCGCGCTACGACCGGCCGAGCTGACCGCCGTACTGGCGGCCTGCGTGGCACCGCGATCGTTCGTGATCGACCTGCCCGGGACCGGTACGACGTTGCTCGCCGCTGCTCCCGGCGTTGCCCTGGATCCACGGTTCGGCGTGGGTTCCGCACTAGCCCACCAGGCCTCGGGCGCGGTCCCGATCGAGCTTTCCGGCATCGAGTCGGTACGGCGTGATGTCGACACCGCGGCCGATCTGGCCCACGCCGTACAACTCGGAGTGGGGCCGGCGACGGCCGAGGTGATGTCGCTGGTGCTCGGTGCCGCCACCGGCACCGAGGGTCTAGCCTGCTGATATGCAAGGAACCGTGAGCCGCTACGACACCGAGACCTTCGCCGGTACGGTCCTGACCGACCGGGGTGTCGAACTGCCCTTCACCGTGCACGCCGTCGCCGACACCCCGGTCCGCCATCTCCGCGTCGGCCAGCGGGTCAGGCTCGAAACCACCGGTTCCGGGGCGGATCTCGTGGTGACCAGGGTGGATTTCATCACCGCGCTGTAGAAGGTTGCCGAAGGCACCCCGATACACGGCGAAGGCCGGTCGCCCCTGGAGTGGGGTGACCGGCCTTCGCTGATGTTGCGGTGCTGCAGTGCTGAAGGTCAGCGAGACGCTGCGCGCTTCGCCGGAGCCTTCTTGGCGGGGGCCTTCTTGGCCGGCGCCTTCTTGGCAACGGTCGCCTTCTTGACCGGGGCCTTCTTGGCGACGGTCGCCTTCTTGACCGGGGCCTTCTTGGCAACGGTCGCCTTCTTGGCAACGGTCGCCTTCTTGACCGGGGCCTTCTTGGCCGGAGCCTTCTTGGCTACGGTCTTGGTCGCCGCGGCCTTGGCCGGAGCGGCCTTCTTGGCCGGGGCAGCCGCCTTGGTGGCAGTCGCGGCCTTCGGCACGACCAGCTTCGGCAGCTTCTTCGCACCGGAGACAACGGCCTTCAGCTCCGCACCCGCGCGGAACTTCGGCACCGTGGTCTTCTTGGCACGCTTGGTCTCACCGGTCCGCGGGTTGCGCACGATGCGCGCGCCACGCTCGATGGCCTCGAAGGCACCGAACCCGGTGATGGCGACCTTGCCGCCCTTCTTGGTCAGCTCGCGTTCCACGGTGTCGATCACCGCTTCCAATGCGTGCTGGGCCTGGCGGCGGTTTCCGTCGAAGTGCACTGCGAGCGCTTCGACCAACTGGCTCTTGTTCACTGCTTCCCTCCGTGAACGTAGGCGTCGAGCACAGCGCTCGATCTCACAGGAACGTTATGGACTCAACACGCCGTTCACAAACACCAACGCGGCAATTCGGCCTTGTTTTGGGCGATTCGTGCCACAATTTGGCCCGATCCGGCCCTTCAGCGGCCTCGAATCCCCTTCTGAGCAACGAACCGGTCCCCATCAGTGACCGGCCAGAACGTCCCCGAGTGGAATGCTACAACCAGCTGAGGCGCTTGAAAATCACGTAGAGGCCGCCGCACACCAGCCCCATCAGGCCGACGGCGAACGGGTAGCCGTACTGCCAGTGCAGCTCCGGCATGTGGTCGAAGTTCATCCCGTAGACGGTGCCGATCAAGGTCGGGGCGAACAGGATGGCCGCCCACGCGGAGATCTTCTTCACCTCTTCGTTCTGCGCGCTGCTGGCGATCGCGAGGCTCTTCATCTCCTCGTTCTGCTGCTGGGCGACCAGCGTCGCGTTCACGGTCAGGATGTCGCGCAGCAGCTCGCGGAACCCGCCGACCTTCTCCACCACCTCGGTGACGTGGTCGGCGACATCGCGCAGCGAGCGCTGCAGTTCCTCGTCGATGCCGTACTTCTCGAACCCGCCGCGCAGTTGCTCCAGCATGCCGACCAGCGGCCGGGTCGCGCGCTGGAACTCGATCACCTCACGGGACAGCTCGTAGATGCGCCGCGACACCTTCGGGTCACCGCGGAAGACCTCGGTCTCGATCTCGTCGATGTCGTTCTCCAGGCCGGCCACCACCGGCGCGTACCCGTCGACGACCTTGTCCATGATCGCGTAGAGCACCGCCTCGGTGCCGCGGTCGAGCAACTCGGGGTCACGCTCGACGCGACGCCGTACCGCGGCCAGATTGGGCGCCTCGGCATGCCGGACCGTCACCACGAAGTCCGGGCCGACGAACACGTGCACCTCGCCGAACTCGACCTCCTCGGTCGCGTCCCGGTAGCGAGCAGCCTTCAGTACGACGAACAACGTGTCGCCGTACCGCTCGAGCTTCGGCCGCTGATGGGCCTGGATGGCGTCCTCGATGGCCAACTCGTGCAGGTCGAACTCCTGGGCCAGCGAGGCGAGTTCGCGCCGGTCCGGCCGGTACAGGCCGATCCAGGCCAGGCTCTTCGGCGACTTGTGCAGCACGCGATAGGTGTCGGCCAGCGAGTCCGGCGACGCGACCCGGCGGCCGTCGCAGTAGATCGCGCTGTCGACAACACTGTGCCCGTTGGGCTTCGGGGAGCTGTCGTGGACCGGCTGCTCGACCGGCTGCGGGACCGCCCGGCGGGCGGCGGCGCGGTTCGACGGGGTGCGGCTGAGGGCACGGAGCGTGCGCGTGCGCAGGTCGGACATGAGTCCTCCAGATGCGGTGTTGCGGGTGTATGTGGGCACACGTCTGCCCGACCCCGCGGCACCCGGGCCGCATCAAGAGAGAAGAAGCGTCAGCCTCTCGAAGGTCGAGCGAGATCGGTATGTCTGGAGGGATCGCTGCTCATGAGCGCCTCACCTCCCAGATCTCGCAAACCTTGTGCTGACAACCCCGCAAGGGTAACACCAGAGTTATCGCCGGGGATGTTCTGTCCGTTACACAAAGGTTTCGCCCACCCCCGCAGCGGGGATGGGCGAAAGCTTCGCAGTGCGGACTAGGCCTTGGCGGGCAACGTGGCCGGCTTGAAGGACGGCCGGGTCGCTTCGTAGGCGGCGATATCGGCCTCGTGCGACAAGGTGATGCCGACGTCGTCGAGACCGTTCAGCAGCCGGTAGCGGGTGTAGTCGTCGATGTCGAACGGCGCGGACACGTCCCCGGCCGAGATCGTCTTGTTCTCCAGGTCCACCGTGACCTTGGTGCCCGGGTCGGCCTCGATCGTGGCCCACAACTGCTCCACGACCTCCTGCGTCACCAGGGCCGCGAGCAGCCCGGCCTTGCCGGAGTTGCCGCGGAAGATGTCGCCGAACCGCGACGACACCACGACCCGGAACCCGTAGTCGAGCAACGCCCAGACCGCGTGCTCGCGGGACGATCCGGTACCGAAGTCGGGACCGGCGACGAGCACCGAGACGCCGGCGTAGTCAGGCTGGTTGAGGACGAACTCGGGGTCGTTGCGCCAGGCCGCGAACAGCCCGTCCTCGAACCCGGTCCGGGTGACCCGCTTCAGGTACACGGCCGGGATGATCTGGTCGGTGTCGACGTTGCTGCGGCGCAGCGGAGCCGCCGTACCGATGTGCTGGGTGAAGGCGTCCATGATTCCTCTGCTCCTCAGACGTTCTCGGGGACGGCGACGTCCAGCGGCTGCAGGTCCGCCGGGGCCGCGAGAGTTCCGGTGACCGCGGTCGCCGCGGCGACCAGCGGCGAGACCAGGTGGGTGCGGCCGCCCTTGCCCTGCCGGCCTTCGAAGTTCCGGTTCGACGTCGAGGCGCTGCGCTCCCCCGGGGCCAGCTGGTCCGGGTTCATCCCCAGGCACATCGAGCAGCCCGCGCCGCGCCACTCGGCGCCGGCGTCCTTGAAGATCCGGTCCAGCCCCTCGGCCTCGGCCTGCAGCCGGACCCGGCCGGAGCCGGGGACCACGAGCATCCTGGTGCCCTCGGCAACCTTCCGGCCGGCCAGCACCCCGGCGGCGGCCCGCAGGTCCTCGATCCGGCCGTTGGTGCAGGAGCCCAGGAACACCGTGTCCACGTGGATCTCGCGCATCGGCGTACCGGCGGTCAGGCCCATGTACTCCAGCGCACGCTCGGCCGCGACCTTGTCGTTCTCGTTCTCGAAGTCGTCCGGCGACGGCACCTGCTCCGACAGCGGGATGCCCTGGCCCGGGTTGGTGCCCCAGGTGACGAACGGGGCGATGTCCTCGGCCCGCAGTACGACCTCACGGTCGAAGGTGGCGTCCTCGTCGGTGGCCAGGCTCTTCCAGTACTCGACCGCGGCCTCCCAGTCGACGCCCTGCGGCGCGTGCGGCTTGTCCTGCAGGTAGGCGAACGTGGTCTCGTCCGGCGCGATCATGCCGGCCTTCGCGCCCCACTCGATCGACATGTTGCAGATCGTCATCCGGGCTTCCATGCTCAGTGCCCGGATCGCCTCGCCGCGGTACTCGACGATGTAGCCCTGGCCGCCGCCGGTGCCGACCTGCGCGATCAGCGCCAGCACCAGGTCCTTGGCCGAGACACCGTCGGGCAGTACGCCGTCGACGGTGACGGCCATCGTCTTCGGCCGGGCCTGCATCAGCGTCTGGGTGGCCAGCACGTGCTCGACCTCGCTGGTACCGATGCCGAAGGCAATCGCGCCGAAGGCGCCGTGGGTGGAGGTGTGGCTGTCACCGCAGACCACGGTCATCCCCGGCTGGGTCAGGCCGAGCTGCGGGCCGATCACGTGGACGACACCCTGGTCCGGGTCGCCCAGCGTGTGGATCCGGATGCCGAACTCCTCGGCGTTCTTCCGCAGCGTGTCCACCTGGGTCCGCGACACCGGGTCGGCGATCGGCTTGTCCACGTCGAAGGTCGGGACGTTGTGGTCCTCGGTGGCGATGGTCAGGTCCGGCCGCCGGACCGGACGGTCGGCCAGGCGGAGTCCGTCGAAGGCCTGTGGACTGGTCACCTCGTGCACCAGGTGGAGGTCGATGTAGAGGAGGTCGGGCTCTCCGTCGGCATGGCGCACGACGTGCGCATCCCAGACCTTTTCCGACAACGTCCTACCCATCAGACTTCTCCTTCTTGGGATATTTGGTGAGGTGCGTTGCTTATCGCTCACAGTGCTCTCGCACTGGTGCACCGGCGCGACTTGCGTTCCACGATTCGAGACGGCAATATCGTCTCATGGACAACTCTAGCGGAGTCGGCGTTCTCGACAAAGCAGCCCTCGTTCTGTCCGCGCTCGAGTCCGGGCCGGCGACCCTGGCCGGACTGGTCGCGGCCACCGGTCTGGCCCGCCCGACCGCGCACCGGCTGGCGGTGGCGCTCGAGCACCACCGCCTGGTCGGACGGGACATGCAGGGACGGTTCGTGCTCGGGCCGCGACTCAGCGAGTTGGCCTCGGCGGCCGGTGAGGACCGGCTGCTGGCGACAGCCGGCCCGGTGCTGGCGCGCCTGCGCGACATCACGGGTGAGTCGGCGCAGCTGTTCCGCCGCCAGGGTGAGTACCGCGTCTGTGTCGCGGCCGCCGAGCGCCCGTCCGGTCTGCGCGACACGGTGCCGGTCGGCAGCCAGTTGACCATGGCCGCCGGCTCGGCCGCCCAGATACTGCTTGCCTGGGAGGACCCGGAGCGGATGCACCGCGGCCTCCACAACGCGACCTTCAACGCTGCCGCCCTGGCCGGCGTACGGCGTCGCGGCTGGGCCCACTCGGTCGGCGAACGCGAGCAGGGTGTCGCGTCCGTCTCGGCGCCGGTCCGCTCCCCCAGCGGCAAGGTGATCGCCGCCGTCTCCGTCTCGGGCCCGATCGAACGCCTCTCCCGCCAGCCCGGCCGCATGCATGCCCCGGCCGTCATGGCCGCCGCCGAACGCCTCTCCGAAGCCCTCCGCCGCGCCTCCGAATAGCACCAGCGCCCGGGCGGGCGTTGTGCGTGGCCGGTGACGAGGTCACGATGGCCTTGGGAGGTACGGCATGCCGACGGTGGACCCGGTGGTGTTGCGCGTCGTCTTCGCGGATGACAACTTCCTCGTCCGTGAAGGCATCTCCGCACTGCTCACCGAGGCCGAGGACGTCGAGCTCGTCGACGTCGTGACCGATCCGGTGGCACTGCTGGAATCCGTGGCCCGGCACCGGCCGGACGCCGTACTGACAGACATCCGGATGCCCCCGACCTTCACGACCGAGGGCATCGACGCGGCCAAGCGGATCCGGGCCGATCACCCGTCGATCGGGGTCGTCGTGCTGTCGCAGTACGTCGAGGAGGACTACGCGTTCGACCTGTTGTCCGAGGGTGTCGCCGGCCTCGGGTACCTGCTGAAGGAGCGGGTGTCGCAGCGCGACGAGCTGCTGCGCGCCCTGTACGACGTCGCCCGCGGCGGCTCCGTCCTCGATGCCAGGGTCGTCGAGGGCCTGCTGGCCCGAAAGGCGCAGGAATCGCGGTCGCCGTTGCCCGGCCTGACCGAGCGGGAGCGTGAGGTGCTCCAGGAACTCGCCGCCGGCCGCAGCAACGAGGCAACGGCCAAGGCCCTGTTCATGAGCACCCGGGCCGTCGAGAAGCACATCAGTTCGCTGTTCCAGAAACTCGGTCTGGCCGACGAGTCCGACGTCAACCGGCGGGTCATGGCCGTCCTCGCCTTCCTCGAAGCGACCGGCGGGCCGGCCGGCCGCTGACGCCGGTGGGGGTCAGCCGCACCACTCCAGGCGGACAGCACCATGTCGCCGCGACGGCTCGTCCCCCACGATGGCTGTCAGGAGGTGAGCAGGTGGCCGAAGTGCGCGTGCTGATCGTGGATGACCAGGAGCCGTTCCGCCGGGCGATCGCCGCGGTCGTATCGGAGACCGACGGGTTCGTCGTCGTCGCGTCCAGCTCGTCCGGCGAGGAGGCGCTGCTCGCCGTCACCAGGCTGCGCCCGAGTCTTGTCCTCATGGACGTCAACCTGCCCGGTATCGACGGCATCGAGGCGTCCCGGCGGATCACCCGGGACGCCGATCCGCCGGTCGTCGTACTGCTCTCGACGTATGACCGGGAGGAGTTCGACATGTCCGGCTGTGGGGCGGCGTCGTACCTGGCCAAGGCCGCGTTCGGCCCGGACCTGCTCACCGCCGCGTGGGCTCAGCGGCTTCGACCGGAATGGTGACCGACAGCAGACCCGCCCCGTCGAGGCTCAGCCGTCCGCCCGCCGCCTCGACCCGGTCGAGGATCGCCGGTACGTCGATCTGGTCGGGGGCGAGCCCGTGGATCTGCACGATCAGCTCTGCTGCCACGAGGCGGAGCTCGATCCGGACCGCTGCTGACCCGGCGTGCACCGCCTCGACGCAACAGAAGTAGACGGCCGCCTCGACCCGGGCCGGGAACCGCCGGTCGGCCGACGGCTCGACGTCGAGAGTGACGGCCTGGGCGTTCCGGGCCAGATGTGACCCGAGGGCGCGGGCCAGCCCGGCCCGGGTCAGCTGGGTCGGGAACAGCCCTCGGGTCAGTGCTCGCAACGACTCGAGGGCCACGTTCGTCTCGTCGACGAGCTGCTCGAGCTCGTCCGTCGCCGCGTTCCCCGACGTCGCTACGCTGAGGCGGCCCAATCGCTCGGGCATCGGCCGGAGAAGGGACAACACGTCCCGGGAGATCGCGGATTCCAGTCGGCGGCGAGCGGCGTCGTCGGCCGCGATGATCCGGCGCCGCGACTCGGCCAGCGCGTCGGTGGTCTGATCGAGGGCTGCGACGTGTCCGGCGAGCTCGGTCTCCATCGCGGCGTTGCGGAAGGCCAGCGCGGTCTGGTCGGCCAGGTCGTGGAGGAGTTGCTCGTCCGCGGGCCGGAGCCCGCGCCCTTTCGGCATCGTGACGCCGATGCTGCCGAGAGTGTCGCCACCCTGCCGAACCGGCACTTGGTAGTCCGGCGGCCCATCAGCCGGCCCGGGCCAGGCGTCGGAGATTCCCACCAGTCCGGGAACCTGCAGCATCGCGGTGGAGGACCGCGCGGACACCGCGCGCCCGGCCGCTTCCGCGACGGCGGGCAGCAGCGCATCCGATGAGGGCGGCTCGGTGAGGCGACGGCTGAACTCGGACAGTGCCTCGTAGGGCTGCGCCCTGGCCCCGTAGGCCAGCCGGTTGGCGAACCGGACGACCCGTTGGCGCAGCGGCTGGAACGCGAGTGCGACCAGCGCGGTGGCGAGCAGCGACAGCCAGAAACCACTGGTCCGGGTGTTGAGCAGGGCCGAGACCGCAAGGACCAGACCGGTGTAGCCGATCCCGGCGAAGATGGTGCCCAGGGCAAGGACCACGGCCCGGTTGATGATCAGGTCCAGGTCGAACAGCCGGTACCGCAGGACCGCGACGGCGAACAGCAGCGGGAGGAGGAAATAGGAGACGAACAGGGGAACGCTCGCGATCCAGGTCTGCCGTCCGCCGTTGGTCAACTGGACGACGAGCAGGTGGATGAAGCTCAAGGCAACGAACGCCGCCGACAGCGCGATCAGGCGCAACTGCTGCCGCTGCACTCCCTGGCTGCGACGCAACCGGAGGACCATCGACACCATCGCTGCGATCAGGGCGCCGGCGACGAAAGGCAGCCCAAGGACCGGCAGCAGATTGCCGATCGGTCCGTCGTCCTGCCGGTCGATGTCGAACTCGGTCGGAGTGAGGGTGAGCAGGCCGGCGGCGTATCCGCCGTACCCCAGCAACGCAGCGATGACCGCGGCCCGCCAACGGCGGGACAGGAGCCGGCCGTCCGGCGCAACCAGGAAGAGGATGGCCAGCGCGGCCAAGGAGAGATACCCACCCAGCAGGGCGGAGATCCAGCCCGCGATCCCGCCGAGGCTGCGGGAACCCGGACCGTCGGCCGTGGTCACCCATACGCCGTAAGCCTCGGTCAGCAACGAGATCGAGCGACAGGAAGCCGATCAGGCAGAGCAGCCAGCCGATCGGGTGCCGTGCCCACCGTGACACGATCAGCGCGCCCATCGCCGAGCACCCGATCACCGCGGCGGTGACGAACGGGAAACCGTGCACGGCAACAGCTTCCTCGGACAGCAGACCCCGGTACTCCGACGTGACCCAGACATCGGCGCCGGCGATGAGCACGGTGAGCGCGGTCAGTACCCAGGCCACTCGCGCGTACATGTCAGACCCCCGACAGGCGTGCGGCCGGCAGTCTTGCTGCGACGAGCGTGCCGCGCAAGGGTGCCGTCTCGATGGTGAGCGTTCCGCCGGCCGACTCGACCCGATCACGCATGTTGGCCAGCCCCGCGCCGGCGGGCACCGCCCGGAGATCGAACCCGGCGCCGTCGTCCTGGACGGTCACCTCGAGGACCGAGGGCCCGCCCCGCAGATCCAGGCGGATCGCAGTCGCCGACGAGTGCTTGACCGAGTTCTGCAGCGCCTCCAGCGCGCAGAAGTACGCCGCGGCCTCGACGCCGGCCGGGTACCGACCGATGCCGGCCGCAACCAGTTCGGCCGGCAGCGGACTCCGGGCGACCGCCGACCGGAGGGCGACCGCGAGCCCTTCGTCGACCAGCGTGCTCGGGTAGATACCCCGCGCGAGGCTGGTGATCGTCTCGATCGTCACGGTGGCCGCCCGGCACTGCTCCACGAGCAGCCGGTCCGCCCGCTCGGGCGACCGCCCGGCCAACGTGTGGGCAAGCCTGAGGTTCACCGCGAGCGCGACCAGATGCTGTTGCGCACCGTCGTGGATGTCGCGCTCGAGCCGTTCCCGCTCGGCGTCCTGCGCGTCGACGAGTCGTTGCCTCGACAGTCGTAGTTCCGCTGCGAGCCTGGACAGCTCGGCGAGCCGATGAACGAGTTCGGCCCGCAACCGCGCGCCGCGCAGGACGAGCCCGGCCTGATCGGCCAGCCCGGCGAAGAGGCGTTCCTCGACCGGCGTGAGCGGCACGTTCTCGTGTTCCTGCACCACCAGCACGCCCAGCAGTTCGCCGGCCTGGCGCACCGGCAACTGCCGCTGCCCGGACAGCTCGTCGACTGCTACCGCGTCAGTGGGCCAGGTCGCCGCGAGCTGCAGTCGCCCGTCGACCATCAGCCACACCTGCGCACCCGCCGCACCCGTCCCGGCCGCCAGGACCTCTGCCATCCGGGCCGGCAGGTCATCGGGCGCCGGGCCGCCGGTCACCGCCGGCGAGAACCGGCTCAGGACCTCGTACGGCGACTGCGCTCCCCCGTGCACCAATCGCGACATGACGACCTCGAGCCGTGACTGCACCCACCCGAGGGACAGTGCCACCACCGCGGTCGCCAGTACGGAAAGTCCCAGATGCGGCGAGTCCGTGTGGCCGATCAGAGCACCGCCGCCCAGCACCACGACGACGTACACCAGCACCACGAACACCACGAGCCCGCCCAGCACCAGCAGCGCAGCGAGTTGTTCACGGCGGGTACGCCGTCGCCCCCACAACTTCACCTCTGCAGTCTGCGCCCACCGGCGCCGGGATGGGAGTGCCCGAACCCCGGGGGTGCGGTCAGCCGCACGATCGTCCGCCGATTGCCCACGGCCAGCGCCCGGCTGCCGTGCGCCCAGCCCGATGGGAGCAGGCGGCCGGAACGCCTTTGCTGGAAGCACGCCGCTCGACCGGGGGGCCGAACCACAGCACATCGCAACCAGGCACAGGGAGAATCACACATGTCTGCCACCACCAGCATCACCGGCAGCACCATCGCCGCGGGGACGACCGCGGCCCGGGCCGAGGGCGTCAGCAAGTTCTACGGCACCGGCGACGCGACCATCGCCGCGCTCAAGGACGTCAGTGTCAGCCTCGAGGCCGGCCGGTTCACCGCGATCATGGGGCCGTCCGGCTCGGGCAAGTCGACCTTGCTCCACATGCTCGCCGGACTCGACCGGCCGACGTCCGGTGAGGTGTTCCTCGGGGACACCAGGATCACCTCGCTCAACGACAAGGCGCTCACGCTGCTGCGCCGGGACCAGATCGGCTTCATCTTCCAGTCGTTCAACCTGCTCCCGACGATGAGCGCCGCCGAGAACATCGCCCTTCCGATCCGGATCGCCGGCCGCAAGCCGGACGAGGACTGGGTCCGGTCGATCGTCGAGAAGCTGGGTCTCACCGACCGGCTGACCCATCGCCCGACCGAACTGTCCGGCGGGCAGCAGCAGCGGGTGGCCGCGGCCCGCGCGCTCGCCTCGCGGCCGCAGATCGTCTTCGCGGACGAGCCCACCGGCGCCCTCGATTCCACCTCGGGAACCGAACTGCTCGGCTTCCTGCGCAAGGCCGTCAAGGAACTCGGCCAGACGGTCGTCATGGTCACCCACGACCCGACCGCCGCCAGCTACGCCGACCGGGTCCTGTTCCTGGCCGACGGACACGTCGTCGACGAGATGTTCGAGCCGACGGCCGACGCCGTACTCGACTTCATGAAGCATCTAGGAGCCTGAGCCATGTTCATCGCAACGCTGCGCGGGATGCTCGCGCACAAGGTGCGACTCGCCCTGACCGTCGCCTCGATCGCGCTCGGGGTCGCGTTCCTGGCCGGCACCCTCGTCCTGACCGACACCATGCACCTGGCCTTCGGCCAGCTGTTCGGCAAGGTCTCCGCCGGCACCGACGCGGTCGTCCGCGCCGAGGCCGCCTACAGCCAGTCCGAAGGCATCAGCACCAGCCGGGCCCCGATCCCGGACTCCGTCCTGACCCAGGTTCGCAAGGCCGACGGGGTCCGCACCGCCGAGGGCTCGGTGAGCGGCTACGCGCTGCTGACCGACAACGGCGGCCGAGCCGTGCTGACCAGCGGCGGAGCGCCCACCATGGGCTACAGCCTGCCGGCCGATCCCTCGCTGCGCGGTGACGTCAAACTGCTGAGCGGCACCGCGCCTGCCGGTGCGAACCAGGTGGCGATCGACGCCACCAGCGCCGAGGAGCACGACATCGCGCTCGGCTCCACCATCAAGGTGCTGTTCCGCGGTCCGACCCAGGAGTTCACCGTGGTCGGCACCGTCGGCTTCGGCGGCGAGAAGAACCTCGGCGGTACGACGGGGGCCTACTTCGACTCGGCCACCGCGCAGAAGGTGCTGGGCGCGCCCGGCCTGTTCGACTCGATCAGCGTCAGCGCCGACCCCGGCGTGGCGCCGGCCGAGCTCGCGCAACAGATCAACACGGTGCTGCCGGACGGCGCCGAGGCAGTCACCGGTGCGACCGTGGTGCAGGAGTCCACGGACGCGGTGAACGCGGACCTCAGGTTCGTCACCATCCTGTTCATGATCTTCGCCGGGATCGCCTTGTTCGTCGGCTCGTTCATCATCTGGAACACCTTCACCATGACGATCACCCAGCGATCCCGGGAGATCGCCCTGCTGCGGGCCATCGGCGCCACCCGGCGCCAGGTGAACCGGAGCCTGGTGCTCGAGGCACTGCTGCTCGGCTTCGTCGCCTCGGCCGTCGGTCTCGGCCTCGGCCTCCTGGTCGCCAAGGGCCTCAACCTGTTGATGGACGCGGTCGGCTTCAGCCTGCCGAGTACGTCGCTGCAACTCGAGCCGCGCACCATCGTGGTCGCCCTGCTGGTCGGCACCGTGGTCACCGTCGTGGCCGCACTCGTCCCGGCCTACCGGGCGACGAAGGTGCTGCCGGTGGAGGCTCTGCGCGAAGCAGTGCCGGGCTCCGGTAACCCCACCAAGAAGCGCATCATCAGCGGGGCCGTCGTCACCGTGATCGGTCTGACCGGACTGTTCGCGACCTTGTACGCCGACCTGAGCATGAAGCTGTTCGGCCCCAGCCTGCTGGCCGTCATCGTCGGTGTCCTCATGGTGCTGCCGGCCGCTACGCGTCCGCTGGCGTCACTGATCGGCGTACCGCTGCGGATGCGTGGCCTGCCCGGCGAGCTGGCCAGGCAGAACGCGATGCGCAATCCCCGTCGTACGTCGTCCACGGCCGCCGCGCTGATGGTCGGCCTGACCCTGGTCGTCGGCATGGGCGTGTTCGCCTCGTCGCTGAAGTCCTCGTTCGGGAACCTCATCGGGGACTCGACCAACGCCTCGCTGTTCGTCACCCCGTCGAGTGCCCAGGGGCCGGGCTACAGCCCGGAGGCAATCAAGGCGGTCCAGGGCGTGTCCGGCGTCGACAAGGTCTCCGCCAGCGGTTGGGGCCAGGCCCGGTTCGACGGCGCGGACTCCAGCTACTCCTCCGTCGACCCGGCGACCGCGACGGCAGGGCTGAACCTGCGGTTGTCGGCCGGCTCCGTGGCCGACCTCGGCACCACCGGGGTCGTGGTGGCACAGTCCGCCGCGACGACGCACGGGTGGAAGGTCGGCGACACCATCGGGACCGAGTTCGCCGAGACCGGCAAGCACACCATGACGGTGGTCGGCATCTACGACAGCAAGGGCTGGATCAGCGACGACTTCGTCATCAGCATTGCTGCCCAGACAGCCGCGGCCGGTCCGCAGCTGATCACCTCCGGTCTGGTCACGCTCGTGCCCGGCGCGGACCAGTCAACCGTCCAATCGGCCATCACCGCGGCCCTGGCCGATCACCCCGACGCGAAGGTGCTCGACCGCAAGGGGTTCGAGAAGGAGGCCAGCGGTTTCATCGACCAGCTGCTCACCTTCGTCACGGTGATGTTGCTGCTCGCGGTCGTGATCGCCCTGCTGGGCATCGTCAACACCCTGGTGCTGTCGGTGTTCGAGCGGACCCGTGAGCTGGGCCTGCTCCGGGCGGTCGGCATGACCCGGGCTCAGGTTCGGGCGATGGTGCGCTGGGAGTCCGTGGTGATCTCCCTGATCGGTGCACTGGCCGGCGCCACCCTCGGCATCGGCCTGGGGCTCGCACTGTCGCAGGCACTCGCCGACGAGGGCATCAAGGCCATCTCGATCCCCGGCCTGCAGGTGGCGCTCTACGTGGTGCTGGCCGCCGTCGCGGGTGTGCTGGCGGCCGTCGGGCCGGCCAGGTCCGCCGCCAAGGTCGATGTCCTGAAGGCGGTGGTGGCGGACTGAGAACTGGTTGAGCGGGAACAGACGAAGGCCCGGACCGTGAGGTCCGGGCCTTCGTGTTCTCTGGTAGCCCCGACGGGATTCGAACCCGCGCTACCGCCTTGAGAGGGCGGCGTGCTAGGCCGCTACACAACGGGGCCAGAGGATTGTCGACCGGTCCTTGCGGGCCGGGCAACGAGGTTGAACTCTACCGATTTCCATCGGTGCGGTCCAATCCGCTGGGGTACTAGGACTCGAACCTAGACTAACTGAACCAGAATCAGACGGGCTGCCAATTACCCCATACCCCAAAGGCATTTCACTGCCGCTGTGAGCTTGTCTCCGCCCTCACAACCTGGCTCGAAGAGAGTACCCGAGCAAGGGGCCGGACACCAAAACGGGGTCCCCGTGCCGCGTTGTCACTCCCGTCACACCAGCCTCTTGCCAGGCAGCGGCGCAGCCGTCAACGGCAGGTCGCAGACGGTCGCCAGTTTCGTCCGCCGCGCCAGCCACAACGCCACCAGACCGAACGCCACGAACTTGGCCACATCCACCGCCACCAGCGACCAGGGCGCGTCGTCCGCACCCAGGCTGTCACCCACGCTGTCGGTCATCGCCGCGAACACGAACGTCACCACGTTGTTCGCCGCATGCGCCGCGATCGACGCCTCCAGTCCACCGGTGCGTACGACGAGGAAGCCGGCCACCAACCCGAACGCGAACCGGTCCACGAACAACGCCGGGCTCTCCCACGGCCAGATCCCGTGCGCCATCGTGAACAGCACCGTGGTGACGACCACCGCGATCAGCGAGCTCCGCACCAGCGCACCGACTGCCTGCAGCAGGTAGCCGCGGAAGAAGTACTCCTCCCCCGCCGCCTGGAACGTCGAGGTGAGCAGCGTGACCGCGATCACCCCGGCCGCATCCGGCGCGATCCCGCCGTTCCCGTCGCCCAGCAGCTCGACCCCGCCGAGCTGGATGATGCCGAGCATCAGCAGCTCGAGCAGTACGGCGGCCACCGCGAACCAGGCCAGCGCCCGCCACCGCAGCCGGCCGATCACCGAGGACAACAGCCCCGGTGTCTGCCGGTTGAGCTTCTGCGCGACCAGCATGCTCAACGGGATCAGCACGATCAGCGACAGGTTCGTCGCCAGCAGCCCGAACCACGAGACGGTTCCCTCGGGATCCTTCCGGATGCTCTGCTGGACGGTCAGGATCACCAGGCTGGTGAAGATCCAGCCGGCGAAGATCGTGAACGCCCCGAGGATGACGTAACCGCTCGGAGTCGACGGGTTCCGCAGCAACCGGTGGTAGGGCTGCGGACCCGCCTCCTTGACCTCTTTCGCCATCAGTCAGCCAGCAGCGACGCGCGGGCCTGCTCGAGCCGGCGCAGCGACCGCTCGCGGCCCAGCAGCTCGAGCGACTCGAACAGCGGCGGCGAGATCCGGCGGCCGGAGATCGCCACCCGGACCGGGCCGAACGCGTTCTTCGGCTTCAGGCCGAGTCCTTCGACGAGCGACGTACGCAACGCCGCCTCGATCGCCTCGGTGGTCCACTCGACGTCACTCAGCGCCTTGACCGACGCCTCCAGCACGGCCCCCGCGTCGCCGGTCAGCACCTTGCCGGCGGCATCCGGGTCGAGCGTGAACGCGTCCTCGTCGACGAACAGGAAGCCGAGCATGTCGACCGACTCCGACAGCGAGTTCATCCGCTCCTGCACCAGCGGTACGGCGGCCCGCAGGACCGCGAGCTGGTCGTCCGACGGCTCGGCCGGCAGCACGCCCTCCTTGGCCAGGAACGGGATCATCCGCCGGCCGAACTCGTCCGGATCCAGCAGCCGCATGTGCGCCGCGTTGATCGCCTCGCACTTCTTCGGGTCGAACCGGGCCGCGTTCGCGTTCACCCTGCGGATGTCGAAGGCCTCGACCATCTCCGCCATCGTGAACACGTCGCGGTCGTCGGCGATCGACCAGCCGAGCAGGGCCAGGTAGTTCAGCAGGCCCTCGGGCAGGAAGCCGCGCTCGATGTACTCGCCGAGACCGGCCCCCGGGTCGCGCTTGGACAGCTTCTTGTTGCCCTCGGTGCCCATCACGAACGGCAGGTGCCCGAACCGCGGCGTCCGGCCGCCGCCGACGCCGATGTCGGCCAGCGCCTCGTAGAGCGCGATCTGCCGCGGTGTCGACGGGAGCAGGTCCTCGCCGCGCAGGACGTGGGTGATCTCCATCAGCGCGTCGTCGACCGGGTTCACCAGCGGGTACAGCGGGTAGCCGTTCGCGCGGACCAGGACGTAGTCGCCCAGGTTCTCCGGCAGGAAGGTGATCTCGCCCCGGACCAGGTCGTCGAACACGATCGGCCGGTCGGGCATCCGGAGGCGGACCACAGGACGCCGGCCGTCGTCGACGTACGCCTTGACCTGGTCCTCGGTGAGCGTGCGGCAGTGGCCGTCGTACCCGCTGTGCTGGCCGGCGGTGCGGGCGGCCTCGCGACGCTGGTCGAGCTCCTCCTGCGAGCAGTAGCAGTGGTACGCCTTGCCGGCCGCGAGGAGTTTCGCGACGACGTCGGCGTAGATCTCCATCCGCTCCGACTGCTTGTACGGGCCGTACTCGCCGCCGACCTCGGGGCCCTCGTCCCAGGTCAGGCCGAGCCAGCGCAGCGACTCCAGCGTGTACCCGAGGGCTTCCGGGGTGTTCCGGGACTGGTCGGTGTCCTCGATCCGGAGCACCAGCTTGCCGCCGTAGTGGCGGGCGAAGGCCCAGTTGAACAGCGCGCTGCGGATGTTGCCGACCGTCAGCAGCCCGGTCGGGGAGGGTGGGAACCGGACCCGGACCTGGTTCGGTTCGAGGCCGCCAAGAACACCGCCGTCGTCGAAGGAAGCAGCGGCAGGCCGGTCAGTCACGCACGATCACCTTGTTCGTCAGAGTTCCGATTCCTTCGATGCTGACCGACACCTCGTCGCCGGGCAGCATCGGGCCGACACCCGCGGGGGTGCCGGTGAGCACCACGTCGCCGGGCAGCAGCGTGGTGAAAGAGGTGATGTAGGCCAGCACCTCCGGGATGCCGAAGATGAACTGCGACGTCCGCCCGTCCTGCTTCGGCTCGCCGTTCACTTCCGTGCTCACCCGCAGGTCGGACACGTCGAGCTCGGTGCTGATCCACGGGCCGAGCGGGCAGAACGTGTCGTACCCCTTGGCCCGGGCCCACTGCCCGTCGGTCTTCTGCAGGTCGCGCGCGGTCACGTCGTTGGCCACGGTGTAGCCGAAGATCACCTCGTTGACCCGCTCCTTGGGCAGGTCGCGGCAGATCCGGCCGATCACGATCGCCAGCTCGCCCTCGAAGTGCAGGTTGTTGGTCTGCTCCGGGTAGACGATGCCGTCGCGCGGGCCGATCACCGAGGTGTTCGGCTTCAGGAAGATCATCGGCTCGGCCGGCACCTCGTTGCCGAGCTCCTCGGCGTGCGCGGCGTAGTTCCGGCCGACGCACACCACCTTGCTGCGCGGGATCACCGGCGCGAGCAGCCGGACGTCGGCCAGTTGCAGCTTCTCCCCGGTGAACTGGACCGGCCGGTAGAGCGGGTCCGAGTCGAGCACGGAGACGGTGCCGACGAGTCCCTCGGGGTCGTCGGTCTCGACGACGCCGTACCTCGGCTCGTCGTCCACGGAGAATCTGGCGATACGCACGGCCCGAGCCTACCGTCGGGGCGGGATGAGACAGTTATCCGGTGACCTCTGAGATCCGCTTGGCCGTTCCCGGCGAGTACGGCGCTGTCGGTGAACTGACCGTCGAGGCGTACGCGTACGACGGGTTCCTGCCGGCGGGATCCGATTACGCGTCGACGCTGCGGGCCGCCGCGGATCGGGCCGCCAAGGCGGAGCTGTGGGTCGCGGTCGACGGTGCTGAGCTGCTGGGCACTGTCACCTACTGTCCGCCCGGCTCGGTCTATCGGGAGATCGGTCTCGACGACGAGGGCGAGTTCCGGATGCTCGGAGTGTCCGGACGCGCGCGTGGGCTGGGGGTCGGGACGGCGCTGAGCGTCCGTTGCATCGAACGCTCCCGCGAGCTCGGCCTGAGCCGGGTGGTGATGAGCAGCGCGACGTACATGACGACGGCGCACCGCATCTACGAGCGCCTCGGCTTCACCCGCCTACCCGACCGCGACTGGTCGCCGATCACCGGTGTCGACCTCTACGCCTTCTCACTGGACCTGTGACTGTCACTCTGCCCCCTGCCGAATGGACGTCTCTGGCCGACGCCCATCGTGTTCGTGTCGATGCACTCGTCGCCGATCACCTCGATCGCCGGAAGCGCCGAGAGGCGCACCCGGTCGAGGACTTCCTCTTCACCTACTACCCCACCCGCCCCAACCAGCTCCGCGTCTGGCACCCCGGCCCCGGCATCCGCCTCCTCGATGCTGTCGAGTACGACGGACGCCGCGGCTACACGTACGTCGACGGAGCGGCGTTCTTGGATCCGGCCGAAGTGGTCAGGCGGCGTGACAGCGTTCAGTGGATCCGCCGGTTGCTCGCCGCGACCGCGGATCGCCAGCCGCAGTTCGGTTGTTTCGGGTTGCACGAATGGGCGATGGTCTACCGGACAGCCGACGTACGGCACGAGAAGTGGCCGTTGCGATTAGGTGCCGAGGGCACCGATACGGTGGTCGAGTCGCACAAGATCGCGTGCTCGCATTTCGATGCGTTCCGCTTCTTCACTGCCCCGGCGCGCGGGCTGAACGTCCTGCAACCCAGCCGGGAGTCCCAGCCCGCGCTGGAACAAGGCGGCTGCCTGCACGCCAACATGGACCTCTACAAGTGGGCCTGCAAGCTGATGCCGTTCACACCCAGTGCCCTGGTGCTGGACTGTTTCGAACTGGCCCGTGACATCCGCACGTTGGACATGCGCGCCTCGCCGTACGACCTGTCCGCTCTCGGCTACTCCCCTGTGCCGATCGAAACACCTGCAGGCAAGGCGGAGTACGCCGCTGCCCAACGCGCCTTCGCGGAGCGCGCCCGCCCTCTCCGCCTGCGACTCGTTGCGGTGTGCGACGAGTTGCTCGGCTAGGGTCAGCGCATGGGGAAGATCGTCGCGATCGCGCTCGGCGCGCTGCTCACCGTGTCCGGGGCGATCTTCACGTTCCAGGGCCTCGGCTACCTCAAGGGCAGCTCGATGACCGGCAGCAGCTTCTGGGCGATCGTCGGCCCGATCATCGCTGCGGCCGGTGTCTCACTGCTGTACGTCGCGTTCCGCGGGCCGCAGCAACGCCGCTAGCAACAGCAAGCCGAGCATCACCAGCAGCAGGATCCAGCGGGGATCGTTGAGCATCAGGTCGTCGAAGGCCTGAGTGCGCTCGGCCGAGGACAGCGGCTGGGTCGAGTGCTCGGAGTCGGCCCAGCCCAGGCGGTTCGGGACGAACGCGAGGTAGGTCCAGACGCGCATCGCGAAGTAGAGCGCGGCCGCGGCCACGATCAGCGTCCGGCGCCGGCCCGGACGCCAGGCGATGTAGAGGATCAGCGGGATGACCAGGATCTCGAGGATGCTGTTGACGGCGATGTAGTACGGGATCGACGGCAGGAACATCTGCTCCAGCGCTTCTCCGGTGAGCGACGTGCTGTTCAGCGCGCCTCTCAGCAGCAGGATCGCCATCAGCCCGCCGCAGCCGGCGAACGCGAACCCGGCCGCGGCGAACGCGATCATGGCGTCCTCGGCCCGCTGGTTGCGGATCCGCTGTGCGACCAGACCGACCAGGACTCCCCAGGTCGCGCCGATCAGGGCCGCGATCGGCCAGGGCAGGAACTCGCCGAGGTTGAACAGTCCGGTGATCAGGGCGCTGAACGGCACCACCAGGAGGTACGGCTTCAGATCTCTCGCCATGCCGGCTCGTCTGGTCATGCTGGCTCGTCTGGTCATGCTGGCTCGTCTGGTCATGCTGGGGAGTCAAACATTTCGCTGCTTGAAGCAGCTACTGCTTGGAGCAGTTACCAGGGTTGGTTCAGGGAAACCCGTAGGTTTGGTCCATGGCCGGCACCCGCGACGAACTCCTGGACGCACTGATCCAGGAGATGCCGTGGTACATCTCGGCCGCGACGCGGTTCCAGATCGCCGTCGCCGACCAGCTCGGGATGCCGTTGACCGACGTGCACGCGATCGGAGCCCTGCTGGAGATCGGGCCGGCCGGGGTACGGCGGCTGGCCGATCTGATGGGGATGACCACCGGTGCCGTCACCCGCCTGGTGGACCGGCTCGAACGGGCCGGGTACGTCCGCCGCGAACCCGACCCCGCCGACCGCCGCCGCGTCGTCGTCCAGGTCGTTCCCGAGCGCGTCGCCGATATCGCCCACTACTACGAGCCGATCGGCGAACACTGGTCCCGGCAGGTCTCGGAATACTCCGACGCGCAACTGGAGTTCCTGCTCGACTTCCTCCGCCAAGGCCGCGAACACGCTCAATCGGAGACCACAAACCTCCGCACCCAAGGCCGCCCCCACGCCACCCGCCGCCGAGCGGCCGACTGACTCAGGCTGACTGGCTCAGGCCGGCGTGCGCAGGACCGCCCACTGGTAGTGCATCTGGCCCTCTTGGCGCCAGGACGTCCACTGCTCAACGGTCCCGTGCCGCGCGAGAACCTCCTGCATCCCACTGTCGGTCCGCAGACTGAAGAACCGCCCCGGCCCGAACCCGCTCTCGTCCTGCCAGACCTGCTCCCGACCGACCTCGTCACCCCACAGCCCGACCCCCACCGGAGCACCAGGCCGCACCACCCGCACGATCTCCGCCAACGCCGCGCCGAGATCCTCATCCGCCACGTGCAGCAGCGTGCTCATCGTCCAGCCCGCCTCGAACGTCGCGTCCTCGAACGGCAACTCCAGCACCGACCCAACGTGCGCATCCAGCCCAAGCGCCCGGCACGCCTCGACACTGGCCGGAGCCAGATCGACACCGGTGTAAGCGAACCCGGCCGCGGCGAACGCTTCACCATCGCGGCCCGGACCACAACCGATCTCGACCACCGAGCGCCGTCCCTCTGCCTGCAGAAGTCGCACGTACTCCGCACGCATCCGGACCCTGTCGCCGGACAGCTCCCGATCCCGACGGGCCCGAACCTCGTTCGTGTAGTAGCTGATCAGATCGCTCTCCCGCTGCGCCCGCGGATCAGTCGTCACGACTTCGTGGCCTTCAGGGCGAAGAGGAGGGGGACGCGCGGGGCCTCGTCGGGGAGGCGCCACCAGCCTTCGGGAGTTTGGTGCATGGAAGGCCAGCGCGGCCACTGCAGGACTTCGGACTCGCGCAGGGTGGTGATGGTGAGGTCGGTGGCCGCGAGCGTCGTGACCAACTCGCCGAGGCCGTGGCGCCATTCGTAGCTGCGCTGGCGACCGGGGACCTCGTCGCCGGTGTAGGTGATGGTCGACTCGTGCGCGATCGGGCCGCGACCTTCCAGATAGTCGGTCCGGATGATCAGGTCGTCGGACTCCCCGGGTAGCGAGACAGGGCGAAGCGCGTTGAGCAGCGGGTGGAACTCGACGATGTAGAGCGCACCGCCCGGTCTGAGCAGATCGCGCACCACCTTCGCCCACTCCTGCAGATCGGGCAGGTAGCAGAGCGCGCCCTTGCCGGTGTAGACGACATCGAACTGACGCCCCGGCAGCGCGTCCACTGCGTCGTACACGTCGGCGTGCACGTACTCGATGTCCAGCCCGGCGTTGCCGGCGATCCGTCGCGCCTCGTCGAGCGACCGCGCGGACAGATCCAGCCCGGTCGCCCGCGCCCCACGCCGCGCGAACGCGATCGTCTCGGTGCCGAGATGACACTGCAGATGCAGTACGTCGCGCCCCTCGAGCGGACCGAGATCCTCCCACTCGTAGTCCGCGAACCAGTACTCGGCCGGCTGACTGTAGAACCCGCTCGCCGCATGCAACGGCGCCCGCGCATCCCAATCCGCCTCATTGGCCGCCACCATCTCCCGCGTCTCCGCGTCCAGCGTCACCGGTGCCTCCCTTTCTCCGAGTTGGCCCGTCCCCCAGTCTGCCCAATCCCAGGTCCACGCCATATTCAAGGTTATGGCGTAAGCTTGATCAAGGAAGGGACTTGATCATGGCGCGGGTGGAGTTGCATCGGTGGCCTGGGCATCCGGATGGGTTCACCCGGGCGGAGCGGTTGGGCGGGTCCTACGAGCTGTACTTCCCGGATCCGCTGGTCGGGCGGGTGTTCGACCTGAGCGACGAGGTGCTGGCCGCGTTGGAGGATGCGGCCGGGGACCTCGGCCGGCTTGATGCGACTGCCGCCGTACTGACGAACAGCGAGGCGTTGGCGCGACTGCTGCTGCGGGCCGAGGCGGTGGGGTCGTCGCAGATCGAGGGTCTGGTGGTCGGTGCGCGGCGGCTGCTGAAGGCGGAGGTGCTGGGCGAGCGGCAGCGTGACGTGACCGCCGAGGAGGTGCTCGGCGCGGTCGACGCGATGACCTGGGCGACCGAGTCCGTGCAGGCCGGCGACAAGCTCGAGGTCGAGCATCTGCTGGAGGCCCACCGACGGCTGATGGCGCACTCCCCGAACCCGGAATTCGGCGGCGAGGTCCGCTACCTGCAGAACTGGATCGGCGGCCGCTCCCCCGCCGAGGCGTACTACGTCCCACCGCCGGCCCACCTCATCCCCGAACTCCTGGCCGACCTGATGACCTTCGTCCGCGAGTCCCGCCTGCCGGTACTGGCGAAGACCGCGATCGCCCACGCACAGTTCGAGACGATCCATCCCTTTGCCGACGGCAACGGTCGGACCGGCCGGGCCCTGATCCACCTGATTCTGCGCGCGGAAGGCCTGGTCGAGCGGACCGTCCCGCCGGTGTCGCTGTCGCTCGCGACCCACGCGACGCAGTACGTCGAGGCACTCACCGCCTTCAGACACACCGGCAAGCCCACCACCCCGCGCGCCCGTGCGGCGGCCAACCAGTGGCTGCTCATGTTCGCCGCGGCCTGCAGTCACGCCACCGCCGAGGCCGCCCGCTTCGAACGGGCCGCAGCCGACCTCAAGACCGCCTGGCGTGAGCGAGCCGCCCCGGTCCGGGCCGGCTCGGCCGTGGAACTGTTGATCGACACGCTCCCCGCCGCGCCCGTGCTCACCCTGGCCGCCGCGGCCCGGTTGATCGACCGATCGCAGCAGGCCGCGAACCAGGCGCTCGCCCGGCTGGTCGAAGTACGCATCCTGCGCGAGGTCACCGACGGCCGCCGGAACCGTGTCTACGAGGCGCCGGAACTGATCGACGCCTTCACGCTGCTGGAACGACGTTTCGCCAGCCCGGCGGCCGATACCAGGATCGAACCGCCTAGCAGACCGGTACCGTCGAGGCCAGAACCGACACACCGTGCACATTGACTTTCTCCTCCCGTCGGACCACAATTCGAACACATGTTCGATCCTGCTGCAAAATCCGATCGGGAGCGTGAGGAAACGTGATGCCGGAGCCGTTCGACTGGGACATCCTGCACCGCCCTTCGGCGATGGCGATGGTCCGCGGGCAGCTCGGCTTCAGCTGGATGGTGTTGTCTGGCCGGCTCGCCGAGCTGACCGACGAGCAGTACTTCTGGCAGCCGAGCGGCGAGGCGCTGACCGTCGTGCGACGCCACTACTCGGGCCGGTTCCGATCACTCGGCTCCGGGGAGTGGGTCGCCCAATGGCCCGATGAGCCCGACCATCGAGGGCCGCGCACGATCGCCTGGCTGATCGCACACCTGACCGAGCAGTTCTTCGAGCGCTGGGAGTGGACCTTCGGCGAGAGCCGCCAAGGGCGGGCCGATATCACCTTGCACGGCAACGCGCGCGACGCGGTCGCCTGGCTGACCCACTGGGTCGACGCCTGGCAGCACTCGATCGCCGCGCTCGACGAGGATCAGGCGATGACCGTCGGCCTCAGCCAGGCGACCGAGCTCGACGCCGGCGAGCCGTTCGGCCACGTCGTACTGCGCCTCAATCGCGAGCTCATCCACCACGGCTCGGAGATCATGACACTGCAGGATCTTTATGCCGCCGCCGCCTGACAACCACAACATGTGCGACACGCGGCGTGGCGCTACCACAAGATCTAGGTCCGGCCGCCTAGCATCTCTACTGCTGGTGGTTCGGAGCGGCCGCCTGACCCGGTGGTCCGTTCCGAGGCAACAGGGGAATCCGGTGCGACTCCGGAGCTGCCCCGCAACGGTGAGCGGAAGCCTTCCGCGAGTCCGGATACCTGCCACCGGCGCGTGCGCCGCCGGTGCACGCGGTCCGAGACCTCGAGGGCGGGTCGCAGGGCGTGACAGCAGCATTCCCGGCCGGGGCTGGCTGTCCCGTCATGCTCCCCACCCACGAGCGTCCGCGGTCCTCCGAACTCGTGTGGAAAGAGCATCTGTGACCATCGCTTCGTCATCCCGATCGGCGGCTGCCGTGCCGGTCGACCAATCCACATCGGCCGATCAGCGCAGCCAGTTGACCGTCGTCCGCCGCGACGGCAGCAGCACCACGTTCGATCATGCCAAGATCTCGGTCGCCATGACCAAGGCGTTCCTCGCCGTCGAGGGCGCCGAGGCCGGCACCACTCACCGGGTCCGCGACCTGGTGACCGACCTGACCGGCCGGGTCGTCGACGCCCTGACCAGCCGCGGTGACGCCCGCCGCAGCGTCCAGGTCGAGGACATCCAGGACCAGGTCGAGCTGGCGCTGATGCGCGCCGGCGAGCACCAGGTTGCCCGCGCGTACGTCCTCTACCGAGAGGAGCGCACCAAGGCCCGCACCCCTGCCGACCCAGCCGGTGTCGCCGAGAGGCCCGCGATCACTGTCCGCGCCGCCGACGGCAGCACCGCACCGCTGGACGTCGACCGGCTGCGCGTGATCGTGGCGGAGGCGGCCGACGGCCTCGACTCGGTCGACCCCGAGTTGATCCTCGACGAGACCCTCGGCTCCTGTTACGACGGCATCGCGCAGCACGAGGTCGAGCTCGCGCTGGTGATGGCGGCCCGGGGCTACGTCGAGACCGAGCCGCAGTACAGCTTCGCCGCGTCTCGCCTGTTGCTGGACCAGATCCGCCGCGAGGCGCTCGGCCGGGTGCACGGTGAGCCGCGTCAGGCGAGCCAGGCCGACATGACCGAGGCGTACGCCGGCGTACTTCCCGGAGTACATCCGCACCGGCATCGAGGCGGGTCAGCTCGACCCGGAGCTGGCGAGCTTCGACCTGACCAGGCTCGCCGCGGCGATCCGGCCCGAGCGGGATCTCGACTTCGCGTTCCTCGGACTGCAGACCCTCTACGACCGGTATCTCCTGCACATCGACAAGGTGCGGTACGAGCTGCCGCAGGCGTTCTTCCTCCGGGTCGCGATGGGGATGGCGCTGCGCGAGGACGACCGGGAGGCGCGGGCGATCCAGTTCTACGAGCTGCTCAGCTCGTTCCGGTTCATGTCGTCGACGCCGACGCTGTTCAACTCCGGCACCACCCGGCCGCAGCTGTCGTCGTGCTTCCTCACCACCGTCGAGGACGACCTGGCCGGCATCTTCACCAAGATCCGCAACAACGCCCTGCTCGCGAAGTACTCCGGCGGCCTCGGCAACGACTGGACCCCGGTCCGCGGCATCGGCGCCAAGATCCGCGGCACCAACGGTGAGTCGCAGGGCGTCGTACCGTTCCTGAAGATCGCCAACGACACCGCGGTCGCGGTCAACCAGGGCGGCAAGCGCAAGGGCGCGGTCTGCGCGTACCTGGAGACCTGGCACATCGACCTCGAGGAGTTCCTCGACCTGCGCAAGAACACCGGCGACGAGCGGCGCCGGACCCATGACATGAACACGGCGAACTGGGTTCCCGACCTGTTCATGCAGCGGGTCGAGGCGGACGGCCAGTGGACCCTCTTCTCCCCCGACGAGGTTCCCGACCTGCACGACCTGTACGGCGCTGCCTTCGCCGAGGCGTACCGGGATTACGAGGAAGCTGCCGACCGCGGTGAGATCAAGGTGTTCCGGCGGGTCCGGGCGGTCGAGCTGTGGCGGCGGATGCTGACCGTGCTGTTCGAGACCGGGCATCCCTGGATCACCTTCAAGGACGCCTGCAACCTGCGGTCGCCGCAGCAGCACGACGGCGTGGTCCACTCGTCGAACCTGTGCACCGAGATCACCCTCAACACCACCGTCGACGAGACGGCCGTCTGCAATCTCGGTTCGGTCAACCTGGTCGCTCACCTGACCGAAGGCGGTCTCGACGCCGAACTGCTTCGCGACACCGTGAAGACCGCGGTGCGGATGCTCGACAACGTCATCGACGTGAACTTCTACACCACGCCGGAGTCCGAGCGCGCGAACCAGCGGCACCGCCCGGTCGGTCTCGGCCTGATGGGATTCGCCGACGCATTGTTCACGCTGCGGATCCCGTACTCCTCCGACCAGGCCGTCGCGTTCGCGGACAGCTCGATGGAGCAGATCAGCTACCACGCGATCGAAGCGTCGAGCGAGCTCGCCGCCGAGCGCGGCCGCTACTCGACCTACGACGGTTCGCTGTGGAGCCGGGGCATCCTGCCGATCGACTCGATCGCACTGCTCCGGACCGCCCGCGACGGCGACGTGATCGTTGACGAGGGCAAGCAACTCGACTGGGACGCGTTGCGCCAGAAGGTCCAGCACACAGGGATGCGCAACTCCAACGTGATGGCGATCGCGCCGACCGCGACGATCTCCAACATCTGCGGGGTGAGCCAGTCGATCGAGCCGACGTACAGCAACCTGTTCGTGAAGTCGAACATGTCCGGCGAGTTCACCGTGGCGAACCCGTACCTGGTCGCCGACCTGAAGGCGCGCGGGCTGTGGGACCAGGTGATGGTGTCGGACCTGAAGTACCACGACGGCATCCTGGCCGGTATCGAGCGGATCCCGGCCGACCTGCGCGAGCTGTACGCGACCGCGTTCGAGATCGACCCGCAGTGGCTGATCAAGGCGGCGTCGCGGCGGCAGAAGTGGATCGACCAGGCGCAGTCGCTCAACCTCTACATGTCCTCGCCGTCCGGCCGGGCGCTGGACGAGCTCTACCGGTCGGCATGGCGTCATGGCCTCAAGACGACTTATTACCTGCGTTCCCAGTCAGCGACCCACGTGGAGAAGTCCACGCTGAAGGGCACCGACGGCCGGCTGAACGCCGTACCCGTCGTTCTGCCTGAACCGACCGGAGCCGTCTGCTCCCTCGACGATCCCGACTGCGAGGCCTGCCAGTGACCACCGGATTGGGCGAGATCGCCGTTGGAGCGTCCCGGGTCGAGGTCGCCGACAAGGCGATGATCAACGCGCGCGCCGACGTGAACCAGTTGCTGCCGTTGAAATACCGGTGGGCCTGGGAGAAATACCTTGCCGGATGCAACAACCACTGGATGCCGACCGAGGTGTCCATGCAGGCCGATATCGCGCTCTGGAAGTCCAGAGACGGTCTGACCGACGACGAGCGGCTGATGCTGAAGCGGAATCTCGGCTTCTTCGCCACCGCGGAGTCGCTGGTCGCGAACAACATCGTCCTCGCCGTCTACCGGCAGCTGACCAACCCCGAGTGCCGGCAGTACCTGCTCCGCCAGGCGTTCGAGGAGGCCGTGCACACGCACACCTTCCAGTACATCTGTACGTCGCTCGGCCTCGACGAGGGCGAGTTGTTCAACATGTACCGGGAGGTGCCGTCGATCTCGGACAAGGATGCCTGGGCGCTGAAGTACACCCAGCACCTGGAGGATCCGGACTTCCGCACCGGCACGCCGGAGTCCGACACCGCGTTCCTGCGCGACCTGATCGCGTTCTACGTGGTGTTCGAGGGGATGTGGTTCTACACCGGGTTCGCGCAGATCCTGTCGCTCGGCCGGCGGAACAAGATGGTCGGGATCGCCGAGCAGTACCAGTACATCCTGCGCGACGAGTCGATCCACCTGAACTTCGGTATCGACTGCATCAACCAGATCAAGCAGGAGAACCCGCACCTGTGGACCACCGCGTTCCAGGCCGAGGTGCGGCAGATGCTGACCGAGGCGTGTGAGCTCGAGGTGGCCTACGGGCGCGCGACGATGCCGAACGGCATGCTCGGGCTGACCGCGGAGCTGTGCGAGCAGTACATGCACTTCATCACCGACCGCCGCGCCGAACAGATCGGCCTCGCCCCGATCTTCGGCGAGACCCGCAACCCGTTCGGCTGGATGTCGGAGGTGATGGACCTGAAGAAGGAGAAGAACTTCTTCGAGACCCGCGTGATCGAGTACCAGTCCTCCAGCGGCCTCAGCTGGGACTGACCCGGACCGTGGCGCGCGCTACCCACTGGGCAGCGCGCGCCACACCGTTCAGCGGAAGTCGACCTCGAGCACGCCGATGATCTTCTGCAGCCGGGCGGCGACCCGGCCGGCGTCGAAGCCGTCGCCCTCGACGGTGACGCTCAGGGTCTGGTCGTCGAGGGACAGCGCCAGTTCGCGGACGTCGTACGGATTGAGTTGTACGGCGATGCGGGCCAGCAGACCTTCGGTCTCCACAACCTGCGCGGTGAAGACGGTGACAGTTCGTTCGACGGCGAGCAGGCTCATCGGGCGACCTCCTTGTGACGGAGCAGACCGTAGGTATAGCCGTCGACGAGAGCCTCCCAGGACGCCTCGACGATGTTGTGCCCGACGCCGACCGTCACCCAGGAACCCTCACCGTCCGCGGTCTCGATCAGCACTCTGATCACCGCATCCGTCCCATGGCCCTGGTCGAGGATGCGGACCTTGTAGTCGACCAGCTCGAACTTGTTCACCACCGGGTACGCGCGCTCGATCGCGGTCCGGAGCGCGTGGTCGAGGGCGTTGACCGGGCCGTTGCCCTCGCCGGTGACGATCTCCCGCTCGCCGGCCGCGACCAGTTTCACCGTCGACTCCGAGACCGCCTCACCGTCGGCGCGCGACTCGGTGATCACCCGCCACGACTCGACGTCGAAGAAGCTGGCCCGCTGACCGGTGACCTCCTCGGTGAGCAGCAGTTCGAACGACGCGTCGGCGGCCTCGAAGGTGTACCCGCGGGCCTCCATCTCCTTGACCCGGTCGGTCACCCGGCTGACCAGTTCGCGGTCGCTGCCGAGGTCGAAGCCGAGTTCGCGGCCCTTCAGTTCGACGCTGGCCCGGCCGGCCATCTCGGAGACGAGCATCCGCATGTCGTTGCCCACCCGGGCCGGATCCGTGTGCTGGTAGAGGTCCGGATCCACCTTGATGGCACTGGCGTGCAGCCCCGCCTTGTGGGCGAAGGCGGACACACCGACGTACGGCTGCCGGGTCGACGGCGGCACGTTCGTCACTTCGGCGATCGTGTGCGCGATCCGGAACGACTCGGCCAGCTTGCCGGCCGGGAGCAGTTCCATCTCCCGCTTCAGTTCGAGGTTGGCGACGATCGCGAGCAGGTCCGCGTTGCCGGTCCGTTCGCCGTACCCGTTGATGGTGCCCTGGACGTGCGTGACGCCGGCCTCGACGGCGGCGATCGAGTTCGCCACCGCGCAGCCGGCGTCGTTGTGACAGTGGATGCCGAGCCGGGCGCCGGTGGATTCGAGGACGTCGCGGACGATGTCCTGCAACTCCCGCGGCAGCGTCCCGCCGTTGGTGTCGCACAACGCGACCACGTCGGCGCCGGCCTCGGCGGCCACCCGTACCACCTCGAGGGCGTAGGCGCGGTTGGCGCGGTAGCCGTCGAAGAAGTGCTCGGTGTCGAGGAAGACCCGCTGGCCGTTCTCGCGCAGGTGGCGGACCGTGTCGGCGACCATCCGGAGGTTCTCGTCGAGCGTCGTCCGCAGGGCGCGTTCGACGTGCGCATCGTGGCTCTTGGCAACGAGTGTGACGACGGAGGCGCCGGACTCACGCAGGGCGGCGACCTGCTGGTCGTCGGCGGCGGAGGTCTCGGGCTTGCAGGTCGCGCCGAAGGCGGCGAACGTCGCGTTCCGCAGGTGCAGCTCGGTCCGGGCCCGCTCGAAGAACTCGGTGTCCTTCGGAACCGCGCCCGGCCAGCCGCCCTCGATGAAGCCGACCCCCAGGTCGTCCAGGTGCTGCGCGATGGCGATCTTGTCGGCCACGGACAGCGCCAGCCCCTCCTGCTGTGCACCGTCGCGCAGAGTCGTGTCGTAGACGTGGAAATCGTCCGAGATGCTCATGGTCGGCCTTCCGGGGGGCTGGCGGTGTTGACGACTGATTCATGACTGGGGCACACAGCTGGGGCAAACAAAAAACCTCCCGCAAGGTGCGAGAGGTCTGCGCGCTCAGGTACTGCCTGCTGAGCGCGCCTAGAGAATAATGACCCGGTAGTTCTTCATGACATTTCGCAGTCTGCCACAACATGTCCACCAGATGGCGAGACCGTCTCGAATCACGAACATTCAGTACGCGGCCCAGTACTGCGGCGTGCGGAAAAGTTCAGGTCTAGGCCGTCAGCGACCAGCCCGGATCGTCCCAGGCGGTGTAGAAATCCTCGCGGGACAAGGGCCGCAGCCCCCATCCGTCCCGGTCCAGCGCCTGCTCGGTGAGCATGCCCTCGTCGTCCTCGAGACGCTGCCACCAGTACCGGGTGAGCGTCCCGTCCTCGGCCGCGCCGAGCTGGCGGATGACCACCCACTCACGCTCGTGCCAGACCGCCTCGTACAGCCAGTCGGTGCCCTCGTCGTCGGCCAGAGCACCGTACGTGCGCGGGGCGGTGCCGCGATCGAGGTCCCGGATCAGCTCGACGGTCGACCGGATCGCGGCCGCCGTCTCGGGCGACCAGCCACGCCGCTCGGCGAGCTCCGCGTAGTAGGCCTCGACGTCGTCCCCGAAGTTGCTCATGGCGCCCGACCCTACCGAACCCAGCCTGTGGACAGCGACCGTCGGTCCACACCCCAAACCTGAATCATGCTGGCTGGGGTTGCACGTGGGACGACCCGCTCCTGAGCCAGGAGCGGGTCGTCGGGCGATCAAGCGGTCAGCAGACGCGGGTCATCCAGCCGTGCGGGTCTGCCGTGCGGCCGTACTGGACGTCGAGGAGGGCACTGCGGACAGCCGCGGTGACCGGGCCACCGTTGCCGTCGGCCACCTGGACGTCGCCGTCCTTCCACTTCAGCGACGCGACCGGCGTGATCACCGCGGCGGTGCCGCAGGCGAACACCTCGCGGATCTTCCCGGAGGCGGCGCCGTCACGCCACTCGTCGATCGAGATCTTCCGCTCGGTCACGTGGAAGCCGAGGTCGGTGACGAGCTTCAGGATCGAGTCCCGGGTGACGCCCTCGAGGATGGTGCCGGACAGCTCCGGGGTGATCACGGAGTTGTCGTCGAGGACGAAGTACAGGTTCATCCCGCCGAGTTCCTCGACCCACTTCTTCTCCACCGCGTCGAGGAAGGCGACCTGGTCGCACCCCTGCTCGATGGCCTCGGCCTGGGCGAGCAGCGACGAGGCGTAGTTGCCGCCCGTCTTGGCCGCGCCGGTGCCACCGGGAGCGGCCCGGGTGTACTCCTCGCTCAGCCAGATGCGGACCGGCTTCACGCCGTTGGCGAAGTACGAGCCGGCCGGCGAGGCGATCGCGACGTACGTGACATGCGCCGACGGGCGGACGCCGAGGAACGGGTCCGAGCCGAACATGAAGGGCCGCAGGTAGAGCGACGTCTCGCCACCGCCGGGCACCCAGGCGCGGTCGAGCTCGACCAGCTTCCGCAGCGAGTCCAGGAACGCCGCCTCGGGCAGCTCCGGCAGCGCGAGCCGGTGCGCGGAGCGCGCGAACCGGGCCGCGTTGGCCTCGGGGCGGAACATGTGGATCGAGTCGTCGGGATGCCGGTAGGCCTTCATCCCCTCGAAGATGGTCTGGGCGTAGTGGAACACCGCGGTCGCCGGAGACAGCTCCAGCGGTCCGTAGGCGGTGATCCTCGCGTCGTGCCAGCCGTTCTCCCGGGTCCACGTGGCGATCGCCATGTGGTCGGAGAAGTTCTGCCCGAATCCCGGGTTCGCCAGGATCTCGGCGCGCTGGTCGTCGCTGGCCGGTTGGGTGGTTGGCTCAACGGTGAACTGCAGATCGGCGCTCATAGCCGCACCGTACCTCTTGGCCAAGTGGTCATGCGAGGGTCCGCCTTTCAGCCCAGGGCGCGCTTGGCGATCGCGTCGCCGATCTCGGCCGTGGTCCGGGCCGCGCCGGTGCGCTCCTCGATATCGGCCGTCACGGCCGCCTCGATCGCGGCCGCGGCCTCGGTCAGGCCGAGGTGGTCGCAGAGCAGCGCGGCGGACAGGATCGCGGCGGTCGGGTCCGCCTTCTGCTGACCGGCGATGTCCGGCGCGGAGCCGTGCACCGGCTCGAACATGCTCGGCGCGGTCCGGTCCGGGTTGATGTTCGCGCTGGCGGCCAGCCCGATCCCACCGCTGATCGCGGCGGCCAGGTCGGTGAGGATGTCGCCGAACAGGTTGTCGGTGACGATCACGTCGAAGCGGGCCGGGTCGGTGACCAGGAAGATGGTCGCCGCGTCCACGTGCAGGTAGTCCACCGCGATCTCCGGGAACTCCTTCGCCACCGCGTCGACGGTCCGCTTCCACAGGTGACCGGAGTACACGAGCACGTTGTTCTTGTGCACCAGGGTGAGCTTCTTGCGCGGCCGCGCCTGGGCCCGGGCGAACGCGTCCCGGACCACCCGCTCCACGCCGTACGCCGTGTTGACCGACACCTCGGTGGCGATCTCGGCCGGCGTACCGACCCGGAGCGCGCCGCCGTTGCCGACGTACGGGCCCTCGGTGCCCTCGCGGACGACGACGAAGTCGACCTCGCCCGGGTTCGCCAGCGGGGAGCCGACGGACGGGTAGATCTTCGACGGGCGCAGGTTGACGTAGTGGTCGAGGGTGAACCGGAGCTTCAGCAGCAGGCCGCGCTCGAGCGTGCCGGACGGGACCGTCGGGTCGCCGATCGCACCGAGCAGGATCGCGTCGTGGGTCCGGATGCTCTCCAGCTCCGCGTCCGGCAGCGTCTCGCCGGTCGCGTGCCAGCGCCGCGCGCCCAGGTCGTACTCGGTCCGCTCGAACGTCACGCCGTGCTGCGCGGCGACCGCGTCGAGCACCTTCAGCGCCTCGGTGGTCACCTCGGGTCCGATGCCGTCACCCGGGACTACGGCCAGCGTGAAAGTCTTGTCGGTGCTCACTTCTTGGGTTCTCCCCCGTTGTAGAGACGGTTGATGGCTTCTCTAATGGCTCTGCTCTGTGCCGCTCTGGCCTCGGGTGCGGTGCCGGCGGTACGGCGACGGCGCCGGGCCGCCTTCCGCTCGCGGGCGTCGATCGCGGGCCAGTTGGCTGGGTACATGTCATACATGCTGCACTCCGAGGGTCGCGTCAAACCGCCGGAACGAACGACGGTTGCGGGCGGCATGATGGGCCCGAATTTACTCTGACGTCCGACTATTTCACCACTATGCGGGCACGTTGTCCCGGGATATGAGATGTCGGTGCAGGGACTGGACCAATGCTGTGCGACTCTCAGCCCGTGAGTGCTCCCCCAGAACTGCCGCCGCTGGTATCGGCGGCCCTCAGCCTGTCCGGCCGGCGCGGATTCGTCAGCTCGACCCGGAACGAGACCGGCCGGTTGCTCGCCACCCTCGCGGCCTCGAAGACCGGCCTGCTCGGTGAGCTCGGGACCGGCTGCGGTGTCGGCTCGGCGTGGCTGCGCAGCGGCGCGGGCGAGAGCACCCAGATCGTCACCGCGGAAAGCGATCCGCAGCTGGCCCAGGTGGTCGCTGAACTGTTCGCCGCCGACGAGCGGATCGAGGTCGTCTCGGCCGACTGGACCGCGCTGATCGAGCGCGGCCCGTTCGCCCTGCTGTTCGTGGACGCGCGCGAGGCCAAGCTGTCGGCCCGCGACATCATCGCCGACGTGGTCGAGCCCGGCGGCTTCGTCGTACTGGACGACTTCACACCGTCGGCGGTGTGGCCGCCGATGTACGGGGGCCGCGTCGACACGCTCCGGCAGGAATGGCTGATGGACAAGCGCTTCACCACCGTCGAGGTGATGGTCGCGGCGGACGCCGCCGTACTGCTGGCCACTCGGCACTGAAAATGAGACGGGCCCGAGCCATTGGGCTCGGGCCCTGGTCAGCCGCCATGCGCCTGCGGGCGGCTGACTGCCTCCAGTAAAGCAGTCGTTCCAGTGAATCAGGCTTCCAGGTCCACCGTACGAGCGGTGTCCGCCTGCACGGCCGACGCGATGTCGTCCAGTACGGCGGTCGCGATCGCGGAGTCGACGGCCAGGGCGACCAGCGCCTTGCCGCCCTTGCGATCACGGCTGACCTGCATCCCGGCGATGTTGACGTCGGCGTCGCCGAGGATGCGGCCGATCTGGCCGACGATGCCCGGACGGTCCTCGTAGGTGAGGAAGGCCAGGTGCGCCGACAGCTCGATCTCGACGTCGAACCCGTCGACCTCGACCAGCCGCTCGGACTGCCGGACGCCGATCAGCGTGCCGCTCACCGACACCTGGGCACCGTCGGCGAGGGTGCCGCGCAGGGTGATCAGGTTGCGGTGTTCCGGGCTGTCGTGGTCGGTGACGAGGCGCACCTCGAGGCCGCGCTCGGCCGCCAGCAGCGGAGCGTTCACGTACGAGACGTTGTCCTCGACCACATCGGCGAAGACGCCCTTCAGCGCGGCCAGCTCGAGCACCTTCACGTCGTACTGCGTGATCTCACCGCGGACCTCCACGTCGAGCTGCTGCGCGACGCCGCCGGCCAGCGCGGTGAAGATGCGGCCGAGCTTCTCGGTCAGCGCGATCCCCGGCCGGACGTCCTCGGCGATGACACCGCCCTGGACGTTGACCGCGTCCGGGACCAGCTCGCCGGACAGCGCGAGCCGGACCGACTTCGCGACCGCGATCCCGGCCTTCTCCTGCGCCTCGTCGGTGGAGGCGCCCAGGTGCGGGGTGGCGACCACGTTCTCGAACTCGAACAGCGGCGAGTCGGTGCACGGCTCGCTCGCGAACACGTCCAGGCCGGCGCCGGCCACCCGGCCCTCCTTGAGCGCGGTGTAGAGCGCCTGCTCGTCGACGATGCCGCCGCGGGCCGCGTTCACGATGATGACCTCGGGCTTGACCTTGTGCAGCTGCTCGTCGCCGATCAGGCCGATCGTCTCCGGGGTCTTCGGCAGGTGCACGGAGATGAAGTCGCTGACCGACAGCAGCTCGTCCAGGGTGGCGAGCCGGACGCCCATCTGCGCGGCCCGGCCGGCCTGCACGTACGGGTCGTAGGCGATCACGTTCATGCCGAAGGCGGCCAGCCGCTGCGCGACCAGGACGCCGATCTTGCCCAGGCCGACGATGCCGACGGTCTTCTCGAACAGCTCGATGCCGGAGTACTTGCTGCGCTTCCACTCGCCGTTCTTCAGCGACAGGTCGGCGGCCGGGACACGGCGCGCGGCGGCGAGCAGCAGCGCGACCGCGAGCTCGGCGGCGCTGACGATGTTGGAGGTCGGCGCGTTGACCACCATCACGCCCGCCTGGGTGGCGGCCTTCACGTCCACGTTGTCGAGGCCGACACCGGCCCGGGCGACGACCTTGAGCCGCTTGGCGGCGGCCAGGGCCTCGGCGTCCACCTTGGTGGCGCTGCGGATCAGGATGGCGTCGACATCGGCGATGGCCGGGATCAGTTCGGCGCGGTCGGCGCCGTTGGTGTGCCGGATCTCGAAATCGGGGCCGAGCGCCTCGACGGTGGCCGGGCTGAGCTCTTCGGCGATCAGGACGACGGGCCGGGTTACGTCAGTCATGGGAGAAGTCTCCTGCAGAAGCGGTAGGGGCTCGCAAATTCAGAGCACCGCGCTGTGCCCGCTGTCACCGATAGTACCTGGTCGCCCCAGCGCCTGCCGAGGCACCCAGGATCCGGTCAGTCGGCGTCACAGCTCTGCGCATCGGCCACCGAGGTGCCCTGATCGAGGCGGAGCTGGCCGCCGTCCCGGACGAGCCGGTAGCGCAGGTCCAGCCGGTTGCAGGTCTGGCCCTTGGCGCCGTTGGCGTTCGGCGAGAACAGCACCGTGAAGGTCATCCGGACGTTCGCACCGTCGACGGCGTACCGGGTCACCTCGGTCATCTTGGCACCGAAGAAGTACGACGTCTGGTGGCTGCTCCGGTCCTTGTCCTCCGAATAGCCGCGGAGCAGCCGCTTGGAGTACACCTGCTGCCGGAGCCCGGCGAAATCATGCCGGTTCATCAACGTCAGGTAGTTGCCGAGCAGCTTCTGCGACTCCACCGCCAGCGGAGTCGACGCGACGAGCAGCTCCGGGATCATCGCGTTCTGCGGACCACGCGACCGGTCACAGGTCCCGCCCACCTCGGGCGTGAGGCCGGGAGAATTCGGTACGACGTACGCCCGCAACTTCTCCAGCGGCACGATCGTGCTGGCCGGGACCGTGTCGCCGGTGACCAGACCGACCACCTGACCGGCCTTGTCGACGATCGGGCCGCCGATCTTGGCCTGGTTCATCCAGGAACTGAGCGCCTGCGGCTGTTCCTCCGTACCGACCGAGCGGGAGGTCAGGGCCCCGGCCGCGGTGTAGCCGAGCAGCGCACGCTCAGCCTTCGCATCGGGGTTCGCCGGCGCCAGCGGCACCGGCTCGTAGTCCAGTCGCCCGATCAGGCGCAGTACGGCGACGCCGTCGGCGCTGGTGCCGAGCGGGTTGGCCCGGCGGACCCGGCCGTCCTCGGTGACGATCGCGATCGACAACGGCTGCCTGATGGCGGACGCGGCGGTGAGGATCAGGCCGTCACCGATCAGGACGCCGCTCGCCTCGCCGGTCCCCTCGCAGGTCGTGGCCAGGACCCGGACCACCCCTGGTTGGACCGCCTCGAGGACCTTCTCGGTGTCGATCCGCAGGCTCTGGGCGCGGACGAACCAGCCGGCGGTCGCCCCGGCGGCGAGGATGAGCAGGACGACGACGAACCCGGCCAGGAAACGGCCGAACTTCCACGGCTGACGCGGCGGCGGAGGCGGGTTCCGCGGCGTGCTGGTCTGAAGCTGGGTGAGCGTGCCCGCGCCCGCGGGAACGCGACGGGGCGGTCGCGGCAGCTGTCTGCCGTCCTCCACCACCCGTCACCTCCCCCACACCCACAGTCGGATTCGTCACTGATTGTGCCAAAGGAAGAGGCCCGGGCCACCCTCCTGGGTGCCCCGGACCTCAACTTGTTGTACTTCAGCGGGCCGCGGTGCCCTCGACGTAGTCCTCGTCGTGCGACTTCACCCACGCCATCAGGCCGCGCAGCTCCTTGCCGACCGCCTCGATCGGGTGCGACTCGCTCTGCTTGCGGAACTCGGCGAACTCCGGCGCGCCGGCGTCCTGGTCGGCGATGAACCGGGCGGCGAAGGTGCCGTCGGTGATGTCGCCGAGGACCTCCTTCATCCGGGCCTTCACCGACGCGTCGATGATCCGCGGGCCGGACACGTAGTCGCCGTACTCGGCCGTGTCGGAGACCGACCAGCGCTGCTTGGCGATGCCGCCTTCGTAGATCAGGTCGACGATCAGCTTGAGCTCGTGCAGGCACTCGAAGTACGCGACCTCCGGCTGGTAGCCGGCCTCGGTCAGCGTCTCGAAGCCGGCCTGGATCAGCGCCGACACACCACCGCAGAGGACGGCCTGCTCACCGAACAGGTCGGTCTCGGTCTCCTCGGTGAAGGTGGTCTTGATGCCGCCGGCCCGCAGGCCGCCGATGCCCTTGGCGTACGAGAGCGCCAGGTCCCAGGCCTTGCCGCTGGCGTCCTGCTCGACCGCTACCAGCACCGGTACGCCGCGACCCTCGGTGTACTCCCGGCGGACCAGGTGCCCCGGGCCCTTCGGGGCGACCATGAACACGTCCACACCGGCCGGCGGCTTGATGTAGCCGAACCGGATGTTGAAGCCGTGACCGAAGACGAGCGCGTCGCCGTCGACCAGGTTCGGCTCGATCGCCTCGGCGTACAGCTTGCGCTGGGCCGGGTCCGGCGCGAGGACGACGATCACGTCGGCCTCCTCGCAGGCCTCGGCCGGGGTGAGCACCCGCAGCCCCTGGGCCTCGGCCTTGGCCCGGCTCTTGGAGCCCTCCGGCAGACCGACGCGGACGTCGACGCCGGAGTCGCGCAGCGACAGCGCGTGGGCGTGGCCCTGGCTGCCGTAGCCGAGCACGGCCACGTTCCGGCCCTGGATCACCGACAGGTCGGCGTTGTCGTCGTAGAACATTTCAGCTGCCACTTTGGGCTCTTCTCCTCTGTAGTGATTCTCAGCTTGACCGGGCCGGGGCCACGGGTCGGCCCGGCGGTGGCGTCGGGACCGGGTGGTGCGCTCGTTCGGCGGGTTGCGCCTGCACGTTCGGGGTGCCCGAGGCGACGTACGGCGGCGGCACCGGGACCGGGCGCAGGGTGCGGTCGGAGATGGAGCGACTGCCCCGGCCGATCGCCACCATGCCGGACTGCACCAGCTCGCGGACGCCGAAGGGTTCCAGCACCCGGAGCATGGCCTCGAGCTTCTCGGGATTGCCGGTCGCCTCGATCGTGATCGCGTCCGGAGCCACGTCCACCACCTTCGCACGGAACAGCTGGACGGTTTCCAGCACCTGTCCCCTGGTCAGGGTGTCCGCCTTGACCTTCACCAGCAGCAGTTCGCGCTGAACCGTCTGGCTGGGCTCGAGTTCGACGATCTTGATCACGTTCACCAGCTTGTTCAGCTGCTTGGTGATCTGCTCCAGCGGCTGCTCGTCCACGCTGACCGCGATGGTCATCCGGGACACCTCGGGGTGCTCGGTCGGACCGACCGCGAGGGAGTCGATGTTGAACCCGCGCCGCGAGATCAGCGCCGCGACCCGGGCCAGCACACCGTGCTTGTTCTCGACCAGGATCGACAGTGTGTGCTTGCTCATCACAGTTCCTCGCTGTCCCAGCTTGGGCGCCATGTCGCGGGCGATCTGGATGTCGTCGTTGCTGGTGCCGGCCGCGACCATCGGCCAGACCATCGCGTCGCGGTGCACGACGAAGTCGACCACGACCGGCTGGTCCGTGACCGACATCGCCTTGTCGATGGTGGCGTCGACGGAGTCCTTGTCGGAGCAGCGCAGCCCGACGCCGCCCATCGCCTCGGCCAGCTTGGCGAAGTCCGGGATCCGGGCCGAGTGCAGGTCGGTGTTGGAGTACCGCTTGTCGTAGAACAGCGTCTGCCACTGCCGGACCATGCCCAGCGACTGGTTGTTGATCACGGCAACCTTGATCGGGATGCCCTCCAGCGCACAGGTGACGAGCTCCTGGTTGGTCATCTGGAAGCAGCCGTCGCCGTCGATCGCCCACACGGTCTTGTCCGGCCGGGCGACCTTGGCCCCCATCGCGGCCGGGACGGCGTACCCCATGGTGCCGAGGCCGCCGGAGTTCAGCCAGTGGCCGGGCTTCTCGAACGGCAGGTAGTGCGCGGCCCACATCTGGTGCTGGCCGACGCCCGCGGTGTAGACGGCGTCCGGGCCGGCGATCTTGCCGATCCGCTCGATCACGTACTGCGGTGACAGGGTGCCGTCCTCCGGCTCGTCGTACGCGACCGGGTACTTCGCCCGGACCGACTCGAGCTGGTGCCGCCAGGTGTCGTACGACGGAGTGCGGCCGGAGCTCGCGATCTCGGTCCGGAGCGCGCCGATCAGATCGCTGATGACCTCCTTGCAGTCACCCACGATCGGCACGTCCGCGGCCCGGTTCTTGCCGATCTCGGCCGGGTCGATGTCGGCGTGGATCACCTTCGCCTCGGGGGCGAACGAGTCGAGCTTGCCGGTCACCCGGTCGTCGAACCTGGCACCCAGGCAGACGAGCAGGTCGGAACGCTGGAGGGCGCCGACCGCGGAGACCGAGCCGTGCATACCGGGCATGCCGAAGTGCAGCTCGTGGGTGTCCGGCAGCGCGCCGCGGGCCATCAGCGTGGTGACCACCGGGATGCCGAGCAGCTCGGCGAGTTCCTTCAGCTCGGCGTGGGCGTGGGCCCGGATCACGCCGCCGCCGACGTACAGGACCGGCTTCTCGGCGGCCGCGATCAGCCGGGCCGCCTCGCGCACCTGCTTGGGGTGCGGGCGGGTCACCGGCCGGTAGCCGGGCAGCGAGAGCTCGGTCGGCCACTGGAAGTCGACCTTCGCCTGCATCGCGTCCTTCGTCACGTCGACCAGGACCGGGCCGGGCCGGCCGGTGGAGGCGATGTAGAACGCCTCGGCGACGGTGCTGGCGATGTCGTTCGGGTCGTTGACCAGGAAGTTGTGCTTGGTGATCGGCATCGTGATGCCGCGGATGTCGGCCTCCTGGAACGCGTCCGTGCCGATCGCGGCGCTGGCCACCTGACCGGTGATCGCGACCAGCGGGACCGAGTCCATGTACGCGTCGGCGATCGGCGTCACCAGGTTGGTCGCGCCGGGTCCGGAGGTCGCCATGCAGACGCCGACCTTGCCGGACGCCGAGGCGTACCCCTGGGCGGCGTGGCCGGCGCCCTGCTCGTGACGTACCAGGATGTGGCGGATCTGGGTCGAGTCGAGCATCGGGTCGTACGCCGGGAGGATCGCGCCGCCCGGGATGCCGAAGACGGTGTCCACTCCGGCATGTTCCAGTGCGCGGATCAGAGCCTGTGCCCCGGTCAGCTGCTCACTCATGAGTGCCTTCCTTGTCCTGTCACGTTTGGCTTTGTCGCGACCGATCCATCCTCGCTCTTGTTCGTTGTCTCTGCTCATCTGGGTCGCAGATAGTCGCATTGGCAACAACTGTGCACATTAAAAACGCCCCCTCCGCCGGGTGGGCTGAAGGGGGCGCGCTCGACTCTGTGGTCGCGTCAGTCGGCGCGCCGCACAAGTACGAGGAGAATCGATCGCATGTAGGCAACACTCGCCGACACACTGCGATCGGGTCAAGTTCGGCGCCTGAGTGTCTCATGACCTGAGATGCCTGTCTTAAGGAGTGTGAGCTACACCCGCCTGAGTTCGAGCACGGGAATGATGCGGACTCCGGCAGTCCGGCCTGCGTACTCGGCAAAGAACGGGTAGCGCCGCGCTTGCTCGGCGTAGATGCGGTCGTGTTCAGCGCCGGTCACTTCGTGGACGGTCACCTCGTAGGCCTCGGTTCCGCGTTCGACGCTGCCCTCACCGGCGGCAGCCAGGTTGCGGTACCAGTCCGGGTTGGTGGGTGCTCCACTCTTGGTTGCGAAGACGTAGACGATGTCCGGGTCGGTCTCGTGTGGGAGATACATCGTCGGATTGACGTACTCCCGGCCGCTTGTGCGGCCGCGGTGGTGCAACAGGACCATCGGAGCGCCTTCGAAGTTCCCACCGACCCTGCCCTCGTTCGCTCGGAACTCCGCGATGGTGCTCGCGTTCCAGTCGCTCATGTCGATACTCCAGTCGTCCACGGGTTGCTAGATACAGACCGCTCCCTCGGATGCTGAGCGGACCAGGCGGGTGTACTTGCCGAGCACGCCCTTGGTGATGTTCGGGGCCTTCGGTTCCCAGCCCTGGCGGCGCTTCTCGAGTTCGTCGGAGCTGACGTGGAGATCGAGGGTCCGGTTCTTGACGTCGAGGGTGATGCGGTCGCCGTCCTGGACGAACGCGATCGGGCCGCCGTCCACGGCCTCCGGTGCGACGTGGCCGACGCACAGTCCCGTCGTACCGCCGGAGAAGCGGCCGTCGGTGAGCAGCAGGACGTCCTTGCCGAGGCCGGCGCCCTTGATCGCGCCGGTGACCGCGAGCATCTCGCGCATCCCCGGGCCGCCCTTCGGTCCCTCGTACCGGATCACCACGACGTCGCCGGCCTTCATCGAGCCGTCCTCGACCGCGTCCATCGCGCCGCGCTCCCCGTCGAACACCCGGGCGGTTCCCTCGAAGACGTCGGAGTCGAAGCCGGCGCTCTTCACCACCGCGCCCTCCGGCGCCAGCGAGCCGTGCAGGATGGTGATCCCGCCGGTGCCGTGGATCGGCTTGTCCAGCGCGCGGATGATCACGCCGTCGACATCCGGCGGCGCGATGTCGGCGAGGTTCTCGGCCATCGTCTTGCCGGTCACGGTCAGGCAGTCGCCGTGCAGCAGGCCGGCGTCGAGCAGCGACCGCATCACCACCGGGATGCCGCCGACCCGGTCGACGTCGGTCATCACGTACCGGCCGAACGGCTTCAGGTCGCCCAGGTGCGGCACCCGGTCGCCGATCCGGTTGAAGTCGGCCAGCGTCAGGCCGACCTCGGCCTCGCGCGCGATCGCGAGCAGATGCAGTACGGCGTTCGTCGAGCCGCCGAGCGCCATCACCACGGCGATCGCGTTCTCGAACGCTTCCTTGGTGAGGATCTGGCGGGCCGTGATCCCCTTCTGCAGCAGGCCGACGACCGCCTCGCCGGACTTCCGGGCGTAGCCGTCACGGCGGCGGTCCACCGCAGGCGGTGCCGCCGAACCGGGCAGCGACATCCCGAGCGCCTCGGCGGAGGCGGCCATCGTGTTGGCCGTGTACATCCCGCCGCAGGCCCCTTCGCCCGGGCAGATCGCCCGCTCGACGGCGTCGACCTCCTCCTGGGTGATCAGGCCGCGGACGCAGGCACCGACCGCCTCGAAGGCGTCGATGATCGTGACGTCCTTGTCGCCGAGCCGGCCGGGCATGATCGAACCGGCGTACAGGAAGACCGACGCGAGATCGAGCCGGGCCGCGGCCATCAGCATCCCGGGCAGCGACTTGTCGCAGCCGGCCAGCAGCACCGACCCGTCCAGCCGCTCGGCCTCCATCACCGTCTCGACCGAGTCGGCGATGATCTCGCGGCTGACGAGCGAGTAGTGCATGCCGACGTGGCCCATCGAGATGCCGTCGGAGACGCTGATCGTGCCGAACTCCAGCGGGTACCCGCCGGCCGCGTGCACCCCCTCCTTGACCGCCTTCGCGAGCCGGTCCAGGGACAGGTTGCACGGGGTGATCTCGTTCCAGCTCGACGCGACGCCGACCTGCGGTTTCGCCCAGTCGTCGTCGCCCATCCCGACCGCGCGGAGCATCCCGCGCGACGCCGTCGCCTCGAGTCCGTCGGTCACTGTCCGGCTGCGTGGCTTCACATCGACCATGACCTCACTCTATGACCGATCTACCGCCGGCCCACCCGGACCGACACCTGGCGTTAGGCCATTTGCCGGGTGACGGCGGTGGTGAAGGCGGTGAGTGCGTCAGGGGCGTTGGTGTAAGCCCAGGGGACGGTCTCGATCCGGCCTTGGGTTAGTGCGGCGTGTTCCATCGCGGCGGTCTTCGCTCCGGCGGTCTTGAGGGCGAAGGCCATCGTGCCGTGGGCGGAGATGTCTGCCGCCTCGGGCTCGCGGCCGGGGACGAGCCATTTGTCGCGGGCAGCGAGCAGGGCGTCCTTCCGCTTGGTGACCTCACGCGTGTACCGCGCACCCCGCTGGAGCTTCGTCAGCTCACTGTCGGAAAGTACGTCGACCCACACCTCGTTGGCCACCATCCCGGCGACCGCGCAGAGCGCACTGCCGGGCTGGGCGTTGGCGACGGTCTGGTCGCCGAAGCGGACGATCTGAGCGATGTCGAGGCCGGACCACTTCCGCGCGAGCGCCTGCACGCGGCCGCTGTGCGCCTGGTAGCTGGCCGGGTTGCGCTCCATCGCGGACCGGAAGATGTCGTTCTTGTCGTCCATCGACGCCTGCAGCCCGATCGCCACCCACTGCAGCACTTCCCATGGTGCGGAGTCGTCGGGAGCGCCGGCGATGCCGTAGTCCAGTACTTCGGCCGCCGTACGGAGGATGTCGTGGAAGGTCGCGAACCGCTGCTCGGAGACCTGCTCGGCCCACGCGCCGGTCCGCACCTCCCAGGCTTCGAACACCAGCGTCTGCGCGAGCCAGAGCAGCAGATCCGGATCACCCGGCATAGCCTCCAGCCGCAGCTCCAGTTGCTCGCTGTGCCCGATGGCTGCCTTCCCGAGTCCCATCGCCCGGAACGACCGCTGGTCGGTGCTCTGCGACGACGCCTTGAGCAGCTCTACTCCGGTCGCCAGATCGCCCCCACGCACCGCGGCGTAGGCGGCGTCGAGGTCCGGATCGGCCCACGCCTGATCCAGCCGAAGCCCGTCCGCCGCCAGTCCCAGCGGCTGCTTCCGCGAAAAGATCCCCATAGGCGGATGCTAGGCCTGATCCCAGCCGCCCGGATCAGGTTTGCACCTTCGTGCAATAAGCTCCCACCGAACCGCGACTGGCGAGGGTGGAGCACCACCGTGGAGCGGCCGACACATAAGGCGTCGTCCGCCTGGGCGCCTCCGATCTCCCGGAGGCTGTCCGATGCAGTTGCGCTACGGCATGAATCCTCATCAGTCCGCGTCCATGACGGCGCTGGATCAATGGCCGTTCACGGTCGTCAACGGTGTCCCGTCGTACATCAATGTGCTCGATGCGCTGGCCGGTTGGCAGCTGGTCCGTGAAGCGTCGGAGCTCCTCGGTCTGCCGGCGGCGGCGTCGTTCAAGCACGTCTCCCCCGCGGGCGCCGCGGTCGCCGGGTCGGTGGCCGGTGCGTATGGGCGGGCGCGGGATGCCGACCCCAAGTCGTCGTACGGCGATTTCGTCGCGGTGTCGCACCCGGTCGACGCTGAACTCGCGGATCGGCTGAAGCGGCTCGTCTGCGACGGGATCATCGCGCCCGGGTACGACGAAGGTGTGGTCGGCGTGCTGGCCGGCAAGAAGCGTGGGAGCTTCCTGGTGCTGGAGGCGGATCCTGGTTATCAGCCGCCGGCTGTCGAGGTCCGCGAGGTGTACGGCGTGCGGATCACCCAGGAACGCGACGATCTGCGGTTGACGCGGGCACTGTTCGACCCCGGGCTGCCCGACGCCGCCGGCCGCGATCTCCTGCTCGGGATGGTGGTGGCGCGGTACACGCAGTCGAACACGGTCGTGATGGTCAAGGACGGGATGGCGATCGGCATCGGCGCCGGGCAACAGTCGCGCATCGACTGCACCCGGCTGGCCGGGGAGAAGGCTTCGGAGTGGTGGGCCCGGCAGCCGGCCGCGGGCGCGTTGACCGATGTCGCGATGGTGTCGGACGGCGCGATCCCGTTCCTCGACAACATCGCCGAGGCGCACCGGCACGGGGTTCGCTGGCTCGCCGAGCCGGGTGGGTCGATGCGGTCGGCTGAGGTCGCTGCCGCATGTGCCGAGTTGGGGATCAGCTTGTCGCAGACCGGAGTTCGGTTGTTCCGGCACTGAGGCGATGGGTGCCTGCGGCAACAGTGTCGATGACGTGGGGTTTCGGCCGGCATCAGCCACCCGCGACGCTGGGCAGAATCATCAGCTCGTCGCCGTCCTTCAGCGGCGTGCCGAGACCGTCCAGGTCGCGGATGTTGTCGTTGCCCAGGTAGATGTTGACGTGCCGCCGGACGGCGCCCTGCTCGTCGGTCAGCCGTCGCCGCAGGACCGGGTCCAGGGCGGCGACGACGTCTCCGACGGTGGCTCCGTCGACCTCGACCCGCTCGGCACCGCCCGCGAACGGCCGGAGCACGGTGGGCAGTTTGATCCCGATCGCCATCTCAGCCCACTACGGCGGCTCGAACGGTCAGCACGTCCGGAAGGTGCCGCGCCACCTCGGTCCAGGTGTCGCCCGCGTCCGCGCTGGCGTAGACGCAGCCGTCACGCGTGCCGAGGTACACCCCTGCCGATTCGGCCGTGTCCGTGCACATCGCGTCCCGGAGAACCGGCGCGTACGACGGCACGTCGGGCAACCCGGTGCTCAGCGCCTCCCAGGTGGATCCAGCGTCGCGGGAGCGGAAGACCCGGCACTGCGCGTCGGTCGGGATCCGGTTCCCGTCGGCGACCAGCGGGAAGACGTACACGGTCTCCGGCTCGTGCGGGTGCACCGCGATCGGGAACCCGAAGTCCGACGGCAGCCCGTCCGCGATCGACTTCCAGATCGCTCCGCCGTCGTCGGACCGGTAGACGCCGTGGTGGTTCTGCGCGAACATGCGCTCCGGTACGTCGGGATGCGCGGCCAGCTTGTGCACGCACTGACCGAACTCCGGATACGGATCCGGGAAGAAGTACGCCTTGATGCCCTGGTTGGCCGGGGACCACGACTTGCCGCCATCGCTCGTCCGGTAGACCCCGCCTGTCGACATCGCGACGCTCACCTGGTCGGGATCGGTCGGATGCGGCAGCACGGTGTGGACCGCCTGGCCACCGAAGCCGGCACCCCACTCCTTGCGGTGCGGGTGATCCCATAGACCGCGGACCAGCTCGAACGTGACTCCCCCGTCGGTGGACTTCCACAGCGCCGACGGCTGGCTGCCGGCGTACACGACTCCCGGCTGGCCGACCGGCCCCGGCTGGATCTGCCAGACGCGCTCGAGCGAGGTCTCGGAGTCCTTGGGGAACCCGATCGAGCCCTCCGGCGGCTCGTCCCAGGTCTTGCCGAGGTCGTCGGAGTGGAAGACCGCCGGCCCCCAGTGCTCACTTGTCCCGCCGGCGAACACGCGCGGCCGGTCGCCGCGGGTGTCGATCCCGACCGCGTACACACCCTGCATCTCGAACTGTGGCACCGGGCCGTCAAGGGTCCACTTCTGGCGCGCGGCGTCACTCCGGCCGATCCAGAGCCCTTTCTTGGTTCCGATCAGCAGTACGGCTTCGGACATCCTTGTCCTCCTTTATCGCGGTGGGCCCCCCACCACGTTGATCAATGGTTCCCCCGCCGCATACCGCTCCAGCTGCGCGCGCACCAGCCGGGCCACCCGCGGCCCGAAGGCCGTCGAGGCGCCGCCGCGGTGCGGGTTGACCAGCACGTTCGGAGCAGACCACAGCGGGTGTCCGGCGGGCAACGGCTCGGGATCTGTCACGTCCAGCGCGGCCCGGATCCGGCCGCCGGCCAGCTCGGTCAGCAGCGCGTCGGTGTCCACCACGACGCCACGCGCGACGTTCACCAGCAGCGCGCCGTCCTTCAGCTGCGCCAGGAACTTGTCGTCGACCATCCCGCGCGTCGCGGCCGTCGCCGGCGTCAGCAGGACGACGACGTCCGCCAGCGGCAGCAACTCGGGCAGCTCGGTGATCGGGTGCACGCCCTCCCGCTCGCGCCGCGCGACCCGGATGATCTCGCACTCGAACCCGGTCAGCCGCCGCTCGAGCGCCTCCCCGATCGACCCGTACCCGAGGATCAGCACCGTGCGGTCCGCGAGCGAGTCGTCCATCTCGTCGTACGACGCAGGCCAGAGCTGCCGCTCCTGGTTGCGCACAGCACGCGGCAGGCGACGGTACGACGCCAGGATCAGGCCGACCGCGAGCTCGGCGGTGGAGGCGTCGTGGACCCCGCGGGCGTTGCACAACGTGACGCCCTCGGCCAGATGCGGCAGGACGTTCTCGAACCCGGCCGTCTGCAGCTGCACCACCTTCAGTGAAGGCATGTCGCGGACGACCTCGACCAGCTCGGGGCCGCCCATGTACGCAGGCACGTAGAACTCCACCTGGTCGAGCGACCCCGGCCGCTCGCCGCCGGCGTACCACTCCACGTCGAACCCGGCGGGCACGCCTCCGAGGGTGCCCTCCGCGTCCTCCCACGGGAGCCATACCTTCACCTGATCAGCCATGTCCCCGAACCTACTCGCCCGCCCGGACAATTTTCATCCCGCCGTCCGCAGGTTCGTCGTACATTGGATTGGTGCCTTCGACATCGGATCTGGCAGCGACGGTTGAGCACGATCAGGCGGTGGGGCGGTTGCGTTCGTCGTACCAGCGCATCCCGGCCGGGGAGCCGGTGCGGCTGGCCAAACGCAGCTCGAACCTGTTCCGGCCGCGGTCGGAGCTCGAGCGGCCGGGGCTGGACGTGTCGGGCCTGACCGGTGTGATCAGTGTCGACGCGGCGGGCCGGACGGCCGACGTCCAGGGCATGTGCACGTACGAGGACCTCGTCGCCGCGACCCTGCCGCACGGGCTGACGCCGATGGTCGTGCCGCAGCTGAAGACGATCACCCTCGGCGGCGCGGTGACCGGGCTCGGGATCGAGTCCTCGTCGTTCCGGGCCGGCCTGCCGCACGAGTCCGTCCTCGAACTCGACATCCTCACCGGCGCCGGCGACATCGTCACCGCCCGGCCGGACGGCGACCATGCGGAGCTGTTCCGCACCTTCCCCAACTCCTACGGCACGCTCGGCTACGCGACCCGGCTGAAGATCGAGCTCGACCGCATCTCGCCGTACGTCGCTCTGCGGCACGTCCGGCTCGGCCTCGACCGGCTGGCTCCGGCGATCGAGGAGATCGTTGCCTCCGGCATGTACGAGGGCGAGCCGGTGCACTTCGTCGACGGTGTCGCCTTCAGCCCGTCCGAGGCCTACCTGACCCTGGGCCGCAACAGCGACGCCGCGGTCAGGACGAGCGACTACACCGGTCAGCAGATCTACTACCGCTCGATCCAGCAGCGCCAGAAGGACTTCCTCACCGCGCACGACTACCTGTGGCGCTGGGACACCGACTGGTTCTGGTGCTCGGCCGCCTTCGGTGCGCAGAAGCCCCTGGTACGGCGGCTGTGGCCCAAGCGCTGGCGGCGCAGCGACGTGTTCCACAAGATCATCGGCTTCGAGAACCGGCACCAGGTGGCGGCGCGCATCGATCGCCGCCGCGGCCGGCCGGAGCGCGAGCGCGTCGTCCAGGACGTCGAGATCCCGGTCACCCGGCTGGCCGCGTTCCTGCGCTGGTTCGACGCCGAGGTCGGGATGCGGCCCGTCTGGCTGTGCCCGCTGCGACTCCGCGGTACGACGGCCTGGCCGCTGTACCCGCTCGAGCCGGGCACGACGTACGTCAACGTCGGCTTCTGGGGCACCGTGCCGATCGCCCCCGGTGCCGCCGACGGCGACGTCAACCGCCGGATCGAGGCGGCCGTCGCCGAGTTCGACGGGCATAAGTCCCTGTACTCCGACGCTTACTACGACCGAGACACCTTCGACCGGCTCTACAACGTCCCGGCCCTGACCGAGGTGAAGAAACGCTACGACCCCGACGCCCGGCTCACCGGGCTCTACGAGAAGGCGGTGACACGCCGATGACGAACCCTCGACGACCCGCGTTTCGATCGCCGAGGCGCTGACCACGGTGACACCGGACGGGCTGCCGTTCCGGTTCACGGCGTACGACGGCAGCGCCGCCGGACCCGAGGACTCGCCGATCCACATGCATCTCGCCTCCGAGCGCGGCCTGTCCTATGTGCTGACCGCGCCCGGCGACCTCGGCATGGTCCGCGCCTACGTGATGGGCGACCTGGAGATCACCGGCGTCCATCCGGGCAACCCGTACGAGCTGATGCGGATGATGCTCAACAAGCTGCACTTCGAGCGGCCGACGCCGGCGGAGGCGTTGCGCATCGTCCGCGGCCTGGGCTGGAATCACCTGAAGCCGCCGCCTCCGCCGCCGCAGGAGCACCTGCCGAAGTGGCGTCGTACCTTCGAAGGCCTGCGGCACTCGCGGACCCGGGACCGGGCCGCCATCCACCACCACTACGACGTGTCGAACACGTTCTACGAGTGGATCCTCGGCCCGTCGATGACGTACACGTGCGCCGTCTACCCGTCGCTGGACGCCACCCTCGAGCAGGCGCAGGCGGAGAAGTACGACCTGGTCGCGCGCAAACTCGATCTGCGCCCGGGGCAACGACTTCTCGACGTCGGCTGCGGCTGGGGCGGCATGGTCCGGCACGCGGCCCGCGAGTACGGCGTCAGGGCCCTCGGCGTCACGTTGTCGTCGGCCCAGGCGGAGTGGGCGACCGAGGCGATCAAACGCGAGGGCCTCGAGGACCGCGCCGAGGTGCGCTTCCTGGACTACCGCGATGTGGCCGAGCGCGACTTCGACGCGATCAGTTCGATCGGTCTGACCGAACACATCGGCGTGCGCAACTACCCGTCGTACTTCGGCTTCCTGCTCGACCGGCTGAAGCCGGGCGGCCGGCTGCTCAACCACAGCATCACCCGGTCGGACAACCGGTACCGCTCGACCGGCGCGTTCATCGACCGCTACATCTTCCCCGACGGCGAACTGATCGGCTCCGGCCGGATCATCGCCGAGGCCCAGGACGCCGGTTTCGAGGTCCGCCACGACGAGAACCTGCGCGAGCACTACGCGCTCACCCTCGGGGCGTGGTCGGACAACCTGGTCGCGCACTGGGACGAGGCGGTCGCCGAGGTCGGCTACCCCACCGCGAAGATCTGGGGCCTCTACCTGGCCGCCTGCCGGGTCGGCTTCGAGCGCAACACCACCCAGCTCCACCAGATCCTCGCGGTGAAGCTGGACAACGAGGCCGACGCCCACTTCCCGCTCCGCCCGACCTGGCTCAGCTGAGCTCATACCCGCTGCGCATGGAAGGTGCGCGCGGTCGGCATTGGACCTCGGCCCGCAGGTGGGGTGAGGGTGGATGGGGTGATCGAATTCGGTGTGTTGATGGATGTCCGTGGGGAGGCCGGGTACGGCGGGGAGCGGCTTGACGAGGTGGTTGCCGCCGACCGGCTGGGGTTCGACGGGGTGTGGTTGTCCGAGCATCACCTGACCGGGGACGGGATGCTGCCGTCGCCGCTGGTGATGGCCGGGGTGCTCGCGGCGCGGACGTCCCGGATCCGGGTCGGCACGAACATCCTGGTGCTGCCGCTGCATCATCCGTTGCGGGTGGCCGAGGACGCGGCCGTGGTCGACCTGGTGTCCGGCGGCCGGCTGGCGCTCGGTGTCGGGCAGGGGTACTCGGAGCGGGAGTTCGCCGCGTTCGGTGCCGACCGGCGGCGGCGCGGGGTGCTGCTCGAGGAGGGCGTGCGGTTTCTCCGCGAGGCGTGGTCGGGCGACGAGGTGACGCCGCGGCCGGAGGGCAGGATCCCGATCTACGTCGCGGGCGTGACCGAGGCCGGTCTGCGCCGGGCCGCGCGGCTCGGCGACGGCGTGATCATCTACTGCGCGACCCCGGCCGATCTGATCGCCCGGCGGAAGCTCCTGGACGAGGTTGCCGACAGTCCGCCGCCGCTGATCTGCACCGGGATCATGCACGTGGACGACGACGCGGACCGTGCCTGGGCCGACGCGGCGCCGGGAATCGCTTACCTGGAAGGCGAAATCGCCTCGTACGGCGGGACCGAACCACCGGCCCTCCACCGCGAGGACTACCTCGTCGGTACGCCGGACGACATCGCCGCCCGGTTGATCGACCTGCACGAGGCCACCCGGTTCGTCCACTTCGCGCACTGGCTCCGGCTGCCGACGGTCTCGCACGAAGCCGCGATGCGGTCGCTCGAACTGATCGCGGGCCGGGTGATTCCCGCCGTACGGGCTGGTGTGAGCCGCTAGTTTGGAGGCACGCATCGACCCGAGGAGACGGCGTGGTCAAGACGATGGTCAGGCAGGGGTCTCGCACCGCGGTGGTGGTCACCGCGCTCGCGCTCGCGGCCGGCTGCTCCGGCGACGGTGGCCAGCCGTCGGGTTCGGGGACTTCGGCAACCAGTCCCGCTTCGACTCCTACGCCGACGACCTCGCGTACGACGTCGGCGCCGCCGACGACCACCACCGCCGCCCCCAGTGGGCCGGTGAAACTGACCGTGGCGTCGACAGTGGCGACCGGGATCGAGGTGCCGTGGGGGTTGGCGTTCCTGCCCGACCAGAGCGCGTTGGTGGCCGAGCGCGACTCGTCGAAGATCAAGCGGATCGCGGGCGGCCGGGTGACCGAGGTCGGCGAGGTCGACGACGTGGACCCGTCGTCGGAGGGCGGACTGCTCGGGCTGGCGGTCGACCCGCAGTACCCGAGCCGCCCGTACGTCTACGCCTACTACAGCGCCGGCGGCGACAACCGGATCGCCCGGCTGACCTACCGGGACAACCGGCTCAGCGACCAGCAGGTGATCCTGGACGGGATCCCGGAGGCGTCGGTCCACAACGGCGGCCGACTCGAGTTCGGCCCGGACGGCTTTCTGTACGCCGGGACCGGTGACGGCGGCGACCGGCCGAACTCGCAGGACGACGGGTCGCTGGGCGGGAAGATCCTGCGCATCACCACCGACGGCAAGGCCGCGCCGGGCAACCCGGACGGGCGGCTGTGGTTCTCCAAGGGACACCGGAACGTCCAGGGCCTCGCCTTCGGCGGGAACCAGTTGTACGCCGCCGAATTCGGTCAGAACACCTGGGACGAGCTGAACACGATCACCTCCGGCGCGAACTACGGCTGGCCGGCCGCCGAGGGAATCGAAGGGCTGGACGGGATGACGGACCCGATCGCGCAGTGGCGGACGGGTGACGCGTCGCCGTCGGGGATCGCGTTCGCCCAGGGGCACGTGTTCATGGCGTCGCTGCGCGGTGAACGGCTGTGGGCGATTCCGGTTGCCGGGGGCAAGCGGACGGGCGAGCCGCAGGCGTTCTTCACGAACGAGTTCGGCCGGCTGCGCACGGTCGAGACCGCGCCGGACGGATCGCTCTGGCTGACCACGTCGAACACCGACGGCCGCGGCGACACCCGCAACGGCGACGACCGCATCCTCCGGGTCACGATCAGCCGCTGACGAGCTGCGATTCTCGCCAACCGTTTAGCAACTTTGGCCGTCTGGTACTTGTGGAGGAAGCGCAGCTCGCCAGAGGAGGACTGATAGTGATGCGGCCCGATCAGGTGTCCGTCGTACCCAGCAGTGTGATCGCTTCGGTGAGCAGCATCGAGGATGCTCAGCGGACCGTGGACTATCTGCGAAGTTATGGGATGGACGCCGGGTCGATGAGCATCGTCGGGGCCGACCTCCGGCAGGCGCGAAAACGGCAGGGCGTCCCGGTCGTGAAGCTGACCGCGGTCGGCGCGGCGCAGGGCGCGGTGCTCGGCTTGCTGGCCGGCGTGTTCGTCACGCTGGTGGCAGAGACCAGCCTGACCGGACTCGCGGTCGTCGCCTGGGGCTTCGTGTACGGCGTCCTGCTCGGGACGCTGTGGGGTCTGTTCCGCGGCCTGATCCGCAACCGTCCGGACGTGATCGCGACCGAGGTGGTGCCGACCCGCTTCGAGATCCGCTGCCCGGACGAGGAACTCTCGGTCGCCCGCACCCTGCTCGCCGACGCCTCCGACGTGGACGACGACGGCCGGGTCGAACGCCAGGTCATCGCCGACGCTCCGCAGGAGAACACCGAGCACAAGGACGCAGCCTGAGAACAGGACCCGGGCCGGCCGGTTGGCTGACCCGGGTCCTTGCTCAGACGCTCAGATACCCAGCTTGGCGTTCAGGAGTTCGCGGACCTTGGCTGCGTCCGCCTGGCCGCGCATGTCCTTCATGACGGCGCCGATGAGGGCACCGGCGGCGGCCGGCTTGCCGGAGTTGACCTTCTCGACCACGTCCGGGTTGGCGGCGATGGCCCGGTCGATGGCTTCGATCAGCGCGGAGTCGTCCGAGACCAGCTCGAGGCCGCGGGCGTTGACGATCTCGGCCGGCGTCCCCTCACCCTTGACCAGGCCGTCGAAGACCTGCCGCGCCAGCTTGTCGTTCAGCGAGCCCGCGTCGACGAGCTTCTGCACCGCGGCGACCTCGGCCGGGCCGACACCGAGCGCGTCGAGCTCCTGGCCCGACTCGTTCGCCGCCCGGGCCAGTTCACCCAGCCACCACTTCTTCGCCGCGGCCGGCGTCACCCCGAGCTCGACCGTCGCCACGATCGGCTCCAGCGCGTTGCCGTTCACGACGTCGCGCATCTCCAGGTCGGTGAAACCCCACTCCTCCTGCAGCCGGACCCGGCGCAGAGAAGGTGCCTCCGGCAACGACGAGCGGATCTCCTCGACCCACTCCCGCGCGGGGGCGACCGGAACCAGGTCCGGCTCCGGGAAGTACCGGTAGTCCTCCGCGTCCGACTTCTCCCGGCCGGACGTGGTGATCCCGGTGTCCTCGTGCCAGTGCCGGGTCTCCTGCACGACCTTGCCACCCGCGACCAGTACGGCGGCCTGCCGGGTGATCTCGTACGTGATCGCACGCTCGACCGACCGGAACGAGTTCACGTTCTTCGTCTCGGTCCTGGTCCCGAGCACCGACGACCCCTTGGGCTTCAGCGAGACGTTCGCGTCGCACCGCAGCGACCCCTGGTCCATCCGGACGTCGGAGACCCCGAGCGCGAGCAGCAGATCGCGCAGCATGCTCACGTAGGCACGCGCCACCCCGGCGGCCTTCTCGGCCGGCACCTCGATCGTCTTGGTGACGATCTCGATCAGCGGGATCCCGGCCCGGTTGTAGTCGACCAGCGAGTGCGAGGCCCCGTGGATCCGGCCGGTCGCGCCGCCGACGTGGGTGGACTTGCCGGTGTCCTCCTCCATGTGGGCGCGCTCGATCTCGATCCGGTACGTCTCGCCGCCGACCACGACTTCGGTCCACCCGTTGTACGCGATCGGCTCGTCGTACTGGGAGGTCTGGAAGTTCTTCGGCATGTCCGGGTAGAAGTAGTTCTTCCGGGCGAACCGGCACCACTCGGCGATCTCGCAGTTCAGCGCCAGGCCGATCTTGATCGCGGACTCGACCGCCCGGGCGTTCACCACCGGCAGCGCCCCCGGCAGGCCGAGGCAGACCGGGCAGGTCTGCGTGTTCGGCGGCGCGCCGAACTCGGTCGGGCAGCCGCAGAACATCTTGGACTTCGTGTTCAGCTCGACGTGGACCTCGAGGCCCATCACCGGGTCGTACTGCGCCAGCGCGTCATCGATCTCGAGCACGTCAGCCGTCATCGGGTCACCTCCAGTTCCGGAGCCTGTGCCATCAGAACGCCGCCCCATTGCTCGGCCAGGGCGGCCTCGAGCGCGGAGCCGACCTGGTACAGCAGGTCGTCGCGCATCACCGGGGCCATCACGTGGAAGCCCACCGGCAGGTTGTCCTCGTCGGCCAGACCGCACGGGAACGACGCGGCCGCGTTGCCGGCCAGGTTGACCGGGATCGTGCAGAGGTCGTTCTTGTACATCGCGATCGGGTCGTCGGCGCGGTCGCCGATCGGGAACGCGGTCGTCGGTGTGGCCGGCGACACCAGTACGTCGACCTGCTCGTAGGCATTGGCGAAGTCGCGCTGGATCAGCGTCCGCACCTTCTGCGCCTGGCCGTAGTACGCGTCGTAGTACCCGCTGGACAGGGCGTGGGTGCCGAGCATGATGCGGCGCTTGACCTCGTCGCCGAAGCCCGCCTCGCGGGTCATGCTCATCACCTTCTCCGCGCTGTTCTCGCCGTCGTCACCGACGCGCAGCCCGTACCGCATCGCGTCGAACTTGGCCAGGTTGGACGAGGCCTCGCTCGGCAGGATCAGGTAGTACGCCGGCAGCGCGTACTGGAAGTGCGGGCAGGACACCTCGACCACCTCGGCGCCGAGCTTGGTGAGCAGCTCGACCGACTCGTGGAAGCGTGCCTCGACACCCGGCTGGTACCCCTCACCGCCGAGCTCCTTGACCACGCCGATGCGCAGCCCGTTCACGTCCCCGCGCCGGGCCGCCTCGACCACCGGCGGGACGGCCTGGTTGATCGAGGTGGAGTCCATCGGGTCGTACCCGGCGATCGCCTCGTGCAGCAGCGCGGTGTCGAGGGTCGTCCGCGCACACGGGCCAGGCGTGTCCAGGCTCGAGGCCAGCGCGATCAGCCCGTACCGCGACGTCCCGCCGTACGTCGGCTTGACCCCGACCGTGCCGGTGAACGCGCCGGGCTGACGGATCGAGCCGCCGGTGTCGGTGCCGATCGCGAGCGGTGCCTCGTACGCCGAGATCGCCGCCGACGAGCCGCCGCCGGAACCACCCGGGATGCGGCCCAGGTCCCACGGGTTGTGGGTGGTGCCGTACGCCGAGTTCTCCGTCGAGGAGCCCATCGCGAACTCGTCCATGTTGGTCTTGCCGAGGATGACGATGCCGGCCGCCTTCAACCGCTTGACCACGGTCGAGTCGTACGGCGGCTTCCAGCCCTCGAGGATCTTCGAGCCCGCCGTGGTCGGCACACCCTCCTGGGTGAGCACGTCCTTGAGCGCCAGCGGGACACCGGCGAGCGGACCGAGCTTCTCGCCCGCCGCACGCTGCTGGTCCACCGCGGCGGCCTGCGCCAGCGCGCCCTCGGTGTCGACGTGCAGGAACGCCCGCACGTCGCCGTCGACGGCGGCGATCCGGTCCAGGTGGGCCTGGGTGATCTCCACCGAGCTGGCCTGACCGGACGTCATCAGCTCCGAGAGCTCGACCGCGGTCTTGCGGGTCAGGTCACCCATCAGTCCTCCTCCAGGATCCGCGGCACCCGGAATCGCTGCTCCTCCGCGGCCGGCGCGCCGGACAGCGCCTGCTCCGGCGTGAGGCACGGCACATTCACGTCCGCGCGCATCACGTTGGTGAGCGGCAGGGCGTGCGAGGTCGGCGGGATGTCGTCCGCGGCCACCTGGCTGACCTGCCCGACCAGGGTGATGATCTGGTCGAGCTGCGGTGCGAGGTGGTCGAGCTCGGCGTCGGTGAGCTCGATCCGCGCAAGTCGCGCCAGGTGCGCGACCTCTTCGCGGGTAATCGAAGGCATGAACTGATCCAATGGTTTCGCGGGATGACCGGCTGATTTCCGACCGGACCCGGCCATCCTAGTGGGACGGTATGACGCTCGTGTTGCCTCATCCCCCGGCCTGTGGACAATGCACCTGTGTTCACCAGCCGCGAGGGGCCGGGCGTGTCTCTGGGTTCCGCTCTGTAACATTGGCGGCGACAGGGCGTTACGCGCATGGTGATCGGCTGGGAGATGATCGTTCGGTGTTCCTGCTGCGATTGATCATCCCGGACCGACCCGGGTCGCTGGGCACGGTGGCCACCGCTCTCGGCGAGGTGAACGCCGACATCCACGCGATCGAGATCGTCGAGCACCGGCGCGAGAACGGCACCGCCGTCGACGACATCGTCGTCGACCTGCCCTCCGGTGTCCTGCCCGACCGACTCGTCTCCGCCTGCAACGGCGTGGCCGGCGTCGAGGTCATCTGGTTCTCCCGGTACGGCGCCGGCGGCGGACTGCACATGGACCTCGAAGCCGTCGAGCAGATGACGTCGGCACCGGCGGAGGCCATCGACATCCTGGTCGAGCAGTCACCCGCCGTGCTGCACGCCGACTGGGCCGCGCTGCTGGACGGCACCGGCAGCGAGGTCAAGGTGGCACTGGAGACGAGTGCCACGCCGGAGTTCGGTTCCGTGGCCGACGACTGGCTGCCGCTGGACAAGGCGACCACGCTGGCGGCCCCGGATCAGCACAAGGGCCTGGCCGAGTCGGTCCTGGTCGCAGCCCCGCTGGACTCCGGCCGCCGGGTGCTCGTGATCGGCCGCCGCGGCGGACCCGAGTTCCTCGGCTCCGAAGTCGCCCGGCTCAGCTACCTCGCGTCGCTCGCTGTCACGATCCGCGCCACCGCCTGACCGTCGTACACGCAGAAAGCCTCCCGCTCCGGTTGCCGGAGCGGGAGGCTTTCTACGTTGTTTAGCTGAAGCGGAGGTAGGCGAAGACCCAGAGGCCGGCCAGGACCAGCAGCACCACGACGCCGACCAGGACGACGATCAGGATCGTCTGGCCGTTGCTGCCGCTGCGGTCCGGGAGATCGAACTGGGTCGGGCCCCAGGGACCGCCGCCGTCGACGCGCTGGAGTGCCTCCGGCGGCGGAGTGACCACCGTCTGCGACTCCCGCTTCTCCCTGGGGAACTTCATCCGACTCCCGTCACGTCTGCTCAGACGTAGAACGTCTCGTAGCTGATCGAGATCCGTGACGAGGAGTAGGAGTCCTCGTTGTTGGCGATGATCTCGACCCGCCATCCGGCTACATAAGCAGAGTACGACTTGCCGTCGTTGTGCGCCTGGACGTACGACTTCAGCGCCGCCACATCCTCACCCTTCAGCGCCGCGAACGCGTCGTTCACCGCACCCGGGAGCGCCTTCTTGACGTCCTCCGGATCACCCGAGGCGCTCATCTCCAGCGACCGGATGCCCTCGCCCTTGCTGGCGTAGGAGTAGACCCGCTGCGAGCCGTACTTGCCGACCTGCTTGCTGCAGGACGTCGTACAGACGTAGCTCTTGGCCTTCAGCGCGGTGATCAGCTGGGCCTCGGTGGTCTCGAAGCTCTTCCGCGGCAGGTCGAGCGAGTCCGCCCCGGACTTGCCGCCGGACAACTGCAGCTCGTCACCGTCGTTGCGCAGCTCGAACTCGCCCCAGGTGCTGCCGACCTTCTGCGACTTCTGACCGACCTTGACCGCGTCCTGGATCTTCTTGACCTGGTCGCCGCCGAAGGTCTCGTTGCCGATCGCCTGCAGCGCCGCGTCGAAGGTGACCGCGGCGTTGTTGACGTTCTCGTCGTTCTGCGACTTCAGCAGTACGCCGATGATGGTGCCGTCGGGCTGGAACTGGAAGATCGCCTCGGCCTCGGTCGGGCCGTCGTACTTGAAGCAGCCGCGGTGCGCGCCCTGACCGGTGTTGAACAGGTCGCTGCACTGGTAGCCGCTGCCCTGGAGCTTCTCGGTCGCCGTCTTGGCCTGACCGGTCGCGTTGCCGAGCGAACCGTTGTCGCCGCCGTTGGACGGGCTGCCGGTCGGCTCCCCGGACTGCGAGGTGGTCGGGTTCGCCTCGGGCTCGCCGTCACCGCCGAGCGCCTTGACGCCGAGGAAGATGAGCAGGCCGATCAGCACGATGCCGACCACGCCACCGCCGATCAGCAGCGGCATCTTGTCCTTGCCGGTCCCACCAGGCCCGCTGGAGCCGCCGCCCGGCTGCCACTGCGGCTGCCCGGGCTGACCCTGCTGCTGGTGCCAGCCGCCCTGCTGCTGCGAGCCCTGCTGGCTCCACGGCTTCTGCTCGTAGGAGCCACCGCCCTGCTGCTGGGGACGCTGACCCCAACCGCCGCCTTGACCGGGCTGGCCGCCCTGGCCGGGCTGGCCGTGGCTGGGCTGAGTCGGCTGACCGGGCTGCGGTCGTCCCGGCTGCTGCTGGCCCCAACCGCCACCGCCGCCTTGCTGCGGAGGCTGGCCCTGCTGCGGGGGCTGCTGCGGCTGGGGCTGCTGCGGCTGCTGAGGACGTTGACCCCAGCCGCCACCACCCTGGCCGGGAGGCTGCTGGCCCCAACCGCCTTGGCCTCCCTGTCCCCCTTGCTGCCCGCCCGACTGGCCCCCCGGCTGCCCAGGACCCCACGGTCCCTGTGGCGGCGTAGTCATATTCGCTCCTTTTGACCCACGTATAGACGTGCAAAGTTAACAGTCCGACGGCTCAGCCGAGCCGCCGGATCCACTCGCGTGCGAGGGGGTTTGTGCTACGCGTCACCAGGCTCGGGCGTGCTGGCCACCTTGGTGGCGGCTTCGGCGCCCTCGTCGAGGAGAACCTGGAAGCCCGCGGCGTCGAGGATGGGCACGCCCAGCTGGACGGCCTTGTCGTACTTCGAGCCCGGAGAATCGCCGACCACGACGAACGAAGTCTTCTTCGACACCGAGCTGGCCGCCTTGCCGCCGCGCGAGACGATCGCCTCGGTGGCCTCGTCCCGGCTGAAGCCCTCGACCGTCCCCGTCACCACGATCGACAGGCCGGTGAGGGTCTGCGGCACGCTCGGCCCGGTGCGCTCCTGACGCAACTGGACGCCGGCGGCCTGCCACTTGTCGACGATCGCCTGGTGCCAGTCGACGTCGAACCACTCGATCACGGCATGCGCGATGGTCGGACCGACACCTTCGATCTCGGACAGCTCCTCCTCGCTCGCCGCGCGAATCGCCTCGATGTCGTCGTACACGGCCGCGAGCGCCTGCGCCGCCGTCGGTCCGACGTGCCGGATCGAGAGCGCGACCAGACCGCGGGCCAGCGGCTGCGTCCTGGCGGTGTCGAGGTTCGCGAGCAGGCGCTGGGCGTTCGCCGACAGCGCCCCCGCCTTGGTGGTGAAGAACGAACTGCGGGACAGGTCCTCCTCGGTCAGCCCGAACAGGTCGCCCTCGTCGGTGATCAGCTCGTCGCCGATCAGCGCGTCCGCGGCCTTGAACCCGAGCACCTCGATGTCGAACCCGGACCGCCCGGCCAGGTGGAAGATCCGCTCCCGCAGCTGCGCCGGGCAGGACTGCGAGTTCGGGCAGCGGATGTCGACGTCGCCTTCCTTCATCGGACGCAGCGTCGTCCCGCAGGACGGGCACTCGGTCGGCATCACGAACTCACGCGCATCGTCCGGGCGTAGCTCGACCACCGGGCCGAGGATCTCCGGGATCACGTCACCGGCCTTGCGCAGGACGACGGTGTCGCCGATCCAGACGCCCTTGCGCTTGACCTCCTGCGCGTTGTGCAGGGTGGCGAACTCGACCGTCGATCCGGCCACCCGGACCGGCTCCATCTTCCCGTACGGCGTGACGCGGCCGGTGCGGCCGACGTTCACCTCGATGTCGAGGAGCTTCGTGGTGACCTCCTCCGGCGGGTACTTGTACGCGATCGCCCAGCGCGGGGCGCTCGAGGTGGATCCGAGCGCGCGCTGCAGGTCGACCTCGTCCACCTTGACCACGACACCGTCGATCTCGTGGTCGACGGAGTGCCGGTTCTCGCCGTAGTACGCGATGAACTCGTTCACCTGGTCGAGTGTCTCGACCCTGCGGGCCCGGTCGCTGACCGGCAGGCCCCACGCCTTGAGCTGCTCGTACGCCTCCGACAGCCGGCCGACGTGATACCCGTCGACCCGGCCCAGACCGTGGACGACGAACCGCAGCGGGCGGCTCGCGGACACCCGCGGGTCCTTCTGCCGCAGCGATCCGGCGGCGCTGTTGCGCGGGTTGGAGAACGGGTCCTTCCCCGCCTCGACCAGCTGCGCGTTCAGCTCCTCGAAGTCCTCGACCCGGAAGTACACCTCGCCGCGGACCTCCAGGAAGGCGGGCAGGTCCTTGCCGTCCAGCTCGTTCGGGATGCTCTTGATGGTGCGGACGTTCAGGCTGACGTCCTCACCGGTACGGCCGTCGCCGCGGGTCGCGCCGCTGACCAGGCGACCGTTCTCGTACACCAGGTCGAGCGCCAGCCCGTCCACCTTCAGCTCGCAGAGGAAGCCGCTCTCGTGGATCTGCCGGACCGTCACCTCGCGCTCGAGCCGCTTGGCCCAGGCCTCCATCTGCTCGGCCGAGAACGCGTTCCCCAGGCTCTCCATCCGGGTCGGGTGCTGCACCGGGGTGAAGAGGGTGGAGATCGGTACGCCGACCTTCTGCGTCGGCGAATCCGGGGTCCGGAGCTCGTTGTACTGCTCCTCGAGCCCTTGCAACTCGTGCATCAAGGCGTCGAAGTCCGCGTCCGAGATGGTCGAGGTGGACAGGTAGTACCTGACCCGGTGCTCCTCGATCTCCTGGCTCAAGACGGCATGCCGCTCCCGCACCTCAGGCGGCGCAGCAGGCTGTTCGGCGGCAGTCGTCTCCGGAATCTCCGTACTCATGAGCAAAACCTACAACCGACCACCGACGTTTCTAGGTGTTGTCGGCGGCTTCGGCGACGATGTCCGCGATCTTGCGGAGGAGGTCGAGGCGGGCCCGGGCGTCTGCTGGTGACGGGGAGGCGGCCAGGCCGCAGGCGGGCGTGATGACGACCTTCTTCAGGAGCTCGGGGTCGAGTCCGAGCTCTCGCCAGCGCCGGATGAGCGGGGCCGCGGCCTGCTCCTGGTTGGGGATCGGGCCTGTGGTGGCGACCAGGCCCGCGTAGAGGGTGGTGCCGGCTTCGGCTGCGAGAGCGATCTGCTCCCAACCCGCTTCGGTCACGAGTGACACGTCGACGGCGACTCCGGCCGCGCCGGCTTTCGTGAAGACCTCCACGGGCGGACGCGCGGCGCAGCAGTGGACCACGGTGGGTGCCGCGGTCGTCACCAGGCTCAGCAGCTCCACAGCGCCTGGGCCGTCCACAGAGCGGTGCTTGCTCCAGCCGGACGCCGTCGGCACGGCTCCAGCGAGTACGGCGGGCAGACCGGGCTCGTCGACCTGTACTACGAGCTCCGCCCCAGGCACCCGGCGTCGTACCTCTGCCACGTGCTCACCCAACCCCAGGGCCAACGCCTCGGCCAGGTCCCGCCGAGCGCCGTGATCCGCCAGCACCTTGTCACCACGCGGCAGCTCGACTGTGGCCGCCAAAGTCCACGGACCGGTCAGCTGCAGCTTGAGTGGCCCGGTGTAACCGTCCGCTAGCTCTTCGAGTACGTCCAGGTCCTCAGCGAGCAGCGAACGAGCCCGCCGCTGGTCCAGACTCGCCCGCGGGTCGCTACCCCCGGTCAGCCGCCACCCGGCCGGCTGCAGGTCGACAGCAAGCTCGGTCAGTACGGCGACCGCCCGGCTGAGCATGTCGCCGTACGGACGCGCCGGAAGCTCGGCGAGGAACGGGATGTCGACAGCCTCGAGCAGGACCTTGGTCCACTCACGGATGTCATCACCCGGCAGTGAACCGGCATGAGCCTCCCGGCTGGACGAGGAGCGGGAGCGAGCGACTGGAGTGACGAGGGAAGGACGGGAGTCAAGCCCCATGACCCCGCCGGCGCCGAAGGCCCGGCCAAAGCACCGTCATGCGTGTTGTGCCGCCACCCGACACCGTGTCGATCGTCGCGGACCCGATCACCCGGGTGCCGTCGTACAGGACGACCGCCTGACCGGGCGCGACCGCCGCCGTCGGCTCGTCGAACGAGACCAGCACCTGGTCACCCTCGACCCGTGCGGTGACGGCGACCTGCTCGCCATGCGCCCGCAACTGCGCCTTCAACTGGCCCTTGACCTGCAGCTCCGAGGTCGGCGCGGGACCGCACCACCGCGGCTTGGACGCGGTCAGCGCCGACACCGCGAGCTCCTCGCGCGATCCGACCGTGACGGTCCGGTCCACCGGGCTGATGTCCAGCACGAACCGCGGCTTGCCGTCGGCGGCCGGCGTACCGATCCGCAGGCCCTTGCGCTGACCGACGGTGAACCCGTGGGTGCCCTTGTGCTCGCCGAGCTTGTTGCCCTGCGCGTCGACGATGTCGCCCGGCGCCTCGCCCAGGTGCTTGCTCAGGAAGCCCGGAGTGTTGCCGTCGGCAATGAAGCAGATGTCGTGACTGTCCGGCTTGGCCGCCACCGACAGCCCGCGCCGCTCGGCCTCCTCCCGGACCTCGGTCTTGACCGTGTCGCCGAGCGGGAAGAACGCGTGCTTCAACTGCGCCTGCGTGAGCACCCCGAGCACGTAGGACTGGTCCTTGGCCGGGTCCACCGCCTGGTGCAGCTCGCGCGCGCCGTCCGCAGTGTCGACGATCCGCGCGTAGTGACCGGTCGCGACCGCGTCGAAGTCGAGCGCCAGCGCCCGCTCCAGGACGGCGCTGAACTTCACCTTCTCGTTGCAGCGCAGACACGGGTTCGGCGTGCGGCCGGCGGCGTACTCGCTGACGAAGTCCTCGACCACGTCGGCGTGGAACCGCTCGGCCAGGTCCCAGACGTAGAACGGGATGCCGATCACGTCCGCGGCCCGGCGGGCGTCGCGGGAGTCCTCGATCGTGCAGCAGCCGCGCGCGCCGCTGCGGTACGACTGCGGGTTGCGGCTCAGCGCCAGGTGCACGCCGACCACGTCGTGCCCGGCCTCGGCCATCCGCGCCGCCGCGACGGCGGAGTCGACCCCGCCGGACATGGCTGCGAGTACCCGCATCAGGTGTTCCTTCCCACGTTCTGCAGACCGGCGGACTTGGCCCGCTCCACCACCGGTCCGATGTTGTCCAGTACGGCGTCGATGTCCGCGCGGGTGGTGGTGTGCCCCAGGGTGAACCGGAGCGACCCGCGCGCCCGCTGGTCGTCGTACCCCATGGCCAGCAGGACATGGCTCGGCTCGGCGACCCCGGCGTTGCACGCGGACCCGGTGGAGACCTCGATCCCGCGTGCGTCGAGCAGCAGCAACAGCGAGTCACCCTCGCAGTCGCTGAAGGACAAGTGTGCGTTATTGGGCAAACGGTCCGTCGGGTCCCCCGACAGCTGCGCGCCCTCGACGGTGTTCACCACACCGCTGATGAGCGCGTCCCGCAGCTCGCTGAGCCGGCGCGCCTCGTCCGCCTGGTGCTTGATCGCGTGCTCCGCGGCGACCGCGAAGCCGGCCGTCGCGGGTGCGTCCAGCGTGCCCGAGCGGACGTCGCGCTCCTGGCCGCCGCCGTGCAGGACCGGCGTCAGCTTCGTCTCCTTGTGGACGATCAGCGCGCCGATACCGTACGGACCGCCGAGCTTGTGGGCGGACACCGTCATCGCGTCCACGCCCAGCTCCGCGAAGTCCACCGGCACCTGACCGACCGCCTGGACCGCGTCGGTGTGCACGGGGATCTCGTACTCGCGGGCCAGCGCCGCGATCTCCCGGACCGGCTGGATCGTCCCGACCTCGTTGTTCGCCATCATCAACGTGACGAACGACACGGACTCCGGGTCCTGCTCGATCGCCCGTCGTACGTCGTCCGGCCGCACCCGGCCGAGCTCGTCGACGGGCAGCCACTCGATCTCGGCGCCCTCGTGCTGCGCCAGCCACACCGCCGGATCGAGTACGGCGTGATGCTCGATACCACTGAGCAGGATCCGGCGGCGGCGCGGGTCCTCGGCCAGGCGGGCCCACCACAGGCCCTTCAGAGCGAGGTTGTCGGCCTCCGTACCGCCCGAGGTGAAGACCACTTCGCTCGGCTGGGCGCCCAGCGCCGCGGCGATCGTCTCGCGGGACTCCTCGACCGTCCGGCGGGCGGCGCGACCGGAGCCGTGCAGGGACGACGCATTGCCGGTCCGCGCGAGGTGACGGGTCATCGCCTCGATCGCAGCCGGCAGCATCGGAGTCGTCGCCGCGTGGTCCAGGTACACCGTGCGACGGTCGGAAGAAGTCATATCGGATTCAAGGGTATGTCCGCCGCCGTTGTTCCCGCTCCTCGGGCCTCAGCGGTGGGACAGCAGCCTGAGCGTGTGGGCGTGCTCGAACCGGGCCCCGATCCGCTCGAACCGGGCGGCGGCTTCGGCCAGCGCGTCCCGGTCGCCGGTCAGCCGGGCCCGGGCTCGCCGGACGGTGGCGTCGACCCAGTCACTCTCCGTCGAGGCGACCAGGTCCAGATACCGCTCGGCGTCCGGGAGCGAAGCCGCGACGGCCAGCTCGGCGCCGGCCGAGTTGGCGTACGGGATCCACCACGGGTACGAGGACGCCGCGAAAGCACGCTGGACGAGCATCTCGGCCCCGGCCACCTCTCCCCCGGTGTCGAGTCGCTGGACGGCGAGGCGGGCGTCCACGAAGGTGGCGGCAGTCATCAGCATCGGCGTGTCCATCGGATCGTCGGCGCGGGCGATCTCCAGCGCTCGAGCCCGCCAGACGTCGGCTGCTCCGGTGCCGAGTAGTCCGTGCGCCAGCGCGGCGGCGGACGCGGCCGAGGCCATCCATGCCCGGGGCGGACAACCGGCCGCCCGCCAGCCGCTCCACATCACGTCCGCGGCCCGGACGGCCTCGTCGAAGCGCCCGCTCAGGGCGAAGGCGCGGATCCGGCGGGGCGCGATGATGTACGGGTGGCCGTGCACCGGGTCGTCGGTGAGCTCGGCCAGCCGGACCGCCTCGGTCAGGTCGCCGACCGAGACCGCGGTGGTCGAGGCAACGTGATACGCGTCCACGATCTCGGCGACCGCCCGCGGATCGTGGTGCGGGAGCGATGCGGCCAGCGCGAACCGCTCCTCGGCTGCTCGCCGCGACTCCCGGAACCGCCCCGCGCAGGCGAGCGCCATGCCGTACACGTCCAGCGCGCTCATCACCGCGAGCGGGTCGCCCGCACGCCGGGCCGCGGCGACTGCGGCCTCCGCCGGTTCCAGTTCAGGACGCGCGACCCAAGCACGCGCGATGGCGACCTGCACGCCGGCCGGCACCGGTTCCGCGGGGAGCAGGCTCGCACCCCGGTCCGCGGGGTCCGGGAACTCGCCTTCGTAGCGATTCCGGACCATCACGGCGTAGGCGAGTGCGTCCTGCCGCATACTTCCCGCCGCCGCACGAAGGAGTAGCTGATACGCGTGGGACCCGTCCGCCACTGCCAGCGCGGCATCGGCCGCGTCGCGGAGGTCGTCGTACGAATCCTGAGCGCCGGCGGCGGTGAGGTAGTGCTCACGAGCCTCGACGAACCGCTTGCGCGCGAAGGTCAGGTGCGCGAGTCGCCGGGCCAACCGTCGTACGTCGGTCTGCCGCATGCCGACCGCCGCACGCAGGTCGGCTGTGACCTGGTCGAACTCGCTCTCCCAGTCCTCGCCCTCGACGAGTTGCGTCTCCAGGCGTCCGGCGGTGCTGTCGGCCCAGTCGAGGTGCCGTACGGCGACCTCGTCGTCCTCACCGCATCGGCCCAGCTCATCCAGCGCGAACACCCGGACTGTCTCCAGCATCCGCCACCTGCTGGTGCCGTCGAGTTGGGTCCGATGCAGCAGGCTCTTGTCCGTCAGGCGCCCGAGCAGGTCGCTCACCTCACCGCGGCTGCTGCCCGGGCTGATGGCTGCCGCAGCACCGAGGTCGAACCCACCGACGAAGACACCGAGCCGCCGGAACAACGCCCGCTCGGCATCGTCCAGGAGTTCGTAGCTCCACCCGATCACCTGCGCCAGCGAGTGGTGCCGCTCGTTCGGGCCGCGTCCACCAGCCAGGAGCCGCAGCCGATCGTCGAGCGCGGCCAGCAACCCGTCCGGTCCGAGTGAGCCGGCCCGAGCCGCGGCAAGCTCAATAGCCAGCGGTACGCCGTCCAGCCCGGCACACAGCTGTGCAGCCACCGCCTGATCGGCTGCGAGCTCCGGCGCGACCAGGACGACCCGGTCCCGAAACAGCTGCTCCGCCTCGGACCCGAGCGCCAGCGGACCCAACTGCACCGGCCGCTCCCCCGCCACACCGATCCGCTCCCGGCTGGTCACCAGTACGGCGGTCTCCGGGGCCCGGGTCAGGATCCGCGCAACCAGGTCGCCGACCTCCTCGACGAGGTGCTCGCAGTTGTCGAGCACGAGCAGCGCTCGTCCTCGCTGCAGTCGCTCGAGCAACGCGTCGATCAGAGTCTGCGGCGGTTGCTCGCGTACGCCGAGTGCCTCAGCGACCGCGGCCACGACGAACCCGGGCCGGACCGGGACCAGGTCCACGAACGCACCGCCGTACGGATAGTTGCCGCCGACGTCGGCCGCGACGCGCAGCGCCAGCCGGGTCTTGCCGACGCCACCCGGGCCGAGGAGGCTGACCAGCCTGTTGCTGCCCAGAGCGGCCAGTAGCTCGGCCTGCTCGTGCTCACGACCGACGAACGTCGTACCTGGGCCGGCAAGCGCGGTGAAACCAGGCTGATCGGACTCGGCCAGGCCGGCCAGTTCGTGGCGGTCGGCAACGCCGTACTTGCGCAGCAACGACGAGACGTGGCTCTCGACCGTGCGGACGCTGATGTGCAGGTGGCGCGCGATCTGGGCGTTGGAGCGCCCGCCGGCCAGCGCGGCCAGTACCTCGGCCTCGCGGGCGGACACCTCCGTCGGTCCAGTCACGGGCCCATCATGCCCGGGCCACGGTGCTCCCGGCGGCGAGTCAGTGGTGATTCAGTGGTGACCACGGACGACATTCCGTACCGCCCGCTCGCAGTCTGGTGACACCTTCACAGCAGCGAACGGAGAAGACGATGGGACGCGTACTACTCGACATCACCATGTCGCTGGACGGCTTCGTGACCGGCCCCGGCGCGGATCTCGCCCACGGCCTCGGCGTCGGCGGCGAGCCCCTGCACGACTGGATCGTCGGCGACGACCTGACCGACGCCGACCGCGAGGCGCTCGATCGGACCCAGGCCGGCATCGGTGCGGTACTGATGGGCCGGCGGACGTTCGACCTCATCGACGGACCGCACGGCTGGCCCGGCGACGACCCCGGCGACACCAGGCCGCCGATCTTCGTGGTCACCTCACACCGGCCGGCTCGGGTACGGCTCGAGGGGTGGTTCGAGTTCGTCAGCGACGGGATCCACCGGGCGCTGGAGCTCGCCCAGAAGGGCGCCGGCGACAAGGACGTGATGATCATGGGCGGCGGTCACCTCTGCCGCCAGTACCTGTACGCCGGCCTCGTCGACGAGGTACGCATCCACGTGGCGCCGATCGTCCTCGGCGACGGCACCCCACTCTTCGAACGTACGACGATCGCACCCGTGCGACTGATCCAGCGCGACGCCGCCGTCACCCCGACCGCGGTCCACCTCACGTACGACGTGGCCTGAAAGGAACTGTGATGTCACAGGAGATCTTCGACCAGCGCGCAGCCGCGGTCATCGAAGCGAACAAGTACATGGTCCTGGGCACTGTGACCGCCGACGGCCTCCCGTGGGTCACCCCGGTCTACTTCACCCCGGACGGCCACACCGACTTCTACTGGGTCTCGTCCCCGGACTCCGAGCACTCCCTCAACGTCACCCGGAACCCCAACGTCAGCATCGCGATCTTCGACTCGAGCGTCCCCATCGGCGGAGCCTCAGCCGCCTACTTCCGCGCCCACGTCGAGGAAGTCCCCGACGACGAACTCGACCGCTGCGCCGCCCTCTACTCCGGCCGCCTCCCCGAACTCCGCACCTTCACCCCTGACGACCTCCGGGCACCTGCCGACCTCCGCCTCTACCGCGCCCGCGCCACCGAGCACTGGGTCCTCGTCCGCGGCGGTGATCCCGAATACGGCACCGGCATCGACTCCCGCCGCCCGGTCTGGAGCTAGCTCTGCCGGACGCGGGCCGGCCAGGAGTGGTCGGGGTAGAGGTGGTCGATCATGTCGGCGAGCCAGGTGCGCTGGGCCGAGGTCAGCTTGGGCAGGGCGGCGGCCAGGTCCCGTTCGTCCTTGGGACGCATGAGGTGGGCCTTGTAGGCGAGGCCCATCTCGGGGTTGAGGTAGCGGATGCCGTCGGAGGCGATCCAGGTGATCTCGTCGAGGTCATAGTCGAGGGCCGGATCGCGACGGAAGACCCAGCGGCCGTCACGGTCGGGGTTGGGTTGCAGGTCGAACTCCCACGGCGCCAAGGCGTGCTTGCGTAACCAGATCTGGTCGGCGTCGTCCGGCTGGTCCGGGCGCTGGTCGGTCAACGGCCGCAACCGGCCGCTGCCGTTGGACCAGAGGTCGTAGCTGCCCTTCAGGTGCTGGCGTAGCTTCTCGATGTCGCGGCGCCAGAGTGACACGTCGACGTCCTCGTGCTCCCGTCGTACGCCGGTGAACGCCTCGATCGCGCAACCGCCCGCGATCCACCACTCGCCGTCGTACCCCTTCAGCAACTCCTGCGCATCAGCGGGCGTCGAGACCTTCCACGGACCGTACAACCGCTGGAACGCCAGCTCCTCCGGCTCCAGCCCCTCGTCGTACCAGACCCGCTCCTCGGCACCCATCCACCGATCGTCACACACCCGGACATGCGACAGCCCGGCTCGGGAGGGGGGCCGAGCCGGGCTGTCTGGCTGGGTGGATCAGGACTTGCGCTTGGTGACCTCTTCGGTGGCGGCCGGGAGGACCTTGTGCAGGTCGCCGACGACGCCGAAGTCGACCAGCTCGAAGATCGGGGCTTCCTCGTCCTTGTTCACGGCCACGATGGTCTTCGAGGTCTGCATACCGGCCCGGTGCTGGATCGCGCCGGAGATGCCGGCCGCGACGTAGAGCTGCGGCGACACGGTCTTGCCGGTCTGGCCGACCTGGTAGGCGTGCGGGTACCACCCCGAGTCGACGGCCGCACGGGACGCACCGACCGCGGCACCGAGGGAGTCGGCGAACGCTTCGACCGGACCGAAGTCGCCGCCGGTCCCGCGACCGCCGGACACGATGATCGCGGCCTCGGTCAGCTCCGGACGACCGGTCGCCTCCCGCGGCTTGGAGTCGGTGATGCGAGCGGTCTTGGCGGCGTCGGAGATCGAGACGTCGAACTCCTCCACCTCCGGCGAGGTCTCGGCCGCCTCCGGGGTGGCCGCGTTCGGCTTGACCGTGATGATCGGCGTGCCGTGGGTGATCTTGGCCTGGACGGTGTAGTTGCCGGCGAACACCGACTGCGTCGTGACCGGGCCACCATCGGCGGAGACGACGTCGACGGCGTCGGTGATCAGGCCGGAGTCCAGCTTGACCGCCAGCCGGGCGGCGATCTCCTTGCCCTCCGCGGACGACGAGATCAGGATCGCGGCCGGCTCGATCTTGGCCGCGACCTGCTGCAGCGCCTCGGCCTTCGGCGCGACCAGGAACTGGGACAGCTCCGGGTTGGTCAGCGCGATCACCTTGGTCGCGCCGTACTGCCCCAGCGCCGGCAGCGCGTCCTGCACGCCGTCGCCGATGTAGACCGCGACCGGCTCGCCGAGGCGGCGGGCGATGGTGAGGAGCTCCGCGGTCGTCTTGCGGACCTTTCCACCGGTGTGGTCAACGAGAACCAGAACGTTCGACATGAACTGATCGCCCCTCAGAGGAACTTGTTGGTGGACAGGAACTCGACGAGCTGGGCGGCGCCGCTGCCGTTCTCGTCGGTGACGATCGTGCCGGCGGTCCGCGGCGGACGCGCGGTCACCTCGACCACCTCGGTCCAGGCGGCCGAGCCGCCGACCTGGTCGGCCGAGAGCTCCAGGTCGGCCAGCGACCAGGTCTCCACCGGCTTCTTCTTCGCGGCCATGATGCCCTTGAACGACGGGTACCGCGGCTCGTTCGCCTGGTCCGAAACGCTCAGCACCAGCGGCAGCGTGCCCTCGACCGTGTCGCTCGCGGTGTCGCCGTCGCGGCGGATCCGCACGGTCTGGCCGTCGACGGTCACCTCCGACCCCAGCGTCACGGCCGGCAGCCCGAGCCGCTCCGACACCATCGCCGGCACGACACCCATCGAACCGTCGGTCGAACCCATCCCGAACACGACCAGGTCGGCCTCGAGCTTGGCCAGCGCCTTCGACAGGATCAGCGAGGTCGCGACCGCGTCCGAACCGTGGATCGCGTCGTCGATCACGTGGACACCGGCGTCGGCGCCCATCTGCAGACCCTTCTTCACCGCGTCGGCGGCCTGCTCCGGACCGACCGTGAGAACGGTCACCACAGTGTCAGCAGGGTCACCGTCAGCTTCCTTCACAGTAAGGGCGGTCTCGACGGCATATTCGTCCAGCTCGGACAACAGCCCGTCGACACCGGCGCGGTCCACCGTGTTGTCCTCCGGGCGGAAGCGGCGGTCCGCGGTGGCATCCGGCACGAACTTCGCGCAGACGACGATCTTCATAGCGTGTGGGACCCCTTCTGGTTAACGGTCTCTCCCAAGCCTGCCACGGATGTTACTCACGAGAAACATGATCTCCGTGCGAGTCCCATCACAGTCCGGCGAGGACACTAGGCTGACGCAGGTGACCGAGACGTTACCCCTCACCGGCGAGCGCACAGCGCCCGGGATCTGGCACGAGAACTACTGGTTCGCGCGCCACGACGCTGCCTACCGCTGGATCACGGCGAATCTGGTGTCGACCGGCCGCGTCCTCGACGCCGGCTGCGGCGAGGGCTACGGCGCGGAGCAACTCCGCCTGGCCGGGGCGGACTCCGTGACCGGTCTCGACTATGAAGATACGACGCTTCGGCACGTCCGCCGCGTCTATCCACAGGTCAATGCGGTGCGCGGCAACCTCGTCCAGACCGGGTTCGCGGACGCGACCTTCGACCTCATCACCTCACTGCAGACGATCGAGCACCTGTGGGAGCAGCCGCGGTTCGTCACCGAGTGCGCGCGGATCCTCCGACCGGGCGGCATCGCCGTCCTCAGCACGCCGAACCGGCTCACCTTCCCGAGCGGGAACTGGTACCACACGCGGGAGCTGACGGCCGCGGAGTTCACCGAGCTGCTCGAGCCGCACTTCGAGATCACGCACGCTCTCGGACTCCATCACGGCCAACGGCTCGTCGCGTGGGAAGCGACGTACGGGTCCTGTGTCGACGCCCAACTGGCGGCCGGGCACAACACGTGGGATGACAACCTCCGCGAACTGGTGGGCAGCACGAGGTACGACGATTTCGAGATTCGCCCAGGCGCGCTGGACGAATCTCTCGACCTGATCCTTGTCGCGAGAACTAAGGGCGGATGAAGCGTTCGAGGATCTTGCCGGCGATCAGGTAGACCAGCGCCGCGATCCCCCAGTTCACCAGCAGCGTGTTCTTGGCGGTCTCCAGCCGGAACAGGTCCTTGAACGGCCCGACCAGGTCCTGGCCGCGCTCCAGCACCCAGCGCACGATCTCGTTGCTCTGGTTGGTCTGGTCGAGCGCGGTGAACAGCGCACCGAGCGCCAGCACCGCGGCCGCGATCACCGCGACGAGCCAGATCAGCGAGGCGATCAGGTTCCGCAGCCTCCGCACTCCGGAGCCGACCGAACTCAGCGCCTGCTTGCCCTTCCCGCCGGACGACGCGGCCGTTTTGTTGCCCGAGGCACCCGCCTTCGGCGGCTTCGCGGCGGCACCGGCCGATGCGGCCGGTACCTTGCCGACCGGCTTGGTCACCGCGGTCTCCGCGGGGTCCTTGCCATCGGCGTCCTTCCCGGCAGCCGGCGCGGCCGTCTCGGCCGCGGCCTTCTCCCGGGCCCGCTGCTCGGCGACGATCTCCGCCGCGGTCTTCGGCCGGGCCGGTTTGGTCGCCGTCGCGGTCGCCCCGCGACCGGCCGCCGTGTCCTTGTCCGTCGCGTCCGCCGGCGTGGCCGCCTTGTTCGCGTCCGCCTTCTCGTCGTGCGTACCCACGTCGTCCATCTCCTCAGCCGGGGTCGGTTCCTCGTCCGTCGCCGTCACGGTCTCCTGGGCCGGCGGTCTCCTGCGCCGGCTGACCGGGACAGGGCGCGGCGACAGCCTGCGCCGGGCACCCGCGAACGGGGCCGGTGCCGCTGTCCTGCCGTCCACTGCCTGCACTTCTGGGTCCAGCCTTCGGTTCACACCGATGTCTCGAACCGCCGCCGGCGGTTCAGCACTCGTTTCAAGCGCTGGTTCCAACGTAGCGCCGCCGGGTTCCGTCACGACCGGAACCGGGTCGACCGCGCGGATCCGCGCCTGGGTGATCGAGTCGTCGGCCGCCGCCTGATCGAGCATGGACCGTCCGGACCGGTCGGTCCCGGACTGCTCAGCCACGCTGCGTCTCCTCTCCGACGGTCAATCGGTCGGCGTCCTGCCGAACGTGTGGGACATAGTGCCCGACTGGTGAGTAACTTGAGAACCCCTCGTTGCCAGGTTCTTCACCAACCGCGTCGCCGCCATCACCCTCAGCTTCCCCCGGTACGGCGCTCCTACTCGGCGGATCGAGTGGGACACCGGCCCGGAGGCGGGCCGCGGTGCGCTCGTTCGCGTCGGCCAGCCCGGCCAGGTAGGCCCGGCGGGTGACGTCGGCGGCGTACCGGGCGGTGCGGTCGGCGACGACCACGGCCGGTACCCCGGCGGCGACGGCGTACGAAGGAATGTTGCCACGGGCAACACTGTTCGCGCCGATCACCACGCCGCGACCGATATCGGTTCCGCGGGTGACGGTGACCTTCGTGGCCAGCCAGCAGTCCGGGCCGATCCGGACCGGCGACTTCACCAGACCCTGGTCCTTGATCGGCAGCCCGAGGTCCTCGGTCTTGTGGTCGAAGTCGCAGATGTAGGTCCAGTCCGCGATCAGCGTGGAGGCGCCGATCTCGATGTCCAGGTAGCAGTTCACCGTGACGTCGCGGGCGAAGACCACCTTGTCGCCGATCCGCAGCGTGCCCTCGTGCGCGCGCAGCCGGGTCTCGTCACCGAGGTGGACCCATTGGCCGAGAATGATCCGGCCGTGGCCGGGGCGCGCGACGATCTCCAGCTTCTTGCCCAGGAAGACGAATCCCTCGGTGATCACGCCGCGGGTGACGCAGCTTGAACCAGGCGAACCGCCAGTAGCGCTTCAGGTAGTACGGCGTCCACGCCCGATGGCGCACCACCCAGCGCAGATTCGCCGCGGTCAGCAACCGCATCCAGTCACCCTACTGCGAGACACCTGTGATCGAGACGTTGTAGTAGAGCTCGTCAGGCACGACCGCCGACAGCACCTTGTCCACCTTCGACAGCTGCAGCCACGACTTGTACGCGAACATCCGCCACCCGAACCCGAGCTTCTGCTCCGGTACGGCGGCCTCGAACGTCCGGATCGGCCACCCGACCCAAGCGGCCAACAGCTCTTCAGTCACCGTCCGTACGTCGACAGCCCCGGCGCGACCCGCCATCCGGGCCAGCGTGTCGGGATCGAACGTGTGCAGATCGACCACAGCCTCCAGGGCAGCGGCCCGCGAGGACTCGTCCAGCTCCGCCTGCGATCGGCGCCACTCGGTCAACGCCGGCAGCTTGGTCAGGTTCGTCGTGGCCCACCAGGTGAAGCGCGACAACCGCCGCGCCACGAAGTCGCCGTACCGGGTCGGCTCGCCGCAGATGACGAAACGTCCGCCGGGCTTGAGCACCCGCAGCATCTCGCGGAAGGCGAGCTCGACATCCGGGATGTGGTGGATGACGGCGTGCCCGATGACGAGGTCGAAGGTGTTGTCGTCGTACGGCAGCTTCTCCGCGTCGGCGACCCGGCCCTCGATCGCGAAGCCGAGCGTCTTCGCGTTCTTCTTGGCGGCCTCGACCATGCCCGGCGAGAGGTCGGTGACGTGCGCCTCGGCCAGGACGCCGGCCAGCTTGAGGTTCAGCGTGAAGAAGCCGGTCCCCGCACCGATCTCCAGCGACTTGCCGTAGGGCCAGCCGTCCGATCCGGCGATCGCGGTGAACCGGTCCCGTGCGTAGGTGACGCAGCGTTCGTCGTACGAGATCGACCACTTCTCGTCGTACGTCGACGCCTCCCAGTCGTGGTAGAGCACCTGGGCGAGCTTGTTGTCGTTCCAGGCCGCCTCGACCTCTTCGGCGGTGGCGGCCGGCCTCTCGGCGGCTGAGCTCTCAGCGGATGTGGTCACGTCAGATTCCCTTGAACTCGGCCTTGCCCGGGCCGTTCTCGACGAAGGACTTCATCCCGATCGCCCGGTCCTCGGTGGCGAACAGCGCGGCGAACTGCTGCCGCTCGATCTCCAGCCCGGTCTGCAGGTCCACGCCGAGCCCGGAGTCGATCGCCTCCTTGGCGGCCCGCAGCGCGAGCGCGGCACCGCCGGAGAACTGCGACGCCCAGGCGACCGCGGCGTCGTACACCTCGGCCGCGGGCACGACCTTGTCGACCAGCCCCAGCGAGAGCGACTCGGCGGCGTCCACGAACCGCCCGGTGTAGATCAGGTCCTTGGCCTTGGACGCGCCGATCAGCCGGGACAGCCGCTGCGTCCCGCCGGCGCCCGGGATGATGCCGAGCAGGATCTCCGGCTGGCCGAGCTTGGCGTCCTCGGCGGCGATCCGGTAGTCGGCGCACAGGGCCAGTTCGCAGCCACCACCGAGGGCGTACCCGGTGATGGCCGCGACCGTCGGCTTCGGGATCGCGGCGACCGCGGACAGCGACGACTGCAGCGGACCGGAGCGCTTGACCATGTCGGCGTACGACATGTCCGCCATCTCCTTGATGTCCGCGCCGGCCGCGAACACCTTCTCGCCGCCGTAGATCACCACCGCGCGGACCTCGTCGTTCGCGGTCGCTTCCACCGCGGCGGCCCGGATCTCCTCCTGGACCTGGACGTTCAGCGCGTTCATCTTCGGCCGGTCCAGCCGGATCGTGCCCACACCGTCGCTCACGGTGAGGTTGACGAACTCGCCCATCGTCTCGCTCCTTACAGTCCAGGGTCCTACCCGCCGGTCACATCCCCGGAACCGTACCGGACCACTCCACGCACTTGTACTGCGGGGAGGCTACAGATCGACCGGTTGACCCGACACCGCCGACCGGCGTGCGGCGTCGACGATCTGGAGTGTGCGCACACCCACGGCACCGTCCGGCTGCGGTACGACGGCCGGCGTCGTACCGGCCTCCGCCGGACCCGATGCCCGCACCGCACGCAGGAACTCGGAGAGCATGGAGGCGTCGAAGTTGCTTCCGAGCGGCAGATAGACCTCGCCGGAGGCGTCCGTGCCGCCGACGTGCGGCAGGAACGGCTCGATCTCCACCGACCCGTTCGTACCGGTCACCTGCAGCGAGACGCCGCCCCACGTCGGTCCGTTGTCCGGCACGCTCCACGAGCAGTCGATCGTTGCCAGCAGCCCGTTGTCGTAGTTGATGGTGACCAATCCACCGGTCTCCACGGAGACGCCCTTGTCCTGATGCAGGACGTGGTTCGCCGCCGCGTAGACACGCACGGCCGAGGCACCGCCGGTCAGTCCGTCGATCAGATCGGCACAGTGCACGGTGTGGTCGACCAGCGCTCCCCCACCGGCCAGCTTGGCGTCGGTGAACCACTGCCGCGCGTCGTAGGGGATCTTGCCGTTGTTCGTCCCCAGTACGGCGAACACGTCGCCGAGCATGCCCGCCTCGACCGACGCCCGCAGCCGCAGGTACGACGGGCTGAAGCGGACCGGGTACGCGACCATCAGGATGGAGCCGGCTGCCTCGCAGGCCGCCAGCATCGCCTCGCCGTCCGCGACCTCCGTGGCCAGCGGCTTCTCGCACAGCACGTGTGCCCCGGCCGCCGCGGCCCGCTCGACCAACTCACGGTGCAACGCGTTCTCACTCGTCACCACGACGGCGTCCGGTCCCCAGTCGAACAGCTCGTCGTACGAGTCCACGTACGCAAGGCCGACCTTCGCGGCGAAGTCGGCGCCGCGCGGACCGGCGTCCGGCGCGTCGGCGCCGGCCGGATCGGCGGACAGCACGTCGATGTCCGGCATGTCGCCGAGCAGCGAGGCGTAGGACATCGCGTGCGTGTGCGCGAACGAGGCGATCGCGACCTTCAACCGGCTCATGCGTGCGCTCCCGTCGGGTCGAACGTGGTCATGTCGATCGCGCGTCCGGTGGCCATCGACTCCCGGGCGGCCTCGGCCAGGTAGACCGCGGACGCTCCGTCGGCGGCGACGACCCGCGGCTCCGGTCCACCGCGCAACGCCACGGCGAGCTCACGGAGCTGGGTCAGATAGGGGCTCTCGCCCAGCGTCGAGGCGGGGATCAGCAGGTCGCCGCCGGCGGCGCCGTCCTGCAGTTCCTCGGTGTACCCGAGGTCGGCGTCGGAGGCGTACTTCAGGACGCCCGTCGATCCGGCGACGGTGAACCCGGACTGGAACGTGGTGCCGGTCGCACCCCAGGTCGCACGGCAATGGCTGATCGCGCCGGTGGCGTGGGTGAGAGTGACATGCGCCGCAACGTTGACCGGGCTGATCCCGTCCACGGTCGGCGGATTCTGTACGGCGTACACGCTGGTCACGTCGCCACACAGCCACCGGGCCTGGTCGAGGTCGTGCACCATCAGGTCCATGATCACGCCGCCGGACCGGGCCACGTCCTGGTACCAGCCCTTGCCGGCCGGTGACGACGCCTGGCGGTAGAACCGGGCGACCGCGACGTCGCCGATCCGGCCCGCGTGGACGGCGTCGTACGCCGCGCTGTAGGCCGGGAAGAACCGGACCACGTGGGCCGGGTAGACCTTCACCCCGGCGGACGCCGCGGCCGCGATCACCTCGTGCGAGTCGGCCGCGGTCAGCGTCAGCGGCTTCTCGCAGATCACGTTCCGGCCGGCCTTGATCGCGGCCAGCGCGATCTCCTTGTGCGTCGGCGACGGCGTGACGATGTCGATGAACTCCGCCTCGGCCAGGCAGGAGTGCAGCGAGGCCGCGACCTCCAGCCCGTACCGCCCGGCGAGCTCGTCGGCCCCTTCCTCGGAGTGCACCAGGACGCGAGCGCCGAGTGCCTTCCAGGCGGAGACGTGCAGATGCGAGATGTTGCCCGCGCCGATCAGACCGACGGTCAGATCGGCCAACTGTTGCGACATGTAATCCCCTACTCGGCGCTGGTGGCGTCCGGAAACTTAGTAACGGTTCCTGCGTATCATTGCGCACAGGCGTTCGCAACTACCGTCTCATGAGCACAACCAACTTTATTATCGTTAACTCACCCTGCGGCCGCGACGGTTTGAGAGGTCTTGTGCAGAATGTGCCGGTGACCGAAGCGACCGCCGCCCCGAGTGCTCTCGACACCGGGCTCCATCTGGGGGCAGTGGTCCAGACCGATGGCACGACCTTCACGTTGTGGGCCCCAGCCGCCGAACGTGTCGAGCTGGCGCTGATCGCCGACGACGGCAGTCAGCGGAACCTGGATCTGGCCCATACCGGTGAGTACTGGACCGGGTTCGTCCCCGGAGTGGGCCATGGGCAACGGTATGGCTACCGCGTGCACGGGCCCTTCGATCCGTCGCACGGACTGCGGTTCAACCCGTCCAAGCTCCTGCTCGACCCGTACGCGCGAGCCGTCGACGGCGCACTGGACTACGCCAGTCCGTTGATCTACGACTCGTCCGACGGCGACTCGGCCGGTCATGTCCCGGTCAGCGTGGTCGTGGCCGCGTCGGAGCCGCCTCCCCCGATCAGCGGTCCGGTGCACTGGGGCGAGACGGTCATCTACGAGCTGCACACCAAGGGATTCACCAAGCTGCATCCCGACGTACCCGAGCACCAGCGGGGCACGTACGCCGGTCTGGCTCATCCGTCGGTGATCAAGTATCTGGTCGACCTCGGCGTCACGTCGGTCGAGTTGCTGCCGATCCACCACTTCCTCACCGAGCCCCCGATCGCGGCCCGTGGACTGCCGAACTACTGGGGCTACAACAGCCTCAGCTACTTCGCGCCGCATGCGCCGTACTCGTCGTCGGGCTCACGCGGTGAGCAGGTCGCGGAGTTCAAGGCGATGGTGGCCGCGTTCCATGCCGCCGGCATCGAAGTGATCCTCGACGTGGTCTACAACCACACCGCCGAGGGCGGCTTCGACGGGCCGACGCTGAGCTTCCGCGGTGTCGACAACCGGGCGTACTACCGGCTCGGCCACGGCGGCACGATGTACGACGTCACCGGGACCGGCAACTCGGTCGACACCTCGCATCCGCAGGTGCGCCGGCTGGTGATGGACTCGCTGCGGTACTGGGTCGAGGAGATGGGCGTCGACGGGTTCCGGTTCGACCTGGCCGTGACGCTGATCCGCAACGAGCGGCACGAGGTCGACACGGTCGACCATCCGTTCCTGGCCGAGGTCGCGGCCGATCCGGTGCTCGGCCGGGTCAAGCTGATCTCCGAGCCGTGGGACATCGGCCCGTTCGGCTACCAGGTCGGCAACTTCGGCACGCCGTGGTCGGAGTGGAACGGCAAGTTCCGCGACAGCGTGCGCGACGTCTGGCGCAACACCTCCGACGGCGTGAAGGACCTCGCCTACCGGCTGTCCGGTTCGAGCGACCTGTACGGCGACGACGGGCGCTACCCGTATGCGTCGATCAACTTCATCACCGCGCACGACGGGTTCACCCTGCGCGACCTGGTCAGCTACGACCACAAGCACAACGAGGCCAACCACGAGGACAACCGGGACGGCACCGACGACAACCGGTCCTGGAACTGCGGGGTCGAGGGTGAGACCGACGACCCGGCCGTGATCGCGTTGCGCAAACGGCAGATGGCGAACCTGATGTCCACGCTGATCCTGTCGACCGGCGTACCGATGATCACCGCCGGCGACGAGTGCGGGCGGACGCAGCACGGCAACAACAACGCCTACTGCCAGGACAACTCGTTGTCCTGGTTCGACTGGACCCTGCCCGGTGCATGGTCGGATCACCTCGAGCTGACGAAGAAGCTGCTCGCCCTGCGCGCGGCACACCCGGTCCTGCGCCAATGGCACTACTTCTCCGGCGAGCCCGTGATCGACGGCGGCCGGAAGGACCTGTCCTGGATCGCGCCGCACGGCGGCGAGATGACCGAGGCCGACTGGTACGACGGCAACCTGCGGACGATCGGGATGTTCCTGGCCGGTGACGCGCTGCGGGCGACCGATGCCGAGGGCAACGCTCTGAAGGACAGCTCGTTCCTGATGGCACTGAACGCGACACCTGAGGTGCGGCAGGTCGTCGTACCGGACGCTTCGTGGGCGCCGGCGTACGAGGTCGTCCTCGACACGAGCAACTCGATGGTCACCGAGGTGGAGGCCGGTGCCACCGTACCGCTCGCCCCGCGCTGCCTGGTGCTGCTTCGCGCTTTATAACGCGTGGTCCCTGACGTACGGTTGTTGGTCACCGTACGTTCACTTCCGGGGGGATCAATGTTCTTGCTGCGTCGAGAAGCCCGGGAACGTACGACGCCGATCGGCGCGCTGCACAGAGCGGTGACCAGATGGGGCGAGGCTGAGCGGTTGTCCTCCGGGAATGCCTTGCGGCGATGGCTCGACGGGGTTGCCTATCTTGACGTTCAGGCCCGGACGTACGCGGATTTCTGGACGCGGCACAATGAGAAGGCACTCGCCGCCGACGGGCCGTTGTGGGTCGTGCTCGGCGACTCGACCGCGCAAGGTCTCGGCGCGTCGTCGCCGCTGCACGGGTACGTCGGCCAGGTGCTCAACGCGTTACGCCGGACTGGTCGACCGTGGCGCGTCGTCAATCTGTCCCGCTCCGGCGCCCAGACCCGTCACGTCCTGGACGACCAGCTTCCGTTGATCGAAGGACTCGGCGCCGAACTGGTGACGTGCGGCATCGGCAGCAACGACATCCTCGCCACCCCACCGAAGCGCTTCCGCACCCACCTGCATCAGGTGATCGAGCGGCTCCCGTCCGCGTCAGTGATGATGGACCTCACCGTCCCGGACCGCTTCTGGACCATCGGCGGCGTCTGCAGCCCGTACGTCGCCGCCATCAACGACCACATCCACGCCAGCGCGACGAGCCGCGGCCTCCCCGTCGCCCACGTCTCCCGCCACGCCCGCCCACCCTGGCGCGGCCTGCTCGCCCCCGACAGCTTCCACCCCAACAACCTCGGCTACCGCCGCCACGCCGACGCCCTCCTCGCCGCACTACCCACAAAAGTCACTGGCTGAGGAAGCGGGGCTTTACCTTGCCCCAAGGGCAGGGGGTTTGATGGTCGGGTGTTGACGATCAGCGAGTTCGGGCGTCGTACCGGGCTCTCGCACAAGGCGTTGCGGTTGTACGACGTGTCGGGGCTGCTGCCGCCCGCGCAGGTCGACCCGTCGAACGGGTACCGCCTGTACGACGAGGAGCAGCTCGAGCGAGCCCGGCGGATCAGTGTGCTGCGGCAGCTGGACATGCCGTTGACGACGATCGCCGAAGTGCTGGCGGGGACGGACGAAGAGGCACTGATCCGGGTCGACCGGTGGTGGGCGGCCGAGGAGGCGACGACCGCGGCCCGGCGGGCGACGCTGGAGTATCTGCGGGACCGTCTCTCGCGGTCGGGAGCCCCTGGGTTGTCACCGCGGCCCGTGCTGGTTCGCGACGTACCGGAGACGAAGATCGCGTCGATCCGGTCGGACACCGACCAGCAGTCGCTGATCGGGGTGATCGTGACCTCGACCGACGACATCCGCAGGTACCTGGAGTCTGCCGGGGCGACGCTGCCCGGTGCGTCGTGGGTGATCTACCACGGTGCGGTGACGCCGGAGGCCGAGGCAACCGTCGAGGTGTGTGTGCCGTTCGCGGGACTGGTGGATCCGTCCGGGTCGATCGCGATCCGGGTCGAGCCGGCCCATCGGGAGGCGTACTGCACGATCACGATGGACGAGTGCGTGTATCCGCGGATCATGCTCGCGTACGACCTCGTCGGTGACTGGGTCCGCTCGAGCAGGGAGGCGACCGCCGGTCCGGTGCGCGAGGTCTATCTGCCCGACTGTCACCTGCTCGCCCGCGACCAGCCGGCCGTCGACATCGCTCAACCCATTCTCGAAAGGAAAGCCTGATGGACTACGCGATGCAGACCGAGTACAGCGACCCGGGTGTCCACGCCCACCTCTTCGACGCGTTGCCGGACGACGTCGCCGGGATCGCGGCCGTCGTACGCAACCTGCTGACCCACTACCGCGGCGGCGGGATCGAGTTCACCGGCGACCGGCTGGCCGAGATCGACCACCGGTGGGTCGAGGCGATGCTGACGACGGACCAGAAGCGCAACGGTACGCCGCTGGCCGAACCGCGCGAGCCGTTCGACCGGGTCGTCGGCTGCTGCCGCGACTACACGCTGCTGACCGTGTCGGCCCTTCGGCACAAGGGGATCCCGGCCCGCAGCCGGATCGGGTTCGCGGACTACTTCCAAGGCGGCTACAACCACGACCACGTCGTCGTCGAGTACTGGAACGGCGATCGCTGGGTGATGAGCGACGCCCAGCTCGACCCGTCCGGTGACTACCGATTCGACATCCGAGACATGCCGCGCGGCCCGTTCCTCGAGGAGCCGCGGGGTCCGTTCCTGTCGGCGGCGGAGGTCTGGCTCGGCGTACGGTCCGGCGATCTCGACGCGGACCTGTTCGGCATCGACCCCGGCTCCCCCATCAGCGGCGGCTGGTTCATCCGCAACTACGTCCACTTCCAGCTCGCCCACCTGCAAGGCGACGAGCTCCTGCTCTGGGACAACTGGGGCACCATGACCGACACCCTGGACGGCGCCGACGTGCAGCTCACCGACGAGATCGCCACCCTCTTGGTTGCCTCCGACAACGGAGACGAGACCGCCACCAAGCAACTCGCCGACCTCTACCACACCAACCCCGCCCTCACCTTCACCGGTCGCTCGTTCGTCACCTCCCCCGCCAGCGACGGGAAGTACACCTGGATCGACCTCGTACGCCCAGCGGTGTAGTGGTACCTAAGGACAGGAGGTATCGCCCGGCGGTAGATGCGCCGGACGCCGTTCAGGCGGGAGCCGGGTCCTACAGGTCGTGGCCGTGGCCTCGACCTCCTGTCCTTAGGTACCCGAGTACGTCGATTGAAGTACGCCGGAAGCCTCCAACCAGCCGACGCGCGCCGTACCCGCTGTCGCTCAGGATCGTAGGTACGTTGATCCGAGCTGATGACGGGAGAGGGAGATGAGTAGCGCGACGTTGGAGGCGGCGACGGCGACGGCGAAGCCGTGGCGGTTGGGTGTCAGGACGCGGAAGGCCGTGCTGGTGCTGCACATCGCGTCCGTCGGGTCGTGGCTCGGCATCGACGTGGTGATGGCGGTGCTGACGTTCACCGCGATGGGCACCGACAGTGAGAGCACCAAGGCGTTGTGCTTCCGGGTGCTCGAACTGGTGACGGTGTGGCCGATGACGGTGTCCGGGCTGACCTGTCTGGTCACCGGCGTACTGCTGGCGATGGGCAGCAAGTACGGCCTGACGAAGTACTGGTGGGTCGTGGTGAAGCTGTGCATCAACCTGCTGCTGAGCGCGCTGGTGCTGGTTGCGCTGCGACCGGGCGTGGCGGAGCTGGCCGACCGCGGTGAGGCGAACGATCTCGCCGTACCGCTCGGCGACATGATCTACCCGCCGATCGTCTCGCCGACGCTGCTGATGGTCGCGGTGGTCCTGTCGGTCTTCAAGCCGTGGGGACTGCTGCGCAAGAAGAAGTAACGCGAAGGGCCCCGCCTGGTGAGGCAGGCGGGGCCATTTGCGTCAGAACTCGGAGCCGGCCGGGAGGTCGGGAGTGGACGGGTCCTCCGGGTCGGAGGGGCCGGCGGCCAGGCCCAGCTCGGCGATGCTCGCCAGACTCGAGTGCTTCGGTACGACGCGGACCGTGTAGCCGAACGGACCGGTTCGGTCCAGTTTCAGCTCACCCTCGTAGCGGTGCCGGTTGCCCTCGTACGTCTCCGCCAGCGACAGCGAGGCCCGGACCGGGTCCTTGATCTCGTCGTTGGAGTCGACCCGGCCGTGCAGCACCTCGACGTCGATGTCCTCGGGCTCGAGGTCGCCGAGCGCCGCGAAGGCACGGATGCCGACGTTCGTCCCGAGCTGCGGTACGTCGCCCAGGCCCTGCAGCTCCACGTGGTCGACCCGGATCTGCGGCCAGGCGCCCCGGACCTTCTTCTTCCACGCGGCCAGGTCGCGCGCACCGTCGTACGTCGCGTTCAACGACCGCGACGACAGAGCGGACGGGACGTACAGCCGCTCGACGTAGTCGCGGACCATCCGGGTGGCCAGCACCTTCGGGCCGAGCTCCTTGATCGTGTGCCGCAGCATCTCGATCCAGCGGCCGGGGACGTCACCGTCGTAGAACCGCGGCGCGACCTGCTTCTCGATCAGGTCGTAGAGCGCGTGCGCCTCGAGGTCGTCGCGGCGGTCGGTGTCCTCGATCCCCTCGGCGGACGGGATCGCCCAGCCGAACTCGTCGTCGTACCACTCGTCCCACCAGCCGTCGCGGATGGACAGGTTGAGCGCACCGTTCAGCGCCGCCTTCATCCCGGACGTGCCGCACGCCTCGTACGGGCGGAGCGGGTTGTTCAGCCAGACGTCGCAGCCCGGGTACATCGGCTGGGCCAGCTTGATGTCGTAGTCGGGCACGAACACGATCCGGTGCCGGATCTCCGGGTCGTCGGCGAACCGGACCATCTCCTGGATCAGCTTCTTGCCGCCCTCGTCGTGCGGGTGCGCCTTCCCCGCGATGACGATCTGGACCGGCCGCTGCGGGTGCAGCAGCAGCGACTTCAGCCGCTCCGGGTCGCGCAGCATCAGCGTCAGCCGCTTGTACGACGGAACCCGCCGGGCGAACCCCATCGTCAGGACGTCCGGGTCGAGGATCGAGTCGACCCAGCCGAGCTCGGCGTCGCTGGCGCCGCGGTTCAGCCAGGACTGCCGGACCCGGGCCCGGGTGTCGTCGATGAACCGCTGCCGCAGGATCCGCTTGGTCTCCCAGATCTGCGCGTCGGTGGTCTTGTCCAGACCCTCGAAGATGCCCTCGGCATCGGCCGTGTCGGTGGCCGCGAAGGTCAGGTCGTGGATCTCCCGCGCCACCCAGGTCGGCGCGTGCACGCCGTTGGTGATCGAGGTGATCGGTACGTCGGTCGCGTCGAAGCTCGGCCACAGCCCGGAGAACATCCCCCGGCTGACCACACCGTGCAGCTTGGACACGCCGTTGGCCCGCTGGGCCAGCCGCAGACCCATGATCGCCATGTTGAAGACGCCGGGGTCGCCGCCCTCGAAGTCCTCGGCGCCGAGCTCGAGGATCCGGTCGACCGGCACCCCTTCGCCGTACGCGTCCGGCGAGAAGTGCTGCTGGATCAGCTCGACCGGGAACCGGTCGATACCGGCCGGCACCGGGGTGTGGGTGGTGAACACGGTGCCGCCGCGGGCCACCTCGAGCGCGGTGTCGAAGTCGAGGCCCTGATCGACGGCCAGCTCGCGGATCCGCTCGATGCCGAGGAAGCCGGCGTGACCTTCGTTGGTGTGGAACACCTCGGGCGCCGGGTGTCCGGTGATCCGGCAGAACTCACGGACCGCACGGACGCCGCCGACGCCGAGCAGCAGCTCCTGGAGCAGCCGGTGCTCCGTCGTACCGCCGTACAGCCGGTCGGTGACCTCGCGCTCGGCGGGCTCGTTCTCCTCCATGTCGGAGTCGAGCATCAGCAGCGGCACCCGGCCGACCTGGGCGACCCAGATCTGGGCGTGCAGCTGGCGATTGCCGGGCAGGGTCAATGTCACAGTCGCGGGCCCAGCATTGGACTGAGTTCCGTCGCGGAGCAGGCTGATCGGCAGCCCGTCCGGGTCCACCAGCGGGTACCGCTCCTGCTGCCAGCCCTCGCGGTTCAGCGACTGGGCGAAGTACCCGTGCCGGTAGAGCAGGCCGACACCGATCAGCGGTACGGCGAGGTCGCTGGCCGCCTTGAGGTGGTCACCGGCCAGGATGCCGAGGCCGCCCGAGTACTGCGGCAGCACGTGGGTGATGCCGAACTCCGGGGAGAAGTAGGCCACCGAGCTGACCGGCGAACCGGCGTCGGTCTGGAACCAGCGGTCGTCGGTCACGTAGCCGTTCAGATCGGCTACGGCCAGCTCGAGCCGGCGCAGGAAGGCTTGGTCGTTGGCCAGCTCGTCGAGCCGGGCCGCCGGGACCTCACCGAGAAGCTTGACCGGGTCACCGCCGGTGCTCCGCCACAGCTGCGGGTCGACGGCCTCGAAGACGTCCTGCGTCTCCGGGTGCCAGGCCCAGCGGAGGTTGTTCACCAGGGTGCCCAGCCCGGTCAGCTGCTCAGGCAGGACAGGGCGGACGGAGAATCGTCGTATCGCTCGCACCGGGACACCGTACCGGCCCGACGCGAGCAGGGCACCTCCGGCCTGCATCGATCTTGCAACGCAGGCAAGATTTTGCAGGTCCTTTTCGAAGGCTGATCAGCTGTGTTCCATGCTGTGGACCCCGAACCGTGACCACTGCATGTGATGTCGTGGGCATGGGAACCGATAACGTCAGTCCTGTACTTCGACAGGTACGCCGTCCCATCCGCCGGATCCGCCATCGGACCGGCCACTATTTCGTAAGGGAAGGTTCGTCTAAGCCATGACTGGGCGCATCCCGATCACCGACGTCACCCCGACCGTCGACGCCGGAGCGTATCCGGCCAAGTCATCGGTCGGCGAGACGTTCACCATCGCGGCCACGGTCTTCCGTGAGGGCCACGACGCGGTGAACGCGAACGTCGTGCTGACCTCGCCGACCGGACAGACCAGACGGATGCTGATGACACCGCTCGGCCAGGGCTCGGACCGGTGGGTGGTCGAGGTCACCCTGCAGGAGCAGGGCGCCTGGACGTTCGCGGTCGAGGGCTGGAGCGACCCGTACGGCACCTGGCGGCACAACGCCGAGATCAAGGTGCCGGCCGGACTCGACGTCGACCTGATGTTCGCCGAGGGCGCCGCGTTCTTCGACCGGGCGGCCGCCGGCGTGCCCCCCGCCGTACGCGCTGATCGGGCCACGCTGACCGATGCCGCGCACGCGCTGGCCAACGGCGCACTGCCGCCGGAGGCCCGGCTGGCCGCCGGCATCTCGCCGCAGGTCCGGGCCGCGCTCGGGCGGTATCCGGTGCGTGAGCTGATCACGTCGTCGGAGACCTTCCCGGTGTGGGTCGACCGGGAGCGCGCGCTGTACGGCAGCTGGTACGAGTTCTTCCCGCGCTCGGAGGGAGCGACGTACGACGAGGAGACCGGGCAGTGGACGTCCGGGACCTTCCGTACGGCGGCCAAGCGGCTGGACGCGGTCGCGGGGATGGGCTTCGACATCCTCTACGTGCCGCCGGTCCACCCGGTCGGTCACTCCTTCCGCAAGGGCCCGAACAACACCCTCGACCCGAAGCCCGGTGACCCCGGGTCGCCGTGGGCGATCGGCTCGGCCGAGGGCGGGCACGACGCGATCCACCCCGAGCTGGGCACCTTCGAGGACTTCGACTACTTCGTCGGCCGGGCCCGCGAGGTCGGTCTCGAGGTCGCCATCGACCTGGCCCTGCAGGCGTCGCCGGACCACCCGTGGGTGACCGAGCACCCGAAGTGGTTCAACGTCCGCGCGGACGGCTCGATCGCGTACGCCGAGAACCCGCCGAAGAAGTACCAGGACATCTACCCGATCAACTTCGACAACGACCCCGAAGGCATCTACGCCGAGGTGCTGCGGATCGTCCGGCTGTGGATCTCGCACGGGGTGACCGTGTTCCGGGTCGACAACCCGCACACCAAGCCGGTCAACTTCTGGGAGTACCTGCTCGGCGAGATCCGCAAGACCGACCCGGACGTGGTGTTCCTGTCCGAGGCGTTCACCCGGCGGCCGATGATGCGCGAGCTGGCCAAGGTCGGCTTCCACCAGTCCTACACGTACTTCACCTGGCGCAACGAGAAGTGGGAGCTGGAGGAGTACCTGCAGGAGCTGACCCAGGAGACCGGCGCACTTCCTGCGGCCGAACTTCTTCGTCAACACGCCGGACATCCTGACCGCCTACCTGCAGTACGGCGGACCGGGCGCGTTCAAGATCCGGGCGGCGATCGCGGCGACCGCGTCACCGACCTGGGGTGTGTACGCCGGCTTCGAGCTGTTCGAGCACGTCGCGCTGCGGCCGGGGTCGGAGGAGTACCTCGACACCGAGAAGTTCCAGTTCCGCCCGCGGGACTGGGAGGCCGCTGCCGCCGAGGGCCGGACGTTGGCGCCGTACCTGACGCTGCTGAACAACATCCGCCGCCGGCACCCGGCCCTGCAGCAGTTGCGCAACCTGACGCTGCACACGGTCGAGGACGAGGCGATCATGTGCTACTCGAAGCGGATCACCGGGCCGGACGGGCACAGCGACACCGTCCTCGTGGTGGTGAACACCGACCCGCATTCGGTCCGCGAGTCGATGGTCCACCTCGACATGGCCGCGCTCGGCATGCGCCCCGAGGACACCTTCACCGTGTACGACGAGATCAGCGGCGCGACCTGGCGCTGGGGCCAGCAGAACTACATCAAGCTCGACCCCAACGGCGAACCCGCCCACATCCTCGCCGTCCGCCGCGGCCAGGCCTGACAACCTGCAACCCACACCTAGAGCGGGACCGTCTCCGGGTACTTCAGGCCGAGGCCGGTGTTCAGGGCAACGACCTGTTCGTCGGGCCGGATCCAGTCGGCTTCGCGGAGGCGTCGTACGGCGGCGAAGGTGGCGGCGCCTTCGGGACAGATGAAGGTGCCTTCGAGCTCGGCCAGGCGGCGTTGCTCGGCGAGGATGGTTTCGTCGTCGACGGCAACGGCGCAGCCGCCGGTGTCCGCGATCGCTTGCAGGACGAGGAAATCACCGAGCGCCTTCGGCACCGTGATGCCGAAGGCAACGGTCTTGGCGTCCGGCCAGGGTTCGCTCTCCGGCAGACCTTTCTCGTAGGCCTGGACGATCGGTGCACAGCCGGTCGACTGGACGGCGACCAGGCGAGGGAGCGGGCCGTCGATCCAGCCGAGCTCGCGGAGCTCGACCAGGGCCTTCCAGATGCCGATGATGCCGACCCCGCCGCCGGTCGGGTAGAGGATGACGTCGGGCAGCCGCCAGCCGAGCTGCTCGGCGATCTCGAGGCCCATCGTCTTCTTGCCCTCGATCCGGTACGGCTCCTTCAACGTCGAGACGTCGAAGTACCCCGCCTGCTCCCGGATGTACGCCGCCGCGTCCCCGATCAGCCCGTCGACCAGGTGCAGCTCGGCGCCGACGACCTTCACCTCGCGCCGGCAGATCTCCGGTGCCGCGACCGGCATCGCGATCAGCGCCGCCATCCCGGCCCGGGCGGCGTACGCGGCCCACGCCGAGCCGGCGTTCCCGTTCGTCGGCATCGCGATCTTCCGTACGCCGACCTCGTAGGCGCGCGACACTCCGACCGCGGCGCCGCGTGCCTTGAACGTGCCGGTCGGGATCAGGCCCTCGTCCTTCATCAGCAACCGTTCGACCCCGAGGTCGCGCCCGTACCGCGGCAACGGCAGCAGCGGGGTCATCCCCTCCCCCAGCGTCACCACGTTCTCGGGCGCACGCACCGGCAGCAGTTCGTGGTACCGCCACAGATCCGGCGGCCGCGCGGCCAGTTCGTCCTTCGTCAGCTGCACGGACGGTACGTCGTACCGCGCCAGCAAAGGTGATCCGCACGGGCACAGCCCGATCACCTGATCGGCGTCGTGAGTCTGACCGCACTTCGGGCACTCGAGATGGCTCAGCGCTGAGAACGTCACACCTGCAGAAACTACCCCGCGCGCAGATTGGTGATGGTCGGGCGCTGGTGGTCGGTGAGCCGGAACCCGGTCCCGCGGACGGCATCGATGGTGACGGTGGTGCCGAGGTCGTCGAGTTTGCGGCGGAGGCGTTTGACCACCGAGTGGATGTCGGCGGTGCCGCGCAGGTGCCGGTTCCGCCAGACGGTCTGGTGCAGAGCGTCGTACGTCCAGACTCGCAGCGGCGCCGACATCAGCCGGGTGAGCAGGTCGTGCTCGAGTTCGGTGAGCTGGACCTCCCGGTCGCGCCATCGGGCGACCGACCGGGCCCGGTCGATGGTGAGCACTTCGGCATCGGGCTCACCCGCGGAGGCCTTCACCGCGGTCGAGTCGACGTCCGCGGGCTCCGGCGGCTCCGGCCGTTCGGGGGCCGGCGGCGGTTGCTGCGACGGGACCAGCAGCCGGCGCAGTTCTTCGAGACTGGACACGAGCAGCAGCGGTGCGACGTCGTCGACGAGCTCGGCGAGCCGGACCCGTTCCTCCGGCGAGGCCGCGACCGCGATGAGCAGCGGGAACGGCTTCGTGTCGGTCGGGGTCAGATCGGTCGCGGTCAGATCGGCGTCCGCAGGGGCGGGGACACGGGCGGTGACCATCTGATCACGATGTCAACCTTTGCCTCGGATCGTCAACGGACTGCCAATCTTTGACCACTTTGCCTGGATCGGTGCGACGGCTAGTCACATCTTGCTCACGTGGTGTGCTTGTTACCACGTTGTTCTGACACATAAGGTCCACGTCAGGCTCACGGTGTCACATGCCGCGACCTGGGGGGCACGCAGCGTTCGCATCAACCGGTTCATCCGCCTTGACGGTGACCGCGAACAGAGCCTGCACCTCTGCACCAGATGACTCGGGGGAGTCAACTCGGGGTCGTTACCAGTGAGGGGCTGCAGAGATGTCACATCTACGACGAAGGGGACTCACCAGATCTCTGGTGGGTGCCCTGGCGACGGTGGCAGTCGTCGCGACCGGACTGGCCGCCGCCGGCCAGGCCCAGGCCGCACCACCCACCAAACCCGACGCCACACCGGCGAGCAAGATCAAGCCGGAGCTGATGGCGAAGCTGGATGGCAAGGACGCCAAGGAGGCGACGGACTACTGGGTCCGGTTCACCGCCAAGGCCGACCTGTCCACCGCCAGCGCGATCACCGACTGGAACGAGCGCGGCACCGCCGTCGCCGCGGCACTGAAGCAGACCGCCGCGGTGAGCCAGGCGAAGGTCCGGGCCGAACTGGACGCGCAGAAGGTGAAGTACAAGGCCTTCTGGGGTACCAACGCGATCCGGATCAGCAGCGGCACGCTCGAACTGGCGCAGAACCTGGCCAGCCACGGTGAGGTCGAGGGTCTCTACAACCCGCGGGCCGTCGAGGTGCCGAAGATCACCCCGGGCGAGCAGGGTCACCAGATCAACGCCCTCGAGTGGGGTATCGCCAACATCAACGCCGACGACGTGTGGGCGCAGTACGGCGACAAGGGCGAGGGCATCGTCATCGCCAACATCGACACCGGGGTGCAGTACGACCACCCGGCGCTGGTGAACTCCTACCGCGGCAACAACGGCGACGGGACGTTCAACCACAACTACAACTGGTTCGACGCGGCCGGCACCTCGCCGACCGCACCGGCCGACGGCAACGGTCACGGCACCCACACGATGGGCACCATGGCCGGCGACGACGGCGCGGGCAACCAGATCGGCGTGGCTCCGGCGGTCAAGTGGATCGCCGCGAACGGCTGCTGCCCGAGTGACGCGGCGCTGATCGAGTCCGGCCAGTGGATGCTCGAGCCGACCGACCTCGCCGGGCAGAACCCGGACGCGAGCAAGCGGCCGAACATCATCAACAACTCGTGGGGCAGCCAGTCGCCGTCCAACGACCCGTTCATGGAGGACATCACCAACGCCTGGAAGGACTCCGGCATCTTCGGTGCCTGGGCCAACGGCAACAGTGGTTCCCTCGGCTGCCAGAGCAGCGGGTCGCCGGGCTCCCTGACCAGCAACTACTCGGTCGGTGCCTACGACATCAACAACAACGTCGCGTCGTTCTCCGGCCGTGGTGTCGGCCAGAACGGCACGATCAAGCCGAACATCTCGGCCCCGGGCGTCAACGTCCGGTCCAGCCTGCCCGGCAACACCTACGGCAGCTTCAACGGCACGTCGATGGCCACTCCGCACCTCGCGGGTACCGTCGCGCTGCTGTGGGCGGCCGCACCGGCGCTGAAGAGTGACATCGACGCGACTCGTGCACTGCTGAACGGGACCGCGATCGACAAGGCCGACGCCCAGTGCGGTGGCACCACGGAGAACAACAACGTCTACGGCCAAGGTCGTCTGGACGCGTTGGCTCTGCTGAACGCCGCTCCGATCGGCGACACCGGCACCCTGGCCGGTACGGTGACCGCGGCGACCGGCGGGAACCCGCTGGCCGGCGCGAGCGTGACGGTGAAGGCGGCCGGCCAGGCCGACCGTGTCCTCACCACCACCAGCACCGGTGCGTTCTCGGTCGCTCTGCCGGCCGGGAACTACGACCTGACTGTGGCGTCGTTCGGGTACCAGACCCAGACCGACACCGCCGTCATCACCACCGGCGCCACCACCACGAAGAACTACGCCCTGGCCAGCGCTCCGCAGGTCAACGTCGGCGGCACCATCTCGGACGGCTCCGGCCACGGCTGGCCGCTGTACGCGAAGGTGAGCGTCGAGGGTCCGGGCGGTGTGTTCGACTACACCACGCCGAGCAACGGCCGCTACAGCCTGAAGGTTCCGTCCGGTGCGGCGTACTCGCTGAAGATCGAGTCGCAGTACCCGGGCTACCAGACGGTCAGCGAGCCGATCACGGTCGGCGCGGGCAACCTGACCAAGAACGTCGCGGTCCCGGTCCGCGCCGACGCCTGCACCACCGCGCCGGGTTACAAGTACGGCTCGGACGGCGTCTACGAGACGTTCGACTCCGGTGCCAAGCCGGGCAACTGGACCGTCGTCGACAACAAGGGCAACGGCCAGGTCTGGCAGTTCAACGACCCGGGCAACCGGGGCAACCTGGCCGGCGGCACCGGCAAGTTCGCGATCATCGACAGCGACGAGTACGGCGGCGGCGGCTCGCAGGACACCTCGCTGGTCAGCCCGGTGGTCGACCTGACCGCGGTCACCGCTCCGGTGATCCGCTTCAACCAGGACCTCAACTACCTCAGCGGCGAGAAGGCCGACGTGGACCTGTCGATCGACGGCGGGACCACCTGGACCAACGTCCTCACCCAGGCCGCGGACGTCCGCGGCGTCAAGGAGATCGCGATCCCGCAGGCGGCCGGCCAGTCCGCGGTGCAGGTCCGGTTCCACTACTACAACGCGTCGTACGAATGGTGGTGGATCGTCGACAACGTGCTGATCGGCAGCCAGGTCACCTGTGAGCCGGTCGGCGGCGGCATCGTCGTCGGCAACGTCAAGGACGCCAACACCAACGGCTTCGTGAACGGTGCGGTCGTCACCCGTGACGGCAACCCCGCGGAGGCCGGCACCACCGTGGCGACGCCCGAGGACACCGGTCTGAGCGACGGCTTCTACTGGCTGTACTCGTCCGAGTCCGGCGTACAGGGCTTCACCGCCAAGGCCGGCAACTACGTCAGCTCGAGCCAGAGCGTGGACGTGGAGGCCGACTGGGCCACCTCGGCGAACTACTCGCTGGCCGCCGGCAAGCTGGCCGTCACGCCGGGCAGTATCAGCGGCAACCTGAGGCTGCCCACCGGCACGGTGACCAAGTCGTTCACCGTGACCAACACCGGTGGTGCGCCGGTCGAGGTGAAGTTCGGTGAGCGCGACGGCGGCTTCGAGCTGCAGAACGCGAACGGCACCACCACCACGAAGAACCAGGTGCTGAACAGCACCGGTGCCCCGCTGCAGCGGCTCGAGGTTCCCACCTCGTTCGCGCAGCTGCTGTCCGGCAAGACGGCCGGTACGCCGGCCGCCGCGAAGCCGTTCGCGGCTCCGTGGACGGACATCGCCGACTACCCCGCGTCCGTGATGGACAACCGGGTGGTCAACGCTCGAGGGCAAGATCTACTCGATTGCCGGTGGCAACGGTAGCGCCTCGACCGGGAACAGCTACGTGTACGACCCGGCGACGCTGGCCTGGACCGCCATCGCCCCGCTGCCGGGCGCTCGCAACGCCATCACCGTCGGCGTCGTGGGCGGCAAGATCATCGCCAGCTCCGGCTGGGGTGCTGCCGGTCCGGACGCGGCGACCTGGTCGTACGACCCGGCTGCCAACGCCTGGACCTCGGTGGCCGCCAACCCGGCTCCGCGGGCCGCGGCCGGTCAGGCTGTCGTCGACGGCAAGCTGTACGCCGTCGGTGGCTGCACGACGTCGGCCTGCACTCCGATGAGCAACACCGTCGTCCGCTACGACGCGGCGGCGAACAGCTGGGAGACCCTGGCGAACTACCCGAAGTCGGTCGCGTTCGCGTCCTGCGGCGCCATCGACGGCAAGCTGTACTGCGCCGGCGGTAACGACGGCTCGAGCTCGCTGAAGTCGGCCTACGTCTTCGACCCGGGCACCAACGCGTGGTCCCCGATCGCCGAGGCGCCGGCCGATCACTGGGCGGGCTCCTACGCCGTCGCCGGTGGCAAGCTGCTGGTCGTCGGCGGTGTCCAGGCCGGTGCGGTCACCAACGCCGGTATGGCGTACGACCCGGCCGCCGACTCCTGGTCGGCACTGCCGAACGCCAACCTGCCGCGGTACCGCGGTGGTGCGGCCTGCGGCTTCTACAAGGTCGGCGGTTCCTCCGGTGGCTTCACCGCCACGGTGGACAGCGAGGCCCTGCCGGGTCTCGAGGACTGCGCCGAGTCGTCGGCGGACGTGAGCTGGCTGTCCATCGACAAGACCGAGGCCACCCTGGCCCCGGGCGCGTCGACGACGGTCAAGGTCACGCTCACCGCGAACGTCGACCAGCCGGGTGCCTACACCGGGTCGGTCACGATCGGCGAGAACACGCCGTACCAGGTCGACGCGGTGGGCGTGACGATGAACGTCACTCCGCCGACCACCTGGAGCAAGCTGCTCGGCACCGTCACGGGCGTCAGCTCGACCGGTGTCACGGCTCCGCTCCCGGGTGCGACCGTCCAGGTCGACTCCTGGGCCTCGTCGTACACCTTCATCACCGACAGCAACGGCAAATACGCCTACTGGCTGGACCGCCGCAACAACCCGCTCACCCTGATCGCCGCCAAGGACGGCTACAAGCCCCAAACCCGCACCACCCGCCTGCTCGCAGGCGTACCGGTAACAGAGGACTTCGCCCTGAAGTCAGTCAAGTAGCAGTCACGCAATAAGACCGGCCCCACTCAGGTCTTCTGGGTGGGGCCGGTCCCTTATTGCCTGGAACACGGTGAGGGCGTCGGACAGGGCGGCGGGGTCATGGGTGCGGATGTAGTCGGCGCCTTGGGTGGCCGCATGCAGTTCGGCGGCGAGCGTCGCCGGGACGGTGAGAGACGGTTCTGGAGTGCTGCCGAGGAAGTAGCCGAGGCCGGGGTCGAGGATGAGGCGATCACGGGTGATGCCTGCCGACTCGAGAGCGGCGAGGCGTTCGTCGAAGCCGGATGGTAGGAGTCGACGGCCAAGGGCAGATCCGCCAGCGCGTCCAGCACCGGAGCGAGCCGAGCGATCTCCTGGTCCGGAGTCACCTTCGCCGCGTCCGGGTGGCTGGACGACGGCCCGAGCTCGATGACGCCGGCGCCGCTCGCCGATGGTTGACCCACCTCACGCGCCAGTCACGACCCGGCGAGAACGCTACCTCAGTTACGTCGTCGGGAGCAGGTGGAAGCCGACGCCGCGGACGGCGTGGATGGTGACGGTGGCGCCCAGGTTGGCCAGTTTCTGGCGGAGGCGCTTGACCACCGAGTGGATGTGCGAACCGTGGCCGAGGTGTTCGTTGCCCCAGACGGCGTGGTGCAGGCGCTGGTAGGTCCAGACCCGGCCGGGTTCCTTGACCAGGCAGTGCAGGAAGTCGTGCTCCAGCCGGGTCAGCGGCACCTCACGGTCCTTCCACCGCACGACCCGCCGGTCCACGTCCAGGTACAGCTCGGTCTCCACCTCGGGTACGGCGGCCGGCGCGGTGACCGCGACCGGAACGGTGGGCACAGACCGCGGCACTGCCTCGATCTGGGCAACGACCGGCTGGCCCGTCCCGGGCAGTACGGCCGGCGTCAGTACGACGGGACCGACAGGCGAGGCCATCGCGGTGAGTTCGAGGAACGTACGCGCCTGCTCCGCGCTCGACACCAGCAACAGCGCCTCCGCCCCTCCCAGCAGCCGGACGAGTTGCACCCGCTCAGCCGTGGAGGTGGCCACCCCGATGATCAACGACGAATCCGACGGCCTCTCCATTTCGAGTCCCCCTCCTGGTCAATCACCAGGCACAAGTACCTTTTACGGCGCGAAGTAAGTCAAGGGATTCCAGGTACGGCGGGCTGGCACAAATGCGACCTGTCCGAGAAAGGACACGGCCGCGGGCAGCACCCAAGGGCGTCCGGGCCCGCCGGCGGGGAACGACGCGGCGGACCCGGACGCTTCTCGGGGTGGATCAGCCGACGGTCTTCACCGCCGTGATCAGGGTGCCGTCGGCGGTGTCACCGGACAGCTCCCAGAAGAAGGCGCCGCCGAGTCCCTGCTGGTTCGCGTACGACATCTTGCTCTGGATGGTGGCGGGGGTGTCGTAGCCCCACCACTGCCCGTTGCAGAAGGCGTACGCCGTACCGCCGACGGTCCCGGTGGACGGGCAGCGGGTCGAGATCAGCTTGTAGTCCTCGATCCCGGCCTCGTACTTCCCCGGTGCCGCGCCGGTCGCGGAACCGCCGGGCGCGGCCTGGGTGACGCCGGTCCAGCCGCGGCCGTAGAACCCGATCCCGAGCAGCAGTTTCGACGCCGGGATGCCCTTCGACTTCAGCTTCTGGATCGCCGCGTCACTGTGGAACCCGGCGGTCGGGATCCCGTCGTACGACGTCAGCGGCGAATGCGGCGCGGTCGGGCCCTGCGCATTGAACGCACCGAAGTAGTCGTACGTCATCGGCATCACCCAGTCGAGCTTTTCGGCCGCGGTGGCGTAGTCGGTCGCGTCGATCTTGCCGCCGTCGGTGCCGTCGGCGGTGATCGCCGCGGTGACGAGTGCGGACGAGCCGAACTTGGTGCGCAGTGCGGAGACCACGTTGTTGAAGGCGTTCGGCCCGGAGGTGTCACAGCTGAGGCCGCAGGCGTTCGGGTACTCCCAGTCGATGTCGATCCCGTCGAACACGTCGGCCCAGCGCGGGTCCTCGACCAGGGCGTGGCAGGAGTCGGCGAACGCGGCCGGATTCTTCGCGGCCTCGGTGAATCCGCCGGACCAGGTCCAGCCGCCGAACGACCAGACCACCTTGATGTTCGGGAACTCCTTCTTCAGCTTGCGGAGCTGGTTGAAGTTGCCGCGCAGCGCGCCGGTGTCCCACGTGTCGGCCACACCGTCGACCGACGACGCGGCGTCGTAGAACTTGTCGTACGCCGCGTAGGAGTCACCGATCGCGCATCTGCCGCCGGTGGTGTTCCCGAACGCGTAGACGATCGTGGTCAGCTTCGAGGCCGAACCGCTCGTCTTGATGTTCTTCACGTGGTAGTTGCGGTCGTAGACACCCCACTCGGTGAAGTATCCGACCACTCTCTTCTCGGCAGTCACTGCCTGGGTGCCGCTCGGTTCGGCTGAGCGGGCGGCCGCGGGTACGGCGCCCGCACCCAACAGGGCCATCGCGGCAGCGACGGCCAGAACTCGAATCCTCATGGCGTTACCTCCTGGGGGCGGAGAGGAACTTTCCGCACCCTACCGAGCACGCCCAGTTAAGAAAAGAAGAAACCCGAATAAAAATGTCCTCGTGATCATCGCGACGCTCCCGGGATGGGGTGTGCGCAGGGAGCACACGGCGGAGTAATGTCCTCGCGCAGGTCACTTTTGACCGCATCCGACGGAGGAACAGTGCCCGGACTCGTTCGGCGGCCGGTCGTCGTCTGGCTGCTCGCGGCCCTCGCCGTACCCGTACTGCTGACGGCTGTGCTCATTCCGGCCCGGGCAGGCACCACCGAGGACGACCTCCGGGACCGCTCGCAGGCGGCGCTGCAGGCCCGCGGGATCAGCGGCGCCGAGATCGACGTGGACGGCCGGAACGCGACCGTCGTCGTACCGGCCGGCGTCGACCCCGGCCTGGTCCGGGAAGTCGTCGCGGGCGTCGAAGGCGTGCGCGCAGTCCGGGTCGAGGGCGGCAGCACTCCCACTCCCACTCCCACACCCAGTCCGACCGAGGCGCCGGCGCTCGCGCCGTTCGAGGTCGGGCGGACGGACAACTCCATCCGGGTCCAGGCCGCGGTCAAGGACGAGGCGGTCAAGGAAGCGATCGCCGCCCAGGTCGACAAGGTGCTCGGTGAGGCCCGCGAGTTCGACAACCGGATCACGATCGACGCGGCGACCGGCCTGCAGGACGCCACCGCTCTGTCGTCGCTGATCCACGCCGTCGCGATCGGGACCGGCGACGCGTCGGTGCGGTACGACGGTACGACGATCACGCTGACCGGGAAGGTGCCGGACCAGGCGACCAAGGCCACCGTGGCGCGAGCCGCGGCGAAGGCGGTCCCGGGTGCGGTGATCGCCGACCAGCTGCAGACGCCGGCACCGCCGAAGCCGGAGATCAGTGAGGCGTGCCGGACGTTCCAGAGCCGGCTGTCCGAGTTCGGCCGGCAGCACCCGATCATCTTCCTGTCCGGTACGTCGATCGTGAACAACGCCTCCAAGCCGTCGGTGACCCGGGCCGCGGCACTGGTGAAGTCCTGTCCGGCCGCCCGCGTCGAGATCGCGGGTCACACCGACAACCTCGGCTCCCCCGCCAGCAGCCTGCCGCTGTCCGAGCAACGCGCGGTCGCGGTGAAGGCGACGCTGGTCCGGCTCGGCGTACCCGCCGGCCGTCTCCTCGCCCACGGCTACGGCGAGACCTTCCCGGTCGCCTCCAACGACACCCCGGCCGGCCGGATCGCCAACCGCCGGGTCGAGCTTCGAGTACTGCAAGGGACGTCATGAGTTGGCTGATCGCCGAGACCTGGATCCTGCTGCTGATCGCGTTCCTGCTGGGGAGCGCGGCCGCTTGGTTGCTGCATCGGCTGCTGCCGAGAGGGGCGCGCCGATGAGCTGGCTGCTGCGCCACAACTGGCTGTGGTCCCTGCTCGCGTTCCTGCTCGGCTTGGCGATCACCTGGCTCCTGCTGGTACGACGCGAGCAGCCGGTGCCGGCCGGGTTCGCCGCCGAGGAACCGGCGCAGGAGCAGGAAGAGGTCCTCGTCGGAGCCTCGGTCGGAGCAGTCGACGCACCGGAGGAACCACGGCCCGCTCCCGTTGCCGACGTACCCCGGGAGCCCGAACCGGCCTTCAACCGGCGGATGGACGCCGAGCGGATCGCGGCGCCGACGCTCTTCGATGCCGACGATCACTGGGACGGCGCCGCAGACGGCGACGCCGGTGCGACCGAAGCGCAGGTGCGGGATGTCGTGCCGCCCGGCCGGTACGGTGAAGGCTCGGCCGAAGCGGTACCGCACCAAGGTCCGCCGGACGGGTTCACCATCAAGGGCAACGCCCATTCGATGCTGTTCCACACGCCTGACTCGCCGTACTACGGCCGGACCAAACCCGAGGTCTGGTTCCGCTCCGAGACCGACGCCGAACGCGCCGGCTTCAGCAAGTACACCCGCCGCCCACGCAAGTCGGCGAACCCTCGCGACTGACCCGTCCACGAACCTACGATCGCGGCAGAAGTCAGCTATCAGGAGGCGGAGTTGCAGTACGACATCCATGTCCCCTTCACCGCGGAACAGGACGAGGACGGCGCCTGGAGTGCTGCCGCGGCCCTGACCGCGAACGCGTTCGCGAACGGCCAGGGCGCGAGCCGGGAGGCCGCGATCGAAGACCTGCGCGAGGCGATCGTCCTACTGGCCGAGGAAGTCGGCGTCCCCGAACAACTCACCGTGTCAATCGGCAGCGAGGCCGTCACCGTCCCATACACCGTCGAACAGGACGAAGACGGTGTCTGGTGCGCTCATGCGCTGCTGCGGCACCGCGTCGGCGCCAACGGCGAGGGTGACGCCCCTGAGGCTGCTGTGGAGGATCTTCGCGAGGCCTTGACCGGTCTGATCGAGGAGTTCGGCGTACCGCAGCTGATCACGGTCACCGTCGAGACACCCTGATGGCCTCCGTACCGTCGATGCGCGGCGCACAGGTGGTCGCCAATCTCGAGAAGCTCGATTTCAAGGTCGCCCGGATCTCCGGCAGTCACCACATCATGCGGCATGCGGACGGACGCGGCACGACCGTGCCGGTGCACGCCGGGCGGGACGTCGCCAAAGGCACGCTGCGCGGCATCCTGTCCGACGTCGGACTGACGGCCGAGGAGCTGCAGAACCCCAAGCTGGTCAAGGCGCGGGAGGCCCAGGCCGCGGCGGACCAGCAGATCGACCCGCGGGACGGAGTCGCCGATGCGCGCGGCGCGACCGACCCCAGGCAGCGGCGCGGACGGTCCGGTGGCCGGCGCGGCGCGAAGCCCGTCGGCAGGGAGCGCGACGGCCGGACCAGACGATGACAGATAGCGCGATCCGGCCCCTATTTGCTTGTACTGGCAAAGGGGCGTCACACTGAGCCGAACGCCTGGACGGATCACCCACCGACGGCGTGCGCCACATCACCGGACACCCACCGGACACATCGCACCGTCTTCTTTTACGAACCCCACATCGGGGTATGGGAAACCAGTGCATGCCCGGGAAAGTCCACCCACACTGTCGCCACGGTCCGTGGCGACAGGCCGTAGTACCGCTAGGTTTGGAGACACCCGATGGAGGTGAGCGTGACCGACATGCTGCCGGAGCAGCACCACGGACTGACGAAGAGTGACCCGCTGTGGTTCAAGCGGGCCGTCTTTTACGAGGTCCTCGTGCGGTCCTTCAAGGACTCGAACGCCGACGGCATCGGCGATCTGCAGGGCCTGACCGAGAAACTCGACTACCTCGAGTGGCTCGGGGTGGACTGTCTCTGGTTACCGCCGTTCTACCCGTCGCCGCTGCGCGACGGCGGCTACGACATCTCCGACTACACCGGGGTGATGCCCGAGGTCGGCACGATCGCCGACTTCGCCGCGTTCATGGAGGCCGCGCACACGCGCGGGATCCGGATCATCGTCGACTTCGTGATGAACCACACCTCCGACCAGCACCCCTGGTTCCAGGCGTCGCGCAGCGACCCGGACGGTCCGTACGGCGACTTCTACGTCTGGTCCGACACCGACGACAAGTATTCCGACGCCCGGATCATCTTCGTCGACACCGAGTCGTCGAACTGGACCTGGGACCCGGTCCGCGGCCAGTACTTCTGGCACCGGTTCTACTCCAACCAGCCCGACCTGAACTTCGAGAACCCGGCCGTCGGCGACGCGATGATCGAGGCGCTGAAGTTCTGGCTCGACCTCGGCGTGGACGGCTTCCGGCTGGACGCGGTGCCCTACCTGTTCGAGACCGAGGGCACCAACTCCGAGAACCTCCCCCGCACCCACGAGTTCCTCAAGCGGGTCCGCAAGGAGGTGGACGCGAACTACAGCGACCGCGTCCTGCTCTGCGAGGCGAACCAGTGGCCGGCCGACGTGGTCGAGTACTTCGGCGATCGTTCGTCGGGCGGTGACGAGTGCCAGATGGCGTTCCACTTCCCGGTGATGCCGCGCATCTTCATGGGCGTACGGCGGGAGTCGCGGTTCCCCATCTCGGAGATCCTGGCCCAGACGCCGGAGATCCCGGAGACCTGTCAGTGGGGCATCTTCCTGCGCAACCACGACGAGCTCACCCTCGAGATGGTCAGCGACGAAGAGCGCGACTACATGTGGGGCGAGTACGCGCAGGACCCGCGGATGAAGGCCAACATCGGCATCCGCCGCCGGCTGGCCCCGCTGCTGGACAACGACACCAACAAGATGGAGTTGTTCACCGCGCTGCTGCTCAGCCTGCCCGGGTCGCCGATCCTGTACTACGGCGACGAGATCGGCATGGGCGACAACATCTGGCTCGGTGACCGCGACGGTGTCCGGACCCCGATGCAGTGGTCGCCGGACCGCAACGCCTCGTTCTCCACCGCCACACCGGGCAAGCTCAGCCTGCCGGTGATCATGGACCCGGTCTACGGTTACCAGGCGGTCAACGTCGAGGCCGAGATGGAGAACGCGTCGTCGCTGCTGCACTGGACCCGCCGGATGATCCAGACCCGCAAGCAGCACCCGTGTTTCGGCATGGGTACCTTCACAGACCTGGGGGGCTCCAACCCCAGCGTGCTGTCGTACGTCCGCGAGTTCGGTGACGATGTGGTGCTGTGCGTGAACAATCTGTCGAGGTTCCCACAGCCGATCGAGCTGGACCTGCGCCAGTGGCAGGGCGTGGAGCCGATCGAGCTGCTCGGCGGGGTGCACTTCCCGACCATCGGGGAGTTGCCCTACCTTTTGACGCTCGGCGCCCACGGTTTCTACTGGTTCCGGCTGCCGGTGCACAAGCCGGCTGACCACGAGGAGAGCATGTAGTGAGTTCCCAACTGGACCAGGTCCAGTCCTTCTGTGCGGGCCAGAGGTGGTTCGGCGAGAAGGGACACGACGTCCATGTCGACGCGATGGCCACCTCGGTGTGGCTGTCCGGCGAGGACGCCTGGCCCGCGGTCCGGATCGGGTTCGTCTACTGTTCCGGCCCGCCCGGGTCGGAGTTCCCCATCCGGGTGTACCAGCTTCCGCTCAGCTACCACCGCGAACCGGTCGACAACCTCGGCCACGCGCTGGTCGGCGAGTGGGCGGAGCAGGACCTGGCCGACAACCAGGTCTGGGTGTACGACGCCCTGCACGACAAGGAAGCGACGCCGTACTGGCTGGACGGACTGACGCACGGACGGCAGCTGGACGGGCTGGAGTTCCATCCCGTCCACGCTCCGGACCACGCGACCGTCGTACCGGAGGACTCGCAGTCGCTGGTTCTCACGGTGGAGCAGAGCAACACGTCGCTGGTGTTCGGCGACGTGGCCCTGCTGAAGGTGTTCCGCCGGCTCGAGCCCGGGAGCAATCCCGGGGTCGAGATCGAGTCGGCGCTCACCGAGTCGGGGTCCGAGCTGGTGCCCGAGGTGCTCGGATCCGCGCGCGGGTCCTGGCCGCGGGCGGGCGGCGGGACCGACTCCGGCGAGCTGGCGATGATGACGGCGTTCCAGAAGAACGCGACCGACGGGTGGGCGTTCGCGACCTCGTCGGTGCGGGACCTGTACGCCGAGGCGGATCTGCACGCCGAGGAGGTCGGCGGTGACTTCGCGGCCGAGTCGCACCGGCTCGGCGCGAGTACGGCGCAGGTGCACTCCGAGCTGGCCAAGGCACTCGGCACCGACATCTGGGAGCCGGCCAAGCTGGTCGAGCACGCCGCGGCGATGCGGCGACGGCTCGATGCGGCGGCCGCGGCGATCCCGGAGCTGGCGCCGTTCGCCCCCGGGCTGACCAGGGCGTTCGACGCGCTGGCGGCGTACGGCCAGCCGGTGACGGTGCAGCGGATCCACGGTGACTTCCACCTGGGTCAGGTCCTGCGCACGATCGACGGCTGGAAGCTGATCGACTTCGAGGGCGAGCCGGCCAAGTCGCTGATCGAGCGGCGGGCGCTGGACACCCCGATCAAGGACATCGCCGGGATGCTGCGGTCCTTCGACTACGCGGCCCGGTCGCTGCTCGCCGACCACCAGGGCGACCAGCAGATCGCGTACCGGGCGGCCGAGTGGGCCAGCCGGAACCAGCGAGCGTTCGTCGACGGGTACGCCGAGGTGGCCGGCACCGATCCGCGTGAGCAGTCGGTGCTGCTGAGCGCGTTCCTGGCCGACAAGGTCATCTACGAAACGCTCTACGAGGCCCGCAACCGGCCGTCCTGGCTGCCGATCCCGCTGGCCGCGGCCATGCAGTTGGCCGAAGGGTGATCCCAGATCCGCGCTAGCCCGGTCCGAAGACCGAGGTGAGCGCAGCGAGCTTGCGCGGTACGTCGTACTCGGCGCCGCCCTCGTGCCCGTTGTACGGAAACACCTCCAGCTGGGCCTGACCGCCGTACCGGTGGAAGGCGGCGAAGACGGTCGAGGGCGGGCAGACGTTGTCCATCAGGGCCACCGAGAACCAGGCCGGGCAGTCTGCCCGGGCCGCGAAGTTGACCGCGTCGAAGTACGACAGCGTCGCCATCGCCGTCTCCACCTCGAACCGGTGTCCCTTCAGCCAGCGGCCGATCTCGGCGTACGGGCCGTTGTCGGTGATCTGCGACGCGCGCCGGAAGTGGCAGAGGAAGGGTACGTCGGCGATCGCCGCGGACAGGTCGTCGCGGAGACCGGCAACCGCCAGTGCGAGACCGCCGCCCTGGCTTCCACCGATGACGGCGACCCGCCCGGGATCGACGTCCGGGCTGGCTTTCGCCGCGTCGACCGCGCGGACCGCGTCGGTGATCAGCCGCCGGTAGTAGTGCCGGTACGGGTCCTCGATGCCTCTGGTCAGGAAGCCGGGTGACGACGACCCGTGCCCGTCCGGCGCGATGTCGGCGGTGTCGGCGACGGTCTTGCCGCCACCGCCCTGACCGCGGTTGTCCATCACCAGATGGGCGTAGCCGGCGGCACTCCAGGTCAACCACTCGTAGGGGATGCCACGACCGCCGTTGTAGCCGATGTACTGAACCACAGCGGGCAGCGGTCCGCTGCGATGGCGTGGCAGCAGCAACCACGCCTTCACCGGTTGACCGCCCCACCCGGCGAACGTCACGTCCTGCACGTCGACAGTCGCCAGGCGGGCGTCGTACGGCTCGAATCGGGCGTCGATCGGGCTGCCGGCCGCGTCGTCGAGCGTCTGTTTCCAGAACGCGTCGAAGTCCGCGGGCTCCTCCGGCTCGGGCCGGTACTCGCGTAGCCGGTCCAAGGGCATGTCAACCAGCATCAAACTCTCCTCAGCGGAAGGTGGCGGTCAGGGTGCTGCCATGGGTGTCGGTGACGTCGACGACCAGGCGCCAGCCGGCTTCCCGGCGAGTCACCTGTACTCGGTCGTCTGCCTCGATGAAGCGCAGGCCAGGCTCGGCCAGGTCGACGGTGACCGAGGTCCGGGTCTGGGTCGGGTCGGAAATGGCGACCTTGCCTCGGGCCACGACCACCGAGGCCGGGCCGTCCGCGGTCAGCTCGGCGACGCATCCGGCCTGCCAGAAGTTCGCGGCCAGTACGTCGTGCAGCCGTACGGCGTGGACGGTCGAGTCGGCCCGAAGCCGCCGGACCGGGCGGTTCCGGGCGAAGGCCGTGGTCGCGTCCAGGCTCGCTGTCGGCAGCTGGACGTAGTAGTAGCCCTGGGCAACGGGCGCGGCACCGTGATCGATCCAGACCGTCTGGTACGGCCTGGTCACCGGGGTGTCGGTGCCGTACTTGAGGTTGATCTCCCGCCACGTCGCGGTCCGGTTCTCCCGGAGCACGCGGACCGGCGTACTGTCCGGGAAGACGTAGCCGCCGGTGCCGGCCAGGTGGCAGTAGCCGGGTGCCTGGACGAACGCCTCGGTGCCGGTGCGGAGCTTGCGGTTCTCCACGATCGTCTCGACCGACGCCCGGACCGGTGATGTCCGAGCCGAGGCAGACCATCACGTCGTCGATCAGGAACCAGCTCTTCAACGCCGTCAGGCCGGTGCCGTGTCCGCGCAGGTCCATGCCGTAGGCCCCGATCGTCGTACCGGGGACGGCTGCTCCCCCGACCCAGTCGGCGGCGCTCGTACTGCGGAAGCCGTACGAGTCGGCCAGTCGCCGGGTGTCGACCGTCGTCCCTGGCAGCCGGTACGGGTCGACGGTCGGCCAGTAGTCGCCGGAGTAGTGGCCGAGATCGTCGTCGTACACCAGCACCATGCCGTCGGACAGGTGCCAGCCGTGCAGGTTCTCGGTCTGGATCGACTCGTAGTTGTAGATCCGCGACGAGTAGGCGCTGAGCCCGATCGTGAAGCCGGGGCGGTGGTGCGCGACCTTGTCCATCCGCGGGTACTGCTTGTGCAGCACGAGCGGACCGCGGGCCGGCGTACCGGAGCCGAGCACGGCCCGGGCCGCCACCAGCGAGGCCGGGTCGGTGACGGTCAGGAAGTCGCGGAACGTGTCCTCGGTGATCCATTGCTTGACCAGTGCCGTGAGCCGCTCGGCCCGGTCGGGCGGTGCCGCCGGGATGAGCCGCAGCGCGCCCTCGATCACCGTCTGCGTCGGCGCGTGGTTCTGTTTGCTCGGCCGGGCGATCTCGCGGCCGCAGACCGAACCCATCAGGTCGCCGCGAGCCATCAGCGGGTCGAACGCGTCGTCGATCCAGTGGTAGATGTTGTCCAGGTCGGGATCGGTGACGGTCCACTGCGTGCCGCCGAGCAGGTAGAGCAGCGACGACAGTGTGCCGAGCAACTCCTTGCCGTAGCCGCCGTTGTACGGGTGCTTCCAGTGCTGCAGGAACGCGCCGTCACTGTAGAAGCCCTCGCCGGTCCCGTCGATCCGCCCGGGTGCGTCGTTGAAGGCCAGCACGCTGTTCGCCCCGCTGCCCTCGACATCGCTGATCGCGTCGCGGACGCGGGTCAGCGCGGCGGTGTCGCCGTCGAGTACGGCGCGCACCGCGACCACCGTGGCGATCCAGACCCGGTTGGCGCCGGTGGCGATCTGCCGGTCGGCACGCCAGAGGTTCGGGTCGGGCGTGTAGTGGTTGATCGCGGCCGTGTACGTCGACCGCATTGCCGGGTCGATCACGTCGTACAGCAGGACCAGCGTGTCGGCGAGGGCGGACGCGCCGCCGATCTCCCAGTCGTAGTCGTTGTCGTACCGCGGCAGCGTCGGGCTGTACCGGTTGGCGTACATCCACTCGAGCGCGCCCAGCACATCCGCGGCGACCTGCGTGTTCCCGACGTACGACGATCCGGTGGTGCCCCAGGCGACGGCGATCTGCTTGATCCGCCGGAAGTTGGACGCGACGTGGTTGGACAGGGTCGTGCTGGCCAGGTCGGGCCAGAGCGTGGTGCGGTTCGCGGTCCGGTCGAGGGTGGTCAAGGCGGATTTGGCCAGCTTGTCGATCCGCGCGATGGCCACCGCGAGATCGGGGTCGGACGGGTCCACGGTGGGACCGCCGGTGAGGAGCGTGTGCCACCGGAGACGCAGTTCGTCGGTGGAGGCGTCGGCCCAGGCGGGCAGGGCGAGTGGGCCGGCCAGCATCGCGGCCGAGCTTCCGAGCATGCCGCCGAGGACCGTCCGTCGGCGGAGGGTGAGATCAGGCATCGAGTTCCTTTCAGGCAAGGAGGGCGGAGGCGATCGCCCGGGCCCCGGCGGCGTTGGGATGCAACCCGTCGCCGCTGTTGAAGTCGGGCCGGAGCCGGGCCGGATCGGCAGGATCACGGAGCGCCGCGTCGATGTCGACGAGGACGTCGAAGACCCGGCCGGTCCGCAGTACGGCGTTGATCTGTTGTCGGACGTGCTCCAACTCGTCGGTGTAGCGGATCCAGCCCTTGAACGGTCCGATCGTTGCCCCGAGCACCTTCAGCTCGTGGTCCCGGGCCCGGCGCACCAGGTGGCCGTACGCCGCCAGCAGGACGGCGGGATCGAGCTGACTCGGCGGCTGCTGGAGGTCGTTGATGCCGAGGAACACCAGCACGGCATCGAGACCTGGCAATGCCAGCACGTCCCGATCGAAACGCGCCTGCCCGCCGGGACCGAACCGCCCGTCGTCGAGCAACAGCCGGTTCCCGCTGATGCCGAGATTCGCCACCGCCGGACTGCGATGGAACCGCGCCGCGAACTGATCCGGCCAGCGCAGATTCGCATCATCCGGCGTCCCGACGCCTTCGGTGATCGAGTCGCCGAGGATCGCGAGCGTCCGCAGGCCGTGGCCGGCGACATCGACACCGTTGAGCAGGAAGACCGATTTGGTCTGGCGTTGGTACGCCGAGTTGCCGGCGTCGGTCAGGTCACCGGCACCGATCAGCCCGGTGGCGTGGACGTTGCGATGGAAGCTCAGTGGCCCGGTCGGTCCGGGCAGGTACATGCTCACCACCACGTCGCCGCGGTCAGGCACGTGCAGGTCGACCGGATCGCTGAGCACAGTCGCACCGGTCGCGATCAGCACCTGCTTCTCGCCGGAGAAGAGCACTGGGTGGCGACCTGCGGTGACCGGGCCGACCGTGACCGGCGTGGTTCCGAAGGGATTCGCGAACCGGAGCCGGATCGGTCCGCCCGCGGACAAACGCAGTACCTGCCGGATCGTCGTGTCGGTGAAGCCTGCGGCGGCGTCCGCGTCGGTCGCTGTCGGAGCAGTCTGCGCGGTCGCCCAGCTCGTGACCCAGCGGCGCTTCACTGACGGTGTCGCAGTGGCGGGCGCAGCGATCAGAGTCAGCGAGCCGGCGGCCGCCCCGCCAAGGAGCCCTCGGCGGGACAGCGCGCTCATCAGCAGGACCCGGTGGGGTTGAAGTCGGCGCCGTACGTGCCGACCGAGTTTCCGCCGGTGTTGCCGGACATGGTGTTGCCGCAGACCTGGCCCTGCGGGGTGCGCATGAGTCTTCTGGACATGGGTGTCCTCCCTGAGGGCGGTTGGGGACTAGGACGTGGCACGTTCGGTGTGGTCGGCCACGACGAGGCCGACCAGCACCGGAACGGTGGTGCCGAGCAGAAGCGGGCCCGCCGGTACGACGAGCGAGAAGACGGGGGCCGCGATCGCGGCCCCGAGGAGCGCCGTGCCGCGGGGGACGGACGTGAAGGCGAGGCCGAACGCCGTGCGGCGCCAACCGGCCGCCGTCCCGCTGGGGTCGCGCCCGGCCGCCACGGCGAGCGCGAGGTGGTAGGTGACAGCGGCCGCGACCAGGCCGACATGGACCATGAACAACACCAGTGCGGCCGAACCCGACCGGCCGGACAGGAACATCAGGTTGCTCGCGGCAATGACCGCGGCCACGGTGAGCAGGATCGAGTGCGGCAGCAGCGGACGCCAGTACCGGCGCCAACCACTGAAGACGCCGGTGAACACGCGCGTGTCACCGTCGGTCCGCCACCGGTTGAGCGCGAACCCGACCGCGGCGAGCGCCGGCAGCCAGGTCACGACGCCGAGGCAGAGGATCGAGAAGGCGGCACCGGCCATCACCGGACTCGCCAGCCACCCGAGCCAATCCAGCGCCCGCCGCATCAGGACCGCTCGCCTTCGAACAGGACCTGGCCGTCGAGCTCGACGTACGTCGCACCGACGAGCGACAACCCGCTCCGATCCGAGCGGATGACCGCCTTCGCACGCGCCGAGATCCCTTCGCCCTCGACGATCCCGTCGTCATCGGCGAGCAGGACGATCTCGTCCTCGAAGGCGATCCCGAAGCCGCGGGTCAGCTCGATCCGGCGGCCGCTCGCCTTCTCCGGCCGCAGCGAGGACGTCGGCTCGATCGTGGTCAGCAGGGTCGCGGTCGAACTGCAGTCCGCGGTGGCGTGCAGGGTGTGCATCGTCCGGGTCAGCCGCAGACTCGGCGTACTCGAGGTCGGATTCGCCTCGACCTCTGTGACCGTGGCCGAGACGGCCACCGGTGAGTGCATCCTGACGCGGGCCTGGGCCGACCCTGATCGCAGCACCACATCGTCACCGTCGAACTCGAGCGGCCAGTCGGCGTGCAACAGGAAGGTCCACTCGCGCGGCACCTCCGCCGCACACCGATCCAGCAGCACCAGGCGGCCGGCCGGAGTGAACACCAGCGTCCGGTCCAGCCGCTCGACCGCCAACTCGGCCGGATACATCGCGGCGATCTGAGCGGTCGCATGAGCCACGCCGTCCGCGGCCAGGACGTCCACCATCCGCGCCTGACGCTCGTACGGCGCGCCCTTGTAGACGTGGTACCGGTCCTCGTCGGCGAACCCCTGCCCGTCCACCAGGATCAGGTTGTGGTCGCCGGCTCGCTTGCGATTGCTGTAGCCCTCGTCGACGGCCAGGAACGCACCGCGCGACGTCAGCACGAACGACCCCGCGTCCGGGTGGTGGTGACCGGCGCTCAACGTGTCCCAGCCGCGCTCGGTGTCCAACCGGTGCGAGGTCTCCCACGCCTGGTGGCCTCCGCCCGGTGCGGCCTTGAACGACACCATCGTCGCCTGGTCGTCCCACCCGGTGCGTGCGGTGACCAGACCGAGGTCCGGGAAGTACGCCGATAACGGCGCCGACTCGTCGGGCGGAACGGCCGCCACTGTGTCGTCGTACCAGAGAAGCTCCAGGTAGGCCTCGGGCATCACGCCGGGCTTCACGCCACTCGCGTACGCCTCGCGCCAGAAGAACCGCTCGGCCACCTGTGCCGCCAGCCACTGGGCCTCGCCGATGCGGTAGGCGGACGCGAGCTTGGAGTAGAGCGCGACGCTGTGCCCACTGCGGCGGTCGTGGCAGTCGCCGTGGTCGATGTTCTCCTCGAACCCGGGCGCGCATTGCTGCAACCGGTAGGAGAACGTGTTCGCGAGGAAGCGGCAGCGATCCCACCAGTCCAGGCCTTCCTGGTCCTGCAGCAGGTCGAGGTACGTCGCGAGCCACGGCACGCCGTACCGCCAGTAGACGACCCCCTCCATGGACGAGCCGTCGGCCGGCAGCAGGTCGATCACGGTCGCGAAGTTCGCCTTCGCCCGCTCGGTCCACTCCGGGCGGCCGAGCGCGTACCCGGCGGCGGCGAGACCCGTGTAGCAGATCCAGTTGTGGTTCTGCCAGTACGACGAACTCCACCACGAGCCCTCGGACTCGACGGCGAACTCGTACAGCCGGGCGCCTTGCAGCTCCAGCTTTGCGCGCATGTCGGCGGCGAGCTCGAAGTCGTCGCCCAGCCAGCCGTACGCGAGTGACAGCCCGTGCAGCAGCCAGCCGGCGTCGAGGTCGTGGTCCGGCATGTGCGCCTTGCCCCAGTGCGGGAAGCCGATCGCGGCCGAGATCCAGCGCGCGGCCTCGACGCGATAGTGCTCGTGGCCGGTCAGCCGGTAGGCCAGCGCCAGATTGGCTGCAGCCGGTCCGAAGTAGGTGATGCTCGCAGACGGATGTTCGGTCGGCGGGGTCTGGGCCCGGTACCAGTCGCACTGCTCGGCGAGGCGTCGCCAGCGGGCGGCGTCGCGGCCGTCGAGGGCGGAGCGCAGGTCGTCCAGGCGATCCTCGATCAGCATCAGCGGCCCCCGCTCCGGTCCGGGTTGATCGAATAGACCGAGCGGAACGTCGCTGTAGTGCCTACGACCGTCCAATCCAGGCCGGTCCGCATCCGCTGCGGATCGTCAGCCGGTCCAGGGCCCGGCCGCGTCACCGGTACGGCGTTGCCCTCGGCAACGTGATGCCCGTACAGCACCTCGTCACCCGACCACGTGGTGTGCACCTCGTCGCCGTCGACTCTGACAGTGAGGTCGACGTCGGGCCGGAACTGCAGCACGATCTCCCGCTCACGATCGGCCTCTACCCGGACCACGTCGACCAGATAGCCGTCGCCGGCTTCGACGTGCCGCACTGCCCGGACGCCGTCGTACCAGCCACTCACCTCGGCAGTCACGGACGACGGCCCGGACTCGACCACGACTCCGGTCGCCTCCTCGGGATCGGCGCCGTCGATGCGGATCGTCGGGTGGGCGGCGGCCGACTTGTAGTGGCGGCGCCACTCGGCATGGCCGTACGGCACCTGCCCGGGATCGGGTTGCCACGGTGTCGTTGCGCCGTACAGGTAGAGCGCGAGCTTGTCGTGGTGGCCGTGCGAGCCGCCGTGGGGGCCGTGGTCGAGTACTGCGTGGATGCCGCCGACGCGGATGACGGCGTACGAGTTGGTCAGCTCGACAGCGGAACGGTGCGCCGGAGTGCCGGCTCGGGGCGGTCCGGCGAACCAGCCGCCGTACCGGTCCTCCAGACCGTCGTACTCCGGCCCGACCTCCGCGCGGGCCCGGGTCGCGACCGCGTCGAGACCGTGGTTCGCGGTGAACTGCCGCGCCAGGGCAACGATCTCCAGCCACTCGATCGCCAGCGGGACCCGGAGATACGGACCGTCGTGCAGCGCCGGCAGGATGCCGCCGTCAGTGGCGATCCCGGCCAGCGCCGCGATCATCGCTTCGAGCCGATCGGGTACGGCGGCCGGATCGTGCCCGCGCAGGCTCAGGAGATACGCGCGGAGGACGAAGCCGTGGTAGTACGTGCTCGCCTCCCACTCCCAGCCGTCCTCGCCGGTCGAGACCTCCAGATGCGCGAACTGCCCGTGCTCACCGGTCAGCCACTCCTTCTCGCCCTCCCACACCTCGCCGCGGACAGCGGCCGCTGCCTGACCGGCCGTGATTCCGAGCGCGTTGAACCAGGCCGTGTAGTTCGACGAGAACTTGTCCTGGGCAACCATCGCCTCCCGGGCCCGGCGAGCACCCGCGACCATGTCGTCGAGCATCGGCAGGGTCTCGCTCAGGTCGGCGCGCCCGGCGAGGTTCCGGACCGCGTGCGCGATCGGCACACCCCAGACCGCGTCGGTCAACGCCTGGTGGAACAGCCGGCCGCGCTGCATCCACCCCTGCGCCTGCTCGTGCTCACCTTCCTTGGTCAGCTCCAGGTAGAGACGTGCGTACGACGTGCAGGTGGTCCGCACCCTGGCCGTCGTACGACAGCAAGCGGATCCGGCGAGCCCACCAGTGGTGCGCGAGCACTCGCCACGCCCCGCGCACCGCCTCGGTGTCCACCCGGCAGCCGTACGAGCACGGCACGCCGCCGGCCGGGAACTCACCGGTGCCGAACCCGACGTGCTCGAGCTCGACTCCGTGCGCCGGGCAGACGTACTGGTGCCACCAGCCACCGCGCTCGGCCGGCGGATGTCCGGTCAGCGAGGCCATGTGCCACCGTCGATGTCGATGGTGGTCCCGGTCAGGTAGCCCGAGGCCGGCAGCGCCAGGAACCGGACCGCGTTCGCCACGTCCTCGACCGCGCCGGCCCGGCCGATCGGCGTACCGGCGACCATCGCCGCCTGGGCCTGCTCGGTGGAGAAGGTCTGGTGGAACGCGGTCTGGGCGATGTACCCGGGCGCGACCGAGTTGACCGTGATCCCGCGCGGACCGAGTTCCTTGGCCAGCCCCTTGGTGAAGCCGCGGATCCCGGCCTTGGCCGCCGCGTAGACCACCGAGCCGGGGCCGCCGCCGTTGTGCGCGGCGAGCGAGGCCATCGTGATGATCCGCGGATTGTCCGACTGGGCCAGATGCGGGATCGCGGCCCGCGTGGTGCGGAAGGTCGCGCCGAGGTTCACGTCGACGACCTGCTGGAAGTGCTCGTCGGTCATCTCCTCGACCTTGACCCGGCCGATCAGGTGACCGGCGTTGCAGACCAGGACGTCCAGGCCGCCGAGGAACGCGATCGTCTCGTCCAGCAGCCGGTCGACTTCCGCCGTACTGGTGACGTCGGCGCCGACCGCGATCGCCTTCCGGCCGAGCGCCTCGATGTCGGCGACCGTCTGCGCGGCGGCGTCCGCGGACGTGCCGTAGTGCACCACCACGTCCGCTCCGGCCGCGGCCAGGCCGAGCGCGATCGCCCGGCCGATACCGTGTCCGGCCCCGGTGACCAGTGCGCGCGATCCCTGCAGTTCGTCGGGCATACGTCGTTCTCCTTCGATGATTGTCATTTGATGCCCGCGGTCGCGAAACCTTGGACGAAGTAGCGCTGCCCGATCAGGAACAGCACCACCATCGGAACGGTGGCCAGCGTGGTGCCGGCCATCAGGAACGCCCATTGGGTGTCGTTCTCGGTGCGGAACACCGACAGGCCGACCTGGATCACCCGCAAGCTGTCGCTCTTGGTCACCAGCAGCGGCCAGAGGAAGTTGTTCCACGACCCCTCGAAGGTGAGCAGCGCGACCGTGATGAACGCGGGCTTCACCAGCGGCGTCATGATCCGGGCGTAGATGCCCAGCTCACCGAGCCCGTCCAGCCGGGCCGCCTCCTCCAGCTCCACCGGCAGGTCGAGGTAGAACTGCCGGAACAGGAACACCGAGAACGGACTGACCGCGCCCGGGATGATCAGCGCCCACCAGGTGTCCAGCCAGCCGGTGCCGCCCTGGCCGGTGATGTCGTTGCCGCCGAACAGCGGCATGAACCGCACGATCAGGAACTCGGGCAGGATCTTGGTGTACGTCGGGATCATCAGCGCACCGACGAAGCCGAGGAAGATCAGCGAACTGCCGCGGAACCGGAGCCGGGCCAGCGCGTACCCGGCCATCGACGCGATCACCACGTTCAGGATCGTGTGACTGGCCGCGATGACGAAGCTGTTCCGCGCGTACGTCGCGAACGGGGCGGCGTCGAGCGCGTCGGCATAGTTGCCGAAGGCCCATTCCGTCGGGAGCAGCCGGGGCGGTGCGGCGGCGATGTCGGCCGGTGTCTTCAGCGAGGTGAGCACCATCCAGACGAACGGGACGATCATCACCGCGGAGATCACGGTCAGGGTCAGGTAGAGGGCGATCCGGCCGGGGCTGAGCCGGCGCACGTCAGCGCGTGCCACGGTCACCTCCGGTGATCCGCCGGTTCACCAGGGTCAGGACGAGCAGCAGCGCGAACAGCACCAGGCTCTGCGCACAGGCGTACCCCATCCGGAACTCGCGGAACGCGGACTTGTAGATCTCGTACGTCATCATCGTGGTGCTGTTGGCCGGCCCGCCGTCGGTCAGGATGTAGACCTGGTCGAACGACTGGAACGCGCCGATCACCGAGGTGACGAAGACGAAGAACGTGGCCGGTTTCAGCAACGGCACGGTCAGGCTGAAAAACTGCCGCACCTTCGAGGCCCCGTCCACCGACGCCGCCTCGTACAGCTCGTTCGGCAGACTCTGCAGCGCGGCCAGGTAGATCAGCATCTTCAGCCCGATCCCCTGCCAGATGCCGACCGCGATCACCGCCGGCATCGCCCAACTGGTCGACGACAGCCAGTTCGGCCCGGACAGCCCGAGGAACGACAGCACCGTGTTCGCCAGCCCGCTGCGCGGGTCGTAGATCCACAACCAGACCAGCGCCACCGCGATCGTCGCCGTCACCTGCGGGATGAAGATCGCGGTCCGGAAGATCGCCCGGCCGGTCAGCTTGGCGTTCAGCATCAGCGCGATCAGCAGCGCGATCGCCATCGCCACCGGGACGGTGAAGAAGGTGTAGACGCTGGTGTTCAGCACCGCACGCCGGAACACGTCGTCACCCAGCAGATCGCGGAAGTTCTCCAGCCCGACGAACCGCGGCGACGTCAGCACGTCGTACGACGTGAAGCTCAGCACCACGGCGGCGACCAGGGGGATGCCGATCCAGATCAGCGAGTGCAGCACCGCCGGGGCGACCATCAGCAGACCGGCCCGCCGGCGACTCCGCAGCAACCGGCGGCGCGGTGGGCGTGGTGGCCGGACCGGGCGCGGCCTCGCGCACCCGCTCCGGCATCGACACTACGGTTCCGGCTCACAGCCGCGAGATCGCTTCCTTGCTCAGGTTCGCCAGTTCGTCGATCGCTTCCTTGGCGGTCCGCTGACCGACCACGGCGGTCTCCAGGGTGACCTTGATCTTCTCCCGGATCTCCATCCAGGCCGCCGTACCGCCCTCGGACCGGGCCTTGCTCATGTTGTCCAGGGCAAGCTTCACGAAGCCGTTGTTCTTGACGTAGTCCGAGGTCCGCAGGTCCTGCACCCCGGGCACCGAGCCGCGCTGCTGGGCGGTCGGCAGGATCGTGTCCGGCGTGCCCAGGAACTCCACCAGCGCCTGCGCCGCGGCCGCGTGCTTGGTCGAGGCCGAGCGGGCCACCAGGGTCCCGCCCTGCAACATCGCCGGCACCTTGTTGGCCAGGATGAACGCGCCGACCTTGTCCTCCTTCAGCAGCTCCGGGTTCTGCTGCTGCAACTGCACCCACAGGGAGTTGTTGGCCATCATCATCGCGGACCTGCCCTGCGCCAGCGTGCTCGGCTGACCGGCCGCGGTCTTGAAGGAGAAGTCGGCCGACTTGTCCTTCACCACGTCGAGGAACAGCTGGAGTGCCTCGACGCCGCGCTCGTCGTCGAACCGGACCTGCTGGCCCGCCTCGTCGAACAGGTTGCCGTCGTTGGCGAACAGGAACGTCTCCCAGCACTGCCGCAGATCGATCGAGAACGGGTCGAACCCGACCCGGGTCAGCTTGCCGGACCCGTCGGTGCGGGCCAGTTCCTTGGACATCGCGCGCAGTTCGGCCCAGTCCTTCGGCGGCGCCTTGATCCCGGCCTCGGCGAACAGGTCCTTGCGATAGGTGACGATCCGGGTGTCCAGCACCAACGGCAGTGCGTACAGCTTCCCGTCGTACCGGGACGGCTCGAGGACGCGGTCCTCGTAGTCGAAGCGGGTGGCCAGCGACTCCGGCAGCGGCGCGAGCACCTTCTTGTGCGCGAACGGCGGGATCCAGCCGACGCCGAGCATCACCACGTCCGGCATCAGGCCGCCGGCCAGGCCGGTGGTGAGCTTCTCGTTCAGTGCGGCGTACGTCGTGTAGTCGACCTTGACCGTGACGTTCGGGTTCTTCTGCTTGAACGCCGGCAGCAACTTGCCCTCCAGCAACTGCTTGCCGGTGCTGCCCTCGTAGATCGGGGTCAGCAGCGTGATCTCGCCGTCGGCCGGTCCCTCGGCCGGGGCCTGCGCGCCTTCGGGCGAGGCGGCACACCCGGTGGCGACGCCGAGGGCGCCGAGGCCGAGGACGGACAGGACTGATCTGCGGGTGTACTCCATGGCGCGCCCTTTCGTGGTGCTGCGACCGGAATGGATTGGTGCAACGATCTACCGCCAGCACCGGCGCTGGTGATGGCCGGTTGGTGCAACGATGCACCGATGCTAGAGATGGAGATTCTCGGACGTCAAGACCTCGCCGCTGCGAAGTCTTGCCGTACACTGAGCGACAGATCTGCTGCATCGTTACACCAGGTGGTGGCAGGACTTGGACCTTCAGGGAAGAATGCGCGGGGTGACCATGGGAGAGGTGACGATCCAGCAGGTGGCGACAGCGGCCGGCGTCTCGCCGAGCACGGTGTCGAATCTGCTGAACGGGCGGAGTCACCGGATGCTGCCCGAGACCAGGCAGCGGATCGAGACGGCGATCGACAAGCTGGGCTACCGGCCGAACCGGGCGGCCCGGCAGTTGCGCACCGGCCGGAACCAGACGGTCGGGCTGGTCGTGCCATCGGTCGGCAACCCGTTCTGGGGTGCGCTGGCCCGTCATCTGGAGTCGGCGGCGCTGGCCGAGGGCTATCACGTGCTGCTGTGCAACTCCGAGCGCGACCCTCGCCGGGAGCGCGACTACATCGAGGAGCTGTGGGCCGACGGCGTCCACGGTGTCGTCCTGTGCTCGTCGCTGCCGTCCCTCGAGCACGTCATGCCGCTGGTCGAGCGAGGCCTGCAACTGGTCGCCTTCGACCGGACCGCGCAGGCGGGCGACCCGGCGTCCCTGGTGAGTATCAGCGTCGACAACGCCATCGGCAGCGAACTGGCCACCCGGCACCTCACCGACCTCGGACACCGCCGGATCGCCTTCGTCTCCGGGGCGTTGGCCAGTATCAACCGCAAGGAGCGGCACCGCGGTTTCGTCGCCGGTCTGGAACGCGCCGGCCTCGATCCGGCGGAGGCGTTGCTGGCGCCGAGTGGCAGCGGCGCGGACGCCTTCGGCGATGTCGAGGCCTCTGAGCTCGGCCGCGCGGCCGCGGCCGAGTTGCTCGCCCTGGACGAGCCGCCGACCGCGATCGTGGCGATCAACGACATGTGCGCGCTCGGTGTCTGCCGCGGCATTCGCGACGGCGGTCTGGAGGTCGCCCGGGACGTGTCCGTGGTCGGCTTCGACGACATCGTGCTCGCCGATCTCTACGCACCCACGCTGACCACCGTTCGGCAGCCGATGCCGGAGATGGCCGGCGCGGCCTTCGATCTACTCCGCGCCCGGCTCGAGGACTCCGGCCCGGTCAAGGGGCAGTCCCTGCTGTTCCGTCCCGAACTGATCGTCCGCGAGTCGACCGCCGCGCCGCGGTCCTGACCGCCTTTTGTGTACGTCCTGCATCGACGGGTACGGGGGGTGCGGCAGATGGACGATGGATCGGGCAGGATGGAGTTCATGGGATCGAGCGAGCATGACGCCGGGCCGGTTTCCGATGCTTTCGAGGCACCGGTGGTGGCGACCGAAGAGCCTGTGGTGACAGCGGTTCCGGTGGATCGGACCATGCTGGAGCAGCTGGTCGGCGGGACGTTCCACGATCCCCACCAGGTGCTCGGGCCGCATCTCGGCGACAGCGGTGTCACCGTTCGTGTGCTGCGCCCGTTCGCCCAGTCCGTCACCGTGCTGTACGACGACCAGCGGCTCGAGCTGCGGCACGAGTTCGAGGGTGTCTGGGTCGGCGTACTCGACCTCGACAAGGTGCCCGACTACCGCCTCGAAGTGACCTACACCGACGGTCCCGCGATCGAGCTGGACGACCCGTACCGGTACCTGCCGTCGCTCGGCGAGGTCGACCTGCACCTGATCGGCGAGGGCCGGCACGAGCTGCTCTGGACCGTGCTCGGCGCCCACGTCCGCCGCTACGACGGCCCGGCCGGAACCATCACCGGTACGTCGTTCGCCGTCTGGGCCCCGAACGCGCAGGGCATCCGCCTCACCGCGGACTTCAACTTCTGGGACGGCCGCGCGCATCCGCTGCGCTCACTCGGTTCGTCCGGTGTGTGGGAGCTGTTCGTCCCGGGTGTCGGACCGGGGACGCGGTACAAGTTCGACATCTGCGGTCGCGACGGCGTCTGGCGGCAGAAGGCCGACCCGATGGCGAACCTGGCCGAGACTCCCCCGGCGAACGCGTCCGTCGTGCACGAATCGTCGTACGACTGGAGCGACGCCGAGTGGCTGGAGCGGCGGGCGGCGTCGCAGGCCTACGCCGAGCCGATGAGCGTCTACGAGGTGCACCTCGGGTCCTGGCGCAAGGGCAAGTCCTACCGTGAGCTGGCCGACGAGCTCGTTGCCTATGTCAACGAGATGGGCTTCACCCATGTCGAGCTGATGCCGGTGATGGAGCACCCGTTCGGCGGCTCCTGGGGCTACCAGGTCACGTCGTACTTCGCTCCGACCTCGCGCTTCGGCGACCCGGACGACTTCCGCTTCCTGGTCGATCGCCTGCACCAGTCCGGGATCGGCGTCATCGTCGACTGGGTGCCGGCGCACTTCCCGAAGGACGCCTGGGCGCTGGCCCGGTTCGACGGCACACCGCTGTACGAGCACCCGGATCCGCGCCGCGGCGAGCAGCCGGACTGGGGCACGCTGGTGTTCGACTTCGGCCGGCCGCAGGTACGCAACTTCCTGGTCGCGAACGCGATCTACTGGGCCGAGGAGTTCCACATCGACGGGCTGCGGGTCGACGCGGTCGCGTCGATGCTCTACCTGGACTACTCACGGCAAGAGGGCCAGTGGGTGCCGAACCAGTACGGCGGCCGCGAGAACCTCGAAGCGGTGTCGTTCCTGCAGGAGATGAACGCGACCCTCTACAAGCGGGTCCCGGGCGTCATCACCGTGGCCGAGGAGTCCACCTCGTGGCCCGGCGTCACCCGGGCGACGCATCTGGGCGGGCTCGGGTTCGGCTTCAAGTGGAACATGGGCTGGATGAACGACTCGCTGCGCTACCTGGAGCACGAGCCGGTCCACCGGCAGTACCACCACCACGAACTGACGTTCTCGATGATGTACGCCTACTCGGAGAACTTCGTCCTGCCGCTGTCCCACGACGAGGTCGTGCACGGCAAGGGTTCGCTGCTGCGCAAGATGCCGGGCGACCGCTGGCAGCAACTGGCGAACCTGCGCGCCTACCTGGCGATGATGTGGGCGCACCCGGGCAAGCAGTTGCTGTTCATGGGCTGCGAGTTCGGCCAGGAGTCGGAGTGGTCCGAGAAGGGCGAGCTCGACTGGTGGCTGCTGGACCACGCCGACCACCGTGGCCTGCAGCAACTGGTGCGCGACCTGAACGGCGTCTACCGCGACAGCGCGGCGCTCTGGCGGACCGACCACGCGGCGGAGAAGTTCAGCTGGATCGACGCCAACGACGCCGGCAACAACGTGTTCTCCTTCCTCCGGTCCGGCGACGACGGCGAACCCGCGGTCGCCTGCATCTCCAACTTCTCCGCGATCCCGCACCACGGCTACCGGCTCGGCCTGCCGTACCGCGGCCAGTGGCAGGAGGCGGTCAACACCGACGCCGACGTCTACGGCGGCTCGGGAGTCGGCAACTTCGGTGCCGTCGACGCCAACGGCCCGAGCTGGCACGGCATGGAAACCAGTACCGAGCTGTCCGTCCCGCCGCTGTCCACGGTGTACCTGCGCTACAACCCGTGAGGTTGAGTGCTGGGGCGCACCGGGTAGCGTTCACCGGGTGACCGCCGTACATCCGCTGACCGATGGTGAACTGATCCTGCGACCGTCGGAAGCGGATCCGGAGCTGGTGACGTTCGATGTCGAGCACGGCAGCCGGCTCGGCACGGTCGAAGTACGGCGGACCGCCCTTGGCGTCGGCGTGGTCACGTGGGCGATTGGACGGCCCACCCGAGGTCGCGCAGCGGGCTGTCCGGCTGGTGGCCGAGTACGCCTTCGGTGAGCTCGCGCTGGAGCGGCTGCAGGTCGAGGTGGATCCGGAGCTGCACGCGTCCGCCCGGGTCGCGATCCGGTCCGGTTTCCGGCGCGAGGGCGTGCTGCGCGGTGCGGTGTTGGTGGACGGCGAACGCCGTGACGTGGCCGTGTACGGGATGCGGAAGGACGACCCGCGCCCGAACACGTTGACGGGCTGGACCGCCTTGATGGACTCGGCGCTGCCGAAGAAGCGGGTCATCGCGCATGTGGTCGTGCGGGACACCTCAGACCGCGTGCTGCTCTGTCAGGTCAGCTACAAGAAGGATCTGGAGCTCCCCGGCGGCGTGGTCGAACCGGACGAGGATCCGGCGACCGGGGCGTCCCGGGAGATGCACGAGGAACTCGGAGTCGCCTTGCCGCTGGTCGGCGTACTCGCGATCGACTGGCTCCCCCGCTGGGAGGGCTGGGGCGACGCCGTCGAGATCCTGTACGACGGCGGCGTACACGACCCGTCACTGGTGGACACACTGCAGCCCGACGGCTTCGAGATCAACGGAGTGGCCTGGCATGCGATTGACGCGCTGAACGGTCTGGTCTCGCCGCTGAACGCGCGCCGGCTGCCGCTGATCGTCGGCAACCCGTCCACGCTGCACAACCTGCGCGACGGGGAGCCGATCACCTAGGCAGCCGGTTGAGGTTGCCGACGCACCAGACGTAGTGCCCGTCGCCGGCGTCCGCGTCGTAGATGGTCGCGGTGGTGATCGCGTAGGCCGCGCGGTAGAGGTACATCCGCTGCCGGTCGTGCCCGAGCCGCTCGAACCGGTCGAGCAGCAGGTTGTCGAGCCGTTGCGCCTCCGGGCCGTACATGTCGAAGAACCCGGCCGCCAGCGCGGCGTCGAAGGTGTTGTCACCGGCCGTCGAGTAGAAACCCCAATCGAGTACGGCGGCCGTCCGCGGCCCGTCCATCAGCAGGTTGGGCCGGCAGATGTCACCGTGTACGACGCTCAGCCGGTCCGGCTCGACCGTCGCCAGCCGGGTTGTCACGCTCTCGAGCAGGTTGTCGAAGTCGGGGACGTCCCGCCGGAGATGGTGGTGGGACTCGGCGGCACGTCGTCGTACCAGGGCCGCCAGCGCCTCACCCCAGGACAGGTCGTCGCGCCAGAACGGCTGGTTGAGGACCGGGAGCGCCTTGCTCGCCGGACCCGCCGTCGTCGTGCCTAATGCCTCGACCACGGCAACGAAGGCGTCGAGCGCCTGCTCCTCGGTGAGGCCGGCTTCGTGCAGTTCGATGCCGGTCAGCAGGTCCTCCTCGCTGACGGCCTGCCCGTTCGCGTCCGCGGTGATCTCGTGGATCCGCGGTGTCCGGAACGGCAGCGGCGGCAGTTCGTCGAGGAACGCCTTCAACGGGCGTACGTCGTCCGGCCGCCGATCGAACCAGAGCTTGCGGACCCGGCCGTCGCCGAGGTCGTAGACGGCACCTTCCATCCCCTGGCCGATCAGTTCCACGCCCGAACTCTGCCAAACGGGCGACCGCCGGTCCAACGGACCCGGGATTCAGCGGACCACTTGGATTCAGCGGACCAGGCGGATCGTCAGCGGGTAGCGGTACTCATGGCCGCTGGACGCCGCCATCGTGGCCAGGATGATGAAGACCAGCGCCGCGACGGCCCCGATCACCACCAGCGGGATGATGATCAGCACGCCGAGGCCGAACGTGATCAGGATCAGCACCACCGCGACCGCGGTGTAGATCAGCAGGGACAGCTGGAAGTTCAGCGACTCCAGCGCGTGCCGGCGGACGAAATCGGACCGGTACCGGTACACCAGCCAGATCACCAGCGGGCACAGGAACCCCATCGCGAACCAGGCCGCGACGAACACTCCGACGTGAGCCACCATCCCCCACGTCCGCTCTTCCGAGGCCGACAGCGGCGGCCCGGCACCAGGCGCACTCATACTCCAGTCAAGCACGCCCGGCAAACCCGGCACCGATTCCTTTCCGCTCCTCCCCCGGTCTGTACAGGGAATGCTCATCGAGGAAAGGACGGCAAGGATGCCGAGCAAGGAGTCAGAAGCGGTCGTACGGCACTGGGCGGCGTCCCGCCTGACCAGTCACCTGCCGGCGGCGGAGCAACCTGACCGCGAGACCGCCGACCACACCTGGGCCGGTCTGACCGGCGAGCCGGGCGAGGTGGACTACCTGTCCGTCAGCGAGGTGCCAGCGATGTGGATCGTGCCGAAGGACGCCGCGCCGGATCGGGTGCTGCTGTGCATCCACGGCGGCGGGTTCCTCAGCGGGTCGATGTACTCGCACCGGAAGATGTTCGGCCACCTCGCCAAGGCGGCCGGCGCGCGGGCGCTGGTCTTCGACTACCGTCTGGCGCCCGAACACACCCACCCCGCGCAGGTCGACGACGCGACCGCGGTCTACCGCTGGCTGCTCGATCAGGGCATCGATCCGGCCCGGATCGTGTTCACCGGCGACTCCTGCGGCGGTGGGCTGGTGATCACCACCCAACTGCGGGCCCGGCAGTTCGGCCTGCCGCTGCCCGCCGCCTCGATGCCGTTCTCCCCGTGGGTGGACATGGAGGTCACCGGCGATTCGTACGACGCCAACCGGGACCGCGACGCGTACTTCCACCGGGACCTCGTCCGCGACCTGGCCGCCCTGTACGTCGGTGCGGGCGGCGATCCCCGCGATCCGCTGGTCAACCCGCTGTACGGCGATCTGACCGGCTTCGGGCCCATCTACATCCAGGTCGGCGGGGACGAGGTGCTGGTCGACGACGCCCGGCTGCTCTACGAACACGCCGTCAAAGCCGGAGTCGAGGCGCGGTTCGATGTCTTCCCCGACATGCAGCACACCTTCCAGATGGCGGCCGGGCGGGCACCCGAGGCCGACGACGCCATCCAGCGGATGGCCGCCTGGGTCCGGCCGGTGCTACACAAGGAGCCGTGATGGCCGAGTTCGAGCGTCGGACCGAACCGTTCCGCAAGGAGCTGCTGGCGCACTGCTACCGGATGCTCGCCTCGGTCGACGAGGCCGAGGATCTGGTGCAGGAGACGTACCTGCGGGCGTGGCGCTCGTACTCGACCTTCGAAGGCCGTTCCTCGGTGCGGGTCTGGCTGTACCGGATCGCCACCAACGCCTGCCTGACCGCGCTCGAGCAGCGCGGCAGGCGGGCGCTCCCGTCCGGTCTCGGCGGTCCCGCCGACGACCCCGCGGCGGCCGGCACCGATCCCGGTGTCGCGTGGGTCGAGCCGATCCCGGACGCGCTGCTCGGCTCCGATCCGGCGACGATCGTCGCCGGCCGGGAAAGTCTGCGACTGGCCTTGATGGCCGCTCTGCAATACCTTCCGCCGAAGCAGCGCGCCGTACTGATCCTGCGCGAGGTCCTCGCCTTCCCCGCGGCCGAGGTCGCCGCGATGCTCGACACCACGATCGCGGCGGTGAAGAGCACCCTGCAGCGAGCCCGGGCCCGGCTCGACGAGACGGCCCCGGAACGCTCGGAGGTCATCGAACCAACCGATCCACAGGCTCGCGCTCTGCTCGCCGAGTACATCGCCGGCTTCGAGAAGGCCGACATCGCTGCCCTCGAGCGAGCCCTCCGCGCCGACGCGGCGATCGAACTGGTCGGCACCAGCACCTGGTTCTCCGGCCGGGTCAACTGCCTTCGCCTGCTGGAACAGGCGATCGGCTCCCCTGGCGATTGGCGGATGGTCGGCACGGTAGCCAACGGCCAGCCGGCGGCCGCCGCCTATCTCCGCGACGCCGACGGGACCTACCAGGCCTTCGGGCTCGGTCTGCTCACGCCCACCGCCACCGGTCTCACCCACATCCACGTCTTCAGTACGCCCGACCTCGTGACCAGGTTCGGGCTACCGCTCACCTATCCGAGCGGGACTGAGGAAGGCCAGGCCGACTGATCGGTCAGGCGGGCAGGGTGGCGAGGCGGTGGGTGAGGAAGCGGCGTTCGGTTTCGTTGGCGGTGAGGGTGATGGCGGTCTTGTAGGCGTGGGCGGCCTCGTCGGTGCGGCCGAGGCGGGCGAGGATGTCGGCGCGGGCGGCCGGGAGGTAGGCGTAGGACTTGAGCGCGGGCTCGTTGCTGAGGGCATCCAGTTCGGACAGGACGGTGTCGAGGTCCGCGCCGGGGACGAGGCTGTGGGCGGCGGCTCGGTTGAGGGCGACGATGGGCGTCGGCCAGCTGACCATCATGGCGTCGTACATGCGCACGACCTGCCCCCAGTCCGTCTTCTCCCAGGACGGCGCGGTCACATGCAGCCCGGCCACGGCTGCCTGCAACGCGAACCGGCCCTGTCCCCGCTCCAGCGCCGTCGTCGCCCGGGACACGCCTTCCGCCAGCAGCCGGATGTTCCACCGCGACCGGTCCTGATCCGCCAGCAGCACCAGCTCCCCGTCCTCGCTCAACCGCGCACCGCCGCGCGCCTCGGTCATCAACAGCAACCCCAGCAACGCCTGCGGCTCCGCCTCCTGCGGCATCAACCGCACGAGTAGCCGCGCCAACTCGATCGCCCGCCCGGTCAGGTCCGCCCGCGTCAGCTCGGATCCGGCCGCCACATGCCCGGCCGTGTACACGAGATGCACGACCGTCAGTACGGCGTCCAGTCGCGCCGCCAACTCGTCATCGGCCGGGATCCGGTACGGGATCGAGGCGGCCGCGATCTTCTTCTTCGCCCGGGTGATCCGTGCGGCAGCGGTCGGCTCGCTGATCAGCAGGCCGGCCGCCACCTCGCGCGTGGTCAGGCCGCAGATCAGCCGCAACGTCAGCGCCACCTGCGACTCCTGCGCCAGCGCCGGGTGGCAGCAGGTGAAGACGAGCCGGAGCGGATCCGTCGGCTGCTCGTCGTCGGCCGATGCGAGCGGATCCTCCACCAGCAACGGGAGTTTCCGCCGCAGGTTCGTCTCCCGCCGCATCCGGTCCAGGGCCAGCCGCCGCGCGACGGTGGTCAGCCAGCCGCCCGGGTTCGCCGGCAGCCCGTCCGGCCAGGTCCGCAACGCCTGCACGAACGCGTCCTGCGTGCAGTCCTCGGCCAGATCCAGATCCCGCGTCAGCCGCACGACCGACGCGAGCACCGTCGACCAACTCTCCCGGTGCGCCCGGTCCACCGCCCGGGCCACCTCGACCACCGACACCGGCTCCACCTCACTCACCCCGGCGCAGGCGGGTACGCCGACGGTGGTGCGACCGTCGGCGCACCCGGCTGCCGCGACATGTCAGGCCGGGGGCTCGGCGTCCGACGAGGTGTCCATGACCGGGCGGACCTCGACGTTCCCCGACGGGCAGACCTTGGCGAGCTCGAGCGCCTGGTCCAGGTCGCGGGCCTCGATCACGTAGTAACCGCCGAGGGCTTCCTTGGTCTCGATGAACGGACCGTCGGTGACCAGCGGCTCGGCACCCTCGCGCTGCCGCACCGTGCTCGCGGTGGTCGACCTGTCCAGCGCCTCGCCGCCGAGGATCCGGGCTCCGGCCTTCTCCACGGCCTCCGAGAACGCGCCATGCAGCTTCATCGCCTGCTGCCACTCCTCCGGCGTGAGGTTGTCGAACCAGTCTTCGCTGTCGTACAGCAAGAACACGTACTGCGCCATCTCCGGCTCCCTTGGATCGGGTCTGTACTGGACATCTTGCTGACGATCGGCAGCCGGGGGAATCGACAGCACCGGCAACGAACTTCGCAGTCATGTTTCCGGCTCACCTCCTGTGACGTGGCAGACACGAACAGCACCATCGTGCCCACGGCACGTACTCTTGACCAGGTACTCAACAGGAACCCAGGAGGCATTCATGGAGCACCTGGACGTCCTCGTCGTCGGGGCCGGCCTGTCCGGGATCGGCGCCGCCTACCGGCTGCAGACGCAGTGCCCGGACCGGACGTACGCCGTCCTCGAGGCGCGCGAGAGCATCGGCGGCACCTGGGACCTGTTCCGCTACCCCGGGATCCGGTCCGACTCCGACATGTTCACCCTCGGCTTCCCGTTCCACCCGTGGACGGCGGCGAAGGCGATCGCGGACGGCCCGTCGATCCTGGAGTACCTGCACGAGACCGCGGCCACCTACGGCATCGACAAGCACATCCGCTTCGGGCAGCGCGTCGTACGGGCGTCGTGGTCGTCGGCGGATGCGCGGTGGACCGTGGAGACGACGGAGGCGTCGTACACGTGCTCGTTCCTGTATGTGTGCAGCGGGTACTACGACTACGACTCGGGCTATGTGGTCGACTTCCCCGGGCAGAGTGAGTTCCAGGGGCAGGTGGTGCATCCGCAGCACTGGCCGGACGACCTGGACTACACCGGGCAGCGAGTGGTGGTGATCGGCAGTGGTGCGACTGCTGTGACGCTTGTGCCGGCCATGGCTCGTACGGCGGAGCACGTGACGATGCTGCAGCGCTCACCGAGCTATGTCGCGTCCAGGCCGGCTCACGACGCGTTCTCCGACCGGCTGCGCGCCGTACTGCCCGAGAAGCTCGCGCACCGGGTGATCCGGGGCAAGAACGTCCTCTTCAGTACGGCGGTCTACAGCGCATTCCGGCGGTGGCCGGCACATGCTGCGTGGCTCCTGAACAGCACAGTGGCCAAGCAGTTGCCGGACTCGATCCCGGTCGACCCGCACTTCACCCCGCGCTACAAGCCGTGGGATCAGCGGCTCTGCCTGGTGCCGGACGCCGACCTGTTCGAGGCGCTGCGCGACGGCTCGGCCTCTGTGGTCACGGACGAGATCGAGACCTTCACGAGCGACCGGTCTGCGGCTCCGCTCCGGACAGGAACTGGAAGCCGACCTGATCGTCACCGCGACCGGGCTGCGCATGGTTGCACTCGGCAACATCGAGCTGTCGGTCGACGGGCGGGCCGGTGGACCCGCACGACACGTTCGTCTACAAGGGGATGATGCTGAGCGGCGTACCGAACCTCGCCTGGTGCATCGGCTACACCAACAACTCCTGGACGCTCCGCTCCGACCTGACGTCGCAGTACGTCTGCCGCCTGCTCAACCACCTCACCGCCACCGGCACCAGCATCTGCGTGCCCGAGATCGACCAGGCCGAGTACGACGCCCCACGCCGTCCCGTGGTCGACCTCTCCTCCGGCTACATCCAGCGCGCCGCGTCGGTCCTCCCGCGCCAGGGCACCCACGGCCCCTGGCGCCTCCGCCAGAACTACCCCCGCGACCTGGTCCTCCTCCGCTTCGGCCCCATCACCGACGACGAGCGGTTCAACCTGCAGCTTCAGACGGGACTGCGGCTGCGGACCGACGTAGGTTGCGATCGGGCCGGATGATCTTGGGGTCGGTGGACTGTTCGAGGATGTTGGCGGACCAGCCGATGACGCGGCTGACGGTGAAGGTGGGGGTGAACATCGGCCGGGGCAGACCGCAGAGCTCCATCACCACGCCGGCGTAGAACTCGACGTTGGCGTAGAGGTTGCGGCCCGGCTTGAGCTCGGCGAGTACGTCGACGATGCGCTGCTCCACCGTGGTGGCGAAGTCCACCAGGTCCCCGCCCAGGCCGCGGGCGATGTCGCGCAGCATCAGTGACCGCGGGTCCTCGGTCCGGTAGACCGCGTGGCCGAAGCCCATGATCCGGTCTCCTGCCGACACCTTCGCGCGCACCCACGCGTCGATCCGGTCGGGCGTACCGATCTCGTCCAGGCTGGCCAGCGCCCGGTCCGGTGCACCACCGTGCAGCGGTCCCGAGAACGCTCCGATCGCACCGGCGACGGCAGCCACGACATCAGCACCTGTCGACGCGATCACTCGGGCGGTGAACGTCGACGCGTTGAACCCGTGGTCCACCGTCGCGACCAGGTAGTGCTCGATCGCGGCCGGCCTGTACGGCGGTCGGCTCGGTCCCGGTCACCATGTACAGCCAGTTCGCCGCGGCGCCGAGGTCAGCGCGAGGCTCGAGCGGTTCCTGTCCGTCGCGCAGCCGGTACAGCGCCGCCAGGATCGTCGGCGTCACCGCGCACACCAGCATCGCGTCGGCCTTCCGCCGTGCCGGGTCCGCGTCCCACAGCGGCGGGAGACTCCGGACGGCGGCCAGTAGCGACAAGGCGGTGCGGAGACCGGCCAACGGGCTGAACGACGGGCCGGCGGTCGCGATCGCCGGCAGCACCGTGCGAACCTCGTCCGGCAGCACCCGCAACGGCGCCAGCTCGGCGACGAAGCGGTCGCGCTCCCCGGCGGTCGGCAGCCGGCCCTCGAACATCAGGAACCAGACGTCTTCCAGGGTCTTCGACTTGGCAAGATCGATCGCCGAGTACTGGCGGTAGTGGTAGAACCCTTCGTCGCCGCGGACATCACCGAGGGTCGTCTCGGTGACGACGACGTTGCGCAGGCCGGGCGGAACATTGATTGTTGTTGACATACCTTCAGAGTTGACAGTGGATCAATGATTGTCAATATTGATCCAGTCAACATGAACGGCGGCAGGAGCGCTGGATGAGCGCGGCAGAGTGACGAGAATTACCTGACCACGGCTGAGGTCGCGCGCAAGCTGAAGGTGAAGCCGGAGACGATCTACGCCTACGTGAGCCGCGGGATGCTGACCAGCGTCCGGGCCCGCGGACGGCGCGGCAGCCTTTTCGCGGCCGCGGACGTCGAGCGGCTGGCGAGCAAGTCCGTGGAGCACGCCGGCGTGGTCGAGCAGATCGAGTCCGAGCTCACCCTCCTGCAGGACGACGAGCTGTACTACCGCGGCCACTCGGTCAAGCAACTCGCCGTCGACTGGCCGGTCGAGTCGGTGGCCCACCTGCTCTGGACCGGCGAACTGACCAGGCAGCAACGGTTCCAGGCTCCAGGTGATTCGGTGGAACTCGCCCGGTCCGCGATGGACGTGCTGCCGGAGTCGGCCCGCCTGACGGACAGGCTCCGGGTGGCGGTCGCCGTACTGGGTGCGGCCGATCCGATGCGGTTCGACCTGACTCCCCGGTCGGTGGTCGTGGCCGCGGAGAGGCTGATCGGCGTACTGGTGACCGCCTTGCCAGGGCCGGTGCCGGCACTCAACCCGCAGCAGGCGCTGGGCAGCCGGCTCTGGCCGAAGTTCTCGCCCCACCGGCCGCGACCAGAGGTGCTGGAAGCGGCGCTGATCCTCCTGGCGGACCACGGCCTCGCCGTGTCGACTGTCGCAGCCAGAGTTGCGGCCAGCGCCCGGGCGAACCTGTACGCCGTGGTGTCGGCGGGACTGGGCGCCCTTGACGGGCAGTACCACGGTGCCGCACCGACCTTGGCGTACGAGTTCCTCGAACGGGCCCAGCGGGATCCGCTCCAGGCCTTGTCGGATCAACTCCGGTCCGGTGAACCGGTGCCGGGTTTCGGGCACCGGATCTACCGGGAGCGGGACCCACGAGCCGAGGTGCTGCTGGGCATGCTCGGCGACCACCCGGTGGTGGAGACGATCCAGGTGCTGGCCGCCCGGATGCCGTCGTTCCCGAACAGCGATCTGGCCGTGGCGGCGATGATGCATGCCTTCGAGTTCCGGGCAGATGCCGGCGACGCGTTGTTCGCGCTGGCGCGGATGATCGGATGGACCGCCCATGCGCTGGAGGAGTACGCGGCGCCGGCTCTGCGCTTCCGTGCCTTGGGGATCTACACCGGAACCCTCAGCGGGCCTGGAGCTTGACCAACATGGCGGCGCCCGGAGCCAGCATGACCGGAACAGGACCGGTCCCGCGCGGCCGGTAGGTCTGTGTGCGGGGGTCGAACACACCGACCGCCGAGACGCCGGACAACCGGGGCGTGAGCGTCGCCCGGGCTTCGCCGGAGTGGGAACGGTTGGCGACCAGGACCCACCGATCGGCCGAGCCGTCGCGAGAGCGGAACGTACCCACCACGAGCGGAGACCCGGAGATGCCGGACACCAGGTTCGTCGGCGTGAACCCCACCGTCCCGTTCGGCAGCGGCGTTTCGTTGGCATGGACAACGGACTCGGACACGAGCGGCTTGAGCTCGCGACCGACCTGATGAAGCCAGGTGGTGTTGATCGTGCGGGCGGCGGCGTACCGAGGTGTCCGCCGGCCGTCGACCGTGATCAGCGCCGGGCCGAATCCTTCACCCCGCGCGGCCTCCGGAGTCCAGTAGGTGAAGTACTGGATGCCCTTCGCGCCGTACGCCAGGCTGACGTTCACCTGCCACAGCAGCTCGGCCGCGGTCGGCTCCCGGTGGTTGTTGTAGGCAAGCGTCTGGATGAAGACCCAGGACGGGATGTCGCCGTGCAGCGCGGCGTCGCGCACGATCGCCCAGTTGTGGAAGTAGTTCCCGTCCTCACGCCCCTCGGACAGCAGCGGGTACCGGTCGAACGAGATCAGCGGCGGCTTCACGACGTCGACGAAGCCGCGGTAGTACGCCGGGTCGTCGGACGGGAAGAGGTTGATGTACGGCAGCAATCCCGGAGCCAGCTCGCGAGACACCGCGACCGTCTTCGCCAGCGTGCCGAACCAGCCCGCGCCCGGTTCGTCGTACAGGTTGAAGCCGGCCAGCGACGAGAACGGGCCGTAGGCGTCGCGGGCCCGGATGTAGAGCGCGCGCGCCTCGTCCGGGGTCACGCTGAGGAAGTCGGCCGGGTTGTCGGAGATCGAGAACCAGCGCGACATGTTCCGGATCTGGATGTCGTCGGAGATCAGCATCTGCAGTCCGGCGGTGCGGGCCAGGCCGAGCTGGTACTGGAAGATGTTGCCGTCACCGGCGTAGTTGCCGGAGATGACGAAGTCGAACCCGGCCGCCTTGATCTCGGCGTACCGCTCCGGCGTACTCGCGTACGGGTGCGGCGGCCAGAACAACCCGATCGGGAACTCCGGCCCACCCGTCAACGGCAGGTCGTCAGACGACGGAATCGCGGCTGCGGCAGGTACGACGCCTGACGCCGCGGCGGACGTGGTCGACACAGCGCCGGTCAGCCCGGCTGCGGCTGCGCCGGCGCCGAGCAGGAGGGCGCGACGACTGGGACCAAGAATCTGGTGAGGGCTCTGCATGGTTCTCCTTCACGGGCGGGTGGACGGAGCAAATCAGGGGGCGAATCAGGGGCGAATCATCAGGAGCGCTTGCGGTGGGACGCGACAGCCTCGGCCGTGGCGTCGAAGGCCTGCTCGGCCAACGGGTAGTCGCGTTGCGCAACCCCGAGATACAGCGCATCGAGGACCAGCATCTGCACATGGCGAGCCGACATCCCGCCGGTGCGGAAGGTGACATCACGAGCGGCGGTCAGCAGTACGACGTCCGCACACATGGCCAGCGGCGACCGCGGATAGTTGGTCACGGCAACAGTCGTCGCACCGCCGCGACCCGCGCGCTGCAACGGCTCCAGCACCTCGACCGTCTCGCCGCTGTGCGAGATGCCGACGGCAACATCACCGGGACCGAGCAGCGCCGCACTCGTCAACGCGGTGTGCACATCGCTCCAGGTGCTGGCCGCTCGATCGATCCGGTGCAGCCGGAGCCGCAGATCCTCGGCGACCGACGCCGACCCGGACACGGCGTACATGTCGATCCGCCGCGCGTCGGAGATCGCCTGTACCGCCCGGCCGAGCGCCCGCACGTCGATCGACGCGACCGTGTCCTCGAGCGCCCGGGTGTCGGCGCGCAGCAGCGTCCGGAGTACCTCGTCCAGCGGGTCGTCCGGCCCGACCTCGGCCCCGGTCCCCCGCTCCCAGCTGCTGCTTGTCCGCCCGCTCTCGGCCGCGAGCGCCAGCCGCAGCTCGGCGTACCCGGACAGGCCGAGCGCGAGGCAGAACCTGGTGACGCTGGGCAGGGACGTTCCGCAGCGGGCCGCGAGCTGGCCGATCGTCGACGACGCCACCCCGGCCGGATCCCGTAGTACCTCGGTCGCGATCCGGGCCTGCGCCGGGCTGAGCGCGGGCAGCAACCCGTTGATCCGGGCTTCCAGACTCGGCTGTGGCGATGCGGCGACAACACTCATGTGAATAATTCTCAAACCAGGACGAGCAAGATTGCAAGAGTTCACACCAGGCCGAGAACGGACACACGCAAAGACCCCCTCGACCAGTCACGGCCGAGGGGGTCTGACAGCAGATGCAGCTCAGAACAGCGCGGCCATCAACCGCCGACGGGCCTTGATCACGCGCTCGTCGTCGGCGCCGACCACCTCGAACAGCTCCAGCAGGTGCAGCCGGACGGCGTTGCGCTCGTCGCCCGCGGTCGCCTGGACCGTCTTGATCAGCCGGTTGAAGGCGTCCTCGATGTGGCCGCCCATCAGGTCGACATCGGCGACCAGCTTCTGCGCCTCGACATCCGCGGGGTTGTCGGCCGCGCGGGTCCGGACGTCGGCCGGCACGTCCTGGGTCCGCTTGACCAGCTGGACCCGGGCCAGGCCGGACTTCGCCTCCGCGTCGCCCGGGGTCTCCTTCAGGAGCTCCTCGTACGCCGCGATCGCACCGTCCAGGTCACCGGCGCCGACCGCGTTCTCCGCCTTCTCGTACCGCGGGTTCGGCGGCGGCTCCTCTTCCTCCGACGCAGGTTCCGCTGCCGGACCGACCGGCTCGGCCCGTCCGGTGATGCCGTTGGCGACCGCCACCGTGAGCAGCTGGTCCAGGTACTGCCGCGCCTCCGGCTCGCCCAGCGTGCCCTGGAACAGCGGGACCACCTGACCCCGCAGTACGGCGATCACCAGCGGAACCGTCTGGACGCCGACCGCCTGGGCCAGCTGCGGGTTCGCGTCGATGTCGATCCGGGCCAGCAGGAACTTGCCGGCGTACTCGGTGGACAGCTCGACCAGCACCGGACTGAGCGCGGTGGACGCCTGCGACCGCGGCGACCAGAACTCGACCACCACCGGGACCTGCAGCGACCTCTCGATCACATCGGCCTGGAAGGTCGGCTCACTCACGTTCAGCACATACGACCCCCCGGCGCCGCCGCGCGGGTGCACCACCCGGGGAAGGTGGGCCGCCGGGACCGGCGGGCGGTTGGCGCAGGGACGACAGATCGATCGCCCCGGGACGGGAGAAGTTCGACTGACTCACGGCTGCCCTCGCATTCCGTTCACGTTCACGGGTCCATCCTCCCCGACGGCTGCTAGGCGTGGTGCGCCCGGGTGGCCAGGAGCAATCTGGCGAGGCCGCTGCGGGTGCCGGCGACGGCGATCCGGTCGCCTGGCTGGAGCACCTTGCCGGATGCCGGGGACCAGTCCCAGGTGGTGCCGTCCCGACGCGCCAGGATCAGCAGACCGCCCGCCTCACCCAGTTCGCCCAGCCGCAGCCCGCCCGCGACCGACCCAGGCTCGACGGTGACCTCGGTCAGCAGCAGAACCCGGCGTCCGGCCGGCACGGTCACCTGACTGCGCCGGTTCGCGACGGCTGCCGCGATCGCCGGTGCGACCAGCATCGACACCGACCGGCTGTGCCCGAGCCCGAGCCGCCGCTCGACCCGCTGGGCCAGGTCGTGGTCGAACATCCGCATCGTGATCCGCGCCTCCGGATTCAGGTCGCGGACGACCATCGCGGACTCCAGATTGGTGATGTCCCCGTCGGTCAGCGCGAGCACGGACTGACAGCGCTGGACGCCGGCCGACCGCAGCGTCTCCTCGTTGCTGCTGTCCCCGATCACCACCGGGATCCGCAACCGGTGCGCGGTCTGGACGCCGGGCGCGTCCTCGTCGTGCTCGACCCCGACCACCGCGACACCACGCTCGGCCAGGATCTCCAGGACGCGCGCGCCGACCGTCCCGAGACCGCAGACGACGACATGGTTCCGGGGCCGGCCGCGGACGCCGCCGATCACCCGCGACAACCGCGCCCCGATCAACGAGTCGACGATCACCGCGGTCAGCAGCGCCACCAGCACGATGCCGGTCAACTGCACCACGACCGCGGCCACTTTCGTCCAGGGCGCCGCGTCGGAGAACGCGTCGTCCTCGATCCCGGCCGACGTCACCGCACCGGCGGCCAGGTAGAGCGCGCGCAACCAGTCGATGTTCGCCATGTAGTGCGTGAGCACGGTCCCGCCGATCACGAGGAACGCCATCACCGCGGCAATCCGCCGTACCCGGCGATCGAAGATGTCGCGCATCGCCATCAGCCAGCCGGCCCGTCGGACGTCCTTGGTCCGCCAGACGCTGCGGACGCCGGTGCCGAGCACGATGTCGCCGGTCGGATCGGAGCTCACGATCGGCAGCAGATCCGGCGTCGCCGACGAGGTGGTGTCGGCCAGCACCGCCAGGTGCGGCCCACGGATCAGGTCGGCCTGACCGGCGACCAGCCGCCGGCCGCCGATGTCGAGCCAGGTCAGCTCGTCGTCCTCGAGGGCGTCGGACACGAAGGCCGGCGCGGCCAGCGACGGGCCGGAGATCACCACACAATCGCCGAGCAGCCGGTGCAACTGCTCGCCCAGCCGCGGGTTGACCATCTGCACCACGATGCGCAGATTCGGATCCATGTCCCGCGCGGTCAACGCGGTGTGGACGTTGTGGACGTCGTCGTGGTCCAGCAGCACCAGGGCACGCGCGGTCGACGGCTGCCCGTCCTCGGTATCGATCCCCGCGCGCCGCAGCAGCGCCTCGCTGATGACGCGGACACCCATCACCTGCGCGCCGAGCTCACTGATCCGTTCGTAGTGCCGGGACGCGGGGTTGACGATCGCGGTGACCCGTTCGCCGGAGCCGACCAGTTCGCTGACGACGCGCAGCATCGTGCGGTCCGAACCGCAGACGACCACGCTGTGACCGTCGAGCGGATCGGCCGCGACGGTCGCCGGTGACGGCTGAACCTCTGCCGGAGTTTCAGAAGCGGGCGGGCTCTCGGTATTCGCCCCACTGTTCCCGAAGAACGTGACAGATTTCCCCCATCGTGGCCTCCGCACGCGCCGCCTCCAGCATGGGTTCGATGAGGTTGCCGGTCCCACTGGCCGCCTCGACCAGAGCGGCTAGCGTACGACGGACCCGGTCCTCGTCGCGGTGCGCCTTGCGCTCCGCGAGCACCCTGCACTGCTCGATCTCCACCTCGTGGCTGACCCGGAGGATGGACAGCTCACCGGAGACCGTGTCGGTCAGGGTGTTCACCCCGACGATCTTCTTCTCGCCCTTCTCCAGCCTCTGCTGGTACTCGAACGCGGCGTCGGCGATCTCGGCCATGAACCAGCCGTCCTCGATGCCGCGCAGGATGCCGCCGGTGATCGACTCGTCCGGGCTCATCTCCTTGATCCGGGCGAAGATCTCCTCGGCCTGCGCCTCGAGGTCGTCGGTGAGCGCCTCGACGAACCAGGACCCGCCGAGCGGGTCGGCGACGTTGGTGACCCCGATCTCTTCCATCAGCACCGACTGGGTCCGCAGCGCGATCTCGGCCGACTCCTCGCTCGGCAGCGCGAGCGTCTCGTCGAGGGCGTTGGTGTGCAGCGAGTTCGTCCCGCCGAGGATGGCGGCCAGCGCCTCGACGGCGGTCCGTACGACGTTGTTGTACGGCTGCTGCGCGGTCAGCGACACCCCGGCCGTCTGGGTGTGGAAGCGCAGCGACTGAGCCTTCTCGGTGCGGGCGCCGTACACGTCGCGCAGCCAGCGGGCCCAGATCCGGCGGGCGGCGCGGAACTTCGCGATCTCCTCGAAGAAGTCCAGGTGGCTGTCGAAGAAGAACGACAGGCCGGGCGCGAACACGTCGACGTCGAGGCCCCGGCTGAGGCCCAGTTCGACGTACCCGAAGCCGTCGGCGAGCGTGTAGGCGAGCTCCTGCGCGGCCGTCGAGCCGGCCTCGCGGATGTGGTAGCCGGAGACGCTGAGCGGCTTGTACGCCGGGATGGTCGAGGCGCAGTACTCCATCAGGTCGCCGATCAGGCGCAGGTGCGGTTCCGGCGGGAACAGCCACTCCTTCTGCGCGATGTACTCCTTGAAGATGTCGGTCTGCAGCGTCCCGTTCAGCTGCGTGATGTCGGCGCCCTGGCGCTCGGCCGCGACCAGGTACATCACGAACGCCGGTACGGCGGGGCCGGAGATCGTCATCGAGGTGGTGACGTCCTGGAGCGGGATGTCCTTGAACAGCCGGTCCATGTCGGCGGCGGAGTCGATCGCGACCCCGCAGTGCCCGACCTCGCCGAGCGACTTCGGCTCGTCGGAGTCGCGGCCCATCAGCGTCGGCATGTCGAACGCGACCGACAGGCCGCCGCCACCGCCGTTCAGGATCATCTTGTACCGCTCGTTGGTCTGCTCGGCGTTCCCGAAGCCGGCGAACTGGCGGATCGTCCAGGTGCGGCCCCGGTACCCGGTCGGGTACAGACCGCGGGTGAACGGGAACTCGCCCGGCCAGCCGATCCGCTCCATCCGCGGGTCGTCCACCCCCTCGGGAGGCCCGTACACGGGTGCGACCTCGGTGCCGGACAGCGTGGTGAAATCCGCCTCCCGCCTCCGCGCCGCGTCGTACCGCTGCTGCCACCGGCTCCGGCCGGCCGCGATCTGCTCGGCATCCATCAGTCAGACCTCCTCGGGAACTGGTCCCAAAATACTAGGACGTCCAACTATTTCCAACTGCGAGCCGCCGGCCAATCGCAGGTTCCCTGCGTCAGCTGAAGTCGCCGGCGTTGTGGCGGAGGGGTTCGAGGACGGACCAGAGCATCTTGAGTTGCTCGTCGGTGAGGCCGGACAGGGCGAAGTCGGCGGCGACCAGATCGGCGGTGGCGCGCTCGACCAGGTCGCGGCCCTCGGGGGTGATCTCGCACAGGATCGCCCGGCCGTCGTCCGGGTGCGGCGTCCGGGTGACCAGGTTTGCCGCCTCCAGGCGCCGTACGATCGACGTGACCGAGGTCGGGTGCACCTGCAGCCGCTCCCCCATCTTGCCCAGCGGCAACGATCCACGCCGCGAGAACGTCAGCAGCACCAGCGCCTCGAACCGCGCGAACGTCAGCCCGTGCTCCTTCAGGATGTCGTCGAGCTCACCGATGACGATCTGCTGGGCCCGCATCAGCGACGTGACGGCGCGCATCTGCTCGACCGCGCCCCATCGCCGCCCCCACTGCCGCGACGCCTCGTCAATGGGATCGAACGGCAACGCCCTCTTCCTCGCCATGTCCGGAAGGTTAACTGCCGAAGCGCCTATCGTGGCTGACCGTGGCGACTCTCAGAGATTCAGACTTCCCGGCGCTCGGCAAGGACTCGCCCGCCGAGAAGATGATCGACATCCGCTTCCGCTGGTATCACCGCCAGGCCACCCAGGCCCGGATCGCCTACCGCACCCTGGGCGTCGTCCAGCTCGTGGCCGCGCTCTCGATCGCGATCTCGGTCGCCTTCGACGTGCCGGTCTGGCTGGCCCCGGCGCTGGGCGGTCTGATCGCGCTCGCCGAAGGGATCCGGACTCTCTTCGGGTTCAAGGACTCCTACCCGACCTACCGCCGGGCCGCCGAGGAGCTGCGCAGCGAAGCCTGGCTCTATGCCCAGCTGGCCGGCCGGTACGCGGCGGCCGAGGAGCCGGCCAAACTGCTCGCCGAGCGCGTGGCCGAGATCAGCCGGTCGGAGACCGTCGACTGGGAGACGGCCTTGAGGTCCCGGAGTATCTGAAAGTGTCCGGGGGTGGTGTCATGCTCGGGCGTATGACGGAGTTGGCTGAGTTCCACCTCGAGCAGTTGCGGTCCGAGTCGGCGCGGTTGGGTGAGGTCGGGCGGATGGGGCTGGATGCCGCGGTGCCCAGCTGTCCCGGGTGGACGGTCGAGTCGGTGGTGCGGCATGTGGCGACGGTCTACCTGCACAAGGTGGAGATCCTCAAGCTCGGGGCGTTGCCGGACCCGTGGCCGCCGGACTTCGGCGACCGGGACCCACTCGAGTGGTACGACGAAGCCCGCGCGGCGATCGTGGACGCGCTGGAGGCGGCCGGGACCGGGCTCGAGACGTGGACGTTCAACCCCGACGACAAGACCTCCGGGTTCTGGTACCGGCGGATGGCGCTGGAGAGTGTCATCCACCGGATCGACGTCGAGCAGGCTCACGACGTGGTCACGCCGATCGCCCTCGAGTTGGCCCTCGACGGCATCGACGAGCTGCTCTTCCCCAATCTCGCCGGTCCGTGGTGGGAGGAAGGCGACACGGAGCACCCCGTCGACGCCGCCGTACGCATCACGGCCGAGGGCAGATCGTGGACGGTCCGCGCCGACGCGACGAGCGTCGTGGTGAGCCAGGACGCCGAGGGCGACGTGGCTGCCGAGATCTTCGGGTCGGCGGACGCGGTGTTCCTGTGGTTGTGGGGCCGGCGGGATGCTTCGGCGATTCGGTCGGCCGGTGACGAGGACGTCGTCCGGGAGTTCCGGGCACGCGTCGCGGAATGCACCCAGTGAGGGATGTCCTGGCGGCGGGCGGCTGTTCGTTCACTTGCTGAGGGGCCACAGTGGGCCTGACGAAGAAGGAGCGTTCCGATGGCGCAGTACCTAGCATTGACCTACACGGCGGACGTCGACTGGTGGGCGCCTGAGCAGGCGAGTGAGCTGGCGGAGTACCGGCAGTTCGGGCTGGACCACGTCGACACGATCAAGGCGAGCGCCGTCCTGCATCCGACTCGGACGGCGACCGTCGTCCGGGTGGAGGGTGCCCGCGGCGGGAAGGTCGTCACGACCGACGGGCCCTACGCGGAGACCAAGGAAGCGCTGACCGGGTACTACCTGATCGAGGCCGACAACCTGGAGGACGCGATCACGATCGCCGCGCAGATCCCGGCCGCGTGGAACGGCTCCGTCGAGGTGCGGCCGGTCATCCTGGCCAAGTAGCACCATGTACGACGTGGTCGCGGAGACGGTCCGGGTCGAGGGGACGCGCATCCTGGCGACCCTGATCCGGACCGTGGGCGACGTCCAGCTCGCCGAGGACGCCGTCCAGGAGGCAACCCTGGCGGCCCTCGGCGCCTGGCCGGTCACCGGAGTACCGCCGGAACCGCGCGCCTGGCTGACCATCACCGCCCGGCGCAAGGCGATCGACATCATCCGCCGCGAACGAGCACGCGCCGGCAAGGAACGAGATGGGCTGGAGTTGATGGAGCTCCCCCAGTCGGACGGAATCGTGCCGGACAGCGTCGTGCAGGACGACCTGCTGCGGCTGATCTTCACCTGCTGTCACCCCGCGCTGTCGCCGCCGACCCGGATCGCGCTCGCGTTGCGCACCTTGTGCGGGCTGTCGCCGGCCCAGATCGCCGGCGTCCTGCTCACCACCGAGGTCGCGACCACCAAGCGGCTGACCCGGGCGAGGCAGAAGATCGCGGCGGCCCGGATCCCGTACCGCGTGCCGGCCGAGGACGAGCTCCCCGCTCGACTGCCGGCCGTGTGCGGAGTCATCCACAGCCTCTACACATCCGGCCACGCTCCGGTCGAGGGACAGACGGCGTACGACGTCGACATGTGCACCGAGGCGATCCGGCTGGCCGAATTGCTGCATGAGTTGCTCCCCGAGCAGCCGATGCCGACCGCCGTACTCGCCTTGTTGCTGCTCACCGAGGCACGCCGACCGGCTCGGCTGGACGACGACGGCGACGTGGTCACTCTCGATCGGCAGGATCGCGCGCGGTGGGACGCCACCGCGATCGACCGCGGGATCGCGCTCCTGAACGACTCGCTCCGGCGCTCCGGCCAGCAGGCCGACGCCTATCAACTCCAGGCGGCCATCGCGGCCGAGCACGCACGCGTACCCAGCTACTCCGCCACCGACTGGCGTGAGATCGTCCGCCTCTACGACCTGCTCGTGTCGATCGCACCCAGCGCGTCGGCTCACCTGGCCCACGCTGTCGCGACCGCGGAGGCCGACGGCACCGGATCCGGTCTCGCCATGCTCGACGAACTCCCGCGGAGCCCACGCTGGCACGCCGTACGCGCCGAACTACTCGCCCGGGATCACCGGTACGCCGAAGCAGCCGCCGAACTCACTCAAGCGCTCGCCGGACCGGCCACGGACCCGGAACGCGCACACCGCGAACGTCGACGCCGAGCCTTCCTCAGCCAGACGCAACCCCACTGACGCCTCAATCCGGGTCGTCGGTCCAGTTCCCGCGTTCGCTGTTGAAGATCGACTTGGTCGCGGGGCCGGCCGACGGGCGGGCCTGATGGGCGGGCGCGGGGGCCACCGTTGTGGAGATCTCCTGCGCGGAGTCCATCCCGATCGGGCCGGTGCCGTCGTCGTCGGAGTCGTCGTCGCCCTCCACCACGTCGACACTCGCCGACGCCCGCAGTCCGGTGCGCTGGATGACGCGCTGGATGGTCAGATCCCGGTCGTCGGGGCGGCTGACCCACCTGATCTCCCGGAAGCCCTGATCCTGCGCCGCCGACTCGAAGACGAAGTGGCCGTAGCCGAGGATCCGGCCGATGCTCGGCTTCTTCAGGGTGATGTCGAGGACTCGCGCGATCGGGGTGGTCGCGATGCTCTGGGAGAAGACGCCACGGATCCGCATGACCCGCATGTTGGTGACCACGAACCGGTCCCGGTGATGGGTGAGGAATTGCCAGAAGGCATGCGACAGCAGCACCAGCACGATCGCCAGCAGCACCTGGGTGCCGCCGATCGACGTGGACACCAGCGCCACCAGCAGCGCGGTCGCCAGCCCGACCTCGAGCATCGGCGGGGTGTACACCACCCAGTGCTGCCGGACCTCGTCGATGACGACTTCGCCCTCGTCCGAGATCAGATGGCGCCGGACCTTCGGGTCGAAGATCCGGAACAGGCCTAGTCCGGCCATCCGTACACTCCCCTGAACACCTAGCTGTCGGCCGGTCGGCTCCGGCTGCGTGCCTTACAGCCAAGTGTCCCGCACGATCGCTCGATACGGGACACCCGGTCAGCAGATCAGCCGAACAACGCGCTCAGGAACGTGATCACGCTCTCGAACGCGTCACCGATGGCCGAGAACGCGCCTCCCACCGCGTCGGCGGCGGCGGCCGGCTGAGTGAACAGATAGAAAGCCGCAAAGGCGATGACCGACCAGATCAACAGCTTCTTCGGCATGTCACCACTCCTCGTTCGCAACCACTCGGTCGACTGTGTTTGTGTTGTATCACGGACCGTCACCAATTGTCACTGACTGAACACAGCCCACCGCACAATGCCCACCAGGTACAAGGTCCATTCTGTAACGGATTCGGGGGCATGGCAGCTACCGGCGCGCCGCCGTGAGACGCGGATCGCACCGTGCCGCGGAAATCCTCCGATATTTGCCCGATTTCGGAACTCGACTCACTCTTACCACATCGACGGCACAATGTGACAGACAGTGGTCGAGTGTTGCACTCAGAGAGCGGCGATCAGTTCGTCGGCGGCCGTGTAGGGGTCGGTGTTCCCCTCGGCGACCTTGGCCGCCAGCACGTCCAGGCGGGCGTCGCCGTGCAGGTGCGCGAACCGGGACCGCAGCGCCGTCATCGCGATCGCCTCGATCTCGTCCCGGGCCCGGCTGCGCCGGCGCTCGTCCAGGACGCCGTTCGCCGACATCCAGGCCAGCCGGTCCTCGATCGCCGTCACCACCTCGGCGATCCCTTCATTGCGTGAGGCAACAGTCTTCAGGATCGGCGGCGACCAGGCCCCCTCGGGCCGTTCGGCCAGGGCGAGCATCGCGCGCAGATCGCGGGTGACGTTCTGCACGCCGTCCCGATCGGCCTTGTTCACAACGTAAATGTCGCCGACCTCGAGGATCCCGGCCTTCGCCGCCTGGATCCCGTCACCCATCCCCGGCGCCAGCAGCACGAGCGTCGTGTCGGCCATCCCGGCGATCTCCACCTCGGACTGCCCGACACCGACCGTCTCCACCAGAACGACGTCGAACCCGGCCGCGTCCAGCACCCGCAACGCCTGCGGCGTCGTCCACGCCAGCCCGCCGAGATGCCCGCGTGACGCCATCGACCGGATGAACACCCCGGTGTCCGTCGCATGGTCCTGCATCCGCACCCGGTCCCCCAGCAACGCACCGCCGGAGAACGGCGACGACGGGTCGACCGCGAGGACGCCGACCCGCTTCCCGGTCGCCCGGTACGCCGACACCAGTGCCGACGTCGAGGTGGACTTGCCGACACCCGGCGAGCCGGTGATCCCGACGATGTGCGCGTGACCGGCGTACGGCGACAGCGCCGCCATCACCTCGCGGAGCAGCGGCGACTCGTCCTCGACCAGTGAGATCAGCCGGGCGACGGCCCGGGAGTCACCCTCCCGGGCACGCTCGACCAACTCGCCGACCGGTGCGGTGCGTCGTGGCATCAGCTCTCTATCAGCTCTGGGGTACCCGCACGATCAGCGCGTCACCCTGGCCGCCACCACCGCACAGGGCCGCGGCTCCGACGCCGCCACCGCGACGCTGCAGCTCCAGCGCCAGGTGCAGCACGAGGCGGGCGCCCGACATGCCGATCGGGTGGCCGAGGGCGATCGCACCGCCGTTCACGTTGACCTTGTCGATGCCGACCTCGAGCTCACGCGCCGAGGCGATCCCGACGGCCGCGAAGGCCTCGTTGATCTCGACCAGGTCGAGCGCGGCCGGCTCGATCCCCTCCTTCGCGCAGGCCTTGACGATCGCGTTCGCCGGCTGGCTCTGCAGCGACGAGTCCGGACCCGCGACCGAACCGTGCGCGCCGATCTCGGCGAGCCAGCTCAGCCCGAGCTCCTCGGCCTTCGCCTTGCTCATCACGACCACAGCACAGCCGCCGTCGGAGATCTGCGAGGCCGAACCGGCGGTGATCGTGCCGTCCTTGCCGAAGGCCGGCCGCAGCTTGGCCAGCGACTCGGCCGAGGTGTCGCTGCGGATCCCTTCGTCGCTGTCGACCACGATCGGGTCGCCCTTGCGCTGCGGGACCTCGACCGGGATCACCTCGTCGGCGAAGAGGCCGTTCTTCCAGGCCGCCGCGGCCTGCTGGTGCGAGCGGGCGCTGAACTCGTCCTGCTCCTCGCGGCTGAGCTTGAGGCCGGTGTCGTTCGCCTGGTCGGTCAACGCACCCATGGCCTGGTCGGTGAACGCGTCCCACAGGCCGTCGAACGCCATCGAGTCGACCAGCGTGGTGTCGCCGTACTTGAAGCCCTCGCGGGACTTCGGCAGCAGGTGCGGCGCGTTCGTCATCGACTCCATGCCGCCGGCGACGACGATGTCGTACTCACCGGCGCGGATCAGCTGGTCGGCGAGCGCGATCGCGTTCAGGCCGGACAGGCACACCTTGTTGATCGTGATGGCCGGGATGTTCATCGGGATGCCGCCCTTGACCGCGGCCTGGCGGGCGGTGATCTGACCGCCGCCGGCCTGGAGCACCTGGCCCATGATCACGTACTCGACCTGGTCCGGCGCGACGCCGGCCTTCTCCAGTGCGCCCTTGATCGCGAACCCGCCGAGCTCGGCGCCGGTGAAGCCCTTGAGGCCACCCAGCAGCCGCCCGATCGGGGTGCGTGCGCCGGCGACTATGACGGTTTGGTTCTGCGAGCTGCGTGTGGCGTCAGACATGTTGTCACGATACCTGCGACGGCACTGGTACGCCCCAGGTCCGACCCTGTCGATCAGGTCACACGCCTGGCCGGTTTACCCGTCGACGTGAGCGGAAGCTCGGCCACGAACTCGATCGACCGCGGCACCTTCGCGGGACTGAGCCGGGCCCGCGCGTGCCGGAGCAACTCCTGTCCGTCGACGGCTTCCCGCCGTACGACCTGGGCCTCGAGCCGGGCGCCGTACTCCTCGTCCGGTACGCCGACCACGCGGACGTCGGCCACGGCCGGGTGACTGAGCAGCGCGTTCTCGACCTCGACGGGGAAGACGTTCTCCCCGCCGGTCACGATCAGGTCGTCGGCCCGCCCGTCGACGAAGAACCGCCCGGCCGAGTCACGATGCCCGCGGTCACCGGAATCCGAACCATCCCTGCTGCCCGCCAAGCGGCCGGACACCCACAAATGCCCCACTTCTCCAGGAGCGAGGTGCCGGCCGGCCTCGTCGAGGATCGCGACCTTCACACCGGCCGCGGGCCGGCCGATCGTCCCTGGTGCTTCGGCGAGATCGGTCGGGGTCGCGAGGGTCGACCACCCCTGCTCGGTCGACCCGTACAGGTTGAACAGCACCGGCCCGAACGCCTTCGTCAACCGCTCCGCGACGGCCGGATGCAACGACCCGCCTCCGCTCACCACAGCCGCCACCGGAACCACGACTCCGGTTCGCGCCACCTTGGAAAGGATCGGAGGTACGCCGCTCAGCAGAGCGCCGGGGTGGTCGCGCAGGAAGTCCGCCACCTCATCGGCATCGAAGCGCCGCCGGACGACGACCGGCATCCCGAAGGCCAGCCCCAGCGCGAGGAACCCCACTCCGAAACCGTGGAACAGCGGCTGCGTGATCACCAGCGGAACCCCACGCTGCAAGGGCAATCGGCGCACCAAGGTCGCGATCGGCACGGCCTGTTGTGCCCTCACCTTCCGGTCCACGGCTTTCGGCGTACCCGTGCTGCCGGACGTCATCACCACGACCTGACCGCGCCGCCCGGCTCGTCGAGTCCCCACCTCGACTGCCGGCGCGCGGGGATCGACCAGGACGACGTCCGCGTTGGCCCGCAGGCCGGAGACGACGGCGGTGACGAACGACCGCCCGTTGGGCTCACGGACCGCGATGCGTTCACCTTTCATGGCTCTGTGCGTCAGTTGCTCGAGGTCGGCGTACGTGAGCGGACCGTCATCGTCGATCAGCGCGACGTCGCCGGGATGGTTGCGTGCGGCAAGAGTCGTGAGGGTGGCGAGGGTCAGGCCGTGGTCCTGGAAGGTTCCGGGCGCGCGCCAGGGTCGCACGGCCGCCAGCAGCCGGCCGAGCCCGATGAGCACATCCCCCGCCACCGTTCGAGTGTCGCATCGGCCACTTTTCATTGGAATCACGCCGTCGGCTGGTCCACGCTGGCGGTATGGATCACCTCACCGCCACCAAGACCTTGTTCGAGGCGATCGACCACGTGGGCATCGCCGTGGCCGACTTCGACGAGGCCGTCCGGTACTACGCGGACATGTTCGGGATGACGGTCGCGCACGAGGAGATCAACGAGGAGCAGGGCGTCCGCGAGGCGATGCTGTCCGTGGGCGACTCCGGCTCGTCGATCCAGCTGCTGGCGCCGCTGTCGGACGAGTCGCCGATCGCGAAGTTCCTGGACCAGCGCGGTCCGGGGATCCAGCAGCTCGCCTACCGGGTGCGCGACCTGGACGCGGTCTCGGCGACCCTGCGGGAGCGCGGCGCCCAACTGCTGTACGACGAGCCTCGCCGCGGCACCTCCGGGTCACGCGTCAACTTCATCCATCCGAAGTCGGCCGGCGGCGTCCTGGTCGAGCTGGTCGAACCCGCCTGACCCCACCCCGACGGAAACCTCACCGTCACCGCCGTCGAACGGGGCGTGACGGCACGCGCCGACACGCTGCCGAGTGACCGGTACCGGACTACGCTGTTCGGGTGCTGAGGGGAAGCGCCACCGACTCTTTGGACGGTGTGCCGACGGGGTTCCAGCACGGCTCCTTCGTCTACACGTCGGACGAGGAGTTCGTGCGACTCGCGACACCTTTCGTCCGCGACGGCCTGGCAACGGGTGAGGCGATCGTGGCTGCCCTGCCGCCCGCCCGGATCGCCCTCCTGCGCGAGGCCCTCGGGCCCGAGGGCGAGCAGGTCGGCTTCATCGACATCACCGTGGCCGGCCGCAACCCGGCACGCCTCATCCCACTCTGGCGCGACGCGCTCGAGCGCAACCCGGGCCGCCCGGTCCGCGGCCTCGGCGAACCTGCCTACGCCGGCCGGACCGCGGCCGAGTACGACGAGGCCATGCTGCACGAGGCGCTGCTCGACATCGCCTTCGCCGACGACACCCGCCTCCAGTTGCTCTGCCCGTACGAGGCTTCCGTCGGCATCGACCCGACCGCTACCCATTCCGGCGCGGAAGCCCTTGCGGAGAAGACGTTCCGTACGGCGCTGAGCGACGTACCCGATCGGGCCGAGCGATGGGAGTTCGGGCTGGCCGATCTCGGGCACGTGCGGCAGTGGGTCAACGCGCAGGCGTCGTCGTACGGGGTGTCGCGGGACCGGCTGGACGACCTGGCACTGGCGTTGCACGAGATCTGCACGAACAGCATCCGCTTCGGCGGTGGGCGCGGGACCTTGTCGGTGTGGATCGAGGCCGGCCGGCTGATCTGCGACGTGGCGGACGGGGGTCGCATCGACGACCTGCTCGTCGGCCGGGTGCTGCCGCCCCTCGACGGGCTCGGCGGGCGCGGTGTCTGGCTGGCGAATCAGCTGTGCGATCTGGTCCAGCTGAGGTCCGGCGACGACTTCACCCAGGTGCGCCTGCACACCCGCCTGCGCTGATAAGACCACTGACAACGGTGGACTGGAAAAGTGACGGTCGTCTCACCTGTCCTGTCCTGTGTCACAAGGCACAGCCAGACGGGCATACTCAGCGGTAAGTTCCGCTCACCCAGACCGCCGCTCCAGGAGGTACTTTCGTGAAGCAGATCCTCGAAGCGATCCTGTCCGGTGACACCGCGGCCGTCGGCACGCTCGACGTACCGGACCACTACCGCGGCATCACCGTGCACGCCGACGAGGCGACGATGTTCGAGGGTCTGGACAGCAAGGAAAAGGATCCGCGCAAGAGCCTGCACCTGGACGACGTCCCCACCCCGGAGCTCGGCCCGGGCGAGGCGCTGGTCGCGGTGATGGCGAGCGCGATCAACTACAACACCGTCTGGACGTCGATCTTCGAGCCGGTGTCGACGTTCTCCTTCCTCAAGCGGTACGGGAAGTTGTCGCCGCTGACCGCCCGCCACGACCTGCCGTACCACGTGGTCGGCTCCGACCTGGCCGGCGTCGTCCTGCGGACCGGTCCCGGCGTGAACGCCTGGAAGCCCGGCGACGAGGTCGTCGCGCACTGCCTGTCGGTCGAGCTCGAGTCCCCGGACGGGCACAACGACACGATGCTCGACTCCGAACAGCGGATCTGGGGTTTCGAGACCAACTTCGGCGGTCTGGCCGAGATCGCGCTGGTGAAGTCGAACCAGCTGATGCCCAAGCCGGCCCACCTCACCTGGGAGGAGGCCGCGTCACCGGGTCTGGTGAACAGTACGGCGTACCGGCAACTGGTCTCGTCGAACGGCGCCGACATGAAGCAGGGCGACGTCGTACTGATCTGGGGCGCGTCCGGCGGGCTCGGTTCCTATGCGACCCAGTTCGCGCTGAACGGCGGGGCGATCCCGGTGTGCGTGGTGTCGTCGCCGGAGAAGGCGGAGATCTGCCGGGCGATGGGCGCCTCGCTGATCATCGACCGGTCGGCCGAGGGGTACAAGTTCTGGTCCGACGAGCACACCCAGGACCAGAAGGAGTGGAAGCGGTTCGGCGCGCGGATCCGGGAGCTGACCGGCGGCGACGACCCGGACATCGTGTTCGAGCACCCGGGGCGGGAGACGTTCGGGGCGTCTGTGTACGTCGCCCGTCGCGGCGGCACGATCGTGACCTGTGCGTCGACATCAGGCTTCATGCACGAGTACGACAATCGTTACCTGTGGATGAACCTGAAGCGGATCATCGGCTCACATTTCGCCAACTACCGCGAGGCCTGGGAGGCCAACCGGTTGATTGCCAAGGGCATGGTCCACCCGACCGTCAGCAAGGTGTACCCGCTGGAGGAGACGGCCCAGGCGGCGTACGACGTCCATCGCAACCTGCACCAGGGCAAGGTCGGCGTCCTCACCCTCGCTCCGACCGAAGGTCTCGGCGTCCGGGATGCGGCCCTTCGCGAACAGCACGAAGCGGCCATCAATCGCTTCCGCAACAGGTAGTTCTGGGCGGGGCTGTCCACAGGGGCCGACTGGCTGGTTACACCCGGGTTCTGACAGGCTTAAGGTGGGGGATTCACGCTGAGCCGCCAGAAGGGAATCTCGGGAAATGCCTGACGAGTCGAGCCTGCCATTCTTCGACCGTACGGCGACCGCGGCCGGGGGATTCCCGGTCAGTCGCCGTGGGTACGACAAGCAGGCCGTGGACGACTATGTCCGCGCGCTGGAAATGCAACTCGTCGAGGCACGAAACCGCGCCGACGAACTCCAGAGCAGTGTTGCGCCCATGCAGCGCCAGCTGGAGGAGACCCGGCGCCAGCTCGAGGCCAGCGCCAACCCGTCGTACGCCGGTCTCGGCGACCGGGCCGCGCAGATCCTCCGGCTGGCCCAGGACCAGGCCTCCGAGGCGCTCGAGGAGGCCCGCAGGGAGGCCGACGAGCTCCGGACCACCGCGGCCAAGGAGGCGGCCTCTGCCCGGGCGACCGGCGATCGTGAGGCCGAGGACATCCGCAGCGTCGCGCTGAACGAGGCGGACAGCATGCGCCGGACCGCCGAGGGTGACGCCGCGGAGCTTCGCCGTACCGCGGAGACCGAGGGCGCCGAGGTGCTCCAGACCGCGCGGCGCAAGGCCGAGCAGCTGATGCTGACCGCGGAATCGCAGGCCAGCACGCTGAAGAACGGCGCCCTGCACGAGGCCGAGAAGATCCGGACCGCGATCCAGCGCGAGTCCGCCGCGCTGCGGGCCCGGCTGGCCGACGAGCGCGAGCAGCAGGCCAAGGAACTGGCCGACAAGCACCAGCAGATCGCGGCCGACACCGAGAATCTGACCACCCAGATGCGCGAGGCCGCCGAGGCCTCCGAGCGGCGCGTCGCCGAGGCGACCGAGCAGGCCCGGAAGATCCGCGCCGAGGCCGAGGAGTCGGCCGAGCGGACCATCTCCCGCGCCCGCCGCGAGTCCGAGCAGCTGCTCACCACCGCGCGGACCCGCTCCGACGCCGAGCTGGCCAACGCCGCCGACGAGGCCGAGCGGTCCCGCACCATCGTCGCGCGGGAGACCGAGCGGCTGGCCAAGCGCCGCGACGGCATCCTCACCCAGATCGCCGGGCTGAACGAGATCGCCAGCAACATCGCCCGCCAGGCGGCCGAGCTCGACTCCGAAACGGCCGCACCGGCGTACACGAACCCGTTCGCCCGCCCGCAGACCCCTCCCCCGGCCGCACCCTCCTTCGCACCCCCGGCGGGTCCGGGCAATTCCTTTGCACCTCCGGCCGGTCCCGGCAACTCCGCACCGGCTGAGCCCGGCGGGCCGGCCGAGAGCCCGTTCGCGGGGCGGGAGAACTCGCTGGCTGCCCCGAGCCCGTTCGCGCCCAAGCCGGACGAGGACGAGCCGGTCGCCCTTCGCGCCCAAGGCAGACGAGGACGCGGTCGACAGCCCGTTCGTACCGAAGGCAGACGAGGAGGAGGCGCCGAGCAACCCGTTCGCGGCAGAGGCGGACGAGGACACGCCGGTGAGCCGCCCGTTCGAGCCGAAGCCGAAGACGAAGCGGACTGGCGACGTGCCTGCCGACAGCCCGTTCGCGCCCAAGGCGAAGGACGAGGCGCCGGTGGACAGCCCGTTCGCACCTGCCGCGTCCACGTCGGCGCCGGCTGAGACGTCGTACGACGACGACGAGGAAGGCCCGTTCACCGGGTCCAGCCCGTTCGTGGGCTCCGGTGCGGGTGACGCGCGGGTGGACGAGACGCGGATCGACACCGGGCTGCGGGTGGACACCAAGCTCGCCGACGAGCGCGCCGGCAAGTCCGTCGGCGGTCCCGCGGACGCCGACGAGGAGCCGGCGGACTCGACCAAGATCGACGAGTTCCGGCTGAGTGACCTCGACGACGAGGAAACTCGGGTACAGGCGGTTCCGGAAGCATCGGCCGAGACCTCCGATGAGGAAGCCGCCGACGACGAGAAGGCCGACGAGACCGTTTCCGGCTCGCGATCCCCGAAGGACAAGATGTGACGCCACCCGGCGACGAAAACTCCACAGCGACGCCTGAGCGGGACCTCGCGGAGGCAACCCGCGAGGCCAGGGCCGCCGCTGCCGAGGCCGAAGCCGCCGCCGCGCAGGCCGAGACGGCAGCGCGTTCCACGGAGCACTCCGCAACGGACGCCGACACCTCGGCCGACGACGCCGCGACCGACCAGGCCGGCACGGCCGGGAACCGGGCCGAAACCTCGGCCGAGAAGGCGGACGCCTCGGCCGCCGACGCGGAGGACTCCGCGGGTCAGGACGGCGCCTCCGCGGGTGAGGCCGGCGTCTCCGCGCAGAAGGCGGACGTCGCAGCCGACAAGGCCGACGGCTCCGCCGACGAAGCGGAGGGTGCCGCGAGCAAGGCGGACAAGTCGGCCGACGCAGCAGACAAGTCCGCGGACGAGGCTGACAAGTCCGCGGACGAGGCGGACAAGGCTGCGGACGAAGTCGAGGCGGTCGCGGCTCAGCCGGGCGCGGCCGCGGCCCGGACAGACGAGAACCTGGCCGACGCGCTGCTGATCGAAGAGCGGCACCCCGACGTCGGCATGGGCCTGCCGGGCCCGCCGCTGCGGCGGTCGAACCCGTTCATGTTCGGGTTCTTCGCGGCTCTCGGCGTACTGGTCGCCTGGGGCCTGTGGAACGCGCTCGGCCGGGCCAGTTCAGTCCTCATCCTGCTGCTGGTCTCGATGTTCATCGCGGTCGGCCTGAACCCGCTGGTCGAGTGGTTCATGCGCCGCGGCCTGAAGCGCGGCCTGTCCGTCGGCGTCGTGTTCCTGCTGATGATCCTCGCGGTGGCCGGCGTCGGCTTCGCGATCGTCCCGGTCGTCACCGAGCAGGTCAACAGCCTGATCAGGAACGCGCCCGACTGGCTCGACCTGCTGACCAAGTCGCAGACCCTGAACGAGCTCAACGACCGCTACCAGTTCATCCAGAAGGCCCAGGACTACATCCAGGACCCGGCTCTGGCCCAGCGCGCGTTCGGCGGCATCCTCGGCGTCGGCAAGGTGGTCGCGAACGCCCTGTTCTCCGGCTTCACCATCCTGATCCTGACGCTGTACTTCCTCGCGTCCCTGCCCTCGGTGAAGCGCGCGGCGTACAGCCTGGTCCCGGCCAGCCGCCGTACCCGCGTCTCCATCCTCGGCGACGAGGTCCTCAGCCGGGTCGGCGGCTACGTCAGCGGCCAGTTCCTGGTTGCGGCCTGCGCCGGCTTCTTCATGTTCGTCTTCCTGCAGATCATCGGCCTGCGTGAGTACGCCCTGGCGCTGGCGATCGTGGTGATGTTCACCGCCTTCATCCCGATGGTCGGCGGCCTGATCGGCGTCGTCATCGTCGCCCTCATCGGCTTCACCACCGGCCTGTGGACCGGCGTCGGCTGCCTCGCCTACGGCATCGTCTACCAGCAGATCGAGAACTACGTCATCGCCCCCCGCATCATGCGCCGGGCCGTAGACATCCCCGGCGCCGTCACCGTCATCGCCGCCCTCCTCGGCGGCGCCCTCCTGGGCGTAGTCGGCGCCCTCCTCGCCATTCCCACCGCTGCCGCCCTCCTCCTCATCATCCGAGAAGTCTGGGTCCGCAAAGCCGACGACTCGTAACAACCGCACCCACGGCGCTGGCGGGCGATGAGCTGATTGCCGCGGTCCGATGGCAGGGTCAGGGGCAGGTCTTCTGGTAGGGGTGGTTGGGGAAGGACTGGGTCCACTCGTCAGGGGTCAGGTTTCGGCCGGCCATTGTGCAGGCGTGGGCGACTGTCTTGGCAGGGTCGGTGTCCCATTGATAGACGGTCCCGTTGTACGCCGCGATCGTGACTGTGTCGCCCGCGCCCTGGAAGGTCGGCGAGACCGCGATCGGCCGGCCTCCGGCGGCGGTCGATACCGTGCCGAGCGGGGCGAGAGTCCGTGCGTCCCACAGACTCACGGTGCCGTCGGCGGCTCCCGAGACGATGCGCGTGCCGTCTGCCGAGAAGTGAACGACGATGCCTTGGTCGTTGTGTTCGGTCGTCGGCGCGCGTTTGACCGTGCCCGATCCGACATCGATGGTGATGACCTCGCCGCCGGATCCGGTGCCGGCAACAAGGCGCCCGTCAGGTGAGAATGCGGCGTGATTGAGGCGCAGCGGCACGTCTCCCTCCGAGATGACGACGGCAGACCCGCTGCGAATGATTCGCCAGTGCTGCTGGGCACCGTCCACGGACTCGTCGAAGGTCACCATCAGTTGACCGTTCGCAGAAGACGCGGCACAGCAGTCCGCAGGCAGGAAGACGGTCTTACCCGTACCCCACAACTCGGAGTCCTCCGGCTTCACCGCGGGGTCGAAGTACAGAATCCCCTCCGGGCCGCCAACGGCGATCTGCCGGCCATTATCGACGTACGCGATCGAGAGCACACTGACACCGGCGCGGTCCGGGACGTCGTCCACGGCTTTGACCACCGCACCTGTTCCGGCGTCGACGACCCGCACTCCCTCACCGTCGTGAACGACCACCTGCCGTCCACTCGGATGCCACGCCATCGGCGTCGTCGGTCCGGCCAGAATCCCGAGGCCAAGCCGGGTGGGAGTCGTGACGGTGCCGGTCGACCTGTCGGAGATGCTGATCCAGGCGTCGTTGCCTTTCCGCCACAGGTAGGCGGTCCGTTGTCCGTTGTCGGAGGCAAGGACATCGTCGTACTGGCGCACGGGCACCGTCGGCGTCGACCGCACGAAGCGGCGCCCGCCGGCGAGATCGTAGCTGCGCAAGATGCCCTCGTCGCCGCCGGTGTACAGGGTCTGTGAGTTCGGGCTGAAGCCGACAGCCCACGGCACTTCGGAGGTCTTGATGATGTGGCGTCGGTTGCCGCTGGCCACATCCCAGACGATGGCTTCGCCGCCGGACTGCGTCGTGGCGAGCAGTCTGCCGTCGGACGAGAAGGCGAGACCACGGGCTGGGTCCGATTGGCTGTGCAGCACACGAACCGTCTTGCCGGTGCGGGCGTCGGCCACGGTCGTGGACGGCCAGCCGTCGCCGTACTCGTTGAATGCCAGCAGGTCGCCGTTCCGGGAGATGTCGATGGCGGGAATGCCGAACGTCTCCCCCCGCCGCCACTTCACCGCACCGGTCGCTACGTCGTATGCGGTCACAGGCCACTCGCTGTAGACAGTGCCGCCGTCACGGCTGAGGGCAAGACTTTCGGGGCGGTACGGAGGCACCACTCTGCGGGGTGGCTGTTCAAGCGCCCGAAGGTCCCAGACCAGGATGAGCCCGATGTTCGTGCCACCACCCGGGAGCGGCTGTTCGAGGTGCAGTCCGGCCGCGAGATGGTGACCATCCTGACTGAAGGCCAGGCCGGTGATGGCCACGATGCCGAGGTCGGGAAGTGCCGGTTGCCTTGTCACCGGGTCCAAGGTGTCGACGTTCAGCAGCCGGATCGGCCACTCGGGCGCTACCGGAGCACCAGATCCGTCGTCGGCGATCGCGGCGACCAGACGTCCGTCGGGACTGAACTGTGGTCTGGTGTAAGCATCTTGGCCCTCAGGTACCGGGCCGAAGGTGTACGAGTCCACCACCTGGCCGGATTCGGCGTCGTACAGGTGGAAAGTCCCTTTGTCGTCGCCGGCGACAATCCTGTCGCCGTCGGGTGACACATCGAGGTACTCGGTCCGCCCGAACGGGGACGGTGCGGACCGGAGCAGGAGCGGGCGCAGGTTCATCGCGGCCACCAGGTTGGCGCGGGTCTCCGCGGAGTCATCGAACTGGACCGCCTGGATGGCGAGCAGGAGGGATTGACTGATGTCCTCGGTCAGCAGTGAGCGGGCCGAGGCCTGGCGAGCCAGGTCACTGATCGCTGCTTGTTCCAAGCGGTCGGCCTGGCGTACGGCGACCAGGCCTGCGATGAGCGCGCCGACCAGGAGCAGTGCTCCGGCGACGAGGGCGGCACGTAACCGGCGATTGATTCTCAACTGCTGGCGGGCCTGGTTCTCGGCCGCTCGCAGCTCGGTTTCAGACAGCCGTTTGCTCGCCTCGAGGAACTCTTCCTCGACAGCTGTCAGGGTCGGTTTCGCGCGTTCCCGCCAGTCCAAGGCCTTGGCCAGGCGAACGCCGCGGTAGAGCTCACTCTCGGTCCGGCCGAGGTTGCTCCACGAGTCAGCGGTCACCGCGAGGTGGTGCAGGATGCGCTGCCCGTCGAGATCCTCCTCGAGCCAGCCCCGAAGGCGCGGCCAGGCGCGGACCAGCGATTCGTGCGCGAGCTCAACGACATCCGCATCGCTCGTGACCAGTCGCGACGCCACCAGCAGGTCGATCATCGTGTCGTCTTCGGGACCGGTCACGACGAGCCGCCGCGGCAGGCGACTCCGCACCGGCTCACCCTCCGGTCCCGGGGCCACAAGCCGCAGCAACAGGTCGCGCAACACGGCGCGCTCGCTCGCCGAGGCGCGTTGATGCACCTCTTCAGCTGACTGCGCGACCGCACCGCGGATCCCGCCCGACGCGTTGTAACCGGCGACCGTAAGCGTGCGCCCCTCGCGCCGGTGCCAGGTCTCGCGCAGAGCATGTGCCATCAACGGCAGCGCGCCCGGCTGATCGGCCACCTCGGTGACGACCAGATCGACCAGTCCCGGCTCGACGACCAGCGAAGCCATCCGGGCCGGTTCCTCGATCGCGGATCGGAGCGCAGACGGCGTCATACCGGACAGCAGATAGAGCCCGCTCTCGACGACGCGCGCGAAATCGGAATCGGTGGAGACGTCCGGGAGCCGATCAGCTCGGATCGACATGATCAGCGGTGCCACGGCCCGGTGGGCGTTGAGCGCGGCCAGGAATCTCTGCCGCTCGCCGACGTCCTGGCACAGCGCGAAGACCTCCTCGAACTGGTCCACCAGCAGGACCGGAGCCGGCCCTGTCCCTGGCATCGCGGCCGCGAGCGCGGCGACCGGATGGGATCCCGGGGTGATCACCACGACCCGCTTGCCGTCACTCCGCAGGGCCGCGGCCACGCCGGCCCGGACCAGCGAGGACTTCCCACAGCCGGATGGGCCCGCAACGGCAAGGACCGAGGTGTCGCTCAGCTTGCGCAGACAGGCCGCGACGTCGGTTTCGCGCCCGAAGAAGCTGTCGGCGTCGTCTACGTCGTACGGCTTCAGGCCCGGGTACGGGCAGACCTGACTCGGCTCCGGCAGGGCACTCTGAGCTGCCAGTTCCGGATCCTGGCGCAGGATCGCCTGCTCCAACGCATCGACCTCAGGGTTCGGGTCCAGGCCCAGATCGCGATTCAACGCGGCGCGAAGCCGGTGGATCGTGCGCAGCGCCTCCCCCTGACGCCCGGCCTGGTACTGCGCTGTCGCCAGCAGAACCCACCGACGTTCGCGCAGTGGGTCCTCCGTCACCAGTGCCTGCGCTTTCGCCACCACCTTCGCGTGCTGACCCGATCGCAACGCCGATTCGACGTACAGTTCCTCGGCGATCCGGCGCAGTTCGGTCAGCCGCGAGACCTCGATCCGGGCAGTGTCCCAGCCGTCCAGCTCGGTCAGTGGCCGGCCGCGCCACAGTGTCAGTGCATCCGCGAGCACCAGAGCCGATCGTTCGGATTCACCGGCTGCGAGCAGACCGCGAGCGCGAACCACCGCGCGATCGAATCGCTGGGCGTCGATCTCGTCGAGCGGTACGGCGAGCCGGTAGCCGGGCGGCGCGGTCTCGATGGCATGGGCTCCGAGGACCTTGCGAAGCCGGACCACGCAGCCTTGGACCACCTTCGGCCAGGACGCCGGCAACTGGTCGCCCCACAACACGTCGGCAAGCTGCTCGGCGCTGACGACATCACCAGGATGCACTGCCAGCGCTGCGAGAACGACTCGGTCACGGCGCGCGAGGACCTTCTGATCCCCCTCGATCGTGAGCGGGCCGAGAACGGCGATACCCACAGCTCGACTGTCCGTCTGTCCCCGCAACCGAGTCAATGGCGCTGATACCGCGCTGATACCGCCCCGCTCCGAGCTGATACCGACCGAGGCGACAACCGAAGCATGAACCGTCCGACGCACCTGGACCGTCGGCAACGGCGGACCCGCCGGACGGCGCGGCAGGAGGACTGAATCATGAAGGTTGTCATCTCGAGCGCGATCCTCGCCACCGTCTGCCTGGCCGGCTGCCAGCCGTCCACGACGAATAGCGTCGAGCAGGCCGTCGGGGCTATCTGCGATCTGGCGGACGGCGCGCTTCGCAGCGTCACGACGCAACAAAGCGTCGACGGAGTCGCCAGCGCTGTCGAGCAGATTCGGCTGATCAACAACTCGCTGCCCGAGGCCGACGGGATCTGGTGGCAGGTCTCTCAACTCGCCGATGCGTGGGACGGCTACGTCGCGCTCCGAGCCGAGCCCGAACTGACGGACGGCGGCACGGCCGTGGCCGCATCCCTCCAGAATCTCGTCCGCTACTGCACTCAGTAAGGTTCTTACGGAGAGTTGTGGACCTTGTGGTGTCCCCGGCGCCGGCGTTGGTTCGTCGTACTGGTGGGAGACCAATGGGCTGGAGGGTGCGATGCGGTATGCGTTGATGATTTATACCGAGCCTGGGTATGACGAGGGGCTGTCGGACGGGGAGCGGGCGGCGGTGCTTGGGGAGTATGCGGCGTTGTTCGATGACGTGCGGTGTGTCGGGGGCGGCGCGGTTGGAGGCTGCGGAGACGGCCACCTGTGTGCGGGTGGACGGTGGGCGGACGCTGATGACTGATGGGCCGTTCGCGGATACCAAGGAGGTGCTCGGCGGGTTCTGCTTGCTCGAGGCGGACGATCTGGACCAGGCGATCGACCTGGCCGCGCGCATCCCCGCCGTACGGTTCGGTGGAATCGTGGAGGTCAGGCCGGTGGTGCAGCGCTGACCACGCTGGAGCAGGTCTTCCGCGACGAGTGGGGCCGGGTGCTGGCCACCTTGGTCGGGTTCCTCGGTGACTTCGATCGGGCCGAGGAGGCCGCCCAGGAGGCGTTCGCGCTCGCCGCGCAGCGCTGGCCCGAAGCGGGTACGCCGGACAACCCGGGCGCGTGGTTGACCACGACGGCCCGCAACCGGGCGATCGACCGGATCCGGCGGGAGCGCACCCTGGCCGAGAAGATCCATTTGCTACCGGCAACCGAGGCCGTGATGGACGAGTTCGACGAGACCGTGATCAAGGACGAACGGCTCGAGCTGATCTTCACCTGCTGTCACCCGGCACTGGCGCTGGACGGGCAGGTGGCGCTCACGCTGCGGGCGCTCGGCGGTCTGCAGACCGCGGACATCGCCCGGGCGTTCCTGGTGTCCGAGGAGACCATGAAGCGCCGGCTGACCCGCGCCAAGACCAAGATCAAGGCGACCGGGATCCCGTTCGCGGTTCCCGATGCGCACCGGCTGCCCGAGCGCGTCGATGCGGTGCTGGCCGTCATCTACCTGATCTACAACGAGGGCTACAGCGGCCGGATCGACCTCGGCGCCGAAGCCATCAGCCTGGGGCGGGTGCTCGCCGAGTTGATGCCGGACGAGCCGGACGTCCACGGGTTGCTCGCGCTGATGATGATCCACCACGCCCGCCGGCAGGCCCGCTTCTCCAACGACGGTGAGGACCTCGTCCTGCTCGAGGATCAGGACCGATCGCTGTGGGACATGGACCAGATCGCAGCCGGACGTGCGGTGCTCGACAGAGCGATCGGGCTGGGCGGGCGCGGAGCGTACGTCGTACAGGCGGCCATCGCGTCGCTGCAGACGCGCGAGCCGATCGACTGGCCGCAGGTCGCCGAGTTGTACCGGCGACTGGCCGAACTCACCGGTTCATTGGTAGTCGAGCTCAACCGCGCTGTCGCGGTCGCTCAGGCCGGCGATCCCGCCGAGGCGTTGCAGGCTGTCGACCGCCTTGACCTGGACAGCTACCTCTACTTCCACTCGACTCGTGGCGAACTGCTTCGGCGACTCGGCCGTGATGCTGAAGCACGAGCGGCGTACCTCCGAGCGCTCGACCTGGCCGCCACGATTCCCGAGCGGCGCTTCCTGACCGGGCGGCTCGAACAACTCTGACGACGGCTGTCCCCAAGGCGAGTGCTCGTTCGTCTCCTGGATGTGAGCGAAACATCCTTGGAGGAAACATGACCGTCGCAGTCGCAATACCCGGCTACCTGGTCGGCACCTGGAAGGCCGACCCAGCGCATTCCGAGATCGGTTTCAGCGTCCGCCACCTGATGATCAGCAGAGTACGAGGCCGATTCACGTGGTACGACGTCACGATCGTGACATCACCGGATCCGCTGGAGTCATCGGTCACCGCGTCGATCGACCTCGCGTCCATTGACACCGGCAACGAACCGCGCGACAACCACCTTCGTTCCGCCGACTACCTCGAGGCCGAGAAGTACCCGACGATGAGCTACCGCTCTTCCGGCGTACGTCGTGCCGCCGAAGGCTGGGTCGTGGACGGCGAACTGACGTTGCACGGCGTCACGCGGTCGGTGCCGCTGGACGTGGAGGTCGGCGGGTTCAGCCCGGATCCGTTCGGCGGGCAGCGGGTCGGGTTCACCGCGACCGCTCAGTTCAGCCGGCGTGATTTCGGCATCGACCTCACCGTCCCGCTGGACGGCGGCGGCGTCGCGGTCGGCGACAAGGTGTCGATCAGCCTCGAGATCCAGGCCGTCCTGCAGAAATAGGGAGAACTCACATGTCAACAGCCGAAGCAGCACGCAACAAGGCGACGTTCAGCCGCCTCCACGATGCGACGAACTCCCACGATCCGGAGATCATCGCAAAGGTCATCGACGAGGTCGTCGACCCCGACGTACAGATGAGCACGCCGCTCCCGATCGCAGCGACCGGAGCGGAGGCTCTCAAACAGGTCTGGGTGATGCTCCTGAAGGTCTTCCCCGACCTGCACGTCACCGTCGAGGACCTGATCGCAGAGGACGACAGAGTCGTCATCCGCAACACGGTCACCGGCACCCACCGCGGCGAGTTCATGGGCGTCCCACCCACCGGAAATTTCATCACCTACGACGAGATGTTCGTCTTCCGCTTCACCGACAACCGCATCACCGAAGCCAAGGGCATAGTCAACGTCGCCTCCCAGATGCGCCAACTCGGCCTCCTTCCCGAACCCCCGTCCTGACTCAGCGGCCGGTCGAGCGGGCGGACCAGCGGTCCTCGATCCGGCCGTAGCGCCAGACGAGCAGCGCGACTGCCCAGGTCACGACGAACGCGCCGGTGATGACGAACCCGAGATGGTTCAGATCGAGCCGGCTGATGGCCGCGAGCGGCCCGGACGCGATGTCGAGCTGATCGGTCACGATGGACAGGAGTTCGGCGGTGCCGATCACGAGGGCGACGGCCACGGACAGGGCCGTGACGACGAGGTTGTAGAACGCCCTGCGCACCGGTTTGATGACTGCCCAGCGGTACGCGACGCTCATGAAACAACCGTCGATCGTGTCCAGCAGACTCATTCCGGCCGCGAACAGGATCGGCAGGACGAGTACGGCGTACCACGGCAGCGCGAACGCCGCGGCTCCGCCCGCGAGGACCAACAGGGACACTTCGGTGGCGGTGTCGAACCCAAGGCCGAACAGCAGTCCGACCGGGTACATGTGGCGCGGCTTGCGCACGGCCTTGGTTACCGGCCGCAGCAGCCGGTTGAGCAGACCACGGCGGTCGAGTTGCGCTTCGAGCTCCGCCTCGTCGTCGTGGCCCTGCCGCATCCGGCGGACGACTGCTGCGATGCGTACGAGTACGGCGAGGTTGACCAGGCCGATCGCGACCAGGAATACGCCGGACACCGTCGTACCGATCAGCGCCGTGGCCGACTGAAGCGTGGAGGAGTCGTCTTCGACCTGGCCGACCAGTGACCGCACACCGAGGGCGAGCAGCAGGCACAGCCCGAAGACGACGCTGGAGTGGCCGAGCGAGAACCAGAACCCAACAGACACCGGCCGCTGCCCGGCCGCGCTCAGTTTGCGTGTCGTGTTGTCGATCGCCGCGATGTGGTCAGCGTCGAACGCATGCCGCATGCCGAGCGTGTACGCCGTGAGCCCCAGACCGAGCCCGAATCCGCCGGACGCGCCGAGGCTGTAGTGCCCCGGCGCGACCAACCCGACGAGCACACCCCATCCGATGAGGTGGAGCAGCAGGATGAAGCCTGCCATGGCCACGATCGCCGGGCGGACGTTGTTGGCCAGCACGGGGCCGGACTGGTGCGACATGGTGGCTGCCTTTCCCTGAGGTGAGGAATTCGGCACGACCACAGTGGTGGATGGGTACGCCGGCCTCGCGCCCCTAGGCAGGAGTTGAGCCGACCGTCAGTCGCTGGACCGGCCTGTCTTCCAGATGACTCGGCTGCGCATCATGCGTGGGGTGTGGTTCGCGTTCGGGGCGATGGAGTGGAGGACCCAGGGGTGGGTTACGTAGACGTCGCCCGCTGACCCGGTGAGTTCAACCACGCGGACCGGAATACCGTCCAGGTCGGCTTCCGTCATCAGGCGTGGCGGAGATCGGTATGCCACTGCCGATGCGGGACCGACCAACTCTCTCCCGTCGGCATCGTCACCAGCACCTGCCCTTGGTGCGACGGTTCGACCCAGCCACCCGATCCGAGCAGCTCATCCAGCGCGGACCTGAGCGGCGGCCCGAGGATCGCGTTCGCCGCCGGGTGCCGCTTGGTGCTCTTCAGCCCCGTCGGCCGCAGCGTCGTCCAGGTCGAACGATCGTCCCGCTCCATCCCATGCCGCCCCGCCAACTCCCTCCACAACACCTCACACATCCGCGCAGCGTCGCCGGCACCGAACGCCGCCGGAATCTTCAGGATCCCATCGCGCTCGAACACTCTGACCTGTTCAGCACTGAGCATCCGTCCATCGTGCTCCGGACGCCCGTGAGCCGCGACCGAGTTCCTCGGCCCCCGGGCAGATCTCGTCGTGCGCGGATGGTGTGGGACTGAGAACTGAGGGCGACCGTCAGTGTCAGACCGTGACGATCGAGGTACTCCGCCAAGGGTGAAGCGCGGCCGCTCGAGTGGGCCTAGTGTCGATGGTCTTCGACATGTACGGGTGTCGGACGACCAGGGAGGGTCGAGACAGATGACCTACAGCAACATCGACGAGGGCCTGGGCGACTCGAAGTGGGCAGTAGGCGGCGTGGCGTTCGCAGGCGCCATTCTGATCTTGATCGGTGCGTTCTCGACGATCGTCGGGCTCGCCGCGATCATCAACGACGACCACTTCGTCGTCACCAGGAATTACGCGTTCAACCTCGACACGACCGCTTGGGGATGGATCCACCTCGTCCTGGGCGTCGCCATCGTTGTGACCGGCTTCTGCCTCTTCACCTTCGCGACCTGGGCACGGGTGGTCGCCATCGTCCTGGCTGTGGTGAGCGCGATCAATTTCTTCTTGTTCATCCCCAAGGCGCCGGTCTGGTCAGTGCTCCTGGTCGCACTCAGCGCGTGGGTCATCTGGGCCCTGATGCAGACACGACCTGGCAACACCTGATCCCGGGACTTCTACGGGCCGGCGAGTTTGGTGACTTCGGGGGTTGGGTTGGCGTGGAAGGCGCAGGCGCGGGGGTAGCCGGCCAGGCAGCCTCGGGTGGTCATGAGGGCTGTGTAGTAGTCGATGTAGCGGAAGCCGTAGGTTTCGCCTCGGGCGAAGGCCTGGTGGCGGATGGCGGAGACCCAGCGGTAGAAGGCTTCGTCGGGGATGGGGACGTAGGAGGTGGGCTGGAAGCCTTCCATGTCCTCCCAGTTCTCCGCGTGCAGGAAGGTCCGGACCGAGTGGCGGGGGTGGTCGTCCAGCTTGCCCAGGTCCTCGGTCGGGAGACCGGCCAGGAAGCGGGCGCGTTCGGAGAGGCGGGCGGCGTGTTCGTGGTCGCGGTGGATGCTGTGCTTCCAGTGTGTGATCAGGGTGTCGGGCTGTTTCTCGCGGATGATGGTGGCCAGTTCCAACGCCACCTCGTCGGTGTCGGGGAGGAAGCCGTCGCTGTGGTCGAGCACGATGAAGTCGGCACCGATGGCGGTCGCGAACGCCTCGCCCTCGGCGATCTTCTGCACCTTGTACTCCGACGGCGAAAGCCGCGGGTGGCCGCGCTCGCCCGGGGTCAGCGCGATGATGGTCGCGTTGGCGCCCTCCAGGACCAGTTTGGCCAAGGTGGGTCCGGCGGTCAGGTCCATGTCGCCGATGTGCGCTCCGACGGCGAGCACTGTTCTGGTCACAAGCAACTCCTCACTTCAGGCCACTGAGGACGACGCCTCGGACGTAGTACTTCTGGAACAGCAGGAACACGACCAGCACGGGCAAGGTGCTGACGACCAGGCCGGCCATCACGATGGGCATCGTGCGGTCGGGGTCGAGGAAGCTCTGCAGGAGCTGGATGCCGACCGGCAGGGTCTGCAGGGACGGGTCGGACGACGAGATCAGGAGCGTCCAGATGTACTCGTTCCACATTCCGATGAAGGTGATCAGGCCGAGGGTGATCGCGACCGGCCTGGTCTGCGGGATGACGATCAGGCGCCAGATCTGCCACTGGTTGGCGCCGTCGATCTTGGCCGCCTCGAGCATCTCGTCCGGCAGCGACACCATGAACTGGCGCATCAGGAAGATCCCGAACCCGCTGACCGTGAACGGCAGGATCAGCGCGACCAGGCTGGTGGTGAGACCGCCGTCGCCGCCGCGGCCGAGGATGTCGTTGCCGCCGGCCAACGGCCAGTTCAGCATGATCAGGAAGACCGGGATGAGCAGCAGGAACGGCGGCAGCATCATCGTGGCCAGAATGAACCGGAAGATCACCGCGCGGCCGCGGAAGCGCAGCTTCGCCAGCGCGTAGCCGGCCATCGACGACGTGACCAGCACACTGACCGTCACGCTGACGGTGACGATCAGGCTGTTGCGGAACAGCCGGCCGAGCTCCAGCTGGGAGAAGGCGTCGCGGTAGTTGTCCAGGCTGAACGACTCGGGGAAGAACTGGTACGGGATCACGCCGTACTCCCCCGCGCCCTTGAACGAGCTCATCACCATGTCGAGGAACGGCAGCACCATCGCCACCCCGCCGATGATCACCACCAGGTAGGAGAACCACGGGAACCGCCGCTTCATGACGTCTCCTCCCCGCGCCGCCGGGCGATCCACAACTGCAGCAGCGTGATCACGAAGATGACCACGAACAGCACCATCGCCATCGCGCTCGCCGTCCCCCAGGCGCCGAACTTGAACGCCTGCTGGTACATCTCGAAGGCGGCGACGTTGGTCGCGTTGACGGGTCCGCCGTCACCGGTCATGACGATGATCAACGCGAACGACTGCAGTCCACCGATGAACTGGGTGATCAACACGAACAACAGCGACGGCCGCAGCAACGGCAGCGTGATCTGCCAGAACATCCGCGACGGTGACGCGCCGTCGACCGCGGCGGCCTCGTAGTACATCATCGGGATCGCCTTGAGACCGGCGGTCAGGATCAGTACGGCGCCGCCGATCGAAGCCCACGCGTGCACGACGGTCACCGCCGGCAGCGCGTACGACGCATCGGACAGGAACCCGATGCTGTTGACGCCGAGCTTGTTCAGGACGCCGTTGATCAACCCGGCCGGCTGATACATCATCTTCCACACGTTGCCGATCGCCACCACGGTCGCGACCACCGGCAGGAAGTACAGCACCCGCCAGAACCCCTGGAAGTGCAACTGCTCGATGCAGTGCGCCACCAGCACCGAGCCGACCGTCGCCAGCAGCACCGACCCGAAGGCGAACAGCAGCGTGTTCACCAGGATCGGCTGGACGAACGCGCCGTCGAAGCTCAGCACCTCGGAGAAGTTCCGCACCCCGGCCCACTCGATCGTGCCGAGGTCGAACCCGCCCCAGTCGGAGAAGGCCAGCACGATCGCGAAGATGAACGGCAGGATCAGGAAGACGCAGAAGAACAGCAACGACGGCGCGAGGAACAGGTACGCCGCCCGGCCCTCACGGTGGAACCCCGTCACCCGGGCGGCCGGCACCCGGACCGCGCCGACCCGGAGCGCCGTCGTCATTGCGGTTTGACCGCTTTCGCGGCCTGGGCCAGTGCCTCGTCCGGACTCTTGCCATCGGCAAGCACCGTCATGATCGAGTTGTGCAGCGCGGTCTTCGCCTCATAGGCGCCGGGCTGGTTCGGTTCCGGCATCGCGTACGACGCCGCGTCGTAGATCGGCACCAGGTTCGGGTCGTCCAGCGACTTCTTCAACGTCGTCAGGTCCGAGGTCCGCGGCGGAATCAGTCCCATGTCGGCCAGGTACTGCCCCATCCCGGTGACGCCGCTGTCGGCCTTGTGGTCGTTGAGCCAGGCAAGGAACTTCCAGGCCTCGTCGGCGTGCTTGCTCCGTTGGTTCACTCCCATGAAGAAGCCGTAGGCGAGCGAACCCTTGCTCCCGGCCGTCGGGCCCGGGATCGCTGCCACACCGACATCGGAGGAGTACTTGTCCTTCATCTGCGTCTTCAGGCTGCCGACCCACCAGCCGGCCTGGATCGCCATCGCCACGCCCCCGCTGCGGAACTGCTTCGTCGGCGAGACCGAGGTGTTCGTCGCCTTCGCCGCGGCCAGGTCGGCCTCCAGCTTCAGCGCCGCCTTGCCCTCGGTGTTGTCGAACTGCGCGGTGCCGTCCGGGCCGAGGAACTTGCCGCCGCCGGCGTCGAGCAGCGACAGGAACGGATGCACCGACTTGTTGTCGCCGTCCTGGATCAGGCTCAGGCCCTCGACCTGGATGTTGCCCTTGGCATCGCGCTTCACGACCTTCTGAGCCACGTCCTGGAGCTCGGCCCAGGTGGCCGGCGGCTTCGTCACCCCGGCGGCGGCGAGGATCTTCTTGTTGTAGAAGAGCACGTAGGTGTTCAGTTCGGTCGGGTAGCCGAGCAGCGTGTCACCGGTCGTCACGGCACCGAGCGCGGCCGGGCTGTAGCCCGACTTGATGCTCTTGGCAACGTCATCCGGAACCTTGGCCAGGACATTGGCCTTCTGCAGCTGACCGCCCCAGAGCCCGTACGCGCTGACGATGTCCGCGCCGCGACCGCCGGTCTGCCGGACGGTCAGCGTGGTGAGCAGGTCGTCGAACTTCACCACTTCCGACTTCACCTGGATGTCGGGATTCTCCTGGTTCCACTGCGCGATCATCTTGTCCAGCCCGCCCTTGGCCGGGTCGGACCCGTAGTGGCTCAGCAGCGTGAGCTGCACCTTTCCGCCGCCGTCCCCGGAGCCCTCACCCCCGGAGCAGGCCGCACCCGATGCGACCAGAGCAACAGCGACAGCCAGCCGAACGCCTTTCGAGCAGAGCCCTTTGAGCATGGGCATGTCAGTCCTTCCCGTCAGCCCGGACCAGCGTCGCCCGGAGGATGGTGAACTTGCGGGTGATGGTGAAGCCGGTCTTGAGATAGAGCTGCCCGGCCGCGGACTGCTCGCCGGTCCAGAGGAACCACGCACTGTGCGCGCCGAGCCCGGCCATCCGCTCCAGCGTCAGATGCAGCAGCACCTTGCCGAGCCCGGTGCCACGCGAAGCCGGCAGGACGCCGAACGGCCCGAACCGATCGATCACGCCCTCGTACGTCCCGTGCATCGCCCAGCCGAGCACACGACCATCGGGGTCGCGCGCCAACACGATCCGCTCCAGCGGCAGACCGGAGACGACCGCTTCCCGGATCGCTCGCGCCCAGTCGGGGTTGAACTCCGAGCCCGCGATCTCGATCAACGAGGTCAGCTCGTCGCCGGTCGGCGTACCGAAGCTGTAGCCGTCGGCCGCCAGCCTGTGGAGCCGCTCCCGGACCTCTGCCGGGATCTCGTACCCGACCAGGCTCCGGTCCATCGCGACCGCGTCGTACTGCCGCTCGAAACCAAGACTCGTCAGCAACCGGAGCGCGTCCGGGTAGCGAGCGACGTCCAGGCCGGGCAGGAAGTAGTTCGGCGTGTACGACGAGAAGAAGGCGACAGACCGTCCCTCAGAGCGGAGCCACTCCAGCGCCTCGGTCAGCAGCGCGCGGCCGAGTCCGCGACCGCGATGCTCCGGATGGACGAAGAAGAACGGGATCCACCCGTCCGTCGGCTCGAGGTCGTCACCGGCCGCCGCGACCAGACGTCGTACGGCGTAGGCCGCGCCGACCACCTGATCCTCGTGCACGGCCACCTTGAGACCGGCCGGATCGAAGTTCCGGTCGAGCAGGAACAGGTCGCGGAAGCGCTGATAGCCGATCGGATCCGCCGGTGCCGCCGCGGTCCACGCGGACGCCAGTGCCGGCCCGTCGCCGACCTCGAACGATCGGATCATCGGGATGTCCCTTCGTAGAGCAGGTGCCGCGCCCAGTCCAGCGTTGCCACAGGCAACAGCGTGAGCGGGTCGTCACCCGCCTCGAGTGCCTTGCGCAACGAATCCGAGCCCCACAGCTTGTCGAGGGACGGCAGCAGACGAAGGTCGTCCGGATACAGCTGCCTGAGCACGTGGAGCATCTCCAGCGCGGTCCGCACCGGCTCGTATACCGTCCGGTCCACGACGTGCACCTGGACACCAGGCACCACCTCGCCGGCGTACTTGCTGAAGACCGGTTCGAACCAGGTACGGCGGAAGACGACACCAGGCAACTCGAAGTCGCGCAACGCCGGGACGAACCGGTCGTCGAGGAACGGTGCCCCGATCGTCTCGAAGGGCCGGGTGGTGCCGCGGCCCTCACTGAGGTTGGTGCCTTCGAAGAGCCCGGTGCCGGGGTAGACGAGCGCGGTGTCGAGCGTCGGCATGTTCGGCGACGGCGGCACCCAGACCCCGCCGGTCCCCCACGAGTCGCGCGTCCAGCCCTCCATCGCGATCACCTCGGACGCGCCGAGCTGGAGAGCGAGTTCGCCGACGGTCAGGCCGTGTCGCAACGGGATCGGCGCGCGACCGACGAAGCTCTCGAAGCCTGGCTGCAGCAGCGGGCCCTCGACCCGCAGACCGCCGAGCGGGTTGGGCCGGTCGAGGACGACGAAGCGCTTCCCGAGCCGCGCGGCTGCCTGGAGGCAGTCGTACATCGTCCAGACGTAGGTGTAGAAGCGCGTCCCGATGTCTTGGACGTCGAACAGCAACACGTCCACAGCGGAGAACAGATCGTCCAGCTCTTGGCGGCCGTAGGTGTCGAACACCGGCAGACCGGAGTCGGGATCGATCCCCTCGGCCTCGCTCGCACCGGCCTGAGCCGTGCCGCGCAGACCGTGCTCCGGACCGAAGAGAGCGGTCAACGGAAGGCCCGCGTCCAGCAGCGCAACGGAGGTCGGGCGCAGGTCCGGCAGTACGCCGGTGAAGTTCGTGATCAACCCGAGGCGGCCGTCGCCCACCAGCCCCGGCTGACCGGCCAGACGCTCCGCGCCGGTCCGGACTGCCATCGCCACCACCACCCAGATCGTGGATCATGCAGGAACTGGGTAGAAAACTTACCGAGCTATTCAGGCGAAGGTCAATAGATTACTGACAAACGTTTACCCGGACACTACCGCGCACACCGCGGCGGGCGGAGGTCAGGTCTGCAGGGACGCGAAGTACTCGGCGACGCGGGCCTTGATCTCGTCCTGGGTCATCTCGCGCGTCTTCAACTCCTCCAGCCAGCCGGCCATCACCTCGTTCGACGTGCTGAGCTCGAGCGCGATGTTGTCCGGGTCCCGGAAGTTCAGGTGGGACCCGAACTCCATGTCCCGGATCGGCGTGTAGGTCACCCCGAACGCGTCGAACCGGCGCTCCCACTCGACCAGTTCGTCCCGGCTCGATGCCAGCAGGCCGATGTGGTCGAGCCCGGTGGTGAGCTCGGTGAACGGCGCCGCCGTCCCCGCCTCATGCCGGGCCAGCCCGAGGATGAACCCGCTCGGCCGGTCGATCAGCGTGCGCACCGTCCCGAAATCCAGCAACGGCATCAGCCCGAGGACCTCGGTGTAGAAGCGCTCACTGCGGTCGAGATCCGTGACCGACAGGCTCAGATGGTCGATCCCCCCGAAGTTCGGCATGTCCTCCCCCTTCCCCTACCACGACGGTAAGGGATCAGCGGGACGACAGATACGTGAGGACGGCCATCACCCGGCGGTTGTCGTCCTCCGACGGCGGCAGGTCGAGCTTGGCGAAGATGTTGTTGGTGTGCTTGCTGACCGCCTTCTCGGTGACGAAGAGGGCGCTCGCGATCGCGGCGTTCGAGCGTCCCTCGGCCATCAGCCCGAGTACCTCGGCCTCACGCGGAGTGAGCCGGCCGATCGGTTCGTCGCGGGTGTTGCGGGCCAGCAGCTGGCCGATCACGTCCGGATCCATCGCGGTCCCGCCGCCGGCGACCCGCCGTACCGAATCCAGGAACTCGGCCACGTTCGAGACCCGGTCCTTCAGCAGGTAGCCGACCGCGCCTCCGCCGCCGGTCAGCAGCTCCCGGGCGTACAGCTGCTCGACGTACTGCGACAGCACCAGGATCGGCAGGCCCGGGACCTGCCGCCGGGCCTCGATCGCGGCCTTCAGGCCCTCGTCGGTGAAGGTGGGGGGCAGACGTACGTCGACAACGGCCACATCCGGCCGGTGTTCCACCAGGGCGGGCACCAGCCGGGGACCGTTGTCGACTGCCTCGACGACCTCGAAGTCGTGCGCCTCCAGCAGCCGGATCAGTCCGTCCCGGAGGAGGGCGTGGTCTTCAGCGATGAGGACTCGCAAGGCAGCTCCATGATCACGGTGGTCGGCCCGGCGCTCGGGCTGACCACGGTCAACGTACCGTCGAAGGCGGCCAGCCGCCGCTCGATACCGTACAGACCGCCACCGGGCTTGATCACCGCACCTCCCACTCCGTCGTCACCGACCAGGATGTGCAGTTTCTCCTCCTCGTGGGCGATCTGGATCCAGGCGTTCGTGGCGGCCGAGTACTTGACCGCGTTCGCGAGCGCCTCGGCCACCGCGAAGTACGCCGCCGACTCGACCGGCGCGGGCGGACGCCCGGGGATGTCGATGGTGACGTCGACCTTGAACGGGCAGGACAGGGCGAGTGCCTTCACCGCACCCTCCAGGCCGCGGTCGGCGAGCACCGGCGGGTGGATCCCCCGGACCAGGTCGCGCAGCTCGGACAGCGCCGTACTGGCCGACTCGCGGGCCTCGGTCAGCAGGGCCGCCGCCTGGGCCGGGTCGCGGTTCACCATCTCCTCGGCCATCCCCAGGTTCATGCTGAGCGCGGCCAGCCGGGCCTGGGCGCCGTCGTGCAGGTCGCGCTCGATCCGGCGCAGCTCGGCCGCCTGGGTGTCGACGGTCTCGGCGCGGGACTCGGCCAGTTCCCGGACCCGCAGCGACAGCTTGGCGCTCTCGGTCGGGCCGAGCAGCGAGCGGGCCATGAACGCGTTCGCCTTCAGCAGCCGCTCACCGGCGGCGTACCAGATCATGAACGCGATCAGCGCGACCGGCATCAGCAGGAAGCTGGTCCAGAAGTTGACCGTGAACAGGCCGCCGAACGGTTCGGTGAAGATGCCCTCCGGGGTGACGCCGACGAGCAGCGGGTAGACCAGGTAGAACAGCGTGGCCAGGAAGAGGACGGCGGACAGCAGGCACAGGGTGAACCCGAGGGTCGCGTTCACGATCAGCCAGACGATGTCGCGCCAGGTGGCCGGGTCGGTCAGCGTGGTCCGCAGCCACATCAGGATGCCGGGCATCGGCGGCTTCTTGTACGGGCGCGGGATCGGCTCGCCGGTGAAGCCGGCCAGCATCGTCCGGTGGCAGTTCGCGAACCAGCGGGTGGCCGGGACGAACACGAGCAGCATCGGGATCCCGACCCAGACCGCGATCAGCGGGACGGCCACCACGTTCAGCACGAAGAAGGCGATGCCGATCTCGGCCAGCACGGCCAGGAACAGCGCGATCCACGGCTGCGCGAGCTTGGGGTACCGCATCGGCGGTGCCTTGGTGGCGATGGTGGTCATGCTTGATCTCCCGTTTCCAGGGCCTGTTGCGGCCCAGCCCTTCCATCATGACCGAGCGTGAGGCCGGTCTCAGTGGTGTTAGGTCCACTGTCGCCGGGGCACTGTCTCCCCATCGAGTTCGGGTAGTAGCACTCATGTCTTGGGTCGTTAGTGCGATGAGGCTTGATGACGTACGCTGGCCGTGGCTGTACGCCTAGGCCTTCACCGCTCTGAGACGAGGACCTGAATGGCTCAGCCCATCGTTACACCCCCTGCTGCCACGCGCCCGGAAACCAAGGGCAGCGACTTCGCCCCCCTGCTGCGGGAGATCAAGGCAGCCGGCCTGCTGGAGCGGCGGACCGCGGCCTACGCGATGGCGATCGGGATCAACGTCGCCCTGATGGCCGCGACCTGGGCCGGGGTCGCGATCCTCGGCAGCTCGTGGTGGGTGCTGTTCCTGGCCATCCCCCTCGGCGTCCTCACCACCCGGGCCGCGTTCTTCGGCCACGACGCCGGCCACCAGCAGATCGCCGGCTCCCGCAAGCTGCACGACGCGATCGGCCTGGTGCACGGCAACCTGCTGCTCGGGATGAGCTACGGCTGGTGGAACGACAAGCACAACCGTCACCACGCCAACCCGAACCACACCGACAAGGACCCCGATGTCGGCGAGGGCATCCTGGTCTGGACGCTCGAGCAGGCCGAGGGCCGCACCGGCCTGCACGGCTGGCTGAGCCGCAACCAGGCGCGCATCTTCTTCCCGCTGCTCACCCTCGAGGGCTTCAACCTCAAGGTCTCCAGCGTCCTCTTCCTTCGACGGCAACACAGTCTGCCCGGCCGCCCGCGCCGTGAGGCCCGGCTGGAGCTCGGCCTGATCGCCGCCCACCTGGTGCTGTACTTCGGCGCGCTCTTCCTGATCATGGCGCCGGGCCAGGCGGTGCTGTTCGCCCTGATCCACCACATGGTCTTCGGACTGCACCTGGGCAGCGTGTTCGCGCCCAACCACAAGGGCATGGAGATGCCCGATGCCGACACCCAGTGGGGTCACCTGGAGAAGCAGGTGCTCACCTCACGCAACGTGAACGGCAGCCTGGTCACCGACTGGATGATGGGCGGCCTGAACTACCAGATCGAGCACCACCTCTTCCCGAGCATGCCGCGGGCCAACCTGCGGTTCGCCCAGCCGATCGTCCGGGGGTACTGCGAACGCATCGGCATGCCCTACGTGAGCACCAGCCTGGTCGAGTCGTACCGGATGGGTCTGCAGCACATGCACGAGGTCGGCAGCGAGCTCCGCGCACAGCAGTAGTTCTGGTCCGGCGTCCGTCGTACCGGAGCAAATGCGGGATTCCCCTAGCTGCTCAGGAAAAAACTTCACGAAGTGCAGCGCCCCGGGTGATGGATCGGTTACGGTCTCAGCACTCGGGGCCGCCCACCTTGTGAGGAGACCTGCATGACCGAAAGATCCGGCTTGAGTCGTCGCGGCCTGCTCGGCGCCGTCGCCGGAGTGACCGCCGCCACGGCTCTGCCCGCCGTTCCTGCCTGGGCTGCGGACGACCAGCGGCCCGGCGCGGCGAATCATCCGCAACTCGACAGGTACGACCGGCAGATCGTGTCCGGCCTGTCCTCGGAGAAGGCACTGCGCCACCTGCAAGTGCTGTCCGAGCACATCGGACCGCGGATCGGCGGCACTCAGAGTGAGAAGCGGGCGGCCGACTACATCGCCGGCCAGCTCGACAAGTACGGCTACAACACCAAGCTGGAGCCGTTCCCGGTGGCGGACAAGTTCACCGCCCAGATCGAAGACGTCCGCGACATCCTGCCGAACGACCTGTGCTGGCAGGCGGGTGCCGCTCCCGGCGGCAAGCTGGACGTCACCGTCGAAGGACCGGTCCGGGACGTCGGTCCGGCGACCGCTCCGGTCTGGCCGGCCGACGTCGCCGGTTCGATCGTGATCGCCGATGACACCGCAGCCGCGCGGCCGGCCTTAGTCGCGGAGGCCGCGGCGCGAGGTGCTGTCGGAGTCATCCTGTTGCCGGCCGACCTGGTGTTCCCGCGCCGGGCGTCCGCGTTCTCACCCGCCGGTCTCACCGACGCACCGATCCCGGTGATCGGGGTGGCCCAGGTGCAGAAGCGACTGATCCGCGAAGCACTCGCGGTGGTGAACTCGCTGCCGCTGCGGATCAGCACCACGGCGCACCGTGGACTGATCTCGAACAACGTGATCGGCGAGCGGCGCGGCAAGGGCGGACCGAACTCGCCGATCGTGGTGGTCAGCGGTCACTACGACTCCGTGATCGGTGCTCCGGGTGCGAACGACGACGGCTCCGGCACCGTGCTGACGATGGAGCTGGCCCGGGTGTTCAGCCGGATCCCGACCAACGCGACCTTGCGGTTCGCGTTGTGGGGTTCGGAGGAGCAGGGCCTGATCGGGTCGCGGTACCACGTGGCCCAGTTGGCGCAGGACCAGCGGGACCGGCACGCGGCCGTGTTCCAGAACGACATGGTCGCCACCAGTTGGGACCCGGCGATCACCTACTGGCTGCTGTCCTTCACCGGTCTGGCGAACACGGCGACGGATGCGGTCCGGGCGGCCGGCATCCGGCTCGGGTACGACCCGCAGATGGTCGGCCCGGTCCAGCGCGGCGCGTCGGACCACCAGTCCTTCCAGGAGGTCGGCATCGCGTCGGCCAACTTCTCCTGGCGGGGTGAGATCTCGCCGGCCTTCCTCGAGCCGCCGTACCACTCGCCCGAGGACACCATCGCGAAGAACGTCAGCCTGGAGCGGCTCCAGGTCTCGATGGAGCTGATCGGCACCGCGGCGTACGCCGTCGCCCGCAGCTGACCGACGCCTGTGGGTGGGCCGCCTCGCGGTGGTCCACCCACAGGGTGAGCTGGCTCATACAGCTAGCCTTGAGGCGCTATGTCGCGCCGGAGACCATCGAAGTGGCAGCGGCCCGTCAGTGAGCGGCCGCCGCTCGGTGGTGCCCAGGCGCGGGAGGAGCGGTCCGACGGCGACTGGGTCGTCCGCCGCGTGTCCGGTTCCGCGTCGAGCAAGGCCTACCGCTGCCCGGGATGCGACCAACTGATCCCGCCCGCCACGCCGCATGTCGTGGTCTGGCCGGAGAATCCCAGCCTGCTCGCCGCGATCGGCGGCGCCCAGTCCCTCGACGAGCGACGCCACTGGCACTCCGCCTGCTGGCAACGCCGTCGGTGAGAGGTAAACCATGAAGCTCCCGGTCACGTCGTACGGCGACAGTGGTACGCCGGTCGTGGTCATGCACGGCCTGTTCGGCTCCGGCCGGAACTGGATGACCGCGGCCCGGCGGCTGTCCGGCGAGCACCGGGTGTTCGCCTTCGATCTGCGCAACCACGGCTCGTCGCCGCACACCGACACGATGAGCTACCCGGAGATGGCCGACGACGTCCGGGAGACGATCGAGTCCCTCGGGGTCGGCCCGGTCGCCTTGGTCGGTCACTCGATGGGCGGCAAGACCGCGATGCTGACGGCTCTCAGGTACGCCGAGGTCGTCGAGCGGCTGATCGTGGTCGACGCCGCACCCGTCGCCTATCCCCCGGCCTTCGTGGAGTACGCACAGGCGATGCGCGCCGCCGACCTCTCGTCAGTCCAGCGTCGCGCCGACGTGGACGCCCAGCTGACCGACGCGGTCCAGTCCCCCGGCACCCGCGCCTTCCTGCTGCAGAACCTGATCCTCGACGATCAGGGCGCCCGCTGGCGGCCCAACCTCCCGGTCATCGAGGCGGCCCTGCCGGCGATTTCAGGCTGGCCGCAGGAGGCTGAAGGTCTGCGGTACGACGGCCCGACCCTCTTCATCTACGGCGGCAAGTCCGACTACGTCCAGCAGGATCACCGCGCCGAGATCGCGTCGTACTTCCCCAAGGTCCAGTACGCCGCGGTCCCCGAGGCCGGCCACTGGGTGCACGCCGAACGCCTCGACGATTTCCTCGCCGTACTCACGCCCTTCCTCGCCTAACCGCGGCGGTACGACGTCGGGCTCAGGCCGGTGTGGTGGCGGAAGCGGGTGGAGAAGTAGAGCGGGTCGGGATAGCCAACCTCGGTCGCGACCGAGGCGATCGAGCGGGTGGTGAGTTCGAGCAGGCGGCACGCGGCGTCGAGGCGGCGGCGTTCGACGAACTGCTGCGGGCTGACGCCCAACTGCTCGCGGAACAGGTGCGCGAATCGGGACACGGACAGGTTGACCGCGCGGGCCAGTTTGGGGAGGTCGAGTCTGGCCTTGAGGTCCTGGTCGATCAGCTCGATGACGCGCAGCAGGCGGTCGTCGATCCGAACTGCCTTGGGGTTCTGGGTGTCGCACCACAGCAGGGCAGCCTCGAGGGCGTTCGCGCTCAGCTGCTCGCCCTGCGGGAGGACGCTGCGTTGATGCCGGACCGCGTCGTGCAGATGGCCGGCGATCCGCTCGGCGGCCGGTGTGGCCGGTCTCAGCTGAAGGATGCCGGGGGCAACTTCCGGCCAGTCGAGCAGCGGTGACCAGTCCGGCTTCGGGTGGAAGTGCGCGTACAGGAAGTGCCAGCGCTGCCCCCGGGTGCCGTAGTCGTGCAGCGTGCCGGGCCGGACGAGGATGATCGCGCCGGGATGGGCCTCGACAGCTCCGAACCGTCCGCCGCCGTCCAGGGTCTGCACCAGCAGCCAGTCCGTCGTACCGCGCCGGCGATAGGTCTCGTACTCCGGCCCTTCGTCGAACTCACCGGTGAGCAGCCGGCGGACCACCGGCGTCGGTGAGTCCGGGGTAGCAGGATCTCGAAGGTTCACAGCTCGATAGGGTATCGCTCCGCCCGGCCCGCGCCGCCGATCCTGGAACCATGAACGCACTGGCAGAGATCTACCGCCGGGAAGGGGTCGTCCAGGTCCCCCAGCTCCTCGACGACGCCGAGGTCGAGCGGCTCAGGTCCGTTTTCATGGACCAGGTCGCCGCCGACCACTCGCTCGCGATCGACGACGGCGTACCGGACGACGACCCGCTGGCACGCTTCCCGCGGTTCGTGCACCCGCACCGCCGGACCGACGTCGAGGCCGGCCGGCTCTCGCTCGAACTGATGCTGGACAGCCGGATCCTCGATGTCGTCACCGCCTTGATCGGACCGGCGCTGGGGGCACAGTCGATGTTCTACTTCAAGCCGCCGGGCGCCCGCGGGCAGGCGCTCCACCAGGACAACACGTTCCTGCGTGCCGATCCCGAGACCTGTCTGGCCGCCTGGGTCGCGGTCGACGACGTGGACGCCGAGAACGGCGGCCTCGCGGTCGTCCCCGGCTCCCACCGGACCGAACTCGTCTGCCCCGAGCCCGCCGACCTGACCGAGTCCTTCACCAACGCCGAGGTCCCGGTACCTGAGGGCTTGCACAAGGTCCAGACCCGGATGAAGGCCGGCGACGTCCTGTTCTTCCACGGCAGCGTCGTGCACGGCTCCCGCCCGAACACGTCGGCCGACCGCTTCCGCCGTTCGCTGATCTTCCACTACGTCCCCGAGGCCAGCGTCGAGATCGCGGCCTTCTACAACCCGCTGGTGCGCCCCGACCGCCGCCCGACCACACTGTCCGAAGCCATCGGCGGCGGCCCGTGCGGTGACTACGCCGTGGCAGAGCCGTAAGTCTGGCCGAGCTCGCGCAGCCAGTGGTCGATGTTCACGGCCCAGGCCGCGCACTCGATCTCGTCCGCGTGTTCCAGCAATCGGTGCCAGGACACCATCCGATGGACCGTGTGCAAGGGTTCGGCGATCTCCAACTCCCGGCGCAGTACGTCGAGCGGCGCCAGGTCCGACCATTGCTCCAGGTACGCCGTCACCACGGTCTCGTCGACGTCCTCCCGCACAATGGCCAGCGTCGCGAACGGGTGTCCCCAGACCGCGTCACCGAAGTCGAAGAACCGGAACGGACCGGCGGGATCGGGCCTGAACACGTTCCGCGCATGCAGGTCGTTCTGATCCAGGGCCATCGGTACGACGCCCGGCAACAACTTCTCCACCTCGGACACGGCGTCGGCAGCACGCCGTACGCCGGCAAGCGTCGCCGGGTCGGGGCGGAGCGGATGGTCGGCGGCGAGACCCGCGAACCAGTCGGCGATATGGAGCACGGCCCCGGACAGGCGGGACGGCGCGAGTGAGGTCAGACCGCTGGCGAGCAACGCGTCCCGGACCGGAACGGTGTCGCGCTGGAGACCGGCGTACTCGATGACGAGCCGGCGCCAGTCGGAGTCCTCCTGATCACCGAGCGTCGGTCCTTGGTCGGCGGTCAGGAGCCAGCCGCGGCCGGCGTCGATCGCGAGCGGCGCGACGACGTGTTGCGGCAGCGCCGTCGCCATCGCCCCCACCAGCGCAGCCTCGAAGGCCTGGCCCGGGTTGTTCTCCTTGAACCAGAACAGGCCGTGGTCAGTCGGGTAGCACCAGACGGCGGCCCAGAAGCGGATCTTGTACGGCACTGGGTCGCCGGTGACGGCCGTCCCCGCAGTGGCCAACTGCGCTCGCACCCACCCGTCGGCTTCGGCGAACCAGTCGCCACCGGTCCAGCGCCGTACCCATTGACCATCGGCATCGGGCTGCAACGACATCGGCTCCGGCGTACGTCTCTCCACCCACCCGAGCCTAAGCCGCCGGCCGCCGATCACGGACCGTGCCCCGGGAGTCTTCCGGCTCAGCGGTCCAGGGACTCCCCCGACGGCGACCGTCCGGAGTGGCCGCCGCCCGGCCCTCGCACCGGCGAGGTCGGGGACGGCGAGGTGATCGTGTGCGGCGGCGCGACACCGGAGCTGGTGACGTGCTGCAGATCCGTCAGGCGCTGATCGAGGCGGTTCCCGGGGACCGGCTCACGCGTGTCCGGCTGCGCCGCGGGCCGCTCGATCTGCAGGCGCATCGAGGCCCGGACCGCTTCGTCGACAGCAGGCTCCAGGTCGTCCCGTCCGCGCAGCGGCAGGGCCGTCTGGACGAACTGCTGGTGCTCGGCCACCGTCGGCGGTCGGTTGCGCTCAGCAACGAGTGTCTCCCGGGCCCGGAGCGGCTCCGCCATCCTGCCGTCGGCCGTCCGGTGGTTCTCGTACAACACGTTCCCGGCGCGGTCCACGACGTAGATGTCGTCGACCAGCGCCTGGGACTCGAGGTCGTGGGCGGTGTCCGGGATCCCGCGATAGGCGTGATTGTGGTGCTCGGGCTTGACCCAGCGACCGATCCCGGTGTCGTCCTTCGCCTGCTGATACCGGTTGGCCACGCCGAGCGTGCTGTCGGCCTCGTTCGTGGCGACGTAGACGACCGCGACCCGATAGCCGGCTTCCCGGAAGCCGTTCAGCCACGCCCGCGCCGCGTCCTCGGACTGCAGCGGAGCACTGGCGACGACGTCGTACCCGCCGGCTCGCAGGTGGTCCAGGCAGCGGCCGCGCAGCTCGGGCGGAAGGCTGCCGGCGACGACCTCGTTGCCGTTGATGCCGTTGGCCCGCATGATCGCGTCGTAGCGCGGATGGGCCAGGGAGTCGTCGTCGAAGTCGTAGACCGCGGTGCGGTCCGCGTCCAGCGCGGCCTGGATGAGCTCCTGCAGCGTTGTCTTGCCGGCGGCCGGCTGACCACCGATCAGTACGGCGAACGGCCGTTCACCAGGCGCCCGCGACGGACGCTCCCGCGGCGTGATCTGGGCCAGCCGGCGGGCGATGACCTGGTCGGACTCGACCGGGGTCAGGGTGGGATCGGCGGTCATTCGCCGATCTCGGCCCGGAGGCGTTCGAGCAGCTCCGGATAGGTCCGCAGCACCTCGGCCCGTTCCTCGGCCGTCATCGTGTCGCGACGGCGGAACTCGTCGTCGTAGAAGGACAGCTTGGCCACCAGGGCCGTCCGCCGGCCGGTGTCGGTCTCCTGGCTGACGAGCGTGTTGTAGCAGGCGGCCACGGTCTGGATCAGGTTCCTGACCCGCTCGCGCTCGACCCGCTCCTCGTCGCTCCGCGGTGCGCCCTGGCGACCGCCGAGCGCCTCCGTGATGTGTTTCCCCGGCTCTGTGCCGTCAGGCATCGTCGGCTCCCTCCGGACACGGTGACGAGAGCCCACGTTACCGCGAGATCAGGTGTAGTCGCGGAATCCTCGACCGGTCTTGCGGCCGAGGTAGCCGGCGGTGACCAGGTGCTCGAGGAGCGGCGCCGGGGCGAAGCCGGGCTCGCGGAACTCCAGATAGAGGGTGCGCTGGATGGCCAGCGACACGTCCAGGCCGACCACGTCGAGGAGCTCGAACGGGCCCATCGGCAGGCGGCAGCCGAGCTTCATCGCGGCGTCGATGTCGTCGACGTTCGAGTAGTGCGCCTCGAGCATCCGGACCGCGTCGTTCAGGTACGGGAACAGCAGCGCGTTGACGATGAACCCGGCCCGGTCGCCGCACCGCACCGGGTGCTTGCCGGCGGCAACAGCCAGCGCCGCGACCGTGTCCGCCACGTCAGCGGACGTGCTCACCGTGCTCACGATCTCGACCAGCTTCATCACCGGTGCCGGGTTGAAGAAGTGCAGGCCGACCACGTCGCTCGGTCGCTTGGTCGCCATCGCCAGGTCGATCACCGGCAGCGACGAGGTGGTGGTGGCCAGGATCGTGCCCGGCTTGCAGATCTCGTCGAACGTCTCGAACAGGGCCTGCTTGACGCTCAGTTCCTCGACCACGGCCTCGACCACCAGGTCGACTCCGGCGAGGTCGTCGAGTTTCGCCGTACCGACGATCCGGCGCAGCGCCGCGTCACGCTCCTCCGCCGAGAGTTTGCCGCGCTGGACGCCCTTCTCCAGCGAGCGCTCCAGGGCGGCCCGGACCCGGTCCACCTTCTCGGTGCCGCGGGCGACGTAGAGAACGTCGTACCCGGCCTTGGCGCAGACCTCGATGATGCCGACCGCCATCGTCCCGGAGCCGACGACGCCGACCTGACGGACCGGGCGGACCGCGGTGTCCTTGCCGTCCGCCGTCGGGGTGAGCTCGTCGTCCACCACGACCGGGGAGTCCGCGGACTCGTAGGTGTAGAAGCCGCGGCCGGTCTTGCGGCCGAGCAGGCCGGCGGTGACCATCTGCTTGAGGATCGGGGCCGGCGCGTGCAGGCGGTTGCGGCCCTGTTTGTACATCGTGTCGAGGATCTCGTACGCCGTGTCGAGTCCGATCAGATCGAGGAGCGCGAGCGGGCCCATCGGGTAGCCGCAGCCGAGCCGCATCGCCGCGTCGACGTCCTCACGGGTGGCGTACCGCGACTCGACCATCGAGACGGCGTGGTTCAGGTAGCCGAACAGCAACGCGTTGGCGATGAAGCCGGCCCGGTCGGCCGCGACCACCGGGACCTTGTCCAGCCGGCGCGCGAGTTCCTGGACGTCCTCCACCACGTGCGGCTCGGTGACGACGGTCTTGATCACCTCGACGAACTCCTGCACCGGCGCCGGGTTGAAGAAGTGCATCCCGACCACGCGGCGCGGACGCTGGGTGGCGACCGAGATCTCGGTGACGGACAACGACGAGGTGTTGGTGGCCAGGATCGCGTCCTCGCGGACGACCTTGTCGAGGGCGGCGAAGATCTCCCGCTTCAGCTCGAGCCGCTCGATCACCGCCTCGACCACCAGGTCGCAGTCGGCGAGGGCGTCCATCGAGGTGGCGAAGGTGACCCGGTCGAACAGCGCCTGCTGCTCCTCGACGGACAGCTTCCCGCGCTTCACCGCCCGGTCGGTCGAGTGCTGGATGTGCCCGCGGCCGCGCTCGGCCGCCGCCTCGTCGCGCTCGACGCCGACCACGGTCAGCCCGTTGCGCGCGAACACCTCCGCGATCCCGGCGCCCATCGTGCCGAGACCGACCACACCGACCGTCTTCAAATCCCGAGCCATGGGCCGAACTATGCCAGTCCCCCTACTGGTCCGCCCATGAGCTGAGTCACCCGGGAGGCCAACCTCACACCTCCTCGAACACCACCGGCGACTCCAGCCAGCCGTCGAGCAGCCACGCCGGGTCCGGCGCCCCGGCCAGCGCCGCCGCGATCGGCTTCGGCTTCAGATCCCGTCCGATGAGTTCGCCTACCGGAAGCCGATACCGCGCGATAGCTTCCCTGTTCCGAGTCCGCGGAACTCGCCAGCTCCGGCCCGTCCCCGGTCCCGAAGTCCCCGCCGATCGACTCGGCCAGGAAGTACTGCTGGGTCCGCAGGCCGAAATGAACCACGGCCACCAGCCCGCGGATCTTCACCAGCACACCCAGTTCTTCGAAGGCCTCCCGCCGAGCCGCCTCCGCCGGACTCTCGCCGTCCTCCACCTGACCGCCGGGCAGGGTGTGGTAGGTCATCCCGTCCCGCACCCGCTCGATCGCGGCGACGCCCTCCGGGGTCAGCAGCACGATCCCCGCCCGCATCATGCGCGGCTCGCCAGCACGTGGAACCAGAATCCGATCCTCGTCTCTCCGCGGTCGAGACGCTCGACCTTCCAGCCCGTCGCCGCGAGCAGCTCGCGCAGCGGTTCCTCCTGCCACAGGACGAAATGCCGGGGCAGGTCGAGGTTCCGGTTCGACCATTCCTCGCCCTTGCCCTCGCGCGTGGTGAAGGCGAGCACCGGCGCGGCCCGCACCGCCTTGCGCAGGATGCCGGCGAGTTGGGCCCGGTCGAAGTGCACGAACACCGCGTCGGCGAACACAGCGTCGTACGGGCCGCCGAAATCGTCCGTGATCGCGTTCAGCCGATCGGCGTCGTACCCGTCGGCACGCAACATGTCGAGGAAGGCCTGCGTCGCGTCGGTACGCCGTACGACGAGACCGCGCCGCTCCAGTTCGATCGCGTCGCGGCCGGTCCCGCTGCCGAGCTCGAGCACGCGCGCGCCGGGGCTGATCGCCCCTTCCAGCAGGTCGATCAGCAGTGCATTGGGTTCGGTGGGGATCGACTCCCGGAACTTCTCGGCGGCCTGCTCGTACGTCGCCAGCGTCACCTCGTTGTCGCTCGGCACCCGCGTCCACCCGTCGCCGCTGTGCTCGACGACCGCCGGCAGTTGCAGACCGAGATCCAGCCCGAGCACCACGACGGTCTCGCCACGATGCAGATCCGCGATCGCCCGCAACTCGTCGTCAGGGTTCTGGACGAGCTCCGGTACGACGCTCAACCGCACGCCGAGCTGATCCGCCAGCCGCGCACCGGTCGCGGCCTCGAATGGGCCGGCGTAGACCTGGGCGATCCGCTCCCCGACCGCCGGCTCCACCACATCCCCAGGTAGCAGCAGAATCCGCGCGGGGCACATGAGATTCATCCGCGAACGTACTCCAGCGCCTCGGCGGCATACTCCGGCCAGACCTTGCGTCCGACCTTCAGGCAGGGCATGCCGAACATGCTGCCCTGGATCACCCGGAACGGCCAGGCGACATACCTGCATTCTCACGAACCTTCGGCGCCGGTGGAGTGCCCGGGGAACACCTTGGCGCCGGGCTGGATCAGGCCCGCGGCGTTGTTGACCGCCGTGGCGGCCTCGCCGAACGCAACCGAGATCAGCTTGACCTTGCCGTCGTAGTCGACGATGTCACCCGCGCCGAACACGCGCGGCAGGTTTGTCCGCATCGCCGAATCGACGACGATGTGCCGCTTGCGCTGGTCGAGACCCCAGCGCGTGAAGGGCCCGAGGTCGGCGGTGAAGCCCAGCGCGGCGACAACGGTGTCCACCCGCAGCGTCCGCCGCTCGCCGGTCAGGTTGTCGAAGATCTCCACCGATTCCACCCGGGCGTTGCCGTTGATGCGGGCCACCTCGTACGGCGTGAGCACCTCGACACCGATCGACAGTACGGCGTCAACGGTGGCCTGGTGGGCCCGGAACGTCGGCCGCCGATGGATCAGCGTGACCGACTCGGCGATCGGCTCCAGGCTCACGGCCCAGTCGAATGCCGAGTCGCCGCCGCCGACGATCAGCACCTTTTCTCCCGCCAGGTCGTCCAGCCGCTTGACGAAGTAGCGCAGGCCACGGTCGGCGAAGTCGTCAGCGTCCGGCAACGGCCGCGGCGTGAACGTCCCGATCCCGCCCGTGATCAGTACAGCTTTCGCCTGGATCACGGTGCCGAGGTGCGTGGTCACCGTGGCAACCTCGTTGTCGACCACGAGCTCTTCGGCCCGATGGCCCAGCAGGTACTGCGGTTTCGCGGTCGCGGCCTGATCGACCAATGCGTCGACCAGGTCCTGCCCCTTGATCGCGACGAATCCAGCGACGTCGTAGATCACCTTCTCCGGGTACAGCGCCGACACCTGACCGCCGAGCTCGGGCAGCGAGTCGATCAGCGTGACGGAGTACCGCCGGAAGCCGGCGTAGTACGCCGCGTAAAGTCCGGCGGGTCCCGCTCCGATGACCAGCAGATCGGTCTCGGTCGTGCTCACGCTTTCAGCCTAGGCCGATCCAGCCGGCTGTCACTCGCGGACGAACTCCATCGCCTGCTCCGCGTACTTGGTCCAGCTGGCCGAGTGCTCCAGCGGAACCAGCACCCACTCCTTCATCGGCCGCCCCATCCCGGGATCGAACGGCTCGGCACCCGGCAACGCCAGCGCCTCCACCCGCGGCTCGGGTGGCAGCTTGAAGTTCATCGCATCACCCCACAACCCGGCCAGCATCTTGCGGCCGATCTTCAGGCAGGGCATCCCGAACATGCTGCCCTGGACGACCCCCGACGACTCCAGAGCGGCAGCGACAGCGTCGTACTCCGATCGCGCCCGCGGGCTGCTCTCCGGTCCCATACCCGGCAGCCTCTCACCAACACCGGCATGGCGCCATGGAGCCGGGGCGAGGAGTCGACTACGGTGTTTCCTCGTGCGTCTGGTGATAGCTACCTGTCACGTCTCACAGGAGGTGAGTCGTGGATCAAGCTGTACTCGACCGTCTCTGTGACGAGCTGAGGTCCAGGCGGTCCTCACTGGAAGGGGCGCCCGTCGAGCTGGCCCGGCTCAGGGGCGACGGTCACTCAGTTGTCGAGGCCACCTACGTCATCGCGAAGGTCTTCGAACTGCCGCTGGCCGATGCCAAGGCCCTCGCTGTCGCCGGTGAGTCCGGGGCGCACATCGCCGAGATAGACGCTCTCCACGACAAGCTGGAGAAGGATGCCCAGGGCTGAGGCTCACGCGCAGGTAGGTTGCTGCCGTCGTCTCTCAGACCCTCCGAACCCCAAGGTGTTGTGTTGAGGCTAGTCATTGCTACCTGTTCTGTGGACTACTCCGGTCGGCTGACGGCTCATCTGCCGATGGCGCCGCGGTTGCTGATGGTGAAGGCGGACGGCTCCGTGCTGATCCACGCCGACGGCGGCTCGTACAAGCCGCTTAACTGGATGTCGCCGCCGTGCAAGTTGACCGAGGACGTCGACACCGGTGTCTGGAGCGTCACCAACAAGGCCGGCGAGGAGCTGCGGATCACCCTCGAGGAGGTGCACAGCGACACGGCGTACGAGCTCGGTACCGACCCCGGCCTGATCAAGGACGGCGTCGAGGCGCACCTGCAGGAGCTGCTGGCCGAGCACGTCCACACCTTCGGCGAGGGCTGGACCCTGGTACGGCGTGAGTACCCGACCGCGATCGGGCCGGTCGACCTGCTCTGCCGCGACGCCGACGGCAGGCACGTCGCGGTCGAGATCAAGCGCCGCGGCGAGATCGACGGGGTGGAGCAGCTGACCCGGTACGTCGAACTCCTCAACCGCGACCCCCTGCTGGCCCCGGTCCGCGGCATCTTCGCCGCCCAGCTGATCAAGCCCCAGGCCAAGGTGCTGGCCACCGACCGCGGTCTCGAGTGCCACACCGTCGACTACGACGCCCTCCGCGGGATGGAATCCGACGTCCTCCGCCTGTTCTGATCACACGTACGTCGAGATCTTCAGCTGGGTCGACGGTGGGTTCGCCCGCGCGCACGAGCACCCGGACGTCCTCGTGCTCTGGGAGCGGATGGATCCGCTGCTCGAGGAGCGCGACGGGCGGCCGAAGTGGGAGTTCCCGCACTACCTGCCACAGGATCTGCCGGCTTGACCGCTCGCGGCGGGCGGGAGCTGGACGAGCTCGACCGGGTGTTCAACGCGCTCGCCCACCACTCCCGCCGGACGATCCTGCTGGTGCTGCACCTGCGCGGCGGCGAGATGACGTCCGGCGAGATCGCCGGCAGGTTCGACCACGCCTGGCCGACGATCAGCCGGCACCTGCGCATTCTCGAGCAGGCCGGCCTGGTGCAGGTCACCCTGCGAGGTCGCGAGCGCGTCTACCGCCTGCACACCGGTCCGCTGTTCGACGTCGGGGACCGCTGGCTGCACAGGTTCCAGTGAGGACGGCGGGGCGACCGTCCTCACCAGACTCACTGGAAGGTGCTCAGCAGGCGACCGCCGCGTCCACGGTGAAGCCCTGGGCCACCACGTGACCCGTCGGTCAGAGGCGGACGGAGCCGGTCGGGGTGGTGATGCACGGTGACGTCGCGCCGTTGCGATCCAGGCCGGTGTACGGCGCCAGTTCGTTGCCCGCGCCGTCGTACACGATGACGTAGTCGAAGTCCTTCTCGGTGTCGAGCAGGCTGAAGTGGAAGGCGAACCCACCGGTGCCGTTGTCATAGGTCCAGGTGCAGTCGCCGTTGTTGCCGTACGGATGCGGTGACTCGAACGGGATCGTCGGCGTCGGGTCACCCACGCAAGGCGGTGGCGGCGGCGTGGCCGGCGTACAACCGGAGTGGACACCGACGGCTGCCCAGGCCGCGCTGATCGCTGCGCCTGCTCGCACCCGCGACCGCCACGGTGGCGTTGCGGGCGTCGCAGAAGTTCGCGTACTCCGGCAGGCTGGTGAAGCCGTCGTAGAAGACCTGCGCGCGCGGGCCAGCCCGAGCGCCGGGACCGTCACGTCACAGTCCAGCGTGTGCCGGTGACCACTCAGGTTCGCGCCGCAACCGGCGTTCCTGCCGCCGTTGACGGCCAGGTAGTAGGCGTGGTTCGGGATGCCGCTGTTGGAGTGCACGCCCCCGTTGTCCGCCGTCGTCGACGATGAACTCACTGAAGTGGTCCGGATCGGCGTCCTCCTGCGGGTCGCCCATGTTCCGGAATCCCAGCGCGAGATCTGGTGCGGGATGACGTCCTCGCCGATCAGCCAGTCCGGCGTGCCGGCCGGGTCTGAGGCTCGTGCTGTGCGGCGTAGAACTCGATCGTGTTGCCCATCATGTCGCTGAAGGACTCGTTCAGCGCCCCGGACTGGTTCTCGTAGATGAGGTTCGAGGTGAACTCGGTGACGCCGTGGGTGAGCTCGTGCCCGACCACGTCGAGGCCGCCGGACAGCGGCAGGCAGCCTGTTCCGTCGCCGTCGCCGTACGTCATCTGCGCGCCGTTCCAGAACGCGTTGCAGTAGCGGTTCGCGAAGTGCACGGTCGAGATGATCGGCATGCCCTCGTCGTCGAGGCTGTTGCGGCCGAAGACGCTCGGCGTAGAAGTCGTCGGTGACGTTCGAGTAGTAGTGCGCGTCCACACCCGGCGCCTGGCTGGGCGACCGCCACTTCGGCAGGTTGAAGTTCCAGTGGTCGTCAGCTGTCGGTCATGATCGTGCCGGGCAGGACCTGCCTTGTTGCCCGCGTCGTACGTCTCCTGGCGTGCCGTCGGACGCGCAGGAAGAAGGTGCCGCCGACCTGGATCGTGGAGATCGTCTTGGTGTCGCCCTTCACCCCGGTCCCGTCGCCGTGCGCGATGGCGTCGTACTGCTTCTTCACCGACCCGGACGGTGGCGTCGACCCACTGCACCCAGCGCTGATCCGCGCGCTGGCTGACGACCTGGTGGAAGAGCCGCCCGTCCTTGGGGTCGATCCGCAGCGCGGACGACCACTTGCCTGCGGCACCGACCCGCTTCGCCGCGATACCGCGGGCGCTCGCGGCCGAGACCGACGCGCTGTTCTTGGCCTTCAGGCCGGGGAAGTACGCGCCGATCACGGCGGCGGTCCTGCCGGACTTGTCGGTCAGCACGGTCAGCTGGCCGCCGAGGACGCGGGCGGCGCCGACCATCTGCTGATAGCGGGTCTGGGTACCGCCGCCGGCCCGGTCGGCCGTCCAGAGCTTCACCATGCCCGGCGGTACGGCGAAGGCACGGGCATCGGCTCCGGACAGGGCGATCGACCCGCCCGGGAGAGGTGTGCTGGCCGCCTGCCGAGCGGTTGCGGTGGTGCCGCCGGCGGTGACCAGTGCGAGGGCCGCGATCGCGACCACGACGGTTGATCGGTGCATGACAGGGCCCTCCCGGTCGAAGCGGACATCGACGGGTCGGCCGAACCCCAGCCCCGAGAAGTCGCCCGTTCAACGCCAGTCGTACGCCCGGCTACGGATACCGGCAAGACCGGGCGCACGTCGATTTCCCTCCGGCCGGGTGACAGGAGTAGCGTCCACGCCCGGTAGGGTCTGGCCGACATTCTGCCCAAACAGGCAAATTTGCCCGATTTCGGGCAAGACCTTGGCTTTGACCCCCAAAACACTGCACAGTTGACGCGTGATCAGTGAGGCTACGGCGGGGCCGGTGGACGAACTCGCCGAACAGATCAGCCGGACCACCGGCCTGCCGCCGGACGACGCGCGCCGGGTGGTCGCGGACGTACTGGCCTATTTCACCGAGACGACCGAGGAATACGTCCGGCGCCGGCACCGTGAGCTGCAGACCTATGGTGCCCGCAACGACGAGATCTTCGCCCGGCTCGGCACCGAGCTCCGGCACTGGCCGGTCCGCTCACCCGAACTCTCCGCCCGGCAGCTGCGACGGATCGTCTACGGCTGACGGGGACATCTCAAACCTACGAAGGGCACCAATACATGTGCGGAATCGTCGGGTACGTCGGCACCAAGCCGGCCGCGCCCATCCTGGTGGACGGACTGGCGCGGCTGGAGTACCGCGGCTACGACTCGGCGGGTGTCGCCGTACTCGGGTCGAGTGAGCTGAAGGTGCACAAGGACGCCGGCCGGGTCCGCGAGCTGGAGGCGTCGCTGCCGAAGCGGTTCGGCGGGAAACTCGGCATCGGCCACACCCGGTGGGCGACCCACGGCGGTCCGAGCAAGGACAACGCGCACCCGCACGCGAGCGGCAACGAGCGGATCGCCGTCGTCCACAACGGCATCTTCGACAACGCCGGCGCCCTGCGCGCCCAGCTGGAGGAGTCCGGCGTCAAGCTCCGCTCGGAGACCGACACCGAGGTGCTCGCGCACCTGATCGAGCAGGCCGAGGGCGACACGCTCGAGGAGAAGGTGATGGCCGCCCTGCGCCGGATCGAGGGCACCTACGGCATCGCCGTGATCGACCTGGACTTCCCGGACCGGATCGTGGTCGCCCGCAACGGCAGCCCGCTGATCCTCGGGATCGGCGACGGCGAGATGCACGTCGCCTCCGACGCGGCCGCGCTGATCCGCTACACCCGGCAGGTCGTGTACCTGGACGACGGCGAGCTGGCCACCGTCCGCGCCGACGGCTACCGCACCTTCACCCAGGACGCCGCGCCGACCACCAAGACCGCCAAGACGGTCGAGTGGGAGGCCGACGAGTACGAGCGCGGCCTGCACGAGCACTTCATGATGAAGGAGATCCACGAGCAGCCGGACGCCGTCAGCCGGGCCATCCGCGGCCGTCTCGACGAGCGCTTCCACACCGTCCACCTGGGCGGCCTGAACATGGACGCGCGGGAGGCCCGGGAGATCAAGCGGGTCAAGATCCTCGGCTGCGGTTCGGCGTACTACGCCGGCCAGATGGGCGCTCAGTTCATCGAGGAGGTGGCCCGGATCCCCGCCGACGCCGAGCCGGCCTCGGAGTTCCGCTACCGCAACCCGGTGGTCGAGCGGGACACCCTCTACATCGCGGTGAGCCAGTCCGGCGAGACGCTGGACACGCTGGTCGCGGTCCAGGAGCTGAAGCGCAAGGGCGGCCGGGTGATCGGCCTGGTCAACGCGGTCGGCTCCAGCATCGCCCGTGAGGTGGACGGCGGCGTCTACCTGCACGCCGGCCCGGAGGTCTCGGTCGCGTCGACCAAGGCGCTGACCAACATGGCGGTCGCGTTCGCGATGCTCGGCATCCACCTGGGCCGGATCCGCGACGTCTCCCCCGCCGACGGCCGCCGGCTGATCGAGGGCCTGAAGAAGCTCCCGGGTCACATCGCCGAGATCGTCGCCCAGGAGGAGGAGCTGGCCAAGATCGCCGGCCGGCTGGCCCAGCACGAGAGCCTGTTCTTCGTCGGCCGGACCCGCGGCTACCCGGTCGCCCGCGAGGGCGCGCAGAAGCTGAAGGAGATCTCCTACCGGCACGCCGAGGCGTACCAGACCTCCGAGCTGAAGCACGGCCCGCTCGCGCTGATCTCGCCGGACGTGCCGAGTGTCGCGATCGTCCCGCAGGACGAGCTGCTCGACCGCAACATCGGCGCGCTGCACGAGATCGGCGCCCGCTCGGGTCCGCTGTACGTCGTGACCCACCCGGGTGTGGACGTACCGGACGGGGTGGCGGCGAAGATCGTCGTACCGAAGAACGAGCCGGAGCTCGACCCGATCCTGCTCACCATCCCGCTGCAGATCATCGCGTACTACGCGGCCGTTGCCCTCGGCCACGATGTCGACAAGCCGCGCAACCTGGCCAAGTCGGTCACGGTCGAGTAAGCAGCCACAACGCAGCAGCCCCCGCTCATTGAGCGGGGGTTGCTCCGTTTCAGAGTTGGTGGCCGGCCTGTTTGCCGCTCCGCCGGCCGGCCGAGTTGGCAGCTTCCTGGGCACCGGTGTCCTGCGGAACGCTCACCCGCCCGCCGCCGGCGGTTCCGCCGAGGGCCTGCCGGATCGCCTCGGCCGTCGCTGCCTTTCGGTCCGCGTCGGATTGCATGCGGGACTGGCCGCGCTCGGCGCCCAGGCCCTTGTACGGGTGCAGACCGAACCGGTCCACCAACTGCCGGCAGACCTCGACACCGCGCACCGAGTTGCCGGCCGCGTCCAGCCGCGGCGAGAAGACGACCACGGCCAGCCGCTTCTCCGGCACCACCATCATCACGTTGCCGGACACACCGCTCTTGGCCGGCAGACCGACGATGTCGGCGAATTTGCCGGAGTCGTTGTACATCCCGCTGTGCCCCATCACCGACAGCACCCGGCCGACGGTCTCCTGGGAGAACACCCGCTCACCCGAGTACGGCGCTACGCCACCGTTCGCCAGCGTGGCACCTGCCGCCGCCAACCGCACCGCGTCCACCTCGAGCGAGCAGACCTGGAAGTAGAAGTCCGCCGCGGCAGCGGGTCCGCCCGGGTCGCTGGGCTGGACTCCCTTCAGCCGTCCTTCGGCGGCCATCAGGCTCGCCAGCCCACGGTTGCCGTGCCCGGTGTCGCGTTCGGCCAGGTACGTCGCGCCGTCGAGCAGCGGCGGGCGACGGCCGGTCATCTTTGCCCATGTCTCCTGGACCGACGCCAACCGGTCGGACGACTCGCGGCCAGTGTCGACCAGCGCGAGCGTCGCCATCGCCCCGGCGTTGATCATCGGGTTGTGCGGCGTGCGGTCCTGATCCAGGGACAGCCGGAAGTCGTTGAACGTCCCGCCGCTCTGCTCCTGCCCGACCCAGCTGTGGACCTCCTCGGGACCGAGCTGCTGCAGTGCTTTCGCGTAGTTGAACGGTTTCGAGGTCGACTGCACGCTGAACCCCAGCTCGGCGTCGCCGACCTGGAACAGCTGACCGTCGGCCGAACACAACGCGATCCCGAACCTGTCCGGATCGGCGTTCTTCAGCGTCGGGATGTACTGCGCGACCTCGCCGTCCCGGTTGTCCTGCAGGTCGGCGTGGATCCGCGCGATCTCCCGGGCGAAGTCCATGAACTCCGATGGCGACACCGCCAGGTCGCCCTGCAGGGCCCGCTGGACCACACCGTCGCCGTGCTGCGCGATCCGGGTGAACTGCTGGTAGTCGATCCGGATCGGCTGGCTGTCGATCCCCAGCGGCCGGCCGTCGGGATCGCGCAGATCCGCGAGCGCCGCCCGGAGCCGCGGGTCACCCGGCTGGATCCCGGCCTGCCCCAGCCGGCTGAGCAGCTCCCAGGCCCAGACCTGGCCGTCGCGATCCTGGTCGAGCGAGTCGAACAGCCGGCGGTGCGCCAACTCCGACACATCCATCGGTGGTTCCCCTTTCCCACTGCAGAGCCCCAGCTGACGAGCGGTCGCGCACGCGACGACGCTGTCGGGCGGAACCGCCAGCTTTTCCGGCGCGTGTTTCGGCGCCGGATCCGCGGTGTTACGGCGTCGTCAAACAGGTGGTGGGAACGGCTCGCGGGCAAGTCGTCATACAGGTTGGTAGCTTGTATGATGACTGGATGCCGAGTGATCAGATCCGCCACGTCCGTCTCTCGTCCGTCGTCCTCCCGCTCGAGCAGCCGGTCAGCGATGCCAAGGTGCTGACCGGACGGCAGCAGCCGATGACCGAGATCGTCTTCCTGTTCGCGGAGATCGCGACTACCGACGATCAGCACGGGATCGGGTTCAGCTACTCGAAGCGGGCCGGTGGACCGGCGCAGTACGCGCATGCCAAGGAGGTGGCGGCCGGGCTGATCGGTGAGGATCCGTCGGACATCGGGAAGGTGTACGACAAGCTGCTGTGGGCCGGCGCCTCGGTGGGCCGATCCGGTGTGGCGACGCAGGCGATCGCGGCGATCGACATCGCGTTGTGGGACCTGAAGGCGAAGCGGGCCCGGCTCCCGCTGTCCAAGCTGCTCGGGTCGCATCGCGACTCGGTCCGCGCGTACAACACCTCGGGCGGGTTCCTGCACGCGCCGATCGAGGAGGTCAAGGAGCGCGCGTCCAAGTCGCTGGCGGACGGCATCGGCGGGATCAAGATCAAGGTCGGCCAGCCGGACACCCGGATCGACCTGGACCGGGTCCGCGCTGTGCGCGAGCACCTGGGTGACGACGTACCGCTGATGGTCGACGCCAACCAGCAGTGGGATCGGCCGACGGCACTGCGGTTCGGCCGGGTGCTCGAGCAGTTCGACCTGGTGTGGATCGAGGAACCCCTCGACGCGTACGACGCCGAAGGCCACGCCCACCTGGCGGCCGCGCTGGACACCCCGATCGCGACCGGCGAGATGCTGTCCAGCGTCACCGAACACGTCCGCCTGATCGACGCCCGCGCCGCCGACATCATCCAGCCGGACGCACCCCGGATCGGCGGCATCACCCCGTTCCTCCGGCTGGCCGCGCTGGCTGACCACAACGGCCTCCAACTCGCACCCCACTTCGCCATGGAGATCCACCTCCATCTGGCCGCTGCCTACCCCCGCGAGCCCTGGGTCGAGCACTTCGAATGGCTGAACCCCCTGTTCAACGAACGTCTGGAAACGTTGGACGGCCGCATGCTCGTGCCCGACCGCCCGGGGCTGGGCTTCACCACCTCCGAGCAATGCGCCGCCTGGACGGTCGACGCCTGCGAGTTCGGCAGCCGATGACCGAGCTGGACCGCGAGACCGGGCGAGGGCTCGCGCATGAGCTGGTCGAGCGGCTGAAGGAACGGATTCTCAGCGGGGAGATCTCACCCGGTGAGAAGCTGCCGGCCGAGAGCTCGCTGGTGGAGGAGTTCGGGGTCAGCCGGACGGTGGTGCGGGAGGCCGTCTCCCGGTTGCAGGCCGCGGGACTGGTGGAGACGTTCCAGGGGCGTGGATCGTTCGTGCTGTCGGTGCCGGCGGCAACGGATCGGTTCACGTTGGGCGCGGTGCGGTCGCATCGGGACGTGCTGGAGCTGCTCGACTTCCGGATCGGGGTGGAGAGCGAGGCGGCCGGGCTGGCGGCGGGACGTCGTACCGAGCATCAACTGAAGGCGATCGGGCGGGCGCTCGACGACTTCCGGCGGATCGGCGACGACCCGAGCCGGTCGGTCGAGGCCGACTTCACGTTCCACCTCAAGGTGGCGGCCGCGTCCGGGAATCGCTTCTACAGCGAGCTGATCGGCTCATTGGGCCCGATGATGATCATGCTGCCGCGCACCCGGCTGGACCCGGCGTACGAGATGTCGGACGCCACCCATCTCGCCCGGGTCGTGCTCGAGCACGAGAACATCTACGACGCGATCGCCCGCTCCGACCCGGAGGCGGCCCGGGCGGCGGCGCGGGTGCACTTGTCGAACACCCGGCACCGTCTCACCAGCGAGCTTTATTCGGAGTGAAGTCCGGCTGCACTGTCCGCATGTACGACGTGTCGTCACGCTTGCGGATCCCGCACGCCAGGTACTGCTCGTGCAACCGCCCGAGCTCGTCCTGGTCCAACTCGACGCCCAGCCCGGGACCGTCCGGCACGCGTACGCTGCCGTCGACGAACGACAGCACGCCCGGCTTGATCACGTCCTCGGTCTTCCACGGGTAGTGCGTGTCGCACGCGTAGGAGAGGTTGGGCGTGGCGGCGGCCAGGTGCGTCATCGCGGCCAGGCTGATCCCGAGATGCGAGTTGCTGTGCATCGACAAGCCCATCCCGAACGTGTCGCAGATCCCGGCCAGCAGCTGCGACCGGCGCAGTCCACCCCAGTAGTGGTGATCCGACAGCACCACTTGGACTGCGTCGGCCAGTACCGACGGCTTCAGGTGCGCGAACGCGATCACGCACATGTTGGTGGCCAGCGGGATATCGACCTGCGCGGCGACCGCGGCCATCCCGGCGATCGTCGGCGTCGGATCCTCCAAGTACTCGAGCACGCCGGACAGCTCCTTGGCCACCCGCACCGAAGTCTCGACCGTCCACGCGCAGTTCGGATCGATCCGCAGCTTGTGCTCCGGGAACGCCGCCGCCAGCGCCCGCACCGCCTCGATCTCCTGGGACGGCTCGAAGACTCCGCCCTTCAGCTTGATCGCGGTGAATCCATACTGATCAACCATTGATCGGGCTTGATCAACGATTCCATCCGGATCAAGAGCCGCACCCCACGAGTCCGCCGCACGGCCCGGATGCGCGGCCCACTTGTAGAACAGATAGGCACTGAACGGCACCGACTCCCGCACCGCACCGCCGAGCAGGTCCACGACCGGCCGGCCCAGCTCCTTGCCCTGCAGGTCCAGCAGCGCGACCTCGAACGGCGACAGCACCACATCCGCCGGGTCCTGGATGTTCAGCATCCCGCCGATGTTCGAAGCGCCCTCGCCGGCCGTCAGTACGTCAACCACCAGCCGCCGCAGTCCGTTGACGTCGAAGATGTCCAGCCCCGGCAGTACGTCGGCCACCGCCCGAAGCCGGGCCAGATGAGCGTCATCGGCGTACGTCTCCCCCAGTCCGACACTCCCGCTGTCGGTGTGGACCTGCACGATCGCCCGCAACGCGAACGGCTCGTGCACTCCGACCACGTTGAGCAACGGCGGGTCGGCGAACGCCACCGGCGTGACCTCGACCCGCGAAACCCTGCTCACACCAACTCCTTGCCTTCCGGACAGTTCGATTGCGTGAGCGTAGGGAGGGCCGGTGATGCCTGTCCAAGGCCGATAAGGCATCGAGTGATACCTTTCGGGAATCATGTTCTCGCTCGACCAGCTGCGCGCCTTCGTCGCCGTCGCCGAGGAACTGCACTTCGGCCGCGCCGCCGAGCGGCTCAACATGACCCAGCCTCCGTTGAGCCGGCAGGTGCAGAAGCTGGAGCGGGCGGTCGGGGTCCGGCTGCTCGAGCGCGACAACCGCCGGGTGGTGCTGACCGAGGCCGGCCGGGCGTTCCTGACCGAGGCTCGCCGGTTGCTGGCGCTGGTCGAGACGGCAGGCGATCTGGCCCGCCGCGTCGACCAGGGCGCGGCCGGGACGCTGCGCCTCGGCTTCACCGCCACGTCCGCCATCCGCACGCTCGGCCCGCTGCTGCGCCGGATCTCCGAAGAGCTGCCCGGTGTCGACGTGATCCTGCACGAGCGGGTCACACCCGCGCAGATCGACGGTCTGCTCCGGGGCGAACTGGACCTCGGCCTGGGCCGGCCGCCGGTCGACCCCCGGGTGCTCGACTCCCGGATCGTGTTCCGCGAGCCGCTGTGTGCCGTTGTCCCGAGCAACCATCGGCTCGCGGCCCTCGGCCGGCCGCTGTCCCGGTCCGACTTCGCCGACGAGCAGGTGATCAGCTACTCACCGAGCCAGGCCCGCTACTTCCACGAACTCACGGTCCGGTTCCTCGCCGACTCCCATCCACGCATCGAGCAGCGGGTCCAGCAGATCCTCACCGTGATCCTGCTGGTCGCGGCCGGTCGCGGGGTGGCACTCGTCCCGGCGTCGGCGCGCAGTCTCGGCGTCGAGGGCGTCACGTACTGCGAGGTCGGCATACCGGGCGAGCCCGTCGAACTCCACGCCATCTGGAACCGCGACTCGACCAACCCGGTCCTGCACAGAGTGCTCGCCATGCTCAACCCCACCACCCCGCCGGAGGCGGATTCGGGTTCAACGATGCTCTCAGAGCATCAATAGATCCAAAAATGATCTTGGACAGGCATCTGAACCGGTTCCTAGCCTGACCGCGTGACCCATTACTCCCCCCGCGAACTGGCCGCTCAGCTCAAGACCGGGCTGCTCTCCTTCCCCGTCACGCATTTCCACGACGACCTGAGCTTCAACGAGACCGGCTACCGCGAGCACCTGTCCTGGCTGAGCCAGTACGACGTGGCCGGCCTGTTCGCCGCGGGCGGCACCGGCGAGGGCTTCTCGCTCACCCCGGCCGAGATCGACACAGTCGTCCGGACGGCGGTCTCCGAGGTCGACGGCAGGGTCCCGGTCCTCGCGCCGGCCACCGGCGGGACGGCCACCGCGATCGCCCAGGCCCAGGCCGCCGAGGCCGCTGGTGCCGACGGTGTCCTGCTGCTCCCGCCGTACCTGACCGAAGCGGGCCAGCGTGGTTTGATCGAGCACGTGTCCGCCGTCTGCCGCAGTACCTCGCTCGGCGTCACCGTCTACAGCCGGGCCAACGCGATCCTCAACGACTTCTCCGTCGCCGAACTCGCCGACCGCAACGAGAACCTGGTCTGCCTCAAGGACGGCGTCGGGAACATCGAACTGATGACCCGCACCTACGCCCGGGTCGGCGACCGGCTCACGTACATCGGCGGCCTGCCGACCGCGGAGACCTTCGCGCTCCCGCTCCTGCAACTCGGCGTCAGCACCTACTCGTCGGCGATCTTCAACTTCGTCCCGGAGTTCGCCCTCGGCTTCTACGCCGACGTCCTGGCCCAGGACCGCGAAACCGTCTACCGCAAGCTGAACGACTTCATCCTTCCGTACCTCGACATCCGGGACCGGACCAAGGGGTACGCCGTCTCGATCGTCAAGGCCGGCGTCACCGCAATCGGCCGCTCCGCCGGCCCGGTCCGCCCACCGCTGCAGGACCTGACCGGCGACGAACTCGCCCAGCTCACCGACCTGATCGGCAAGATCAAGTGACACCCACGGTCACGTCCGTCGAGGTTGTGCCTGTGGCCGGGTACGACAGCATGCTGCTCAATCTGAGTGGTGCGCACGGACCGTTCTTCACGCGCAACGTGGTCATCCTGACCGACAGCTCCGGCAACACCGGGCTGGGCGAGGTGCCGGGCGGCGGGAAGATCGCCTCGACGATCACCGAGGCGGCGGAGTTCCTGGTGGGCAAGGAGATCTCGCGGTATCGGCAGTTGCTGCGGACGGTCGGCCAGGCGTTCGCCGATCGTGATGCCGGCGGCCGCGGTCTGCAGACGTTCGATCTGCGGACGACGGTGCACGCGGTGACCGGGATCGAGTCGGCGCTTCTCGATCTGTTCGGGCAGCATCTCGGCGTACCTGTTGCTGAACTGCTGGGCGACGGGCAGCAACGCGAGAGCGTGCCGGTGCTCGGCTACCTCTTCTATGTGGGCGATCCGGCGCGCACTGAGCTGCCCTATCTGACCGGTGACGGGTTCGGCGATCGGTGGTCCGCGCTGCGACGGCAGCCCGCGCTCACGCCGGACGCGGTCGTGGCGCTGGCTGAGGCGGCGCAGGAGCGGTACGGGTTCGCCGACTTCAAGCTGAAGGGTGGCGTGTTCGCCGGCGCGGCGGAGATCGAGGCGGTGACCGCGTTGGCGCAGCGGTTCCCGTCGGCGCGGATCACGGTCGATCCCAACGGCGCCTGGCCGGTGCGCGAGGCGATCGCGTTGTGTTCGGGGCTGGACGACGTACTGGCGTATGTCGAGGACCCGTGTGGCGCCGAGCCGGGGTTCTCCGGCCGGGAGACGATGGCGGAGTTCCGGCGCGCCACAGGTCTGCGTACGGCGACCAACATGATCGCGACCGATTGGCGCGAACTGGCCCATGCGATCCGGGCCGGCGCGGTCGACATCCCGCTGGCGGATCCGCACTTCTGGACGATGGCCGGTTCGGTGCGGGTCGCGCAGCTGTGCAACGACTTCGGGCTGACCTGGGGTTCGCACTCGAACAACCACTTCGACATCTCGCTGGCGATGTTCACCCAGGTGGGTGCGGCCGCACCGGGCGACATCACCGCGCTGGACACTCACTGGATCTGGCAGGACGGCCAGGCCTTGACCAAGGAGCCACTGCAGATCGTCGACGGTGCGATCGCCGTACCGACGCGTCCCGGCCTCGGTGTCGATCTGGATCGGGACGCACTGGCCGCCGCACACGAGCTCTATCAGGAGCACGGGCTCGGGGCGCGGGACGACGCGGTGGCGATGCAGTACCTGATCAAGGATTGGTCCTTCGATCCGAAGCGGCCCTGTCTGGTGCGCTGATGTTCACCTGTCGTTGCCCAAGGTAGGTTTCGATCGGTTGCAGTCGTCCAGACCTCGTCGGAGGAATGTCATGCGCTGGCAGAAGCCGCTCGCCGCTGCTGTTGTCCTGACCGCTCTCACCACCACGCTGACCGCTTCGGCTACACCGGCGGGGCACCCAGGTGGTGGTGACTGCTCGCGGGACGCCCGCTTCCTCGGGTTCAGCGACGCGTTGGACAAGACGACGTTCGAGGGGCAGCCGGTGGCCGGGCTCTCGGCCCTGAACGTGACCGGCCGGAACAGTGCGGTCGCGTTGGTGGACAACGTCGCGACCACGCCGGCCCGCGTCTTCGACCTGAGGATCAGCGGCCAGCCGACGGTCAGCGTGGACGGGATGACGATCCTGCGGCGGCCGGACGGTACGCCGTACACGGGTGCCGACTTCGACGGCGAAGGACTCGTCGTCGAACACGGTGAACGGACGATCCTCGCGACCTCCGAACGGGAGCCGTCGATCCGTCGCTTCCGGTTGTCGGACGGGCTGCAGATCGGGTCACTGCCGGTGCCCGCGCGCTTCCAGGTCGCGCCGGCCGGTGAGGCGTCGACCAACGCGACCTTCGAGTCGCTCGCCGTGAGCAAGGACGGGCTCTCCCTGTACGCCGGGATGGAGGGACCGCTCGCGCCCGACGGCACGGACGCCGACGGGCGGTCGCGGAACCGCATCATCCGGTACGCCGGTTGGCCGGGCCACGACTACCGGCCGGCGGCGCAGTACGCGTACAAGACCGACCCGGGCCTGTCGCTCGTCGAGCTGGCCGCGGTGGATCGGGACGAACTGGTGTCGATGGAGCGCACGTTCGTGCCGGGTGTGGGCAACACGATCCGGGTGTTCACGGTCTCGCTGCGGCACGCCGCCGACGTGACCGCGCGGGCCTCGCTGGCGGCTGCACCGGACCAGGTGTTCCTGCAGAAGAAGCTGCTGTTCGACCTGGTCAACTGCCCGCCGTCGGGTGCCGTGGCCAAGCAGCCGCAGCCGAACCCGCTGCTGGACAACGTGGAAGCCCTCGCGCTCGGCGGCTACCTGCCCGGCGGTCGCCGTCAGCTCTACCTGCTGTCCGACGACAACAACGGTGCCACCCAGATCACCCGGTTCTACTCCCTGGCTGTCGACCTGCACTGACGCCGCATGGCGTGATACCTGCGAGCGCGTCACAATGTGTGAATGCGCGTGATCGTGGTGGGTGCGGGCGTGATCGGGCTGAGCTGTGCGGTCCGATTGGCCGAGGGCGGGTACGAGGTGGCTGTGTTCGGCCGCGACCTGCCGTTGGAGACGACGTCCGCGGTCGCGGCCGCGATCTGGTACCCGTACCTGTCCGCGCCGGAGGACCGTGTCGCGGCCTGGTCCAGGACGTCGTACGACGAGTTCGCCAAGCTGGCCGAGCTCGAGCCGTCGGTGCAGCTGCGGCACGGGCGTGAGTTCCTGGTGCACCGGACGCCGGATCCGCGCTGGGCCGACGTACTGCCTGATCTGGCCAGAGTCGCGTCACCGCCGACCGGGTTCGAGGACGGCTGGTCGTTCACCGCGCCGGTGGTCGAGATGCCGGCCTACCTGCAGTCGCTGGTCAAGCGCCTCGAACAGGCCGGCGGCACGCTGACCCGCGCGGCCCTGTCGGCGCTGCCGACCACAGCCGACGTGGTGGTGAACTGCACCGGCCTCGGCGCCCGCCTGACCGCCTCCGACCCGACCGTCACCCCGGTCCGCGGTCAGGTGATGACGGTCGAGCAGTGCGGGCTGACCGACTGGCTGATCGCCGACCGCGGTCCGAACGACCTCACGTACGTCATTCCGCGCGAGAAAGACATCGTCGTCGGCGGCACCAGCGAGCCCGGCAACTGGAACCTCGCCGTCGACCCGGCGACCGCGGACCAGATCCTCAGCCGCGCCGCCGAGCTGGTCCCCCCACTCCGCAAGGCCAAGGTCCTCCGGCACCGCGTCGGCCTCCGGCCCACCCGGCCGACGATCCGCTGCGAACTCGTCCGCACCACCAGCGGCGAACCGGTCGTCCACTGCTACGGCCACGGCGGCGCCGGCGTGACGCTGTCCTGGGGCTGCGCGGGCGAGGTCTTCGAGTTGATCCATGGCATCTGACCGCCCGATCATCCTCGACGGCGGCATGTCCAACGCGCTGGAGGATCGGGGCCACGACCTGTCCGACGCGCTGTGGTCGGCTCGGTTGCTGCGCGATGCGCCGGAGGAGATCGCCGCGGTCCATCGCGCGTACTACGAAGCAGGCGCGATGGTGGCCACGACAGCCAGCTACCAGGCGAGCGTGGCTGGGTTCGAGCATTTCGGAGTGCCCCCGGACGAGGCCGAGCGATTGATCACCGCAAGCGTGCGGATCGCCCGTGAGGTCCGCGACTCATTCCCCTCCGGACGGCTGGTGGCAGCTTCCGTGGGACCGTACGGCGCAGTGCTCGCGGACGGCTCGGAGTATCGCGGGCGGTACGGCGTCAGCACCCAAGCCCTCCGCGACTTCCACGGACCTCGGTTGGAACTGTTGATCGACGCCGGACCAGATCTCCTCGCCATCGAGACCATTCCGGACGCCGACGAGGCCGAAGTGCTGGTTGGTTTGCTGGCCGAGCTGGACTTCCCGGCCTGGTTCTCCTACTCCATCGCCGGCGCCCGGACCCGGGCGGGTCAGCCGCTGGCGGATGCGTTCGGAGTGGTCGCCGTCGACCAGGTGGTTGCTGTTGGCATCAACTGCTGCGCGCCGGACGACGTCCAGCATGCCGTCGAAACAGCCGTCGCAGTCACCGGGAAGCCTGCAGTCGCCTACCCCAACAGCGGTGAGTCGTGGGACGCCGGCGGACGTCGCTGGACCGGAGATGCGTCGGACAGCACGACGCTGGCGTCCGGGTGGCTCGACGCCGGCGCTGCCTATATCGGCGGCTGCTGCCGGGTCGGTCCGGAGGACATCCGAGCGCTCGCTCGGACGCTAGACGCCTAGGACCTGGCACAACAGATCCAGCGCCCCTGGGTACGCGTGGTCGGGTGGGGTGCCGTAGCCGACGATGACTGCTTGGCGGGTGCCTGGGGTCGGGTTGAAATGGTAGTTGCTGAGAGTGGTGAGGCCCAGGCCTTGGCGGGCAGCCCGGGCGACGATGTCCTCGGCGTCGCCGGGGACGTCGAGGAGGACGTGCAGGCCGGCCGAGATGCCGGCGACCTTGACCTCGGGGGCGCGGACAGCGAGGAGCTCGACCAGGCGGTCGCGGCGTCGACGGTAGTGCAGGCGGGATCGCCGTACCTGGCGGTCGTAGTGGCCGGAGGCAATGAATTCCGCCAGGGTCAACTGGTCCAGAGTGGCCGTCTGGTAGTCCGCGGTCCGCTTGGCCGCGACCACCGGCTCGATCAACCACTGCGGCAACACCATCCAGGCCAGGCGCAGACCCGGCGCGAGGCTCTTGCTCGCCGTCCCCGCGTACACGACCCGCTCAGGATCCAGCGCCTGCAACGCACCCACCGGCTGCCGGTCGTACCGGAACTCACCGTCGTAGTCGTCCTCGATCAGCACCGCCCCGGATTCCCGGGCCCACTCGACGGCCGCCGTACGACGCTCAGGCGCGAGCGGAACGCCCGTCGGCATCTGATGCGCCGGCGTGAGCAGCGCACCCTGACCCGACAGTCCCGACACCCGCGCACCCAACTCGTCGACCGGGACCGGCACAGGATCGAGTCCGCGCGACCGGATCACGTCCAGGTGCAGCGCGTACCCGAACTCCTCGACCGACACCGTCGTCCCGCCCCGCGACTTCAGCACCTCGCTGAGCAGACTCAACGCCTGCACATACCCCGAGCAGATCAGGATCCGCTCCGGATCGGCGCGCACGCCGCGCGCCCGGGCGAGGTAGTCCGCGAGCATCCGGCGCAACTCGATCCGGCCGCGCGGATCGCCGTACCCGAACGCCTCGTTGGGTGCCGACGGCAACGCCTTCCGCGCCGCGGCCAGCCACTCGCTCCGCGGGAAGATGGACACATCGGGAGCGCCCGGCCTCAGGTTGTAGCGAAAGCTCTTTGCCTCCGACAACGAAGGCGACAACGGCGGTACGGCGTCCGGCGGCGTGCCGGCCCGGTTGGCGACGACCGTGCCGGATCCCTGACGCGCGGTCAGCCAGCCCTCGGCCACCAGTTGCCCGTAGGCGTCGGCGACCGTGTTGCGGGCGATCCCGAGGTCACGCGCGAGCGACCGTGACGACGGCAGCCGGGTCCCGGCCGGCAGCCGCCCGGTCCGGATCGAGTCGTGCAACGCCTGGACCAGGTCGTTCCGCCCTCGCGTCGCGGCCAGATCCAGATGCAGGTCCGCCCCTACCGGGCCGGCCGCCGAATCGTCCATGGAACCGGACTCTATTCCGCCTGCTCAGTGGGAACGGTGAGCGACTCCTCGAGCATGTCGATCATGTCCGCGTGCCGCTTGGCCGCCGTGTCGGACCGGCCGAGGGCGATGATGTCCAGGAACACACTGCTGACGATGAGCTCGGCGGCGGTCCGAACCCGGGCCGGGTCGGCGACGACGTCCTCGGCACCGCTGAGCACCTCGGCGACCATGCTGGCGGCCTCGGCGAACAACTCGGCCGCGCGGGCGGCGATCTCCGGCCGGGCCTGCGCTTCCCGGAAGACGATGATCCGGGCGGAGCGGTTGCGTTCCAGTTCCTCGGCCATCACCGTGACGACAGCACGCAGCCGCCGGTGCACCGAGCGCCCCCGCGCGGCGGTTCGCAGAACCTCACCGGGAGTCGGCCGTTCGCGGACGATGGCCATCAGCAGGTCGGTCTTGGTGGCGAAGTGGTAGAACACCAGGCCGGACGGAACCCCGGCCTCGTGGGCGATCCGCGCCGTGGACGTTGCGTCGTACCCGTAGTCGGCGAACAGGCGCTCGGCAGTCTCGATGATGACCTGCCGCTTGGTGTTGCGCCCCGGTGCGTGGGTGGTGGTCATGGCTCACCCCGTTCGGTGGCAGACCGGCGATCCCCCTTCAGGTCCGCGGCCGCCTCGGCAGCGCTCCGGAGTGCCTTGAAGACGTAGTCCAGGCACGCGCAGGCCCTTCCGGTGGGCCCAGAGCAACTCGTGCTCGACCCGTCCGACCTGGGTGGCGTAGTGCCGCAGATCCGCATCGTCCCCGGTGTTGATGTCCAGGGCCTTCATCACGTGCCCGAACTCCACCTTCTGCTGCTTGGTGTCGACACCGACCGGGCCGAACGTCTTCCGCCGCAAGGTGCGCACCACCCATCGCTGCCAGGCAGCCAGCTGCGGCCAGAGATCACGGGCGGCGAACTGGTAGTACGCGAAGTGACCCGGCTCCTGGCGCTTGATCGGCGCCACCACGGTGGCCGCGACGGCCCGTTCACCCAGCTCGACCAGCCCGGCGTGAAGCTTGTTGTAGGCAAGCACCGCCGATCGCTCGGTGGCCAGCCCGGTCAGGTAGTAGAGCATCCGGCTCACGTCCTGTACGGCGCCCACCCGGCCGAGTTTCCCGAGTAGCTTGAGCTTGAACGACACTTCGGTCACATTGGGCGTAGCGGCCTCGAGGCCGGCATGCACCTGCAGACGATCGAGGATGATCCCGTGACGCGTCTCCTGCGGAAGCCACACGTCGGCATAGAAGTGCCGATCGACCTCCGGCGGGTCCGGCAGCAACAGGTTCAGCTCGAGCACGTTCCGCTCCACCTCGAGCTCGACCCGCGACATGTAGGACAGCACCGGCCCGAAGCGCTCGGCGAGCAGGTCGGGCCGCTTCATCGTGTAGTCGACGCTGTCGAGCGGGATCGGCGGGTGTTCCTCCCCCAGCCGATCGACATGGTCGGCCAACTTCGCCGTGTTTCGCCGACGTTTACCCCGCCGAGCGACAGACACATCCACCAGCGCCATCTGCGGCACCTCACCCCATCGAAGGAATGTCCGATCGATCACTCCCATCGTAGCGAGCAACTGACTGATCAGTCAGTCAATTCCTTGTGAAGTCCCTGACACCGCAGGGGGTCAGACGGTGATGGCGATCTTGCCGCGCGCCTTCCCGGCGTCGAGGTGGCGCATCGCGTCCGGCGCCTGGTCGAGCGGGTAGGTCCGGTCGATGCTCGGCGTCACCTTGCCGGCCTCGATCAGCTCCGTCAGGGGTTCGAGGTTGGCGCCGCTCTCCTTGTTGATGACGGTGGTCAGCCGCTGACGTACGAACAGCGACACGATCAACGCACCCAGTTGCCGGTTCATGCCGCCGGTCAGACTGCCGCCCTCCTCGCCACCGGTGATGACCGCCGTGCCGGTAGCCGTGAGTGCACGCCGCAGCCGGGACAGCGACGGGTTGCCGGCGATGTCGATGATCAGGTCGTAGCGGTTGCCGGTCGCGGCGAAGTCGTCACGGGTGTAGTCGATGACGTGATCGGCGCCGAGGGCCTGCACCAGGTCGAGCTTGGCGGTGCTGGCCACGCCCGTGACCTCCGCCCCCAACGCCTTCGCCAGCTGTACGGCGTAACTGCCGACACCACCCGACGCGCCGAGAATCAGCACGTGCTGGCCGGCCTGGATCCGGCCGGACCTGAGCGCATCCATGGCGGTGAGCGCGGAGATCGGGACGACCGCGGCCTGCTCGAAGGTGAGGTTGGCCGGCTTCCGGGCCAGCTTGGCCTCGCGGGCGACGGCGTACTCCGCGAACGAGCCGGGCGCGACGCCGTACACCTCGTCACCGACGGCGAACTTGGTCACCGCCGAGCCCACGGCCTCGACTGTGCCGGCGACGTCTCGTCCCGGCACGGGGTTCCTCGGTCCGCGCAGCCCCATGGCCAGGCGGACGGCGTACGGCTTGCCGGTCATCAGATGCCAGGTGCCGCGGTCGAGGCCCGCCGCGCGCACCCGGATGAGCAGTTCGTTGTCGCGGATCCCGGGCCGGGCGATCCGGTCGTGGCGCAGGACGTCGGCCGAGCCGTACCTGTCCTGGACGATCGCCCGCATGGTGGTCGCGGTCGTACTGGTGGCCATGGCGTTCCTCTGGTGTTCGAGGGGCGGTGCTGACGTCGGTGCACCGCGCACCGATGGCTTTCGTACTAAGTACGGCCACCGTATCGTACTTTGTACGAAACTGCTATGGTCCGGAGATGGAAAGAGCTGGCAAGCCCCAGGAGCGCACCCGGCTGAGCCGGGAGCGGGTGCTGAGCGCCGCGGTCACGGTGGCCGACGCGGGCGGGGCCGGATCGCTGACGATCCGCTCGATCGCCCAGGAACTCGGCGTCAAGCCGATGTCGGTCTACTACCACGTGGCCAACAAGGACGAGATCCTCGACGGCATCGTCGACTTCGTCTTCAGCCAGATCGAACTGCCGCCGGCACCGGCGACTGGCGGGCGGAGATCGAGCGGCGCGCGGTGTCGGCCCGTCGGGTTCTACGGCAGCACAGCTGGGCGATCGCGCTGATGGAGTCGCGGACGTCGCCGGGGCCGGCGACGCTGCGCCATCATGACGCGGTCATCGCCACGCTGCGCGCGGCGGGTTTCTCGCGGGCGATGACCGCTCATGCCTATGCCCTGCTGGACGCCTACATCTACGGGTTCGCCGTCCAGGAGGCTTCACTTCCGTTCGAGGGCCCGGACTCCGCGGGCAGTGTCGCCGAGCCGATCATGGAAGCCTTCGCCGCCGGCGACTATCCGAACATGGTCGACATGGCGACCGAGTACTACCTCAAGCCCGGCTACGACTTCGGCGACGAGTTCGTGTTCGGCCTCGGCCTCATCCTCGACGGACTCGCGGCGTCACTCCCCCAGGAGTCTTGACTCTCCGGCAACCGGAGGGTGGAGCGTCGGTGCACGACATCACCGAGTGAGGGGATCTGCCGTGATCACCAGCATCTTTCCGACCATCTGCGCCGACGACGTACCGGCCACCCGCGACTTCTACGCCGACCACCTCGGCTTCACGGTCATCTTCGACATCGGGTGGTACGTCCAGCTCGAGGCGCCCAGCGGCAGCAAGCCGCAGATCGGCATTGTCGAGCGGGAACACGACAGCGTTCCGGAGCGCTTCCGGCTCCGCCCGGCCGGGGTCCTGGTGGCGATCGAGGTCGACGACGTCGACGCCGTCCACGAGCGGATCAGCGCGGCCGGCACCGAGATCGCGCTGAGTCTGCGCAGCGAGAACTTCGGTCAGCGGCACTTCATGACGGTCGATCCCAGCGGCACCTTGGTCGACGTGATCACGCCGATCCCGCCGTCGGCGGAGTTCGCGGCGGCCTACGCCCAGTACTCCGCTCAGCCGGCCGGCTGAAACACCGGTGGACGGTCCGGCGGTTAGCATCGCCGGAACGTCAGTACCGCACCGAAACAAGGGGGACCGCGTGACCGACCAGACCGCTCCAGCTCAGTCCGCACCGGAGACCGGGTACGCACCGGTGAACGGCCTGCAGATGTACTACGAGCTCCACGGTTCCGGCGGGACACCGCTGCTGCTGTTGCACGGCGGGCTGTTCGACATCGACCAGCAGTGGGGTGAACTGCTGCCGAGCCTGGCCGCGAACCGGCGCGTCATCGCCACCGACTTCCAGGGCCACGGGCGGACGAACGACATCGACCGTCCGCTGGGTACGGCCGATCTGGCCTCCGACGTCGTCGGCCTGCTGCAGCACCTCGACGTACCGAAGGTGGACGTCTTCGGCTTCAGCGTCGGCGGCGCCGTGGCGCTGCGCCTCGCGATCCGGAACCCCGAACTGGTGCGCAAGGCGATCATCTCCTCGGTCTCGTTCCACCGCGACGGCGAGCGGGCCGGGAGCGCCGACGCGGTGGGCGACCTGAAGGTCGAGATGATCGCCGGTACGCCGATGGAAGCGGCGTACCTGGCCAAGTCACCGCACCCCGACCTCGAGCACCTCCAGGCGCTGCTGACCAAGCTCGGCGGCTACGACAGAGGCACCGACGGCTGGTCCGAGGACGACATCCGGGACATCGCCGCCCCGACGCTGATCACCGTCGGGGACAACGACGCCGTCAAGCTGGAGCACGCGGTCCGGTTCGCGCAGTTGCGCGGCAACGACGTCAACGGCGACCTCGTCGGCGTGCCCGCCTCGCAGCTGGCGGTGTTCCCCGGCACGACGCACTTCTTCGGCCTCGCCCGCACCGACCTGGTCCGCGACGTCGTACTGACGTTCCTGGACGCGCCGATGCCGGAGGCCTGAGCCGCGAAGAATTGGCCCCTGGAATCACTCGGGAAGTGGACCAGGTAACTGGGCCGGTCGGGACCTAGGTTGGTGGCATGAGCACAACGACACGGCGGGTGAAGCTCGCCAACCTGGTTCCCGATTTCTACCAGGCGATGATCGCGCTGGACGAGGTCTCCGCCGCCGGACTCGACCCCAGGCTGGCGCACCTGGTCCGGATCCGCGCGTCCCAGCTGAACGGGTGCGCCTACTGCACCGACATGCACTCGCTCGACCTGCTGCACCTCGGCGACGACCAGCAGCGGATCACCCTGCTGCCGGTCTGGCGGGAGTCGCGCAAGTTCTACTCCGAGCAGGAGCAGGCCGCGCTGGAGTTGACCGAGGCGATCACGCTGATCAGCGTCGATCACGTTCCCGACGAGGTGTACGACGTCGCGGCGAACGCGTTCGACGACAAGGACCTTGCCCAGTTGATCGCGTTGATCATCACGATCAATGCCTGGACCCGCATCGGTGTCACCGGGCGGATGGAGCCCGGCCACTACAAGCCGAGCTGAGGACGGAGATGGCATCCACCGCCGAACTGTTCCGCGCCCTGCATCACGGCGGTACGCCGCTGGTCCTGCCGAACGCGTGGGATCCGGTCAGCGCCCGGCTCGTGGCCGAGGCCGGCTTCCCCGCGGTAGCGACCAGCAGCGGCGCGGTCGCCCGCGTCCTCGGGTACGACGACGGACAGCTGACTCCACCGGACGAGATGTTCTCCGCGGTGGCGCGGATGGTTCGAGTGGTCGACGTACCGGTCACCGCGGACATGGAAGCGGGCTACGGCCTTCCGCCGAAGGAGTTCGCCGAGCGTCTGCTGGAGACCGGAGCCGTCGGCTGCAACCTGGAGGACTCGGTCGACGACGTGCTCGTCGACGCGGCACAGTTTGCGGACTACCTGGCCGAGGTCCGCGCGACCGCCGGAGCGGACCTGGTGATCAACGCCCGGGTGGACAACTTCCTGTCCGGCAAGGACGTTGCCGACGGCATCGCACGCGGCCGCGCGTACCGCCGGGCCGGCGCTGACTGCGTCTACCCGATCTTCGCCCCGCTGGACGTACTGCCCGAGCTGGTCGCCGGGATCGGCGGACCGATCAACGCGCACGCCGCGCCGGACGGCCCGACGCCTGCCGAGCTGGCCGCCGCCGGCGCCGTCCGGATCTCCTACGGCACCAGCGTGCACAAGCAGTTGATGGGGATGCTCCGGCAACTGCTGCCGTCGCTCAGCTGAGTCTGAGGGCGTAGACGAGGGCCCAGTCCTGGTCGTTCGCGAGCGGATCGGCGACGTACGCCGGTTGCCCGTTGACACAACTCGGGTAGACGAAGGCACACGTCGCCGAGCCGTCCGCCGCGAAGTTGACCAGATTGGAGCGCAGGATCGCCTCCTTCGCCGCATCCAGCCAGGCCGCCTGCGACTCGTCGACCAGCTCCCGCGGCCAAGCGGCGTACACGGCCGCGCTCAGCACGGACCAGTAGTGCGGGAAGACGTCGCCCCACAACCGCAACCGCCCGAACCAGTAGCCGTCCCAGTGGCGGATCGACACATGCCGCAGCCGTACGTCGGGCTGATCGGCAGCGAACGAGGTCAGCCACGGCAGGCGGCGGGTGAGCTCCGATCCGTCGATCTCGTCCGGCGCGATCCGGTACGCGGCCACGAGCAGCTCGAGCAGTGGCGCGACCATCGACTGCTCGTAGTTGACCTCGTGCGGCGGCAGTTCGTCGCCGTACTCGATGAACGTGCGCGCGTGCCGGACCAAGTGGTCGCGCATCCCGAGTTCGCTCAGCAGCGGACCCAGGTCGAAGGCGAGGAAGTGCGCGCCGCCGAGTTCGTAGTACCGCTCGAGGATGCGCGTCGCGCCGGCCCGATCGCCCTGGCCGAGCAGGAACCGCGCGAACCACGGGAAGTTGTAGAGCCGCACGTGCCCCTGGTGGATGCTGTCGTCCTGGACCGTGCCGTCGGCGTCGATCACGTGCTCGCGGACGAACTGCGCATAGCCGGCGAGCGCCTCGTCCAGCTCGGCACGATCGCCCCAGCCGCGATCGCGCACCTCCTGCAGTAGAAGCGCCATCCCGATCCGCTCGCGGGCGTCGGAATAGTCCCGCCAGGCACCGGACAGTACGGTCAGGCCGCTGTCGTTGTCGTACGGCACGAAGGCGTACCGGCGGCTGTCCGCCAGCTCCGGCCGGCGTTGCTTGTCGAGGAGGAACCGCACGCGTCGTTCGGCGATCTCCTGGAGCGGTTCGTGGAACAGTACGGCGATCCGGGCGATGCGCTGACCGTCCGTTGCCTCCACATGCTTGATGCCCGGCTCGTGGCTGGTGACGTCGGGGCTTCCGTGGAGTTCAATCGTCTGGCCCACTTCGGCGGCCAATGTGTCGGCGGTGATCAGCGGCTGCCGATCCGCGTGGAAGCCGGGCAGGTCGTCGTACCAGGCAAGCTGCCAGGTCCAGCGGTACGACGCTCCCGGCGCGAGCGTGATCGAGGGCTGACCGCCCATCGCGTGCGGTGAGCGGGCGTGGTCGGTGACGTGGAGGTAGAGATGACCGCGGATGTTGCTGCCGCTGTCCGACTCGCGGGACTCGATCGAGTACGCCCACAGCTCACCCTCCTTGAGCTGCAGCCCGAGCCCGGGACCACTGCCGTCCATCGGGACCGCCCACACCCACGCGTCGGCGCCGCCCGTCCAGACATGGGCATGGACCGCGCCGCCCAGGCTCTCGCGGCTCGAACGGTAGATGTCGCGGTACGGCGTACTGATCGCGATCGACCCGACTTCGACGGGCTCGGCGCCGGTGTTCCGGATTTCGTACGTCTCGGTCCATTGCTCGCCGAACCGCCGGCCGACGCGCAGCTCGAGCTCGCCCAGTTGGTACAGCAGGTCGATCCCGGTCTGCCGCCACCGGACCAGCGCCGGGTGGTCGAAGCGATGACTGCCCAGGTCGGTGACCACGAACCCCTTGCCCCAGGCATGCAGCGTGTCGTGCACGCCATCGCCCTCCTCGAGCAGCACCTGCCGGCCGTCGGGGTGGACGACCGCGGCCACCGAGCCGTCGTCGGCGACCTGGACCTTGCCCGCACCGAAGTCGAAGATCTCCACGATTCGCCAACCTATCGATGTCGAGGATCGGTTGCCGGCTCCGTCCCCGGGCTGAGAACAACCTCCCGAGGAAGGATCCGAATCATGACCAAGGACGAGATCACCGCGATTCTGGCCAAGCCGTACTCGCAGGAGTTGCTTAACGGCCCGGAGCCGGCGCGGATGGCGTACACCGGACTCGACGGCGACCCGCGGGCGATCCCGATCGGGTTCTGGTGCGAGGGCGAGCAGATCGTGATGGCCACGGTGCCGAAGTCGGCCAAGGTCGCGGCACTGCGGAAGAATCCGAAGGTCGCGCTCACCATCGACACCGGCGCGTTCCCGCCGAAGGTCGCTGCTGATCCGCGGCGACGCCCGGGTCGACCTGGTCCAGGGCGTCCCGGAAGGCTACCTCCAGGCCGGCCACAAGGTGATGACCGACGAGCAGTACCCCGAATGGGAAGCCGGCGTGAAAGGCCTCTACGACGCGATGGTCCTCATCACCATCACCCCCACCTGGGCCAAACTCCTCGACTTCGAAACCACCATCCCCAAAGCCGTAGAAGACCTGATCCAGGAAAAGTCAGCCGGCTGATGGGAACTGTTGTCTACCCACGCGTGCTACGCGGCCACTCCTTCGACGTACCGCTGGCGGGTCAGGACCACCATTTCTGGCGTCGGGACAGAGCGTCGGGAGTTTGGTTGGTGGTGTCGAGGGCGTCCAATGCCGACATGGAGTCCTCGTCGAGGGCGAAGTCGAGGACGGCGAAGTTCTCCTCGATGCGGGCCTTGTGGGTGGACTTGGGGATGACGGACAGGCCCTTCTGGATCGCCCATCTGATCAGGACCTGGGCGGGGGTGCGGCCGGTGGCGGTTGCGATCCGGCCGACGACCGGATCGCCGAGGTGCCGTCCGGTTCCCAGCGGGCTGTACGCCTGCGCGACCACGCCCGCCTCCTCACACGCCTCGACCAGAGCCCGGCGGTACTCGAACGGGCTGAACTGGATCTGATTCACGGCCGGCTGGATCTGGCTGACCTTCATCAGCTCCTGAAGCTCGTCGGCACCGAAGTTCGAGATCCCGATGCCCTTCGTCAGCCCGGCTTCACTGGCCGCTTCCATCCCAGGCCATGCCCACGTCGGCCCACCCTGCGGCCAGTGGATCAGATAGAGATCGACGTACTCGGTGTCGAGCCGCTGCAGGCTCTTCTCCGCCTCGACCCGCGCGTCCCGGCGCCCCGGATAGAACTTCGTGGTCAGGAAGATCTCCTCCCGCGGGATCCCACTGCTCCGGATCGCCCGCCCCACACTCGACTCGTTCCCGTAAGCCTGCGCCGTGTCGATCAGCCGGTAGCCGCTCTCGAGCGCCACCGGAACCGCCTGCTCACACTCACGCCCATCCGGTATCTGCCAAACCCCCAGCCCCACCACCGGGATCTCCGTCCCATTCGAGAGCTTCCGGGTCACCTGAGCATCGTCAGCAGCCATGCACCCCTTCTACCACGACAGCGGTTGGGGGAGTCCGCGGAGTGCGCGTGGGTTGCTAGAGCTTGTTGGCTTGGCGGATGACGTCTACGACGTTGGACATCATGCCGGTGAGGTCGTAGTCCTTGGGGGTGTAGATGGCGGCTACGCCTGCTGCGAGGAGGGTGCGGGCGTCGGTGTCGGGGACTATGCCGCCTACTACGACCGGGACGTCTTCGAGGCCGGCTTCGCGGAGGCCGGTGACGACCTGCGGGACCAGTTCCATGTGGGATCCGGACAGGATGGACAGGCCGACGCAGTGGACGTCTTCGGCGACGGCGGCGGCGACGATCTGCTCGGGGGTCAAGCGGATGCCCTGGTAGATCACCTCGAAGCCGACGTCACGAGCCCGTACGGCGACCTGTTCGGCACCGTTGCTGTGGCCGTCGAGCCCGGGCTTGCCGACCAGGAACCGCAGCCGTCCGCCCAGCTCCTCGGACGTGATCGCGACCTTCTCGCGTACGGCGGCGATGGCCGCACCGCCGGACGAGACGCCGACGGTTCCGGACACCCCGGTCGGGGCGCGGTACTCGCCGAACATCTCCCGCAGCACACCCGCCCACTCCCCCGTCGTCACACCCGCCCGGGCGCACTCGAGGGTGACCGGCATCAGGTTGTCCGTCCCCTTCGCCGCGTCCCGCAACTTGGCGAGGGCGACCTCGACGGCCTTCTCGTCCCGCTCGGCCCGCCACCTCAGCAGCGACTCGAGTGCGGCGCTCTCGGCGGCCGGATCGACCGTCTGGATCGCGGTGTCGAGGTCCGCGGTCAGCGGTGACGGCTCGGTGTTCTCGAACTTGTTCACGCCGACGACAACCTGCTCGCCCGACTCGATCCGCTGCCGGCGTTCGGCATGCGACGCGACCAGAGCCTGCTTCAGGTAGCCGCTCTCGACGGCAGCCACCGCGCCGCCCATCGCCTGCACCCGGTCGATCTCCTCGCGCGCACCGGCGACCAGTTCGTCCACCTTCGCCTCGATCACGTGCGATCCGTCGAAGATGTCGTCGTACTCGAGCAGGTCGGACTCGTACGCCAGGACCTGCTGCATCCGGAGCGACCACTGCTGGTCCCACGGGCGTGGCAGGCCGAGCGCCTCGTTCCAGGCCGGCAGCTGGACCGCGCGGGCCCGGGCGTTCTTGGACAGGGTGACGCCGAGCATCTCGAGCACGATCCGCTGGACGTTGTTCTCCGGCTGCGCCTCGGTCAATCCGAGTGAGTTCACCTGTACGCCGTACCGCAGCCGACGAGCCTTCGCATCCGTCACGCCGTACCGCTGAAGTGTCAGCTCGTCCCACAGGCGCACGAACGCGCGCATCTTGCAGGTCTCCTCGATGAACCGCACCCCGGCGTTCACGAAGAACGAGATCCGCTGCACCACGTCGCCGAACCGCTCGGGCGGCACCTGACCGCCGTCGCGGACCCGGTCCAGTACGGCGGTCGCCGTCGACAGGGCGAAGGCGAGTTCCTGCACCGGCGTGGCGCCGGCCTCCTGCAGGTGGTAGCTGCAGATGTTGATCGGGTTCCACTTCGGCACGTTGGCCACGGTGTACGCGATCAGGTCGGTGGTCAGCCGCAGCGACGCGTCCGGCGGGAACGCGTACGTGCCGCGGGACAGGTACTCCTTGACGATGTCGTTCTGCGTCGTGCCGGTCAGCTCGTCCGGCAGCGCACCCTGCTCCTGCGCGGCCACCTGGTAGAGCGCGAGCAGCCACATCGCGGTCGCGTTGATCGTCATCGACGTGTTCATCTGCGCGAGCGGGATCTGGTCGAACAGCGCCCGCACGTCCCCCAGATGAGCGATCGGTACGCCGACCTTCCCGACCTCACCCTTGGCCAGTGCGTGATCCGCGTCGTACCCGGTCTGGGTCGGCAGATCGAACGCGACCGACAGGCCGGTCTGGCCCTTGGCCAGGTTCCGCCGGAACAACGCGTTCGACTCCGCCGCGGACGAGTGGCCCGCGTACGTCCGCATCACCCACGGTCGATCCTTCTCGGTCGCCATGTACCCGAGAGTAGGACTGTGTTCCCTTGTGAGTCCCCACCTCGTGACCGGTGTCACCAGCGGCCTACATCACAATCGGCGCAGCATCACACCCACCCCTCAGGCGGAGATCGCCATCGGGGTGCGTTCGACGCGCAGGATGCGGTGCAGGCGGGTGACCGCGAGGATCCGGATCACCGACGGCATCGGGTGCCACAGGACGAGTTGGCGGCCCAGCAACTGGGTCCGGCGGTGGGAGGCGACCAGCAGGCCCAGGCCGGTGGCGTCGACGGCGTCGACTTCCTCCAGGTCCACGATCACGTCGCCGACCGAGGTGTCGATCACTTGGTTGAGGGTTTGACGGACGTCGCCCACCGTCCGGACGTCCAGGATGCCGCTCAGGTGTATGACGTTGTTGTTCGAAGCTGTGTTGTCGTGGGTCGGTGCGAGCATGTCCGTGCCCTCCGCTCTCCCGGCGGCCCCCGAGTCATCGGCCGCACTGCAGCGTGCCTGCTTGTGATCGTAAAGACTCCCTGGGGACACGGAAGGTTGCCAAGACCTCGCGACCATTTATTTCGCGAGACAATGGTGTCCGTGTTCGCCGAGCAGTACTTCCTGTTTCCTCTCGTGGCCATCGGTCTGGCCGGGCTGATGGTACTGCTCTGCCGCTGGGCTTTCTCGAAGGCGAAGGGCGGCTCGCTGGTTCGGCGTGTCGACCTGCGCCCGGCGGAACGGGACTCCTTCGGGCTGCTGATCGACGTCCGGACCACGCGCACCTACAACGAGGCCCGGGTCACGGTGTCGCGCCTGAAGGACTTCGGCATCAAGGCGACCGCGGCCCGGACCAAGGACGGCTGGACGGTGTACGTCTGGCCGCAGGACGAGGCCGCGGCCCGCGGACTGCTCGACGCCTCCTGAGAAGGGGTCTGAGCACATCGGACAAGAAACCCCCTGGTCTTGTCAGGGCGGTCTAGGGTCGGGGGTATGGGGATTCTGCTGGAGCTGGATCTGACCAGGGGTGTGCTCGAGACGCCGCCCGCTTCGCCGGTGGCCGCGTTCCGTTCGCGGCACCTGCCGACACTGCGTGAGTTGGTGGCGGCCCTCCGGAAGGGTGCTCGCGACGACACGGTCGTCGGTCTGGTCGCCCACCTGGGCGGCCAGCGGCTGTCGCTCGCGCAGGTGCAGGACCTGCGGGAGGCGGTCGCGGACTTCCGGACGTCGGGCAAGACCGCGATCGTGTGGACGGAGTCGTTCGGCGAGACCGGCCACGGGACCGTGCCGTACTACCTGGCCACGGCGTTCGACGAGATCTGGGTGCAGCCGTCCGGCGACCTCGCGATCACCGGCATCTCCGTGCAGGCCGTGTTCGTCCGTGGCGCGCTGGACAAGGCCGGCGTGATCCCGCAGTTCGGCAAGCGCCGGGAGTACAAGACCGCCGCCGACACGTTCACCGAGAAGGAGATGACCGAGCCGGCCCGCGAGATGGCGTCACGGCTGGCGGAATCGGCGTACGAGCAGATCGTCGAGGGCATCGCCGTACGACGCCGGCTGGACACCGCACGCGTGCGGGAGCTCGTGAACAGCGCACCGCTGCCCGCACAGACCGGACTCGAAGTAGGGCTGGTGGACCGGCTCGGCTACCGCTCTGACGTGTACGACGAGCTGCAGAAGGGTCTCGGCGACACCACGCGTCTCCTGGCCGAGCGGTACATCCGCCGGGGACCCCGGACGCTGCACGACCTGCGCAAACAGCTTCCCTGGCCGCAGAAGCCGATGGTGGCCGTCGTCCGCGTCTCTGGTGCGATCAACGTGGGCCGCAACTCCAGCAGCCCGCTCGGGGGTTCGGCTTCAGGCTCTGACACGGTCGGGGCCGCACTGCGTGCAGTGGCCGACAACGAGAAGGTCAGGGCCGTCGTACTGCGAGTGGACAGCCCAGGTGGCTCGTACGTCGCCTCGGACGCGATCCGGAACGAGGTACTGCGCCTCCGGTCCACCGGACGGCCCGTGATCGTGTCGATGGGCAGTGTGGCCGCGTCCGGCGGGTACTTCGTCGCGATGCCGGCCGATGTGATCGTCGCGCAGCCAGGCACGATCACCGGCTCGATCGGCGTCCTCACCGGCAAGGGCGTCGTACGGGACGCGCTCAGCCGGATCGGGATCACGCAACAGGCTGTGTCGGAGGGTGAGAACGCGCGCATGTACTCCGCGCAGGAGGAGTTCACCGACGAGCAGTGGACGCGGCTGGAGGAGACCCTCGACCGCATCTACAAGGACTTCGTCGCCAAGGCGGCCCAGGACCGCGGGCTGCCCGAGGACGAGCTGGAGAGTCTCGCCCGCGGCCGCGTCTGGACGGGTGCCGACGCCCACTCCCGCAAGCTCGTCGACGAGCTCGGCGGCTTCCAGCACGCGCTCACCATCGCCTGCAACCGGGCCGGTCTGGACCGCGACAACATCGCGCTGGCCACGGTCCCGCACCGGAACCTCCTGGACCAGCTGCGTGCGCCCACAACCACCGACGATCTGGCCGTCAAGGCTCAGCCGCTGACCCTCGACGGCCTGACCACCGGCATCTATGCCGCGCTGGGCCTGCCGCCGGAAGGGCTGTTGCGGATGCCGCTCAACTGGCAGCTGGGCTGAGCGACCGGCCACCGGAGCCGTCAGGGAGTGCGTTCGCCGCCCGGGACCCAGAGGACGTCGCCGCCGGAGGAGAGGTTGGCGACGCGGCCGAGGATGAACAGCAGGTCCGAGAGGCGGTTGAGGTAGGTGAGCGCGAGCAGGTTCACCGACGGGCCGTGCGCCTCGACGGCGGCCCAGCCGGCGCGTTCGGCCCGCCGTACGACGGTCCGGGCGACGTTCAGGTAGGCGGCGCCCTCGGTGCCGCCGGGCAGGATGAACGAGCGGAGCTTGGTCAGCCGGCTGTTGTAGTCGTCGCACCAGCCTTCGAGGCGGTCGACGTACTCCTGGGTGATGCGCAGCGGCGGGTACTCCGGATTCGGCGTGATCGGGTTGCACAGGTCGGCGCCGACGTCGAACAGATCGTTCTGGACCCTGGTCAGCAGCACCACCAGGGTGCTGTTCAGGTGCCCGGCCGCGATGGCCACCCCGATCGCGGAGTTCGCCTCGTCCACCTCGCCGTACGCCGCCAGCCGCGGATCGGTCTTCGAGGTCGTCGAGTTGTCGCCCAGGCGGGTCTCGCCGGCGTCACCGGTCCGGGTGTAGATCCGCGTCAAGTTCACAGCCATGGAAGGACTCTACGCAAAGGCCGGATCGGGCAAACGCTACAGTCGACCGGTGGAACGGTTTCGGATCGCGGGTGAGGCACGGCTCGAGGGAGCCGTCGAAGTTGCTGGGGCGAAGAACAGCGTGCTCAAGCTGATGGCGGCGGCTCTGCTGGCGGAGGGTACGACGCTGCTGCGGCAGGTGCCGAGCATCCTCGACGTCACCTTCATGGCCCAGTTGCTGGACACTCTCGGCTGCTCCGTGAAGGTCGACGCGGACGAGCGGACCGCGACGATCGCCGTACCCGCTGAGGTCGGACACCAGTGTGACTACGAGCTGGTGCGCAAGCTGCGGGCGTCGATCTCGGTGCTCGGACCGCTGCTGGCCCGGTGTGGTCAGGCCGAGGTGGCGTTGCCCGGCGGCGACAATATCGGCTCCCGCGGGCTGAACATGCACGTCGCGGGGCTGGAGGCGATGGGCGCGAAGGTGCACATCGAGCACGGTTTCGTCATCGCCGAGGCCCCGCAGGGACTGCACGGTGCCGAGGTCTGGCTGGACTTCCCGAGCGTCGGTGCGACCGAGACGATCATGATGGCCGCGGTGCTGGCCAACGGCACCACGGTGATCGAGAACGCGGCCCGCGAGCCGGAGATCCAGGACATCGCCGCGATGCTGGTCGAGATGGGTGCCCAGATCGACGGCGCCGGGTCGCCGCGGATCGAGATCACCGGCGTGACCGGGCTGCTCAAGCCGGTCGAGCACCTCGTCGTCCCGGACCGGATCGTGTCCGGAAGCTGGGCGTTCGCGGCCGCGATCACCAAGGGTGACGTGACGATCACGAACGGCCGTGCCCAGCATCTCGAACTGCCGCTGGACAAGCTGTACAAGGCCGGTGCGGAGATCAGCGTGCTGGAGACCGGCTTCCGGGTCCGGATGGACGACCGGCCGAAGCCGGTGGACGTGGTCACGCTGCCGTACCCGGGGTTCGCGACCGACCTGCAGGCGTTCGTGATCGCGCTGAACGCGATCAGCGACGGCGCGGCGATGGTGACCGAGAACCTCTTCGAGGGCCGGTTCACGTTCGCGCAGGAGCTGACCCGGCTCGGCGCCCACATCCAGACGGACGGTCACCACGCGGTGGTCCGCGGCGTACCGCGGCTGTCGGGTGCGCCCGTGGTCGCGTCGGACATCCGCGCCGGCGCCGCGCTGGTGCTGGCCGGCCTGGCGGCGGAGGGCGAGACCCTGGTGTCCGCCGCGCATCACGTGCACCGCGGCTACACCGACTTCGCGGGCAACCTCCGCCGGCTCGGCGCCGACGTCACGGTCGAGCCTGACGACGCGGAGCTGTACTGGAACTGAGTAGGGTCGTCGGCATGAGTGAGCGCGTAGTCAAACCCCTCGGCCGTGGATTCCTCTTCCTGGACTCGCATCCGGCCGGCTGTGCCCGCCTGGTCCGCGACCTGGCCGGCCAGGTCGAGCGTCGTACGCCGGAACGCCGCATCGCGCTCGTGATCGGGTCGAGCTCGGGCTACGGTCTGGCCGCGACGATCGCGGGTCTCGCGCGCTACGGGATCGACGGGGTCGGTGTGTCGTTCGAGAAGGCACCGACGGCCCGCCGTACCGCGACCGCCGGCTGGTACCGGACGGCCGAGACCGCTGCGCTGGCCGACGAACTCGGTCGCGAGTTCCACTTCGTCAACGCGGATGCCTTCGCGGACACCACGAAGGCCGAGGTGCTCGACCTGATCGCGGAGCGGTTCGGCGGGGTCGACCACCTGATCTACAGCGTCGCCGCCCCACGCCGGGTCGATCCGCGGACCGAGGAGACGTACCAGTCCGCGATCAAGGCGATCGGTGCACCGCACACCACCAAGAGCCTCGCCTTCGACGGCGCGGAGCCGGTCCTGCAGGAGGTCGGCATCGAGGTCGCGACCGACGACGAGATCGCGCAGACCGTGAAGGTGATGGGCGGCGAGGACTGGTCCCGCTGGCTCGAGGCACTGACCGAGCGCGGTTTGGCCAAGCCTGGCTTCAGCACTGTCGCGCTCACCTACATCGGCTCGGAGCTCACCGGCCCGATCTACCGCCAGGGCTCGATCGGCGCCGCTAAGGCCGATCTCGAGCAGACCGCGCTCACCCTCGGCAAGGACGGCGTGCAGGCGATGACGTCGGTGAACGGCGCGGCCGTCACGCAGGCCTCGTCGGCGATTCCCGGGATCGGGCTGTACGTCAGCCTGCTGCACAAGGTCCTCGGCGACGGTCTGCAGACCCCGATCCAGCAGTCGATCGCGTTGTGGGATCAGCTCACCGGCGACGTTCCGCTGGACCTCGACGAGGACGGCCGCATCCGCCTCGACCGGTGGGAGCTGACCGACGACGTCCAGGCCGCCGTACGCGCCCAGTGGGAGGCGGCGACCCAGGACAACATCGCGACGGTCGCCGACACCGCCTGGTTCCTTTCCGAGGTACGGCGCCTGTACGGCTTCGACGTACCGGGTGTCGACTACGAGGCCGACACCGAGGTCGACGTCGCCTGGCCGTCGTCCTAGCTGCGGGCGCGGTACTTCCGCATCTTGTTGCGGGAACCGCAGATCGCCATCGTGCACCAACGACTGCGACCGGCCGGACTGCGGTCGTAGTACACCCACCGGCAGGTGTCGGCAGCACAGGCCTTGAGCCGCGGCCAGGTGCCGTCGTTCGTCGCCGCTGCGATGTCGGCCGCGATCCGGGCGACCAGGGCCGGCACAGCCTGTAGCCCTTCGGCCGGACGGATCGTCGCGCGTCCGTCGGCCGACAACTCAAGCGTCAGCGGCGCCTCGGTGAGCAGCCGGTCCAGAAACGCGAGGGACTCCGCGGGTACGTCGACGCCGGCATGCGCCTGGCAGACGTCACGGACCGCTTCCCGGAGCGTGAGTACGGCGGTCAGGTCAGCCTGGTCGAACCGTAGGTCAGGTAACCCGTGGGCGGCACAGAACGCGCTCAGCTCCGCGGGCGTCGTCAGCGCGTCGCGCTCCATCTCCAGGTCGACGGTGTTGACCAGGTCCTGGACGAGGACCAGCACCTCAGGGGCTGGGGTGCGCTCGCCGGGCTGAATCACGGTTGCCACGTTACCGCTGTTAGGGCATGATCCGGTAACTGTTACTGGATGAGGCGGAGGTATTGGTAACGGTGGACGGCGATTTCAAGCGTTTCTGGGCCGGACAGACGGTCTCGGCGGTCGGCACGCACGTGACCGCAGTCGCGCTGCCCCTGACCGCGGCACTCACCCTCGACGCGGGTGCCGCGGGCGTCAGTGCGATCGCGACGGCGACCTACCTGCCGAGTGCGGCCTTGCCTCTGCTGGCCGGTCACTGGCTCGAGGGGCGACGCAAGCGCGGCGTCATGATCGCCGCCGACGTGATCCGGGCCGCCGCGGTGGCTGTCGTCCCGCTCGCCTGGGCATTCGGCCAACTCACCTTGCCCCTGCTGGTGGCGGTCGCCTTCCTGGTCGGCGCGGCGAGCGTCGTCTTCGACATCGCCTCGTTCGCCTACCTGCCGGACTTCGTCGCGGATCAGGACCTCCCCGCGGCCAACCGCGCCTTGCAGGGCTCATCCACAGCCGCGCAGGTCGGCGGACCCGGACTGTCCGGCCTGTTGGTGCAGCTACTGGGCCCGGCCATCGCTCTCCTGGTCGATGCCTTCTCCTACCTGGCCAGCGCGGTGGGCATCGGTTCGGCCCGCCGTACCGAGCCCGTGCCGCAGGCGACGGACGCCCGGCCCAGCCTGTGGGAAGGCGTCCGGCAGATCAAGGTCAGCCCGTTCCTGCGCTCGCTGACCGCCCATGCCGCGCTCTACAACGCTTCTGCGCAGATCCTGGTCGTCAACCTCGTCGTCCTCGCGGTCAAGGATCGCGGGCTCTCCGCCGGCGGCTACGGCCTCGCACTGAGCGCGGGCGGAGCCGGCGCCTTCGTCGGGGCGATGATCGGTCTCCGCCTCGCGGCCCGGCTCGGCTACGGCCGCGCGTTCCTCACCTCGCTCGCCCTGTCGACCGGTCTGCCACTCCTGCTGGCCCTGCTGCCCGGTCGCGGTGTGCAGTTCGGCGTACTGCTCGGCCTGGTGCAGTTCGCCGCCGGCATCGGTCTCGGCAGCGCCAACGTGTTGTCGGTGACGATCCGCCAACTCCTGATCCCGCGCGCGTCCCTTGCCCGCAGCAACGGCGCCTACCGCACCTTCACCTTCGGCGTGCTCCCGATTGGTGCCGCGCTGGGCGGCGTACTGGGCAGCACCTTCGGTACTACGGCAGCGGTCGCGGTCGGAACCGTCGGCATGGCGTTGTCCGCGTTGCCCATGTTCGTCCGGGAGGTCCGGACCCTCGAGACGCCGGTGACTACAACGGTTTGAACGACACCAGCTCGAGGACCAGGTCACCGGCTTCGTCGGAGGCGCCGAGGTCGACGGTGGCGGTGATGCGCCAGTCGTGGTTGCCTTCCGGGTCGTCGATGATCTGCTGGACCTCCCAGTAGCCGGGGTGTTCCTCGACGATGAACAGAGCCGGGCCGCGTGCCGCCGGACCGGTGTTGAGGGTCGAGTGTTCCGCGTAGTACGCCGTACCGGCCTCGGCCCAGCGGCCGGCGTCCCAGCCCGCGTCGGTGTCGAGTTGACCGAGCTCGGCCCAGCGGTGCAGCGAGACCAGCTCGACCCGGCGGAACATCGCGTTGCGGACCAGGACCCGGAAAGCCCTGCTGTTCAAGGTGATCCGGCGCGGTCCGGCCGGCGTCGGCGCGGCGATCTCCTCGGTCGTCGGGTTGGTCAGTTCCTCCCACTCGTCGAGCAGGCTGGAGTCGGTCTGCCGGACCACCTCGCCGAGCCACTCGATCAGGTCGGTCAGATCCTCGTTCACCAAGGCCTCTGGCACGGTCTGCTTCAGCGCCTTGTAAGCGTCGCTCAGATACCGCAGTACGACGCCTTCGGACCGCGCGAGGCTGTAGAAACCGATGAACTCGCCGAACGTCATCGCCCGCTCGAACATGTCCCGGACCACCGACTTCGGCGACAGCCCGGTGTCGGCGATCCACGGATGGGTCTGCCGGTACATGTCGAACGTTGCCTCGAGCAACTCGTCGAGCGGCTTCGGCCAGCTCACGTCCTCGAGCAGTTCCATCCGCTCTTCGTACTCGATCCCCTCGGCCTTCATCGCGTTCACGGCCACACCCTTGGCCTGGTGCTCCTGGGCCCAGAGCACCGCGCGCGGGTCTTCGAGGGTCGCTTCGATGATCGAGACCACGTCCAGCGCGTACTCCGGGCTCTCCGGGTCGAGCAGGTCCAGCGCGGCCAGGGCGAACGTCGACAACGGCTGGTTGAGGCTGAAGTCCTTCTGCAGGTCGACGGTCAGCCGCAGCATCCGGCCGTACTCGTCCGGCTCGTCCAGCCGCTCGACCACACCAGCGGTCAGCAGGGTCCGGTAGATCTGGATCGCCCGGCGGATCAGCCGGACCTGGGCCCTGGCGTCCTCGTGGTTGTCGCGGAGCAGTTGCCGCATGCTCGCGAACGCGTCGCCGTCGCGGGCGATGACGTTCAGCAGCATCGCGTGGCTGACCCGCATCCGCGACTGCAACGCCTCGGGCTCGGCCGCGACCAGCCGGTCGAACGTGTCCTCGCCCCAGGTGACGAACCCTTCCGGCGGCTTCTTCCGCTGCACCTTGCGCTGCTTCTTCGGGTCGTCACCGGCCTTGGCCAGCGCCTTCACGTTCTCCACCACGTGATCAGGTGCCTGTACGACGACCGTCCCCGACGTGTCGTAGCCGGCCCGTCCGGCCCGGCCCGCGATCTGGTGGAACTCCCGCGCCTTCAGGATCCGCTGCCGGCGTCCGTCGTACTTGCTCAGCGCGGTCAGGACGACGGTCCGGATCGGGACGTTGATGCCGACGCCGAGAGTGTCGGTGCCGCAGATGACCTTGAGCAGACCGGCCTGGGCGAGTTGCTCGACCAGCCGGCGGTACTTCGGCAGCATGCCGGCGTGGTGGACGCCGATGCCGTGTTTCACCAGCCGCTGCAGGGTCCGGCCGAAGCCCTTGCTGAACCGGAAGTGGCCGATCAGCTCGTTGATCTTCTCCTTCTCCTCCTTCGAGGAGACGTTGATGCTGGTCAGCGCCTGGGCGCGTTCGAGGGCGGCGGCCTGGGTGAAGTGGACGACGTACACCGGCGCCTGGTGAGTGGTGAGCAACTCCTCGAGCGTCTCGTGCAGCGCGGTGGTGACGTACTTGTAGATCAGCGGCACCGGGCGCTCGGCCGACGACACGATCGCGGTCGGGCGGCCGGTCCGGCGGGACAGGTCGATCTTGAACCGCTCGACGTCGCCGAGGGTCGCCGACATCAGGATGAACTGGGCGTTCGGCAGTTCGAGCAGCGGCACCTGCCAGGCCCAGCCGCGATCGGGCTCGGAGTAGAAGTGGAACTCGTCCATCACCACCTGCCCGACGTCGGCGGCGGCGCCCTCGCGCAGCGCGACGTTGGCGAGCACCTCGGCGGTGCAGCAGATGATCGGCGCGCCGGCGTTCACCGACGCGTCGCCGGTCAGCATGCCGACCTTGTCGGCCCCGAAGACGTCGCACAACGCGAAGAACTTCTCCGACACCAGCGCCTTGATCGGCGCGGTGTAGAAGGTGCGTCTGCCGTTCGCAAGCGCGGCGAAGTGCGACCCGGTGGCGACCAGACTCTTCCCCGAGCCGGTCGGCGTCGACAGGATCACGTTCGATCCCGTCATCACCTCGATCAGCGCCTCTTCCTGCGCCGGGTACAACGAGATCCCCTGCTCCCCCACCCACCTCGCGAAGGCGTCGTACAGGGCATCGGCATCAGTGGTGGCAGGAACTACCTCGGTCAGCGTCATCGCGAACCATTGTCCCTTACTGGTCGGGACCGAAGGACAGGAGGTGTAAACGCTGCTGCCGCCTCGATCCCGCCTGATCTCGAGGCAGAACCGGCCAACCTGGGCACTACCTCCTGTCCTTCGGTCCCCTGTGGACAACCCGAAGCAACGTTCGACCGACCTCAGGCAGCATTTCCGGATGGTGTCTGTTGCCGAGGTTCTCCGGCGTCTGGGGCGTCCGGCGCCGTCGGCGGAACTCGTGGCTGCCACCTCGAGGAAGGCGCTGGCCTCGGCCGTGCGGCGGGGAGAAGTGGCGCGGCTGAGGCGAGGGATCTACGCCCTGCCGGGGTTGGCGACCGATCGGATGACAGCGATTGCCTACGATGGCGTCCTCTCGCACCTGAGCGCCGCGCGGGTGTGGAATCTTCCGCTGCTGACGGCACCGCCGAAACCACACGTCATCGTGCCGGTGAAGCGCAGGCCGCGTCGTGGTCCTCCCGCGGTCCTGCACTGGGCCGAGGTCACGGCGGACGAATGCCGCGCCGGGACGACGTCACCGCTCCGGACGGTGCTCGACTGCGCCAGGCTGCTGCCGTTCGGCGAGGCGCTTGCGGTGGCTGATGCCGCGTTGGCCGGCGGGCTGATCCACCCAGACGAACTGCTCGCCGGCGCCGCCGCGACACGCGGTCCCGGCTGCCCGAATGCCCGCCGGGTCGCGTCCTGTGCGGACGGCCGGTCCGGCAGTTTCCTCGAGTCCATGCTTCGCGCGCTGCTGATCAGCAACGGCGTGGACGGGTTCGAGCCGCAGGTGGCGGTGCGCTCCGGGACGTTCCGGGCGCGAGTCGACCTCGGTCATCGGGCCGCACAGGTCGCCCTGGAGGCGGAGGGATACGAGTTCCACGGGTCGGCGAACGACTTCGCCGCGGACTGCGGGCGGTACGACGAACTCGTGATGGCGGGTTGGGCGGTCCTGAGGTTCACCTACCAGCACGTGATCGGAAACCCGGCGTGGGTCGTCAGAATCACCGAGGCGGCGGTGGGGCGAGGGATCCGGGGACCGAAGGACAGGAGGTAGTCGGTTGTGCCGGTGCCGGCGGGCGTTCGCAGGCGAGCGGGTGGGAGCCCGAAGTCGATACCTCCTGTCGTTCGGTCCCCCAACCACTCGTCTCCCGGAAGTGACCGCTGGGCGCTGCAACAACTGCAACTCGTTGAGGTTATATCTATTCAGCGGTGACTTGGCAGAATGAATTCTTCCTCGTGGCGCCGAGTGGGCGCGAGTGTGCTGGTGATGGCGGTGGGTGCGGCGGGCCTGGTGGACTCCGCAGCGCCGGACGGGCCGGCGGCGGCTGGGGCCGCGGCGGACGGCGGGACGCAACTGGTGACGACGTGGGGTGCCAGCGATGACATCGCCGGCGGCACGTTGAACGACATGACGGTGCGGAACATCCTGCGGACGAGTGTGGGCGGGCGCGACCTGCGGATCCGGTTGACGAACGCCCATGGCGATCAGCCGTTGGTGACGGATTCCGTGTACGTCGGACGACATCAGGCCGGGGCGAGCGTCGTACCGGGGACGAGCCGGCGGTTGACGTTCGGCGGGAAGACGTCGGTGCGGATCCCGCCGGGTGGGTTGGCGATCAGCGATCCGCTGCCGGGCGTGGTGCCCGCGCTGACCAACCTGACCGTGAGTCTGCATGTGGTCGGCACGACGGGCGTGATCACGGCGCACAACCGGGCCATGCAGCACAGCTACAAGTCGACGTCCGGCGATCACGCGGCGGACGAGTCGGCGACGGCGTACCAGACCGAGTCGTCCGCCTGGTTCTTCCTGAACGCGGCGGTCGTCACCGCGCCGCAGCAGGTCGACACGGTGGCGACGCTGGGCGACTCGATCACCTCGTCGGTCGGTTCGACGATCGACCTGAACCGCCGGTGGCCGGACGTCCTTGCCGATCGGTACGCGAAGCTGCCGGAGCATCGGCGGCTCGGGATCTCGAACGAAGGGATCTCCGGCAACCGGGTGCTGAACGGTGTTGCGAAGGCGGGCAGCGCTGGGCCGAGTGCGTTGGCCCGGATCGACCGGGATGTGCTGACGAAGCCCGGCGTACGTACTGTCCTTGTGCTGGAAGGGATCAACGACATCTACGCCGGTGCCACCGCGGACGAACTGATCGATGGATATCGGCAGCTGATCGCTCGGGTCCACGCTGCCGGGCGGTGCATCGTCGGCGGCACGATCACTCCGGTGGGTGGGTCGTTCGTCTACACGCCGGAGAAGGAGGCGGCGCGGCAGGCGGTCAACGAGTTCATTCGGAACAGTGGTGAGTTCGACGGTGTGGTCGACTTCGATGCTGCTACTCGGGACCCCGCTGACCCGAGCCGTTTGCAGGCTGCGTACGACGGGGGCGACGGCCTGCACCCCAACGACGCGGGCAGCCACGCGATGGGTAACGCGGCCAACCTCGACACCTTGCGCTGCGACTGAAAGATGCCGCGCGCACCGCCCTGGGGTCGGTGCGCGCGGCGTTAGTAGGCAAGCCGGGAACTCTGGGTGCCGGGGCGGAGGGGTGGCGGCCGGGCGAGCCCGGCCGCCGGTTGCTGTCTACTTGCGGCCTTGGATTGTCATGGCTTCTTCGTATTCGTGGCGGATGGCGTCGCCTCTGGACTTGCGCCAGTCGGCTACTGCCTTGTCCCAGTCCGAGAGCTCGGCGCGACCGAGCTGGATCTCCTTGGTGAGCGCCTCGAACTGCTTGTCGGCGACCTTGCCCTTGGTCGAGTCGGTTGGTGAGTAGAGCCCGTACGCCGGCTGCGGGATCGCCGTCGGCAGGACCGCCTTGAGGTGGTTGTGCGCCACGTCGACCGCCTCGGGGTGTCCCGGGAAATAGACCGGATAGCCGCCGTCGGCCAGGTACTGGACCGGGAACTCGCCCAGGCAGACCTCGCTTCCGCCGTCCTTGGTCAGCACCGGGTCGGTGCCCTTCAGGGTGTAGTGGCGCCCGGGCAGGCCGAACTTGCGGAACAGGTACTCCTCGGTGCCGAACGGCGCGGCGAACCAGTTCAGCATCCCGAGCAGCATCCGGGTCCGCTCCGGCGAGCTGGGCTTGATCGCCGCGATCGAGTTGTTCGGCTTGCCCATCAGGAACCGCCCGGTCTTCCCGGCGTCATCGCGCACGACCGGGATGGCGATCGCGAACTCCTTCACCACACTGCGCCGGTAGAAGCTCTGGATCGACGAGTACGAGTCCTGGGTCATCACCGCCGAACCCTGGCTGAACCACGACCTTCTGGTTGTGCTTCGCCACCCCGTCGGGATGGATCAGCCCGTCGACGACCAATTGCCGGCCGATCGCGAGCAGTTCCTTGTGCTCCTCGAGTTCCCGGCTGTGCACCAGACGGCCGTCGCGAACCTCCCAGTCGTTCGGCAACCGCAGCATCGCACTCAGCGCCGACGTCGGCGGGACAGCGAACGCCCAGCGGTTCTTCTTCTGGTCCGTGACCGCCTTCGCGACCTTGATCAACTCGTCCAGGTTGGGCGAGCCGAGCTCGACGCCGAGCTTGTCGAGGATGTCCTGCCGGGCCAGCAGCAGGTTGGACGACATCACGCCACGCTGGATCGGGACCGCCCGGATGCCACCGGCGAACACGCAGCCGCGCCAGGACTCGGTGGACAGGTTGGCCAGGAACGGATAGTCCAGGATGGCGTCCCCGGACAGATGTTCGGTCAGGTCCTGCGCCCTCGCCTCGAGGAACTGCGGCAGATACGCGAACGTGCCCTCGACGTTGAACAGATCACCGAGGGTGTCTCCGGCCACCGCGGTCGCGAACTTGTCGTCGTAGTCGCCGGCCGCGGTGATGGTCAGCCCGACCGGCGAGCCGAGCCGCTTGTTGAGCTCCTGCCAGTATGGGTTGCGGTCGGCGGTCGGCGGGATCGGATTCGAGGTCGGCACGGTTCCGGTCACGTCGCTGCCGTCGCCGGGAGCGCCGTCGGTGGACCGGACCGGGTCGGCCGGGAACTGGTAGAAGCAGTCCGGCATCAGCGGATGGCTGAGCGGAAGGTCCGGCTTCGGTCCGTTGAACCGCCGGTACGTCGGCAGCTGCACCGGCTTGTTCAGCGCCGCGATGTCGGTCGACCTGGTCACCGTGGCACACCCGCTCAGACTGCCGATGGCGGCAGCCGCCAATGACCCGCGGAGAAGGTTTCGCCTGCTGATCATGCTCATCCCTTCACCGCCCCGGTCAGCATGCCCTTGGCGAAGTGCCGCTGGAGGAACGGGTAGACGATCAGGATCGGCACCAGGAGATCACCAGGATCGCCATCTGGATGGATTCCTGCGGCGGAAGCTGGTCGGCCGCCGCCCCGCCGAGATCACCGCTGCTGAGTTCGGTGTTGTTGATGACGTACGTCCGCAGCACCAGCTGCAGCGGCCATTTCGCCGTATCGCTGATGTAGAGCATGGCGCTGAAGAACGCGTTCCAGTAACCGACCGCGTAGAACAGCCCGATGACCGCGAGCACCGCCCGGGACAGCGGCAGCATGATCGACCGAAGATCCGGAACTCGCCGGCCCCGTCGACCCGGGCCCTGTCGACCACTCGGCCGGGATGGACATGAAGAACGCGCGCAGGATGATCACGTTGAAGCCGCTGATCGCGGTCGGCAGGATCAGTGCCAGCAGCGAGTCGAGCAGCCCGAACTGCTTCACCACCAGGTAGACCGGGATCAGGCCGGGGCTGAACAGCAGGCTGAACAGCACGATCATCAGCATCGGCCGCTGCCCGAACGAGCCGGGGCGGCTCAGCGCGTACGCCAGCATGGTGGATCCGGCCAGACTGATCATCGTGCCGACCGATGGTGATCGCCGAAGCTGACCAGCAGGGCCTGCAGTCACCACGCCGCCGTTGAAGACCGTCGCGGTAGGCGTCCAGGTTGACCCCGTCCGGCCACAGCACGAAGCCGCCGGAGTTGGTGACATGGGTCCTGGCTGGCGAGGCTGGTCGAGACGACTCCGATGAACGGGACGATCACGACCACGCAGGCAGAGCACGAGCACGATGCCCTTGATCGCCCGGACCGGGAGCCCGGGTGCGTCGATGAGGTCCGGCCGGCGCGAGGCGCCGGTGGGCCGTTCGAGGTCGCGTCTGTGTCGTGGTCATGATTTCCGGTACACCCCCGCCTCGCCGAAGATGTGCGCGATCTTGTTGGCGCCGATCACCAGGACGACGGCAACGAGACCCTTGACCAGGCCGACGGCGGCCGAGACGCCCCACTCGCCCGCCGAGCACGCCGTTGTTGTAGACGTAGGTGTCCAGGACTTCGCTGGCCGGTCTACCGACCAGCCTCTGCTGCAGGATGATCTGCTCGAAGCCGACGTTGAGCGAGTCACCGAGTCGCAGGATCAGCAGCAGGATGATCAGGCCGCGGATCCCCGGCACGGTGACGTGCCACAGTTGCCGCATCCGCGAGGCGCCGTCGACCCGGGCGGCCTCGTACAGCCCCTGGTCGATCTGCGTCAGCGCGGCCAGGAACAGGATCGTCGCCCACCCGGTGTCCTTCCAGATCACCTGGCTGGTGAGCAGCGCGATGAAGGTGTCGGGATTGCCGAGGAAGTCGATCGTGGCGATGCTCTGCGACCGCAGGAAGTTGTTGATCATGCCGCTGCCGCCCAGCACCTGCTGGAAGATCGCGACCACGATCACCCAGGACAGGAAGTGCGGCAGGTACAGCACCGACTGGACGATCCGCTTGATCCGCTCCGACAGCAGGCTGTTCAGCAGCAGGGCCAGCGCGATCGGGGCCGGGAAGACGAAGATCACCTGGACCAGCGTGATCAGCAGCGTGTTCTTCAGCGCGTTGAGGAACTCGGTGTCGCCGTTGAAGATGACCGCGAAGTTGTCCAGGCCGACCCAGGCGCTGCGTCCCATCGGAACGAACGGCAGGTACTCCTGGAACGCGATCAGGTTGCCGAGCAACGGCAGGTAGTGGAACGCGAGCATCAGGCCGAGCCCGGGGATCGCCATCAGCAGCAGGACCTTGTCCCGGCGTGCGCGCGCCCACCATGACATCCCTTGGCCGGGTGGACGTACGGATCTCAGGTTGGAGGTGCCCGGTGGTCCGGCCCCTGGTGAACCATCTCGTTCGATCGGCGCGGATTGCTCGGTTTCCGGGCGGAGGATTCCGTCGATTCGTGCCACGCGACACTCCCTGCGTCGTTGCCGGACGCCGCTCTCCCGGTTTGGAGAGCGCTTACCATTACAACGTTGATATCGTGTCTCGGCGCGTCACGCTAGGTCGAACGGTGCGTCGTTTTGAGTTACCTCAGGTGCCAGCGGGGTTCCGCGCCGCCCTGACGGGCCAGCAATTCGAGATGTGCGCGGGCCATCCGGACGGTCTGCAGACACAGTCCGCCGAAGTCGCCGAGCTCGGTACCGATCGCGCCGGCCAGCTCACGCACCGTGAGCGAACCCTTCGCCCGGAGCCGACCGGTCGTGAACGAGTGGACGTCGTCGACCCACTCCAGACTGTCGAGGATTCGCTTCCGGCCGGCGTCGGCGTCGAGGGCGTCTCCGTGGGACGGGATCAAGGCGTCGAACTCCAGCTCCAGCAGGCGTTTCAGGCCGGTGACGTAGTGCTCGACGTCGGTGTAGAGCGGCGCCAGCCACACCGAGCCGTCGAGATAGGGCTGGCCCCGGCCTTGCACATCGTCGAAGGTGAAAAGGGTTCGGGAAGGTTCGTCCAGTACGGCGATATGGCCCGGGGAATGGCCGCTGGTGGTGGTGACACGCAGTGGCCGTTCAGCGGGAAGGAGATCGCCGTCGCGGAGCAGCACGTCGACCCGGACGCGCTCGTCGAGCATCTCCAGCAGCTCGGCACGCTCCGCCGGCGACAGGTCGAGCGCCGCCGGATCCGAACCCCACAGCTCGGTCAGCAGCGTCTCGTTGTCCTCCAGCCACCGCACCTCGGCCGCCGGAGCCGCCACGCGCGCACCGCTCAAGGCCTTCAGTACGGCGTTGCCACCCATGTGATCGGGATGCGCATGGCTGTTCACCACCAGCGTCAGATCGGCCAGCCCAACCCGAGCTGCGCCAGCTCCGGCGCCGTCGCCGCCTCGGGCGTGGACGCGATCCCGGCGTCGAGCAGCACCAGCTCGGAGCCGGCGTCGATCACGTGCAGCCACAACGGCAGCCCGCAGACGTGCGGATAGTCCGTCGCGAGCCGATGGATTCCCGGTGCGATCTCTGTCGGCACAGGCTCACCGTCCTTCGAAGATTCCGGTACGACGCTCCGCGAAGGCCGCCCGGCCTTCGGCTGCGTCGCGGGTACCGAGAGCTACCGCCTGCAGCTCCCGCTCGTACTGGATGGCCGGCTCCAGGCCCATCGACAGGGCGGCCCGCAGGTTCGCCTTCGCCGCCTGGGCCGCGATCGGCGGTCGCTCGGCGATCCGATGCGCCAATTCGGTGGCAGCCGGCAACAACTCGTCATCAGGCAGCACCCGGCTGACCAGCCCGATCCGCAGCGCCTCCGCGGCGTCGATCGGATCACCGGTCAGCAGCAGCATCGCCACATCACTCGCCGCCGCGCTCGCCGCCAGCAGCGCGGTCACTCCGCCGCCGCCGATCCACCCGAGCTTGATCTCCGCCGCGGCGAAACTCGCGGTCGACGCGGCCAGCCGGATGTCGCACGACAACGCCAGCTCCAGCCCACCGCCGTACGCATATCCGTTGACCGCCGCGATCACCGGCGTACGCAGTCCGCGCAGCGCGTCGCAGTAGTCGCGGCGGTTGCGGAAGTGCCACGGGCCGTCGTAGGCGTCGAGCTCGCCGACGTCGCTGCCGACCGAGAAGGCCCGATCACCGGCGCCGGTGACGACCACCGCGCGCACCGACGGGTCCTCGTCGATCCGCGGGATCAGGTCGAGCAACTCGGTGCTCATCGCGCGGGTGGCCGCGTTCAGTTTCGCCGGCCGGTCGAGGGTCAGCACACCGACCCCGCCGTCCCGCTCGAACCGGATCCGGCCCTCATCCATGGCTCGCCCTCCGATAGTCGTCCTCGATCCGATCGACTGCGGTCGCAAGATCGGCGGTGTTCCCGAGAAGCGCGCGGACCCGCGACGACAGCTCGTCCTGGAAGGCGATCCACCCGTCGAACCGGGGCCGGACGTACGACGTCCTGAGGGTGCCTAGCGTGGCCGAGTAGTGCCCGTTCCACGCCTTGTCCACCACGTCGGACGCCCACACGGCCGCGGTCGCCGACTGCCCGCCGACCGTCGACACGACGTCCAGCTGAGTCCCGACGTCGAGCAGACCGCGGACGTACTTCGTCACCGCAAGCACCCGCGTATAGGCCCGCGGCGTCACCGCCAGTCCGGTACCACCAAGCGTGCCGTTGCCCAACCGGTCGCCGGGACGCAGCCGTGGAGCTGCCGACCAGGCCAGCGGCCGGCGGCCCTCGGCCTCGCCGCCGTAGTAGGCGTAGCTGTAGACCAGTGGGCAACACACGAGCTCGTTGCTAGAGGCAAGCAGCTGGTGGATCCCGATCGGGTCGAGCTCTGCTGCGCTCTGATCGCTCCGCCGCCAAACCTCACGGAGCAGCTCGAGAGCCTCCACCGCGCGGGATCGATCGAGCAGGCCGGCACCCGACCGGTCACCGGCCAGGCCGAGCAGCATCAAACCGGCATGCGGTCCGGCGACGCACAGGACAACGCCGGACTGGTCTAGAACCTCGGTCCACGATGCCGGCGGCTGACGAAGGCGGTCGGGGCGGAAGAGGCAGGTCTGGGTCGCGGCATCCAGCGGCAACGCCCAGCCGTATCCGTCCAGCCGGTAGCTCTCCCACGTCGGCTCGACCGCCCGATCCCGCCACACCTTGAGATCGCGGGCCGCGAACACGTCTTCGACCGGCAGGATCGCGCCGCGCCTCGATCGCGGCGCCCAGCCCCGGATGGTCCACGACGAGCAGGTCGTAACGCTCTGCCAACTCGTCCAGTGGGGCCGCTTCGAACCCGGCCAACGGCTGCCGGTCCCACTCGACCTGGACCCCGGGCGTTTCGAACGCCTCCAGCGGCCGGTACCCACGCGGATGGTCCCAGGTGAGCCCTCGCATCCGGACGGTCACCGCGACACCACCACGCCCGCGCCGCAGGAGCTCCTCACGACGTTCAGCAGGTACGCCGAGCTCGGCCAGCAACTCGTCCGTGTGCTCACCGGTCAGTGGTGCGGCACGTCGTACCTCGGCCGGCGTCCGGCTGAAGCGATACGGGAACCCCGGCGTCGTCACCGTCCCCTCGGTCGGGTGCTCGTACGTCACGAACGACTCGTTGTGCAGGACCTGGGGGTCGTTCTGGACGTCGGCGTACGAGTACACCGGACCACACCAAACCCCGCGCTCGCGCAACTTGGTCAGCCAGTGGTCGGTCGACTCCCGCGTCAGCGCGGCCGAGACCGCCGCGGAGATCTCGTCGCGGCGGACGAACCCGTCCCGCTCCGCATCGAGCTCAGCCAGCGCGGGTACGTCGAGCACCTCGGCGAGGACTGGCAGCTCGGCGAACGCGAGTGAGAGGTAGCCGTCAGCGGTGCTGAAGATGCCGTAGGGCGCCCGGATGTAGCTGTGCGCGTGCACCTCCTCGGACCGCGTCTGGGCCACGCTACCAACCGTGTGCACAGACAGCTCCTGCATCTGCATCGCGATGACCGCATCCAGCATGTTGACCTGGACCAGCTGCCCTTCGCCGGTGCGTTCGCGATGCAGGAGCGCAGCGAGAACACCCTCGAACGAGCTGTAGGCAGTCACGGCATCAGCCAGGAAGTACGGCGCTGCCACCGGTGGCTCACCTGGTCGCCCGGCGCTGAACAACGCACCGCTCATGGCCTGGACGAGCAGATCCTGTCCGGGCCAGGACGCGTACGGGCCGGTCTCGCCGTACCCGGACACCGAGACGTACACCAGGTCGGGCTTCAACGCACGCAGTGTTTCGTAGTCCACACCGAGCCGGGCCGCGACGCCAGGACGGTAGTTCTGCAGGAACACGTCCGCCGTACGCGACCAACTCGTACAACAGCTCGCGGCCCTCGCCGGACTTCAGGTCGATCGCAAGGCTGCGCTTGTTCCGGTTGAGGGACAGGAACGAGGCGTTCACTTCGTTGCCGACGGCACCACCGGCGGCCGTCTGCCGCTGCCACTCGCCGGCCACAGGCTCGACCTTGACCACGTCGGCGCCGAGGTCGCCGAGCCGCATCGCGGCCAGCGGCCCGGCCATCGCCACCGAGAGGTCGAGCACCCGGTAGCCGGTCAGGATGCTCATTGGGCCGTCCAGCCGGCGTCGACGGGCAGGATCGCGCCGGTGATGAAGGACGCGTCTTCGCTGGCCAGGAAGGCGATCGCGGCGGCGACCTCCCCCGGTTGCCCGATCCGGCCGAGGGCGTGATGCCGGTCGACCATCGCCTGCATCGCGCCCGGATCGTCCTCGCCGCCCACCTTGCCGTTGCGGATCAGCGGTGTGTCGATCAGCCCGGGTGCGACGCAGTTCGCCCGGACGCCGGCGCGGCCGTGGTCGAGGGCCATCGCGCGGGTCAGGTTCTCCACGCCGGCCTTCGCCGCGCAGTACGCCGACCGGTTGCGCTCCCCGACCGTGCCGATCGCCGACGAGATCGTCACGATCGCGCCGCCGCCCCGCTCGACGAACCGCGGCAGCACCGCCCGGCAGGAGTTGTAGACGCCGGTCAGGTCGACGTCGAGGATCGTCTGCCACTCGTCGGGGGTCGTGTTCGGCACGGTGTCGCAGACGTCGACCCCAGCCGCGCTGACCAGGACATGCACCGCGTCCAGCGATGCGACCACTTCCTGGGTGCGGCCGAGGTCGGTGACGTCCAACTGGTATCCGCGAGCGGTGCCGCCGAGTTCGGCGGCGACCTTCTCCGCGGCGCCGCCGTCGCGGTCGCAGATGACGACGGTGCCGCCCTCGGCGGCGATCCGGCGGGCGGTGGCCGCGCCGATCCCGGAGGCACCTCCGGTGATCAGCGTGACCTTGCCCTCAAACCTTTCCTTGTCCATGGGTATCCGGGAACCTCAGGGCTTCTCGTAGGGGAAGGACGGCAGGACGCCGATCTGGTCGTACTGCATCCGGGAGTCGTCGAACCCGGTCTCCCAGCTGACGTTCTCGAAGGTGTCGCACGGTCCCGCGGACGGCCCGTGGTACGGGTCGCTCTCGGTGTTCGTCACCTTCACGTCCTTGAACGCGAACCCGCAGCCGCCGAAGTCCATGTGCACGCCGTACGGCTTGCTGTCCGGCATCGACGGGTCGGCGTTGGCGTCGTCGATGATCAGCTGCGACACGGCCGCGTCCGGGGTGTACGGCGGTTCGTTGCGGACGCCGTACGCGTAGAACGGACCGGTGTCACCGCTGTCCTTGGCCAGGTGCGACAGCCGCACGTGGTGGACGGTGTTGCCGCTGGTGTAGTTGTCCGCGTTCGGGACCTCGGGCCGCGACTCGATGCTGATGCCGTACCGGGCGCCGTGCTCGACGACGGTGTGGCTGATCTCGTTGCGGCCGCTGTTCATGATCTCGACGCCGGCCGAGTCGCCCGGGACGAGTTCGCCGATGTGGTGGATGTAGTTGTTGGTGAAGGTGTTGCTGTGGGCAAGGTCGCCCTCACCCGGCCACCCGCCTTCGACCTTGATGCCGTCGTTGCCGAGATGCTCGAACAGGCTGTCGGACACCGTCGTCCTCTCGTTCGCGAACAGCAACTCGATCGCGGTGAACCCGGTCTGCCGCAGGTGCAACCGGGTCAGCGTGACGCCGCGGGTGTTGGTCAGCGTGATCGCGCCCCACCGGTTCCGCGGCAGCTCGATCTGCGTGTCGTACTTCGGGTGCTTGTGCTTGTACCCGGAGCCGCCGGTGCCGTTCCAGCCGTACCGGTACCACTCCATGAAGTCGGTGTGCTGGATCGCCAGACCGTCGAGCGTCAGGTTCTCCACCCGGCGGTTGGCCGACGCACCGGCGATCGAGAACACCTCGGTCACCGTCGGCCGCTGCACCGTGACGCCGTCCATCGTCCCGCCGGCCGGCTTGTAGTACAGCTGCTTCGCCGGGTAGTCCAGGTAGTACTCCCCCGCCTGGTCGAGCAGGCTGAGCGAGTTCTGCAGGAAGTACCGCGAGCCGCCGCCGGAGTTGATGAACCCGTACCGCGCCGGGTAGATCAGCGTGAACCGGCCCTTGGTGTGGTTGATGTCCAGCAGCGGCACCGTGTCGGTGAACCACGACCAGGACCCGCCCGACCAGACCGTGACCTGGGCCGGCCACGCCGTACCGAGCCGCAGGTCCCAGGCCGGATCGAGCTCACCGGGCTTGAACCCGATCTGGTCCCGGACCGCTTCCTTGGTCGGGTCGAACAGGACCGAGCGCAGGTACGGCGCCCATTCGTTGTCCGACCGCCGGTTCGGGTACCGCGCGGTGGTCGCTCGCTTCCCCTCGGCGTACAGGGTGTAGAACGGCTGGTCCACGTCCACCGGCGCCTTGAAGATGCCGTCCTTGTACGGCGTCCAGCCGGTGACCTCGGTGGATCCTTCGAAGACCGCCTTCCCCGGACCGTCCGCGCTCCGGTAGACGACCTGGCGGCCGTTCGACCCGGAGTCGCGGTCGTCGAAGGAGATCGTCTTGTCCACCGTGTACGTCCCGGCCTTGAGGTTCACCACCAGATCGCACGACATCCGCTGGTTGAGGCCTCGCGTGCGGATGGTGTCGCGGGCATGCTCCACCGTCCGCCACGGCTTCCGTTCACTCCCTGCATTCGCGTCGTCTCCGGTGGGCGAAACCCAGAACGACTCACAGGTGCCTGATTTCTCGGTCGGACCTGCGCCCAGAGCTGTCCCTGCGCCGACGACGCCGAGAGCCAGACCGATGACCAATCCGCCGGCTAGTCGCATGTCCTCACCGCCCCGCCACGTCATAGGGGAACGTGGGCAGAACGCCGATCTTGTCGTACTCCATCTTCGTGGCGTCGAAACCCTCGGCCCAGTTCGCGTTGGTCACCTGGTTGCACTGGTACGACTGGTACTTGTCGTCGGTCACCTGACCGACCTCGATGTCGGCGAAGCTGAAGCCGCAGCCGCCGGCGTCCATGTGCACGCCGCGGGTGCCGCTGTCCGGCATCGAGGCGTCCGGGATCACGTCGGTGATCACCATCTGCTTGACCGTGTTCTGGACCGGGTGCGGTTCCTGGTTGTCGACGCCGTACGTGTAGAAGGCGCCCATGTCACCGCTGTCCAGACCGGTCTCCTCCAGCCTGATGTAGGAGAAGTTGTTGTTCACCGCGTAGCCCTCGCCGTCCTTGACCTCCGGCCGGGCCTCCAGGCTGATGCCGTACCGCGCGCTGTGCTTCACGACGATGTGCGAGATCTCGTTGTCGCTGGTGTCCATCAGCTCGAGACCGGCCGCGTCGCCCGGCACCAGTTCGCCGATGTGGTCGATGTAGAGGTTGGTGAAGGTGTTGTGGTGCGAGACGTTGCCCTCACCCGGGTAGCCGCCCTCGACCTTGATGCCGTCGCCGCCGATGTTCTCCAGCAGGCTGTCGGAGATCGTCACGTGGTCGTTCGCCTGGTTCAGGTAGACACCGTGGTAGCCGGTGTCGCGCAGGTGCAGCCCGGACAGGCCGACGTTGCGGGTGTTGGTCAGGGTGACCGAGCCGAAGCGGTTGCGGGTCATCTCGATCTGCCGGTCGTACTCCGGATACTTGTGCTTCTGCCCGGAGTCACCGGCACTGATCCAGCCGGAGCGGTACCACTGCATGAAGTCGGTCGCCGCGATCCCGAGCCCCTCGAACGCGATGTCGTGCAGCCGGCGTTCCGGTGAGGTCCCGGCCAGTGACAGCACCTCGGTCTGCGTGGGGCGCAGGACCCGCTTGCCGTCCATCGTGCCGCCGCGCGGCTTGTAGTACAGCTCCTTGGTCGCCCAGTCGAGGTAGTACTCGTCCTCGGCGTCGAGCAGGTCCAGCGAGTTCTGGACGAAGTACCGCGAACCGGACCGGGAGTTCATCATCGCGTACCGGGTCCAGTAGTCGAGGATGACCTTGTTGTCCTTCCAGTCCGCGTTCTTGATCGGCACCGTGTCGGTGAACCACGACCAGGAACCGCCGGACCAGATCATCAGCTGCGCCGGCCAGTCGGTGTAGCTGTTCAGGTTCCAGGTCTCGTTCCAGTCGCCGTCGGTGTAGCCGACCTGGTCGCGGACGGCTTCCTTCTCCGGCTCGATCAGGACGGACTTCAGGTACGGCGCCCATTCCTCGTCCGACCGCCGGTTCGGGTACCGCGCCGTGGTGGCGCGGTCGCCGTCGACGTACAGGGTGTAGAACGGCTGGTCGATGTCCACCTTGGCCTTGAAGATGCCGTCCTTGTACGGCGTCCAGCCGGTGACCTCCTGCGCTGCCTCGAGCACGGCCTTGCCCGGCCCGTCCGCACTGCGGTAGACGACCTGGTGCCCGTTCGACCCGGAGTCGCGGTCGTCGAAGGCGATCGTCTTGCTGACCTGATAGGTCCCGGCGGCGACGTTGACCACCAGATCACACGTCATGTCGCGGTTCAGCCCGCGGGCGCGGATCGTGTCCCGCGCATGCGCCACCGTCTTCCACGGCTTCGTCTTGTTACCAGGCGCCTTGTCGTCTCCGTTCGGGGCGACCCAGAACGAGGGACACGCGCCTTGCTCGGCGGAAGGAGTCGCGTCGGCGCCGAGGGTGGAGCCGCCGAACACAGCGGCCGGCACCAGGAGTCCGACCGCGACCCCGATGACCAGACCTGAACGTGTCGACATCGCGATCACCGTCCTGCTACGTCGAAGGGGAAGGTCGGCAGGACGCCGATCTTGTCGTACTCCAGCTTCGAGGCGTCGAAACCCTCGGCCCAGTTGGCGTTGGTGACCTCGTTGCACTTGTAGGACTGGTACTTGTCGTCGGAGACCTTGCCGACCTCGATGTTCGCGAACGAGAACCCGCAGCCACCGGCGTCCATGTGCACGCCGCGGGTACCGCCGGCGTCCGGCATCGACGGGTCCGGGATCACGTCACCGATGACCACCTGGTCCACGGTGTTCTGCACCGGGTGCGGTTCCTGGTTGTCGATGCCGTACGTGTAGAACGCGCCCATGTCGCCGCTGTCCAGGCCCACCTCCTCGAGGCGGATGTACTTGAAGCTGTTGCCGGACGTGTACTGGTCGCCGTCCTTGACCTCCGGGCGGGACTCCAGGCTGATGCCGTAGCGCGCGCTGTGCTTCACGACGATGTTGGAGATCGTGTTGTTGCCGGTGTCCATCAGCTCGATCCCGGCCGCGTCGCCCGGAACCAGCTCGCCGACGTGGTCGATGAAGACGTTCGAGATGGTGTGGTGGTTGCTCAGGTCGCCTTCACCCGGCCAGCCGCCCTCCACCTTGATGCCGTCGGCACCGATGTTCTCCAGCAGGCTGTCGGTGATCCGGGTGTGGTCGTTGGCGAACAGCAGGTAGATCCCGGTGAAGCCGGTGTCGGACAGCCGCAGCCGGGTCAGGTCGATGTTGCTGGTGTTGGTCAGCCTGATCGCGCCGAAGCGGTTCCGCGGCATCTCGATCTGCCGGTCGTACTCCGGGTACTTGTGCTCCAGACCGGCATCGCCGCTGGACACCCAGCCGTTGCGGTACCAGGTGACGAAGTCGGAGTACTGCACCCCGAGCCCGTCGAAGGTCACGTCGTGCAGCCGGTCCTCGGCCGACGCCCCGGCCAGGTCGAGCACCGTCTTCACGGTCGGCCGGAGCACCTTGACGCCGTCCATGGTGCCGCCGCGCGGCTTGTAGTAGACCTCGCCGGCCTTGTAGTCGAGGTAGTACTCCCCCGGCTGGTCGAGGAAGCTGAGCGAGTTGTGGAAGAAGTACCGCGAGCCGCCGCGGCTGTTGACCATCGCGTAGCGGGTCCAGTGCTTCAGCGTCGTCTGGGTCTTCTTGAAGTTCGTGTCCAGCAACGGGATCGTGTCGGTGAACCACGACCACGAGCCGCCCGACCAGATCGTCACCGACGCCTGGCTCAGATCCCAGGTGGGATCCCAGTCACCGGGCGTGCCCCACATCCAGTTGCGCACGTCCATCTTGTCCTCTTCGTAGAGGATGGACGTCAGGTACGGCGACCAGGTGTCCTCGGTGCCGCGGTTCGGGTACCGGGCGTTGGTGGCCCTCCCCCCACTTGTGTTGAGCCCGTCCTCGAACAGCGTGTAGAACGGCTTCGACGGGTCGATCTTGGCCTTGTAGATGCCGTCCTGGTACGGCGTCCAGCCGGTGATCTCCTCGGCGCCGGACAGCGTCGCCTTACCGGGGCCGTCGGCACTGCGGTAGATGATCCGGTGGCCGTTCTTGCCGGAGTCGCGCTGATCGAACTGGACGGTGGACGAGACCGGGTACTCACCGGCCTTCAGGTTGACGGTGATGTCGCAGCCCATCCGGTCGTTGAGCTGCTTGCTCCGGATCTCGTCACGGGCCCGGGTGACCGTCTTCCACGGCTCCTTCTCGGTGCCCTTGGCGTTGTCGTCGCCGTCGGGTGCGACGTAGAACGTCTCGCACTTGGCCGCGCCGGCAGGTTGGGTGTTCAGCTGGACGGCCGCGACTGTCACCAGGGCAGCGGCGACCACCCCGGCGCAGACGCTGAGCGTCGTACGCCTGGTTCTCTTTGTGGACATGTGGGCGGGGTCCTCTCAGGGATCAGTCCCCGGCTGCACCGTTGCCGTTCTGGGTGCGCCAGGCTTCGTACTCGAGGCGGGTCTTCTCGGTCAGGGGGTAGTAGTCGCGCAGCGGTGCGCCCTCGTCGATCCGGCGCCGGCTGAACTTCTCCCACGCGTCGTGCTCGGCGGCCGCCTGGACGACGGACTCCGCCCGCCGCTGGGGTACGACGACCGCGCCGTCGTCGTCGGCGACGACCAGGTCACCGGGCAGGGCGAGGACGCCGCCGACCGCGACCGGGACGTTGTACGCCCACGGGAACAGTTCGGACTGGGACGCGTAGTGCGGGGTGGCGCCGGTGGACCAGATCGGCACGTCGAGCTCCGACACCCGCGGCACGTCGCGGATCCGGCCGTCGACCACGATGCCGGCGCCGCCGCGGAGCTTGAAGTAGCGGACCAGCATGTCGCCGAAGCAGCCGGTGGTGTGGCTGCCGTACGCCTGGACCACGAGCACGTCACCGGGCTGTACCTCGTCGAGCACGGCCCACAGCGCCGTACTGCGCTCGATGTACTCCTGCGTCTGACCGTCGGCGATGTCCTCGCGCTGCGGCATGAACTGCAGCGTCAGCGCCCGGCCGACCACCTTCTTGCCCGGGAACATGCTGGTCGGCCCGTCGACGAAGGTCCGGCGGATGCCCTGTCCGTGCAACCGGGCGCAGGCGGTGGCCGACCCGATCTCGGACAACCGGGACACCAGGCCGGGGTCCGGCGCCGGCGGGTTCTCGCCGCGCACCGGGAGGTCCCAGACCGGGGCGACCGGGGCTTGTTCGATACCGCTGCTCATATGTCTCCTCAGTCAAGCGCCACGTGCGCGGCGCGATAGGCGTTGCGGGTCAGCCGCAGCTCGAGCCGGATGGTTCGGCCCGGCGGCATCGTGACTTCAAGTCTGTTGCCGCCGACAACGATCGTCGCGGTGCCCGGCGCCGGCGGCGGCGACGAGTAGGCGGGCGACGGGCCGGGGTACGCACCGGTGGCGGTGGTGACGACGGCCTCGTCGATCCGGTCGGTGCCGAAGCTGCCGGCCTGGACGATCACGCGGCGGGTCTGGGTCGCGGACAGGTTGACCAGCTGCAGCCCGGTGCGATCGGGCTCGACCGTGTCGACCAGCGCGGCGACATCGGCGGGGAGACCAGGGCGACCGCGTTCGGGGTCGAGGTACAGCACGCGCAACGGCAGCAGGCCACCGTTGTAGAGGAGTTGCGGCGTACCTGTGGTCAACTGCAGCAGGGCCTCGGTCGCGACCGGGTTGTGGCGCTGCCAGTGGTGGATGTTCATCTCGGCCGGGTCGGTGGTGTCGACAGCCATCAGGTCCATCCGGCGCTGCACCTGGGAGAGCGCGACGCCGAGCATCGCCTCGGGATAGCCGGGGTTGTCGCCCGCGAGGTAGGCCAGCCAGGGCGCCTCGTGACCGGCATCCTCCTTGTTCCGGAAGTCGCGCACGGTCCGCCAGTCGTAGCCGCTGCGTTCCCGGAGCTGTTGCAGCCGTTCGCGATCGGACGACTCGAATGCGGCCTGCCACAACCAGATCGGCAGCCCCAGCTGCGGCGGCTGGTAGTCGAACCAGCCGTCGTCGCCGTGCCGGTTCGGGATCAGCAGCGTCGGGTTCGCGCAGTCCTCGCCGAGCTCGGCCTGCCAGCGGTCCCGGATGCTCAGCTCGGTCTCGTCGACCGCGGCGGTGGTGCCGCGCTCGTACAGGTGGTCCAGCAGCTTCCGCGCGATGTCGAGCCGACTCGAGTCTCCGGTCAGGAGTACGCCGTTCAACGCCGCGATGCAGGCGGACGAGCCGACGCTGTAGACGCCGTGCGGCCAGTTCCAGCCGTAGTTGCCGCCGTACCAGCGGCCGTCGTGCAGCTCACCGACCTCGCCACTCGGGCCGACGTTGTCCGGGAGCAGTCCGCCGTTGGCCGCGGCGCGTTGCTCCCAGGCGTCGAGGTACTCCAGCGTCCAGGCCGCGAACCGGTCGTTGTGGTCGTAGAGCCAGGCGTTCGCGGTCAGCGTGGTCGCGGCCAGGTTCACCGCGACGTCGCCGGCGCCGAGCCGCCGGATCATCTCCGCACCCATCAGGTCGGCCTTCGCCGGATCCTTGAGGTCGTCCCACGTCTGGATCCCCGGGACGCCGGCCAGCGGCAACCCGAAGATGCGCATGTTCGTGAGGTCGGCGCCGTACGAGCGCCACTCGTCGTTGATGCCCCAGCGCGGACCACCGCCACCGTTGTGTGGTGCGCGGATCGTCTTCGTCGCCGCGTCGTAGTTGCCGGCCGGCGAGCCGGGCAGGTACATCTCGGCGAACCGGTAGGCCCGCTCGCGGAACTCCTCGTCGCCCGGGTCGGCCGCGCACAGCGAGTAGAAGAAGATCATCGACTCGCCGATGTGGAACCAGTCGTACCCACGCTCGAACTCGTCCACCAGGAAACCGAGATCGGTGAGCTGCCGGGTGACACCTTCCCAGTGCCACTTGGCGACGTCGATCAGGTCGTCCGCGCCGCCGAGCTGGTAGAGCACCGGCCAGTTCACGAACGCCTCGTAGAAGTCGTCCGCGCCGTCGCGGCTCGGGACCGGACCGGCGTACCGGAGACTGCCGTCGGGCAGGCAGTAGCGTTCGCGGAACAGCCACCAGCCTTCGTCCATCACGTCGAACAGACGGCGTTGCATGATCGCCCACGCGGGTGGGCTGCCGACCGGCGTCTCGGCGACGACCCGGGGCGGAGCCGCGACTGCGGCGGTAGCTGTCGAGCTGCTGGTCATCGTCCTCATCCCTTCGTCGCTCCTGCGGTCAGGCCACTGATCACATGCCGCTGCAGCAGCACGAAGACCACCAGCAGTGGCGCCACCGCGAGCAGCAGCGTCGGGAAGACGACCGTGTAGTCGGTCGAGTACTGGCTCACCGCCGCGTAGACGCCGGTGGTGACGGTGTAGAGACCGCTGCCCGGGCCGAGGATGATCTGCGGGTTCACGAAGTCGTTCCACACCGAGAAGGTGTTCAGGATGACCATCGTCACCACGGCCGGTTTCATCAGCGGGAAGACGATCGACCAGAAGATCCGGTGCTTGCCGGCGCCGTCGACCGCGGCCGCCTCGTCCAGGCTGGCCGGGATGGTCATGATGTACCCGGCGTACAGGAAGATCGAGAACGGCAGGGTCAGGGTCGTCTCGAACAGGACGAACCCCGGGATGGTCCCCATCAGCCCGAGGAACTTCAGCGTGTAGACGACCGGGATCACCAGCACCTGGCTGGGGATGAACGTGCCGGCGACGAACAGCAGCAGGAGCACGCGATACCGGCGTTCGGAACGGCGGGCGATCACGTACGAGACCGGGCCGGCGAGCGCGACGGACAGCACGTTCACCGAGACCACGAACAGCGCGGTGACGGCGTACCCCTTGAGGATGTTGAAGTCCGGGTTGGTCCAGGCCTTCTGCAGGTACTCCGTGGTGAGCAGATCCGGCGACACCGAGAACGGGTGGGTGAGGATGTCCTGCTGCGACTTGAACGCGCTCACCACCAGCAGGTACATCGGCACGAGCATCAGCACGCTCGTCACGATCAGGAACGCGATCCGCCCGGCACCCTTGACCTTCACCTGCCTCGGCTGGATCACGCCGGTCTTGAGGCGAGGCATGCGAATGGCGCTCATCCCTTCACCCCCTGGTCCACCCGCGACCGCAGCCGGGCGACGGTGAGCGCGAGGCCGGCGGTGACCAGCATCAGTACGACGGACTGCGCCGAGCCGAAGCCGAGTGCGTTGTTGTGGAACGAGTCCCACAGGATCAGGTACGCCGCTGTCTGCGTCGACCCGGCCGGACCACCACCGGTCAGCGACACGACCAGGTCGTACGTCTTCAGCAACGTCACCAGCGACAGGACCAGATTCACCGTCACCACCGGCGCGAGCGCGGGCAGGGTGACGTTGAGGAACGTCTGCCGCGGTGAGGCTCCGTCGATCCGCGCCGCCTCGAGCAGATCACGTGACACCGTCTGCAGACCGGCCAGGTAGAGCACCACGTTCACGCCGAACCCGGCCCAGACCAGTACGCCGATCAGGCTCGCGAGGGCCCAGTTCGGATTCGACAGGAACGGCAGCACCTCGGCGCCCTTGGAGGTCAGGAACCCGTTCACCACACCGGACGTCCCGAGGACGGCGCTCCAGAGGAAGCCGACCACTAGTGCGCTCAGCACGTGCGGGTAGAACAGCACGACCCGGAAGAACGCGTTCAACCGGGACGCACCGTTCACCAGCAGCGCGAAACCGAGACCCAGCACGCTGAGCAGCACGGTGCCGACGGCGGCGATCAGCAGGGTCACCCACCCGGCTCGGATCGCCTCCTCGCTGCGGGCCAGGTCGAGGTAGTTCTGCAACCCGACGATCGCCGGGTTGGCGCTGTACCCGTTCCAGTCGGTCAGGCTCAGGTAGATCGACAGCCCGACCGGGACCACGAGCATCACGACGAAGAGCAGCAGCGCGGGACCGACCATGCTCGCGGTGGTCAGCCGGTCCCGCAGGCGAACGGCTGCTGCGGGGCTGCTCACGACTTCGACCCCATCCAACCGTCGATGCGCTTGGCGACGTCGGCCGCGGACTTGCCGGTGTAGAGACTCTGGACCGCCTTGTTCCACTCCCCGTTGAAACCTCCCGGCAGGGTGTTGGCGCCGTACCCCTCACCCTGCGCGACGTGCTTCGGCGCCTGGTCGAGGATGTCCTGCACCTGCTTGCCGAGCGGTGTCAGCTTGTCGGTGAAACCCTTGCGGAAGTTGCCGTCCTGGGCGAGCTGGCTCTGGACCGCCTTCTCGTCGGTGACCAGCCACTCGACCAGCTTCACCGAGAGGTCGCGCTGCTTGGTCGACTTCAGCACCATGTACGGCGCCGCCATCGTGACACCCTGCGGACCCGGGTACGGCTGGCCGGCCTCGGTCGGCGCGGCGAACACGCCGAGGTCGAAGGTGGGCTTCTGGGCCTCCGCGGTCCGGACGAACCAGCTGCCCATGATGTACATCGCGGACTTGCCGGTCAGGAAGCTGGTCTGCGCGTTGACGTCGTCCAGGCCGAGTGCGTTCTTGTCGACGTACCCGTTCTTGATCCAGGACTCGTAGCGCTCCAGCAGCGGCAGCATGGTCTGGCCGACGGTCAGCTGCTTGGAGTTGACCTGCTGGTACCAGTCCGGGTGCTTGGTCGCGATCGACGGGTCGCTGAGTTGCAGCATCTGCAACCCGGTGACGTAGTCGCCGGCGGTCTGCAGCGGCAGGTAGCCGGCCGCCTTCAGCTTGCCCATCGCGGCGGTCAGCTCGTCGAGGTTCTTCGGCGGCTCGCTGATGCCGGCCTTGGTGAACGCGTCCTTGTTGTAGAACACCAGCGACTGCGCCTGCTGGCCGACGCCGACGGTGTAGACCTTGCTGTCCAGCGCGGCCTGCTCGACCAGCGGCGTGTCCTTGGTCCAGGCCTGGTCGGTCAGCTCGAGCATCTGCGGTGCGAGCGTCTTGTCGGCCATCAGCGTCTCGACCACGTCCGGCGCGTTGCCGGCCGCGAGCAACTGCGGCAGGCTGTCCTTCACGCCCTGGCCGGTCGGCGCCTCGATCTTGACGTCGACACCGGGGTTGGCCTCCTCGAACGGTTTGACCAGCTCCTCCCAGTAGCCCTTGGTCAGGTTGGGGGTGATGTTGACCAGCATCCGCACCTCGCCGGTCGGTCCACCGGCCGAGCCGTCGTCGCTGAAGCCGCCACCGCAGCCGGCCGCGCCCACCAGGATCGCGGCGGCCGCCACAACGCCGAGAGAACGGCGTACCGAACGAGCCATCTTGGGGTCCTCCTCAGGTGCTCCCGGCGTCAGGGGCGGCCGGGCGTCGTTAGCGATGGACGATGCAGGGAGTGACGCTCAAGTGTCAACGTTTAAACGGCAAACTGGACGTTCCGAGTCAGAAGTCCGCACCATAAGGGGTTGGCAGATCGCTGTGGGCCGGGTCACTATGCAGCCATGCCCGATGCCGGACGCCCCAAATCGCCGCTGACCTTGTCGTCGGCAGAGCGTGCTGCGCTCAGCCATCTCGCCGCCGGGAACGGGACCAACCCGGCGATGCGGATCCGCAGCCGGATCGTGCTCGCCTGCGCCGAGGGCCAGTCGAACAAGGACGTCGCGGACCTGCTCTCGGTCACCCCCGGCACGGTCGGCAAATGGCGCCGCCGGTTCCTCCGGATGGGGATGGCCGGCCTCGACGACGGGATGCGCAGCGGCCGGCCGCGGATGGTCGACCGGGTCCAGCTGGGTACGGTCGGCGCAAGATCGATGGCCGATTCCGGACACCCGCCCTCGACGCGCGAGGTCGCGGCCGTTCACGGAGTGTCGCAGTCGACCGTCGCCCGCCGTCGCCGCGAGGAGATCCACCGGTACCGCACCGGCGGCGGACTCGCGCTTGGACTCGACCCGGCCCGCTCCCCGCCCTCGACCGACACCGAACTGCTCTCGGACCGGGTCTACGAGGCGATCCGCGGCTGGATACTGTCCGGTGAGCTCGCGCCCGGGATGCGCGTGGTCGAGTCCGAGATCGCCCGCGTCCTCGGCACCAGCCAGACGCCCGCGCGGGAAGCGGTACGGCGGCTCGCCCACGAAGGACTGGTGACGTACCGGCCGCGGCTGGGCAACTTCGTCACCGAGATCTCCCAGGTCGAGGCCCGCGAGGCGCGCGAGGTCCGCGTGCTGCTCGAGACCGCGGCGGCCCGGCGCGCGACCGGTCACGTCCCGCCGGAGGAGCTCGACCTGCTCCGGATCGAGGTGCAGCGGATGACCGAGGCGGCCGAGCACCACGACATCGGCGCGTTCCGCGAGGCCGACCTGCGGTTCCACCGGCAGGTGCTCGCGACCAGCGGCAACTCGATGCTGCTGAAGGTCTGGCGCACGCTCGAACCGGCACTGTGGAGCCTGCAGGTCGTCTCGAACGCGATGTACGCCGGCGACTGGGGGCTGATGGCGCGCCGCCACATCGACCTGGTCGAGGTGCTGGCCGGCACCGATCCCGAGGATGCGGCCCGCCTGTTCTCGGCCCACGCCCGCGGCGAAAGCTCCATCACCAGACCCGCGAGCCGCCATGACTGATGCGCAGGACACCCGCCCCCCTCCGCGCAACGCCCCCGCTCAGCTCGACTCTCACGTCCACGTTTGGGACACCTCGCGTCGCGCGCTTCCCTGGCTGTCCGACGGGCATCCGCTTCGCCGGGACTTCACGCTCGCCGACCTCGCGGACGCGTCCGGCGGGGATCTACCGGACAGCATTCTGGTCCAGGCCGACGCCGATCCGCTCGAGGTCACCGACCTGCTCGGCCTGGCCGCGACCACACCCTCCGTCCTCGGCGTCGTCGGCTGGTTCGACCTCCACCGCAGCACCCGGTTCGCGGACGACCCGCTGCTCCTCGGCATCCGCTGCCCGCCCGCCGACCAGACCGACCCGGGCGCGCTCACCGATCCCGGCTTCGTCCGCGGCGTACGCGCCGCCGCCGACGCCGGACTCGCCATCGACCTGCTGCTCCGACCCCCTGCCCTGATCGGCGCCGCGAGGCTCGCGACCACCGTGCCCCACGCCCGCCTGGTCCTCGACCATCTCGGCAACCCGGCCACCGCCGACGCCGACTGGCTCCTCGGGATGAAGGCCCTCGCCGACTGCCCGAACGTCACCGTCAAGCTTTCCGGCACCGCCCATCTACCGATGGACGCCCTCGCCGAACTCATCGCCGTGGCTCTCGACCTCTTCGGCAGCGACCGGTTGATGTTCGGCTCCGACTGGCCCGTGTGCACGCTCTCCGGCACGCGCGCCGAGGTCGTCCGCCGTACCACTGAACTGCTTCCGGCGGCCGCGCACAACGACGTGTTCCGCGGCACCGCCCAGCGCACCTACCGCCCCTAGGGAGACCGCCCACATGACCGAATACACCCGACGCCAGGTCCTGCGGACCGCCGGCGCCGCGGCCGGCACCGCTGTCGTCGCCGGCGCCCTGACCGATCCGCTCGCCGCCGTCGCCGCCACCCACGAACCGGTCGGCAGCGACACCAACCCGCTGCAACTCTGGTACACCCAGCCCGCCACCGAGTGGCTGCAGGCGCTTGCTGTCGGCAACGGTCGCCTCGGCGCGATGGTGTACGGCGGGATCGCGACCGAACAGCTCCAGCTCAACGAGGACTCGATCTGGGCCGGCGGTCCCCACCAGTACGACGACCCGGCCGGCCGCGAGGCGTTGCCGGAGATCCGGCGGCTGATCGCCGAGGAGGACTACCTCGCCGCGCAGATGCTGGCCGACGAGAAGTTCATGGGCCGCCCGACCGAGCAGATGCAGTACCAGCCGGTCGGCGACCTGATGCTGACGTTCCCCGCCATTGCCGAGGCCGCCAGCACCGAGGCCGGTGTCACGTCGTACCGGCGCGAACTCGATCTGACCACGGCGACCACCAAGGTGAGCTATGTCGCCGACGGAGTCCGGTACACGCGGGAGGTCTTCGTCAGCCACCCGGACCAGGTGCTGGTGATGCGGCTGACCGCGGACAAGGGTGGCGCGCTGTCGTTCGACGCGACCTACACGACACCCCAGGCCGCGACAGTCGACCGGTACGACGACCGGACGCTGGCGCTGAACGGGATCAGCGGCGACGCCGAGGGGCTCAAGGGCTCGGTGAAGTTCTGCGCACTGATCCGGGCCTTCGCGGAGGGCGGCAGCACAAAAGTTGCTGACGGCAAGCTCACGGTCGCCGGAGCGGACGCGGTCACGCTGGTGCTGTCGATCGGGTCCAGCTACCGCAACTACCTCGACGTCAGCGCCGACCAGGTCGCCAAAGCGACTGCCCATCTGCCTTCCGAGCGGCCGTCGTACGGGCGACTGCGGCAGACGCACATCGAGGACTACCGGCGGCTGTTCGGCCGGCTCGACATCGATCTCGGGACGTCGGACTCGATCGCGCTGCCGACCGACCAGCGGGTGATCGCGTTCCGCAACGGCGGCGACCCGCAACTGGCCGCGCTGTACTACCAGTTCGGGCGCTACCTGCTGATCTCCAGCTCGCGCAGCCCGGGGCAACCGGCCAACCTGCAGGGCATCTGGAGCTACAAGATGCTGCCGGAGTGGCAGTCGAAGTTCACCCTGAACATCAACTGCGAGATGAACTACTGGCCGGCCGGTCCGGCCAACCTGGCCGAGTGCTGGGACCCGCTGTTCCAGATGATCGCCGAGCTGGCCGAGTCCGGCGCGCGGACTGCTGAGGTGATGTACGACGCTCCTGGGTGGGTCGCCCATCACAACACCGACGGCTGGCGGGGCACTGCTCCGGTGGACTTCGCGTTCTACGGGGTCTGGCCGACCGGCGGTGCGTGGCTGTCGCTGCTGTTCTGGGAGCGGTTCGAGTACACCGGCGATCTGGCGATGCTGCAGAAGTACTACCCGGTGCTGCGTGGGTCGGTCGAGTTCTTCCTCGACCAGTTGCAGACGGACGCGAAGACGGGCTATCTGGTGACCAGCCCGTCCCACTCGCCCGAGCTCAAGCATCACGACTACGACAACGAAGGCGTCAGCATCTGCGCCGGCCCGACGATGGACTCGGAGATCCTGCACGACCTGTTCAAGGTCTTCGGCCAGGCGGCCGCCTTGCTGGGCAAGGACTCCGCGATGGCCGCGCAGGTCGCTGCGGCGAAGGCCCGGCTGGCGCCGATCCAGATCGGGTACCTCGGGCAGGTCCAGGAGTGGCTGATCGACTGGGAAGAGGCCGCACTGGAGACGAGTCGCCACGTCTCGCACCTGTGGGCGCTGTTCCCGAGCGACCAGATCACCCCTCGCCGTACGCCGGAACTCGCGGACGCGGCCCGGAAGTCGCTGGAGCTGCGCGGCCCGGCGGTCACGGCCGGCTGGTCGCTCGCCTGGAAGCTGAACATGCGGGCGCGGTTGCTCGAGCCGGACAACGCGTACAAGCACCTGACCCAGTTGCTCGCGCCCGGCCGGACGGCGCCGAACCTGTTCGACCTGCACCCGCCGTTCCAGATCGACGGCAACTTCGGCAGCGTCTCCGGGATCACCGAGATGATCATGCAGAGCCACTCCGGCGAGGTCGCGCTGCTGCCGTGTGTCCCGGCCGCCTTCCCCACCGGCAAGATCCGCGGCCTGCGCGCCCGCGGCGGCTTCGACCTCGACCTCACCTGGGCCGACGGCAAGCTGACCCGGGCCCGCATTCGCTCCCTGCTCGGCAACCGCCTGAAGCTCCGCACCGGCCTGCACGTCGACGTGAAGTCCAGCGCCGGCCCGGTCGCCTTCGCCCGCCCGGAAGACGGCGTCGTCGAATTCCGCACCCGCCCGGGAGTCGACTACTTCATCGAGCCCCGCCCATGACCGTGCTCGGCCCGTTGGGGCTGGGCACGGCACCGCTCGCCGGAGGTGAGTCGGGTGCTGCTCAGGCAGTGGTTGAGGAGGCTTTGGCGGCGGGGATCGACTACTTCGACACGGCTCCGTTGTATGGGGCCGGCGCGGCTGAGCGTCGGCTTGGCCGTGGGTTGGCCGGGGTGCCGCGGGCGTCGTACCGGGTGTCGACGAAGGCCGGGCGGCGGGTGATCGGGGATCGGGTCGAGTACGACTTCAGCGCGGACGGGATCGCGCGCTCGGTCGAGGACAGCTTGACGCGACTCCGGCTGGATCGGCTCGACATCGTGCACCTGCACGACCCGGACAACCACGTGCGGCAGGCGCTGGACGAGGCCTACCCCGTGCTCGACGGCCTGCGCCGCCAAGGCGTGATCGGCGCGATCGGGATCGGGATGAACAGTCCGGAGATCCCGGCCCGGTTCGTCCGCGAGACCGACCTCGACGTCGTCCTGATCGCCGGCCGCTACACCCTGCTCGACCGGTCGGCCGCCGACGACCTGCTCACCGCGGCGGCCGGCCGCGGTGTCGCGGTCATCGCCGGCGGCGTCTTCAACTCCGGCATCCTCGCCGGCGGATCGACCTACGACTACCGCCCCGCGTCACCCGAGATCGTCAGCCGCGTCGAGCAATTGGCCAAGGTGTGCACGTCGTACGACGTCCCACTCAAGGCGGCCGCGATGCGCTTCCCCACCACTCATCCCGCGGTGACCACAGTCCTGATCGGCTGCGCCACCGCGGCCGAGGTCCGCGAGAACGTCGAACTCTGGCGGCAGCCACTGCCCGCCGAGCTGTGGACGGCTCTCGACTCCTAGCACCAAAACCGCCCCGAAAGGTTGCACCACCATGCCTGTACGTCGATGGTCCCTGCCCTTACTCGTGACACTGCTCGCGACCAGCGCCGGCTCGCTCGCCGCAGCCGGTCCACCGACCCAACCCGCTGACCAACTCACCACCGCCTGGCGCAACGGCGCGCTCCGAACGGATCCGGCCGGGCTCGTCTCGCGCTCTGACCTCGTCCAGGAAGGCCCGGCCTGGCGTGCGTACCAGGCGATGCCGCTCGGCAACGGCGTCCTCGGTGCCGCGGTCTGGGCCGAGAAGGGCTACACCGCCCAGCTCAACCGCGTCGACACCCTCCCGCTCCTCAAGTCCGCCGGGCGCCTCGTCGTACCCGGCCTCCAGCCTCTGATGCGTGCCGACGACTACACCGGCCGGCTCGCGATGTACGACGGCCAGGTCGTGCAGCGTGGTGGCGGGATGTCGGCCCGGTCGTACGTGCGCGCCGATGCCGACCAGTTCGTGCTGGAGGTGACCGGCGCCGATCCGGGCAAGACGCAGACCGCGGACCTCAAGCTGTGGGAGGGCCGGACACCGACCGCCAACGCGACCGGCACCGTCGCCGCGCTGGCGGAGACGTTCCGCGATGAGGCGTCGGGCAGTCTCACGGGTGCTGTCGCCGCACTGACGGCTCGGGCCCGCGATGTCTCGGCCTCCGTGGTCGATCCGCTGACCGTCCGGGTCACCTTCCGCCCGAACGCCGACGGCTCGTTCCGGCTGGTCGTCGGAGTGCCGTCGTACAAGGGTGGTGACGTGGCGACCGCCGCCCGTCGTGCCGTCGTCTCGTCGGACAACCCGGCCGGCGAGCACCTCGACTGGTGGCATGCGTTCTGGGCGAAGGCCGCGCCGATGCGGATCACTTCGAGCGACGGCACCGGTGAGTACGTCGAGAACCTGCGGACGCTGCAGCTGTACACGATGGCCGCGTCGATGCGGTCACCGCTGCCCGCTACGCACGGTGGCGTCGTCCGGATGTTCTCGTCGGGGAAGGACCAGGCCGACTGGGCACAGGACTCGTACTGGCACTTCAACCTGCGAATGCTGGTCTCGTCCAACCTGGGTGCCGGGATCGGTGAGTTCAACTCGCCGTACTTCCGCTTCTACCTCGATCGCGCCGACCTGATGAAGAAGTGGACCCACGACCACTGGATCGGGGCACAGGGACTGTGTGTGCCGGAGTTCCTGCGGTACGACGGGACCGGTGACGGCTGCGACAACATGTCCGAGCCGGGCTGGGTGAAGCGCATCATCACGAGTGGACCGGAGTTGGTGAACAACATCTGGTGGCAGTACCGCTACACCGGTGACCAGAAGCTCCTGGATCGCGCGTACCCGCTGATTCGGGACATCGCCGAGTTCCACCTGGCCGCGCTGACGCCTGGCGACGACGGCTACCTGCATCTGATGCACGTGAACGCGCTCGAGGTGCAGTGGGACACCAACGACCCCGCACTCGACCTGGCCTCGATGCGGGTGATCTTCCCGATCGTCGCGGACCTGGCCTCGGCGCGTGGGGATGCCTCGTTGGCTGCTCGGTTGCGTGCTGCGGTCGACAAGCTGCCGCCGTTCCGGACCGTGCAGCGCGGCGGTGAGGAGGTGCTGGCGTGGTCCGGTACCGACGAGGAGGCGCACAACACGCAGAACCCGGAGATGGAGGTGCTCTGGCCGTGGGGCGTCTTCGACGAGACGTCCGAACTGATGCAGGCGACGTACCGGCAACGGGTCTACCCGCAGGACAAGGACTGGGGCATGGACACCACGTGGGCCGCCCGTCTCGGTCTGGCCGACGAGGTGAAGCGGCTGATGCTGAAGGGGATCGAGGACTTCCAGATCTTCCCGAACGGCTTCACCGTGCACCGCACCGGCCGCGAGCCCGTCCGGCAGCAGAGCTTCTACAACGAGTGGGGCGGCGTCCTGACGACCGGTCTGCAGGAGGCGCTGGTCCAGGCGTACGACGGAGTCGTGCACGTCGCACCGGCTTGGCCTCGCGAGTGGGAGGTTGCTGGGTCGGTGGAGATCGAAGGTGGTCACCGGATCAGCACTGAGGTGCGTGACGGCGTACCCAGCGTGGTTGGTATCCAGGCGGGTAGTCGCGAGTCCCTGCGGGTCCGCAACCCGTGGCCGGGCCAGCAGGTGCGGGTGATCGACTCGCGTGGCCGGACTGTCGTCGGACCGGTTGGGGACGACGTTCTGACTGTGCCGGTGCTGGCCAACCAGTCTTATGTTGTCGAACGGGTCGACGTACCGCTGTCGTCCTTCAAGCACGTGCGACTGACCGGACAGCCCGCGTCGGCGGTCAAGACGGTTGGCACTCGGATGCTCGGCGTACCGAAGAGTGAGCCGCCCGTGCTGAGCGATCTGGTCACCGTTCGCAAGCCGGAGAAGCTGTCGAACCTCGTGAAGGCACAGCCCGGTGCGGAGATCTACGTGGACCGCAGCTACAAGATCACCGACCTCCCGGCAGAGTTGACCGGCCAGGCGATGGTCCCGGGCGCCAACGACGACTCCAAGGCAACCACCCCACCCGACTACCTCACGTTGGAGTTGAGCCGGCCTGCCACCGTCTACGTCGCCTACGACCCCCGCGGCGAGAACGACTGGTGGCCGTCCTGGCTCAGCACCTTCACCAGAACAGGCCAAACCGTAGGCACCACCGACCAACGCCTACACCTCTTCAAACGCGAAGTCCCAGCCGGTCAACTGGCCCTGGGCCCCAACTCCGGTATAGAAGGCAAGGGCAACTCCACCTACATCACCTTCGTCACCCCGCGCTAGGGATTCGATGTTCAACCACGCTCCCGACAACTACGAATGCCCGTTCTGCCTGGTGACTGGTGGCGGTGAGGACCAGCTCACCAAGCAGCGGGACATCGTCCTCCGCACAGACCGAGCGCTGGCCTTCGTAGCGTCGCGGTGGTGGCCGAACAACCTCGGGCACGTGCTCGTGGTGCCTACCGCTCACCACGAGAACCTGTATGACCTGCCGGCGGTTGACGGTCACGCGGTGCACGACGTCGTACGGGAGGTTGCGGTCGCGATTCGGCACACCTACGACTGCGACGGTGTGTCGACGCGGCAGCACAACGAGCCGGCGGGGTATCAGGACGCGTGGCATTACCACGTGCATGTGTTTCCGCGGTACTTCGGGGACGAGTTGTACAACACTCGGCACCTTACGGAGCCCGCTACTGCTGAGGAGCGGGCTCCGTATGTGGGTCGGTTGCGGGAGTACTTCAGGCCGGGGTAGCTACGAGGATGCGGGGGTGCTGTCCGGCGACGGCGATGTCGTGGACGTCGTGGATTCGCCAGGCGGCATCTCCGATCATCCTTTCCGACTGTTCTTGGTTGAGGATCGTGACGACTCGGCCGTCTGGATGGAGGGCCCGTCGCCATTGGGTTAGGTACGGCGTGAGGCTGCCGATGGCGAGGCGGATGTCCCAGGGCGGGTTGGTCACGATGCGATCGAACCGACCGCGGAGGTCTCGTGCGTTGCCGGTGCGCCAGTGGACGGAGGCGTGGTCGGGGGTGTTCGCGCGGGCGACCGGGATCGTCGCCTTGTCGACTCCCAGGTAGGTTGCTCCGGGCGCGACGGCGTGGGCTTCGAGGAGGAGTGTTCCCGCGCCGCAGAACGGGTCGAGCACACGATGCCCGTCCTCGATGTGAGCGAGTCTGGCCATTGCGGCCGCGACGGGTGGGTGCAGGCTGCCGGTCACCGTCTGCCGGCGGTACTCGCGCCGATGGAGCGGTACGTCGAACGGGCGGAAGCCGACCCACATCGTCTTGCCGTCTAGGATCACCCGCCAGTCGACCCGATCGGTCGGCGGGGCTGCGCCGTTCCGGCGGGAGTGATATCGCGAGCCGGAGCGCTGCGGGACAGCCTCACCGACAAGATCCTCGACGTCGAACCTGTTGTAGTTGCGACTTCCGTGGAACGACGCGCTCACTGCGAACCGCCCACGTGGACAGGTCCCCAGGTCAAGGCTGTTCGCAGCTGCGGCGAGAGCCGGTCTGGTGCGGCCTGGGTCGGGGGCGGTGGCTTGGATGATGAAGAGGTCGTCGGCGAGGCGTGGTGGGTCGGTGACGATCGTTGCGGTGGTGGGTTCGATGATGAGTTGACGTTTGGACAGGTCGATCACGCGGTGGTTCGCCGCGGTCAGCTCAGCGGCGGCGAGGCGCTCCAAGCCGGTGACGGTTCGCACCAGCACCGTCGGCTGCTCGCCGAGGGTGAGGGCTCGGGTGATCGACTCTGCCGCGCCGAAGCGCACAGAGGGCATGACAAGTCTCCCGGTCAGCGGTCGGGAGCAGCCAATCGGTCCGCTCCCGCATCGCCGGCCGCGGGCAAAGCCTCGAACTGGCCAGCGGGAGGCTAGCCCAGTCGGAAGAAGTAGCTTGTCATGGCGCAGATGATGGCACGACCGCGTCGCCCTGCCCACCGAATTTCCGGAACGTCAGCGTGAAGGTGCGCTCGGCAACTTCCAGCGTGTGCTGAGCCGTCGCGGCCGGCCCACAGGACGCACTGCCCAAACCGTTCTGCGCCAGGTCCAGGTTGACGTACACGTGCTCCCGTGGGCTCAGCTCAGACCGGTGCCGCGCGCGCTCCAGGTCCTCGGTGGTCCAGCGCCGGGCAGTGAGCTGGAAGTACGGCGCTCCTTCCACCCGCAACCCGTTGCCGTCAGCATCGGTCAGCTCGGCCCAGCGCACGTCGATCCGCGACCCGTTCTCCTGCGGTACGACGTACGGCGTCTGGAACTCGTCCACCGTGCACTCGTATCGCCCGACCCGAGCAGCCTCTCGACTGTCGGCGTACGCCTCACCTGGACCGCCACCGAACCAGCGGACGTTCCCGAAGCCGGCCGGCAGCGCCATCCGCACCCCGAGACGCGGCCAGCTCCCACAGCGCGGCGTGATCGCAGACCCCTCCCACTCCCCCTCGGGTACGACGTCCACCGTCAGCTGCAACCCGTCCCCGACGGCCAGCCAGCGGTACGACGTGCGCACGCCCAGGCCGAGCCCGTTCGGCGCAACCCGCCCGCGGACCAGCAACTCCTGGTCGCCAACCACTACTTCATCCACCCGGCGCTCGAGCCGATCGAGCCCGGCGGCCCGCCACTCGACGGCGACCGAGTTGTTCCCACCCTGGCCGTTGTCGTTGTCGGTAGGCGCTCGCCACAAATCAAGCCGCGGCCCCTCCACCGGCACCCCGAACAGCCGAACCAACCGCCCCGACCGCGAGCCGAACTCCCCACCACCAACCACGACCGTGCCATCCACCGGCCGCACTTGCCCGATCCCGCCAGGCTGCTTGGCCGGCTCACTCGGCAGCGGGAACTGCACCCACGCGACCTCGTGCCCGGCAGCAGCCCACGGCTCGTCCTTCGCCAACACAGCTCGAACCGTCAACCATCGCTCCCCCACCACACCCGTAGTGAGGTCAGGCCGCGCCGAGCCCAACCCCGGTCCGACAGGCAGGCCTACCTCGACCACCGCGCCCGCCTCAACCTCAGGCACCTCCAGCCTCCCGGCGCTCACCTGCACCCCGTCGGCCTCCTCGACCCACAGGAACTCCAGGTGATCCAGGGTGCCGAAGTCCTGCAGGTTGTGGATGGTGAGCGGGTCGGGCCCGGTGATCCGGACCGGCTCGATCACCTTCTTGAGCTCGAGCAACCCCGGCGACGGCGTCCGGTCCGGAAACATCAACCCGTCGATGCAGAAGTTCGCGCCGTGGACACGTTCGCCGAAATGACCGCCGTACACATAGTCCGTTGTCCCCGGCAACAGCAGCCCGTGGTCGATCCACTCCCAGACGAACCCACCTTGCAACCGCGGATACCGCTCCAGCACCCGTTGGTAGTCCGCCAACCCGCCAGGGCCGTTGCCCATGGCATGCGCGTACTCGGCCAGAACGAACGGCAATCCCCGGCGACGCGACTCCAACGCATCGTCGTCGATGGCCACGTCCTCCGTGCGCGTCCCGATCCGCTCCAGCTCGTCGAGCGGCGTGTACATCAAGCTGTAGAAGTCGGAGAACTCGTAGCTCCGGTCCCGCTCGTAGAACAGCGCCCGGCCCGGATCGCGCTGCCTCGTCCACTCCGCTAGGACCCCGAAGTTGCGGCCGCGGTGGCTCTCGTTCGCCAGCGACCAGATGATCACGCTCGGATGGTTCTTGTCGCGCTCGACCATCCGGCGCATCCGGTCCAGCATCATCGGCGCCCAGTCCGGGTCGTCGGCCGGGTTCCCGCGCCAGTCGGTGTAGATGAACCCGTGCGTCTCGATGTCGCACTCGTCGATCACCCACAGGCCGAGCTCGTCACACAGGTCGAGGAAGGCGGGATGCGGCGGATAGTGCGCCGTCCGGACCGCGTTGAGGTTGTGCTGCTTCATCAGCACCAGGTCATGCCGCATGGTCTCGACACTGACCGCCCGCCCGCGGCGAGGATCGTGCTCGTGCCGATTCACCCCACGGAAGAACAGCGGCCGCCCGTTCACCGTCAGCAGCCCGTCGACGAGAGCGACCGTGCGGAACCCGATCCGCACCTCGACCGTCTCCCCGCCGGCCTCGACGTGGGCGTCGTACAACCGCGGAACCTCGGCCGACCACGGCTCCACCTTCGGGATACTGACGGTCTCCCCCGGCGCCAAGTCCACCCCGAGCTCGGGAACGACGATCCGGGCGTATGACGGATCGACGTCGACCCGCAACGTCCCAGCACCGGTGACATGGTCGTAGTCCGCATGGACGAACACGTCCTCGACCACCGGCCGGGCCAGCAACGTCACGTCCCGGAAGATCCCCGGCAACCACCACATGTCCTGGTCCTCGAGGTAACTCCCGGACGACCACTGGTGCACCCGGACCGCGAGCACGTTCCGCCCCGGCCGCAGTAGCGAACCGACCTCGAACTCACTCGGCAGCCGGCTCCCCTTCGCCGTACCGGCCTCGACACCGTTCACCCACACCTTGAAACACGAGTCGACCCCTTCGAACCGGAGTACGGCGCCGTCCCGCGGCCAGTCGTCCGGCAGGTCGAACCAGCGCCGGTGATCCCCGGTCGGGTTGGCGTCCGGAGCGCGCGGCGGGTCGATCGGGAACGGGAAGGCGGTGTTCGTGTACCGCGGCCGGTCGTACCCCTGCAGCACCCAGTGCCCCGGCACCTCCAACTCGTCCCAACCGTCGTCGCCTTCCGGAGGAACTGCGGGCACCTCGGGCCAGAACCTGAACTGCCACCGACCGTTGAGGCTCAGCTTCGGACTCGACGACCGCAACCATGCCCGCGGCGTGCGCATCCCAGTCCCCGGCAGGAGATCCTCGAAGTACGACGTCATGCCTGCTCCTCCTTCACCACGCGCACATCACGAGGCGCAAGCTCGAGTCGATCGCCGGACGTCAAGCCCTTCGGCGTTTCGACGGAGACGGCTGAGCCGGACCAGTTGTGGATGAACCAGAACCGCTCACCGGCCGGATTGACTGCCGACAATGCCGTCACCGACGCGGGCAGGTCGGTCCACACACTGCTCGCGGCCCGGCTGAACACGGACTGAGCCAGCGCGTGGTCAGGAACTGTCCCGACCACCGTCACCCGGCCTGCGCCGAACTCTTTAGTGGTGACGACCGGCCGTCGACCGCCGCCGGGATGCTCGAACGACGCCAGCACCTCAGCGTCATCCACGACCAACGTCTCTGCCCATCGCGTCGCGTGACCTTCCAGACCTCTGACTGGCAGATCGTCGAGCAGGTTCTCGTACTCGAGGTAGTGCACGCCTGCCGCCGAACGCAATCGACCGGGCGCGACCTCCGCCCGCGCCCGCGCCTCCGGATCGGCGTATCCGGTCCTCGGCCCGATCATCAAGTGACCGCCCGCTTCCGCGTAACCGACCAGCAAGTCCAGCACGACGTCGGACGCGATGTACAGCGCGGGCACCACCAGCACGGGGAACCGCGCCACCAACTCGACCGGATCGTCGCCAAGACGTTCGACGGGTACGACGCCCGGCCGCAACCCCGCGTCGAGCACCCCGGTGTAGAACGCACTGACGATCGTCCGGTACGACGACTTGTCCGGCGCACCACCCGGATGCGCCAGCGGCGGCTGGAACTGCAGAGCCCAATCGCTCTCCGTCGACCACACGATCGCGACATCCACATCCGGCCGCAACTCAGCCACCGATTCCCCGGCCTGCGCGAACTCGGCTCCGATCTGCGCGATCTCGTCGTACACCCGTCCCGGCTGCAGGCCGTGGCCGAGGATGCCGCCCCAGAAGGTCTCCGCGCCGTGGTGGATCGAGAGCCAGTGCCAGTACTGCACCATCCGGGCGCCGCGCGACACCATCGCCCAGGCGAGTTGCCGGAGCTGGCCGTCGTACGGCGGATGGTTCAGGTGCGAGCCGCCGATCGAGGTCGCGTTCGTCTCGGTGATCAGGAACGGTTCACCGCGCGAGCCGTAGACGCGGTCGGCGGCGAGGTAGAGGTCGGCGACACCGCGGCCGATCCAGCCGGGCTCGAACCGCGGCGGCCGGGCCGGGCGCTCCAGCCCGTCCTGGACCTGCACGTAAAGGTTGCCCGCCGCAATATCCAGCGTCTCCGACAACGGCACATCGGCGACGGCGGCGCGGTCGTAGGCCAGACACGTCGTCATGAACTGCCCGGGCCGACGCAGCTCGCGGACCAACTCGGCCTGCCAGCCGATGAAGTCCGTCGTTCGCTGAGATTGGAATCGGCGCCAGGCCAGGTCGTACGACGGTGTGCTGTTGCCGTCCGGTCGCCACAGATCGGACCAGTCGCTCAATCGGTGCGACCAGTAGGTCAGGCCCCAGGCTTCGTTGAGGGTGTCGACGTCGCCGTACTCCGAACGCAGCGTCGCGACGAACGCCTGGAACGCGCTCTCGTTGTGCGGCAGCAGCAATCCGGGTTCGTTGTCGACCTGATAGCCGATCACGGCCGGGTGATCGCGATGGTGCTCGACGATCCGCCGGATCACCCGCTCGGCATGGAACAGGAACGCCGGCTGGTGATAGTCCACCTCCTGCCGGACACCCCACGGCACCCGCTCCCCGGTACGGCGCTCGGCCGCGATCTCGGGGTGCGCCCGCTGCAGCCACGGCGGCACGGCGTACGTCGGAGTCCCCAGGACGACGCCGATCCCGCGATCCGCCGCACCGTCGAGCACCGGCCGGATCCAGTCGAGCTCGAACACCCCGTCCCGCGGCTCCCAGGTCGACCACACCGACTCACCGACCCGGATCGCGGAGATCCCGGCCGCAGCCATCAGGTCGAGGTCTGTCTCCACGCGCTCCCGCAACTCCCGCGGCAGATACTCCGGGTAATAGGCCGTCCCCAACACAACCCGCGACGGCAGCATGCACAAAAGCTAGCCCACACACCCCTGCGAATGCAATCGTTTGCACACGGCAGTTCACAGGTCCGCGCCCAAGCGGGTGGTGGGAGACAGATGCGGCCGGCGACCGGAGATCAGGTGGTGCGGATGCGGGCTCGGCGGCGGGCTGGGCCGGTGCTGGCACGGACTACCAACTCCGGGGAGAGCAGGTCCGGCACAGGCCAGTCGTTGCCGGCCAGGCGTGCCGTCAGCTGCTGCCAGGCCAGCTCCCCCAATCGCGCGCGTTCGTTGCGCAGGGACGTGAGTGGCGGGCGGGCGTAGGCGGCGATGGGGATGTCGTCGTAGGAGGCGACCGAGAGCTCGGCGGGGACCTCGACGTCGTTGTCGTGCAGCCAGCTGAGGAGGCCGACGCCGACCAGGTCGTTGAAGGTGATGACAGCCGTCGCGCGACTCCGCAGTACGGTCGGCCCGGCGTCGTAGCCGTGATGCCCGGCCCAACCGCCCTCGATCTCGTCCAGCGTCACATCAAGGGAGCGCGCCGTACGGCGCAACGTCCGCCGGCGCTCGCCGTCCGACCAGGACGTCGCCGGACCGCCGACGTACAGGATCCTCCGATGGCCTAGACCGGTGAGGTGTTCGAGCAGGATCCTGCTCGCGGCGCGGTAGTCGATCGCGACCACGCCGGCGTTCTTCACCGTCCGGTTGATGCACACGACCGGCACCGGCAGCGCGAGCGCCTTCTCCAGCCCGGCCCGGTTGAGCCGCGAGCTGCAGAGCACCAGCGCACCGGAGTGATCCACCAACTCCTCGACGAGGCGCAACTCCTCCGCCGGGTCCTCGCCGCTCTCCCCGATCAGCAGCCGGTAGCCGCCGGCCCGGGCCGCGGCAGCCAAGCCCTTCAGCACCTCGGAGAAGAACGGGTTCGTCAGGTCGGGCACAGTCACCCCGACGGTCAGCGGCCGGCCCAGCTTGAACTCCTGCGCCCGCTTGTCCGCGCGGTAGCCCAGTTCGCCGGCGACCGCACGCACATGCGCGATGACCTCGGGTGAGATCAGGTCGGAGCCGTTCAGCGCCCGGGACACCGTCGACACCGACGTGCCCGCTTCGCGCGCCACGTCGATCAGCCGAACCCGCTCCGCCACGCTCACTCTCACCTTCTGCCGGGCGGGGTTGCCGTCACCCCACCTGAACGCCTCCGACCCACACATTACGGATCGTCACGTCGTCGGCGTACTGTACGACAGCTTCCGCCGCGACCATGTCGAACCGGCTGTTCGTGACCGCGACGGAACGAATCCGCTGGGTCTCCGCTCCTACCATGCGATACGCGCGCTCGGCCCGCGCAACCCGGACCCGGTCGAACCGGATGTCGCGGACGTCGGGGAACAGCGACTGGTTGCCACCACCCTGGTAGCTGAAGGTGATCTCGAGGGGACGATACATCCAGGCCCGGGAGTCGACGTCGTGCACGTTGATGTTGCGGACGTACCCGCCGCGCGTCGAGGTCGACTTCACACACAGCACCCACTGCATCCACGCCTCGTCCGCGGCGGGATCGGGCGGCATGTACAGGCGCCGTACCCAGACGTCCTCCACGCCGCCGCTCATCTCGCTGCCGACCGCGACCGCGGCGCCACCGCTGACGAAGGTGCAGTCCTCGACGATGATGCCGCGCGACGGCAGGCCGAGCCGGCGGCCGTCGGCGTCGCGGCCGGACTTGATCGCGATGCAGTCGTCGTGTGTCTTGAAGGTGCAGTCGCGGATCAGCACGTCGGTGCAGGACTCCGGGTTGCAGCCGTCGCCGTTGGGACCGAGGTTGTCGATGGTGACGCCCTGGACGGTCACGTTGCGGCACTCCAGCGGATGGATCGTCCACATCGGCGAGTTGAGCACGGTCACGCCCTCGATCAGCACGTTCGTACAGCGGAACGGCTGGATGAAGCTCGGCCGCAGATAGTGGCCCGGGCCGAAGACCCGCTGGTCGAGCGGGACCTGCTCGTTGTTCATCCGCTCCAGCTCGCCCCAGTCGGCCCGCTGGTTCGGCAGACCTTCGTGCCAGCCGTACTGGCCGCTGCCGATCCAGTACCACCAGTGCTCGTTGTCGCCGGCGCCGTCGAGCGTTCCCGCGCCGGTGATCGCGATGTCGGTCTGCCCCTCGGCGCGGATCAGCGACGAGTAGTTGTGGACCTCGATGCTCTGCCAGCGAGTCCGGACGACCGGGTAGTCGGCCGGGTCCGTGCTGAAGCGCAGGGTCGCATCCTTCTTCAGGTGCAGGTCGACCTTGCTGAGCAGGTTGATCGCTCCGGTCTGCCAGACGCCGGGAGGTACGACGACATGGCCGCCGCCGGACTCGTGACAGGCCTGGACGGCCCGGTTGATGCCGGCGGTCGCGTTCTCGGGTGTGGCGCCGTACGCGGTGATCGGGAACCACGCGTCCCGGAACTGAGGCGGCCGGATCCTGGACCGCACCGACCACTCACGGTCATCGGCCGCGACCGCGGGCAGGTGCGGACTGATGCCTGCGGCAACGACTCCGCCGAGACCGAGTCCGAGGATACGACGACGGCTGGGATGCATGGGCGGGCACCTTCCGTTCGGCAGACCGGGTAAACCTTTGCACGCAAGTATCCAAGAGATTTCGGCCCGGTCAAGACTTCGTTGCGCCGAGCCGTTGACACCGCGGACACTCCCGGGCACGATCGGCTGCAATCGTTTGCATCCGCAGGAGGTCATCCATGTCCGAACAGCTCCGACGCCGCACCCTGCTCCTGACCGGTGGAGTGTTCGCAGCCGGTGCTGTGCTAGGCGGCGGCACCGCCCCGGCCGCCGCCTTGACCGGACCTGCCGCGGACGCTCAGATCGCCGAGATCCTGCGCCGGATCAGGCCGCCGCGGTTCCCGGACCGCTGGTTCGACATCACCAGGTTCGGTGCGGTCGGCGACGACGCGACCGACTGTACGGCGGCGATCCGGGCCGCGATCGAGGCGTGTCACCGGGCCGGCGGCGGCCATGTCGTCGTACCGGCGGGTGACTTCCGGACTGGCGCCGTACATCTGCTCAGCAATGTGGATCTGCACCTGAAGGCCGGGTCGCGGCTGGCGTTCAGTCAGGATCCGGCCGCGTACTTGCCAGTCGTAGCAACCCGGTACGAAGGCACGGAGTGCTACAACTACTCCCCCTTCATCTACGCCTATGGGCAGCGCAACCTCGCGATCACCGGGTCCGGCACCATCGACGGCCGCGCGGACGCTACGCACTGGTGGGACTGGACCGGCGGCCCGCCGCCGAACGAGGGCCCGGACAAGACGCTGCTGCTCGCGATGGCCGCGGACGGCGTACCGGTCGAGCAGCGCATGTTCGGCGAGGGCCACTACCTCCGGCCGAACCTGCTGCAGCTCAACCGCTGCCAGAACATCCTGCTCGACGGCATCACGGTCAAGGACTCGCCGATGTGGAACATCCACCCGGTGCTGTGCCGCAACGTCACCATCCGCGGCGTGACCGTCGACAGCCCGCACGGCCCGAACAACGACGGCATCGACCCCGAGTCGTGCACCGACGTCCTGATCGAGCGCTGCACGATCTCCACCGGCGACGACTGCATCGCCTTCAAGGCCGGTAAGGACGCGGACGGCCGGCGAGTGAACGTGCCGGCCCGGTACGCCGTCGTCCGCGACTGCGAGATGGCCGACGGGAACGGCGGGGTGACGGCCGGCAGCGAGACCACCGGCGGCGTGATGGACATCTTCGTCCGCGACTGCCGGATGAGCAGCCCCCGGCTGGAACGCGCGATCCGGATCAAGAGCAACCCGCAACGCGGCGGCACGATCGCCAACATCGACGTACGGCGGGTGACCGTCGGGCAGGCCGCGGACGCGGTGATCGAGATCGTGCTCAACTACGCGAACGTGATCACCGGCGACTTCCCGCCGGACGTGCACGGCATCAGCATCAGCCACCTGACCGCGGCCGCGGCGCCGCGCGCCCTCAACCTGCTCGGCCTGGTCGACGATCCGCTCCGCGACATCACCCTGCACGACTGCCGGTTCGACGGGATGGAGGAGGAGAACTCGATCCAGTACGTCGAGGACCTCCACCTCGACCAGGTCTGGATCAACGGCGTCCGGGTCGACAACTAGCTCAAGGAGACGTGGTGCACGAACCCTTCACCCGCAAGAACTTCCTCCGCCTCACCGCGGGCGCTGCCCTCGCACCGGCGGCCGGTGCCGCCCTCGGCGCCGTCCCCGCAGACGCAACGTCCGGACCCGGCTGGGGCCAGGTCGGCGACATCCTGCGCAAGACCCAGCCGCCGCACTTCCCGCCCCGCGACTTCCCGATCACCCGGTACGGCGCGGTCGGCGACGGCGCGACCGATGCGACCGCCGCCATCCGCGCGGCGATCGCAGCCTGCCACCGAGCCGGTGGCGGCCGGGTCGTCGTACCGGCGGGGACGTTCCTCACCGGCGCGATCCACCTGAAATCCAACGTCAACCTGCACGTGTCCGAGGGTGCGACGCTGCTGTTCAGCACCGACCCGGCGCAGTACCTCCCGGTCGTCCTGACCCGCTTCGAGGGCGTCGAGTGCATGAACTACTCGCCGCTCATCTACGCCCACGACTGCGAGAACATCGCCGTCACCGGCACCGGCACGCTGGACGGTCAGGCGACCTGGGAGACCTGGTGGTCGTGGGTCGGCCCGTCCAGCCCCGACGCGAAGGCTCTGCATGCGATGGCCGAGGAGGGCGTACCGGTCGAGGACCGGGTCTTCGGCGCCGGCCACTTCCTGCGGGCCGCGTTCATCGAGACCCACTCCTGCCGCAATGTCCTGATCGAGGGCGTGAAGATCGTCCGGTCGCCGTTCTGGGAGATCCACCCGGTGCTGTCCCGCAACATCACCGTGCGCGGGGTGCACATCGACAGCCGCGGCCCGAACAACGACGGCATCGATGCCGAGTGTTCGCAGTACGTCGTGATCCGCGACTGCACGTTCGACTGCGGCGACGACTGCGTCGCGATCAAGTCCGGTCGCGGCACCGACGGGCTGCGGGTGAACGTCCCGTCGGAGAACATCCTGATCGAGGACTGCACGATGAACGTCCGGTACGGCGCGATCACCATCGGCAGCGAGATGACCGGTGGGGTGCGCAACGTCTTCGTCCGCAACTGCACGATCGGCAGCCCGGAGCTGTACTTCGGCCTGTACATCAAGACGAACTCGGTGCGCGGCGGCTACGCGGAGAACATCTACCTGAAGGACCTGCGGATCTCGAACCTCACCAAAGAGGTCGTCTCCTGCGACTTCTACCGCAGCGAGGGCGATACCGGTCCGTTGACTCCGCGGGTGCGCAACGTCGAGCTGCGCAACGTCACCGTCGACCATGCCCGCGGCGCCTTCTTCGCGCAGGGCTATCCGAGGTCGCCGATCCAGGACTTCCGGCTGATCGACTGCGCCTTCACCGTCGACCGGGCCAGCACGATCCAGAACGTCGACCTGTCGTTCCGGAACTTCACGGTCAACGGGCAGCTGATCACCGACCCGGCCCAGCTGCTGTGACCGCCGGTTGGCCGGATGCCGACCGCATCCTCGCCGACGTCCAGCCCCCGGCCTTCCCGGACGCCGACTTCCCGATCACGGCGTACGGCGCGGTCGGGGACGGCCGGACCGATGCGACGAAGGCGATCCGGGCAGCGATCGACGCCTGTCACACGGCCGGCGGCGGACGGGTCGTCGTACCTTCAGGTGTTTGGCACACGGGAGCGATCCAGCTGAAGTCGCAGGTCAATCTGCACGTTATCGGGACGCTGCGCTTCAGCACGGACCCGGCCGACTACCTGCCGATCGTCAAGACGCGGTACGAAGGCCTGGAGGTGCTGAACTACTCGCCCTTCATCTACGCGTACCGCTGCACCGACATCGCGATCACCGGCCCGGGCACGCTCGACGGCCAGGCCGACTGGGACAGCTGGTGGGGCTGGTTCCACCAGTGCGACCAGGACTTCACGGACCTCCGGGATCAGAGTGCGTTCGGCGTACCGCTGTCCGAACGGGTCTACGGTCCCGGGCATCACCTGCGGTCGAGCTTCATCCAGCCGTACGAGTGCACCAACGTACTGATCGAAGGCGTGACGATCGTGCGGTCGCCGTTCTGGCAGGTCCACCCGGTGCTGTGCCGGAACGTGACCGTGCAGGACGTCGTCATCGACAGCCAGGGACCGAACAACGACGGCGTGGATGTCGAGTCGTGCCGGTCGGTGGTGATCCGCGGCTGCACGTTCGACGCCGGCGACGACTGCATCGCGATCAAGTCCGGCCGGGAGGCGGACGGCCTGATGGTGAACGTGCCGTCGGAGGACATCCTGATCGAGAACTGCGTGATGCGGGTGAAGTACGGCGCGATCACGCTCGGCTCGGACATGACCGGCGGGGTCCGCAACGTCTTCGTCCGGGACTGCACGATCGGCGGCCCCGCGCTGTACTTCGGCCTGTACATCAAGACCAACTCGATCCGCGGCGGGTTCGCCGAGAACATCTACCTTCGCGATGTCGAGATCTCGAACCTCACCAAAGAGGTTGTCCAGTGCAACTTCCACCGCGGTGAAGGCGACACCGGCCCGCTCACGCCGGTCGTCCGCAACGTCGAGCTCCGCGACATCACCGTCCGGCGCGCCCGGAACGCCCTGATGATCCGCGGCTACCGCCGCTCCCCCATCCAGGACTTCCGCCTGGTCAACTGCACCTTCACCGTCGACGCCCCGAGCACCGTCCAGCACGCCGCCGTCAGCTTCGACAACGTCACCGTCAACGGCCACCCCGTCACCGACGTCCACCAACTCCGCTGAGTTGGTGGACGTCGCGTGACCCTGCCTCAGGGCAGGTGGGCGCAGTGGACGTCCAGGTCCCAGAGGATGACCGAGAGCGCATAGGGGCTGATCGTGTGGTCGCCGTGAGTGGCGTCCTCGAGGATCTCCCAGTGGCCGTTCGTCTCGTTGCTGACGGCATCGGTCCCGATCAGCGAGATCCGGTGCCGTACGGCGGCCTCGTACGAACGATGACCGACACCGTTGAAGCAGCAGTCGTCGAAGCGGTTGAGGATCTGCAGCTGCCGCCGGTGCGGCCCGACCGACCCGAGTGCGTAGATGTCCGGGAAGTCGGCGAGCCCGTAGAACCCGGGCTGCTTGTCCGCACGCTGTTCCCAGTCGCCGCGCGTCGGGCTCGGCTTCGGCGACCCCGGCCGGACGAAGAACGGCAGCGAGCCGGCGGTCGGGTACGACCGGGTGATCCGCGGATCCAGTGCCGGGTAGATCGTCGTCGCCCACCCACCGCCGGACAGCCCGATCATCTGCACCGATGACGGCCGGTACGTCGCCTGGACGTGGTTCATCGCCACCGCGAGCGGCTCGAGGAACAGTGCCAGCGGTGAGTACGTCGCCGACTCCCACAGGTTGAGATCGTTGTGCGACGGCTGCTGCTGCACCGTCGGATCGACCGGGTCCTGCAGGGTCTTCGGGTTCCAGTGGTAGAACGGCATCGCGAACAGCAAGACCGTGTACCCGTGGTCCAGCAAGCCCTGCGTCACCCGCTGCAACGTGTCCAGCGGCTCACCATGCCCGTTGTGGTAGAACGCGACCCGGCGATGGGTGCTCTGGACCGGCTCCACCACGAACACCGAGGCGATGTACCCGAACGGCATCGCCACCTCGAGCCGGTCATACCGCCGTACGCCGGTCAGCGCCGGCAACTCGGCCGGCACACCGACATCACGTCGTACGGTCGGGAGACCCGTCGGTAGGACGCCGGTGTCCTTCCACACCTGCGCCACCAACTGCGGGCGCAGGGCATCCGCGTCGGCTGCAGTGTGGATCTTCATCAGGTCCTCGACGTCGACGCCGACGACCACCTCCGGCAGCGTCTTGTACGCCGCGGTGTGCTCAGCGGCAATCGCGGCGTTCACCGGTGCGACCGGCCGCGGCACTGGGTGCGGACGGACGCCGGTGGGACTCTCGGCGGCGGCCGCCGTCGCGGGCCAGCCGGTCGCGGCCGCCGCGGGCAGACCGGCGGCGAGTGCGCCGAGAACGGTCCTGCGGTTGACAGGGGTCATGAGGGTTTCACCTTTCGGGGCGGGGGACGACAGGCTGCCAGCCGCCGAACACCTTCGACGGGTCGCGCAGCGCGGCCGCCTCGTCGTCAGTGAGTTGCCGGGAGCAGGCCAGTCGCGCACTGGTGTCGAGAGGCCGGCCGGACAGGTCGGTACTGCGGTACTCCCAGAACCGGACCTGGCCGGCGGCCGCGCAGTCGTTGGGGCTGGTGATCTGGAAGCCCGACTTCTTCACGTGGGCGTCCATCGCTGAATCGATGAACACGACCTGGCTGGTCGGGAACCTGCTCAGCTCGACCCGTCCGAGGAACACGCTGTCGTCGGGCGCGTCCGGACCGCGGGTGAGCCGCACGTTCACGAAGATGTTGCCCGGCCCGTTGTCACTGTTGCGGACCTGGTTGTAGTAGCCCTCGTGCAACGCCTTCAGCTCCGAGTCCTGGACGAAGACCCCGCCGGTTCCCCAGACGAAGTCGACATCACCCTCGATGTAGCTGTCGGTCACGAACCCCTTGCCTTGCAGCCGCAGGCTGTCCTGGTAGCCGAGGATCCGGACCCGGGCCAGCACGATCCGCTCGCCGTTGCCGCGGAACGCCTCGGCCTGCGAGCCGCGGTACGGCGTCAGGTTCTGCACCGTCGCGTCGGCCAGGGTGAAGTCGTCCGCGTCGACACCCATCGCGGCTCGCCAGCAGTTGAAGCGGTCCGGCTGGGCGAGTACGCGGCGCGGGCAGTAGGCCTGCTCGATCGGCACGTTCGCCATCGCGTAGTCGCCGTTCAGCAGGTTGTTGTTCGGGTAGCCGATGATCGTCCGGCCCGCGCCGGCGCCGACGATCGTGATGCCGGGCTTGGTCTGCGGGACGTAGACGAGCTCGCGATACAGGCCGGGGTCGACGTCGATCCGGGACCTGTTGCCCTCGGCGACGAAGTCGATCGCACCCTGGACCGTGCAGAAGTCCCCGTTCTTGCCGACCGTGAGCCTGCTGTCCGTCGCCGGGTCGTGGCGGGTCCGGAACATCCACATGGCCGGCTCGGCGATCCCGGGATGCCCGACGACGAACCCGGGATCGACGGTCACGTAGTACACCTGTCCGGGCGCCAGCCGCTGATGCGGATGGATCGAAACCGTCCGTCCGTCGACGGTGACCGCCTCGTACGTCCAGGTGTGCAACTCGCCGTAGTCCGAGCGGGCACCACCGATGAAGCGCTGGTACGACGTCAGGTCGGCGAGATCGATCGTGTCGACGACCTCGCCGCCGGCCCGGTGGATCCTGAGCTTGCCTTGGACACCGAGTTGCACCGGTCCCTGGAAGGTGAGCTTGAGTGTGGCGTCCGAGCAGGTGGCGTCCACCGTGCCCCGCGGCGAGAGCTCGGGCAGGCTTGGCTGCGCGGTCTTCCAGCCGGTGAGGCGTTCGAGCACCTTGGTCAGCTTGGCGGCCGCGACCTGGTGGCCCTTGACGTTCGGGTGAGTGCTGCCGTTGTAGTCGTCCGCGCCGAGCCAGGCGGTCGTGTCGACGTACACGATCTTGCGGTCCTGGGTCGCAGCGACCGCTGCCTTGATGTCGGCGCTGTGCGTGCCGTTGAAGGGGCGCATGGCGAGGATCAGGCTGTTCTGGTTCGCGGCGCGGACCTGGCGGAGGTAGGCGAGGTACCCACGGGTGAACTCGCTGCTCGGGTACGGCGCGTCGTTCGTGCCGAAGTTGATGACGACAGCGCCGGGGTCGAACGCGGCGGCCGGGAAGCCGGCCAGGTTCCAGCCGAAGGACTCCGCCGCGGTGCCGACGTTGCCGTGGCCGGGCTGGAGGATGCCTTGTTTGCCGAAGCCGACCTGGTTGGTGTCGGCGCCGAAGGCCTTGCCGACCAGGTGCGGGTACGCCTTGGTGCCGTCGGCGCAGTCGGTCCCGAGCTCCGGGCAGAGCGCCATCACGCCTTGGGTGATCGAATCGCCGTAGAACTCGATCCGATGCTCGGCCGCGGTCGGCAGCGGGATCAGGGTGGCGAGCGGCGCGAGCTCGATCTTCTCGAGGACGACGCCGGTCTCCAGCGGCGTGATCCAGCGGTTCGCGTACTCGTCGACGTCCTTGACCAGGATCTCGGCGGTGTGCGCGACGGCCGGATCGAGGCCCTCGACGAAGACCTTGTGGTCCTCGTCGACCTTGACCAGGACGGGGTCGGCGCGGTCGACGGAGACGTAGAGCTGCGCCGGCACGGTGATCGACTCGGTGTCGAACCAGGCGCCGAGGCGGTCGCCGGTGAACCGGAAGCGCAGCGACGAGCCGGAGTTCACTGTGATCGCCACGTCGTCGTCGCGCCCCCAGTGACCGTCCAGCTCGATCCGGGGGTCGAACGGGCCGAACGTCGCCGGGTTGGCCGCGGTGGCGGCGTTGCCTGAGGGCGTGACGAACGCAGCGAGTCCGAGGACGAGAGCCAGGCAGACGCTGACGGCGTACCAACGAACAGGATGCTTGGGGGCGGTGATTCTCACGGTGGTCTCCTCGCGCGGACCGCCGTACGGAAAGCCCGGGGCGGTGGGCGGGTAATCCTTTTCCTCGGCTACCGTCGCAGCGGGACCGGCCCGCGTCAAGACCTCGCCGGGCAGAAGTTGCCGGCGGAAGTTGCCGGATGGGGGAAAAGGTTTACATGCCTGTGGTGGCAGCGAATCTGCCACCGGCATGATCCAATGAGCCGGTGAGGCAGCACCGATCCGACAGACACGCGGCGACCAACGATCGCGCCGGCCGGGCCACGATCCACGACGTGGCGCGGCTCGCCGAGGTCTCGACCGCGACCGTGTCGCGGGTGCTCAGCGGCGGCAAGCCGGTATCGGCCCAGGTCGCCGACCGGGTCCGCGCGGCCGCGCAGGAGGTCGGCTACCGGCCGAACCCGGCTGCCCAGACGTTGTTGCGCGGCAGCAGCCAGACGGTCGGGGTGGTCGCGCCCGATCTCGGCAACCCGTACTTCGCCGAGATCCTCAAGGGCATCTCGGCCGAGGCCTCCGCCGACGGCAACCACACACTCGTCGCGGGGACGGACGAGGATCCGGACCGGGAGTACCGCGCGGCGATCGAGCTGGCCCGCTGGGTCGACGGCCTGCTGCTGTGTGCACCCCGGATGAGCACACCGCGGCTGAAGGAAGTCGCCGCGGCCAGCCGCAAGCTGGTCCTGATCAACCGGGTACTGCGGCATCCGTCGGTAGGAGCCGTGGTCGTCGACTACCACCACGGCGTGCGGCTGCTGTGCGAGCACCTCGACTCGCTCGGCCACAAGCGGATCGTCTATCTGGAGGGTCCGCCCAACGCATGGTCCGACCAGCAACGTCAACGTGGCTTCCGGGCCGCCGAGGCAGCCGGCCAGACCATCATCCGCGTCCCGTGCGGTTCATCCCTTCGCGACGGCTACACCGCGGTCGACAACGCCCTCACCCACCGGCCGACCGCGTTGATCGCCTTCAACGACCATGTGGCCGTCGGTGTCCTGAGCCGCCTCCGCGAGCTGGGCGTCTCCGTCCCCGACGACCTGTCGGTGGCCGGCGTCGACGACGCACCGATGAGCGCCCACACCGATCCGGGGCTCACCACGTACGCCGTCTCCACGGTCGAACTGGGCCGTCAGGCCTGGCAACACTTCAACCCGACGGCCCCCACCAACACCACCCACCTCACTGGCGAATTGGTGATCCGAGGATCCACGGCGCGTCCTCCGCGCCGCCGCCGTACCTCTCAGGCCTGAGCCCTGAAGCTGTAGCGTCCCGAGCCCACTCGGCACACCAGCGCGTGATCCGCCGACTCCAGCACCTCGACGTCGGCTTGATCGGCGAGCGGCTGCTTGGACTCACGCACCGACTCCGCATCAGCCGTCGGCACGTGGATGGTCGCGGTCGCACCGGGCGGGACCACCACGTCCAGGGTGAAGGTGCCGTCGGCGACCTCCCAGCGGGTGGAGACCCGGCCGGTCGGTGTGTCGTAGGCACCCTCGGCCCACGTCAGCCGGCCACCCGGGCGAGGCCTGATGACGAGGTCGCGGAAGGCGATCGAGGTGGGGTCCTGGTCGATGCCCGCGACACCGCCGTACAGCCATTCGCCGACCGATCCGAGCGAGTAGTGGTTGAACGAGTTCATCGCGACCGGACCGAACCCGTTCTCCTCCGTCCACCCGTCCCAGCGCTCCCAGATCGTGGTCGCGCCGTGCCGGATCGAGTACCCCCACGACGGATAGCGGTCGTCGTGCAGCAGGTCGTACGCCAACTCGACGTGCCCGTACTTCGCCAGGATCGGGCACAGCAGCGCGACGCCCGCGAACCCGGTGGTCAACGACCGGCCGCGCCGCTCGAGGTCGGCGACCAGATGCTTCACCGCCGCCTGCTCGAACTCGTCCGGCAACAACCCGAACGCCAGCGGCAACAAGTACCCGGTCTGGGTGTCCCCGCGAACCTTGCCCTCGGCATCCACGAACTCCCGCACGAACGCGGCACCGATCCGCTCCCGCAGTTCGCCGTACGCTGCCGCCTCGTCGTCCAGCCCCAGCACCCGGGCCGCCGCGGCCGTGAGCTCGGCACTGCGGGCGAAGTACGCCGTCGCCAGCACATCGCGATCCGTCCGGACGCCGACCTGCAGCCAGTCGCCGTAGTGACCGCTGGTCCGCTTGCGCCAGATCAGGTCCGGGTTGGCCTGGTGGACGTAATCCACCCAGCGCTTCATGGTCGGCCAGGCCTGCCGCAGGACCCGCTCGTCGCCGTACGTCCGGTAGAGCGTCCACGGGACGATCGTCGCGGCGTCGGCCCAGGCAGGAGTGCCGTGGCGTCCGGTGATCAGGTGTGGGATGACGTCCGGGATCGCACCCTCGTCGCGTCTGGGCGACCGCGAGATCGCCGAGCCATTGTCGAAGAACGTCAGCACGTCGGCCTGGTACGCCGCGGTCGGCAGGAAGATCTGTGCGTCGGCGGTCCAGCCGAGCCGCTCGTCGCGCTGCGGGCAGTCGGTCGGCACGCTGACGAAGTTGCCGCGCTGCCCCCAGCGATGTTGCTGAGCAGCCGGTTGACCCCGCGTCCGAGCACTCGAACCGGCCGGCACCGGGGTGTCCGAGTGCAGCGCCCGGCCGGTCACGTCGGCCGTGGTCGGCTCACCCGGGTAGCCGTCGATCTCGACGTACCGGAACCCGTGGAACGGTGAACATCGGCTCGAAGAACTCCTCGGCCGCCGCCCGCGCTGACGTAGTAGTCGGTCGCGTCGGCGGTGCGGAGGTTGGCGGTGTAGAGCCCACCGTCGGCCTCGAGCATCTCGCCGTGCCGCAGCCGGATCCGATCGCCGTTCGCGGCACCCCGGACGCGCAGCCGGACGCGGCCGGCGATGTTCTGCCCGAGGTCGACGATGTAGCGGTTGCCCTCGCGGCGCACCACTGAGACGGCCGGGAGATCCTCCGTCATCCGGACCGGTTCGGTGCTGGCGGCAACTAATGTCGATATGTCCGCTCCGACGTCACCGGCCGGGGCCCAGTCGGTGGCGTCGTACCCGGGGCTCGACCAGTCGCCCAGCTCGAGGCGGGCGTCGTACGACTCCCCCATCAGCAGGTCTGCGAACCGCAGCGGGCCGGTGCGCTCGACCCACCGGCTGTCGGTCGCTACGACGGTCTGCGAGCCGTCCGTGTGGTCGACGACGAGTTGAGCGAGCAGTTGGGGCTTCTTGCCGTAGTGGTGGGCGTGGCTGCGCGTGTCCCAGCCGACGTACCCGGACCACCAGCCCTCACCGAGCACCGCGCCCAGCACGTTCTCACCCTCGTGGAGCTGGTCGGTGACGTCGTACGTCTGGTATGCGAGGCGGTAGCGGTAGTCGGTCCAGCCGGGTGTCAGCTCGTCGCTGCCCACTCTCTGACCGTTCGCGCTCAGCTGGTAGAGACCGTGGGCGGTCGCATAGACCCGTGCTCTGGCGACTGGCTTGGTGAGCTCGAAAGACCGGCGGTAGTAGCGCGGTGCAGCGAGCGTGCCTGAGCGCTCGGAGCGTGGCTCTTTACGGTCGACCGGTGGCTCGAAGTACGGATCGGTGTCGTAGTCGTGCTCGATCCAGTGCGCCTGCCACTCCTCCGGGTGGAAGATGCCGGTGGCGAACGTCGCCGACGCCGTACACACCTTCCCGGCCGCGTCACGGACCTCCAGTTGCCACACGTAGTCGGTCAGCGAGGTCAGCGGTGCGCCACCGTGGTCGATATACGTCTGGTCCTCGGTCCGCCAACCGCTGTCCCACACCTGGACGCCGTCCCGCTGCAGGCTGACGCGGAACGCGTCCTGCCGGTCACCACGCACCGGGGACGCCAGGCGCCAGCTCAGCCGTGGCCGGTCGGTCCCGATGCCGAGCGGCTCGACCCGATGCTCGCAGCGCAGGTCGTACGGCGTCAGCGCCGGAACACTCGGTGGATCGGTCAGCACCCAGGTTGTCACCAGGACCACTCCGTCTCGGGTCGGTGGAGCTCGTAGTCACGCAGACCGCCGGCGTGTTCCGGGCGGTCGCCGTACATGGGCCGGGACCGGCCGGGCGGGTCGATCGCGACCACGTCGTCGCCGCGCCAGGTGGTCCGGAACTCGTTGCCGGCGGCGAGTTCGGTGGTGGTCTGCTCGACCATCGGGAAGGTCACCACGATCCGCTCGCCCTGCTGCGGCTTCGGGATGGACAGGTAGCCGTCTGGTGCCCAGATCCGCTCCGCGCCGGTGCGCACCTCGTCTCCCCGCGTGAGGGTCAGCCGCGCGTATCCGGCCCACTCCGGGACTCGGACACGCAACTCCTCGACCGGCTCGTTGACGTGTAGCTCTACCTTGCCTTCGACTGGTAGGTGGCTCACCACGTCGACAGTGCGGTGCGCGCGGGTGAGTAGCAGGTTGACGCGGGTCAGTGCGTTGTCGCCGGTGACGATGCTGTTCCAGGCCCAGAACAGTCCGCGTACGCCGGAGCCGACACAGCACGCCTGGACGTCGTTCGTGTGGCCGCGGCCCAGTGGCACGTCGGAGACGTAGTCGTTCGGAGCGCCGTACCCGCAGAACGCACCGAGCACGCGCTCACCCACGTCGACGTACGTCCGCCAGCCCACCTCGTCCCCCGACCGGTCCGGGGCGGACTCCACCCAGCTCACGTCACGCAACTGCGACGCGGCCAGGTGGTTGCGGACGAACCGCTCCACCACCGACCAGTACGACGTGAGTCCGCTGCCGGCGAGCGTCGTACCGAGGCCGATGAGGTCGACCAGTGAACACGTCTCGTGCTCGTAGCGCTGGTCGGCCAGGTCACCTGGGGTCCAGCCGTACCTCGTGGCCTGTGTCAGCACCCAGTCGTAGCTACGGCGGGTGAACTCGGTCAGGCTATGGTCACCGGTGTGCCTGGCGAGTCGGGCCAGGCCCTCGAGTGTGCCGACGCGGGTGTGGAAGTGGCCGCTGCGGTAGGCACGGGCCGGGTTGAAGCTGCCGTCCGGGAGGTAGACACCGCTCTTCTCGACGATGAGGCGGGCGAACCACTCGCACAGGTCCAGCGCGTCCTGGTTGCCGGTCGCCTGGTGGTAGCGCAGGAGCGGCATGATCAGGCGGCCGGAGAACGACGCCGGGTCGGGGGCGAGGTGGAGGTCGATCGCGTTCGCCGACGGCCAGCCTTCTTTGGTGTACTCCGAGGCTGGGTAGAACCAGACGTCGCGTTCCTTGATGGCGATCCGCTTGAGGGCTTGGACCTGCTTGTCCGCGGCTGCTCGCGCCTTGGCGTCGCCGGTCGCGATCACCGTCGTGGTGAGGGCGAGCAGGGTTGCGCGCTGGTCGATCAGGTTGGCGTTCGGCTGCCAGTGGCCGCGCGGGTGCTCGCGGCGGTAAGTGAGGCCGTCCTCGTGGAGCAGGTCGAAGAGGGTCTGCCGGTAGCGGTCGGCGATCTGGTCCCAGTGCGGGTCCCAGTCCTTGCCGTCGCTGTCCTTGCCGCCGGTCATCTGCCGGGTGAGCAGGATCGCGTCCGTGAGCCGGCCGTGGCTGGAGCCGTAGTCCCAGTCGCCGTGATCGAGCCGGGCAGGGCGGGCCAGCAGGTTCGCGCTGAAGAAGGGGATGCCGTCCAGGTCGTCGTCGGCCAGGCCGGTCACCGCGTTCATCGCCAGCGCGGCCCGCTCCTCGAGCAGCAGGGTCGCCGGGATCATCACCATGAGGAAAACCTTTACCCTTGGAGCAGGCGATGTCAACGCTCTATCCACAGGCTGGCCGATCCGCCTTGTTTTCTTGAGGTTTACAGGCGGAGACTTACCGGACTCGATCTCAGGAGGACGATCGTGAGGGCAGCAGTGCTTCAGGAACCGCGACAGGTCGCGGTGGTCGACGTACCCGATCCTGGTGCGGACGGCGGCGTGCTGCTCCGGATGCGCGCGGTCGGGTTGTGCGGATCGGATCTGCATACGTGGCGTGGGCACCATCCGTTCCGGAAACCACCGGTCGTGTTAGGCCACGAGGGTGCGGGCGAGGTGGTGTCGTCGGCCGATCCCGCCTTCAGCGTGGGCGATCGGGTCGCCGTACTGCCGGCGCTGTCCTGCTGGGAGTGCACCCGCTGCGAGGCCGGGCATCCACATCTCTGCGCGGCGAAACGAGTGCCGGGCGGCGGGTGGCCGGGGATGCTCAGTGAGTACTTCGCCGCACCTGCGCGGGTCTTGGTGCCGTTGGCCGATGAGATCGGGTACGACGAGGGTGCCTTGATCGAGCCGCTGGCCGTGGCGTGGCACTGCACCAGCGGTGGTGCGGTGACGGCCGGCGACTCGGTAGCGGTGCTCGGCGGAGGTCCGATCGGGAGCCTGGTCGCCGCGGTGAGCCGGATCCGCGGGGCGGCGACCGTGCTGGTCAGTGATGTGAAGTCGTTCAACCGAGAGTTCCTTGGCCGGCAGGGTGTTCCGCATGTGGTCGACCCGTCGGAGTCCGATCTGCTGGCTGCTGGTGCGGATCTGACCGGCGACGGGTTCGACGTCGTCGTGGTCGCGTCCGGCCATCCGAGCTGCCTGGCCGAAGCGATGGCGCTGTGCCGGCCTCGTGGCCGCGTGGTGCTACTGCCGATGTTCGCCGGCCCGCTGACCGTGGACCTGAATCCGGCTGTCCTGAAGGAGATCAGGATCCAGGGCTCGACGATCTACACCCCGGCCGACTTCCGCGCAGCGGCTCGGCTGGTCAACGACCGGGTGCTGGACGTCCGGCCGTACATCACCGACACGGTCCCCCTCGACCGCACCCCCGAGGTGCTCACCGCGATCGATGCCGGCGCGGACCACCTCAAGATCCAGATCGACCCGACCCGATGACCGCCGCAGAGGTCGTGGCCACCTACCTGGTGGAGAGCTACCTCCCGCTGGAAGAGGCGGCCGAGGTGATCGCGGGTGAACAGTCGACGGGGACGTTCGTCGCGGTGGCGCGGGAGACCGCGGAGTTGCGTTCACGGTTCGCGGCCCGGGTGCTGGAGGTCGACGAACTGCCACCGACCGGCAACGGCGACCTGCCTGGAGTCATCCGGCCGCCCGGCGCTCGCCGGCGGAGCGGGCGGGTGCGGATCGCGTTCGGGCTGGAGAACTTCGGTCCGTCGCTGCCGAACCTGCTGGCCGCCGTGGCGGGGAACCTCTTCGAGTTGAGGCAACTGGCCGGCATCCGGCTGCTGGACCTCGACCTGCCGTCCGCCTTCGCTGATCGGTATCCCGGTCCGCGGTTCGGCGTGACCGGTACGCGCGAACTGTTGCAGCGGCCGGACGGTGTGCTGCTGGGGACGATCGTGAAGCCCAGCATCGGGTTGCCGGTCGAGCAACTACGGATCGTCGTCCGCGAACTCGCCGAGGCGGGCATCGACTTCATCAAGGACGACGAACTGATGGGCAATCCCCCGCACTCACCGCTCGCCGACCGGGTGGCGGTGGTCACGGAGGAGCTGGACAAGGTCGCGGCGCGGACCGGACGGCGGCCGATGTACGCGTTCAACATCACCGACGACCTGGACCGGATGGCAGCGAACCACGACCTGGTCCGCGACGCCGGCGGCACCTGCGTGATGGTCTGCGTGAACCTGGTCGGTCTCGCAGGCCTCGCCTGGCTGCGGGAGCGGTGCGAGCTGCCGATCCACGGGCACCGCGCGATGACCGGGGTGTTCACCAGAGCCCCGGAGTTGGGAATCGACTTCGTCGCCTGGTCGAAACTCGCCCGCCTCGCAGGCGCCGACCACCTGCACACGAACGGCCTCTCCAACAAGTTCTACGAAACCGACGAGGAGGTTCTGCGCTCGATCACCGCCGTCCGGCAACCACTGTTCGGCGGCTACCAGACCTTGCCCGTCCTGTCCTCAGGCCAATGGGCCGGCCTAGCGCCGGAAACCTATCGCCAAACCGGCACAACAGACCTCCTGGTACTCGCCGGCGGCGGCATCCACGGCCACCCCGGCGGCCCAGCAGCCGGCGTCACCGCCATGCAAGCCGCCTGGCAATGCGCAACCGAAGGCAACGACCTGACCACAGCCGCTCAAACCAACCCCGCACTCCAACAGGCACTCCAAACCTTCGGATCCCCCCATGCCTAACCACCCCCACACCCCGACGACGCGGAGGGTGTTTCCGGGTGGCGGTGTGGTGCGGGTGGCGGGAGGCGCTCGTGGTTGAAGTTGCGTTCTACGGAGACGACTTCACCGGGTCGACGGATGCGTTGCTGCAGTTCGAGCGTTGCGGGCTGCGAGGTGTGTTGCTGGTCGACCTTCCGCCGATCGACGAACTGCGCGACCTGGCAACCCGCTACGACGTGATCGGAGTAGCAGGCATCGCACGGTCACTGGCCCCCGACGAGCAAGAGGCAGAGATCCGCCCGATCCTCACCGCCCTGCGTGACCTGAACCCGCGAGTCGTCCAATACAAGATCTGCTCAACAGCCGACTCGTCACCTCAGCTCGGCAGCATCGGCCGCGCACTCGAGGTCGGCCGATCCGTCTTCGGCCCAACCGTCGTACCAGTCCTCGCCGCCCAACCGGAGCTCGGCCGCTACACCGTCTTCAGCCACCACTTCGCCGCCGAAGCCGGCTCCATCCACCGCCTCGACCGCCAACCCACCATGGCGACCCACCCCGCCACCCCCATGACCGAATCCGACCTCCGCCTCCACCTCGCCAACCAAACAACCCTCCGCGTCGCCGCCCTCCACCTCACGTCATACGCCGACCTCCCCGCCCCCTACACCCAGTCGACCGCCGACGCCGTCATCCTCGACGCCCTCACCGACGCCGACCTCCGCCTCCTAGGCCAAACCCTCATTGCCGCCAGCAACAACCGACCCCTCTTCACCATCGGCTCAGGCGGCCTGTCCCGAGCCCTAGCCCTGAACCTCCCCCCATCCCCCCAGCCCACCACACCACCAACCTCAACCCCGAACGTCGCCCGCGCCCGCCACACCCCCTTGCCCGCGCCACCCACCACCCCCAGCCCCGCTACGCCTCCACCCTCACCACCACCCCACCGCACCACCACCCTCACACCACCCACTCACGACAACACGCTGCCCGCCCCACCCACCCCCAGCCCTGCCACGCCTCCAACCTCCACCCCCAACGTCGCCCGCACCCCACCCGCGCCAACCGGCCTCAGCCCCACCACACCCCCACCATCACCAGACCGCACCACCACCCCCACACCACCGGGCCGCACTGCCACCCCGACATCACCCGGCCAGCCCACCGCGACGCCAACCGGCCCCAGCACACCGACTCCACCTACACCGGGCACTGTGACTCCACCTCCGGCGCCTTGGGATGCGGCTCCAGGATCTGCACAGGTTCTGGTTGTTTCGGGTAGCCAGTCGACCCGTACCAGGGAGCAGATCGAGTACGCCGTACGCGCAGGCTGGCTGTCACTGGAGTTGCAAGACCCGGCCACTGTCCAACGGGCAGCCGTGGCAGCGCTCCACGATGGTGCGCCAGGCGTCGTCGTACACACAGGCGAGCGCACCGGTCAGCCAACTCACAACCTAGTCAGCTCCCTCGGCAAGGCTCTCGCCGAAGTAGCACGCACGGTTGTCGAGAACACCGACGTACGCCGAGTGGTAGTCGCCGGCGGAGACACCTCCGGCCGCATCGTCCGCCACCTCGGGATCACAGCCCTCGAACTACTCCCAGCCCCGAACCACCCCACCCCGACCGACCTAGGCCCCGGCACCGCACTCTGCCGAGTCGTCAGCCAGGACGCCACCGTCAACGGCCTCCAAGTCCTACTCAAGGGCGGCCAAATAGGCACCCCAGACCTCTTCGAATCCTTCCGCACCCAAGGAGACCCAGCCACATCGCCACCGAGCTCACCGACGCGACCTGGCGCACCGGATCCGGCGTGAGACCAAGCGACGAGTTCGCGAGTTAGGACGATCGACAGCCCCACCAGCCGAAGCTAGCCCCCACGAACCACTGCCGGCCGTCTCCGCGAGGTGATCCAGCACAGCGGCCGCGACCTGACCGCGGGTCCCCGAGCACTGTGCTGAACACGGAGCCAACGTGCGGCGATGGCGGCGTGACCCTGGCGCAGCGGCGACAGCAGGACGGTAGCGAGTCGGCCACACCGGCAGGCGGCGACCAGGCGGTAGCGAGCCGGCTCTTCATCGCGTCCGCGATGCGGGCCGGCGGGCACACCGGCGGGCGGTGGCGTGACAGCGACGACGGCGGGCGCTAGCGGGCGGCAGCGAGGCGGCGATGGCGGGACACCGGCGAGGCGATGGCGAGGCGGCGACTGCGGGGACGGTGGGCGAGGCGGCGACTGCGGCGGACGGTGGCGAGGCGGCGACTGCAGCGGCAGGCGGCAGCGAGGCGGCGAGCGGCGGGACGGTGGCGATGCGGCGAGGGCGGCGGCAGGCGGCAGCGATGCGGCGATGGCGGGACGGTGGCGATGCGGCGAGGGCGGCGGACGGTGGGGAGGTGGTGGCGGGCTTGTGCGGGTGTTGCCTCACTCGCTCGGGCGGTCCGCTGTTGGTGCTGGAGGCAACCGTCCATCACCTCGACCTGATCCTTGTGTGTAGTTGAGGCCAGGGTTGTGCTTCAAGTGGGAAACCCGTGCCTTGCACTAGCCGGCCCGAATGCTCCTGACTCAGGCAGCAGGGGCTTGGGCGTCGGCTACTGCGGGGTCGGGGTTGCCTGCGTTGTCGGTTCGGCAGGAAGGTAGGCGAGGTCTGCCGCATGGGTGGCGCTACGGGTTGCTGTGTGATCGTCGGGAGCTGCATTGTCAGCCTCGGTTGAATGCTGGGAATTGCTACGAGTCGAGTCGTCACCCCAGACGGCGAAGCGGGCTGCCTCCTGGAGGAGAGCCTCGTCGGCTTGCCACCTCGAGGGACGTCGCCGTACTGCGGGATTGGATTGGCCGGCGGCATCGTCCGGCCAGGCACCGCTCAAGGGTGGGGCGTCGACGGGTTGGGCGGCGGCGTGGTCGGCGGCAGGGCGGGAGTTGGTCGGCGGATGTTCGGGAGCGGGACGACGGGCAGCGAGCAGCGGTGGGGCGTTGACGGGTTGGGCGGTGGCCTGGTTGCTCGTGGGTGGGGAGTTGGTTGGTGGGTGAACACCGGACTGATGGCGGACAGGAGCGTCTGGGCGGTCGCTGTCTTCTCGGGGTTCGGGGGTGGGGCGGTGGGTAGTGGGGCGTGGTGGGTCGGCCCAAGTGGGGCGGGCGACGTGGACTGTGCCGTTGGTGATGGTGATGGTCCAGTGGCCCGCGTGGAGGTCGATGTGGTGTCGGCGGCAGAGGAGCACCAGGTTGTCGACCGCGGTTGGGCCGCCGTCGATCCAGGAGCGGATGTGGTGGGCGTCGCAGTGGATCGGTGGGGCGCCGCAGACTACGCAGCCTCTGTCGCGGGCATTCAGGGCGCGGCGCATCGCGCGGTTGACCAGGCGTTCGGAGCGGCCGACGTCGAGGGGTTCGGAGTTCGAGCCGAGGACGAGCGGGATGATGTTGGCGTCGCAGGCGAGTCGGCGGATGGCTGCTGCGGAGAGCGCGTCGCCGTATACCAACTGACCGGTTGCGTCCGCGGTGGCGGCTTTGAGGTCGTTGAAGTCGATGGTGACGGTGATGTTCGCCTTGGCGCCGAAGCCTGGCACCCAGGCGGCGGTGCCAGCGTTTCCTGCAATGCCAGCAGTTCCAGGAATGCCAGCGGTTCTAGCGGTGCCAGCAGTTCCAGCGGTGCCGGTGGCTGGGTCGGTGAGGGCGGCATCGGTTGCTCGCGCAGCAGCCGCCGACGTCGCGGGTGGCGCGGTCACACGGCTGTCGGTGGGTCGCGCGCCGGAGGCCGCGTCGGTGAGCTGAGCGCCGGAGGCCGCGTCGGTGGGTCGCCCGCCGGAGGCCGCGTCGGTGGGTCGCGCCGCCGGAGGCCGCGTCGGTGGGTCGCCCGTCGGAGGGCGCGTCGGTGAGCTGAGCGCCGGAGGGCGCGTCGGTGAGTCGCGCGTCGGTGGGTCGGCCGTTGGAGGGCGCGTGGGTGGGCAGAGGGCTGGACGGCGCTGCGTGGGTGGAGGTGGTGTCGGGTTCTGCGGGGGTGGTGGTGGGTGTTGTGGGGGTGGAGGGGGTTTGGCCGGATTCGGTTGTTGTGGCGGTGATGGTTAGGGCGGTGGTTAGGGCGTCGGCTTGGCGCTTTTCGCGGGGGCGGGGGTCTGGTTCGCCGTCGATGGTTTTGTGGGGGCGGGCGCCGGCGTGGATGAGGGATCGGAAGAGTTCGGCGTTCTCGTTGGCGAGGAAGCCGCGGAACTTCACGCCGTTCTCGGCGTTCGCGAGGGTCAGGGACTCTCGGGCGTAGGCCTTGTGTTCGTCCGGTTCGGGGCCGTCGCTGTCCAGGAGGTCGCCGATTTGCTTGCCGGCCTTGCGTAGCTGGGCCGGGGAGAGGTGGGCTGCCAGACCGACTAGTTGTTCCTCGGCGACTGCGAGGTTGTCAGGTGTCACCCTGGTCGCGACTCGGTCCAGCGCCCACACGATCGCTTGGGCCTGGGCTGGGCGGAGCGGCCGACCGGCAGTGGCGTCACCCCCAGGTGCACCGGCGGCAGCGGCGGCGGGGGGTTGCTCTGCGGAGGGGTCCGGCGATGGTGCGGGCATGGTGTCTGGGAGGCCGCGGAGCCGTCGGAGGGGCGGGGGTGGGGTTGGGGAGGCTGCGGAGACGGTGGTGTACTTCGGGAGGGCGCGGGCCAGGCGGACGTCGCGGTGAGCTTCGGTGCTGTCGATGCGGTGTCTGAAGGTAAGTAGACGAGCTGTGTCGTGGGCGCCGATCTCTTTGGCGTACCCGATGTCCTCGAGGCCGGCGATCACCTGTAGCCGGTAGGTCTGGAAGCGGGCGAGCTCGGCATCCAGCGCGTCGAGAGTTGACAGCATCTCGCTGCCACTCATCGACCACACCGGCCGCTCGCCCAGAAGTTCCATGCACCGACTCTAGACACCCGCACCGACAGAATTCAAAGCCGGATCGCCTTGTTTTCAAGGGAATCCGGCGACCATCGTTGTCCACAGCACGGGCGCGGTTGTGGACAACCCTCAGAAGTAGTTGGTTGTGCTAGGCCCGCTCAGGGTGTGGGGGTTGGGGAGGGCATTGGGGTTGTGGTGAGGGTCAGGTGTTGGATGGGGGCTTGGGGGGTGTCGCGGAGGTCCAGGGTTTTGGGGGCGTTGTGGATGTGCAGGCCGGAGATGGAGAGTTCGCGGACCGTGGGGTGGTGGGTGCCGGTGAGGTCCGGGTCGGCGTGGCGGGTGTCGATCAGGATGGCGGCGGCGGTGACGGAGTCGACGCGGGTGTCGCGGAAGTCGATGTGTTCGATCAGGCCGCCGCGGTGGGAGTTGGTTTTGACGCGGAGGGCGTGGTCGATGCCGGGGCCGGTGACGTGGAGGTCGCGGGCGATGACGTTGCGGACTCCGCCGCTGGTTTCGCTGCCGATGGTGACGGCGCCGTGGCCGGTGCCGAAGCGGCAGTTCTCGATGACGATGTTCTCGCAGGGTCGACCGACGCGGCGGCCGTCGGCGTCACGGCCGGACTTGATCGCGATGCAGTCGTCGCCGGTGTCGAACGAGCAGCCGCTGATGACGACGTCGCGGCAGGAGTCGGGGTTGCAGCCGTCGTTGTTCGGACCGCGGCTGTCGACGGTGACACCGCGGACGATGATGTCGGAGCTGAGGACGGGGTGGATGACCCACATCGGCGCGTTGACGATGCGGACGTCCTCGATCCGGACGCGGCGGCACAGGTACGGCTGGATGAAGCTGGGCCGGAAACCGTGCCCTGGTTCGAAGATCCGCTCCTCCACCGGGACATCATCCAGAACCATCCGCAGCAGCCGGTTCCAGTCCTCGACCGGTCTCGTGTCACGCCACCAGGTGTCGGGTGATGCGCAGCCGTCGAGGGTTCCTGTCCCGGTGATGGCGACGTTCACGGCGTCGTACGCGTAGATGAGTGGTGAATGGCTCATGCACTCGATGCCCTGCCAACGGGTCCGGACGATCGGGTACGACGCCGGGTCGGTGACGAACCGCAACGTCGCCCCGGCCGAGAGGTGCAACTCCACGTTGCTCCGGAGCCGGATCGGACCACTCAGGAACCGTCCGACCGGCACCACGACCCGACCACCGGTCAGCTCGCAAGCCCGCACAGCTCGATCAATCGCTGCGGTGCAGTCAGAGCCAGGCTTAGCGCCGTAGTCGGTGATGAGGTGGTCGGTCATCCGGGGCCCTTGCGGAGGCGGAGGGCGTTGGAGAGGGGGACGGCGATGACCCAGGAGGGGTTCCAGGTGTTGGCGTGGCCTCGGCGTTGCCAGTGGGTCTGGAAGACGCCTCGCCTTGTTCGCCGACGATCTGAAGCCCCAGTCGCCCGGGGTGGCGCAGATGCCTTGGCCCATGGCGTTGGCGGTGGTTTCGGCGGCGGCGACGTACTCCGGCCGGCTGGTCACGGTGCCGAACTCCTGGAGTTCGTACGTCGGGAAGAAGGTGTCCAGATGGTGGTTCTGGACACTCACCGTCGGCCAGCCGGTCGCGTTGAAACCGGCGGCGCGGAGCGGGGCGTCGAGGTCCTGTTCGGGTGACCAGACGTAGACCCAGGTGAGCAGCCAGTCCGCCGCGACCTCGGCCCACGAGGCGTAGAGGTCGTCGCCGGTGAGCCGGAAGAGTTCGTAGGCCGCGAGGAAGTAGTACATCCCGGCTTCTTTGTCCTCGCAGGCCGCATCCAGCGTCGACCGCGCGAACGGACGGTCGAACGTTCGCGCGTGTGCCAGTGGTAGCGCGTCAGCCAGGTGGTTGCCTCAGCCAGCCAGGAGTTGTCGAGTACGGCGACGCCTTCAGCGCGGCCAGTGGAGAGATGGGATGCCGGCGGCCGAGACCGCGGTCGACGAGCGGTGCCGTTAGCCGCCAGCCCATCGGGAACGTGCCGTCGGGTAGCAACGCCGTACGCAGGAACTTCAGCGCC
>CAVVIA010000005.1:0-3306859 GCA_963748245.1 uncultured Actinomycetota bacterium | reverse complement strand
GGCCGAGCTTCTCGACCGTGGGCGCGAGCGCCTGCTCGATGGCCGGGACCGTCAGCCCCTCCGGACCGAGGAAGGCGACGCGCAGGAAGAAGCGGTTGGTCGGCCGGTCCCAGTGCTGGTGGGTCTCGGCGATGTTGCCGCCGAGCCCGGCGACGGCGGTGGAGACGGCGGCGATGATCCCGGGCAGCGGGTCGCTGGTCAGGGTCAGGATGAAGGCGGTCTCCGGCATCTCAGCACTCCGGGAGGTTGACGGCGAGGCCGCCGGTGGAGGTTTCCTTGTACTTGACGCTCATGTCGCGCCCGGTCTGCCGCATCGTCTCGATGCAGGCGTCGAGGGGGACGATGTGGACGCCGTCGCCGCGCAGCGCGAGGCTAGGCGGCGGCGACGGCCTTGATGGCGCCGAGGCCGTTGCTCTCGATGCAGGGCACCTGCACGAGGCCGCGGACGGGGTCGCAGGTCATGCCGAGGTGGTGCTCGAGCGCGATCTCGGCGGCGTTCTCGATCTGGGCGTTCGTGCCGCCGAGCGCGGCGCAGAGGCCGGCGGCGGCCATGGCGGCGGCGGAGCCGACCTCGCCCTGGCAGCCGACCTCGGCGCCGGAGATCGAGGCGTTGGTCTTGATGATGCCGCCGACGGCGGCGGCGGTGAGCAGGAAGTCGTGGATGCCCCGGTGGTTGGCGCCGACGCAGTGGTCGCGGTAGTAGCGGATCACTGCCGGGACGACGCCGGCGGCGCCGTTGGTGGGCGCGGTGACGACCTGGCCGCCGGCGGCGTTCTCCTCGTTGACCGCCATGGCGTAGACCGACAGCCAGTCGTTGACGGTGTGGGGCTGGGCGAGGTTGTTGCCGCGCTCGGCGAGCAGCGCCTGGTGGATGGCGTGGGCGCGGCGGCGGACCTTGAGGCCGCCGGGGAGGATGCCGTCGGTGGCGAGGCCGCGGTCGATGCAGGCGTCCATGACCTCCCACAGGCGGTCGAGGCCGGAGTCGAGGGGGCCGTGGCCGCCGGCGGTCTCGTTGGCGCGCTTCATCGCGGCGATGGGGAGGCCGGAGGCCTCGCCCATGGCGAGCATCTCGGCGGCGGTGGCGAAGGGGTAGGGGCGGGCGACGCGGGCGTCGTCGCCGCGGAGGGCCGCGGTCTTCATCTGGCGCTCGGTCAGGACGAAGCCGCCGCCGATCGAGTAGTAGGTCTCGGTCAGGTGGAGGTTGCCGGCGGCGTCGAAGGCGCGCAGGACCATGCCGTTGGCGTGGCCGGGCAGGGCGGGGCCGTAGTCGAAGACCACGCCCTTGTCCGGGTCGAGGGCGAGGGGGCCGACGCCGGGGACGTCGACGGTGCCGGTCCCGGCGAGGGCGGCGAGGCGGCGCTCGGCCTCGGCGGGGTCGAGGGTGTCGGGGACGAAGCCGAGCAGGCCGAGGATGACGGCGCGGTCGGTGGCGTGGCCCTTGCCGGTGAAGGCGAGGCTGCCGTGGAGGACCGCTTCGAGCCGGGCGGGGGCGCCGGAGCCGGGGATGCGGTCGGACCCGTCGCGGAGCGCGTCGAGGAAGCGGGCGGCGGCCAGCATCGGGCCCATCGTGTGGGACGACGAGGGGCCGACACCGACCTTGAAGATGTCGAAGACGCTGAGGAACATGGCCGTCTCCCGCTGCAAAAAGCTTCTCGTCGCACGCGTGCGACGAGGGTTAGTCTGTTGATTCAGAACGATATTCGTCGCGGCGTTAACCTTCTGGTCATACTACACGACAGTGGCGGATAGGGTGCTGCGGTGGTCTCCGGGACCTCGTCCGCTTCAGATTGCAGCGGGCCGCGACGCCGCGGCCCGAAGAGCCGAGGCACTGCCTCGGCCGGGCCGTTCGTCGGAGCGCGCGAGCGCGGAGACGAAGGGGGGTGCGGCAGTCCCGTCGGGCTCCAAATCCGGGTGTGGCCGCCCCGCGGACGCGGAATGCGTCCGCCCTCGGGGGGCGGACGCATCCGGATTTCGTCGACGGCCGAAATCCGGGGCCCCGCCGTTTCGCGAGACCTGCGGCCGGGCGATGGGCAGGTCCGTTCGCAATGCGAGACGCGTTGGCCCGAACAGGCCTTCGGGGAGCGGGCGTGGCCTTCGGCGGCCGTGTCGGCGAGGACCGACGCTCGGGCGATCGGCACGTCGTCGGAGAGGCGGCGGGCGGCGGTGTCGGGCATCGGGGTTCCCTGGCGATCAGAGGCCGGCGGCGAGCTCGCGCGTGGCGAGATCGAGCAAGGCGCGGACGTGGGGGACGAACGAGCGCCAGACGGTGAGGGTGAAGCGGTCGTCGGCCTCGCGGACGAGGACGACCTGGGCGGTGTCGAAGACGGTGCGGGCGCCGCTGCCCACCGGCATCCGGGCGAGGTCGCGGGGGCAGCCGGTGGCGAGGAGGTCGAGGACGGCGGGGCCTTCGAGGCGGAGGGTGATCTCGCGGTCGGAGATGTCGACGGCGCTGTGCGGGACCGCGATCGCGGCGAGGGTGGCGAGGAGGGCGGGGCCCTCGGCCTCCGGCACCTCGATCAGCCACTCGTCGGGGCCGAGGCAGAGGGCCGTGCCGGCGCGGGTGCCGATCGTCGTGGGCAGGTCGAGGCCGGTGGCGGCGGGCTCGGCGGTGCGCAGCGAGACGCGGGTGGTCGGCGCGCGCTCGGTGATGGTCACGCCGGCGCCCGATAGGGTGGTGCTGGGGGTCATGGCGTTCTCCATGGTCAGGCGCTGAGCCGGGTGTTCTCGGGGTCGAGGAAGACGGTGCTCTTCACCACCTTGGCCGTCAGGGTACCGTCGGGCATCGGGATGTGCAGGGTCTCGCCCTCGCGGTCGTGGCCGTCGACGACGACGGCCATGGCGATCGAGCGGCCGAGGGCGTCGCTCCAGTAGGCGGAGGTGACGTGGCCGATCATCGTCATCGGCTTCGGCTGCGCGGGGTCGGCGACGATCTGGGCGCCCTCCTCGAGCACCGCCTTGGGGTCGTCGGTGAGGAGGCCGACGAGCTGCTTGCGGCCCTTGGAGACCATGTCGGGGCGGGTCAGCGAGCGCTTGCCGACGAAATCGGGCTTGGCCTTGCCGATGGCCCAGCCGAGGCCGGCGTCCTGCGGCGTGAGGGTGCCGTCGGTGTCCTGGCCGACGATGATGTAGCCCTTCTCGGCGCGCAGGACGTGCATCGCCTCGGTGCCGTAGGGGGTGATGTCGTAGGGCTGGCCGGCCTCGAACAGCTTCTCCCAGAGGGCGCGGCCGTGGCGGGCGGGGACGTTGACCTCGAAGCCGAGCTCGCCGGTGAAGGAGACCCGGAAGAGCCGGGCGGGGAAGCCGGCGACGGTGCATTCGGCGACGGCCATGTGCGGGAAGCTGGCGGCGGAGATGTCGAGGCCCTCGACGAAGGGCTCGAGCAGCTTGCGGGCGTTGGGGCCCTGCAGCGCGATGGTCGCCCACTGCTCGGTGGTCGAGGTGAGCCAGACCTTGAGGTCGGGCCACTCGGTCTGCAGGTAGTCCTCCATCATGTTGAGGACGCGCGCGGCGCCGCCGGTGGTGGTGGTGACGTGGAAGCGGTCGGGCGCGAGGCGGCCGATGACGCCGTCGTCGCGGATGAAGCCGTCCTCGCCGAGGAGCAGGCCGTAGCGGCACTTGCCGACGCCGAGCTTGGCCCAGGGGTTGGTGTACATCCGCTCCATGAAGGTGACGGCGTCGGGGCCGACGACCTCGATCTTGCCGAGGGTCGAGGCGTCGAAGATGCCGAGCGAGGCGCGGGCGGCGCGGCACTCGCGGGCGACGGCGGCGTGCATGTCCTCGCCCGGCTTCGGGAAGTACCAGGCGCGGCGCCAGAGGGCGACGGGCTCGAAGGCGGCGCCGTGGGCCTCGGCCCACGGGTCGATCGGCGTCCGGCGCGTCACCTCGAAGGTGGCGTCCTGGTGGTAGCCGGCGAAGGTGCCGAAGGTCGTCGGCGTGTAGGGCGGCCGGAAGGTGGTGAGGCCGACCTGCGGCGGGGCCTTGTCGAGGGCGTCGGCGGCGATCATCAGGCCGTTGATGTTCGACATCTTGCCCTGGTCGGTGGCCATGCCGTTGGTGGTGTAGCGCTTGACGTGCTCGATCGAGCGCATGCCCTCGCGGACCGCGAGGCGGATGTCCTTGGCGGTGACGTCGTTCTGGAAGTCGATGAAGGCCTTGGCCTTGCCTGGGTCGCGGTCGGTCGGCAGCTCCTTGCAGGTGATGCCGGTGCCGGTGCGGTCGGCGTCCACGGCGAAGTCGGGGGCGCTGGCCTCGAGGCCGGCGTCGCGGGCGGCCTGGGCGCCGGCGGCGGCGCCGTCGGCGAGGGCGGCGGCGATGCCCCAGAGGCCGCGGCCGGCGCCGGCGATGTGGACGGCCTCGGTGCGGTGGCCGGGGAGGAAGGCCTTGAGGGTGTCGTCCCAGGCGAGGCTGCCCTTGGTGTGGGAGAAGAGGTGCAGGCAGGGGGTCCAGCCGCCGCACATCAGCACCGCATCGCAGGCGACGTCGCGGGGGGCGCGTGGCGACGCCGTTCTCCATGCGGTTGACGCGGAGCGACTTGACCCGCAGCCGGCCGGCGGTGCCGGTCACGGTGCGGCCGAGCAGGGCCTCGATGCCGAGGGCGTGGGCGCGGTCGGTCAGCGCCGGGTCGACGGAGGCGCGGACGTCGACGATGACGGCGGGCCTGGCGCCGGCGTCCGCGAGGTCGAAGGCGGTATGCCAGGCGCTGTCGTGGGCGGTGACGATCGCCGGGCGGTCGCCGACGCGGACGCCGTAGCGGTTGAGGTAGGTCTGGGCGGCACCGGCGAGCATGACGCCCGGGCGGTCGTTGCCGTCGAAGACCAGCGGCTTCTCGAGGGCGCCCTGGGCGAGGACGACCTGGCCGGCGCGGACCTTCCACAGGCGCTCGCGGGGGGCGCCGGCGGGGGGCGTGTCGAGGTGGTCGGTCAGGCGCTGGGCGAGGCCGACGAGGTTCTGGTGGTAGTAGCCGATCGCCGTGGTGCGCGGCATGACGGTGACGTTGGGCAGGGCGGCGAGCTCGGCGAGGGTGGCGGCGAGCCAGTCCCAGGCGGGCTTGCCGTCGATGGCGACGGTCGGCTCGGAGAGGAGCGCGCCGCCGGGCTCGGCGGTCTCGTCGACGAGCGTGACGGAGGCGCCGGCGCGGCCGGCGGCGAGCGCCGCGGCGAGGCCGGCGGGGCCGCCGCCGATGACGAGGACGTCGGTATGGGCGAAGCGGGCGGCGTAGCGGTCGGCGTCGGGCTCGGAGGGCGAGACGCCGAGGCCGGCGGCGTTGCGGATCACCGGCTCGTAGACGCGGTCCCAGAAGGCGCGCGGCCACATGAAGGTCTTGTAGTAGAAGCCCGCCGAGAACAGCGAGCCGAGGCGGTCGTTGATCGCGCCCATGTCGAAGGAGAGGGAGGGCCAGCGGTTCTGGCTCTCGGCGACGAGGCCGGCGCGGAGCTCCTGGATGGTGGCGCGGGTGTTGGGCTCGAAGCGGCCGGGGCCGCGGCTGGTGCCCATCAGCGCGTTCGGCTCGTCGGAGCCGGCGGAGACGACGCCGCGCGGGCGGTGGTACTTGAACGAGCGGCCCATCAGGTGGACGCCGTTGGCGAGGAGCGCCGAGGCGAGGGTGTCGCCGGCGAGGCCGGTCATCGCCTTGCCGTCGAAGGTGAAGGGGACGGGGCGGGCGTGGTCGACGCGGCCGCGGTTCGGGGAGGCGGTAGCGGGTCATTTGGCCTCTCCGGTGAGGGTGGCGAGGTCCGGGCGCGGCAGGCCGGCCGCGTAGGTGGTGAGGAAGCGGTCGGAGACGGTCTCGCGGACGGCGTTGAAGAAGCGGCCGCAGCCGTTGATGTGGCGCCAGCGCTCGAAGTGGTGGCCGCGGGGGTTGGTGCGGATGAAGAGGAAGTCGCGCCATTCCTCGTCGGTGAGCGTCGAGGGATCGGCCGGGCGGGCGATGTGGGCCTCGCCGGCGTAGGCGAACTCGAGCTCGGGCAGGTCCTCTGCGCAGTAGGGGCAATGGATCAGCAGCATCGGGCGGTCCCTCGGGAGGCGTTGCGCGGGCGGAGGGGACGGGAGCCTCCGGCGGGAGTATTTGGGGCAAGAGGAAGGCGGGGGTGCATGGCGGGGGGCGTCAGTGCGCGACGGCGGCGGCGGCGGCCTCGTCGATCAGCCGGCCGGTGGTGAAGCGCTCGAGGGTGAAGGGCGCGTTGATCGGGTGGGGCTCGTCGCGGGCGACGGTGTGGGCGAGGACGTGGGCGGCGCCGGGGGTCGCCTTGAAGCCGCCGGTGCCCCAGCCGCAGTTGACGTAGAGGCCGGGGACCGGCGTCTTGCCGAGGATCGCCGAGCGGTCGGGGGTGACGTCGACGATGCCGCCCCATTTGCGCAGCATCCGCATGCGGCGGAAGATCGGGAAGATCTCGCAGATCGCGGCGAGGGTGTGCTCGATCAGCGGCAGGCCGCCGCGCTGGGAGTAGCTGACGTACTGGTCGGTGCCCGAGCCGATGACGAGCTCGCCCTTGTCGGACTGGCTGACGTAGGCGTGGACCGAGTTCGACATGGCGACGCAGGGGAAGACCGGCTTGATCGGCTCGGAGACCAGCGCCTGGAGCGGGATAGGACTCGAGCGGCAGGCGGACGCCGGCGGTCTCCATGACGACCGAGGTGTGGCCGGCGGCGGAGACGGCGACCTTCTTCGCGGCGATGAAGCCCTTCGCCGTCTCGACGCCGGTGACGCGGCCGTCGGGCGCCGCGGCGGATCGCGGTGACCGGGCAGTTCTGGATGATGTCGACGCCGCGGGCGGCGGCGGCGCGGGCGTAGCCCCAGGCGACGGCGTCGTGGCGGGCGGTGCCGGCGCGGCGCTGGAGGGCGGCGCCGAGGACGGGGTAGCGGGCGCGGGGATTGATGTCGAGCGGCGGGCAGAAGGCCTTGGCCTCGGCGGCGGTCAGCCAGGCGTTGTCGACGCCGTTCAGGCGGTTCGAGTGGATGTGGCGCTGGGAGGACTGCACGTCGTGGACGTTGTGGGCGAGCATCATCACGCCGCGCTTGGAGTACATGACGTTGTAGTTCAGGTCCTGGGAGAGGGTGTCCCAGAGGTCGAGGGCGTGGTCGTAGAGCCGCGCGCTCTCGTCGTAGAGGTAGTTCGAGCGGATGATGGTGGTGTTGCGCCCGGTGTTGCCGCCGCCGAGCCAGCCCTTGTCGATCACCGCGACGTTGGTGATGCCGTGTTCCTTCGCCAGGTAGTAGGCGGCGCCGAGGCCGTGGCCGCCGGCGCCGACGATGATCACGTCGTAGGCCGCCTTCGGGGCGCGGTCGGGCCACTGGGGGGTCCAGTTCTTCTGGCCGGTCAGCGCGCCCTTGATCACCTGGGCGAAGGAGAAGTGCGTCATTGCCGAGACTCCTGGAGTGCGCGTGCCCATCCATAGCGGATCGGTGGGCCCCCGGCCTGAACGGGTGCGTCACATCTGCTGTAAGCTGCCGACGCGGCGGGGCGCAATCCGCGCCGTCGTCCTCGTCGATCACGTTCGATGGCACCGGCGGACTGCCGGGCCGTTCCCCGCCGGCGGTGTCCGCGGCTCGGGGCGGACCGGTCGCGGCCTTCCTGCAAGGCGATCCCGTCGGCGGCCCCGTAGTCGCGGTCATGCCGACGGTGGAATCGCCGCTTTCGACTGGCCCCGAGCGCAGCGTCGGCTTCTGCGGCGCTCAGGCGAGGGCGGTGGCGAGGCGGTCGAGGGTCGCCTTCTCGGCGGCGCTGACCTTCTCGCCGCCGAAGCCGAGGAAGCCGCCCTCGGTGCCGGCTTCGGCGACCCGCGCGGCGATCGCGTTCAGCCAGGCCCGGAAGGCGACGGCGGACTCCGGCGCCTTCTCGGCGACGATGCGCGAGACCTGCGCGAGTTCGGTGACGGCGGCGTCGACGATCTCGGCGGGCTTCTTGCCCTTGGCCTCGGACTTGAGGACGGCGCGCGCCATGTCGCGGCCCTCGGAGGTCTCGTAGGCGGCGGCGACCTCGGCGGCGAGGCTGCCGCCTTCGCCCTTGGCGTCGCGCATGGCACTGGCGACGGCGAAGCTCTCCTTGATGGCGCCGAAGAGGCCGCCCGGCTCCGCGGCGGTCACGGCGATGCCGGCGAGCATCGGCGCGCCGACGACGCGCTCCCAGTCCGAACCGAACGTGTCCTTCCAGGCCATCTGCGCTCTCCCCTGCAGCCGCCGGCGTGTCCCGGCGCCCGGCGATTAGGCGCCGGTTGGCGGGGCCGTGCAAGCGTCGCGTTCGCCGCCGGCGCCCTGCGTGGCGAGGGCGGCGGCGACGAGCTCGCGGCAGCGCTGGGCGAGGGGCGAAAGGCGGCGGTTGCGCAGGGCGAGGAGCGCGTAGGGCGTGACCACCAGCCGCTCGACGAGGGGGAGGGCGACGAGGCCGCGGCCGGGGCCGGCGACGAGGCCGGCGACTTCGCGGCTGACCGGCGCGACCGCCTGCGAGCTCGCGAGCATGGCGATGGTCACGAGGAGCGACGAGGTGTTCGTCACCCGCGCCGGCGGCCGGGAGCCGCCGGAGAGCAGGGCCTCCTCGATGGCGAGGCGGATCGGGGCGCCGGCGGCCTGCATCACCCACTCGAAGCCGACGAGCTCGGCGAGCCGGACCTCGGCGCGGCTGGCGAGCGGGTGGCCGGCGGCGGCGATGATGTCGACGCGCTCCTCGCTGGCGCGCACCGCCTCGAAGTCGGCGGCGGTGGCCTCGGCCGGCAGGCGGGCGAGGACGAAGTCGAGGCGCAGCGCGAGGAGTTCGTGGACGAGCGGACGGCTCATCGCCACCTCGACGTGGACCTCGGCGTCGGGCGCCTCGCTGCGGAGGCGCTGGACGACGGGGACGACGGTGCCGATCGCGCCGCCGGTCACGGCGCCGATGCGGACGATGCCGCCGCGGCCGGCGTTGAAGCGCGCGATCTCGGCCGAGGCCTCGCCGATCTCCTCGATGACGTTGCGGGCGCGGCGGACCATGAGGTCGCCGAGGGGGGTGAGGGTCATGCCGCGGGCGTGGCGCTCGAAGATCGCGCCGCCGCAAATCTTCTCGATCTCGGCGAGCGCGCGGGAGGCGGCGGGCTGGGTGAGCGAGAGCGACGCGGCGGCGAGCGAAAGCTGGCCGTGCCCGGCGATGGCGGCGATCAGGCGGAGCTGCTTGAGGGTGAGACGGTGGTCGAGGGCGTGGGGCATGGCGGGGGATGACGTTTCCGACATGCGACTTAGCATAGAATTCTATTTGTGCGATATGCCCGTCGGTCGCTAGGGTCGGCGGCGCCGGGATCGACCGGCGGACAACGAGATGCCCGGGAGGAAGACCATGCGCGCGACCGGAACGGGAGGCGCGGGCGCCCCGCGTGCCTGCGGGGGCCAGCGATGACCACGTTCAAGGCGGCTCCGTGGCCGCGGCGCCTGCGCTCGCAGGAGACCTACGAGGGCACCTCCAAGGACAACATCTACCACCGCTCCTGGATGAAGAACCAGGGGCTGCCGGCCGACCTCTTCGACGGGCGGCCGGTCGTCGGGATCTGCAACACCTGGTCGCAGCTGACGCCGTGCAACGCGCACCTGCGCGACCTGGCCGAGCGGGTGCGGCACGGCATCTACGAGGCGGGCGGGCTGCCGGTGGAGTTCCCGGTGTTCTCGCCGGGGGAGAGCTCGCTCCGGCCGACGGCGATGCTCTACCGCAACCTCTGCGCGATGGACGTGGAGGAGGCGCTGCGCGCCAACCCGATCGACGGGGTGGTGCTGCTCGCCGGCTGCGACAAGACCACGCCGGCGCTGCTGATGGGCGCGGCGTCGGTGGACATTCCGGCGATCCTCGTCTCCGGCGGGCCGATGCTCAACGGCTGGTTCCGCGGCGAGCGGGTCGGGTCGGGGACCGCGCTCTGGCAGATGTCGGAGGCGGTCAAGGCCGGGACGATGACCAAGGACGACTTCCTCGACGCCGAGCAGGCGATGAGCCGCTCGCCCGGCTCGTGCAACACCATGGGCACCGCCTCGACGATGGCGAGCATGGCCGAGGCGCTGGGCATGGCGCTCAGCGGCAATGCGGCGATTCCGGCGGTGGACTCCCGGCGGCGGGTGATCTCGCAGCTGACCGGCCGGCGGATCGTGCAGATGGTGAAGGACGACCTGAAGCCGTCTGATATCATGACGAAAGCGGCGTTCGAGAATGCGATCCGCGTCAACGGCGCCATCGGCGGGTCGACGAACGCGGTGATCCACCTGCTGGCGATCGCCGGGCGGGTCGGGCTCGACCTGACGCTCGACGACTGGGACCGGCTCGGCCGGGACATTCCGACGATCGTCGACCTGATGCCGTCGGGACGCTTCCTGATGGAGGAGTTCTTCTATGCCGGCGGGTCTGCCCGTCGTCATCAAGGCCCTCGGCGAGGGCGGGCACCTGCACAAGGACGCGCTGACCGTCTCGGGCGGGCCGATCTGGGACGAGGTCAAGGAGGTCCGCAACTGGAACGCCGAGGTGATCCGGCCGGTGGAGAAGGCGCTGACCGCCTCGGGCGGGATCGCGGTGCTGCGGGGCAACCTCGCGCCGGACGGGGCGGTGCTGAAGCCTTCGGCGGCGTCGGCGCACCTGATGGTGCACCGCGGCCGGGCGGTGGTCTTCGAGGACATCGACGACTACAAGGCGAAGATCAACGACGAGGCGCTCGACATCGACGAGACCTGCGTGATGGTGCTGAAGAACTGCGGGCCGCGCGGCTATCCGGGCATGGCCGAGGTCGGCAACATGGGGCTGCCGCCGAAGGTGCTGCGCAAGGGGATCACCGACATGGTGCGGATCTCCGGACGCGCGCATGTCGGGGACGGCCTACGGGACGGTGGTGCTGCACACCTCGCCCGAGGCGGCGCGCGGCGGGCCGCTGGCGGTGGTGCGGGACGGGGACATGATCAGCCTCGACGTGCCGGCGCGGTCGCTGACGCTGGAGATCTCCGACGGCGGAGCTGGCGGCGCGGCTGGCGGCCTGGCGGTCGCCGGTGGAGCGGCCGGACGGGGGCTGGAACCAGCTCTACTACGACCACGTGAAGGGGGCGGACACCGGGGCGGACATGGACTTCCTCGTCGGCTGCCGGGGCAACGCGGTCGCGCGGGAGTCGCACTGATGGCGTGGCCGGTTGCCGTCGTCGGGGTCGGCAAGATCGCGCGGGACCAGCACCTGCCGGCGATCGCGGCGGACCCGGACTTCGTGCTGGCGGCGGGGGTGTCGCGGCACGAGGCGATCGACGGGGGTGCCGAACTTCAGGGACATCGACGCCTTCCTGAAGGACGGGCCGGAGGCGGCGGTGGCGCTGTGCGTGCCGCCCTCGGTGCGGACGGCGATGGCGGTGAAGGCGCTCGAGGCCGGGCGCGACGTGCTGCTCGAGAAGCCGCCGGCGGCGACGCTCGGCGAGGTCGAGCGCATGGTCGCGGCGGCGGCGCGCGAACGGGCGGGTGCTGTTCGCGACGTGGCACTCGCGCTTCGCGCCGGCGGTGGCGGCGGCGAAGGCCTGGCTCGACGGCAGGACGGTCGCGCGCGGTGGCGATCGTCTGGAAGGAGGACGTGCGGCGCTGGCATCCGGGGCAGGCGTGGATCTGGCAGCCGTCGGGGTTCGGGGTGTTCGATCCCGGGATCAACGCGCTGTCGATCCTGACGGAGATCCTGCCCGGGGGCTTCGTCGTCGACAAGGCCGTGCTGTCGTTCCCGGAGAACTGCGCGACGCCGATCGCGGCGGAGCTGGCGATGACCGGGGCGGCGGGATTTGCGGCGACGGCGGACTTCGACTGGCGGCAGGAGGGGCCGCAGACCTGGGACATCACCGTCGAGACCGACGGCGGGACGCTGGCGCTGAGCCTCGGGGGGGCGGCGATGGCGATCGACGGCAAGGAGGTCGCGCGGGCGCCGGAGCGGGAGTATCCCGCGATCTACCGGCGCTTCGCGGCGCTGCTGGCGGCGCGGGAGAGCGACGTGGACGCGGCGCCGCTGCGGATCTGCGCCGATGCCTTCCTGCTCGGCGAGCGGCGCTTCGTCGCGCCCTTTCACGACTGAAGCCAAGAGAAACGCGGGAGGCAGACATGACGACGCGACCCTATTCCGGGATCTGGCCGGTGGCGCCGACGCCCTTCACCGAGGACGGCGCCGTCGACGTCGAGGGGATGAAGCGGGTCATCGACTGCATGGTCGACCAGGAGGTCGACGGCATCTGCATCCTCGCCAACTTCTCGGAGCAGTTCCTGCTCTCGGACGAGGAGCGGGCGGTGCTGACGCGGACGAGCCTCGAGCAGGCCGCCGGGCGGGTGCCGATCATCGTCACCGTGTCGCACTTCGCGACGCAGGTCGTCGAGGACCGCGCCCGCGAGGCGGCGGCGATGGGCGCGGCGATGCTGATGATGATGCCGCCCTATCACGGCGCGGTGCTGCGTTCCGACGAGGAGGGGATCTTCGAGCACTTCGAGCGGGCGGGGAAGGCGGGCGGCATCCCGATCATGGTGCAGGACGCGCCGATGGCGGGGACGACGCTCTCGGTGCCCTTCCTGGTGCGGATGGCCCGCGAGATCGAGGAGGTGAAGCTCTTCAAGATCGAGACCGCGCAGGCGGCGGCCAAGCTCCGGGCGCTGATCGCGGCGGGCGGCGACGCCATCGAGGGGCCGTTCGACGGCGAGGAGGCGATCACGCTGATCGCCGACCTCGATGCCGGCGCGACGGGCTCGATGACCTCGGCGACGCTGCCCGACCTGATCGGGCCGGCGGTGCGCGCCTATCTCGCCGGCGACCGGGCCACGGCGAAGGCGACCTACGAGCGCCTGCTGCCGATCATCAACTTCGAGAACCGCCAGTGCGGCTGGCGCTCGTGCAAGGTGGTGATGAAGGAGGGCGGCGTCATCCGCTCCGAGGCGGTGCGCCACCCGACGCGGCCGCTCCATCCGGACACCCGGGCGCAGCTTCTCGAGCTCGCGCGGGAGGTCGAGCCCCTGGCGCTGACCTGGGGGCGATAACGGCCGAGCAACGGCGCGCGTTGCTGCAACTAAAGGATGATCGCGCGGCGGTGGAGCGGTTGAGCGCGCTGCGCTAAGGTCCGCCTTCTCGGACCGCCGCTTCGCTGGTGCCGACTTTACCGAGTTCCTCGGCGATCCCGGAAGGGCCGGAGCAGGACCGCTTCAAGCGGCCGCTGGCTCCCGGCGAATCGGGAGGATACCCAAATGAACTTCAACCGCAGACAGGTGCTCGCCACGACGACGGCAGCGATCGCGCTCGGGTTCGCCCCGAGGGGCTTCGCGCAGGGGGCGGGCCTCGACGGGAGCCTCGACGATGCGCTTCGGGGCGCCGTCGAGCGGGGCGACGTCGCCGGCGTCGTCGGCGCGATCACCAATGCCTCCGACACGGTCTATTCGGCCGCGTTCGGCGAGCGCAAGCACGGCAGCGGCGTCGCCATGACCGAGGACACGGTCTGCAACATGGCCTCGATGACCAAGGCGATCACCGGGGCTTGCGCGATGCAGCTGGTGGAGCAGGGCAAGCTCGACCTCGACTCGCCGATCGCGACGTGGATCCCCGACGCCGGCAAGCTCCAGGTCCTGGACGGCTGGGACGGCGACAAGCCGATCCTGCGCGCGCCGGCGACCCCGGTGACGCTGCGACACCTGATGACCCATTCGTCGGGGATGGCCTACACCCAGTGGGACCCCGAGTTGCTGAAGGTCGCGGAGAAGACGCAGGAGGGCGGGGCCTTCCCGGCGCTCGACTACGCCAAGCCCGAGACCTGGACGGTCCAGCCGCTGATGTTCGATCCCGGGACGAAGTGGGACTACGGCATCTCGATCGACTGGATCGGGCGCCTGGTTCAGGAGGTGAGCGGCAAGTCGCTCGGCGACTACATGGCCGAGAACATCTTCGACCCCCTCGGGATGACGAGCACGAGCTACGGCATGACCGACGACATGCTGGCGCGGCAGTCGACGATCCACTCGCGCGAGGCCGACGGCTCGCTCGGCTTCCTCGACCCGCAGCCGCCGATCAACACCGGCCGCGAGTACGGCGGCGGCGGGCTGAACGGCACGGCGCCGGACTACCAGCGCTTCATCCGGATGATCCTCAACGACGGCAAGGGCAACGGCAACCAGCTGCTGAAGCCCGAGACCGTGGCGGAGATGTCGAAGAACCAGATGGGCGACGTCCGGGTGCGGATGCTGCCGACGACGAACCCGGCGCGGTCGCTCGACGCGGAGTTCTTCCCCGGCGTGCCGAAGAGCTGGGGCATGAGCTTCATGATCAACGACGAGCAGGCGCCGACGGGGCGTCCGGCCGGCAGCCTGGCCTGGGCGGGGCTCTACAACACCTTCTTCTGGATCGACCCCCAGAACAAGGTCGGGGGCGTCTTCATGAGCCAGCTCCTGCCCTTCGTCGACACCAAGACCCTCGAGGCCTTCTACGCCTTCGAGAGCGCCTACTACCGCGCCTCGGCCTGACCGGACGCTGACCGGACGCGGGCGCCTCAGCCGAAGGGCAGGGGCGCCCGGTCGAGGATCGCGGCGTCGATGGTGCGGACGTCGCGGCGGCCGCAGAGGGCCATGGTGATGTCCATCTCCCTGGCGATGATCTCGAGGGCGCGGGTGACGCCCTCGCGGCCGCCGGCGCCGAGGCCGTAGAGGAAGGCGCGGCCGATGTAGGTGCCCTTGGCCCCGAGGGCGAGGGCGCGGAGCACGTCCTGGCCGGAGCGGATGCCGCCGTCGAGGTGGACCTCGATGCGGTCGCCGACGGTGTCGACGATCGCCGGCAACGCCTGGATCGTCGAGCGGGCGCCGTCGAGCTGGCGGCCGCCGTGGTTGGAGACGACGATGGCGTCGGCGCCGGTCTCCGCGGCCATCGCGGCGTCCTCGGGGTCGAGGATGCCCTTGAGGATGAGCTTGCCGCCCCACTTCTCCTTGATCCAGGCGACGTCGTCCCACGAGAGCCGCGGGTCGAACTGCTCGTTGGTCCAGGCGGCGAGCGAGGAGAGGTCGGAGACGTCCTTGACGTGGCCGACGATGTTGCCGAAGCCGCGGCGCTGCGTGCCGAGCATCTCCAGCGCCCAGAACGGGCGGGTGGCGATCTGGAAGGCGTGCCTCGCCGTCCACTTCGGCGGGGCGGAGAGGCCGTTGCGCAGGTCGTTGTGGCGCTGGCCGACGAGCTGGAGGTCGAGGGTGAGGACGAGGGCGGAGCAGCCGGCGGCGCGCGCGCGCTCGATCAGGCTCTCGCAGAAGCCGCGGTCGCGCATGACGTAGAGCTGGAACCAGAACGGCCGGGTCGTGGCCGCCGCCACGTCCTCGAGCGAGCAGATCGACATGGTCGAGAGGGTGAAGGGGACGCCGAAGGCCTCGGCGGCCTGGGCGGCGAGGATCTCGCCGTCGGCGTGCTGCATGCCGGTGAGGCCGGTCGGGGCGAGCGCGACCGGCATGGCGACGGGCTCGCCGATCATCTCGGAGGCGAGCGAGCGGTCGGACATGTCGACGAGCACCCGCTGGCGCAGGCCGACGCGGGCGAAGTCGGCCTCGTTGGCGCGGTAGGTGCCCTCGGTATAGGCGCCGGAGTCGGCGTACTGGAAGAACATCTGCGGCACGCGGCGCCGGGCCATCTCCTTGAGGTCGGCGATGGTGAGGGCGGCGGAGACGGGCATGGCGGCTTCCCTGCGGCTGGACGGGCGGACAGCGTTGGAGGCTTCGCGGGGGCGCGTCAATGGTGGCCTCCGGGGGGCCGCGTGGTGGGGCCGGGCGGCGGACCGCTGGCCGGGATTGGCGGCTTGAGTTTGCGGCGGGGCGCGGGTGAAGGTGGCGGCCGGCAGAGGAGCGGACCCGGGACTTGGCCTTCGAGCGCATCCATTTCGTGGCGAGCCCGGTCGCCATCGCCCAGGAGGCGCGCGCCCGGCTGATCGCCCGCCATGGCCAGACACCGGTCGAGGAGGCGGAGGTGATCGTCGCGCTCGGCGGCGACGGGCTCATGCTCTCGACGCTGCACGAGACGACCGGCCGGGGGGTGCCGGTCTACGGGATGAACCGCGGCACCGTCGGCTTCCTGATGAACACCTACAGCGACGAGCGGCTGGTCGAGCGGCTGGCGGCGGCGGAGGAGGCGGGCATCAACCCGCTGCGCATGCGGGCGACGCGCGCCGACGGGGTGACGGTCGAGGCGCTGGCGATCAACGAGGTGTCGATGCTGCGGATGGGGCCGCAGGCGGCGAAGCTGCGCATCCTCGTCGACGGGCGCGAGCGGCTGGCGGAGCTGGTCGCGGACGGGGTGCTGCTGAGCACGCCGGCGGGCTCGACCGCCTACAACTACTCGGCGCACGGGCCGATCCTGCCGATCGGCGTCGGGGGTGCTGGCGCTGACGCCGATGGCGGCCTTCCGGCCGCGGCGCTGGCGCGGGGCGCTGCTGCCGAAGAGCGCGCGGGTGACCTTCGAGGTGCTCGACCCCGACAAGCGGCCGGTCTCGGCGGTGGCCGATTCGACCGAGGTGCGCAACGCGGTGCTCATCGAGACGGCGAGCGCGGGCGACGTTCGCCACCGCATCCTCTTCGACCCCGGCCACGGGCTCGAGGAGCGGCTGATCCGCGAGCAGTTCGTCTGACCGGGTAAGGCTTGGAGGTCAGGGGGTTACAGGAGCACCCTCGACCCAGAAGGCAGCTGGAAATCCATCGGGAAGGCGTCGGCGCATCGGGGGCTCAGGATCTTGGCGGCCGATGGCGAGGCCTTCGCGCGGATCGCGGATGACTCGCGTCCTTGCCTTGGGGGATCGCGTGCGCCACCTATCCCGCCTCAACTCCGGGGATTCGCGATGGCGGTGAATGCCAAGACCCAGCTGCGCTTCTGGGGGATCGCCTTCGCGGTCCTCATCCTGGTGCTGTGGCTGCTCGGCGGCACGCTGCTGCCCTTCCTGCTCGGGGCCGGGATCGCCTATTTCCTCGACCCGATCGCCGATCGCCTGCAGCGGCTCGGCATGAGCCGGATCGTGGCGACGAGCGTGATCGCGGTCGTCGGGGTGCTCGTGCTGGTCGCGATCCTCGTCTTCGCGGTTCCGGCGCTGATCTGGCAGATGCAGGCGCTGGTCGGGGCGCTGCCCGAGTATATCGCCAACCTGAGCGCGATCCTCGGCCGGCGCTACCCGGAGCTCTTCGGCGAGAACAGCCGGCTGCTGCGCAACCTGAGCGGTTTCGAGACGATGCTGCGCGACAGCGGCATGACGGTGCTGAACCAGGTGCTGGTCAGTTCGCTGCAGGTGCTGAGCTTCGTCGTCGTGCTCTTCGTCACGCCGGTCGTCGCCTTCTACCTGCTGCTCGACTGGGACCGGATGGTGGCCCGGGTCAACGCCTGGCTGCCGCGGGAGCATGCGCTGACCATCCGCGGCCTCGCCCGCGAGATCGACGTCGTGCTCGCGGGCTTCGTGCGCGGGCAGCTCTCGGTCTGCGTGATCCTCGGGGTGTTCTACGCGGCGGCGCTCTGGGCGATCGGGCTGCAGTACGGGATTCTGGTCGGGCTGATCGCCGGGCTGGTGTCGTTCATCCCCTATATCGGCTCGACGGTCGGGCTGCTGCTCTCGGTCGGCATCGCGCTCTTCCAGTTCTGGGACGCGAAGCTCTGGATCGTCGTCACCGCCGGCATCTTCTTCTTCGGCCAGTTCGTCGAGGGCAACATCCTCGCGCCGAACCTGATCGGCAAGTCGGTGGGGCTGCATCCGGTGTGGCTGATCCTCGCCCTCGCGGTCTTCGGCACGCTCTTCGGCTTCGCCGGCCTCCTCGTCGCGGTGCCGGTGGCGGCGGCGCTCGGCGTGATCGGGCGCTTCCTCGTCGATCAGTACCTCGCGAGCCCGATGTACACGGGCCGCGCGCCGCCGCCCGAGACCGGGCCTTGAGCCGGGCCGGGGATCGGCCGGAGCAGCTCGTCCTCGACCTGCCGACGCGGCCGGCGCTCGGGCGGGCGGCGTTCTTCGTCGCGCCGGCGAACCGGCTGGCGCTGGCGCACGTCGACAGCTGGCCGGGATGGCCGGGCGGGCGCCTGGCGGTGACCGGGCCGGCGGGCGCGGGCAAGACCCATCTCGCCCATGTCTGGGCGGCGCGGGCGGGCGCGACGATCCTGTCGCTGCGCGATCTGGCCGGGACTCGATCTCGCGACCTTGCCGGCGACGGCGGCGGTCGCGGTCGAGGACGTCGACCGGCTCTCGGCGCTCCGGCGCGGGCGGGCGGCGGCGGAGGAGGTGCTGTTCCACCTCTGCAACCATCTCGCCGCCGGCGGGGGAAGCCTGATGGTCAGCGGGCGCCGGGCGCCGGCGCGCTGGACGGTGCGGCTGCCCGACCTCGCGAGCCGGCTGGCCGCGGCGACGGTGGCGAAGCTCGACGCGCCCGACGACGCGCTGCTGGCGGCGCTGCTCGTCAAGCATCTTCGCCGACCGGCAGGTGGTGGTGCCGCCGGGGCTGATCGACTACCTGGTGCCGCGCATCGAGCGATCCTTCGGCCGCCGCCGAGGCGGTCGTCGCGGCGCTCGACCGGGCCGGGCTGGCGGGCCGTCGGCCGCTGACGCCGCGGCTGGCCGCCGAGGTGCTGCAGGCGGAGCGCGGGCGGTGAGCGGAGCGGGCGCGGTAGGGGGCCCGGCGGAGGCGAAGGCGGAGGCGCGGCTGCTGCGCCACCGGCCGTTCATGCTGTTCTTCACCGCGCGGATGGCCTCGCGCTTCGCGGTGCAGATCGCGACGGTGGCGGTCGGCTGGCAGGTCTACGCGATGACCAACAGCGCCCTCGCGCTCGGGATGATCGGGCTCGCGCAGTTCCTGCCGACGGCGCTGCTCGTCTTCTTCGCCGGCCATGCCGCCGACCGCTACGAGCGGCGGCGGCTGCTGCAGATCTGCCAGATCGTCCAGGGCTGCGTCGCCGCCTTCCTCGCCTGGGGGGCGTTCGGGGACTGGCTGACGGTGCACATGCTCTATGGCGCGGTGACGGTCTTCGGCATCGCCACCGCCTTCGAGGCGCCGGCGAGCGCGGCGCTCCTGCCGGCGGTCGCGCCGCCCGGGCAGGTGCAGCGGGCGACGGCGATGACCACGGGCGGCTTCCAGCTCGCGGTGATCTGCGGGCCGGCGATCGGCGGCTTCGCCTTCGCGGCGTCGCCGGGGCTGCCCTACGTGCTGATGGCGGGCCTGTGGATCGTGGCGAGCTGCTTCAACGCGCTGATCCACGTCGACCGGCCGACGGGCGGACGGCCCGGGGCGCGGCTGTCGGAGCTCTTCGCCGGGGTGCGCTTCGTGCGCTCGAACCGCCCGATCCTCGGGACGATCTCGCTCGACCTCTTCGCGGTGCTGCTCGGGGGGGCGACGGCGCTGATGCCGATCTTCGCCCGCGACGTGCTGCACACCGGCCCCTGGGGGCTCGGGGCGCTGCGCGGGGCGCCGGCGATCGGGGCGCTGGCGATGACCGTGCTGCTGGCGCGGACCTCGATCAACCGGCGCGTCGGCATGCGGATGTTCCAGGCGGTCATCGTCTTCGGGCTGGCGACGGTGGTCTTCGCGCTGTCGAAGTCGATGGCGCTGTCGCTCGCGGCGCTGGCGGTGATGGGCGCGGCCGACACGGTGAGCGTCGTCATCCGCACCTCGCTCGTCCAGCTTCGCACGCCCGACGCGATGCGGGGGCGGGTGGGGGCGGTGAACTTCCTGTTCATCAACGCCTCGAACCAGCTCGGCGAATTCGAGAGCGGGGTGGTCGCGGCGCTGATCGGGGCGGTGCCGGCGGCGGTGGTCGGCGGTGTCGGGACCGTGCTGGTGGCGCTCCTGTGGATGCGGATCTTCCCGGACCTGCGCAAGGTCGAGCGGCTGGAGTAGGGGCGTTGCGCCCGGCCCGGAGATCCGGGACACTCGCGGCAGGCGAAGGTGCCGCGCGGGCGCGGCGGAGGCAGGCATGGGCAGGGTCGCAGAGGTCGAGGGCATCCGGGTCGATGCCGATTTTCTCAACGAGAACGAGCCGCGGGGCCGCGCGGTGCCGGGGCTCGACATCACCGGGCCGGGCCGGTTCATCAACCGCGAGCTGTCCTGGCTCGCCTTCAACTGGCGGGTCATGGCGGAGGCGGAGAACCCGGCGGTGCCGCTGCTCGAGCGGGTGCGGTTCCTGTCGATCTCGGGCTCGAACCTCGACGAGTTCTATTCGGTGCGCGTCGCCGGCCTGCGCGGCCTGGTCCGCGAGGGGGTGCAGCGCCCTCGGCCGACGGGCTGTCGCCGGCGGACCAGCTCGGCCGGATCGACGCCGACGCCCGGGCGCTGATGATGCGCCAGCAGGAATGCTGGGCGGTGCTGCTCGAGCTGATGGCGGACGAGGGCATCGAGATCCTCGGGCCGGGCGACCTGAGGGGCGCCGACAAGGCGGTGATGGAGACGCATTTCTTCGAGCAGGTCTTCCCGATCCTGTCGCCGCTCGCCGATCGACCCGGCGCATCCGTTTCCCTTCATCGCCAACGGCGGCTTCGCCATGGGGCTGCAGCTCCGCCGCGAGATCGACGACACCGTGCTCGAGGCGCTGCTGCCGGTGCCGGCGCAGGTGCCGCGCTTCGTGCGGCTGCCGGACGGGCCGAAGGGGCAGGCTGCGCTTCCTGCCGCTCGAGGCGCTGCTCGAGGTGTTCCTCGGCCAGCTCTTCCCCGGCTACCGCATGCTCGGCCACTGCGCCTTCCGGGTGCTGCGCGACAGCGACCTCGAGGTCGAGGAGGAGGCCGAGGACCTGGTGCGCGAGTTCGAGACCGCGCTGAAGCGCCGGCGCCGCGGCGAGGTGATCCGGCTGACGATGACCGCCGACGCGCCGGCCGACCTGCGCCGGACGATCGTCCGCGCGCTCGGCGTCGCCGACGACGAGGTGATCGAGATCCCCGGGCTCATCGGCATCGCCGACCTCGCCGAGCTCACGCGCGCCGGCCGGCCCGACCTGCTCTGGCCGCCGTTCACCCCGCGGATGCCCGAGCGGGTGCAGGACTTCGACGGGCGACATCTTCGCGGCGATCCGCCAGAAGGACATGCTGCTGCACCACCCCTACGAGACCTTCGACATCGTGGTGCGCTTCCTGCAGCAGGCGGCGCGCGACCCCGACGTGCTGGCGATCAAGCAGACGCTCTACCGCACCAGCCGCGACAGCCCGATCGTCGCGGCGCTCTGCGAGGCGGCCGAGGACGGCAAGTCGGTGACCGCGCTGATCGAGCTCAAGGCGCGCTTCGACGAGGCCGCCAACATCCGCCAGTCGCCGCCGGCTGGAGCGCGCCGGCGCGCAGGTCGTCTACGGCTTCATCGACTGGAAGACCCACGCCAAGATCTCGACGGTGGTGCGGCGCGAGGGGGGCGAGCTCGTCACCTACACCCATTTCGGCACCGGCAACTACCATCCGGGCACGGCGAACATCTACACCGACCTCTCGCTCTTCACCTGCGACAAGGCGCTGGGGCGCGACGCGACGCAAGGTCTTCAACTACGTCACCGGCTACGTGAAGCCCGAGGAGCTCGAGAAGCTGGCGATCTCGCCGCACATGCTCAAGCCGCGCATCCTCGAGGGGCTCGCCGGCGGAGATCGAGCACGCCCGCGCCGGGCGGCCGGCGCAGGTCTGGGTCAAGCTCAACGCCATCACCGACCCCGAGGTGATCGACGCGCTCTATGCGGCGAGCCAGGCGGGGGTGAAGATCGACATGGTGGTGCGCGGCATCTGCGGCCTGCGCGCCGGCGTCGCCGGGCTCTCCGAGAACATCCGGGTGAAGTCGATCATCGGCCGGTTCCTCGAGCACAGCCGCATCGTCTGCTTCGGCAACGGCCACGGCCTGCCCTCGCGCGGGCGCGGGTCTACATCAGCTCGGCCGACTGGATGGAGCGCAACCTCAACCGCCGCATCGAGACGCTGGTCGAGATCACCAACCCGACGGTGCATGCCCAGATCATCGACCAGATCATGGCGGCGAACATGCACGACCAGGCGCAGAGCTGGGTGGCGCAGCCCGACGGCACGCTACCTGCGCCACGACGCCGCGGCCGGGCGAGCAGCTCTTCTCCTGCCACCGCTTCTTCATGGAGAACCCCTCGCTCTCCGGCCGCGGCCGGGCCGGGGCGCGCGACGTGATCCAGCTCGTGCACGGCCACGATTGACGGTTGACGGCCGCGGGTGCGGCCGCGATTGAGCGCCCGGACCGGATGCAACGGTGAGCGCGGCGACGCACCGGGCGGGCGACAGTGACGACGCAGCACGCCGAGGCCAGCCTGCCGCGGCATCCCGCTCGAGGACGCCGGCCAAGGCGCGGCTGAAGCGGATCGGCGTCATCGACGTCGGCTCGAACTCGGTGCGGCTCGTCGTCTTCGACGGCATGGCGCGCAGCCCGGCCTATTTCTACAACGAGAAGGTGCTCTGCGGCCTCGGCGCCGGGCTCTCGCGAGACCGGCCGGCTCAGCCCCGAGGGCTGGGAGCGGGCGCTGGCGGCGCTGCACCGCTTCGCCGCGCTCGCCGCGCGGATGGAGCTCTCGGGCATGATCGCGGTCGCCACCGCCGCGGTGCGCGAGGCGGAGGACGGGCCGGCCTTCTGCGACCAGGTCGAGCGCGAGACCGGGCTGCAGCTGCACGTGGCCAGCGGCTCGGAGGAGGCGCGGCTGGCGGCGCAGGGCGTGCTGCTCGGCTGGCCGGACGCCGAGGGGCTGGTCTGCGACATGGGCGGCGCCTCGATGGAGCTCGCGCGGGTCAACGGCGGCGAGATCCACGCCTGCGGCACCTCGCCGCTCGGGCCGCTGAAGCTCGCCGACATCGCCGACGCGGACAAGCGCGACAAGTCGATCCGCAAGGAGGTCAAGGCGCTGCGCAGGCGGTGCCCGGGCCGGCGCCGCGGCTCTTCCTCGTCGGCGGCTCCTGGCGGGCGATCGCCCGGCTCGACATGGAGCGGATCGGCTACCCGCTGAAGGTGCTGCACGGCTACGAGCCGCCGATCGCCGCAGCTGCTCGAGACGCTCGACTGGATCCGCCAGCAGGACCAGGCGGCGATGTCGGCGATGACCGGCACCTCGACGCAGCGGCTGTCGCTGGTGCCGCTGGCGAGCCGGGTGCTGGCCGAGCTGCTGCGCAGGTCGAGCCGGAGCCGGTGGCGATCTCCGCCTACGGGCTGCGCGAGGGGCTGCTCTACCGGCAGATGCCCGAGCCGATGCGGCTGCTCGATCCGCTGATCGAGGCCTGCCGGCACATGGAGGCGGCGTCGGCGCGCATGCCGGGCTTCGGCGACGCGCTCTACCACTGGCTGCTGCCGCTCTACGACGGGCCGGCCGCAGTCGGAGCAGCGGCTGATCCGCGCCGCCTGCCTGCTGCACGACGTGAACTGGCGGGCGCATCCCGACTACCGGGCCGAGCTCTGCTTCGAGTCGGTGACGCGCGCCAATGTCGCCGGCATCGACCACCCCGAGCGGGTGTTCCTCGGGCTGGCGCTGCTCAACCGCTACAAGGCGCTGGCGCCGGCGGAGGAGGTCGTGCGCTACGGCGCGCTGTCTGCCGGCGGAGCGCGCCACCGAGGCGGCGGTGCTCGGCCGGGCGATGCGGCTCGGCGCGATGCTGTCGGGCTCGGCGACGGGCGTGCTCGAGCACGCGGCCATCGCGCGCGAGGAGGGGCGCGGCTGTGCTGACGCTGAAGGGGCCGGCACGGGACTTCGCCGGCGAGGCGGTCGAGCGGCGGCTGCAGACGCTGGCGCAGCGGCTCGACTGTGCCTGGGAGATCGTGACCGAGGACTGAGAGCCGGGCGGGTACAGGCGGTAGGGACGGGGAACGCCGCCGGGCCAAACGTTAAAAGCGGCCTGCATGGCAGGCCGCTCTCTGTTCTTCCCCCCAGACTTGGGCCAGCGCCAACGGGTCGTTTCACTGGCGCCGGTTCGTCACGGCCTCATTCGAGTGGACCGCGCTTCCGGGGCACTCCCTGATCGGTGAGCGGACTTTAAGCAGGTTCATGCGCGGGATGCAATGCAGAAATTACCTCAGCGCAACCCTCGCGCGGCAGGATTGCACTGCGCCGAGCGCTTCGCCTACACCGGCGCGACCCCCCTTTCACCGAGGTGCGAGCCGGCGATGCGCCTGACCAAGTACTTCCTGCCGATCCTGCGCGAGACCCCGGCCGAGGCGCAGATCGCGAGCCACCGGCTGATGCTGCGCGCCGGGCATGATCCGGCAGGCGAGCGCGGGGATCTATTCGTGGCTGCCGCTCGGCTACAAGGTGCTGCGCCGGATCGAGCAGATCGTCCACGAGGAGCAGCAGCGCGCCGGGCACATCCCGCTCCTGATGCCGACGCTGCAGTCGGCCGATCTCTGGCGCGAGAGCGGCCGCTACGACGACTACGGCGCCGAGATGCTGCGCATCAAGGACCGCCACCAGCGCGACATGCTCTACGGGCCGACCAACGAGGAGCTGATCACCGACATCTTCCGCTCGGCGGTGTCGAGCTACAAGGACCTGCCGCTGACGCTCTACCACATCCAGTGGAAGTTCCGCGACGAGGTCCGGCCGCGCTTCGGGGTGATGCGCGGCCGCGAGTTCCTGATGAAGGACGGCTACAACTTCGACCTGACCGTCGAGGACGCGCTGCACGCCTACAACCGCCACATGGTCAGCTACATCCGCACCTACGAGCGGATGGGCCTGAAGGCGATCCCGATGCGCGCCGACACCGGGCCGATCGGCGGCGACCACACCCACGAGTTCCTGGTGCTGGCGCCGACCGGCGAGAGCGGGGTCTTCTACGACCGCGCCGTCACCGACCTGACGCTCGGCGACCGGGCGATCGACTACGCCGACCGCGGGCAGGTGGCCGAGATCGTCGCCACGTGGACGGCGCCCTACGCCGCGCACCGACGAGCGGCACGACCCGGCGGCCTTCGCGGCGATCCCCGAGGAGCGGCGGGTCGAGGGCCGCGGCATCGAGGTCGGGCAGATCTTCTTCTTCGGCACCAAGTACTCCGAGCCGATGAAGGCGGTCGTCGTCAACGAGGCAGGGCGAGCGGGTGCCGGTGCAGATGGGCTCGCACGGCATCGGCGTCTCGCGGCTGGTCGGCGCGATCATCGAGGCGAGCCACGACGACAAGGGCATCATCTGGCCGGAGGGCGTGACGCCGTTCGGCGTCGGCATCGTCAACCTGCGCCAGGGCGACGCCGCGGCGGACGCGCGCCTGCGAGGGGCTCTATGCCGGGCTGACGGCGGCCGGGCTCGACCCGCTCTACGACGACCGCGACGAGCGGGCGGGGGCGAAGTTCGCGACGATGGACCTGATCGGCCTGCCGTGGCGGATCACCGTCGGCCCGCGCGGCCTCGCGGCCGGCAAGGTCGAGCTGACCTCGCGGCGCACCGGCGAGAGCGAGGAGCTGTCGCCGGCGGACGCGGTCGCACGGCTCAAGGAGATCTACGCGCGGGGCTGACCGGTCTCGCCGCCCTGCGCGCCGCAAGGCGGCAGAGAAGGCGGAGCAGCGCGGCGTTGATCGCCATGCCGGCGGCGATCAGCGCCACGCTCGTGGCGGTCCCGGCGTCGCCGGCGAGCAGCGCCGCGAGAGGGCTCCACGGCAAGCCGAGGATGACCGCGCCGAGCGCGACGAACGGGTTCGGCGCGAGCGAGCCCGCTGGCGGTCGCCGGGATCGCGGCCAGGGCAAGGCCGCAGGCGACGAGGTAGGCGCAGAGACTCGCGGTGCAGAGGCGTCGCATCCGTCGGCTTCTCCCGCCTTCGAGCGTATCGGTCCCGAGGCCGAGCTTAGGCGCAACCATCCCGCGTGGCAAAGGGCAGCCGGAGACCCGCGGGATTGTGGCTTGACCTCGCCGGCGGTCGCCACCACGGTCCCGGCCCCTGCCACCGTCGAGGTTCGAACGTGTCGTCCAGCACCGCCCCCTTCGCCGCCTTCGAGTGGCTGATCGCCTGGCGCTATCTGCGGGCCCGGCGCAAGGAGGGCGGGATCTCGGTCATCGCCTGGTATGCGCTGATCGGGGTGATGCTCGGCGTCGCCACGCTGATCGTCGTGCAGGCGGTGATGATCGGCTTTCGCGAGGAGTTCACCGACCGCATCCTCGGGGCCAACGCCCATGTCACGGTCTACTACGCGCACGGCGCCGGACGAGGGCGGCACGCCGAGCCGGCTGATCGCCGACTACGACGACCTGGCGCGGACGGCTCGCGGCGGTCGCCGGGGTGACGCGGACGGCGCCGCTGATCCGCGGCCAGGTGATGGCCTCGGCCAACGGTCGGGCGGCGGGGGTCGAGGTGATCGGCATCGCGGCTCGCGGATCTCGCAGGCGGTGCCGCTGATCGCCCATCCCGAGACCGGCCACGGGCGCGCTCGCCGACCTCGAGCGGGGGGTCGCCATCGGCAGCGGCGTCGCGCGGGAGCTCGGCGTCGGCGTCGGGGACTTCGTGACGCTGGTCTCGCCCGAAGGCATGGACACGCCCTTCGGCACGCAGCCGCGGATCAGCGACTACGAGGTCGTCTACGTCTTCGGGGTCGGCCGCTACGACATCGACCGGACGCGGGTCTACATGCCCTTCGCCGAGGCGCAGAGCTACTTCAACCGCGAGGGCGCGGCCGACGAGGTCGAGGTCATGGTCGCGGACCCGCGACGCGGTCGAGCGGATGCGTCGGGCCGCTCGACCGCGGCGGCGGGGCCGCGCGGGGTGATCTGGACCTGGCGCGACGCCTCGGGCGCCTTCCTGTCGGCGCTCGACGTCGAGCGGCGGGTGATGTTCATCATCCTCAGCCTCGTGGTGCTGATCGCCGCGCTCAACATCGTCTCCGGCCTCGTCATGCTGGTGAAGAACAAGGGCCGCGACATCGGCATCCTGCGGACGATGGGGCTGACGCAGGGCTCGATCATGCGGATCTTCTTCCTCTGCGGGTCGCTGATCGGCGTCGTCGGCACGGTGGCTCGGGGTGATCCTCGGCTGCCTCTTCGCCTACTTCATCCAGGACATCCAGGCGGTGGTCGAATGGGTCGCGGGCGGTTCGGTGTGGAACCCCGAGATCCGCTACCTGACCGAGATCCCGGCGCGGCTGCGCTGGCGGACGTGCACGGCGGTGGTGGTGATGGCGCTCGGGCTCTCGTTCCTCATCACCCTCTTTCCCGCGCGCAACGCGGCGCGGCTGAACCCGGTCGAGGCGCTGCGCTATGAGTGAGGCGCTCGGCCTTCGAGGACGTCGGCAAGGTCTACAATCCCGGCACGCCGGCGCGCGGTCACCGTGCTCGACGGCGCCAGCCTGTCGCTGGCGGCAGGGCGAGGTCGTGGCGCTCGTCGCGCCGTCGGGGGCGGGCAAGTCGACGCTCCTCCACATCGCCGGGCTCCTCGACGCGCCGACGCCGCGGCGACGGTGCGGCTGATCGGGCAGGCGGTGGCGCGGCCTCGGCGACGGGGCGCGGACGCGGCTCCGCCGCGACACGGTCGGCTTCGTCTACCAGTTCCACCACCTGCTGCCGGAGTTCTCGGCGCTCGAGAACGTCGCCCTGCCGCAGCGGGCGGCGGGCGTCGCGCGCGGCGCGAGGCGGCGGCGCGGGCGCGGGAGCTGCTCGACGCGGTCGGGCTCGCGGCGCGGCTCGACCACCGGCCGGCGGAGCTCTCGGGCGGCGAGCAGCAGCGCGTCGCCTTCGCCCGGGCGCTCGCCAACCGGCCGCGGCTGCTCCTCGCCGACGAGCCGACCGGCAACCTCGACCCCGAGACCTCGGCGCGGGTCTTCGAGCTCCTGCTCGACCGGGTGCGGGGCACCGGCCTCGCCGCGCTGATCGCGACCCACAACCCCGAGCTCGCCGCGCGGATGGACCGGGTGCTCCGGCTCCAGGGGGGCGGCTGGCGGCGGCGCTGAATCGGCGCCGCCGGTCGATCGCCGGACCTTCGTCCGATGGCGACGGCGGGGCGGCGCCTCTAGATAGAGGTGCGCGGGGCGTCCGAGAGGAAGCAAAATATGCGAGTACGTGAGTACGGGCGAACCGCGCTAACCCTCGGGGTGCTGGCGGGACTCCTGGCGGCTGTGCCGCCAGGGCTCGTCGTGCCAGCGCGGCGCCGGGACGTTCCTGGCGTCGGCCCGCGCCGACGAGGCGGGGGCGACCGAGGGCGACGGGGAAGCCACGACCGGCACGCAGGCTGGCGGCCATGAAGACGATACCGACGGTTCGAGGGGGTCCGGCGGTGTTTCGGCCGAAGCGACTGCGGACGGCGCCGCCGGGAGCGGCGGCGCGTCGGGCGGTGGTGGCGGGGACGACGGAGCGTCGGCGGACGCGGCGACGGAGGACGGTGGAGACGCGGGCGATGGCGGCAGGGGTGGCGCCTCGGCCGGAAGCGTCTCGACCGAAGAGCCGTCCGCGAGCGCGGCTTCGGTGCAGTCCCCGGCCGGGGGCGTTGAGGCAGACGCCCCCGGCCGAGCCCGAAGTCTTGCCGGTGGCGATGAGAAACCGGCCGGCGGGGGCGTGGCGGAGCGGGTCGGCGCCGCGGCGGCTGGCGGGGTGAATACGCCGAACCGCGCCACGCGCATTGGAGCAGACATCCGCATGGGTACGGCACCGCCGACACGGGCGCGGCGAGCGGACGCCGGACGTGGGCGCGGAGGCCGAACGCGCGAAGCGGACATCGGATCGGAAGCGGAGACCGGCCCGGACGCGGGCAGGTCGCCGGAGAAGCTCCGCACGCGCGGGGTGGCTACGATCCCGAGCCGGCGGAGCGGCGATGCCGCAGTGCCGGCCGGGCAGGTGGCGGCACCGAAAGCGGCCGAGAAATCCGAAGCGCAGCCCCTGCGCGCGGTGCGCGTCGAGCGCGATGCCGCGGGCATGGGCGTGGTCTATTCGAACCGGGTGCGCGAACGGATCGCCGACGGCCGTTTCGAGATGCACGACGCCGAGGGACGCGTCGTCGTCGATCGTCCGGCGACGGCGAAGGACATCGAGCGCGTCCGGGAGAACCTGCGGCGCTCGGGGCTCGGCGACGCGCCGAGCGCGTCGCTTCCGGCGGGGTCGGATGTCGTGTCCGTCGGCGTATCGGCCGAGGGCCTGTCGGTCCGCTACCGGGAAGGCTGGACGGAGGATTCTGAGCGGGGACCGCTACCGCTTCGAGGACCCCGACGGCAACACCGTCGTCGATCGCCCGGCGACGGAGGAGGACCGAAACCGCCTGCGCGCGCTCACGGGCGGCTGAGGTGCGGCGGGGCGTCGCGATCCCATCTCTCGCGGCGGTCGGCCACACAGTTGAGTAGCGAGTGCCTCGAGTATCCGGGGGCGTCGCCCAACGGCGGCGCCCCCACTTCTCGCGGCTAGCGCTCGCCCCAGGAGTCGCGCGCGATGAGCGCGGCCTCGACGCGGTTGCGGGCCTGGAGCTTCTCGAGAATCGAGGTCATGTAGTGCTTGACGGTCTTCTCCTGGAGGCCGAGCTCGTCCGCGACCTCGCGGTTGCTGAGCCCGCGGGCGACGCGGCGCAGGATGTCGGTCTCGCGCTTGCTGAGGTCGTCGATCGGGCGGTGCGTCTTGCTCCGCGGCGCCGGCCGCTCGACCTCGTTGAGGAGGCGCGCCGCGAGATCGGGCGAGACGTGGGCTTCTCCCGGCGGCGACGCCTACCAGGATTTCCGCGAGCTCGGCGGCGGAGACACCCTTGAGGACGTAGCCGATCGCCCCGGCGCGGAGGGCGGCGATCACGTCCTGGTCCTGCTCGGAGACCGTCACCACGGCGATGCGCGGCGGGTTGGCGCCGGCGGCGATGCGCCGGGCGGCCTCGATGCCGCTGCCGGGCATCGAGATGTCGAGGAGCACGAGGTCGGGGCGTGCTCGGCGACGAGGGCCACGGCCTCGTCGGCGTTGGCGCCGGTGCCGACGACGGTGAAGCGCCCGCTCTCCTCGAGCGAGCGCACGAGACCGTCGCGGAAGATCGGATGGTCGTCGGCGAGCACCACGCGGATCGTCATCGGCTCTCTCCCTTTCCGAGCGGCAGGCGCAGGACGAGGGTCGTGCCCTTGCCCCGCCGGCAATGATGTCGAGTTCGCCGCCGATGCTCTCGGCGCGGTCGCGCAGGCCGGCGAGACCCTCGCCGCCGTCCGGGCGCAGCACGATGGCTCGGGGTCGAAACCCGGGCCCCCGTCGCGGACCGGGCGGTCACCCCTTCCGGGTGCGCCTCCACCGCCACGACGACCGGCGCCCCCGGCGCATGGCGGGCGGCGTTGGAGAGGCCCTCCTGGAGGAAGCGGTAGAGGCAGATGCGGGCCGAGGCGTCGAGGCCCGGGTCTGCGGGCCCGTCGTAGCTGAGGTCGATGTCGGTGTCGGTGCGGCGCCGGTGGCTGTCGACGGCGCGGGCGACGATCTCGTCGACGCGCAGACGTTCGAGGTCGGGCAGCGACAGGCCCGCGCGAGATCGCGCGGATCTCGGCGAGGGCGCGTCTGGAGGGCGCCGCGGATCGTCGCGGCCTCGGCCTGCCCGGCCGGGGTGGCGGGGACCATGCTGTCGAGCCGCATGGCGGCGAGGGCCACGTACTGCGCCGGGCCGTCGTGAAGGTCGGCGCTGACGCGGCGCAGGCTGCGCTCGGCCTGGGCGGTGGCGCGCGCCGAGGCGCCGATGGCGCGGCGGCGGAGGTCGCCGTTCTGGACGGCGATGCGGCGGCTCTCCTCGATCTGCTCGCGCAGCATCGCCTCCTGCTCGGATATGGTGTGGCCGCCGGCGCGGACGATGCCGAGGAGGAGGATGCCCGAGAGGAAGAAGACGCTGGCGACGAGGAGCCAGCTCATCAGGCGGGCGTTGGCGAGGTCGCGGCGGAGGTCGGTGGCGATCTCGTAGAACTCGGCGACGGCGATGATCCGGCCCGACCAGACCTCGCGGAGCGGCGCGTAGACGTGGAGGAGCGGAACGTCGGGCGGGACGCCGTTGACGCTGACGCGCGCGGCCGGGCTGGCGAAGTTGCCGCTGACCCGGCCGGACCAGCCCGCCTTGAGCTCCTCGGTCGGTTCGAAGCGCTTGCCGATGATCTCGGGGTCGATGGCGTAGATGACGAGGCTGCCCGGCTTCCAGATGCGGAAGGCGACGACGCGTTCGGCGAGGCCGCTGGACTCGAAGCTCTCGCGCAGGGCGCGCTGGGCGGGCTCCGACAGGGTCTCGTTGGCGGCGAGTTCCTGGCTGATCGGGGCCACGAAGCTGCCGAGGTAGAGGGCGGCGGCGCTCGAGGTGTTGTCGACGACCGACTGCTCGATGCGCGCGGTGATCCAGGTGCCGATGACGAGCATCGCCGCCAGCATGACCGCGGCGCCCGCGATCAGGAACTGGAGGACGAGCGGCTGGGTCCGCAGGCGTTGGAACAGGGACTGCGCCATCGGCGGAACCTGGGCCGTCGGTCGGGTCATGGCCACGGACTTTGGGCCGACGATCTCATCGGGTCTCGCAGAGGGCGGCGAGCGCGGCCCGCTCGCGGTCCGGGATGGCGTGGACGGTGCCGGCCGGCGGCGGGTCGGCGGGCAGGCCGGCAGCGGCGAGCGCGGCGGCGAAGGGCCCGGGGTCGATGCCGGCCTCGGCGAGGCGGGCGAGCGCGGGGGCCGCCTCCGCGGCGGTGGGCGGGGCGAGGGCGGCTTCGGCAGCGCGGGCGAGGGCGTCGTCGGGGAAGGACCCCGAGGCGAGATAGCGGAGGTCGGCGACGGGACCGGCCGCGGCGAGCAGCGCCCGCGGCGCGTCGCGGCCGAGCGCGAGGGCCGCCCAGCCGGCGAGGACTTCGGCCGGGCCGGCGCCCAGGGTGTCGTCGAGGAGGATCGTCCCTCCCGGAAGCGCCGCGGCCGGCGACGCCGAGCGGCATGAGCCGGAGGCGGGGCGGCGCGCCGGGGGCGAGGCGTTCGGCGAGGGCGGCGAGCGCGGTCAGGCCGGCGGCGCCGGTCGCAGGGCGGCCCGTGGCGCTCGACGAGGGCGATGAGCATGCGGTCCCCGATCTCGGCGGCGCGCTCGGGCGGGACGAGCAGCGCGGGGTCCGGGCGGATGAGGCGGGGCGCGGCCCACGCGACGGCGCCGAGGGCGGCGAGGAGGAAGGAGCGGCAGGAGCGGCGACGGCGCCGGCGCGGGCGAACCGGGCGCTCGCGGCGGGTGACGGCGGCGATGGCGGCGGTCATCGTCGGGGTCGTCGATCTCGAGGGTCTCGGCGCCGTCGGCGGTCATCGAGTAGACCGTCGCCGGACCCGTCGCGGCGGAGTGCCCTGACGCCGGCGAGCGCCCAGTGGCCGAGCGGGGCGTCGGCGAGATCCTTGAGCATCAGCGTGGCGCTGCCGAAGGAGACGATGACCTCGCGCGGCGGCGCCTCGCGGCTCTCGCGCCAGAGGCCGGTCGCCTCCAGCCGAACGTATCTGTCGAGTGCCGTCATGCGGCCGTCCGGCGCTCCCGTCCGCCCCTCGCCGCCTGTCTAGCGCGGGGCGGCGGGCTTGTCACCCGGCGCTCAGGCCGCCTTCTCCGTCGCGGTGGCGCCGTAGAAGCTCCCGCCCGACGCGGCCAGGTCGCGGAGGAGCTGCGGCGGGGCGAAGCGCGGCCCATGGGCAGCGGCGAGGCGGTCGGCGGTGGCGACGGCCTCGCCGGCGCCGAGGATGTCGAGCCAGGAGAAGGGGCCGCCGGACCACGGCATGAAACCCCAGCCGAGGATGGCGCCGACGTCGCCTTCGCGGATGTCGGTGAGGACGCCCTCCTCGAGGGCGCGGACGGCCTCGAGGGTCTGGATCATGGCGAGGCGGCTCTGGACCTCGGTGAGCGGGGGCTGGTCGGGGCGCGCCGGCCAGCGGGTGGCGAGGTCGGGCCAGAGGCCCGTGCGGCGGCCCTTGTCGTCATAGGCGTAGAAGCCGGCCTTCGCCTTGCGGCCGAGGCGGCCTTCGTCGGCGAGGGCGAAGAGGACGCCGTCGGCCGGGCTCTCGGGGTAGGCGTCGCCGAGGGCGGCCTTCGTCGCCTTGGCGATCTTCACGCCGAGGTCGATCGAGGTCTCGTCGACGAGCTGCAGCGGGCCGAGGGGGAAGCCGAGCTGCTTGGCCGCGTTCTCGATCAGGGCCGGGGCGATGCCCTCGGCGACCATGCGCACGCCCTCGTTGATGTAGGGGATGATGCAGCGGTTGGCGTAGAAGAAGCGGGCGTCGTTGACGACGATCGGGGTCTTCCGGATCTGGCGGACGAAGTCGAGGGCCTTGGCGACGGCGCGGTCGGAGGTTTCCGGGCCGCGGATGATCTCGACGAGGGCCATCTTCTCGACCGGCGAGAAGAAGTGGATGCCGAGGAAGGTGGAAGGGTCGCGGCTCGCCTTCGCGAGGCCGGCGACGGGGAGGGTCGAGGTGTTGGTGGCGAAGATCGTGTCGGGGGCGAGGTGGGCTTCGGCGGTCTTCGTGGCCTCGGCCTTGACGGCGGGGTCCTCGAAGACCGCCTCGATGACGAGGTCGCAGCCGGCGAGGGCGGCGGTGTCGGCGGTGGCGGTGATGCGGGCGAGGGCGGCGTCGCGCTTCTCGGGGGTGGTCTTGCGCTTCTTCACGCCGTCGTCGAAGTAGCTGGCGGCGTGCGTCTTTCCGCGATCGGCGGCCTCCTGGTCGCGGTCGAGGAGGACGACGTCGATGCCGGCCTGCGCCGCGACGGTGGCGATGCCGGCGCCCATCATGCCGGCGCCGAGGATGCCGAGCTTGCGGACGGCCTCGTCGGGGAGGGCGGGGCGGACGGCGCCCTTCTCCAGCGCCTGCTTGTTGAGGAAGAGGGTGCGGATCATCGCCGAGGACGAGGGGTTCATCAGGGTGCGGGTGAACCAGCGCGCCTCGATGCGCAGCGCGGTGTCGAAGTCGACGAGGGCGCCCTCGTAGATCGCCGAGAGCATCGCCTGGGCGGCGGGGTAGGCGCCCTGGGTCTTGCCGTGGACCATCGCGGCGGCGCCGACGAAGGTCATGAAGCCGCGCCGGGGTGTAAGGGGCGCCGCCCGGGAGCTTGTAGCCCTTGCGGTCCCAGGGCTTGGCGAGCTCGGCGGGGTCGGCGGTCTTCACCCACGCCTTCGCGGCGGCGAGAAGCGCGTCAGGGGCGACGACCTCGTCGACGACGCCGGCGGCCTTCGCTGCGGCGGGGGCGAGCATCTTGCCCTCGAGGAGGAGGGGGGCGGACGGCATCGGGCCCATCATGCGGACGAGGCGGGTGGTGCCGCCGGCGCCGGGGAAGATGCCGATGAGGATCTCGGGGAGGCCGATCTTGGCGCGGGGCGTGTCGGCGATGAAGCGGCGATGGCAGGCCAGCGCGATCTCGGTGCCGATGCCGGCGGAAAGGCCGGGGAGGGCGCAGGCGACGGGCTTGCCGCCCTTCAGGGTCTTCGGGTCCATGCCTGCACGCTCGATCTTCCGGAGCAGGCGGTGCATGGCCATGATGCCGTCGAAGAGGCCGCGGGCGGGCTCGGTGCCGGCGCGCTCCTTCATGGTGGCGAGGAGGTTCGAGGTCCATGCCGCCGGCGAAGTCGGGCTTGGCGGAGGTGATGACGATGCCCTTGACCGCGGGGTCGGCGAGGGCGGCGTCCATCGCGGCGTCGAGTTCGGCGATGCCGTCCTCGGTCAGGACGTTCATCGAGCGGCCGGGGAGGTCCCAGGCGATGGTGGCGATGCCGTCGGCGTCGGTGTCGGTGGTGAAGATCGCCATTCGTGCCTCCCTCGGAGCGGTTGCATCGCGGCGTTCCGCCGCGGGCCGCCTTTGCGGCCGAATTGTGCGCGCAGGTGCGCGCTTGTTTCTTTGCTGGTTTTCGGCCTGTGGGCCGAAAACGACTGCTCTCCAGGTTTCAGGGCCGTATGAAGACCTGGAAGAGCGCTTGCGTCAGACGCGCTCGATGATCGTCGCCGCGCCCATGCCCGAGGCAACGCAGAGGGTGGCGAGGGCGGTTTCCTTGTCGCTGCGCTCGAGCTCGTCGAGGGCGGTGCCGAGGATCATCGCGCCGGTGGCGCCGAGCGGGTGGCCCATGGCGATGGCGCCGCCGTTGACGTTGACGCGGGCGGGGTCGAGCGCGAAGGCCTGGAGGAAGCGGAGGACGACGGCGGAGAAGGCCTCGTTGACCTCGAAGAGGTCGATGTCGCCGATCTCCATGCCGGCGGTGGCGAGGACGCGCTCGGTGACCGGGACCGGGCCGGTCAGCATGATCGTCGGGTCGGTGCCGATCTTGGCGCTCGCCTTGATGCGGGCGCGGGGCTTGAGGTCGTGGCGGATGCCGAAGTCGCGGTCGCCGATCAGGAGGGCGGCGGCGCCGTCGACGATGCCGGACGAGTTGCCGGCGTGGTGGACGTGGGTGATGCGCTCGAGCTCGGGGTACTTGAGGATCGCCACGGCGTCGAAGCCCGGCATCGTCTCGCCCATGTCCTTGAAGGCGGGCTTGAGGGCGCCGAGCGACTGCATGTCGGTGCCGGGGCGCAGGTGCTCGTCGCGGTCGAGGAGGGGGAGGCCGTTGATGTCGGAGACCGGGACGACCGAGCGGGCGAAGCGGCCCTCGTCCCAGGCGCGGGCGGCGCGCTTCTGGGATCTCGACGGCGTAGGCGTCGACGTCGTCGCGGGAGAAGCCGAACTTCGTCGCGATGATGTCGGCGCTGATCCCCTGGGGGACGAAGTAGGTCCTGAAGGCGAGCGCCGGGTCGACGGCGATGGCGGCGCCGTCCGAGCCCATCGGCACCCGGCTCATCATCTCGACGCCGCCAGCGACGTAGCCGCCGCCGGTGGCGCGGACCTGGTTGGCCGCGAGGTTCACCGCCTCGAGGCCGGAGGCGCAGAAGCGGTTGAGGGACAGGCCGGGAACGTGCTCGGGGAGGTCGGAGAGCAGCACGGCGGAGCGGGCGAGGCAGCCGCCCTGCTCGCCGACCTGGGTGACGTTGCCCCAGATCACGTCCTCGACCGTGTCGGTGGCGGAGCCGGTGCGGGCGCGCAGCGCGTTCAGCGTGTCGGCGGAGAGGCGGACGGCGGTCATCTCGTGGAGCGCACCGTCGGGGCGCCCCTTGCCCCGCGGCGTGCGGATCGCGTCGTAGATGTAGGCGTCGCTCATGTGAGGGCTCCGGCCGGGATCGGGTGGCCCGGCATCATGTCGTAGGGGTGCTTCCAGCCGGGCAGGGCGGCGATCTGCTGGCGCCAGCGCTCGATGTTCTGGAAGGCGGTCAGGTCGTGGCCGAACTCGTGGTCGAAGTAGAGGTAGCCGACGCAGGAGAGGTCGGCGGTGGTGATGTGGTCGGCCGCGATCCACTCGTTGGTGAAGAGGTGGCGGTCGAGCACCTTGAGGGCGCTGCCCGAGCGGGCGGTGAGCCAGGCGATGACGCCCTGGTCGGTCTTTTCCTCGGGGACGAACTTCATCAGGAAGCGCAGGCTGGCGATGTAGGAGGTGAGCTTGTGGTTGTCCCACAGCGTCCAGCGCAGCACCTCGCGGCGCTCCTCCTCCGACTTCGGGGCGAAGTCGCGGAAGCGCTGGGCGAGGTAGTCGAGGATGACGCCCGACTGGACGAGGCGCAGCTCGCCGTGCTCGAGGACCGGGACCTCACCCATCTCGTTCAGCTCGAGGAGCTCGGGGGTGCGGGTGGCGCCGTTGAAGAAGTCGACCCACACCGGCTCCCAGTCGGCATCGTTGAGCGCGAGCATCAGCGCCACCTTGTAGGAGTTTCCGGACTGGGCGAAGCAGTGGAGCTGGTATTCGGACATCAGAACGCCTCCTCGGGCAGGGCCATGACCGGCTCCGCTCCCGGACTGGATGCGCGCGAGGTGCAGCGCGGTCGCCGGGAGGAGCCTTGCCATATAGTAGCGCCCGGTGGCGAGCTTGGCCGCATGGAAGTCGTCGTTTTCTGCAAGCGCCGCCTTCGCCATCCGCGCCCAGAGGTAGCCGAGGCAGACGTGGCCGAAGAGATGGAGGAAATCCGTCGAGCCGGCGAGGACCGCGTTCGGGGTCTTGACCGACTGCAGGAAGAAGGTCGCCGCCGCCTGCAGGTCCTTCGACGCCGCCTTGAGCGGGTCGAGGAAGCCGGGCTTCAGGCGCGCGTCGCCGTCGTTCTCCTTGATGAAGGCCTTCACCGTCTCGAAGAAGGCCATCAGCGGCTTGCCGCCGTCCTGCCCGAGCTTGCGGGCGACGAGGTCGAGGGCCTGCACGCCGTTGGCGCCCTCGTAGATCATCGCGATGCGGGAGTCGCGGACGAACTGGCTGGCGCCGGTCTCCTCGATGTAGCCGTGGCCGCCGAAGATCTGCTGGGCCTGGACGGCGCCTTCGAAGCCCTTGTCGGTGAGGAAGCCCTTCACCACCGGCGTGAGGAGGGAGACGAGGCCGTGGGCGGTCTTGTCCCCGGCGTTGGCGGCGTCGATGAGCGTCGCGGCCCAGAGAAGGAAGGCACGGCCGCCCTCGACGGTGGCCTTCTGGTCCATCAGCGCGCGGCGCACGTCGGGATGGACGATGAGCGGGTCGGCGGCGGCGTCGGGGTGTTCGGGGGCGGGGACGGCGCGGCCCTGCAGGCGCTCGCGGGCGTAGGCGGCGGCGTGCTGGTAGGCGGCATCTCCCTGCGCGAGGCCCTGGAGGCCGACGCCGATGCGGGCCTCGTTCATCATGGTGAACATGGCCTGGAGGCCGCGGTGGGGTTCGCCGAGGAGCGTGCCGGTGGCGCCGTCGAAGTTCATCACGCAGGTCGCGTTGCCGTGGATGCCCATCTTCTCCTCGAGCTTGCCGACGGAGACGGCGTTCCGGGCGCCGAGCGATCCGTCGGCGTTGACGAGGACCTTGGGCACGATGAAGAGCGAGATGCCCTTCACGCCCGCCGGCGCCCCGGCGATGCGGGCGAGGACGAGGTGGATCACGTTCTCGGCCATGTCGTGATCGCCGGCGGAGATGAATATCTTCTGGCCGGTGATCGCGTAGGTGCCGTCGTCCCGCGGCTCGGCGCGGGTGCGGAGGAGGCCGAGGTCGGTGCCGGCGTGGGGCTCGGTGAGGTTCATCGTGCCGGTCCACGCGCAGGACACCATCTTCGGGAGCCAGGTCGCCTTCTGCGCCTCGGTGCCGTGGGCATGGATCGCGGAGTAGGCGCCGTGGGTCAGGCCCTGGTACATGCTGAAGGCCATGTTGGCGGCGGAAGTCATCTGGCCGACGGCGGTCGCGAGCACGTAGGGCATGCCCTGGCCGCCGTAGGCCGGGTCGCAGTCGAGGCCGGTCCAGCCGCCCTCGCGCATGCAGGTCGAAGGCCTCGCGGAACCCCGTCGGGGTGCGGACGACGCCGTTTTCGAGCCGGCAGCCTTCGCGGTCGCCGACGGCGTTGAGCGGGGCGAGCACGTCGCGGGCGATGCGACCCGCCTCCTCGAGGACGGCCGCCGTCGAGTTGGGGTCGAGGTCGGCGTTGCCCTGCGCCGAGACCGCGAGCACGTCGTGGAGGACGAAAGCCAGGTCGCGAAGCGGCGGGGTGTAGGTCGGCATGGTCGCTTCCTATTCGGCGGCGGTGTTGCGGCGCGCCGAGCATCGCCTCGGAGGCGGCGATCCGCTGGCGCAGGTCGGTGATCGCGGCGTCGAGCTCGGCCCGCTGCGCCTCCATCGCCCCGAGCCGATCGAGGGCGAGGGCATGGGTGCGGGCGAGCTGGGTCGTCTGCTGGTCGTCGACGTCGTAGAGGTCGAGGAGCTGGCGGATGTCCTCGAGCGCGAAGCCGAAGCGCTTGCCCTGGAGGATGAGCTTGAGGCGCGCCCGGCAGCGCCTGGTGTACAGGCGCTTCTGCCCGGCGCGGATCGGGGCGAGCAGCTCCTTGGCCTCGTAGAAGCGCAGGGTCCGCGGCGTGACGCCGAAGGCGGCGCACATCGCGCCGATGGTCTGGAGATCGTCGCTCAAGGTGCCGTCCCGTCCCTCTGCGCTTGATGCCGGGGTATCGGGCGGAATGTGCTCGGGGGAGAGCGGCCGCGCAAGGTGAAAAGTTGACGTGAAGGTCAACCTGACGCGACGTCACGGCGCCGTGGTTCGGGCACCGATCCGGCGTCCCGGGGCCGATGCTCGGAAGCCGCGGCGGGTCGGGCGCATCTTGATTGCGGCGCCGCTCTTGGCCATAAGGGAAGGCGGTTCGTTGCGGAGTGGCGCCATGCTTGCCAAGATTTATCAGCCGGCACGGAGCGCGATGCAGTCCGGCCAGGGCAAGACCCGTCACTGGGTCTCGAATTCGTCCCGGCCGACGCGCGCTGGATCGATCCCCTGATGGGCTGGACCGGCTCGGACGACATGAACAGCCAGGTCCGCCTGACCTTCGAATCGCGCGAGGAGGCGGTGGCCTATGCCGAGGGCCATGGCATCCCCTTCGAGGTCTTCGAGCCGAAGACACGCCGGCATATCCTGCGCCAGAACGGCTACGGCGACAACTTCGCCTCCGGCCGCCGCGTTGCCTGGACCCACTGACCGCCGGCCGCCGGCGCCAGGGCCCCTTAGCTCAACTGGATAGAGCAGCGGACTTCTAATCCGCAGGTTGCAGGTTCGAGCCCTGCAGGGGTCGCCATTACCGCTTGCCTCTCGTTGCAACCGGTGCATGTCTTCGTATGCACAAGGGACGGGAGTGAACGCCATGGGACTTCTGGATTTCGTCAAGAGCGCCGGCAAGGCGCTCGGTATCGGGACGGCGGATGCGGCGGAGGCGCCGGCTCCCGAGGATCTCAAGAAGGAGATCGAGAGCAACGGGCTCGACGCCAGCGGACTGACCGTCGAGACCAAGGGCGATACCGTCGTGCTCAAGGGCAAGGCGAAGAGCCAGGAGGAGAAGGAGAAGGCGATCATTGCCGTCGGCAACATCGCCGGCGTCGCCAAGGTCGACGAGGAGGTCGAGGTTCCCGACGCGAAGGAGCCGGTCTTCCACACGGTGGTGAAGGGCGACAACCTCTGGAAGATCGCCGAGAAGCACCTCGGCAGCGGGGCCAGGAACAAGGAGATCTTCGAGGCAAATCGCCCGATGCTCTCGGACCCCGACAAGATCTATCCCGGACAGGTGCTGCGCATTCCGGAGAAGTAGGGCTCAGGCTGCCGTCCCGGCGCTCGGCTCCGGCCGTCGCGCCGCGTCAGCCGTCCTCGAGAGCCGGGCGAGCGGCGTCCATGAAGGCGCCGACGCGGGCGGGCTCGACCGGGTTCCACCAGACGCCGTCCACCTTGAGCGACGAGGCGACGATGCAGCCCTGGGTGCGGGCGAGGATGGCGGCGACGTTGGCGGGCGTGACGCCCGAGCCGACGAGGAGCGGCAGGTGGGTGGCGGCGGCGATGGCGTCGATCTCCTCCATCGTCGCCGAGTCGCCGGTGCGCTGGCCGGTGGCGATCACCGCGTCGGCGTCGAAGAAGGCGAGGTCGCGGGTGAGCTCGGCGATCGGTGCGGTCGGCGGTGATCGCGTGGGCGCCGTGCTTGACGTGGCTGTCGGCGAAGACCCGGACGTCCTCGGCCTTGAGGGCGGCGCGGTAGCGCAGCGCCTCGGCGGCCTCGCCCTCGATGAGGCCCTCGTTGGCGACGTAGGCGTTGGCCCACTGGTTGACGCGGATGAAGCGGGCGCCGGTCGGCGGCGGCGACGGCGAAGGCGGGGATGGCGGCGTTGGCGAGGACGTTGATGCCGAGCGGGACGTCGAAGGCGCGGCCGATGCGGTCGGTGACGACGGCGAGGCAGGCGGCGGTCTCGGGGCCGATCGCGGCCGGCTTGCGGAAGGGGATGTCGCCGTGGTTCTCGACGATGAGGCCGTGGAGGCCGCCCTTCACCAGCGCCTCGGCGTCGCGGAGGCAGGCGTCGAGGATCGCCGCCATGCCGGTGCCGCGATAGCGCGGCGCGCCGGGCAGGGGCGGCACGTGGATCATGCCGACCAGCGCCTTGCGGCGTGAGAAGATCTCGCCTACCGCATTGGCGGAGTTGTCGGAAATCAGGCGTCATGCGCGGGGCTCCATGCGCGTCCATGTGATCGGCAACGCCGCCTTCGACGAGGCGCTGGCGGTGGAGACGTGGCCGGTGCCGGGCGCGTCGATCCTGTGCCGGCCGCTCGCCTCCGGGCCTGGCGGCAAGGGGCTGAACCAGGCGGTGGCGCTGGCCCGGGCCGGGAGTGGCGGTGCGGCTGGTCGCGGGCGTCGGCGAGGACGCGCGCGGGGCGGCGATCCGCGCGGCGCTGGCCGGCGAGCCGCTGGAGGCGGCGCTGGTGGCGATGCCCGGCGGCGGGCGACGGATGCGTCGCTGGTGCTGAGCGCGCCGGACGGGGACAACTGCAACATCACGACGACGGAATGCGCCGAGGCGCTGACGCCGGAGGCGGTGCGGGCGGCGCTGGACGGGGCGGCGGCGGGGCGACGTGCTGCTGGTGCAGGGCAACCTGAGCGAGGCGGCGACGCGGGCGGCGCTGGCGGCGGCGGGCGCGCGCGGGATGGTGCGGGTGATGAACCCCTCGCCGCTCCGGCCGTGGCAGGCGGGGCTGCTGGCGGACTGCGAGACGGTCTTCGTCAACGCCGCCGAGGCGGCGGCGCTGGGCAGGGCGTCGCGGCGCTGCACGCGGCCGGGGCTGGCGGAGGTGGTGGTGACGCGGGGCGCGGCGGGCGCGATGGTCTCCGGACCGGGCGGGGTCGCCGAGGTGCCGGCCGAGCCGGCGCGCGGTGCGCGACACCACCGGGGCGGGGGACGCGTTCCTCGGCGCGGCGCTGGCCTCGGCGCTGCTGCGGGGCGCGGCGATCGACGCGGATGCGCTCCGGGCGGGCGCGCGGGCGGCGGCGATCGCGGTCTCGCGGGCGGGGGCGTTCGCGGCGCTGCCGACGCGGGCGGAGTTCGCGGCGATCTTGCGGCGGTGAGCCTGCGACGTCGGACGAAGCGCGGCGTGCGCCTGCCTGGGCAGGCGCACCTGTCCTGAGGCTTCGGCTCCGTGGCGGAGACGTTCGATGTGCGCCTGCCGGGGCGGCAGGCAGGCGCACGCCGTGCTGGCGCACGGCGCGGGATGCTGGCGACGGGAGCGCTGTGCCTGAAGCGCTCGAGAGGTCATGCGCCGGTGAGCCAGTCGAACAGGTTCTTCCACAGCCGCCGGTAGACCGGCGCCTCGCAGAAGGCCGGCGACAGCCAGTGCGGGCCGATGTCGGAGGTCCAGGCGGCGGTGCGGCCCTTGCCGTGGTGGCGGACGACGAGCAGCGGGTGGCCGCCCTCGTCGTCGGGCAGCGCGGCGAGGAGCGTCGCGTCCGTCCTTGAGCTCGACCTCGTTGACGCCGAGCAGCGGCGGCCAGTCGCCGCCGAGCCCGGCGAGGATCGGGTGCTCGGGCTCGAGCAGCTCGGCGGTGATGCCCTCGGGCACCTCGACCCGGTCGTCCCAGGGCAGGCAGGTGACCGGCAGCGCCTCCTCGACCGGCGTGCGGCGCCAGCGGGCCTCGCCGTCGATGCCCTGGAACGAGAAGTAGCCGCCGATCATCAGCAGGCCGCCGCCGGCCGCGACCTAGTCGCGGATCAGCTTGAGGCGGTTCGGCACGGTCTTCGACTGCAGCCAGACGTCGGGGTGCAGCAGGAGTGTGTTGGCGCCGATGTCGGACAGGATGACCGCGTCGTAGGCGCGCGAGGCCCGTCATCTGAAGGGGAAGCCGTCCGCCGCCTCGTGCGCCGGCATGTAGGTGAAGGCGAAGCCTTCGGCCTCGAGCGCCGCGACCAGGGCTCGGCGCCCAGGTGGAAGGTGACGCTGCCGAACTGGTCGAAGCCCTTGTAGTGGGTGGCGGCGCTCACCCAGCTCTCGCCGACGAGCAGCACGTTCTTGGGCATCGGGCGGTCTCCTCAGTCGGCCGCGGTCGCGTCGAAGACGGCGCGCGGGTTGTCGATCATCAGGCGGTCGAGATGGCGGCGTCGCACGCCGTGGCGGCGCAGGCGCGGCACGAAGTGGCGCAGGACGTAGGCGTAGCCGAAGCCGCCGTAGCGGGTCAGCATCATCTTCAGGAACACGTCCTGCGACAGCAGCATGCGGCCGGTCAGGCCCGCCTCGATCAGCCGCACGATGGCGCGGGCCACCTCCTCGTCGGACGGGCACTGCACCTGCTGGTCGGCATAGAAGTAGTCCATGCCGATCATGTCGTACTCGAGGAAGGCGCCGCGGCGCGGCGAGGCGTCGTCTGGTAGTCGAAGTCGGCATAGGACGGGTTCATGTGGCAGAGCACGGTGTGGCGCGGATCGCCGCCCTCCTCCTCGACGATGTCGAGCACCTCGTGGCCGAGGCGGAACCAGCCCGGGCAGGTGGACCATCAGCGGCAGGCCGGTGCGCGCCTGGGCGCGGGCGGCGCCGCGCAGCGACTTCTCCTCGTCGGCGGTGAAGTCGGACGAGACGCCGATCTCGCCGATCAGGCCGATCCGCACGCCGTCCGCCGACGCCGTCGAGCGCCTCGGCGACGATCTCGTCGGCGATGGCGTCGGCCGACATGCGCGGCGACCTCCGGCGGGTGCGAGGTCTGCGAGGTAGTAGCCGGCGCCCATGACGATGTTCAGCCCGGTCGCGCGCGCGATCCGCGCAGCGCCTCCGGGTCGCGGCCGATGCCGCGGCAGGTCGGATCGACCACGGTGCGGCCGCCGCCGGCGGCGAAGGCCGCGAGCTCCGCGATCGCCAGCGGCTCGTCGTCGAGCGCGCATTTGTGGAGGTTGACGAACGGGTCCTTCCGCAGCTCGCCGATGATGCTCGATCGTGGACCGGGCTCGTCGGCGAGATGCTGGCGCTCGGGCTCGCTGCGGCCGGTGCCACCAGCAGCGGCAGTCGTTGAGGATGTGCTCGTGCATCAGGGTGACGCCGAGCTCGGCGCGCGGGATCGGGCCGAGCACGGTCATCACCTGGCCGGAGCCGACATGGGCGTCGGCGAGCGGTCATTTGCCGGCCTCCGCAGCCGGAAGCCGGGCGTGAAGAGCGCGTGTTGAGCCAGATCGCCGACCAGGATGATCGCGCCGGTGACGATCTGGGTGAAGAACGGCGAGATGTGCATCAGGATCAGGCCGTTGCCGATCACCGCGATGGTGAGCGCGCCCGAGCACCGTGCCGAGGATCGTGCCGCGGCCGCCCAGCAGCGCGGTGCCGCCGAGCACCACGGCGGCGATCACCTCGAGCTCGAAGCCGACGGCGGCGTTGGAGGAGCCCGAGCCGAGCCGGGCGGCGATGATGATGCCGGCGACGGCGCAGGCGATGCCCGCAGACGACGTAGACCGAGGCGAGGATGCGGCTGCGACGGCGATGCCGACGCGGCGGGCCGCCTCGGCGTTGGCGCCGATCGCCGTGACGTAGCGGCCGAAGAGCGGTCGAGCGCAGCGCGACGCAGCCGGCGGCGGCGACGAGGACCGCGATGAGCGCCGGCAGCGGCACGCCGAGGAACCAGCCGCGGCCGAGCCAGACGAAGCCGGCGGCGTCGGCGATCGGGATCGAGTAGCCCTGGGTCAGCAGCAGCGCGACGCCGCGCAGGACCGACAGGCCGGCGAGCGTGACGATGAAGGGCGGGATCCTCTCGTAGGCGACGAACCAGCCCTGGGCGAGGCCGACCAGCGCGCCGAGCGCCAGCATCAGCAGCGACGGCGGCGAGGCAGGGGACGCCGGCTGCATGCAGGATCGCGGCGAGCGCGTTGACCAGCGCCACCTGGCGAGCCGACCGACAGGTCGATGCCGCCGGTGGTGATGACGAAGGTCATCGCCACCGCGACGATCAGCATCGGCGCCGCCTGGCGCAGCAGGTTGAGGAGGTTGCCGGCGGTCAGGAAGGCGTCGGTGCCGAGCGCGTGAAGAACACCAGGCAGAGCAGGAAGAAGGCGGCGATCGACAGGAGCTGCGCGTTCTCGGCGAGGAAGTCGGCGAGCGGCGCGAGCCGCTGGCGCGCGTTCGGTGTAGGCGGTCATGCGTGCCGCCTTCTCGCCGACGATCAGGCGGACGAGATCCTCGAGGTCGGTCTCGCCGATCCGCCGCTCGGCGACCTTGATGCCCTCGTACATCACGGCGATGCGGTCGCAGACGCGGAACAGGTCCTGCAGGCGGTGGGTGATCAGGACGACCGAGACGCCGCGCGCCTTGCAGGCGGCTGATCAGGCGCAGCACCGCCTCGACCTCGGCCACGGCCAGCGCCGAGGTCGGCTCGTCCATGATCAGCACCTTGGGCTCGAAGGCGGCGGCGCGGCCGATGGCGATCGACTGGCGCTGGCCGCCGGAGAGCTGCTCGACCAGGCGCGGTCAGGTTGGGGATGCGGATCTCGAGGCGGTCGAGCATCTCGCGGGCGCCGGCGAGCATCGCGCGGCTTGTCGAGGAAGCGGGCCGCGGGTGCAGCTCGCGGCCGAGGAACAGGTTGCCGGCGACGTCGATCGTGTCGCAGAGCGAGAGGTCCTGGTAGACCATCTCGATCGCGCCGCGCCCGCGCCTCGGCCGGGCTGGCGAAGCGCGACCGGCTCGCCGTCGATGGTCGATCGTGCCGGCGTCGGGGACGTAGGCGCCGGCGATGATCTTGGTCAGCGTCGACTTGCCGGCGGCGTTGTCGCCGACCAGGCCCAGGCACTCGCCGGGGAAGAGGTCGAGGTCGACGCCGCGCAGCGCCTCGTGCGAGCCGAAGGTCTTGCCGATGCCGCGCGAGCGAGACGCGCGGCGCCGGGGGGAGTCCCCCCGGCAGGCTCGCGACGCCGGCGCTCACTTGAACATGGCGCGGTAGGGCTCGACGTTCTCCTTGGTGACGATCGTCACCGGCACCGGCAGCACCTTCTCGACGGTGCCGCCGCCGCTGATCGTGTCGAGCGCCTTCACCGCCGCGGCGCCCATGCCGGCCGGGTCCTGCTGGACGACGCCGACCACGTAGCCCTCGTCGATGCCCTTGATCGCCGGGGCGGTGAGGTCCCAGCCGAAGATCTTGACCTCGTCCTGCTGGCCCTGGCTCTCGACCGCGGCGACGGCGCCCAGCAGCGCCGGCTCGCCGGTGGCGTAGATCGCGGTCAGGTCGGGGTTGCCGGTCATCAGGTTCTCGGCCGCCGCCATCGCGTTGTCCTGGACGTTCCGGCCGTCGACGATGCCGGCCATGGTGACGCCGGGCGCCGCCTTGGCCACGTCCTCGAAGCCCTTCTGCCGGACGTTCTGGATGAACGAGTTCAGCGCGCCGACGATGCCGACCTTGGCCGCGCCGCCGTTCGCCGCGACGTAGTCGGCGAAGTACTCGCCGATGTCGGCGCCGGCCGCCTCGTTGTCGACGCCGATCTGGGCCTTCTGCGGGCCCTCGGGCAGGATCGCGTCGACGGCGACGACCGGGATGCCGGCGTCGGCCGCCTGCTGCACCGCCGGCATGATGCCGTTGACGTCGATCGCGACGACGATCATCCCGTCGACCTTCTCCTGGATGTAGGTCTCGATCGCGTTGTTCTGCGCCGCGGGGTCGTTGTTGGCGTTGAAGATCACCAGCTTGTCGCCGAGGCCTTGGCGGCGGCTTCTCGGCGCCCTCGTTCATCTGGTTGAAGAACAGCGCCTGCTGGTTGATCTGGACAGGGCGTAGGTCTTGCCCTCGGCGAGCGCCGGGCCCGCCGCCAGGGTCGCGACGAGGGCGGTGCCGGCGAGGGCGGAGGCGAGCGGCGGCGACGGCGTCAGGGTCATTCGGTGGTTCCTTCCTGCTGGACGGCTTCAGGCGTTGGCCGGCGGGGCGACGGAGCCCCGGACGGCGAGGTCGACGGGCAGGAGCTCCTCGGCGAAGGTCTCGGGCGCCTGCCAGTCGGTTTCGGCGAGCAGCGTCAGCGCCCGGCGGCCGAAGGCGGCGACGGGCTGGCGAACGGCGGTCACCGGCGGCGCGAAGAGGTGCTGGGGCACGACGTCGTCGAAGCCCACCAGCGAGACGTCGCCGGGCACGGCGACGCCGCGGTCGCGCAGCACCTCGAGCAGCCCGACGGTGATCTCGTCGGCGGTCGAGAAGATCGCCGTGCCGGGCCGGTCGCCGTCGGCGAAGCGCCGGCCGGCCTCGATGCCGAAGGCGCGGGTGTACTCGCCTTCCCAGACGGTGACCTCGGCCGTGCCTCCGGCTCGCGAGGCCGGCGCGGAGACCGGCGAGGCGGCGGGCCGCGCTGATCATCGCCGGGCGGCCGCCGAGGAAGAGCACGCGGGCGTGGCCCGGCCGGCGGCGAGGTGCCGCGCCGGCGAGCCGGCCGCCCTCGTGGTTGTCGGCGAAGAGGCGGGGGGCCTGGGCGCCGGGAACGTCCTCGTCGACGATCGACGACGCGGCCGGCGCGGTCGATGAGCGCGGCGAGCCGGCCGTCGTCGGGATGGTTGGTCAGGAAGATCAGCCCGTCGACGTGGTTGCGCTCGAGCATCTGCAGGTAGTCGACCTCGCGGCCCGGGCCGGTTCAGGGTGGCGAAGAGCGAGACGCCGAGCCCGCGGCGTGTCGGCCTCTGCCTCCACCGCGGCGACGAACTGGGCGAAGAAGGGGTTCGCGATGTCGGGGACGACGAGGCCGATCGTGTCGGACCGGCCGAGGCTCAGCCGGCGGGCATGGGGGTTCGGGCGATAGTTGAGCGCGCCGATCGCCGCCTCGATGCGGCGGGCGGTCGGCTCGGGCAGGCGCAGCGAGCCGTTGAGGAATCGCGAGACCGTCGGGACGGAGACGCCGGCCGCCTTGGCGACATCCTTCAGTCCCGGCGGCCGTGCGTTCGGCGATGCCATCAAATCTCCCCCGAGCGGGGAGAATGGTCCCGCGATAAAGCGGTTTAGTAAACCGGTTTATGGAGGCGGGCCGGACCCGCGAGGCGAGGTGGCCGAGGGACGCGCCGGGCGGGCGGTGGCCGTCAGTCCCACGTCACTCCCACTCGATCGTCCCGGGGGGCTTCGAGGTGATGTCGTAGGTGACGCGGTTGATGCCCTTGACCTCGTTGATGATCCGCGTCGCGGTCTCGCCGAGGAAGTCGTGCTCGAAGGGGTAGTAGTCGGCGGTCATGCCGTCGACGCTGGTCACCGCGCGGAGCGCGCAGACGTAGTCGTAGGTGCGCCCGTCGCCCATGACGCCGACGGTGCGGACCGGGAGCAGCACGGCGAAGGCCTGCCAGATGGCGTCGTAGAGGCCGTGGCGGCGGATCTGGTCGAGGTAGACCGCGTCGGCCTTGCGCAGGATGGCGAGCCGGTCGCGGGTGATCTCGCCCGGGCAGCGGATCGCGAGGCCGGGGCCGGGGAAGGGGTGGCGGCCGACGAAGCTGTCGGGCAGGCCGAGCTCGCGCCCCAGGGCGCGGACCTCGTCCTTGAAGAGCTCGCGCAGCGGCTCGACGAGCTTCAGGTGCATGCGCTCGGGCAGGCCGCCGACGTTGTGGTGGCTCTTGATCGTCACCGACGGGCCGCCGGTGAAGCTGACGCTCTCGATGACGTCGGGATAGAGGGTGCCCTGGGCGAGGAACTTGGCGTCGCCGACCTCCGCCGCGCGGGCCTCGAAGACCTCGATGAAGAGGCGGCCGATGGTCTTGCGCTTGGCCTCGGGGTCGGAGACGCCCTCGAGCGCGTCGAGGAAGCGGTCGCTCTCGTCGGCGTGGATCAGCGGGATGTTGTAGTGGTCGCGGAAGAGGGTGACGACCTCGTCGGCCTCGCCCTGGCGCATCAGGCCGGTGTCGACGAAGACGCAGGTGAGCTGGTCGCCGATCGCCTCGTGGATGAGGACGGCGGCGACCGAGCTAGTCGACGCCGCCGGAGAGGCCGCAGATCACCTTCGCGTCGCCGACCTGGGCGCGGATCGCCGCGATCGCCTGGTCCTTGTAGGCGGCCATCGTCCAGTCGCCGGTGAAGCCGGCGAGGTCGGTGAAGTTCCTGAGGATGCGCGCGCCGTTGACGGTGTGGTGGACCTCGGGGTGGAACTGCACGGCGTAGAAGTGGCGGGCGGGGTCGGTGGTGATGGCGAAGGGGGCGTTCGGGCTCTCGCCGATCACCGCGAAGCCGGGGGCGAGGGCGGTGACGCGGTCGCCGTGGCTCATCCACACCTCCTCGCGGCCGGTGGCGAAGAGGCCGGTGAAGAGCGGGTCCTGGGTTTCCGCGGGGGTGACGTAGGCGCGGCCGAACTCGGCGTGGTGGCCGCCCTCCACCTGGCCGCCGAGCTGGGCCATCATCACCTGCTGGCCGTAGCAGATGCCGAGGACGGGGACGCCGAGGGTGAAGATCTCGTCGGCGGCGCGCGGGCTGCCGGGCTCGGTGACGCTCGCCGGGCCGCCGGAGAGGATGACCGCCTGCGGGCGGAAGGCGCGGAGGAAGGCGGCGTCGACCTTCTGGAACGGGTGGATCTCGCAGTAGATGCGCGACTCGCGGAGGCGGCGGGCGATCAGCTGCGTGACCTGGCTGCCGAAGTCGACGATGAGGAGGCGCTGGTGCTCGGGGACTGTCATCGCAACCCAATAAGGTGCCGCGCCGGGCGTGCAAGGGGGCGACGTGGGGCCAAGCCGCTCGCGCGGAACGACGAACGGCTGCGGGCGTTGGTACCGGCGGCCGGTCCGGTCGCCTTCCGGGGCCTGCGTTGACCCTAGCCGCCCGCCTGCCTGCCGTCGCCGCCGCCCTCGCCGTGCTCATCGTCTCCCTCGCCCGCGCCGAGGAGCCCGCCTCCGCCGCGGCCAGGCGCCGGGGGCGCGGTCTGCGGTCGCCGGCGCTCGTCGGGGTCCGCTGGCGCCGATTTCGCGACGGGGCGCTGCGGGGTGGCCGCGCCGGTCGGCCTCGCCTCGGCCGCGGGCGTGGCGCTCGATCCGCCGGCGACGGTCGGTGCGCGGCGGCGGAGGCGCTTGCCGACTGGCTGGTCGCGGTGAAGCCTGCCTTCCCGGCGGGGCTCGCGGCGATCACCGTCGTCGACGCCTATTCCTGCCGCAACCGCAACCGCGCCAAGGACGGCAAGCTCTCCGAGCATGCCTTCGGCAGCGCGCTCGACATCGCGGCCTTCCGCAGCGGCGACGGCAGCACCGTGACGGTGGCGGACGGCTGGAAGGACGGCACCGCCGGGCCGCTGCTCCGGCGCCTGCATGACGGCGGCCTGCGGGCCGTTCGGCACCGTGCTCGGGCCCGAGGCGAACGCGCTGCACGCCGACCACCTGCACTTCGACGTCGCGGCCCGGCGGTCCGGCCCCTATTGCGAGTGACGCCGCGCCGTCGGAAGAAGGCGCGGGCAAGCAGGGGAGGACAGCGCGATGAGATCACCGTTCACGAGCCGGCGGTCGCGCCGATCGCCGCGGCGCTGCTGGCGCGCTGGCGGGCGGATCCCCGTCGCCGTCGCCGTCGACCTCGCGCCGGAGCGGCAGATCGACCCGGCGATCCGGCCGCTCCTCCCCGCGGGCCGTCCAGCCGGCGCTGTTCGGGCGGGCGGTGACGGTGCGGGTCGAGGCGCCGGACTTCGGCGCGGTGGTCCGCGCCGTCGGCCTGATCCGGCCGGGCGAGGTGCTGGTGATCGACGCCGGCGGCGACCGCGGCACGGCGATGATCGGCGACGTGCTCGGCGGCCACCTGCACCGGATCGGCGCCGCGGGGGTCGTCTGCGACGGTGCGATCCGCGACGTCGACGGCCTTGCGGCGATGGCGGGGCTCGCGGCCTTCTCGCGCTCGGTGACGCCGCGCGGCCCGGTGAGCGCCGGCGGCGGCGAGGTCAACGGGGCGGTCGCCGATCGGCGGCTGCCCGGTGGCGCCGGGCGACCTCGTGATCGGCGACGGCGACGGCCTCGTGGCGCTGTCCCCGGCCGACCTCGCCCGGCTGATCGACAAGGCCGAGGCCAAGCTCGTGCTGGAGGCGGAGTGGACGGCCCGGCTGGCGGCGGGCGAGGACCCGCGGGCGATCTTCGGGCTGGCCTGACCGCTCTCCATTGCTTCGCTGCATTCGCTGCACCATCATCAATTGCATCACTTGATGCGAGGTTGCGGCTAATCATGCGCACGACCGTGACCGCTCGACGATGCACTTCTCGCCCGCGCCGCGGACCTCACCGGCGTGCGCGAGCGCGGTGTGCTGCTGCGGGAGGCGCTTCAGGCCCTGATCGAGCGCGAGAGCGCGCGCCGTCTCGCACGGCTCGGCGGCACCGAGCCGGATCTCGAGCCCGCTCCGCGGGACGACAGGTCGGGTGATCCTCGCAGACACGTCGGTCTGGGTCGATCACCTGCGCTCCGGCGACGCGCCGGCTGGCCGAGTTTCTGGACGCCGGGCAGGTCGTGATTCATCGTCTCGTCGTCGCCGAGATTGCCTTGGGATCGCTTCGGGACCGTCGTCAGGTTCTTGGCCTTCTCGATGCCCTGCCATCGGTCCCGCTCGCTACCCCAGAGGAGGTGCGCATCCTGATCGAGCGACGCCGCCTCTACGGGCGTGGGGTCGGGTTCGTCGATGCCTCGCTCGTGGCCTCGTGTCTGCTCGCTCCGGGAACCGTCCTCTGGACGCGCGACAGGAGGCTGGCGGCCGCGGTCGCGACGGAAATCGGCGTCGCCTTCGCCTGAGCCGTCACCGCTCCGGCACCAGCACCTCGCGCTTGCCGACGTGGTTGGCGTGGGAGACGACGCCCTGTTCCTCCATCATCTCGACGAGCTTCGCGGCCTTGTTGTAGCCGACCGAGAGCTTGCGCTGGATGTAGGAGGTCGAGCACTTGCGGTCCTTGGCGACGATCGCCACCGCCTGGTCGTAGAGCGCGTCGTCGGACTGGGTGTTGCCGCCGGCGAGGCCGAGGACGAGGTCGATGTCGCTCTCCTCGTCGGCGTCGGGGCCGTCCATGATGCCGTCGTCGTAGTCGGGGGTGCCGAGGGCCTTGAGGTGCCGCACCACCTCCTCGACCTCCTCGTCGGAGACGAAGGGGCCGTGGACGCGGGTGATCCGGCCGCCGCCGGCCATGTAGAGCATGTCGCCCATGCCGAGGAGCTGCTCGGCGCCCATCTCGCCGAGGATGGTGCGGCTGTCGATCTTCGAGGTCACCTGGAAGGAGATGCGCGTCGGGAAGTTCGCCTTGATCGTGCCGGTGATGACGTCGACCGAGGGGCGCTGCGTCGCCATGATCAGGTGGATGCCGGAGGCGCGGGCCATCTGGGCGAGGCGCTGGATGCAGGCCTCGATCTCCTTGCCGGCGACCATCATCAGGTCGGCCATCTCGTCGACGATGACGACGATGAAGGGCATCGGCGCGGGGTTGAACGACTCGGTCTCGAAGGTCGGCTCGCCGGTGTCCTCGTCGAAGCCGGTCTGGACGGTGCGGGTGAAGCCCTCGCCCTTGTCGAGGGCGTCCTTCACCCGGGCGTTGTAGCCGTCGATGTTGCGGACGCCCATCTTCGACATCTTGCGGTAGCGCTCCTCCATCTCCGCCACCACCCACTTGAGGGCGACGACCGCCTTCTTCGGGTCGGTGACGACGGGGGAGAGCAGGTGCGGGATGCCGTCGTAGACGGAGAGCTCGAGCATCTTCGGGTCGATCATGATCAGCCGGCACTCGGCCGGGCGAGAGCTTGTAGAGCAGGCTCAGGATCATGGTGTTGATCGCCACCGACTTGCCCGAGCCGGTGGTGCCGGCGATCAGCAGGTGCGGCATCCGCGCGAGGTTCGCGACGACGGGCTCGCCGCCGATGTCCTTGCCGAGGGCGAGGGGCAGGGCGTGGGACGAGTCGCCGAAGCCCTTGGCGGAGAGGATCTCGCGCAGCAGCACCTTCTCGCGGAGCTCGTTCGGGAGCTCGATGCCGATCACCGAGCGGCCGGGGATGGTCGAGACGCGGCAGGCGAGCGCCGACATCGAGCGGGCGATGTCGTCGGAGAGGCCGATGACGCGGCTGGCCTTGAGGCCGGCGGCGGGCTCGAGCTCGTACATGGTGACGACGGGGCCGGGGCGGATCGCGACGATCTCGCCGCGGACGCCGTAGTCGTCGAGCACGCTCTCGAGCATCCGCGCGTTTTCCTCGAGCGCGTCGTTCGAGAGATGGTGGCGGACGATGGTCGCCGGGTTCTGCAGGAGCGAGAGCGGCGGGCGTCTGCCAGACCGCCGGCGGCGTCGGGGTCGAGGGCGAGCTCCGGCTGCTCCTCGGCGCGGGCGCGGGCGCTCTTGACCAGCGGGTTCGCCCGCGGCGGCTGGACGCGCGGCTCGGGCAGCGGCGGGGAGGTCGTCGTCGTCCTCGTCTCGCTCGATCTCCTCCGGCGGGTCGCGCTCGAGCACCGCCACGCGCGGCGCCGGCGGCGGTCAGCGGCGGCAAGTATATACGCGAACGGAACCAAGGCAGGCGAGGAGGGCGATGTATTGCTCGGCGTTCGAGGTCGTGCGGCTTCTGTTTGCGATACCCGCGAATATCATTCATCTGCACATTGGCGGTCAGCTCACGTCGCGCCTGCTGGCGCTGATCCTGACGTGCACGCTGGTACCCGGGCGCCGTGTCGTGCTCACGTTTCACTCCGGCGGCTATCCAAACTGGGAGGAGAACCGCAAAGTCAGCCGGCGTACGCTGCGTGGATTCATCCTCCGCCGACTCGATGCGGTGATTGCGGTGAACGCTCAAATCGCAGAGATGTTCCGCCGTCTCGGCGTGGCCGAGGAGCGTGTTCACCTGATCAGCCCGTATTCGCCCGTATCGGTACAGAGCGACCTGCCTCTTCCCAAAGAGCTCGAGACGTTTTGCGAAACGCACTCGCCTCTGCTCACGACGGTTGGACTACTCGAGCCCGAGTACGATCTGGCGCTTCAGATCACGGCGCTGAGCGATATCAGGAAGAGACTGCCGGAGGCGGGATTGGTCATCATTGGATCCGGCAGCCTGGAGGCTGAACTGCGCCGGCTGATCGCAGCGGAGCCTGCCGGGAAACATGTCCTGCTTTGTGGCGATGTTCCGCACGCGCTGACGGTCCGTGTACTCTCCGAAAGCGACCTGTTTCTGCGGACCACTCACTATGACGGTGACTCGGTGTCCGTCCGAGAAGCATTGCAGCTGGGCGTTCCGGTGATCGCCACGGACAATGGGATGCGGCCGCGCGAAGTTCACCTCATTCCGCCGTCGAACAAACAGGCGCTCTGCGATGCCGTTGCGCGAGTGGCCGCAGCCGGTGCCCGCGGAGTTGCTACAGCTGAGTCGCCAGCTGAGCACCTGGACGAGGTACTGGATTTGTATTCGACGTTGGTGGGTCGCGAACTTGGCGTTCGCCGCCCGTCGCTTCCCACCTCATCGGTGCTATAGCGCGCGTCGCCGAAAGGAATCGAATTGCCTGTCATCGTTCTCATAGTTCTTCTTCTCCTGGCGTCGCCCGTGTCGGCGGAGATCAGGCAGGTCCGCAGCGGCGGAGACCTGCAGGCAGCGCTCAGCGCGGCGCAGCCGGGGGACGAGATCGTGCTCGAAGCCGGTACGCAGATTCGTCGGCGGATTCACCCTGCCGGCGAAACCGTTCGGTGCGCTGATCACGATTCGATCGTCGGCGACACTTCCCGACCGCCGATTGACTCCTGCCGACGCGCCGCTGCTGCCGATCATCGCTTCCGGCAGCGGCGGTCCCGCGCTGACTGGTGTTGGCGCGTCGCAATGGAAGCTGGACGGCCTGCGCTTCGAATCGAATTCCGGTGGCGCCGGCAACATCATCGAACTGCAGGACGTGTCGAACGTGACGTTGGATCGGCTGCTCATCATCGCCGGATCTTCCGGGCAGAAGCGGGCGATCATGGGTAATGGGCGGCACGTGACACTGACGCGCTCGCATATCGCCAACATCTGGACGCGCGGGCAGGACTCGCAGGCGTTCTGCGCCTGGGACGGGGCAGGGCCCTACACCGTCACCGACAATTACCTCGAAGCCGCGAGCGAAAACGTGATGTTCGGTGGTGCCGACAGCAAAGCGGCCGATCGAGTGCCGTCGGACATCGTCGTCGAGCGAAACCACTTTTCGAAGCCGCTCGAGTGGAAAGGGCAGCCACGGACCGTCAAGAATCTGTTCGAGCTGAAGTCGGCGAAGCGCGTGGCTGTACGCGACAACCTTTTCGAGCGTAATTGGACCGACGCCCAGAATGGCTACGCCATCCTGTTCACGGCGAGAAATGATGATGGCGGATCCCCCTGGGCGGCCGTGCAAGACGTGGTGTTCGAGCACAACATCGTGCGCGACGTCGAGAACGGGTTCAACGTGCTCGGTTACGACAGCTATCAGGCTTCAGGGCGTACGACGCGTGTGACGATCCGAAACAACCTCATAGTTACGGCCGGGACGTTTCTCCAGGCGGGCGGTGAAGTTGGCACCCTCGTCGTGGACCACAACACCGTCGATCAGGGATACAACTTCGGCATGCTCTACAACGGCGCGGTGTGGCCGTCCGGCATCGACAAGCCACGACTCGCGCAGTTTGCGGTCGAAGACCTGACCATCACCAACACGCTGGCGAATCACAATGAGTACGGCCTCGTCGGTGAGGAGGCGGGCATTGGGACCCCGGGGCTGACGCAGCGAACGCGTCATTTCAGATGGACGCACAACGTCCTGGCGGGCGGCGGAGCGCAAAACTACCCAGTCATGACGTGGCGTCCCTCGGTGGAGGAGCATCGCCGCAATTTCACGTCCGACTACCATCTGATCGGAACCAGCAAGTATCTAAAGGGCGGCAACGACGGCCTGGATCTCGGCGTGGTCTGGATCGCGCGCGCGCGTGACCGCGATCGCGATCGCACTCCGCGAAAGTGAGCCGCTCAGCGCACACGTGCACTGGCTCGCGCTCGTCGTCAACGACCAACCACGGTTTTCTAATCGCTGACGACAATATCGTAAGCAGCGTTTGTCCTCGCGTGCCGCGAGCTGCGCAAAACAACTCATAAATACCCATCGATCACGGCGCTAATCGATCGCCGTGTCAGGGCACCACTCTTGCCATCCCCTGCGGCGAGCCCACAGTTCTGCGCTCGTATCAGAAGGGATCTCCATTGGGTACCCACTCGAGTCGACGGGTGTCGGCAGCTTTCGCCACGGGTGTGGCGACGGGACTGATCTTCTTGGCGTCGGCCCCTCCAGTACACGCCGCAACGCTGCACGTACCTGCAGGCGGAGACTTACAGGCGGCGCTCATCAACGCCCAACCTGGCGACGTGACTCAGCCTGCAAGCGGGCGCGACCTTCACGGGCAATTTCGTGCTGCCACCGAAACCGGCCGGGGCGATCATCACGATCCGCTCGAGTGCGACGTTGCCTAACCGCCGCATGACGGCCGGGGACTCCGCGCTGATGCCTCTCCTGCAACCGCGACGGTCGAACCGGCCGTGGCCTGCACCAACAGCAGCAACTGGACATTCGACGGCATCCGCTTCGGATCGAATCCCGGTGGGATCTACGACGTGGTCGGCTTGGACGGCTGCACGAATATCACGTTCGACCGCGTGATCATCATCGGGGGACCGCAAGGCCAGAAGCGCGGGATTCGGGCTAACGGTCGCAACATTACGCTGACGCGCTCGCATATCGCGAATATCTGGGCGCCCGGGCAGGACAGCCAAGCCTTCTGCGCGTGGAACGGGGCCGGACCGTTCACGCTGGTGGACAACTACCTCGAGGCGGCCAGCGAGAACGTCATGTTCGGCGGCGCCAACAGCTCCTCTCCAGCGAACGTTCCTGCGGACATCCTGGTCGAGAACAACCATTTCAGCAAACGGCTCGAGTGGCGCGGCGATCATCCGGCCGCTGTCAAGAACCTCTTCGAGTTGAAATCAGCGAAGCGGGCCATCATTCGCAACAACCTCTTCGAGCAAAACTGGACGGATGCGCAGAACGGCTACGCGATCCTGTTCACGGTTCGTAATGACGACGGCGGGGCGCCGTGGTCCGTCGTCGAGGACGTCCTGTTCGAACGACAATGTCGTTCGCGACGTGGAGAACGGCTTCAACGTCCTCGGTTACGACAGCTACCAGCCGTCGGGCCGGACGACGCGAGTGACGATTCGGAACAATCTGATCGTGACCGCCGGCACGTTCCTTCAGGCCGGCGGCGAGGTGGGGACGCTCACGCTCGATCACAACACGGTCGACCAGGGCTACACCTTCATGATGCTCTACAGCGGCGCAGTGTGGGTCGCCGGCACCAGTGCGGGACGGCTCGCGCAGTTCGCGGTCGAAAACCTCACCGTGACCAACATGCTCGCCAATCACAACGAGTATGGGTTGATTGGAGAGGACGCGGGCATGGGCACACCAGGACTGATCCGGCAGGCCCGCAGCTATACCTGGACGAACAACGTGCTGGCAGGGGGTAATCCCGGCATTCCGTACCCGCCGTCCACGTGGCGGCCGACGATGGCGGAGTATCTGGCGCAGTTCAGCGGGGGCTACAACCTGAAGACCACGAGCACATATGTCACCAGTGGCACCAATGGCTCGGCGCTCGGCTCACAGAGCGGCTTGGAGCCGAGAGCCCCGGCGAACCTGAGAATGACGGCGAGTCACTAGCAGAGGATTACAACCGCTCGAACACGAACTCGTTGCAGCCCAAGCCCACACCACCGCACTTCATGCGCGTCAATGTGAAGCCGCGGGCGCGGTAGAAGTCGAAGATCTCGTCCGCGGTCGCGAACTCGTACGGATATCCTCCCACCCAGTCGAGGATGTCGTGCCAGCGATTCATTCCACGCCGGCTTCTGTAGTCGGTCCATAGCCGCAGGTATTCGGCCGGACGGCGCCTCAGCGTCGCACCCGCCAAAGCCTTGAGCTCGCCGGGCAGGGTGACGGCGACGGCGAACGGCACGCGTGCCGGGCGCGGCAGCTCGTTGTAGATTTTCTTGATCTGGTGCCAGCGGCGGCTCTGGGAGCCGGTGTCGTTGTAAATGGCGATGAACAGCCTGCCGGCTGGTGCTACCGGCAGCGCCGCATTTTCAAGCGCGTCCCACATCCGTCCGGTGTGGTGCAGTACGCCCCACGAATAGACGATGTCGAAAGCACCGACGGAGCGCATCTTGTCCGCGTCGAGGACGGACGCGCGTTCGACGACCCAATTCGGGTCAGCGGGAAAATATCGCCGCCGCAGCTCTGTGGTACAGCCGACCGATTGCGGATCGTAGTCGAAGGAGTGAACCTTCGCCCCGAGACGTCGCGCCGCAAGACTCGAGAGGCCACTTCCGGATCCGATATCGAGAAAGCGCAGTCCATCCAACCTCTGTAGCTGCAGCATGTCCTGCAGCGCACGCTCCGCGGAGAGGATTCGTTCCTCGTCCAGCACCTCCAGAAAGCGGGCCCAGTTGCTGCCGAACTCGAAGCGTTCGCCGCGAGCGACCTCGGTTGCGTGCGCATCCGTCGCGGTCATGAGCGGTGCTGTGGCAATCGACTGATTGTTCATCCGTGAACTCCCGCCTGCTCTCGAGCGGTACTCGCGTCCGTCGGGCTTTGAACAGGGCTTGGTGTGCCTCGTCTCAGAAGCTTGATTCGCTGAACCAGGTAACCGGCCGCGAACGCCGCGTCCATTGCCTGTGCCACGGCGTCTCGAGGACGACCCGTGACCAGATGACCGACAGCGCCCAATGACGACAGGATCAGCTGCTTGGTGAAGTGTCGATGGGCTGCGGCAGGCGTTTCGAGAAGCGCGTGGGTCACGCCGGACCAGAAGAACCAACGCAGAAAATAGCGGAGGCGCGTGCGCTCAACGGGTACCCAGTGCCGTACGCGCAGCTCCGGTCGGTATTCGCAGCGTAGCCCCGCGGCGACCGCACGCTGGCAGAGGTCGTGATCTTCGCCACTGAGCAGCGTGCCGTGCAGTCGCCCGAGATCGGCTCGAAATCCGCCCAGAGCATCCAATACGTCACGTCTCACCGCCAGGTTGGCGCCAACCGCGGTGCGATGGCCAAGTTCCTGCGCCTCTCCGTAATGGAGCAGTGCCAACGGCGACGCCAGCGATCCGTAACGGCCGTCCTCGCCTGCCTCGACGCGCAGCCACCAGGGTGCCGGGCGTTCCCACATCGGGTCGACGCGGCCGCCGACGAGCGCAATCGCTGGATCGGCGAAGATCTGACGGACGGCAGCGACCCAGTTGTCGGCGACCTGCACGTCATCATCGGTCAGCGCCAGCACCCCTCCCGCCGCCGTGTGAATGCCGGTGATGAGTGCCGCTGTCTTCCCTGGAGTGGTTTCACGAACCTGGCGCAGCGGCACGGGGAAGTCCCGCGCAGCGCGCGCGATAACCTGCGGCGTGTCGTCACTGCTGCCGTTGTCCACCACGATCACTTCATCGCCGGGACGATAGTCCTGGGCCCGGAGTGCCTGCAGCGTGGACTGCAGCAGCGCGGCGCGATTATAGGTGGCGATGACGACGCTGATCCGCATCAGCGTGAGCCTGGAGGAAGGGGAGCAGCGTGCGCGGCGACGCGCGGAATCGATCGCCGGCGGCGCACGCTCCAGCGATAACGCACGTAGCCCGCGAACCACTCGAGTCGGGTGAAGCGGGCGACCACGCGTTTTGTGTTCAGGCTGACAAGTCCGACGAGCAGACTGGCGAAGTCGCCGAGCGCCTGCCGCCAGAGATAGCGAGGTATGTGAAACACGTAGCTGTCGGTCGTCGGATGCCTGTCCTCCATCTGCGCTTCGACTTTGCCGTTGTCATAGAACCAGCGGCGAAAATACGACAGACGCAGCCGCTCCGCCGGCACGCGGTGCTCGACGCTGGCCTCGGGCTCGTAGATACCGTGGTAGCCGGCATCGATCATTCGCAGGAAGAAGTCGTGATCCTCACCAGTGCGGAGGGTTCCCTGGAGCTTGCCGAACTGCGTATTCCAGCTGCCGACGCGGTCGAGAACGTGCCGGCGGATCGCCATGTTTGCGCCGAGCGGCATGATGTCGTCTTTGGCGCCCTGTCGAATGGCGATCCTCTGCGTACCGCCATCGCCGACCGCCAGCACGCCGTAAAGCGCTGGCGACATCCAGGCCGGCGGCGGCGCTTCCCAGAGCGGCCGGATTCGGCCGGCGGCGAAATCCGCATCCGTTTCCTGAAACGCGCGTGCGTAGGCCGCCAGCCAGCCAGGCGACGGCAGCACGTCATCGTCGGTGAAGACGAGCACGTCGCCTCGCGCATGCGATACCGCGGCGTTCAAGGCGTTCGATTTGCCGGGCTTGGGTTCGTAGAGGTACACGATTGGCGCGCCGCGACGCGCCGCGGATTCGACGACGATGGGCGTGTCGTCTGTCGACGCATTGTCGACGACCACGATTTCGAATGGGTGCTCAGAGGCGTTCTGCCGCGCAAGCGCGTCGAGCGTGCTCGCGAGCAGCGGCGCTCGGTCGCGGGTCGCGATGATCACGCTCAACATCATGCGGCTGCCCGTTGTCGACCTGCTGCTGGTTGAACGGCGCCGACAAGCTCGCGTTGCGTGATGTCGCGCAGCGCAGTCGCCAGGCCCAGGACGAGATACAGAGTCCAGTAGTAGGCGACAGACGCGAACATCGCCGCCACCAGCCAGCCGGTCAGGCTGGCGACAAGGGCTGCGGCGTATAGCTCCAGCGGTTCCCGCCGAGTGCGGACATGAGCGGGCTCGCGGGCCTTGCGTCGGCGCCGGGCGCGGCGCAGCGTCGATCCAGTACGAACGGCCGCGGCAAATCCGCTCCCAATGACGATGATGAAGATCACCAACCCGCCCACGCCGAGCTCGGCGGCAACCTGGAGCACCGCGTTGTGCGTCTCGCGCCAAGGCGCGTCGCGGTCCCCCGTGCGGTAGTTCATGAACTGACCGGCACCGAGACCGACCGTCGGGTTTTCGAGGAATGCCTGGTAGCCCTCGCGCAGCAACGTCTTCCGCGCTTCGCGCGATCCCGTTGGATCTTCTTCCGCGTTGAAGATGCTCGACATGCGGCTGGTGAACGAGGCGGGCAGCATCGGAATCGTCGCAAACGTTGACGCCACGACGAGCGCCGCCACGACGGGGCGGAGTCGGCCGATCTGGTACACCAGAACGAGCAGCATGGCGATGAGTCCCACCGTACCGCCGCGGCTCTTGCTGAAAATCACCGCCGCGCTGATGGCAGGAATGCCGATGAGCGCGATGAATCGAAGTGCGCGCCGTGACTGCCCGAGAGCCAGCATGACCGCGAGGGGCAGAAAGGCGATCATGTTGAGCGCCATGTCATTCGGGTTGCCGAACAGCCCGCCGGTCCCCTGAACGCGCCCACCCTCCACGATGTTGGCGCCGCGGCCGTAATCGATGACGGCACGGACGGCGATGTACGACGTGCCGAGCACGACGATATTCACGAGGCGCTCGAAGCGGTCGCGCGTCGTGATCGTGTTGACCATCAGCACGAACACGAGGATCACCTTGACGAAGAGGTCGGTGAAGACCGCGACGGCACCACCGGGCCAGAGCGAGAACGGTGCGGTGGCCAGCATGACGCCGCCGAGCGACAGGACCGCGAGCAGCTCAGGCGTTATCCGACTGAGGGGTGCGCCGCGGCCGAGACGGCCGGCGATCAAGGAGAACGCGGCGAGCGCCGCGGTCAGATCGGCAAGATGGAGCGGTTCGAGAAACGGGAACGTGTCCTGCGGCCGGACGAAGAGGACGAAGGTAAAGGCCAGGAGCGCTCTAAACGCCGTTGAATCCTGCCGCTCGACGCGCGCGTCGCCAGCCGCAACACTAGCGTCCGGCTCATCCGTGCGCCTGTCATCTACCGCGGCGGCCGGGAGCCCGCATGAAAACGCGAGGCGCTCCATATCCAGTGAATTTCCCTTTTTATCCCTGTGGGTTCCTATCTCCACACGTCGCGGCTACGAACGGCCACGAACAAACCGGCCACCGCGGCATAGTTCATCATCACGAACGTATAAGCCACACCCGCCAATCGTCGCACGGCGACGCTCATCGTGTTCCCCCCGGCGGGTCACCGAACGGGGAAGAAACGGTTGCAGCGTCGCTGCTTGCCGAATTATCCCGCTCTGACCCTGGTTATCCCGGCAGATGGCAGAACCTGGTCGCCAGAGCTGCCTGTGGGAGGCATCTCATCCGTACGGCCGGTGTCTGCGCACCTTTTGGACTCGACCCATCCGCCGAAAGCGGCCAGGCCGTAGAAGCAGAGCTGCACTAACAGTGCCACTGCATAGAACCAGGAGCGACTGGCCAGAGCCGCCGAAGCGACGAATGCGAGGAGGAGCGCCCAGGGCACGAACAAACGACCGAGCTTGTGGGAGAGGTATTGAACCCAGACCGGATTGGCAAACGGCAGCAGCAGCCGCGGCTCGAGCTTGACGATTTGATAGTTGCCGGCAAGTGTGCGGACCTTGCGCCGTGACTCAGCTGAGCCGCTTTCAGCGACGCGATCGAACGCGTGAGCCTTGTCGTCGAACACGATGCGCTTGCCCGCGAGCACGACACGCATCGGCGAGAGCACGTCGTCGAGCAGCGTGGCCGGCGGCAGCGGCGTCCACAGCGACCGCCGGAGCGCGTAGATCGCGCCGGTCGCCCCGAGCGTGGACCAGACGCGGCTCTCGTGCCGACGGAGCCATTTCTCGTACTTCCAATAGAGTCCGACGCCGCCGCCGATCGTCGAATCCGATGGCGCCTCGTCGTATTCACAATCGAGGATCAGCTCGCCGCTGACGCCGCCGACGTCGCCGTCGGCGAAGTTGGCCACGAGCTCGTAGATGGCGTCCTCAGCGAATCGCTGCCGCGCGTCCGCGAACACGATGATTTCCCCCGTCGCCGCAGAGACGCCGGCATTGAGGGCGGTGGGTTTTCCTCCGCGGGGCAACTCGACCGCGCGAATGCGATCGCCGAACCAGGCGAGCACGTCCGACGTGTCATCCTCCGACCCGTCAGAAACGACGATCACCTCGAGACGACCGGGATAGGTCTGCTCGAGGAGGTTGGCAATTCGTCCGCGCAGCTGCTGCGCTTCATCGTGCGCGGCGAGCACGACGGAAACCGCCGGCCACGGCTCCCCGGGGCCGGGCAGACGCTTCCGTACCGGACGATTCACTATCCACGCCCAGAGCCCCAGGAGCATGGGGTATCCGGCGTAGACGTACGCCACGAGCAGAACCGAGACCCAGAAGAGTGTTTCCATAGCCTTTTGCGGCTCTGCCATGTTCAATGCCGTTGCACCGGGCGTGCCTATCCGATGCCGACGCTTTCGCCCAGCCGATCGGGGCGGGCGGCGCCCAGCTTGAAGACATTCGGAGCCGGCTTGCGAATTGCGTTCCTCGTATCGACGACCAGGTCTGCTTCGGCGACCATCGCGTCGTAATCGAATGTTTTGTGGTCCGTGATGATGACTACGCAGTCGTATGCGGCAAACGAGCCGCGTTTCGCCTCCACGGCATTGACGTCGAACCTGCCCGACCACTCTCGTCCGTGCACGACCGGCACATACGGATCGACGTAGGCGACGTGCGCGCCCTTCGCATACAGCAGGCCCATGACGTCGAGCGCCGGTGATTCACGCATGTCGTCGATGTCGCGTTTGTAGGCGACGCCGGCGATCAGGATGTTGGCGCCGTTGATCGATTTGCGTCTGGTGTTCAACGCGTCGCCGATTTTTTCCACGACGTAGTGAGGCATGGAGGCGTTGATGTGCCCGGCGAGCTCGATGAAGCGCGGGTCGAAGCCGCTCTGCTTCGCCTTCCATGACAGATAGAAGGGGTCGATGGGTATACAGTGCCCGCCGAGTCCGGGGCCGGGATAGAAGGCCATGAAGCCGAACGGCTTGGTCTTGGCCGCATCGACGACTTCCCAGACGTCGATGTTCATGCGGTCGCACATCAGCGCGAGCTCGTTGACCAGGCCGATGTTGACGGCGCGGAACGTGTTCTCGAGCAGCTTCACCATCTCGGCGACGCGAGTCGAGGCGACCGGCACGATCGTGTCGATGGCCGATCCGTAGAGCGCGGTCGCGAGTCTCAGACAGTCCGGAGTGAGACCACCCACGACCTTTGGCACGTTGCGGGTGTGGAACGTCGGGTTGCCCGGATCGACACGCTCGGGAGAAAACGCGAGGAAGAAGTCCTTGCCGGCCTTGAGCCCTTTGGCTTCGAGCAGCGGCTGCACGACCTCGTCGGTCGTGCCGGGATAGGTCGTCGATTCGAGGCTGATGAGCAGACCCGGATGCAGGTGTTCGGCGATGGACTCCACCGCCGAGACGATGTAGGACATATCCGGGTCCTTCGTCTTGCGCAGCGGCGTGGGCACGCAGATGTTGATCGTGTCGAGCTCTTTCACCACCGAGAAATCGGTCGTGGCGTCGAGCGTGCCAGCCTTCCTCAGTCCCTTGACATCGGCCGCCGGCACATCGGGAATGTACGACTCCCCATCCATGATTGCCCGGATCTTGCGCGCGTCCAGATCGATGCCGGTCGTCCGGAAGCCCGCCTTGGCGAGCTCGACGGCGAGTGGCAGTCCGACATAACCAAGGCCGACCACGCCGGCCCTGGCGCGGCGCGTCTCGATCTTCTCCAGAAGGGACGCGACGAGTGCTGACATCGAATGACTCCTAGCTCCCGAGCAATTACCTGGTCCCCTCCATCGCCCGGTGCGATGTGTTGGAGAACAGGCGTTTGAGCCAGCCGCGCAGGCCCTCGGGCCGGGACGGCTGGAATCGCGTGGGCGCAACCGGTTCGGGACGCCGGGGTGCGCGCGCGCTTGCGCCGGCGCCTCCCGTCGCCGGACCCGGGGTCCGTCGATTGCGAAGCAGCCGGTATTCCTCTGCCAGTACACGGCGCTGTTCGGCGAGCTCCCGCTCGCGCTGCAACAGCGTTTGCTCACGGCTGTTCAGAGCCGCCGCCCGCGCCGCCGTTTCCTGCGCGACGCGCGCGAGCGCGTCGTTCTGCAGTTCGGAGCTCAGGACCGCTGGCCCCTCCGCCCCCCGGACGGCAACCGGCGCTGAGGGCAGCACCTGCGTCGAGGCGACAGGTACGTCACCACCGCTCACAGGCGCGGCTGAGCTCGCGGACGCCGCTTTGAGAACACCGGTGAGCTCGAGTTCTGCGACGACGTCCTGGATCAGCGTCAAGTCGATCTGACGCCGCTCTTCAGCGTAGCCGAAGACCAGGGCCGCATCACAGATCACGTTGATGGTGCGGGGTACGCCTCCGCTGCGCCGGTGCACCAGTTCCGCCGCATCGGCTGGGAAGCGAGGCGGGGCGCCGATGGCGGCATGATCCAGCCGCGAGTGGATGTACGCGGCCGTTTCCTGCACGTCAAGCGGTATCAAATGGTAACTCACGGCGACCCGTTGACGGAACTGCTCGAGCTCGGGCGAGGCAATCGTGTCGCGCAGGTTGGGCTGTCCGGCGAGCAGGATTTGCAGCAGCTTCGACTTTTCCGTTTCGAGGTTCGACAGCAGTCGGATCTCCTCCAACCCGGCGGCGCTGAGGTTCTGCGCCTCGTCGACGACGAGGAGCGGGCGCCGTCCTTCCGTGCGCTGCCTGACCAGGAACTGACCGAGATCGCGGAGGAGGGCCGGCTTCGACTTGCCGGTGGTGTCCAACCCGAACTCGATCAGGATGGCTTCGAGCAGCTCGCGCGGTTCGAGCGTCGTGTTCACGAGACGGGCAACGACCGTGCGGTCGTCCAGCCGTTGCAGGATCGTCTGCAGCAGCGTCGTCTTGCCCGCACCGATATCCCCGGTGATGACGATGAAGCCGGCCCGGCTCTCGATGCCGTAGCGGATGGAGTCGAGCGCCTCGCGATGCACCCGGCTCAGATACAGATATTCGGGATCCGGGCTCAGCGCGAAGGGCCGCTCCCGCAGGTTATAAAAGCGTTCGTACATCGGTCTGTCCTTCTCTTCGGCTACTGCAGCCGGCCAAATCTGTCGCAGGCGATGATCGCTGCGGCCAGTCGTCCGGGGTGGTGTCGCACGCGGCCAGTCGGTCCCTCGCACGCGAGCGGTGCACCGAGCGGCTTGATTCCCATCTCGCGAATGGCCGCGATATCTCGCGTGGTCACGGAAATGGGTGACGAGCCTTGCTTTCCGTACTCCTCCACGAGGTGCGGCGGTACGGGCGCCGTGTTGAAGATCACGTGGTCGAACGGCTGAAATCCGAGATGTTCCTCGATGACCTCGAGGTGCCGCGGCGCATCGAACGCCGTCGTCTCGCCCGGCTCGGTCATCAGGTTCAACACGAACACGCGCGCCGCGTCCGCCGACCGGATGGTCTGGGTCATCTCCGGCACCAGCAGCGGTGGCAGCACGCTCGTATAGAGGCTGCCGGGACCGGCGACGATCACGTCCGCGCGCCGCACGGCCTCGAGCGCGCCGTCCACACACCGCGGCGCCGCCGGCATGATCGAGAGGCGGCGGATCCCGGTGCCGGCCGTCGTCATGGCCGTTTCGCCCAGTACCTGGCGACCGTCGAGGAGCTCGGCGGCCAGCGTCATTTGATCGGCAGTGGCCGGCATGACGCGCCCACGGGCCCCGACCACACGTCCTGCGAGCTCCACGGCGCGGGTGAAGTCACCGGTGACCTCGGCGAGGGCGGTGAGCATCAGATTGCCGAGCGCATGACCTTTCAGGCCGTCGCCCGACTCGAACCGGTACTGGAACAGAGCGGTCAGCAGCGACTGATCCTCGGCGAGGGCGGCGAGGCAATTCCGGATATCGCCCGGCGGAATGATGCCGAACTCGCGGCGCAGCCGGCCCGAGCTTCCACCATCGTCCGTAGTCGTCACGATTGCGACGAGGTGGTCGGTCGGGCGGGCGTCCTGTTTCCGCGCGGCGCCGCCGTAAAGAAGCAGGCAGAGTCCGCGCAGCACGTTGGGCAGACCGGTTCCGCCGCCGAGTGCGACGATGCGAATACTGTCGAGGAGCGGTCCGACGTCGCGCCGATCGAGAGCGGCGTGGGCCGAAGCGTGCGGCGTCACGATGCCCTCCATCGCAAGGCCGGCGCCATCTCGGCAACCGCATCTCGAATGGCCGGATAGACCTCTGACGTGGCGCGCCGATAGTCCTCCGGCGTGTCGATCTCGATCCACGGCAGGCCGCGGGTGCTCACCGCGTACAGCGGTTGCTCGCCGGCAAAGTCGGCGAAGGCGCGCGGCGCCCAGTCGCGCCTGCCGCGCAATTCGACATTGCGATCGAGATGCGAAATCAGACGACCGACGCTCGACGCGCTGAATTTGACGATACCGACGTTTTCACCGTCGGTTTCGCCGGCCGGGAGATCCTTGCGCATGTCCGCGACGCGGCCGCGCCGCACACACACCTTCATCTCTTCGTCGGTGAACGGTGGTTGTCCTGGTTCCGGGTAAGCCACCAGTAACGCGTCGTCGTGTCGCGCCGTGAGCAGGTCCGACAGCATCGCCGGGTGAAAGAGCACATCGCAGTTGAGTACCACGAACCCATTCTCAAGCAGCGGACGTGCCAGCCACAGCGAGTAAAGACTGTTGGTCTCGGCGTAGACGTTGTTCTCGAGGAAGCGCACGTCCGGTCCGCAGGCGCGACGCACGCGGTCGGCCTGGAAGCCGACGACGACGCCGATGTCATGGATGCCGCATGCGCGCAGCGACCGCATCTGCAGCTCGATGAGCGGCGTGCCATCGAATGTCGCCAGACACTTCGGCAGCAAGGCATCGCTGCCATTGAGCCGCGTACCCGCACCCGCCGCCAGGATCAGTCCGATCACGCCGCCTCCAACGCAGGCCAGCGCGCCAGGCTTCGCAGCTTGCCCAGATACCGGTTGCGATCCTCACGACTGATCGCGAACGCGATGAACACGGTCCAATAGAGCACGCCGGTTCCTGCCCCGTGCAGCACCGCATGCCCGAACGAAAGCGATGCCGTCTGTCGCATGGCGATCAGGCAGGCCAACGCGATGACCGCCGGCCAGGCGGCCGGCCAGACGGCGAAGCCCACGAACGCCGGCAGCGACAGCCCGACCCGTTTGCACGCAACCGGTATCAGTACTGCGCACGCGCGCACGAGCACCGGCAGCAGCGTCGCGACGGCGACGCCGGGGAGTCCATGAGTACGGATCAGGACGACGCTGAGCGCGACGTTGACGGCGGCAGCCACGAAGTTCGAATAGGAGAGAAGGCGCAGGTGTCCGGCACCCTGCAGCACCGTGCTTGCCGTCGCACTGCCGACGCGCACCAGCACCACCAGCGTGAGCAGCTGCAGCACCGGTATCGAGGCACGGAACTCCGAGCCCGTCCAGCCGATGATCACCGGCTCCGCCAGTACGATCAGTGACCCGGCGATCGGCAGCGTTGTCGCGAGTGAGAGACGCGTGCCCTGCAGGAGCAGATCGCGCAGGCGGCTGTCGCGTTGCGCCGTGTCGCAGTCGACCACCACGGGGAACAGGACGTAGTTGAACTGATTCGTCAGCTGCAGCACGACGTCGGCAAGACGCTGCGCCACTGTCCACACCGCGACCGCGCCCGTGCTGAGGAAAGCGGCGATGACGATGGGATCGGCGGCATAGTTGACGCGGGTCGAGACGTCCTGCACCAGCATGTACACGCTGAACTGCGCCATCTCGCGCATCCGCGACCAGCGGAACAGCGTCGGTCGGATTCGCAGCAGCGGAAACACGCGGTAGGCATTGACCCGGTACAGCAGGAACCCCACCATCCGCGTCAACGTCAGCGCCGCGACGAGCTGCACCAGGCTGCCGCCGGCCAGCACCACGGCAACGTTCACCACCACGACGGCCAGCGAGACGCCAATGCCGACCATCGAGTTCAGGTAGGTACGCTGAAAGCCGTTGACGACCGCGCCGAAGACACCGAACGGAAATCCGAAGGCAAACTGGACGGCCACGAACATCATGAGCAGTCCGCCCGTCCACGCTCGTTGCGGATCGAGATCGAACAGCGATCCCAGGTTCCAGGCGATGCCGGCAATGATCGCGAGCGCGACGAGGCCCATTCCAGCGAACACGATGACCAGCGTGCTGGAAATCTCGTTGATGGCCTGCGCCTCGCGACGCGCGCGATAGTGCGCGACGAAGCGCTCGAGGGCGCCGCCGTAGCCGAGATCGATGATGGGGAAATACGCGACGATCGAGGCCGCCAGCATCCACAGGCCGTAGTCGGACGCGCCGAGGTGACGCGCGTTGAACGGCAGCATGAGCAGCCCGAGGAGCAGCTCGAGCGCCAGCGTCACATAGCGGGCGCCGACGTTCACCGCCAGCGTGCGTACCTGATCGCTCTCGTCCCAGGAGATCGGTCGATGCACGGATCCGCTCATCGCGCACCTTTCGCGAAGAGCACCACCTTGACGGTGTCGAACAGGATCGTCAGGTCGAAGGGCAGGGACAGATGCTTCACGTAATAAAGGTCGTAGCGCAGTTTCTCCAGCGAGTCCTCCAGCGACGCGCCATACCGGTACTTCACCTGCGCCCAGCCGGTGATCCCCGGTTTGACGGCATGTCGCTGCTCGTAGAAGGGAATCTGCGCCGCGAGCTGGGATACGAAGTAGGGACGTTCCGGCCGCGGGCCGACGAAGCTCATGTCGCCGCGCAGCACGTTCCACAGCTGCGGCAGCTCGTCGAAGCGCATCTTGCGGATGACGCCACCGACGGCGGTGACGCGCTCGTCGGACGCGCTCGCCCAGATCGGCGTGGCGCCTTCGGCGTCGTGGCGCATCGACCGAAACTTGTTGAGCATGAACTGGCGCCCCTGTTCACCGACACGCTCCTGCCGGTACAGCACCGGGAAACCGCTCTCGAGCCACACCGCGACGGCGACGAGCACCATCAGGGGGGCCGCGATCACGAGGCCGACGAATGCCAGCAAGGTATCGAAGGCGCGCTTCGTCTGCCGTGTCAGGCGTGAGGCGCGGAAGTCGTCCGAAAAGATCAGCCAGCTCGGTCGCAGGTCTTCGACCATCAGCTTGCCGGTCAGCCGTTCGTAAACGGTGTTGACGTCCTCGACGCGCACACCACTGAGCTTGGCGCGCAGCAGCTCGCGCACGGGGAGCCGGCCACGCCGATCCGACAGGCCGACGAAGATGCGATCGATCCCGCGCGTGGTAACGAGCTCCTGGATATCGGCGGGAGTTCCCACGATACGCGGATTGACGATCGACTCGCCAATCCGCCGCGCGTCCTCGTCGATGAAGCCGACGATCTCGTACGGAAAGTCCCGTTGCGCCAGCACCTGCCGCGCCACCGTTCGCGCGGTTTCGTCCGTGCCGATGATCAGGATCCGTTCGCCGAAGGACTGCAGCGTCGCCACGCGATTGAAGACGAGACGCCACAGGAACATGCCCAGGAGGAAAACGCCGGCTGCGGGCAGGAAGGCACCGTCCGCAACGGCAAGACCCGGCAGCACCAGGTAGAGCAGCGCGATGAGAATGGACGCCGTGCCGACGGCCTGCAGCATCCGGATGATGACTTCGCGGCTCGTTCGCACGACCGTCAGGTCATACAGGTCGTTGTAGTAGAGGCAGAGGAGGCAGAGGACCGTCACGACGGCCCCCTTGCCCGCCGCCGAGACCAGATCGTCGGCAGGCCGGTACATGTGCGCGACAAATGCCGTCGATCCGAAAATCACCAGCAGCTCGCCGGTGAAGACGGTCAGGTGTCGCTGCGAAACGTACCGATTGAACACACGCATGGTCGCGAGTCCTATTCCGCAGGGCTCCGCTCGTATGCGCCGGCGTAGGCATATACGTCGGGCTTCTCGTCGACCTCGTTCAGGACGATGCCAACCAGTCGGCGCCGGTCCACAGCCGCCAGCGCACGCTCCACCGCCGGCCTCGGTGTCACACCGGAGCGGACCACGATCAGCAGGCCGTCGGCGAGCCGGGCGAGCACGTGCGTGTCGGCCAGCGTCATCGGCGGCGTATCGATGACGATGCGATCGAAGCGCGACCGCAGCATGTCGAGCGTCCGCTGCATCGACGTCGACGCGAGGAGCTCCGTCGACCGCGCGGCACCGGAGCCGGCGGGCAGGAGGAACAGCTGCTGACCAGGAACCATGACCAGCGCGTCATCGATCGTCGCCGTTCCCGTCACGACGTCGACGAGCCCAGGTCCTGGCGCCGCGCCGAAGAGCTCGGCCAGCATCGGACGGCGAAGGTCCGCTTCGAGCAGCAGCACCTTGTGCTGAAACTCCTGCGACATGGTCAGCGCCAGATTGGCGCTGGTGACGGTCTTTCCTTCGCCGATCCGCGGGCTGGTGACGACGAGCACCTGCGTGCGCCCGGCGTTCTCGCGTCCTTCGAGTCGGGTGCGAAGCAGGCGATACTGCTCGGCCGCGGTCGAGGCGGGATCTCTCGCCACCACGAAGAGTGGGCTGAATGGCAGCGCCTCGCCGATGCCCTCGGGCTGTCGCTCCGCGCCGTCGACGTCTGGTATCTCCCAGGTGGGCGGCGGATCGACGAGCGACACGGCGCTGTCGGCACGGCTGACACGCGGCGGCGCCTCGACGCTCGACGGCGCCGCGCTCCGGCGTTCGTCATTCTGCGTCCAGGTCAACAGCCCGTCGCGTTCGGCCTTCTGCATTGCCCGATGGATGCCACTCATCTTCGAATCCTCACTGTTGTCGCGCCTGCTCTGTCTCTACGCCGCATCGTGGATACGGGGAATCTCCGCCAAGACCGGCACATCGAATTCGTCCTGCAACGACTGAGCGTCACGAATCGAACGGTCGAAGTACTCGCGTCCGAACACCATGGCCGCGCCCAGTCCGACGCCGAGCGCCAGGGCGACGAGCAGCAGCCGCAGACGGTTCGGACTCTCCGGGCTGTCGGGCAGATACGCAGGACTGAGTACGCTGAACCGTTCTCCGCCGCGAGTCCGTGTGATCTGCTCCTGTTCGAGGGCTGCGGCGTGGCGCTCGGAGAGCTGCTTGTAGTTCTCGCGCTCGAAGTCGTACTCGCGCTGGGTCGAGGCCAGTTCCTGCTCGACCATCGGTGCCGCCTCGAGCCGCTGCGTGTAGCGGCCGATATCGGCTTGCAGCTGCACCTCAGTGCGCTGCAGCGCCTTCATCCGCAGCTGGGTCAGATTGCGCTCGCCGATGAGCTGTTGAAACATTGGGTCGGCCGACAACAGTTCCTGTCGCGAGCTCTCGGGCTGCTGGCCGGCCGCCGCCACCTGCGCTCGCGCGTTCTTCAATTCCTCTTCGAGATGCTGCACCTCGGGATGCTTGTCGGTGTACTGCGCTCGCGCCTGCGCCAGATCGCGTTGCAGGACGATCACCCGCTGCTGCGGTGAGGCAGCCGCCACCGAGCTGCCGATCGGGGCCGAGTAAAGGCCCTGCCGCATGCTCTGAACCTGCCGCTCGATGAGCGTCATCCGGTCCTGCTCCGAGCGGAGGTTGTTGCTGGTCGTTTCGAGCTGCTGACGCACCGCAGAAAGAGTTTCCAGGTTCGCCTGCGTCTGCTCCGGCAGCTTGCCCATGTGCAGTTCCTTGACCGTCCGCAGCTTCGATTCGAGCTTGGCGATCCGTTCCTGACTCGCCCGGATCTGTCCGCCGTAGAACTCGGCGGTGCCTTCGGCCTGTCGCTCCCGGCTCCGCGAATGCTCCTCGACGAACACCTGCGCCAGGCGGTTCGCGATCCGGCGCGCCCAGTCGGCCGTCTTGTCCCGATACACGATCTCGAACGCGTCGAGGGCCTGATCGCCGTCACGCGTAATCGGCTTCGGCAGCTCGACGTCGAGCTTCGCGACGATGTCATATTTCGCCTCTTCGATCGGTCGCTCGGCGGTCAGGCCTTCTTCACGGGCGACCCGATCGAGCACCGAGTCACTGCGCAGCTGTTGGGTGAGCGCGCGGACGCGATCCTCGCGGCTCAAACCGCCGCTTGCCGACGACACGGCGGGAGTCGCCACCGCCACCATCGCGCCGGATCGGTAGACCGGTGGCAGGAAGAGCGCCAGCGCGATCCCGGCCACAGCACATACGGCAAATGTGACGATGAACCACCATTTGCGACGATCGAGAACGCCGAGGTACTCGATTGGGTGTACGGTTCGTTCGTTCATAGCAATCTGCCTTGTCTCTCTGTCTCAGAATCTACGGAACGATGATGATGTCGGCCGGTTGCACGAAGACTGGTTTGCTGTCCCGCTTCACCGCATCCTTGTAATTGAAAGGAATGCGTTGCAGTCCGGTCGCCGTCGAGCGCTGGATGATGATGTTCTTCGTGTTCGCGAAATCCTTGAATCCGCCGGCCATCGCCAGCGCATCGAGCATCGTCACCATGCCCTTGTACGGGTGCACGCCAGGGTGGTTGACTTCGCCCATCACTGAAAACGTCTGCGGCTGGGTTTCGACGACGATGACCGTGACAACCGGATTGGTGACGTATTCCTTCAACGAAGTGGCGATGGCATCACGGAGCACCAGCGGCGTCTGGCCTGACGCCATGACATCGCCAATGAGCGGCAGCGTGATCTTGCCGTCGGGCCGAATTTGCAGCGACTGCGACAGTTGCGCGTCCTTGTAGACCTCGATGCGCAGCTTGTCGCCGACGACCAGCCGATAGTCCGGTGGAACGTTCACTCCGCCGGCAGTCGGCGCCGGCCGCGCCGCCGCCGCACCGCTCCCCTGTTGCGCGCCGGCCGGCGCGGCCATGCTCAGCAGAAAGAGGGTGAGGAACATCGTGGTGAGAGTCTTCATCACAGCACCTTCATTGCGCGTTAGAGGCATTGCCGCGATCCTCGCGGCGGGGAAGAGGACGTGATTCCGCGGCGCGTCGCAGCGTTTCAGCATCGGCGCCATGAGTCGGACAACACGCGGCGCCGACCTCGATGGTCAGCGGCGTCGAGAATTCGTAGTGATCGAGCCTCGACATGAGGCGCTCGACCACGCGCAGGGAGTTCGGAAGATCCGCATCGAGCAGAACGACCGACAGTTGGCCTTCGGCGGTTTGCGAGAGAAGGTCGGTCTCCCGAACTTCCCGGCTCACGATCTTGGCGATCTGACGGACGGCGGCGCCGGGATCGACCGGCGGCTCCGCCGGCCGGGGCGTCGGCTCCATCAAGAGGAGGGTGAGGAAATTCTGCGACCTCACGGCCCGCTTGAGCTCGTTCGTGAGCACGAAGTTGAAGGCTTCCGGGGTCAACACGCGGCGGTCCTCTTCAAAAAAGGGGTCCCCCGGCATCACGACGCCCGGTCGAGCTCTGCCTCTTTGATCTTATAGAGGAGCGCTTTGTAACTGATGCCCAGTATCTCCGCCGCTTCGCGACGGTTCCAGCGCGTCTGCTGGAGAGTGCGGAAGATCAGCTCCCGCTCCGCCTCGCGTGCCGCGTGACGCGCGATGTCTTTCAGCGACCCCAGCGGCTTTGCCGGCGCTGCGGGTGCCGCAGCACTCGCCGCCGGAACGGCGGGCGGCAGCGGCGCGGCCACAACAGGAGCCGGGGCGTGCTGTAAAGCCGGTATCGGTCCCATCAGCCGGGTCCTGGCGGAGATCGAGTCGGCAATCTCCCGGCGGATCGACTCGTCGGAGCCGAGGATCACCGCACGCTTCACGAGGTTTTCCAGTTCGCGCACGTTCCCCGGCCAGTCGTATTCGGCGAAAAGCCGCAGGGTGTCGTGAGCGAGCACGAGCGGTTGCTTGTTGTAGTGCTCGGCGTACTGGCGCAGGAACATTGCCGAGAGCGCCGGGATTTCATCTTTACGCTGGCGCAGCGGCGGCAGCGTGATGCAGACGACGTTCAATCGGAAGAACAGGTCTTCGCGAAACTGGCCGTCGGACACAGCACGCTCGAGGTCCCGGTTCGTGGCGGCGACGATGCGGACGTCGACGCGGACGTCGTTGCGGCTGCCGAGCCTGGCGAACTCACCGTCCTGCAGCACCTGCAGCAACTTCGACTGCAGCGGCGCATGCATCTCGCTGATTTCGTCGAGAAACATCGTGCCGTGATTCGCAAATTCGAACTTGCCCGGCTTCTGCTGAATCGCGCCGGTAAAAGCACCGCGCTCGAAACCGAAGAGCTCCGACTCGAGGAGCTCCGACGGCAGCGCCGCGCAATTGACCTTGACGAACGGTTTGCTCTGGCGCGGCGACGTGGCATGGATGGCACGGGCGACCAGTTCCTTGCCCGTTCCGCTTTCGCCCCGGATAAGTACCGTTACATCCGTGTCCGCGACGCGACTCACAAGGTCGCGCACCTCCCGCATCTTCTCGTTGCGATCGAGAAGGACGCCGGGTACCGAGGGCGAGCGTCGCGCGCGCGGACTTGCGTCGTTGCGGGCTGGAGAACCGAGATCGCGCTGCATCATCGTGCGTTCCGTTCCGAAAGGACGGATATCCTCGGCTCAGTTGAGCAAGGCGAATGCCACAGAGGTAAACCTTTCCCGTAAGTGGGGAAACGCGGGGAGTTGTAAGGGAAGAGGCGGCCGTCGAAGCACCCGAAGACCGCTAGAGTGGAAACACAGGTACTCAGAGTAGGTGAACGGAGGGTACCAACTTGCCCACTGTTCACCCTCGGCTGATGCCGCACTCCTTGATCTTGTTCAACAGCGTCTTGTAGCTCACGCCGAGATGCTGAGCTGCTTTGCGACGATTCCAGTGCACCTGCCGGAGGGTCTGCTCGATGGCGGCTCGCTCGGCTTTGATGGCTGCCGCCTTGGCTACCGATGCCAGTGAACCGGAACCTTCGTTGGCGGGTTCGCCTTCCTCGCCGTCATCGTCCGCTTCCGGACGTTCGGGTGGCCCCGGCAATGAACCCGGCATGGCGCCGACGCTCGCGGGCATACCGACACCCACTCCAGCCATCGCGACTGGGGCACCAGCCCCAACCATTACGGGCGCGGCTGCCACTCGGGCCATGTTGCGTTCGATCTCGCGTGCAACCAGTTGTTCGTCCTGGAGGATGACGACCCGTTTGATCATGTTTTCGAGCTCGCGGATATTGCCGGGCCATTCGTAGACCAGGAACAGCTGCCTCAGCTCGTCGGAAATGGGCCGCGCCGGACGGTTGTACTTGCGCGAATAGCGTGCGACGAAGAAGTCCGTCAGCGTGGCGACTTCATCGCGGCGCTCGCGAAGCGCCGGCACCGTCAGCTCGATGACTTTGAGTCGGTAGTAAAGGTCCTCGCGGAAGTCGCCATTCTCCAGCATCTTTTCGAGGTCGCGATTGGTCGCGGCCACAATCCGGACGTCGACCTTGATCCGCTTGTTGCTGCCGAGTTTAGTGAACTCGGCATCCTGCAAGACGTGCAGGAGCTTGGCCTGGAGAGCCGGCCTCATCTCGCCGATCTCATCCAGCATCAACGTGCCGCCGTCCGCCTGTTCGAATTTTCCGACACGGGTGGCTGCCGCTCCCGTGAACGCGCCACGCTCGTGGCCGAAAAGCTCGCTCTCGAGGAGCTCCGCCGGCAGCGCGGCGCAGTTGACCTTTACAAACGGCCGGTTTCGCCGCGTCGACCGCTGGTGGATCGCCCGCGCCACGAGCTCTTTGCCGACGCCGCTCTCACCGCGAATCAATACCGTGACGTCGCTGTCGGACACCTGTTCGATGACCTGAGCGATGCCGCGCATCTTCTCGCTGTTGCCCCAGACCGCCCGATCCTCGTCGTCGCTCAGCTGCTGCCGGAGCTCGCTCAGCTCGGAGACCAGACGATTTTTCTCGATGGCGTTCTTGATGGCGACATCGAGGGCAATTTCACCCAATCCTTCAGGGTCGTCGGGCTTGACGACGTAATCCGCGGCGCCGAGGCGCACGGCCTCGACGATCGTCGAGGCATGATTCCGGCCGGAAAGCATGATGACCTGCGTCTCGGTCCTGGATGATTTCAGCGCGCGAAGCGTGGCGAGACCGTCGAGGCCGGGCATCATGACGTCGAGCAGAACGACGTCGGGACCTTCCGCCTGTTTCATCGCCGCCAGGAGCTCGTCACCGCGGGTGTAACAGCGCGCCTCGTACCCGCGCAGGGAGAGAAACGTTCGCAGGTATGAGGCGAACGGGGCGTCATCATCAACAATGGCTACGAGAGGCTTCTTCATCTAACTCCTGTCACCGTTTGTAGGGGTCGGTACCGAGACGAAAGGACGAGAGCGAACTATCGCAACCGACCGCGACTATTCAAGACTCGTACCCCGTCTGACCTAGAGTGTATAGTCGAAGCCCCACAAACAGGAAAACACTTCTCAGATCGCGCGGTTGTCGCGAATCACTGCTGGAATTCTGTCCTCAAAAAGTGGTGCTTGGCTGGCTCGATTGGGTGAACGTGCGGACTGCCGGGAAAGATCCGCGAAGGGACGTGCTACGACGAAGTCTTGAAATAAGACACCGGGGACGGTGGAATCAGCTCTACCCGTGCGGCAGCATGACGACGGCCCCAGCCTTGGCGTTCTCGCCGGCCGACCAGATGCTTCCATGGTGCGCCGCAAAGACTCGACGAGCGATGGCGAGGCTGAGACCACAGCCGCCGCGCCATTCGTCGAACGTGGCAAGTGCTGACGGCTCGGCAGTCGCCAGCCGCTCGATCTGCTCATCGTCTCCGACCGCGATCCAGGCAACCGTCCGCCCCTCATGCTGTCTGGTCACGTGACGGACGTACAGCCGGTTGCTGGTGACGAGCTCACGTCGCAGCGCGGTCAGCAAGGATGTGAACGCAGTCCTCAGACGGCTGGGATCACCTTGTACCGTGGCCGATTGGTCGGCGCCCGACAGCTCGACGCCGATTTCCCGGTCAGGCAACTGTGGAAGGGCCGCGATCGCATCCCGTAGAAAAACGTCGACGTCCATGCTGCTGCTGTTGAAGGGGCTGCTCCCAGCTTCGAGGCTCGACAGCTCGCTCATTTCAGCGACGAGCGACGACAGACGGCCACATGATTTCTCCGCTTCCTCCAGAAGCCGGCGCTGCTGATCGTTCAGTGGACCGGCGCGGTCCTTGAGCAGCATCCGGATGTAACCGGCGACAACGGTGATGGGGGTGCGGAACTCGTGCACCGACAGGGAGAGCAGCCGATGCCACTTCGGGTCGGCCAGGGCGTCGATCATCGTCGAATTCTATACGGGGAAGAAAGTATCCCGGGCGAGTGTTTTAGATTAGTAGCCGCTGTTTCTGGCCCGGGTGGATCAAGGTGCTAGAGTGGCAGCAGCCCCAGGTGAACCATGCTCATTCGACCCGTCGGGCAAATCCCGTCGTCCGAAGTTACCGATGAAAAGGTCTATCTCCAGCGCCGCGAGTTCATGAGGCTGGCCGGCGGAGTGGCGGTGGGAGCCGCGCTCAGCCCGCTCGCTGCTGCCTGCAGAACGGGCGGCGGGGCTCCCTCCTCCGACGGCGACGGCTCGGGTGTAGCGATGGCGGCCGAAGGGGGCCAGACGCCGCTCGAAGGCGTCAAGCCGAAAGTCGTGGCCACCGACGAGAAGCTCAACACCTTCCAGGAGATCACCAGCTACAACAACTTCTACGAGTTCGGCACCGGCAAGAACGATCCACAGCGCTATGCCGGGCGCCTCAAGACCACTCCGTGGAAAGTGAAGATCGATGGCCTGTGCGCCAAGCCCGCCGACTACTTCCTCGAAGATCTGATCAAGCCTCACCAGCTCGAGGAGCGGATCTACCGATTGCGGTGTGTCGAAGCGTGGTCCATGGTCGTGCCTTGGGTGGGAATCCCGCTGGCCGACATCATCAGGCGGGCGGAGCCACAGGGGAAGGCTGCCTTCGTTGAGTTCACGACGCTATTGCGGCCCGCTGAAATGCCGGGTCAGCGCGAGCCGGCGCTGGAATGGCCCTACCTCGAAGGGCTGCGGATGGACGAGGCCATGCACCCGCTTGAGCATTCTGGCCGTCGGCCTCTACGGGAAGACGTTGATGAACCAGAACGGTGCCCCCATCCGCCTGGTCGTCCCCTGGAAATACGGTTTCAAGAGCATCAAGTCGATCGTCCGTATCAGGTTCGTCGAGCGGCAACCGAGAACGGCATGGAGCACCGCCAACCCAGGGGAGTACGGGTTTTATTCGAACGTCAATCCTGAAGTCGATCATCCGCGTTGGAGTCAGGCGCGCGAAAAACGGCTCCCGGGGCTGTTCGCCTCGACCAAGACCTTGATGTTCAACGGCTACGGCGATCAGGTGGCGTCGCTGTACAACGGCATGGACCTGCGAAAGAACTACTGAGGCTAATGAAAACAGACTCCTGGCTGAAGCTTGCCAAGCCGGTCGTTTTCATTGCCGCTCTGGTTCCTCTGGCGCTGCTCGTCTATAACGTCCTCAGTGGCAATACGAGCGCCAATCCCTGCGGAGGACATCCTACTTACGACCGGCATCTGGACGTTCCGTTTCCTCCTTGCCACGCTGACGATTACGCCAATGCGGCGGCTCACCGGCTGGAATCGCATCATTCAGTTCCGCCGCATGCTGGGGCTGTTCGCGTTCTTCTACGGCTCGGTGCATCTCCTCAGTTATCTGGCGTTCGATCGGATCTTCGCCTTTGGCGAGGTGCTCGGCGATATTGCGAAACGACCGTTTATTACGGCCGGCATGGCGGCGTATGCCTTGATGGTGCCCCTGGCGGTGACTTCGACCAAGGGGTGGATCCGCAGGCTCGGGCGACGGTGGCAGATCCTGCACCGCCTGATCTATCTGAGCGGGGCCGCCGCGGCCCTGCACTTCGTCTGGAAGGTAAAGGTCGCGATAGGGGAGCCTGTCTACTATGCGGTCGTGTTAGCCGTTCTTCTTGGATTTCGCCTCATTTGGCGGTTCCGCCCGGTGTCAGTTCCGCCGTCCCGACGGCCCGTTCACCCCCAATAGGGCCCGTTTGACCGAAATCAGGCGAAAAATCGTACTTCCGCCAGTAGTCTGAGCTTATGCATAAGCCCATTAAATATGTAGAGAAGGGGCTGACATACGCCGCCAAGGGCGCCTGGGTAGCGTTCGACGCCCTCAACAGCATCAAGCCGGGGAACGCGTTCGTCCCCAAATGGTCCGACCTGCCTCTCCAGAAGTCCTGGCAGAAAGTAAAGCCGCCGCTTGGCTGGCCGCGCGAAACCGATTCGCTGTGCCCGGTCTGCGTACGCGAGGCGCGCCAGGAGATCCTCGACGGCAAGCGTGACTATCGCATCCTGCTGAACGAGAAGGTCGGCGAGATCAAGGCGCAGGTCGTCGAGCGCGACGGTCGCATCCTCATGGTCAAGGATTGCCCCGTTCACGGTCACTTCGAGGACGTGATGGCGATCGACCCTGCCTTCTTCAAGCACCTCGAAGAGGCGTTTCCGGGTAGCGACATCCGCTCTCACAATGACGAGAAGCTGCACAACCATGGCAGCAGCACCATCAAGTACGGCCGCGGCTCGGTGCTCACGGTCGACCTCACCAACCGCTGCAACATGATGTGCGATCCGTGCTTCATGGACGCGAACCAGGTCGGGTTCGTTCACGAGCTCTCCTGGGAAGACATCAAGACGCTGCTCGACAACGCCATCACGTTGAAACCGAAGCGGCAGATGTCGGTGCAGTTCTCCGGCGGTGAGCCGACGATGTCGCCGTATTTCCTGGACGCGGTGCGCTACGCGAAGAAGGTCGGCTACAACTCGGTGCAGGCAGCCACCAACGGGATCGAATTTGCGAAGAGCCCGGAGTTCGCGCGAGCTGCCGCGGAAGCAGGGCTGCGTTACGCGTATCTGCAGTTCGACGGCATTGGCAACGCCGCCAACGCTCACCGGCTGGTCGGCAACCTGTTCGACGTCAAGCTGCGCGCAATCGAGAACCTGTGGACGGCAGGGGTCGACATCGTACCGGTCGTCACCATCGTCAATGGTGTCAACAACGAGCAGGTCGGGCGGATCATCCAGTTCGCGCTCGACAACCCGCGCAAGATCAACTTCCTCTCGTTCCAGCCGGTCTCGTTCACCGGCCGCGACGAGGAAATCACGCCGGAACGGCGTACGGCGCAGCGTTACACGCTGTCGCACCTCGCCCACGACGTGAAGAACCAGATGAACATCGGCGAGCCGGTGCGCGACTGGTTCCCGATCTCGTTCATGGGCACGTTTACCGATTGGGCCGACCTGGTGCACGGTCCGAGCGCAGAGTGGGGCAACCTGACCTGCGGCTGCCATCCGAACTGCGGTATCGGCATGGCCGTGATGATCGACAAGGAAACGAAGGAGGCCGTGCCTTTCACGGCCTTTGTCCAGGCCGACAACCTGGCGAGGGATCTGAAGAGGGTCAACGACGCGGCGCGCGGCAGATTCCTGTCGGTCGTCGGGATGGCGTTGGCGCTGATGAAGAACTACGACCCGTTCCAGGCGCCGAAGCACTTCAAGCTCACCGACTTGATGAAGAAGTTCGACAAGACGTTTGGCGCAACCGGCCACAACTACGGCAAGGTCACCGCCGATCGGACGAAGGCGGACATCGACATGCGCCGCGCGGATCGCTGGAACTTCCTGTTCATTGCCGGCATGTGGTTCCAGGACCTCTTCAACTACGACTTCCGTCGGACCGAGCGCTGCATCATTCCGTATGCGACGCAGGAAGGGGAGATTTCCTTCTGCGCCTACAACACCGGCATCGGCTGGCGGAACATCATCGAGAAGATGCACATGACGGCCACGCTGACGAAGTGGTATGAGGACCACGGCCGCCACGAGATCTTCGCGGGCAACAAGCAGGTGCCTCTTGCGTCGAAGGACCACCGCCTGGTGCTGGATCCGGTGGCGGTGGCCGCCGGCAAGCAGACCGATCTCGACGACGCCGGGATCGCGAAGACCGCGCGCGAGGAAAAGCTGCGCGCCCGCGAGGCGAAGAAGAAGACCGACGTCGAAAACGAGCGGCTGGCGGCCCTCTACCGCCAGCACGTGTTGAAGGAATCGGCGCCAGAGCCGACGATCCAGATCGCTGGCCTCGGTGGGAAGAAGAAGCCGGCCGTTCAGGACGTGCTGCACAAGAAGCACGAATAAGCCTGGCTGCGATGAATCCGTTCGCTTGTTCTGGGACGATCAGAACGTCGAGCAGGGCCTGCTATTCACAATTGCATAGGATTGCAGGCCGTGCGGGCCCAACCGCGCGGCCTGCGTGCCTGTACGATCGCTGACGATTTCGTTTCCCTCCCACGCTGACCGTGATTACGGTCGCTTGACACCTGGCATTTTGAAAAAGTCCGAGCGCTTGTACACGCGCCAAAATGAGGCTAGGCTTGGCACTCATATTGCTGGGCTTCGTCAGCTCATGCGCTGGCGTCAGACTTCCCGCCCCTTCTTGCTGTTCCTCGCTTGTGTCTGTTCAGTCGCACTGTTTGCCACAGGTACGACGACTGTTGCCTGGTTTCAGCAGACGCCGGAAGGTACATTTCAGATCGACAACCAGTTCATCACCGGCCTTCGCAGTCCGACGGGGATGACCTTTGCGCCGGATGGCCGGCTCTTCGTGACCGAGCAAGCCGGTGTCGTGCGTGTAATAGCTCCCGGGGGGCAACTCCTTTCGACACCGTTCCTGACGCTCTCCAATATCGCAAGTGCGGGTGAACGAGGCCTCCTTGGCCTCGCGTTCGATCCAGATTTCACGTCGAATGGGTACGTGTACATTTTCTACACGCCCAACAGCCCGGCACTGAGCCGACTGAGTCGCGTGACGGCAAACGGTGACGTCGCTGTTGCCAGCAGCCTCGTCACGCTCCTCGAATGGCCGAACAGTTATTCGAACCACCGCGGCGGGGACATCCACTTCGGTCCCGATGGCAAGCTATACCTCGCGGTGGGTGATGCGGGTGCGCCAACCAATGCTCAAACGGTAACTTTGTACAACGGTAAAGTCCTTCGATTGAACAAGGACGGCAGTGTCCCGAGCGACAACCCAACGAGTTTTACCGATACCTCAGGAGCGACCCTTAATCCGAGTGGGCCATACAGAGCGATTTGGGCGATAGGGCTTCGGAATCCCTACCGTTTTGCGTTTGACGGCGCCACAGGAGCCATGCGTATCAACGACGTTGGTGGATCATTGGAGGAGACCAACGTCGGCCGAGCAGGTAGGAACTACGGATGGCCGACGTGTCAGGGCGGCGCGTGCAGCAACGCCTACGCCGAGAACCCGGCTTATGCCTATACGCACAGCAACGGCTGCGCAATTACGGGCGGCGCTTTCTACCAGGGTACGCAGTTCCCAGCTGGCTATCAGGGCAACTATTTCACTTCCGATTACTGCGCCACGTCGATTCGTTACGTGCGAACCGACAACTCCGCGGCTACTCTTCCCGTGTCGATTCCGGCGGGTGCCGTCGATCTGAATGTGGCTCCGGATGGCAGTATTTACATCCTCGGCTATGAGGCTGGGATCATCTCGCGAATCACTTTTGCGGGTACTGGCAGCAATCGCAATCCGGTCGCGCAGATGGCCGCGAGTCCGACGTCGGGAGCCGCGCCGCTCACGGTAAGTTTCAGTGCCAGCGGATCCAGCGATCCTGACGGCGACCCGCTCACATACGCGTGGGAGTTCGGTGACGGTGCCACTGGCGCTGGACTGACAAGCTCTCACGTCTACGCGAACAGCGGCACGTACACAGCGAGGCTCACCGTCTCGGACGGCAGGGGAGGGAGTCATCTCAGGCAGCTCACGATTACCGTGGGCAACCCACCTGACCCCATCATCACAGCGCCCGTGCAAGGGAGTCTGTACTCCGCCGGTGAAACGATTTCGTTCTCTGGAACCGCCACTGATCTCCAGGACGGGACGCTGCCGGCAAGCGCATTCAGCTGGCGCGTGCTGTTCCATCACGATAGCCACACGCACCCTGCGTTTGGCCCCATCAACGGGGTCACGTCAGGATCATTCACGGTTCCTACGACTGGGCACCCGGAACATACGGTCTTCTACCGCATATACCTGACGGTCACGGACTCATCGGGGCTTCAGAGGGAAGTGACTCGCGACGTCATGCCACGAAAGGTGAACATCACGCTCACCACCAATGTCTCAGGTGCTCAGGTCCTCCTGGATGGCGCACCGATGGCCACGCCGTTGACGTTCACCAGCGTCGTCGGCGTGCAGAGAACGATTGCCGTGGTGTCTCCGCAGACGATCGGCGGGCAGGCGTACGAATTCACTTCGTGGTCCGATGGTGGGGCGAACAGCCACACCATCGCTGTGCCGGCAACGAATACAACATATACAGCCACGCTGACACCGTCCGCGGCTGCGCCGCGGTCTCCTGGGAACGTGAGAATCGTTCGCTGACGCCCCGCGACGGCGAAACCATTGGACGTTGGAGTTGATCGTTGAGAGTTGACGACATCACCGCAGTTCCCCTTCATTCCCCAGCCTTAGTTCGTACCAATTCATCCTCCTGGTGATGAACATGACTGTGCTGAGCACGAGGAAAAGGCCGATCGAGCCCGCCAACAACGCGTAATCTTCCAGGCGCAGCAGCAGATACAGGAAGCCGTAGAGCGCGGTGAGCGATGCGGCCACGGAGACACCCTTTCCGATCCTCGCAGAACGGAGCGCGCGTAGCCGCCGATGGCGAGCGTCGTGGCGGTCGCTGATGCGCCGTAAGCGATGTCGAAGCCGGCGTGCTCGGATATCGAGACCAGGAGCAGATAGAACAGACACAGCGCGAAGCCTACGAACGCATATTGCACGGGGTGCACCAGCACGGATCGAAAGACTTCCCAGAGGAAGAACACGAGGAACGTCAGCACCAGGAAGAGCACGGCGTATTTGACCGCGCGCTCGGCCTGTTGATAGATGTCGACCGGTTGCACGAGGCTGACGCCGAACGCTGAGCCGTTGACGCGGCCGAGCAGCGCCTCTCTGTTGTTCGCAAAATCCGAGCACATCCAGCGGGCAGGATATGGTCGCCCGAAATCCGGCACGCGCCAGCGCGCGGTAAAGCCGTTCGCGCCGGTGGTGCGCATCTGCGGCAGCGGTCCGCCGACGAAGCTGGGATGGGGCCAGGACGAGGTGAGGTTCACCGTCGTTTCCTCGGCGGCGGGGATGAAGCGGATATCGCGCGTGCCGTTGATGGCGATGGTGAAGGAGAACGGAATCTCAGTTCCCGCCGCAATCGACTCGATGCCTCTGGCCGGCGCCTGAATGCCGGTGCTGAAGATGCCGACGTCGGCGACACCGCTGGCAAACGGCTCGGATTTGCCGTTCCAGTCGATGGCCGCCCGCTCGGTGAGCGCGCGCGGATCCGATATGCCGACGCTGAGGACGGCGTCGCCCCATTCGATCGAGGTCGGCGTCGGCCGCACCCACGCCAGATCGCTGCGCACGAAGCGGCCGCGCACCGTCACCTTCGTGTGATACACGTTCACTTCGAAGATCCCTCGGGCGCGACGCTCCGTTTCGAGGGTCGCGTCGAACATCAGATCTCGCGGCAGGAAATGCGCGCGGCGAATGGTGCGCTGCTCCTGGCCGGAACTGTTCTTCCACGCGAGCGTGTAGGGAACGGTCAACACCGGGCCGGTCAGCGTCTGAGGACCGCCCCAGGTGGCACCGATTTCAGTGACCGCTTCGCCGCGGCGCGACGCGCGCTCGCTGACGACGGAGGCCACCATTCCCAGCGGAATCAACAACGTCATTACGAGGACCGCCATCACCCCGAGCCGCGCCAGTGCCGACCTTCTCATTCGGTTGACCTCCTCAACAGGTGCTCCGACGATACGGCTCGCCCGCGGCCGGACAATGACGCCTGTGGACAGTTTTGAAGGCGGATTGTGGCGAAACAAAGGCGACCGCGCCGGAATCGCGTGCGCTAGAGTGGTGACCGATGGCAGCCGGCAGGCGCACCATTGCCGTCGTCGAAGACGAAGAAACGATTCGCGAAGGCATTTGCCACGCGCTGCGGCGCGAAGGGCACACGGCGGAGCCCTACGACGACGGGTTGACCGCGTGGGAGGCCTTTCAGGGTTCGGTTCCCGACCTGGTTGTGCTCGATATCGGCCTGCCGCGGCTGGACGGGCTGGAGCTGTGCCGGCTGCTGCGTTCCGCCTCCACGAACGTGCCAATCATCTTCGTCACATCGCGCGAGGAGGAATTCGACCGCGTGCTCGGCTTGGAGCTCGGCGCCGACGACTACTTGTGCAAGCCATTTTCGATGCGCGAGCTGATGGCGCGCGTGAAAGTCCTTCTCCGCCGAGCGCGATTCGTCGAGGGCCCGCGGGAAGCCGAAGAGCGCGTGATGACGGCCGGCGATCTGGTGATCGATCCGCTCCGTCTGGCCGTCAGCTGGAAAGGCACGTCCCGTCACCTTGACCGTAACCGAGTTCCTCCTGCTGCAATCGCTGGTGCGACGGCCCGGAGTGGTGAAAACGCGCGAACACCTGATGCAGGACGCTTATCCCGACGTCGTGTCGGTGAGCGACCGGACCATCGACTCCCACATCAAGCGCATCCGGCGGAAGTTCGTCGCAGTCGATCCGAAATTTTCCGCTATCGAAGGAGTCTACGGCGCCGGATATCGTTTCAATCACGGAACGGCATGAGACGTTTCCTGCAGTGGCGCCCTTCGAAGATCGGCACACGGCTGTTTGCCTTCAATCTGCTCGTCGTGTTCGTGCCGGTCATCGGCGTGCTCTATCTGGACGTGTACGAAGCGCGGCTGTTGCAGGCGCAGGAACGCGAGATGGTGCAGCAGGCGCGCATCCTGGCCGCGGTCCTCGGGGACGCGCCGCAGATCGACGTGGCCTTCATCGAGCGGGCGTTTGGCCGTCTCGAGCGGCGCACCGAGGCACGGCTGCAAGTCTTCGATGCGCAAGGCGCGCTCGTCGCGGATTCGCGCGACACGGCGGTCCCGGTCGCGCTCGACAGCCGCACGGACTATCAGACCGTCTCGCGCAGCGCCACGCCGGCCGTGCGCGATCGCGCGCTGTACAAGCTCGGTGCCTGGATGGCGAATCTACGCGAAGAAGTCGGGACACGGGCGAGATCCTGGTTACTCAAGCCCGACGACATGCCGCGCGCGGATCCCGGCCAGCCGAATCCGGAAGTGAAGCAGGCGCTCGAGGGACGTTATGGCGCATCGACACGAAGAACTCCGGGCCAGCGCTCCTTGACGATGGTGAGCGCGCTGCCGGTGCGGCACGGCAGGAGCGATTACCGGCGCCGTTGTCGTGTCGCAGTCGACGTTCAGAGTCCTGCAGGCGCTCTACTACGTCCGGCTGCGCATATTCGAAGTCGTTCTGATTTCGATCGTTGCGGCAGCGGGTCTGACCATGCTGGCCTCGCGGACGATCGTCCGCCCGCTGAAGCGTCTGCACCGGCAGGCATCATCCCTGGCGGAAAGGCGTCAGCCACTGCACGCGGCGTTCCCCGGGACGGAGCGCCGCGACGAAATCGGCGCCCTCGCGCGCGCCTTGCAGGAGCTGACCCGGCGACTCGACGATCACATCAGCCGGTTGGAATCATTCGCCGCCGACATGGCGCACGAGTTCAAGAATCCGTTGGCGTCGATCCGCGCCGCGGCAGACACGATCGGCGACGCTGAGTCGGACGACGACCGGCAGCGCTTCCTGTCCATGATGCGTCGCGATGTCGAGCGACTCGACCGGCTGGTCGCCGGGGTACGCGAGATGGCGCGAATCGACAACCAGCTGGAGCACGAAGCACTCGCGTCAGTGGACTTGCATGAGCTGCTGAATACCGTGGTGGAAACGGTGCGCCTGACATCTTCTTCACCGGCCACGGTCGTCATGCGGGACGTCGACCGGGCGTGTATGGTTCGAGGGAATCCCGAACGACTGGCGCAGGCGCTCGAAAACATTCTGTCGAACGCGATGAGTTTCGCGCCTGCCGACACGACCGTGGAAGTGACAACGGCAGTTACGGAAGCCTTCGCTCGCGTAACCGTTGCCGATGCCGGTCCCGGCATCCCCGAGGCGCACCTGCCACGGGTCTTCGATCGCTTTTTCTCCTACCGCCCGGGCGGCGGACGCGGTGACCACCTCGGACTCGGTTTGGCAATCGCCAGTCAGATCGTAGGTAGTTATGGTGGCCGGATTACCGCTTCCAACCGGGAAAGGGGCGGGGCCGTGTTCGAGGTCGAGCTTCGCCGCATTTGAGCCGCCGCAGTTCACTTCGACTTCGGAGCCCGTCCGACTGCTGCGACGCACCGGTACTCGGGCCCCGCCACTCGGTCCTCGTCCTTCTCTCAAATCACCTCTTTTACCGCCAGGGCGGGCAGCCGCACGGTGAAGATTGCCCCTGTACCGGGAGGGCCGTTGGCGACGGTCACGCTTCCGTCGTGACGCTCGATGATATGCCGCACGATCGCCAGGCCGAGACCGAGCCCACCATGCGCGCGCGTCACCGAGTCGTCCGCCTGGGCGAAGCGATCGAACACGTGCGGCAGGAAGTCCGGCGGGATACCCGGACCGGTGTCGCGGACGACGAGCACCGTTTCGTCGTCGGCTACGGGTGAGCTCGACGGTGACCCGGCCGCCGCGCGGTGTGAACTTGATCGCGTTGTTCAGCAGATTGTTCAAGACCTGGGCGAGGCGTTTGGCGTCTCCCTTGACCCACGCCGTTTCGTCCAACGACGTTTCGATCTCGATCCCCTTCTCGACAGCGGCCGGCCGCATCGTCTCCACCGCGGACTCGACGAGCGACGGCAGATCGACGAGATTGATGTCGAGCACAATCTCTCCCGCCGTCATCCGCGAAATGTCGAGCATGTCCGACACGAGCTGGCTCTGAATCATGGCGTTCCGATAGATCAGCTCGAGTGCACGTTCGCGCGCCGTTTCATCGAGCGTGCGCTGCATGAGCATGTGCGACCAGCCGAGGACGGCATTCAGCGGGGTGCGAAGCTCGTGCGACAGCGTCGCCATGAAGTGATCCTTGGCGCGGCTCGCATCCTCGGCCTCGACGCGGGCGGCGTGCTCCCGAGCGAGCGCGGCACGTTGCTCTTCGGCGCGGCGCTGATCGGTGATGTCCTGTGCCGTGCCGGTGAGACGTATCGGCCGCCCCTCCGCGCCGAGTACGACGTCGGCCTGGGCGGCAACCACGCGCAGGCTGCCGTCGGGGCGAACAATCCGATGCTCGAAGGTCGTGCGCTTGGCGCTGCTGACGGCATTCGTCACGTATTGACGCACGCTCTCCACGTCGTCGGGGTGTACGCGCGCGAGAAAGCCGTCGTAGCTGGCGGTGAACGTGGATGGTTCGAGACCGTAGATTCGATAGAGCTCGCCCGACCACGACACGCGATCCTTGAGGATGTCCCACTCCCAGCTGCCGATGCGGGCGATGTGCTGCGCCTCCTCGAGATGTTCCTGTGCTCGGGCGAGGTCGGCGGTCCTCGCTCCGACCCGTTCTTCGAGCTCGCGGTTCAACAGTTGCAGCTCCACTTCACGCGCCCGTCGCTCGCGGCTTTCGGCGGCGGTTGCAAGCGTGGCCAGCATCAGCACGCTGATGAAGCATTGCAGCATCAGCAGCGCGTGGTTGGGCGGGTGACCAGCGAAGGGGCCGAGACCGTCCAGCGTGTTCCGGATGGCGAGAACCGACACGACCGTGGCGCCGGCGACGCATTCTTTCGGACCAAAGCGCAAGGCGGTCCACAACAGCACCGGCAAACAGAGCCAGGCCAGTTCCCAGTGCTCGCGTCCTGCAAGCGTGTAGTGACCGAAAACACCGAGTGTGACGCCGATCAAGGTCACAGCGACCAGCACGGCTTCAATTGGACGCGCGGCGAGGGCGGCAAACCGTGGCTTCTGTGTCCAGAGCAGAACGAGCGGAGTCATGGTGACAGCGCCGGCTGCGTCGCCGAGCCACCAGGTGGCCCAGACGACGGCCAGATCTTCACGCGCGGCGAGCTGGTTGCCAGAAGAGTCAGCGTGCCCACGGTCGCCGCGATTGGCGTGGCGACCAGAAGAGCAAAGGCGGCGGCGCGAACGATGTCGCCGGCCTTCTCGAATGCGCGAATGCCTCCGGCGTAGCGTCCGATGAGCCACGCAGCAATCACCGCTTCCAGCGTATTGCCGCAGGCGATCGCCGTCGACGGCACGATGGCGCCGGTTGTCGTGAGGTTTACGAGGAATGCCCCGACGAACACGGCGGGCCAGTAGCGGACGCCATACAGGAGCAGCGACGCGACCGCGATGCCGGTTGGCGGCCAGATCGCGCTGGCGTTCGCGTTGATGAGCGCAAACGACAGCCCGATGCGGCCGGCGACGAAGTAGACGCCGGTAATTGCAGCCAGCCGCGGCAGGGTCCTGGAGCCCGGGGTCACGCTATTTGCCAGCCTCCAGCTTCTTCCACTGTTCCGCGTAGGCCTCGACGTTCTCGCGGGTCACGATGTCGACGCCGGAGTTGATGATCGGCGATGGCGGCATGCGGCCGTTCTTGATCCCGTGCAGCAGTTTCACGGTTTCGCTGCCCCAGCCGAAGTACTTCTGGCCGAGCAGCACCTGGACTTTTCCTTCGCGGAGCAGGGCCAGGCCGCTTTCGACCGTGTCGAACGAGATGACCTTGGTTTTCGCCGGATCCACGGCGGCGAGGGCATTGCGCGTGAACACCGGCCAGCCGCCGACCGCAATCCAGGCGGAAAGATCCGGATAGCGCCGCGTCCCGGTGGCGATAATCTCAGCGCATCTGACCACGTCTTCCTTGATGTCGTAGATTTCCGCGATCTGAATACCGGGTGCCGTCGCCAGGGCTTCACGCACGCCGTCGAGCCGCTGCTGCAGGTTGGTGGCGCCGACGCTGGTGATGATGGCGACTGTGCCCTTGCCGCCCAGCAGTTTGATGGCCTCTCTACCCATGATGCGGCCGGATTCCATGTCATCGACGCCGTAGAAGGCGATGCGTTTGGACTTCGGTGCATCGGAGTCCCAGGTGACCACCGGAATGCCCGCGTCGATTGCGCGGTTGATGGTCTCGGTGAGGAAATCACCGTTCAGTGCCGAGATGGCGATGCCGTCGACACGCTGGGTGATGAACGATTCGAGGATCTCTTTCTGCCTGAGCTGATCGGCGGAGTCCGGCGCCCGCCACTCGACTCGGACGTTACCCAGCTCGGCAGCCGCACGTTCCGCGCCGATTCGCGCGTAGTTGAAGACGGGAATGTCGAGCGCCTTGGGAATGACGGCAAACCGCAGCTCGCGTGTGGCCGTTGCGGTGGATGGCGGCGGAGCCTCAGATTTCGAACATCCAGCCGCCACGGCGGCGGCCGCGATCAGGAACAGGCTTATCTGCTTCATGGTTCATCTTTTCTCAGTGCTCGTTGGGGCCCTCCGCCTCCGCGCGCCGACAATCCATGCGCGCTAGGGCAGGCGCTCTTCCCTTCTTCCTTCTTCCTTCTTCCTTCTTCCTTTCTTATTCCCCGCGCTTCAACAGCAACTGGTCCGTGACCACGATGATGATGACCGCAAGCCCGACGATCGCCCGATCGTAAAACGTCGCCCCTGGAATCTGCGGCAGCGCGTTGCGCAGCACGCCGAAGATGAGTGTGCCCAATACGGCGCCCAGGACCGATCCTCGTCCTCCCGACAGGCTGGCGCCGCCAACGACGGCGGAAGCGATGATATCGAGTTCGTAGCCGGTGGCGAGATCGGCTTTGCCTTGTCCCTGCACGAGTGCCAGGACGATCCCTGCGACGGCCGCCAGCACGCCGCTGAGGACGTACACCGACGTTTTGATCCGCCCGACGGCGATGCCAGAAAAAAGGGCCGCCGTCTCGTTCCCGCCGACCGAGAAAACGGCTCGTCCCCATTGGAAACGCGTCATGAGCACTTGAAACACGAGCGCCGACCCAATCATGACCAGCGGTGCGACCCAGTCGGCAGGCAGCCCGAGAGGCCGCCAGCCGCCGACAAGCTTGCTCGAGAGATCGAAGTATCGTCCCTCCGTGATGATGAAGGCCGCTCCGCGGGTAATGCCCATGATGCCGAGCGTGGCGATGAACGGCGGCAGCCCCACGACCACGATCAGGATCGAGCTCAGGACGCCAGCCGACAGGCCGACGAGCACGGCCGCCATCATGGCGACACCGAGCGGCCAGCCCGCGCCCACGAAGAGCGCTCCGCAAATCACGCTGGCGAGCGCGATGATCGATCCCGGAGCGAGATCGATTCCGCCAGAGATGATCACCACGGCGGCACCGACCGCGGCGATGCCGTAGATCGACGAATACTTCAGAATCAGCAGCGCGTTCTCCACGTTCAGGAACGGGTGAGCACGGTCGCCGTCCGGCCAGAGATACCAACCGAAGAAGGCAACTTCCAGTGCCAGGATGGCAACGGTCCTGAGCTCGCGAACGTGCCAGAGCCGCTTCAAGACGCGTCCCTGAGCTCGTGTGTGGCCAGGTGCATCACGAGCTCCTCGCTGGCCGCAGCGCCTGCCAGTTCTCCTTGAATGCGTCCCTCGCGCATGACGACGATCCGGTTGCAGAGGGCCAGCACTTCTGGAAGATCGCTGGACGCGATGAGACACCCGGCGCCCTCGGCCGCCTGGCGCCGGATGATCTCGTGAATCTCGAATTTCGCGCCGACGTCCACGCCCTTGGTTGGTTCGTCCAGGAGCAAGACCCGCGGGGCAGTCGCCAACCACTTGGCGAGGACGACCTTCTGCTGATTGCCGCCACTGAGGGAATCCGGAAGCGCATCGGTATGCGGGGCCTTGATCCGCCACGATCGAAGGAGCGCTTCCGCCTCGCGCCGTTCCGCCTGCGGTCTGATGAGCACCGTCCCGCGCATGGTTCTCGACGGCAGCATGAGGTTGTCTCGCAGCGTCATATTGAAGAACAGTCCCTGGCGTTGTCGCTCTTCCGGTACGAGCACGATACCGGCTCGCGCGGCTTCGCGTGCCGAGTGGAATCGTACGGCGCGACCGGCGACGAGCACGGTGCCCGCGTTCGGTGGAAACAACCCGAAAATCGTCTCGAGCAGCTCCGAGCGTCCCGATCCGACGAGGCCGAACAGACCCACGATGTCTCCGGGACCTACGCGGAGCGAGACGTCTTCGAAGTGGGGACGTCGTGTGAGCGTACGGATCTCGAGCACCGGTTCGCCGGTGCGTACGGCCGCCGCTGCCGCACGCGGCGGCAGCTCGCGGCCGACCATCGCCGCGACGATTCGGTCGGGTGTCACCGCATCGCGATCGAACGTGCCGACGTAGCCGCCATCCCTGAGCACCGTGATGCGGTTGCACAGCCGGAAGACCTCCGGAAGACGATGGGACACGTATAGGAGCGTCGTCCCGCCCTTCTTCAGCTTCTCGAGTACTGCGAAGAGGTGATCCGTTTCTGCATCGGTCAGGCTGGCGGTGGGTTCGTCGAGGACGAGGATGCGGCAATCGAACGCGAGCGCCCGCGCCACCTGCAGCAGCTGCCGGTGGGCCGCCGAGAGCGACTCGGCACGGGCGTTGGGGTCGATGGCAAGGTGCAGTTGCTCGAGCAGCCGCTCGGTCTGTGCGCGCATCTCGCGCTCGAGCAGACGTCCACCCCGGACGATCTCCCGGCCGGCGAAGATGTTGCCGGTCACGGTGAGGTTGGGAAAGCTCAACATCTCCTGATACACCATCCCGATCCCTCGCTCCAGGGCGTCGCGAGGGTTGGCGAGATGGAGTGGCTGATCCCGCCACTGCAAACTGCCGGAATCAGGGCGAAGGATGCCGGCGAGAATCTTCAGGAGTGTCGACTTGCCCGCGCCGTTTTCGCCGACGAGGGCGTGCGCGTCCGTTTCGGCGACGGCGAAGGTCACGCCTCTGAGCGCCTGCACTGCGCCGAACGATTTGCGCACGTCGCGGAACTCGAGACCCGGCATGGCGGCCGGTCATCTTACTATGCGCCGCGCGCCGGGACCGAGACGCGGTCCGAGCCGTGTGGTAGCGACGTGTTACGCTTGGCCGCGATGAGAACCTACGGTCCAAGTGTCTGGTGCATTGTCACCATGATTGGCGTTGTTGTCATGGGTCTAGCAGTGGCCGCTGAACAGGGATCGGGCAAACCTGGAGTCACTCGGGCGCCGTACGGCCGGATGCCTGACGGCAAGTCCGTGGAGTTGTTTACCCTGACGAACGCCAAAGGCATGGAGGTTCGCGCCATCACCTACGGCGGGATCATCACGTCCATCCGCGTCCCGGATCGGAGCGGCGCAATCGGTGACGTGGTGCTCGGCTTCGATGCGCTCGAGTCGTATCTCAAGGGACACCCGTTCTTTGGCACGATCGTGGGTCGCTACGGCAATCGCATTGCGCGAGGCCAGTTCACGCTGGATGGGCACACCTACAAGCTGGCGACGAACAACGGACCCAACCACCTTCACGGCGGCATCGTGGGCTTCGACAAGGCTGTCTGGTCCGCGCAGCCTCTCTCCGCAGGCATCGGCGTCGTCTTCACACACACCAGTCCCGATGGGGACGAAGGGTATCCCGGCACGCTGAAGGTTCGGGTCACCTATACGCTGACCGAGCGGAACGAACTGATGGTCGATTACCGCGCGTCAACGGACAAGGCGACGCCCGTGAACCTGACGCAGCACAGCTATTTCAACCTGGCCGGATCGGGAGACATTCTGTCTCACGAGCTCGCGGTTCAAGCCGACAGGTACACGCCCGTCGATTCCACATTGATTCCGACCGGGGAGCTGGCATCAGTTGAGGGGACGCCGTTCGATTTCCGCAAGCCGATGGCCATTGGCGCTCGTATCGAGCAGCCGCACGAGCAGCTGAAGTTCGGCCAGGGCTACGACCACAACTTCGTGTTGAACGGCAGCGGGATGCGGCCGGTCGTCCGCGTCACGGATCCGAAGAGCGGTCGCACGCTGGACGTGGCGACGACCGAGCCGGGGCTTCAGTTCTATACCGCCAACTATCTCGATGGGACGCTGAAGGGAAAGGGCGGTCAGGTTTACAACCGCCGCGCCGGTTTCTGCCTGGAGACCCAGCACTACCCGGACTCTCCCAACAAGCCGAAGTTTCCGTCGACGATCGTCAAGCCGGGTGAAGAGTATCTCGTCGACCACGACATTCACGTTCGGCAGCGGTCCAGTAGCTTCCGCCTTCAGGCGGAAGCAGTGCTTCCGGCTGAAGCCGGAAGCCACGATTCAGGCACCTGCCTCGCGGGCTTCCATGGCCGCATAACGCTCGCGCAGCTCGGCATAGATCGGGCCGTTCTCGCGTCGTGTTCTGACCGGAGAAGCGCCGTCTTCGGTGAAGCCGGCGACGACTTCGCTCCACGAGATCGATCGGTTGAGTGACTGATGGGCGTGAAACGCGCGGAGCGCGCCGCCGAGACTGGCGGCGCTCGTCGCAGCCGCGGGGTAGACGTCGGCACCGAAGACGTCGGCCATCACCTGGAGAATCTCAGGGTTCCCCGACGCACCGCCGGTTGCGCGAATCCTGCTGACCGGGCGACGCGACAGCGCGGACCAGTGATTCGCCATAGCCATCATCTGTCCCTCGACCAGCGCCCGAACGTTCGCCGGCGCATCCTCGTTCGACAGTCCGAATCTGCGCACGCCTCCTGATGCAACGGTCGGTGTGATCTCGGCATCGACCCAGGGGAGCATGATTGCTCCGTGGTTCCCTGGCGGCGTCGTGGCGAGCGCGCGTGAGAACCCGTGCCAGCTCATGGCGTAGCTGTCACGAATGTGTTCTCGTGCGAGCGATCCGTTGCGGAAACACACCAGCAGCATGTAGCCGCCGGCAGGAGATCCAAAGACGTTGGCGCCGCCCGGGTTGTCGGGGACGCCGTCCACCGGACCGAAGACGGTGTCGCTCGTTCCGAGCGAGATGCCCATGTCGCCCTCGTGAACGAGCCCTGCACCGATCAGAGACGACGGGTTGTCGCCGGTCCAGGGGATCAGCAGGGCTTCGGGCAGCCCGTATCGTTGTTGCCAATATGGTGCGAGCACGCCTATCGGCGCCGATGAATGTTGGAGGTGCGGCAGCTTGGCATCCAGGCTCGGCGCGGTCGCGGTGAGGGCGGCCGGCTCCCACTGGAGCTGGCGGACGTTCATGAGGTTCATGCCGGCCGCATCGCCTGGCTCCATCGGCGCTTCCGCCCCGAGCAGGAGCGACGCCATGAAGGAGCTCACGAGGTGGATGCGAACGGTCTCGGCGTAGGCCGCAGGTGCTTCCGCGGCGAACTTGCTGATCTGCGGACCGGCAAAGCGGGCGAATGGGCGGGACCCGGTCAAGCGGGCAACGGCGGCGTCACCGCCGAGTGCCCGGGCGATCGCCGCGCATTGCGCGCCGGTGCTTTCGTCCATCCAGACGGGCGATTCAGGACGGGAGAATATGCCGGCCAGCTGATCGGCAGCGGACTTGGACGCGTCGAGCGTCGCAATGGCCCGCGCCGCTCGTCGATTCAGATAGACCGTACCGTGCTGCTGCGCGCAGCCGCCGATCGCCGCGATCCGCGCCGGGTCGAAGGCCTTCTCGCGCGACACACGCTGCATCATGACGTCGAGTGCTTCAACCCACATCAGTGGGGGAGAGGTGACGACCAGGGGATCGTCGTGACGTAGCACACCGTTACGCGTGCCGTAGTGGGGCAGCGCTTCGTCGAAGTTGAGGGAATGGTGAAAGACCACGCGACGCTCGTCCGAGTCGATGAGGGTCGCGGTCAGTGACTGGGTGCTGCTATCCAATCCGAGATACAACGGCATGGCTCACCAGTTCGCGTGCACGTGCGGTCGAATCATCTCGTCGTAGACTCTCGAGCACCGTTTTCAAAACCGGCGCTCCGAGCGGAGGCATGGTGCCCGCGCGTGTGTTGTCCACCGCCTGCTGCACGGTGCGCGCTCCCGGAATTGCGCAGGTCACCCCTTCGAACATCAGTATCCAGCGCAGGGCGAGCTGCGCCATGCTCGCGCCGCCAGGAACGAGCGGCCGCAAGTCGTTCCACCGCCGCCAGCCCGACGTCGTATGGGACACCTGAGAGCGTTTCTCCCCTGTCGAACGCCTGGCCTTCGCGGTTGTAGGTTCGATGGTCGTCCGGCGGAAATCGCGTATCGGCTCGCAGCTTTCCGGTCAGCAGTCCGCTCGCCAGACGGCACTCTGGCCAGGATACCGACCTGCTTGGCCAGCGCTTCCGGGAGAACACGCTCGGCAGGCTTCAGCCGGAACATGTTGAAGATGATCTGAATGCTCTGCACGCCCGGGTATCGCATCGCATCAATCGCCTCGTCCGTCGTCTGAACGCTGACGCCGTAGTAGCGCAGCTTGCCTGCGCTCACCAGATCGTCGAGTATGCCGAAAACGTCCGCCTGCCGGTAAAGCGCCGACGGCGGACAATGCAGCTGCAGCAGATCGAGCGCATCCATCTCCAGATTCTGCAGACTGCGATCGATCCAGGCCGACAGATTCTCGCGACTGTAGCCTTCGCACGTCTGCTGCGGCAGACGCCGGCCGGCTTTGGTGGCCACCCAGATGGTCTCGCCCGGCCGCTCGCGCTTCAGTTGCGCGACGAGCCGTTCGCTGCGGCCATCGCCGTACACATCCGCGGTGTCGATGAAGTTGACACCTTCGTCGACGGCGGCGTGCAACGCGGCCAGCGACGTGTCGTCGTCAACCTGTCCCCAGTTTCCGCCAATCGCCCAGGCACCGAAGCCGATTGCGGAAACCTCCATGTCAGTACGTCCGAGGCGGCGATAGTCCATTGGAGACGCTATTATCATCAAAGCGCCGTCGGCGCCAACGTGGAGCGTGGTCATGGCTGTGCGTTACATCGCTTTTCTCCGTGCTGTGAACGTCGGTGGACGGGTGGTCAAAATGCCCGTCTTGAAGAAAGCGTTCGAATCGCTCAACTTGTCGAACGTCGAAACGTTCATTGCCAGCGGCAACGTTGTGTTCGAGACCGCCGCGTCGGACGTGCTCAAGGTCGAGCGGAAGATTGAGGCGCGGCTGCGCGAGGCGCTCGGTTACGAAGTCACCACGTTCGTACGCTCGGTGACCGAAGTCTCGGCGATCGCCCGCCTCGCGCCGTTTCCACAGTCGGCGCTCACCGACGGCGCTCAGATATACGTCGGGTTCCTGTCTGGCGAGCCGGGGAAGCCGGAGCGGCAACGCCTGATGTCGCTCGCCAATGAAATCGATGATTTCCACGTGACGAAGCGCGAAGTGTGGTGGCTGTGCCGCAAGGATCTCGCAACGAGATCGGGAGGACCTCCGTTCGAAAAGGTACTGGGGCTGCGGGTCACGTTCCGCAACGCGAGGACCGTGACCAGAATCGCAGCGAAGTACTGTCAGTAAGGCCGGCCTTCGATCGCAAACGAAATTGACTCGTCCCGCAGCCGCGACTACCATACGAATCGCTTACGGGACGACACGATGCTTGGCCACATCCTCGGCCAGCAGTTCCCAGGGGCGCTCCCCGCGCCGCCACTGCCGGTAGCTCTGCGCCGTCGCAGGACAGGAGAACTCCCATGCATTCACCAACGTCTGCAGCTCGCTTGTTGATTTGCGGAGCGGTGTTCATTGCCGGTGCAGGAAGCCTGTACGCGCAGGCCAGGGATCCGAGGACCGGCAATTGGCAACTCAACGTCGCTAAGTCCAGCTACAAGCCAGGTCCCGCTCCGAAGAGTCAAACGGTACGGGTCGAACCGTCCGGTCAGGGAGAACGTGTGAGGAGCGAGGCCATCAATCCCAATGGCACCCGCGTGGTCACCGAATACACGGCCGCTTTCGACGGCACCGACTACCCGCTCAAGGGATCGCCGGTCGCGAACACCGTTTCGCTCAAGCGGATCGACGCGCGGACCACCGAACGCGTTGACAAGAAAGACGGACACATCGTGCTGGTATACAAGCGTGTGGTCTCCGACGATGGCAAGACCATGACGGTGACTGTCAACGGCGTCAACGCGCAGGGGCAGCAAGTCAGCAACGTCGTGGTCTTCGAAAGGCTGCAGTCGAAACCGCCAACGCTTTGAAACGTTCCCTGACTTGCCGATGCAGGACTACACGATTGCGTTGCTGAAGATTGTCGAAGCCGCGACACCGCAGCTGCTCGCTCTCGGCGATGACGCCAGCGCGCGTCGGCCGGCGCCGGGCAAATGGTCACCACGCGAGATAATCGGGCATCTCATCGACTCGGCGTCGAACAACCACCAACGCTTCGTGCGCGCGCTCTGGCAGGACGATCTGATGTTCACGGGCTATGCGCAGGCAGAGTGGGTTGCTGCCCAGGAATACCAGAAGGCACCTTGGCCAGAGCTCGTCTCGTTGTGGGGGCACTTCAACCGCCACCTGGCACGCGTGATGACCGCCGTGCCTGACGAAATTCGTACCAGACGTCACCTCCGTCACAACCTGCATGAACTGGCGTGGCAGCCGGTGCCTCGAGACGAGCCGGCGACGCTCGACTATTTCATGCGCGACTACGTCGGGCACCTCGAGCACCACGTTCGACAGATTCTCGGATCGCGGTGGTCAGCCTGAGCCGTTCGCCCAGAACGCCGCGCGGCCAGACCAGCAGCGGACGCCGCGGGCGGTCGCGCGGCCTCGACGTCGTTTACGAAGACGACGCGATTGTCGTCGTCAACAAGCCGCCCGGGCTGCTGTCCGTGCCGCTGGAACGCAATCCGGCAGCGCCATCGGTCTTCGATCAGCTCGTGGCCCGATATCGATCGCACGGCAAGCAGCGCCCGTTCGTCGTGCATCGGATCGATCAGGACTCGTCGGGGCTCGTCGTGTTTGCGAGGAGCCCCTCCATGCAGAGGGCACTCGTCGATCAGTTCAGGCGTCGCGAACCCGAACGCGTCTACCTGGCCGTCGTGCACGGGCGTCCGCACCCCCGCAACCGGGACCTGGCGCGACCGTCTCGTCTGGAATGCGAAGGCGCTCATTCAGAGAGTTGCGCGGCCCGGCGATTCAGATGCTGAAGAAGCGATCAGCGAGTACAAAGTGGTCGAGGATCTGCGGAATGCGTCGTTGCTGGAAGTGAGGCTGCGGACCGGCCGGCGAAATCAGATCCGCATTCAGGCCGCGATTCGCGGGCATGCGCTCGTCGGTGAGCGGCGATATCTTTCCGAGGATCCACCGGCCGCCGTCATCCGCTTCGAACGTCAGGCGCTGCACGCGCTTCGCCTGACCTTCCGTCATCCCCGAGACGGTCGGATGGTCACGCTGGAAGCACCGCCCCCGCCGGATTTTGCCGATCTGCTCGCGCGCCTGCGCGTGCGGTCCACGTCGTAGGCCCGCCCTTTAGGGCGGCGTGTGAGAACGCGCCTCGCCCGCCCTAAAGGGCGGGCCTACGGCTACTTCTTGTACGCGTACGGCGCACCCGCCTTCGAGACGTCGAACTCTTGAGACTTACCGCGAGGAATGCTCAAGGTCTGCCAGCCCGATCCCGCGTAGTGCTTGGCGAGCAGCACGATCTGCCCGACATGGGCCGCGTAGTGGGCCACCTGCCGATTGATCGCTTCGAGGACAGTATGCCCTTCGCCGCGAACGTGGACCGTACGGCTCAAGTCGCCCGGTGTGAGCGCCGAGATGGCGCCGATCGTGCGCGCCCAGCCGTCTTCCCACGCAGTCCATGATCTGCGTCCTGGTCTCTTCGCCCCGCACGAGGAACTCGCCATCGCGGTTTCGATCCGGTTTCTCACCATCGGACGTGAGAAAGTCCGTCCATCGCGATCGCATGTTGCCGGCCACGTGCTTCATGATGATCGCGATACTGTTGGCCTCCGGGTCCAGCACCGCGAAAAGCTGATCGTCGTCGATCTGCGCGATCGATTTTTCGGCTTGCCCTTTCAGTTTTTTCAGCTGGAGCAGCATGTCGTCGAGATATTGCTGTTCGATCATCCGACTGTCCTCCCTGACGATCGAGTATGCCCGATCGCCCTCACTACTGCCGCACGAAGTCGGCACTCTCGACGAGCAGCCACGTATTGGGATCGAGCACGACCGACTGCGGCTCGGCGGCTGCAGCGATCGTGAAGCGACCCTGTGAGGACGTGAGCTCCACAGGTTCGACACGAAGCTGACCTCCGGGCGCAGCCATGATGCCGATTTCGATCGGCAGGCGGTAGGGCGCTCCACTGTGGGTTTGCCGGATGTCGAGTTCGATGGCCTTTGCCGTTGCGTCGTAGCGCCAGGTGCCGGTCAGCTTGGGGATACCCGGACGTTTGAGCCACTGCTCGAAGAACCAGCTCAGATCTTTGCCGGAGGCCTGTTCCATCACTTGCCGGAAGTCATCGCTCGACGCGCTCGATTCCGTATCGGCGGTAGTAGTCCCGAATGCCGGTCCAGAACTTCTCCGTGCCGACGTAGCCACGAAGCATGTGCAGCACCCAGCCCGCCTTCTGGTAGACGAGGCGGTTCAGGACGTTGTCCAGGTCGCTGATGTTTCGATGAATGATCGCCTGATCCGGCAGTGCCTGCTGCGTCTGCAGAACGATTTTGATGTCGCTCTTGAGGCCGCGAACGAACGCGTCGCGGCCGCTGAACTGCTCGGCGTAGAGATGGGCGAAATATGTCGCGAAGCCTTCGCTGAGCCAGACGTCGTCCCAGTCTTTTTCTGTGACCGAGTTTCCCCACCACTGGTGTGCGACTTCGTGCACGACCGGGCCTCGACCACCGGTGACGCTCCGTTCTCCGTAGAAGATGGCGGACGCGTGTTCGGTCGCGCCGTTCATGCCCGCCGGCTTCGACGTGGGCGAGCTTTTCGTAGGAATAGGGTCCTATCCAGTCGCTGAAGTATTCGAAGGCGCGGCGGCCGGTGAACTCGAAGAGCTCGTATGCCTTGTCGCGGTCCTGCGGAAACGACCAGACCTGCAGCGGAATGCCGCGCACGACGTCGTAGTGGTGGACGGCAAATCGTGCCAGGCCCAGCGCGTAGAGCCACGACGAGATCGGTACCGACTGCCGCCAGTGCGTGCGGCGCTCGTTGCCGGGAAGGTCGACCTCTTCGACGAGCTGACCGTTGGCCACGACCTGGAAGTACGCGGGTGCGGTCACCACGAACTCCCCGGTGGCCTTGTCGTAGGGATGGTCGACCATGGGCAGCCAATGCCTGGCATTGTCGGGCCAGTTTTCGCTGAAGACAGTCCGTTCGCCGTGAATGTTCTCGCCGAGCCTCAGGCCGCCTGTGGGAGTCCCCGTGTAGACAACATTGACCGAGAGTTCGGCGCCGGCGGGGGATGGTGGCAGTGAAATCCGAAGCCGGTTCGCCTCGTGGGTATGCTTCACCGCGCTATTGGCGACGGTCACCTTCGAGACGGACATGCCTTTTCCGCTCGCCGCCGACGTCAGGTCCAGATAGGCCTCGCTGACGTTGGGCGCCGTAATTTTCATCGTGATCGTGGCGTCACCGGAAATCTCGTTCGAGGCTTCCGTGAATCGCAATCGAAACACGTAGTGCACGACGTCGATTCCCGGCTGACGCGGGTAGGTGTCGGCAGACGAAGCTGTCGGAAATGTCACGAACAAGGCGAGCAGCGCACCACCGACGGACCTTTGCATACCGGCAGTATAGAGGCGTCGGATAAGTTTCGAGCCCCTCTGCGGTAAGCTCGAACCGTGACGGTCGTCAAGAACGCGCGGGAGCGTTTCGGGGCAATCTTCCGCGGCACCCCCGCCGCCGTTGTCTTTGCGCCGGGTCGAGTGAACCTCGTCGGCGAGCACACGGACTATAACGACGGGTTCGTGCTCCCCATGGGCGTCGACAAGGGCATCGCCATGGCCTTCGCGCCGCGCAGCGACGACATGCTGCGCGTGCATTCGGCAGATGTGCCGCAGACGCGGGAGGTGCATCTCGACCAGCTGGGTCGGCGGGTCAGCGTGGAGCCGACCCGCCGAGGTGAACGCGGCGGATGGTTCGGATACGTTGCCGGCGTCGCCTGGGCGATGCTTGGCGCCGGCTTGTCCATACGTGGCGCAGACGTGGCGCTCGCCGCTGATTTACCGATGGGAGCAGGCCTGGCCTCGTCTGCAGCGCTCGAGGTGGGCATTGCCCGCGTCCTGATAGCCGCCTCCGATCTCGAATGGGATCCGCAGGCGGCCGCGCTTGCTCGCGCAGCGGGCCGAACGCGAGTTTGCTGGCGTGGCGTGCGGCATCATGGACCAGCTTGCCGTGGCGTCGGCCCACGACAACGCCGCCCTCCTCATCGACTGTCGTTCGCTCGAGACGCGTGACGTTCCGCTGCCGGCCACAATGGCCGTCGTCATCCTCGACAGCAGAATCCAGCGCGACCTCGCGTCGAGCGCGTACAACGATCGCCGGGCCTCGTGCGAGCGAGTTGTCGACGCGATTCGCGTGCGCCATCCCGAGGCCGATCGCGCTTCGCGACGTCGATCGCGACATGCTCGAAGAGGCGAAGCCGTCGATCTCGGACGTGGACTACCGTCGGGCCCTGCACGTGATTCAAGAGAATCCGCGCCCGTCGGCCATGAGCGCGGCGCTGACCGCCGGAGACCTCGCGGCGGCCGGTCGCATCATGCGCGATTCGCACGACAGCCTTAAGGAGCTCTACGACGTGTCCACACCGGAGCTCGACACGCTGGTTGATGCGGCAATGTCCACGGCGGGATGTTACGGCGCCCGACTCACCGGCGCCGGATTCGGTGGCTGTGCCGTGGCCATCGTGGAGGCCGGCACCGAGCGGCGCGTGATCGACACGGTGGCGGAGCACTATCGGACCCGCACCGGCCGGGAGTTGAGCGCCATCGTGAGCCGCGCGTCGGCAGGGGCGCGGATCGTTGAATAGTTCTCCAACTGGGGAACTGGGGAACTGGGGAAACTGGGGAACTGGGGAACTGGGGAACTGGGGAACTGGGGAACTCCCGAGCGCCGAGCCCGCGAGCCCCCGAGCCCCGAGCCCTCGAGCCCCCGAGCCCCGAGCCCCGAGCCCAGTAGAATGCTCTGCTGAGTACCCGATGACTTCTCCAGCTTCGTACCGCCGTCCTCGACTACCTGACTTGTGTCGCCCGACGATCTGTTTCTGGATTCCGTTCATTCTCGTGCTGACGGCATTCGCAGGACATCCGAGGGACGCCTGCGCGCAAGCGCCCGCCGCGCAGGCGCCCGCGGCGCAGAAGCGCAGTCTCAGTGCCCTCGCCGATCTCTCGCGATCGCTTCAGGATCTTGCCGCGGTCGTCAGCCCGAGCGTCGTCCAGATCTTCGTGACCGGCTACGCGGCTCCGAACGAAGAGGAAACGTCGCCGGCCGAGCCGGCGGTGGAGCGGTCGAGCGCCTCCGGGGTCATCGTCGACGCCGACGGCTACATCGTGACCAACGCGCACGTCGTCGAGAACGCGACGCGCCTCGAGGTGGAGCTGCCGTTTGCGGCGACCGGCGGCGATCCGGGCCGCTCGATCGTGAAGCGGCGCGGCAGAACGGTTGGCGCGCAGATCGTCGCCGTCGATCGGGAGACCGACATCGCCGTCCTCAGAGTGGAAGTCCGTTCGCTGCCGGCGCTGGCATTCGGAGATTCCGATTCGCTCCGTCCCGGACAGGTGGTGCTGGCGTTCGGCAGTCCCCTCGGCCTGGACTCGTCGGTGACGATGGGCGTTGTGAGCGCGGTGGCGCGGCAACTGACGCCCGAGGACCCGATGATTTACATCCAGACCGATGCGCCGATCAATCCTGGAAACAGCGGCGGCGCTCTCGTCGACACGGACGGGCGGCTGGTCGGGGTCAGTACGCTCATCTACTCGCAGTCGGGCGGTAACGAGGGGATCGGCTTCGCCGCACCGAGCAATATCGTCCGCAACGTCTTTACGCAGATTCGCGCGTCTGGAAGGGTCCGGCGTGGAGACATCGGCGTGAGCACGCAGACGGTGACGCCGCTACTGGCCGACGCCCTGGGCCTGCCCGGTGACTCCGGCGTCGTGGTCGCCGACGTGGTCGACGGCGGACCAGCGGCGCGCGCGGGACTTCAGCCCGGCGATGTCCTCATGTCGCTCGACGGCAAGCGCATGGAGAACGGCCGACAGTTCCGCATCAATCTCTACACGAGGGCCGTCGGTCAGCAGGTCACGCTCGGTATCCTCCGCGGCGAACGGCAGCTGTCGCTGCGCGTGCCCATCGTGGAACGGCAGTCGGACGCGGGACGCCTGACCGAGCTCGTGACCCCCGAAAACGCCATCAAAGCTCTCGGTGTGATCGGACTCGAGCTCTCGCCACGCATCGCCGCGCTGCTGCCACCCCTGCGGCGACAGTCCGCGGTGATAGTGGCCGCCGTGTCGGCGGACTCGCCGTATTCGCAGCAAGGCCGCCTCCAGCCTGGCGACGCCATCTACGCCCTCAACGGCCAGGCGATTGCCGGCATTGCCGACCTGAAGACCGCGGTTGCCGCGCTCAAGCCGGGAAGTGCCGCCGTCCTGCAGATCGAAAGGGAGAGCCGGCTGATGTTTCTCGCCTTCAGGGCCGACCGATAGGAACTGGGGAACTGGGGAACTGGGGAACTGGGGAACTGGGGAACTGGGGAACTGGGGAACTGGGGAACTGGGGAACTCGGGAACTCGGGGAGCTCGGAGCTCGGGCTCGGGGGTTTACTTCCCCAGCTCGCCAGCTCCCCAGCTCTCGAACTCCCCAGTTCCCCAGCTCTCCAGCTCCCCAGTTGGAATTTGGGTTCTAATTAGAGAACTTCAACATGACTCCCAGGGTTAACGACCGGTTCGGCCGTCCGCTCCGCAGCCTGCGCATCTCCGTCACCGACCGCTGCAACCTGCGCTGCCAGTACTGCATGCCGGAGCCGGACTATGCGTGGCTGCCGCGCGAAACACTGCTGACGTTCGACGAGCTGGTAGGCGTGGCCGGAGCGTTCGTGGCACTCGGCGTCGATCGCATTCGCATAACCGGCGGCGAACCGCTCCTCCGGCGGAACCTGCCGGCACTGATCGAGAAGCTCGCTCGCATCGACGGTCTGACCGATCTGGCGATGACGACAAACGGCGTCCTGTTGGCGGCGCAGGCCGGTTCACTGAAAGCGGCAGGACTCCACCGTCTTACGGTGAGCCTCGATACGCTCCATCGGTCGCGCTTCAAATCGCTCACCGGGTTCGACGAGCACGCGGCAGTGATGGCAGGTATCGATGCCGCCACGCACGCCGGGTTCGAGAACCTCAAAATCGACACGGTCGTCGTTCGCGGCGTCAACGACGATGAGCTCGTGGAGATGATCGAGTTCGGCCGTCAGGTGAGGGCCGAAGTGCGTTTCATCGAGTACATGGATGTCGGTGGAGCCACGCGGTGGACCCGCGACTCGGTCGTCTCGCGCAAGGAAATCCTGTCGACGTTGACCGCACATTACGGCGCGATCGCACCCGAGCCCGAGCGTGGTTCCGCGCCGGCGGCAGTGTATCGTCTGCGCGACGGCACGCGCTTCGGCATCATCTCGTCGACGACCGAGCCATTCTGCGAGACATGCGACCGCAGCCGGTTGACTGCCGACGGGATCTGGCTGATGTGCCTTTACGCGCGCGCCGGCACCGATCTGCGCCGCCCGCTCCGCGCCGGTGCGACGATCGAGGACCTGCAGCAGCTCATCACCGCCGTGTGGAGTCAACGATCCGATCGTGGCGCGGAAGAACGGCTGGCCGTCGAGCGCCGTGAAGTGCTCATTCCCGTTGCTGCCCTCAAGAAGGACGCGCACCTCGAAATGCACACAAGAGGAGGGTAGGCACGTATCTACGTGCCAGGTGCTAACTGGATGGCTTGTAGCAGAAGCTGGGAGCTGGCGGCTGGAAGCCGGGAGCTTTTTTGGAGGTTTGGTATGCGTGGCGTCGAATGGGTTCCGGTTTTCGCCCTCGCGGCCTTGACGATCTCGGTGCCGCTCGCGCAGGAACGGCCGGCGCCGGAAGCGTCGAAGGTGGCGCCGTCGAAGGAGGTGCCGGACAACCCTCGTGTGCAGCGCATGAAAAACCAGGCGACGGAGGAGGTCGACGCCATGACGACCTTCACGCAGCAGATGGTGGATCAGATCTTCAGCTTCGGCGAGCTCGGCTTCCAGGAGGTCGAGACGCACAAGTACCTGGTCGACTTGCTCCGCAAGAACGGGTTCACGGTTCAGGAAGGCATTGCCGGGATTCCGACGGCGTTCATGGCGACGTGGGGAAGCGGCAAGCCGGTCATCGCGCTGGGCTCGGATATCGACGGGATTCCGCAGGCCTCGCAGAAACCCGGCGTTGCCTACCATTCACCGCTCATCGAGGGGGCACCGGGTCACGGCGAGGGGCACAACTCGGGACAGGCCGTCAACATCACGGCCGCGCTCGCGGTCAAGAAGCTGATGGAGCGGGAGAAGCTGCCCGGCACGATTCGCATCTGGCCGGGAACCGCGGAAGAGCTGGTCGGGACGAAGGCGTATTACGTCCGCGACGGATTCTTCAAAGACGTCGACGTCGCGCTGTTCACGCACGTGGGCAACGATCTCAACGTCTCCTGGGGTGATCGCGAGGGCACCGGGCTCGTGTCCGTCGAGTCCACATTTCGCGGGCAGACGGCGCACTCCGCCGGCGCGCCGTGGCGAGGACACAGCGCGCTCGATGCCGTCGAACTGATGAACATCGGCTGGAACTACCGTCGCGAGCACCTGCCGCTGGAGCACCGATCCCACTACGTCGTCACCAACGGCGGCGATCAGCCGAACGTCGTCCCACGCACGGCATCGGTCTGGTACTACTTCCGGCAGACGACGTATCCGAAAATCAAGGAGCTGTGGGAGCTTGGCGATACCATGGCACGCGGTGCGGCGATGATGACCAGCACCGAGCTGATGCCCGTGCGTGTCCTCGGTACGGCGTGGCCGCAGCACTTCAACAAAGTGGTCGCGGAAGCGACGTGGGCCAACATCAAGAAAGTGGGAATGCCTCAGTGGAGCGAGGCGGACCAGACGCTGGCGAAGGCGTTGCAGAAGGAGCTGGGCAGCCGCGAACAGGGGCTGAGCGTGAAAATCGGCGATCAAGTTGGCGGACCGGTGGTCGAGAATCGCGGCGGCGGCTCGGACGACATCGGCGACATATCCTGGAACGTGCCGACGGTCACGCTCCGTTTTCCCTCGAACATCCCCGGCCTGCCCGGCCACAACTGGGCCAACGCCATCGCGATGGCGACCCCCATCGCGCACAAAGGCGCGACGGCCGGCGCCAAGGTGCAGGCGATGACGATGATCGACCTGCTGACGAAGCCGACGCTCGTGCAGCAGGCGTGGGACTACTTCCGCGACGTTCAGACCAAGTCCATGAAGTACGAGCCGCTCATCCGGCCGCAGGACAAGCCGGCGATCGACTTGAACCGAGCGACGATGGAGAAGTACCGCGGCGAGATGCGGAAGTACTACTACGATCCATCACGCTACAAGACCTATCTCGAGCAGCTCGGCATCGACTATCCGACGGTTAAAAAGTAGGAAGTACGAAGGACGAAGGAAGAAGGTTTCCTTTCTCCTTCGTCTTCATCCTTCTTCCTTCATCCTTCTTCCTTTCTGTATGCTGTCTGTAATGGCTACCCCAAGCCGTCCGGCGCGCGGCATGCGCGATTTTCTGCCGGCCGACGTTCGCCGACGGCGCTACGTGATCGCGGTGGTGGAGGAGGTGTACCAGCGTTACGGATTCGAACCGCTGGAGACACCAGCACTCGAGAACATCGAGACCCTGACGGGCAAGTACGGGGAAGAGGGCGCGAAGCTCATTTTCAAAGTGCTGCGCCGCGGTGAGCACGAGTCGTCGGGCGAAACCGGATCTCGCGCTTCGCTACGACCTGACCGTGCCTCTCGCGCGCGTGGTGGCGGAACATCGCGGCAAGCTTTCGAGGTTCTTCAAGCGCTATCAGATTCAGCCGGTGTGGCGTGCCGATCGTCCCGCGCGCGGACGATTCCGCGAGTTCTATCAGTGCGACGTCGATGCCATTGGCTCCCGTTCCGCGGTCGTCGAGGTGGAGCTGCTCGCCGCCTGCTCGGATGTTCTGCGCCGCCTCGGCTTCACCGACTTCGTCCTGCGGGTGAACCACCGACAGCTGCTCACTGGCTTGCTCGACGCATCCGGCGTCCCCGAACCTCTACACGGCCCGGCGCTCGTGGCGCTGGACAAGATGGACAAGGTGGGTGCGGAGGGCGTGCGGCGAGAGCTGACGGCGCGCGGAGTTGAAGACGCGGCCGGCATGCGACTGCTCGAGCTGTTTGCTGGAGGAGCGACCGCCGATCGCCTGGAGGCTGCGGTCGGCGATCGGCCCGCCGCGCGGTCGGCGCTGGGCGAGCTTCGCCGAATCATGGATCTGGCATCAGCCACGAGCGCCGCATCGCACGTCAAGCTCGATCCGAGCCTGGCCCGCGGCCTCTGGTACTACACGGGTGCAATCATGGAGGCGACCGTTCCCGATCTGGCCGGGAGCCTCGGCGGCGGTGGACGGTACGATGGTTTGATTGGCATGTTCAGCGGCGAAGACATTCCGGCCTGCGGCTTTTCGCTCGGGCTGGAGCGCATTCTCGTGGTAATGGGAGAGCGCAACATGTTTCCGCCCGACGTCGACGCGCCGGCGGCCAACGTGCTGGTGACGCTCTTCGACGACGAAGCGATTCCCGACGCGCTGCGGCTAGCCAGTGAATTGCGAGATGCCGGCTATCGCGTGGACGTGTATCCGGAACCGGACAAATTGGGCAAGCAGTTCAAATACGCGGCAACGAGCGGCGTGGCCTACGTGGCGATTGTCGGCGCCGACGAGCGTGCGCAGGGTGTCGTAACGGTCAAGGACATGAGAACCGGCACACAGACTCAAGTTCCGCGTGCCAACGTCGCCAGCGCGCTGTCGACCGCGCCCGCCCTGAAGCCGACCACGCCCGCCCTGAAGGGCGGGCCTACGGGCGACTAACGACTAACGACTAACGACGACTAACGACTGACGACTAACGACTGACAATGATCAACGTAGTCCCCTTAGGCTCCCTGCATCGGACTCACACCTGCGGCGCCCTGACCGCTGCCGACGCCGGACAGGATGTCGTGCTGCTCGGCTGGGTGCACCGCGTCCGCGATCTTGGCTCGCTCCTGTTCCTGGACGTCAGAGACCGTCACGGCATCACGCAGGTTGTGGTCCGCGACAACGCGGCGTTGATCGAGGCGGCTCAGCGCTTGCGGCCCGAGTATGTGGTGGCGATCTTGGGCCGTGTCGATCGACGGTCGCCCGAGTCGGTGAATCCGAAGGTCTCGACCGGCGAGATCGAGGTCGAGGCGCACGAGATTCGATTGCTCAACGACGCGAAAACGCCGCCGTTTCCGATTGCGGACGAGAGCGTGTCGGTGTCGGAGGACACGCGTCTGAAGTATCGCTACCTGGACCTGCGCCGCTCGCGCATGCAACGGAACATCGCGCTCCGGCACCGCGCGACCATGGAGATCCGGAAGTACTTCGACGGGCAGGGATTCCTCGAAATCGAAACGCCGATGCTCACGAAGTCGACGCCGGAAGGGGCGCGCGACTACCTGGTACCGAGCCGCGTGCATCCCGGCGAATTCTACGCACTGCCGCAATCGCCACAGATCTTCAAGCAGATCCTGATGATCTCCGGACTCGATCGCTATTTTCAGATCGTGAAGTGCTTCCGCGACGAGGATCTGCGCGCCGACCGGCAGCCGGAGTTCACACAGGTCGACCTCGAGATGTCGTTCGCCACCGAGGAGCTCGTGTTCACGACCATCGAGCCGCTGATGGAACGGCTGATGGCGCTCATCGGCCGCGGCGCTCCACGGCCGTTTCGCCGCATGGCCTACGCCGATGCCATGGCCAAGTACGGATCGGACAAGCCGGACCTGCGCGCCGGCATGGAGATCCACGATCTCTCGGCTGCCTGGAGCGACTCGAATTTCACGGTCTTCCAGAACGCGCTGACAGCCGGCGGCGTGGTGCGCGGGTTTACCGTCCCCGGCGGGGCACGCTACTCGCGGCGTGAGCTCGACGAGATCGTGGAAAGTGCGAAACAGCTCGGCGCGTCTGGTCTGCTCTGGGCGCGGCGTCAGGAGAGCGCCGTGCAGAGCTCCGCGCTGAAGGCTGCCGGTGAGGAAGCGATTCGCCGAACGCTGGATCTCGCGCAGGCAGGCGCATCAGACCTGGTGTTGCTCGCAGCCGGCCCTGGCGAGGCGACGTCGAAAGTGCTCGGCCAGCTGCGCCTGCAGATCGCCAAGAAAGAAAACCTCCTCGATGCGAACGCCTTCGAGTTTCTCTGGGTCGTCGACTTTCCGATGTTCGAGTGGCTCGAGGAGGAATCACGGTACGAGTTCATGCACCACCCGTTCACGTCACCGCTCGAGAGCGACGCCGGACTCCTCGAGACCGATCCGGGCAAAGCCCGTGCGCGTGCCTACGACCTGGTCCTCAATGGCAGCGAAATCGCCGGCGGGAGCATCCGAATCCACGATCAACAGTTGCAGCGCCTGATATTCAAGCTGCTGAAGATTTCCGACGAGGAAGCGAAGCTGAGGTTCGGGTTCTTCCTGGAAGCGCTCGAGTACGGGACACCGCCGCACGGCGGCATCGCGCTGGGGCTCGACCGTATCATCGCCGTCCTCACCGGCGAGCCGTCGATTCGCGACGTCATCGCGTTTCCCAAAACGGCACAGGCCGTGGATCTGATGGCGGGGGCGCCGTCGACTGTTAACACGAAGCAAATTAAGGAGTTACATCTTCGCATCGAGGGTTAAACGGGCAGGCGGTGTGGTAGTCTGTGGCTTCGACCTCGTGTTCTGAAGGAGCGACTTCCATACCTCCCGCGACCGTCATGCGCAAGATCGCGCTCCCAGATCAGGGCGCGGAAACCCTGTTCGGCACGTACGACGAAAACCTCAAACACCTCGAGTCGCTCTTCAACGTCCGGATCCGGACCAGCGGACAGGAGCTGGTCGTTGAGGGTGATGCCTCCGATGTCGCCCGCGCCGAGCGCGTCCTCGACCAGCTGTCGTCGCTGATGCGCGGCGGCTACAGGCTCGGCAAGGGAGATGTCCGCACGGCCTCGCAGCTCGTGGCGCAGGACGACACGGTCGACCTGTCGGACTACTTCCTCAAGTCGACGAGGACCTCAGGCAAGCGCCAGGTCCTTCCGAAGAGCCTCAACCAGCGCCGCTATCTCGATGCCATCGAGGCGCACGACATCGTCTTCGGCATCGGTCCGGCGGGAACCGGCAAGACGTACCTGGCCATGGCCCAGGCCGTCTCGTTCCTGCTCGCGAAGAAAGTGAACCGCATCATCCTGGCGCGGCCGGCGGTGGAAGCCGGAGAGAAGCTCGGCTTCCTGCCGGGTGACCTGCAGGAGAAGGTGAATCCCTATCTGCGTCCGCTGTACGACGCGCTCTACGACATGCTCGACGTCGAGCGCGCGGAACGGCTGGTCGAGCGCGGCACGATTGAAGTGGCGCCGATTGCCTTCATGCGCGGGCGCACGCTGAACGACGCCTTCGTCATTCTGGACGAGGCGCAGAACACCACGTCGGAGCAGATGAAGATGTTCCTGACCCGCCTCGGCTTCGGATCGAAGGCGGTGATAACCGGAGACATCACGCAGATCGATCTGCCGACCGGCCGCACGTCCGGACTGGTCGAAGCGATGAAGGTTGTCGGCCGGATCGAGGGCATCGCGTTCATTCACTTCGACGAAAAAGACGTCGTGCGGCACCAGCTGGTGCAGCAGATTGTCAAGGCGTACGAATCGTACGGTGGATCCCGACAGTAGCCGCTTCCTGGTGACGGTCACGGACGGTCGCGGCCGTCCGGTCCGGGATGAGGGCCTCGCTCGATGGGTGGCCGCAGTGGTCCCCGCGCGCCTGCGCGGGGAAGTGGCGATCGCCCTCGCCCCGGATGCACGAGTCCGCGCCCTCAATCGCCGGTTTCGCCGCAAAGACCGCGCCACCGACGTGTTGTCGTTCCCATCCGGAACCGCGTCGCGATTTCTCGGCGACATCGTGATCGCCACCGGCGTCGCCAAACGTCAGGCCCGCGTGATGCGCCATGCCTATCGGACCGAGCTGCGGGTCCTGGCGCTTCACGGTTTACTGCACCTTCTCGGCTACGATCACGACGACCCGCGCGATCGCGGCCGCATGTCGAGAATCGAAGTCCGCCTGCGCCGCAAAGGCGGCCTGCCGGCGACGCTGATCGAGCGGAACAAAGCGGACGACCGGCGGAAGGTCCGATGACCCCCGTCATCCTTTTCGTTCTCGCCCTCGCTGCCGTCTACGTCGGCACGATCGAGACGGCGTTCAGCGCGCTCATGCGCCTGTCGCTGCGGTTCAACGCCGAGCGGGGCACGCGCGACGATCGGCTTGGCTTCTATCTCGACGATCCGATCCTCCTCTTCGTGCCTGCGCGCCTGCTCCTGGGGCTGATCTTCTCGCTGGCGACAATGTGCATCGCGATCCTGACCGGCGCAACCGGCCTGCAGTCGATCGGTTTGCTGCTGCTGTTCGTGGCGGTGTTCATTCTCGTCTGCGAACACGTGCTGCCGATGCTGCTCGTTCGCAACAACCCCGAGCGCGCGTTGCAACTGTTGCTGCCGCCGTTCGACGTGGCCGCCCGCTTCCTGCATCCATTGACCGGCGGGCTCGTGCGCCTGATCGATCAGGGACGCCGCGAACGTGAACGGCCGCCAACCACTGGCAGCGACACCTCGCAGGAGGAGGCGGGGGAGGTGGCGCACGCCTACCTCGAAGCCGGCGCCGAGCAGGGCCTGATCGAAGGGGATGAGCGCCGGCTGTTGCAGTCGATCGTCGACTTCGGCGGCACGCTCGTCCGCGAGGTGATGACGCCGCGCCCCGATATCGTCGCGATTCGCGAGGACGCGAAGATCGGCGATCTGCTCAACCTGTTTCGCGAGCAGGAGTACTCGCGCTTCCCGGTCTTCCGAGAGAATCTCGACAATATCGTCGGGTTCGTGTTCGTCAAGGACCTGATTCAGCTCATCGACCAGTCGATTCCCAACGACGCTCCCATCGAACGACTGTTGCGGCCGGGCACGTTCGTGCCGGAAACGAAGCGGGTGCCCGAGCTGCTGAAGGAGTTTCAACGCAAACGCGTTCAGGTCGCAATCGTCGTCGACGAATATGGCGGCACCGCCGGTCTCGTGACTATCGAAGATCTGCTCGAGCAGATCGTCGGCGATATCCGCGACGAGTACGATGTGGAGTCGGAGCCCATCGTCGACGAAGGTGCCGGCACTTACGTCTTCAGCGCGAAGGTGAGCATCGACGAGTTTCGCGAGCGCCTCGGTGTGGAAATTGAGGGAGATGGGTTCGAAACGGTAGGCGGCTACGTCCTGGCCCGCGCCGGTCGCGTGCCGTCGGTCGGGGAGACGTTCGAGATCGACGGTCTGTTCGTCGAGGTGCTCGAAGCGGAACGCCGGCGGATTCACAAGGTTCGCGTGCGGAAGGCCACACCCGCCCCCTCACCCGTTCACGAGGCCTGATGGAAACCGACACGCGAAGGGCCGGTTACGCATCTTTCATCGGCCGTCCGAACGCCGGCAAGTCAACCCTGCTGAACACGATCGTCGGCGCCAAGGTCGCTATTGTCTCGGACAAGCCGCAGACGACGCGGCAGCGCATCCTGGCGGCGAAGAACTACCCCGAGGGGCAGATTGTCTTCGTCGACACCCCTGGCATCCATCGTCCCTTGCATCGCCTCAACGTTCGCATGGTGGATGCGGCGGTCGAGACCCTCCGCGAAGTCGACGTCGTCGCGCTGGTGTTCGATGCCTCGACCAGGCCGGGACGCGGCGACGAGTATGTGTCGGGATTGTTGAAGGACATCAGTGCGCCCGTCGTGCTCGTGCTCAACAAGATCGATCTCGTTCCCAAAGCGAGACTGCTGCCGCTCATCGAGCGCGCTCGAACGTGGCACGACTTCGTCGCCATCGTTCCGGTGTCGGCCTTGACCGGCGACGGCATCGATCGCCTGGAGCGGGAGCTCCTCGGGCACCTTCCCGAAGGTGAGGCGCTCTATCCCGAGGATTTCCTGACCGACCAGCCGGAGCGGTCGCTGGTCGCCGAGACCGTGCGAGAGAAGCTGCTGCGGCACACCCGCGCCGAGCTGCCGTTTTCGACCGCGGTGACCGTCGATATGTTCGACGAGGAGGATCGCGGGCGAATTCTCCGGTTGTATTGCACGATTTACGTCGAGCAGGAATCGCAAAAGGGTATCGTGATCGGCCGCGGCGGCGAGATGCTGAAGCGGATCGGGACCGAGGCGCGGCAGGACCTGGAGGCGTTCTTCGAGACGAAGGTCTTCCTCGATTTGCGCGTCAAGGTCAATGCCGACTGGCGCGACAACGACCGGGTGCTGGATGATCTGGGTGTTCCGCGTACGTCGCGTAGACGGAAGTGAGAGAGTGGGGGTCAGATCTTGTTTCTTGCACAGTTGTCCTCTTTTTGAGATACCCGCGAAAGAGGACACCGCTGCAAGAAACAAGATCTGACCCCCAGAATGGAGATGAATGTGTTGATTAGTCGTGAGCTCGCGAAGGCATTCAACGAACAGATCGGACATGAATTTGGCGCCAGCATGCAGTACGTCAGCATCGCCGCGCATTTCAGTCAGCGGCAGCTGAAGCTGCTCTCCAAGATCTTCTTCGACCAGGCAGACGAGGAAAAACAGCACGCCATGAAGTTCGTGCAGTACTTGCTCGATACGAAAGGCGGCCTGGCCATTCCGGCGATCCCCGCGCCCGCCGCCACGTTCGCGACCGCGGAAGACGCCGTGGGGGCGGCTCTCAAGTGGGAGCAGGAGGTCACCGGCCAGATCACCGCGCTCATGGATCTCGCGGTCAAGCAGAACGACTACCTCGCCCAGAGCTTCCTGCAGTGGTTCATCGACGAGCAGCTCGAAGAAGTGGTCAAGATGGATCGCCTCTTGAGCGTCATCAAACAGTCCGGCGAGAAGAATCTCCTGATGGTCGAGGCCTACCTGATTCACATCGAAAAGGCCGGGTAACGGGGCACGAACCCTGTGTTAAATTGAGCAGTTCGTCCTCGTCGTCAGGGACGAACTCTCCTCATGCCTCAGCGCAAACTCGACGTCGTATTGGACTCCGTGAAGCGCCTGCTCCGCATGGGCGCCACGGCGAACCTCGTCAACCTGCTGCACAAGCAGCACCCGGCCGATCTCGCCCAGCTCTTTGCCGATCTCCCGGAGAAAGACCGGCAGTCGGCGTTTTCCCTGCTCGTCGAGCGCAACAGCCGCCTGGCGATGGAAGCGCTCAGCGAGATGGGGCCCGAGGCTGCGGCCTCCTTCCTCGCCGGACGGACGCCCGAAGAAGTCGTCAAGCTGACCCAGGAGCTGCCGTCAGACGATGCGGCGGCGATCATCGATCACCTGCCGAAGGAGCTGTCGGTTTCGGTCCTCGAGCTGATTCAGAAGCGGCCGGCGGGCGGCGACGTCGGGGAGCTGCTCGAATACGCCGAGCGGACGGCCGGCCGCATCATGAATCCGAAAGTCTTCGCGCTTTCGGAGGACATCACCGCGGCGGAGGCGATCACGGCGCTCCAGGGATCGCGCGACGTGGAGATGGTGTTCTACCTCTACGTCATCGACGTTCGTCGCCACCTGGTCGGCGTCATCTCTCTTCGCCGTCTGCTGCTGGTGCCACCGGCCACGCCGCTGAAGCGGATCATGACGACGGATCTGATCAGCGTCCGCGCCGACGTCAGGCAGGAGGAAGTGGCGCGACAGGTCGCCTCCTATAACCTGCTGGCGATCCCCGTTGTCGACGAAGAGAACAAGCTCGTCGGCGTCATTACGGTGGACGACGTCATCGACGTCATCAAGGACGAAGCGACCGAAGATGTCTATCGTCTGGCCGGCGTGGCCGGCGACGATCGGGTATTCACTCCGCCCATGGAGTCGCTCCGCAAGCGGCTGCCGTGGCTGGTGATCAATCTGGGGACTGCGTTTCTCGCCGCATCGGTTGTCGGGATCTTCGAGTCGACGATTGGCGTGGTCACTGCGCTGGCGGTCTTCATGCCGGTGGTGGCGGGTATGGGCGGCAACGCGGCAACGCAGACGCTCACCGTGATTGTCCGCGGAATCGCGCTCGGCGAGCTGACCTGGGCCAACACCCGCAAGGCACTCTTCAAAGAGGCCGTCGTTGGACTCGGGAATGGCGTCGCGTGCGGCATAATCGGCGCGCTCGTGGTCTGGCTCTTCAAAGGCGATCCTGTGCTCGGCGGGATCCTGGCGCTCGCGATGCTGATCAACATGTTCATCGCGGCAACGGCCGGGACGGTGATCCCGCTGTCGCTGCGCGCGCTGAAGGTGGATCCGGCGCTGGGATCGGCGGTCTTCATTACGACCCTGACCGATGTGTTCGGCTTCCTCTCCTTCCTCGGTCTGGGTGCCCTCTTCCTGCGCTTCCTGCACAAAGCAGGGTAGAATGCCCGTTTACACGTCCGAGGCGCTGATTCTCCGTACATACAAGCTCGGCGAAGCGGATCGGATCGTGGTGTTTCTCACGCGGGACCGCGGAAAGAAGCGTGGCGTCGCGAAAGGTGCGCGGCGGCAGCGATCGCGCTACCTGGGTGCGCTCGAGCCGATGACCCGGGCCGGCGTCGCTTACTACGAGCGGGAACAGCGCGAGCTGGTCCGGCTCAATTACGTGGAGCCCTCGCGCAGTCCGATGACCGCCGCACACCGCGGTTGCGAGGCGGATTCGGCGCTTGGCGCGCTTGGGCACGCGGGATACTTCGCTGAGTTGATCGACGAGTGGTCGCCGGAAGCGCACGCGGATGAGCGCCTGTATCGTCTCGGATCGTCCATGGTCGACGCACTCGCGGTCGGCGCCCCGATCGAACCGCTGGCGCGGTACTTCGAATATTGGCTGCTCCGTCTGCAGGGCGTGTATCCCTCAATCACGGCTTGTACGGGGTGCAGCACTTCTCTGCAGGACGGTGCGGTAATGCCGCCGCGTGAGCACGTGTTCATCTGCCGCAGCTGCGCTCCATCCAACGGCGGCACGCTGGTGTCGGCCGAGGGCATGCGCTTTCTGAAAGGATCCGCGACGGTCGGTCCCGACGCGCTCGACGCGCTGCCGCTCGCCACGGCCTCCGCGCGACAGCTCGAGACGGCGCACCGGCGCCTCATCAACCTGCATCTCGAGAAGGAGCTCAAGTCCGCGCGGGTATTGCGCGAGATACGACAAGCCCGCTAAGCCGAATGGTGACGCTGCAACAACTGATCTTCAAGCTGTCGGAGTTCTGGTCCTCGCGTGGCTGTCTCCTCCAGCAGCCCCTCGACGTCGAAATGGGTGCCGGCACCATGCACCCGGAAACGTTTCTGCGAGTGCTCGGCCCCGCGCACTGGAACGTGGCCTACGTGCAGCCGTCGCGGCGCCCTGCCGATGGTCGGTTCGGCGAAAACCCCAACCGGTTGTTCAAACACCACCAGTTTCAGGTGATCCTCAAGCCGGCACCGGACGAAGTACAGCAGCTCTATCTGCAGAGCGTCGAGGCATGCGGTATCGATCTCCGCGCCCACGACATCCGATTCGAAGAGGACAACTGGGAGTCGCCGACGCTCGGCGCCTGGGGCATCGGCTGGCAGGTGCTCTTCGACGGTCAGGAAATCACGCAGTTCACCTACTTCCAGCAGGCTGGCGGAATCGATCTGTCTCCGATTTCGGTGGAGCTGACCTACGGGATCGAGCGTCTGGGCATGGCGCTGCAGGATGTCGACAACGTGTTCGATCTGGAGTGGGCGACCGGCGTGACATATCGCGACGTCCGGCATCGCGACGAGGTGGAGCAGTCCAAGTACGCCTTCGGACAGGTCGACATGCCGGCCGGGGAGCTGAACGCGCTGCACCGGACATTGTTCGATCAGTATTACGGCCTGGCGCAGACGCTGCTCAAATCCGGGCTCGTCCTGCCGGCCCACGAGTATTGCTTGAAGTGCTCGCACATGTTCAACCTGCTCGATGCCGGCGGCGGAATCGGCGTGACCGAACGGATGGCCTACATCCTGCGCGTCCGCCAGCTCGCGGTGGCCATCGCAAAAGCGTGGATAGGGGAAGAACCGGCGACGGAATAACGACCAACGCGACATGGACAGAGAGTTACTGATTGAAATCGGCGTCGAAGAGCTGCCGGCCGCGTGGCTGCCGGGACTGACGCGCCAGCTCCAGGAGCGTGTCGAGTCAGGCCTCAAGGATCTCCGCATCGCACCAGGTGCGCCGGTGGAGAGCTACACGACGCCGCGCCGCCTCACCGCACGCGTGGCGCGCATCGCCGAGCGCCAGGACGATCTCGACGAGGAGATCAGCGGTCCACCGGTCTCGGCGGCCTTTGCGCAGGACGGCCGCCCGACGCCGGCGGCGCTCGGGTTCGCGAAGAAGCAAGGCGTCGAATTCGAGGCGCTCGGACGCAAGCAGACGCCGAAGGGTGAGTATCTCGTCTTCAACAAGCACGTACGCGGGCGCAGCGCCGCCGATGCGCTCCCCGATCTGATGCGTGCCGTGCTCCGCGAGCTGGCATTTCCCAAGCAGATGCACTGGGACGCGATGCTCGACGACGGGCGGGGTGAGCTGCTGTTCGGCCGGCCGATTCGCTGGCTCTTGTTCCTCTATGGCGGCCGCGTGGTGCCGTTCACAATCGGCCGCGCCGCCAACGCCGCCAGCATGCAGGTGCAGGACATCGAATCGGGCGCGCTCACATACGGTCATCGCTTTCTGGCGACGAGCGGCCGCGCTGGACGCTCCATCAAGGTTCGCAGCTTCGAGGAGTACGAAGCCCGGCTCAAGGAACATTTCGTCGTCCTCGACCACACCGAGCGGCGCGAGCGCATCGTCCGCGCCCTCGAAATGCACGCACGACGATTGGGCGGCCGGGTGCAGCTGAAGGAGCACACCGCGCTCATCGACGAAGTTGCGGATCTCGTCGAATACCCGTCCGTGGTGGCGGGATTTTTCGACCGATCGTTCCTGTCGCTCCCGCAGGAAGTTCTGGTGACCACGCTCGTGCATCACCAGCACTATTTCCCGGTGGTGTCGGAGCAGGGCACGCTCAAGGAAGCCTTCCTGGCGATCGTCAACACGCAACCGCAGGACGAACGGGTCATCGCCAAGAACGCCGAGCGCGTCGTGGCAGCGCGGTTGCGCGACGCGAAGTTCTTCTGGGATGCCGATCGCAAGGCGCCGCTTGAATCGCGCATGGATCGACTGCACACGGTGCTGTTCCACAAGAAACTCCGCGGCAGCAGCTACCGCGACAAGACCGAACGTATCGAACGCCTCGCCGGGTGGATTGCCACGCACGCATTCGAACGTCCGGACGCCGCCCCTCATGCCGCGCAGGCCGCCCGCCTCGCCAAGGCCGATCTGACCACCGACATGGTCTTCGAGTTCCCCGAGCTGCAGGGGACGATGGGTGGCATCTACGCGCGGGAGGAAGGCCTGCCGGAGCCGGTGTCGAAGGCGATCTACTTCCACTATTTGCCGGTTGGCGTGGAACCTGACGCCCCGCCATCGAAGGAACAACTCGGCGCCGCTGCTGTCTCTTGGGCGGCAGTCTCGCTCGCCGACAAGCTGGATACCGTCATCGGACTCTTCGCGGCCGGCGAGCGTCCGACGGGTTCTCGGGATCCGTTCGGCTTGCGCCGCAATGCCCACGGCGCGATCCGGATACTGATGGATCTGCCGGAGCTTACGGGTCTCGACAAGGAGATTCTGCTCAACACGCTGCTGGCTGAAGCGGTCAAGCTACACGCCGAAGCCGCTGCCGACCTCGGTGCGGCGGGAGTGGCGAAAGGGTTTTGGCTTGAACGCGTGAGATACGCGCTCGAGCAGCGGGGTTTCAGCCACGAGACTGTTCGCGCAGCCACGTCGCCTGAAGAAATCTCGCCGCTCCGCGCCCGGCGCGTCGCCGACGTCCTGCAAACCATGCGCATGTCCGCCGACTTCCAGGCCCTGGCCGTTCTCTTCAAGCGTGTGAAGAACATCGCGCGAGAGCGGACCGACGACGGAGCCGTGGATCGCAGCGCGTTGACGGAGCCGGCCGAGCGCGCGCTGCTCGACGAACTGGATGCGCGCAGCCCGCGGATTGCCGCGGCCATCACTGCCGCGGATTACAAGCGAGCGTTCACGGAAATTGCGGGGCTCCGGCCCGCGGTCGATCGGTTCTTTACGGAAGTGTTCGTGATGGCAGAAGATCGCCGCGTCAGAGGGGCACGGCTTGCGCTGATGGCGGAGTTGCGCGACCTGATCCTCCAACTGGCGGATATCTCGGAAATCGTTCCTCAAACGGAGTAGGCAACATCGATGGCAAAGAAAGCGGCACGCAAGCAGTCAAGAGCAAAAGCGACGACGAAACGGACGGCGGCAGCGAGCCAGCGCCGGGCGCCGAGCGCCGGCAAAAAGAAGTTCGTGTATTTCTTCGGCAGCGGCAAAGCCGACGGCAACCGCGACATGAAAGGGCTGCTCGGAGGCAAGGGCGCGAACCTCGCCGAGATGACCAATGCCGGTTTGCCAGTGCCGCCGGGTTTCACGGTGTCGACCGAAGCCTGCAATCTTTACTACAAGGAAGGCCGGAAAACGCCCGCCGCCGTCGACCGTGAGATGGAGAGTCACCTTGCCAAGCTCGAAAACGCTGCCGGAGCGAAACTCGGCGACGTGAAGAATCCGCTGTTGGTATCCGTCCGCTCCGGGGCGAAGTTTTCGATGCCGGGCATGATGGACACCATCCTCAACCTGGGTCTCAACGACAAGACCGTCGAGGGCCTGAAAGCCCGCACCGGCAACGGCCGCTTTGCATTCGACAGCTATCGCCGCTTCATCCAGATGTTCGGCAACGTCGTCCTCGAGATTCCGAAAGAGGCGTTCGAGAAGAAGTTCGAGGAAATCAAAGAGCAGAAGCACGTGCATCTCGATACCGACCTTGACGAGGCGGCGCTGCGGGACGTCGTGAAGAGCTACAAGGAAGTCGTCCGTTCGAAGTCGGGTCGCAATTTCCCGCAAGAACCGCTCGAACAGCTTCGCGGTGCACGAGATGCCGTCTTCCGTTCCTGGAACAATGCCCGCGCCATCGAATATCGCCGGATTTACGAGATCCCGGACTCGATCGGAACCGCCGTGAACGTGCAGGCGATGGTGTTCGGGAATACCGGCGATCGATCGGCGACGGGTGTGGGCTTCACGCGCAACCCGGCGACCGGCGCCAAGGAGTTCTACGGAGAGTTCCTGGTCAACGCGCAGGGTGAAGACGTGGTCGCCGGGATCCGCACGCCGCAGCCGATCGCCGAGCTCGAAAAAGTCATGCCCGCGGCCTACAAGCAGCTCCGCGAGATTACCTCACGCCTGGAAAAGCACTACCGGGACATTCAGGACTTCGAGTTCACGATCCAGGACGACCGGCTCTACATGCTGCAGACGCGGAACGGCAAGCGGACGGGCTACGCAGCGGTGGTCATCGCTACGGATCTGGTGGACGAGAAGCTGATCAGCCCGAAAGAAGCCGTCCTGCAGGTGGATCCCGAATCCGTGTCGCAGCTGCTCGCGCCGGTGTTCGATCCCAAGGCGTGGAAGGCTCTCCCGGTTGCCACCAAGGGTCTGCCGGCATCTCCGGGAGCGGCGTCGGGCCAGGCTGTCTTCACAGCCGACGACGCGGTGGAGTGGACCCGGCAGGGGAAGACGGTCATTCTGGTCCGGAAGGAAACCGTACCGGACGACATTCACGGCATGTTCGTCGCGCAGGGCATCTTGACGGCAACTGGCGGCATGACCTCACACGCCGCCGTGGTCGGCCGCCAGATGGGGAAGCCATCTGTTGTCGGCGCCGGCGCTCTCGATATCGTCGAGGCGACGCGCTCGTTCAGCGTCGGCGGGAAGACCATCAAGCAAGGGGAGTGGGTGTCGTTCGATGGGCTGACCGGCGAAGTGAAGATTGGTCAGGTGGCGACGAAGCCGAGCGAGATCCTGCAGGTCGTGGCCGGCGAGATGAAGGGATCAGCCTCGAACCTTTATCAGCGGTTCGAGAAGCTGCTGTCATGGGCCGACAAGTTCCGCCGGCTGGGTATCCGCGCCAATGCCGACCAGCCCGACCAGGCGGAGACGGCTTATCAATTCGGCGCGCGCGGCATCGGCCTGTGCCGCACCGAGCACATGTTCTTCGGGGAAGGCCGGATCCCGATCGTGCAGCGCATGATCCTCGCCGACAACGAAACGGATCGCCGGAAGGCCCTCAGCGAGCTGCTGCCGCTGCAGCGCGGCGACTTCTACGGCGTGTTCAAAGCCATGCACGGCCACCCGGTCACGATTCGGACGATCGATCCACCGCTCCACGAGTTCCTGCCCAAACGGGAGGACCTCATGGTGGAGATCGCCAAGATGGAAGTGCAGGGCAAGAACGACAAGGACCTTCAGGAGAAACAGTCCCTGCTTCGGCGGGTTGAGCAGCTGCACGAGTTCAACCCGATGCTCGGGCATCGCGGAGTGCGGCTGGGCATCACCTATCCCGAGATCACCGAGATGCAGACGCGGGCGATCATCGAAGCCGCCTGTCAGTTGGCCAAAGAGGGCACCAAGGTCGTACCCGAGATCATGATTCCGCTCGTCGGGCACGTGAAGGAGCTGCGCGATCAGAAAGCCATCGTCGATCGCGTAGCGGCGGAAGTCATGAAAGAACAGGGCGTCAAGATCACCTACCTCGTGGGAACGATGATCGAGGTGCCACGCGGCGCAACGACGGCTGACGAAATCGCCGCCGAAGCGCAGTTCTTCTCTTTCGGCACCAACGACCTGACGCAGTTGACGTTCGGATTCTCCCGCGACGACATCGGCAAGTTCCTCGGTGCGTATCAGGACAAGAAGATCCTGGATAAGGATCCGTTTGCGACGATCGACACCGTGGGCGTGGGCCTGCTGGTGGCGATGGGCGTCGAGAAGGGGCGCGCGACGCGGCCCGACCTGAAGATCGGCATCTGCGGTGAGCACGGCGGCGATCCCTCCTCGATCCACTTCTTCGACAAGGTCGGATTGGATTACGTGAGTGCCTCGCCGTACCGCATTCCAGTGGCCCGCCTGGCCGCCGCCCAGGCCGCGCTCCAGGTGAAGGTTGGGGATTGATCAAGGTTTACAAGTACGCGGCGGGATCCGTCGAGTGCCTGGACTCGGTGGATCCCGCCTGGCTCGCTCCGGACAGCGGTGTGACTTTGTGGGTGGACCTCGACGAACCGACACCGGAAGAGGCCCGCGTCCTCTATGACGTGTTTCACTTCCATGAGCTGTCGATCGAGGATGCCCTGGCCGAAATCCACCAGCCAAAGATCGAGTCGTACGGCGACTATCTGTATCTCGTCCTGCACGGCATTGACTTCAGCGCCCGCCAGCACAAGTTTCGCACCAAGGATGTCGATTTTTTTCTGCACCCGAAGTATCTGGTCAGCGTGCACCACGGGGTGTCGCGGTCGGTGGGCCGGGTTGCCGACGCGTGTTCGCGCAACGGCCAGGTACTGGCGGAGGGCACACCGGCTCTCCTGCACCGCATCGTCGACGCGATGGTGGACAACTACCGGCCAGAGGTCGAGAAGCTGGCGCAGCGGCTGGACAAGCTGGAAAAAGAAGTGTTCGAGCGGCCTGAGCCCAAGCTTGTGCGCGCCATCCTGGAGTTCAAGAAGGATGTGGCTTCACTCCGACAAGTGGTGATGCCCGAGCGCGACGCGGTCGGACGCCTCGCACGCCGCGAATTCGCGTTTATTTCGGAGCAGGTCGCTTACAGGTTCCGCGACGTTTACGATCATCTCATCCGCCTGTCGGACGAAGCGATGTTCTTCCAGGACCGGGTCAGCAGTATTCTCGATGCCCACCTGTCGGCGGTCTCGAACCAGTTGAACACCATCATGAAGGTGTTGACGGTGATCTCGACGATCTTCATGCCCCTCACATTCATTACCGGGCTTTACGGGATGAACATCGATCTGCCGCATTTCGGTCTGGGCCCCGAGCGGTTTTTCTGGGCATTGCTGGGTGTGATGCTGTCGATTTCCGCGGCGATGCTGCTCTGGTTCCGAAATAAACGCTGGATCTGACGTGGCGCGAATTCACCGGCTTCCCCTGCACCTGGCCAACCAGATCGCCGCCGGCGAAGTGGTCGAGCGGCCGGCGTCGGTCGTCAAGGAACTGGTCGAGAATGCGCTGGATGCCGGGGCGACTCGAATCAAGGTCGCTATCGAGCTGGGAGGCAAGAAGCTCATTCGCGTCGAGGACGATGGCGAGGGAATGGAACCCGCGGACGCCGCCCTTGCCGTCGAACGACACGCGACGAGCAAGATAGCCACGCCGGAGGATCTCGGCGCGATCAGGACTCTGGGGTTCCGCGGCGAAGCGCTGCCGAGCATTGCGTCGGTGTCGCACTTCGTGCTCCGCACGCGCCCGCGAGGTCAGGACTCGGCCACCGAGGTTCGCATCGACGGAGGAGCGACGGCGTCGGTGCGCGAGGTTGGCGCGCCGCACGGCACGGGCATCGAGATCGGCGATCTCTTCTACAACCTTCCCGCCCGGAGGAAATTCCTCAAGTCCGACACGGCAGAAGCGACGCAGGTCTCACGCCTTCTCACGCAAATGGCGTTGGGCTATCCGGAGGTCGGGTTCGCGCTGTCGAGCGGCGGGCGCAAGCTGCTGGAGTGTCCTCCCGCCGCAGATCTGCCCGAACGGTTCTACCAGCTGTTCGGTGAGCGTCCGGATCTCATACCGGTGCACAAGGAGGCTGGTGGTCTGCGCATCAAGGGCTACGTGGCGGCCCTGGGCGATCAAGGACCCGTGCGCGGCCCGCAGAACGTCTTCGTGAACCGCCGAATCGTCAAGGACCGCACGATCGCCCACGCGATCATCGATGCCTACAGCGTTGCCACCATCAAGGAGCGCAGCCCGGAGGTCCACCTCTTCATCGACGTGCCCGCGGACCGTGTCGACGTCAACGTGCATCCGACCAAGGCGGAAGTCCGCTTTCTGGAGCAGTCGCTCGTTCACGAAGTGCTGCGGCGGACGTTGGCCGACGCGCTCGGCCAGGGGCCCGCGCCCGAATTGCAGTTGACGCCGCAGGTAGCCATGGGAGATGAGCCGCGGCCGATGTCCATTCCGGGCGTTCTCGCGGGAGCGGCCGTCGGGAACCGCTGGAGTCCGGAGCCCTCCTTCTCGGGCGTGTCCAGCGTGCAGGGGTTCAATCGTGTTCTCGGTCCGGCAACCGCGACCGGCGTCGATCCTTCGAATCCGGCGGACCTCCGTCCGATGATTCCACTCGGACAGTTTCGCGATACCTTCATCATCGCCATAGACGATGAAGGCATCGCCATCGTCGATCAGCACGTCGCGCACGAGCGCGTGTTGTTCGAGCAGGCGATGGAGAGACTGACGGCCGGAAGGATGGAGAGCCAGCGGCTGCTGGCGCCGATCCTGATCGAGCTGTCCGCATCGCAGCGGCACGCCCTATCGCAGCACGCCGAGGCGCTCGATCGGTTCGGTCTCGAAGTGGAAGAGTTCGGCGGCGACAGCGTGCGCCTTTCCGCTGTGCCGGCATCCCTCGATCCATCGGATTGCGAGGCCGCGGTGCGGACTCTTGCCGAGGATCTCGATGGGTTGGATCGCGGTTCGCGCATGGAAGACGCCCTGCGCCGGATTGCCGCGACGATGGCGTGTCATGCGGCGGTGAAAGCCAACTACCCGCTGACACTGGAGAAGATGCGGTATATCCTCGAAGAGCTGCGTCGCACGGCGTACTCCAGCGTCTGTCCGCACGGCCGCCCTGTGGTTCTGAGAATCACGCGACGCGAGATCGAGAAGAATTTTCAGCGCATCTGAACTCGGTGCTCGGCGTTTGGCGCTGCGTATTGCAGCCTGCCCGCCGTAGCTTTAGCGAAGGCGGGCCATCCTAAATCGGTTTTGCGACGTCCAATCACAATCATGCTGAAGGATCTCAAGCACTCTCTCAGGATGTTCGCCCAGAGCCCGGCATTTACGCTGGCCGCGGTGTCCGCCCTGACGTTGGGTATCGGCGTAAATACGGCCATTTTCTCCGTCGTCAATACCGTTCTGCTGAGGTCAATCCCGTTTCCCAATCCGGATCGTCTCGTGCTGTTCATGAACACGTCACCGCAAGGCTCGGGGCCGGCGGCCTCTCCGGCGAAGTTCCAGCACTGGCGGCGTCAAGACAGCGTCGTCGAGGATGTCGCGGCCTTCCGCTTCGGCGTGGTCAATTTCACCGGTGGAACGTTTCCCGAGCAGCTGCGGTCGGCGCAGGTGTCCGCCGACTTCTTCAAACTGTTCGGCGGTCAGACAGTGCTCGGCCGCACGTTCAGCGAGGAGGAGGATCTGCCGAAGGCCCCGCGAGTCGTCGTCTTGAGCCATATGACCTGGGAGCGGCGATTCGATAAGGACCCGCAGATATTGGGTAGGACCATCTCTCTCAGCGGCGATCCGCACGTCGTGATCGGCGTTGTCGGTCCTGATTTCAACGTGGACGAGTTCGGCGACGCCCCGGAAGTGTTCGTCGCATTCCAGATCGCGCCCAATACGGCAGAACAGGGTCATTACTTCCGCTCCGCGGGACGCCTGAAACCGGGGATCACGTTGGAACAGGCACAGGCGCGGCTGAAACTCTCGGCTGACGAGTTCCGATCGCGGTTTCCGGACGCCCTCGATCCACAAAGCAGTTTCACAGTGCAGCCGCTGCAGCAGGCGCTCGTCCGCAACGTCCGTTCGTCGTTGATGGTGCTGGCCGGCGCGGTCAGCTTCGTCCTTCTGATTGCATGCGCGAACGTCGCCAATCTGCTCCTCGTCCGTGCCGCGGGACGGAAGCGGGAAATCGCCATCCGCACCGCGATCGGTGGCTCGCGCGGTCGCATCATCCGCCAGATGCTGGGCGAGAGCGTCATGTTGTCGCTGGTCGGCGGTGCACTGGGACTGATCCTTGGCGTGATCGGCATACGCGCGCTGTTGTCGATCAACACCGCCGGTCTGCCGCGGATTGGTGAGGACGGTGGGCTCGTCGGCGTCGACTGGCGCGTGCTTGGCTTCACGCTGTTGGTGTCGGTGACGACCGGAATTCTCTTCGGCCTCATTCCAGCACTGCAGGGCTCGCGTGCCGACCTCAGCTCCACGCTCAAGGAAACCAGCGGACGGACCGGCACCGGTTTCCGGCAGAACAAGGCACGGTCAGTGCTCGTGGTCGTCGAGGTCGCTCTGGCGTTGATCCTGCTGGTCGGCTCAGCGCTGCTGATTCGCACCGCCGTGGCACTGGGGCGCGTCGAGCCGGGCTTCGACGCGGCGAATGTGTTGACGATGAGGATGTCGCTGACCGGTCCGCGCTTCCTGACGTCGACCGGCGTCGAACAGATGGTGCGGAATGGCGTCGAACGGCTTCAGGCCCTCCCCGGCGTCGTGACCGCCAGCGCGACCTGCTGCGTGCCGCTCGAAGGCGGCTACGGCCTCAGCTTCATCATTGCCGGCCGCCCGCTGCAAGGAACGGAGCACGGCGGCGGTGGGTGGATCACGGTATCTCCCGGCTATTTCGAAGTGTTTCGTATCCCGGTCAAGCGCGGTCGCACGTTCAACGATCGCGACACGGCTCAAGCGACGCCGGTCGTCATCATCAATGAAGCCATGGCCAGGGAGTTCTGGCCACAAGGCGATCCGCTCAACGATCGTTTGATCATCGGGCGCGGCGGCATGCCGGAGTTCGCCACGGAACGCGAGCGTCAGATCGTCGGCGTCGTCGGCAACGTGCGCGACGGTGGCCTCAACAACGATCCGTTTCCGACGATGTACGTGCCGCAAGCGCAGATTCCGGACGCGGCCAACGCGTTGAACGTGCGCTTGACGCCCATTGCGTGGGTCGTCCGGACCCAGGTGAGTCCATACGCGCTGAGCAGCGGGATTCAGGAGCAGCTCCGGCAGGTCAGCGGCCTGCCGGTTTCGGACGTCCGCACGATGGCCGAGGTCATTTCGCGCTCGACGTCGCGCGAGCGGTTCAACATGTGGCTCATGACCGTCTTCGGCGCCTCCGCGTTGCTTCTCGCGGCGATCGGCATCTACGGCCTGATGGCGTATTCGGTGGAGCAGCGCACCCAGGAGATCGGCATTCGGCTGGCTCTCGGTGCGCGTGCCTCGGACGTCAAAAACATGGTGGTTCGGCAAGGGATGAGCTTGGCCTTGATCGGGGTCGTGGTCGGTCTGGCTGCGTCTTTCGGTCTGACGCGATTGATTTCTACGTTGCTGTTCGGCGTGACTGCCCTCGATCCGGTTGTCTTCACCGCAGTGCCCGTGGCGTTGACGGTCGTGGCTTTGCTCGCCGTGTGGCTGCCGGCCCGCCGTGCGAGCCGCGTGGATCCGATCATCGCGCTTCGCTACGAGTGAAAAGAAAGGAAGAAGGAAGAAGGACGAAGGAAGAAAGAAGAGGAAAAGAATGGATGACGTAGGAAAGCAGACAGACGAAGCAGCGAACACGAAAAATTTTCCTCGTAGGTTTTGCACGAAAGTTCCTGGAATTTCCGACCTCAGCCGGTCATAAGTGCATCACCGCGTAAGATTTACGCTTGACTCGATGCTCGCGGCATTTTACTCTTCGATCATCCCAGCAGCCCGGTAGTCCAAGCGAAAAAGGCAAGTCCTCCGTCGTCGTCTGGGGGACGCGCAAAGCCGGTCGCCTTTCGAAGGGGCGGGTCGGTTGCCGAACTTGGAGTGTTTATGTCCACCCGTCCAGCGGTTCCGGCAGTTCTCGCATCGGCATTCGCCCTGTTGTTCTTTGGGCTCGGCAACTATCTCGCCGCGCGCCAGAGTGCGGAGAGCGATGGGCGCATCGCTGCGCTTCGAGCGGAAATCGATCTCATGCGTCGCGAGAAGACGCCCACCGCGACCGGCACGTCGGGCGGTGCTTCGAACGTGCCTGCGCCGGCGATCGACATCGAAAGCCGCGAAGCCATCGTCGAGGACGTCAAGCGACAGCTCCAGTCAGAAATGGGGCTCTTTCCTCTCAACCTCCTCCGTCAGCGCCGCGACAGCTTCGTCGAGCTCTATTCCTACGACGACCGTGGGGCGAGCAGCTACGGCACGGCCGGGTATCTCGGCAACGGTTACTTCATCACGGTGAAGCACGGTGTCGTGGCGCTCGGACAGGAGGGCGTGGCCGACGCGCGGCAAATCACGTCCGTAAAGCTGATGCTCAACGGCAAGGCTTTCCCGGCGCGCATCGTCGACTCAGGTGATGCGAAAGTTGAAGTCGACCCCGGCGACTGGGCGATCCTCAAGATCAAAGAGCCGGTGAACCTCCCCGCCCTGGATCTCAACCTGGAGTACGGCTTCGAATTCGCCGACCCCATCTTCCGTCTCGGCAACGACTATTCGAAGGGGATCATCCTTTCAACCGGCTACGTCGGCCAGCGGATTCCCAATCAGCTGGTGACCTGTCTCACGGATGGACATCCCGGCGTGTCGGGCGGCGGTGTGCTGAACAGGGAAGGGCAGCTCGTCGGCATCCCGATCGGGCGGATGCAGGGGGACTATCGGTTCTCGTTCATCCTGCCGCTGCGCCAGGAGATGTTCAAGAAAGTTCGCCTGAACTAGCGCCGGTCGCGGGTCAGCTTTCGCAGCGACTCGAGTCGCTTGCGAATCTCCGCTTCGAATCCCCGCTCGGTCGGTTGATAAAACCGGCGGTCGCGATGGGCCGGGGGCAGGCAGTCCATCTCGGCGACGCCACCGGTTTCGTCGTGTGCGTACTTGTAGCCTTTCCCGTATTCCAGATCCTTCATCAGCTTCGTCGGTGCGTTGCGTAAGTGCAGCGGCACGGGCTCGGCGACTTCCTGGCCAGCGGCGTCGGCTGCCTCGAGGTAGGCGCGGTACACGGCGTTGCTCTTCGGAGCCACGGCGAGATAGATCGCGGCCTGAGCGAGCGCGGTATTGCCCTCGGGCATGCCGATGAAATGCACGGCGTCCTTGGCCGCGACGGCGATGGTGAGTGCTTGTGGGTCCGCGTTGCCGATATCTTCCGAGGCGAATCGGACCAGCCGTCGCGCCACATACAGCGGATCCTCACCGGCCTCGAGCATCCGCGCCAGCCAGTAGACGGAGGCGTCGGGATCGCTGTTGCGCATCGATTTGTGCAGCGCCGAGATCAGGTTGTAGTGCTCCTCGCCGGTCTTGTCGTAGAGGAGCGCGCGGTGTTGAGCGACGTCAGCGATGAGCGCGGCATCGAGACGACCGGTGGCGGCGGCCGTTGCCGCCGCGAGCTCGAGCAGGTTGAGAGCGATGCGCGCGTCGCCGTTCGCGTAGCGGGCCATCGCTGCCATCGCCTCCTGATCCACCTGCAGATCGAGCGCACCGAGTCCGCGAGTACGATCCTCGAGCGCGCGCCTCAGGATGGTGACGATACCGTCGGTGCCGAGCGGCTTCAGCACGTAGACTTTCGACCGGGAGAGCAGCGCGGAATTCACCTCGAACGACGGGTTCTCCGTCGTGGCGCCGATGAGCACGATGTCGCCGGATTCCACGCGGGGGAGGAAGGCATCCTGCTGCGCCTTGTTGAAACGATGAATCTCGTCGACGAACAGGATCGTGCGCCGGCCTCGACGCCGGCGCGTCTCTTCCGCCTCGGTCATGACGGTCCGGATCTCCTTGATGCCGGACAGGACGGCGCTGAAGGCGATGAAGTGCGCACGAGTGGCGGTGGCAATGAGTCGCGCCAGGGTCGTTTTGCCGGTACCGGGCGGTCCCCACAGGATGATCGACTGCAGCCTGTCTTCCTGGATGGCTTTTCGCAGCGGGCGGCCCGGACCGATCAGCGCATCCTGGCCCACGAATTCGTCGAGCGTACGTGGCCGCATGCGCTCGGCGAGTGGTGCTGACGGATCGATCGCGGCCGGCGGCGCGCCCGGTTCATCGAAGAGATCCACGATCGACTCCTGCGCGCTGGCGCGATGCTTCGTAAGCGATGAGCGCCGCTGCGATGCTGACGTTGAGCGACTCGACCGGGGCGCGCATCGGGATGGTCAGCCTGACGTCCGATTCGTCGAGCAGATCCTGCGGCAGACCGCTACCCTCACCGCCCAGGAGCACTGCAGAGGGCTGGCGCAGATCCGCCTCGTGCAGCGCAGTCCCCGCCCGCGGTACGGTCGCGACCAACCGGACACCGCGTGCTTTCGCCCTGCGCGCGGCGTCGAGGAGCGAGATGCGCGATGCGACGGGTATTCGAAACGTGCTGCCCATCGATCCGCGCAACGCCTTCCACCCATACGGATCGGCAGTTCCCTCGCCGGCAACGATTCCCGTCACGCCGCAGGCTTCGCCGGCGCGAACGATGGCTCCGACGTTGCCCGGATCCTGGACGTCGCGCAGCATGAAGATCAGCTGAGGTTGTTTTTCGAGCGCGGTGTCGAGCGGCGTCTCGCGCAGCCGGCCGATGGCCACGACACCTGACGGTGTACGCACGGGGCTCATCGCTTCGAGCACGGGAGTGGTCACGGTAATTACCTGCGCTCCGCGGCTGGCCAGCTCGGCCGCGAGCGATGCGATCGAGCTCTCGCGCGCGCCATCGGCGAATGCCGCCACGTCGATCTGAACTCCGGATGCGATCGCTTCGCGCAGCAGATGTTCGCCATCGAGCAGAAGGTGGAGAAGATCGTCACGCCCGTCGCCGGTCGCGCCTCGAGCGAGCGCGCGGAAGCGCTGCACCAGTGGATTCTGGCGGCTCGAAATGCGCTCCATTTGTGGTGATTGTATGCGCACTCTGTTACCATGCCGGGAAATGAGGAGGCGGAAACGGGAACCCTGACCATTTCCGGAGTCACCAGTCTGAAAGCGCAGATACTCAAGAAGTTCGAGGACGAGATTCACCAACTCGAGAAGGAGTTGAAGACCGAGCTGCCGCTGGAAATCAAGCGCGCGCGCGAGCTCGGGGACCTTCGCGAGAACGCGGAATATCACGCGGCGAAGGAACGGCAGCGCCTCGTCGAGTCTCGCATCAGCTTGTTGAAGAAGCGCGTCAGCGATATCCACCTCATGAACCTCGACAAGGTGCCGCGCGACAAAGTGGGCTTCGGCTCGACGGTGCACTTGAAGGACGTTCAAGGATCGATGACCGTCTACCAGCTGGTCATGCCCGAGGATGCCGATGTCGAGCACGGGCTGATCTCGACCGCGTCGCCCATCGGCCGGGCGCTCCTCAACAGAGAAGAAGGCGACGAAGTCGTCGTCACCACACCGAGCGGCAGCCGGAAGTTCGAGGTCGTCAAGCTGGTGACGATTCACCACGATGCCTAGCAGCCTGGCTCATCCGGCCGGATACCCGACCATCTCGACTCGCGCCCTGAGTCCGGCAGCACCGTGATCACGCCCGACAGTCCGGACCGCGTTTACTCGACCCGCCTTCGAACGGCGCTCGTGCTCGCCGGATCCGGAACTGCCGGTGCCTACCATGCGGGCGTGCTCCGCGCGCTGCACGAAGCGGGCATCAAGATCGATCTCGTGGCGGGGCGTGGGATCGGCGCGATGACGGCGCTCTTCGCGGCCGTCGACGGTGGCTCGCGCTTGTGGGAGGCGAACGGCCTCTGGAAGAGCGGCTCGGCAGCCGGCTTCTACGGCTGGCGCGGGCCGCTGCGGGCCGCGGGCTGGTCGATGATCGCCGCCATGGCCATCCTGGCCATTCCACTCCTCCTGCTGGCGACCGCGGTTATCGTGGGCAGCATCGGCCTGTTGCTCACGCTGGTCGGACTGGAAGGCCCCGGCACCGCGCTGAGTGCGGGCTTCGGCCGGTGGATTGCCGTCCTTTTTTCGGCAGACTCGCTTCCGACCGTCATCCCGCGCCTGGTGCTCTTCGCCGTCATCGTTGCCGCGCTCATGCTCGTCGGCGGCGCGCTGCTCGGGTCCGCGCGCGGGCACGCCAAACGGCGTACGCGACAGGGCATGGCGTGGACGCTTCTCGGCGCGCCGCTCTCGGCCGGTTCTCTCTGTGCCCGTGCAGCTGCGGAGTTGTGGAATCTGATCCGCGGGGCAGCGCCACTGGCGGCGCCGCCGCACCCCGAGCTCGGGCGTCGCTACGTCGAGCTCCTGCTGGAGAATCTGGGTCAACCGGGCTTCCGGGAACTGCTCATCGCCGTGCACGACATGGACGCTCGCCGCGATCTCGTCTTCGCGCTGCTCGGCGACGCACACCGCTCGCGGTTCTTCGGGCGGCCCGTCGGTGGCGAGAACGCGATGCGCCTCACGGAAGCCTTCGATCTCGCGGGCGTCGGTCGCGATCACGCGCTCGATGCACTTGCCGCGGCGCTTGCAGTCCCGATTGCGACGGAGCCACACCTCATCGCGTTTGCACCCGAGGGGGCCTGGCGTGGGGAGACGCACCGGGCATGCGATCGCCCCGGAGCGCTCGCCCGACTACTCGAAGAGGTGGCGATTGCCGGCGCGGAGCAGGTAATCGTGCTGTCTGCCTCAGCACCGGCAGCGCGCCCGCACGAGCTGAGCGCCGGACGCGCCGATCTGCGAGGTCGCGCCGGCGAGCAGCTGGCTGCGTTCGAAACGGCCGGCCTTCGCGACGTCCTCGAACATTTCGGCGGCCGCTTCGCCGGACTGTTCGTCATCCGGCCGGCGCACAATCCTCTGGGACCCCTCGACTTCGCCGGCGTCTACGACGAGCGCTCCGATCGCAAGCACACCCTCGCCGAGCTGGTCGATCGTGGATACGAAGATGCGTATCGCCAGTTCATCGAGCCGGTTGTCGGCGCCAGCGGCGACCGCATCGAGGCGAGACCGCTAGTCCGGTGAGCCATTCAACTCCCAACCCGACGGGTATCCATTGAAAAGTTGGCGCGCGGCTCGACAGTCCGCGCCAGGTACAACAGTGAAATGCCGAATGTGACCAAGCCGCCCATGAGTCCAGCGACGAAGACCATCCACCTCGCCGAGGGTGTGAGCGACAGCGCGGAGCCACTGACCACGCCGATCTACGAGACGACGACATTCGTGTTCGAGTCGGCGGACGAAGTCAGAAAGTACAACGAAGGGAAGTCGCAGCGATTCCTCTATTCACGGTATGCGAACCCGACCGTGACCGCGGTTGAACGCAAACTGGCGGCGCTCGAGGGGACCGAGGCGGCACTGCTGCTGTCGAGCGGCCAGGCAGCGACGACGACCGCGCTTCTCGCGCTCGTCGGTGGCGGCGACGAGATCGTGTGCAGCGCGGCGATTTACGGCGGCACCCTGCACCTCATCGCCGACCTCTTCCCGAAGTTCGGCATCACGGCCCGGTTCGTCTCCATCGACGAGTTCGCCAGCCTGGATCGCATCGTGACGAGCAAGACGAAGCTCGTCTGGTTCGAGTCTCCCATCAATCCCACATTGCGGTGCGTGGACATCGCCGCGGTCGCGCGCGTCTGTCGCAGCCGCGGCATCACCTCGGTCATCGACAATACGTTTGCCAGCCCGATCAACCAGCAGCCGATTTCGCTCGGCGTCGATGTCGTGATGCACAGTGCGACGAAGTATTTGAACGGCCACAGCGACGTGACGGCCGGCGTGCTCGCCGGACCGCAGGCGCTCATCGATCAGATGCTCAGCGCGAGGAAGCTGCTCGGCACGATTCTCGATCCGTATGCGGCGTACGCCCTCGGTCGCGGGCTGAAAACGCTGGCCTTGCGCGTGGAACGTCAGAATGCGAGCGCGCTGGCCGTCGCGCGGTTCCTCGATCAGGACAAGCGGACGGCCGAGGTCTACTATCCCGGCCTCGAGCGGCATCCCGACCACGCGATTGCCCGCCGCCAGATGAGCGGATTCGGCGGCATGGTCTGTGTGGATCTCGGCGGTGGCTACGAGCGCGCGGCGCGCTTCTTCGATCGGCTGAGCGTCTTCAGACGCGCCGCGAGCCTCGGCGGCGTGGAAAGCCTGTGCAGCCTTCCGGTCCTGACATCACAGTGGGGTCACACCGACGAGGAACTGGCGCGCGCCGGCGTCACGCACAGCATGGCCAGGCTCTCGGTGGGTCTCGAGGATCCGGATGATTTGATTGCGGATTTGGATCAGGCGCTCGGGTAACTGGGGAACTGGGGAAACTGGGGAACTGGGGAACTCGGGAACTGGGGAGCTGGGGAAGTAAGCAAGACGAGCTGGTCCAGCTCCCCAGCTCCCCAGTTCCTCAGCTCCCCAGTTACTTCAGCACAGTCTCTTTCTTCCGTTCAGCAGCTGGTTCGTGCAGGAACTGTTCGGCCATTTCAGCGATGCGCGCGGTGATGGCCGGACCGGTCAGGTCGCCGAACTTCTGACGGAATCGATCCATGGGCACGACGGCTTTGGCCATCGCGCGGTGGCCGCCAGCGCTGCCGACGTCGCCGAACCACTTCTTCACGAACTCGCCCGCGTTGCGTGAGTAACCGAGGTTGCGCACGCTCACGATGAGAGACGATGAGACGACGCCGGCGACGATCGTCCATTTGACATCTTCGAGCTGGAGGAAGAAATCGGCGGTGTAGGGAATGAAATCCTCCCTGAGCGCCTCGCCGACGAAGGCGCTGAAGACCTGATCCCTCAGGATCCCACCCTGGCTCGCGCGCGTGACGTAGTCGAGCCGCTCGAGCGTGATTTCCGCCCCTTCCATCTTGCGAATCAGCGCGGCGTCGGACAACGGATACAGGAACGTGAAGGCATCGAGATCGACGCGGTTCGTGTGCCGGGCGAAGAACAGCGTATCGGACTTGATCGCGTAGAGCATGGCGGTCGCCGTACGCTCGGAGATGTTCACATCGACGGCGCGCAGGTGCTCGGTCAGGATTGTGCACGTCGACCCGTAGTCGGCGCGGATGTCCTTGAACACGGCGCTGTAGCCCGGCTGCTCGGGATGATGATCGATGACCAGATCGGCGCGGTCGAGCATGCCGCCGAAATAGTGCGGCTGCACGTCGACGGTCGCGATACGCTCGAATTCGCGGAACGAGGCGGACGTGATCCGCTCGACGTGGATGTCGAGCATGTTGGCCATGCGCAGGTTCTCGGGCCGCGTCACGTCCTGTATCGCGCCGATGATGGCCGTGGTCTTGGTGCGGCGCAGCAGGTTGCGCAGCGCCAGACCGCTCGCCAGGGCGTCGGGATCGGGATCGTTGTGCAGCAGGATGAGCACGCGATCTGCATCGGCGAAGTAGCGCTGGTATTGCTGGACGCGCGCCCGGGTCATCGAGCGGCTGAGCTCGGTGACCATCGTCGGGCGAATCAGCTCCGAGAGCTCGACGTCGGTAATGTCGGGGAATTCGTTGCGGAGCGCTTCCGCCTCCTTCGGATTACGTGGGCCGGTGTGGAGCACGTAAGTCAGCGTGCCGCCGGCGTCGCGAATGGCTGCCAGGATCTTCCGGATGCTGCGGCGGCCGCTGTTCTGAACGATGAAGCAGGTGCTGGGGGAGAGGTCGGCTTTGAGGTATGTGTCGATCCGGCGGGGATCGCCGGAGCCGATGTGGATGCCCGCGTCGTGGAGCCGCCGCGCCAGCGGCCGGCTTTCGACCAGGAAGTCCACCTCGAAGCTCGGCACGAGCACGTCGTCGAGGCAGCGTATGACGAGTTCGTCCTGGCAGATGGCGAAAACGCGCACGCCTAGCCGGCCCCTTGGATCAGACCAGCAGGCTCTCTGCGTCCTGCCTTCCGACTCCCTGCAAACGTTTCCATGCCCAAACGGTGATTATACGCCCCTGCGGAGCCGGTCGTTTCGCCGTGCTTTGCTGATCCTCATGCTGACGGCGAGCGCCGTGGCCGGCCAGGGACGAACGGCGCCGTGCGCCGAATGCGTGACGCTGGTCATCGAGCCGCGCGAGGCGCACGGCTTCACCGGACCACTGAACGGCGCCCGCATCGCCGTGAAGATCCGCGCAGGGGAGGAACACACCGCCATCGCCACGCTGTCAGACATTCGTGATACCGGCGGTACGCCAGGCCTCGTCGTGACCGGCCTGCCGTCGCAGCCGCTGGCCGGCGAACCCATTCGGCTGGCGCAGGACATCTTTCTGGACATTACCTCGCTCGAAACCGAAACCACGTTACCAATAGACGAGACGGCGTTTCGCCTGAAGTCCCGATTTGCGGAGCTGCGCGGACAGTCTCCGGAGATGACCCTTGGTCTCGTCGCCACCGCCTCTCAGCGACAGCAGCTGCTCGAGCGCGACATCGCCCCCTATGTGGATGTCATCGTCGAGCCCGCGCCGGACGGTTCGCGGCAGCCGGATTGGCCAACGGCGGGCTCACTCTACGCCTCGATCGCGGCCGCGGCCGCTGATGCTGCGCCCACGTCTTCTCGATCGCGGCTGCTGCTTTGGAGCGCGCCCCAGGACCGGGTCGAGGCCGACTCGCTGGTGCGTGACCTGTCCAGAAGCATGCGGCTGCTCGTGGCCGATCTGATCCCCGGCGGGGCCACAGAGGTCTGGTGCGGGGGAACGCCCATGACGACGTATCTGAACCCCAGAACTCTTGACGTCATCGCGTTCGCGCCGGGGTGCAGCGAGGCGACGATTGAGGTCAAGAGAGACGCGCAACGCGCCGAGCGAATCACTCTCTCGCACGGCGTCGTCGTCGTGCGCGTTCCCGCCGCGGCGGGTCAGTTTGCCGACGACGTGAATGTCGTCGGCGCGCGGGAGCTGACGGTCGACGAGATCGTCGCACGGCACCAGGCGGCGGCGGCCCGGCAGCGGGCGCTCGTGAAGACGTTGATCTCGTCGGGTGCGATGACGCTGACGTTTGAAGCGCCGGGGTTTGCGGCGCCGGTCGCGATCAGCAGCGAGACCGTGATCTTTCAGCGCGAGGGATCCACCGAGATCGCACAGCGGTCGATACGCGTCAACGGCATCGAGTTCAAGGGCGGACGTGTGCCGCGGCTGCCGATCATCGAGCCCGAGCGCGTCGCGTCGCCGCCGCTCGCCATAACGCTGTCGGATCTCTACCGCTATTCACTCGCCGGACGCGAACCGTGCGGCAGCGCGACCTGCTACATCGTCAAGTTCGAGCCAGTCGACGGCAAGCGCGCGCTGTTTCGAGGCCGCGCCTGGATTGCTGCCGGTGATTTCGCCATGGTTCGCGTGGCCGCGACGCAGACGGGACTGCGCGGGCCGATCGTATCGTCCGAGCAGATCGACGAGTTCGCTCGTCAGCGAGAAGGCATCTGGCTCCTCGCACGGTCGGAGGTGCGGCAGATCTACGAAGGCGCAGCCCACCGCACACCAATCCATCGCGTGCTCGCCGTGACGGCTCACGAGGTGAACCCACTGGACTTCGACGCGCGGCGTCAGTCGGAGTACAACTCCGCCGCGGTGATGCTGCGCGACACGGCTGACGGCTTCCGCTATCTGCAACGCAGTCCTGACTCGGTCGCGCGCGCCGCCGAGCCGGTGCTAACCGGACCGTCCAACCGCGTGCGAACGCTCGTGACGGGCCTGATCGTGGATCCGAACATCAACAGGCCGCTGCCGTTTGCCGGTCTGAGCTATGTGGATTTCGATCTGTTCGGGACCGGCACGCAACTCAACGCGTTCTTCGGCGGAACGTACGGCCAGCTGGCCTTTCTCGTTCCGTCAATCGGGGGCACGCGATGGCAGCTTGCCGGACGCGCATTCGGCATCGCGACGTCGTTCAACGATCGCGCCTTCGACCAGGGACGCGAAACCTACGAGCACAACATCACGCAGCGTCCCGGGCAGGCGTCGATCTGGACGCTGCGGCCGCTGACCACGCGCCTGACCGTGCGCGCGGGGTATGAGATGGACTATACGCAATTTGGTGCGAGCGACCTGACGGCGACGACTTTCACCGTGCCGGCCGATCAGGTGGCGCATTCCATCCGCCTGGCGATCGAAGGTCAGCGCGCCGGATGGAACGGTTCCGTCTGGTGGGCCGGGTCCAGGAGATCGGGCTGGAAGGCGTGGGGGACCGGCTCCGCGGATTTTCACCCACGCCACATGGACTATCAGCGATTCGGCGTCACCCTGACCCGCCCCTTCGTTCTCACGCCGGCACTCGTCGCGCGGGTCGAGGGTGCCTGGATGGACGGCCATGATCTCGACAGGTTCAGCCGTTATGCGTTTGGAACGTTCGATAACCGGCTGCGCGGCTACCCCTCCGCCCTCATCCGTTACGACCGGGGCGGGGCGGTGCGGGGCGCTCTGGCCTGGGCGGCCGGCCGTCGATTAAGGGTTGACGGCTTTGCCGACACCGCGTACGTTCACGATCCAGGGTTTGGTTCCGATCTTCGAAGCTATTCCGGGGTGGGTGCGGCGATCGAGGCCCCCGCGCCGTTCGGCATGCTCGCCGGCGTCGAGTGGGGCTACGGTTTTCAAGGGGTGAACGAGAGCGGCCGTCGCGGGACGCAGGTTCTTCGAATTACGGCGTTCAAGCTCTTCTAACGCTCAGCGCCGGCCGGTCCATTTTCCTTGGGGGGCGTCATGCGCGCACGGGTGTTCACACTGCTGGCGGTCACGGCGGTCTCCGCTGCCACATTGCAGGCGCAGACGTTCCGCGTCGGTGTGGACCTCGTTCACTTTGGCGTCACCGTCACCGACAAACAGGGACAGCCCATCACCGGTCTCACCGAAGAGGACTTCGAAGTCATCGAGCGCGGCAAGCCGCAGCGCATCAAGTTCTTTGCCAAGGGCGACACAGCTTTGGCGCCGCCGCTGCACCTCGGGTTTCTCCTCGACACCAGCGGCAGCATGTCTGCGGACATGAAGGATGTTCGTACCGCGGCCGTCAAGTTTCTCAACAAGAACGAGCACGCGGTGGACGTCACGCTCGTCGACTTCGACACGGAAGTGCGCGTTGCGCGCTACGACGGGAACGACTATCCACGTCTCATCGAGCGTATCCGCGCCCGCAAGCCTGACGGCTGGACCGCTTTGTACGATGCCATGGGCGTGTATCTCGATGGCGCCTCCCGCGTCGAGGGCCAGAAGGTGCTCGTGGCCTACACAGATGGAGGAGATACGCGCAGCTCGTTGAACGCCGGCGAGCTCAGCGACCTGCTGAAGGCATCGGACGTCACGATGTACGTGATCGGCTACCTGGAGAATCAGTCCAGCAGCGTGCGCAACAACGTGCGCATGGAGCTGATGCGCTTCGCGGGCCTCACTGGCGGACAGGCGTTCTTCCCGACCAGCGTCAAAGAGGTCGAGGGGATGTACGACAAGATCCAGCGCGAAATCGAAGCCCGCTACACGATCGGCTACAGCTCGACCGATGAACGGACGGACGGGGCCTGGCGTCAGGTGGAAGTGAAGCTCAAACGCGACGACCTCAAGTCGGCCAAGCTACGCACGCGAGCCGGGTATTTTGCTCCGTACCGCGACGGTCCGTCGGTAAAGCGCTGAACCCTCCCCGCCAGCGGATCTGCCGATGATCTTCCGGCTAAAGCCGGAAGCCACACGATTGGAGTTGGGGATACGTGGCTTCCGCCTTTAGGCGGAAGTCTGTGGTACGATCTTCGATCGCCGTCCGCTGAAGGACGGCCGCCTTATATCCATCTCCGTGGCATCCAAATACGACCGGTTCAAGCTGGTTACCGATTTCGAGCTGCGCGGCGACCAGGCGCGCGCCATCGACGAGCTGGTCGAAGGGCTGAACCGCGGCGACAAAGCCCAGGTGCTGCTTGGCGTCACGGGGTCCGGCAAGACCTTCACCATGGCCCAGTGCATCGCCCGGGTCAACCGGCCGACGCTGGTCATGGCCCACAACAAGACGCTGGCGGCGCAGCTCTATCAGGAATTCCGGCGCTTTTTTCCGGAGAACGCCGTCGAATACTTCGTCAGCTACTACGACTACTACCAGCCTGAGGCCTACGTTCCGACGACGGATTCGTACATCGAGAAGGAAGCGACCATCAACGATGAGATCGACCGCATGCGCCTGTCGGCCACCCGGTCGCTCTTCGAGCGCCGGGACGTCATCATCGTCGCCAGCGTCTCATGTATTTACGGCCTGGGATCGCCCGAGGCGTACTACGGCATGATGCTGCCGCTCGAGCGCGGTCAGCGTATCGAGCGGGAGCAGATCCTGCGCAAGCTGGTGGAAATCCAGTACGAGCGGAACGACCACGACTTCAACCGCGGCGTCTTCCGGGTGCGCGGCGACATCGTCGAGGTCTACCCGTCGTATGAGGATCAGGCGCTCCGAATCGAGCTGTTCGGCGATGAGGTCGACGAGCTGGTGTCCTTCGACCCGCTGACCGGCAAGAACATTCGCCGTCACGACAAGGTGGCCATCTATCCGAAGACGCACTTCGTCACCTCGCGCGACAAGACCAAGATGGCCGTGGAGAGCATCAAGGTTGAACTGGCCTGGTATCGCGGCAAGCTGGAGTCGGAAGGCAAGGTCCTGGAAGCCCACCGTCTGCACCAGCGGACGATGTTCGATCTCGAGATGATCAAGGAGATCGGGTATTGCCACGGCATCGAGAACTACGCCCGGCACCTGACCGGCCGTCAGCCTGGCGAGCCGCCGCCGACGCTGCTCGACTACCTGCCGGCCGACGCGCTGACCATCGTCGACGAGAGCCATCAGACCGTGCCCCAGGTCCGCGGCATGTATCACGGCGACCGCTCGCGCAAGGAAGTCCTGGTCGCCTATGGGTTCCGCCTGCCGTCCGCGCTCGACAATCGGCCGCTCAATTTCGAGGAATGGGAGTCGCGCGTCAGCCAGCAGGTGTTCGTCTCCGCCACACCTGGTCCGTACGAGCTGCGTGGCGCTGGAGGTGCTGTCGTCGAGCAGATCATCCGTCCGACCGGGCTGGTCGATCCCGTCATCGAGGTGCGTCCGGTGCGAGGGCAGGTGGACGACCTGCTGTCCGAGATTCGCCTGCGCGCTGCCGCGGGTGAGCGCGTGCTGGTGACCACCCTCACGAAACGGATGGCGGAGGACCTCACCCAGTACTATCAGGAGCTCGGAGTGAAGGTCCGCTATCTGCATTCCGACATCGATACTCTGGAGCGGATTCAGATTCTCCGCGATCTGCGGCGAGGGGAATTCGATGTCCTCGTCGGCATCAACCTGCTGCGCGAGGGGCTCGATCTGCCTGAGGTGTCGCTGGTGGCGATCCTCGATGCGGATAAAGAAGGATTCCTGCGCTCGGGCGGCTCGCTGATTCAGACCGTCGGCCGCGCGGCGAGGAATGTGAACGGCCGCGCGATCATGTACGCGGACCACATGACCGATTCGATGCGGCTGGCCATTGGAGAGACCGACCGCCGCAGGAAGATTCAGGAGGCGTACAACGCGGAGCATGGCATCACGCCGGCATCCATCGTGAAGAGCATCGATGAGGTGATGACGAGCATCTACGAGCGCGACTACGTGACCGTTGGCGCCGACGATCGGGAACCCTTCCGTACCCATGCGGAGCTCGAGGCGCACGTCGCCGAACTGCACATGCAGATGAAGGCTGCCGCGGCGAATCTGGAATTCGAGAAAGCGGCGAAGCTGCGCGATCGTATCAAGCAGCTGAAGACGCGCGAGCTTGGGCTGGCGGGAAGCCGCGGGTGATGGCGTCTCCAGTCGACTGGGCCAAAGCGGCGCTTCTCGAGGTTCAGGAATTCGTCGCGATGATCTCGCAGACGGGCCGCGCGCTGGTCACCCGGCCGTATTACTTCCGCGACATCGTCGAGCAGTTCGACCAGATTGGCGTCGGGTCGATGACCGTCGTGCTGCTCACCGGCATGTTCACCGGCATGGTGCTCGCGCTGCAGTCCGGCCTGACGCTCGATCAATTCGGCGCTCGCTCGATGGTCGGCCGGCTGGTGAGTGCGTCCATGGTGAAAGAGCTCGGACCGGTGCTGACGGCGCTGATGGTTACTGGCCGCGTGGGTTCGGGCATCGCCGCCGAGCTGGGCTCGATGATGGTGACCGATCAGATCGCGGCGCTTCGTGCGCTCGGCACCGATCCCGTTCGCAAGCTGGTGCTCCCGCGCGTGCTCGCCGGCCTGATCATGGTGCCGCTGCTGACGTGCATTTCAGTCTTCGTTGGCCTCTTGGGCGCCTGGCTGATCACGGTCACGCAGCTCAAAGTGGCGTCGAGCGTGTACTGGAACTCGGTGGTGATGGGGCTCTACATCCAGGATGTCTGGATGGGCCTCATCAAGCCGTTCTTTCTGGGATTCGTCATCGTCACGATTGGGTGCCACGTCGGCCTGCGCACGCGAGGGTGGCACGCAGGGCGTCGGGCGTTCGACGACCAACGCCGTGGTCGCAGGTTCAGTGGCTGTCCTCGTGGTGAACTTCCTCGTCACCAAGCTCCTCATCGTGCTGATGTACTGATGGTCATTGAACGTGCCCCCCGCTCGGCGCTCCTGGAGGAGGCCCTCGCGTTCGGCGGACCCATTGTCGTCTTCGACAAGGTGTCGCTCGCGTTCGATGAGAAGGTCATCCTCCGTGAGATCAGCTTCACGTTGAAGACCGCGCACACGAAGATAATCCTGGGGGCCAGCGGGGCCGGCAAGTCCACGATCCTTCGGCTGATCCTGGGCCTGCTGAAGCCCGATAGCGGCTGTATTTTCGTGAACGGCGAGCGCGTGGACAACATGACCGAGGATCAGATGATGCAGGTGCGCGCCGACCTCGGTATGGTGTTTCAGGAGGGGGCGCTCTTCGACTCGCTGAGCGTGCGCGAGAACGTCGGCTACAAGCTGTTCGAGGAGTCGCGTGTTCCCTTCGACGTTGCCAACCAGCGGGTCGAGGAAGTGCTCGGGTTCGTGGGTCTGGCCGAGTTCATCGACCGGAAACCGTCGGAGCTGTCGGGCGGGCAGCGCCGTCGCGTGGCCATCGCGCGCGCGATGGCGGCCAAGCCGCGTATCCTGCTCTACGACGAGCCGACTACCGGCCTCGACCCGATTACGGCGGTGACGATCGACGACGAGATCATCAAGCTGCGTGATCTGGAGTCGGTCAGCTCGATCGTCGTGACCCACCAGCTGCGCGATGCGTTCTACGTCGCGGAGCACACGGCGTCACTCGACAACGGGAAACTGCGGTTCGCCCGCGCCACGGCCGACAAGGCCGACGAAGCCGAGTTCATCATGTTGAAAGACGGTCGCATTTCGTTCGAAGGTAATGCCTCGGAGTTGCGTGCCGCAGCCGCGGCCGATCCGTACATTGCCTCGTTTTTGTCCTGAGAAACCTATGCCGAGGACGCGTTCGCTCGCCTGGTCGGAACTCAAGATTGGCATCCTTGCCGTGACTGCCGTGGTGCTCGCGGCGATGCTGATCCTTGCCGTTGGCGGTCAGGGGGGATTTGCCTGGCAGCGCTACGAGCTCAAGACGAAATTTGCCGACGTGAAGGGGCTGAAGAGCGGTGCGGTGGTGCGCGTGGCGGGCGTCGAAGTGGGTAAGGTCACGGACGTCGGCCTCGTCGGCTCCGAAGTCGAGGTCACGCTCGAGGTGAACGAGGAGAACCAGCAGCGCATCACCACTGAATCGCGCGCGTCCATCGGCTCGCTCAGCCTGCTCGGTGAGCCGGTCATCGACATCACCCCGTCGACGCAGGGCACGCCGCTCAAGGATGGCGAATTCCTCCCTGCCGGCCGGGCGGCCGGGCAGTTGTCGGACGTTGCCGTGAGCGCCACGCAATCGCTCGAACAGCTCGCCGGGATACTCAGCGACATCCGCGCCGGCAAGGGGACGGTGGGGAAGCTGTTCACCGACGACGCGGTCTACAAGGAGGTACAGGGTCTGGTGGCGTCTGCTGAGATCGTGGCTGGCAACCTGAGTCGCGGAGAGGGCACGCTGGGGATGCTTATTCGCGATCCCGCGGCCTACCGCAGTTTCAACGCCGCTCTCGCCGATCTTCAGACGATGACCCGGCGCGTCAGCGCTGGCGAGGGGAGCCTCGGCCGGCTGCTCAACGATGATGCGCTGGCGCGCTCGCTCACGTCCGCAAGCGGCAATGTCGACCAGATCACGGCGCGCTTGAACAAAGGCGAGGGCACCGCCGGAAAGCTTCTGACCGACAAGGAGCTTTACGAGCGTTTCAACTCGCTCGCGGGGCGCATCGACAAGCTGACCGCCAACCTCGAGAAAGGCCAGGGTACGGCGGGTCAACTGCTGCAAGACAAGCAGTTATATGAGAACATTAATGCCACTGCGAATGAGCTGCGTCAGCTCATTGGCGAGATTCGCAAGGATCCGAAAAAATACCTGAACGTCCGCGTCAGCATTTTCTGAACGAGCCGCAGGGTGCGGACAAGGAGAGCGGTATGAGGGATGACAGCGGTGCTGCGGGAACCGTGATCGTGGCATTTGTCCTCGGCGCAATTACCGGGGCGGCGGCCGCGCTGCTGATGGCTCCCGCGACCGGCGAAGAGACTCGGCGCAAGCTGGGCGAGCGCGCACGCGAGGGCAAGAGCACGTTCTCGTCAGCGGTCGAGCGCGGGCGCGAAGCGTACCAGCAGGCAAGAACCAGCGGGAGCACCGCTGTTCCGAGGCCCGGGGAGACACTGTGACCGACTGGAACGACCTGTTCCTGGGGACGATTGCCGTTGCCACGCTGCTGATGGCGCTGGCCCAGGTGGGCGCCATGGTCGTCGCGGCACGGTTCGCCCGCCAGGCGCAGCAAACGCTCGTCACCGTGCACGAAGAGATCCGGCCGTTGCTGGCGAAGGCGAGCGCCGTCGCCGACGAAGCCGCCCGGACTGCGGCGCTGGCGTCCGCCCAGGTTCAGAAGATCGACAATTTGGTAACCGACCTCTCGCAGCGGGTGGACGAGACCGCCACGGTCCTCCAGCGCGCCATCGTGACACCGGCCCGTCAAGGGGTTGCACTTTTGGCCGCTGTCAAGGCCGGTCTGGCGGCCTTGCGCGGCATTGGCGACCTCCGCCGCAGCTCCTCCCGGTCGGAAGAAGAGGATCCCCTTTTCATCGGCTAGCTCGGCGTGATAGAACGGGTCTCCCGAATTATCCCGAGGAGCCCTATGTCCTTCGCATGCGCCCGTTTTGCCCGCATGGCATGGTTGCCCGCCGCCTGCGGCGTCCTCGCGCTCTCCCTTGCGGCGCCCGCAACCGCCCAGGAATCCAAGTCTTCGGTCGCGGCCAAGGAGCTGGGCGACGTTCTCGATCGCCTGAAGCTCGATAGTATCGCCGCCGCCGATCCCGCCGACCCCGGTACCTATGTGGCGGCCCTGTATTTCCCAGGCGCGCAGATGCTCGTCGTCTCAGCGAAGTATTCCGCCCCGTCGCTGCTGAACGACAAGCTCACGAAAAAGGACTTCCGCGACGTCTACATCGATCTGAGCTCCGCCTCGATCGCCGCGACGAAGGTCTTCATCATGGACCAGGCGGCCAACGGTCTCGTGTTCAAACCTGACAACGATCAGCCCGCCGACAGCTGGGAGCACGGTAAGACGACGACGTCATTCGATGGTGATTGGAAGAAGGCGAAAATCACCGAAGAGGAGTACACGAAGGCGTTCAGCGCGGCGGATACCCGTTACGCGCAGATCCTGGCATTGCTGGCGGCACAGGCCAAGAAGTCGGGATCGTAATCTACGTTCGTTGCCGTCGGCCACGGATGTCAATCAGGCAGCTATGCGCTGCTGGTCGGCGTCAGTCGCTATGACACGCCTCGGCGTGGGCGCCGCTCGAGACCATTCCGCAGGAGCTCGACGCGCTGGCAAAGACCTGGCCAGCGTCGACCGACACGCTGGTACTCTCAGCTGACGGAGGCGTCCTGAGCGGATCCAACAACTACGCCGGACCTGGCGTGAGTGGTCAGCGGCTCACGGGAGACTCACGCAGCGTCATCGGAACGTGGAAATGGTCGAACGGGTCGACAACAGTCCTGGGCGATGGAGGGCAGACGCAGAACGGCCCGGTATTGGGAAAGTGGACCCAGCTGCGCGCCAACACCATCCGCATCGTCTGGAACTTCCTTTTCACCGACGACGTGACGCTCTCGCCTGACGGACGGAATCTGGCGGGGAAGAACATGCTCGGACAGGTGGTCAGCGGTACGCGTACCACGTGTCCCAAGTAACAGCGAAGACTCAGTAGGGTTTGTCAGCCTTCGCGCCACTCTGGCGCGGCCTGCCTAGCCGAAGCGCGCCGCTAGCCGCTAAAGGTTGGCCTGCCAACCGTAGCTCTCGTGGTGATAGTGATAGAGACAACCTTCGCCTGCAATCGAGAGCGAAGGTTGAGGTTGATGGTCCGCCTCCGCGCGCCTGCGGCGCGCTTCGGCGAGATAACTTTCGCGTGGCCGCCAAGTAACGAGCCACGCGAAAGTTGGTGGGCGCTGATGGATTCGAACCATCGACCCCCGCCGTGTGAAGGCGATGCTCTACCACTGAGCCAAGCGCCCAACCCGTTTGAACAACCGATTTTACCGTACTTCCTACTTGCGCCTCTCCGGCAGCCGGCGTTCTGACGGGCCGTCGTAGATGTGGTCCTTCGGATCGATCTGCCGCATCGGCTGCTGACGCGCGCGCTCTTCTTCGGCGTGCGCCGCGATCCCGGGTACGCGGGAGATGATGAAGAGCGCGTTGGCGACCGTTGGCGGAATCCCGATATCGCCGCAGACCGCGGCAATCGCGCCATCGATATTTACCGGCAACGCCTCGGTTTCTGGCTTTTCGTGCAGCACGTTCTCTACTGCACGAATCATCTGGATGTGCTCGGCCTCCGCCTCCAGTTCGAGCGCCATCTGAAACAACCGGGCGGCGCGCGGGTCCCTCGTATGGAACCGGTGGCCGAATCCCGGCGGGATTTCCTCGGCCTCGACACAACGCTGGACGATCTGCTCGGCGGCGCTGCGATAGGACGCGCCCTTTCGCACCAGTTCGAGTCCGGTATCCAGGAACTGCATGCAGCTTTCGATGTCGCCGCCGTGGTATTTGCCGAAGCCGAGTATCCCTGCGGCCACGCACGCGCGCAACGCCGCACCGGTCGTGGCCGTATTGCGCGCCGCCAGCGTCGAAGGCGGGGTGGCCCCATGGTCGATGAACGACACCAGCACCGCCTCCATCAGCCGGCCGAGAGCAGGCGACGGAACTTCCCCCATCAGCAGCAAATAGATCGTTTCGCCGAACGTCAGGCGACCCATGACCTCGTCGAGCGGATAGCCGCGCAGGATGATCTTGTTGGGCTCGATCCGCGTGAGCGCAGTACGCCACCGTTCATCGGTCGTTCGACGTTGGGTGCGGCGGTCTTCTGTCATGCTCTTCTCGCGCGTCTGCGACATGCTGGTGATGCTCCGGCGCCGGCGCCTCGTTCAGAACGTTCCGTAGAGCCGATCGCCGAAATCGCCAAGGCCCGGGACGATGAATTTGTGAGCGTTCAGCCCCTGGTCGACCGCCGGCGTGTAAATCTGCACGTCGGGATGGTGCCGGGCGACGAGCGCGATTCCTTCCGGTGCCGAGACGATGCAGATCATCCGCACATCACGGGCGCCGGCGCGACGCAGGAGGTCCAGTCCCGCAACGGCGCTCCCGCCGGTGGCCAGCATCGGATCGATCATCAACACGAAACAGCCGGTCAAATCCGACGGCAGCTTCGAATAATACTGCGAGGCCACGGCCGTGATCTCATCCCGCTGCAGGCCGATATGACCGACCCGCGCGGACGGGATGAGCTCGAGCACGGCATCGAGCATCCCCAGCCCGGCGCGCAGGACGGGCACGACGACGACGCCCGCCTTGACCCGCCGCCCGGGGGCCGGTCCGAGCGGCGTCTCCACCGCCACGGTCGTGCTCGGGATGTCGCGGGTGGCCTCCGCCGCCAGCAGCAGGCTGATGCGCACCGCCATCCGCCGGAACAACTCCGGTGGCGTCGACTTTTCCCTGAGCGTCGCCAGCGCGTCGTGGACGAGGGGGTGGTCGACGATGTGCACCGGCACGGGACAACACTATACCGAAATGTCGCTTCGCGCTCCCCTGATAGAATCACGCACCCATGCTCTGGCGCGTGTGCGTGTGGCTGCTGACGGCGGGGATCATCGCCGGCGGCCAGGCCGCTCGAAAGCAGATTTCGCTCATTGTCACCAACGGAACGGTCGTGACGCTGGACGCGTCGCGCGGGACGATCCCGTCAGGCGCGGTCGCCATCGACGGTCGAGACATCGTCGCCGTGGGCACGGCTGAAGAGATCGCGTCGAAGTTCACGGCGACCGAGTCGGTTGACGCAACCGGCAGCGTCGTGCTCCCCGGGTTGATCAATACCCACACGCACGCGCCGATGGTCCTCTACCGTGGCCTCGCCGACGATCTCGCGCTGATGGAATGGCTGCAGAAATATATCTTTCCCGCCGAGGCCAAGACCGTCACGCCGGAATTCGTGCGCATCGGGACCAACCTGGCTGTTCTCGAGATGATCCAATCGGGCACGACGACCTATGTCGACATGTATTACTTCGAGGAGGAGATCGCCCGGGCGACCAAAGCGGCGGGAATGCGCGCCGTCCTCGGTCAGACCATCATCCAGTTTCCGGTTCCGGATGCGAAAACCGCCGCCGACGGCCTGGCACGCGCCTCAGCGTTCGTCAGCGAGTTCCAGAACGACGATCTGATTACCCCGGCGTATGCGCCGCATGCGATGTACACGCTCGATGCCGCGATGCTCAAGTCGATCAGAGCCGCCGCGACGCGGGCCAAGGCACCGCTCATCATTCATCTGGCCGAAACCCGCGACGAAGTGCGGATCGCGCAAAAACAGCATGGCACCTCGCCGGTTCAATACCTGGACTCGCTCGGGATGTGGGCAGCCTCGCCGACCCTCGCCGCCCACGCCGTGCACGTCACACCGGCCGACATCCGTATCCTGGCGAAGCGGGGGATTGGCGTTTCGCACAACCCCGAGAGCAACATGAAGCTGGCCAGCGGCACCGCTCCTGTACCCGCGATGCGAACGGCGCGCCTTGCGGTTGGCCTGGGTACGGATGGTGCCGCCAGCAACAACGATCTCGATATGTTCGAGGCGATGCGGCAGACGGCGTTTCTCCACAAGCTTCAATCCGGGGATCCGCGTACGATGCCTGCGAAGACCGTTCTGGAGATGGCGACGATTGAGGGTGCGCGAGCACGTTGGCCTCGAGAAGACGATTGGATCGCTCGCGGCCGGCAAGCGCGCTGACCTGATCGTCGTGTCGATGGGGGCGGCTCGTCAGACGCCGATGTACGATCCGATCTCTCATCTCGTCTACACCACACGAGGAGACGACGTGCGAACGACGATCGTCAACGGAAAGATCCTGATGCGCGACAGAAAAATGTTGACGCTGGACGAGCGCGCCGTCCTCGCGGATGCCCGGAAACAGGCAGCGGCCGTACGCCAGGCGGTGGGCAAATGAACGTTCTGCTGTCGGCCGAGCAGATTCAATCGCGCATTCGCGATCTCGGAGCGGAGATCGAGCGGGAATATCCGCCGGGTGAGGAAATCCACCTGGTCGGTGTCCTCAAAGGCGGGTTCATGTTCATGGCCGATCTGGTGCGCGCCATGAGCGCTCGGGTGACGCTCGATTTCATTGCCGTCTCGAGCTATCAGCGCAGCACCCGATCCTCGGGTGAGGTGCGTCTGATCAAAGACCTCGATTCCAGCGTGGAAGGACGCCACGTCATCATTGTCGAGGACATCGTCGACACGGGATTGACCTTGACGTATCTCCAGGACATTCTGCGCGCACGCTCGCCCAGGACGCTGCGTACGGCGTGCCTGCTCAGCAAGCCGTCGCGACGGAAGATCGAGGTGACGGTCGAGTACATCGGCTTTACGATCGAGGACAAGTTCGTCGTCGGCTACGGGCTCGACTACGCCGAGCAGTACCGGAATCTGGCACACATCGCGGTGCTCGAGGGACAATGACGAAACGGTTCGAGATCATCACCGAGGCGGACGCGCGCACGCTCGATGTGGGAGCGACCGTCGAGCTGGCGGCCGGCGGACACGTGACGCCGCTGGCTCGCGACACGTTGGCGTCGCGGCGAATCACGGTGATTTCCTCGGGCCCGCATGACGCATCGGCATCTCAGGATCTCGCTCCGCCCAGCGACATCCGGCGCGTAGCGATCGGCAGCGATCACACGGGACAGACGCTCAAACGGTCGCTGATTCAGCACCTCCGAGGGCGAGGGCTGTCGGTGATCGATGTCGGTCCAGACACGACGGACCCTTCCGACTATCCGGATGTAGCCGCGGCCGTGGCCCGTGCCGTCGTACATCGGGAGGCGGAGGCGGGCATCGTCATCGACGGAGCCGGTATCGGTTCCGCGATTGCCGCCAACAAAGTGCGCGGCATTCGCGCGGCGAACTGCACGGATGAGACGATCGCCCGGTACTCCCGGGAGCACAACGGCGCCAACGTCATGGCCATTGGGGCGACGTTGTTGCCGGTAGAGCAGGCGACGCGAGTCGTTGACGTCTGGCTGACGACGCCGATGCGAGAGCCTCGCTACATCCGGCGACTGCTCAAGATCCGCCGGCTCGAGCAGGACAACTGACCCGTTCATGCTGAACCCTCAAGACCTCCAGCGGCTCATCGAGATCATCACTGAAGAAGTGATTGCGTCGCAGGCACCGCGCAGCCAGCGCGCGCGATGTGACTGTCATGCGGTCCTGACCGATTGCTGCCCGGATCGCCTGCGCGGCGTCCTCGACGCCGGTGCCACTCGGCTCGGCGTGCATGCCACGGGCGGCGCTCCTGGCGATGTGGCGGGGCTCATCGATCACACGCTCCTGAAACCGGATGCGACACTGCAGGACATCGAAAAACTCTGCCGCGAAGCGGTTGAATTCCGTTTCGCAACGGTCTGCATCAACGCGACCTGGGTCGCGGCGGCCGCTCGATTTCTTCGCGGCTCTTCCGTTCGAGTCTGTTCCGTCGTTGGGTTCCCGCTTGGTGCCACGACGCCGGACGTGAAGCACTACGAGACTCGGCGGGCGATTTTCGACGGCGCCAGCGAGATCGACATGGTCATCAACGTCGGAGCCCTCAAGTCGGGCGACCTCCGGACCGTCGAGTGCGACATCTCGGCCGTTGTCGACCCCTGTCGCGAGGCTGGCGTGGGAAGCAAGGTGATCATCGAGGCGGCGCTCCTCACGGACCAGGAAAAGGTCACCGCCTGCGTCTTGTCCAAGGCGGCAAGGGCCGACTTCGTGAAGACATCCACCGGATTCGGCCCCGGAGGCGCCACGGCGGCCGACGTAGCGTTGATGCGCCGGGTGGTTGGGTCCGACATGGGCGTCAAAGCCGCCGGTGGCGTGCGCGACCTCGAAGGACTGAAGGCGATGGTTGCCGCGGGAGCGTCACGCGTTGGTGCCAGCGCCGGCGTCAGGATCGTGCAGGAAGCACAGGGCAAGCCGTCCGCTCCCGCCGGCACCCCGTCGTCGGTACTGACGGTAGCGTTCATCTGCCAGGTGCCGCGTCTCTCTTGTCGTCGTCGGAACGAACGCTGACGACGCGCTCAGGGAAGGTCATCTCGATACCCTGTTCGTCGAACGCCCTCTTGAGACGTTTCCGCAATTCGCGGCCCACTTCCCACTGTTTCTGCGGCACCGTCTTGATGCGCACCTTCAGCTGCATCGACCACATGCCGAACGCATCGACGCCAAGCACCTCAATCGGTTCGAGGATGAAGGGTCCGAATGTCGGATCGGCCTGCATCTCGGCTCCAACTTGACGCAAGACAGCGGCAACGCGATCGGGATCCTCCTGGTAGGAGATCGGGAGATCGATTACGTAGTACGAAAAGTCCTTGCTCCGGTTGGCCAGGGTTGTGATGGATCCGTTGGGGAAGACATGCAGAGCCCCTTCGACGTCTCTGAGCACGATCGTACGAAGGTTGAGCTCTTCGACGAGTCCGCCGGTTCCATTGATCGCCGCAACATCACCGACTCTGACTTGATCTTCGAGAATCAGAAAAAAGCCACTGATGATATCGCGCACGAGCGTCTGCGCTCCGAAGCCAACCGCGAGTCCGACGATACCGGCGCCGGTCAGGACCGGTGCGATATCGATTCGGAACTCGCGCAGGATCATCAGCACGGCAATGCCGACGATCATCACGGTGGCGACCTTGGTAATGACCGATCCCAACGTCCTGGCGCGTTTGGCGCGCTCGAGCGCGTCGAGACCCGTGCCGCGGTTCAATTCGTGCTCGAAACGGCTGACGACGAGATGGACCGTCCGTACGAGCGCATACGAGAGGACGATGATGAGCAGGACTTTCAGGCCTGATTCGAAGGTCCACGTGGCAATCGTCTGCAGGTGAAGTCCCGCCCGCGGCTGCAGGCCGACGACCTCGAACGCAGGGAAGAGCACCACGGCGACGAGAAGGGCGAAGGTGCCCGCGCTCACCAGCCGCAGAGGGCCGCGAACGAGTGGGCTCGACATCACCAGCGTGTCTTGCAGGAGCCGGCGGATTGCCGCGGCCGCGGCCCGCTTGGCGAGCCGCGCGCCCAGCCACGCGATAATCAGGGTGGGGATAACGGCGGCGACGACGAGTTGCCACTCGACTGGCCCGAGGAACAGTGATTTCCAAAACGACATGTGACGCGCCGGCGATGCCGGATGCTGCGCAGCATAGCAGATACAATCATCAAGGATGCTGGAGCGCCCAGGGACCCGCCGCGCGCTGATCCCGTATTTACTCTGTCTGGCGGCGCTGTCGCTCACGGCCTCGGGCGCGCGCTACGCGGCTACCACCGGGGCTGTCGAAGAGCGGCTGCGGTTCGGCAATGCCGCCGAGCAGCTGCGCAGCGAGATGGTTCACCGCGTCGACGCCTACGTGTCGATGCTCCTCGGGGCCGCGGGACTGTTCGCAGCGAGCGAGACCGTGGAAGTTCGGGAGTTCCGCGCCTACGTGGAGCGTCTCGAGCTCTCACGCCGGTACCCTGGCGTGCAAGGCGTCGGCTTCTCGAGGCTGATCAAGAGCGACGAACGCGCCAAAATCCTCGCGCAGCGGCGTCAGGACATTCCGAACTTTCACTACTGGCCCGACCGGCAGGACGGCCCGCAACAGGCGATTCTTTACCTGGAGCCACTGGATCAGAGGAATGGGTTGGCGCTCGGGTTCGATATGTCGTCGGAGCCGGTGCGCCTGGAGGCGATGGACCGCGCGCGCGATTCGGGGGAGCCCGCCTCAACGGGCAAGGTCACGTTGATTCAAGAGCGGCTCGATCCCCAACATATGCAGGCCGGTTTTCTGATCTATGTCCCCGTGTACCAGCACGGCACCATGCCCGAGAACGTCGAGCAGCGGCGGCGGACCCACGTCGGTTTCATCTACAGTCCGTTCCGCGGCACCGATCTACTCTCGGGTCTTCTGGAGGAGCGTGGGCTCAGCGCCGCCGGTCTGCAGCTGGAGGTGTACGACGGTCCCGCCGAGGAAGACCAGCTGCTCTTCCGATCGGGCGCGCCGCCGAAGAACAATGCCCTGACGTCGCTGCAGACGATCGATGTCGCCGGCCGGCAATGGACGCTGATGCTGCGGGGTGCGTCTGGATTCTCCGGAGGAGGCCGCCGCGCGCTGACCAACCTGGTCGTCGGCGCGGGCATATTCCTTTCGCTGCTGCTGTTCGTCGTGACTCGATCACAGGTGAAGGCGAGAGCCGTCGCCGAACGCGCGGCGGACGAGCTGCGACGGTCGGAGGAGGCCCTCCGGGCTGCTAACGAGGCGAAAGACGAGTTCCTCGCCACCGTCTCTCACGAACTGCGCACGCCGCTCAACGCCATCGTCGGGTGGGCTCACATGCTGCGGAAGGGGCAGGTGCCTGCTGACGGACAGGACCACGCGCTCGAGGTCATCGCAAGGAATGCCGCGGCCCAGACGACGCTCATCGAAGATCTGCTGGATGTGTCTCGTGCCGTCGAGGGTCGACTGCCGCTCAAGAAGAGCGATGTCGACCTCGGGCAGCTGCTCAAGGTGGCGTTGGACTCTCTCGAGCCGGCGGCCAGGGCGCAAGAGCTGACGATGGTCTCACGGGTGTCGTCGAACCTGGGTTTCGTGTTCGCCGATCCCGGACGTCTGCAGCAGGTCATCCTCAACCTGCTCTCGAACGCAGTGAAGTTCACGCCGCCTGGCGGCCGCATTACGCTCCTGGCCGATGCCGGTACGGATGTGGTGACGATTCGCGTATCGGACACCGGTGCCGGCATTGCGCCGGAGATGCTGGCGCGCGTGTTCGAGCGGTTCTGGCAGGCGGACAAGAGCACGACGCGAAGGTATTCCGGTGTCGGCCTGGGACTCACAATCTCTCGACACCTCGTCGAGCTGCACGGGGGAACGATCGAAGCGGCGAGCGAAGGAGAAGGTCAAGGCACCACGATCACGGTACAACTGCCGCGACGTCCCTGACGACCGCGCGGACGGGAATGCGGAGGCTGGCGCGACATCCGGGACCGCCGTCGCGGTTCTCGAGCAGCAGGCTCCCGCCATGCGCCTCCGCGATTTGCCGGCTCAAGACCAGACCGATTCCCGATCCTCCCGGTTTCGTCGTGAAGAAGGGCACGAACAGGTTGCCGGTGTTGGAGAGGCCGTGACCCTCGTCTTCGACCCAGAGCTCCATGGCCGCGGGCGACGAACCCGACAGGCGCTGCCAGCCGACTCTCACCGCCCCACCGGTCTCGCGAACTGCGTCGACGGCGTTCCGGATCAAGTTGATGAGCAGCTGCTCGAGCTGATCGCTGTCCGCTTGAATCGTCAACCGGGGACCAGGTGCGACCTGGATGTGATGCGCTTTTTCGAGGGTCACCACGCGATCGACGAAGGCGCCCACGTCAATCGGCGCGAGCTTGGGTTGTGGCAGTTTCGCCAGCCGCGCGTAGGCGCTCATGAAACGGCTGAGCGATTCCGAGCGTGAGGCGATCACACCAAGTCCGCGCTGCATGTCGTCGCGCCAGTCGGCGGGAGGCGGCTCCCGCTCGATCAGCGTCGACAGGCTGCCGGCAATCGACTTGATCGGCGCGAGCGAGTTGTTCATCTCGTGCCCGATCACGCGAATCAGGCGCTGCCAGGCCTGCCGTTCTTCCTCGCGGAGCGGCTGGCTGAGGTCCGACAGCACGAGCATCTCGTGCGGACGCCCGCCCTGCCGGAATTGACTGCGCCGGATCTCCCAGCGGCCGACACCGCCGGGGAACGCCGTGTTGATCACACGCGGAGCCTCGCCGGCCAGGCACTCATTGAGATCGAGGTCCATCGCGTGGCGTCCGAGCAACCGCTCCGCCGGCTGGCTGAGGAGCCGCGCGCCGGCGCGGTTGACGAATTTCAGCGTCTGATCCTCGTCGAAGGTGAAGACCGCGACGTCGATTTCCGCCATGACCTTGCGCAGGAGCGTGGTGGCTTCGAGCGCGTCCAGACGCTGATGGCGGAGCGTCTCGACGAGCGCGTTGACTTCAATCATCACCTCGCCCAGCGGATCACCCGCGCGCGCGCCGCGGGCCCGGATGGAAAAGTCGCCTTCACCGAGCGCGGCAAGGAGGTTCGACAGGGTCTGCAGGGGCAGGACAACCCGTTCGCGCAACGCGAAAGCGAAGCCGAGACAGACGGTGACAATCAGGACGGACAGGGTCCACTGGACCTTGGGCGTGTAGTCACCGGTCCAGAGAAAAATCAGCGAGATGGCGGCGCCGGGCAGAGCCGACGCCAGCGCCATGAGGAGAATGCGACGGTCGTGCCCCAGTCGCGGCTCACGGGGATATGGGGTACTCAATCAACGCCATTTTAGAGGCCGTAGCGCTGGAGTCGTCTATAGAGTGCGCTTCGGCTCAGCCCGAGGCCTTTTGCCGCCTGGCTGACGTTCCCATCGTAGCGGGTCATCGCCTTCTTGATCAGGAAACACTCCACGTCTTCCAGGCTCATGTCCTCGAGGCGGCCGCCACCCTCGCGGGTGGTGCGAAGCCCCAGATCGCCGGCTTTGATGAGCGGGCCCTGCGCCATCAGCACAGCGCGCTCGATGGCGTGATCGAGCTCGCGCACGTTGCCGGGCCAGGGATGCTCGAGCAGCATCTGCATGGCGCTGCTCTCGAATCCGGTGAGCCGCTTTCGATAGCGCTGGGCGTGCTGCCGCAGGAAATGCTGCGCGAGCAGCGGCAGGTCTTCCCGCCGGTCGCGCAACGCAGGGATCCGGATCTCAATCGTGTTCAGCCTGAAGAGCAAATCCTGACGGAACCTTCCCGACGCGACTTCCTCGGTCAGGTTGGCATTGGTCGCCGAAAGGATCCGAACGTTGACACGACGCGTGCGCGACGATCCCAGGCGCTCGAACTCGCCGGTTTCGATGATGCGCAGCAGCTTGGCCTGCTGGCTGAGCGGAACGTTGGCGATTTCATCGAGAAAGAGGGTTCCGAGATCCGCGAGCTCGAAGCGCCCGACGCGATCGGTTTTCGCATCGGTGAACGCTCCCCGAACGTGCCCGAACAACTCGCTCTCGAATACGCCTTCGGACACGCCGCCTGAATTCACGATCACCATGGGCCGCGAGGCGCGGCTGGAGACCGCGTGGAGCGCGCGGGCCACGACCCCCTTGCCGGTGCCGTTCTCGCCGAGCACGAGCACGTTCGCGTCCGACGGCCCCACGCGGGAAATGACCTGCAGAACGTTCTGCATCGCGGGCGATTCGGCGATGAGCTTCGGCATGCCCTCGCCGCGCAACAGTGAGTTTTCCGCCTCGAGACGCTGGCCCTTCCGCAACGCCTGGCTCAGCTCGATCTGGGTGCGGATGATGGCCAGCAGCCTGGCGTTGTCCCACGGCTTCTGGATGAAATCGCGTGCGCCGCGCCGCATCGCCTCGACCGCGACTTCAACGCTGCCCCAGGCGGTCATCACCACGACGGGCAGCGTGGGATCGAGACCCTGGATTCGAGACAGCAGGTTCAGGCCTTCCTCTCCCGACGTGGTGTCACGCGCGTAGTTCAGGTCGATGAGCGCAACGTCGAACTCACGCGCTTCGAGCGCAGCGAGGACACCAGCCGGCGAGGAGGCCGTTTCGAGGTGGAAGCCTTCGGCCTTGAGCAGCAGCCGCAGCGCCTCGAGAACATCAGCCTGATCGTCGGCGATGAGCACGCGAGGTTCGGCCGGACGTCCGAGGTTTCGCTCGGACGCGTTGCGGTCTTTGAGGTGATCGGTGATCAGCATATTGGTGTCCTGTCGTCGTTCATTCCGCCCTCAACGCCAGCAACGGATCGATCTTCGTGGCCCGCCGGGCTGGGAAGAACGTTGCGACGAACGCGACCGCAGCAAGCAGCAGGGAAGTCCCGACGAACGTCCACGGGTCTCTCACTCCTGACGTTCGGAAGCAAGCCGTCAGGCACCGCCGCCGTGAGGGCCAGCGATCCAGCGAGACCGAGGACCAGTCCGAGGCCAACCACCAGCAGCCCGCTCCCGAGCACCAGTCTCAGCACCGAGGACGGTCTGGCGCCGAGCGCCATGCGGACGCCGATTTCCCGCGTTCGCTGGTTGACCGAGTAGCTTGCCACCCCGTAGAGGCCGATCGACGCCAGCAGCAGCGCGAGCGATCCGAAAACGGTCAGCAGGATGACGTTGGTCCGCAGCGGCGCCAGTGACGTCGACACCTGATCTGCCAAGGTCCGGATGTTGAACACCGACAATGTCGGGTCGAGCTGCTGAACTTCGCGACGGATCGCCGGGGCGAGCGCGGCAACGTCTCCTTCCGATCGAACGTGCAGCGTCGCAGCCGGGTTGTAGTTCTGTCGCAGCGGCTGGTAGATGAACGGAATCGGTTCTTCGCCCACCGCGTTGTACTTGGCGTTCTTCGCGATGCCGATGACCGTGGTGAAATCGGTGTCACCGAAGAACTTGAAACGCTTGCCGACCGCGTCCTGGCCGGGCCAGAAGCGTTCGGCCATGGTCTGGTTGATGACGACCACGAGCGGTGCACCGGTCGTGTCCGATGCCGTGAAGTCCCGCCCGCGCACGAGCGGGATGGCCACCGTGTCGAAGTATCCGGTACTGACGGAGTTCACCTGCACGAGGATCCGATCGCGAGTGGTGGTATCCGCCCCCTCGGGAAACACGCTGCGCAGGAACCCTCCGGCGAGTGGAGGATTCTGCGCAACGGCGGCGTGACGTACGCCCGGGAGTCCGATCACGCGCTCGGCGATCTGCTGATAGAAAACCTGTCCGCGCTCAGGCGTGTAGCCCTCGCGTCCCAGATTGAATGTCATGATCAGCACGCCGCGCCGCTCGAATCCGGTGTCGATCCGCTGCGAGTCCCTCAGGCTGCGCAGGAACAACGTCGCTGCGACGAGCGAGATCAGCGACAACGCGACCTGCGAAACCACCAGGGCCTGTCGCAGATTGAAGATCGCGAGCCAGCCGCGCCGGGGCGATCCGCTGGGAACGGTCTCGTTCTTCAGCACGGGGACGACGTCCGGCCTCGATGCCTGTACGGCCGGAGCCAGGCCGAAGAGAACACCGGTCGCGAGCGCGAGCAACGTGGTGAAAAGCACCACTCGCCCGTCGAGCGCCAGATTGTCATCCACCGGCAGCGGCAACGGCAGCGTCGTAGCGGCCAGGGCATCGACCAGCCAATATGCGAGGAGCAATCCCAACGTGCCGCCGAGCACCGCGAGCAGCGCGCTTTCCGTCAGCAACTGCCGGACGAGGCGACCGCGTGCGGCGCCGAGCGCCAGCCGGATGGCAATCTCTTTCCGCCGGCGGTTAGCGCGCGCCAGCATCAAGTTGGCGATGTTCGCGCAGGCGATGAGGAGCACGATGCCGACGACGCCCATCAGAATCATCGAGATCTGCACGACCTGGGCGCCGCCGTTTCCGTCTGGATTCAAACGCGCGTCGAGCAGCGATCGGGCGCCCGCGCTGCGTCCCTTGTTGTCGTTGGGGAAGGATTGCTCGAGTTGCGCGAACACGGTCCGCATGTTCGCAGCCGCCTGTTCCACGCCGATGCCCGGCTTCAGCCGGCCGAACGTAAACAGAAACAAGCCGCGTCGCTGCTCGTACCAATCGAAGTTCGGCTGGAGGACGTCGTGCATCGACATCGGCGTCCACACAGAGGGTCCCCCGCCGAGGAGGGTCCCCGTGAACCCGCGCGGCGCGATGCCGACGACCGTGAACGGCGTCCGGTTCAGCGTCAGCGTCCGCCCGACGATCGCGGGATCGGCGCCCAGGCTCCGCTCCCAGAAGCCATAGCTGACGACGGCAACCGCCGTCGGACTGCGATCCTCATCCGGCAGGAAGCCGCGACCGAGAAAGGGCTGCGCGCCGAGCAGCGAGAAATAGTTGCCGGACACGAGCTGTGTCGGAATCTGCTCGGATTCGTTCCCGTTGCTCCAGTTGACCTGGGCAAACGTGAAGGCCGCCATCGCGCTGAACACCTGGTTCTGGTCGCGCAGGTCTTTGTAGTTGAGATGCGAGAGCGGCAGGTTGCCGGGATTGCGCTCGTCGGTCATGAAGACCGACGCCAGCGTCGACGGCTCCTCGACGGGAATCGGCTTCAGAATCGCGACGTTGACCAGGCTGAAGATGGCGGAGTTGGCGCCGATGCCGAGGGCGAGCGAAATCGCGGCAACCGCGGTGAAGACCGGGCTCTTGGCGAGCAGCCGGAACGCGTAACGGAGGTCCTGAAGCATCAAGAAAGGAAGAAGAAAGAAGGAGGAAGGAAGAAGGATTTTTTCTTTCTTCTTCCTTCTTCCTTCCTCCTTCTTCCTTTCTTTTCAGTGTTCGATGTGGAAGCCGCTCTCCTCGAGTTCCTTTTCGCCGCGGCCCTTGCTGCCGTCCTCTTCGACGACGCGACCGTCGAACAGATGGATCGATCGGTCGGCGTGCCGCGCGTAGCGAGGATCGTGGGTGACCATGCAGATCGTCGCCCCCTCGCGGTGCAGCTCGCGCAGCAGCTCCATCACCGCTTCACCGTTCTTCGAGTCCAGGTTCCCGGTGGGCTCGTCCGCCAGCAGGATCGACGGCGCGCCGGCCACGGCGCGGGCCACGGCGACACGCTGCTGCTGACCGCCGGAGAGCTGGCTGGGCAGGTGCTTCGCGCGATGGGCCATGCCGACCTTTTCGAGCGCCGCCATCACCCGCTCCTTGCGCTCGGCCGACTTCATCCCGCGGTACGTCAGCGGCAGCTCGACGTTCTCGTAGACGTTCAGGTCGCCGATCAGATTGAAGCTCTGAAAGATGAACCCGATCTCGCGGTTGCGCACCCGCGCCCGCTCGGAGAGCGGCAGATCCGCAACGGACTTGCCGTTGAGGACGTACTTGCCTTCGGTCGGCGAGTCCAGCAGACCGAGAATCGACAGGAGCGTTGACTTACCGCAGCCGGACGGGCCGGCAATCGCGATGTACTCGCCGCTCTTGATCTCGAGGTGAATGCCCGCCAGGGCGTGGGTCTCGACCTCGTCGGTGAAGAACACCTTCGTCACGCCGTCGAGGTGGATGAGCGGTTGTCCGGCAGTCGTCATCGTTGCTCCTTTAAGTTCAGCTTCCAGCTGTCTTCAACTCGATAGCTTGATTCGCGAATACTCGTCGTAGCTCGACATGTCAGAGAGGATCACCTGATCCCCCGGCTGCAAGCCTTCGATGATCTCGATGGTGTTGACCGAACTGCGTCCGAGCTTCACGTTGACTCGCGTCGCCTCGCCGTCCGCTCCCACTTTGAACAGACCGACGGTGCTGTTTTCCTGACCGAATGCCGGACGGCCGACGTGAATGACGTTGTCGAGCAGCTCGAGGCGAATGGTGCCGTCGACGCTGAGGTCGGGCCGCGCGCCGGCCGGCAGTGGGCCTTCGAGGATAACGTCCACACCGACGGTCCCGTTGGCCGATGCGGGGTCCATGCGCGAAACGCGTCCTTTGACCGACGCCGTTACGGGTGTCGACTTCCGCCGGCAGTCCGATGGTGATGTCCTTGGTCTGCGTTTCCGCGATCCGCAGTTCCGCCTTCAGGTTGTGTGGATTCGCCACGCGCGCCAGATTCGCTCCCGGCTGCACCGAGGCGCCAACTTCAACCGGCACGAGCTGCAGCACGCCGTCCATGCTCGACTTCACCTTCAGATCTTCGAGCTGACGCAAGCGAAGGTCGTAGGCGGCGCGACGCTGATTCACGTCCGCTTCCTGCGGCGCGATCTGCGACTTGATGCCCAGTTGCGTCATCTCCAGGCGCCTCCGTTCGATCTCCAGCTGGTTCTTCAGCTCCTCGACTGCGGCCCGTGATTGCTTGTGCGTGATCGCCGAAATGAGCCCATCCTTGGCGAGCTGTTCGTTGGCTTCGAGCGTCATCATCGCGCTCTTGTATTTCGCCTCGATGCCCGCGACGTTGGATTGCTGACTGAGGAGGCTGCTTTCGAGCTCCGCCTTGCGATTCTGGAAGGCAGCCTGAGCCGACTGGTGAGCGAGCTGCGCCTCCTTCACCGACTGCTGGAGCTCCGGGTTACTGAGCTCGAGAATCACCGTGCCGGCCGTCACCTGGGCGCCGGGGCGCAGGATGATGCGCTCGACCCGGCCTTGCGTGGTGGCAGGAATCCATCGGATTTCCTCGGGCACCAGCGTGCCGGAACCGCGAACCTGACGGATCATCGGACCGCGCTTCACGGTGTCGACCCAGACGGTCGCGCGTTCAACCGAGGGAGCCGCGGGCCGAAGACGGGAAACGCCGACAGTTATGAGGACAATGACCACGAGCGCCGCGGCGGCGTAAAGCGCGCGGCGGATTTTCTTCTTGCGCAGGACGTCCGGGGAACGAGCTATGTCGACCATTTCAAGATGCCTCTGCTACTGATTCCGAGCTCCGAGAGCCGGACCCGGCCAGTGCAGATAAGCAAAACCGAGTGCCATGCCAGGCAACTGCGTTAACTGTTACAAAGATTAGGGTTACTTTCCACGGTTGGCTTCGCGTCGCGTCTGGTATCTGACCGTCTGCGAAACCCCGTCGTCCCATAAGCGGACAGCGCGTCGTGGAGCCGAATCGCGTCTCGAGGCCGTTCCGGCTGAGTTTGTGGCTCGAGGTTCGATCCCGCGATGCACAATTTGACGAGACCAGGGACCAGCTGGTTTAGAACTATCTGCAGAAAAGGACGGTTATGGGTTACGACGCCGCCTGCACGATTCGATTCGAGGGGCAAATCGCGCGGGGGACTGCCTTGCTCGAGCACAAAGACCTGGTCTTCCGCGGCCCGTTCCGGCTTGCGATCCCCCTGTCAGAGATCTCCGACGCGCGCGCCGAGGCCGATACCCTGATGGTGCGTTTCGGCGGCAGGCGCGCCGAGCTCGACATCGGTGCCGCCGCTGCCGCCCGGTGGGCCAAGCGGATCACCAACCCCCCGTCGCGGGTCGACAAACTGGGTATCAAAGCCGGCATGCGGGTGGTGTTCGTGAACCTTCGAGACGACGAGCTGAAGGGGGAGATCGAGCGAGTGGGTGCGACGGTGCTCGCCCGGACGGCGGCCGGTGCCGACGCCGTCTTTGTGGGCGCAAAGACCGCCAAGGACCTCGAGCGTCTCCAGACGGTGTCGGCGTGGCTGCAGCCGGCGGGGGCCGCCTGGGTCGTGCGCCGCAAAGGAGATCCGGTGGTGTCGGAGCGCGCATCGATGGCGGCCGGTAAGAAGGCCGGCCTCGTCGACGTCAAGGTCGTGAGCTTTTCCGACACCCATACGGCCGAAAAATATGTCATCCCGGTGGGGAAGCGAGCGTCAGCTGCCCGGACTTCGACTCGGTCACCTCGTACGCGCGGATCGCGGCCTTCGCGGGACCGCACCTGACGGTGCCGGTCTCGCAGTCGAATTGCGACCCGTGCCAGAGGCAATGCACCGTTTCGTCGACCAGCACGCCACCGGCGAGCGAGCCGCCGCGGTGGCTACAGCGATCGTCGAACGCGGCGTACCCCTTGGACGTTCGCGCCAGCACGACGCGGTGACCGTTGATGTGCAGGAGTTTCATCTGCCCGGTTTTCAGATCGTCCACGTGTCCGACAGCGAGGGGCTTGCCGCGTCCACCGGCGACCTCCGCCTCCTGCCACTTGCCCGCGTTGGCATAACGATGGTCGACGCTGATCAAGTTGCGGCTGACGAGCGTTCCACCGAGGTATCCGCTATAGGCCAGCACGCCGGCACCGACGAATTCGAGCACCAGGGTGAGAACGCCCGGCTGCCAGTCGGCACCCCGCGTCAGCCAGGCTGCGGCAAAGAGCACGAGCGCACTGACATTGCCGAGCGCATGCCGCGTCGCGCGTGTCTTTGCGGAGCTGGCCGGTGGCACGGTGTAGAGGTAATCAATCAGGCCGGGAATGGCCGCCAGCAGACCGGCAGCGATTCCAGCCACTTCGAGGTGTCCACCGGTAGTCCAAAAGGCTGGGGCGCCGCGAATGACGCCGATCGCGTCGAAGATCAGCGCGCCCGTCAAGAAAGCGAACGGAAACGGAATGAGCGCGGGATGAATCGGGTGCGATTGGTAGTGCGCGCGGCTCCTCATGTCAGACTCCCGTGCGGCACGATGAATGCGAAGGAAGCGCAGAGCATATGAGCGAGCATCTCAACGATCGTCTGCTGACTGAACTGGTCGACGCCGTCAAGGAAATCGTCCGCAAGGAACAGACGGAGAGGCTGCGTGACGTCTACCTCATCGGCGATATCGAGAAAGACAGCGCGCGGTCGGTCATCGAACGGCTGCGCGAGCTGGCCAATGATGGCGCCCGCCCCATCACGCTGTACATCAACAGCGCCGGCGGCAACGTCACGGACGGGCTGGCGATCCATGACGCGATACGCCACCTTGTGTCCCTCGGCGTTCCCATCACGATCGTCGTGCAGGGCATGGCGTACTCAATGGGCTCCGTGGTTCTGCAGGCCGCCAGCCCCGGCCGCCGCTTTGCCTTCCCACACTCGTGGATGATGATCCACGAGCCCGCAAAATGGGCAGGTTGGCAGTCGACGACCGCCGCGGCCCAACACCTCGATCGTCTGAAGCAAATGCAGAGCCAGATTTATCAGATTCTGTCGGAGCGTTCAGGCAGACCGCTTCGCCAGATCATTCGCGATACGAAGCGGACCGACTTCTACCTCGATGCTCAGAAGGCCAAGGAATTCGGTCTGATCGATGAGGTTCTCGGGCCGGCAGACAAGGCGCTGGGCGTGGACGATGCTGCCGTGCTTGCGGGGTCCAGCGATCAGGTCGCGTCGGCGCCGCCCTCGCAGCATCCGACCGAACTGAGCCCCGCCGCGGCCGCCAGCGAGCCCCAGCCCCCTCCATCCGACGCCATCGTGAACGTGCTCAGCGGTAAGCGCATGTCACGTAAGGAATAAGCCGTGAATCCGTGGCACGCCCGTTGCGAGATGGTCGAGAGTGAGTGATGCCGCAGATGCGTTCCCTTTTCGACCCCTCCCGCCTGCCGCTGCGTTACGCCATCGCTCTTGCCGCCGTCAGTCTGGTCTACCTCGTCAGTCGAAGCTTTGATTCGCTGATAGACGAGGGCAGCCACTTTCTCCTGCTGGGAACGGCCGTCATGGCCAGCGCCTGGTTTGTCGGCACCGGGCCGGCGCTGGCAGCCACCGTCGTCGGCGCGCTCCTCGGCGCGTGGGATGGCGCTGCTGCCGACGTCGAATCGCGAGCTGCCCAGGCCCACCTTGCGCTCTTCGTCGTGCAGGGCCTGCTGCTGACCGGCGTCATCTCAGAATTGCGTGCAGCGCGTCTAGTTGCGGAGGGCCGTGCCCGGCTCGCGCAGGACGCGCGGCATGAGAGCGAAGCCGCCAGCCGTATGAAGGACGAGTTCCTGGCCACGATCTCACATGAGCTGCGCACGCCACTCAACGCGATCCTGGGCTGGGTGAATTTGCTGCGGACAGGGAAGCTCGATTCGGCCACGACGGTACGAGGGCTCGAATCGATCGATCGCAACGTCCGGCTCCAGGCACAGCTCACAACCGATCTGCTCGACGTGTCCAAAGCGCTCACCGGCAAGCTGCGACTCGAGTCGCGATGTGTGTCGGTGCTCGAGGCGACGCGCGAAGCCGCCGCCGCTGTGGTTTCGTCGGCGCAGGCGAAAGGCGTGGTCGTCAAGACAAAGTTTCCGGACGAAGAGGTGTCGGTGTTGGGCGATGCGACGCGGCTGCGGCAGATTGTCTGGCACCTGCTGGCCAACGCCATCAAGTTCACGCCGCGAGGGGGGACGGTGGTCGTCGACATTCGTACGTCGCGCGAACACGTCATCCTGACCGTCTACGACAGCGGACCCGGCATCGCGCCGCAGTTTCTACCGCATGTCTTCGATCGGTTCACACAGGAGGACGCGTCGCCGACGCGATCGGCCGGAGGACTCGGCGTCGGGTTGTCTCTCGTTCGCGAGCTCGTTGAGCTGCACGGCGGCGAGATTCACGCGCGGAATCGCGAGGATCACACCGGAGCGATCTTTACCGCGACTTTTCCGTTGCAGCCGGGCGGGCCAGTGCCAGCGACCGTCATCTACGGCCTTGCCGACAATTGGCGCCTCCTCTCCTCCGCTCGACGGCCTGCGAGTATTGGTGGTCGACCGCGACGTCGAGGGTCGCGAACTGCTGCGAACGGTCCTGCAGCAGCGGGGTGCTACCGTGCGGACGACGGAAAACGTGGCCGATGCACTCGAGGCGCTGGAGGCATGGCGGCCGGATGCGCTCATCACCGACAGCGCGTCACCGGAGCGGGACTCGTATGCGCTCATTGGCAAGGTGCAGTGGCTGGAAGCCGACCGCGGCGGCCGCATACCCGCCGCCGCACTGACGGCTTATTCGCGAACGGACGAACGGGTCCGGCAGATGCTGGATGCCGTGCACAGCGACTTACCGAAGCCGGTCGAACCAGCGCAGCTGGCCGCCGAGATCGCGCGGCTCACCGGGCGCGAGCGCCGCCGCGTCGAGCGGCTCAACTGACTATGACGATCGAGAGTCAGACGCGGCGGCTGGCCTTTGGTGTGGAAGTCCAGCAGGAGGGTCGGTCCCATGCCCGCGTCTGGGCGCCCGCCTGCCGATCGATCGACGTCATCGTGGAAGCCGGCGGTCGGAAAGGAAGCCGCGCCACGCCGTTGCGGCCCGACGGCGATGGCTACTTCGCGGGTTGCTTCGAGGCGAACGCCGGCGATCGCTATTGGCTTCGCCTCGACGGGAGCCGGCTGCGTCCGGATCCGGCATCGCGCTTCCAACCCGAAGGTCCCGCTGGACCATCGGCGATCGTGGACCCCGCCTCTTTCGTTTGGACCGACGCCGCATGGTCCGGTGTCTCTCCCACCGGTCAGGTCATCTATGAGATGCACGTCGGTACGTTCACGCCTGAAGGCAATTGGCGAGCGGCCATGGAACGGCTGACAGACCTGGCGGACCTGGGCGTGACGGTGATCGAAATGATGCCGGTTGCCGACTTCGCGGGCCGCTTTGGATGGGGCTACGACGGCGTCTGTCTCTACGCACCAACTAGACTTTATGGAGAGCCTGACGATCTGCGCGCGTTCATCGATCGCGCTCACGCGCTGGGCATCGGTGTGGTGCTCGACGTCGTGTACAACCACCTCGGTCCCGACGGGAACTACCTGCCTGAATTCTCACCCGACTATTTCACCGATCGGTACAAGAATGACTGGGGCCGGGCGCTGAACTTCGAGGGGCCGGAGGCGGCGCGCGAGTTTTTCGTCGCGAACGCCGGTTACTGGATCGACGAGTTCCACTTCGACGGGCTGCGACTCGATGCGACGCAGGACATCCACGACGCGTCGCCGGAACACGTCCTGGCTTCCATCGTCTCTCGCGTGCGCGCGGCGGCGCCGGGTCGCCGTACGTACGTCGTTGCCGAGAACGAGCCGCAGCGCACGCGCCTGGTCCGGCCAACGGCGCAAGGCGGCTATGGTGTGGACGCGCTGTGGAACGACGACTTTCACCATTCGGCCGTCGTGGCGCTCACCGGTGTTCGCGAAGCCTATTACACGGATTACAAAGGCACGCCGCAGGAGTTCATTTCGTGCGCGAGGTTCGGGTATCTCTATCAGGGGCAGTGGTATCACTGGCAGAAACAGCGTCGCGGCGAGCCCGGTCTCGACCTGCCACCCCGCGCCTTCGTGTCATATCTCGAAAATCACGATCAGGTCGCCAATACGCCGTTCGGTCGTCGCCTGCACCAGCTGGCGTCACCGGCACGGCTGCGCGCGCTCACCGCGCTGACCCTGCTCGGTCCGGCTACGCCGATGCTCTTTCAAGGACAGGAGTTCGCCTCCTCGGCGCCATTCCTGTACTTCGCTGATCACAAGCCGGAGCTCAACGCGTCGGTCGAGAAGGGTCGCGTCGAATTTCTCACGCAGTTTCCCAGCGTGCGAGATCCCGAAGTTCTCGCGGCGCTGCCTTCGCCAACCGATGAAGCCACGTTTCAGCGCTGCAAGCTGGATTTCAGCGAGCGCGAGCGCCACTCCGCCGTCTACGCCCTGCATCGGGACCTGTTGCAGCTGCGGCGAAACGACCCGGTGATCCGCCGCCTCGGCGACGTGCGGCCCGAGGGTGCGGTGCTTGAATCCGGAGCGTTCGTTCTCAGATATCTGGGCGGGGAGGACGGCGACCGTCTCCTCGTCGTCAATCTCGGTTGCGATCTTGATCTGTGTCCCTTGCCGGAGCCGTTGCTGGCGCCGCCAGCAAACAGCCGGTGGGTGCTTCAGTGGAGCAGCGCTGCGGTGCGTTATGGTGGGCAGGGAACGCCACCGCTCCGTGCGCATGCGCAACTTCACGTGCGGGGTGAGTCCGCGATGCTCCTGCGATCCGAGCCGGGCTCGCCGCCGGACGAGGAAGAACCGTTCGAAGATTCTGCTCATGCCGACGCTGACAAATGACCTGACGCGATCGATTCCCCATCCCCACGATCCCGAGCTGCCGGACGGTTCGGTGCCCAGACTCGAATGGCTCGTCACCAACGGGCTCGGCGGCTATGCGTCGGGCACCGTTGTCGGGGTCCTGACGCGGCGGTATCACGGCTTGCTCGTGGCGGCACTGCCGGCGCCGCTCGGGCGGATGGTGCTCTTGAACCATCTTCTCGAACGGGTTCGACTCGAGGATCGGCAGGTCGTCTGGCTCGGGGATGAAGATGAAGTGGCCGGTCCGAACGCCGCCGATCGGCTCGATCACCTCGTCGAGTTCAGGCTGGAGCTTGGCCTGCCGGTCTGGCGGTACGAGCTGCCGGGCATCGCCATCGAGAAGCGCGTCGTGATGCCCTATGGGCAGAACACCGTCCATCTGACCTACCAGCTCGTGCGCGGCGACGGCCCGATTCGTATCACGCTGCGGCCGTCGATACAGTTTCGAGGCTACGACGAACCGGTCAACACGTCGCATGTCAGCCAGTACACGCTGACCTCGGTGGACACGCGATACGAAGTCTCGGGCGGTATCGGGCTGCCATGTCTGAGATTTCTGATCAACGGTGAGCGCGCGTCGCTGACGCTGGATGAGAAGGGCGTCCCCGCCGTGCCGTACGACATGGAGCGGTTCCGTGGATACGATTGGGTCGGCTCCATGTGGAGTCCGGGATACTTCCGAGCCGATCTCCGGAACGACCAGCCGGTCACGCTCATCGCTTCCGCCGAGCCGTGGGAAGTCATTCAGGCGCTGACACCGGAAGACGCGGAGCAGGCGGAGCGCGATCGACGGCGCCGGCTGCTGACGATTGCACGATGTGACGATAGCCGCTCGCCGGCGGCCGAGCTCGTGCTCGCCGCGGATCAGTTCATCATCACGCCGGCCGGCCGTGCCGAAGAGGCGGCGCGGGCCAAGGCCGCTGGAGAAGAAGTCCGCACGGTCATCGCCGGCTACCACTGGTTCACCGACTGGGGGCGCGACACGATGATCAGCCTCGACGGGCTCACGCTCGCGACCGGCCGATATCGCGAAGCGGCCTACATTCTTCGCACCTTCGCCCACTACGTGCGCAACGGGCTGATCCCGAACATGTTTCCCGATGGTTCCCGGGAAGGCCTCTATCACACGGCCGATGCGTCGTTGTGGTTCTTCCACGCCGTGCACCGCTACCTGACGGTGACAGACGATGCGGACACGGTCCGTCAGCTCGTGCCACACCTCGCCGATATTGCACAGCATCATCTGGCCGGGACGCGGTTCGGCATCGGCGTCGATGCAGCTGACGGTCTCCTGACGCAAGGGGCCGAGGGATATCAGCTCACCTGGATGGATGCGAAGGTCGATGATTGGGTCGTGACACCCCGTCGTGGCAAAGCCGTGGAAATCAACGCGCTCTGGTTCAACGCGTTGTGTCTGCTGCACGAATGGTTTCGCCGCTTCGATATGGACGACCAGCTCGGTTTGCTCGCGCACGCCCAACGCGCGAAGAAGTCGTTCAACGAAAGATTCTGGTTCGCCGAGGGTGGCTATCTGTTCGATGTGGTCGACGGTCCATCGGGAAACGATTCGGCATGCCGGCCCAATCAAATCCTCGCCTTCTCGCTCGAGCATCCGATCCTCGACCAGGCCAGATGGCAGCCGGTGCTGAATGTCGTGCGTGAGCGACTGCTGACGCCGGTGGGTCTTCGATCGCTGGCTCGCGGGCACCCCGACTACAAGTCCAAGTATTTTGGGGACCTCCGCGCACGTGATGCCGCGTACCATCAGGGCACCGTCTGGGCGTGGCTCATCGGCCCGTACGTCGACGCGTGGTTGAAAGTGCACCCTGGCGATCAATCCGGCGCCCGCCAGGTACTCGAAGGATTCCAGTCGCACTTGAATCAGGCCTGCGTCGGCTCGATCAGCGAGATCTTCGACGCCGAGGAGCCGTATACTCCGCGCGGATGCGTGGCACAGGCATGGAGCGTCGCCGAGGTACTCCGCCACCTCCAGAAGCTTGACGCCTGCTCGACGTGACGGCGATCGGCCGACTGTTCTGTTTCTCTCTTTCAATGTGAGCAGCCGCTCGTAATGGCGTTGGACCTCACCGCACTCGGCTGGAGCGCGCGGCTGGAGGAGTTGTTCGCGCCGCATGCGGCCGCCGGCCTTCTCCCGGCGCGTGTGAGCCTCGAGCACACGCATATCTACCGTGTGTTTGCCGCCGACGGTGAGATCCTGGCGCGCGTGGCGGGACGACTGCGGCACCGCGCGGCGGAGCGGGCGGATTATCCGGCGGTCGGCGACTGGGTCGCGATCGAACCGGATCCGCACGATGGAGAAGCGCGCATTCACGCAATACTGCCTCGCACGAGCCGCTTCTCGCGCCGGGCAGCAGGCGATGTCACCCAGGAGCAGATCGTCGCGGCCAATATCGATACGGTGTTTCTCGTCGCCGGCCTCGACCGGGATTTCAACCCGCGTCGAATCGAACGCTACCTCGTCGTGGCGCGTGAAAGCGGCGCATCACCGGTGATCGTCCTCAACAAAGCCGATCTCAGCGACGATCCTGGTGCGCGCGTGGAGGAAGTTCGCGCGCTCGCAAACGACGCACCGGTGCACGCCGTGTCCTGCAACGCGCCGGCGACGCTCGATGTCCTCAAGCAGTATCTCGGCTACGGCAAGACCGGTGCGCTGCTCGGTTCGTCAGGCGTCGGCAAGTCGACCATCGTGAATCGGCTCGTCGGTCACGATCTCCTGCGCACGCAGGACGTGCGCGAGTCCGATAGCCGCGGACGACATACCAGCGCGAACCGTCAGCTTGTCAGGTTGCCCGGAACCGGTGTCCTGATCGATACGCCCGGGATGCGGGAGCTGCAGCTCTGGGAGACGGGCGAGGCCCTGGCGGACACGTTCGCCGACATCGAGGCGCTCGCACCGGGCTGCCGCTTCAGAGATTGCCAGCATCGTTCGGAGCCTGGCTGCGCCGTGGTCGACGCGGTCGCCACCGGTGCGCTGCCTGCAGATCGTCTAGCGAGCTTTCACAAGCTGGCCGACGAGCAGGTGTACCAAGCGCAGCAGCAGGATGAGCGGGCCGCCATCGAAGCGAAGCGGCGCGGCCGGATTGGAGCAAAGTCGTTGCGCAAACGCTTGAAGGAGAAGGGGAAGACGCCATGAGCATTCTTTCGGTGGTCAACGCTCGGAAGTCGTTCGGCGCCGTCAAGGCGCTCGACGGGGCGTCTCTCGAGCTCCGGAAAGGCGAGCTGCTTGGACTGCTCGGTCCGAACGGCGCGGGGAAGACCACGCTCATTCGCGCGATTACCGGTCGCGTGCGCCTCGACGCAGGTGAGATCAAAGTGTTCGATCGCGCCGTCGACGGCCGGCGAACCCCACCGGAGCTCGGGATCGTTCCCCAGGAGATTGCTCTCTACCCGTTGATGACAGCGCGGGAGAATCTCGAGATATTCGGGCGCCTGCAAGGGATCGCGCGCCGCGAGCTCGATCAGCAGATTGATTGGGCGCTGAAGAGTACGGGACTCGCAGATCGGGCGGCCGAACCGATCCGGCAGTTTTCTGGCGGCATGCGCCGCCGCCTGAATATTGCCTGCGGCGTGCTGCACCGGCCGAAGATCGTGCTTCTCGACGAACCGACCGTCGGCGTCGACCCGCAGAGTCGAGATCGGATCTATGACGTCCTGGGTGAGCTCACGACACACGGTGTGTCGGTGCTGCTCACCACGCATCACCTCGAAGAAGCGGAGGCGAGATGCACGCGCACCGTGATCATCGACCACGGCAAGATCATTGCGGCGGGAACGCTGGGTGAGCTGGTGGAGCAGACCGTCGGACGCTACCGATTGGTCACGCTTCGGCTCGATGGTGCCCTCGACGCAGCAACCGCTGCAGAGATCACGGGCAGCTCCGCAACGAGCGAACTGGACAGCACGGACTCACGCGTGCTGCGAGCCCGCATGCGCGACGTCGCCATCGAGCTGCCGCCGTTGCTCGACCGCGTCCGTCAGGCCGGCCGCTCCGTCGATGACGTCGAAGTCCGGGGACCGAGCCTCCAGTCGGTGTTCATCCATCTCACCGGAAGGGAACTACGCGAGTAATGATCACACTCCTGCGCATTGGCTGGACCAACCTGAAGCGAGATCGTGTCGCGCAGGCGTTGACCTTCCTGCTGCCGATCGTGTTCTTTTCGATTTTTGCATCCGTCTTTGGTGGGCAGAGTGGGGATCAGACGCCACGCATTCGCGTCGCCGTCGTGGACGAAGATGGCAGCGATTTCAGCAGACGCATCATCGACGGCCTGCGCAAGGAGCCTGGTCTGCGCGTGCGGACCACGACCACCGGCGAGGCCGACGCACCCGTTCTCGATCGCGCATCGGCAGAGCGGATCGTCAAGAGTGGAGACGTACCCGTGGCGGTCATCATCCCGCGTGGTATGGGCGCAGCGTTTGCCGAACAGGGGTTTGCGGGAAACGGCCCGAAAGTGCGGGTACTCGCCGATCCCAGCGATCCCATTGCTTCGAATGTCGCCCAGGGTTTGATGCAGAAAGTCGTGATGACGGCCGCGCCGGATCTGTTCATGGCCGGCGGCATGAAGCAGTTCGAGAAGTACGGGGGCGCCCTGACGGCCCAGCAGCGGCAGGCCGTCGACTACTGGACGTCCCAGCTGAAAGCCGGCGCCGGTGGCACGACCAGCGGGTCCGGCACGACGATGGGAGTGGGCATCGAGGTCGTCGACGTCATGCGAATGGACGATCGCCACGGATCGCTGATTTCGTTCTATGCCGCCGGCATCGGGGTGATGTTCCTGCTCTTTTCGGCGGTTGGCGGCGCGGGCGGTGCTCTATTGGATGAAGCGGAGTCGGGAACGCTCGAGCGGCTTCTCTCGACGAACCTGGGCATGAGTGGCCTGCTGGCAGGCAAGTGGATGTTCCTCTCCATCGTCGGAATGGCCCAGCTCACGGTGATGTTCCTGTGGGGGCGTGTCGTGTTCGGACTGCCGCTGTTCGACCATGTGCCGGGCTTCGTCGTGATGACGGTCATCACCGCGTCAGCGGCGGCCGCGCTCGGTCTCGTGCTGGCCACGCTGGCCCGGACGCGCGCGCAGCTTTCCGGGTTTTCGACGATCTTGATTCTGACGATGTCCGCGCTCGGCGGGAGCATGTTTCCGCGATTCCTGATGAGCGACACGATGCAGCAGGTCGGCCTGCTGACGTTCAATGCGTGGGCGCTCGACGGCTATTTGAAGGTGTTCTGGCGCAACGCCCCCCTGTGGCAGCTCTGGCCGCAGGTGCTCGTCCTGATCACGTTGACGCTGCTCTTTCTTGGCTGCGCGCGTTTGCTCGCCCGTCGGTGGGAGAGGGCATAAACGGTCGGTAGTCGCTAGTCGTTAGTCGCTGGTCGTCATTAGTCTTGACTTCCGAGCGCCGAGCGCCAAGCGCCGGGCCCCGAGTAAGATCCCTCCAGTGCGACCACTGGGTGCGGCGGGAATCGTGGCGTTCTGCTTGATCATGGCCGCTGGATGCCGCGACCTGCAGGTGGTCACCAACACCTACGCGACGCTGGCCGAGGCGCGGAGCGCGGGTGCGATCGAACGTGGCTGGATTCCTGCGCTCCTGCCGGCTGGCGCCCACGACATCCGAGAGGCCCACGACGAGACGCAGATGCGCCGCCGCTGGGGACTCTTCAGCTTTCGGCCTGAGGATGATGAAACGTTCAAAGCCCGGATGGGCTCGGAGATCAGCTTCGAGGGTGTTGGAACGGACGCGCCCCCTCGAATCGAGTGGTGGCCGGTCCTGCTGCGAGGCTCGCTGGATCCCGTCCAGCTGACGGCCACCGGTCTCAAGGCCTACGCCATGCCAGGGGACGAGCTGATAGTTGCCGTGAACTGGAATCAACGGCGCGCGTATTACTGGTCAAGACGGTAGCCTGCACGCCCTGATGAACCCTGACACCGACGTTCGCGTGGCCACCGCCCCGCGTCGCGCCGCACGCGACATCATCGAGGCTGTACTCGAGAACCTGCGGAACAACCTGGAACCGCTGAAATACTCGGTCCTCGCACCCAGCCGGTTCGTCGTGTATCTGCACCCGGCCGAGCACGCCCGAATAGCCGGCATCATCCCCCTGCTCGAAAAGGAGACCATCCGCGCGCTCACCGAAGAGCTCGCCAAGCTGAACCGGCGCACCGGCTGGCGTCGTCAAGTCGACCGGTTTCTAGGCTCGTCGCCCGAAGTCCAGAACGCCGGGAGCGAATGGCACGTCGAATTCCTGGGAGACCCGGATGGCGAATTGCGGGAGGGAGACATCCTGGTCGACTCCGAGCTGCTGCTGCCGCAAGCATCGGATCTCGGGGCCGGAGACCGCACCCGCCGCGTGACGACGCGCCACCTGGCCCGGCGTGAGGCCGAGCCACAGGTGCAGGCAACAGAGCCGCCTCCGGTTGCGCCAACGCGGGTCGAAACGGTCGAGCGCCCGGCGGTTGCGGCGTCGCCGATTTTCGCGCGGCTTCGCTACGAGGACAATTCAGGCGTGCACACGTACGAAATCTCGCGCGATTCGGTCACGGTCGGGCGGGGCGGCCTCGCTTACCGTGTCGACGTTCGGGTCGAAGCCTCCGCCGATGTGTCGCGCGAGCACCTGCGGCTCCGCCGCGATGCCGACACCGGACGTTTCTTCGTCGTCGACCTGAGCTCTCTGGGAACGACGGTAAACGGAAAGCGGGTGCCGAAGGGATACGAGGAAGCCGAAGGCAGCAAGCGTGAAAACGGTGTCGAAACGGTGCTGCCGTCGCGGGCCCGCCTCGGCCTCGCGGAAACCGTGTTCCTCGATTTCGAGGTCGTTGGCCGGTGATCTCGATCCTGCTCGCGGGCCGCTTCGTTCTCCTGGTTGGATTCCTCGTTGCCGCGGCGCTCGTCGTGTGGGCCGCCGTGCGCGCCGACTGACGGGCTCACGATGCGGGTCGAGAACGCGCTCCGCGCCGCCGGTGATACGCATCCGGGCCTCCAGCGGGCGGAGAACGAAGATCGCTTCCACTACGATCCCAATCGCGGCATCTTCCTCGTCGTCGACGGAGTAGGCGGTCACGCCGCCGGCGAACAGGCGGCCGACACAGCGGTCACGATGCTGCGCGCGCGGCTGGAGCGCGAGACAGGACCGGTCGACGACCGGATCCGCGAAGCCATAACCATCGCCAACAACGAGATCCATCGGCGGGCGTCGCTGCGGCCGGAGTGGAAGGGCATGGGCTGCGTGCTCACGGTCGCCGTTGTGGACAACGGCGGCGTGACCGTCGGACACGTGGGCGACACCCGCCTGTATAAACTGCGCCGCGGCGAGATCGTCAAGGTCACACGCGATCATTCTCCGGTCGGAGAGCGCGAGGACGCGAACCAGCTGTCCGAGGCGCAGGCGATGCGGCACCCCAGGCGCAACGAAGTCTACCGGGACGTGGGCGCCGAGCCGCACGAGACGACCGACCCCGAGTTCATCGACATCCTGAAGGTGCCGTTCGAGCCCGATGCCGCGCTGCTGCTTTGCAGCGATGGGCTCACCGATACGGTTTCGTCCACGGCCATCGGCCGTGTGGTCGAGGAGTACGCGGGGCATCCGTACGAAGTGGTGCGCGCCCTCATCGATGCGGCAAACGACGGGGGAGGCAAGGACAACGTCACGGTGGTTTACGTCGAGGGGCAGCAGTTCGCTGGCACGGTCTCAGTGGCTCGTCCTGCCGTCCCGACTCCTCCCTCGCGTACGTCGTCTGCAGAAACGCCGCCGGTTTTCACTGAGCCCATACCGCACCGATCGAAACGCTGGCTCGTCGCTCTTTTGACCGCTTTGCTGTTGCTGGTTGCCGGCGCGGCCGCCTGGCGTCTTGGCCTGCGGTTTCCGTGGAAGCTCCCGGCGCTCGATCTCGTGTCAAGTACCAGCGTCGTTTCGCCATCCGGGTCGATCGGCGAGGCCATCGACCGTGCCCGGGTTGGTGGTGAGGTGATTGTCGAGCCTGGGGAGTACCGCGAACGGATTCGGTTGAAGAGCGGTGTGCGCGTCCGCAGTCGCGTACCGCGATCCGTATCGATCCGACTACCGGGCGGCGCGTCCGAAACGGACGCGGCTGTGGTCGCAGCCGACATTGCCGGCGCGGAGCTGATGGGCATCAAGATCGTCGGCGATGCGGCCACGCCGCTGGGGATTGGGCTGCTCGTCCGGAATGCCGGCGTGCTCATCTCCGATATCGAGATTTCAGGCGCTCATCTGACGGCAATCGAGATCGGTCCAGGGACCGGCGCATCCATCATCGCCGCCGCCGTGCACGACAACCCTGGTGCCGGTCTCACGCTCCGGGCGTCCGCAGCCCCGCGTGTGGCGCACAGCGAGTTCGTCCGCAATGGCATGTCCGAGCGTGCGGCCGGCGCCATCGTGATCGACGCGGGTGCGCATCCCGTGCTCACCGGAAATATCTTTCATGGCGTGCAGGCCGAGTCGCTGACCGGCCTGACGCCGACCGAACGCGCCGTGGTGCGCGCCACGAACTGGTTCTTGTCGGCGGAGGAACCTGCCGTGCGCCACGCGCAGCCTCAGGGCAGGCGGGGACGTTGACGACCGTCTTCAACCGTCTCGGCCCGTATGAGATCGTGCAGCCGATCGGCAGCGGCGGCATGGCCCAGGTGTTCCTGGCGCTGGACACGCGATCGCAGCATCGGGTCGCGCTGCGGCTCGTGCCGCTCGGCCGCGACCGCGAGGCGCGCGAGATCCTCGACGCCGAGCGCTGGGGCGCGAGGCTGCAGCACGAATTCTCGAACGTCTGCAATCTCGTACCGCGGAGCTACGAGCACGGCGAGCTTCCCGATTACTTCTTCGTCGCGATGGAGTATCTCGACGGGGAAAACCTCTCGGACGTGATTGGACGCGGCCGGATACAACCCGAGCGGGCTGTCTCGATCGCTCTACAGCTCTGCAGCTTCCTCGAGGCGGCGCATGCATTCGAGACGACGGTCGACGGACGTCCGCTTCGTTCTCTGCTGCACGGCGATCTGAAGCCGCGCAACGTGCGCGTCACGTCCACAGGACATATCCGAGTGCTGGACTTCGGGATGGCGAAGGCGCTGTCGCTCAGCCGAAAGGTCACGCGCACTGACTTCGGGACGCTCGGTTACATGTCGCCGGAACGGCTCGAGTCCGGGGAAATGGACGCGCAGTCGGACTTCTGGGCGCTTGGCGTGATCCTGTACCAGATGGTCTGCGGCATCCCGCCGTTTGCCGCGCCAGACACTCGACGGCTCGAACGGCTGATCGTCTCGCGGCGTCCGCCGCCTTCCCTCGACGGAGTGTGTACGCCGGCGCTGCAGGCGATCGTCGCGAAGCTGCTCGCCCCGACGCCCGATCTGCGTTATTCCAGTGCGGCGGGTATCCGGGAGGACCTGGCGCGCTACCAGTCAGGTGAGGAGACGGTTGCGCAGCAGGAAGGCTGGCCGGCACGAGTCGACGAACCTCCCACGCAGCGGACGAGCCCCGCTCAAGATCCTCGAGACGAAGCCACTCGGCGGACTCGGATTGAGCCAGAGCCAGTCCCGGTGCCGGCAGTCGACCTGCAACCCATCGATGCCGTCGAGGACACCGAGGAGAAAACCGCACGAACGACGGCGGCCAATGCGGCGCCTCCGGAGCCGACTTCGACATCCGCGACCAAGCCCGTTCCCGCAACACCGGCAGTCGTGCCGACCGTGCGCAGGCGTCGCCTCCGCAAGGTGCTCATGGTCATCGCGTTCTTCATGGTCGTCAACGAAGTGATGATTGGCAGTGCGGCATCGCGCGCGGCGGCGAAGGCGGTCACGCGCGAGCTCGCTGACATCGACGACCTGTGGAACGAGTACGACCAGCTGGCGCAACGCAGCTACCTGGGCTTCGGCATCGCGGGGCTGCAAGAGGCGCTGAAGAGCCGCACCCAGGAGCTCGCGGATCGTGTCATCCACAACTACCGCAGTCCCGAGCCGACCGTGCGCGAGGCGCAGTGGGAATCTGCGCGCAATGCGCTTCGTCACGCGCTGACCGCCGAGCCGGGAAACCGTCGCATCAAAGCGGCGTTGCGCTACTGCGACGGCCATGTTCATCGCATCAATGGCGAGGCGCGAAAGAGCAGACGGCAACTGCCCGGAGCGCGACAGGAGCTGACCGATGCCGTCACCGCGTTTCGTGAAGCGGCGGAACTACGGCCGGACTGGCCGGACCCGTTCCTCGGTCTGATGCGCACCTTCATCTACGGTCTCGAAGACATCGATCGCGGTGCCGACGCACTAAAGCAGGCGCAACAGCTCGGGTTCAGCGCCGGGGCACGCGAGACGATGCAGTTGGCGGATGGGTATCGGACGCGCGGTGAAACGCTCATCCGCACGGCCCGCACGCTGCAGGGGCTGCCGCAGGAGTCGGAGTACCTGCAGCGGGCGGCGGAATCGCTGCGTGAAGCGCTGACGTTGTACGGCCGCGTGCCCGGCTCGGATGGCGTCGCCCAGAATCTCAGGCGCACGCAGCAGGCGCTGGAACGTGTCGAGGAGCGTCTCGCCGACATGGCGGCTCGCGGTCTTGGAGATCTCGAGAAGATCATTACGGCTCGAGATCTTGCGGACCGTCTCGTGCGGGCCATCCCATGGCCATAACCTACACGCGCGCTGCCGAACGCGATCAGCAGGTGGTCCATCGAGCGTTGCAAACGCCCGGCGTCGGCGACCTCGTGCTCCTGGCCATTTCTGTCGTGACGATCGGGCTCCTCTCGGCTGCCTATCTCGGCCGGACGACGCTGGCGCGGGCGACACCTGGTGCGTCGCCGGTCGTGAATCTGAATACCGTGGCCGATGCCGCAGCCCTCGAACCTGCGCTGGCCGCGGCGTTCGACAATCCTGCCGACCGCCGCCTCGCGGCACGCGAGCTGTTCGGATTTCTGGCACAGGCCGATGGCGGCCGCCGCGTGCTGCCCAACGTCGGGGCCATCGCGCGAGCGGAGGTCCCCGCGGCCGCGATCGAAAAAGATCCGGGACTGATTGTCTACCGCGACAGACTGCGCGACGCGCGTCAGCGCGAACCGGCGTCGCCCCAGGCGGCGCGCACGGTTCCGCTCGTGACATCGGCAGAACTTTCCGCGGTCAAACCGTCACTCGTGGTCCGCAGCACGTCCGTCGTGCGCCGCTCCCTCTTGGTATGGGGCCTTCTTTATCTGGCCGCCATGCACGCGGTGTCACTGGTGTGGCGTCTGCGCGGGATTCGCGGCGATCACGCGCTGCTCGCGGCTGTTCACTTCTTGACCGCAGCGGGATTTGCCGTCATGGTCGGGCGCGCCGATCCGCTGCGCGACGTGATGCTCTTCGTGCGTTACGCGCAGACGGCGACCATCGGAGCGGGTGTCATGGTGCTCGTGTCGACCGTGAACTTCCGCACGGCCGCGTTCCGGGATTTCAGCTTCATCCCGTTGGCGGGCGCACTCGTGCTCTCTCTGGTGCTCATCCTCTTCGGCAGCGGGCCGTCCGGGAGCAACGCCAAGGTCAATCTCGGACCGATGCAGCCGATTGAAGCGATCAGGGTGCTGATCGTCCTGTTTCTCGCCGGCTACTTCACGAGGCGCTGGGAGCTTCTCAGAGAAGTGCGGAGCGAGACGGTCCGCGGCCGCACGATGCCGCGTTGGGTGAACGTCCCGCGCCTCGCGTACGTGCTCCCGGTGCTGGCGGGAGTGGTGCTGGCGCTCGCGCTGTTCTTCCTGCAGCGTGACCTCGGGCCGGCGCTGGTCATTTCGCTGGTGTTCCTCGCGATGTATGCCCTCGCGCGCGGCGCGCTGGTGATGGCCGCCGTCGGGCTGGCGCTGCTCGTCGCCGGTTTCTATGCCGGACACGTGCTCGGCATTTCCGCCACGCTCGCCGATCGCGTCCGCATGTGGCAGGCACCATGGGACAACGCGGCGCGCGGCGGAGATCAGATTGCGCAGGCCCTGTGGTCCTTCGCGACGGGATCCATCTGGGGCACCGGCCTCGGCCTCGGGGACACGAGATACCTGCCGGCCGGCCACACCGATCTGGTACTCGCCGCGGTTGGCGAGGAACTCGGCTTCGTCGGCATCGTTGCCATCGCGCTGGCCTATGTGGCCATGGTCTGGCGTGGGCTGACGATCGCACAGCGTGCATCCACCGATTACGGCCTGTTCCTGGCCGCTGGCTTGACGCTGCTGCTCGGAGTGCCGGTGAGCCTGATGATGGCGGGCCTGCTCGGACTCGTGCCGCTCACGGGCGTGGTGACGCCGTTCCTGAGCTACGGCGGATCGGCGATGCTCGCGAACTTCGCGGCGGTCGGCGCGCTTTCCTCAATCCGCTCCGACACGCAGCCGCGAGGCGACTTCGCCTCGCTGCGCCGTCACCTCGGCTGGGCCGGTGGGTTCATGGCGACGGTGTCCGTCGTTCTGCTCATTGCGCTCGTTCGTGTGCAGATCGTCCGGGCTGATGAGATCGTGGCGCGCCCACATCTCGGCATGCAGGCTGATGGGTCGCGCCGGTATCAGTACAACCCGCGGGTGCTCGATGTGGCTCGACAGATTCCCCGCGGGCGTGTTCTCGATCGCCGAGGGGTACCGCTGGCCGTGGAGACGGCGGCCGAGGCGCGCACCGCCCGCGCCGACTACCAGCGTCTTGGCATCTCGCTCGACGTCAGTTGCCCCGATGCCGCGGCGCGCTGCTATCCGATCGGCGGCCGCATGTTCCATCTGATCGGCGATGCCCGCTCACGCCTGAATTGGGGCGCGTCGAATACCGCATTCGTCGAGCGGGACGCCGAAGCCAGGCTGCGCGGATTCGACGATCACCAAACGATGATTCGGACGATTGATCGCGAAGGGGGGCCGTCCTGGGCTCTCCGTCGCGACTACCGCGATCTCATTCCGGTGTTGCGGCATCGATATCAGCCCACGCATCGGTCGGTGAAAGCCATATTGAACAAGTCGCGGGATGTCCGTACCACGCTCGACGCGGCGCTGCAGCTGAAGACCGCAGCGATCATCGCCGAGCATGTACGCCGTTCGGCTTCCGGACACGCGGCGGCCGTCGGTACTCGATCCGGCGACCGGCGACCTGCTGGCGAGCGTGAGCTACCCCTGGCCCGAGGACACGACAGCCGGGCGCGACCCCGGTGCCTCGTCGGACGATCTTCTCGATCGAGCACGCTTCGGGCTGTACCCGCCAGGTTCGACGTTCAAGATTGTCACCGCGGCCGCGGCGCTGCGCCGGGATCCGGGCCTGCGGGGCCAGACCTTTACCTGCTCACGACTCGGCGACGGCCGCAACGGTGCCCGGGTTGCTGGGTGGGGCCGTCCAGTGCGCGACGACGTGTTGGACCGCGCGCCGCACGGGACGATCGGCATGCACGACGCGCTGGCCGTCTCGTGCAACGCCTACTTCGCGCAGCTCGCGGTTCGCCTGGGTCCTGAGGCGTTGATTAGCGCTGCGCAGTCCGTCGGCCTGTCGCTCGCCCGCGGCAACACACCTGCACAAGTCCGCGACGCCCTTCCGCAAGTGGGATACGGACAGGGAGAAGTCGTGGCGACGCCGCTGCGCATGGCCCGCGTCGCCGCGGCGATCGCCGCCGACGGTCTGGTGCCAGACGTACGGTGGGAGATGTCGAGCGGGACGGGTGAGGCCCATCCCTTCGTCACGCGCGAAAGTGCACGGCTGATCGCGCGCTACATGCGCGACGTGGTGCTGACGGGAACCGGCCGGGCGCTCAGCGGACATCCCATCGCCATCGCCGGCAAAACCGGAACCGCCGAGATCTCCGGCGCGCCGTCACACGCCTGGTTCATCGGCTTCGCTCCGTATGGTCCGGCCACGCGGCGCGTGGCGGTCGCCGTGCTGATAGAGAACGCGGGCTACGGTGGGACAGCCGCCGCACCAGCGGCTGGCGAAATCATCAGCGCAGCCGCGGGCCTGGGGTTGGTGAAGTAATCGCTCGGGGCTCGGGGCTCGGGGCTCGGGGCGCTCGGGGAGCGCCTGCGGCCCGAGCGAGGCGCGAAGCCGCCGAGCGAGAGCGAGCGGGGGTGGGGCCCCGCGAGCACTGAGAAAAGCCCTCGGGGAGTCTTCCGGCTGAAGCCGGAAGCACGCAACTGGTTTGAATTGGCCTACGTGAAAGGCAGTGTCCGATGGACTTTCTCGGTAAGGCTCGCAAGCTCGAATCGCAGATCTCGCGCACGCTCGATGTGGCTGTCGAAGGATTTGTTGGCCGCTCGCCGCGTCAACCGATCGAAGTCGTCCAGGCCATCGTCGACTGCGCCGAGCAGCAGGTGCAGCCGGCGGGCCGCGGGCGTCGCGTGTTTCCGTTCAATCAGCTCATCGTCCACGTGGTGGCGGCGTCACGTCCAGACCGCGCTCGCCTGGCGGCGGTGATCGACAGTCCGCCCACCCTGCAGCAGCGTCTCTCGCAGCGCCTGTCGGCGGCAGGCTGCCCGGCGTCGCCGCTGGACGTTCAGGTCGTGTACGTGTCGAAGCCGAAGCCCGGCTGGCGCACGCTCGAGTACCACGTCGCGTTCGATCGCGTCGAGACATCGGCGCACGCGGACGAAACGGAGTCCGTCTCGCCAACGGTCGAGCCGACACGCCTCGATCTCAATGTGCTATCGGGTATGGCTGAGCGGCGGACGTACACCTTCACCGGCGGTCGCATCGACATCGGGCGTCGCGCGGAAGTGCTCGATCAGCAGCAGCGGCTGATCCGTCGTAATCACATCGCGTTCGTGGAGGGGGATGCCGACGCCAACCGTACCGTCTCGCGGCGCCACGCCCACATCGCTTTCATTCCGACTTCACGCGAGTACCGCCTGCGCGACGATGGCAGCGCGCGCGGGACGGCAGTGCTTCGCAACGGGCGGACGATCCGCGTTCCGGAAGGCGCGCGTGGAATACGTTTGGAGTCTGGCGATGAGATAGCTCTGGGAGAGGCCAGGCTCAAAGTCAAAATCAAATGAGCACGTGCTTACGTGCGACGTGCCAGGTGCTTACGTGCTACGTGCGAAGCTCACGTCGGTCCATTCGCCTTGCGATTCGAGAGCGAACCTGAGCGCGAAGCTCAGGAGCGGATCCGCCTGTCGCCAAGGGCTACGGCTGCCAACCGAACCTTCGCCTGGATCGAGCGAGCGAAGGTTGGTGCCGAGGACTGGAATCGAACCAGTGACACCAGCATTTTCAGTGCTGTGCTCTACCAACTGAGCTACCTCGGCACACGCCAGCGGCTGTCGGGCGAACCCCGATAATAACAGTCCGCCCGAACCGTCGACAAGTTACGGGTCCCTCTGACTGCGGCCAACGGAAGCGGCACGAGCCGCCGACATAAACGCCGGCGGCTCGACTATTTAGGGGTGGCATCAATGATGCTTTTCCACGCCCTGAAGGACTACGGCTAGGGAAACGTGTATCGCAGCCGTCCACATTCTGTGAGCGATGTACCCAAGGAAGAACAAATCAAAGCCCGGCTGCGGGAATTGACGGAGGACAGCCGCCGTCTTCGCGCAGAGCTCGAGCAGCTGATCCGTTACGCCCCCAATCGATCCAAACCGTACGCCGACGATCGCCCCAACAGGTTCCGCACGGCCCAGCGTCGTCGAAAGCCGCGCTAGGCCGTCAGCGCGGGGGCCGTTCAGACCGCGGCCGGTTCGGCGTCGCGCGCCACCAATCCCAGCTCCTTCCGAACCCGCTCTTCGATGGCCTTGAACACGGCCGGATTCTCCTTCAGGAACTGCTTGACGTTTTCGCGTCCCTGACCCAGCCGGTCTCCGCCGTAAGCGAACCACGTTCCGCTCTTTTCGACGATCTTCCGGTCGACCGCAAGATCCAGCAGATCGCCTTCGCGCGAGATGCCTTCGCCGTACATCACATCGAATTCCGCTTCGCGGAACGGGGGAGCGACCTTGTTCTTGACGACCTTGACCCGAGTGCGGCCGCCGACCACGACGTCGCCATCCTTGATAGCGCCAATCCGGCGGATATCGATTCGGACCGATGAGTAGAACTTCAGCGCGCGTCCGCCGGTCGTGGTTTCGGGGTTGCCGAACATGACACCGATCTTTTCGCGCAGCTGATTGATGAAAATCAGGCACGTCTTGGATTTCGAGACCACGCCGGTGAGCTTTCGAAGCGCCTGCGACATGAGGCGGGCCTGAAGGCCCATCTGCGCTTCGCCCATTTCACCTTCGATTTCGGCCCGGGGCACGAGCGCGGCCACTGAGTCGACGACAACCACGTCGACACCGCCGGACCGGACGAGCACCTCGACGATCTCGAGCGCCTGCTCACCGTTGTCGGGCTGCGAGACGAGCAGATTGTCGAGATCGACGCCGAGCTTCTTCGCATACTGCGCATCGAGTGCGTGTTCGGCGTCCACGAATGCCGCCATGCCTCCGAGCTTTTGCGCCTCGGCGATGATCTGCAGCGTCAGGGTTGTTTTGCCCGACGATTCCGGACCGAAGACCTCGACGACGCGGCCGCGCGGCACTCCGCCGATACCCAAGGCGAAATCGAGGCTCACCGACCCCGTGGAAATCGCGGGGACGGCGTAGACGGCATCCTTCTGGCCGAGCCGCATGATCGAACCTTTGCCGAATTGTTTTTCGATCTGGCCGACGGCCATTTCGATGGCCTTGAGACGTTCGCGGTCGTTTCGTTCTTCTACTGGCGGCATACGAGAGGCTCCTACTGTGAAACTTTGTTGAGGGTGGGCGATGGCCTTACCACGGCCAGTGTGCCCGGATGCATTGACAGGACAGGTCATTTCCGCATCGATGCCCCGGGGCCCACGTGGGAAATCTGGAGCGGGTGCATTCTAGGAGCGTGCCGGGGAGAAAGTCAAGGGCAAAACTGTGCAACGAATCACCATAGCATCCTCGTAATCAGTTATTTACGGCCACGCTGGACTTTCGCCTCTCGACCTTGAAAATTTGCAGAATCTGCACGCTGTCCGAGAGCGTTTCCGCGCGGTTTCTGCGCTTAATATGCGACGTGCCTTCACCGATCGGTCACGCGCTCGGCGGTCTGGCGGCAGGATGGCTGGTTGCCGGGCGCAGCACCTCGCCGCGCCGTTCGGCCGTGGGTGATTCGGTGGTCCTTGCCGTTGCGGGGATGGCTGCCGACCTCGACCTGCTCTTCGCCCTCCACCGCGGACCTACCCATGGCATCGGAGTGGCCTGTCTCGTCGGGATCGTCGCCTATCTCGCGACGCGAAGGCGCTACCTGGCTATCGCCGTGGCTGCGGCCTACGCCTCTCACACGCTGCTCGACTGGCTCGGAACCGACAGCACGGCACCTATCGGCATCATGGCGCTGTGGCCCTTCAGCCGCGAGTACTACGAGTCCAGCCTCCATATTTTTCACGCGATCTCCCGAAGGTACTGGCTGCAGGAGTTCTGGACGTTCAATCTCTTCGCGCTGCTGCGCGAGCTGCTGATCCTGGGTCCGATCACCGTGCTGGCTGGGTACTTCCGAAGGAAGCCGTAGGCCCGGGCCTAGCAGCTGGGATGCTGGAAGCTTCAGGTAGCTCTTGTAAAACCCCTGCCCACTCTTCCGCCCGAGATGCCCCGCAGCCACCATGCGGCGCAGCAGGGGACACGGGCGGTACTTTGGATCGCCCAGGCCGGACTGGAGGACTTCGAGAATTGCCAGGCACACGTCGAGGCCGATGAAGTCGGCGAGGGTCAGCGGACCCATCGGCTGATTCGTGCCGAGCTTCATGACGGTGTCGATGGCTTCCACGCTGCCGACGCCTTCCATCAGCGCGAAGATCGCCTCGTTGATCATCGGCATCAGAATGCGGTTGGCCAGGAATCCCGGGTAGTCGGCCGATTCGACGGCCGTCTTGCCAAGGTGCAGGCACAGCTCGGTTGCCGTCATCATGGCGTCGGCAGATGTCTTCTGCCCGCGAATCAGCTCGACGAGCGACATCAGCGGGACCGGGTTCATGAAATGCATGCCGAGAACCTTGTCCGGACGATGAGTCGCCGAGCCGAGCAGCGTGATCGAGATCGAGGACGTGTTGGACGCGAGCACGACGTCGGGTCGTGCGATCTGATCGAGCCGAGCGAAGAGCGATTGCTTGACGCTGGCATCCTCGACGACGGCTTCGATGATGTAGTCGACGTCGGCGAGCGATTCGACGCTGATGCCGGTGGTCACACGGGCGAGGGCAGCGTCACGATCGACCGTCGACATCCGTCCCTTCTCGACGAACTTGCTGAGCCCGCGTTCGATGGCGGCACGCGCGCGGTCGAGCGCGGAGGATGCCGTGTCGACGAGCCGCACCTCGTAGCCGGCGTGCGTGAAAACCTGGGCGATGCCGTTGCCCATGGTGCCGGCGCCAATTACGCCGACCCGTCTGACGTTCACGCGGTGAGCTCCACGGCCAGGGCCACACCATTTCCGCCACCGAGGCACAGCGCGGCGATGCCGCGGCGGGCCTGACGCCGCTTCATCGCGTAGAGCAGGGTCGTCAGCACGCGCGCCCCGCTTGCGCCGATTGGGTGGCCGAGCGCCACGGCGCCTCCGTGCACGTTCACGCGCGACGGATCGATGCCCAGCTCGCGCATCACCGCGACCAGTTGCACGGCGAAGGCTTCGTTGATCTCGAAGAGGTCGACGTCGCCGAGCTTCCAGCCGATCTTTGCGGCGACCTTCCGAACCGCCTCGACCGGCGTCATCATGACCAGACGGGGTGCGAGACCGCTCGTCGCCTGGCCGACGATTCGGGCCATGGGGGTCAGTCGCAGCTCGCGCGCCTTGTCGGCCGACATCACCACCAGCGCCGCCGCGCCGTCGTTGACGCCCGGCGCGTTGCCGGCGGTCACGGTCCCGTCTTTCTTGAACGCGGGCTTCAATGCGCCGAGCGCGTCCGTGGTCGTGTCAGGACGGATGGGTTCGTCGGTGTCGACGACGATGGGCGACCCTTTTCGCTGGGGAATGGTGATCGGCAGGATCTCGTCCTTGAACCATCCCTGACGTGTCGCCGCCGCCGCTTTCTTGTGGCTCGCGGCAGCGTATTCGTCCATCTCCGTCCGCGCCACGTGGTAAGTTTCCGCAACGACCTCGCCGGACATTCCCATGTGGCAGTTCTCGAACGCGCACCACAGACCGTCGGTGATCATCGCGTCGACGATCTCGCCGTTACCCATGCGCAGACCTTCGCGGATGCGCGGTAACAAGTAGGGCGCGTTGCTCATCGATTCCATGCCGCCGGCAACCGCTACGTCGATGTCGCCCGTGGCGATACCCTGCGCGGCCAGCATCACGGCTTTGAGACCTGAGCCGCACACTTTGTTGATCGTCATCGCGGCGACGCTGTCGGGCAGACCGCCGTTGAGAGCGGCCTGGCGCGCCGGGTTCTGACCGCTCCCAGCTTGAATGACGTTGCCCATGATGCATTCGTCGACGACCGCCGGATCCACGCCCGCTCGCACCACTGCCTCACGGACCACCATCGCTCCGAGCTCGGTGGCCTTGAAGTCTTTGAGTGCTCCGAGAAATTTGCCGGTTGGCGTTCGAACGGCGGAGACGATGACCGCGTCGCGCATCGATCAGCGGGGTTTGAGCACTTTGAGGGCGGAGATGGTCTGAGCGCCCAGCAGATGTTGCATGCGTGGAAGAATGGTCGCCGCGCCGCGCTCCACGGCCCGGGCCCAGTGCGCATCTCGCGCGGTGACCAGAATGACGCCGTCTACCAGGTCGATGGTGGTCGTGCGCGAAATCGCGGGTCCGACCGCGATCTGCCAGGCGAAGCTGGCGCGCTCGGCCGAAGGCGCCTGACGGCGGATGATTTCGGCCAGCACGCCCGATGAGAACTGTTGAATCGGATGCATCTGTCGCGTGCGCAACGACAACGGTCGCTTAAGCGATAGTATCAGACCCGGATGCGACTGATTCTGGCCTCGGCCTCGCCGCGGCGCGCCGAATTGCTCAGAGCGGCCGGCTTCGCCTTCGAGACGTCGCCGCCGGCAGTCGATGAAGCCCCTCGTATCGCTGAGGCGCCGGCGGCATACGCCCTTCGCGTGGCGCGCGACAAAGCAGCGAGCGCGTCGACCTATTCACCCGGATCGCGTCATCCTCGCCGCCGATACGATTGTCGTGGTCGCTGACCAGATTCTCGGCAAGCCCGCCGGTGCCGCCGATGCGACACGGATGCTCCAATTGCTCTCCGGCGCCGAGCACGTTGTGCAGACAGCGGTGGTGGTGCTCGCCGGGGGACGCGAGTGGTCGGATCTGACGAGCACGCGCGTTCGATTTTGTCCGCTGACGCCTGAAGAGATCGCCTGGTATGTCGGCACGGGTGAGCCGGCAGGAAAAGCGGGCGCGTACGCGATCCAGGGCCACGCCGCGCGCTTCGTCAACTGGATCGAAGGATCGTGGTCGAACGTCGTGGGCCTGCCCGTCGCGACGGTTTATCGGATGCTCAAGGAGGCCGGGGCACGTGATATTCTGAGCGCGACTCCGCACCCTGAACAGCTCGGGCCCTGATGAAGCTTCTTATGAGAGCCAAATCCGCAAAGATTGGTGCAACAATCGCGGCCATCACGCTGGCGCTTGGCGGTCTCATGTACACGACGCTGAGCGAAGGCACCGAATACTACAAGCACGTGGATGAGGTTATGGCCGAGCCGGCGGCCTGGCAGGGCAAGCGCGTGCAGCTCCATGGCTTTGTCGTGGACAAGTCGATCGAACGCCGGCCCGACACCCTCGAATATCGGTTTCGAATCGAAAGCAAAGGCAAGGTCGTGCAGGCTCGGTACACGGGTATCGTGCCCGATACCTTCAAGCACGGATCCGAGGTCGTCCTGAAGGGCACCCTCGGTCCAGAGGGATTCTCCGTGGCGCCGGGCGGCGTCATGGCGAAGTGCCCGTCGAAATACGAACCGGCAAAAGGCATCGCTCCCGGCACGTCGGGCGGCTGAGGCCGGATTTTCATCGCTATGCCCGCACTTGGAACGTTTCTCCTCCTTGCGGCGTTCGTCGCGTCCGCTTACGCCATCGCGGCGTCGGTGACCGGGGCGCGGCGCCAGTCCTCACGACTCATTGAAAGTGGCATCGGCGCGTTCTACCTGGTAGCGGCGTTGATGACGCTCGCGTCTGCGGTCCTGATTCACGCCTTCGTCACCAACAACTACACAATCAAGTACGTCCAGCGTGTGTCGGATGCCGCGTTGCCGCTTGGCTACAAGATCGCCGCGTATTGGGGCGGCCTCGACGGCTCGATCATGTTCTGGGTGTTCCTGCTCGCCGTGTTCGGCTCGACCGCTGTCCACATCAACCGGGAACGCTATCGCGAGCTCATTCCCTGGGTTGTGTCCGTCATCGCCGCGACGGAGATGTTCTTCATCTTCCTGATGGTGGTTCACAACAATCCGTTCTCGACATTTCTGACGCCGACGCCGGCTGACGGCCAGGGCCTCAGCCCGCTGCTTCAGAATTTCTATATGGCGATTCACCCGCCGTCGCTGTACGTCGGGTTCGTCGCCATGACGATTCCGTTCGCGTTCGGCATTGCCGCGCTGATCACCGGCCATCTGGACGAAGCGTGGCTCCGCGCGGTGTGGCGCTGGACGATGATCGGTTGGCTGATGCTCTCGTTCGGGCTGACGCTCGGCATGCTCTGGGCCTACGAGGAGCTCGGCTGGGGCGGCTACTGGATGTGGGATCCGGTCGAGAACGCCGCGCTCCTGCCCTGGTTCACGGCCACTGCGTTCTTGCACTCGGTCATGGTGCAGGAACGGCGCGGCATGCTGCGCGTGTGGAATGTCACGCTGGTCATCACGACGTTTTTCCTGACCATTTTCGGTACGTTCATGACGCGGTCGGGCATCGTGCAGTCGGTCCATGCCTTCGGCGAGGATAAAGAGCTGGCGTTCCTCTTCACGATCTTCATGATCGCGATCATCGTCTTCAGCTTTGGCCTGGTGATCTACCGTCTGCCGCTGCTGCGTTCGCGACACGAGCTGGATTCGTGGATGTCGCGCGAGGCGGCTTTCCTCGCCAACAACTGGATTCTGCTCTTCTCCGCCTTCTTCGTGCTGTTCGCGACCATGTTCCCGACCCTGAGCGAGGCGGTCACGGGCGAGCGCCTGACGGTGGGGCCGCCGTTCTTCAACCGGTGGATGCTGCCCATCGGCCTCATCCTGCTCGTCCTGACCGGAATCGGCCCGCTGCTGGCGTGGCGCAAGTCCACCTGGACGAATCTGTTGCAGCAGTTTCTCTGGCCGTCGCTGGCCGCCCTCATCACCGCCGTTGCCCTGGTCGCTGGCGGTGTCCGCGTCTGGAGCTCCGGTGTCTGCTTCGCGCTCTGCGGGTTCGTGTTCGGCACCATTACCCAGGAGTTCATTCGCGGCGCGCAGGTCCGGCGCGGAGTGACCGGCGCCGACATCGTCACCTCGATGATCGGGCTCGTCGGACGTTCCCGTCGCCGTTACGGCGGCTATATCGTTCACCTCGGCATCGTGTTGATCTTCCTCGGATTCGCCGGTGAAGGCTTCAAGCAGGAAGAGCAGGTCGTCCTCAAGCCGGGGCAGCAGGTGACGGTGGCGCATTTCACGGTGCGGCACGATGCGCTGCGTATCACGAGCGACGCCCAGAAGCAGATGGTCACCGGCCACGTCTCCGTCTTCGACGACGGCAAGGCGGTGACGACGATGAGGCCGGCGCGTTGGTTCTTCAGCAAGAAGGAATCGGAGCCCACGACGGAAGTTGCGATTCGCCGCGGCCTCGGTGAAGACCTGTATGTCGTGCTTGCCGGATACGATGCGGCCTCGCAGTCGGCCACCTATGCGGTGACCGTGAATCCGCTGGTCAACTGGATCTGGTTGGGCTTTGGCATCATGGCTCTCGGCACGGGGATCGCCCTGCTGCCGGAGCGGGCCTTTGCGTTCGCGGCGGCGAAGCTGCCGGCCGGCGCCGCGACGATTCCGCTCATCCTGCTGCTGTTGCTTCCGCGGCCTGCTCATGCGCAGCACGTGGAGAACGCGCAAGCCGTGCTGGTGATTCCACGCACGCCACTCGAACGTGAACTGCAGCGGGAAATCATCTGCATGTGCGGGACGTGCGGCCGCAAACGCATCGGCGAGTGCACGTGCAGCATGGCTGCGGAAATGCGCGATGAAGTCTCCCGCCTCGTGGGAGAAGGGAAGAGTCGCGAGCAGGTCTACGAGTACTACATCGCCAAGTTCGGCAGCCAGGAACCGCTCGCCTCTCCGATCGACAGAGGCTTCAACCGGCTCGCGTGGTTTGTGCCCTATCTCGTCGGCACCTCCGGAGCGCTCGGCATTGCTTTGGTGGCCCTGCGCTGGTCGCGTCGCCCGCAGGTCTCTCAGGGGAAGTCGGCCGCAGAGAGTGCGCCGCCAGATCCGGACCTCGACGCCCGCCTGAACGATGAACTCCGCGACCTCGATTAAGGGTCGGTCCGGACCCGCCGGGAAGGCGGAAAGTCCGGCAGTGACCGACTCGGCCGAAAAAGAGGGGTTCAGGCCGTGGCACTTTTTCGTCCTGCTGTCGCTGGTCGGTGCGACCGCGGCGGTGATCATGGCGCGTCAGCCCTCACCCGAACATCTCGTGCTCCTGAGCCTCACCATTGGCGCCGCCGGCGTATGTGCCGCAGCTCTCTACGCGACGCTGGTGCCGCTCGTGCGGAAAGAGTCCGCTGCGGGCACGACAGTTCTTTCCGGACGATCTCGAGCAGTTCTCGAACGCGAGAAGATGCTCGCGTTGCGATCGATAAAGGAGCTGGAGTTCGATCGCGCGATGGGCAAGATCTCGCCGCCAGACTTCGATGAGATGGTGGAGCGCCTGCGCACTCGCGCGCTGTCGCTGATGAAGCAACTCGAGAGCACCGATCCAGGCTACCGGGCGATTATCGAACGTGAGCTTGCCGCCCGCCTCGAACGGGATGTTCAACTGGCGCAGCCGTGCAGCTGCGGAATAGCCAACGATCCGGACGCCATGTTCTGCAAGCGCTGCGGCACTCGCCTGAAAGTCGAACCCGCGGACAAGTCATGACACCGCGCCGCACGATGCGCTCAGCGATTTTCTGGGTATCACTTCTGTCGGCCGCGGCCGCCCAGGCGCAGGTGATGCCGGATCCGAAGGAGATTGCCGGCGTGCCGCTGCCGGTCAGCGACGTTGCCGCCGGCACCGTGACCGTTCGCGTCATCCGAGGCTCTCTCTCCAACAACCTTCCCGGCCAGGCGGTCGAACTGCTCGTCAACGGGGAGCCGCGGCGGGAAACGACAGGCGAGTCGGGCCGCGCCGAGTTCGCCGGCTTGGCGACCGGATCGCACGTGAAGGCCGTCGCCGTAGTTGGCGGCGAGCGTCTCGAATCGCAGGAGTTTGCCGTTCCGTCGGCGGGCGGAACCCGCGTGCTGCTCGTTGCGACCGATCCAGAGGCTGAGAAGCGGACGGCAGAGGATCGCCAGCTGGCGGCAGGGCCCGCTCAGCCGGGGCTCGTCGTCCTCGGCGAGCAGACGCGCTTCGTCGTCGAGCTCGGCGACGCTGCGCTCAACGTGTTCAGCATCCTGCAGATTGTGAACACCGCGCGTGTTCCAGTTGAACCGCGAGACCCTGTTGTGTTCGAAGCCGCTCCCGGCGGAGGGACCGTCAGCATCCTCAATGGGTCCAGCCCACGGGCAACGGCTGAGGGGAGTCGGGTCAAGGTTGCCGGACCGTTTCCTCCAGGACCAACGCTGGTGCAGTTTGCCTACGCCGTGCCGTACTCGGGAGCCGACCTGACCATCGAGCAGCGTCTCCCGATTGCGTTGAATCAAGTCATCGTGATGGCGCAGAAAGCCGAGGAGATGCAGCTCGGCTCTCCGCAGATTGCCCAGCAGCGCGAAGTGGCGGCACAAGGGGACACGTATATCGTCGGACAAGGTCCCGGTGTGGCCGCTGGAAATGCGTTGAGACTGTCATTCACCGGTCTGCCGCATGCCGCGACCTGGCCGCGTAACGTCGCCCTTGCGCTGGCCGTCGTCATCCTGGGGTGCGGCGCCTGGTCCAGCATTCGCGCCGGCTCTCGTTCCACGGCGCCGAAGCGCGACGAGCTCGAGGGCCGACGCGATCGCCTCTACGCCGAGTTGGCGTCCATCGAGCGCCAGCGTCAGACGGCGGCGTCCGACAGCGGCCGCGCGGCAGCCAACGACCGCCGCCGCGCCCTCATCTCGGAGCTCGAATCGGTTTATGCGGCGCTCGACAGTTGACGCTTGATTTTTCCTCGCTCACCTTCGCCGACGTCACGCTCGATTTCCGGCGCCGTCGTGCGCTCAATCGGGTCAGTCTCAGCCTAAACAGCGGCGAGATCGTCGCCGTTCTCGGTCCGAACGGCGCCGGAAAGACGACGCTCCTCTTCGTGGCCGCGACGCTGCTGACGCCGACTTCGGGGGCCGTTCGTTTCGGAGAATGGACGGCTGCCAGCGGCGGCGACGACCTGCGTCGCCTCATCGGCCTGGTCGGACACGATCTCTACGTGTACTCGGATCTGTCTGCGGTTCAGAACCTGCGCTTCTTCGCCAACCTGTATCAGGTCGAAGGGGCGAATGGGCGCGTGGAGTCGGCGGTGCGTGAGGCCGGCCTCGACGGAAGGGGTCACGAGTCGATCACGACGTTCTCGCGCGGCATGCGGCAGCGCCTCGCCATCGAGCGGGCCCTGATCCACGATCCTCGTCTGGTCCTGCTCGACGAGCCCTTCACGGGTTTGGACGAAGCGTCCGCAGAGAAGCTCAAGACGCGCCTGCGTACGCAGCGCGAGCGCGGGTGCATGATCGTGGTGACCACGCACGACATCGAGGCGGTCGACGGTCTCGCCGATCGCGCCGTGCTGCTGCGCGACGGGCGGCTGTCGCCTATCGAGGCCGGACCAGCCCCGCTTCGCGAGCGATATCGTCAGCAGTGTTCGGTGTGATGCGCTTCCTCTCCGCCGTCCGTCTCATCGTCGCCAAGGACCTGGCCATCGAGCTGCGCAGCCGGGAGATCGTCTACACGACGTTGTTCTTCGCGATGTCGTGCGTTCTGATTTTCGCGTTTGCGTTCGTCAAGGACGGGCGGGCCGTGGATGACGCCGCCGCTGGCATCCTCTGGATCGCCATCGCGTTCTCGGGGACTCTGGCGATCGGACGCTCGTTCGAGCGCGAACGGCAGAACGAGACGCTTCGCGCGCTGCTCGCCTCGCCGATGGCGCGTCCAGCGCTCTATGTCGGCAAGCTGGTAGCCGTCATGGTTCTGCTGACGGCCGTCGAGCTCGTGCTCGTTCCGCTCGTTGCACTGATGTTTGGTGGAAGCTTTCTTGCTCATCCGCTGATGCTGACCCTGCTGTTGCTCCTCGGCAGCGCAGGTTTCGCCGCCGTTGGGACTTTGTTTGCGGCCATGCTGCTCCGCAGTCGCAGCCGAGACGTGCTGCTGCCAATTGTTTTGTATCCGATCACCGTACCGGTCATCATCGCAGGTGTGCGCGGAACCGCAGCCCTGCTTCAGCCCGAGCCCGACCTGGCTTCGGCACGGGCGTGGGGAGCGATGCTGCTCTGCTTCGACGTCGTGTTCGTCACGCTCGCACTCTGGACGTTCGAGGCAGTCATGAGCGACGGAGCGTAACCGTGAAAAAGGTATTTCCCGTGGCCGTCGTGGTGGCGGCGATTCTCTTTGTTTACGCACCTGTGGCGATAGGCCGGGCGCCGTTCGAGTCGACGATGGGGCTCGTGCAGAAGATTTTCTATTTCCACGTGCCCGCGTGGTTCGCGATGTTTCTGTCCACTTTCGTCTGCGGAATTGCCAGCATCAGCTTTCTCTTCACCCGGCGCCGCGGCGGCGACCTCATCGCGGCGGCTGCCGCGGAGCTGGTCGTGCTCTTCGGTCTCATCGGTCTGGTGACCGGTCCGTTGTGGGCCAGACGCGCCTGGGGCGTCTGGTGGCAGTGGGATGCGAAGCTGACGACGGCCCTGGTGCTCTGGCTGATTTTCGTCGCCTATCTGCTGTTGCGTCGTTATGGCGGCCCGGGATCCGAGCGGCTCGCGGCGGGGCTGGCGCTGTTCGGCATGGCGAACGTGCCGTTCGTCTATTGGTCCGTGCACATCTGGCGGACGGTTCATCCGCTCACGAGCGTCGTGCCCACGCTGCCGCGCCCGATGGCCGGTCCGCTGTGGCTCAGCGTGTTCGCATTTCTGACGATGTGTCTGTTGCTGCTGGCCATGCGTACCCGGCTCGAACGGCTGCGTCGCGAACTGGATCGGGCGTATCTGGCGCTCGAAGAATTGTCATGATGAGACTCATTCACGCGTTCTTCTTGATACTGGCCACGGCAGCGGTGAGTGCCGCCCAACCCCCTTCCGCCGGACAGGGCGGTTTCGTGCCGATCGATCAGCTGCCGGCACCGGAGTCATTTCCCGCTGCGCCGCTGGTGATTGCCGCATATGCGTTCGCCTGGCTGGCGGTGCTCGTCTACGTCTTCTCGGTCTGGCGGCGGCTGAACCGAGTGGAGAGCGAGCTGCGCGAGGTGATAGGCCGGTTGGAACGTGGAGGCCGGCGGTGAACTTCTCGGAGATGACGTCGGCGCACTTCATCTTCATCCCCGCCGTCCTGCTCATCGGGATCGTGATTGGTTGGGTCTTGGGATCGCGCGCCGCGGCCGATGCATATCAGGCGGAGCTGAAACGCCGCGAAGAGCGGAAGGCGCGGCAGTAGATCGTCAACTCCCAATGTCCAACTTCCAACTCCCAACGAAATCGTTCGAACGGCTGGGTGAAAGCGTACCGACATCGTCTGACGGTCGGCTTTCGCCCAGTTCGTTCGCGCGGTTTCGTTTGGGAGTTGGGAATTGGGAATTGGACGCTTTTTACCGCCCAATAGCCAATCGATTGGCCAGCGTGTGCGGCAACCCCGCCGCCACGATCTTGCGCTGCGCGATTTCGACGGGATACGGCACGCGATAGAGCACGAGCTTTCTCGAGCCGGAATCGAACATCGCGTAGCCGGCACGCGGATCGCCATCGCGCGGCTGACCGACCGACCCCACGTTCACGAGCAATTTCACTCCGTCCTGCAGCGAGACCTCGTGCACGGCGCCCTCGGGAATCTCGCCGCCGATATCACCCGCCTCATCGAAGAAGACCACCGGCAAGTGGGTGTGGCCGAAGAGGCACAAGTCGCGCTCAGAGGCATCGAGTGCGCGTCTCGCGTCGTTGCCGTCGAAGATGTAGTGATCTTCGTCGAACGGCGCGCCATGGCAGATCTCGATGCGGTCATCGATGATGACGGGGCCAGCAGGCAGGTCGCGCAGGTACTGACGGTTGTCCGCCGTCAGCGCCTCGCCCGTCCACGCGGCGGCGAACCTGGCGATCTGATTGAAGCTGCTGCCATCGTCCAGGCCGCAGGAGGCCTTGTCGTGGTTGCCGCGGATCACGGACAGGGGATTGAGCGCGCGCACGCGATCGATGACGGGGTTGGGATCGGCACCGTAGCCAACCAGGTCGCCGAGCACCAGCACGCGGTCGTATTTGCCCGGCGGCGCCGCGGCAAGTACCGCGTCGAGTGCCTCGAGGTTGGCGTGGATGTCGGAGATGACCAGATAGCGCACGTTCGCCCTTCAGGCGCTCGGAATCCGCTCGAGGATCCGCTCGGCGATCTCTTCGGCGGGCGCAGTTCCGGCTTCGAGCCGCAAATGTGCCTGGGCATAGGCCGTCTGACGGGCGACGAACAAGCGTTCCATCTGCCCGCGGTCGGTAGCCAGCGGCCGTCGGCCATCGGCGGGGAGGCGGGCGACGACGGTCTCGAAGGGAACGTCCAACCAGACCGAAAAGCCATCGAGGTTGATGGCCGCGCGATTTTCGAGATCCATGAACGTGCCGCCTCCAGTTGCGACGACGGCATGGCGGATGGGCAGCAGCAAGCGAAGGATTTCTCGTTCTATCGTTCGAAAGTACAGTTCGCCTTGTCGCGCAAAGATATCTGCCACCGGCCGGCGCTCGCGTGCCTCGATCAACTCATCGACATCCTCGGCGCGCCAGCCGAGACGCGCCGCCAGGGCCCGCGCCACCGTCGTCTTGCCCGCTGCCATGAATCCGACGAGGTAAATCTTATCGGTCGTCACCGCGACGCGTCAGGCGCTCCAGCTCTTCGAAAAAGCCGGGATAGGACACATCGACGGCGCTGGCGCCGGCAATCGTCGTGACGTCGGAGGCGCCCGTCGCGGCCACGGCAAAGGCCATGGCCAGACGGTGATCGCCGACAGAATCGACGGTGCCGCCGACCAGCTTGCGGGCTTCGATGCGGAAGCCGTCCTCGAACTCCTGCACCGAGGCGCCGAGTGCACGCAGGCCGTCGGCCAGTCGTGAAATGCGGTCGCTCTCCTTGACGCGCAATTCGGCGGCGCCGCGCACCTCCATCGTCTCCCCTTCGGGCAGCAGGGCGCCCAGGGCGGCGAACGCCGGGATCTCATCGATTACGCCGGGTACTTCCGCCGGGGCGATGCTGAAGCTGCGCAACGTCGACGAGGCGATGCGCAATGTGCCGACGGGTTCGGCGTTGACCTCGGCCTCGACGGTTGCGCTGACCTCGGCGCCGGCGCGGCGCAGGATCTCGAGCAACGCCAGCCGGCTCCGGTTGAGGCCGACCCCGGCGACCTCGACCCGGCCGCCGCGGGTTCCCGCCGCCAGGACCGCCCAGAAAGCGGCTCCGGACAGGTCACCCGGGACGTCCACGGTGCAGGCGCGCAGCTCTTGTCCGCCTTCCACCGAAATCGTGCCCCGGTCGATATTCACGTCGACACCGAACGCCGTCAGGGCCCGCTCCGTATGATCGCGTGTAGGTGCGGGTTCGGAGACCGTCGTCAGGCCGCGCGCCTGGATGCCAGCGAGGAGGACGGCGCTCTTGACCTGCGCGCTGGGCACTTCGGGCTGGTATCGAATACCCTGCAGATCGGCGCCGTGGACGGTCAGGGGCGGCCGCCCGTCGACCGCCTCGATCCTGGCGCCCATTCGCGTCAAGGGCTCGATCACCCGGCGCATCGGGCGGCGGCTGAGCGATTCGTCTCCGCCGATCGTGGTTCGAAACGGCTGCGCGGCGACAACCCCGGCCAGGAGCCGCATCGTCGTGCCCGAATTGGCGGCGTCGAGCGGTGCCGGAGATGGGACGAAACCTCGAAAGCCGCGGCCGGTGATTTCAATTGTGTGAGTCTGGCGGCGGATCTCGATGCCGAGGCGGCGAAGGCAGTCCAGCGTGGCGGCGCAATCGGCGCCTGGCGAGTAATTGCTGATGTGCGTCCGGCCTTCGGCCAGCGCCGCGAGGAGCGCGTATCGGTGCGAGATCGACTTATCGCCGGGGACACGGATGCGGCCCGAGACGGTCGCCGCGGGTCGGACCACCGCGGCGTCGGAGGGCGCGCGGAACATCCACGCACTATAGCATTCGCGTTATTGGATGGATCCGGTTTAGTATGGTATTGACTCGCGTGGCCGGTCCCAGAACTAATCAGAGCTTCCGCCCGGTGACAGGTCCTGTCAGCCCCGGCTTCCACCGCCCTGCATGCTGACACGTGGCGGTACCGTCCGCCTCCAGATTCACAGCAACTTTGAGATGTTGGATTTCGTGCAGGTGGTCAGCGACCGCATGGGCCAGCTGGCCGGCCTGGATGAGGACGCGGTGCACTGGATCGGCGTCGCCGTGCGCGAGTCGGTCATCAACGCGATCAAACACGGCAACCGCGAAGATTACGGCAAGCTGGTCACGGTCGAGTTCAGCTTCACTCCGCCGGCGAAGCCGAGCGAGCTCGTCGTCCGCGTCCTCGACGAGGGCGAGGGGTTCGAGCCCGAGGAAGTCGCCGACCCTCTCGCTCCGGAAAACATCCTCAAGTCGAGCGGCCGCGGCATCTTTTTCATGCGCAACTTCATGGACGACGTTACCCTGCGGCGCGGGTCCGAAGGGGGAATGGAAGTGCGCATGGTCAAGAAGCTGGCGTCCAGTGCCTGAGCCGATCGATCCGGTTTACCTGGCGACCGCGATTGAAGCCGTGATCCGTGCCGGTGAGGCGCAGATGGCGCGCTTCGGCAGCGATCTCCACGTCGGCAAAAAAGGGGCAATCGATCTCGTCACGGAAATGGACCTGGCGATCGAGCGGGCATTTCGCGCGATGATCGCCGAACGCTTTCCGTCACACACCGTGCTCGGCGAGGAATTCGAGGAGTCGGGCGATCGGGAGGCGCAGTCGCGCTTCTGCTGGGTGCTCGATCCGATCGACGGCACCACGAACTACGCACACGGTCTCCCAATCTTCTGCGCGTCGCTGGCGCTCGAAATCGATGGTGTGGCCACTGTCGGCGCGATCTACGATCCGACCCGACACGAACTGTTCACTGCAGAGCGCGGGACCGGGGCGTGGCTGAACGGATCTCCTCTGCGCGTCTCCGCGTCGGCCAACCTTCTCGACTCTCTCCTGGTCACTGGTTTTCACTACGACATCCATCGCGATTCGACGGAACTCATCGGCCTCTTCGGTGAGTTCATTTCGCGCGCACGCGCGGTGCGCCGTCTCGGCTCGGCGGCTCTGGATCTCTGCTATGTGGCGGCCGGGCGATTCGATGGATTCTGGGAGCACAAGCTCCAGCCCTGGGACGTGGCCGCCGGCGCGCTGATCGTGGCCGAGGCCGGTGGCCGCGTGACGACGATCGATGGCGGTCCGTTCGCCTCGCGATCGGGCAGCGTGCTCGCCACCAACGGCCACGTCCACCAGGAAATGCTCGAGACAATCGCTGGCTTCAGCGCCCGCTTTCGTTCACGAAACAGGACGGAGTGACACCCCGGTAAGACAGCGCGACGCCAAATCAGGCACGTTTTGCAGGATTTGCCCACCTTGCGCTGGCACCGTTCGTGCTCGACGGCATGACAGCGCGCCGGTTCCGCAATCGAGCGGCGAACGGTGGCGCCGGCACAACGGAGATTGTCATGAGGAAACGTCTTGGCACCTGCCTGTGGTTATCCGGCTGCGTGGCCGCGCTGGCACTCGCGGCTCCAGCAATTGCCAACGCGCAAGTGACCCGAGTCGAGCCGCGGCAGTTGATCGGCTTCAACGTCGGCTATTTCGCGCTGCGTGGCCTCGACTCGCGGGTCGACGGCGATGTGCTCTTCGCGGATCTGGAGCCGCTGCTCTTCGAGGTGAACGACTTCAACTATGTCACCTTTGGCGGCGAATGGCTGATCGGCATCGGTGACTACCTCGAGGCTGGTGCCGGCGTCGGCTACTATCAGCGAACAGTGCCATCGATCTATCGACACGTCACGCACTCCGACGACACCGAAATCGCACAGGATTTGAAATTGCGCGTCGTTCCGATGACGGCAACCGTGCGATTCCTGCCGCTCGGCCGCGGCGCGGTGCAGCCCTACGTGGGTGCGGGCATTGGTCTCTTCAACTGGCATTACAGCGAGGTCGGAGAGTTCGTTGACTTCCGTGACGACTCAATTTTCACGGCCCGATTCAGAGCGAACGGAAACGCCGTCGGCCCGGTCGTAGTCGGTGGCATCAGAGCACCTATTGCAGACGTCTGGATGATCGGCGGCGAGTTGCGCTATCAGAATGCCAAAGGCACCATCGACAACGTCGACGATTTCCTCGGAGACAGGATCGATCTCGGCGGCTGGACGACGAGCTTCACGGTCCATTTGCGATTCTGATAGCTCCCAATCGCCCGTAGCACCCCGCGCTACGGGCGAGGAGTGATCGCCCGATAGAGCGCCACCCCGCCACCCTCAGCCACACGCTCGAAACCCTCCAGATACTTCGGGTCGCGCTGTGACGCCTGATAGAGCGCGTCTCCACCTTCGGCGCGCTCCTCGATCACCAGCCAGGTGACGTAGCCTCTCGGTCCGAGCACCGCGTACTGCCACGCCTCGCCATTGCCCTCGTGCAGGAAGCTGTGAATGTTGAATCCGGCGCGCCCGAGGTCGTGCATGTAGTGAGCGAGTGAGCCCATGCTCATCATGATCGGCCCCTCGCCGTGATAGTGCTGGCGAAGATATGCGGTCACAGCCTGGCGTCCCGCCGCATTGGCGGCATCGCGTTTCGATTCGACGACCAGCAGGGAATCGCGATTGAGTGGCGATGCTTGAAACAGGACGGCGGCGACGAGCGCTGCTGCGGCGACGCCTCGGAGCGGGCGCCAGAGGAGGCCGATGCCCGTGCCTGCCAGCGCGGCGCAAGCGGCCACGATCAAAAGCCCATAACGAACCCTGACCGGATGTCCCTGCATGTAGGCATACCAGGGCAGTGCCGCCGCAGCGGCGAGTGCGAGGATGAGGACGGTCATCGCGCGCCGGCGTGAGAGCCCAAAGGCCAGCACAGCGCACGCAGCTCCGGCATATGCGGGCCAGACGTATGCCGTGCCCGACAGCAGGTGCACAGATTCCGTGACCTGCTCCCACGCCAGGTGCGCATTTCCCAGTGCGGCGTTTTCGGGAACGAAAAAATCCCGGGGAATGAACCAGGATCCGATCGTCCACCGGCTGTTCGCGGTAAAGAGCACGATCGCGGCGACCGGGAACACCGAGAGCTTGAGCGACGCGCGAAGAACGGCAGGCACCGGCGTTTCCCGCCGCAGGAGCACGAGTGTCGCCAGGACGACGGCCGACGGTGCGATGAGCCACGCTTCGTATCGCGTCATGCACGTGGCCGCCAGCGCCAGGCCGGGAGCCCACGGCCATCCTTGGGCGCCACGCTCGATCCAGGTGGCGATGAGCGTGAGCGAGACGAGACCCGTTGCCAGGAGCAAGGGCTCGGTCATCGGCGTGCTCTGGATATAGAGCAGATTCGGATTGGCGAGCAGGAGCGCCGCGCCGGCGGCACCGCCGGCCACGGAACCAGTCGAGGTCAGGATGAATCGCGACAGGGCCCAGGCCGCAACGCCGGAGCTCGCGACCGAAATGGCAATCGCGGACGCGCCCGATCGATACCATGCGTCGACCTGCACTGGCACCATGTTCAGGAGGTGAGGCAGGGGAAGCCAGACGGCGCCGATCTGTTGCCACCCCGGCGTCAGGCTGTCGAGGATGCGGCGTGCCACGACGAGGTGCGCCCGCGCATCGAAATGGCTGATCGCGAGATCGCCGGCCGAGTAGAACCAGGCACCGGCCGCGCCAGCGAGGAACGCGGCAACCCCGATGAGCAGTGGCGCCAGTCGGTCCCTCAATTGGCGGCTCCGCCGGTTGTCCGACGACGGCACTCCCAGACGTCGAATAACGCCGTGCGGTTGACACGAACGTACCGTCGCAGGAATGCCAACCGGAACTGCGTAGAAAAGACACTCTCCGGGCCGAGCGGCTGATAGGCGCTGGGTACGTCGAAGGGTTGCGCGTCGTCTGGGAGCAACCAGTAATCGAAGCGACAGTCATCGATGGCGCGAATCGTTGCGGCCGGAATCTCCAGACCGGACAGCCGGTGCTCCTGCACGGCCGGGGCGTCGATCAAGTAGTCGCCGGTTCGGAAGACCAGCTCGGGCCGGACTTGAGAAAGATATGAGGTTCCGGCATATCCAACCGCAGTACGCTTCGACGGCGTCTCATCCGCGAACTGTCGGACGTCGGCAATCGCACGTTCCAGATGCCGTCCCGACACGGTACGAATGAAGATCAGCTGCCGCGGGATGGCGATGGCTGTCGCGGCAATGACGAATGCTGCGGCAAATCGTGTGGGGAACGATCTGTTCCACGTTCCGCGAGGCGCCGTCAACACGGCATACCCCAGGATCGGAACGAACGGGAGGAAGTGAAACGAGCCGCCGCCCGGCTTTGCCGAAACGATCGCGATCACGCCTACTGCACATGTAAGACCCGCCAGGACAGGTCTGGACTCGCGCTCGAGTCGAGTGTTGCGGATCCCCCACCACGTGACCAGCAGCGGCGTCAGAAGGAACAGACCCCACTCGGTATTCTCGAGGAGTTTCGATTCCAGCAACCCGTTGCGCGCCGACAGCCGCAGATAGTCCAGATAGTGAGAGAAGGAGATCTGCGGCAACAGGAACGGGGCAGCGGCCGCGACGACCGCGAGGACGGCCGCAGCCGCGACGACTCGTACGCCGTGCTTCGAGAGCGCGATTGCGAAAACCGGGATTAGATAGATAGCTCCCGTGACCTTCAGGTTGATGGCCGCACCTGTCGCCAGCCCGAGAACGATCGCCGCTGCGAACCGTCGCCTGGAGAGTGCCCCGGCAAGTCCAATCGACGTAGACAGGATCAACAGCGGATCCGAGCGTGTCCAGAACGTGGCGTTGCTGAAGTACAGGTAAACGAGCGCGCTCGCGGCCGTCACGTTGCAGGCCGCCAGGACCCCGGCGCGACGGGAATAGACAACGTAGGTAAGTCCCAGGCTCGACAACGCCGCAACAGAACCAACCGCCTTCGATGCGAGGATGCTGGCACCGGCTACGGCAAACGCAGCGGCGTGCACGATGAAGAGGACCGGTCCGTAGATGTGTGCATACCGCTCCGGCGCGTCGAGTGCCGGATACAGGGGCTGACCTGATGCAAACGCCGCGGCAACCGCGGTGATAGTGGGCTCCGCCGCATCGAAATACGAGGCTTTGAAGGTATACCAAACGACGATGGCGCAGTAGCTGACGATGACCGCGATGCTCGCAGCGAACATCAGGCCACGCGGACCTGACGAATCCCCGAGTTCAGCCCTTCGTCGGAGAGATGCCAGGACCAGCAGGGCTACCCATGCGATCGCCAACAGCAACGCCGGGTGGCGCATCAGCCCCATGCGAAGTTCAGGAGATACAGGTGGGCGCTGGCGATGAGCAACACCAGCAACGCCATCGCCACTCGCCCGGCTGGCAGCCACTGATGGCGCAGCCATCTCAGGCCGAGCATGGCGAAGACGACGTAGGCCGGGAGAAGAAACAAGATGTACTTCGTCTTGAGCGCCCAGTCTTCCTGCGCCAGAAACCAGACGACGTAGGCAACCCACGTCAGGCTCGCGGTGACCGTCAACGGCCAGAGCAGACGGTGCCTGAGCGTGGCAAGGAAACCGGCGATCGCGAGCAACGACGGGACGAGACCGAGCACGAGCACGGACGTCGCGAGTATCGGTCTGATGCGCTTACGCGGATACGGCTGCCGGGAGAAGCCGTGGCGGCTGGGATCGCTGAAGAGGCCCATGTCGCCCCAGGCCATTCCGTAGAGCGTCGTCCACACGCTGCGGTAGAAGGGAAGATACGTCAGTTGGGCGGGTCGCACCTGACCCCTGGCCAGCCTCAACAAATCCTTGAGGCGCAGCGAGTGGAAGTCGTAGCGGTTCCAGAACGAGGGCCGATTGGTCACGGAGAAACCAAGCTGCGCGGATCCGTTCGCGAAAAGCGGTTGGCCGTAGCGTTGGAAGTTATCGACGTATTTCCAGCCGCCAAGAAGCACGCAGATTCCGAGCGCGAGCGCTATCTGGCGGGTTAGGTGGCTTCCGGCTTTAGCCGGAAGATCTCCTGTCCGAAGATTCTTCCGCCTGAAGGCGGAAGCCACGAGAGCCAGTGTACCGAGCACCACCAGCACGATTGGCGCGATGAGGCCGGTGTATTTCGTGGCGCAGGCGAGGCCGGCCAGAGTCCCGAGGCGAATTGCCGGCAGGGTGTCCGTTCGACCGGGCGCAGCGAAGAATCGGATTGCGTAGTACGTGAACGCCGTCATGATGGCGGTCAACAGAATGTCCGCCTCGATGCCATACGAGCTGATGAACAGGCATGGGAAGGTGAGGATCAGACCGGTTCCAATGACCAGCTCGGTGCCGTGGAATCGATACAGACGAAGAATTCGATACGCGTAGTAGGCGGAGACGCTGCCGCACACGAGCGACAAGATCGCCACGAAGCGCAGAGCCGGATCGGCAAGACCATCCGATCCATCAGCCAGAAATTTCCCGATCGCATAGAGCGGAACGCCGAGCCACACGTGGAGCGGCGGATGGTAACACTGCCAGCAGTCGGTGGACGCGGGAAGGTGCCCGAGTGCGTAGAGCCGCTGAATCGCCTCGTGATAGAAGTCGAATACGTACCCGTACGGCGTGGGCGAGCGTGCCGCCAGGATCACGCGGAGAATCGCGCCAAGGCTGACCAGGACCAACAGCCATCCGGTTTGGCCTCGAGCGACTGATGACGTTTTGCCCATTTGCTCTGCGGCGAGCGTTCCTCTAGTCTTACGCTACTGACGACGCATCATAAGACGGGGGCGCAAGATGTTCCGAGCGGTCCGGGTCTTGCGCGGCTCACCGCCGTCCTCCACACGCTGCTCGCCATAGGAGCGGGCGCCTACATCGCGTTGCTCATCGTGCTCGTTGGCCTGCGAGTGGGTTATCCATTCGAACTGGAGTGGCTGGAAGGAGCAATGGTGGATCACGTGCGGACGATCCTGTCCGGCGCGCCATTGTACGCGAAGCCCTCGCTTGCCTTCATTCCGCTCACTTACACGCCCTTGTATTTCTACGTTGCCGCCGCGCTGTCAAAAGTCATCGGCGTCGGTTTTCTTCCCTTGCGCCTGATTTCCATTGCGGCGTCAGCCGGCGTCCTCGGCATCCTCTACCGGCTGGCGGCGCGCGAATCCGGCGACATCCGCGCCGGCATTCTTGCCGCCGGTCTGTTCGCGGCCATGTTTGGATGGACGGATGGCTGGCTCGACCTTGCCCGCAACGATTCCTTGTTCCTGATGCTGGCACTCCTCGCCATCTACGTCTTGCGCTGGCACACATCGCCTGCCGCCTACGTCTGCGCGGGCGTCCTCATGGCGCTGTCGTTCCTGGTCAAGCAGACCGGGCTCGTCGTCTCGATCCCTCTGGCGGTGTTCTGTGCCTGGCGTGGACGGCTCGCGTTCGCGTATTTTGCGGGGACCGTCGCGGCAATCGTGTTCGGCACGACCATCGTGCTCGAGCGCGTGTTCGACGGCTGGTATCTCTACTACGTCCGCGACGTTCCGGCGCAGCACCCGCTCGCTCTCGAGATGATCTGGGGTTTCTGGCGTTTCGACCTGCTGCGGCCGCTGCCGTTGGCGTTGCTGGCGTCAGCGGGTTACCTGCTCGTGAAGCTGCGTCAAGGCGATCGGGAATCGGCCCTTCTGCATCTGCTGGCGGCCGCCGGCCTGTGCGGCGGCGCGTGGGCCTCGCGGTTGCACTCGCTCAGCTACGTCAACGTGGCACTTCCTGCCTATGCCGCGTTGTCGCTCGTCTTCGCCGCGCTGGTCCACGATCGACGCTTCGCCAGCGACCTTCTCGGTCCGTCGCGCGTCTCGATTACGCACTGTGCAGTGTACTGCGTCGCCTTGCTGCAGTTGATGCGGCTGGCCTACGTGCCTGCCCGGCTCGTACCGACCGAGCAGGATGTCGCCACTGGACACTCGCTGGTGACGGCGGTTGCGGCACAGCCTGGCGAGGTGTTTGCCCCGTTTCATGGGTATTTGCCGATTCTTGCCGGCAAGACCTCGCACGCCCATGCGGTGGTCATTGCCGACGTCATCCGTGGGAATCCCAGTCAGGCGGGGAAATCTCTCGCCGACGAGCTCGAACGCGCGCTGCAAGATCACCAATTCGAGGCGGTCATCGGCGTTGAGGGTCGTACGCCGGTCCACGCCTGGTTGCCGATAGAGCAGCACTACCGTCCGGCTGGGCCCGTCGTGAACCATCGGTCGATGTTCTGGCGCCCCGAGCTCCGCTACGTGCCGCGGTAGCATCGTCTACACTCACGAGGATGGAACGTTTCCTCAGTTGGGTGCAGGGTTTCGCGCTATCGCTTGGCGCCCCTGGACTCTTCCTCATTGCATTTCTCGATTCCTCGTTTCTCTCCTTTCCGGAAGTCTGCGATCTGCTGATTGTCTGGCTCACCATCCAGCATCCTCATCGAATGCTCTACTACGCGTTCATGTGTACGGTCGGGTCGGTTGCCGGCTGCTTCGCGCTCTATTCGGTGGGGCGGCGGGGTGGACAGGCCTTTCTCGAGAAGCGTTTCAAGACGGGTTCGGTCGAGCGCGCGATGGGAATATTCCGCCGCTTCGGGTTGCTGGCGATCATCGTGCCGTCGCTGCTGCCGCCGCCGATGCCGTTCAAGATCTTCGTCCTGGCGGCGGGAGTCGCCGGCGTGCGGCCTTCGGCATTTCTCGTCGCTGCGACGATCGGCCGTGGGATCCGATACTTCGGCGAAGGGTTCCTGGCCCTGTGGTATGGCGAGGCGGCTGTCGGCTTCCTTCGCGAAAACGCACGGACGGCGGGGCTCGTCACGGCGATCTTGATCTGCGCTGCCGCGCTCGCCTGGTTCTGGTGGCGACAGCGGCGGGGCCGGGAGCGGAACGGAATTGACGGCACGCGAACAACGTCCGTATAATCAACTGTTTACAGAATGAAACCAGAGGTCTCCGTCGTTATCCCGATGCGCAATGAGGCGCCGAACGTGGAGGACCTCTACCGGGAACTTACGACAACGCTCAAACGGTTCGGCCGGCCCTACGAGATCATCGCCATCGACGACGGCAGCGAGGATGACACCTTCGAACGGCTCGTCCAGTTGCAGAGCGAGGATCCGCGACTCCGCGTGATCCGGTTTCGGCGCAATTTCGGCCAGACCGCCGGTTTTTCAGCGGGGTTCGCCCATGCGCGCGGCCGCTTCATCGTGACCGCCGACGGGGACCTGCAGAACGACCCGGCGGACATTCCCGGCATGATCGAGCTCGCCGAACACACGGGCGCCGACATCGTGGCCGGGTGGCGGCGGCAGCGGAAGGATCCGTTTCTCAATCGCCGCCTGCCGTCGATCATTGCCAACTGGATCATCTCGTTCGCGACCGGCGTCAAGCTCCACGACTATGGCTGTTCGCTGAAAGTATTTCGCTCCGAGGTCGTCAAGCCGATGCGGCTCTACGGCGAAATGCACAGATTCCTGCCGGCGATTGCCAGCGAGCTCGGCGTGAAGATTGTCGAGCGTGACGTCCATCATCGCCAGCGGCGGCACGGCCGCTCCAACTACGGCATCTCCCGGACCATCCGCGTGATCCTGGATCTGATGACCGTGAAGTTTCTGATCTCCTACTCGACCCGCCCGCTGCAGATCTTTGGTCTCCTCGGGCTGATGCTCGGCAGTCTCGGCACCGCCATCTGTCTGTACGTGACCTACATGAAGTACTTCGGTGGGCAGTGGGCGGATCGGCAATGGACGCTGCAGCTCGGCATCCTGCTCGTCTTCATCGGCGTGCAGCTGCTGACCATGGGACTGCTCGCGGAGATGCTCGCGCGCACCTATCACGAGTCGCAGGGGAAGCCGATTTACGTCATCCGCGAAATTCGGCAGAGCGAGCCGGGCGAGCTGGAGGGAGACGACGATACCCGTGTCAGCCTCGAGCGGTTCATCTGAGCCGCGGGTCGCCGACCCCCGCATTACCGACATCCAGAAAGAGTTCGGGGCCAGCCGCTCGCGGCGCCAGCGGTACGCGGACCTGGTCATCGGTCGCGAGGGCTGGGGTCCGCTGATCACCTACGAGCTCGTCGTGCTGTTGTGCGCGTGGGTGCCGGGCGCTCTGGGTTTGTTCCTGCGCGCCAAGCTGTATCCAATCCTGCTGGGACAGGTGGGTCGAAACGTGGCGTTCGGCGCCAACGTCGTGCTGCGTCATCCGCACAAGATTCGAATCGGCAGCAACGTTGTCGTCGATGACGGATGTTGCCTCGATGCGAAGGGCACGACCAACCGCGGGATTGTCCTCGAGGACGGTGTGTTTCTGGGCCGCAACACGATCTTGAGCTGCAAGAACGGAAACATCTCGATCGGCGAGGAAGCGAACATCGGCTTCAACGCGGAGATCTTTTCCGCCGCCGAGGTGCGCGTTGGTGCCCGAACGCTCATCGCGGCGTATACGTATCTCGTCGGGGGCGATCATCTCTTCGATCGTGTGGATGTTCCGGTTCTGCACCAGGGCCGGACGGCGCGCGGCATCGATGTCGGCGAGAACGTCTGGCTCGGGGCCCACGTGGTCGTGACCGACGGCTCGCGCATCGGTCGAGACGCGGTGATCGGAGCCGGGGCGGTCGTGATAGGCGACGTGCCGGAATATCACATCGCCGCGGGTGTACCGGCGCGCGTCGTGCGCGACCGGCGCGATTCAGCGACTAACGACTAACGAACAAATGTGCGGAATTGTCGGCATCGTCGAGCGTGACGCGCATCGCCCGATTGCGGTAGACGAGATCGAGCGAATGGTGCGGACGCTGAACCATCGGGGACCCGATGAAGAGGGGAGCGTCGTGCTTCCTGGCGTCGGTCTGGCGATGCGGCGGCTGGCGATCGTCGATCTCGCGGGCGGCCAGCAGCCGTTCGCCAACGAGGACGGCTCGCTTCAACTGGTGGCGAACGGCGAGATCTACAACTTTCAGGAAGTCAAGCGCGAGCTCGTCGCTCGTGGACACCAGTTCCGCTCGCAATCCGACGTCGAGGTGCTGGTTCACGCTTACGAGGAGTACGGCGAGAGCTTCCTGCAACGAATCCGCGGCATGTTCGCCCTGGCGCTCTGGGACGACCGGCGTCGTCTGCTGCTGGCGGCGCGCGACCGTGCGGGAGAAAAGCCCCTTTACTACACGCTCACGCGCGATGGGCTGCGGCTGGCGTCCGAGATCAAAGCGCTGCTGTCCCGAGCCGAGGTGGAACGGGCGCTGGACGTCGAAGCGCTCGATCAGTTTCTCACCTACGAATACGTGATCGCGCCGCGTACGATTTTCCAGGGCATCAACAAGCTGCCGGCCGCGCACTATCTCGTGTATCAGGACGGCGAGGTCAGGATCAAACGCTATTGGGATGCCGCGGATGTCCAGACGCGGCCCTGGTCCGATGCTGAGGCGGCCGAAGCGCTGCGCAGCACCTTACAGCGCGCGGTGCGCAGCCAGATGATGGCGGACGTACCGGTCGGCGTGTTTCTCTCCGGTGGCGTCGATTCGAGCGCCGTGGCGACCTTGATGACCCAGGGGACGGCGGCGGGTCCCGTGCACAGTTTCAGCATGGGCTTTGCCGACGGCAGCTACAACGAGCTGCCGTACGCGCGCCGAATCGCGGCACTCTGCGGGACGGAGCACCATGAGGGAACCGTCGATCCCGACGTCGTGGACCTCTTCGATCGGCTGATCGTTCACCTCGACGAGCCGTTCGCGGACGTGTCGCTGTTCCCGACGTTTCTCGTGTCACAGATGGCTCAGGCGCACGTGAAGGTCGTGCTCACTGGAGACGGCGGCGACGAGCTGTTTGGCGGATACGACGCGTACGAGGCACAGGCGCTGGCGGCACGCTGGTCTGGCGTGTTGCCGGACGCCGCCGTCCGCGCGGCCGACCTCGTGCTCGAGCGCTTGCGGCCATCCGAGAAGAAGAAGGGGCTCGTCAACAAGGCGCAGCGCTTCGTCGACGGTCTGGTGCACGCGCCCGAAGCGATTGCGCAGTACCGCTGGATGACCTTTCTCTCGACTGATGTCAAGAAGAGGCTGTACACGAAGAGGTTTCAAGACGCGCTGCAGTCATCCGACGTGTACGCACCCGTGCGATCCGCTCTCGCCTGCGCGCGCGGCGACGATGTGCTGAACCGTCAGCTCTATGCCGACCTTTCGATCTATCTGGCCGACGACATCCTCGTGAAAGTGGATCGGATGAGCATGGCCACATCGCTCGAAACGCGAGCGCCGTTTCTGGACACCGACGTGATGGAGCTGGCCTTCTCGATGCCCGGAGATCTCAAGATACGCGGCGGCGTGCGCAAGTACGTCCTCAAGAATGCCCTCCGGCATACCGTGCCGCCGGAGATCCTGGACAGACAGAAGGAAGGGTTCAGCATCCCGATGAAGAACTGGCTGCGGAGCGGGCTGAAGCCGCTCATGACGCGACTACTGGCGCCCGATCGCCTGCGTGAACGGGGCTTGATCGAGCCAGCGGAAGTGTCGCGTCTGATCGAGCAGCACTGCGCGGGGCAGGCCAATCACTCGCACGTGCTCTTCAGTCTGATGGTCTTCGAGCGGTGGGCAGAATCGGTCGCCGTCAGGTTCTGACGGGTAGTTGATACGTAGTCTCGACGTCGGCAATTTCCTCGGACACTCGTGCAGCGGTCCAGCCGAGCTCCTCGGCCATGACCGCCGCAGCCGCGTGGACGGCAGCCTCGCCGGGGTGACCTCCGGTTCCAGCTTCCGTGCGCCGGACCAGCGCGTCGGCAAGATGGATGGCCATCTCGGTGCGGACTGCGTGCACGATTTCGGCGCGCGTGACCGAGCAGGTGGGGCTGAGGGGCGTGGCCAGCGCTGGATCGTCGCGGAGCTGTTTGACGACGGTGGCGCAGTCGCTGCCGTAGGCGGCAATCAGTCGAAGCGTCGTCGAGGGTCGCAGCGACGGGTCGGCGAGTTGCTCTTGTTCGAAGCTTTGCAGGTTGGGGATGTTGCCGCCGGCAATCGGCTCGAGCGACGGAGCGCTCGTGCCGGACGGTTTGCCCAGTCGGGTGGCGACGAGTTCCGCTGCCGCGGCGGCGGTCGCTCTGGCGGTCGTGTAGCGAACGCCAAGCACGGTCACGAGGCCGTCGACACCATCGGTCCGATGGTCGTGCACGAGACTTTCCGTGAGCAGGCTGGCCCCGTGTTTTGCCGGCAGGAGGCCGCGGTGAACCAGTCGCACATCTTTCGCAGTGATGCGCGCTCCGGGAAAGGCCTGCGCCGCGTCACGGAGAAACGATTCCAGCCGCGTGTGCGCGGCCGAGAGATCGTCGGCCTCACCGGTGAAGGGATCGTGGCTCGTTCCGACGATTGAGCGGTCGCGCCAGGGCACCAGAAAGAGGAAACGGCCACGAGCGAGGCCGCCGACAGCGTTTGCGGGAGGCCGATGGTCGATGACGGCATTGAGCGCCAGCGACATGGCCGGTTGCGCGACAGAAGCCGGGACCGCCTGGGAGCGTCGTAAGAGGTCCCACGCCCATGGTCCGGCGGCGTTTATGACGAATCGACACCGGACGTCGAACTGTGCGCGTCCTTCGAGATCGTGCACGTGGACGGCGCGGATGGCGCCATTCTGCTGCACGAATTGCTGGGCTTCAGTATAGTTAGCGGCCGCGGCGCCGCTGCGAACCGCGGTGGTGAGCAGGCTGACCGCCAGGCGTTCGGGGCTGTGCAGCTGGTAGTCGTGCCAGACGGCGCCGCCGGTGACACCAGACGGATCGATGAGCGGGTTGAGCCGCAGGCATTCGAGGCGCGAGACCGTTCGACTGGCCGGCAGGGCCAGGCTGGCATCCACGCCGTCGTTGCGGTCAGAGGCGAGGAGATCGTAGGCGGCGAGAAACGCCGTCATGACAGGGTGATTACGCACGGGATGGCGATGGGTTGGGACGACGAAGGGCAGAGGGCGGACGAGGTGCGGCGCGATGACGGCGAGGCCGCGTCGCTCCCGCACGAACTGGCGCATGGTCGAGAGCGCGCCGTGCTGAAGCGCCCGGATGCCGCCGTGTACGGTCTTGAGACTGTTGAACGACGTCGCCGCGGCGAAATCGCCGCGATCGATGAGGGCCGATCGCAGGCCCCGCGCCGTCAGCTCGCGGAGGGTGGCGAGTCCATAGATGCCGCCGCCAATGACGAGAACGTCGAAGGCCTCGTTCGCCAGGCGCTCGAGGTCACGAACCATCAGATGAGTCATTCTACGCCACGGTTGCGCCGCGTCCCGGTCGTCGTCCGACTCGGATTGGCGTGTGGCGTGTTTGCTCTCTTGGCTGGTTGCAGTTCGCCGACCGGACCGCCACCGCCCCCTCCACCTCCGGCAGCCCTGACGGTTACCTGTCCGGCAAACGTGGACGTTCAGTCGCCCGACGGTGCGCCCGTGAACGTCTCGTTCGCGTCCCCGCAAACGGCCGGTGGCGTGGCGCCAGTTTCGACGACATGCTCATCGGCCCCGGGTTCGTTCGCGGTCGGTTCCACCGGCGTCACGTGCCAGGCGACGGACTCGCGCGGACAGGGGGCATCGTGCAGCTTCGTCGTCGCCGTGCGCCCGCCGCCGCGGCTGCGCTTCACCCGTTTCCTCGCCTTCGGCGATAGCTTGACCGCCGGCGAAGTCTCGATCGACGCGGTCGGCAACATGTTCTATTCGCCGAATGACTCCTATCCGACCGTGTTGCAGAAGCGGTTGGCTGCCCGCTACGTGTTCCAGTCAATCACCATCATCAACGCTGGCATCGGCGGTGAGTCGGCGACCGAAGGCGGATCGGCGCGTTTTCGCAGCGTGCTGCAGCAGAACCGCCCCGAAGTCGTGCTGCTGATGGAAGGCACCAACGATCTCCTCGACCGCCCGGATATCGGCCGCGGCGCCGACACTGCAATCGCGGCCTTGCGGCGGATGGTTCAGGATGCCAAAGGGCTCAACGTCACCGTCGCCCTGGCGACCGTGCCACCGCAGCGGGCCGGCGGTGTGCGGCACCGCGATGCCGTCGCCCAGCTGATTCCGAGCTTCAACGACCGGATACGCGCGGTGGCGACCAGCGAAGGCGTGCTGCTCATCGACGTCTACGCCGGGATGAAGGACGATATCTCGCTCATCGGCGTCGACGATCTCCACCCGACGATTCGCGGATACGACACCATGGCGGGCATCTTCTTCGAGGCGATCAAGAGCAGCCTCGAAGTGGTGTCCAGCGAACCGCGAGGGAGTTTTTGAACCAGCGGGAGGTTGATCCGGAGACAGTGCGGCTCGACCGGCGCATTCGCGAGTACCTGGAACGGTCGGATCCACGATCTGGAGATGACCACTGCGCCCGTGGGCTCTCGCGAGTTCTTCGCCGATCTCGACGAATATCGATTCGACAAGCTCGCCTATCTGCCAACGCTCGTCGACTTCTCGGGCTACGCCGGACGTCGCGTCCTCGAGATCGGTTGCGGCATTGGCACCGATCTCGTCCGCTTTGCCCGCGGCGGTGCGACGGTGGTCGGCGTCGATCTCTCGGAGACAGCCGGGCGCCTGGCCCGTACGAATCTCGCGCTGCATTCGAGCTCACCCGGCGGCATCGTGGTCGGCAATGGCGCCGCGCTGCCGTTGCCCGACGAGAGCGTCGACGTGGTCTACGCGCACGGCGTTCTCCAGTACTCAGCCGATCCGCGCGCCATCGTCCAGGAATCGCAGCGGGTGCTGCGGCCTGGGGGAACGGCGATCTTCATGGTCTACAACCGCCGTTCGTGGTTGATGGCGCTGTCACGCGTCATGAAAGTGGGGCTGGAGCACGCGGACGCCCCGGGTTTGCGTCTCTATTCTGCCGGGGAGTTCCGGGATCTCGTCCGCGGTTTCCAGGAGACGACGATCGTGCCGGAACGCTTTCCGGTGAGATCGCGCCTCCACCATGGCTGGAAGGGCGCCCTTTACAACGGGCTTTTCGTCGGCGCGTTCAACGCCGTGCCCCGAGCGCTCGTGCGGCCGCTCGGCTGGCATCTGATGGCGTTCTGTGTGAAGTGATCGAAAAAGGGGACAGTCCCCGGTTTCGCAAAAAGGGGACTGTCCCCTTTTTCTAGCGCAGCGCGGCCGGCTCGGTGCGGGCCATCGCGACCTTGTTGTGGAACCGGCGCTTTTCCCGTGCGGCTTTGACCAAGAATCTGGCGTATGGCGCCACCTGCTTGATGGCCGCCACGTTCATCTGACACGGGCTCAGGCACGTCGGGCACTTCTCGTCGCGAATGAAGTTGCGATGCGCCTGGCTGTCGGCGCTGAAATACAACTCCTCGGGATCGCGGTCGCGAACGTTGCCGACAACCTGGCTGTTCTCGCAGAAGAACAACCCGCCATCCGGATTCAACATGATGCCCTGCGTCTGAAACGGGCAGGGGGCGAGGCGGTGATACCCGTTCGCAATCATGTCGGCGTAGTGCATGTAGATGTAGTTCTGGCCGTCGAGCAGCGGATCCATCCGCACGCGGTCGAGGAAGAACTGGCGCATGCGCTCCTCTTCCTCGCTGCCGTTCGGGCCACACGTCGCCGCAAGCTCGCTGTTGCCGAGCATCGGATCCGTGAACCGCACCATGTTGAAGACGATGTCGAGGTTCTCCGAGCGCGCCCAGGCGAGGATGTTTTCCGCGTCGTTCAGGTTGGTGTGGAAGATCGTCGTCGAGATTCCAAAGTTGAAGCTGTACTTCTTCTGCAGCTCCTGCATCGCGCGAATCGTCTGGTTCGCCTTTTCGAATCCCTTCTTCACGGCGCGAACCTGGTTGTGCATCTCGCCGACGCCGTCGATCGACACGCGAAAGCTGAAGATCACGCCACGTTCGTGGCACAGCTCGACGATTTTCGTGAGCATCGGAATCGCCCGATGCGGCGTCAGCCCGGTGGTGTTCAACCCGAATTTGCGGAGCCGGGGCATGCGATCCAGCATGATCCGGCAGATATCGACCAGGTCGTTCCGGGTGGTCGGCTCACCACCCGAGACATTGGCGTTCTCGATGTTCTTCCAGAGACCCGAGCTGAATGCCTTTTCGATCTCGGGCAGGGTCATGTCGCTCTTGCGATCGCCGCGCTTCCAGTTGTTGCACATCTCGCAGCGGGCGTCGCAGACGAACGTGCAGTGGAAGATCAGCACCGTCGGATGGATCGGTCGCATGCGCGCCACGTAGCTGTTCAGCAGATCTCTCGGTGCGCTGGCGGCCGCCTTCGCGAGGTACTTTAGCGCGTAGACTTGTGCCATAAAGTATTGATTTTAAACCTTCTGCGGCTCCGAAGTAAAGCTCGAAGCCGACAAATCGTGCTCACGTGCGTGCGGCCAGACCAGGGGCCCGCCGCAAATACAGCCAGGCGCCAGGCAGATTGGCGACGATTCCCGACAAGACGATGAGCGTCGACAACGCAAAGGCGTCCGCGTCGGCAACCCCCACCGGCCTCAGCATCCAGACGATGATCCCCTGCGGTGCGCCGAACCCACTGATCGAGATCGGGAGCATCAAGGCCACGAGCCCGATCGGCATGAAGAAGAGGTAGTAGGCGAACGGCACAGTCAGCCCGATGCCGATGCCGAGGAGCCACGCCTGGACGATACGCAGGAGCTGCACGCCAATCGACAGCATCGAGACGCTCACGAGCGCCACGCGATGTTCCCGGTACTCGGATAACGCCGACGCCAGGCGCTGCATGCGCCTCCCAATCGCGGTTTGGGTCCATCGCACGGGCACCAGGAGGATCCAGCGGTCGGCCCACAGCACGGCTGCCATTCCGATCGCGACCATTGCGGCAGCCAGGGCGAAAGCCCATACGTCTCTCGAGCCGCGCGTCCATCGCCCACCGACGACAATGCCGAAGATCCCGACCAGAACGATCGACAGCAGACCCAGCAGACGGTCGACGGCGACCGAGGCCGCCGCCGCGCTTGTTTCAGACGTACGTTGCGACAGCGTGTAGGCACGGGCGAGGTCGGCCCCGATGCCCGCGGGTAGGAAACCGCCCACGAACGAGCTGACGAGGTAGATCCACGCCGCAGATTTCGTGGCAATCCTCTGTCCCGTAGCCCGCAGCAGGATGATCCACCGCCAGATCATCACCGCCCGATCGGCCGCGAGCAGCACCAGCACGGATACGACCATTTCGGGACGCACACGCGCGATGACGTCGAGCACCTCCGCCACGGAAATCCTGCTCAGCATGATCGCGAGCACGATCGCCGTGATTGCCGACCGGATCCACAGCGATCGGCTGAGATGGGTAATCACGCGGACTTGCGCGCAACGAATTCGAGTGTCTCGAACAGGTTCTTCCGAACGCGGAACAACAAATCTTCCGTCGAGGTATAGCGCGACAGCGTGTCCAGGCCGGGCAGGTTGGTGAAGAGTGCGCCGGCGGCCAGGAGATCTCGACCGAACCCGGTCGCCGCCCCGATGCTCCGGACGACCTGCTGCACCTCGAAACCGCCGTCATACATGAGCTGCCGTACGCGTCTCTCGGTGGTCACGAAGTTGTGCGTGTAGTCCACGTCCCAGAAGAACGTCCGCTCTTTCAGATAGTCGGGAACCACGACGAAGAACACACCGTTCGGCCGTAAAACGCGGCGGGCCTCGGCGACGAACTGACGCGCGGCGTCGATGCCGGACATGTGTTCCAGAACCTGGTCTGCGTACACGACGTCGGCGCTGCCGTCCGGGGCGAGCATCGGCGGCGCCCAGCCCTCGATGATCTCCAGGCCTTTGCCGCGCAGCTCGTCGATCAGAATCGGGCTGGCTTCGATGCCGCGGTATCGCCACCCGGCCTCGACGGCCTGCAGCGCCAGCGAGCCCTGACCGGGACCGATCTCGAGCATCTCGCCGGGGGGATTGATGTGGCGCATCAGCAGGCCGAGGCGCGCACGCTCGGTTCGGCCGCGGCGGGCACGGCCAAAATCAGTCAGCTCTTTTTGTCGATCGGAAAACCAGCGGTAGAAGGTGGCGGGCATTACGCGAAAGCGACGCCGGGAGAAGGATCGCAATCCTTCTCCCGGCAGCCGCGCATTACCAGCGGCCGCGGCTCGTGAAGCCGTTCGTCCCCGGCACCGCCTTCAGGATGCTCGATCCAGACGGTTCCAGGAAACGTTCCACAGTGCCCGCTGATGATGTCGACCGTCCGAACCGTCACGCCTGTCACAGTCGGGCCCGCGAGGTGGTGATACGCCACAACGTCGAGTGAGGGGTCGCCGCAATTGCCACGCTTGCAGTTGTACCCCCAGCGCGAGTCCTCCAAGCGGAGCGCGTCCACGACGCGATCCATGAATTCCCAGTTGCCGCCATGGTCCTGACAGGAATTTCTCAGCGCGTTAGGGAACTGACGAGCGATCTGTTCGACGACGCCAGCCCGATTCGGCACCGGCAGTCTTCCACCCGGGGGCGGATCAGGCGTCCGGTTTTCGCGAACGGTGATGAAGCGTCCGACCGACGACCACGGTCCTCGCGCATCTGCCAGCGTCGCGCGGACGCGCCATCTATACGGCGTGTCCCTCTCGAGCACGTCCAGTGCCCACGCGGTGTTCGACGAGCCCTGCGCGATGTTCGCGCTCTGCACGACGTTGCCGCCATCGTCCATCAGCTGAAATTCATACACGTAGCTGCTGTTGACGAATCGTCCGGTTGTATTCGCGACGACGAGCGTCGGCTGACGATTGTCGAGCCGCACGTCGTTGATCGGCGACATCAGCGACGGGGCGTGCACTTTGAGGGTCGAGCCATCCGCGGCGGCTTCTGACGACGAGGGCACGCCAGCATCTGACTCGGAAGGTGCGCTCGGCGATTTACTACACGCAACCGCGAGAGCGAGCAAACACACAGCGCTAAAGCGCGGACTGGTAAACATCCGATACATCAAAAGTCTCCGTTGTGGTTTGGTGCGGTGGCAAACCGCGCCGACAAAGTGTAACCGATCATGCCCGGGTTTTTGACCCCCATTTCGCTGTCGAGGCAGCAGTTTACGAGGTTTGTATCATCAGTCGCGTGCTAGTATTGGGCGCCAATTTCAGATCTTTCGTTCGAGGTGCGAATGCGTAAGTGTGTTCTCCTCGCCGCCATGTTGGCGGCATGCATCCCATCGCCACTTGCAGCGCAGACCCCAACCAAAACGCAGACCAAACCAAAACCTCCGAGCCCATATCCCGAGCCCGCACGCTGGTTCGTGTATCTGCACGGCGGTGCGCAACCGGGCAGTCAGGACATCATCAGCGCCACCGACTTCACGCTCTACGACGAGAACGCCCACTTCGAGAGCAGTCAGAGCGCAGATGGCGGCGGCTTCCTCGACATCGGCGGTGCCGCCCGCCTGTACGAGAACTACGGCGTCGGCATTTCCTATGCGGGTTTCAGCAATTCGGGAGACGCCACCTACAGCGGTTCGCTCCCGCACCCGCTCATCTTCGATCGGCCACGCACTTTCAATGGAACGGCACCCGTCGAACATAAAGAGAGCGGCGTCCACATCCAGGCGGTGTGGTTCATTCCCTACACCGACAAGATCGATTTCACCGTCGGAATCGGGCCCTCGTTCTTCAGCGTGACGCAGGGGTTCGTCCGGGGGATAACCTTCACCGAGAACCCGCCGGACTACAACACCGTCACGATTGACGCCGTCGACACCGTCACCCTCAAGGAATCGGGCGTCGGGTTCAACTTCGGAGCCACCGGGACGTACGCCATAACCCGCTATATCGGCGCGAGCGTGATGCTCCGATACGTGCGAGGGTCGCTTACATTCCGCCTCGGGGAGGGGCAGACAGCTGATGCCGACGCCGGCGGCTTTCAGTTCGGGGCGGGAGTTGGAGTCCGGTTCTCGAAACCGCCATGGACAAAGTTCTGGGAATGAAACGCGTTTCACAACGACTCGGCTCCGCTTTCGCGTTCACCGCACTCGCTCTGGCTTCGGCTTGCGGCGACACTGAAGCACCGGCCGGACCTGCAACTCCAGCCGTGCCGTCACCCGCTCGCGTGGTGGGGGTCGAGGTGAGCGGGGGGACTACGCTCTTTCAGCGTGGCCAAACCCAGCAGCTCACTGCTCGTGTGACGAACTCGAACGGCTTCGTCGAGGATCGCAGCAGCGCGGCCTCCTGGCAGTCGAGCAACGCGGGTGTCGTCAGCGTCTCATCGTCCGGCGTCGCCACCGCAGGCGACGAAGGCGAAGCCACGATTACGGCGACCTTCGAAGGGCAGCGCGGCACGACAACGGTTGGCGTGAGGTACGGCGCACGGACACCGGATCCGCCTCCCGGCGGCCGCATTCCAAAGCCGAATGAGGCAGCGTTCGTCGCCTCGCTCATCAACTCGCGCGGCGATCTCCTCGCACGATCGTGCCAGGACGCCGGCGGAACCTGGGAGCTCATGGACTTCATCGTCGATCGGCTCAGACAAGAGAAGGATCTGCGCTGGGGCTACAACGGCCGGCGAGGTGATGTGAATTTTCCCGCTCGAGATGAGATCGCCTATCACTACGGCGCGGGTCCCGATGAACTGAGTCGGGAGACCTATGCGTTCGACATCATCGTCGGCCACTGCGGTCCAAATCCCGGTGCGGGCTGGATCGATCAAAGCGATCTCGGGACCGTCTGGCTCAGCCGCGGAAGGTTCTAAGAAATCAGGAAGGAAGAAGGAGGAAGGAAGAAAGAAAACCTTTCTTCACCGTAGCCTGAAGAGCATCGTTCCACCTGGCGCTCCCTGGAGAGGCTGAGGCCCAAGCGCCAGCAGAAAGTCTGCAACCTCCGGGTGCTTGGCTTGTAGCTCCGGCCAGATGGTCGTCGCGAAGTAGCGCGCACCCTGCCTGCGCAATTGAACGAGGCCGTGATCCGTCACCGAGTTCAGGTCCAGCGACCATCCCCGCCGATTCGCGTAGTAGAGGAGCGTGGGGGAGTTGTTTCCGTACTCCGTGTACTCGATGACGACGATCAGCGCCTCCTGCGGCGTTGCGGCAGCGATGGCGGCGCCGGCATTCATTCGATTCCTATCCAGCGTGTTTGGCCTGAAGAGCGTGTTGATCACGTCGCTCCTCTGGAACGACATGATGGCAACGAGGCCGATCGCAACAGCGACGCCCGCCGCCACGAGGCGTGACCCGACACGCACCTCTCGGAAAGGCCATAACGATCCGCGGAAAAGGTCGAACGCGGGAGCCGCGGCGAGACCGGCCAGTAGTGCCGCCGGAAGCAAGATGGGCAACTGGTGATATTCGTGCAAATAGTTGCCTTCCGCAGTGGCGAGGATGAACGCTGCCACAGCCGCCAGCCAGACCACCAGCATCGATTCACGAAACGATCGGAACGCGAGCGCGATTCCAACGAGCGCAAGCGCGAGGCCCGGCGGCGTGAGGTGCAGATCCCACAACCGCGCCAGCATGCGCCAATAGAAGTCCGGGTCCATTATTCTGGCAGCAGTGCTCCAGCTGCTCACCGGCGACATCGGTCCGGCGGCAATCGCGACCTCGGGACCATAGGTTCCCGCGGCGTGAAAAGCCGCCACGCCAAGGCCGGTGCGGTGAAAAATCACGTCGGCGTGCCAGTACCAGGCGGCAATCAGTGCCAGCGCGATCACGACGCTGACGACAAAGCGTCGATCCTTCGCGATTCTCCATCCCCGCACCGCCCAACCCAGATAGACGATGGGGCCGACGATCAGAACGTTCGGGAGCTTGACGAGACCCGCCAGTGCCAGGGCCGCGCTGCCGAGAAGCAGGGCGCGCCGGCTGTTCGATTCGAGATAGCGGAGATATCCGAGCAACGCACCCGCTGAAAAGAACAGCATCGGCACGTCCACCATCACGGCCTGGCCGAAGAAGACACCTGACGGCGAGGCGGCGAATACGAACGCCGCGCCCCGGCCGGCGCCGCGCCCTGCCAGATCACGCCCGAGCAGGTAGAGCAGTACGCAGGTTCCGAGAGAAAACGCGACGGTCAGGCCTCGCGCCACCGCCGGGCGCTCTCCGGTGATTGCAAAGAGGCCGGCAATCATCGCCGGGACCAGGGGGAACTCCATGGCGACCACGCCATCGGCGCCGCCCCAGTTCACGCGCGGATGGAAGATGTCGAATGAGATCTGCAGAAACTGTCGAGCGACGTCGGCGTTGAACGTCTGCCGCCAACGGTGCGCTTCGGCCAGCGGTGAGGTGATGTAGAGGACGCGAAGGGCGGTCGCGAACAGCAGGATCAGAATGAGCGGGACGTCGACCCTCGTCTTCAACGATCCGGCGGACCGTCCGCGAACGGTCCGCCGGTAGACGACGGTTCTCTCAGAAACGTCCGCGGCTGGTAAAGCCGTTGCTGCCCGGAGGTCCTGCGTCGTGGACACCCCATGCCGGGCCGGGGCTGGGTCCGCAGTGTCCACTGATGACGTCAACGGTTCGTACGTATGCCCCTTCGACGGTGGGGCCGGCGGCGGCGTGATAGGCAACTACGTCCTTCGAGGGATCTCCACAGTTTCCTCGTTTGCAGTTATACCCCCACCGTGCGTCATCTGTCGCGCGGAGATAGTCGACGACGGCATCGACGAACGCCCAGTTGCCGCCGGTATCCTGACACGAGTTCCTCACCAGGTGAGGATACTGCTGCGCAAGCCCATTCACGACGTGCGCCATGTTCGGCACGGGCAACAACTGACCGGCGGGAGGATCCGGACGCCGCGGCGCTCTCCCAGGCGGAATCGGAGGCAATGGACCACCGCCGCCGCCCCCGCCACCACCTCCGCCACCACCGCCGGCTGGTGCCGGCGTTCTGAAGTTCTGGATTCCAGAAAGGTCCGTGACGACGCCGTTGGTGGCGATGACCCGCCAGAACAACTGTGCGTTGACGGGAAGCGCCGCCGTCTGGACCGACGTCGTGTTGCCGCCACTCCGCTGGGTGAGAATCTCGGCGACAATCTGATTGAACGACGGGTCGCGCGAGACGAAGAATCGATAGTCGACGGTGCCGGTCCGTCCCTGCACGCGGCCGTTGGTCACCGTGAGCGTGGGAGTATTGTTGGAAGTCGTCTCACCGCCGGCCGGTCGCGAAAGGGTCGGGGCCTGCACGATGACCGGCACGACGAGGTCGAACTCCGCGGCCGTTGAGAAGGTGCTCTCATTCGCACCGTCGGCTGCCTTCACACGCCAGTAGTAGGTGCGCTCGGCCGCCAGCGTGCCGTCAACGACGACCGTCGTGCGACCACCCTCACCAGCGGCGACTTTGGCATTCGCGTAGAGCTTGGTGCTGAAGTTCGTATCCGATCCAACTTCGACGACATACCAGAGCGGCCGCACGCCGTTCGAGCTCGCGTTGTTGAACACCAGTCGCAGCGGATCGGTGTTCACCACTTCGGACCGATTGGTCGGAGAGACGGGCACGGGCGAATTGATTGAAACGCCGGCTATTGGCCCGGCGACAGTAGGGCTGAGCGGGTTCTCGCTTTTTTCCGCCCCGCAGCCCACAGCCGTCGCTGTGAGAATGGCGCAGACACCGAGCTGTGTCAGAGAATTAGCGATCCTGGTCATGAGGTCGTTCACCCAAATCCCGCCTGGGCAGGCAGATCTCCAGCGGGTTTTCGTCTTACCGGCACTTATCGGGCGTAGGGGCGGTCGAATATAGGCCCTGCGCTCCGCAAGAACGCTTCTACGAAAATTCGCCGGGTGTCGCAGGCACCAGGCGTCGGCTACGGGATCTGAGCAGGAACACTCCTCCGCCGCTCAAGGAGAAGAGCATGATCAGCGCGGCGCTGCCGAGAGACAGCGTGAGTGCCGAGCTGACGTCGAACCCAAGACTCGAAAAGAAGAACGCGAACACCGCCTCACGGACGCCAAAGCCGTTGATCGAAACGGGGGCCATCTGGACGGCCAGGCTGACCGGTACGATGACGGACGCCGCGAGCAGTGGGAGCGGCACCGACAGGCTCCGGGCCGCGCACACGTAAAAGAGGACGAGGAGCGCCTGAACCGCGATAGCGCCGGCAAACGCGAGCCACACGGTCCACGGCTGGCCGGCAAAGCGTTCGATGGCCGTGACCAGATTGTGGAGGCGCGTCTGCAGGGCGGCCGCCCGGCCCCGTCCGGCCGCGCGCAGGGCGCGGGAGAGCGTGTCGGGAAATTTTAGAAACAGAAACAGACCGGCGCCAAGACCAACAAGCGCCAGCCAGACATAGGCCATACCCCACAGCCGTATGCCGACCGATGCCGCCAGCGCCGACGCGATGGCCGCGACCGCAAGCAAGGCGACCAGCCCGAGGATCCGATCGAGCAGGACGACGGTTGTGGCCAGCGTCTTCGATCCGGCAAACGGCGCCGTGTCGGCGACGCGCACGACGTCGCCGCCGATGTTGCTCGGCAGGAAGTTGTTGAAGAACGTCGCGACCAGGAACGACTTGGTCAGCGTGGTGAGGCTGACGTCAACGGTCTGCACTTGGAGTAGCAGCCGCCAGCGCCAGGCACTGACGAGCAGCATCAACCCGTACATGCCGAGGGCCGCGGTCATCCAGTACATGTTCATCTGGCGGAAGCGGCTGAACGTTGAGCTGACGTCGGCGCGGCTGAAGAGCACCCAGAGGAGGCCTACGCTTACGGTGAGCTTTAAGGCGAGAGCCGCCTTCAGACCCGGTCGATTCATCGATGAGTTGAGAGGATCACGCGCGTGGCGTCGAGACGTAGAATACCATGACGTCAGTGGACTCAAGCACTTAGAGCATCGCTTGCCAGCCGACTCAGCCATTCGCGCATCGCAGGACCGTCCGCTGCGCATCCTGATGCTCGCACCTGAGCCCTTCTTCGAGCCTCGCGGGACACCGTTCAGCGAGTATCACCGAATCAAGGCGCTGACCGAGCTGGGTCATCACGTGGATCTGGTGACCTATCCGTTCGGGAGCGATGTCTCATTGCCGCGCCTGCGCATCATTCGATCGCTGCGGCCGCCGTTTCTGCGCCGGGTCACTGTTGGACCGTCGGCGGCCAAGCTCGTTCTCGATGTGTTCCTCGCCGGAACGGCGTGGCGTCAGTCGAGACGCGAGCGCTACGACCTCATCCATTCGCACGAGGAAGCAGGAATCCTCGGCGTCTGGCTCGCGAAACGGCTCGGCATACCGCATCTCTACGACATGCATTCGAGCCTGCCGCAGCAGCTCACCAACTTCCGGTACGCGCGCAGCCGGTGGCTGCGACGGGCGTTCGAGATCATGGAGGACCGGACGATCTTCGGTTCCAACCTGGTGGTGACAATCTGTCAGGATCTTCAGGATCACGTCACCAAAATGGGTGCGGGCGATCGCGCAGTCCTGATCGAGAACGTGATGGGTGGGGATGTCGACGAGCCACCGCAGCTGACGTCCGACGAGATTCGGCAGCGCTGGAAGGTCCCGACCGATGCCCCTCTGGTTCTCTACACAGGTACCTTCGAACCGTATCAGGGCCTGCACCTGCTGCTTGCCGCATCGGAAATCGTGGCCAAGACGCATCCACACGCGCGCGTGCTGGTCGTTGGCGGCAGGCCGGAACAGGTGGAAAAGATTCGAGGCGAAAACGGCAACGCCGGCGTGATTTTCACGGGCTATCAAAAGGCGCGGGACATCCCGGCGTTTCTCGAGGCGGCGGACATCCTCGCCTCGCCTCGCAGCTCGGGCACCAACACGCCGCTGAAGATCTACAGCTACCTTCGCGCGGGGAAGCCCATCGTCGCTACCGACCTGCTGACGCACACCCAGGTCCTGGACCGTGAGGTCGCGCTTCTCGTACGGCCGGAACCGGGAGCATTTGCCTCAGCGATTGTGTCGCTCATCGACAACCCCGGGCGCCGTCAGCAACTGGCTGATGCTGCTGGCGCGCGGGCTCGCGAGCGCTATAGCCGTGAGGTTTACGTCACGCGCACGCGGTTGGTGTGCGAGCGTCTTGCCGCGGCCGCCCCGTCCGACTCAGCCCGCCGATGAGGGTGCTCGTGACCGGTGCCACCGGCTTCACCGGCGGCCACCTCGCGCGTCATCTGGCGGCGGCCGGGCATTCAGTGGCGGCGCTCGTCCGTCCATCGAGCACAGCGCGGGCGAATGACCTTCGTGAAGCAGGGATCGAGGTGCGGACGGGCGATCTCATAGACGCTGCGGCTGTGCGTCGCGCCGTCGAGGGCTGCGAGCGTCGTCTACCACATCGCGGCCACATACCGTGAAGCCGGACAGGCGGACGCTTCCTACACACGCATCAACGTCGATGGAACGCGTCATGTGCTGGAAGCCGCGCTCTCGGCCGGCACCGCGCGCGTCGTGCACTGCAGTACCGGTGGGGTACACGGTCATATCGAAAACCCGCCCGCCGATGAAACGGCGCCGTTCGCGCCGGGTGACGTCTACCAGCGGACGAAGCTCGAGGGTGAGCGCCTGGCCGCCGATTTCGGCCGTCGGACCAAGCTTGAAGTCGTCATCGTTCGGCCGATCGGCATATACGGCCCGGGGGACACGCGTTTCCTGAAGATGTTTCGCGGCATCGCCCGGCGACGCTTTCCCATGCTGGGCCGTGGCCAGGTGTTCTATCACCTCACCTACATCGACGATCTGGTTCGGGGGTTCGAGCTGGCAGGAACGTCTGCAAATGCGCCGAACCGGGAGTACGTAATCGCAGGACCGGAGTACACGACGCTCGAAGAACTGACCCGGTTGATTGCCGAGGAGCTCGGCGTGCCTCCACCTCGCCTGCGACTTCCCATCTGGCCGGTGTGGATTGCCGGAGCGCTTTGCGAGGCTGTCTGCGTGCCGTTCGGCATCGAGCCGCCGCTGTTTAGAAGGCGAGTGGACTTCTACCGCAAGAGCCGCGCGTTCAGCATCGCGCGAGCGCGGACTGAGCTGGGCTACAATCCGACCATCGACCTCAGAACCGGCATCCGGCGCACCGCGGAGTGGTATCGCACACGAGGCTTGCTCTGATGACCGCTGCGCCTCTCACTTGCGAAAGCTGAACATCGTCCACATCTGCGACCACCTCGGGTGGGCCGGATCGCGTATGCACGGCGTGAAGCGGCTCTTCGCCTGGATGATTCCGCGTTTCGATCGGCAACGCTTCGACGTGTCGCTCATCAGCCTGCGCAAACGAGACCTGTCCGACGACACGCTGGAGGATCTCGGGATCCAGGTTACCTATTTGCACCGTTCGAAGTTCGATCCGGCGACGCTGCCGGCGCTCCTCAAGGAGCTCGATCGCCGGAGCGCGGACGTCGTGCACATGCACGGCTACGGTGCGACGACGTTTGGCCGGCTCGCCGCGGCGAGGCGACGCCTTCCGGCGATTCTGCACGAGCACGCCAACCTGACCGATACCCCCTGGTTCCAGAAGGTGGCGGACCGCGTGCTCGCGCGGCATACCGATCTGGCGCTGGCGGTGTCCCGATCGACGGCGGAGTTCGTGATCCGAGCGCGGCTGATTCCGGCGGATCGAACAAAGGTCGTCTACCTGGGTGTTCCGCTCGAGGAGTTCAGCAGGCCGCGGAGTGCGGATGACGTCAGCGCGGCACGGCGCGCGCTGGGCATCCCGCCGGATGTTTTCGCCGTTGGTACCGTGACCCGGCTGATGCCGTCGAAAGGCAACGAGTATCTCGTCGAGGCCGCGCGGATTGTGTGCGATCAGATCTCGAACGCCCGGTTCTACATCGTTGGCGAGGGTGAGCTTCAGGAAGAGCTCGAGGCTCGCGCCCGGTCGCTGGGCCTTGGCGATCGATTGATGTTCTGCGGTTTCCGGCGCGACGTGGCCGAAGCATTCAGCGCCTTTGACCTGGCGGTCTTTCCGTCGTTGTGGGAGGGAACACCGCTCACCGTTCTGGAAGCGCTCGCGATGGGTAAGGCGATCGTCGCTACCGATGCGGATGGTCTGCAGGACGTCCTCTCGGACGGCGTCGATGCCCGGATTGTGCCAAGGCGTAACGCCGGGGCGCTGGCGCAGAGCATCGTAGCCCTCGTGAACGATTCTCAGGAGCGTGAGCGTCTTGGTGTAAGTGCCCGCGCCACGGGATCGAAATACGACATCGATCTCTTCGTGCGGAAGATGGAGCGGCTCTATCCGCTGCTTCACGCCTCGTCGCGCGCGACGAAGCGGCAAGGGATCATGCGGGAGGATCTCAGCTTCTTGACCGGTGGGGCGGCATGATCCGCATGGCCGTATCCGCGCGATGGCGCGAGGTGGCCACCCGTCCCGGAGTGCTGGCCACCGCCGGTGTCTTCGCCGTCCTGTTCGGGCTGGCCGTGTCGCTCGATTATCCTCGCGCCGCCCGAGGCTTCAAAGGCGACGAGGCGACCTACTACAGCCTCACGCACAGCATCGCGCGTGATTTCGACTTCACGTTCCAGCGTCAGGACCTCGTGCGCGTCTGGGAGGAGTTTCCCGGCCCCGAGGGCATCTTCCTGAAGCGCGGCAGCCGAATCGCCTTCGCCCGAACATCAGGGTTTCCATTCATTCGCATGGTCCGGACGGAAGATCCGGCGCGTTACCGTCTCTATTACGCGAAGTTGTACATCTATCCGCTGTTCGCGGCGCCCTTCGTCCGCGTGTTTGGCACCAACGGCTTTCTCGTGTTCCACGCGCTCCTGCTTGCGCTCAGCTTCGCGGTTGCGACCCGATTTCTGGAGGCCCTTGGCGCGAAGACGGTCATGGCCGCCTCTTTTGCCGCCGTCTTCATCTTCGCGTCAGTCGTGCCCATCTACTTCTTCTGGTTGATGCCGGAGGTCTTCAACTTCAGCATCGTGTTCTGCGCCTATTTCCTCTGGACTTACAAGCTCATCGCGCCAGCGGCGGAGTCTCAGAGCCGGCTCGAACGCTTTCTTCGCTCGGACCGATCGGACTATGCGGCGGCCGTCCTGCTGGGTATTGCCACGTTCTCCAAGCCGACACACGTGATCCTGATCGCACCGCCGCTCGCGTTCGCTCTCCTGAGACGGGACTATCGACGCATGCTGCTGTCCGGTGCCTGTTTTGCGAGTGTGGTCGTCGCTCTGTTCGTCTTCAACGCGGCGGTCACGGGTGATTTCAACTATCAGGGTGGAAATCGGAAGACTTTCTACAGCCGCACCGGTTTTCCGTTCGCGAATACGTGGGAGACGTTCGAGAATCGCGGCCAGGGGATGACGACCGACGCCGTACCGTTCGATATTCTGCTGCATCGCGACACAGCGACCGTTCTCCTGTGGAATCTGTGGTACTTCGTGGCCGGTCGCTACAGTGGCCTGTTCGCGTATTTCTTCCCCGGCCTTGTCGCTGTGTCCATGTTCTTGTCTGCCAGGAAAGACCGCCGGCTCTGGCAATGGCTCGTCGCCGGCGCGCTCGCGGCTGGCGCGGTGGGTCTCATCTGCTACATGCCGTACACGTATTCGGGCGGCGGTGCGGCTATCGGGAACCGTTACTATCTCGGCTACTATCCGCTCTTTCTGTTCCTGATGCCGCCGCTCCGCAGCGTCAGGCCCATCCTCACCGCGCTGACGATTGGCGCGCTCTTTACCGCCAAGTTGATCTTCAACCCGTTCTACACATCGTCCAACCCCGGAGAACATGCCAAAGCCGGTCCGCTTCGGCTGTTACCGATCGAGTTGACGCTGCTGAACGATCTGGCGGTGAGTGCCGATGCCGAGCGATCGCGGCGGCCGCTTGGTGGTACGCCACCTATCGCGGCGTACTTCGTGGACGATGGCGCGTATCCGCCCGAAGGAGACAAGTTCTGGTTGCGGGGACGATCGCGGGCCGACGTGATATTGCGCAGCCCGACGCGACAAGGCGACAACGGCGCTGTCGTCCCGATGCGCGTGCGCGCCTGGTCGTTCGAGTTGATAAACGGCAACGTGGCCAACCGCGTGGATCTGCGATCGGGCTGGCACCGGGCCACGGTGGATCTCGCGCCGGGCGAAACACGCGTCGTCGAGCTGGCGGCCGGCGCCGGCGTGCCGTACAAGCCGGCGCGGTTTCCAACCAACTACGTGTATTCGGTATCGTTGGGCGCGCGGGAGGGGTTCGTGCCGTTCCTCGACGACACCACGAACACCGATAGTCGATACCTGAGCGCGATGGTTCGGCTGACGCCAATCTACGCGAATCCATAGTGTGGGCCGGATGAAGATCACCAGATGAGAGTGGCTGTCGTGACGTCGAGCCCGCCGATGACCGAGGGCGGACACCTCGTCATCGCCCGCGCACTCGTCAACGCGCTGCGCGAAGCCGGTCATGAAGCGGAAATCGTCATCACGCCGCAGAACCGCTTCGGACGCCAGGCGTCGGCTTACCTGGCCACCTGGTTGACCGATGTCGGATCGAGCGACGGGCGTCCGATCGACCAGGTCATCAGCTTCAGATATCCGAGCTATGCCGTGCGGCACCGGAACCACGTGTGCTGGCTCAATCACACGATGCGCGAGTACTACGATCTCTGGGAGCGATTCAGCGCCACACTCACGCCGGCAGGACACCTCAAAGAATCGTTCCGGCGCCGTGCGATTCATGCGGCCGATTGGTACCTGCTGTCGTGGAACGTAAATCGCCTGTTCGTGCAATCGCGCACAATCCAGGACCGCCTGCGGCTCTGGCCGTCTCTCAAATCGCAGATTCTCTATCCACCCGCGCCGCCGCGTCCGTATCGCTGTGAAACCTACGGCGATTACATCTTCCTGGTGTCGCGGTTGACGCCGCTCAAGCGTGTCGATCTTCTGGTGCGGGCGATGGCCTTGCCCGCGGCTGGCGCCATTCGCGCGGTGATCGCCGGCGATGGAGACGACCGTGCCCGGATCGAACAGCTGATAGATACCTTCAAGCTTGGCGATCGCATCACACTCACCGGACAATTGAGCGACGACGAGATCCTGTCGCACTTTGCCCAGTGCCGCGCCGTCTGTTTTCCGCCGTTCAGCGAGGATTTCGGCTTCGTCACCGTCGAAGCGTTTGCTTCACGCAAGCCCGTGATCACCTGTCGTGATAGTGGCGGTCCTGCCGAGCTCGTCACCGACGGCGAGCAGGGCTTCGTCTGCGAACCAACGCCGGAAGCCCTTGCCGATGCGCTGCGGAAGGTGATGAAGAGCCGCGACCTGGCCGAGCGCATGGGCGAACAGGCGTATGCCCGGGGAGCGCAATTCACCTGGCCCGACACGGTCAAGGCGCTGCTCGGGTTAGACTGAGAACTCAGGTCCGCACGAATCACATGGGTTACAAAACGCCGCTCGAAGCTCGGCTCGCAAAAAAGGTCACGAAGGCGATCAGCGACTATGGGCTGCTCGACGATGGCGATCGGGTGATGGTTGGCCTTTCGGGCGGCAAGGACAGCTGGGCGCTGCTGCAGATTCTGGATGTACTGCGTCTACGCGCTCCGATTCAGTTCTCGCTGGTGGCCGTGACCGTCGATTCCGGTTACGACGGATACCGCCACGACCTCATCTCGAAAACCTGCGAGCAACGGGGCTGGGAATACCGGATCATTCACACGGAAATCGGCGACGTCGTCGACGATCTCCTCGACCAGAGCGCGACGCCGTGCTCGCTTTGCGCGCGAATGCGACGCGGCGTCTTGTACCGGATCGCCAGCGAGATCGGTGCGACCAAAATTGCTTTAGGGCATCACCTGGATGACTTCATCGAGACGCTGTTGCTGAACCTGTTTTTTGCTGGCAGTCTGAAGGCGATGCCAGCAAGGCTCGTTTCGGACAACGGCGAGCACGTCGTCATCAGGCCGCTCGTTGGAGTCACCGAAACGGACGCACGGTCGTACGCGAAGGAACAGTCGCTGCCGATCATCAGCTGCTGCTGCCGCGCCTGCGGCGACCTGAGCCTGCAGCGGCAACGGGTCAAGAAGCTCATTGCCGAGCTCGAAGTGGAGCACCCCGAGATCAAGAATTCGATGATACGAGCCCTCGCCAACGTTGCCAGCCGCCATCTCTTGGACACACGTCTCAATCCGCTGCCAGAGTTGCGGGAAACCGCCATTGCCGCGACGCCGCTGCACTGGCGGGGGAATCTGTAACGTGTCCGGTCGCCGCTTACTCTCGTTTGCGATCCTCGCGATCGCCTGGCTGAGCCTGCCGTCCGTCGCCCGCGGCCAGCAACGGCCGCTCCTGACGGAAGATCCGGAAACCGTCAGCGCCGGTCTCATCCTCGTCGAGGGAGGGCTCGACCTGCAGGAGAGCATCTTCTATCCGGTTTCCGGGCTCGAGGGCGATCTGCTGCGGGTGCCGGTTCTGGGAATGAGCATAGGAATTGGCTCGATGGCGGAGGTGCAAGTCGACGGTGGCTTCTACAACCGGCTCAGCATCAACTCGCGGACGCCCGCGCCGCTCTCGAACCAGCTCGATGTTGACGACGACGATACAACCGACGTCGAGGACCTGGTTGTCGCGACCAAGGTCCGTGTCGTCCCTGAAGGTCCTGGTCACCCGGCGCTGGGAATCCGTTTCGCAACCCGGCTGCCGCTCGCCGACAACGAAAGCGGCCTCGGCACCGACACGTTGGAGTTCAACGTCTCGGCGCTCGTAGGGAAGACCGTCAGATCGATCCGCGTGGTTGGAAACCTCGGCATGGCGATTGTTGGCGATCCCACACGTGGCGATGAGCAGGGCGATTTGATGACTTATGGTTTCTCTCTCGCCCGCGCCGTCAAACAAGGCATCGAGCTCGTCGGCGAGATCAATGGCCGCTATGCGCCGAACGAGGACACGCCAGGATTGGAGAGCCGGGCGGCCATGCGGTTTGGCGGGCGAATAACCACCGGCACGGTGCGTCTCGACGCCGGGGCGATCATCGGCCTGACGTCACGCGACCCGAGCATCGGCTTCACGGCCGGCTTGACCTGGGTGTTCCGGGCGTTTACACCGTAGCGCCTGTCGGGGGTCAGATCTTGTTCTTGCACGCGTGTCCTCTTTCCGAGAATGAGGACACACGTTGCAAGAAACAAGATCTGACCCCGACATCTTCGCAACTACCACCGGTAGAACTCGTCGACCTGAGTGATCTCGGCACTGGTGCGCGTTCGATCCCAATCGAGCTCGGACGCGGCGACCGACGCCGCAGCTTGCAGCACGGCGTCGCCTGGCCGCTCGGTCGATCCCAAGCCAAGCCGGCGAATCACGATGTCAGCGAGGCGTACGGCTGACTCGTGCCTGATGGCGTAGACAATCTCTGCGGCCACGTGTGGACGATCGGGGAGCGCTTGCTGCAGCGCAGGTTCGGCGGCCATCAGGCGCACGATGGCCGCCGCATGTTCGGCGTAGCGCCCCATCAGATGCCGAATGAGCGGCAGCGGCAATTCGAGGCCAACGTTGCGCGCCGTCTCGATGGTCAGCGCTTCGTGATCTGCAATGCCCGCCCCGGGCAGGGCGCCCGTTCCAGCGGGGACCGAACGCAAACGTCGCCCGAGCTTTCTCCCGATGAGCGCCGCGACCTGAAGCGCCGTTCGTCGAGCGGACGTATATTCGGCTCCGAGAACAGTGACAGCGCCATCTGCACCATCGGCTGCGTGATCGATGATCCGCGGCGTGGAGAGGGGCGTCAGCCGGCCGGCTCGATCGGCGGTTGCCGGCAGAATCCCGGACTGAACGAGCGTAATCTCCTCACGTTTCAGGTTCAGGGACGGGAACGCGCGGTTCGCTTCATCTACGAACGCGCTCACGTCGGACTCCGTTGCCCGACCTGAATTGCCGTCGGGCGGCGCGGGCGTCAGGCTCGGCCCGACGATGGCCCGGCTCTGCCAGGGGATCACGGTCAGCACTCGACCGTCGGCCGACGGTGCCGCCAGCGCGATGTCGGTGGCGCGCTTCGTAGTCACGACGCTGAGGGCCCGCAACAGGGGCCAGGACCGGCTGACGCCGAATGCCGCGAGCAGTCCGCTGGCCTTCCCCCCCGCGACGTTGACGACAACCGGCGCCCGAATTTCCGACTCGGCCCCCGTCAGCACGTCGCGCACCTTCATCCCGGCCACGCGGCCGTTCTCGCGCAAGGCGCTGACGCCTTCGACATGATTGACGAGCTCCGCGCCCGCCTGCTCGGCGGCGGCCGCGAGCGCAACGATCAGCCGTTCGTTCTCGACGAGTTGATAGTCGTACCACTGCGCGCCGCCGGTCAGACCATCCTGGCGCAGGCCGGGAAACAATCGCACCGTTGCCGCACGCGAGACGAGCCGCGCGGCGGGCAGGTGCAGCTCGGGTTCGACACCGAGGTTCCTGTCGCGGCCGATCCAGCCATCGATCTTGAACGCCGCCCGCAACGCCAGCCGGCTCTTCACGACCGAGCGATAGGTTCCGACGATCACCGGAACGGGCCGCAGCAGCCAGGGAGCGGAGCGGGCGATGTCTCGTCGCTCTCGGATCGCGCGCCGCGCGCGGCCGAGCTGCCCGCGCTTGAGCGCCGGCAGGCCGCCGTGGAGCAGTTTCTGTCCGAAGGACGATCCGCTGCCGAAGTCGGCGGCGTCGATGAGCGTCGTGCGCAAACCGCAGGCCGCGGCCGCGCGCGCGATGCTCAGTCCATACATGCCACCGCCGACGATCAGGACGTCACACGGGGCGGCAGCCACGCGTTCAAAATCACGGGGTCGCATGAGGAAAGATGGTTACTCTATATTACCTGTCACGTGCGACGTGCGGCGTGCTGAAGCGTGCGACGTGCTCATGCGAGAACAACGAGCGAACCCCGAGCCCCGAGCCCGAGTCCCGAGTCCGAGTCCTGAGCGGTGCCGATGAATCTGGTGAAGACCCACGCGCTTGGCAATGACTTCCTCCTGGTGAGCCGGCGCGAGGTCGGATCGCATTCGGATCTGGCGGCGTTGGCGCGGACGGTGTGCGATCGGCACCGGGGAATTGGTGCCGACGGCCTGATTGTCTTCGGCATCGACGAGGGACAGCGCCTCCATGCGGCTCCTCAACGCCGACGGCAGCCGGTCGGAGATCTCGGGCAACGGCGTACGGTGTCTTGCGGCGTCGATTGCGCGCGATACCGGACTGAGGCCGGGAGCGACCATCGACATCGAGACGGAGGCGGGGACCAAACGTCTCGAGTTTCTACACGAGGACAACACGCGGCGGACGTTTCGCGCCGCCATGGGACACCCCGAACAAGTGAGCCACGCGCGAATCGCCATCGCCGGGCAGGTGGTGGACGTGATTACGTTGCGCGTCGGCAACCCTCAATGCGTGGTGCTCGGCGAAGTCAATGAAAGCCGGCTGCACACCCTTGCCGCCGCCCTCGCGGTGCATCCGAGCTTCCCGGAGGGAACGAACGTCGAACTGGCGACGGTCGAGAAGCCCAGTCGCGTGCGCATCCTCATCTGGGAGCGCGGCGTGGGTCCGACCGAGGCCTCCGGCACCGGGGCGTGCGCGGCGGCGGTGGCGGCCATGGAATACGGTGGTGCCGACCGCGACGTCGAGGTGGCCGCGCCGGGCGGGACGCAACGCGTCGAGTGGAACGAGGACGGGTTGTATCTGACGGGCTGGGCGGAAGTCGTTGCCGAAGTCCGCTGGCTCGAGGCGGGGCAGTCCCGCTGATGCGTCGCGCGCACGAGGCGGAAACCTATTCTCCCGCCGAGGAGCTCTTCAACCGCCGCAGACGGACGATCGGGCTGTTTCTCGGTCCGGCTGTGCTCATAGCGCTGCTCGTGGCTCCGCTGCCGGTGGGGCTTCCGGCGCACCGTCTGGCCGGGATCCTCGCGATGATGGTGGTCTTCTGGGTGACCGAGGCGCTGCCGCTGGCCGTGACTGCGCTCATCGGCCCCGTTCTGGCGATCATCCTCGGCGTGGTGCCCGCACGGGCGGCATTTGCGCCATTTGCCGATCCGATCATCTTCCTGTTCATCGGCAGCTTCATGCTGGCCGAGGCCATGTTCGTGCACGGCCTCGACCGTCGCATCGCGTTCGGGGCACTGTCGTCGCGCGCGGTTGGCGGAAGTCCCGTCCGCATCCTGTGCGTCTACGGAGCGGTCGGCACGGCGATCTCGATGTGGATCAGCAACACCGCGACGACCGCCATGATGTTCCCGATCGGCCTTTCGATCGTCGCCCACATGACCGCAGGTCGAGAGTCGGAAAAGGGCAGCCGCGACTTCGCCACCGCGATGATGCTGATCACGGCGTTCGGCGCCTCAGTCGGAGGTATCGGTACACCGATCGGGACCCCACCCAATCTGATCGGGATCGGCATGTTGAATCGCATCGCGGGGATCCAGATCTCGTTCTTTCACTGGATGCTCTTCGGCGTTCCGATCGTGGTGCTCCTCTTCAGCTACCTCGTTGCCTATTTCTATTTCACCTCGTTGCGGAACCTTCGCGTCGATCCCGGCCGCGCCGCTCTCATCCATGCCGAACTGCAGCGACTGGGCCCGCTCTCGCCGGGACAACGCAACGTGCTCATCGCGTTCGCCACGACGGTGCTGCTGTGGCTGCTGCCCGGCATCCTTACCATCGTCGGCGCCGGCGGCAGCGCATTCGAACGCGCCTATGCCGCGGTGATGCCGGAGTCGGTCGCTGCGATGAGCGGCGCGATTCTGCTCTTTCTGCTGCCGGTGAGCTGGCGCGGACGGCAGTTCACGTTGCGCTGGGAGGAGGCCGTTCGAATCGACTGGGGAATCATTCTGCTCTTCGGCGGCGGCCTCGCGATGGGCGAACTGGCGTTTTCGACCGGGCTCGCCGAAGCGATGGGACGGGGAATTACGTCCTGGCTGCCGGCGAAAACGGCGCTGTCGCTGACGATCGTCTTCACCGCCGTCGGCATCATCATGTCGGAAGCTGCTTCGAACACCGCGTCGGCCAACATGATCGTGCCGGTGGCCATCGCCGTGGCGCAGGCCGCCGGCGTCAATCCGCTTCAGCCCGCGCTCGGGGCGACGCTTGGCGCATCGATGGGCTTCATGATGCCGATCTCAACGCCGCCGAATGCCATCATCTATTCGTCGGGTCACGTGCCGATCACCGCGATGATGCGGCACGGCATCTGGCTCGATGTCATCGGATTCGTGCTGATCGTGATCGTCGTCTCGATGATTGGCTGGGTGCTCTGACTCGAGGCGATAGGCGTGTCTGTTTGCCTGGATGCAGAGACTGCCATCTCTGCCGGTCGCGGAGTGTGACGACGCTGCGATGGGGTGGCGTGGCGACTAGCGCGGTCGGCGCTTGCTGCGGGAGCTGCGCGCTTCGACCGCATCATCGATCGCTTTGATCTCCGCCGTGATTTTGAGTTGCAGATCCTGCGTTCGTTTCATCGCCGCCAGGTAGTTTCCTTCCTTCACAGCCGCGCGCGCTTCTTGCAGTACGCGGTCGGCATCGCCGCGCAGACGCCGGCCGCCTTCGAGCTGCGGAGCGGGCAGCCGAGCGGCCTCGCCGGCTTTCAGCTTCGTCTGAAGCTGCTGGATCGACGTGGCGGTCATCGTCAACAGGCCTTCGGCCTCGGCGCGCGCGCGCACTTTGCCGTTGGCGCTTTCCTTCGCCGCCTCGAGCGCGCGTTCGTTGGCATCCAGGGCGCGGGAGAGTGCCAGACGGTAATCGCGCTGCTGTACGGCCTCGTGGGCCTGCTGCAGGGCGGAGGTTGCGGCGTTGAACGCTTCGGTCGCGTACTGATCGGCGCCGGCGGCGCGGGCGGCATCGATGGCACCCTGTGCGCGATCGATTTCCTTCTGCGGCGGCTCCGAGCACGCCACGCTGAAGGCGATCGCGCAGATGAGAGCATGCGCGCCCGAGTGCGACATGCGAAGGCGGCCCTGCAGCATGGGCCGGCAGTATAACAGGGATGGTGTACGATGAAAGCCATCGCGCCGCACGATCGACCGCGCGAGAAGCTCGCGCGGCTCGGTGCTGCTTCGCTGGGCGACAACGAGCTCGTGGCCATCGTCATCGGACAGGGTCAGGCGCGAGCCAGCGCGCTCGATCTCGCGAACGCGCTGCTCACGTCGATCGGCGGCATCGAATCGCTCGGACGCGCACGTCACCGGGATTTGCTACAGCTACGGGGCATCGGTAGCGCGCGAGCCGCGCAGGTACTCGCGGCGGCGGAGCTCGGGCGCCGCATCGTCACACGCGGTGGTCGCGAACGCGTGCAGGTGACCAGCCCGCGCTCGGTTGCCGAATACTTGATGCCTCAGTACGGGAACGGGTCGGTCGAGCAGTTCGGGATCGTTCTACTCGATACGAAGCACAAGGTTCTGCAGACGACGATCCTTTCGGTAGGCACACTGGACGCCAGCATCGTGCATCCGCGGGAGATTTTTCGCGAAGCGGCGGCAGGGAGCGCGGCGGCCATCGTGCTGTTCCACAATCATCCGTCCGGCGATCCAGAACCGAGCCGGGAGGACCGCAGGCTGACCGAACGGCTGATCGCGGCTGGAGTGCTGATGGGGATCGACGTCCTCGACCACATTATTCTGGGTGACGGGCGCTATTTCAGTTTTCGCGAGAAGGGAACCCTCTGACGTGGCGAAAACCGCGTACTTCGATTGTTTCTCCGGAGCGGCCGGGGACATGGTGCTCGGCGCGCTGCTCGACATCGGGCTGCCGCTGCCGGAGCTGCGGCGCGCTCTCGGGAGTCTGGCGTTGAACGTGGAATCCGTCACGACCGAGCGTGTGCTCCGGTCCGGTGTGTCTGCGACCAAGTTCAGGTTTCAGGAATCCGCAGACGCACACAGTCACGCACATCACCACCATCACCACGATCACGACCACGGTCACACGCACGATCACGTTCATGATCACGACCACGTTCACGATCACAAACACGATCGGGATCATGCCGACGCTTCGACGAGCTCAGGGTCGTCTCCGAGCTTCGTCGAGGGACGAGCGCCGAGCGCCGGGTCACGATCACCACAGCCTGAAAGAGATCGCCGCCGCCATCGAGCAATCCGGTCTCTCGCGGGATGGAAAGGACCGCGCGATCCACCTCTTTCGCCGTCTGGCCGATGCCGAGGCGGCGATTCACGACATGCCGGTCGAGCGGGTTCACCTCCACGAGGTCGGTGCCCTGGATTCGATCGTGGACATCGTCGGCACCGTGTTCGGACTGGAGTGGCTCGGCGCGTCGAAGGTCGTCTCCTCTCCCGTAAACGTCGGGAGTGGGGTCGTCCACTGTGAGCATGGGGTATTTCCCGTGCCCGCGCCCGCAACGGCGCGATTGCTGCAAGGTGCGCCGATCTATTCCGGGGCTGTCGCAAGCGAGCTCACGACACCCACTGGCGCGCTGATCGTCACTTCCTACGCGACCAGCTACGGGCCGCTGCCGCTGATGAAGGTCGGCCAAATTGGTTATGGAGCCGGCGACAAGGATTTCAAGGGTCATCCCAACGTGTTCCGCCTGCTCGTTGGTGAGACTGATGACGACCTGGCCGCGGAGGCCATCGTCGAGATCCAGTGCGAGATCGACGACATGAATCCTCAGTTGTTCGGCCCGCTGATGGATCGTCTGTACGAGGCGGGTGCCCTCGACGTGTTCTATGCGCCGGTGCAGATGAAGAAGAACCGGCCGGGCACGCTGGTGACGGTCCTCTCCAAGCCTGAGCGCCGCCCCGAGATTCTTGGTGTGCTGTTTTCCGAGACCACGACGATCGGCGTCAGATATCGGGAGATGCTGCGTGAATGTCTCGAGCGGGAGATGGTGACGATTGAAACACCCGTTGGCAGGATCCGATTCAAGGTGGCGCGCCGTGGGGGTCAGATCCTCAATGCCGCTCCTGAGTTCGACGACTGCATCCGGGCCGCCGCCGACGTGCGGCTGCCGGTCAAGGAAGTGCAGGCCCTGGCTCTGAAGGCCTGGCTGGATCGAAAGTTGGGCGGATGAAACGCTTTTACCTCACAACCGCGATCGACTACGTCAACAGCCGCCCGCACCTGGGTACGGTGTACGAGAAGATTGCCGCCGACGTCATCGCGCGATACAAGCGGCTGGCCGGCTTCGAGACGCACTTCGTCATGGGCAACGACGAACACTCACAGAACGTGTTTCGCCGTGCCCGCGAGCTCGGTGAAGATCCGAAGGCGTACTGCGATCGCATGGCCGTCGAATTCATCGAAGTCTGGCGCCGCCTCGATATCTCGTTCGACGACTTCATCAGGACAACCGAAGCCAGACACAAGACCGGGGTACAGGAGCTCGTGCGGCAGGATGTCGCAGGCAGGCGACATCTACGAAGGACACTACGAAGGGTGGTACTGCGTCTCCTGCGAAGCGTTCAAGCAGGAGAAGGACCTCGTCGACGGCCTGTGTCCGATTCACCGGACCAAGCCGGAGTGGCTGCGCGAGAAGAACTATTTCTTCCGTCTGTCGAAGTACCAGGAACCCCTACGCCGACACTTTGCGGAACACGCAGACTTCACCGTACCGGACATTCGTCGCAACGAGATTCTGCGACTGATCGAATCGGGTCTCGAAGACATCTCGGTGAGCCGCGCGGGCCAGCTGTGGGGCATCCCGATGCCGGACGACCCTTCGAGCGTGATCTACGTCTGGGTGGATGCGCTCATCAACTACATCACCGCTGTCGGCTACGGCACGGACCAGGCGCTGTTCGAACGCTGGTGGCCGGCGGATCTTCACGTGGTCGGCAAGGACATTACCCGTTTCCATTGCGTGATCTGGCCGGCCATGCTGATGAGTGCCGGCGTTCCGGTTCCCAAACAGGTGTTCGGGCACGGCTGGCTGCACCTGAAAGGGGAGAAGATGAGCAAGTCGCTCGGAACGACGATCGAGCCGCTCGACGCAGCGCAGCGGTTCGGGCCCGATCCGCTCCGGCTTTACCTCGTCAAAGAGATCACGTTCGGCAGCGACGGTGATTTCACCTGGGAGCGCTTCGAGGATCGCTACAACGTCGACCTCGCAAACAATCTGGGAAATCTCGTCAGCCGCATTGGCGCGATGGCCGACAAGTATCGCGGTGGACGCCTGAAGGCCGCCGGTCGCTCCGGCCGTCTCGAAGAGAGCGCCAGCCACGCGCTCGACGCCTACCGCGCCGGCATGGACGAATTTGCTCTCAACGTCGGCGCGGCGGCCGTCTTTACGCTCATCGACTCGGCAAATGCCTACATCGCCGAGCAGGAACCCTGGACGCTGGCACGCGATCCGGCGAACGCCGATCGTCTTACTCAGGTGCTGTTCGACGTCGCCGAGGCGGTGCGCGTCGCCGGCATTCTGCTGCTGCCCATCATGCCGAAGTCGGCGGCCGAGATTCTCCGCCGCGTCGGCGAGACTCGCCCCGTGGAATCGTTGCGGCTCGACGCGGCACGCTGGAGCACCGACGGCGAGCGAATCATCGAAAAAGGAACCGCCTTATGGCCTCGCGTCGAGGCCACTGACAGGAGTGCCCGAGTGGAAGAACAGAAGACGAGTGCGCCGCAACCGCCACAGTCCCAGCCAGCGCCGGCGGCCGCGCCGGCGGCCCCCACGCAGGCGCCAGCGAGCGGCGATCGGCTCACAATCGACGACTTCATGAAAGTGGAACTTCGGACCGCCAAGGTTCTCTCGGCCGAAAAGGTCGCCAATTCCCGCAAGCTCGTCAAGTTGAGCATCGACGTCGGAACCGAGCAGCGCACGCTGGTCGCCGGCATCGCCGACGCCTACGAGCCCGAACAACTCGTCGGCCGTACCGTCGTCATGGTGTTCAATCTGAAACCGGCCAAGCTGATGGGCATCGAATCGAACGGCATGGTCCTCGCCGCAAGTCCCGATGGCGGCAAGCCGGTCCTCGTGGGTTTCGATCAGGAAGTGCCTCCAGGCGTGCGCGTCCGGTGAACGAACCGCGAACCCCGAGCCCCCGAGCCCCGAGCCGTGAGCCGTGATCGATAGTCACTGCCACCTGGCCGGCCGCGAATTCTCCGCCGATCTCCCGGAGGTCATCGAGCGCGCGACGACTGGCGGCGTGAAGGGTGCGCTCTGCATCCTCTCGGAGGGGGATGCCGACGAGGACCTCGCGGCGTCGAGGCTGCGGACGCTGTGGCCGGCCGCGCGATTTCGCCACCGGCATCCACCCGCACAACGCGGGCGCCCACGCCGGACAGGTCGAGCAGGCGGTTGAGGCGGTTGAACGGCGCGTGCTCGAGCATCGCGCGGTCGCCATTGGCGAGATCGGGCTCGACTATCACTACGACTTCTCCCCGCGCGACGTGCAGCAGGAGATCTTCCGCGCTCAGATCGTGCTGGCCAGGCGGATGGCGCTGCCCGTCGTGATCCACACCCGCGAGGCAACCGACGACACCCTCCGGCTGCTCAGCGAGGCAGGGGGAGGAGAGCTGCGCGGCGTCTTTCATTGCTTCAGCGGCGACGAGGCGATGGCGCAGGCCGTACTGCGTCTGGGCTTCTACCTTTCCTTTGCCGGGATCGTGACCTTTCCCAAGGCAGAGTCGCTCCGCGAGGCCGCCCGGACGACGCCGTCGGATCGCCTGCTGGTGGAGACGGATGCACCGTATCTCGCGCCGGTCCCGCACCGCGGCAAGCGGAACGAACCGGCGTTCGTCGGCCGAATCGTCGAGCGGCTCGCTGCCGTCCGGGCCACGTCTGCCGGGGAATTGGCCGCCGCCACGACCGCCAACTTCGCGACCCTTTTTGGCGTGTCAGTGAGCTAATCTGCGCCGCAGCAATGGCTTAGCGCGTTGACACCCCGCTCGTAACTTCAGTATTGTGAGGCGACCGGTTCGCCCGGCCGTTTCCTTGAGCGACACAGCGCAGAAATCCGCCGTCTCTGCCGACCTGGCGCAGATCTTCGAACCAATCCGTGAGGATCTCGAAGCCGTCGAGCAGGAGTTCGTCCGCCACATTCAGTCGCGCGTGGCGCTCATTCCCGAAATGGGGCGGTACATCCAGAACAGCGGTGGGAAGCGGGTGCGCCCGGCGGTGCTCCTCATGGCCTCACGGCTGAGTGGCTACCAGGGAGACCGGGCCGTCCTGTACGCGTCGGTCGTCGAGTTCATCCACACGGCGACGCTGGTTCACGACGACATCATCGACGGAGCGGATCTCCGCCGCGGCCGGCTCGCCGTCCACTCGCGCTGGGGAAACGACATCACCGTCCTGCTGGGCGACTACCTGTACATCAAGTCGATGGCCATGGCGCTCACGCAGGACTCGCTCGAAATCATCAGGCTCCTGTGCGACGTCACCCTGCGCATGATCGAAGGGGAGCTCTACCAGCTCACGAAAACAGGTGACGTCGATATCACCGAAGAGGAGCACTTCGAGATCATCCGCCGTAAAACGGCCTTTCTTTTCGGCGGCTGCGCCCAGATCGGCGGCATGCTCGGCAGCGTCGCGCCCGATCAGGAGAGTGCGCTGCGCGATTACGGATTCAACCTCGGCATCGCGTTTCAACTCGTAGACGACCTTCTCGATTACACCGCGGACGCCACCGCGCTCGGTAAACCCGTGGGTGGTGACTTGCGTGAGGGCAAGGTCACATTGCCGGTCATCCTGTTGCTCCGCTCGGGTGGCGCCGAGGCCGACAGCCTCATTCGCTCCATCGTTGCGGATCGCACCGTGTCGCCGGAGCAGTGGCGCGAGATCGTTCGCCTGCTTCGCGATCACGGTGCAACCGAGCTGGCCTACAAGCGGGCGGTCGAATACGCCAGCCGCGCCAAGGCATGTCTCGCGGCCTTTCCGCCCAGCCGCGAGCGGGAGGCGCTTCTCTCGCTGCCCGACTATGTGCTGGCGCGGGATCGGTAGAGGTGACTGATCCAGCGAGCGAGATCGAGCGACTACGCAGCGAGATCCGCCACCACGAAGAGCAGTATTACCTTCACGACAGCCCCGAAGTTTCCGACGCCGAGTTCGATCGTCTCCTGCACGAGCTCGAACGGCTCGAAGCGGAAAATCCCGATCTCGTTACTCCCGATTCGCCGACTCAGCGCGTGGCCGGACGTCCGAGCGCAGGGTTTCCGACCGTCGAACATCTGGCACCGATGCTCAGTCTGGACAACGCCTACGACAATGACGAGCTGCGCGCGTTCGACGAGCGGCTGCGCCGAGGTGCAGGCCTGGGCGAAACACCGGTGCCGTACGTCGCCGAGCTCAAGATCGACGGGCTGAGCATCGCGCTCACATACGAGGACGGTCGCCTGACGCGCGGTGCGACACGCGGCGACGGCGTGCGCGGCGAAGACGTGACCGCCAACGTGCGCACCATCAAGAGCATTCCGCTCACGCTCAGGAACGGACCTCGCGGCCGTGTCGAAGTGCGCGGCGAGGTCTATCTGCCGCGCGCGGCGTTCGAGGCCATCAACGTCGAGCGCAGCGACAGCGGTGAGCCGCTCTACGCCAACCCGCGGAACGTCGCCGCCGGCACCATGCGGAATCTGGATCCTGCGCTCGTGGCCCGACGCAAGCTCGGCGCATATACGTATCAGCTCGTCGGCGTCACCGAGTTCGCGACACATCACGAGATGCTCGACGCGATGACCGCCTGGGGCCTGCCGGTAGAAAGGCACCGGGCTCGCTGCGAGGGGATCGACCAGGTGATCGAGTTCTGCAGCCAGTGGGCGGAGAAGCGTCGCGAGCTGCCGTTCGACACCGACGGTGTCGTGGTCAAGCTGGATGCTCTCGGATTGCGCGAGCGGCTCGGGACGACGGCGAAGTTCCCGCGCTGGGCGACCGCCTTCAAGTTCCCCGCGCAACGCGAGCAGACGAAGCTGCTTCGCATCCAGGTCAACGTCGGCAGGACGGGCGCGAACACTCCCTATGCCGTCGTCGAGCCGGTCTTCGTCGCCGGCTCCACGATTTCGATGGCGACGCTGCACAACGCGGATGACATCGCGCGAAAGGACCTGCGCGAGGGCGACACCGTCGTCATCGAGAAGGCTGGCGATGTGATCCCGCGGATCGTCGCGCCAATCCTCAATCTCCGTCCTTCCGAGTCCGTTCCCTGGGTCATGCCCACAAGCTGCCAGGCATGCGGCAGTGCACTTCATCGGGACGAAGAAGAGGTTGTGTGGCGATGTGAGAACACGTCCTGCCCGGCGCGGCTGCGGAGAAGTCTCGAGCACTTCGCGTCGAGGAGCGCGATGAACATCGAAGGGCTGGGCGAGTCGCTGGTCGACCAGTTGATCGAGCAGGAGCTGGTCAAGGACTTCGGCGATCTCTACGCCTTGCAGGTGTCGCAGCTCGAGAACCTCGTGGTGACACCCCGGTCCCCACGCTCCGAACGCGCCGTGCCCAGAAAGCTCGGAAAAGTCGGACGCAACGTCGTCGAGCAGATCGAGCGAAGCAAGCAGAACGATTTGTCGCGGCTCGTGTACGGCCTCGGTATTCGGCACGTGGGCGAGAAAGTTGCCGCGACCCTGTCGCGGCATTGGCGGACGATGGATGCGATTATGGAGGCGCCGGTGGAAGCGCTTCAGAATACGCCGGAGATCGGACCCGTGGTCGCCGCTTCGGTCCGGAGCTTCGCTGAAGAACCGCGCAACCGTGACGTTCTCGCCAAGCTGGCCAGCGCCGGCGTCAACATCCGCAGCCTTCAGCCGCCGCCGGCGGAAATCGGGAAAGGCGCGCTATCGGGCAAGACCTTCGTGCTGACCGGAAGCCTCGAGAAGATGACGCGGGAGGAAGCGGAGGAGGCCATCGGCCGCCTGGGCGGCAAAGTGTCCGGGTCGGTCAGCCGAAAAACCTCATACCTGGTCGTGGGAGCCGACGCCGGCAGCAAGCTGGAAAAGGCCCGAACCCTGAACGTCCCGACCCTGACCGAAGACGAGTTCAGGGCGCTTATAATTGAGCCATCAGCTGCCAGCTCCCAGCCTCCAGCTGAGGCCGAAGCGACTCAGACCGACTAACGACGACTAGCGACTAACGACTAACGACTAACGACTAACGACTGACGACTAACGACCTGACATGCGTCGCTTCACCATCCTGACCGTCGTCCTCGTGGCGATGGTCTCCTTCCTCGTCGGGCTCATCATCGCGGGTGGATTCACCCCCGGTCCCGTGGTGTCGACGGCGCCGAAAGCGGCGCCCGTGCCGACCAACGCGTCCAGAGCCGGCGCCCGCCCGGGCCTGCCGGCGGTCGTGAACTTTGCGGACATCGCCGAGCGCATCAACGCCGCCGTGGTCAACGTCGACGCCACGTCGTCGAAAACGCAGCGCGAAGCGCGGCCGCGGCGGGGACCGGACGACCTGGATTCGCAGCGGGAGTTCGAGGGCCCACGCCAGGGATCGGGCAGCGGGTTCCTCATCGATCGGGAAGGGTTCATCCTGACCAACTTCCACGTGATCGATGGCGCCGAGCGGATCACGGTGACGCTGGCTGATGGACGGACTTTTCGCGGCGAAGTGGTCGGTACGGATCCGGCCATCGACGTCGCGTTGCTCCGCATTCCGAACGCGCCGGACCTGCCTGAAGCGCCGCTCGGCAATTCCGATACGCTGCGCGTCGGTGAGTGGGTCTGCGCCATTGGCAACCCGCTCGGTTACGTCCATTCCGTGACGGTCGGCGTCGTCAGCTTCATCGGCCGCAAGCTGTTCGATGTGAGTCTGGACGATTACATCCAGACGGATGCCGCGATCAACTTCGGGAACAGTGGGGGACCGCTCATCAACTCGGCGGGCGAGGTCATCGGCATCAACTCGGCGATCAGCTCGCGCGCCAGCAACATCGGCTTTGCGGTGCCGATCAATCAGGCCGTGGCCATCCTGCCGCAGCTCAAGACGCGCGGACGCGTGTCGCGCGGCTTCATGGGGGTCGGGCTCACGGATGTCACGCCGGCCCTGCAGCGTTCGCTGAGCCTGAGCGTGGCGCACGGGGCCATGGTGCAGGACGTCAACAGCGGATCGCCGGCCGAGCGTGCCGGGCTGCGCCCGTATGACGTCATCGTCGAAGTCGACGGTCGTCAGGTGATGACCAACGAAGAATTGATTCGCGATATCTCGGCGCGGCAGCCGGGAACCATCGTGCGTTTGAACATCCTGCGCGACAGCCGGCGCCAGAGCCTGACGGTGAAGCTCGCGGAGCGTCCGACCCGCGGCGAAGAGGCCGCGCCCGCCGATGGCGTGGGCAATCGTCCGCGACCGAAGGAGTCGGTGCCAGCAGGTGAACAGACGCTCGGCCTCGGGGTTCGCGAGTTGGACCGCAATTTCGTCGGCCGCCTCGAGATCCCGCAGGACGTGCAGGGCGTGGTCATCTCGCGTGTCGATCCGACGGGCCCCGGTTTCCAGGCTCTGTTGCGCCGCGGGTTCGTCATCATGGAGATCAACCGCCGCCCGGTGCGATCGGTCGCCGAGTTCGAGCAGCAGGCGAGCACGGCACGACCCGGGGAGGTGCTGACGTTATATGTCTACGATCCCTCCATGGCGCAGCGATCGCTGGTGACCGTGACCGTTGAGTAGTGCCACCATCATTGTCCACTCCCAAGCGCGAAAAGCGCCTGCGGCCCGAGCGAGGCGCCGGTGTCGAGTGGCTTCCGCCTGGTCGTCCTGAGCGTGTCGAAGGACGAGGCGCGCAGCCGCCGAGCGAGAGCGAGCGCGGATGGGGCCCCGCGAGCACTGAAAAATGAAATCACGCATTCTCGTAATAGACGATGAGGCCGAGATCCGCCGCTCGGTGCGGATGATCCTCGAATACGAAGGGTACGACGTGCTCGAGGCATCGAGCGGTCCCGAGGGAATTGCGCTGAGCGAGAAGGAATCGCCGGACCTGATTTTTCTCGACGTCAAGATGCCCGGGATGGACGGGCTCGAGGTGCTGCAGCGGATCAAAGCGTCGAACGACGCCATTCCCGTGGTCATTATTTCGGGCCACGGGACGGTGACAACCGCCGTCGAAGCGACGAAGGCCGGAGCGTTCGATTTCATCGAGAAGCCGCTGGCCAGCGAGCGGGTGCTCGTCACCATTCGAAACGCGCTGGACCAGACGCGTCTGGTCGACGAGAACCGGACGCTGAAGCGCGCGGTGGAATCCCGTCATCAGATGGTTGGTGAAAGTCCCGGGCTGCGGCAGGTCTGGGATGCCGTGAAGCGGGCGGCGCCGACCAACGCCACGGTGCTGCTGCTCGGCGAGAGCGGCGTCGGCAAGGAGCTCGTCGCCCGTTCGATCCACCGCAACAGCCTGCGTAGCCGCGACCGGTTCGTGCAGGTCAACTGCGCCGCGATTCCGGAAGAGCTGATCGAATCGGAGCTGTTCGGGCACGAAAAAGGCTCGTTCACCGGCGCGACGGAGAAGCAGATCGGCAAATTCGAACAGGCGGATCGCGGGACGATCTTCCTCGACGAGGTGGGCGACATGAGCCCGAAGACGCAGGCCAAGGTGCTGCGCGTTCTTCAGGAAGGCGAGGTCGAGCGTCTCGGATCGGCGCGAACGATAAAGGTCGACGTACGCGTGATTGCCGCCACCAACAAGGATCTCGAGTTGGAGATCGAGCGGGGTACGTTCCGCGAGGATCTGTACTTCCGCCTGAGTGTCGTCCCGATCACCGTGCCGCCGCTTCGCGATCGGCGCGAGGACATTCCGGCGCTGGTCCGGCACTTCGCCGACCTGTTCAGCCGCGACAACAATCGTCGGCCACAGCGGTTTACGCCGGCGGCGGTCGAATTCCTCAAGGGTGCACGGTGGAAGGGAAACGTCCGCGAGCTGAAGAACACGATCGAGCGTCTGATCATCATGACGCCCGGTGAGACGATCGATGTCGATGACCTGCGCGACGTGGTCCGGCTTGAACCGAAGCCACAGGCGTCCGATAATGACAAGAATCCCAACACGCTGCGCGAGTTCAAAGAATCCGCCGAGCGCGCGTTCCTCGTGGCCAAGCTTCGCGAACACAACTGGAACATCTCGAAGACGGCCGAAGTGATTGGGACGCCGCGCAGCAACTTGTACAAGAAACTGGAGCAGTACGGAATCACACAGGAGGGAGACGGATAACACCGCCGCAGCCGGCCAGACGATCGTCCTTCGCCTTCGCACCCTTCGGGGCTTCGGCGAGACAGGTTCCGTGATGTTGACCAGCGAACAACATTGGCGAGCCTGCCGCGCCGAAGCCCCGGAGGGCGAACGGCGGGAGGAAAGTCCGAACTCCGCAGGGCAGTGCGCCGGGTAACGCCCGGTCAGGGTGACCTGAAGGAAAGTGGCACAGAAAATATACCGCCCGCCTTCGCGTCCTTCGGACGCTTCGGCGTGGCAAGCTCCACCACGATGGTCGCGAGCCTGCTGCGCCGTAGCGCCCGGAGGGCGCGAAGGCGAGTAAGGGTGAAAAGGTGCGGTAAGAGCGCACCGCGCTCGTGGCAACACGAGTGGCAGGCAAAACCCCGCACGGAGCAAGGCCAAATAGGGAGGCGTTCCAGGACGGCCCGTCCGAAGCCTCCGGGTAGGCCGCTGAAACCCGTTAGTGATGACGGGCTTAGAGGAATGATCGTCACGCCGAAGCGGCCGTAAGGCCGCGAAGGCGGACAGAATTCGGCTTACGGCCGGCTGCGGCGGCCTTTTTTCCCTGAGTGTTCAACCTTTTGGCCTGAAAGCACGATTTTTTCCGCCGTTCCGCGGGTCTTTGCGCCATCTACGGCAGAACCGTGCGGGTCTGGAAGGCGTAGATATTGCTAAGGTTGGCGGCATGGCTCACTACCTCGTGACCGGCGGCGCCGGATTCATCGGATCTCACCTCGCGGAAGAGCTCGTGCGGCGCGGCCATCGCGTCCGCGTGGCCGACTCCCTCGTTACCGGCAAGCGCAGCAATCTGGACCATCTCGAGGCCGTGGAGTTTTTCGAGGGCGACGTCTCCGACCTGCAGTTCGCGCGACGGGCAGTCGCCGGATGCGACTACGTCCTGCATCAGGCGGCGCTTCCGTCCGTGCCGCGGTCGGTGAAGGATCCGCTGACGTCGAACAAAGCCAACGTCGACGGCACCCTGAACATGCTCATCGCCGCGCGCGATGCGCGGGTGCGCCGGTTCGTGTTCGCGGGGTCATCGTCTGCTTACGGCGATACTCCCACGTTGCCCAAGCACGAGGCGATGCCGACGAATCCGCAGTCGCCATACGCGCTGCAGAAGATCGTCGGTGAGCAGTACCTGCAGCTCTTCACCCGGCTCTACGGGATCGAGACGGTCAGCATCAGGTATTTCAACGTGTTCGGTCCGCGCCAGGATCCCAGCTCGCCGTACTCCGGTGTCATCTCGGTCTTTGCGACAGCGCTGCTCCAGGATCGCCCGCCCACCATTTACGGTGATGGCGAACAGACGCGCGACTTCACCTACGTCGCCAACGTGGTCGACGGTGTGCTCAGAGCCTGCGATGCCCCGGGCGCGAGTCCTCTCGTCATCAACGTGGCAACCGGTGGCCGAATCTCGCTCAACAAGCTGTTCGAAACGATGCGCCGTCTGATTGGGGCCAATGTTCACCCGAACTACGTGACCACGCGCGACGGCGATGTCCGGGACTCGCAGGCGGACATCACGCTTGCACGGCGAGTGCTGGGCTACGAGCCGATCGTGTCTTTCGAAGACGGGCTGAAGCGCACCGTCGATTGGTACCGGACCTCCGAGCAGACGGTCGGGCAGGCCTGACGCTACACTCGCGCCGCGCGAGATCCTCCAGTCCAGTCATTGCAGCGGCCGCTCGCCCAATTCGAGGCTAGTGGTTCCTGTTTGCGCGCGAGATTGCCAACCTCCGCCGAAGTATGATCGACCGACGACTTTGGTGGACAAGCAGGTGGACAAGACGCCGCGCGGGCCTCTGCGCACCCTCTACAACTGGCTGACAGGTGTGGAGCCTCCGCCTCAAACATCTGAGGCTCCGACCGACCGCACCCAGGAAATCCTCCCCGCGCGCATCGGGCACTATGCCATTACGCACAAGCTCGGCGAAGGCGGAATGGGTGTCGTCTACGCCGCGCGCGACGAGCGTCTGCAGCGCACCGTTGCGCTCAAGACGATGTCATCGCTCTCCAAGGATGAAACGGCGCGCAAGCGCTTCTGGCGCGAGGCGCGGGCGGCGGCGAGCGTCAATCATCCCAACATCTGCCAGATTTACGAGATCGGCGAGGAGGCTGGACAAGCTGTTCATCGCCATGGAGCTCCTCGAGGGCGAGGTGCTCTCCGATCGGCTGCGACGCGGACCGATGAGCGCTGCGGAGGCGGTTTCCATCGGTCTGGGCATGATGGCTGCACTCTCAGCTCTGCACTCGCGCGGCATCGTCCATCGCGATCTCAAACCGTCGAACGTGTTCCTGACCGCCCACGGCGTCAAGATGCTGGACTTCGGACTCGCGCGGCCAGACGTCGAGGAATCGTTCAACACGGTCACAGAAGTGACGCGGGTCGGGATGGTAGTGGGGACGCCGCGCTACATGGCGCCGGAACAAGCGACAGGGGAAACCGTCGACGCCCGCAGCGATCTCTTCGCTGCCGGCGCCATCCTGTTCGAGATGCTCGCCGGACGTCCGGCCTTTGCCGGCCGATCGGTGGTCGAAGTGCTGCACGCCACGCGCTACGAGCAGCCCCCGGCCCTGACGGGATCGCCGGCGGTCGCCGCCGTCGACCGTGTGATTCGTCGAGCGCTGGCGAAGCGGCCGGCGGAACGGCCGCCATCGGCGGAGGCGATGGCCGAGGAGCTGCGCGCCATCAGCGGCGTCGATCGGAACGACACCGCCGTGCTCGCGCAGCCGCTCACGCGTCTGGTCGTGTTGCCGTTTCGTGTGCTCCGATCCGATCCGGAGACCGACTTTCTGGCGTTCAGCCTGCCCGACGCCATCTCGACGTCGTTGTCGAGCATACCGGCTCTCGTTCTGCGCTCGAGCGCCGGCGCGGCACGCTTCGCCGGAGAAGCCCCGGATCTCAAAGCGCTGGCCACCGAGGCGGACGTCGACCGTGTGGTAATGGGCACGCTGCTGCGCTCGGGTGATCAGTTGCGTGTCGCGGCGCAGCTGGTCGAGGCCCCTGGCGGAACCCTGCTGACGTCTCACACCGTTCAGTCATCGATGGGAGAGCTGTTCCGACTGCAGGATGACATCGCGCATCGGGTGGTCGAGGCGCTGTCGCTCCCATTGGCCGGGGGAGCGCCGTCGCCGACGCCCGATGCGCCGCACGACGCACGCGGCTACGAGCTCTACTTGCGAGCGAACGAACTGGCCCGAACGTATGCCGGGTTGGTGGCTGCGCGAGACTTGTACCAGCAGTGTGTCGAACTGGACTCCCGCTTCGCGCCGGCATGGGCTCGCCTCGGGCGGTGCTACCGCGTCATCGGCAAATACGTCGAAGTGCTGCCCGACAGCGAGGAGCGCGCCGAGGATGCGTTCCGCCGTGCCCTCGCACTCAATCCGCGCCTTTCCATCGCGCACAAGTTATACGCCAATCTGGAAGCGGACATCGGTCATGCCCAGCAGGCGATGGTTCGTCTGCTCGGCGAGGCCAATCGCCACGGCAACGATCCGGAGCTCTTCGCCGGGCTCGTGCACGCCTGTCGCTATTGCGGTCTCCCCGAACAGTCCCTCGCCGCGCACGCGGAAGCGCGCCGGCTCGATCCGAATATCCAGACAGGTTTCGAACAGACGTTGCTGATGACCGGCGACGTCGATCGAATGCTGGCCGTCGAACAGCCCGCAATCATCGCCGGCGCCGACGATGGGATTCGAGTCATGGCGCTCGGCATGGCCGGACGTGTCGATGAAGCGCGCGAGCGGCTGCTCGTGATGCGACGGTCCTCGCGGATTCCGACGTTTCAGTCGTGGGCGGATCATCTGACGGCCTGGCTCGATCGTCGGAGCAACGATTTCATCGCCGGCATCGCGGCGCTCGGTGGATTGAAGATTTGGGCGGATCCCGAGGCAATCTTCGGCGAAGGGTGGATGCTGTGCGACGTCGGCGAATATGAGGCGGGCCTGGACTACCTGCAGCGCTCGATCTCGAAGGGCTATTACCCGTGGCCGACGCTTTCAAGGAGCCGGCAGTTCGACGCGTTGCGCGACAATCCTGCGTTTCAGGCGGTGATGAGAGAAGCGGAGGCTGGCCGCCAACGGGCGCTGGCGGCGTTTCAGGAGGCGGACGGCGAGCGCCTGCTCGGCATGTGAAGGCCTCCAGGCAGACGCGACAGGCAACACTCAACGCTGGCGGCGCAGAATCGCCACTACTTCATTTCCGCCGACCGAGGTTTGCGCCACGGTCACTCGCAACGAACGCAAAACCCTGCTCGCCGGCCTCTGCCAGCTCCTTCTGCATCGTCGACGTCTTGTTTGTCGCGAGTACTCGGTACTGGTACGCAGGGTGCTTGTTCCGCGAGAACGGCGACGTTGGCGACGAGGAAACAGGCAGACACGCCTACCGCAGCAGCCACAATCATCGGACGATGGATCACAGAAGCCTCAGCTTTGTTGTCGCTGTAGATCTAGCCAGTACTACAAACCAAAGAACGCGAGCCCGACATTGTCCTCGAGCATCTTTCGATGAGGCTTGACCAGTTCCTGATTTACGGGAGGCCCGGTCGGCCCAATCGGAATCGATCGCTGCGGTTCTCCAGGCGTTCGTCCGGCCTGGATGTCTTCGATTATCTTGCCCACGTCCATGTCCATCATCGGCATGCCGAGCGCGGCGTACGCCTGGCTGCGAACCCAGCGGTACTCCGCCAGAGAGAAGCCAGCTTCGTTGAGAGCATCGACCTGCACCTGTTTGGCCTCCACGTAGCCAACGGCCAGGTCACGGTAGGCGCTGACCAGTGCGGGCAGATCCAAGGCGGTTGCATTCTGCTTGTCGAGAAGCGCGCGGTACCTCTGCTGGAATTCCACAGCACGTTCGCCAAGCCGCGAGCGCACGGTCGACTGGACTCGAACGAGACGCTGCACCTGGGAATCGGTCAGCTCGCCGGAGGCTGCAGGCGTGAACGCAGATTGATTACGAACCGAGCGCTCGAGATCCGGAACCCGTGCGAGTTCAGCGAAGCCGCTGAACGTCGTGCTGACTTTGCGGTAGACCAGGTACGATCCAACAGCAGCGCCCACGGCCAGCAGGAGCACGACAACGCCACAACCAATCGCAAGCTTTTTCATAAGGTCAGGTGGGGTCAGATCTTGTTTCTTGCAGTCTTGTCCTGGCGAATGACAACCGAGAACCGGCTGCCGTGTCCAGCGCATTTTCCAGGGACCGGGGTTACGAACCGCGCTCGCAGGCTTCGCGTCGCCGGGTGCGATACCTGAAATGTCGGATTCATGCAGAGCCGCCGATAGGCGAGCGCACCTGCCGACTCCGAGCATTGCCGCAAGATAGCGACACTTGACAATGCGACAGTTACTGTCTATATTCGCGGCGTGGCTGACACCGTCCGGTATGCCATAGGGGACCTGGCAGATCTCGGCAGCGTTTCACGACGAACCGTCCGGTATTACGTGCAGGAGGGCTTGCTGCCCGCGCCACTCGGAGTGGGACGCGGCAATCACTATGGACAGGAACATCTCGATCACCTTCTGCGCGTCAAGGCGATGCAGGAGGCCGGTCGCTCGCTGGACGAGATAAAACGTGCGCTAGGGCAGGGTGGTGGCGGACAACTCGAGGCGCGTGCTGCGCCCGACGCCGAAGCGCCGGTCGATCGAGCGCTCTGGCGACGACTCCGCATCGCACCGGGTGTCGAGTTGCACGTTGCGGCGGACGTGCGTCTGCCGGCACCTGGCAAGTTGAATGACCTTGCCCGGTGGTGCCGCTTGCATTTTCATTCGTCTAGCAAAAACGAGGATTCCGATGCCTGAATCAGCAACGCTCCCTCGCTCCGGGCTTTTTACCACTGCCGAAGTGCCGATCCCCCTCACCGGCGTGTCCGTAGATGCCGAGATCTCGAAGCTTTGCGCCCGTGTATCGATCGCTCAGCGATTCGTCAATCGCGAGTCACAGCCGATCGAAGCGGTCTATGTATTCCCACTGGACGAGGGGGCGGCGGTCTGCGGGTTCGAGGCGATGATCGACGGTCGGCTGGTGGTCGGCGAAGTGAAAGAGCGCGAGGATGCCTTCCGCAGCTACGACGATGCGATGGAGCGCGGAGATGGAGCGTTTCTGCTCGACGAGGAACGGCCCGACGTGTTCCAGGCCAGCGTCGGCAACCTGCCGCCCGGCAAGGAAGTGCTGCTGAAGCTGACCTACGTTACCGAGCTGACCGTAGACGGCGACAGTATCCGGTTCGTGATCCCCACGACGGTATCTCCTCGTTACGCCCCGGCTCAGGATTGCGTGGGGATCGGAAGGCCGGATTCGCAGACATTGAACCCGCCGCTGATGTGGCAAGTTCCATATGGCTTGGACTTGCGAGTCCAGCTCTCGATGAGCCAGGCCATCAGCCGAGTCGCATCGCCCTCACACCCGGTGGCCGTTGCCATGAACGGCGAGCGCGCGACGGTCACGCTGTCGCAGCGCGATGCGGCGCTCGACCGGGACTTCGTTTTGCTCGTCGATGCCGCGGAGCTCGATACACCGCAGGCCTGGATCGAGCGCGATGCCGACGGCAACGAGGCGATCGCCCTCGCGTTTGCGCCGCACCTTCCCGACACCCCGGCGGCCGCCGAAGTCATTTTCGTGGCCGATCGGTCGGGTTCGATGGGTGGAACGTCGATCGAGGAGGTCCGCAACGCGTTGCAACTCTGCTTGCGCTCGATGACATCTGGGTGCTACTTCAACATCATCGGATTCGGATCCACCACGGAAGCGCTCTTTCCGCAGAGCCGTAAGTACGACGATGCCAGCCTGCGTGCCGCCGGCGCGCATGTGTCGGCGATGGAGGCGAATCTGGGCGGAACGGAAATCCTCCCGGCCTTGCAGCTCGCACTCGGGCAGCCACAGCCGCCGGCGCTGGCGCGGCAGGTGGTTGTCCTGACCGACGGCGAGGTCACCAACACGGATGCAGTGCTTGCTTTGGCGGCACAGCATGCGGCCTCGGCGCGGATCTTCACGTTCGGCATCGGCGCGGGGGCCAGCCATCATCTCGTGAAAGGACTGGCGAGGGCCGGCGGTGGCGCTGCCGAGTTCATCTATCCTGGCGAGCGAATCGAGCCGAAAGTCCTCCGGCAATTCCGCCGGTTACTGTCGCCTGCCCTCATGAACGTGAAAGTGGAGTGGGGTGCTCTCGGCGTGACTCAGGCACCTGCGGCGGTGCCACCGGTGTTCGCCGGAGGCCGTCTGCTCCTTTACGGCCTCTTACGTAACCCAGCGCCTAGTTTCTCGCGCACGACGGTTCGGCTCACGGCTGAAGGGCCATCCGGTAAGGTTGTGTTTCCTGTGGAAGTCGATCCCGAGCGGATCACGTCAGGCCGTACGGTCGCAACGCTGGCCGCTCGCGCGCGTATCCGGGAACTCGAAGAGAGTCCCGAATGGACGACCATCCGCGGCTCTCAGCAGCACGAGCGCAAAGCGTCGACGGGTGTCGCGCGAAATCATCGACTTGAGCATTCGCTACGGACTGGTCTCACGCGAGACGTCATATGTGGCCATCGAGAAGCGCGAGACGCCGGTTCTGGGCGACGTTCAACTTCGTCGTGTGCCGATAGCCCTGACGAGCGGCTGGGGAGCTCTCGATCGTGGTCGCATGCACAGTCCCGTGCCGATGGCAGCGTCTGGCGGCTCCGCCGAGTGCGGTCGGACGAATGGATTCCCTGGAAACGTCCCCACGCCCGGTGCCTTCGGCGCCGATGTCGTATTCGCGTGGCCCGTCGGTTCCCCAGCTTCTCGCTGCGTCGAAAAATCAAGCCGGGTCTGGCGGCGCCGCCGGTGGCTACGGGCGCGACGCCGACATCATCGTCGACGTCGTCCGGCATGCACGCCCTCATCGCGTTGCAGCGAGCCGATGGCCACTGGGAATTGTCGAAACCGTTTGCAACAGCCATCGGTCGCGATCTGCGACTCCTGGAGTCCGCGCATGCGGGAGTGAATCTCTCTCCAGAGGCGAAGGCCGCGTGGGCGACCGCACTCGCGTTGATCTGGCTCGACGCCCAGGCATCGGCGTCACGTGACGAGTGGCGGCTGCTGGCGGACAAGGCGGCAAAATGGCTGGCCGGTGTATCAACCTTGCCTCCCGGCGGCGGGACTTGGTTGGAATCGGCTGAGAGGTTCCTCAAAGCGCTTCCGTCGTCTGTGTAGGCTCCATCGGAAAAACCGCTTCGTCGCACTCCGGCCGGACGAACTGTGGTCTCCCTCGGGAATCACGTTCGTCCGAAGTTCGTCTACGAGCGCCACGAGCCCCGAGCCCCGAGCCCCAGCATCTTCTCTCAACGCTCGCGGGTGCCCCGACCCGCCGCATGCTCTACGCTCGCCGCGTGCTCGCTCGCTCGCTCGTGGCCGCAGGCGCTGTCCCGAATGGACCCTCGTGTTCCGTTTCGGCCATTCGCGCCAAACCCCGCTCGCTCAAGCACTTGGATATCCGTTGACCAAACTGGTTGTGTCGTTTCGCAACATGTAGGGTCCCTATCCACGGCGGGCGCTAGCGCGGCAAGTTCCAACCCCACTGTGAGTTACGCGCGAACAGCGCGCCGGTGGATTCTGGCGGAGTCCTTGCCTCTCTAGCTGGCGTCCCTCCCCAGCGACACACGGCTCCCCCTTCTAAAAAGGAAGCAGCGGCCCGTTCGGCCGCGACGCTCGCGTATGAGCAAAGAGCCCGGGTCGAACACCGTTCGCATGGCAGTACGGCCGATTGTGTTGTGGCGCACGGCCCGGTGGCATTGCGAGTGCGGCTATTCGCCGCACGAGTGGACGCTTCGTCTGTTCGTCGACGACGTCATCGCGAGCGAGTGCGTGGTCGATAACGTCGCAGGGATGGTGCGCATCGCACAACAGTGGCGGCATGCCGTCCTGAGTGACCACTCGGCGCCAAATCCCGCTGCGAGCGTTCAACCCCAGCCCGATCGACGGCAGAATGCAGGAGAACGACGGGCCGTGCCTCGTGGTGGCCGACGCGCCACCGATCCCGGCTGCTAACGAGCTGTCTTCACGCCCATATTCTCAGCGGCAAACGCCCATTCGTCGGCGAGCTCGGCGATCCGCTTGTCGGTGGGGCGGTAGCCATGCGATCCCTGAGTCTCGATTCGAATCAACATCGGCTTGTCGCAGCGCTGTGCGGCCTGCATGGCCGCGGCAAACTTGAACGAGTGGCTTGGCACGACGCGGTCATCGTGATCGGCGGTCGTGATCAGAGTGGCTGGATAGCAGGCGCCGGCTTTGACGTTGTGCAGCGGCGAATACTTGATCAGGTACTTGAACTGCTCGGCGTTCGAAGACGAACCGTACTCGGTGGCCCACGCATGGCCGCCAGTAAACTTGTCGTATCTGAGCATGTCCAGCACAGCGGCAGCCGGGAGCGCCACCGCGAACAGATCGGGACGCTGTTGTTCGACAGCGGCCACGAGCAGCCCACCGTTCGACCCTCCCATGATCCCGAGTCTGCCTGGTGACGTGTAACGCTCTTTGATCAGCGTTTCTGCGACGGCGACGAAATCGTCGAAGACATTCTGTTTCTTGTCGAGCATTCCGGCTTTGTGCCAGGCCTCGCCGTACTCCGCGCCGCCACGCATGCTCGCGGTGACCCAGATACCGCCAAGCTCGAGCCAGGCGGGAACAGACGATGAATAGACGGGGAGCATGCTGACCGAGAAGCCGCCGTACCCGTAGAGCATCGTCGGATTGTTGCCGTCCCTCGGCAGATTCTTTCGTGACGTCAGGAAAAACGGCACCTTTGTGCCGTCCTTCGACGTCGCGAACATCTGGATCGTCTCGAACTGACTGATGTCAATCGCGGCTTTGGCAGCTTCAAACGGCGCCGTGCGGTTCGACGCCGGATCGTGTCGGAATATCGTCGTCGGATACAGGGGAGACGTGAAAGCGTAGAAGATCTCCGGCGCATCTTCGCGACCGGCGAGCCCGTCAATGGTGCCGGTTGTGGGGAGCGTGATCTCGCCGCGGGTCTTCCCGTCCAAATCGAAGAGTGACAGGCGGCTCTGAACATCGGCGAGATACTGCGCGACGATGAGGCCGCCGATGATGCTCGCGTTTTCCAGAGCGTTGCGGGGGTGTTCAGCGACGACGGTCTTCCAGGACTCCTGTCCCGGACGCGCGAGATCTATCGCGAGCACCTTGCGGTTGGGTGCCTGGAGATCCGATCGCACATAGACGAGCGGGCCTTTGTTGCCGATTGGTGCGAACTCCGCATCATCGCGCTCGACTACCGGTCTGACCGGCGCGCTGATGCTGGGATTCTTCGGATCGCCGAGGTCAGCGCAGTACAGGCGATTGTTGTTGTCCGCCCCGCGCGAGGTGGTGATGAGCAGGTAACGGCCATCCTCGGTGACCGAGCCTCCGATGAACCAGCTCGGGTTGTCCTTGCGCTCGTAAATCAGGGTGTCCGCCGACTGGGGCGTGCCCACTCGATGGTAGTAGAGAGCCTGGCCGGACAGCGCAGCCTCCAACACTCTCCCCTTGGGCGGCTCGGGATACCGCGAGTAGAAGAAACCCTTGGCGTCTTTCGTCCACGATAGACCCGAGAAGCGCATCCACCTGATTTCGTCGGACAGGTCTTTGCCGCTCGTGAGATCGCGGACGCGAATGGTTTGCCAGTCTGCGCCGCCTTCGGACGCGGCGTAGGCGAACAACTTGCCGTCTGGTGATGGAGCCCAGCGCGCGAGGGAAATCGAACCGTCCGGCCAGAGTGCGTTCGGATCGATGACGAGCGATGGCGTCGCGTCGAGCGACTCTCGAACATACACAGGGGCCTGGCGCTGGAGTCCGCTGTTCTTGGAGTAGAAATACCGCCCGGCTTCACGTCGCGGCAGACCGGTTTTCGGATAGTCCCAGAGTTCGGTGATCCTCTTCTTGAAATGGTCGCGAATCGGCAGCCGGTCGAGGTATCCGAACGTCACCGTGTTCTGCGCGGCAATCCACGCGGCGACCTCCTTGGAGTCCAAGTCTTCCATCCAGCGATACGGGTCTGGCACTTTCGTGCCGAAGTAGTCGTCGGCGTCGTCGCCTTTCCGGCTCTCGGGATACTGAAGTGTGGGCGTTTGCATCTGAATCAGGACGGGGCTGCAGGCGATGACGAGTGACGCGATCGCCAATCTCAACGTGAGCGTGCGCGGCATGGATTTACAGTGTGTGGGCTTCGGGCCTGCGGCGAAGCGTTGCTATGACGTTGCCGCCACGGCAGCGCGATCGCGATGAAATTTCTCGAGCTCGTCGTTTGCGTGAACGATCGTGGCGAGGCTCTCTTCAAGGGCACTGAGTTTCGAACCCGGTATTGCGAAGTACGCCTCGGTCTCGTCCGCCCCCGTGTAAACGCGATTACCGACGCAACCAAAGCTGGCGGCCGTCTGCGCTGAGTTGATCGCTTGTGGCAGGACCGCGCAGGTCGGCCGGCCCATGGTTGCCGCCGTACCAGCTACGCCCGCCGACTGAGCGGCTTCGGCAAGCAGCATCAATTGTCGCGGATTGCCCCGAACCAGGATCACATCGGGCGCAACAGGTGCGAGGGCGAGCGGAGCATAGACGGAGATTCGCAATGGTGTGGTGCGCGTTGGAATCTGCGGGATCTCCTCCATCTTGAGATAGGACAAGACCGAACCCTTCCAACTCCAACTCCCAACTCCCATGGATCGCTTAACCGACCGGCTGTGAGCATTTTGGGAGGAGGGCTGCGAACCTATGACACCTACGCTGGCTGCTCAGCCTATCGCCTTGTGCGTCTCGCGCTTGTAGCCGAGCGCCATTCGGTGAAGCTTCTGGCGAGCGTGCTTGAGTAACCCAGTCGGATAGTACCTGCAGCAGTACAGCGAGTGCAGAGACGGCCTGCCGCCATTCGTGGGCACGCACCTGTTTTCGGACCGAGTTCACGAGTAGCTCGCCGAAATTTCTGTGCGCTTTGCTGGTGGCGCGACGCAAAGCTCGTTCGGCGAGCTTGTCGCCTCGGACACACCCACGTTGCGCGTGTATGACGTCGAGCGTCGAGCGCAGCAACAATCCCGGGTTTCGCGAAAAGTTCGCGTCGTGCTGACGGTACTCGGCGACCACGTTCCCGTGACACCAGATTCGATGATTTCGTGCGATGCGGAAGTACAAGTCGTAGTCTTCGGCTCCGGAAACGGTTGTCTTGAACCCTCCGAGATGGCGCACGACGGCCGTTCTGAACAACACCATACCAGGTGTCCAGATGTAATTCGTGATGAGCAGGTTGAGATAGTGATTCCGATCGATTACAGGGCGGTACGTCGTGGGCCGCCGACCGCCATCGGGACCGATGTAGACGCAACGTCCAGCCGCAAAGGCACAGCCTGGACGCGAAGCCAGACACTGCACGCCGATCTCGAGGGCATGCGGAAGGAGACGATCATCCGAGTCGAGGAAGAGGACGTATTCTCCGGTCGCGTGCTTGAGGCCTTCGTTCCGCGCCGCCCCTTGTCCGCCGTTCAGTTGCGAGATGCAGCGCACCCGCTCGTACCGGCTGGCCACCGCGGCCGTGTCGTCGGTTGAACCGTCGTTCACCACGACAACTTCGACCCGTCCATACGTTTGAGCCAAAACACTCTCAATCGCTTCAGCGAGGAAGTTCGCCTGGTTGTAACAGGGAATGACCACCGAAACCAGCCCGCGGCGAGACGAGACAAACGTGGCCATGCTCACGCGCTCGCTTTTGGAGTGTAGCCGTTCAAGAGTCCCCAGTTTTCGCTCGACGCGATCAAGTGCTGTACCCACACCTCGGGCTTCGAAAAAGCTCGATGCAGCCGGTATTGGAGTTCAGCGGTCAAGGTGGGGTGCTCCAGCAAGGGCTGTATTGGACCGCCGAACAGGGCGGCATCGGGCCAGCGCCTGAATGCATCGACGTACAGACGAGCCAATTCGGAGAAACGGTGACGGCGTCATCCGTCCACAGGATGTAGTCACCAGTTGCTTGGCGATCGCCCGATTGCGGGCGTGCGACAGGCCTGGCCTGGGTTCGAATGCCCGACGGACAGGCAGTCGGTCCTCGTATGCTTGAATCACCTGATCCGTCTGATCGGTACAGTTATTGTTGACGACGAGGATCTCCCAGTCCGTTGCGGCGGGCACAGCAAGACCGGTAAAGCCCTCGAGCGTCTGCCGCAGGGAATTACAGCGGTTCCACGTGCAAATCGCGACGGAAAGGCGCGTACCAGGCAAACTAGGTGCGTGTTGAAACATGGCCGTTCATTGCATCGATGACCCGTTCTATTGGTCCGTCGTTTTCGTGCTTCTTGTCAAGTCGGGCGCGGGCTTATGGCCATCATGATCGTTTGCGCAGGGCGAACCAGCCAAAGGTGAACTGACGGTTTTCGAAGTCGATGCAGGGGGCACCGGCGCCCCACTCGACGTCCCCGATAGGAAAGAGGCCAAAGCGGCCGGCGGCGTCGATGAAACGGTGAATCTCGGCCTCCGAGAAAATGCACCAATCCATCCCGAATACCTGGAGCCCACTGGTATCGATCTTTTCCGGCCAGTAATCGGTCGAGCCGACAAAGAGCCCGGCCGGCCGCAAGAGCCGCGCGACCTCCGCGAGGAGACGCTCGAGGTCGAAGCCGTGCTCAATGGCGCTGATGGAAGTGACGGCACCAGCGCTGCCGGCGGGCAACCCGGTAGCCATCATGTCCCCGACACGCCACTCAATAGCGTCGGCAAAGGGCATGTCTTTCACTGCAGGATTGAGATCGATGCCCACCAGTCGCTTGAACTCGGCACGGTGCAGACAACAGAGGATCTCGGATGCGAACGCACCGAAATCGACAATAGTCTCGTTCTGCAAACGCTCCGCCTCGAGGAGCCGCAAGGTGGCGAGAACGTCCCAGCTCTTGCGCGAGTCGCCCACGGTAAACGGCGGCCGCCGCCGCCGCCCACCTGGCTTGGGGCGGGCGTGGCCCGGCCAGAACGACAGGCCAGTGCGCACGAGCTCGTCGCGGGCCAACGCGTTCTCCAACAGCGACTGCATCACGCGAAATGACACTACTCGCTCCCGTGCGGGGCCGGCGTTCGCGGCAAGATGAGGTAGTTGATGTCGAGGATGACGCTGTCGAAGCGGTAGTCGATGGACGTCACGAAATCGATGTAATCCTGAAACGAGGTGGCGAACTCGGCCTGAAACTGCTGCTCGAATTCGAAGATGATCGCCGGCTTGTGGCGAGCGATCGTTGCTCGCGCGCCGATAAGCGCGCGCAGGTCGGCACCCTGCACGTCGACCTTGATTGCGCTGAGCGGCCTCCCCAAGGTGATCTCGTCAACCGCGAGTGTGCGGACGCGAGCGCCCCGGGAAGTGGTGGGATCGACGGGATTGGAGCCGTACGATCCGAAGCGCTGGAAATCGGGGGCAGGGAAGGTGACGAAGGCGCCGCCCACGTCCCAGGCCGCGGCGCGATGGATGACGACGTTCTTGCACGCGCGCGCCCGCACATTGCGCTCGCACAGGTCGGCGACAGCGTCGTTGGCCTCGATGGCGTGAACGCGCCCTTCGCTTCCGACCGCGTCGGAGAATGCGATCGCCATCTGGCCGAAGTTGGCGCCGACATCGAGTACCGCGCTGCCAGGCCGGATGAACGGCAGGAGCGTGCGGATCACGGGACCCTCGAACAACTTGCCCGCGCGAATGTCGCGCACGATCACGTCGTCGGGGGCATCGATCGGCAGCCACATCGGTCCGCAGGCGGTGTCGAAGCGCCCGAGCGTTCCCTCGACGACGGAAGGCTCGAGCAGCCGCGGCGCGGGATACATCTGCCGTGGGGCCCGCTCCAACGAGCGCTTCGCGACCGAACGCCACTGCCACGTCGTCATGGCGGTCGATCCGATTGCGAAAACAGATGACAAAGACACGTCGAGGCCTCCCAGCTATTACGAACAGGCGCGGAGAGCCATCTCCCCACTGTTAGCGTTTGAGAGCCCACCAAGTTCACGCAGTCGTTTGATTAACCGCTCTTCGGCCTGTACTGGTCGGCTCGGCGCACGCGGGATCGATGCCCTCGTATTCAGAAGCGAAACGAACTCCTCGTCCGTGTCGAAAATCTCCACTCCATCGTAGTGTTGTGCGCTCCTCGCAGCATGAGGATTACAGATAACGGGAAGTCCCGCGAGCAGAAGTTCGGGAATTCGCGTCAGTGCACCGCTTCCACGGGTCTGAAAAACGATGGCCACCTCGCAAGAGGCCATTAGCTCATATAGTCGGTTCGACTCGAGGCGGCCGTGGAGCTTGATGGATCCGACATCGAGCTGCTGGCGAAGCACGTGAGTTTCGTTTCCCGCGACGTGAATTTCATGTGGGAACTTTCCGCGAAGGCGAAGGAGCCGCTGAATGAGCTGGAGTAAGCCCTCACGCGACGGTGGATTCCCAGCGCTGCCCAGAACGAGGAGACGTCTGGGACTCACGTCCAACCTCATCCGACGCACCGCCAGCAAACCGGATTCGATTTCTGCCGGCGGAAAATAAGGAAGATAATCAGCCGCGATTCCGAATGCATTGAGCAGCCATTGCTCTTCTCGGGAAATGCAGACGACGAGATCCGCCTTGGCGAGTTGCTTTACCTCGATCTCGAGTGCTTTCGTGACCGAGACACTGCCGGTCACGCGATCAGCCTGACCGGGAACGAGTGATTCGAGGTTTTGCGGGAACGCAACAACCGCCACTCCGTGCTGCCTGGCGACCATTGGAGCGACCATCCCTGCATCTCTCGTCGTCTCCCACAGTACCAGACGCGGATCGTGTGCTTCCTGGAGTTGATGCCGATACGCCAGGACGGCAATGCCAAACTCTCGCAGGACCTCCAGGGAAGGTCGGACGGGTAATCGGCACCGGAACGTTGCTGCAAGCCCGTTGTAAACGCGGTTGCGGAACCCTGGCATATTCAGCAAGGAGACGTGCGCAACATCGAAACCAGCACGTTGCGCCAGTTTGACGACCTGAAGGGTGCGCCGCTGGCCTCCGCCCAGGGGTTCGGTTCCATGAATGCTATCGAACAGTGCCGTCGGCCGATCGTGATCATGACCCGGGGCCATCTAGTCGCCTCGTGTCAAGATCACGCTTGAGCGATTACAAAACGAGCCAAGCACGCTCACCACATACTCCGACCCTCCAACGCTGCCGGACGGTTCGTTGTAAATGCCTATTCTCATCGCCGGGCGTCCGAAGATCCCGTCAGTGGACCATCAGCCGGAAGATTACTTGCCATCAGGAGAACAGGTCGCGAGCGGACTTCCACCGGGTGGCTCGCCAGGCGGGGGGACGCGCGAACGATGCGCCATCGGTGCGGCGCGTAGAAAGTGCCTCGAACCGACTTGCCCGGGTCAACGCGGAGCGTCAGGCACTGGTGACGCCAGTCGATCGCCATGCCAGACGGCTGGTCCCGGTGCGCGATCTTCGCACTGAGATGACAAATTCCGGGCAGCAGGCCCAGCGCGTCGATGTCGAATTCGATTTCCCCTTCGCCCTCTTCGAGCCGTACAGGTTCGCCCTCCTCTCCGGACTGCGTCGTCAGTTGAAACCAGGCTCCATACTGGCCAGCGACGATCGAATGCACATATAGCTCGACCATCGCGTCAGCCACCGTTACATGAGCGACATACTTGAGGCGAACCGTCAGCGATGATCCTGTACGAAAGGCGGTCGCTTCCTGACCCGTGGCGTCGTGACACGTCACGGCGGTGATTTCGACTTCGCGTGAGCATGCGGCGCTTCGATCCAGCTGTTCCGACACTCGACGAGTCCGACCGACTTCCCAATAGGTTTCGATGACGTCGCGAGCGGATCCGCTCGCTATCACCTGGCCATGGTTCAAATCCCCGTGTTCGTCACGCCGGTCTGGACGACCGGCAGACCGCAGCAGCCTACGGCACGAATTGAGTAGACGTACTCACGCGGGCGTGCGTTCCGCGGCGGGAGAGTGAGGTGAGACTCAGGAGGAATGCCATGAACGCGCATGTCACCGCCCCCTTCCAGTGCCCGGCCTGTCACACACTGCTACACCTGACTGTGCAAGCAGGCCCACAACCTGCGCAGCCGCCTCCGTTGCCACAGGCACCTCCTTTCCCACCACCGGCACCGGTCTACCCACCACCTCCCCCGCGTGGTGTCCCCACACCGCCTGCTCCGGCACCTTCACCCACCCCAGCACCTGCGCCGGCGCCGAGTCGCGTCCGCAGCCTGTGCGTCGGCCGGTACGCCTTCCTGCCGCCAGCTTCCAGCCGCTCCCGCCGCCGCCGGAACCGGTACGGCGTCCCGCACCCACCGGCGCCGCCGCCTGAGTCCCCAGGCGACGCTGCTCAGCCTCGGCGTACTCCTTCTCCTCGCAGCCGGCGTCACCTTCCTCGCAGTCAACTGGGACAGCCTTCCCGTCACCGCCCAGGCCGGCATCATCGGCACCCTCGCCGCCCTCGCCTTCGCCGGGTCCATCCCCGCCAGCCGGACCTCTCTCGCCGCGTCGGCCGAGGCCCTCGCCATCCTCGGCTGCGGTCTGCTCACCGTCGACCTGTACGGCGCCCGAGCGCTGGGGCTCATCTCCGAAGATGCTGTCGACGGCGTCACCTACAGTGCGATCGTCTTCGGGACTGTTGCCCTGATCAACCTCCTGATGACCCGGCTGGCTCCTCGCGTGGTCACATACGGTGTCACCACCGTGATCGCGGGCCAGGTACCGCTGCCACTGATCCTGATCGACCGGGTCAGCTTGCCTTGGCTGCTCGGCGCTCTGCTCGCGCAGGTCGTTGCCACTCTCTACCTGTCCGCCAAGGGCACGCCGATCGTCCGTCGTACCGGCGCCATCACCTCGGCCGTCGTGTTCTGCGGCATCCTCGTCACCGGCATGCTGCGGACGTTCTCCGGTCTGCTGACCAAGTACTCCGTCGACTACCGCGACTTCACCGGCACGACGGTCACCCACTCGGCCTTGATGGAAGCAATCGCGACCACCGCCGTCATCTGCGTCGCCGCCGTCACCGGCATCCTGATCCTGCGGAAGCGACCACTCCCCTCATCCGTCACGCCGGGACTCGGTGAGGCCGTCTGCGCGGCGGCCGCGGGCTTCGTGGTCGCCACCTGCCTTCCGCAGCTCCCCGGTCCGGGTCGCTGGCTGACCACGGGTCTCGCCACGGCGCTCGCGATCACGGTCATCTTGCGGAACCGCCGTACCGGAATGGTCTCATTGATCCTGCACGTCGCGACCATCACGGTTGCCTTGGTCAATCTTCTGTTCTGCCTGTGGCGGGGCGACGTACGGCAGCTCGGGTTCATCGCCGGCATCGTCGCCGTACTGGCCGTCCTCGCCGCGGTGCGCAAGGTCGTCGACGCAGTCCCGGCCGCCGGGGTCGCCAGCCTAGGCGCACAGTTCGCGATCGTGTTGTTCACCCTCGACGAGTTCATCAGCCTGTGGGCGGGCGCGGTCAGCGTCGCCGTGGTCGGGGCGTGCGGCATCGGCCTCGCCTGCCGGTACGTCGGCCGGCCGCTGGAGCGCGTGCTGATGTGCTCGTCGGCGAGCGCCGTACTGGTCGCCGAGATCATCGCGGCGATGGTGTCCGCGGACGCCGGCACCGGCGTCGTCCTCACCATCGCCGCAGCGCCGCTGGTTGCCTACGGCATGAATCCGGTCCGCCGCGTCGCGCTGCTGGTGGCCGGGCTGCTGCTGATCGTCGCGAACACCGCGTTCGTGCTGGCGGCCGGCGTGACGACGATCGAGTGGTTCACCGTGCCGCCGGCGATCGTGATGATCGCGATCGGCGTCCTCGCCTGGCGCGACCAGCCGAGCTGGGTCTACCTCGGCCCCGGCCTCCTGATCGGTCTGGTCCCCTCAGCACTGATTGCCGACAGCAACGACAACTGGATCCGCGTCACGCTGGTAGTAGCCGCCGCCCTGGTGGTGATCGTCCTCGGCGCCCAACTCGGCCTACAGGCCCCCTTCGTGATCGGCGCCCTCGTCCTCGCCAAGATCGGCATCTGGCAGTTCCTCGAGGTCGCCCCCCTCATCCCCCGCTGGATCACCCTAGGCACCGCCGGCACCATCCTCCTAGCCGTAGGAGCCACCTACGAACACCGCCTAACCCAAGCCAAACAAGCCGCCCAATGGGTCGCCTCCCTCCGGTGATCCAGCTGCATCAACTGCTTGCTGTGATCCGGCGACGCGCGGATGACGGCCTCGCGTTTCCGCTCTGGACCGCATAATGGCAGTGTTGATCTAGCTGTGTCGGGGGACGCATGTCCGACCACTTTGTCCAAGGGCCGACCGAAGCGTCCTACCTGGTGCCTGTCTTCGAGTCCCTTCGGCGGTACGACGGCCTCACGGCCAAGCACCTCCAGTCCGCACGCGCGGCCCAGCCGCTCCTCCGACTGCCTGTTGTCCAGAATCAGGCAGTCCGAAGCGGCAACAAGCCGGCGGATGCAGCGATCGAGGTGATCGTCGAACAGATCCGGGAACTCGACACAGCCACCGACCGCATCATCGCCGACGCCATCCTGAGGCTCGGCATCTACCTTGAGACGTACAAGTCGCACAACATCTCGAAACGAGCGGTTCACGCACTCCGAACCGGCGGACTAGGCGCCCGTCGATCCGCTCTCGTCGAGCATTGGGAGGCGCTGCACCAGGCTCACGGCGCTTCGCCCAGCTCGGATCCTCCGGGTGAGCACACCCTCCGAGCCCGCACAGAGAGCGAAGTATTCGAGCGGCTCGCCGCCCTGCTGCTGAATCCGACTCCGACTGTCGAGCTCGCCGACCCGGGCGAACCGATCCCTGTCTCGACAGCGCAGACCGTCGATTCCGGTACGACAGGAAAGGTCGTCGTGATCGGCGGCGCCGCTATCGACCATATCTGGCGGATCAGATCAATCCCCGACATCGCAACGTCCACGATGGCGATGAGCTACACCCGTACGCCCGGTGGAAAGGGCTTCAGCCAGGCAGTTGCCGCCGCACACCTGGATCTCGACGTCTCCCTGATCGCCGCCATCGCGGCCGACGACGACGGCAAGGAGATTGAGTCTCACCTCCAACGCGAGGGCGTCGATACCTCCCTGCTGAGGAAGATCGAGTACCATTCCCGGACCAGCAGCGCCAGAACACCCGCTACCGGAATCTTCGAGCTACCTGCGGGCAACAGCTCAGCGGCCGTCTGGCGCGACGGCGTCGAGCTCGACATCTCGACCATCGACCAACACGCCGATGTCATCACCTCGTGCGATGTTCTGCTCCTCACCTTCGAACTCCCCCAATCCGTCCTGCGGCACACTCTCGGTCTGGTCAACGCCGCCCCCACCCGGCCGGTCGTCATCGTCACGCCAGGTCAGCCGTACGCCGACGGCCATCTACTCAGCCCTGTCCTGGAGCAGATCGACTACCTCGTCGCGCACCTGTGGGAACTCGAGGGGTTCGCCTTCTCCGATGAGGCGAAGTACGATCCGCAACTCCTCAGTGACGACCTCCTGAGCCTTGGCCTCCGCTCACTCTGCCTTTTGGTCGACCGTGGCGGCACGATCTACGAACGAGGCAAACCCCAGGAACCAATCCCGGTTCCGCACTCCGTTCTCAAAGAGTCCTCGATCACCCGTGACGCTTTCTGTGCCGCCCTCGCCGCCCGTCTGATCGAAGACGTCTCTCTCACCGGCGACACTATCCGCTGGGCGGCCGCAGCGATGGCCAGCTTCGCCGAGAACTATCACCGGACCCCCTCGCACCCCCGCCGCGCCACAGTCGACGAGAAGTATCGCGAGATCACGCCCACTACCGACGACGCCGACTGAGTTGCCAATTGGCAAGCACGGCCGCCGGATTGGCAGCCAGAGCTGATCTTTTGCCCATCCGCACGTGCCAAAGTCGGCCATCGGGCCGCAAAACTCGCCCCTACAGATCTCAAATGCACCGGATGACCATGAGGTCAGATGCCACAAGCATCGCCAGCGGATTCGACAGGGACCGGAATCCCGAGCCCATCGAACGCGCGAGATCAAGGATCGAGGGACATCATGGCCAATGACCAGGTATTCGCACTGCTACTGATCTTCGGCTTCTCCTTCGCGATCGCCAAGAACTGGAGGAAGGTCCTCATCTTCCTCGGCGCACTGGCAATGACTGCTGTCTGCTTCGGCGTCTACAGCATCGTCGACGCGGTCCAAAGCAACGTCCCCAGCCCCAGCAACGTCCCCAGCCCCAGCAACGTCGGCCCGATCCAAGCAGGTCTTCCCGACGGAGCGAAGTCAAACACAACTCAAGAGCGCTGACGGATCAACGAAGCGGCGCCGTGGTCAACCGGCCACGGCGCCCATAATAGGGAGATGGCACGGTCGATGACCATTAGCGGCGACGAGCAATCAGCCAAAACACTGTTACTCGCCAGCGTCCTCGAAAAGCTCCGCACCCATGCCGGTCTCACCATCGACCGCCTTCGCTCCGACGGAACCGGTCTCGCTGCCCCGTTGCTGGACCTCGCCGCGAACGGCCACCTCGACGGCGCCCCCGATCCCGACCCGGCCGTCACCGCGTTCCAGTTGGTCACCGACTGCGTCCGCGAGGATCTACACGGCATCCAGCAGGTCGTCGCGGATGTGATTCTTGCGCTCAAGCTGAACACCGAGGCCCTGGCGGGCGCAGATGTCGACGACCTGATCACGCGCTCGCTGTACAGCCCAGCACTGGGCCGCCGCCGTGAGACTCTCCTGAACAACTGGCACCGGCTGCATGAGGCCCTCGGCCACCAACCTTCCGACGCTCCGAGTGACCGGACCCTTCGTGGTTCCACCGAACCCGCCGTGCTGCGGGCGTTGGCCAGCCAACTCATCCGCCGGAGCACCTCTTCGGTCGGCGCCAGGGCCCGAGTGGTGCTCGACGCGGCATCTGTGCTCGAGACGTCACCAACCGGCCGGGTCATCGTCGTCGGCGGAGCTGTCATGGACGCGACGTTCCACATCACCGCGCTGCCGGCGCCCGAGACATCGACCGAGGCCTATGGCTTTGATCTCTCCCCCGGCGGCAAGGGGCTGACCCAGGCGGTCGCGGCGGCGCGCCTCGGGCTGAAGACCTCGCTGATCGCCGCAGTCACCGACGACGCGTTCGGCGAGGAGATCATGCAGCATCTCCAGAACGAAGGTGTCGACACCGCCCTGATCAAGCGCGTCCGCGGCCGACACACACCGTTCACCGGCGTCTTCGAGCGGGAACTGGGCGACAGCATCGCGGTCAACTGGCGTAACCAGGGCGAGGTGGTCCTGGAGGCCGAAGACATGGACGAGCGGTACGACCACCTGGCCGGCAGCGACGCACTGCTGGTGACCTTCGAGGTGCCTCGCGAGGTGATGCAGCAAACTCTCGCTCTGGCGCATCGCACCCCGGACAGCCGGCCGGTGGTGATCGTGACGCCAGGTCAGCCGTACGTCGACGAGAAGATCTCCCGGGAGACCTTTCCCCGGATCGACTATCTGGTCGCCCACCCATGGGAGCTCGGCCACTTCTCACCTCAGGGTCTCGGTCCGTTCGACCCGGACCCGGTCGCCAGAAGCCTGCTTGCGTTCGGGTTGAATACCCTTTGTCTGCTGGTCAACGGTGGTTGCACCGTCTACTCCCAAGCCTCCCCGGAGGCGATCAGCGTGCCGAGTATCCCGTCCATCTACAAGGAGTCCTCGGCGTCTCGGGATGCCTTCTGCGCAGCCCTCGCAGCCGGGCTGATCGACAGCAAGAGGACGTTCACCACGGAGGTAGCACTCTGGGCCGCGGCCGCGATGTCGCGTGCGTCCACTGACTTCTCACTCGCCAACTCCATGCCAGACCGCCAACGCATCGATGCCTGGCTCGCCAGATCCCATTTCTCCGGCACCGTTGGAGCCGGCTGACAATCCGAGCCGGCCGATCGGTCAACGGCGGAGCAAGCGGCACTCTGCCGGTGCGACCTCTTCGGTTTCACCGCGGAGGCGGCTGCAGAAGATCACCGAGTCGAGCAGGCCGGCGCGGCTCCGTTCGAAGCGATGATCGGGGTGGGTGAGGCGAAGCTGGGAGAGGTTTGCTCCGCCGAAGCGGGTCCGGAGCGTACGCGGACTGGCGTACAGGCCGTCGACATACAGGTAGGGGCGGGCCTGGATGGACATCCATTTCTGCCAGTTCGCGGACCGGTAGCTCGATCCGGTGAATCCGAGATTCGGGTCAACCGCGGTGGTGAGCACCTGCACGCTCGGCGACTTCCGCCGGATCTCCTGCCGGACCTTGGCCAGCAGGTACGAGATCGCATTCGCCGGGGCCACGTCGAACGAATACACCCGGGACACGTCCCAGGCGGCTCCAAGGGGTACGCCGAACTGCGACTGCAACTGCCTTCCGACCCGCATCCACTCCAACGGGGAGACACTGCACAGCGTTACCGGGCGCCTGCTCAACGGGTCGACCAATGCGAAGTTCATCGATCCGGCCCGAGCACTGCGCAGATAGTGCAGCCGGGCGAAGATCTGATCGGCGACGTTGTTCGTGAGCCGGACGAAACGGAGATCGGAGAGGTGATATCTGTCCGTCGGGACCAGATCGTTGATGCTCCGCCGATCGTTCTGCAGACGAGCCGCGCTGCGATTCAGCTCGGCGGCGATCTCGCGCCGGGAAATGGTCCCATCCGTGCGTGCCAGCCGCGGCAGGTGCAAAAGAACGCGGACCCTCAACGCCCGGCTTGGGACATGATGCCGAGTGGCAGCGGCAGCCAGCATGTCGGCGAATTCGGGAGCGTGGCTCCGGCAGTCATCAAGCGAAGGCCGAGCTAACGGAGGCGCTTGCCCTGCTGACACGCCGGGCGGAAGGACGACCCCGTGAACCGGCATGCCTGCGGTATTGAGCAGTCCGCTACCGCCCGATAGAAGCGCCTCGGAACCCGGGACGATACTGGACAAACGAGCTGTCTCCTGTCTGACCGTCGGTCATGTCGGCTCGACCTGAGTCGAGCCGACATGACCGACGGGAGCCGAAAGCTGCTAAGCGGCGGTGGCCTCAGTGGACTCAGATCCAGCCGTGCCCGACGATATCTGATGCTGGGCGATCAGCGGCCGGGACCGAGATGTCATCATCATCCTGAATCGGAGACCGCGGAACACCTTGAGCCATGCACGACTCGTGGCCTGATCGAGAACCTCGAGTCGCTTCCAGACTGAGTCGTCGCGCAGTTCCTCGAGGCTTCTCCGGCTGACCGCCTTGTACTCGACAGACTGAGCGGTGAGGTTCCGATACGGCTCACAGAGAACCAGACGGTCTCTGAACATCTCGAACTGATCGAACTGGTCGAAGGTCAGGTCGATCACAAGGCGCTCCGCTGACGACTCAGTCCCTATCTCGACCCAACAGTGGAACTCTGCTACGTCGTGCTCGCCCCCGCCGAAGTAGACATCGCCGAAGCAGTAGCTGGCCTGGGACCGCCATGACCGGCTCAGCCTGCGCAAGAGCCAAGCAGAACTTGCCCCACATTGTCCGACCGAGGCCGGCCGAGCGGGGCTCTCTGTGGTCCTGAAACTTGGATGCATGGTGTCTTCTGACCAGGCACGAGCCAGGACTACCCGATGTTTGTTCAACTTCCGGTTCAGGCGTCGGACACGCCAGCCTTGAGCCGTCCGCCGTACAGCTGACCGGTTGACTGGAAGAACCACGCTCAGACTTGCATCCGGCGAATCAGGTCCCGCAGCGGAGCGCTCCGCTGTAGGACGATCGACAAGCGTCACCCCGTTGACTCCATCTCGACACTCGAGGATCCGTCGGCCGAACAGACTACATCGAATGTTGCCCTGAGTGTCAACTTCGTTACTCTGGGTACTACAGGGCGGCTCCTCGCGAGCGACAGCGAGAGGAGAGTTGAGGGATGTGACAGAGCGTTGGCAGGAGCGCGCACGTGCAGCATCACACGCCTCCTGCACGGGGCCAATGCATGTGAGGCATTTCATCGTCTCCGGGCGGGGGTTGACAAGGGGAAATGCCGTTCTTTACTCATCAAATTTCGGCCGAATTGGCGTCGCTGGATGGAGCGGATTGGGGATGGTGCCGGTGGTGGGGATGGGTGGGCGGGTGTCGAGGTCGGTGTAGCCGAGGGTGAGGCGGTAGCCGTTGAGGGGGTAGCGGGCGAAGGTTTTACCGAGGAGGGCGGTGGCGGAGAGGCGGTCGGCGTATTCGGGGTGCTGGTCGGCGTAGAGCTCTACTTCGCCTCGGGTCAGGCCCCAGAATTCGGCTGGCTGGAGGAGGTCGGCGTCCGCGAGGAGGTCGGCCAGGGGGTTGAGGACTCCTAGGAGGAGGGCGTCGACGAGGTATTGGCGGAGGATGTGCCATGGCTTGCGTGGGAGGACGCGGGTGTGGGAGTCGGGTTCGATGCCTCGGGCAAGGACCTGGTCGGTGGAGACGTTGATGTCGTCGACCAGGTCTTTGATGACGATGCGGGCCGGTAGGCCTTCGGGGCCGCAGATGATGGCTAGGTTTTCGCCGTGGGGGTTCACGGTGATGCCGTAGTGGTGCATGAGGTGGAGGAGGGGGCGGAGTAGGGCGGACAGGAGGTGAGAGATCCACTCGCGGGGGGTCGCGCCGGATTTCTCGATCAGGGTCTGGACGAGTGGGCCTTCCGGAGTTGTGTGCAGTACGGCGGCCAGCGCCCAAGCCGACTCGTTCGGGTGCAGTCGCGGGTCGAGCGGATCGCGCCAGATGCAGCCGAGTGTTTCGGTCCACTGATATGGGATGCCGGGCGCACTCGAGAGCTGTGGATGCCGAACGGTGACGGACGCGACCTCACCAAGGAGTTCGGTGCCGAGCCGGCTGAGCACCTCGTCCCGAGACCACAGGCCGCGCAGCCACTGGGTGATCATTGGCGCCGCCAATGTGCAGTGCTCGGGGATGCCTCGATACACCGAGGTGTTCAGGATCTTCAGCGGCAGCTTGACCTGGTAGCGCAGCGGTTGGGAGATGTTCACCATCGTCCGGATCGACTGTGTCGGCAGGTAGTCGTCCGGCCCCTCCCCCAGTACGACGATCTCGCCGCTGGCCAACTCACGCGCCCACTGGGTGCGGATGACGTGGTCCAGTTGCCAGGGGTGGCATGGGAGCCACACATACGAGTCCGGATCGACAAGCTGCCCGCGGAACGCCTCCAGCACGTCAGGACCCAGCTCACGCCCGACCACCGAGTGCTCCGACAGGTCCGGCGTCCCGCGGAACTCGGCCAGCCCACGACGTACGGCGAGCCACACCAGCCGCAACGGGGTGCGTGCCTCGGGCGCATAACGCAAGCTGTCCTCAGCCGAGAACCCCAGCCGCCCCTTGTTGGCCACGAGCAACGGATGCCCGGTCAAGTGCCCTTCAAGCCGACTGTGATGCAGCCCCAGCAACTCAGACCGATCCACAGCAGTGGAGGCCATCCTGACGTCGGCCGCCAGTGTGCTGGCCAACTCCGCCACGTACCCGGCCACAGTCGACCCGTCCAGCCCGAGTACGTCGGCCGCCTCGACCAGGAACTGCACTGGGTCAGTCGCGACTTCGCTCTCGTCGTTGCCCAGGATCCCGGCAGTGGTACGGCGTACCGAGCCCGGAGCGACCCGCCAACTCCCGAAGGCGCCCCGGGTCGCCGTGAACGAGTAGGACACACCTCCGAGATCCAGGCGGTTGTCGACCGGCTGAAGCAGGTTCTCCGTGCAGAACTGGGAGATCAGCTTCGCCAGCAGCTCTGACGAGCAACGAGTCCAGACCATGCTCATCCGGGGATGGCAAAGCTGGTGAACGTGGTGGACTTGGGCAGGCGGAACACCTCACGTCCGGCGACCGCGTTCAATATCGTGGCGTTGCGGATGGCACCGATACCGAGGTCTGGCGCCGCAACACCGTGACTGTGCAGGTCAGCGTTCGAAACGAAGAGCCGGCCGGCCAGCCCGTCGTCGGCCTCGACACTGTGGTCCCTGTTGATCACCCAGCGCCCAGCGGCGTCCCGTCGTACGCGCTCTTCCAACGCGGTCATGAAGGGCAGCGGGCGGTTGCGGTAGCCGGTGGCCGCAACCACCGCGTCGCAGAAGTGCTGGAAGTTCTTACCGCTGTCCGCGTGGTGCAGTGTCAGCTCGATGCCGTCCGCGCGAGCCACAGCCGACACGACCGCTACGCCACACTGCAGTTCCACCGGTGCGACTGACGCAGCACCGAGGTCACGCTGGTAGAGCACGTCGTGGATGTCGTCCAGAGTGTCCGACGAGATGCCCTTGTAGTGCCGCCACTGCTCCTTGACCAGCTTGTCCCGGGCCGTCTCGTCCAGTGCGTGGAAGTAGTCGACGTACGACGGCGTCGTCATCTCCAGGACCAGCTTCGAGTAGTCCAGCGGCGCGAACGACGGCGTACGCGTCAGCCACGACACACCGGGCCCACCGTCGGCGTTGGCACGCAGTAGGTCGAGTGCACACTCGGCCCCCGACTGTCCCGAGCCGACAACTGTTACACGCTCTGCGCGCAGCAGGTCGTCGCGCCGGAACAGGTAGTCGGCAGAGTGCAGGAAGCGCTCCTCCGGCAGTCCGGCGAGTGCAGCCGGTACGGCGGGCTCAGTGCCGACGCCAACGACCAGATGGCGAGCCGCCAAGGTCTCGATGGCCTCACCCCGCTCCACGGTCAACTCGAACACCGAGCCGTCCCAGGACACGTCCCTGACGTGGTGACCGAAGTGCAACGAGTCCAACTGCGCCGCGCACCAGCGCAGATAGGCCTCGTACTCACGCCGGGTCGGGTGGAACTTCTCCCGCACGTAGAACTGATACAGCCGGTCGTTGTCGCGCAGGTACGACAGGAACGACAGCGGATGCGCCGGCTCGACCAGACTGACCAGGTCGGCCAGGAACGACACCTGCAGCATCGCGTCGTCGAACATCAGCCCGCGGTGCCAGGTGAACTCCGGGCGGCTGTCCAGCACCGCGATGCGGACGTCGTCCACACCGTCGGCCAGTGCGGCCAGTCCGAGGTTGAACGGACCACAGCCGATCGCAATCACGTCGTAAGGGGCGGTACTCATGTCAGGCCTCCACGGTCCGGGTGCGGACCATCAGTAGTGCGGTCTTCTCGGGGAGCTGTAGCTCCCCTTGTTTGACGAACCCGGCCGCAGCGAACGCGCGGACGGACTGCGTGTTGTCGATGTCAGGCTCGGCCACCACCCGGAGACAGTCCGGATCGGCCGCCAGCAAGGCGTCAGCGAGCGTCCGCAGCAGTCGGCGTCCGAGGCCCCGGCCTACCCGGGCGACATCGCCGATGGCGACGTGCACTCCCCAGTCGTGCTCGTCACTCGCGTAGTACTCGGCCAACCGGTCGTGCCTCACCCGGTACACCTCGACGTACCCGAAGTCCTCCGAGTCGACGGCGGCGACGCAGGGGATCGAGTGCTCCCCCGCCGTCTGCTCGCTGAGCTCCTGCGCCCACCGCTCCACCGACCAGTCCTGATGCCACCACTGCCGGATGTGCGGCTGCGCCATCCACCACGCGATCTTGGCGGCGTCCTCACCGCCGGCGGGTCGAAGGTCGAAGCCGTTGTCCAGGTGCAACATCGGCCCGACCTCACACTGCACGGTCACCGAGCCGGAGTGGGTTGGGGATGTCCAAGTACACCGACTGCGCGTCCAGCGGCGCCACCACCTCGTCGATACCGCGGAGCCGCGTCAGCATGTTCGCCTTGCACGGCAGCGTGTCCGCCTCCAGCCACCGCCTGGCCAGACGGTCGCCGTCAGGCCCAGCGGCCTTCAGCAACGGCAGCGCCAGCGTCAGCCTGTCGCGCACGACGCCGAGCAGTTCGACCTCGTCCGCCATACCGTCCAGCGCGAGACAGCCCACAACGGCCAGGGCCTGGTTGTGCAACAGGTAGTAGGTCAGTCGATCGTCGACAATCGCATCATCGACAACCGCCAGCGTCGAATCCCGCAGCCCCGTCACGGCCAGCAGCCCACGTAGGTACGACGACGCGAGGTAGTACCCCTGGTTGTCGCGGTACGCCCCACCCTTGATCCGCCCAGCACCGTCCAGTCGCACCAGCGTGTTCTGTTGATGTGCCTCCAGTCCGATCCCCGTCTCGGCGTACAGGTGGAGCATCGGCACCAGCACACTGTCGATGTACGTCGCCACCCAGCCGGCCGGGTCCTCAGCGGAGTACTCACTCAAGCGGCTGATCCCACCGGGCCTTGGCGCGACCAGACCGGCCAGGCACGCGTAGCTGTCGACGTCGGCCGGCACCTCGCGTACGGCGACGTCCAGGCCGGTCAGCGTCGGACCACCCTCGTCCAAGGCAACCCATGCCGGATCACGGACGATGGTGAAGCGCGGGTGTGAGGTCGCCGTACCCGCGTTGTAGGCCGCGTCCAGCAGCCTGTTGATCTCCAGACCGCGGCGCAGCTCCGTCGGCGTCGACTCGCGGCGTGAGTTCGTGATCCGCAGGCCGAGTGACAGCTTGAGCATCACCGGCTGGTCCGGGTGGTACACGGTCCGCAGACTCGAGGTCGGGTACCACTGCACTCCTTGCGGACCGAGCGCCTTGACCCGGCCGGCGGAGATCAGCTCGGCGACCCGCGGACGCTGCGCCACCGCGGCGGCCTGCCACGGGTGTGCAGGGATCAGCACCCGGCCGGCTGACGGAGTGATGCCGGCCAGCGCGCCCATCAGCTGCAGGGCGTCCAGTCCCTGCAGTGAGGGCGCGCCGGCCACCTGGTCCGACGACACCAGCTCGGCGTCGGCTTCGAACCAGTGCACCGCGAAGCGGCCGGCGAGCTCCGGCGAGTACGCCGCCAGCTCGTCACCGCTCAGACCGTCCCGGCTCTTCGGCGCCGGGTGGTTCAGATGACCGAACAGCAGTGCCTGCTCGACCTCCAGGAAGCGACCCGGGCCACGCTCGCCGTCGGTCGTGGAGACGAACAGCTCCACGTTGCGGACCGACTCCGCCGTCCGGGCAGCGAGATCCTCGATCTCGGCCGGGTCCGCGTCGGTGGACAGCAACCTGACCAGGCCCTCCGGCGTCGCCGGTGCCCCGTCCACCCGTACGTCGGTGAACTGGTGCAGGCCGGTCCGGGACGCGTGCTCGACCCGCGCCGTCACGGTCGACTCGCCGACCGGGAAGGTCAGCGGGCCGACCGCGACCGGAACCGGCGTCTCCCGCGTGTAGCACCGCAGGATCGCGTCGAGATGGGCAGCAGCCGCTGTCGAGGTCATGGGGCCTCCCGGCCTGGACTGAGGAGCGGAGGGAGCGAAGCGACCGGAGGGACGAGGGAAGGCCGGGAGCCAAGGCCCCATGACCGCGCCGGCACCGGAGGTCCGGCCAAAAGTAGAGTCACGCCGCTCCTTCGCCACTTTCCGCCAGGACGTCGAGGCCGGTGGCCACGACCTGGTCGAGCAGGTCCTCGATGTCCGACGCGGTGGCGTTCGGGTTCAGCAGCGTCAGCTTCAACGCGACCACGGCCGGGCGGCCGCCGCGGGCCGGCAGCTTGGTCCGGCCGATCAGCACCCGTCCGGACGTCAGCAACCGGCGCCGGACCTCACCCTGGACGCCATCCAACCAAGTGGCAGTGGTGTCGGCCGGCTCCAGGCCCTGCCCGGCGACCCGGAACAGCACCGTGGTCAGGGTCACCGGCGCCAGCAACTCAAGGTTGCTATCGGCAACGACTCTGGCCGCGGCGGCGTGCGCGAGCTCGTGGCAGGTGTCGAGCATCTTGCCCAGTCCGGCCCGCCCGTATGCGGTCAGAGTGGTAGCGACTTTCACCGCGTCCGGGCGGCGGGTGGTCTGCAGGCTCCGGCCGAGCAGCCCGTCCAGGCCGGAGTCGATGTCGTCGGCCGGGTTGAGGTAGTCGACCGAGCGGCCGAAGGAGGCGAACCGGCGCTTGTCCGCCACCAGCAGCACACTGGTCGCGGCCGGCTGCCAGCCGATCTTGTGCAGGTCCAGCGTGACCGAGTCCGCGTGCGACAAGTCGGCCAGCAGGGGTGCGAGCTGGTCGGAGAACAGCGCACCGAACCCGTACGCCGCGTCGACGTGCACCCAGGCGCCGTACTGCCGGGCCAGCGCCGCGATCGGCGCGATCGGGTCGACGGATCCGTAGTCCGTCGTACCGGCCGTCGCGACCACCGCGACCGGGGTCCGGCCCGGCTTGGCGAGCTCGTCGGCCAGGACGTCGGTGCGCATCCGGAAGTTCTCGTCAGAGGCGATGGTGACCGCGGCCTCCTCCCCGAGCCCGAGGGCGGCACAGGCTCGCTGGACCGAGAAATGGGACAGCTCGGAGCAGAACACCACCGGGTGGTCGAGTCCCTGCAGGCCGTTGCGCCGTACGTCGACACCGAGGGCGGCGGCCGCGCTGTCACGGGCGATCAGTACGGCGAGCAGGTTCGAGATCGACCCGCCGGGCGTGAGTACGCCGTCCGCCTCGGGACCGAACCCGGCCAGCCCGGCCAGGGCCTTCACGACCCACTGCTCGATCGCCAGCGTCGCCGGGCCCGAGTCGTAGGTGTCCATCGACGCGTTGCTCGCCGACGCCAGCGCATCCGCATCCACCGCCACCTGAAGGACCGGCGGTTGCAGATGAGCCGCCGCGTGCGGGTGGCTCAGATCGATCCCGTACTCCCCCAGCAGCCCCGCGATCAGGTCCAGCGCGGCAGATTCCCCGACCCCGGTCGAGGGAATCCGCGGTTCCCCCAGCACGTCAGACGTCCGCCGCAACACTTCAGCGGGCGCGCCGACCGGCAACGGCCCACGACTTGGATCGGCTACGGTCGAGGCAAATGGCCACGCGGAATCGAACGGGCTGCGCACAGGCGAGGGCAACGCGGTCAGACGCGCAGGATGCGGCACCAGATCTCCCGGGAAGTTGTTGAGTAAGGCAAGCCTTACTAAGGCAGCCCTAACTTTTGCGCCGGATGACTCACCGTGTCAACTCGCGCACGCCCGACGTGGCGCGCCTCACGGTTCGGCGCAACCGGCTGGGCTCGGCGTGCATCTATACGGAAGACGTCGAGGGGGGACACGGCATGACGGGTGGAGTGGCGAGCGTGCGGGGGATGTACCTCCGCGGAGCTGTGCAGATCGTCGGCTTGATCGCCGTCGTCGCGGGTGTGATCGGCTGGGTCACGGGGTGGCGGTACGGCCACAGCCTGGTCACCATCGGGCTGGCCGTGTACCTGGCCAGTCTCTTCACCCGCGGCGTCAGCCTGCGGCGCACGTTGGGAACCTTCGAGGCGGTGCGCAGCCGACGCAGCACCGGCGAGGAAGCCCTGGCCCACGCGGCCGGCGCCGTGCACCACTACCGCAAACTCGCGTCCAAACGCCCCGGCGAGCGCGGGCGCCTGGATCAGATGCTCGAAACCCAGTGGCACCTACTCAACAAGCTCGGGAAGCACGAAGATGCGTTGCCCGTCGCACGCGAAGCCGTGGAGTCGTGCCGCCTGGCCGTGTCGAAGGATGCGGGCTACGACGAACGACTGTCCACGACGCTCCACAATCTCGCCGTCACCTTGGAGAGACTGGACCACACCGACGAGATCCCCTCTGTCCTGGAAGAAGCGATTGCCGCCAGGCGCCGGGTCATCGCGCGGCACGAGCGAGTCCTGGCGCTCACTCTGTCCAACCTGGTGCACACGCTCCGCCGGCGCCGTGAGTGGCAGCCGGCGTTGCTGGCGGCGGAGGAGGCGGCAGCCATTCACCGGCGGCTGGCCCCGAAGGATCACGACCAGCACAAGGCGGCAGCCGACAGCGCCCGCAGCCTGACCGGCCTCCTGAATCGCCTGGACCGGCCTCAGGACGCGCTCGAGGCAGCCCGGGAATGGGTCGGCCACGAACGCGCGCTGACCAGCGTCCGGGCCGATCGCGCACCCGAGCTCGCCACGGCGCTCGGCGCCCTCGGCAGCCTGCTCGTCGAGGCGAACCGTCCGGACGACGCGAGGACCCAATGGCTCGAGTCGCTCGAGATCCGCCGGCGACTGGCGGCGGAGGACGCGGCGCACCGACTCACGTTGGCCGAGGAGTGCAGCGCGATCGGGCAGAGCCTCGGAGCGATCGCGCAGTACGAGGAGGCAGTGGCCGTCCTGCACGAAGGCCTGGACGTTCACCGCGCGCTGGCGGGCTCGGATACCGCTCACACCGATGACCTGGCGCGTGAGCTCACGCACTCGGCCCGGTGCGCCAGGTCGTACCACGAACCGGAACTCGCCCGTCAATTCGCCGCCGAGGCTCTGGCGGTCTGTCGCGAACACCCCGACTCGACGAGCAGACACACACTCCTCCAAGCCCTCCAGGAGTTGTCGGCCGCCCACCAGCACCTCGGCGAGTTCGAACCCGCTGTGGCACTCGGTGAGGACGCCCTGGCGCTACTGGATGAGCTCATCGCCGACGACCCCAGATATGTCGCCACCATCGTCACCGAACTGGAGCAGCACGCGGTCCTGCTGCATCGGGTGGGGCGGCCCCAGGACGCGCGCCGCACCGAACTCCGCGGCGTCGGGATCTGGGAGCAGCACCAGGGTGACGCCGATCAGTGAACTGTCCGGTCAGAGGTTGTAGGGAGTCCGGGTCAGGATGAAGGTGGCGATGTTCAGGTGGGTGATGTTGTCGGCCTCTCGGACAACGCGTAGCTTCTCGCCGGCCAGATAGCCGTCGCGGCCCTGGTAGAGGTCGGGTCCGAGGGGCGACAGCCGGGTCGTCAGGCCGCCGGTGAGTTGCAGGATGCCGGCTGAGACGCTCATGATGACAGGGGTGTTGCCCCAGAACCAGTGGCCCAGCAACTCGGTGCCCTGGGCAAGGGTCGGCTCCGGCAGCCATTCCTGGGCGAGCACGGGCTCGTGGTCGACCAGAGTGCGGAGCAGGTCCGGCGGGAGTGAGCTGACACGGCCGTAAGTGGCGTTGCCCAGCGTCACCGCGCCGATCCGGCGGATCCGGTCGACGAAGAGACCGGCGAGGAAGCCGGGCATCGAGCCGGTGTGGCCGATCAGCAGGAACGGGTCGTCGGCGATCAGGCGGAGGCCGAGCCCGTACGACGCGGCCAGGCCTTCGCGTGGATCGGAGGCCGACGGGGCCGCCATCTCCTCGACCGTGTCCCGGCTGAGGATCTCGTGGACCGGGTCGATCCAGAACATCGCCAACTTCGCCAGGTCCTCGATCGTGCTCCAGAGCTGGCCGGCCGGCGCCATCGCCCCCGCGTCGTGGGCCGGCTCCGGGACGAGCTGCCCGCTGAACGGATGGACGGAGAAACCCTCTGCCGCGAGGCCCGACGGGAAGTACGACGTACGCCGCATCTCCAGCGGGCCGAGGATCCGCTCCTGTACGAGGTCGAGCCAGGACGAGCCGCGCAGCCGGGCGGCGATCTCACCGAGCAATGCGTAGCCGAGGTTCGAGTAGTGGTGCCGGCGATCGGCCGGACCGGCGGCCTGCGACTCGTCCATCGCCGCCGTCAGTTGGTCGAACGAGACCCCCGGGTTGCGCTCCCACCACGGGCCTTCCGGCTCGGCGTTCATTCCGCCGGAGTGCGCGAGCAGATGCCGGATCGTCCTGTCCCCGAAGGCGATCCCGGGCAGATGCTTGCCCACGGCATCGTTCAGCCCGAGCAGCCCGTCGTCGCGGCACTGCAGTACCAGGATCGCGGTCAGCGTCTTGGTGATCGACCCGATCCGGTACTGCACGTCCGGACCGGGCGCACCGCCGTCAGCCGTGGCGAACTGCCCGCGCGACCCGGTCCACACCAGCGAACCGTCGCGGACCACACCCGCGTTGACCGACGGCAACCTCCACTCGCTCTGCGCCGCCGCGATCCCGGCGTACAGAGCGTCGGCGGTTTCAGGTCGAACTGAAGTCACTCAAAGGCCTCCGGGGCTGGGCAGGAGCAGATGAGGTTGCGGTCGCCGTACGCGCCGTCGATCCGGCGGACCGGCGGCCAGTACTTCGAGGCACGGTCGACCGAGCGCGGGAACGCGGCCTCCTCGCGGGTGTAGGCGTGCTCCCACTTGTCGTTGATCACCGACTCGGCGGTGTGCGGCGCGTTCACCAGCGGGTTGTCGGCGGCCGGCCACTCCCCCGCCGCGACCCGGTCGATCTCGTGCCGGATCGCGATCATCGCGTCGCAGAAGCGGTCAAGCTCCCCGAGATCTTCGGATTCCGTCGGCTCGACCATCAGCGTGCCGGCCACCGGGAACGACATCGTCGGCGCGTGGAAGCCGTAGTCGATCAGCCGCTTCGCGACGTCGTCGACGCTGATCCCGGTCTCCTTCGTCATCGGCCGCAGGTCGAGGATGCACTCGTGCGCGACCAGCCCGTTCTCGCCCGTGTACAGCACCGGGAACACACCCTCGAGCCGCTTCGCCACGTAGTTGGCCGTGAGTACGGCGGCCTTCGTCGCGGCCGTCAGCCCCTCGGCACCCATCATCCGGATGTACGCCCACGAGATCGCCAGCACACCGGCGGACCCGAACGGCGCCGCGCTGATCGGGCCGACCCCGGACTCCGGACCGGCCTGGTCCAGCAGCGGGTGGTTCGGCAGGTACGGCGCCAGATGCGCGGCCACGCCGACCGGGCCGACGCCCGGACCGCCGCCGCCGTGCGGGATGCAGAACGTCTTGTGCAGGTTCAGGTGGCTGACGTCGCCGCCGAACTCACCGGGCTTGGCCAGCCCGAGCAGGGCGTTCAGGTTCGCACCGTCGACGTACACCTGGCCGCCGTGGTCGTGGACGATCCGGCAGACCTCGGTGACGCTCTCCTCGTACACGCCGTGCGTGGACGGGTAGGTGATCATGATCGCGGCCAGCTTGGCCGCGTGCTCGGACGCCTTCGCGCGCAGGTCGTCCAGGTCGATCGTGCCGTCATCGTTGCCCTTGACAACGACCACCTTCATGCCGGCCATCACCGCGGAGGCGGCGTTGGTGCCGTGCGCACTGGCCGGGATCAGGCAGACGGTGCGGTCCTCGTCGCCCCGGGCCCGGTGGTAGCCGCGGATCGCGAGCAGGCCGGCCAGCTCACCCTGCGAGCCCGCGTTCGGCTGGATCGACACCTTCGCGTACCCGGTCACCTCGGCCAGCCAGCGCTCCAGCTGACCGATCAGCTTCACGTAGCCGGCCGCGTCCTCGATCGGCGCGAACGGGTGCAGGTCGGCGAACTCCGGCCAGGTGACCGGCTCCATCTCGGTGGTCGCGTTCAGCTTCATCGTGCACGAGCCGAGCGGGATCATGCCGCGATCCAGCGCGTAGTCCTTGTCGGACAGCTTGCGCAGGTACCGCAGCATCGCGGTCTCGGACCGGTGCGTGTTGAACACCGGGTGGGTCAGGTAGTCCGTCGTACGGCGGACCGCCTCGGGCAATGCGATCGTCGTGAGCAAGCCGTCGTACCGGAGGTCGAAGGCGTCGCAGACCGAGCGCAGCGCGTGCGCGTCGGTCTTCTCGTCGCAGGAGATGCCGACGTGGTCGGCGTCGACGAGCCGGAGCCAGACGCCGTTCTGCCGGGCGGCGTCGACGACGTCCGCGGCGCGACCGGGGACGCGGGCGAGAACGGTGTCGAAGAAGTTGTCGTGGACAACCTCGACACCGCCGTCGCGCAGGCTCGCGGCCAGCTTGGCGGCGTAGTCGTGGACGCGTTCGGCGATCGCCTTCAGGCCGTCCGGGCCGTGGTAGACGGCGTACATCGACGCGACCACGGCCAGCAGAACCTGCGCCGTACAGATGTTGGACGTCGCCTTCTCGCGCCGGATGTGCTGCTCGCGGGTCTGCAGGGCCAGCCGGTACGCCGGTGAGCCGTCGGCATCGACCGAGACACCGACCAGTCGACCGGGCAACGACCGCTCGAGGCCGGTCCGGACGGACATGAAGCCGGCGTGCGGACCGCCGTAGAACAGCGGGACGCCGAAGCGCTGCGACGAGCCGATCACGATGTCGGCGCCGGCCTCACCCGGCGCCTCGAGCAACGTCAGGGCGAGCAGGTCGGACGCGACCGCGACCAGGGTGTCGCGCTCGTGCGCGGCGGCGATCAGCGGCTTCAGGTCGCGGACCACGCCGCCGGCGCCCGGGTACTGCACCAGGAAGCCGAAGAAGTCACCCTCGGGCAGACCGTCGGTGGTGTCGGCGACCACGACCTCGATACCGAGCGCCTCGGCCCTGGTCCGGACCACAGCGATGGTCTGGGCGAAGCAGTCCGCGTCGACCAGGAACCGGTCCGACTTTGCCCCCTTGATCGACGACAGCTTGTTCGAGCGGTGTGCCAGCGTCATCGCCTCGGCGGCCGCGGTGCCCTCATCGAGCAGCGATGCGTTGGCGGTCGGCAGGCCGGTCAGGTCGGAGACCACGGTCTGGAAGTTCAGCAGTGCCTCGAGCCGGCCCTGCGAGATCTCCGGCTGGTACGGCGTGTAGGCCGTGTACCAGGCCGGGTTCTCGACCAGACGCCGGACGATGACGGACGGTGTGAAGGTGCCGTAGTACCCCTGGCCGATCATCGAGGTGGCGACGTCGTTCCGGGCGGCGAGCTGACGGAGCTCGTGCAGCGCGTCGACCTCGGAGGCCGGGTCGGGCAGCCGGAGCGCCTCGGCGGACCGGATCGACGCGGGGACGGCGGCATCCACCAGCGCGTCGACGTCGTCGTATCCGAGCAGCTGGACCATGCGCGCGACCTCGTCCGGGCGCGGCCCGATGTGTCGGTCGGCAAAAATCGCTGAGAATTCGGTCATCAAGAGGCTCCGTTGCTGACAGTGCTACCGGTCGCCTCCCCCTCTGTCACACGGTGCGCGCTCCAGAGTCGCCTGTGGCACTCGGTCCATGGGCCTGAGAGGTTCCGGGGAGGAATTGCCCCTTCGGCGCCCGGTGAACGGGTCTCTCCCAAGTGCTGTGTACGGCTGTTCCGAGGCTATCAGGAATCCTCGAACAGTTCGGGCAGGAGGCTCCGTGCGACCGGCCGGGCGGCCTCGACCTGCCCCTGGGTGGCCGCTGCCATCGGCCAGCGGACCCGGGTTCCGACGTCGGCCCAGTCACCGACCGCGGCGAGAAACTTGTCCAGGGCGGGATTGGAGAGTCCGGCCTTCTGCAGCGGCGCGACGTGTCTTCGCGTGTGGTGGGTTGTACAGCACCAGCGGCACATCACCGGCCGTGTATGCCACGCGCCGGAGGAAGGCGAGCACTTCAGCGTCGTTGAGGGGCAGCCAGTCGGGCAGGATCACCTGGATCGCACCCGGTTCGAAGGCGGCAGCCCGCGGTGCCGTGTGCGTAGAGGCCGTCGAGCTCGGTGCCGGCCAGCGTGGCCGCCTGGGCCTCCAGCCGGGTGAAGTCGATCGAGTCGTCGGCGTTCAGCGGCAGCAACAAAGTCGCCCACACACCGCGCAGCGATTCAGCGGTGAGTGGGCGCACAGTGTGAAGCGAGTGAACTCAGCCGGTCATCCGAGCGCGCCGGCGGGCGGCGAGCTCGTCGTTCGCGTGGTGGTCGCCGTCCTCGTGACCGTCGGCCCGCTCGGTGGGGAGCTCCGACAGCGAGCCCTCGACCTCGCGCCAGACGCCGCCGAGGGCGATCCCGAACACGCCCTGGCCGCCGGCCAGCAGGTCGATCACCTCGTCCGGCGAGGTGCACATGTAGACCGAGGCGCCGTCACTCATCAGGGTGATCTGGGTCAGGTCGTCGATCCCGCGCTTGCTCAGGTGCGCGATCGCGGTCCGGATCTGCTGCAGCGAGATCCCGGCGTCCAGCAGCCGCTTGATCACTTTCAGCAACAGAACGTCACGGAAGCCGTACAGCCGTTGCGTCCCCGAGCCGGTGGCCGGTCGGACGGACGGCGAGACCAGACCGGTCCGGGCCCAGTAGTCGAGCTGACGGTAGGTGATCCCGGCCGCGGCGCACGCCGTCGGACCGCGGAACCCGACGTCCTCCGGCATCGGCCGCAGGTCGTCGTCGAAGAGCAGACCCTGTACGCCGGCAGTAGCGGCCGCCTCGGCGTGTGCGTCGGACGTCGACTGCGCCGTCAGATCCGTGTCGCCGGTGCGTGTCACGCCTGAGCCTCCCTGGGTACCGACTGGAACGGGTCACATCCGTGGAGTGACAACACCCCACAACTCCTTCAAGGTAAGCCGCCGATCAGGGAGGGTCAACGATCACAGCCCTCCCCCGAGAGCGTGTCGCAATCCCGACCTCAATCGTTACCTGCCGTGCCTTGTACCAGACCGTTCAAATCTGCCGCTGTCGTCAGCTCTTGTCGAAGTCCTCAGGGGTGACCTGATCGAGGAACTCGCGGAACCGCTCGACCTCTTCCTCCTCCTCGACCTCGTCGGCGCCGGACTCCTCGCTGGCCGGGACCGGGATGCCGGCCTCGGCCAGGATCTCCTCGGTGCAGAACACCGGTGTCCCGGTGCGCAGCGCCAGGGCGATCGAGTCCGACGGCCGGGCGGAGATCTCGGTCTTGTCGTCGAACACCAGGATCGCCTCGAACACCCCGTCGGTCAGGTTCACGATCCGGACCTGGCTGAGGGTGTGCCCGAGCACCCGGATGGTCTCGGCGAAGAGATCGTGGGTCAGCGGCCGGGGCGGCTCCATGCCCTGCTGGGCGAAAGCGATCGCACTCGCCTCGGCCGCGCCGATCCAGATCGGCAGGTACCGCTCGCCGCCGACCTCCCGGAGCAGCACGATCGGCTGACTCGAGGGCATCTCAACCCGGACTCCGACCACGTCGACTTCGCGCACCCCTTCAGCCTACTCCGAGGGGCAGCCCCGGGCAGGCCCGCGGGTGCGCCGGTGGACAACTCGGGCTCAGCGTGGCAGCCGGGAGCGGACCAGGGCCGCGTGCAGGCGCACGGCCAGGGCTGCCAGTTCCTCGGTCTTCTCGGTCCGGCGAGGGCCGGTGACCTGCTCGATCAGGCCGGCCTCGCGGTCGGCCGCCGTACGGAAGGGGCGCAGGTGGCGGGGCTCGATCCCGTAGCGGGCGAACGCTCCGGCCAGCTTGGCGACCAGCAGCGCGTCCCCGTCGTAGTGGTTGCCGCGGGCCACCACCAGCCCGTGGTTCTCCACCTGGTCGAGCAACTCGGCCGGGATGTCCGCGGCCGCCCGGAGCTCTTCCCGGGTCAGTCTCAGCTCGGTGCCGTAGGCACCGAAGTCCTCGGCGACCGGCAGACCGGGTGGCTCCGGCGACGAACTCGGCGCCACCGGCGGACCGCCGGCCGACGGGCGCAGGCCGCGGTCCATCGCGGCGAGGTGTTCCTTGATCACCTTCAGCGGCAGGTACTGGTCGCGTTGCGCGGTCAGTACGTACCGCAACCGCTCGACGTCGCCGACGCTGAACTTGCGGTAGCCCGACGCCGTCCGGGCCGGCGCCACCAGCCCCTCGGCCTCGAGGAACCGGATCTTGGAGATGGTGACGTCGGCGAACTCGGCCTGCAGGAGCTGCAGCACCTCACCGATGCCGCGGCCTTCGACCGATTGCTCAGGCTTGGCCACTGGCGTAGTACACCAAGCGGTACTTGCCGATCTGGACCTCGTCGCCGTTGCTCAGCTGGACCTCGTCGATCCGGTCGCGGTTCACGTAGGTGCCGTTCAGGCTGCCCACGTCGCGCACCTTGACGCCGTGCGGGCCCCGGCGGAACTCCGCGTGCCGGCGGGACACGGTCACGTCGTCGAGGAAGATGTCGCTGTCCGGGTGCCGGCCCGCGGTGACCACGTCGACGTCGAGCAGGAACCGGCTGCCCGCGTTCGGACCGCGCTGGACGATCAGCAGGGCGGACCCGGCCGGCAGGGCGCCGACCGCGGCCTCGTCGTCGGCCGACAGCGGCTCACCGGTCTGCTCCGGCTCCGGCTCGACACCGATCGGGGTGAGCATCGCGGTGTCGGTGACACCGGGGGTCGCCGGGGTGGCCGCCGGACGGTCCGCGCCAGGGAGCATCGCTCCGCACTGCGAGCAGAACCGGCTGCCCTCGGAGTTCTCGTGCCCGCACTGGTTGCAGAACGGCATGCTGTGATCCTCCCGATCGCCGGCGGTCCGGCGACGTTTTCGATAGACCCCGTATGAACAAGTGTGGACCCAGGACAGCGGACCTCAACCCTCTACCAGCGGTTGAGGTCCGGCCAACCTATCAGTTCGTGCCAGGCCGGCTCCGGGCGGTTCTGATCAGTTCTGGTCGAGCTGGCTCTGGTAGGTCTCGGCGTCCATCAGCGCCGCGACCTCCTCGGCGTCCTCGACGTCGATGTCGAGCAGCCAGCCCTCGCCGTAGGGGTCGCTGTTGACCAGGTCCGGCTGGTCCGCGAGCGCCTCGTTCACCCCGGTCACGGTGCCGTTCACCGGGGCGAACAGGTCGCTCACGCTCTTGGTCGACTCCAGCTCGCCGCAGGCGTCACCGGCCCGCACCTTGCTGCCGACCTCGGGCAGCTGCACGTAGACGATGTCACCGAGCGCGTCCTGCGCGAAGTCGGTGATGCCGACTCGCACCGGGGCCTCGCCGTCGGCCTTCACCCACTCGTGCTCGGCCGTGTACTTCAGGTCTTCGGGGTACACCTTCGTCCTCTTTCGCTCAAAGCACAGCTAGTTGGTCAGGCGCTGGGCTACTTGGTCGGGCTGGGCGCCGGGCGAGCGTAACGATGCTCCTCGGGCGCATGCAAGGCCGTGATCTGGACCAGCGGGAGCTCGGTCACCTCGGCCGTCCCGCCGACCTGCGGACCGGTCACCTCGCTGACCAGACCGCCGGGGAAGTTGGCGGCCTCGGCCAGGTTGTGCGACTCACCGATCGCCTCGATCACGTACGGCGAGTTGACCTTCTGACCGTCGATCCGGATACCGGGGGCGTCGTCGACCAGATCGGTACTGGCGACCACGCGGACCGAGCCGTTGATCTGGATCGCCTCGGCCCCGGCGTCGCGCAGTTCCTCGATCGCGTCCAGCAGGTTGCTCGACGTCATCTTGCTGTCGGGGTCGTTCAGCGTGATCCGCACCCCCGGTCCCTGCGCGGGCAGCGTGCCGGCCAGGATGCCGAGCACCCGGACCTGCGCCTCGGCCTGCTCGCGGGCGGTCTGCGCCTTGTCCGCGCTGGACGACAGCGAGTTCTTCCGCTCCTCCAGCTCGGTGATCTCGCTCTCCAGCCGGCGGGTGTTCTGGCCCAGACCGTCCAGGATCGCGATCAGGTCCTCGCGGCGGGCGTTCTGGTAGCCGTCGTCGGCCCGGTTCACCCGGACCTGGACGACCGCCATACAGGCGACCAGCGCGAGGACGACGGCCACGATGGCCTGGCCGCGGGACGGTTTGAACCCGGCCTTCAGCCGGCGCAGCGCCAGGTTCGGCGTCCGTGACTTCTTCGGCTGCGGCATCGGCGTCGGCTCATCGGGGTGCGGCGGCTCGACCGGATCCGGTGTCGGATCCGGCTCCGAGTCCGGCGTCGGGTCCGGCTTCGATTCCAGGTTCGGGTCCGGCTTCGGGTCCGGTCCGGGGTCCGGCTTCGGATCGGGGGTCAGGTCGGGTTTGTCGTCGCTCATGTCAGGCCCTGAAGACGTGCCGCCGGATCGCGGCCATGTTGGTGAAGATCCGGATGCCCAGAACGACGACCACGCCGGTGGACAGCTGGGAACCGACGCCGAGCTGGTCGCCCAGATAGACGATCAGCGCGGCGATCAGCACGTTGGAGACGAACGAGACGACGAACACCTTGTCGTCGAAGATCCCGTCCAGGAACGCCCGGAGCGCCCCGAACACGGCGTCGAGGGCGGCGACGACGGCAATCGGCAGGTACGGCTGGGCCCATTCCGGGACATCGGGCGCGACCAGCAGGCCGATCACGACACCGATCACCAGTCCGAGTACGGCGATCATCTCGGTCCACTCACCTTCGCGTAGCGCAACGCGATGGTCGCATCGGCGGGCACGAGCAAGGATTCCTCCGTCGTGATCGTCATCCGGACGTCGAAGTTGCTGACCAGGTACTGCACCCACTGACCGCCCGAGCTCTGGGCGAACCGGGCCGGCATGGTCCCGGTGTCGCCGATCGCGAGCACCGTGTACGGCGGGGTGAGCGAGCTGTAGTCGACCGTGATCGCGCTGCCGGCGCCGCGGATCGCGGTCATCGAGGTGAGCCGGTGACCGTTCACCGAGATCGCCTCCGCGCCGGCCGTCCACAGTCCGTTGACCAGCTGCTGCAGGTCGACGTCGAGCAGACGCCCTTCCTTCTCGGCGTCCTTGGCGTCGTCGACCACGGCCTTGATCCCGGACCCGGTGACGGCGATCGCGCCGGTCTGCAGCTCCAGGGCGTCCAGCTGCTGCTGCAGGGCGGCACCCGAGCTGGTGTTACTCAGTCCGCTGGCCTGCAAGCGCCGTACCTCGTCCGCCAGTTGCTCCTGCTGGGTGCGCATGGTGCTCAGCCGGGTGTCGGCCTGGTTGATGCGGGTGATCAGCTCCTTGCGCTGCTTCTCCGCCTCGGGTGCACTGCGGTAGTTCTGTGCGGCCGCGACGGCGAGCAGGAACCCGAGCACGAGGGCCGCGGCGATCAGCATCACGCGGTGCCGGGTCCGGGCCGGCTTGTCCTGCTTCGGGCGCGTCCGGGCGGCGACGGCGTACCCCTCGTCGAGCGGGTGGGCCATCAGGTTGTTCAGCAGCGACATGGACGCGTCGACACGCCGCGGCTTGGGTGGGCCGTCCTTCGGTGGCGCAGACTGACTCACGGATCTACCCGGCCGGATCGTTGATCGGTTTCACCGTCTGGACGAGGTGGCGCAGCTGGGCGAAGTACAGGGCGCCGGCCCAGTAGTACAGTCCGGTCCCCCAGATCGCGAACGCCCAGCCGAACACCCGCGCGAGCAGGTTGAGGGTGCTGTCGCCGTCACCCAGCAGGAGCAGCGGGAACGCGTACAGCAGGCAGAACGTGGCCGACTTGCCGAGGAAGTGCACCGGCAGCGCGTTGAAGCCGCGGCGGTGCAGGGCGGGCAGCGTGAAGATGAGCAGCAGGTCGCGCAGCGGCAGCGCGATCGCCAGCCACCACGGGATGATGTCACGCAGTGCCAGGCCGATCACGGTGGCGAAGATGTAGAGCCGGTCCGCGACGGGGTCGAGCATCTGGCCGAGCCGGGTGGTCTGGTTCATCCGCCGGGCGATCTGGCCGTCGGCCCAGTCGGTGAACCCGGAGACGGCGAGCACCAGCAGCGCCCAGCCGTCCTCCTCCGGTCCGAGAATCAGCCAGAGGAAGAGTGGCACACCCAGCAACCGGAGGAAGCTGAGCGCGTTCGGGATCGTCAGTACCCGGTCGGACACTTCCAAGTCCGGCACGCGACCCCTCCCTCTCTCACCGTGAACACCCGTCGTAACTGTACTTGGGCACGTCGACAGGTTTACGCCCGGCCACTCCGGGGCAGCCCTAGCCTTCCCCTGATACCAGAACGCCCCCGCTCCGATCCCGCTACGCCTGCGATGAACCAGTGACCCGATCGATATCCAAGGGTGATGCTTGCCCTGCATCTACGCTGAGCTGAACGGGAGGAGTGCTGGTGAAGTTCCTGGTGCTGATCTACGGCAACCCGGAGTCCCGCAAGGTCTGGGACTCGCTGAGCGACGAGCAGAAGCGGGAGGGGATGGCCGGCTACACCGCGTTGCACGAGGCACTCTCCGCGAGCGGCGAACTCCTGGCGTCGGAGTCGCTCGACGACCCGCACGCCACGGTGCAGGTGCGGATCCGTGACGACCAGGTGATGACCACGGACGGGCCGTTCGCGGAGGTGAAGGAGCAGTTGGCCGGGTTCTACCTGCTCGACTGCGAGAGCATGGAGCGCGCGGTCGAGATCGTGCCGCGGATCCCGGAAGCGCCGTTCAGCATCGTCGAGATCCGTCCGGTCCGGGATCTCGGCGCCTTGATGTGATGGTCGAGGAGCTGCTGCGCGAGCTGGCTCCGCAGGTGCTGGGCCGGCTGGTCCGGCGGTACGGCGACTTCGACGCGTGCGAGGACGCCGTACAGGAGGCTCTGCTGGCGGCGGCGCAGCAGTGGCCGGCGGACGGCGTACCGGACAATCCGCGCGGCTGGCTGATCACGGTCGCGTCCCGGCGGCGGATCGAGGTACTGCGGAGCGAGGCGGCGCGGGCGCGGCGGGAGGAGGCCGTGTCGGCCGAACCCGCCCCGGAGCCGTCGTCGTCCGTCGACGACTCGCTGACCTTGCTGATGCTCTGTTGTCACCCGGCGCTGACACCGCAGTCGCAGGTCGCGCTCACGCTGCGGGCGGTCGGCGGGCTGACCACCGGCGAGATCGCCCGGGCCTTTCTGGTGCCGGAGGCAACGATCGGGCAGCGGATCAGCCGGGCGAAGGCGAAGCTGCACGGTGCCCGGTTCGCGCTGCCGCCCGCCGCGGAGCTCCCCTCGCGACTGGCCGCCGTACTGCATGTGCTGTATCTGATCTTCAACGAGGGGTACACCGCGTCGTCCGGCTCGTCGCTGCACCGGGTCGAGCTGAGCGCGGAGGCGATCCGGCTGACCCGGCAGCTGCGCTCGGAGCTGCCGGCCGAGGGCGAGGTCGCCGGGCTGCTGGCCTTGATGCTGCTCACCGACGCACGACGGCCTGCACGTACGACGGCCGACGGCGCGCTGGTGCCATTACCGGAGCAGGACCGGTCCTTGTGGGACGCCGAGGCGATTGCCGAGGGCACCGAGTTGATCGCGGCGACGTTGCGGACGGCACCGGTCGGGCCGTATCAGTTGCAGGCTGCGATCGCCGCCGTACACGACGAGGCTGGACGGGCCGAGGACACCGACTGGCGGCAGATCCTGATGCTGTACGAACTCCTCGAGTCGACCGCGCCCGGTCCGATGGTCACCCTCAACCGGATCGTCGCCGTCGCGATGGTCCACGGCCCCGCGCGCGGGCTCGCTCTCCTCGACGATGTCGATCCGGCCTTGAAGGACCATCACCGGCTGGCCGCCGTACGCGCGCACCTGCTGGAACTGTCCGGCGACGTCACCGCTGCCCGCTCCGCCTACCAGGAGGCGGCCCGCCTCACCGGCAGCGTTCCGGAGCAGCGCTACCTGCAGTCCCGCGCCGACGCTCTCTAGCTCTCCCAGCTGGTTGCGTGCTCGGCGAAGTACTCAGGTGTGCTGTGCACCGGGATGACACACAGGAGATGGCCGCCAGGTGCCCGGAGGGTGTGACAGCCCTGCCAGCTCGACACCTCGAGTGCACCGAGTCCGACCAGCCGTGCGACCTCGGCGGCGACCTCGTCCCGCCGTACGTCGATCAGGAAGGTGGACACCCTGCTCCTGTGCATGCCCCCAACCTAGCCAGACAATCATCCGGTGCAGAATCCCGAGGCTGAGTACGACGCCCTGACCGACCGCGTCGCGTCCTTGTATGAGCAGGGCGCGTATGAGCAGGCCCTGGCCGCGCTGGACCAGGCCGACGATGCCCTCCAGCCCTGGCTGGCCGAACTGACCCACCTCCGTGCTTGCTTCCTCGGCGTACTCGGTCACCCGGACCAGGCCCTGGCCGCTCTCCAGTCTGCGACCACCACTGGCGCCTGGTGGGACGAGTCGCTCCTGACCGAGGACGACGACCTGGCCAGCCTGCAGAGCCTCCCGGGCTTCGCCGATCTCCTGGAGTCCTCTCGCGAGTGCCGCGCAGCGTCTCGTCCAACGACTGCGGAGCCAGTGCTTCGGCTGCCGAGCGGCGAGGCGCGTGGCGTGGTGGTTGCTCTGCACGGGGCCGGGCAGCGGGCTACCCATGCGGCCCGCGACTGGGCGAGCGTGACTGCACTCGGCTATGCGCTGGTGTGTGTGGAGTCGTCACAGCTCATGTCTCCGATGTACCGGACCTGGCCTGACCCGCAGCACTCTCGCGACGACGTGGCCCACGCGCTCGCCCAGCTACCACCAGAACTGCAGTCTGTGCCTGTCATCGCAGCAGGTTTCTCCGCAGGCGGTCGGGTAGCTCTCGACTGGGCGCTCACTGCGCAACCACGGCCGGTCGACGGTGTCGTCGTACTGGCGCCGGCGCTTCGCCAACTGCCTGCGGAGGCCAGCGGTGCGCTGGAGCCGGCAGTGGTGTTGATGGGGACGGACGACGATCTGAGGGAGGTCGTTGAGGAGGCCGGCGAGCAACTGCGCGGGTTCGGCCTCGCGGTGGAGTGGCTGCCGGGGGTTGGACATGAGTTCCCGGCGGACTTCGCTGATCTTCTCTCGCGAGTACTTATCCGGAAGTAGACCGTCCGGAACCGGAGCTAGCCTGCCGATCATGAGCCGGATGAACGCGCCGACGCCGATCGAAGCGGAACAGTTGACCGTCGTCCCCGCGAACGAGGCGTCGTGGACGGACCTCCAGGCGATCTTCGGGACCGCCGACGCGGGGCAATGCCAGTGTCAGCGGTTCAAGATCCGCGGCTGGATCTGGCGCGACTCCACCCAGGAGGAACGCACCGCGATGCTCCAGGACCAGACCGCCTGCGGCGACCCCGGCGCGACATCCACGAGCGGCCTGGTCGCGTACGTCGACGGTGAACCGGCCGGCTGGGTCGCACTCGAGCCGCGGACGGCGTACCTGAAACTCCGCACCTCCCGCGTCCCGTGGACCGACCGCTCCGAGGACAAGGACGACGAGAGCGTCTGGGCGGTCACCTGCATGGTCGTGCGCAAGGGCTACCGCGGCCGCGGCCTCACCTATCTACTCGCCCGCGCGACCATCGACCACGCCCGCACCCGCGGCGCCCGTGCGCTCGAGGCCTATCCGATGGTCACCCAGGCCGGAAAGCAGATCACCTGGGGCGAACTCCACGTGGGCCCGCACCAGGCCTTCGACGAAGCCGGCTTCAAGGAGATCACCCGGCCCACCGTCCGCCGCACCGTGATGCGCATCGACTTCTGACTGACGGAACCTCTTCGCGGGGCCAGCCTGTCTATACGGTGAAGGCCACGGGGAGATCGGGTGGGTATGGGCAGGGACGACTTCAGCGAGTACGTCGCGGCACGCTGGACCAGTCTGGTGCGCTCCGCGGTGCTGTTGGGGTGCACCCACCCCGAAGCTGAGGACCTCGTCCAGACCGTGCTGGAACGGTGTCTGCTGAAGTGGGGCAAGGTGCAGGCGGCCGATGACCGGGACGCCTACGTGCACCGGGTTCTGATCAACATCTTCATCTCCGGTCGACGCCGCCGCTGGACGAATGAGAAGCCGACGGCAATGCTCCGCGAGCAGGCGGTCATCGACCACACGGCCAGCATCGATGACACCGACGCGATCATGCGTGCACTCGACCGACTGCCCAGCGACCAGCGCACTGCGGTGGTCCTGCGGTACTACGCCCACCTGAGCGAACAGCAGATGGCCTCCGCGCTCGACGTTGCCGCAGGCACCGTGAAGAGCCGCCTCTCCAGAGCCGTGAAGACGCTGGCCCAGGACCCAGACCTGGCCGAACTGCGGGGAACCCGATGATCGAAACCAAGCTGACCGAACTGCTCGAACGCGCCGGGGAACGGACCGACGTCGGGCCGGCTCCGATCGAATTGATGCACGCGCGCGTCACCCGGCGCCGTCGCCGTCGCACAGTGGCGGTCTCCGCGGCTGCCGCGGTCGCGGTGGTGGCTGCGGTCGGCGGCACCGCAGTGCTTCTGAGGCCCGGCACGAGTCCCGAGGTCTCCCCTCCGCCGGTCGCCTCCGCAAGCCCTGGCGTCGCCTCCGCAGACTTGCGCCTGGTCGGCGTCGGGCACGCGGCGATCGCCGTACCCAAGGCTTGGGGCATGAATGAGACGCATTGCGGGACTCCGCAGCGAGACACCGTCGTCATCGCCCGGGATGGTCGCCTGTGCGCGCAGCCTCGGCCGGTGGGGGTCGAGAGCGTGGATCTCGGGCGCGGCCGGCCGGCCATCTTCGACTTCACCGCCGACGAAACTCTCGAGATCGACGGAGTGCGCGCCGAACGCAAGCAGACGACCTGCGTCTCGGGGAACGTCCTCCAGGTCAGGACGTGCACGGGTGCGGTCCGTATTCCGTCGCTGGATGTCTGGTTCTGGGCGGAGTCGTCCACGAACGCCGAGGAGGTCGATCGCATCCTCGAGCGGATCCGGATCGTTCCCGACCAGGTCGGCGTACCGGCCAGCCGTCCGGTCACCGGGATCGAGCCGGGACGCACCGGCCAGCAGTACGCCGACGCACTGCGCGAACTGGGTCTGAAGCCCAAGATCCAGACGGCGAAGTCTCCCAGCTACACCCCGGGCGAGTTCCTGGGCGTCTCCCCCGTCGCCGGCACCATGCTGCCCCTCGGCGCAACCGTCACCGTCACCGTCGTCGCTCCCTGAGGACTGACTGCGACTGTCAGTGGGCTGTCAGTGGGTTGTCAGTGGGCTGTCAGCGGGATTCGAGGATGGTGAGGTCGCGGTTGGCGAAGCGGTAGTGCTCGCACTCCTCGTCCATCAGCACACCGAGGCATTCGCCGACCGGGCGCTCCTCCTCCGGATAGCCGGGCGCGGGCGATCGCCGGCAGAGCCGTCCGAGCTCAGCGTTGGTCAGACCGTCGAGTACGCCGTGCACCACGGCCACCCGATCCGCGCGGGCTTCTAGCACGTCGGCGTACGACGGCTTGGCGTCGAGCTCCATGCCCAACGCCGCGGCATCCGCGGGATCGTAGGCGGTCTGAGGCAGCGCGAGCGGATGGAACGGCCTCTCCTCGTCGAGGATCGTGCGGCTCACCCAGGAGTCGGTGATGAAGACGAGGTGGCGCAACGTCTCGACGAAGGACCACTCGTCGGCGACCCGCTCGTGGCGGACGGACTCGGGCAGCCGCTCGGCGCGGGCGGTCAGCTCCGACCACAGCCGCTCGATCGTGGCCCACAACGCGCGGAAGTCGTCCGCGTTCTGCACGTTCCGCAGTTGCACGCGCTCGGGATGCCGGCGGTCGAGCTCGGCCTCGACGTACTCGGTGACGTCGACCCCGTTGACGACCAGGTTGCTGACATAGCCCGAGATGTCGACGTCGACCAGACACCCGTCGACGATCCTGGCCCGAGTCAGATCACAGTCCACGAACCGCGTATCCCGCAGATCCCGCACCATGAACGTCGCCCCGCGAAACCGCTCCAGACCACCATCGTCATGCCACCCGGCCGACCACCGATGCGGCCCGAACTGCACATCATCATCCATCGCGCCATTCTCACCCCCACCACCGACAATCTCCGCGAGACCAGCCGACAGCGCTCGTCTGGCTCGAGGTCCACTCCGACTGGTGTAGCAGTTCCACCGCGGCTCACCAGTAAGCCTCAGGCCCTCCGTTTCGAGCTCTGCCGTGGACCCACCCTGTCGGTCCAACGGAATGCTGACTCGCCAGGGATGAGTCCATCGTCCGTCCCCCTCACCCATACAGCTGTGAACGGCGCCGGCCTGGCATGGGGTGGTTCAGGTGTTTGGTAGTGGGTTGGGGATTCGGTGGGTGCCGGTGGGGTCGACATGGAAGGCGAACCCGTTGGGCGTGATCCACTCCAGCGTTAGTCGGTCGAGGCGGCGGACCTTCCAGCGGCCGTGGGTCTTCACCCTGTGCGGGAAGCGGCGCAGGGGTGCGAGGTTTGCCGGAGTGGTTTGCCCCGGTGGCCCGGTGGGCTCGTAGGGCTGGATGTGGTCCAGGTCCATCGCTGGGTGGGTTTCGCGGGTGCCGTAGGGGAACACCTCGACCGGGTGTTGGAGTTTTACGCGTTCGCGGATCCGGTCGGGGATCTCGTAGGCATCGACGCTGACCGCGTCGTTGAGGTCGATGACCGGCTTCACGGTGTAGGCACCGTGCCCGATCAGTTCGCTCAACTGCGACGCGATCAGCGGGCCGATGTCTTCGGCGCGGACGACGCCGGTGCCGGTGACGAGGGTGTGGTCGGTGAGATGGACGTAGATCTCAGTCTGCCCGGGGCGCAGCCGCCGGACCGTTCGCGGGCTGACCGTGTCGGATGCGGAGGCGGAGGCGGCTGCGGAGGCGCTGGGTCTGGTGTGGGCGTCGTGCCTGATCTGGGCGAGCCGGGCGTCCAGCGCGCGTCGTGCCTTGGTGTCGAGGGGTTCGCCGTCGTCGAGGTCGAGTCGCAGCCCGGGGTCGAAGGGCTCGACTACGTCCTCGTACGGCGTGTCGAGGGGGTCGGGGTGATCGGTCTCGCTGGGGTGGGGCGCGTCGCGGTCGGCCTCGTCGTCCGGGCCGGGCTCTGACCAGTCCTTCAGCAGGTCCTCGTCACCTGCGGGGTGTGGCCTGTTCGGCTGGGGCGTGGTGTTGGCAGCGTGGTCCGCGTCGCCTCCTGCGCGTCTGCTGCGGTCGGGACCGCAAACGGGCTCGGGACCGCGGGCTGGCTCGGTCGTTGACGCCTTGGTCCAAGCTGAGGCCGGCTCGGTGGTCGACGCCTTGCCGCCGTCGGCCACCTGGCCAGAGGCCGGCGCACTCCCACGGCGGCCCGTCGGGGCGGCGCTCTGATCGGTGGTCGCTTCGGTGGCCTCGTCGGCGGTCGAGGCTGTGGCCGATGCAGCGCTCGGGCGCCTAGTTGCCCTGCCACCTGGGGTGGTGTCCCGGCCTGTGACTGCAGCGGCTGCTGCTCGCGGGCCGCCATCATCGGTGCTCGCACCGGTGATTCTGTCGGCCGGCTGGCCGCCTGTGGCTGCGTCGGCTGGTTGGCCGCCGCAGCCTGTGTCTGGGACTGCCTGGGTTTCAGGTGGGGCGGGGTGGGTGGTCTGGAACAGGCGGGCTTGGTGGAGGAGTTCTTCGGTGTAGCGGGGGTCGGCGATGATGCCGACCGCGTCCGCACGCCGGCGCTGCAGGGAGGCGGTGTCACCGAGGATCTTCAATGCTTCGGCGATGCTGGTCAGGCGGGCATCGAAACGGATCGCATGACCAGTTCCGGTGCGGATGAAGATCTTCTTGGTGCCGTGCTCATCGGACCGGCCGACATACACGCCGCGTTCCCTGGCCTTCTCGTCGGCTTTGCGGCGGGCGCCGTCGGGGTCGGCGTGTTTCTTGGCGGCCTCGACGATCTTGTCCAGCCGGATCGGGGTCAGCGAATCGACTACCTTCGCGACGCGCTGGTCGACCGACCGCGCGGACTCCTCGGACAGGTCGAGGCAGGCGGTGGCGATCTTGCGGGCCTTCCACGGGGTCGCCTCACCGGCCTGGACGCGGGCCCAGGTCAGCGGGAGCCGGTGCCGCAGGGCCAGGGCCTGGCCGATGAGGTCGGCGGCGGCGCCGGGTGAGAGGCCGATCATGGCGCCGAACTCGGCCGGGGCGAACTCGGCGATCGCGGGGCAGCCGTCGCCGCCGAGCACGATCGCGCGTTCGCGGCCGTCGCCCAGGCCGCGGCTGCGGCCGGGGCGGGTGGGGCAACGGTCGGGGTGGTAGCGGTCGGCGTAGGTCTGGGCGTGTTCGAGGAGACGGGCGTCGACGCGGTTGGCCTCGGCGCGGTGTTCGGCGGCCGACTCGAGCAGGTCGGGCGTCGAGAGCGTGGTCAGGTCTCCTTCGAACATGTGTTTGATTCTACGTCATCCATGGCGGCGATCCAAACCTTCAGAAACCCTGGAATCCTTATCCACAAGGGGAAACGTCACACGCCGCACGAGGAACGGCGCACATCAGCGCCGATAATCCCGCAATGGTGATGGCGGTCGCGGCGGCAACCCGCGTTCGCCGGGGTGGTGTTTCCACACCGACTAGGCAGCGAAGGCGAATAAGTGCCGGAACCTTCCAGGCCGCCTGCACCCGACTCGGCGTCACACCCTCCAGAACGGCAGCATGCCAGAACACAGCCAGGCAGCATGGCGACACGGTTTCCCGCACACCAGCTGGGCTCGTCCTCGTCCTCGTCAAGGCCGAGCCCCTCCGGGTGGCCTCCGGCCAGCCTGCCCCGAGTCCGGCGAGCCAACCGGCACCGAAGCGGCTTGAGGGAATTTGCTGCACGTGAAGTCCTGTGGTTAGTCGTAGGTGGCTTCGGCTTGCCAGGTTGTTTGGTGGAGGGTGAAGAGCCAGGCTCGGGTGTCGGCGGTGGTGAACTGGAAGCGGGCTCGGCGGGATTCGGTGCCGGGGTCCCACCAGCGTTCGTCGACGAGCCAGGGGCCGGCCCAGGCGGTGATGGGGTGGAGCTTGTTGCTGTCGGCAACTCGTGGGTCGGGGGCGAGGCGGAAGGCGGTGGGGGTGCCGGAGAGGGCACCGCGGGCGCTGACGGAGACCTCGGTGCCGTCCTCGGCGAGAACCTGGGCGGGCAGCGGCGTCGGGAAGATGGTGGTAGGCGCGAGCGTCGGCCACCCCGCCAAGCCCGCGGAACTGACAGCCCCCGGCAACAGCTGAGCCAAGTCCGCCACCGGCTGAGCCGAGCTGGTCGAACCCGACCGCGACCGGCCCGATCCCCCGCTTCGCCGGCGGGGGGTCGCGGAACCGAGCGAGCCCGGCAACGGCTGAGTACCCGGCGACGACTGAGCCGAGTCGGTCGAGCCCGGCGACGGCTGAGTGGAGGTGAGCGAGCCTGGCCATGGCTGGTCGGCTGGACGGGACGGTATTGGGCGGTCGCCCCACGGGATCAGGGTCTGCCGCTCGGCGGACCCGCGACCGCCGCCGATCACCACCGACGCGACGGCACCATGCCCGAGCATGCTCTGGACCCGCGACAGCGCCCGGTGGATCCGCTCGTCCGGCCCACCTCCCCACAGCCCGTCGACATGCGCGCCGACCGGGTCGACCTGTTCAGGAATGAGCCGGAGCCGTACGACGGAAGACGTCAGCTCGCTGGTCGCCGTACCACTCCCCTGTAACTGCCAGCGGACCCGATCCACCACGTCGGCGGCGGTGAACCAGCGTGGATGCAACCACTCCCGCTCGTGGATCCGGCCGGACTCGGTGCCGGCCTCGACCCGCAGCGTCGTACAGACCAGGCCGAGCTCGGTCAGCCGGGCGATCAGTTCGTCGGCGACCGCGCGGACCGCGAACGCGACCTGGTCGACCCGGTCCACGGCGGGCTCGAAGTCGAGGGTGCGGATGAGCTCCGGCGGGACCTCGCGGCCGACCACGGGACGTTCGTCGTACCCGCAGGCCAGCCGGTGCGCGAAGGCGCCGTCGGGGCCGAACCGGGTCAGCACCTCGGTGGGAGACAAGCGCGCGAACGCACCCAGCGACCGCAGCCCAAGCCGGCGGAGCAGGTCCGCGAGTGCCGGCTGCTCGAGGGTGTCGACACTGAACGGGGCCAAGAACTCCGCGGACTCCCCTGGCGGGACCACCAGGATCCGTGTCTGCGCCGGACTCGACCGGGCTGCCTGCTCGGCCGCGAACGGGCCGTCGGCGATCCCCACCCGGCCACCCGGTACGTCGAACGTCTCGAGCCGGTCGAGGAGCTTCTCCGCGGCCGCGGACTCGCTGCCGTAGAACCGGGTCGGGCCGCGCGCCTTCAATGCGCACATGCCCGGGCGGATCACCTGGATGCCGGGGATGAGCGCCTCCAGGCAACCGATCACCGGGTCGAACGCGCGGGCGTCGATCACCGGGTCGTACTTCAGCACGACGAGCTCCGGGCAACGCGACTGCGCATCCCGCGCACGCAGACCGCGGCGCACCCCTCCGGCCCGGGCGGTGGCGGAGGTGGCGAGCACCTTGCCCTTCTCCAGGATGGCGATGGGCTCGTCCGGGGAACGTCCGGCCGCCACCGCAGCCGCCGTCACCGGCCAGTCGGGCACCCAGACCACCATCGTGCGCGTCAGCCCGCGACCACCCATCACCCCACCGCCTCGTCCTGCCAACGCAGCCCCTCTTCGCCAAGCGGATCAGCCGCCTCGACCGAACCGAGTGGATCGACCGAGCGGAGCGGGTCGGGCGATTCGACCGAGCGGACGGCGCCGTCCGGTCCGGGGAGCCAGAGCTGGTGCTTCCGTTGGCGTACGGCGGCGCGTCGGCCCGTCACCACGACGGTCGCCTGTCTGGCGGCGAGCATGCCTTCGCCGGACCCCAGGCCGGTCCAGGTGTTGCTCTCCACCTCCAGCCGCGCCTCGCTCCCCGGCCAGGATCCGACCGCGATCAGCACCGCACCCCGGGTCCGCAGCCGCGCGGCAAGCCGGGACGCCTCCCCCGGTGTCACCTCACCCGGCGGACGAACGACCACCACGGTCAGAGCATCAACCAGTGCGGCGACGACGTTGAGCCAGTCGCGCTCCGGATCCGGCACCAGGACCAAGCGCTCCAGATCCACCCCGAGCCCACGCGCCGCCTCCGCCCCGAACGACGGCAGCCCGACCACCCCGCACCACGCACCCTCCGCGGACGGGCCGGCCATCATCGCCATCACCAACGCGGACGAACCGCGCACGGAGTACGCCGAACCGCCGCGCAACCCGGTCCCGGCCAGCAACTCGGAAACCGCCGGGAGTGTGGGCAGCACCCGATCCACACTCGCGGTGTCCAGTGCCTGCTGCACCCGCACCTCGGTGGTCCGCGGCGCAGGCACCAGCCGCCTCAGCCGAGTGGAAACCCCGGCAGAGGTGTCCTCGGTGTGGTCGAGGTAGTCGGCGGAGCGAGCTGAGGGGGTAGGACGGCCGCCAGTGGAGTCGGCTGTCTCCTGGGCGTGGAGGCGGGATTCTTCCTGGTCGCGGAGGCGGGCGGCTTTCTGGGCCTTGGCTCGGGCCAGCAGCATCCGCGCTTGGTCCAGCGTCGTGACCCCTGGCCCCGATCGCGCTCGATCTACTGCGGATGTCCCCGTCATGAATCCATGTTCGAACACCTGTTCGAACATGTCAATGTGATCGTCCACAGCCCGCCGGAAGACTAGAGTCCACCGCATGCGACGGGTCGATCACCCGCGGCTGATCGCCGCGCTCCGGCAGGTCGAGGACAGTATCGACGAGGCCTGGCGACGGTTCCGCACCGAGTCCGGGATCGCTGCCGGTACGGCGGATGAGCGCGAGCTGGCCGAGGTCGTCCTGCAGGACACCTCCGAGTTCGACTGGCGGGTCGTGGACGGCGCACTCAAGCAGCTGACCTGCCCCGACTGCGGCTCCGGTCTCGGCGCCGGACCGGCCGGTTGTGCGAACTGCGACCAGGCCAACGGCTTCCGGTTCGCCGCCCGCGAGGTCGACCGCCCCGACGTACCACCGGGCAACGAGCACGCCATCCGGGTCTCCTCCGCCGTGGCCCGGACCAGGCACAGGTACTCGCCGCGAGCCCGCGCCGGCTACGAGCTCTACCTCCCCGACCTGCTCGAGGGCGCGCTCCCGACCACCCCACAGGCACAGCGCACGAAGGCCCTCATCAACCAGCTCACCGACGACGAGCTGGAACACCTCCTCACCCCAGCCGACCTGCAACCGAAGGGCGCCTGACGGACTGCATAGGGTGGGGGTATGCCGAGGACTATTGCCACCAATACCAAGGTCGGGGTCGACGAGTTGCTGGAGTTTGTGCGGCCGCGTCACCACATGCTGCTGATCACTACGCGGGCGGACGGTACGCCGCAGGCGTCGCCGGTGTCGGGTGGTGTCGACACCGAGGGCCGGATCGTCATCTCGTCGTACCCGGAGCGGGCGAAGAGCACCAATGTGGAGCGTGAGCCGCGGACCAGTGTCGTCGTGCTGTCGGACGAGTGGAACGGCCCGTGGGTTCAGGTGGACGGCGCTGGAGAGGTGATCCAGCTGCCGGACGCAGTGGAGCCGCTGGTGGAGTACTACCGGTCGATCTCCGGTGAGCACCCGGACTGGGACGAGTACCGCGAAGCCATGCGGACGCAAGGCAAGTGCCTGATCCGCATCACCCCGGAGCGCTGGGGTCCGGTCGCGACAGGTGGCTTCCCAGCCCGCCTGGCCGACTGAATGCGCACAGCCCTCGTAGTACAGGCGCATCCCGACGACGAAGTGTTCGCAACCGGCGCCGCTACCGCAGTGCTGAGTGATGCGGGGTGGCACGTCGTCATGCGGGTTGCCACGCAAGGGATCGGCGACGCAGCGGACAAGCTCCAAGCGTCGTGCGATCTGCTGGGCATCGACAAGTGGGACTGGCTGGGCGGCAAGGACCGCTGGGTCGACGACGGCGGCAGAAGTGGTCCACGGACTCTGGCAAGCACGGACCTCAGTGAGGTCGCACATGAGGTCGAGCGAGCCATCAGCGAGGTCACACCGCAGATGATCCTCACCGTCGGCCGAGACGGACTCACCGGCCACCCCGACCACATAGCCATCTCAGAGGCCGTCCAAGCGCAGCAGCGGTGTCACGCATTAGGCGCAAGGCTGCAAGCGAAGGACGTGCAGGCCGGCCACCAACACCTCCAGCAAATGCTGCCGGGTGAGCAGGTCGGCTCAGGTCTCGTCACCGGATGTACGACGCCCTTGCAGGAGATCACGGGCACACCGGAGATCGCCGTACGACGTAGGCAGGCTTTAGACCAGTACTACGCCGGCCTGGGTACGACGGACATCCCAGAGCTGGTCACGACGTACGGCAGACGCGGGGACTCCCTACTGCTCCGAGCGGTCTTCGACGCGGCCGGCTGGGACACCGATCGCTTCGAGGTGCTCAGCTCTTCTGATAGCGACGCTCCATCGTTTCCGTGATGCGCTGCATCGCACCCTCGAGGTGTTCGCGCAGTGCGGCTTCCGCACCGGCCTCGTCATGCGCGACACAGGCGTCGAGGATCGCCTGGTGCTCACGCCGCGTCTGCTCGATCCGCGCTTTGGTCTGGCGGGACCCGAAGCGGTAGCGCTCGCTGTTCTGCCACACCGGCTCGATCGCGCGCGGCAGCCAGCGCGAGCCGCCGGCCCGGTAGATCGCGAAGTGGAACTCGGTGTGCGCCTGCCGGGAGGCGATGTTGTCGCCGGCCTTCGAGAGCCGGACGTGCTCGGCCAACGCGGCCGTGGCCAAGGTGGCATCGGATTCGGAGAAGCGCGTCGCCGCGGCCCGGACGGCGAGGGACTCCAGCGCCAGCCGGGTCTGGTGTGTGTCCCGCAGGTCCTCCAGCGACAACTCGCGCACCCACGCACCCTTGTGCGGCACGATCTCGACCAGCCCGAGGGCCTGCATCCGCCGCAGCCCCTCGCGGATCGGCATCTGGCTCATGTCCAGCCGCTTGGCGAGTTCCTCGAGCCGGAGCGCCGTACCACTCGGGAGTTCACCGGACAGGATGAGTTCGTGCAGTTCGGCCGCCGCCTCCTCGGCGAGAGTGCGACGGCCGGTCGGTCCCCCGGGCGTGAGCTCGAGTCGTCGGGTCATAGGGTGCGGGCTGCCTCTCTCCTCCACTGCACAACTCTGGGAGGTAACCGTAGCGGGCAGCAGGTGATCTGGGGCGCTTCGACAACAGATTGCCCAGTGGAGACTTGCGCAACCCTGATTGGTCTAGTCCAGCAGACCGAACAGGCAGGGCGCTGAACGTCGTCAGATCAAGGAAAACCCGGCGATCGGATGCACTGCGGTCGAGTGCTTCACCGACCCGATCGGCAGGTAGCACCTCGAGGTCCGGGAGCACCTGCGCGGGCGCCACGTCTGCCAGCGCCTGGCTGACCGCACCGGGCTCGATGACCGTTCGCTGCAGATTCACCGGCAGCACTCGCAGGTCCCGCCCGATCAACTGATGCAGGTCGATGGTGGTGAATTCACCAGCCTTGTATCCCAGTACGGCGACCCGTCCGCCCGGAGTGATGTGTCCGAGCACCCCACCGGTCACCGGACCGCCCACGGTGTCGATCGCCGCATCACACCACGACAGCTCGCGTCCGATCTGGCCCAACTCGTCCACCCGCACGATCTGGTCGACCAACGGGGCCGCCACGGCCACGGACTCACCGATCCGCGCCAACCCAATTACCTTGGTCGCACCAGCCGATCGAGCCACCGCGGCGCACAGGCGACCGATCAGAGTGGTGATCCCGGTGACCACGACTGTCTCCCCTTCCAGTACGCCGGCAACTCGTCGTACGGCAGTGTGGGCCGTGAGAGCGGGCGTCAGGAGCGCGAGAGCGGCTGCACGATCCACTGCGGCCGGCAGACGATGTACGGCGGCATCCGGCACGACGGCGTACCGGCCCCAGAGGCCAGGCCTGGTCACACCGACTCCTTCGCCGCGGATGACCACCGGCGTCCCGGCCTCGAGAACCGACGAAGTGACCACGACGCCGATGCCCTCGGATCCTGGGACGAAGGGTTGCGTGGGCTGCTTGCCGGCGACCACCGACCGGTCGGCCTGAGTGACCGCGGCCAGTTGCATCTCGACCAACGTCTCATCCGGTCCGGCGATCAATTCGAGCTCTTCGGCCTTCACCTGCTGCCCTGGCCCATGACACCGCAGCACGACCCCCGTACGCGCACTCATCGTTCTCTACCCCGTTCGTCCACATTTGATATCTGATCACATCTAGGTCCTGACAAAAACCCTGTCTCACGGCGCAACGACCTCCTTCGCCAGCGGCGCGGTCAGGTCACCGGCTGCCACGGCGCGCGCGGAGGACACCGAGTCGCTGCCCATCGGGAACGGCCAGTCGCTGCCGGCCAGCACCCGGTCGGGCCCGAAGGTCGAGCCGAGCAACTCCAGTACGGCGTCGTCGTGCACCAGATCGTCGACGTAGAACCGGCGCAACGCCTCCGCCACCGGCAACGACGGCGGAACGATGCCCGGCCGGGCCGTGTCGATCCCCCGCTGCCACCGGCCGGCCAGCGCCGCCGTCACGCCACCCCCATGGCACAGGCAGAACCGGATTCCCGGGAACCGCCCCGGCACATCCGCGAAGACGAGAGTGGCCGCGGCCAACCCGGTCTCGTACGGATTCCCCAGCAGATTCGTCAAGTAGAACGATTCGAGCCGTTTGTCGTCACTGTGCCCGGGATGGATCAGCGTGAAGGCCTCAACCGCGTGCAGCACCTGCCACACCGCGTCCAGCCCTTCGTAGCTCGGCGTACCGAGAGCAAAGCCGCTGAAGACGCCCTCACCGGCAAGAGACGCCGCTACCGCCGGCGCCGCCGGGTCGAGCAGTGGCAACTGGCCCAGCACGCGTAGCTGCGGTGTCGCGAGCTCACGAAGCCCCTGGTTCACCAACTCGGCCCACTCGACGCCGGCGTCGTACCGGAACAGTGCGGGCGGCACGGACACCACAGCGCCGTCCAACTCCTGCTCGTCGATCCACTGCAGCAGAGCGGCCGGGTCAGCGAGTCGTCCCAGCGGTAGGCGGGAGCCGTCGACGAGCAGTGAGCCGTTGTCGACGCACAGCCCGAACTCACCCTTGTGCGCCGCCGACAACACAGTCGGCGGAATCAGATGCGTGTGGACGTCCCAACCGGCCATGTCAGCGAGCGTCCTCGTCGTTGTCGTAGAACGACGGCCGCTCCGGGTAGTGCGGCCCGTCGTACACCTCGAGCAGGACAGAGGTCTCCTCGGCGAGGGTCGGACCGTGCACGGTTCCCTTGGGGTTCCAGTAGAAGCTGCCCTTGGTCAGCGTCGTCCCGGTCGGCAGGTACACGTACCGCCCGGACAGGCAGAACATGAACTGGTTCGACGCGTGCTTGTGCTCCGACGGGATGCCAGACCCCTTCTCGAACCGCACCAGCGCGATCGACGCCTCGGTCTCCGGGTCACGCCACAGCATCTTGTGGGACAGCCCGGCCAGCGACTTCTCCACCCACTCCAGGTCTTCCGTCTGCAGGAGCACTTCGCGCAGAGGCTCGTCAAAGGAAGTCATCAGGCCTCCCGCGGGACAGGCCGACCGGTGATCCCGGTGTACAGCTCCTCCGCCACACCAGCCCGCAGTGGCGCGACAGCGGCGATGTGTCCGTCCGGCCGAACCAGTACGACGCTCTCCGCCGGTACGCCGTACCTGTTCGTGGCGACGCTTCCCGGGTCGAACAGGGCGCGGTCACGCAGACCGGAGTCGTGCGGCGCGTCCCACCGGGAGACGGCGTAGTGCTTCAACGCGGGTGAGTCGTTGACCGGGATGTCCGGCCTCCGTCGTACGTCGGTGAAGTACAGCGCGACGAACGACTGCCGGCATAGGTCGTGGATCGTCACCCGGCCGGAGGGCCCGTGCAGTTGAAGGTCCGGCGCCCGGTCACCCGCTCGTACGGCGGGCGGTTCGGCAGTGGTGGCCACCATCGACCAGTCCCCCTCGCCGGCCACGTCCAGCCGCACACTCAGGAGGGTCCGGGTGTACGCCGTCGCCCAGTCACTGCCCGCCGCCGTCACCGCACCGCGTTGGTGGGACATGTACTTGCGGGCCGCCTCGGCCATCTCACCGGACCCGTTGACCGCCACCGGCCGCTGCTCCCGCTCGTAGCCGTCCAGCAGCGTCTCGTCCGCCCAGCCCCGCAGTACCCAGGCCAGCCGCCACGGCAGGTTGGACGCGTCGAGGGCACCCGTGTTCAAGCCCAGCGCCCACATCGGTGTGATCAGGTGGGCCGCGTCGCCCATCAGGAACACCTTGCGGTCCACCGACCACTGGTCCGCGACCCGGTGGTGCACGTTGTAGACGACCGAGCCGAGCAGCTCGATCCGGTCCACCTCGCCGATGAACTGCTTCACCTTCACCAGCAGGTCCTCGTCCCCCGGCGGCTCGGCACCAGGGCCGAGCGGGAACAGGAAGCGCCAGTTGTCCGGCTGGCGGATCAGCACCATCCACTCGGACCGGTCCGCGAAGTACGCCAAGTACGGGTAGTCGCGCGCGTTGTCGACGTCCAGATCGACCACGACGTCGATCAGCATGTACCGCTCCGGCAGGGTCTCCCCCAGCACGGTCACACCGAGCGCGTCCCGCACCTTGCTCCGGCCGCCGTCACACGCCAGCAAGTGGGAGGCCTCCAGAGAGCGCAGTCCGTCCGGCGTCTCGACCTGCAGCACGACCCGGTCGTCCTGGACCTCGAACGACTGCAGCCGGTGCTGCGTCGACACCGGCTGCCGCAGCGCGCCGGCCAGAATCGGCTCCATCTTCTGCTGCGGCAGGTTGATCACGAACGGGAACTGCGTGTCGTTGACCAGCTCGGCCAGCCGGACCGAGGCCCGCGGCGTGTTGGTGGCCCGGTCGATGTCACCGATCTCGTCGATCCGCAGCGCGGCCGCGAGGATCTCGTCCACCGCGCCGTACCGGTTCCAGATCTCCAGTGTCCGGCTCAGCGTCGTACCGGCCTTGGTGTCCGACGACAGGACGGCGTCCTCCTCGAGCAGCACGTACGGCACGCCGTAGTGCTCCAGGCCGAGTGCCGTCGTCAGGCCGATCGGCCCGGCACCCACTACGGCGACGGGCAGCTGGTCAGCAGTCACTCATCACTCCGTAAACGTCGTTAGCTTCGCGAAGGCGCGCTCACGGGTCAGCACCGACCCCGTCATCGCGGCCGCATCGGACAGCAGGTACAGCAACGGGCCGACCACGTCCTCGGGGTCTCCGATACCAATCGTCTCCCGCCAGTGCTCCAGGTCCGCACCGGCGTTCGCTCCTCGGAACTGCTCGGTGTCGATGACGCCCGGCGCGGCTACGTTCACCCGCACCCGGTGTTCGGCCACCTCGGCGGCCAGTGACTTCGCGAAGGCGATCAGTGCGGCCTTGCTGGACGCGTACGCCGACGCACCGGCGTACCCGGTGACGGCCATGCCCGACGTGAACACGACCACCGACCCGGACCGCCGCGACACCATGTGCGGTACGACGGCCTGGCACACCCACACCACACCGTCGAGGTTCACCTGCAGCGTCCGCGTCCACTCGGCCGGGTCCATCTCCAGCACCGACGACCGCGGCTGCACAGCCGCCCCGGCAACCAGTCCGTCGATCCGCCCGTAGCGCTCGACCATAGCCGCCACAGCCGTTTCGACAGCGTGCCGATCCGCCACGTCCACCTCGACGAAGACGAACTCGCCGGCCGGATCCGAGGGCTTCGCCACGTCGAAGACCACCGCAGTACCGCCGCAGGCCGTGACAGCCTGCGCCAGCGCAGCGCCGATGCCCTGCGCCCCACCTGTGATCACCACGACTTCACCGGTCGCGTCGAAGCTCACCTTCATGACGTCTCGTTCTGCTGCGACGGGCCGTGCTGATCCCCCTCGGCCCGCCTCGTCATGGTCTCGGTGATCCGCTGGAACGCGCCGGCCAAGTGGTTGCGCAGGGCCCGCTCAGCCGCCTCCGGGTCGCGCGCGACGCACGCATCCAGGATGGCTTGGTGCTCCGCCCGGTTCCGCTCGATCAGGAACGCGGTCGGCCGACTGCCGAACCGGTACCGCTCACTGTTCTGCCACACCGGCTCGATGGCCCGGGCGAGCCACTGCGACCCGCCAGCACGGTAGATGGCGAAGTGGAAGTCCGCGTGCGCCTGCCGAGCACCCACCGAGTCCTCGGCCCGCGACAGCCGCAGGTGTTCGGCCAAGGCAGCCGCTGCCTTCTCCAGGTCCTCGTCACTGAACTGCTCCGCAGCAGCCCGTACGGCGAGACTCTCCAGCGCCAGCCGGGTCTCGTGGGTGTCCCGCAGGTCGTCCAGCGACAGGTCCCGGACCCACGCACCGCGGTGCGGGATGATCTCGACCAGTCCGAGTGCCTCCAGCCGCCGGAGCCCTTCCCGGACCGGCATCTGGCTCATCTCCAGCCGGCTCGCCAGCTCGACCAGGCGCAACGGCGTACCGCTGGGAAGCTCGCCGGACAGGATCAGCTGGTGCAACTCGGCGGCAGCGTGTTCGGCGAGCGTACGTCGCCCGCCCCGGCCACCACCTGGCAGCAACTCCAACGGTCCACTCATGCCCGAGCCACCTTGTTGCGGAGTTCACCGATCTTGTCGGCACGGGTGACGACCACATCACCCTCCTGCAGGAACACCTGCGGCTCCCGGGCATCGAGCACGCCCGGCCGTTCCCGGCCGGCGTGCTCCACCATCACGTACCGCATCTCAGGTCCACTCGACGCCACGCATGCGATCCCCTTCCGGTCAAGAGATCACCGCGATCGCGTTGATCTCGATCAGATAGTCAGGGTGCGCGAGCTTGCTGACCTCGACCATGGTCGAGGCCGGCAGCGGTTCGGCGAAGTACTGCGCCCGGACCTCGTGGATCCTGGCGAAGTCCTCCATGTTGCGCACGTAGACGTCCACCCGGCACACGTCCTCGAGCGTGCCGCCGGCGGCGCGCACCGCGGCCTGCACGTTCTCGCACACCTGCCGGGTCTGCTCCCGGATGTCGCCGACGCCGGCGATGGTGCCGTCCGGACGGCGCGCGGTCATCCCGGACACGAACACCAGCCGCCCGGTCGCCTCGATCACGGTGGCCTGTGAGAACACCCCGTTCGGCGCGTGCAACCCGGTCGTCGAAACCTGTGTCTTCGGCATCAGTCGAGCACCCCTCCCGCCGGAACGACTGCACCCACCGCCCGTGCGGCCGCCAGCAGACCGTCCAGCCCCGACCTCTCGATCAGTACGCCGTGACGCCGCTGGTGTGCTGCCCGTTCCGCCTCGATCTCCCCCGGCAGGTACAGCCGGTTCACCCCCGGTGCCGTCGCGCTGCTGCGAACGCGCGCCGCCAGCCCGGACGAGCGGCGCCGGAAGTTCTCCACGCCGCCGAGCATCTCCGGGTCGATCGCCAGGAACAGGTGCGCGCAGTCGTTCGGCCGGTCCGGCTCCCGGTACAGCGGTCGCACCTGGTCGCCCCAGCCGCCGCCGCTCAGCACGCCGGTCAGTACGTCGATCATCAGCGCCAGCCCGAAGCCCTTGTGCCCGGCGGCCGGCAGCAGCATCCCGAGGACGGCTTCCTCCGCGTCGGTGGTCGGCGTCCCGGACGAGTCGGTCGCCCACGTGTCCGGGATCGGCCGGCCCGCCGATGCGGCCATCCGGATCTTGCCCAGGGCAACGGCCGACAGGGCCATGTCGAGCACGATCTCCACCCCGGCCGAGGTCGGCACCGCGATCGCCAGCGGGTTGTTCCCGACGATCCGCTCGGCCCCGCCGGGAGCCGGCATCAGCGGTGTGGTGTTGGACATCGCGACGCCGACACAGCCGGCCTCGCCGGCCTGCATCGCCCACCGGCTCGCCGCGCCGAAGTGGTGTGCGTTGCGGACCGACACCAGACCGATCCCGTACCGACCGGCCCGTTCGATCGCGTGCCCCATGGCCTGCGGGCTGGACAGCTGGCCCATCCCGCCGCGTGCGTCCACGACCAGCGCGGCGCCGGCGTCGTACAGCATGTCGAGTTCGCGTTCCCGGGTGACACCGCCGGCGTTGAGGCGCTCGACGTACATCGGGACGAGCATGATGCCGTGCGAACTCACTCCGCGGAGGTCCGCCTCGACGAGGGCCGCGGCGATCTTGGCCGAATCGGACGGGTCGAAGCCGAGCGCGCTGAAGACGGCCGAGACGGTGGCCTCCAGCCAGGCAGGGCGAACCAGCACCCGCCGGTCGGCGTCGGAGGCTTGCGCTGTCATCGGGCGGTCACCGGGTCTCCTGCGCCCAGGGCAGGAACAGGTACTCCAGCAGTACCAGCCCGTAGAACAAGACGATGCTCATGATGCTGAGCAACGTGATCGCGGCGAAGGCCAGCGCGGTGTCGGCACTGGCACCGGACTGCTGGATCACGTACCCGAGGCCCTGGGTGGCGCCGACGAACTCGGCGATCACCGAACCGATCACGGCCAGCGAGATCGCCACCTTCAGCCCGGTGAAGATCTGCGGCATCGCGTAGCGCAGTCGCAGCTTGAAGAACTCCTGCGCCCGGCTCGCGTTCAGCGACCGGAGCAGTTCGACCAGCTCGATCGGCGTCGACTTCATCCCCTGCGCGGTCGAGATGACGATCGGGAAGAAGCAGACCAGCAGCACCATCACCACTTTCGGCAACTGCCCGAATCCCATCCAGACCACCAGCAGCGGCGCGATCGCGATCTTCGGGATCGCGTTCACCATCAGCAGCAGCGGGTAGACCAGCCGCTCCAGGATCACCGAGCGGACGATCAGCAGCGCGATCGGCACCCCGAGCAGAATCGCGAGCAGGAAGCCCTCGACCGTCTCCAGGAACGACGCCGCGGTGTGCTCCAGCAGGTACGCCGGATCGTCGAAGAACTTCACCACCACGTCGTACGGGCTGGGCAGCAGGTACGACTCGATCGAGAAGACGATCGTGGCCAGCCACCACAGCCCGATCGCGCCGGCCAGGCCGGCGATCGGCAACACCACCGCCGCGGTCGGCGACGTCGTCAGCCAGGAACGCTTCCTCACGGCCGCACCTCGTCGACCGGGCGCGGCTCCTTCTCGGCCAGCAGTCCGTGCAGCAGGCCGCTGATCTGCGCGACCTCGGTCAGGTGCGCGTTCTGGCCGAGGCTGCGCGGCCGCGGAATGTCGATGTCGACGACCTCACGCAACCGGCCCGGCCGCGGCGTCAGCACGACCACCCGGTCGGCCAGCATGACGGCCTCCTCGATCGAGTGGGTGACGAACACGATCGTGGTGGACAGCTCCATCTGGATCCGCTGCAGCTCCTCGGACAGTTCGGTCCGGGTGAGCGCGTCGAGCGCGGAGAACGGCTCGTCCATCAGCATCACCTGCGGGTCGCGGATCAGCGAGCGGCACAACGACACCCGCTGCTGCATCCCGCCGGAGAGCTCGTGCGGCAGCCGCCGCTCGAAACCGGTCAGCCCGACCAGGTCGAGCAGTGCGTGCGCCCGGTCCCGGTAGGTCCGCCGGCCCCGGTCGCCCTCTCCGCCGTCGATCTCGATCGGCAGCATCACGTTCGACAGCACCGACCGCCACGGCAGCAGAGCCGGCCGCTGGAACATGAACGACACGTCCCGGCGCGGCCCGGTGACCGGTTCCCCGGCCACCGTGACCGTGCCGGAGGTCGGCGCCAGCAGTCCCGCGATCAGCCGGAGCAGGGTGGACTTGCCACACCCGGACCGGCCGATCAGCGTGACGAACTCGTTCGGCCGGACGTGCAGGTCGATCTCCGCGAGGGCTGTGACCTGACCCTCGCGTCCGTCGAAGACCTGCCCCACACCGTCCAGCCGGATCATCTGGGCGGTCCAAGGTCGTGGCTGATGGTTCCGCGCCGTAGCGAGCAGGTGCTCGGTGCGGTGGCTCGGCGTGCTGGAGCGAAGGTCTCGATGCGGATCCATCGTGGCCTTTGCTCCAGTGCGGCGAGGTGCCGTGCCGAGTGCCGCGCAGTAGGCGGGGAACCATCAGCCACGGCCTAGCCCTTCGGCGCGAGGTCGACCGTGACGACGTCGGCCGTCGTGATCGAACCGGCCGGCTGGATCGCCTTCGCGTCGTCCAGCAGTTTGATGATCGTCTGCACCCGCTCCGGGTCGACCGAGCCCAGCGCGTCCTTGAACTGCGGCGGCTTGATGTACTCCTTCATCAGGTTCAGCTCCGCGGTGGCCACCGTGAGGTCGGTCTCCGGCACGTACTTCTTCAGCACCGCGGCCGCCGCGGCCGGGTCGTCGTACGTGTCCTGCAGGCCCTTGAACAGCGCGGTCGTGAACTTCTTCACGTCGTCCGGGTGGTCCTTGGCCAGGTCCGAACGGGTGATGATCGCGTTGCCGTAGAGGTCCGGCAGCTTCTCGCCGTACGGAAGGGTGATCACCTTCTTCTTCGCCGCCTTCTCCACCAGCGGTACGCCGACCACGAACTGGCCGATGCCGTCCACCTTGTCGGAGGCGAGCAGTTGCGGCAGCGCCGGCGGCGGCGACGGTACGAACGTGACCGTCTCGGGGTCGATGCCGATCGCCTTGGCGTAGACCGGGAACATCACCTGGTTGGTCGAGCCCGGCTGGTCACCGATCCGCTTGCCGACCAGATCCTGCGGCTTGGCGATCTTGCCGCCGTCGATGGCCACGATCGCGGCCATCGAGCGCTGGTGGATCATCCCGACCGTGGTGATCGGCAGCTTCTGCTTGCCCAAGGTGATGACAGTGCCGGTGAAGTCACCGATGCCGTAGTCGGCCTGGCCGCCGGCGACCAGTTTCATCACGTCGACCGTGCCGGAGCCCTTGTTGATGGTGACGTCGAAGCCGGCGTCCTTGAAGTAGCCCTTCTCCAGGGCGACGTACGCGTAAGCCTCACGACCGAAGGCGTTGAACGAGGTCAGATAGCTGACCTTCTGGAGACCCGAGTCCTGACTCTGCCCTTCATTGCCGTCGTTGCACGCACTGACCAGGGCGAGCCCCAGGACCGCTGTCAGGGCGACAACGGAACGCCTCAACCTCATATCGACCTCTCTCCTCCGATATTTGATCAAACATCAAATATGGAAAGGTGGTCAATCGGCCCCCGGGGACTTCACAGTGACTTAACGTCCACCGCACCGGTCCCCGCAGAGCCCGCTTGCCACCCGTCCTGGAGCCGTTCCCCATACCAGTCCGCACCGGACAGGCATCCCGCCCCGACCACAGACCGTACCCGCCCGGACAGCAGATCGCGACGTCCACCCGGCTCCGACCCGGTCCTTCCCCGTCAAATTTGTGTAAACCCAGGGTGGCGAGTGATCCACCCCACGTGTTCGCCGCCCAGTCAAGGGTTTCCCTCCGGGGAGGGAGGTGGGTGGGACCGGGGTTTGGGACCATGTGGGGGTGGTGGATGAGCTGGTGCGTGGGTCGGCGGCTTCCGGGCGCGGCACGACGCGTCCGGCGGGCCGGTTCGCGCGTGCGGCGTCGTACCTGGTCCGGGGTGTCAGCTGCCTGGGCCGGGCGTCGACGTACCTGCGCTGGGTCTACCTGCTGCTCGGCGCGGCGCTGGTGCTGGCGTTCATCCTGGTCGACAGCGCGCTGGGGGCCCTCGCGCAGGACCTCGACCTGCCGGCCGTTGCCACTGGCATCCTGATCGCGATCCTGGTCGCCGGGCCGCCGATCGCGCTCGGCATCCTGCCCGCCGTCCGCGAGGTCGAGGGCATCGCGGTCGAGTCGCTGCTCGGCGTCCGGTTCGAGGAACGCCCGCTCGGCCCGGCCCGGACCTGGGCGCAGCGTCGCCGGACGACGATCTGGTTCTGCCTGCACCTGGTCACCGGCGGCATCATCGGCACCCTCAGCACGGCCGTGTTCGGCGTCGGCGCGGTGTTGCTCGCGGCACCTTTCCGCTCCCCCGGCCGGCACGAACTGATGCCGGACCTCTCGTACCAGATCCGCGGCGGCTGGTCGGATCTCTGGATGCCGGCCGTCGCGCTGGCCGGCATCGTCGCCCTGTTCCTCCTGTCCGCCGCCGTCGGCGCGCTCCTCGCCTATCTCGCCCCGCGGGTCCTCGGTCCGACGCCGGCCGAGCGGATCGAGCTGCTCGAGCGACGTACGGCGACCCTTGCCGAGCGCAACCGTCTGGCCCGGGAACTGCACGACAGCGTCGGGCACGCGCTGAGCCTGGTCACCATCCAGGCGGCCGCGGCGCGCCGGGTGCTGGCGACCGACCCGGAGTTCGCCGAGACCGCGCTGGCGGCGATGGAGACCTCGGCCCGCAACGCGCTGGCCGATCTCGACCACGTGCTCGGCCTCCTGCGGGACGACCGGCGACCTGGTTCGCAGACCGCGCCGCAGGCGACCCTGGACGAGCTCGCCCGGCTGGTCGACGCCACCAGGGCCGGTGGGATCACGGTCGAGGTCCGGAGCGACGGCGACCTGAGTCAGCTTCCGGCGGCGGTGTCGCGGGAGGCGTACCGCATCGTCCAGGAGGGCCTCACCAACGCCATCCGGCACGCGGGCCGGTCGGCCGACGAACTCATGGTCGACCTGTCGATCCGGCTGGACGCGTCCGGACTGCGGCTCGAGCTGATCAACCCGGTCAGCGGCGGCTCCGACCATTCCGGTGGCGGGCGCGGCCTGGCCGGTATCCGTGAAAGAGTCGCCGTACTGCGTGGCACCGTGGACGCCGGCCTGGACGGGAACAAGTGGCGGCTCGCGGTCACGCTGCCGGTCGCTGTGACGAAGGGATGAAATGAACCTGTCGGTGGTCGTGGTCGACGACGAGCCGCTGATCCGCAGCGGGCTGCGCGCCATCATCAACGCCGAACCCGACCTCACGGTCGTCGGTGAGGCCGGCGATGGTGCGGAGGTGCTTCCGGTCGTGCGTCGTACCGGGGCCGACGTCGTCCTGATGGACGTCCGGATGCCCGCGGTCGACGGCATCCAGGCGACCCGGCTGCTGCTGGAGAACCTCGACCCCGCGCCGCGCGTGCTGGTCGTGACGACGTTCGAGAACGACGACTACGTGTACGACGCGCTGCGCGCGGGCGCCTCCGGGTTCCTGCTGAAGCGGACACCGCCGGACGACATCATCGCGGCGATCCGCACGGTCGCCGGGAGCGAGTCACTGCTCTTCCCCGAGGCGATCCGGTCGCTGGCGCTCGCGCACGTGGGCGCACAGCCGTCGCCTCCGGCCGGCCTGGACGAGTACCAGCTGACCGACCGGGAGCAGGAGGTACTGCGCCTGATGGCCAAGGGACTGTCGAACGCGGAGATCGCGGCGGAGCTCATCCTCGGTCTGCAGACGGTCAAGACCCACGTCGCGAACGTGCTCGCCAAACTGAACGCCCGGGATCGCACCCAGGCCGTGATCCGCGCCTACGAGTCAGGCTTCGTGCCGCTGCACTAGCACTCGTCGACCGCCCCGTCGACCGCCTCGTCGGCCAGGTCGCAGGCGTTGTGGACCGGGTCGATCGCGTTGGCCTTCATCGCCACCCGCTGCAGCAGCATCCGGAAGCTGGAGCGTTCGGCCTGGTCCAGGCTGCCCAGGATCTCGTCCTCGGCCGTGGTCAGGCTCCGCTCCATCGCACAGAGGGTTTCCTTGCCCTGGTCGGTCGGCACGATCAACCGGGCCCGCCGATCGGCCGGGTCGGGCTGCCGCTGCACCAGGTCGGCCTTTTCCAGATCGTCGAGCAGGTACGTCATCACGGTCCGGTCGACGCCGAGCTGCGCGGCCAGATCGAGCTGCCGCCGCGGCCCTTCGGCGACCGTGGTCGCCAGCACCTGATAACCCCGCGGACCGCCTGGTACGTCGTCCAGCGCGGTGGCCGCCGCCTTGGCATACCGGCGGAACACGACCCCGAGCGCCCAGCCCAGATCGGATTCGACCGGCGCACCGCTGGCCACCTGGGGCTCCGTCCCGCGGACGCCTCGGCGCGCCACCTCGCGGGCGATCCGGCCTTTGACGTCCGGCGGAGTACTGGTCATGTCTCCATCCTACGTGGTGTACGCCACTCGGAATACGATCTTGCTTGAATATGTTCTGTCCCACAGACTATCTTCAGGACAGCTCGATTTGAGCGCCCCCTCACCAACGATGGAGACAACTGAGATGACCACCCTGCTACGCGTCGACGCCAGCGTCCGGCTGGAAGGCTCGGTCAGCCGCGCCCTGGCGGACAGCGCCGAGGCGGCCTGGAAGGCGGAACACCCGGACGGCGTCGTGGTCCGGCGCGACGTCGGTCTGCACCCGCTCCCGGCGACCGTCTGGCCGGCCCTGGTGGCCGCCAAGCTCGGCGCGGAGGCCGGTCCGGACCACGCCGAGGCCGCCGCGCTCGCCCAGGAGCTGGCCGCCGAGGTCAAGAACGCCGACGCGATCCTGCTCGCCGTACCGCTGTACAACTACGGCATCGCCCAGCACGTGAAGACCTGGATCGACCTGCTGCTGATCGACCCCGAGCTGGTCTACGGACCGAGCCCGGTCGCCGGCCGGCCGGTGATCTTCACCCTCGCCCGGGGCGGCGGCTACAGCCCCGGCACCCCGAAGCACGGCTGGGACCACGCCACGCCGTACCTGGAGCGCGTCTTCGGTGACGTCCTCGGCATGAACATCCGTACCGCCGCCGCCGAGCTCACCCTCGCCCCGGTCACCCCCGGGATGGAGGAGCTCATCGACGCCTCCAAGGTCTCCGAGTCCGAGGCCCACGTCACCGCCGAGCAGCACGGCACCGTGGTGGCCAAGGAACTCACCGCCGACGCCGCCTGACCCTCACCGCTGACACCGACCCGGCGGTGGTGCCGAGCTCGAGCCGGCATCACTCAGCCGACCCGCCAGGTGGACAGCGTGACCGACAGCGTCACGATCGCCGGCTCCCGCAGTCCGGCGATCCTGGCCGCGAGCTCGCGATGATTCAGATGCCGCGCGCTCGGTGTCATCAGCACCAACTGCTCGACCGCGATCCGGTCGAGCCGCATCACCGTCTCGACGACCTCACTGCCGGTCCGGTCGAACTTCCCGGCCAATGACTCGTGCAGGCGTCGTTCCTTCTCCTCGTCGACCTTGACCAGCCCCAGTACGCCGACCAGTTCCTTGAGGTGCTCCTGGTTGGGCGTCACCACGAGCAGCGTGCCGCCGGGCGCGAGGACGCGGGCCATCTCGGCGGCGTTGCGCGGGGCGAACACGTTCAGCATCAGGTGCGCCGAGTCGTCGAGCAACGGCAGCTCCTGCCAGGCGTCGCACACCACCGACCCGATCCGCGGGTCCACCTTGGCTGCGCGCCGAGCGGCGTACCGCGAGACGTCCAGGGCGATCCCCCGCCGGCCGGCTGACGCGCCGACGACTCCGGCCAGGTAGTACGCCGTACCCGATCCGACTTCGACGACCAGTTCGTCGCCGTCGACCTGCAGGCCGTCGCACGCCGCGGCCAGGATCAGTGCGTCCCGGATGGGTGCGTAGTGGCCGCCGCCGAGGAAGACGGTGCGGGCGCCGATCATCGCGGCCGAATCGCCGTCGATCCCGGTCGATGCCGAGGGCAACAGATTGAGGTAGCCCTGCTTGGCCAGGTCGTACGCGTGGCCGCGCGGACACCGCGCCGTACGGTCGCTCAGTGCGAGCGCGTCACCGCAGACGGGACAGCGCAGTACGGCGACCAGATCGGCTTCCACCGGCCCATTGTCTCAGCCGTTGATGTCCCGACTGGTGATCCGGGCCCAGGCGGCCGCGTAGAACACGACCAGGTAGCCCGCCTGCAGCAGCAGGTTGCGCCCGATCGCGTCCCAGTACGGCGGATCGCGCAACAGGTCGGCGAACGACGCCCAGCCGTACATCAGCAGCCACGGGTGGATCACGTCGATCTGCGGGATCGCGCTCAGGATCCCGCACACGATGAACGAGCCGAAGGTGGCCGCCATCGCCGCCAGCGGGGTCGACGTCAGCGACGAGACGAACAACCCGATCCCGGCCAGCCCGAGCATCGACAGCCCGATCAGTACGGCGATGCCGAGCGCGCGAAGCAGTCCGTCGCCCAGCGAGACCGTCGTACCGGAGAGCAGCAGGACGTCGCCGACCGGGAACAGCACCATGCCCGCGATCAGGCCGGAGATCCAGATGACCATCGTCGCGGCCAGGCAGAACACGGCGAGCGCGACCATCTTCGCCGCGAGCAGCCGGGATCGCCCGGCCGGAGCGGTGAGCAGGTTGCGGAGCGTCCCGAGGCTCGACTCGCCGGCGAGCGACTCCCCCGCGATGACCGTCACGGCGGTCGGCAGGAAGAACGGCAGCGAGACCGCGAGGCTCGCCACGATCAGGAAGAACCCGTTCCCGGCGACCTGGCCGATGAAGCCCTCGGCGTCGCCCTCGGAGCCGGACAGCTTGATCGCGACCCCGATCATCACCGGGACCGCGGCGAGGACGGCGAGCAGCACCCAGGTCCGGGCCCGGCCGAACACCAGGTGCAGCTCGGACCTGAACAGGGCCAGCGTGTGCCGCCCGGCACTCGGCCGGCCGACCTCCACGGTGTCCGCAACCGTCGTGTCACTCGGCGACATCGAAGCCTTCTCCGGTGAGGGCCACGAAGGCGTCTTCGAGGCTGGGGCGTTCCAGGCCGAAGCCGTGGATGCGGACGTCGGCGGCGACCAGGGCGGCGGCGAACTTGTCGATCGGGAGGTCACCGGCATCGCCTTCCACGGTCTCGTCCGTGGTCTTCAGGTCGGTCACGCCGAGACTCTTCAGCGTCTCCGCGGCGGGCCCGACGTCCGGCGTACGGACGACCAGCCGGGGACGCAGCTCGGAGCGAAGCTCGGCGACGGTCGACTGGCGGAGCAGGCGGCCGCGGCTCATCACGGCGGCGTGGGTGCAGACCTGCTCGACCTCGGCCAGCAGGTGCGTCGAGGTGAAGACCGTGATGCCGTCGCTCGCGAGCTCCTGGATCAGGTGCCGAACCTCGCGGGTGCCCTGCGGATCAAGGCCGTTGGTCGGCTCGTCGAGGACGAGCAGTTCGCGTCGCTGCATCAGCGCGACCGCGATGGCCAGCCGCTGCCGCATACCGAGCGAGTAGGCGCGCACCTTCTTGTTCGCCGCGTTGGACAGCCCGACGCGCTCGAGCGCGTGCCCCGCCCGCGCCTTCCGTGTGCGGGGGTCGGCGGTCCGGTCCGCCGCGTCGAAGCGGAGCAGATTCGCCTGACCACTCCAGAACGGGTAGAACGCCGGGCCCTCGACCAGCGCACCGACCCGCGGCAACACCCGCAACTGGGCCTTCGGCATCGACTCCCCCAGCAGCTCGACCGATCCCGCCGTCGGCGTGATCAGGCCGAGCATCATCCGGATGGTCGTCGTCTTCCCGGACCCGTTCGGCCCGAGGAAGCCGAACACACTCCCGGCCGGGACCTCCAGGTCGACCGCGTCCACCGCGACCTGCCCGCCTCTGAACCGCTTGGTCAGCCCCCGTGTCACCACAGGCGGCGAGGTGGGGCCTGCCACGGCTAGCGCGGCGCCTTCGGTGCGGCGGCGACCAGAGTGTCCGGGCTGACCAGGCCGACGAGGACGCGTCCGTCGTCAGTGATCAGGGCGTTGACCATCTTGCTGGTCAGGATCTTGCCCTTGCCCCAGGAACCCTCGACGGTCCGGGCGTTCGCGAGCAACTGGCCGACCGGCCCGCTACGCGGGATGTCCACGTCGCGGAGCGCGACCACGCTCTCCCAGCCCACACCGATGACCGTCGGCTTGTCGGCACCGGCCGGCGGCTTCACAGGGGTCGGGACCTGCCGGTGCGCCGGAGCCTTCTGCTCCTTCACCGTCACACCCTTCGGCGGGGTGAACGCGAACGTGCTCGCCGCCGGTACGTCGAACGACACCGCGGAGAAGCCGAGTTGCACGGCCGGGTCCGACCCGGTGCGCGGCATCACTGTCACCTCGAGCGGCACATAGTTCTTCGAGTCGATCGCCAGGGTGACCGAGCCGACCGTGGACTTGTCGGTCTTCGGCACCAGGCGCAGCTTGTAGGCATCCCGGCCGGCGACCTTGTCGGTCCCGCTCACCTCGACCGTGGTGGTCGGGTCGATCGCGTCCAGGAACTGCTTCGCCACCGCGGCCGGATCGTACGACTCCGGCTTGACCTCGGGTTTGCCGGGCCGGTTGGCCCGGGCCGGCAGCGTCAGCTTGGTCGCCTCGCGCTCGGAGGAGTCGTAGGCCCAGGCGGTCGTGCCGTCGGTCGTCAAGACCCGCTCGGCCATGTCGTCCAGGACGGAGACGCGTGCCTTGTTCGGGCTCGCGAAGGCGACCCGCGCGGTGTGCTCACCGGTCAGCAGGTCGGGGATCTGGCTGCCGCCCTCGACCCCGGGCAGCGCGGGCAGGCCGAGGTCCGTGGCGGACCGGACCGTGCCGCTCAGGCCGTCGACCTTCGCTGTCTGGACCTTGGTCAGCAACTCCTGCGCGGTGATGTCGGGGAGGTTTGGTGACGCGTCCGCAACTACCGGACCGAGCGTGCCCACCCCCGCGACCACTGCGACTGCCGTGACCGGTACGAACCACCGTCGACTGCGCTGCGCTACACCCATGAAACAAGACTCGCACCGGGACCGGGTGGAACCAAGGCTCTCAGGGTCGCTTCACCCAAAAGAGTGAGGAGGGCGTACGACGGGCGCAGTACGCCGGGCGTACGACGTACCGCGCCCGGTGGATGTCACCGGCTCTGGAGCGCGTCCAGGGCAACTGTCATCGCGGCGGCCACGCGGAAGTCCAGGCGGTTGTCCTGGACGGTGACCCGGTAGCGGTCGCGGACGGACATCTTGCGCTCCACCGACAGCACCGGCTGTGCCGACTCGTGGTCGGTGAAGTCGAAGTGGAAGATGAACGGCAGCGGGATCTCGCCGACGAACGGCACGAAATCCCAGAGCCGGCGGACGATCGCGATCGTCGGGTTACGCTCCGTGCCGCTCGCGTGCAGGTGGCCGCTGGACAGCAGCCAGCTGGACCGCAGCAGGCTCTTGCCGAACTCCTTCTTGAACCAGCCGATCGGCTGGCCGTTCGCGTCGAACACGTCGTATCCGGAGCCCAGGTCGATCTTCTTGCGCGCCTTGAACGAGAACACCACCTGCGACTTGGTGTCGTCGCTGTAGAAGGTGACCTGCTCCTTGAAGGCCATCCGCTTCTGCTGCGCGAACGCCAGCACCGGCCCGTCCGTCCCGTCGGGGTTGGTGGCGATCAGCTCGTACTTGTTCGCCATCATGGTGATCCGCTGCTTCATCGAGAACGCGGGCACGTACATGGTCGCTTGATCCTGCCTTGGGCGCTGCGGTGGGACGGTCATACGGAAGAGTCTGTCACCTCACCCAGTCCACTCCGCAAGCCAGCGCACCGGCCCGCAGCCCGCGCGCCAACCCGTCCGCCAGCTCCGACTGCTCAACGACCTGTACGGCGAGCTGCCCGACCCCCTGCATGGCCAGGTCGCGGGCCACCTCGACACCTAGCTCTACGGCCTCCACCGGCGTACGCGCGGGCCGCCAGAGCACTCCGAAGTCCGCCACTGGCTTCTCAGCTCCCAGCTGTACGACGAGCGCATCGGACTGGCCCAGGTACTCCGCTGGGTCTCCACCCACCACCACGCGCACCCGCTGGCGGCCAACAGCCTGTACTGCGCTCTCACTCGCCTGTACCGCGTCACCCTCGATAGATGTCGAGCCTCGCCGGCCCCACTGGTCGTGGTGGACGGCCCACGCGAGTGGACGACGTCCGGCCCATCCACTCCGTACCAGCTCGGGGGCGGTCGCGAACTCCTCCACGTGCCCGACACACAGGTAGCCGACGAGCTCTATGTGCGCCGGGAGGTCGAGTACGGCGGCAACCTCGCCGGGTTCGAAGAACGAGACCCAGCCGACGCCGAGCCCTTCGGCGCGTGCGGCAAGCCAGAGGTTCTGGATCGCGATCGCTGCCGAGAACCAGGTCGTCCGCGGATCCGCATGCCGGCCCAGGACGTGCCGGCCACCACGGCCCGGGTCGCAGGTGACCGCGATGTTCAGTGGAGTGTCGAGGATCGCCTCGATCTTCAACCCGTCGAACGCCTGCCGCCGGTCCGGCGGAAGCGATGCGGCGAACGCGTCACGCTGGGCGGTGGCGAGGTCGTGGACCTTCCGGCGCGTGGCGATGTCGCGGATCAGCAGGAAGTCCCACGGCTGGCTGAGGCCCACACTCGGCGCCCGGTGTGCGGACTCCAGCACTCGGGTGAGTACGTCGTCGGCGATCGGCTGGTTCACGAATCCCCGCCGTACGTCCCGGCGCTCGGCCAGCACCCGGTGCACCACGTCACGCTCGCTGGGCGGGTAGCCAGGTGCGGCCGGGAGCCGTCCAACGGCTGTTGTCGCATTGCCCGAGCGACGCTTGGTCACTACCAGCTCTGCGCCGGTCAGGAGCACTGCAGCCTCGGCAACGCTAGTTGTGCCGCTGAGTTGCTCGACCTGATCGCTCGGCGTTGGCACCGGCTGCTTAGCGAGCTCAGAGGCGGGTGCGGTGTGGAGGTCTGCATTCAGATAGGCGACCAACCGCTGCAGGCCCGGCTCGCTGTCTCTGCCCGCAACAGTGACCACGGTGCGCACAACTCCCCCGCCCGCCGCAGCGAGGGCGGCGTCGACCAGGTCGCGGAGTTCGCGGTACGACGTACCGGACCGCAGGCCGACGCCAACGACGAGGTTCACTTCTCCAGCCCAGCGTGGACGCGGGCCGCCGCCACCAGTCGTGCTGGTACGTCGGGCGTTGCAGTCCAGTGCAGATGCAGGTACGACGCGTGCACCCGGGGCCGTGCGATTCCTTCGACACCGCCAGGGAGGTACCAGGCCGGATCCACCTCGGCGTCGAGGGCGATCGTCGTACGGTGGAACTCGTGGCCGCGGACGCGACGGCCTTCATCGAAGAACGCGGTCGTGGCCGCGGCGATCGCCGTACGGTAGCCGAGGGTGAGGCTGCCGGTCATCCGGCCGGTCGCGGGGAGGACGCCGGTCATCTGGTGACCGTCGAGCTCGCGGCAGAGGTACAGCAGACCGGCGCACTCCGCGAGGACCGGGAGGCCGGCCGCGATCTCGGTCGCCACCTGACGGCGGAGCTCGGCATTGGCGGACAGGGCTTCGGCGTGCAGTTCGGGGAAGCCGCCACCCAGGTACAGCGCCGAGGTCGCTTCGGGCAACGGGTCGGACAGCGGGTCGAAGGCAACGACATCGGCGCCGGCGGCAACGAGCAGCTCTGTCGTCTCGGTGTAGCGGAACGAGAACACCGGGCCGCCGGCAACAGCCACGACCGGTCGCCCTTCCTCAGCGGGCGTTACTTCCGCTGCCGGATCCCAGGTCTCCGTGTGGAACTCGACCGCCGCTCGGGCCGCGGCGACGAACGCTTCGAGGTCCACGCCCTTCCGCACCAGTTCGGCGGCTGCCTCGACCGCGGTGGCCGCCTGTTCACGCTGTTCGTCGGCGGGAACCAGGCCGAGGTGACGGCTGGGCACGGTCAGGCGGGTGTCCCGCCGGAGCACACCGAGAACCGGTACGCCGGTCGGCGCGACGCCGGCCCGGACCTCGGCCTCGTGGCGGTCCGAGCCGACCTTGTTCAGGATCACGCCGACGATCCGCACCTCGGTGTCGAAGGCAACGAAACCGTTGACGACGGCACCGACACTGCGTCCCGCCGCGGAGGCATCGACGACGAGTACGACAGGTGCCTTGAGCAACTTCGACACGTGCGCGGTGGACGCGTAGCCCTCGGTCCCGAGCGCGCCGTCGTACAGGCCCATCACGCCTTCGACGACGGCCAGGTCCGCGCCCTCGGCGCCGTGCGCGAACAGTGGGGCGACGCGCTCCTCGCCTTGCAGCATGGGATCGAGGTTCCGCCCCGGCCGCCTGGTCGCGACCGCGTGGAAGCCGGGGTCGATGTAGTCGGGGCCGACCTTGAAGCCGGCGACCGTGTGCCCAGCCTGCCGGAGCGCCGCCATCAGGCCGACGGCGACAGTTGTCTTCCCGGCTCCCGAGGCGGGCGCCGCGATCACCAGGCGCGGGATCACCACTCGATGCCCTTCTGGCCCTTCTGGCCGGCATCCATCGGGTGCTTGACCTTGGTCATCTCGGTCACCAGGTCGGCGGCGTCGATGAGCCGCTGATCGGCGTTGCGGCCGGTGATGACGACGTACTGATGTCCCGGCCGGTTGACCATCGTGTCCACCACCTCGTCGACGTCGACCCAGCCCCACTTCATCGGGTACGTGAACTCGTCGAGCACATAGAGGTCGTGCGTCTCGGCCTTGATCCGGCGCTGGATCTCGCGCCAGCCCTCGAGCGCGTCGGCGGCGTGGTCCTCCTCGGAGCCGGCCTTACGCGACCAGCTCCAGCCCTCGCCCATCTTGTGCCACTCGACCGGCCCGCCCTGCCCCGTTGCCTCATGCAACTGCCCCAGGGCCTTGAAGGCGCCCTCCTCGCCGACCTTCCACTTCGCGCTCTTGACGAACTGGAACACCCCGATGTTCCAGCCCTGGTTCCAGCCGCGCAGCGCCATCCCGAAGGCGGCCGTCGACTTCCCCTTCATCTCACCGGTGTGCACCATCAGCAACGGCCGGTTCCGCCGCTGCCGGGTGGTCAGGCCGTCCTGCGGCACCACACTCGGCTGCCCCTTCGGCATCAGGCGACCCTCCGCTCGGTGACCGTGCGGACGAGATGGCCTGCGGCAACGTCGCCGAGATCGAGGTACTCCGCTGACAGCGAGTCCGCGCGAGCTCCGCGGCCAGTCCGAGCCGGACGCCGCGACGCGGCTCGCAGTCGACGACGACGGTGGCGATCCCCTGCTGGGCAAGCCATTCGGCTGCCTGACGGGCGCGGGCGAAGGCGTTGTCGCCGTACGTCGCGCGGCCGTCGGTGACGAGCACGAGCAAGGGCCGGCGGCGCGGGTCGCGGATGGCGGCGATGCGTAGTACTTCGGCCGTTTGGAGCAGACCTTCGGCGAGTGGGGTGCGGCCACCGGTCGGGAGCGATTCAAGACGCCGTACGGCGGTCTCGACGCTGCCGGTCGGCGGCAACGCGACCGTGGCGGCGGCGCCCGCGAAGGTGACGAGGCCGACGGTGTCGCGGCGCTGGTACGCGTCGAGGAGGAGCGAGACGATCGCCGTCTTCACCTCACCCATGCGCTTCTTGGTGCCCATCGAGCCGGACGCGTCGACGCAGAAGAGAACGAGGTTGCCCTCGCGCCCTTCGCGTACGGCGAGGCGCACATCCGAGGTCCGTACGGCGAGGCCCGGTCCGGTGCGACCCCGGGCGTGCTGATGAGGTGCAGCCGACCGAATGGTTGCCAACAGGTGCGGCCGCCCAGACTCCCGGCCGATCCGCTGACGATCCCCGACTACACGTCCGACGTCGGTGATCGCCCGAGACCGTCGCCCAGCTACCCCCGCACCGGCGGACTGCACGCTCAACAGCCGAGCTTTGTAGGGCTCGGAGCTCCCGACGACCTCACCAGCCGGCGTGGGACCTGCCGCACCCGAGGCCTGGCCCTGATCTTCAGCAGAATCCGCAGGATCACTTGGGTCCGCACCCCCACCCGGACCACCCGAGTCGTCCGGTCCACCGTCCGGGTCGTCGTCGGGGTCTGCGGGTGGGGTGCTGTTGTTGATGGCCTCTTCGAGCTGGTCGTCGTCCAGGCCCGGCGCGTCGAAGGGGTTGCGGCGCTTGCGGTGTGGCAGTGCGAGCTTGGCCGCCGCGCGGACGTCATCCACCTCGACGACCGTCCGGCCGGACCAGGCTGCGTGGGCAACCGCCGTACGTGCGGTGACGAGGTCGGCGCGCATCCCGTCGACGTCGAAGGACGCGCAGATCTCGGCGATCTGCCGCAGGGCCGAGTCGGTCAGGATCACCTCGGACAAGAGGTCACGGGCCTTGACGATGCGCTCGGCGAGTTCGCGTTGTGCTCCGTCGTACCGCGTGGTGAAACCAGCCGGATCGGCCTCGTAGCTGAGGCGGGCGCGCATGACCTCGACGCGGACGGCCGGGTCGCGACTGGCGACCACGTCGACGGTCAGGCCGAAGCGGTCGAGGAGCTGCGGGCGGAGCTCGCCCTCCTCCGGGTTCATCGTGCCGACCAGCACGAAACGCGCCGGGTGGGTGACAGACACGCCGTCGCGCTCGACGGTCGCGCGGCCCATCGCGGCCGCGTCGAGCAGTACGTCGACCAGGTGGTCGTGCAGCAGGTTGACCTCGTCGACGTACAGGAGCCCGCGATGCGAGGCGGCCAGCAGACCGGGCTCGTACGCCGTGACGCCCTCGGCCAATGCGCGTTCGAGATGCAGCGAGCCGAGCACGCGATCCTCCGTCGCGCCGACCGGCAGCTCGACCAGACGGGCGGTGCGGGTGAGCGGCGCGTCCGACGACTGATGCGGACCGTCCAGGCAGGTGGCGTCCGGGTGATCGGGATCGCAAGAGAACCGGCACCCCGGTACGACGTCGACCGGCGGGAGGATCTCGGTCAGCGCGCGGACCGCGGTCGACTTGGCGGTGCCCTTCTCGCCACGGATCAGTACGCCACCGATCGCGGGTGAGATGGCCGCCAGGATCAGCGCGAGCTGCAGATCCTCCATCCCGACCACCGCCGTGAACGGAAATCCAGAGGCAGCGCCGGAGGTGGTTGAAGCAGGCCGCATCGGCGGGATCCCTTCGTCGAGCGGGTGTCCACGCCCGCTTCGGCAGCTGGTACGCCGTACCGCGGAGATCGCGGTCCGGCGGACGGACGCGGATGTCCTGGCTTCCGGGCCGCGTCGAACGCGTGGCCCGGTCACAGTGGCGGGACCGCCCCGGACTCCTGGCTCCCGCCAGTCACCGGTGTTCCTCCACAACCGTCGGCCCGATCATGGCACACCCCGCCCCCACCCTCAGCGACGCGGTTCACACCCGAGGCTCGTGACAAGCGCCGAGTCGTGGATCTCTGTCGCCGGGATCGCCGGATTACGACAGAAATCCACGATTGAAACGATCGTCCCCTACGACGGCGGGTGTTGACTGGTGCGCATGGGGGTTGTGCGGGGACTTTTGGCGGGGCGGGATGCTGAGCTGCGGCTGCTTGGCGAGGTGATGCGCCGAGCGATCGATGGCGTTCCGCGCGCGGTTGTCATTCACGGTGAGGCCGGCATCGGGAAGACCCGGCTGGCACGGGAGGCCTGCCGGGATCCGGAGCCGACCGTGCTCTGGGGGTCCTGTGTGCGTTTCGGCGGGGCGTCGGTTCCGTTCGCGCCGATCACCGGCGTACTGCAGGACTGGCTGACTCGGGCGTCGTCCGAGGAGCGGACCGAAGTACTAGCCGGCATCGACGGGCTGGGCGCCTTACTGCCCGCACTCGGAAGCAGCGACGGGCCTGACAGTCTCGACACGACGAGGCTGCCGGTGCTGGTCGATCTGGTGCTGAACCGGATCGCGGTACGGCGGCCGACGGTCGTGGTCGTGGATGATCTGCAATGGGCTGATGTGGCGTCGCTCGACGTGTTGTCGTACCTGATCGCGGGTTTCCGCGACCAGCGACTCGTCCTGATCGCGACCTGCCGGACCGAGGAACGACCCGAAGGACATCCGCTGCACGGGTGGCTGGCGGATATGCGGCGGATGCCGCTATTCGACGAGATCGCCTTGGAGCCATTGGATCTGGATGCCGCGAGCAGTCAGATCGAAGGACTCCTCGGCAAGACACCCGACATCGGACTGGTCAGTGAGGTTCTCGCCCGGTCGGACGGCAACCCGTACCTGATCGAACTGATGGTGCGTGACCTGTCCGGCTCGGAGCACACCCTGCCCGCGACCGTACCGGCAGCACTCCGCGAAGCCCTGCTCGCCGCCTGGCATCGGCTGTCCGAACACGCCCGCCTGATCACCAGGATCCTCGCCGTCGGCGGCCGCCCGACGTCGGCCGCCGTGCTGACTGAGGTCGCAGCCGGGCAGGGGCTCAAGGCGGACCTGATCGGCACCCAACTATTGGAGGCGCAGGACCGCGGCGTGGTGACTACGTCCGGCAGCGGGATCTGGTGGTTCCGGCACCCGCTGCTTGCCGACGTCCTGTACGACGGTCTGTCGCCTGATCAAGCCGTTGAGCTCCACGCCGCGTACATCCGCGTACTCGAGTCACAGCCCGCCGACGCGTCAGCGGCCGAACTGGCGGCCCATCACGAGAAGACCGGCAACATCGACGCGATCTACCGCTGGTCCCTCGTCGCCGCGGATCAGGCGGTGCGGTTGCGAGCACCGACCGAGGAGGCGATCCAGCTCCGCCGGGCGTGTGATCTCTGGGCGACGGTGTCACCGACTCTACGGGGGGCCGGAGACGAGAGGATCGGGCTGCTGCGACGGACGAGCGCGGCGTGCGAGCGGGCCGGCTGGCCGGAAGTCGCTGTGACACTCCTGACCGAGGCTCTGTATCTGGTGGACAGCGAGCAGGAACCGACGCTGGCCTGCAGTCTGCACGTCGCTCGCGCCAACTGCCGCTGGCAATCGTCGACGCCCGGGTCGGCAGACGTGGAAGAGCTCCGCGAAGCGATCGCGCTGACCGACGACTTCCCGGACAGCGCGGAACGCGCCGTCGCCTTCGCCGAGCTCGCGGAGCTGGAGTTCATGTACAGCATGCCGGACGGTTGGGCCCACGCGAGCGAAGCCGTCCGGATCGGGCGCAGATCAGGTTCGGCGCAGGCTCTGGCGCGAGCTCTGGGCGCACGGGCGGCGGCCAGCCTGCTCACGTCGGAACGCGGGACCCCGCCGGCTGCACTGGCCGATGCAGAGCTGGCGGAGAAGTTGGCCAGGTCCAGCGGAGACATCGACACCGCCGTCGGCGTCGGCGTCTGGCGGTTCGATGCCTTACACGCGCTCGGTCGGCGCGCCGAGGCCGCAGACGTCACCCGCGCGGGCTACCACGACGGTGTCGCCGGCGGCGCCGGCAGCTGGGCCAACTTCCTCGCCCATCTGGCTGCCGTCGAACTGATCGACCTAGGCCGCTGGGAGGAGTGCCATGCGATGCTGCGGTCGGCGCTGGCCGCACGCTGTATCGGCATCCCCGGCGCAGGTGTCAGGTTGGACGCCAGTCTGCTGGCCGTGCGCTCAGGACGGGCCGAGGAGGCGCGGCAGCACTTTGATCGGGCGTTGGAGCTGGTGTCCGAAGACTTCAATCCGCTCCGCCCGGTCATGACCGTGGCCGGGATCGAGTTGATGATCGCCGAAGGTAGGGCCGGGGATGCGGTGACGTGGGCACGCCCACGGCTGTCCGTTCCGGACGCTCCCGAGCCGTGGGACGACGACGCCCTTCCGGTGTATGCCAAGGCGGTGGCCGAGAGCGCGCGGGACGGTGGCGAGCAAGGTCTCGCGGCTTCGGAGCCCGTCGACAGAGTTCTCGACGAGTGGGCATGGGAGCCTTTCGCCCACGCCTTGGGTGGGGTGGACGTCCAGGCGATGGGTCGGTCACTCCTCGCTGCCGAACTGGCCCGGTGCCGCAACACTCCTGATCAGCCCGAGCGTTGGCTTCGGGTCGTCGAGACCAGCGCTACCGCAGGAAGTCGCTGGCACCAAGCGGTGGCCCAATGGCGCTGCGCCGAGGCCGGTCTGACGAGTGGCTGGGCGCCGTCGAAGGCCGGTGACCTCCTGCGTCAGGCGCATCGGTGCGCGGTCGAGCTCGGCGCCAGACCCCTGCAGGCCGACGTCGAATCACTCGCCCGGCGGTCGAAGATCGACCTCAATACGCCCGTACCGGTCATGCAGACCGTGGACGACTCGAGACTGGCCACACTCACCGACCGCGAGCGGGAAGTGCTGGCTTACCTGGTTGCCGGACGGTCCAACAGCGAGATCGCACAGGAGCTGTTCATCAGCGCCAAGACGGTCAGCGTCCATGTTTCGAACATCCTTCGGAAGACCGGTACGACCAGCCGGGTGGCGGCCGCCGCTCTGGCGGAGCGGCGGCCGCCGGATCACTGAGCGTGGATCGGATGACGACGGCGGTAGACCCACAGGGTGGACAGGGCGATTCCTGCCCCACCGATGGCGCCGGCCGTTGCCTGCAGGACTTCGGCCACGGTGTCGTCGACAGGGATCCTCGGGCCCGGCTCCACGACAATGCGGTAGTCGTCTTCCGGGTAGGTCTCGTACGCCGAAGCCTGGGTCATGCCCGCGAGGGCGATCCCGCAGGTCAGGACGGGTACGGCGACGAGGGTGCGGATGTACTTCATGGTTCCTCCTCACGGCGCGGATCGCCGTCTGCATCCACCGTCTGCCGAGGCCCGGGTCCGCCACATCCGGCGATCCTCCTCAGATCGGCGACCTACCTCCTTAGTTGGCTTAGCTTGGGGAGGTGGAGCGGTTGGTGAAGGCTTGTTTGAACGGGGATCGGTCGCGGGCCGATCATCCGGGGGTGCCGATTACGCCGGAGGAGTTGGCTCGGGAGGCTGAGGCGGCGGTTGAGGCCGGAGCGCGGGCGATCCACCTGCATCCGCGGGGGCCGACGAGAAGGAGAGTCTGCGCTGGGACGATATCCAGGTCGCGGTCGAGGCTGTGCGTGCGCGTGTCCCGGCGTACCGATCGGGGTGTCGACCCGGCAGGAGATCCTCCCGGACCTCTGGGAACGCCTGGCGCTGCTGGCCGAGTGGGATCGTGGGCCGGACTTCGCGAGTGTGAACTTTCACGAGGTGGGCGCCGAGCAGATCGCCGACCTGCTGATCGAGCGAGGGATCGAGATCGAGGCCGGCTTGTTCACGCCGGCCGCGGCGGAGGACTACGTCGCCTGGGGCGGTCCGTTCACCCGCGTGCTGGTCGAAGCCATCCCCGGCATCTCACCAGGTCAGGACGGACGTCGCGGCGGCTCAGGCCACTCTCGCCGTACTCCCGACCACCGACGTACTCGTGCACGGCGAGAACGAGTGGGCTTGGCCGGTACTGCGTTGGGCCACGGCACAGGGGTACGGCGTACGCGCCGGCCTCGAGGACATGCTCACCGGACCCGATGGCGAGCCAGGTCCGTGGCAACGCGGACCTACTCGGCTACCTGTAACACGAAGGTTCGCGGTGGCGTGTTCGCGGCTCCGTACTCGGCGACGAACAGTTTCATTGGTAGCTGGAGAGGCGTTTGGCGAGGGCGGTGGCGGCGGCGTCGTCCTTGACTTCGCGGATGCCGATGATCGGGGTGACTGCGACGAAGCCGGCGGCCAGGAGGGCTTCGTCGGAGCCGGCGACCGGGTTCGCGGCCGGCGGCTCGAGCTCGATCATCGGCTCGCCGGTCGGGGCCGTGGCGCCAGTGATCCGGGACCGCTTGATCGGCGCCAATGACGCGTGCCGGACGCCGGCCAACTGGTCGAGCGGCCGGTCCGGCACGTTGATGGTGAGCACGGTCCCGGCGGGCTCCGGCACGATCCAGGTCAGCGCTTCAGCAGCGACCGCCCCCGCAGTCGCCCAGTGCGCCGGGTCCTCGGAGTCGATGCTGATGGCAACCGCCGACAGGCCCTGCGCCGGCCGCGGTCAGCGCCGCGGCCACGGTGCCGGAGTGGAGGATCGGTACGCCGATGTTGTGGCCACGGTTGATCCCCGACACGACCAGGTCCGGCGCAGCCCCGAACGCCCCGACGGACGCGCCAGCGTCACCGCGAGCGCCGGCGTACCGTCGATGCCGTGGTAGGCGATGCCGCCCTCTTCCTCCACGACGGTCCGGATCGGACGGCCGACCATCCCGGCCCGGGCCGAGCCGACGCCGCTCTGGTCGTCCAGCGGCGCCACGACGAGTACGTCGTACCCGAGCTCGGCGATCGCCGGTGCGAGCGCCCGGATCCCCGGAGCCTGGTAACCGTCGTCGTTGGTGATCAGGACTCTCAGATGCTCGGGCGCCATACCTCTACCCAATCACATCGGGTCTCAGCCGCGGTCCTCGATGTCGCCTTCCGTCTCCAGGACCGCGGTGCGCAGCGTCTCCAGTGCCTCCGGCGAAGGCTCCGACCACAGACCGCGCTGGGCCGCCTCCAGCAGCCGTTCGGCGATACCGTGCCGGGCCCACGGGTTGGACTTGCGGAAGAACTCGCGCCATCTCCGCGTCCGCGACGTACTCGGTCGTCAGCGTCTCGTACATCCAGTCGTCGACCACGCCCGCGGTCGCGTCGTACCCGAAGAGGTAGTCCACCGTCGCGGCCATCTCGAACGCGCCCTTGTACCCGTGCCGCCGCATCGCCGCCATCCACCGCGGGTTCACCACCCGGGCCCGGAAGACGCGCTTGGTCTCCTCCTCCAGCGTCCGCGTCCTCACCTGCGCGGGTACGGCGGAATCCCCGACGTACGCCTTCGGGTTCGACCCGGTCAGGTGGCGGACCATCGCGATCATGCCGCCGTGGTACTGGAAGTAGTCGTCGGAGTCCATGATGTCGTGCTCGCGGGTGTCCGCGTTCTTCGCCGCCACCTGGATCCGGGCGTACGCGCGCTCCATCGACCCGCGCGCCTCGGCGCCGTCGAGATCCTTGCCGTACGCGTACCCGCCCCAGACGGCGTACACCTCGGCCAGCTCGGCGTCGGTCCGCCAGTTCCGCGCGTCCACCAGCGGCAGCAGGCCGGCGCCGTACGAGCCGGGCTTGGAGCCGAAGACGCGGGCCGTGGCCGCTCTGAGGTCGTTGCCCGCCGCAACATCAGCGTCGACATGCGCGCGCAGGTAGTTGTCGTCGGCGGACTCGTCCAGGGCCGCGACAGTACGCACGGCCTCGTCGAGCAGAGCCACGACGTGCGGGAAGGCGTCCCGGAAGAAGCCCGAGATCCGGATCGTCACATCGACGCGCGGTCTGCCGAGCTCCTCGACCGGGACCACCTCGAACCCGGTGACCCGGCGCGACGCTTCGTCCCAGACCGGGCGGCAGCCGAGCAGCCACAGCACCTCGGCCAGGTCGTCGCCCTGGGTGCGCATTGCCGACGTACCCCAGACCGTCAGGCCGACGGACCGCGGCCACTCCCCTGTCTCGGCCTGGTGCCGGGCCAGCAGCGAGTCGGCCAGCGCGACGCCGACGTCCCAGGCGTTGCGGCTCGGGATCGCCTTCGGGTCGACGGCGTAGAAGTTGCGGCCGGTCGGCAGCACGTTGACCAGACCGCGCGTCGGCGACCCGGACGGACCGGCCTCGACGAAGCGACCGTCGAGTGCGCGCAGTACGTTCGCCAGCTCGTCGCCGGTCCGCGCCAGCCTGGGGACGACCTCGGAGGCGGCGAACGTCAGCGACGTCTCGACCCCGGCCGACGAGCGGCCGAGCACCTCGGACACGACCACCGGGACCTTGGCCGCATCCCAGCTCAGCGTCTCCATCCCGACGACCAGCTTCCGCGCGACCGCCTCCAGCAGGTCGACGCCGTCAGCACCAGCTGACCGCCGGCAGGTCCGCGAGCGTGGCGAGGTCGCCGAGGGCCGCTGCCTGGCCCGGGTTCGCGAGCAACTCCGCCTCGTCGACGCCGAACGTCTCCCCTAACGCCGTGCGCAGACCCGGGATCGAGTACGAACCACCCCACAGCTGCCGGGCTCGCAGTACGGCGAGCACCAGATTGATCCTCGCCTCACCCGCCGGCGCACCCCCGAGCACGTGCAGCCCGTCGCGGATCTGCACGTCCTTGATCTCGCACAGATACCCGTCGAGGTGCAGCACGAACTCGTCGAACTCCTCGTCCTCAGGCTTCTCCGAAGTGTGCAGATCATGATGAAGCTGCGCCGCCTGGATCAGCGTCCAGATCTGCGCCCGCAGAGTCGGCACCTTGTCCGGGTCCAGCGCCTGCACGGTCGCGTACTCGTCGAGCAGATACTCGAGCTTCGCCATGTCGCCGTACGTCTCGGCCCGTGCCATCGGCGGCACCAGGTGGTCGACGACGGTCGCATGGGCCCGCCGCTTCGCCTGCGTCCCCTCGCCGGGGTCGTTGACGATGAACGGGTAGACCATCGGCAGATTCCCGAGTACGGCGTCCGGCGCACAGTCGGCCGCCATCCCGATGCCCTTGCCCGGCAGCCACTCCAGCGTCCCGTGCTTGCCCAGATGGACGACGGCATGCGCGCCGAACCCACCCTCGTCGGCCGAAGCCTCGAGCCAGCGGTACGCCGCCAGGTAGTGGTGCGACGGGGCCATGTCCGGGTCGTGGTAGATCGCCACCGGGTTCTCGCCGAACCCGCGCGGCGGCTGGATCATCAGTACGACGTTGCCGAAGCGCAGAGCCGCCAACGCGATCGCGGGTTCGTCACCGGACGTGTCGACGTACAGCTCGCCCGGCGCCGCACCCCACGCCTCGGTCATTGCCGCACGCAACGACTCCGGGACGCGACCGAACCATTCCGAGTAGACCGAGAGCGGGATCTTCGCCACCGCGGTGGCCAACTGCTCGTCGGTCAGCCAGTCGACGTCATGACCACCGGCCGCGATCAGCCGATGGATCAGCCCATCAGCGCCGTCCGGCCCCTGGAGCTCGCCCAGGTCGAGATCGCCGAGGTCGTAGCCGGCCTGCTGGAGTTGCCCGAGCAGGACGACCGCCGACGCCGGGGTGTCCAGACCGACCGCGTTCCCGATCCGCGCGTGCTTCGTCGGGTACGACGACAGCACCAGAGCGAGCCGCTTCTCCGCCGCGGGGACGTGCCGGAGCCGGGCCTGCGCGACCGCGATCCCGGCGAGCCGATCGCACCGCTCCGGGTCGGGCGCATAACGGGCCAGGCCGTCCTCGTCGTACGACTTGAAGGAGAACGGGATCGTGATCAGTCGCCCGTCGAACTCGGGGATCGCGACCTGGGTCGCCGCGTCCAGCGGGCTGATCGCCGCGTCGCTGGCCAGCCACTGCTCGCGCGTCGAGGTCAGCGCGAGGCCCTGGATCAGCGGGATGTCGAGCGAGGCGAGGGCACCCGCGTCCCACGCGTCGTCCGAGCCACCCGCACTCGCATCGGCCGCGACGGAACCACCGGCGGCGAGCAACGTGGTGACCAGTACGTCGCATTTCCGCAGCAAGTCGAACAGTCCGGCGTTCTCGGCCGACGTCGGATCGAGTCCGCGCAGGGTCCCGCAGTACACCGGCAACGGCTGAGCCCCGGCGGCGGAGACGGCGGCGGCGAGCGTGTCGACGAAGGCCGTGTTCCCGGAGATCTCGTGCGCCCGGTAGTAGACGATGCCCACCACCGGCCGCTCGTCATCGACGAACGTGCCCCGCACTCCGTACGCCGGGAGCGCGCGAGGCGGATCGAACGCGTCGCCGGTCAGCAGGAGCGTGTCGCGGAGGAAACCGGCCAGGTTGCGCAGGTTCTCGGAGCCGCCTTCGCGAAGGTAGGCGAGGGCCTCGGTCACGGCGCCGGCGGGCACGGTCGAGAGCGACATGAGTTCGGCGTCGGGCGCCGCCTCGCCGCTGACCACCACAGCGGGCTTGCCGGACGCGACGACCGCGTCGAGCCCTTCCTCCCAGGCCCGGCGACCACCGAGCAGGCGGACCACCACGATCTCGGCCGCCTCCAGCAGCGGAGCGAGGTCGTCGAGGGTGAGCCGGGCGGGGTTCGCGACCTTCCAGCCGGCCTCCGCCTCGGCGGCGGCAAGCAGATCGGTGTCGGCGGTGGAGAGCAGCAGGAGATTCGCAGGCACGCGCGTTCCTTTCCGGGGTGTCCACGCCCCGAACGGAGGTACGACGGCGGCAGTTCCTGACTCCCCTGTCGGGTCACAGTGGCGGGACCGTCCCGGACTCACACCGGGTTCCTGCTGATGCCGTCGGATGACCGGCATGACTCTAGCTGAACGACCCCCAGCCCCTTGCGGCCAGCCGGTTCTGCCCAGCGTTTGATTTCCGGCCCGGTCCGAGCGACTCATTGACCCGGCTGGTCAAACAGTGCTAGTCCGGAATCTCGGGCTTGTTCCGCTGACGCCCTCCGGCATCGCGCACAACGCTGCTTCAGCACAAGTCGTTCGACTTCTACTGAAGGAGATTCTTGTGCGCTTCCATCACCCGGCACTCGTGACCGCGGTCGCCGTTGCCGGACTCGCCACTTCTGCCATCGCTGTTCCGCCGAGTGTCGCCGGTGAGGTGAAACACGCCGATCCGGCCGTGATCACCACCTGGAACGCGATCGCCGAGCGGACGGTCTTCGCCGAGAACGCGACACCGATTCCGTCCTCGGGGCTGTACTTCGGCTTCGTGTCGATCGCCGTGTACGACGCGGTGGTCGCGATCGAAGGCCGGTACCGGCCGTATCTCGAGCAGCCGAAGGTTCGGGCCAAGGCGTCGACCGAGGCTGCTGCGGCCACTGCGGCGTACCAAGTGCTGAGCTACTACTTCCCGGCCTCTGCCCAGAACCTCGCGGCCGACTACGCCGACTCGCTCGACGACATCCCCGACGGCAAGGCGAAGACCCGTGGACAGCAGGTCGGCAACACCGCCGCCGCGGCGCTGATCGCGGCGCGACTCGATGACGGGCGCGGCGCGGCGGTGACCCTCGACGTCACCCCGGCGCCCGGCGTGTGGCGGCCGACCCCGGAGGCGTTCGCGCCGATGCTCGTGCCCTGGCTGGGGTTCGTCCGGCCACTCGCGCTCAAGTCGCCCACGCAGGTGCGGCTGCCCGGTCCCGACCCGATCACTTCGAAGGCGTACGCCCGCGACTTCGCCGAGGTGAAGGCGACGGGTGCGCTGGTCGGCTCGACGCGCACACCCGCGCAGACCGAAACCGCGCTGTTCTGGAACGCGAACTCGGTCGCCCAGTACCAGGCGTCGCTGCGCACCGAGGTCACTCAGCGCGGCTTCGACATCGTGCGAAGCGCGCGAGCCTTCGCGCTGCTCGGCACAGCGACGGCCGACGCGCTCATCGCGTGCTGGCGGTTCAAGTACGACGACGCCTACTGGCGACCGATCACGGCGATCCGGCTGGCCGACACCGACGGGAACCGCGCGACCAAGCCCGACCCCAACTGGTCACCACTGGTCGCGACGCCGCCGTACCCGGACTATGTCAGCGGACACGCCTGCGTCAGCGGTGCCACGACGGAGATCTTCGGCCGCCTGTTCGGCTCTCGATCGATCAACGTGGACGTCTTCTCGACGGTGACGGGGACGACGCGCCACTTCCGCACCGCAGCGGCGCTGGATACCGAGACCGAGAACGCCCGGATCTGGCTGGGGCTGCACTTCCGGCAGGCGATGGACGACGGCAACCACCTCGGTCACCGGGTCGCGACCTGGACCGCGAGCCACGAGTTCCAGCCCCGGCGCTGAGGTCAGCGGTGCATCGCGTAGTGAGCGGCTAGGAGGTCGGTGCCCCAGTCGTTGCGGAGGTCTCGCCAGACGGAGTGGATGTGGTTGGCGTTGTCCTGGGTGTTGTCGTACTCGGCCAGGAAGGTGGGGCCGGCGATCGAGTAGTAGTGACGGTGGCCGACGCCGGGTTCGGTCGCGCCGGCCCAGGCGAAGGTGAGCCGCTCGATGCCCTGATCGGTGATGTCCTGCCAGGTCTGCAACCCGATCGGTCCGGCCGCGCGTCCGACGTACTGGCCGATCAGGAGGCTGAACACCTGGCGTTGTTCCGCGGTCATGTCGCCGTACGGGAGGCCCTGGTGGAGCAGGGACGCATCGGCGACCGGGTCGTGCCGGGTGAGGATGTCGTCGGGTGCTTCCTCGGAGACGAGGGCGACCGCGCGCTGGCCGGAGTCGAGGGCGTGCAGGAGCTGGAAGCCGAGGTCCTGCTCCGCGGCCAGGAAGCGGCGGCCGGTCTGCGGTCCGGACCACACCTCGGCCGGGTTCGCTCCGATGAACTGCGGGGTGAAGGCGATCGCGCCGTCGACCAGCGTCACGTGCAGCGCCAGATGGTGACCGTTCAGGCGCCAGGCCCACGGCTCGTCGCCGCCCGGATCGCCCAGGACGCGGAGGAAGTACCGCCCGCCGAGCACGGATCCTTCCCACTCCCCGGTCGGCGGCAGCTCGGGGATCCCGCGCAGGATGACCTCCGACTCCAGCACGGCCCTCGAGTCGGCCGCGCCGCGCTCGCTGCAACCGGTGTCGATCAGCCGCTCGGCGAGCTGCTGCTGTGCCGGCGTCAGCTCGGCCAGCGGCAATCCCGGCCGGTCCCCCGGCAGGTAGGTCCACTCCTGGTGATCGGGCGTGTCGAACGCCGCTTTGATCTTGTCCAGTTGGGCAGGCGTGAGACTCGCCAGCAGGTCGAGTACCGCTTCCCGGGTCTGTTCTACAACCATGCCGATCGCTCCCGTTCCGTCGGTTCGTAAGGCGTCCACTGCTCGAACGGCCGATCCAGCTTGTACCGGAAATCCGGCTGCCGCAGCAGGACGCGTGTTTCGGCGTTCTCCGGGTTCTGCAGCGACTCGAAGAACCGGACCGACCAGTGGAACCAGCGCATGCAGAACAGGCGCATGGTCAGCCCGTGCGACACCAGCAGCACGTTCCGCGGCGCGTCGGGTTGCTCGAAGTCGCGATGCAGCGTCTCCAGGAACGTCGACACCCGGTCGTACACGTCGGCACCGGATTCGCCGTCGGTGAACCGGTAGAAGAAGTGCCCGTACGAGTCACGCAACCGCTGCTGCCGCTCGATGTCGTCGGTGTCCTGGAAGTTGGCCCAGTCCTGCTCCCGCAGCCGCGGCTCCTCGCGCGCGAGGCCGATCAGGTCGTCCAGCCCGAGTGAATCGAGGGTCTGGCAGGCTCTCAGGTACGGCGAGACGTAGACCCGGACCGGTTCGTTCTCGAACAGCTCCCGCAGCCGCTTACCTGCCTCGCCGGCCTGCTCGTGACCGTGCTGGGTGAGCGGGATGGCGTGGTCGGGGACGCGTTCGAAGATGGTCTTGTCCAGGTTCGCCTCGGACTCGGCGTGCCGGATCAGCGCGATCCGCAGCGGCCGCCGACTCAGCCCCATCGTCGCCCCTTCCGTCCCGCTGCCAGTGCCAGGATCGCCGCGACGCCGGCCGCGGCGACGCCGACCCGCCGCGCGAGGGCAGCGGTACGGCGGACGTCCGCGACCGTCGGCGTGGGTCCATCGCCCAGCGTGCCACGGTCCTCCTGATAGTCGCCGTAGCTGTTCCGCCCACCGAGCCGCAGGTCGAGCGCACCGGCGAACGCGGCCTCGACCGGACCCGCGTTCGGGCTGGGGTGCTTGGCCGCGTCGCGTCGCCACACCTCGACCGCCTGCTGCGGCCGTCCCGCCGCGACTCCGGTCAGCAGGGCGCACGCGCGCGCAGGCAGCAGATTGAGTACGTCGTCCAGCCGGGCGGCGGCCCATCCGAAGTTCAGGTACTTCGCCGACTTGTAGCCGACCATCGCGTCGAGCGTGTTGGCGGCGCGGTAGCCGAGCAGCCCGGGCACGCCGAGCACGCCGCCCCAGAGCAGCGGTGCGACACAGGCGTCGGAGGTGTTCTCGGCCAGCGACTCCACGGTCGCGCGGGCGAGCTCGTCGGCCTCGAGGTTCGTCGCGTCCCGCGCACACAAATGGCTGAGGCGATCGCGGGCTGCTGGGATGTCCTTCTCCTCGAGCAGACCGGCCATCACCTCGGCCTCGCGGTCCAGACTGCGGGCGCCGAGCACGGTCCAGGTCGCGGCGGCGGTGACCAAGGTGTGGAGGATCGGGCGGTGCCTGGTCAGCCGTTCCGCGATCGCACCGGCGGTGGTCGCGGTACCGACGAGAACGCCGGTGTACGCCGTCCCGGCCGCGCGCGAGTCGTCGTACCAGCGGGCCTCCAGGCGGGATGCGGCCTGGCCGAAGCCGGCCACCGGGTGGTACCGGCGGGGATCGCCGAGGACGCGGTCGGCGGCGAACCCGAGGATCAGACCCAACGCTCTGGACACCCTCGGCAGTCTGCCAGGCGCCGATATGGAAGGGTGAGCGGCATGGGAATCGCGGGGTTGCTCCGGGAGGTCGACGGGAGCGGCGAGTTCGGGGTGTGGCTGGGCCGGCTGGACGGCGTACCGGTGTTCGAGCATCAGGCGGAGCGGACGCAGTACTCCGCCAGCACGATGAAGCTGCCGGTCGCGATGGCGATGATGCGCAAGGTCGAGGCGGGTGAGCTGGCGCTCGACCAGCCGGTGCTTGTGCACAACGACTTCGAGTCGGCGGCCGGTGGGCGGTTCGGCGTCAGGCGGGACGAGGACGACGCACCGGGGACCTGGACGAAGCTGGGCACGCAGGTGCCGCTGGGCTGGCTGGCGACCGAGATGATCACGCTGTCGAGCAACCTGGCCACCAACCTGGTACTGGAGCAGGTCGGTGTCGCTGCCGCCCATGCCGAGCTCGGGCCCGGACCGAGCGCGGTCCGGCGCGGGATCGACGACATACCGGCGAGGCGGGCCGGGATCAGCAACGAGATGAGCCCGGCCGGGCTCGCCGGCGTACTGGTTGCTGTCGGCAATCAGGACGGTGCGTCGGGCGACTACCTGCGCGACCTGCTGGCCGGCAACCAGTGGAACGGCGAGATCCCCGCGCTGCTGCCGACCGGTACCCGGGTCGAGCACAAGAACGGCTGGGACACCCGGATCCGGCACGACGGCGGCATCGTCCGCCCGCCGGACGCGGACCCGTTCGTGCTGGTGGTCTGTACGACGTCCGACCTGGCCGACGCGGACGCGCAGAAACTGATCGCCTCGATCGCCCTGGAAGCCTGGAACCACCGGCACGACCTGGGGAACGTTCGATGAAGATCTCCACGCACCTGGTGTCGGCGCCGCTGCACACTCCGTTCGTGACGGCTCTTCGTACGGCGACGCACGCCGATTCGCTCCTGGTCGAGATCAGCGACGGACAGCTGAGCGGATGGGGTGAGGCTCCGCAGGTCTGGAAGGTCACCGGGGAATCACTCGCCGGTGCGCAGGCCTGTGTCGCAGGACCGATCGCCGCCGCGCTGGACGGGATCGGGCCGGACGACCTGACCGAGGCACTGCGACGGGTGCAGAACGCTGCCGTCGGCAACTTCGGCGCGAAGGGCGCGGTCGACGTCGCGCTGCACGATCTCGCCGCCCGGCGTCGCGGGCAGACACTGCACGGGTTCCTCGGCGCAACGATCGACACCGTGGCGACAGACGTGACGCTGTCCGCCGGTGACGCGGACGCGCTGGCCGCTGCCGCGCGTGATCGGGTCGCCGACGGGTTCGACGTACTGAAGGTGAAGGTCGGCACCGGTGACGCGGCCGCGGATGTCGAGCGGGTCCGGCGGATCCGTTCAGCGATCGGGCCTGGTCCACGCCTGCGCCTCGACGCGAACCAGGGCTGGACGCGCCGCGGTGCCGTCAACGCGATCCGTGCGCTGGAGGACTGCGACCTCGAGCTGGTCGAGCAGCCCGTGCCCGCGGCCGACCTCGAAGGGATGGCGTGGGTGACCGATCGGGTCAGTACGCCGATCCTCGCCGACGAATCCGTGTACGGCGTACGGGACCTGGTGGCCGTGATCCACCACGGGGCCGCGGACATGGTGAACGTGAAGCTGGCCAAGTGCGGCGGGCTCGGGCCGGCCCGGACGCTGCTGGAGCTGGCCCGCGAGCACGGGATCCGGACGATCGTCGGGTCGATGATGGAAGGCCCGGTCGGCGTCGGCGCGGCCGCTGCGCTGGTGTCGGCGTACCCGACGTCGGCGGTCAACGACCTGGACGCGGCCTGGTGGCTTCGCGAGTCCCCGGTGATCGGTGGGATCACGTACGAAGGCGCGCGGATCCACCTGCCTTCGGCTCCCGGCCTCGGCGTGACAGGCTTGACCGTATGAAATTAGTCGCCGCCAAGGTCCCGGTCAGCACGGTGTGGACCGCACCGGATGCGCCCCGGGACATCGACGCCCCCGCGATCGCCGCCCAGCCCGATGTGCCGGCGTGGGCCAAGTCGATGGACACCGAGACCCGTCTCGGCCTGCACGGCCGGACGCTGACCCAACTGCTGTTCGCCGAGCCGGTGCTGGTGCGGTCGGAACGCGACGGGTGGTCGGAGATCGTCGCGCCGTGGCAGCCGTCGTCGCAGGACGAACTCGGGTATCCGGGCTGGGTGCCGTCGAGTCACCTGGGTGAGCTGCCGGGGGCCGCGTCCGATCCGGTCGCCATCGCCGTACCCACTGCGCCGCTGTTCGCCGAGCCGGGCACCGGTCCGTTCGCCGAGTTGTCGTTCGCCACGGTGCTCGCGTCGATCGAGCATGCGGACGGGTACACGCGGGTGGCCACACCGGATGGCGGGTCGGGTTGGCTGGCGGACGACGTACTGCGGACCGGGTCGGGGACGGCGGAGGACCGGCTGCTGTTGGGGGCGCAGTTCCTGGGGCTCGAGTACCTGTGGGGTGGCACGTCGGCGTACGGTCTCGATTGCTCGGGGCTCGTGCACACCGTCAGCCGGGTGCTGGGGATGCGTACGCCGCGGGATGCGCACGACCAGGCGGACACGCTCGAGAACATCGCCATCGACGAAGCGCAGCCTGGTGACCTGTACTTCTTCGCCCGGCCCGGCAAGACGGTCCACCACGTCGGCTTCGTCTCCGCCGAAGGCATGCTGCACGCCTCCGAAACCGGCAAGCGCCTCGAGAACGAACCAGTCTCCGACGAACGCCGCGCCACCCTCGTCAGTGCCGCCCGCCTGTAACGCCCACAGCATGCAAGTCGCCCCGGACCACACTGGTCCGGGGCGACTTTTGTTCAGTTGGGAGGGTCAGCTTTTCTTGGCGTCCGTCTCTTCCGGCGCGCGCAACGCGTCGAGCTCGGCCCTGGTCTTGTCGTCGAGCTCAGCGTCCTGCGTGCCGTTCGGGCTGTCCTGCACGCCGTTGGGGCTTTCCTGCTTGCCGTTCGGGCTGTCCTGCTTGCCGTTCGGGCTGTCGACGACCGGGGTCGCCTCGTCCAGCTCGCCGCCGCCGGCCGCGTGCTGCAGCTCCTCGGCCCGATGGCCCGACACCCGCAGGCTGGCGACGGTGGTGATGCCGAGCGTGACGATGATGAAGCCCAGCGAGAACCAGATCGGGATCTCCGGCGCCCACTCGATGTGGTGACCGCCGTTGATGAACGGCAACTCGTTCACGTGCATCGCGTGCAGGACCAGCTTCACGCCGATGAACGCCAGCACGACCGACAGGCCGAGCGACAGGAACACCAGCCGCTTCAGCAGGTCGCCGAGCAGGAAGTACAGCTGCCGCAGCCCCATCAGCGCGAACACGTTCGCGGTGAAGACCAGGAACGGCTCCTGGGTCAGGCCGTAGATCGCCGGGATCGAGTCGAGCGCGAACAGCAGGTCGGTGGTGCCCAGCGCGATGATCACGATCGCCATCGGGGTGACGAGACGCTTGCCGTTCTTGACGATGGTCAGCTTGACGCCGTTGTACTCGTCGGTCGCGTTCAGCCGCTTCTTGGCGAACCGGATGACCGCGTTCTCCTTGTAGTCCTCGTCGTCGTTCTCACCCTGCCTGGCCAGGTGGATCGCGGTGTAGACCAGGAACGCGCCGAACAGGTAGAAGACCCAGGAGAACTGGTTGATCGCGGCCGCACCGACGGCGATGAAGACCCCGCGGAAGACCAGCGCCAGGATGATGCCGACCAGCAGGGCTGTCTGCTGGTACTTCCTGGGTACGCCGAATCTGGACATGATGATCAGGAAGATGAACAGGTTGTCGACGCTCAGGCTGTACTCGGTCAGCCAACCCGCGAAGAACTCGCCCGCATACTGGCCACCGGAGAACACCCACACCCCGAGGCCGAAGACAACCGCCAGACCGACGTAGAACGCGATCGCGGTCGCCGACTCCCGGGTCGTCGGTTCGTGCGGGCGCCGCCCGATGATGAAGACATCGAACGTCAGCAGCGCGAGCAGCAGACCGACAGTGATGAACCAGACGTAGTCAGCAACGTGCACAGGAAACCTCCGGAGCTCAGACGGAACAGGACTCCGAAGGTCTCTTCCGCCTGACTCGTAGGCCGAGCCTGGCCGGCGGCACCGGGCGAGGAAAACGAACCTCTGACCGTGATGACGATACCGCCGCGGAGGAATACTCCCCTTCTCCACCCCTATTCTGGCCGGTCGGTGTCCAAGTCTCCAAATCCGGAGCGCCGGATCCACTTGTCGGAATGATCACGGCTCGCAGTGGGAATATCCCTGTTCGGTCACCGGTTGTACACGACTGTCGTCCCGATCACACCCGGTCAGGTTGTGTACGGCGTACTGTATACGCTGCGTACCGTGGTCGTGCTCACCCACAGTAGTGCTCAGGACGGCCGCTTCGACTTCGGAAGTTTGGCCACGATCGTCTCGTACGACGTGTCGATGAGCTCCAGGATCTCATCGTCCGGGACGGCACCGCCGAGGCGGACGGTGTTCCAGCCCGAGCGGCCGATGTACGCCATCTTGCCGACGGCGTCCGGGTAGGTGTCGACCAGTTCGTCGGCCTCCTCGCGGTTGCTGCCGCATTTGATCCCGACCCCGTCGCCGCCGAGGAACGCGAAGATCTTGTCCCCCACCTTCGCGACCACGTCGCCCTCCCACGGCTCGTCCTGCCAGGCGCCGGGCTTGCCCAGACAGTGCTCGAGAACATCGCTGCCGGTCAGTCTGCCCATCTCACTCCCCTGTCGGCTCACAACGTTGTGAACGCATCCAACTCTCGGGCAGCGGCCGGGACTGTGTCCACCGGGGTTGTCGGCACCGACAAAGACCGCTCCGACGAGCCGCCTCTACGCTGCTGGGCATGACTTCGGTTGTCGTTGCTGCGGTGCAGGCCGGTTCCACGCTGTTCGACACGCCCGCGACGCTGGCGAAGGCCGAGCGATATGTGCGGGAGGCTGCGGCATCCGGTGCCCGGCTGATCGTCATGCCCGAGGCGTTCCTGGGCGGCTATCCGAAAGGGCTGGACTTCGGGATCACCGTGGGCGCGCGATCACCGGAGGGGCGCGACGTCTTCCGGCGGTATCGCGAGGCCGCGGTCGAGTTGCCCGGTCCGGAGGTCACCCGACTGGCGGAGCTCGCGGCCGAGCTCGACGTCCACCTCGTGACGGGCGTGATCGAGCGCGCCGGCGGCACGCTGTACTGCACCGCGGTGTTCATCGACCCACAACGCGGGTTGGTGGCGACGCATCGGAAGCTGATGCCGACCGCGGCCGAGCGGTTTCTCTGGGGGCAAGGCGACGGGTCGACGATGCCGGCCGTGCAGACCGAGATCGGCGTACTTGGTGCGGCCATCTGCTGGGAGAACTACATGCCGCTGTTCCGGCAGTCGATGTACTCCAAGGGCGTCGAGATCTGGTGTGCACCGACGGTGGATGACCGGGATCAGTGGCAGGCGACCATGCGGCACGTTGCGCTCGAAGGTCGGTGCTTCGTGATCAGCGCGAACCAGTACCTCACCCGGACCGACCTGCCGGACGACGTACATCCGGTCCAGGGCGAGGCACCGGAGACTGTGCTGATAGACGGCGGCAGCACGGTGATCTCCCCGCTGGGCGAGATCCTCGCCGGCCCGTTACGCGGCGGCGAGGGCGTCCTGGTCGCCGAGCTCGACCTCGGCGACCTGGACCGAGCCAAGTTCGACTTCGACGCCGAACGGCCACTACGCCCGCCCGGACATCTTCACCCTCGCGGTCGACGAGACCCCGAAGCACACCGTCGTACGCACCACCTGAACCGCCCGGCGCCCTACTTGGCGCCGGCGGCGGTCATCTGGCGGAGTTCCTTCTTCAGTTCGGAGATCTCGTCGCGGTAGCGGGCGGCGACCTCGAACTGGAGCTCGGCCGCGGCGTTGTGCATCTGGTCGGTGAGCTGCTGGATCAGGTCGGCCAGATCAGACGACGGCAGGCCGCCGGCCAGCTCCTTCGCCTTCTCGCCGGCCTTCGCCTTGCCGCCGCCCGGCACCGGTGCCTTGCCGCGCGACTGGTTCCGGCCGGAGCCGAGCAGCTCGGCGGTGTCGGCGTCCTCGCGGGCCAGCATGTCGGTGATGTCGGCGATCCGCTTCCGTAGCGGCTGCGGGTCGATGCCGTTCGCCTGGTTGTACGCGTTCTGTTTCGCGCGGCGCCGGTTCGTCTCGTCGATCGCCTGTTCCATCGACGGGGTGATCTTGTCGGCGTACATGAACACCTGACCGGACACGTTCCGCGCCGCACGACCGATGGTCTGGATCAGCGACCGCCCGGAGCGCAGGAAGCCCTCCTTGTCGGCGTCCAGGATCGCGACCAGCGACACCTCGGGGAGGTCGAGACCCTCACGCAGCAGGTTGATGCCGACGAGCACGTCGTACTCGCCCATCCGCAGCTCGCGGAGCAGCTCGACCCGGCGGAGCGTGTCCACCTCGCTGTGCAGATACCTGGTCCGGATGCCCATCTCCAGCAGGTAGTCGGTCAGGTCCTCGGACATCTTCTTGGTCAGCGTGGTGACCAGGACCCGCTCGTTCCGCTCGACCCGGATCCGGATCTCGTGGATCAGGTCGTCGATCTGGCCCTTCGTCGGCTTCACGATCACCTCGGGGTCGACCAGACCGGTCGGCCGGATGATCTGCTCGACGAACCCGTCCGACTTGTCCTGCTCGTACTGCCCCGGGGTCGCGGACAGGTAGACCGTCTGGCCGATCCGCTCCAGGAACTCCTCCCAGCGCAGCGGCCGGTTGTCCATCGCCGACGGCAGCCGGAACCCGTGCTCGACCAGCGTCCGCTTGCGGGACATGTCGCCCTCGTACATACCGCCGATCTGCGGCACGGTGACGTGCGACTCGTCGATGACGAGGAGGAAGTCCTCGGGGAAGTAGTCCAGCAGGCAGTGCGGCGCCGTCCCCGGCTCGCGACCGTCGGTGTGGCGGGAGTAGTTCTCGATCCCCGAGCAGGTGCCGATCTGGCGCATCATCTCGATGTCGTACGTCGTCCGCATCCGCAGCCGCTGGGCCTCCAGCAGCTGTCCGCCGCGCTCGAGCTCGGCCAGCCGGTCGGCCAGCTCCGCCTCGATCGACGTGATCGCGCGCTCCATCCGCTCCGGCGCGGTCACGTAGTGCGTGGCGGCACCGATGTAGACCTCGTCCTCCTCGCTCAGCACCTCACCGGTCAGCGGGTGCAGCGTCATCACCCGCTCGATCTCGTCACCGAAGAACTCCACCCGGACGGCGAGCTCCTGGTAGACCGGGAACACCTCGAGCGTGTCGCCGCGGACCCGGAACGTGCCCCGGGTGCCGGCCAGGTCGTTGCGCGCGTACTGCACCCCGACCAGCTTGCGGAGCAGACCGTCGCGGTCCATCTCGGTGCCGACCTTCACGTGGATCATGCGGTTCAGGTACTCGTCCGCGGAACCCAGGCCGTAGATGCAGGAGACGGTCGCGACCACGACCACGTCGCGGCGGGTGAGCAGCGACCAGGTCGCCGAGTGCCGCAGCCGCTCGACCTCCTCGTTGATCGAGGAGTCCTTCTCGATGTAGGTGTCCGTCTGCGGGACGTACGCCTCCGGCTGGTAGTAGTCGTAGTACGAGACGAAGTACTCGACGGCGTTGGCCGGGAAGAAGTGCCGCAGCTCGTTGGCGAACTGGGCGGCGAGGGTCTTGTTCGGCTGCAGGATCAGCATCGGGCGCTGGATCTTCTCCGCCAGCCAGGCGATGGTCGCCGTCTTGCCGGTACCGGTCGCGCCGAGCAGGACGACGTCCTGTTCGCCGGAGTTGATCCGGCGCTCGAGGTCCGCGATCGCGGTCGGCTGGTCGCCCGCCGGGTCGAAGTCGGACACGACCTTGAGCGGCGCGACCATACGCTGAAGATCCGAGACCTGTCTCATGCCCCCCACCGTACGACCCGCCCCCGACACTTTCTAAAAACCCCAGGTCAAACCCACAAAACCCCCGCCTCGCTCCGCCGCGGAGCAAAGGCGGGGCAAGGCGGGTGGGTTGTGGTCAGAAGCTCTTGATGAGGGTGTTGTTCATGTAGATGAGTTCGTTGACTCGGCGCTTGTAGACGGTGGCCTCGAGGCCGGCGTCGGTGGCGGTGACCTTGTCGAACTGGTCCTGGTACGCCGTCACGAAACCCTTGAACGGGATCAGCTTGCCGCTCGAGGTCTTCACGTAGGCGGAGTACGACAGCGCGTAGCAGGCCTTGATCGCCTCGTTCGCGGGCTTGCAGACCACACCCTTGCTGATCCGCACGTTCTTCATGCTGTTCGACTCGACGTCGACCAGGTGCTCGGCGAACCCCTTGGCGTCGTACAGCTCGGTCTGCCGGACCCAGTAGTACCCGTCGATCAGGCCGCGCCGGTTGAACTGCTGCAGGATGTAGTTCTTCCCGCCCTTGGACTTGTCCCAGTCCGGCAGCCAGCCCTTGGCCGGGGTGAACCAGATCCCGCCGCCCACCTCGACCCCGGTGTCGTTCGGGCCCTTGGTGATCACCGCTTTGGTCGGCGTCGGCGGCGTGTACATGGTGCCGGTCGGATCCGGTGTCTGCTCCGCGACCGGCTCCTTGTCATCGCCGCCGGTGACCAGCAGGACCACGCCGACCGCAACGAGGATGACGGCCAGGACCGCGCAGCCGATGATGATCAGCTGGCTCCGGTTCGACTTCCGCGGTCGCGACTGCGGCTGCCACGGCCCGGTCCCCCAGCCGCCGGGACCGGATCCGCCCGGGCCGGAGGGGCCGCCGGGGGCCGGACCCCAGCCGCCGGACGAGGGGGCGGGTGGCGGTCCCGGGGGCGGCCCGTACTGCTGACTCATAGGTTTGATGGCGTGGAAACCCCGTCGCAGTTCGCGGCGGGGAGGAGACGCCATCTCCCTCCCTTCTGGTTCTGTCGGTTCAGTCGGGTAGTGTCTTAACTGGTTGCGATAGCCAAGCAACCGGCAGTAGCAGGACCAGCGACAACTGCGGCCGGGCAGGCCGTAGCAGCGCGGGGAGCCTTCTTGCGCAGTAAGGCACGGCTGTGAACCGCGAACCTCAACCCGCAAGGGTTGGAATCCCCTGCCTTCAGGCGGTGGGAGGACGTCAAAGCTGTTCCTCGTGGTGTGGTGGTGTGGGGGCCGGTACTCGTCATCAGAGGCTGTCGAGTACCGACTTCTTCATCGACTCGGCGTCCGCCTCGGCCTTCTGGGCGAAGTCGACTCGGGTCCGGAAGTCCAGTGCGGTGGCCACGTTGTCCTTGCGGCGGTACACCTCGACGTAGCCCTGCACCTTCACGTCCAGTCCGTTCTTGTCCTTGGCGGTGGAGGTGTAGCTGATCGCGACGCACTCCTCCAAGACGTCCTTCGGGCACGGCAGGTTCCGGGTGTTGCCGAGCTGGGCGATCTCGTTCTCGGTCTCGCCCTCGACGATCGCGAGCAGGTACGCCTGCGCGGTCACGTTCTGCTTCTGCCGGACCCAGAAGAAGGACCGCGGTTCGCCGTTCGGCGCGTAGGTGACGAGCTCCTTGCCCTGCGTCTCCTTCTCCAGCAGGCTCCAACCCTCGACCGGTACGACGGACACGCCGAACCCGACCTGGATCGCGTTGGCCGGCGGCGCGTACGACGTCACCGGCGTACTCACCGTCGGTGCCGGCGACTGCGGCGGCGGCTCGGCCGTGTCGTCACCGCCGGACAGCAGGACCAGCGCGACCGCGACGAGCACGACCACGATCAGCCCGGCGCCGATCGGCAGCAGCAGCGGCGGGATCCGGGAACCCTTCTTCTCCGGCGGCGGCCGCCGCAGTGACGGCGACCCCACCTTCTCGCCCCACGCCGAACTCGTCTCCGTGGCCGGACCGGCACCCGGCCCCGGAGCGGGTCCGGAGCCGGGCGTGTCGGACCACGGACCGGGCGGAGGTGCCACTTCCAGGTCCCACGGCGACGTCGGCGCCTCCGGTTGTGCCGGAGCCGCCGCGCCGTCGTCGTCCGGCCCGGGCTCGTTGACCCAGGGGTTGCCTCCGCCGGACCCCTTGTCGCGCTTACCCGTCACTGGCTCTTGACGACCGACTTCAGCATCGCCGTCGTGTCCGGCTCGGCGGTGGAGATCTTGTCCTTGCGCGCGTACACCCGGATGATCGTGATCACGCCGTCGTTGCGCTCGATCACGCCGACGAACCCGACCACCGGCAGGCTGCCGTTCTGGGTGGTCGACACGGCCTGGAAGCTCTGGGTGGTGACGACCTTGACCTCGGTCTTGTCGTTCTCACCCGGCTTGGTCTCCCGCGGCTGGCCGGTCTTGACCTGCGACAGGCCCTTCGTCTCGATCTTCAGCAGCTTCGGCAGCACGGTCGAGGTGGTCTCGCCGTCCCCCTTGAACGCGTTCACCATGAAGTAGGCCTCGCCCTGCTTGAGCAGGTAGACGCCGGAGAAGTTGTCCAGGCTCTTGCGGACGTAGCCGGGCTGCGGCTTCACGTAGACGCCCTCGGCGACCGCGATGCCCTCGTCGACGTTGCCGGTCGGCTCGGGCGACGGGTTCTCGGTGTTCGTGGGGCTCGGCTGCGGGTTCGGGCCGGCCTCCTTGTCGTCACCGCCGCCGAAGATCAGCGCCAGGACGACACCGATCACCGCGACGACGATGAGCCCACCGCCGGCCAGGAACAGGATCTTGTTCCCGCCCTTGCCGCGCGGGGACTGGCCGCCGTACTGACCCCACTGCTGCTGGCCGCCGCCGTACTGCTGCTGCTGGCCCGGGTACCCCTGCTGCTGCGGGTAGCCCTGCGGTCCCGGCTGCTGTTGCTGCCCCGGGTACTGCTGCTGACCGGGCTGCTGACCCGGATAAGGCTGTTGCCCCGGCTGCTGACCCTGGTACGGCGGCTGGCCCGGCTGACCGTAGCCGGGCGGAGCCTGCTGCGGCCGCCCGTACCCCGGCTGCGCCTGCCCAGGCTGCTGCCCGTAACCCGGCTGCCCCTGCGGCTGTCCGTACCCAGGCTGCTGCTGCCCAGGCTGATGGCCCGGCTGCTGCTGACCCGGCTGGCCCTGGTACGGCGGCTGGCCCGGCTGTTGACCCGGCTGCTGGCCATACCCCGGCCGACCGCCGTACGGCGGTTGCTGGCCACTCATGCGCGTCCTCGCTTCGCTCCGGGCGCGCATGAGGCACAAGTTGCGCTGTGCTTTCTGATGAACTCGCTGCGCTCGTTCATGCCTGCGCCTCTCCAGTCGTCGCCTCGTACCCACCTGCTGCCGCACCTGCTGTCACGCCCCGGTCGGACTTCGGCACGGACCGCACCGAGTTGCCGCACGCGGAGCAGAAGTCGGAGTGCGGCAGCAGCGGCATCTCACACCGCGAGCAGAAGGCGAGGTCTCCGGACGCGTGGTTGGAACCGCCGCGCGCGGCCGACTCCAGCGCCGCCTCGAGCAGACCCTTGTGCAGCACGGTGCGGACCCGGATGATCAGCGCGCCGAGCAGCAGCAGACCCCAGACGACGGCGAGGACCGCGCCGATCGTCGAGCCGTGGCCGCCGACGAAGCCGAGCAGGTAGACACCGCCCTGGAACAGAACATTGACCGCGATCGCCTGGATCACTCCGGCCACCCAGCGCGGCGTGAAGCCGTCGTAGCCCTCGCCCAGGCCGGAGAACTCGGCAGCGGCGAGGCCGGTCGCCGATCCGTAGATCAGCGGCTTGATGAAGCCGTGCAGGACCACGATCGAGATCCACGTCCCGGTGCTGCTGCCCGGACCCGCGAAGCCACCGCTGATCCAGCCCCAGTGCAGCACCAGCGTCTCGAAGCAGGCGAACCCGACACCGGCCACCACGCCGAACGTGAAGCCGTCCATCAGGTCGTCGTACCGCGGCCGCGAGGCCAGGTAGAGCGGGCCGATCTGGCGGATCAGTTCGGACACGACCGGGACCAGCAGGAGCAGGATCAGCAGGTCCCGCGCGGCCGGTCCGGCGTCGTTGCCGCCGATCGTGTCGATGGACAGCACGATCTTGTCCGACCACAACCAGGTGAAGACCGCGGCCAGTACGCCGGTCAGCACGAACGCCGCGGCGACGACCGGGACCGGCTCGTCCTCCCACAGGTTCACGTCGTACAGATAGAGGATGTAGACGATCGGAATGGAGAAGGCGGCCACCATGATCGCCACCGGCAGCGCGCCGAGCGCGGCCGTGACGACCGTCAGCAGCAGCGCGACGCCCAGGGCGACCTTGTAGGTGTAGGGCTGCCGGCCGGCGCCCTGCGGCATGATCGTCGAGACCAGCCGGAACGACGCCACCGGTTCATCCGGTCTGGCGGCGTACGCCTTCTTCCGCTCGGCGTCCCCGGAGCGCACATCGTTGCCACAGTGGTGGCAGAAATGCGATACCTCGGGGACGTCTGAGTTGCAGCGCGGACAGACCACGCCATCCTCCCAACCTCGGACGTCCGGACCGGCGCGGGGCCGCGCCGACGGTGTTGCGGCCCGGGTGACCCGGGCCGAACCGGGACAGATTCTTGTACAGGCCGCCCTGGAATCATCATTTACCGCGCAGGGGTCACGGTTTCGTGTCCGGACCGTGCTCTACCCGCTGCTGTAACCCGGCCCACACCTCGCCGATCCGCCGATCCAGGTCGTCGAGCGTGCCGGAGTTGTCCACCACGAGGTCGGCCACAGCCAGCCGGTCCTCCCGCGACGCCTGGCTGGCGATCCGCTGTCTCGCTTCCGCCTCAGTCATCCCGCGCTCGCTGGTGAGCCGCTCGAGTTGTCCGTCGACCGGCGCATCGACGACCAGGACGACGTCGAACCGATCCGCCTGACCGGTCTCGACCAGCAACGGGATGTCGTGCACCACGACCGCGTCGGCCGGCGCGGCCGCCTCGATCTCGGCCGCCCGGGCCCGGACCCGCGGATGGATGATCGCCTCCAGTTTGCGCCGGGCGGTCTCGTCGCCGAACACGATCCGACCGACCGCGGGCCGATCCAGCTCACCCTCGGCGGTCAGTACGCCGTCGCCGAACACCTCGACCACCTCGGCGAGCCCGTCGGTGCCCTTGGCCACCACCTCGCGCGCCAGCACATCGGAGTCGATCAGCACCGCCCCGCGCTCCGCGAGCCGCGACGACACCACACTCTTCCCGGACCCGATCCCACCGGTCAGTCCCACTCTCAGCACGGCAGCACCCTACTCAGCCCCTGACCTCGCAAGCGCGACCGGCCTAGCATGGGATATGGAGTGGATCCTGCTGGTACTCGGCGGGGGTGGCGCGGCCGCTGCCGGACGGTACGTGTGGTTTCGGCTGGCGGCACGGCGCCGGACCGCTCACGAGCTGGAAAACATCCGGCTGGCGGCCGAAGCGGACGCGATCCATTTCGGCGAGGAGTTGGCCCGGTTCGGCGGGTCTCCGGCCGCGCAGGACCTCGACGCCGGTGCACGGCACGACTACCAGGCCGCTCTCGACGCCTACGAGTCCGCCAAGCGCGCCGTCGATCACCTGCGGTCGGCCGAGTCGGTGCGGGTCGTCGTCGACGCCCTCACCTCGGGGCGGTACGCGCTGGCGTGCGTTCGTGCCCGGGTCGCCGGCCGGCCACTCCCCGAGCGCCGTACGCCCTGCTTCTTCAACCCACAGCACGGGCCGTCGACCACCGAGGTCGTCTGGACCCCGCGCAACGGGCCGACCCGTCGAGTGTCCGCATGCGCCCAGGACGCCGCCCGGATCCGCGCCGGCGAGGACGCACCGGTCTATCTGGTCCGGTACGGCGAACAGCAGATCCCGCTCTGGGAACCGGGTGCGCCGATCGAGCCGTACCGGATCAGCTTCTTCGCCTCCAGTGGCGCCCGGGCCCAGGTGATCGGGCTGAGGTCGGAGCTGATGGGCGAAGGCGGCGGCAGCTGGGGCAACGGTCTCGGCGATCCGAAACCGCGCCGCCCCTACGACTGAGGCCGGACCTGACCGAGGCCGGACGTGCGAGACCCCCGCACCCAGTACGGGGATGCGGGGGCCTCGGGTCCTACTGAGCCGGGGTTGTTCAGCCCTGGCCGGTCAGCTTCTCGCGGAGGGCCTGCAGCGCCTCGTCGGAAGCGAGCGCACCCTCGACGGGAGCGTCCTCCTTCGGAGCCGCGGCAGAGGAGTACGTCGACGCCTCGCCGGCCTCGACGTCCGCCGTCTTGGCGTCCTCGATCTGCTTCTTGTGGGCCTCCCAGCGCGCGTGGGCCTCGGCGTACTGCCGCTCCCACTCCTCACGCTGCTTGTCGAAGCCCTCGAGCCACTCGCCGGTCTCCGGGTCGAAGCCCTCGGGGTAGACGTAGTTGCCCTGGTCGTCGTACGTCGCCGCCATGCCGTACAGGGTCGGGTCGAAGTCGTCCGAGACCGGGTCGACACCCTCGTTGGCCTGCTTCAGCGACAGCGAGATCCGGCGCCGCTCCAGGTCGATGTCGATGATCTTGACCATGACGTCGTCGTTGACCTGGACGACCTGCTCCGGGATCTCGACGTGCCGCTCGGCCAGCTCGGAGATGTGCACCAGACCCTCGATGCCCTCCTCCACGCGGACGAACGCACCGAACGGAACCAGCTTGGTGACCTTGCCGGGCACGATCTGGCCCATCTGGTGGGTCCGGGCGAACTGCTGCCACGGGTCTTCCTGGGTCGCCTTCAGCGACAGCGAGACGCGCTCGCGGTCCATGTCGACGTCCAGCACCTCGACGGTGACCTCCTGGCCGACCTCGACCACCTCGGTCGGGTGGTCGATGTGCTTCCAGGACAGCTCGGACACGTGCACCAGACCGTCGACGCCGCCGAGGTCCACGAACGCACCGAAGTTGACGATCGAGGAGACGACACCCTTGCGGATCTGGCCCTTCTGCAGCTGGGTGAGGAAGTTCATCCGCACCTCGGACTGCGTCTGCTCCAGCCACGCCCGGCGGGACAGGACCACGTTGTTGCGGTTCTTGTCCAGCTCGATGATCTTGGCCTCGATCTCCTGGCCGACGTACGGCTGGAGGTCGCGGACCCGGCGCATCTCGACGAGCGACGCCGGCAGGAAGCCGCGCAGGCCGATGTCCAGGATGAGGCCACCCTTGACGACCTCGATGACGGTACCGGTGACGACGCCGTCCTCTTCCTTGATCTTCTCGATGGTGCCCCAGGCCTTCTCGTACTGGGCGCGCTTCTTCGAGAGGATCAGACGGCCTTCCTTGTCCTCCTTCTGGAGAACCAGGGCCTCGACGTGATCGCCGACGTTGACGACCTCGTTCGGGTCGACGTCGTGCTTGATCGACAGTTCCCGGGAGGGGATGACGCCTTCGGTCTTGTAACCGATGTCGAGCAGGACCTCGTCCCGGTCGACCTTGACGATGGTGCCCTCGACGATGTCACCGTCGTTGAAGTACTTGATGGTCTGATCGATCGCCGCGAGGAAGTCTTCCTCCGACCCGATGTCATTGACCGCTACCTGCGGGGTGTTGCGCACTGCGGGGTCGAGAGGTGCCTCGATGCTGGCCGTCATGTGGTGGGTTGCTCCGTGGACTGGTGGTGTCGTGCGGTCGCGTCATGAACCGTTGGATCGCACCAAACCGCTGGATTGCCTGAAGAGCACAGATCACCACCGACTGCTGCGAGCACGAGCCTGCTCCGTCTGAGGTCGCGCGGGCCCATAGCGCATCTCACAGAATACGGGTATTGGCGAAAGCACGGCAACCCGGGGCACCCGGCCGCGCACCGGCTGCCCGCCGAGGTCTTCCCGACGTGCCACTCATCTCAATGTACGACGTCCAGGGCCACTCGGCCTCCGGACAGGGTGCCGGTGTCCGCCATGCGGGAGACCAGGGCGTGCGCGGCCGCCGCGATCTCGTGCTCGGTCGACCGCCCGGCGAGCTCCAGCAACGCCCACAGATCCGCCGCGCGGCCGAGGTCCACCAGCGGCTCGCCGAGCGGCAGCCCACTCCCCCGGACGACGCCCAGCACCGCTCCGGCCAGCACCGGGTCGTCGCAGAACCGGAAAAGGTTTCCCAGATCCGTGTACGGCGACCCGGCGTGGGCGAACTCCCAATCGATCAGGCCGGTGATCCGAGCGGTCGCCGGGTCGACCAGCAGATTCTTCGGGTTGAAGTCGCTGTGCACCAGGCAGACCCGGTCGACCCCCTCGGCCTGGACGTCCTCGGCGTACCGGATCACCTCCCGGAAGCCCTCCACCTGCTTCTGGTCGAACCCGAGGTCGCGGCTCTCGAAGAACCCCTCCAGATCACCGAACCCGAACGGCTCCACGGCCAGCGCGCCGTCGCGGAACATCCCGAAGGTGAGGAACGGCATCCCGCTCAGCCGGACCAGCAACTCCCCCAGCTGCTCGCCGACCCGCCGGCGGTCCTCGTCTCCCGCCGTGTCCAGGTAGACCTGCAGGTTGATCCCCGGCAGCCGCTCGGTCAGCACGTACGGCGGATCGTCCGGAGACCCGTCACGTTTCGCGTCGAGGATCCGCGGCACGGGCAGGAGACCGCGAACGAGCTGGAGGAGTGCCGCATCGACGGCCGCCCGGTCGGGGTCCTTCACATACAGCTTCAGTACGGCGTCTTCACCGCCGGCGCTGACCGCATACGTCTGCCCGCCGTACCCGCCCGTCAACGGCACCGCACTGGCGGCGAAATCACTCATACCCGCGATCCTGCCAAATCAGGCCTGGATAGGGTGACCGGGTGGTCGAGCCGCGGAGGGTTGAGCTGACCGAGGCTCAGACGTCACGTGCCAGCCGGACGTACTGGGACTCGGCGGCCGACGAGTACCTGTCCGAGCATGGCGAGTTCCTCGGCGACGACCGCTTCATCTGGTGTCCTGAAGGCGTCGACGAGGAATCCGCTCAGCTGCTCGGACCCGTCCGCGGCAAACGCATCCTCGAGGTCGGCTGCGGCGGTGCCCAATGCTCGCGCTGGCTGGCGGGCCAGGGCGCCGACGTGGTCGCCTTCGACATCTCGGTCGAGCAGCTCCGCATCGCCCGGCAACTCGATCAGCGCACCGGCACCGCCGTACGGACCGTCGCCGCCGATGTGACGGCCATGCCCTACCGAGATGCCACGTTCGACATCGTCTGCTCGGCCTTCGGCGCACTGCCCTTCGTGGCCGAGGCCGAGACCGCGCTGCGCGAGATCGCGCGGACGCTCACGCCGGGCGGGCTGCTGGTGTTCTCGGTGACTCACCCGTTCCGCTGGACGATGCCGGACGACCCGACGCCGGCCGGGCTGCACATCACCCATTCCTACTTCGACCGGACGCCGTACGTGGAAGTCGACGGCGCCGGTACGGCGATCTACGCCGAGCACCACCGGACGACCGGCGACTGGGTCCGCGCACTCACCGGTGCCGGGTTCGTCGTGGACGATCTGCTCGAGCCCGAATGGCCGGCCGGGCACGACCTGGTCTGGGGTGGGTGGGGACCGGACCGCGGCCGCCTGATCCCAGGCACCGCGATCTGGTCCGCCCACAAGAGTTGATCAGGTCCGCGAACGCAACTGCCGGAAGCCGACGAAGCCGAACAGCAGCAGTCCAACGATCAGCGCGCCGAGCGGCACCCAGAAGCCGATCAGGTTCAGCTGGGCCGCCTTCGACTGGTAGCCGCCCTCGGCGACACCGTTCTCGGTCGCACCCTTCACGTTCTTCGTCACGGTCGCGTCGTCGTACGCGATGGTGACCTGGGTCGCGATCAGCTTGTCCTCGCCGTTGTAGGCGATGGTGGCGTGCTGCTTCTCCTGGCCCTTGATGATCGCGCCGGTGATCGGCTCGATCCACAGGGTCCGGGTGTTCTTGTAGGTGCGCTGCACCTCGACCGAGTCCCGGCCCGGCTCGTCGACCAGGTTGCCCGGCACCATCAGCGGCTTGGCCAGCGGCACCTCCTGCTGCGGCACCTCCTGTTCGAAGACGTAGACCTTGAGCCCGTCGAGCGTGGCCTCGTCCTTGAACTGGATCGGGAACGCCTTGCGCAGCGTGGAGTCCCAGAACTTGTAGGTCGTCTTCTCGGTGCCGAACGGGAACTTCAGCACCAGGCCCTCGTGACCCTTGAACAGCGGGCTGCCCTGGTCGGGCTTGAGCCGGTCCGTCTTCTCCAGCGTGGTCGCGATGTACTCGCCGCTGTTGTCGTCACCCGACGGGTTCCAGCGCACCGCCTCACCGGTGTGGGCGTCCAGGACGACGCGTTCCTGGACGAAGCTCAGCGGCATCAGCTCGGTCTTCGACGCGTCGTCGGGGAACTGGTAGTTCTTCGAGTCGTCGGTGACCACCGCGGTGTCGAACACGACCACCTCGCGGTCCAGCGCCTTGCTGATCTTCTCGGCCGCGGCCACGTCGCCGCGGACGGTACGGCGTGACTCGAGCTCGACACCACCCTTCTCCTTCAGCTCCGCGATGCTGAAGATGGTCGCGTCCGATCCGGCCGACACGGTGTGCGCGATCTGATCCGCCGGCGCCACCGCCAGCGTCGGATACGCGTAGAACCTGGCCAGCGCCGCAACGCCGACGAAGAACACCCCGAGCCCGATCATCAGTGCCCGACTGCGATTCCCCACAACAACCCCTCCCGGTCTGTCCGCGGGACGCTACCAGCGGGTAGCCACCCTTGAACAGACGGCGGGGGAAGAAAATTCGCCGGTGTCCGAACTGTCATATAGTCGCGCCGCATGAGGGGGATCCCCGGGCTGCCGGCCGTGTTCGATTCCGGACCCGATTCATCGGTGCTCCGCGGCGTCGTGGTGGCGATCGCGGTGCTGCAGGCCGCCGTACTCGGGCTGCTCGCCCGCCGGGGTTCCTGGCTGACCGACGACCTCGACTTCCTCGTCCAGGGCGGCCGCGGGTTCGCGCCGGCCGAGTTGCTCACCCCGGTGAACGACCACATCGCCCCGGGCCTGCGGTTCGTCTACGCGGTCTTCGCCGAGGTGGCGCCGCTGAACCACGACTTCACCGTCGCCTGGCGGGTGCTGATGCAGGCCGTCGCGATCTTCCTGATGGGCCACCTGCTGCTGCGCCTGCTCGGCTCGACCTGGTGGGTGGTCGCCGGGACGCTGTTCTACGCGCTCACCCCGCTCAGCATGCCGTCGTTCATGTCGCTGTCGAGCGGCGTGAACAACCTGTCCGCCCACGTCTTCGGCCTGCTGTTGCTGCACGCAACCATCGACTGGTACGACGGCCATCGCCGCCGAGCCGTCGCCTACGGCCCACTGGCACTGCTCCTCTCCCTTGCCTGCTGGGAGAAATCGGCGCTGATCCTCTTCACCGCCGTCGCCCTCGCCCTCTACCTGCGCGACGAGCCGATCCGGGCCTGGTTCCGCCGTACCTGGCCGTACGCCGCCGCCCTCGGTGTCGCCATTGTTGCCTTCGGCGCCCTCTACCTGACCAACGGCAACCCGTCGACCGGCCGGCTCCCGGCCGGGGAACTGCTCGAGCTCATCCTGCGCGGCTTCCGGGTGCCGCTGTCCGCGTTGGCCGGCGGCCCCTGGACCTGGGCCGACACCGGCTACCCGTTGAGCTTCGCCGCACCAGGCATCGCTGAGCTCGTGGTCGGTGGACTGGTGGCCGGCGTGCTCCTGCTGGCGGCCTGGCGGCGGGACCGGCGGGTGCTCCTGCTGTGGGCCGCTGTGTTTGCCTACGTCCTCGTGACCGTGGTGCTCGTGTCTTACGGCCGCTTCTCGACGTTCGGGTCGGTCTTCACCGTGCACTACCACTATTGGTCCGATCTCTCGATCCCGCTGACGTTGGCCGTGGTCCTGTCGGCCCGGACGGTGCGGATGCGGCCGGTGGTGAGTGTTGCCGCGATAGGAGGCCTGGTCGCCGCCGTCGTCGTGTCGGACACCGGCTTCGCCAGGGAGTGGGCGGACAACCCGGCGAAGGCCTACTTCGCGAACGTCACCGCAGAGCTGGAACGCGCCGGACCGAACGTGAACCTGTGGGACACCGACATGCCGCAGCCGATCGCCACGGTTCTCATGACCGACACCCGGTTGTCGCCGGTACTGCGGACGGCGGGAATTCCGTTCCGCTTGCAGGAACCGGGCAGTGAGCCGCTCCTGGTCGACGAGACCGGGAAGCTCCGGCCGGCGCAGTTCGTGGCGTGGTCGCGTGGCGAGCCGGAGTCCAGGAGCAATACCTTCTGCAACCTGCTGCTCCGCGGCACTGAGGCGCTGACCGTGCCGCTGCAGTCGACGCACCCTCAGGTCGAGACCGCCGCGTGGTTCGTCAAGGCGGCGTACTTCGCCAACAGAGAGAACCAGGTATCGATCGAACTGGTTGACGCCGACGGCAACGTCGCGGCGTTGCCGGCCGCCAAGTGGCCCGCCGGAGTCGGCACCATGTACTTCGGCCCGTCGCGACGGATCGCCGCCACCGAGCTTCGGCTACGCTCCACCGATCCCGCGACGAACCTGTGCGTGGAGAACCTCGAGATCGGATTGCCCAGATGAGACGGACCAGATTCCCGGCGCTGGACGGGCTGCGGGCGATCGGGGCGCTCGCGGTGCTGACCACGCATGTCGGGTTTCACAGCGGTGAGTCGCTGAACGGCCCGTTCGCCGGTGTGCTGGCGCGGCTCGACGTCGGGGTGGCGATCTTCTTCGCGATCTCCGGGTTCCTCCTCTACCGGCCGCATGTCGTCGCGTGGTTCGACGGCACCCTGCCGCCGTTGACCCTGCCGTATCTACGCAACCGGGCGCTGCGGATCCTCCCCGCGCTCTGGGTCGCCGTCCTGCTTGCCGCGCTCCTGGTGCCGCACAAGGACAGCATCACCTGGGCGACGTACCTGCAGCACGCCACACTCACCCAGATCTACTTCGACGGCCTGGCAGCGGATGGGCTCACGCAGCTGTGGAGTCTCGCGACCGAGGTCGCGTTCTACCTCCTGCTGCCGGTGCTGGCGAAGCTCCTGACCGGGTACGAGCGCCCGACCCGACGCAGTGTGCGCTGGCGTCTCGCCGTACTTGGTGCGTTCACTCTGCTCGGTCCGGTGTGGATGGCCGGCGCCAACGCGACGGAGCACGCCCGCGCCGGGCTGTGGCTTCCCGGGTACATCGGCTGGTTCGCGGTCGGCATGGGGTTCGCACTGTGGCAGGTGGCACGGAGCAGCGGGAGGCTCGGGCCGTCCGCGCTCGACACGCTGACCAAGATCCCGGGCACGGTGTGGGGCATCGCTGTCGCGCTGCTGGTCGTCGCCGCGAGTCCGGTGGCCGGTCCGTACAACCTGTCGGCGCCCACCCCCGGCCAGGCGTTCGTGAAGAGCCTTTTGTACACAGGGATCGCGGCCTGCGTGCTGTTCCCGGCGCTGAACCCGACAGCACGTGCTGCCCGCGTCCTCGGCGGCAAGGTCGGTCACACCGCCGGTGACATCTCGTACGGCGTCTTCGCGTACCACGTGATCGTGCTGGGCGTCGTCGAGCAGGTCATCGGGTACACGCTGTTCAGCGGCCGGTTCGCGATGCTGTTCTTCCCGACGCTGGTGGTGTCGGCTGCTGCCGCGGCCGCCAGCTACTACGGGATGGAGCGGCCGATCATGCGGCTCGGCCGGCGGGACAGGAACTACGACGTCTCCCCGGTCGGCCGGGACAACAGCACGAGTGCACAGCCGAACAAGATCGACGCCTGGACCACTCCGGAGGTCAGCCCCGCTCCCCCGTCCGGCCAGGGCTGAACCGCCGCGACCAGCGTTCCGATGGCCACCGCTCCGGCTGCCACTGCGATCACCAGGCGACCGGAAACGAACCACGTACATGCTGCCGCGATCGACACGGCCACCAAGCCGATCCAGCCGGACATGAACGCACCTGCGGCGAGACCGACGCCTACAGCCAGCACCGGGCCGACGTAACGACCTTCGCGCAGCCGATGCCCCGAGTGCCTCGACCGGCGCCGGAAGAACACGGCCATCGCGGCCACTGCCAGCAGAGCGACCAGACCGACCAGCAACCCGGCCCGGTAGGTGCGATCGGGCATGAACCGCGCGGTGACCACCTGCTCGATCCCCTCCGGCAGCACCCACCCTTGCTGCCAGCCACCGATCCGGATCGGGGTCAGCTTGCGCCCACTGCCGTCGTACGCCTCCCAGCCCTCGTTGTAGTTCTGCGCGATCGTCAGCACCGACTGCTCTTCAGCGGCCGGCACCTCGACGGTCAGCTCGGCAGGGTTGGGCCGCCACACCTCCACGGGCCGCACCGGCGTCTTCGACACGTTGCCGAAGCCCGCCCTGGTCCACGTCGCCTCGACCGGTACGAAGCCACCGCCGGCCAGCACATCCATGGCGTGCCGCCCGGACTGCAGAGCGACCGTGCTGTCCTTCCCGCACGTCGTGAACGGCACCGGCCGCCGTTGCAGCAGATCCCGCACCGTCGCCTTCACCTGAGTGTCCGCAGGTACGCCGTCCAGCCGCACGGCCGGGCCGAAGCCGCAGAACGCACCGGTCGGGCCGTCCAGGTCGAGGGCCTTCCGCTGGTCGTCGGCGCCCAGCACCCGGACCTCTGCCACGCCGACCGGGGCGTTCCGGGCGAAGCCGCTCGCGGAATCGAAGTCGACCAACGGTCTGGTGCTGGTGAAGTCCAACTCGATCGTGCGTGCTGCCCGCGCCGCGAAGCGGACGTAGCCTTCCGGATCGACCGTACTCGCGGCCGGTGGGCCGCCGTCGATCCGGAGCGTCACCTCGGTCGGCTGCGACGCGGTCAGGTACGGATCGGTGAGGAACTGCAGCCCGCTCACCATCCTTGCCCTCGGCAACTTCAGCGTCAGGGTCGGACGGCCGTCGGAAGGATCGGCAACCCAGCCGGTGCCCAGATCACGATCCACCGCGGCACCCGGCCGGCCCTCCGGAGCCGTGACGGCCCGGGACGAGGCAGTGGCCGTGATGGCGCCGTGGAACGATCAGCAGGCGTTCCAGCGCTGCACCCTCCTTGGGCAGCGCGGTCCCCTGCAGCCGGTACGACGCGGCCTTCGGCAACTCCACGCTCCGCGGCAGCCCGGTGGGTTCCTCGGAGTCCTTGGCGAGGTTCTGCCGGCACAGTGGCCGGGTGTCCACGTGCAGACAGGCGGAGCGGCCGATCTGCTGGTTCCTGAACACCAGTGCGCTCGGCTGACGAGCCTCTGACGGCACCGTCAGGCGGCTGACGGCGAGCATCCCCGGCAGGCTCACTTCGGCGATGGACACGCCGTTCGGGTTCTTGCCGTCGGTGATGCCGACACTGAGCCGCAGCCGTTGCGTCTTGCCCGGTGGTGCCGGGATGTTCTGCGGTTGGATCGATCCCGACACCACTGAGGTCAGCGAACCCGCGTCGGTCTCCACCTGCAGGGTCCGGACCGGCTCGATGGTCGGTGGCACCAGTGAGAACTGGACCTTCAGTCCCTCGACCGATCGCGGTTCGGCGAAGGTCAGCTCCAGCCATTCACCACTGCTCCGCCCGAAGGTGCCGGAGATCCAGCGACTCGACGGATCGCCGTCGACCGCCGCGAACGGCCCGTTGCCGGGCCCGGTCCGCAGAGTGGCGTCCGCATCCGCTGCCGACGACGACGCCCGTACGTCGACGATGCCGCCGCCCCACGTCCGCGTCGTACTCGGTGCGGCCGGGCTGACGTCGTACCCGAGGGCTCGACGACCTAGCCGGCTTGGCTCCGTTGCGGTGAGGACGGGCGAGTAGTTCTCGGCCGCGCGGCCGACCGACACCTCACGGCGTTGCTGGCCGTCGGTCTGGATCAGTGGCAGTCCGGTGAGCTTTCCGGCTGCGTCTGACGTGGTCACGGCGTCCCGCTCGCCGCCCAGCGCGGTCAGAGCGGCCGGCACGTCTTCGGCGGCACCGCGGACCTCGACGAGCTGCGACTGCGGGATCAGCCGGGCCGGACTCGTGTCGCCGACGTCGTAGATCTCCACACTCGGGTACGGCAACCGGGTGCGTCCGTCGAGGGTCACCCCGGGCTGCTCGATGGTGCTGCCGGTGGGCGGTCCGAAGTGCGCGACGCGCTTGATGCCCGACTCGGCCAGGCTCTCGTGAACTGCGAGCGTCGGCGTGACCTGAGCGTCGCGCCGGAGGTCGTTGCGTACGACGACGTACCTGACTCCGGCACGCGCGAAGGCCTGCCGGAGTGTCTGGTCGCCGATGCCAGTGCCGAGTCGGCGTTCCACCTCGTCCAGCCACCGCGTCGTACCAGCAGACCCCAGCGGTACGGCGTCCCGCACGGCCATGGGTCGTTTCAGCAAAGCCTGGAACGGCTCGTCCTTGGTTGACCCCCAGGTGAAGTCCGCGAACGAAGCAGCCGGTACGACGAGGACCGTGCCGCTCGTCGTCTGGCTGTCGAGCCAGGTCGCGGCTTCACGCCAGTGTGCGGGGATGGCGTCGTACCCCTCACGTCTGGGCAGCTGGCCGAGGATGGCCGGCGTTGCCACCGACACGATCAGACAGGCCACCAGCACCGGCACCACGCGACGATGGAGACCTCGAGCCGTTGCCCACACGGCGAGCCTGCTCATCGCGTGTGCTGCTGCGAGTGCGAGCGGCAGCCGAACGACGAGCTCGAACTTGTGGGTGTTGCGGAGTGCGGCGAGCGGTCCGTCGAGCAGGTCCTGGATCTGCGGCGCCAGCGGTGAGCCGGCCGTGCCTGCATGGCCGAGTGTCACCAGCAGGAGTCCCACGACCAGTGAGAGCCGCAGGAACCCGCTGTGTTTGAGCGACCCCATCGCCAAGCCGGCCAGGCCCAGCAGCGCGATCGCGCCGGTTGTGATGATCAGCATCGGCTGGGTGACGTAGAGCCAGCCGGCCGGCCAGCTGGGTCCGTCGGCGCCGGACAGGAAGTTGAGCCACTGCGACGTACCGCGGAACGACTCGAACACGCTCGCCATGCCGGTGGTGACGGCAGCGTCCTCGATCCAGTCCAGGAACGGCGGGCTGTAGCGACCGAGCAGCATGAGTGGGACGAGCCACCAGACCGACACGGCGGCCACACAGCCCAGCCAGCCGACCGCCACCTTCAGCGTCGACCGGTCCAGCCGCCGGGTGATCAGCCAGAGCGCCGGGAGTACGAGCGTCGCACCTGTGGCGACCGCGTTGACTCCCCCGACCAGCGCGAACGCAACGGCCGACCAGCCGACCCGCCACCAGCCTGAACGTGCCCGCGGTGTCACCAACGGCAGGAGCACCCAGGGAGCCATCGCCATCGGCCACACCTCGATCGAGGTGATCGACACCTCGCCGAGCATGCGTGGGCTCAGCGCGTACAGGAGCGCCGCGGCAAAGCGAGTCCAGGGCACTCCGAAGTCGAGGGCGTTGCACAGCTTCCAGACACCGAGGAAGGCAACGCACAGCACCACCGACCACCACAGTCGTTGCGTCACCCAGTCGGGCACCGAGAGAGCGTCCAGCAGCCAGTGGAACGGACCCATCGGCAGCAGGTAGCCGTACGCCTGGTTCTGCAGCTGTCCGAAGGCTCCTTGCGGATCCCACAGGTGCAACGACCTGGCGAGGAAGCCGCCCGGCCCGGCGGTGAGGTCGAGCTTGGTGTCCGGCACGATCTTGCCCGGAGCCTGGTGGAAGCACAGGGCGATCAGGACCAGACAGCCCAGCACGAGCCTCGCCCGCCAGACCACCTGCTCCGTGCTTCCTGCCTTCAGCCTCCTCATCGCCGCCGCAGCACCAGGACGAGGTTCCAGGTCACGACCTCACGCAGCCCGGGCAGCGCGAGGACGCCGTACGCCCAGCGCGGGTGGTACCTCGGTACTGCGGCCACCAGGTCGGCCTCCGGGCAGGAGCGGGCCCAGCGCAGTCCGCCGGCGACAGTGATCGGGAAGAGCGACTCACCGAACCGATTCTTCGGCGGGTGACCCTTCAGGCGCTCGTACCGACGCGCCGCTCGGTGTCCACCGAGGTAATGCCACGGAGCGGTCTCGTGGCCGCCGTGCGGACCCCACCAGCCGGTGTACGACAGGAACATCGTGCCGCCCGGTCTGGTGACGCGAACCATCTCGTCGGCCATCAGCCACGGATCGGGCACGTGCTCCAGCACGTTGGACGAGAAGCAGATGTCGACGGAGGCGTCAGCGACGGGCAGTGCCATGCCGCTGCCGAGCACTGTGCCCGGGACCGGCTCACCACGACCGCTCAGCTCACCGAGGTCGGAGTCGATCGCGTAGTACGTCGCTCCCGCCTGCCGGAACGCGTCCGCGAAGTACCCGGGACCTCCGCCGACGTCGAGCATCACCGCGCCGCGCATGTCGGCGTACTGCTCGAGTTGACCGACCGAATCTGCAGCAAGCGTTTCGTAGAAGTGATCCGGGTCCGACTGCTCGACCCCGAACGCCCGGAACAGCCGGACCGCACGACCGAGGTCGGCTGTCCACGCGCTGTTCGCTGTGGGGTTCGTCATCACTGGCACAGGCGGGACATTAACGGATCTTGCGAGCACTGGCGGACATCGTTACTCCTTGGTAACGTCCCCGCCCATTACCTCGGGGGAGGTTACCGGAGGGTGGGGCTCACAAGGTGCGTGCTCAGAGCGTGCTGTTGCTGAACTGGCGGGACACGACGAACCCTGAGGGCGGGGGCTCGGAGCGATACGTGGAGGAGGTGGCCAGAGGCCTTGCGGCACTGGGCTGGCGGGTGACTGTGCTGTGCGCGGCCTATCCGGGCAGTCCGCGAGAAGCACGCCGGCACGACGTGCGGTACCTGTACCGCGGTACCAAGGTCACCGTGTACCTGCGTGGCCTGCTGCACACGTGGCTGCGCCGACCCGACCACGTGATCGACGTGCAGAACGGTCTCCCATTCTTTACTCGCCTCGTACGTCGTACCGGCGTCGTCGTCCTCGTGCATCACGTGCACGAGGAGCAGTGGCAAGTGGTGTACCCGGGCTGGCGTGGCCGGCTGGGCTGGTGGCTCGAGTCGCGCGTCGCACCACGGCTGTACGACGACTGCCAGCTACGTGACCGTGTCGTCGGCCTCACGCGACGAACTGCTGAGCCTTGGCGTGCAGAGCATCGACGTGATCCACAACGGCACCGATCCGGCACCACCGCGGCAGCAGCCGCAGTCGCCGGTGCCGACCGTGGTGTGCGTCGGCCGGATCGTGCCGCACAAGCAGATCGAGCACGCCGTCGACGCGATCGCGGCGGCCCGAGAGGTACTCCCCGACGCGCGACTTGTCGTGGTCGGCTCAGGTTGGTGGGAGGACTCGCTGCGGAAGTATGTCGAGGAGCGCGGGCTGCAGGACGCGGTGGAGTTCCGCGGCCACGTCAGTGAGGACGACAAGCACGCGGCGTACGACGAGGCGTGGGTGCTGGCGCTGCCGAGCCTCAAGGAGGGCTGGGGACTCGTCGTCGGTGAGGCTGCCGGACACGGCGTACCGACTGTGGCCTACCGGAGTGCGGGCGGGCCGACCGAGTCCGTCCACGACGGTGTGTCGGGTGTGCTGGTGGACAGCCCGGGTGAATTCACGAGCGCGGTCACCGAGCTGCTGCAGGACCTCGAGCTTCGGCGGCGGTTGTCGGAGGGGGCAGTAGCCAGTGCGGGCAACTTCACCTGGTGCGCGACCGCACTGGCCTTCGACGGGCTGCTGTCTACTTCGTCCCGTAGCCCACGATCGGGACGTCAGCCTGTCCCTGGGTCTGCCCGGCCGGCGGCACCGGATCGTCCTTCACCGACTGCACGACTCCGACAACCGTGGTCGTAGCCACCGCCAGCCCGGCGAATACGGCGATGGCCGCAGCGATCAGTGTTCCCATGAAGCGTGTCCCCTCCTCGATAAGTGAACCGAAGAGTAACAACCGCTCAGCGACTCCGCCAGACCATGGAGCGCCGGGTCACCAGACCGGCCCCCGCGGCCGCCAGCGTCGCTCCGGCCAGCACCCACGCGGCCAGTACGACGGCCGTCCGCCAGGGCTGACTCTGTTGGGGTGCAGGCGTTCCGGGCAGCTGGTAAACGCTCACCGTCATCCCGGCGTACACCTCGGTCAGCCCGGCGATCGATTCGCGTGGAGACGGCCCACCGGCCCCGCGGTCGAAGACCAGCCAGCCGACGCCCTGCTCCAGCAGCACCGGTGTCGGGTCGATTCCGCTGCGGATCGCCGTACGGAATGCCGTTGCCACGGTGGCGGCACGTGGGTCCTCACCGGCCAGGCGATGGCCGCCCACGAGCAGCTCGTCGGGGACGACCGCCGGTTGGTCGAAGTACCGCGGCATCGGGTCGAGCACCGGCCGGCGGCCGTTCCAGACCGGCGCCCGGTAGGACTCGAACGGCCACGGGATGAACGGCCCGGCCAGCACCTGCTGCGCCCGCGCCCAGTCGGACGGGTAGTGCGACACCTTCAGCCCAGCCCCTCCGGCCATGGCCGGCAGCGCGGCGATCGGCAGCAGTACGGCGGTCGCGCCGACAACCCGATGCAGCGGTGCATGGCGCAGCAGCGCGTGGACCGCCACACCGAAGCCGACAGACTGGAGCAGCACCAGTGGTGCCAGGTACCGCTGACCGTCGCGGAAGAGACCGGCACCAGGAACGTTGGCCACCACGTCCGCAAAGGCTCCCGGTGCGACCACGCCGGCCATGCCCACGACTACGGCGAGAGCAGCCGCCACGATCAGAGCCCCGACAATGCGGTCCTGTCGCCACCACAGCACTACACCGGCCACGGACATGAGCAGCATGAGGAACGCGAAGATCAGCGGCAGCAGGTCGCCTCTGTTGCCGGGGACAACGTCTGCGTTCCAGACACCGCCCAGGGTGAGCAGAGTGGGCAGCGCTCCCCCGTAGCCCTCGTTCCGAGTGGCGAAGGCAGTCACCGAGGCGGGGTCGACCGTGGATTTACCAGCGTGCACAAGGCCTGCCACCAGCCAGGGAGCGTTCAGCAGTACCGCTCCGGCGAGCGGCCACACCCGCCCGCGTCCCGGCCACAGCAGGATGAGACCAGCGACCAGCAGTCCGGTGATCCCGCCCGAGGCAGTCAATGCACAGCCGGCTGAGGCGAGCAGGAACCCCGGCCAGCCCGTGCCCTTCCGCAGTCGCAGTGCGGACCGCACCAGCCACGGCAGAGCGGCGTACCCGAGTAGCAGCGCCCATGCGCCCAGTCGGAGGCGCTCGGCGACGAACGGGTTCCAGACGAAGAGCGTCACGGCCGCGGCACCAGGTAGCGCAGTGCCGAGTCGCAACTCTCGCCACAGGGCGGTCATACCGAGTCCGGACAGTAGCGGAATGGCCACCAGAACGACCTTGTTCAGTACCTGGCCACCGACGAGCTCGTCCAGTACGGCGACGATCACGTCCGACGGGACCGCTCGCGGCATGGCCGTTGTGACACCGAACAGGTCAAGCCGTACCGTGAGGTCCGGCACGAACACCATGTCGTAGCCGACCACATAGCCCGGAGCGAGCAGCGGAGCAGTGATCAACAGGGTGAGCAGGACAGGCCACAGCCAGGGCAGGACGCGCACAGCACGTTCTGACATGACCACGTCGGCATCACCCCCTCACTGCAGCGCAACCTACCGGGTACCAGGGCCGGACAGCAGATCATGACCTCAGACACGACGCCAGAGCAGCAGCCGAAGCTGTCGTTCCTCCGCAGCGCGACTGTCGTTGCCGTCGGCATGGCCATCATGAACGTGGCCGCCTACGGTTTCACGCTCATCGGCGTCCACCAGCTCGTGCCGGAGCAGTTCGGCGCCATCACCGCACTGCTCGGCCTGCTGCTGATCGGCAACGTCGCGTCACTCGGTCTGCAGGCGACCGGCGCCCGCCAGCTCGCCACCCACTCGGGTGACGGCGCCGCGACCCTGGCCGACGCGATGCTCAAGGCAGGACGCCGTGCCGCGCTCGGACTCACGATCGTCTGCCTGCTGGCGACGCCGCTGTTCGCCTGGCTGCTGCACATCGACTCGCTGGTCGCGATCATGTTGCTCGCCCCCACACTCGGCTGCCTCACCCTCATGGGCTCACAGCTCGGGGTGCTCCAAGGCAGTCAACGCTGGACCGAGCTGGCAGCCGTCTACACAGCAGTCGGGGTGGGACGTCTGGTGCTGGGTGGTGGCGCACTGCTCATCCGCCCAACGGTCGACGCGGCAATGATCGGTCTGGCCTTGGGCGCCGCCGTACCCGCTCTGCTGGGTGGCTTCCTGCTGCGTGGATCCGCAGGGGGTACGGCGGCAGAGGTCAAGGGAGTACTGCGGGAAACGGTGCACGGAACGCATACGCTGCTCGCGTTCTTCGCGATCGCCAACGCAGACGTGCTGTTCGCCCGGGCCCTGCTCGACGGCCGGCACAGCGGGTACTACGCGGCCGGTGTCATCGTGGCGAAAGCGTGCCTGTTCCTGCCGCAGTTCGTGATCGTGATCGTGTTCCCGTCACTCGCCAGCGAGCCCGGCGACACGGTCCGGCTGCGTCGGGCGATCTGGGCGGTCGCGGGACTCGGTGTGTGTTCGGTCATCGGCGCGCTGATCCTGCCCGATGTGGTCGTGGCCGTGATCGGCGGCGAGGCGGAGTACGGGCCACTCGGTCCGTATACCTGGCTGTTCGCGATCTCGGGCTCGGCGTACGCCGTACTGCAGCTCGTCGTCTATGCCGCGATCGCACAGCAGGAGAAGCGGGCCGCCCTGCTGATCTGGGCCGGGCTGATCGTGCTCGCGATCGGTGCCGGGATCGTGCTCGGCACCGACATCGCCACCGGCATGGCCGGCGTGAAGGTCCTGGTCGCGATGACCAGCACCTGCGCGATCCTGCTGTCGATCGGCCTGGCGGCAGGACTGCACCGCCAGACCGTCGACGCCGGCTGATTCACCAAAGACTGGACTTGGCGAAGCGTCTGGCGAAGGTGTTCGCCAGTACCAGCAGCACCAGACCGATCACCGATCTGAACAAGCCGATCGCGGTCGCATAGCTGAACTGCGGCACCGCCGAGGCCAGACCGATCTTGTACACGTAGGTGTCGATCACTTCGGCGGTGTCGAGGTTCAGGTTGTTCTGCATCAGCAGCACCTTCTCGAACCCGACCGACAGGATCGAGCCGATGTTCAGGATCAGCAGGATCACCGCCACCGGCACGATCGCCGGCAGGTCGATGTGCCACATCCGCCGCAGCCGGGAGGCCCCGTCGACGATCGCCGCCTCGTGCAACTCCGGCGGCACACTGGTCAGCGCGGCCAGGTAGATGATGGCCGCGAACCCCATCGTCTGCCAGGCCCCCGACCACACGTAGATGTGCCGGAACATCCCCGAATCGCCCATGATGTCGACCGGCCCGAAGCCGAACAGGCCGATGAACTTGTTCGCCACCCCGGTGTTCGGGTTCGTCAGGACGACGATCAGGCCGACCACGACCACCGTGGAGATGAAGTGCGGTGCGTAGGTGATCAGCTGGGCCGACCGGCTGAACCACTTCTTCCGGATCGTGTTCAGGCAGAGCGCGAGAATGATCGGCAACGGGAACGTCGCGACCAGCTCGTACACGTGCAGGTAGACCGTGTTCCGGATCAGGTTCCAGAACTGGTACGACTCCACGAACCGTTCGAAGTGCTTGAACCCGACCCACGGGCTGCCCAGGATCCCGGACACCACGTTGTAGTCCTTGAAGGCGATCACCACGCCGTACATCGGCCAGTAGGCGAAGACCGCCAGCCAGATCAGCGGCAGTGCCAGCATCACGTACAGCTGCCAGTTCCGGCGCATCCGGATGCCCAGCCGGACGGAGGGTTTGGGCGCTTTCACCCGGCCCTTCCGGTGGCCGTTGGGCGACTGCCGCCCGGCCGGCGGCTTGGCGGTCTCGACGCTTGCGCGGGTTTCCGTCGATGCGGTCATCTCGTCACCCCTTCAGCGAGCCGATCATGGCCCCCTTGACGAAGTGCTTCTGCACGAAGGGGTAGACCAGCAACGGCGGAATCATGCCGATCACGATCAGCGAGTACTTGAGCTGCTGCTGCAGCTCCTTCATCTGCATCAGCTTGCTCGTGTCGGGCATCTGGGACGGGTCGACCTTGCTCTGGATCAGGATCTGCCGCAGCACCACCTGCAACGGGAACAGATGCTCGTTGGTCAGGTAGATCAGCGCGTTGAAGAACGAGTTCCACTGCGCGACCGCGTAGAACAGCAGGTTCACCGCGACGATCGGTTTGCTCAGCGGCAGCACGATCCGCCAGAAGAAGCCGAAGTCGCTGCAGCCGTCCACCTTGCCGGCCTCGACCAGTTCCTCCGGGATCGTCACCATGAAATAGGTCCGGGTGATGATCATGTTCCACACCGCCAGCGCGGTCGGCAGGATCATCGCCCAGCGGGTGTTCAGCAACCCCAGCTGATCGACCACCAGGTACGTCGGGATCAGGCCGCCGCTGAACATCATCGTGAACACGAACGCCGCCATGATGAAGCCCTTGCCCGGCAACCCCTTCCGGGACAGCGGGTACGCCGCCAGCAGCGTGAGGACCGTGGCGACCACGGCTCCGGCCACCGCGTAGTACACGGAGTTGCCGAAGCCGCTGACGATCGACTTGTAGTCGAAGATCGCCTTGTAGGCGTCCAGGGTGAAGCCGATCGGCCACAACCACACCTCCCCCGCGGACACCCTGCCGGTGTCGCTCACCGAGGCGCTGACGACGTAGATCAGCGGATACAGCACGGCGAGGCAGAACAGTCCGAGTGCGGTGTAGATACAGGCGAGCGCGATCTTGTCGCCCCGGGTGTCCTGGATCGCCGCGCCGACGGCCAGCCGCCGTTCGTCCGGCGGCAGCGTTCCGGTCGCGGTCATGAGTTGTAGGTCTCGTAGCCGGCCTGCTGGAGGTCCAGATACGGCTTCACACCGATCTTCTCGATCCGGTCCTTGTAGTCGTTCCAGGCGGCGTCGTCGTTCGGGTCGAGCTGACCGGTGACGAACCGGGAGAACGACTGGCTGACCTCGCTCTCCAGGTTCGTCTTCAGCTCCGCCTCCTGCGCGGCCTGGTCCTGGTCCAGCGTGACCGGCGGGAACTGCATCTCCTGCGGCTGCTTGTACGGGAAGTAGTTGTCCATCGTCTGCTGGTACAGCGGGCTCTCGAAGGTGAGGTCCTTCGGGTTCACCCGCTCGGCCAGCCGGAAGTCCTGGGACCGGTACATCGTGTTGTCCTGGCTCCAGCTGATGTTCTTCTCGGTGTTCCAGGTCGCGGAGAAGCCGTACACCGCCTGCTTGCCGTTGATCCCGAGCTCACCCTTCTTGGCCCACTCGAACTTCGGGCCGCCGTACCCGCGCAGGATCGCCTCCAGCTCCATCTGCGCATCCGCCCACTGGACCAGCAGTTCCGGCTTGGCGCACTTCTTGGTGATCACCAGCTTCGCCACCTCGACGCCGACGCCGAGGTAGTTCCAGGCGGCGTACCGGACCTTGTTCGGACCTTCCAGCGGCGGGATCGCGAGGTACTTGCGCCAGCGGGCGTCGGGGTCCTTCTGGTCGATGTCGAGGAAGCCGCCCCAGTAGTACGACCGGGCACCGCCGATGATCGGCTTGCCCGGCGCCTTGCCGTACCGGTCCATCTGGTCCTGGTCGGCGGTGAACACGTCCTTGTTGATCAGCCCCTCGGCGTACATGCCGTGGATGAACTTCAGGCCCTCGCGCCACTCGTCCTTGTTGAACGTCACGTCGACCTTGCCGTCGTTGACGACCAGCCAAGGATCACCAGGGTTGTAGAGGAACGCGTTCATGAAGAACGTGTCGAACGGCGCGTCCTTGTAGCCGGCGAACGGGATGGTCCGGCCGTTGCCGCCGAGGTCGGCCTTCTTGAAGGCGCGCAGCACCTCCTGGAACTCGTCGGTGGTCTTCGGGATGTCGAGGCCGACCTGCTTGATCCAGTCGGTGTTGAGGAACGTGCGGCCGTTGCTGGCCCGGCAGTGGTAGCAGTCGTTGATGTTCGGGAACGAGTAGATCTTCTTGTCCGGCGCCTGCACCAGCTTGCGGGTGTCCGGGTAGTCCTTCATCGCCTGCTGCAGGTTCAGCGCGTACCCGTCGATGTGCTGGCCGACGTCGTGGAACAGGCCCTGCTGGCCGTACAGGAACAGCTGGGACCGGGTGAACTGGACGCCCATGAAGGCATCCGGGATGTCGCCGGCCGCGATCATCGCGTTCACCTTGGTCATGATGTCGTCGTCGGTACCGCCGACCTGCTTCCACTCGATGTGGATGTTGGTCTTCTGCTCCAGCCACTTGGTGAAGGCGTTGGTCTTCCAGTCGCCGATCGTCACGTCCTGCGGGACGACGATCTTGAAGGTGACCTTCTCGGACGTGAGCGGCTTCAGTTGCCGGGCCACCGGGCCGACGTACCCGTCCGGGTACTGCACCCCCGCGAGCTTCGGGCCGAGCGTGACGCTGGGCGCGGCCGGAGCCGCGCCGGCCCCACCCGCTCCACTCGCGGAGCTCGAGCTACTGCATCCGCTGAGCAGACCTCCACCGGCTGTTGCGGCAGTCAGCCCGAGCGCCCCGGCGATGAGTGATCGACGACTGATTCCCGTCGGCCCGGCAGCGTTGTTCGGCATGGGTCCCTCCAAGGCGGTATAGGACGGTACGAGACGAAATATCCGATAGGATCTCGGATCTTTGCGGGAGAATGGCACAGATCCGATGACTTCGGAAGGGTTCGGAAGTAACTTGGCGAGATCGGATGCACACAGTCCGTGTCTTGCACGGGAAGCGTTTGCCGCTTGCTCAGGTCCGATCAACTTTCTTGCGGAAACTAAATGGACTCCCCTGTTTCTATAGGGTTCACACCATGGCGACCCCGAAATTCATCCTCGAGCTGCGCGAGAAGATCGGCCACGACCTGCTGTGGTTGACCGGCATCACCGGCGTGGTCCTGAACGACGCCGAACAGGTGCTGCTGGTACGACGTGTGGACAACGGGCGATGGAGTCTGGTCGCCGGCATTCTCGAGCCCGGCGAGCAGCCGGCCGTCGGCCTGGTCCGCGAGATCCAGGAGGAGACCGCGGTCGTGGTCGAGGTCGAACGACTGGTCCACGTCCAGACCCTGCCGCCGTCCATCTACCCCAACGGCGACCAGGTCCAGTACCTCGACCTCTGCTTCCGCTGCCGCCCGCTGCACGGCGAACCGCGCGTGAACGACGACGAGTCCCTCGAGGTCGCGTGGTTCCCGCTGGCCGGCCTCCCGGCCCTGTCGCCCCGCGAACACGAGGCCATCGCCAACGCCCTCTCCCCCGACCCCACCCCGGCCTTCGAGCGTCCCTAACGCCGAAGCGCCACCTCCGGCTCCTCGACACCATCCAGGAGGGAGCCGAGCTGGTCCGGCCGCACCAGGTCCCACCGGAACGGCCGGTTCGGCACCACGGCTAGTGGGCGGCTTCGTGCCAGGTGCGGCCGATGCCGACCGAGACGTCGAGCGGCACGGCCATGTCGACCGCGCGGCCCATGTCGCGTCGCACCAGCTCCTCGAGCGCCTCGCGCTCGCCCGGGGCGATCTCGAAGACGAGCTCGTCGTGCACCTGGAGCAGCATCCGCGACTTCAGGTCCGACTCGCGCAGCGACGCGTCGACCTTCAGCATCGCCATCTTGATCACGTCCGCGGCCGAGCCCTGGATCGGCGCGTTCAGCGCCATCCGCTCGGCCATCTCGCGGCGCTGCCGGTTGTCGCTGGTCAGGTCCGGCAGGTAGCGCCGGCGACCCAGGATCGTCTCGGTGTAGCCGCTCTTACCGGCGTCGATGACGATGCTGCGCAGGTAGTCGCGGACGCCGCCGAAGCGCTCGAAGTACTCGTCCATCAACCCCTTCGCCTCGTCCACGCCGATCTTCAGCTGCTGGCTCAGCCCGTACGCCGACAGGCCGTAGGCGAGGCCGTAGTTCATCGCCTTGATCTTGGCCCGCATCTCCTGCGTCACCTCGGCCGGCTCGACCGAGAACACCCGGGCCGCGGTGACGGAGTGGAAGTCCTCACCCGAGGTGAACGCGTCGATCAGCCCCTGGTCCTCGGACACGTGCGCCATGATCCGCATCTCGATCTGGCTGTAGTCCGCCGACATCAGCGCCTCGTTGCCCTCGCCGACGATGAACGCCTGCCGGATCCGGCGGCCCTCCTCGGTCCGGATCGGGATGTTCTGCAGGTTCGGGTCGGTCGAGCTGAGCCGGCCGGTCGCCGCGATGGTCTGGTTGAACGTGGTGTGGATCCGGCCGTCCTTCGGGCTGATCGTCTTCAGCAGCCCCTCGACCGTCTGCCGCAGCCGGGACGCGTCCCGGTGCGCCAGCAGGTACGCCAGGAACGGGTGCTCGGTCTTCTCGAACAGCGCCTGCAGCGAGTCCGCGTCGGTCGTGTACCCGGTCTTGGTCCGTTTCGTCTTCGGCATCTGCAGCTCGTCGAACAGCACCACCTGCAACTGCTTCGGCGACCCGAGGTTGATCTCCTTCCCGATCACCTCGTACGCCGACGCGGCGGCCTCCCGTACCCCGGTGGCGAACCGCTCCTCCAGCTCCTCCAGATACGGCCGGTCGACCGCGATACCGTCCCGCTCCATCGCCGCGATGACGTCGATCAGCGGCAGCTCCACATCCGCCAGCAACGCCGTCCCGGCCTGCTTCTCCAGCTCGGCATCCAGGGTGTCGGCCAGGTCCGCGATCGCGCGGGCGCGCAGCATCGTCGCGTCCGCGGCCGGGCCGCCCTCGACGTCGTCGAAGCTGAGCTGACCGTTGTCGGCCTCCTCGTTGCGCAGCTCGCGCTTGAGGTAGCGCACGGTCAGGTCGGCCAGGTCGTACGACCGCTGGTCCGGCCGGGCGAGATACGCGCTCAGCTGGGTGTCCGAGCTCAGACCGCCGAGCGTCCAGCCACGCTCCAGGAAGCCGAGCAGCGGCCCCTTCGCGTCGTGCAGCGCCTTCGGCTGCTTCGGGTCCGCGAGCCACGCCTGCCAGGCCGCGTCGTCGTCCGGGGTCAGCGTGGTCGGGTCGAACCAGGCCGCCGCACCCGACGTGCTCGCCAACGCGAGGCCGGTGATCTCGCCGGTGCCGCGACCCCAGCTGCCCTGCACCGCGACGCCGATCCGCTCGCCGGTGATGACGTGCTCCTTGAGCCAGCCGGCCACCTCACCCGGCTTCAGCTGGACGCCGTCCAGCTCGAACCCGTGGTCGACGGTCGCGTCGACCTCCTCGTGCTCGGCGACCAGCCGCTCCCGCAGCACCCGGAACTCCAGGCTGTCGAACAGCGTGTGCACCTTCTCCCGGTCCCACGGCGTCCGGACCAGGTCGTCCGACGGTGACGTCCAGGGTCAGGTCGCGGACCAGTTCGTTGATCTGCCGGTTCCGGATCACGTCGGCCAGGTGCTCGCGCAGCGACTCACCGGCCTTGCCCTTGATCTCGTTGACCCGGTCGACCACGTCGTTCAGCGAGCCGAACTGGTTCAGCCACTTGGCCGCCGTCTTCGGCCCGACGCCGGGCACACCCGGCAGGTTGTCGCTCGTCTCCCCCACCAGCGCGGCCAGGTCCGGGTAGAGCCGCGGCGTCACGCCGTACTTCTCCTCGACCGCGGCCGGGTCCATCCGGGCGATCTCGGACACGCCGCGCTTCGGGTACAGCACCGTGACGTCGTCGCTGACCAGCTGGAACGCGTCCCGGTCGCCACTGCTGATCAGCACCTCGAAGCCCTGCTCGGACGCCTGGGTGGCGAGCGTGGCGATGATGTCGTCGGCCTCCCAGCCGTCGATCTCGGTGGTCGGGATCCGGAGCGCCTCCAGCACCTCCTTGACCAGCGAGACCTGCCCCTTGAACTCGTCCGGCGACTTCGACCGGCCCGCCTTGTACTCCGCGTACTGCTCGGCGCGGAAGGTCTTGCGGGACACGTCGAACGCGACGCAGATATGGGTGGGCTGCTCGTCACGGAGCATGTTGATCAGCATCGAGGTGAACCCGTACACCGCGTTGGTGTGCTGCCCGGTGGTGGTGGAGAAGTTCTCCACCGGCAGCGCGTAGAACGCCCGGTACGCCAGCGAGTGCCCGTCCAGCAGCAGGATCCGCGGCCGGCCGGTGCCCGCCTGCGCGGTGTCCTTGGTCATCGTCGAGGTGTTGGTATCTGGAGCCACGTACCGACTCTAGTGGTTCCCACCGACAGTTCTGTCACAGTCCCTCGGTCGGGCCGGAAGGCTGACGTAGTCTGCCCCCTGTGAGCGATGACGGTATTGATCTCGGCCCGGGGATGGGCATCGAGGGCACTCTGCTGCACCTGATGGGCATCAGCGTCAAGGAGGCGGCCCCGGAGCGGGTCGTCGCGACCATGCCGGTCAAGGGCAACACCCAGCCGTACGGGCTGCTGCACGGCGGCGCGTCCTGCGTCCTGGCCGAGAGCCTCGGCTCGATCGGCTCGGCCCTGCACGCGGCGGCCTACGGCAAGGTCGCGGTCGGTGTCGACATCAACGCCACCCACCACCGCGCGGTCCGCGACGGCGTCGTCACCGGCGTCGCGACGCCGATCTACCTCGGCCGTACGACGACGTCGTACGAGGTGGTCATCACCGACGAGCGGGACAAGCGGGTCTGCACCGCGCGGATCACGTGCCAGCTGATTCAGGCGCCGCCGGGAAGCTGACGTCGGCCGGCCCAGGGTCGACCGTCAACGGCGGCCGGACCAGTTGCGCACGGCGAGCGATCACCGACCGTCGCGACGACAGCAGGGCCAGCAGGTTCGGCGCGTGCTCGGCCGCCAGCCGGCGACGCACGGTGTGCGTGGTGGCGAAACGCAGTACGCCGGCCTGCCCCAGACCCAACCGGGCCAGGAACCTGTTCGCCTCGCGGGCGATCGCGGGCGCGACGGCGGCCAGGTGTGCGCAGTTCTCGTGCTCGGCCCAGGCGGCCGCCTCCGCGATCAGCGCCTTGCCCAGGCCGTGCCGCCGGGCGGCGTCACTGACGTGCAGGTACTCCACCGTCACGGTGAAGTCGTCGTGCAGCGGACTGACCGCCGTCCGGCGCAGGTAGGCCATCCCGTGGACGGCGCCGTCCAGCTCGCCGACCAGCAGCCGGCCGAACGGGTCGTCCAGATGTTTGCCGACAGCAACCTCGACGGCGGCGGCCGTCGGCGGCGTCGGCAGTCGCAACGGGTGACCGGATCCGGTGGTCATCTCACGCCACAACGCAACCAAGGCGTCGGCATCACCGCGTTGGGCGTCCCTCACCTCGATGGCTGCTGCCACAGCGACCTCCTGGTCTGGTCCACCCCCGAGGTGAACGGGACGGCGGATACGCTCGTCCTCGCGCAACAGTAGGCCCTCGGGGGTCACTTGCAAAGCTGCCCCCGCGGGCCGATCGGAGACCAGGTTTGTTCATCGGAATCGGTACTGTCGTGAATGTCGCGACGGTGCTCATCGGCTCGGTACTCGGCGTACTCATCGGCCATCGGCTCAGTCACCGCACCCGCGACCTCGTCACCGACGCGCTCGGCCTGGTCACGCTGCTGATCGCGATCGCCTCGGCACTCACGGTCGGCGATCGGGTGCTCAGTGACGCGGTCGGCGACAGCGCGCCGATCCTGATCGTGCTCGGCGCGATGCTGATCGGCGGGATCGCCGGATCGTTGCTGCGGATCGAGCAGCGGCTGGAGGATTTCGGTGCCTGGATGCAACACCGGTTCAGCCGCGGTGACGGCGAGAGCACGTTCGTCGAGGGGTTCGTGACCGCGTCGATGGTGTTCTGCGTCGGGCCGCTGACGTTCCTCGGTGCGCTGTCCGACGGCCTCGGCCGTGGCGCGGACCAGTTGTACCTCAAGGCGGTGCTGGACGGTTTCGCCGCGATCGCGTTCGCCGCGTCGTTCGGCTGGGGCGTGACCGCCTCAGCGCTCGTCGTCCTCGTCGTACAGGGTCTGATGACCGCGGTCGGTGCCGTCCTCGGCGACGTACTCCCCGACGCGCATGTGACCGCGTTGGGCGCGACCGGTGGCGTGATGCTGATCGGTGTCGCCCTGCGGCTGCTCAAGCTCAAGCAGATCGCGGTGGCGGACCTGTTGCCGGCGCTGATCGTCGCGCCGCTGCTGGTGCAACTCCTGGTCGTCATCCGGAGCTGACAGAGAGCCCCGGCCCATGATCGGGCCGGGCTCTCGGCAACTAAAGGTGCTAGTCCTCGCCCAGGTACGCCTTACGGACGTCGTCGTTGACCAGCAGGTCGCTGCCGGTACCGGACAGGACGATCTTGCCGACCTCCAGCACGTACCCGAAGTCGGCCCGCTTCAGGGCCGCCTGCGCGTTCTGCTCCACCAGCAGGATCGTGGTCCCCTGCCGCTGCAGACTCGGTCACTGTCGTCATGATCCGCTTCATCATGATCGGCGACAGACCCATCGACGGCTCGTCCAGCATCATCAGCTTCGGCCGGCTCATCATCGCCCGGCCCATCGCCAGCATCTGCTGCTCACCGCCGGAGAACGTCCCGGCCGGCTGCTTGCGCCGCTCCCCCAGGATCGGGAACAGCTCGTACGCCGCGTCCAGGTCGGTCCGGACCCCACTGGCGTCCCGGCGGGCGAACGCGCCGAGCAGCAGGTTCTCCTCGACCGACAGCCTCGGAAAGATCCGCCGGCCCTCCGGGGAGTGCGCCAGCCCGCGCGCGACGATGTCGTGCGCCGGCGCGGTGTCGATCCGCTCGCCCTGGAACAGGATCTCCCCCGACGACGGCCGGATCAGACCCGAGATCGTCCGCAGCGTGGTCGTCTTGCCGGCGCCGTTGGTGCCGATCAGCGACACCACCTGCCCCTGCTCCACGCTGAAGCTGATCTTCTTCACCGCGACGATCTTGCCGTAGGCAACTTCCAGGTCGCGGACCTCGAGCATCGCGGTCATGGGGCCTCCCGGTCTGGACTGAGGAGTGGAAGGAGCGTAGCGACTGGAGTGACGAGGGAAGACCGGGAGCAAAAGCCCCATGACCCGCCGCGCCGGAGGCGTGGCATCAGTACCGTCATGGGGTCTCCTCCCCGTCGGCGACGTCCTGCTGACGCTGCGCCTCTTCCTCGTCGTCGTCCTCGCCGGTGCCGATGTAGGCCTCGATCACCCGCGGGTCGGACTGCACCTCGGCCGGTGTGCCCTCGATCAGGGCCTCACCGCGGACCAGGCACAGCACCCGGTCGCAGAGGTTGAAGATGAACCGCATGTCGTGCTCGATCACCACGACCGACAGCCCCGAATCCCGGATCTTGAAGATCAGGTCACTGGCCTGCCGGGTCTCCAGCGGGTTCATACCGGCCGTCGGCTCGTCCAGCAGGATGAGCTTCGGGTCGGTGGCCAGCGCCCGCGCGATCTCGAGCCGGCGCTGGTCGCCGTACGGCATGTTCCGGGCCAGGTGCTCGGCGGACTTGCCCAGCCCGACGAAGTTCAGCAGCTCCTGGGCCCGTTCCCGGGTGGCCGACTCCTCCCGGCGGAACTTCGGCCCGCGCAGTACCGAGGTGAGCGCGCCCGAACTGGTCCGGCAGTAGCGGCCGACCATCACGTTCTCGAGCGCGGTCATGTTGGCGAACAGCCGGATGTTCTGGAACGTCCGCGCCATTCCGGCCCGGACCACGGCCCGCGGCTTCGGCGGCAACGGCGTCAGCGCGGCCAGCGGCTGCACCACCACCGCGTCTTCCGCCTCGCTCACCTGGCGCTTCGCCGGCTCCGGCTTGCGCGGCGCACCGGCGAACCGGACCGCCCCGGACGTCGGCTTGTAGAGGCCGGTGAGGCAGTTGAAGAACGTCGTCTTACCGGCCCCGTTCGGGCCGATCAGACCGACGATCTCGCCTTCCCGCACGGTCAGGTTGACGTCGTTGACCGCCAGCAGACCACCGAACCGCATGGTCACCCCGGAGGCCTCGAGCACCGGCTGGCCGCTCGCCCGGGTCGATGTGGACGTTGTCTCGGTGACGGTCATTTCGCCTCCTCCACAAGCTCTTCCTCGACCGCGACGGCCAACGCCTCGTCCTCCTCGTGGAACTCCAGCTGCCGACGTCTGCTCGCCACCAGGCCCTCCGGCCGGAACCGCATCATCAGCACCAGCAGCAGGCCGAACAGCAGCAGCCGGTACTCCGAGAAGAACCGCAGCTTCTCCGGCAGCAGCTTCAGGATCGTTGCTCCCAGCAGCACACCGGCGATGGTGCCCATACCGCCCAGCACGACGGCCGCGAGCAGGAACGCCGACTCGAGGAAGATGTACTGGTCGGGGCTGACGGCAACGTCCTGGTGTGCCTTGATGGTTCCGGCCAGACCGGCCAGGAAGGCCCCGATCGCGAACGCCAGCACCTTCAGGCCGAAGACGTTCACGCCCATCGCCTCGGCGGCCTTCTCATCCTCCCGGATCGCGACCCAGCCCCGGCCGATCCGGCTGTTGTTCAGCCGGGCGAAGACCAGGATGACGAACGCGATCAGGAGCAGCAGCAGGAAGTAGTAGTTCGAGAAGCGACCCAGGTCCAGCCCGGCGACCGTGTGCTCGTCGCCGAAGTTGAAGTTGCCGATCTCCAGATCCGGGATGCCGGGGATACCGTTCGGGCCGTTGGTCAGCAGCGGGCCGTTGATGCCGTCCAGGTTGAACATCGCCAGCCGGAAGATCTCACCGAAGCCCAATGTCACGATGGCCAGGTAGTCACCTGAGACGCGGAGTGTCGGTGACCCGATGATGAGACCGAGAGTCGCCGCCGTACCTGCGCCGAGCAGCATCACAACCACGAACGGCGGGTGCCAGTCGATCGTCGAGAACGCCGACTCCGACAACATCGCGGCCACATAGGCGCCGGAGCCGAGGAAGGCGATGTAGCCGAGGTCCAGCAGGCCGGCCAGACCGACCACGATGTTCAGGCCCATCGCGGTGGCCGCGAAGATCAGCACCTGGCACGCGATCGACATGTTCGCATCCGACCCCCGCTGGGTGAAGGGGAAGAAGAACGCGACCACGAACGCCGCCAGCGTCAGCACCTTCTTGTGCCGCTGCGCGACGTGGCCGAACCAGGTCATCACCCCGGTCCGGAACAGCGCCAGGATCACCGTACCGATGAAGAGCAGGCAGAGGATGAACGACCACGCGTCCGTCAGGCCCAGCGCGTACGCCGCACCGAACAGGATCACCGCCATCATCACGGAGATGGCGAGGATCTCCACCCAGCCCGGCAGCCTCGCCTGGCTCAGGTCGCGAAGCTTCCGCAACGGGAGCATCCGCGAGCTCACCAGGATCAGCACGGCACCGGCCAGGGAGACGTAGGCACCCGGGTTGACGTTGATCAGGCCGTCCGACTCCACCGTGATCGCCACGATGACCAACACCATGTACAGCGTCAGGCCGAGGCCCAGCGCCCGCAGGCCGAGGGTCGCGTCCAGCCATGACCCCAGCGCCGTCAGCGGCCCCCGCTCGGCGAGCAGCAGGACCAGCGCGAGCAGGGCCCCGATGATCGCGAGGATCTGCAGGCCGCCCGGATAGAGGTTGATCGACAGATCGTTCAGGATCGAGCTGTCGTAGCTCCAGGACAGGGAGGAGCCCACGATCATCAGCACCACGCCGGCGATACCGGCCGGCCACGCGATCGGCTTCACCGGCTGCTGAGCCGACGCCTCCGGCTCCGCCGGAGTGCTTGTCTGTACCTCGCTCATGCCCGATCCACCACCCTCGCTCCGAGCAGGCCCTGCGGCCTGAACACCAGTACCAGGATCAGAATGACGAACGCCCAGACATCCTTCCAGGAACCGCCACCGAACCGACCTGGGATGTACTGGGTGGCCAGCGCCTCGACGACGCCCAGCACCAAGCCACCGACGACGGCGCCGTAGACGTTGCCGATACCACCGAGAACCGCGGCGGTGAACGCCTTCAGACCGGCCAGGAAGCCCATCCGGAAGTCGATGTTGTTGTTCTGGAAGCCCTGCGAGATCCCGGCGATCGCCGCCAGCACGGCGCCGAGGGCGAAGGCCACCACGATGATCCGGTCGACGTTGATACCCATCAACCGGGCGGTGTCGGGATCCTGCGACACGGCCTGCATACCACGGCCCAGCCGGGTCCGATTGATGAAGAACCAGAGCAGCACCGCGCACACCGCCAGCGCCGCGACGGTGAAGATCGCGGACCGCTGGATGGTCACCCCGCTGACGTCCAGCGCCGGGCCGGTGACCACATCGATCTGCGGGAACGGGATGCGCTGCTTGGCGCTCGGCCAGGTGATGCTGGTGATGACCTGCTTGTAGAACACCCAGAACAGCTCCGAGAACACGATCGCCGCGGCGGCCGCTTCCACGACTGTCAGGAGCTTGACCTCGCTCTGTGCCCGCCCCCGCGCGGCGAGACCGGCCAGCCAGCCGACCGCCGTACCGACGACAGCGCCGAGGACGATGACACCGAGGGCCAGGACCACACTCAGGTCCGGCTCGATCAGCCGGACCACGACCCACAGGGCGACGGCGCCGAGCGCGGCGCCGATCAGCGGAGCACGGTCGTACCACTTGGTCGTCTGGTGGTTCAGATCAGCCTTCGTCAGCACCGAGCCGACGTAGTATCCGACTCCGACCGCGATGACGGCGAACGCCACCACGGTCCACTCCGGCCGCTCGTAGAAGAGCCGGACGAACTCCTGCAGGAAGACGGAGATACCGATCGCGGTGATCAGCGGTGCGAGTCGTGGCGCGTTCCGCAGGGGACGGTACGCGACACGTTCCATCGCCACCGCGGTGCCGACCGACGCGATGATGGCGCCGACGATCATCACCGGCAGGATCCACACGCTGGTCTGACCGTCGAAGAACAACAGGTACGTGGTCAGTGCGCCGAACGCACCGATCATGAAGACCTCGCCATGGGCGAAGTTGATGAGCTGCACGATGCCGTAAACGACGGTGTACCCGACCGCGATCAGGGCGTACAGCGATCCCAGGGTCAGCCCGTTCACGAGCTGCTGGAAGAACTGGTCCACGTCGACCTCCCAACTGCCTCAGTTCCGACATGCCACGGGGGTGGGAGGATCAGCTCCCACCCCCGAGACATGAGGTCGACTCGACTACTTGGTCTCGAAGTCCTTGGTCTCGACGGTGGTCCACTTGCCACCGGCAACCTTGTAGACGGTCAGTACCTTCGAGGTGGTGTCGCCGTACTGGTCGAACGCGACCTTACCGGTGACGCCGTCGAACGAAACCTTGCTCATGGCATCGACCGTGGCCTGGCGGGCCGACTCGACGTCCTTGGCGTCCTTCAGCGACGTCTTCAGCGCGTTGATGATCGCGTTGGCCGCGTCGTAGGAGTAACCGCCGTACGCCGCGTACGGGTCCTTGTAGCCGGCTGCGTTGTAGTCCGCGACGAACTTCTTCGCCGACTCCAGCGCGTCGACCGGGGCCCCGACCGAGGTGGCCAGGTCGTTGTCGGCGGTCTTACCTGCCAGGCTGATGTACTTCGGGTCGTAGATACCGTCGCCACCCATCAGCGGCACGTTCAGGCCGGCGGCCTTCATCTGCTGCGACAGCGGACCCGCCTGCGGGTACTCACCGCCGTAGTAGACGGCCTGCGGCGCGGACGGCTTGACCGCCGAGATCACGGCCTGGTAGTTCGAGTCGTCCGGGTTGATGGTCTGGGCCGCGACGACCTGACCGCCCAGCTTCTTGAACTCCTCGGTGAAGGTGCCGACCAGCCCCTGGCCGTACGCCTTCTTGTCGTGGATCGTGGCGACCTTGGTGATCTTCGCGGTCTCGTACAGGTAGCGAGCAGCGAAGGGACCCTGGACCGCGTCAGTGGTGCAGGTGCGGAAGTACGTCGCGTACGGCCGCTTCGGGTCGGTCTGCCAGTTCGCGCCCTGGGTCAGGCCCGGGCCGGTGTTGGCCGGCGAGACCTGGACGATGTTCTTCGGTGCGAGAACGGGCTGGACCTGCTGGCTGACGCTGGTGTTCAGCGTACCAACGACGCCGATCACGTCGGCGTCACTGGAGAGCGCGGTGGCCGCGTTCTTGCCCGGCTCCGGCTTGGCCTCGTCGTCCTTGGCATCGACCTCGAGCTTCCAGCCCGGGATCGCGTTGGAGTCGTTGGCCTGCTTGACGGCCAGTTCGACCGAGTGCTGGATACCCAGACCCAGCGCCGACAGGTCTCCTGACAGAGGCGCGATCACGCCGATCTTGGCGGTCTTTGTCGCATCTCCGGAGCCCCCGCCAGAGTCGTCGCCACTGCGCGAACCGCACGCAGTCAGGGCCAACGACGCAACGATCAGCGACGCGCCGACCCGTACTACGGAACGCTGGTGCACTGTTCCTCCCATGTCTGGATAGTCCGAGCAGATCCCCGGACTCCCGCGAATGCCGCGAGCACCCGCAGGTTAGACCTCTGGTGGCTCCTGAGGCGATGTCACGGAGCGTGTGTTGTGAGGTCGTTACAGCGGTAAGGAGCATGGATGCCTGTGATTGCTGTACGCCCGCTCAGCTCCGTTCGCGGAGAGTGATTCAGTCGCTACCGCCCGCCTCGTCAACGACCAACTCCGCGACCTGACGCATGGAAACTCTTTTGTCCATGGCGGTCTTCTGGATCCACCGGAACGAGTCCGGCTCGGACAATCCGAACTTCGTCTGCAGGACCGACTTGGCCCGGTCCACCAGTTTGCGCGTCTCCAGCCGCTCGGCCAGATCGGCGACCTCACGCTCCAGCTCGGCCAGCTCGACGTACCGGGACGCGGCGATCTCGATCGCGGGTAGCAGGTCGGCCTTGGAGAACGGTTTCACCAGGTACGCCATCGCGCCGGCGTCGCGGGCCCGCTCGACCAGCTCGCGCTGCGAGAAAGCGGTCAGCATCAGCACCGGTGCGATCCGCTCGCCGGCGATCTTCTCGGCCGCGCTCAGCCCGTCCAGCTTCGGCATCTTGACATCGAGAATGACCAGATCGGGCCGATGCTCCGTCGCCAGCCGGATGGCCTCTTCCCCGTCGCCCGCCTGCCCGACGACGTCGTACCCCTCCTCGGCCAGCATCTCGGCCAGATCCATCCGGATCAACGCCTCGTCCTCAGCGATCACCACACGCTTAGCAGTCACACGCGACACTGTATCGACACGCACTGGTCGACCGCGGACATGAGGGTGCCGGGTGTGGGATTCGAACCCACACGCCCTTGCGAGCAACGGATTTTGAGTCCGTCGTGTCTGCCATTCCACCAACCCGGCGAGGTTGCAGGAGAACTGTATCTGCTCCGGAGGCAGTTCTGCCCATCGACCCCGTGATTACTCTGCTGTCCGGGAGTACTACCCAGGGCGAGATGCTGAGGAGTGGGACATGTTCGTCGGATCGCACGTGATCATCTACAGCAACGATGCCGAGGCTGATCGGGCCTTCATCGCCGATGTGCTCGGGTTTCCGCACGTCGACGCCGGTGCGGGCTGGCTCATCTTCCGGCTGCCCCCGGCCGAGATCGCCGTCCATCCGACCGATGGCGGCGCGCGGCACGAGTTCTACCTGATGTGCGAGGACATCGACGCGTTGCTGGACAAGGTGGCCGGCGCCGGGGTGGAGGTCTCCCGCGACATCACCGAGGAACGGTGGGGACGTCTCGCCGCCATCCCGCTCCCCAGCGGTGCCGGCCTGCCGGTGTACCAACCTCTCCACCCGGTCGCCTACAACCTGCCGGACTGACCACCGCGGGGCCCAGCCGGTCAGGGCGGGGGCTCAGGTCCACCAGGAGTGCGGCCAGGTGGTCTGGGCCAGGGCGGCCTGGCCGGTGAGGCTGGGGTGGAAGTAGTCGAGTCGGCTGACGTGGCCGCGGCTGAACTGGAAGTTGAAGAGGGCGTTGTCGTCGAATCGGCACTTCGCGAGGCTTGCGCACTCGTCCCGGAGTACGGCGTTGAAGGCGATCACGCGCGCACGTACCGCCTGCCGCTCGGCCTCGGTTCGCTCCGTCGCCAGCAGGGACTGGCAGATGCTGGCCGCCTCCCAGACCACCCTCGCCAGGAAGTCGGTGTGGTAGATCTGCCACAGCCGATACACATCCGGAACGCTGGCCACGAAGATGCGCGCCGAACCAGGCAGGCCGACGTCGAGCGTCTGCAGGGTCTGGCGGAACTGGCTGCGGAAGGTCTCCACCGGAGTCATCGAGGCGGGAGTCGACGTGCAGGCGTCGTTCGCACCCATCAGGATCGTCACGTAACCGACCTGCTGGGTGACTGCGAGCTGTGCTTGCGCCGGAGCGTCGGACATCCGGGCGCCGGACCGTGCGTCGTTGTAGTTGCGACCGGAGATGGCTGGGTTGAGAGCACGCAGCCGCTCGTAGTGGCTGGTGATCCCGTCCCAACTCGCGCCACCCGTGCTCCACGAGTTCGCCGGATGGTCGCCGTACCAGCAGCAGACGTCGGCCGCCCGCGTCATCGAGTCCCCGATCGACGCCATGCTCGACGGCGCCGGGAGCGCCTGAGCAGGTGTGGTGCCGCCAAGGGCGAGCACCAGGGTCAACAGGACGGTGAACACCACTGATCGACGCATGGCCAACTCCTCGCAGGACTGCGAGCTCGGTACCCGGCCCGCATCATCCGGAAACGCGAAAGAGCCACGCAACCTGCCGGACTGACGACATGGCTGAGGCAGGCAGTCAGGTGACTGCCCGCCTCGAGAACAGGTGCTGTTACGGGTTGGGAGTGCGGTACGCCGGGGCGATGCCTTCGATGGCGTCGCCCATGCGGTGGACCCGGAGGGCGTTGGTGGAGCCGGGGATGCTGGGGGTGAGCCGGCCACGATGACGACCAGGTCGCCCTTCTGGAGCTTGCCGAGTTCGAGCAGGCGCTGGTCGACCTGGCGGACCATCTCGTCGGTGTGGTCGACGGTGGGGACGATGTGCGTCTCGATCCCCCAGACGACGCTCAGCCAGGAACTGACCGACGGGACCGGGGTGAAGGCGAGCACCGGGATCTCGGTGCGGTAGCGGGCCAGCCGCAGTGCGGTGTCACCGCTCTGGGTGAACGCGACCAGGAACTTCGCGTCCAGCCGCTCGGCCACGTCCGCCGCGGCCCGGGCGATCACGCCGCCCTTGGTGCGCGGCTCCCACTCGATCTCCTTGACCCGGCTCAGCCCGTGCTGCTCGGTGGAGGCGACGATCCGCGCCATCGTCGTCACCGTCTCGATCGGGAACCGGCCGACGCTGGTCTCGCCGGACAGCATCACCGCGTCGGCACCGTCCAGTACGGCGTTCGCGACGTCGGAGGCCTCGGCCCGGGTCGGCCGCGGCGCCGAGATCATCGACTCGAGCATCTGGGTGGCGACGATCACCGGCTTCGCGTTCAGCCGGGCCTGGTCGATGATCAGCTTCTGGACCAGCGGGACCTCCTCGAGCGGGAGCTCCACGCCGAGGTCGCCGCGGGCCACCATGAACCCGTCGAAGGCCTCGATGATCTCGTCCAGGTTGGCGACCGCCTGCGGCTTCTCGATCTTGGCGACGACCGGGACCCGCAGTCCCTCCTCGTCCATGATCTTGTGCACCAGCTGGACGTCGGCGGCGTCCCGGACGAACGACAGCGCGATCATGTCGGCCGGCAGGTGCAGCGCCCAGCGCAGGTCCTCGGCGTCCTTCTCCGACAGGGCCGGCACGCTGACCGAGACACCCGGCAGGTTGATGCCCTTGTGGTTCGACACCGGCCCGCCGACGGTGACCCGGCAGACCACGTCGGTCGCGGTCACCTCCTCGGCGACCAGGGCGATCCGGCCGTCGTCGATGAGCAGCTGGTCGCCGGGGTTCACGTCACCGGGCAGACCGTCGTACGTCGTACCGCAGATGGTCGCGTCGCCCGGAACCTCCCGGGTGGTGATGGTGAAGCGTTCGCCGTAGGTCAGCGTGGCCTTGCCCTCGGCGAACTCGGCCAGCCGGATCTTCGGGCCCTGCAGGTCGACCAGGATGCCGACGTTCTTGCCGGTCTCGGCCGCTGCGGTGCGGATCCGCTGATAGATGCGCTCATGCTCGGCATGGGCACCATGGCTCAGGTTGAGCCTTGCGACGTCCATACCTGCTTGGACGAGTTCCAGGATGCGCTCGGGGGCGGCCGTAGCCGGGCCAAGCGTACAAACGATCTTTGCGCGACGCACGTCACAAAACCCTACTCCTACAAGACCACTGGCCTGCTGGTCCGCCCCCGTTACTGGACGGTTAACAGCTCACGTCGATCTGGTGCGGGCAGCTGATTCGTCAAGAAGGCAAGGGGGTGTAGGCGCCGACGGTGACTTCGCCGCTGAGCTCGGCGGTCACGGTCTGGAGGCCGATCGGCTGGCCTTCCGTGTAGGTGATCAGGGTGACCTCACCCGGCCGCCGCAACGTGTAGCCGAGGGCGAAGGCGTACGCCGCTCCCCCGGTCGTGCCGTTCGTGTACGTCGTCACCGGAAGACCGTTGACGACCTTGTGCTCCGGCCCGACCTGTCGATGCAGATGCCCGGACAGCAACAGCGTCGCGCAACCCCGCGCGGCCGTGTCCGCGAACGACGAGGGGTCGTGCACCACGAACGTGGAGATCCGCTTGTCCTCCGGTTGCTCACAGGCGATGTCGGCGAGCCGCTCGGACTGCTCGGCGATCGTCTCTTCGCCCGGGGAGTCCGCACTGCCGAGGCCGGTCCGGGTCGGATCGCTGTCACCGAGGAACCGGATCCCCTCCACCTCGACCGGTTTGCTGTCCAGCACGGTGAACCCGTTCTTGCGCATCGCGTCCTCGATGTGCCCGCCGGCGTCGTGGTTGCCGGCCACCGCGACCTTCTTCAGGTCCTTGAAGTGCTGGGCCAGCGAGTTGATGCTGAACACCTCCCACGACTGTCCCGACGAGGAGTCGTCGCCGGCGTCGATGAGCACCTTCGCACCGGCGACCTCGGCCACCTCGGAGGCGAACCGGTCGATACCGATGTTGTCGTGCCGGTCCGACACCAGCAACGCGACGGTCTCCCCCTCACCCGCCTGGTGGATCCGGCCGCCGACCCGGGTGACCCGCTCCTCCAGCCGGCCGTAGAACTCGGTGGATCGCTCGTACGTCTCCACCGCCGTACGGATGACGCCGACACCGCCGGTGGTGGAGAACCCGGACGCGACCTCGACCCCCTTGAGCCGCTCGTCGAAGGAGAGCTCGGGCAGCAACTCGTGCAGCGGGCGCCACGCGGTCGGCGGCACCTCGGCGGTGCGCATCTGGCCCGGTCCGAAGATCGACGCGATCGTGATCAGCATGGCGACCAGGACGACGATCGCCCGGTGCTCGACCCGCCGTTCGTGCTTGTGCACCAGGTCCCACAGCTCACGACGCCGGCGCCGGCCGAGAGCGGTCCAGACCGTTGCGACCACGACCGCGACCAGCAGGCCGGTGCCGGCGCCGGCGACCGCGTTGTCGACGGCCATCTCCTCGATCACCTGCCGGATCCGCGCGATCTCACCGTCGGGCTGGGAGGCGATCAGGGCGTCGCGGTTGAGCAGCTCGGTGAGGTTGTCGGCATCGGTCTCCTGGACGTCGAGGTTGACGCCGATGCCGATCGGGGCGTTGGTGGGGATGCGCAGCCGCGGCAGTACGGCGCCGAGGTCGAGGGTGGCGTGGCCGTCGAAGTTCGGGGAGACGGTGGCCGCGTGGGCACCGATCGTCACCCGCTCCGAGTCGTTGGCGAACCCGAGCATGCCGACCGAGACCGAGGTGACCAGCCAGAGCAGGCTGAGCGCGGCCCACGGTGCGATCGCACGGAGCCGGGCTCTGGTCACGAGGCGCCTAGCCATGGCTCAACCGTATTGGTCGAGGCAAGCCGATGCATCTCGAACCGCTGCGGGCCGCAGGCAACAGTTCGTTGCCTACGGCCCGGTTCATCGCACTCGGCTCAGACCGCCAGCGGGCGGGCTGTCGGTGGGATCGGGGTCGGCAGGGTGGACGAACCGGTCAGGTGGGTGTCCACCCCGTTGGCACAGGAGCGGCCTTCGGCGATCGCCCAGACGATCAGGGACTGACCGCGGCCGGCGTCGCCGCAGGCGAAGACGCCTTCGACCGAGGTCTGGTAGGTCTTGTCCCGCTTGACGTTGCCCCGCTCGTCCAGCTCGACACCCAACTGCTCCAGGAAGCCCTCGCGCTCCGGGCCGAGGAAGCCCATCGCGAGCAGCACCAGCTGCGCCGGGATGGTCCGCTCGGTCCCCTCGATCGGGCTGAACCTCCCGTCCTTGAACTCCACCTCGACCAGGTTGAGCCCGGCCACGTTGCCGTCGGCATCGGCCTCGAAGTCGACGGTCGAGACGGCGTAGACCCGCTCGCCGCCCTCCTCGTGCGCGGAGGCGACCCGGTAGATCATCGGGTACGTCGGCCACGGCTGCCCGGCCGGCCGGTCGTCGCCGGGTCGCGGCATGATCTCCAGCTGGGTGACCGAGCGGGCTCCCTGGCGGTGCGCCGTACCGAGGCAGTCCGCACCGGTGTCACCGCCGCCGATGATGACCACGTCTTTGCCGGTGGCAACGATCTGGCCGTCGACGGTCCGGCCGAGGGCGACCCGGTTGGACTGCGGCAGGTACTCCATCGCCTGGTGGATGCCGCCGTACTCGCGGCCCGGCACCGGCAGGTCGCGGGCCGCGGTCGCACCGGTGGCGATGACGACGGCGTCGTACCGCTGCTTGAGTTGGGTGCCGGTGACGTCCACGCCGACGTTGACGCCGGAGCGGAAGACCGTGCCCTCCTCCTTCATCTGCTGGATCCGGCGGTCGACCTGTTCCTTCTCCATCTTGAACTCGGGGATGCCGTACCGCAGCAGACCACCGGGAGCGTCGGCCCGCTCGTAGACCGCGACGGTGTGACCGGCGCGGGTCAGCTGCTGGGCGGCGGCCAGACCGGCCGGGCCGGAACCGACGACGGCGATCGTCTTACCGGTCAGCCACTCCGGCGGCTGCGGCTTGACGTCACCGGCTTCCCAGGCCTTGTCGATGATCGCGACCTCGACGTTCTTGATCGTCACCGGCTCCTGGTTGATGCCGAGGACACAGGCCGGCTCACACGGCGCCGGGCAGAGCCGGCCGGTGAACTCCGGGAAGTTGTTGGTCGCGTGCAACCGCTCGATCGCACCGGACCAGTCGTCCCGCCAGACCAGGTCGTTCCACTCCGGGATCAGGTTGCCCAGCGGGCAGCCGCTGTGGCAGAACGGGATGCCGCAGTCCATGCAGCGTCCGGCCTGCTTGGTGATGATCGGCAGCAGTGCCTTGCCGGGCCCACCGGGGTACACCTCTTTCCAGTCCTGCACCCGCTCGTCGACCGGACGCCGCTCGGCGACCTCCCGCTGGGTGGTCAGGAATCCCTTCGGGTCAGCCATCAGATGGCCTCCATCATCGCTCGCGTGGTGGCGTCCTCGTCCAGCCCGTCCCGCTCGGCGGCCGCCTTGGCCGCGAGCACCCGGGCGTAGTCGCGGGGCATCACCGTGGTGAACCTGGCCGCCGCCGCGGGCCAGTCGGCGAGCAGCTTGGCCGCCCGTTCCGAACCGGTCTCCTCGTGGTGCCTGCGGACCAGGTCGTGCAGCAGTTCGGACTCGTCCTCGGTGACCGGGTGCAGATCCACCAGCTCCGGGTTCACCAAGGCGTGGTCCAGGTCGAGCACGTGGGCCACGCCGCCCGACATGCCCGCCGCGAAGTTCCGGCCGACGGCGCCGAGTACGACGACGCGCCCACCGGTCATGTACTCGCAGGCGTGGTCGCCGACCGACTCGACGACCGCGGTGGCCCCGGAGTTCCGGACACAGAACCGCTGGCCGGCCCCACCGCTGATGAACAGTTCGCCCGACGTCGCGCCGTACGCGATGACGTTGCCGGCGATGATCTGGTCGGCCGCGTCGAACCGCGCATGCCGGTCCGGCCGGATCACCACGCGGCCGCCGGACAGACCCTTGCCGACGTAGTCGTTCGCGTCACCCTCGAGGCGCAGCGTGACACCGCGCGGGACGAAGGCCGCGAACGAGTTGCCGGCCGACCCGGTGAAGGTCAGGTCGATGGTGCCGTCGGCCAGGCCGGCGGCCCGGTACCGCTTGGTGATCTCGTGCCCGAGCATGGTGCCGACGGTCCGGTTGACGTTCCGGATCGGCAGCTGCGCCCGGACCGGCTCACCGGTCTCCAGCGCCGGCTTGCAGATCCGGATCAGCTCGTTGTCGAGCGCCTTGTCGAGTCCGTGGTCCTGCAGCACCGTCTGGTGCCGCGCCGCACCCTCCGGCAACGCCGGCACATGCAGGATCGGCGACAGGTCGAGACCGTCCGCCTTCCAGTGGTCGACCGCGCGCCGGATGTCCAGCACCTCGGCGTGCCCGATCGCCTCGTCCAGCGACCGGAAACCGAGCTCGGCCAGGTACTCCCGGACCTCCTCGGCGATGAACTCGAAGAAGTTCACCACGAACTCCGGCTTGCCGGAGAACCGCTCCCGGAGCACCGGGTTCTGGGTCGCGACGCCGACCGGGCAGGTGTCCAGGTGGCAGACCCGCATCATGATGCAGCCCGACACCACCAGCGGCGCGGTGGCGAAGCCGTACTCCTCCGCACCGAGCAGCGCCGCGACGATGACGTCCCGGCCGGTCTTCAGCTGACCATCGGTCTGTACGACGATCCGGTCGCGCAATCCGTTCAGCAGCAGGGTTTGCTGGGTCTCGGCGAGCCCGAGCTCCCACGGGCCACCGGCGTGCTTCAGCGACGTCAGCGGAGCCGCACCGGTACCACCGTCGTGTCCGGAGATCAGTACGACGTCAGCATGGGCCTTGCTGACTCCCGCGGCGATCGTGCCGACGCCGACCTCGGAGACGAGCTTCACGTGCACGCGCGCCTGCGGGTTGGCGTTCTTGAGGTCGTGGATCAGCTGAGCCAGGTCCTCGATCGAGTAGATGTCGTGGTGCGGCGGCGGCGAGATCAGGCCGACGCCCGGCGTCGAGTGCCGGGTGTTCGCCACCCACGGGTAGACCTTGTTGCCGGGCAGCTGACCGCCCTCGCCGGGCTTCGCGCCCTGCGCCATCTTGATCTGGATGTCGTCGGAGTTGGTCAGGTACTCCGAGGTGACGCCGAACCGTCCGGACGCGACCTGCTTGATCGAGCTGCGCCGTGCCGGGTCGTGCAGGCGGTCGGAGTCCTCGCCGCCCTCACCGGTGTTCGACTTGCCGCCGAGTTGATTCATGGCGATCGCCAGCGTGGTGTGCGCCTCGGCGCTGATCGAGCCGTAGCTCATCGCACCGGTGGAGAACCGCTTGACGATCTCGCTGACCGGCTCGACCTCGTCGACCGGGATCGGCTGACGGTCCGAGCTGAAGCCGAACAATCCGCGCAGCGTCATCAGCCGTTCGGACTGCTCGTCCACGCGGGACGTGTACTGCTTGAAGATGTCGTAGCGCCCGGTCCGGGTGCTGTGCTGCAGCCGGAACACCGTGTCCGGGTCGAACAGGTGCGGCTCGCCCTCACGCCGCCACTGGTACTCGCCGCCGATCTCCAGCTTGCGGTGCGCGGCTAGGATGCCGTCGGCCGGGTACGCGCGCAGGTGCCGGCGTCGTACCTCCTCGGCGACCGTGTCCAGGCCGACGCCGCCGAGCCTCGACGACGTACCGGTGAAGTAGATGTCGACCAGGAACGGGGACAGCCCGTTCGCCTCGAAGATCTGGGCGCCGGTGTACGACGCGACCGTCGAGACCCCCATCTTCGACATCACCTTGAGCACGCCCTTGCCGAGCGACTTCACCACGTTGCGCACCGCCTGCTCGGGCTCGATACCCGGCAGGTAGGTGCCGCGGCGGCACAGGTCCTCGACCGATTCGAGCGCGAGGTACGGGTTGACCGCGGCCGCGCCGTACCCCATCAGCAGGGCGACGTGGTGGACCTCGCGGACGTCACCGGCCTCGACCACCAGACCGACCTGCGTACGGGTCTTCTCCCTGACCAGATGGTGATGAACCGCGGAGGTCAGCAGCAGCGACGGAATCGGCGCGCTGTCGGCGTTCGAGTGCCGGTCGGACAGCACCAGGATCCTGGCGCCGTCCCTGATCGCCTCGTCGGCCTCGGCGCAGATCTCCGCGAGCCGGGTCCGCAGGGCCTCGCCGCCGCCTTCGACGTCGTACACACCGCGCAGCACCGTGGTCGCCAGGCCCGGCATGTCGCCGTCCAGGTTGATGTGGCGCAGCTTGGCGAGCTCGTCGTTGGTGATCACCGGGAACGGCAGCACCACCTGACGGCAGGACGCGGGGCTCGGGTTGAGCAGGTTCGCCTCCGGGCCGAGGGACGACGACAGCGAGGTGACAAGCTCCTCGCGGATCGCGTCCAGCGGCGGGTTGGTGACCTGCGCGAACAGCTGGGCGAAGTAGTCGAACAGCAGTCGCGGCCGGTCGCTCAGGACGGCGATCGGCGTGTCGGTGCCCATCGACCCGATCGGCTCGGCGCCGGCCCGGGCCATCGGGGTGAGGATGACCCGCAGCTCCTCCTCGGTGTACCCGAACACCTGCTGGCGGCGGGTGACCGAGGCGTGGCTGTGGACGACGTGCTCACGCTCGTGCAGGTCCTCGAACCGGATCAGGCCGGCGTGCAGCCATTCGTCGTACGGGTGCTCGGCGGCGAGTGCGTTCTTCACCTCGGCGTCGGTGATGACCCGGTGCGCCTCGACGTCGACCAGGAAGATCCGGCCGGGCTCGAGCCGGCCCTTCTCGGTGACGGTGGCCGGGTCGATGTCCAGTACGCCGGCCTCGGACGCGAGGACGACGAGACCGTCCTCGGTGACCCAGTAGCGCGACGGGCGGAGACCGTTGCGGTCCAGTACCGCGCCGACCTTGGTGCCGTCGGAGAAGACCACCGACGCGGGGCCGTCCCACGGCTCCATCAGAGTCGAGTGGAACTCGTAGAACGCCCGCCGCTGCGAGTCCATCGTGGTGGCGTTCTCCCACGCCTCCGGGATCATCATCAGCATCGCGTGCGGCAGCGACCGGCCGCCGAGATGAAGCAGCTCCAGCACTTCGTCGAACGAGGCCGAGTCGGAGGCTCCCGGCGTACAGATCGGGTAGAGCTGCTCGAGGTCGCCCGGGATCAGGTCGCTGGCCAGCAGCGCCTCGCGGGCGCGCATCCAGTTGCGGTTGCCCTGGACGGTGTTGATCTCACCGTTGTGGGCGATGTACCGGTACGGGTGGGCCAGCGGCCAGGACGGGAACGTGTTGGTGGAGAACCGCGAGTGCACGACACCGATCGCGGAGGCGAAGTCGGCGTCGGTCAGCTCGGGGAAGAACTTGTCCAGCTGGTCGGTGGTCAGCATCCCCTTGTAGGTGATGGTCCGGCCGGACAGCGACGGGAAGTAGGTCTCGGTCTCCTTCTCGGCCCGCTTCCGCAGCCGGAACGCCATCCGCTCCAGCGCCAGGCCGAGCACCCGGCCGGCCTTGGCGGTGACGAACAGCTGCTTGAAGGTCGGCATCACCGAACGGGCGGTGGCCCCGAGCAGCTCCGGTGCGGTCGGCACGTCGCGCCAGCCCAGGACGGCCAGGTTCTCCTCCGCGGCGAGCTCCTCGATCCGGGCGACCGCCTTGGCGGCGTCGTCCGGATCGGCCGGGAGGAAGGCGATACCGGTGGCGTAGCCGCGCTGCACCGGCAGCTCGAAGTCGCACACCTTGCGGTAGTACGCGTCCGGGACCTGGATCAGGATGCCGGCGCCGTCGCCGGAGTCCGGTTCGGCGCCGGAAGCGCCGCGGTGCTCGAGGTTGCGCAGGGCGGTCAAAGCCTTCGCCACGATGTCGTGGCTGGGTTCACCGGTCAGGGTCGCGACGAAGGCGACACCACAAGCGTCGTGCTCGTGCTGTCCGTCGTACAGACCCTCGCTCGGGAATGGCGGGCGACCATACATTCAGGAGCTCCCGTCGTCCTACGGTCAACAACTGGCCGCGGGACAACATTGGCCCAAGCCGGGAGTCCCGAGACTACCTCATGACGCCCGACAGATGGACGCCCATTCCACCGTCACAACGCCCTACTCACCCACAGTAAGCAAGCGCTCACTACCTGCCCCCTATCTTCCCAGCACCCCTCTCCGACGACCACCCACCTCCCCCCAAAATTCACCTGCTGAGACGCCTGGCTCCTGCTAATCCATGCCTATGACCTGGCAACCCTCACCGCATTGGCGCCCTCTCACCACCGGCACCGGCCAGTCCACCGGCGGCGTCTGGCTCACCCCCGACGGCGAGATCGTGAAGCGCCTCCTCCCGGGCGTGGCGGATCCGCGACACCACGCCTACTGGCAGCGCCAGGCACTGGTCGCCGAGTCCGGCATCGTTGCCACGACTCCTGGCCTCCGCTCACCCGCCTGTCTAGGCGTGGACCGGGACTCAACCGGCATCACGCTCCGCATGGCTCACGTGGAGCCCGCCGCGTCGTCCCCGTCCGCCCTCGCAGCCGCTCTAGGCCGGTTTGCACGCCTCCCCATGGACGAGCCCGCCTGGGGCGCCCGGAACGTACTGCGAGACCGTCTGGCGACCGTAGAACGCCGCGGCGGCTGGGCAGCGCTCCCTCACTACGAGACCTTGTGGGTCCGACGACATGCCGCCCTGACCGTGTTGGACGAGTTGCCGCGCGTCCCGACCCACGGTGACGCCCATCCGGTCAACCTGCTGGGTCGCGACGGCTCCGACGTACTCGCCGTCGACTGGGAACAATTCGGCCTCGGACCGGCCGGCTTCGACCTCGGCTACCTGTTGCTGGCCGTCGACGCCCCGTTGGACGAGCTGCTGGAGGCCCACGGTGGCGACACGGCCGCCGTACGGCGTGGAGCTGTGCTCGTGGCGGCGTACACCGCTGTGTCCCGGGCTGCGTGGTCCCTCACCCAACCCGACCCTGGCGATCACCTCGAGAGGCTGGTGCGGCTGGCACCTGTCGTAGAGGAGGCCGCCTGGATCGCGTCGGGTGGTGGTCAGCGGGGGGTTTTCCAGGGGGCGGGGGCGATGGAGGTCGAGAAGGAGCTGTAGGAGAGGACGTTTCCCTTGTTGCGGCCGGAGGTGGCGACATGGCGGGAGCCGATGTACGCGCCGGTCTTGGGGTCGATGACGATCTCTTCGCGAGACGAGCCGTCGTCGCTGCTGTAGGCGATGCCGATCTGGCCGTCGAGGTTGGCGGCCTTGTCGGTGATCTTCAGGTTCTTCAGGTTGCCGAGGGCGCGGTAGAGGGTGGCCCGCGTGTCGGCGGGGAGCATGCCGGTCCGCAGGGCGTCCTGGGCCTGAACGAGCAGCTGGGTTTCGCCGCGGTCGTTGCCCGGGATCGTGCCGTCCTTCTTCAGCAACTCGAACAGCCCCTGCGGGTCCTTGGGCAATCCGGCGATCCAGTCGAGCGACGGGTCCGCCCAGCGGCCGTTCTTCGCGCACGGCCCGCCACCTTCGAAGGCGCCGCACCGGGCCGATGCCGTCGTACGCGACCGGCCGAACGTGAAGCCGGCCTCGCGGCCCTCCTCATCGGAACCCTTGACCCACTTGTGGCGCCCGGTGTCGGTGTCGCGCCGATACCAGGTACCGCGGATGTCCGCCGGCACCCAGACCTCCCGCACCGTCTCTTCCAGGACCATCAGAGCGCCGTTGCGAGTCTCCGCGGAGTTCGTGTTCCAGACGTGCCAGACCAGGTAGCGGTACTTGCCCGGCGCCACGACCGGATCGGGGGTCGCCGCGATCTGCCGCGCCGCACCGTCCAGCTCGGTCTTGGCCTCCGCCGAGCCGCCGGTGAGCGTCGTCGTGTAGAGCGATCCACCGGCCACGAGCGCCAGCGCCGCCGCGGCCGCGATCAGCCACCGGCGTCGCGGGCCGCGCTTCTTGACGGGCGTCTGCCCCACGATGTCGAGGAAAGCGGTCCTGGTCTGCTGGATGCGCTCCGAATCGGTCTCGACGTCGGCGTGGAGTGCGGACAGGGCGCTGTCGAGGTCGTCGCTGGGTCGAAGATCAGTCATGGTCGTACGCCTCCTCGGGCGTGGTCAGGATGCGGAGCTGGCGGCGGACGCGGTGCAGGCGGGAGCGGACGGTCCCGACCGGGATCCCGAGCGCGTCGGCCACCTCGACCGTGGTCAGTCCGGCCCACGACGTCAGCAGCAGTACGTCGCGATCTCCCTCGGACAGGTCCGCGATCGCCGGGGCGATCCGGCGGGCGAGCTGCTGGGCGTCCACCCGCTCGGCGACACGGCCGTCGTGCGCGGCCAGGTCGTCGGGTTCGCGGCGGCCGGCCCGGGCGGTCGCCCGCAACCCGCGCACCTCCTGACGGACGTACCGCCGGGCGAGGTTGGTCGCGATGCCGTAGAGCCAGGCCTTCGCCGCGGCCGTCGCCGGGTCGTAGCTGTCACGCTGCCGGAACGCGGCCAGGAACGTCTCGCTGACCAGGTCGTGGGCCTGCTCGGCCCCGACCCTGCGGGCCAGATACCGGTGCATCGGTACGGCGTGCTGGTCGAACAGCCGCGCGAACTCGTCGGCCACGGCTGGTCCGCTCAGGTGGGGCCGGTCCTCCGTCGGGTCAGGCGGTGGCCGGTCGCCGCCCACGGACTCGGTCGTATTGGTCACGGTCATACCCCTGATTGCCCGAACACACCCCAGACGTTCACGCCGGCGCCGGATGACCCGCCTGAGGTGCCATGAGCCACGCCCGGCGGAAGGCCTGGTAACTCGGATACCGCGTGGTGGTGGCTTCCTGGAGTACGGCGTACTGCGCATCGCTGCCACGGAACGCGGAGCGGTCCAGCGTCGTGTCGGAGAGGAAGACCAGCGCGGCGCGGGCGAGAACGTAAGCGGTGCTCCGGCTGTCGATCGGGGCGCCGAGAGAGAACTGTTCCGGGGCCATGAAGCGAGCGGAACCGAACATGCGGCCCATGTCGTTGCGGAACGGGCCGTGGTGGTAGCTGTCCAGGTCGACCACGGTCAGCCGGCGCTCGGCGAAGTCATAGAGGAGGGCACCGTCGTAGAAGTCGCCCTCGACCCACCCGGCCTCGTCCAACCGGGCGTGAACGTCGTAGAGCGCTTCCAGCGCGTCGCAGATCTCGGGCACAGGCAACGCGCGGAAGCGCTGGTGCGCGCTGGTCGGGTCGGCGCGGTCGGTGCCGAGGTGTTCGCCGTCGCGCCAGTCGTAGACGAGCAGTGGGCCGCCCGGTGACTCGATCATGGCGTGCAGCGTCGGCAGCAGCGGATGTACGACGTCCGCAAGTTCGGCGGCGTTGCGCAACAACGCGACTCGGCCGGCGAAGTCGAGGTACGGCCTGGTGTCGGCGGGATCGCCCGCGGTTTTGATGAAGTACCGGTGCTCACCGGCCTGGACGCCGTACGAGATGTTGCCGGACCCCTGGGTGCCGGCGGTGAAGCGGGCGAAGATGGTGCCGAGGTGTTCGAGGTAGGTGGACGGCTGGACGTCGATCTCGCCGGGGAACATCTGGCCGACGGTAGTCAGCACGCCCGCCACCGGGCGAGCGAGTTTCGGAGGAAAGATGGCGCTGGGTGATTTCTCGCGGTATCCGTTGCTGTTCGGGCCGAGTCCGGTGCATCCGCTGGAGCGGCTGAGTGGGTATCTCGGGGGTGCGACGGTCTGGGCGAAGCGGGAGGACTGCAACTCGGGGCTCGCGTACGGCGGGAACAAGACGCGGAAGCTGGAGTACCTGATCCCCGACGCGCTCGCGCAGGGGGCGGACACGCTGGTGTCGATCGGCGGCTACCAGTCGAACCACACCCGGCAGGTGGCGGCGGTGGCGGCGAAGGTCGGGCTCAAGGCGGTGCTGGTCCAGGAGAACTGGGTCGACTGGCCGGACGCGCTCAACGACCGGGTCGGCAACATCCTGCTCAGCCGGATCATGGGCGCGGAGGTCCGGCTCGATCCGGGCGGCTTCGGCATCGGCTTCAAGGACAGCTGGAAACAGGCGCTGGCGGACGTCGAGGCTCGCGGTGGTACGCCGTACGCGATCCCGGCCGGTGCGTCCGACCACAAGCTCGGCGGGCTCGGGTTCGCGCAGTGGGCGGACGAGGTGGAGCAGCAGGAGCGGGAGCTCGGCGTCTTCTTCGACACGATCGTCGTCTGCGCGGTGACCGGGTCCACCCAGGCCGGCATGATCGCCGGCTTCGCCGGTCAGGCCCGGCCGCGGCGCGTGATCGGTATCGACGCGAGCGCCAAGCTGAAGGAGACCCACGACCAGGTCGAGCGGATCGCCCGTGCCACCGCGGACCTGATCGGCCTCGGCCGGGACCTGCGCGACGACGAGATCACCGTCCTCGACGGCTGGGCCGGCGACCTGTACGGCGTACCGGTGCAGTCGACCCTGGACGCGATCCGCCTGACCGGTCAGCTCGAGGGGATGATCATCGATCCGGTCTACGAGGGGAAGTCGATGGCCGGCCTGATCGACCTCATCCGCGACGGCGACATCCCGAGGGACTCCAACGTTCTCTACGCCCACCTGGGCGGCCAGCCCGCGCTGAACGCGTACAGCAGCCTCTTCAGGGGCTAGATGCTCGGCCCGACCAGGGTTCCGACGAAGTAGGTGAGGGCTGCGGCGAGGCCGCCGAGGATGAGTTGGCGGAGGCCGGAGTACCACCAGGAACGTGTGGTGACGCGGGAGACGACGGCACCGCAGACGAACAGGGCGGTCAGCGACAGGATCAGGGCCGGTACGACGTTGCCGGCGCCGAGGAGGTACGGCAGCAGCGGGATGGACGCGCCGGCCGCGAAGCAGATGAACGACGACGCGGCCGCGACCAGCGGGTTCGGCAGATCGTGCGGATCGATGCCGAGTTCCTCGCGGACGTGTTCCTCCAGCGCCTGGTCCGGGTCGGCGTGGAACTGCTTGGCGACCTTGCTGGCCAGGTCCGGGTCGAGGCCCTTGGCCCGGTAGGTCTCGGCGAGCTCGATCTCCTCGTCGACCGGGTGCCGCTGGATCTCCTTGCGTTCCACCTCGATCTCGGCGCGGGCCAGTTCGCGCTGCGAGGCGACCGAGGTGTACTCCCCCGCCGCCATCGAGAACGCCCCCGCGGCGAGACCGGCCAAGCCGGCCAGCACGATGAACTGCGAGCCGGACTCGGTACCGCCGTCCATGCCGGCGATCAGCGCGAAGTTCGACACCAGGCCGTCCATCGCGCCGAACACGGCCGGCCGCAGCCAGCCGCCGTTCACGTCCCGGTGGGTGTGGTCCCCCTGATGCTCGGGAGATACGGCGCCGGCCGAGGACGACTCGCCCCCGGCCGGTGAGGTCGGCCCCTCAGTCACGAGCCCCGTCTGTCTCGGCCCCGTTGGAGGTGCTCGCGCCCGCGCGGGGTGCGTCCTGCTCGGGGGGAGTCGCCGAGTCGCCCGACTCGGCATCGGCCGGTGTGGTGTCGGCGGCCGGGTCCGTCGCGTCGTCCGACGGGTTGTCGGAGTCGTCCTGCGCCTTGGCGGGTTCGGACGGCTGGCCGGCGGCGGGGCCGGTGGAGATGTCTTCCATGCCGGGGCGGAAGCGGAAGCTGAGGACGAGGTAGACGACGGCGAGGACGAACAGCACGAGCGACGTCCAGACGTTCAGGCGGACGCCGAGGAAGTGGTTCACGGTGTCGATGCGCAGGGCCTCGATCCAGGCCCGCCCGGCGGTGTACCCGGCCACGTAGAGCGCGAACGCCCGCCCGTGACCCAGCTGGACCCGGCGGCCGGCCAGGATCACCAGCGCGATCACGCCGAGGTTCCAGATCGCCTCGTACAGGAACGTCGCGTGGAAGGTGGCGAAGTCGGCGTACCCCTCCGGCCGGTGTGCGGGGTCGATCTCCAGCCCCCACGGCCGGTCCGTCGGCTTGCCGAACAGTTCCTGGTTGAAGTAGTTGCCGAACCGGCCGAGCACCTGGGCCAGCGCGATCCCCGGCGCCATCGCGTCCGCGACCGCCAGGAACGGCACCTTGGCCCGCCGGCAGGCGATCCAGGCCCCGAGGGCGCCGAAGGCGACCGCACCCCAGATGCCCAGCCCGCCGTGCCAGATCTTCAGCGCGTCGATCGGGTGCCGGCCCTCGCCGAAGTACAGCTCGGCGTCGGTGATGACGTGGTAGATCCGGGCACCGACCAGACCGAACGGGATGGCCCAGAACATGATGTCGGCGAGCACCGTCGGCGAACCGCCGCGGGCGACCCAGCGCTTACGGCCGAGCCAGTAGCCGGCGAAGATTCCGGCCAGGATGCACAGCGCGTACGCGCGGATCGGCACGCCGGCGATGTGCCAGACACCTTGGCTCGGGCTTGGGATGAACGCCGGCACGATCACGGCGGGGATCAGACTAGACATGGCAACCAGGACGCTACTCGACCGGCCCCATCACGACCAGAAACTCATGGTCACGATGGGGACTCAGTGCGTCAGCCCGCCGCGACCGCTTCGTCGACGGCCTTCTGCAGACCCTCGCCGGTCAGGTTGTCGGCGTCCAGCTGCTTGTCGTTGACGTAGACCGTCGGCGTCCCGGTCACACCGCGGTCGTCGGCCGCCTTGGAGACCGAGTCGAGCCAGCCGAGGTAGGTGTTGTCCCGCACCGCCTGCTCGAACTTCGGGTCGTCGATCCCCAGCTGCTGACCCAGCTGGATCAGCTGGTCGGTGGTCCAGGACTTGGCGAAGTCGGCGTACATCTCGTCGGCGAAGCTGAGCGCCTTGCCGTTCGCGGCCGCGGCGGCGAACGCGTTGGCCAGCCGCGGCGAGGCGTCCGGGTTCACGAACGTCAGCGGCCAGTAGGTCAGGGTGGCGGTGCCGTCCTGGACCAGCTTGTCGACGGTCGCGCCGGTCCGCTCCTCGAACTCCGCGCAGTGCGGGCAGCGGAAGTCCAGGTAGATGTCGATATGCGCCTTGGCGCCTTCCGTGCCGACGGTGACGCCCTTGCCGGTCGTGCCCGGGCCCTGGATCACGGTGGGCTCGGGGCGGCCGTTCGAGCTCACCTCGACCTTGGAGTGACTGCGCCAGTACTGCACGCCGACCCCGCCGCCCAGGGCGAGGACCAGCACGATCACCACGACGATCCCGGGCGTGATCCGCCGCTTCTTCTGCTGCAGCAGCGGGTTCGTGGGGGCTTTGGTCTTGCTCACGACGCGGTGACTCCTGTCGAGGTGTGCGGATCGGACTCGAGGGCGAACTTGCTCACCGGGCTGAACCAGAGCCAGGCTGCCAGCAGCAGCAGGCCGACGTCCCGCAGGATCTCCTGCAGGTACTTCGTCTCACCCGGAGCGACCGTTCCGCCGCCGCCGAAGCAGCCGCAGTCGATCGCCAGACCGCGCGCCCAGGCGGAGGCCACCGCGGCGATGAACACGATCATGAAAACACCCGCGGCCACCGCCGCGGCGCGGACACCGAAACCGACGATCAACAGCAATCCGATCGCGATCTCCAGGAACGGCAGTCCCCAGCCGACCGGGGCGACCAGCGCGGACGGCAGCAGGTCGTACGCCCGGACCGCCTGGGACGCGGTCTCCGGATCGGTCACCTTCAGCGCACCGGCCACCAGCATCACACTGCCGAGCACGAGCCGGGCCACCAGCGACACCCAGGGGAACCACTGCCGGTGCTTCGCACGGAAAGGAAGAGAGGTTGGAGCGACGTTCACTGGTTGTCCTGCACCAGCTTCCCGAAGTCGTGTGCGAGGTCGCCGATGGCGGCGTTCGACAACCACAGCACGTTCGCCTTGTCGTTCTTTCCGAAACCGAGCACCTGCGCGCCGTGCCCGACCTCGTAGCCGCCGGACGGCAGTTTCTTCATGCCTTCCACCGCGACGCCGAGCGCCTTGGCGATGTCCTTGATCTGGGTCAGCGACCCGGTCAGCCCCACGAACGACGGGTCGAACCGGTCCAGGTACTTGCGCATCACCGGCCCGGTGTCACGGGACGGGTCGGTGGTGATGAACAGCAACTGCACCTGGTCGCGGACCGGCTCGTCCAGCTTGGTCAGCGCGGACGCCACGTCGGCCATCACGGTCGGGCAGACGTCCGGGCAGTTGGTGTAGCCGAAGAACACCAGCGTGACCGGCTTCTTGGTGGACGTGACCAGGTTGAACTGGTTGCCGCCGGTGTCGGTCAACGTCGCCGTCGGCAACGCGAACGGCCGGTCCAGCGTCGCTCCGCGCAGCCCGTTCGGGTCCTGGGTGGTGCGGATGATCGCACCGCCGGGGTTGTCCGCCTGCTCCTTGTCCTTGCCGCCGCTGCAGCCCGCGAGGGCGAGCAGAGCCACCGCGGCAAGCAGAACGGCCGCGTTTCTGGTTCGACTCACGGCGTGTCTAACGACCGGCGGCGGCGCTGGGTTCCCGGCGGACGCCCTCGGACAAGGATTCGGCCAGGCTGCGGACCCCGGCCGGACCGCCGTCCTGGAGCGCCTTGACGAGAGCGGCACCGACGATCGCCGCGTCCGCGAACGCCGCCACACCGGCCGCCTGGTCCGCGTTGGAGATGCCGAGGCCGACGCCGACCGGCAGTCCGGTCGCCGCCTTGGTCCGGATCACCAGCGGCTCGGCCAGGTCCGACGGCTTCTCCCGCGCACCGGTGACACCCATCACAGCGGTGGCGTAGACGAAGCCCCGGCAGGACGACGTGGTCAGCCGGATCCGCTCGTCGGTGGACGACGGCGAGACCAGGAACACCTTGTCCAGGTCGTTCTTGTCCGCGGCCGCGATCCACTCCGCACCCTCGTCCGGGATCAGGTCGGGCGTGATCAGCCCCGCTCCGCCGACGCCCGCGAAGTCCGCGGCGAACCGATCGACGCCGTACCGCTCGATCGGGTTCCAGTACGTCATCACCAGCACGGGCACGTCGGAGTACGACGCGATCTTCTCGACCGTGCTCAGTACGTCGCGAGTCCGCAGACCGCCGGCCAGCGCGGCCTCGGCCGCCCGCTGGATGGTGACACCGTCCATCACCGGGTCGCTGTACGGCAGGCCGATCTCGAGTACGTCGGCACCACCGTCGACCAGCGCCTTGATCGCGTCGATGCCACCGTCGTACGACGGGAAGCCGGCCGGCAGGTACCCGACCAGTGCGCCGCGGCCCTCGTCGTTCGCCTTCCGGATCGCGGTCCCGGCCTTGCCCAGGGCAACGAGCTCACTCACGACCGGTCTCCTTGTCGGCGAGGCCGAACCAGGCAGCGGCCGTGTCCATGTCCTTGTCCCCACGGCCGGACAGGTTCACCAGAATGGTTGCCTCCGGCCCCAGTTCCTTCGCGATGTCGAGTGCGCCGGAGACCGCGTGCGCGGACTCGATCGCCGGGATGATGCCCTCGGTCCGGGACAGCAGCTTGAACGCCTCCATCGCCTGCGGCGTCGGTGATCGGCCGGTACGTCGCCCGCCCGGTCTCGGCCAGCCACGCGTGCTCCGGCCCGACACCGGGATAGTCCAGCCCGGCCGAGATCGAGTGCGACTCGATCGTCTGCCCGTCCTCGTCCTGCAACAGGAACGACCGCGCCCCATGCAGTACGCCGACCTGGCCCGCGCTGATCGTGGCCGCGTGCCGGCCGGTGTCGAACCCGTCACCGCCGGGCTCGATGCCGTACAGCTTCACGTCCGCGTCCGGGATGAACGCGGCGAACAGGCCGATCGCGTTCGACCCGCCGCCGACGGACGCGACCGCGGCATCGGGGAGCTTGCCGAGCAGCTCGAGCGACTGCTCCCGGGCCTCGTCGCCGATCCCGCGGACGAAGTCGCGCACCATCGCCGGGAACGGGTGCGAACCGGCCGCCGTACCGAGGATGTAGTGCGTCTTGTCGACGCTGGCGACCCAGTCGCGCAGCGCCTCGTTGATCGCGTCCTTCAGCGTCCGGCTGCCGGTCTTGACCGAGATCACCTCGGCGCCGAGCAGCTTCATCCGGGCGACGTTCAGCGCCTGCCGCTCGGTGTCGACCTCGCCCATGTAGACCACGCACTCGAGGTCCAGGTAGGCGCAGGCGGTCGCGGCCGCGACGCCGTGCTGGCCGGCGCCGGTCTCCGCGATCACCCGGGTCTTGCCCATCCGCTTGGTCAGCAGCGCCTGGCCGATGGCGTTGCGGATCTTGTGCGCGCCGGTGTGGTTCAGGTCCTCGCGCTTCAGCAGGATCCGGGCGCCGGCCACGTCCGACAGCCGGGTCGCGTCGTACAGCAGGCTCGGCGCACCGACGTACTGGCGCAGCATCCGCTCGAACTCACCGCTGAACTCCGGGTCGGCCATCGCCTCCCGCCACGCGGCGGTGAGCTCGTCGAGCGGCGCGATCAGCGCCTCCGGCATGAACCTGCCGCCGAAACGGCCGAAGTGCCCGAACTGGTCGGGCAGCACAGTACTCATCCGACAAAACCTTCCAAAGAAAACACCGGCCTACGGCGCGGGGAGCGTCTCCACCACCCCACGCCGTTTGGACCGGCGCGAGGAGAGGTCTAGTGCCGCTGCTGAATGGCGGGGTGCGATCCGGCAGCGACGAGGTCGGCGACCGAGGCGCGGGGATCGCGGCCGGTCACCAGGGTTTCACCGACGAGGACGACATCGGCCCCGGCGCGCGCGAACTCGATTACATCATGGGGGCCGCGGACCCCGGACTCCGCCACCCGGACCAGGTTGGCCGGGATGGTCGGCGCGACCCGGGCGAAGGTGTCCCGGTCGACCTCGAGGGTCTTCAGGTTCCGGTTGTTCACGCCGATCAGCTGAGCTCCGGCGTCCACCGCACGCCGGGTCTCCTCCTCGTCGTGCACCTCGACCAGCGGGCACAGGCCGATCGACTGGGCCCGCTCGATCAGCGAGACCAGCGGCTCCTGCTCGAGCGCCGCGACGATCAGCAGGACCATGTCGGCACCGGCCGCCCGGGCCTCCCAGAGCTGGTACGAGGACACGATGAAGTCCTTGCGCAGCACCGGTACGTCGACCCGGCCGCGCACCGCGCGCAGGTCGTCCAGGCTGCCGTTGAACCGGCGCTGCTCGGTCAGCACCGAGATCGCCGCCGCACCGCCGCCCTCGTACTCCCCGGCCAGCGCGGCCGGGTCGGTGATCTCGGCCAGGTCACCCTTGGACGGGCTGGACCGCTTCACCTCGGCGATGATCGCGATCCCGTCGCCGCGGAACACCGGCATCGGGTCCTTCGACTCGGGTTTGCGTTGCGCCTCGAGCTTCAGGTCGTCCAGGCTGATCCGCGCCTGGCGCTCCGCGAGGTCCTCCCGGACCCCGGCGAGGATGTCGTCAAGCACAGTCATGTCGGTCCGCCCCTCAGTGCTGGTCGTCGGTCGGGACTCCGAAGCCGAGCAACTGCAGCACCTTGCCGGCCAGCGCGCCGATGACGGCGATGCCGACCGAGATCCAGAACAGCACCCAGTTCGGCCCCAGCACCATCGCGATGGCGCCTACGGTGAAAGCGATCAGCACGATGGTCACGGCGGTCCAGGCCGCCGGGCTGTTGCCATGCAGGTCGTGAGCCTCCTCGCTCACCTGCGTCACCGCTTGATCCGCCGTCGTATTGTCCATGGTTGGCGCCACTCCTCGTCGTCGTCCCGTCCTATTGTGGCGGTAGCCCGCCGCGGTCAGAGAGTCGGGTCCTCCCCTGCGTCGATCGCCTTCCACTGATCGGCCCCTGAGTCCGACATTCGGGCGGCCGGTTCACGCTCGTACCGCGTTGTCGGACGCCGCCAGCGATGCGCTGTCAGGACGGCGACCAGCCCGGCCGCGACCAGCGCCACTCCCCCGGCCAGCGCGAACCAGGGCGCCGGTCCGGTGATGATCTCGAACGAGTCGGTTCCGAGCGTGAGCGCCGGGCGTAGCCGGGTCAGCTCCTCGAGACCTGGGCGGACCTGGAACGCGACCACGACGGCAAGGACGCCCAGCAGCACGATCAGGACGGCCAGCACGCGGCGGAGCGCAGTACCGGCCAGTTTGGTCACGATGACGGCCACCAGTCCCGCCAAGGCCAGGAAGACCGGTGCTCGGGTCAGGTCGTAGCCCTTGAAGGTTTCCTCGTCGTTGACCGTGATCCAAGGCAGGTACGCCGACAGGCCGAGCAGGGCCAGGGCGACTACCGCCAGCAGGTCAACCAGTCGCTGCGGTCTCATCACACATCACTGAAGGTTCCCGCGACCGCGATCGCGTTGAGTACGGCGGCCGCCTTGGTCCGGCACTCCGCGTCCTCGGAGGCCGGGTCGGAGTCGGCCACGATGCCCGCCCCCGCCTGCACGTACGCCGTCGTACCGCGCAGCACCGCGGTCCGGATCGCGATCGCGGTGTCGGCGTCACCGGCGAAGTCGAGGTAGCCGACCACGCCGCCGTACACACCGCGCCGGGTCACCTCGAGCTTGTCGATGATCTCCATCGCCCGCGGCTTCGGTGCCCCGGACAACGTTCCGGCCGGGAACGCGGCGGTGAGCGCGTCGAACGCGGTCTTACCGGCCGCCAGCTGCCCGGTGACCGTCGACTCCAGGTGCATCACGTGGCTGTAGCGCCGGACGTCCATGAAGTCGACGACCTCGACGGTGCCCGGCGCGCAGACCCGGCCGACGTCGTTGCGGCCGAGATCGACCAGCATCAGGTGCTCGGCCCGCTCCTTCGCGTCGGCCCGCAGCTCCTGCTCCAGCGCGTGGTCCTCCTCCGGCGTCACGCCGCGGCGGCGGGTGCCGGCGATCGGGTGCAGGATCACCTTGTTGTCGGTGACCTTGACCAGCGCCTCGGGACTGGAGCCGACGATGTCGAACCCGTCCAGGCGGACCAGGTACATGTACGGGCTCGGGTTCGACCGGCGCAGCACCCGGTAGATGTCCAGCGCGGTCGCCGTGGTCTGCAGCTCGAACCGCTGGGAAACGACGATCTGGAACGCCTCGCCCGCGCGGATCTCCTCCTTGGCATGCTCGACCGCCTCGCGGTACTCGGCGCTGGACCGCTGCCGGTACGGTTCCGGCTCCGCCATCCGATCCGCGCGGACGACGTACGACGGGGTGGGCCGGGCCAGGTCGGCCTCCATCGCGTCGAGGCGGCGGACCGCGTCCGCATAGGCCTCGTCGACCCGCTCGTCGGAGTCGTCCCAGTTCACCGCGTTCGCGATCAGCCAGATCTCGCCGGTCTCGTGGTCGAGCGCGGCCAGGTCGGTGGCGAACAGGAAGGTCAGCTCGGGCAGGCCGAGGTCGTCGGTCGTTGTGTCCGGCAACCGCTCCAGCCGGCGGACCGCGTCGTACCCGAGGAAGCCGACCATGCCGCCGGTCAGCGGGGGCAGGTCCGGCAGCCGCGGGGTGTGCAGGATCTCCAGCGTCTCGCGGAGCGCCTTCAGCGGGTCACCGGTCTGCGGCAGGCCTACCGGCGGGTTGCCGGTCCAGATGGCCTCGCCGTCCCGCTCGGTCAGCGTCGCGGCGGAGCGGACGCCGATGAAGGAGTAACGCGACCAGACGCCGCCGTTCTCGGCCGACTCGAGCAGGAACGTGCCGGGACGCTCGGCGGCGAGCTTGCCGTAGACACCGATCGGCGTCTCGGCATCCGCGAGCAGCCGCCGCGTCACCGGGATGACGCGGCGGTCCTTGGCGTAGTCGCGGAAGGTCTCCAGGTCGGGAGAGTTCATGCCGCGACCTCGATCTCGCCGTGTTCGAAGCAGCTGCGGGTACCGGTGTGGCAGGCCGGACCTTCCTGGTCGACCAGGACGAGCAGGGTGTCGGCGTCGCAGTCGACCAGGATCTGCTTGACGTGCTGACGATGGCCGCTGGTCTCGCCCTTCACCCAGTACTCCTGCCGGCTGCGGGACCAGAACGTGCCCCGTTTGGTCTCCGCGGTACGGCGTACCGCCTCGGCGTCCATCCAGCCCACCATCAGGACCTCACGCGTGTCGTACTGCTGTACCACTGCTGGGATCAGCCCGGCCGCGTCGAAGGTCAGCTCGTCGATACTCACCTGTCCATTGTCGCCGATCCCAACTGCTGCCCTGCACCTGGTGCCCTGGCATGAACACCGGCCGCCGCCGGACTGAGAGGATGGCGCAATGACGACGAGTGAGGCACGGGTCAGGGAGCTGTTGGCCGAACACCCGGTGATCGACGGGCACAACGACCTGCCGATCGCGTTCTACGAGCTGTGCGGTTACGACCTGGACGCGCACGATCTGAGCGGTCCGGTCCCCCAGGTCAACACCGATCTGCCCCGGCTGCGGCAGGGCGGGGTGGGTGCCCAGTTCTGGTCGCTGTGGGTGCCGCAGAACGACGACGCCGTACGGCGTACGTTCGAGCAGCTCGACTTCGTCCGGCGACTGGTCGAGCGGTTCCCGACGGACCTCGAGCTGACGTCCTCGGCCGACGACGTGGAGGCGGCGATCAAGGCCGGCCGGATCGCGTCGCTGATGGGGATGGAGGGCGGCCACTCGATCGGCGAGTCCCTCGGCGTCCTGCGGGTGATGCGGGCCCTCGGGGTTCGCTACATGACGCTGACGCACAACAACAACGTGTCCTGGGCGGACTCCGCGACCGACGAGCCGGTGCTCGGCGGGCTGAACGACTTCGGCGAGGAGGTCGTCCGGGAGATGAACCGGATCGGCATGCTGGTCGACCTGTCGCACGTCTCCGCCGACACCATGCGGCACGCGCTCCGGGTGACGAGCACGCCGGTCATCTTCAGCCACTCGTCGGCGCGTGCGGTGTGCGACGTACCGCGGAACGCTCCCGACGACGTCCTCGAGACGCTCGCGCGGAACGAGGGCGTGTGCATGGTGACGTTCGTGCCGGCGTTCGTGTCCCAGCGGTACGTCGACTGGATCGCGGCCGCCCGCGAGGCCCTGCCGGAGCTGAATCCGCTCAACCCGCCGGATCAGGTCAAGCTGTCCGACGTGTACGACGTACCGAAGCCCGAGGTCACGCTGGACGACGTGGTGGAGCACATCGAGCACGTCCGCGGGGTCGCAGGCGTCGACCACATCGGCATCGGCGGCGACTACGACGGGTGCCCGGAGTTCCCGACCGGGCTGGCCGACGTGGCGTCGTACCCGAAGCTGTTCGAGGCGCTCGCCGACCGCGGCTGGAACGACACCGAACTGGCAAAGCTTGCCGGCGGCAACATCCTCCGCGTGCTCCGGGCCGCCGACGACGCCTCTGCCTAGGCCTTCCGGTACACGTCGCGGGTCTCGGGCAGCGGCTCGAACCCGGCGGCCTTGTAGGTGGCGACCGCGCCCACGTTGAAGCTCGGTGTGCACACGACCGCGCTGGACGAGCCCAGCTCCTGCAGGGCGCGCGGCCGCCGCGACCGTGATCGCCGTGCCGTAGCCGTGGCCGCGCTGGGCCCGGTGCACGCCCATCGGCTCGATCAGCCCGGGCTTGCCGGGTCCGGCCGACCAGACGGTCACGCCGGCGACCGCCTCGCCCTGCGCGTTGCGGCCGATCAGGCAGCGCGCATCGTCGTACGGCACTCCGGCGGCCATCGCGTGCCAGCGCTCCTCGGTGAACGTGGACCCGTCGAACGACGCGCGCTGGACCGCGGTCCGCTCGGACGCCTGCTCCGGCCCGACCACCTCGACCTGGACGCCCGGGTCCGGCACCGCCTCGGCCAGATCACGCCGCAGCGGTGTCCACGGCTCGTCGATCTCCCAGCCGTCCTTGATCAGCAGCTCCCGGACGAGCGCTCCCATCGGAGCCTCGACGTACACCTTGCCCTCGATCAGTACGCCGCGCTCCGGCGCCGACACGTCCTCGGCCAACTGGTGCGCCAACTCCTCGTCGCGCTGCGCCTCGGGCGCGATCGCCACCCGCAACAGCTCGGGATCGTCCAGCATCCCGATCGCCAGGATCTCGCCGTCCCGGCTCCACGTCCTGGTCGACGCCGCGGTCCGCTCCCCGCCGAAGCGCCAGTACCACCCCAGATCCCCTGGATGCAGCTGCACCACTGCCTCGTCGTACTGCCACTCCCGCAACACCCGCACCACATCGCCCAGCCCGTCGACCCCCGGCACACCCATCCCAATCGCCATACCCCCGATCACACACCACACCACCGACACTCGCACCCGACTTTCGGGAGCGGAAGCCGACTTTGTGCACGGTTCGTCCGTTCGACGGCCAGCGAAGTACTCAGTCCGTGCACAAAGTCGGCTTATCCACAGGGGGTTGAGCGGCCGGGCCGTGATTCCGGCGAGGATCGGTCGGTGGAGAGGCTCGGGGCGGAGGTGCGGGCGCTGTTGCTTGCACGCTTTGGTACGCCGTTGCGGCGCAGCGACCTGCTGGAACTGGGGCTCAAGGACCACGACGTCCAACGACTGCTACGCAATCGCGGGCTGCAGAGATCCCACGCGCGGTACATCAGCGGACGCTTCGATCCACATCTCGCCAGGATCGCCTGTGCACAGGCAGCACATCCCGGAGCTGTGATCAGCCACTTCAGCGCGGCGGAGCTCCGCGGGCTGCGCGTTTGGACGACCGACAGGTCAGATCCGGTCTGGCTCACCCGGACGCCAGGCCCGCGGCGGAACCTGAAGCGCGCCGACGTCGTCCTTCGACGTGCCGGCCTGCCCGCCCGAGAGCTCCAGCAGCACAGAGGCTTGGTGCTGACATCCGTCGCGCGGACCACGGTCGACATCGCGCGAGAACTGCCGCTGCCGCAGGCCGTCGTCACGGTCGACCACGCGTTGGCTCAGGCCGTGTCGCGTGACGAACTCGAAGCAGTGCTGGCGGGCCAGCAACGCTGGCCCGGTGTCCAGGCTGCGCGAGCCGCTGTCGCGCTAGGGGATCTGCGATCGGAGTCGGCACTCGAGTCGTACGCCCGGGTGGCGTTCTCGCAGGCCGGGCTGCCGGCGCCGATCCTGCAAGCACAGTTCTGGGACGGGCATCGCTGGGCACCGGATCGAGTGGACTTCTGGTGGCCGGAGTTCCGAACGGTCGCCGAGGCGGACGGTCTGCAGAAGTTCGAGGCGCCGACCGTCGACGAACGCCGCCGGCGGCTGCGTCGCTCGTTCGAGCGCGACCAGCGGCTGGCCGACCACGGCCTGGAGCTTGTCCATTTCGGCTGGGAGGACGCCGTACGTCGTTCCGGGGAGTTGGTCCGCCGGCTCCGCGCAGCCTTCGAGCGCGGAGCGCGCCGTACCGGCGCACCACCTGCCTGGCGCGTCGCCCCGATCTGCTGAAGAAGCCGACTTTGTGCACAGTTCGAGTACGTCGCGCGCACCGCCGTACTCGAACCGTGCACAAAGAACCTCGTCCAGGCTCTGTTTGGGGTTGGGGCGATCGGGCACGGGGCGGACTCAGTGACGTCTAGAGGTTGGAGTAGTTGTGCTGACGCTGACCGAGAACGCGACTCTGGTGATCAAGAGCATCACGGGAGTCGACGGTGCGCCGGAGGGCGCCGGGGTCCGGATCTCGCAGGAGGATCCGGCCAACCCCGCGCTCGCGGTGACGACCACGGAGGCGCCGCGCCCGGGTGACCAGGTGGTCGAGGAAAGTGGAGCGCGGGTGTTCCTCGAGGAGAACGCCGCGAACGCGCTCGACGACAAGATCCTGGACGCGGCGGTCGACGACAAGGGCGGCGTCGAGTTCCTGCTGGTACCCCAGCCGGGCACCGGCCGGGAGAACGGTGCCGCCCCGACTCCCTGAGTCGACCTGATCGCAGGCGTACGGCCGGGACCGCCCCTTTCCGTGGTCCCGGCCGTTGCCGTCTGTCCTGTCCTGAAGCGCGCCTGAACCGGTGCGCGCGCTGTCGACCTAGACCGCGCTGCGCTGGGCGATCCAGCTGTCGTGCAGCCGCGTGTACACCCCGCCGGCTCCGACCAGCGCCGCATGCGGACCGCGCTCGACGACCTCACCGTTGTCGAAGACCAGCACCTCGTCGGCCGCCTCCGCCGTCGACAGCCGGTGCGCGATCGTCACCGACGTCCGCCCCTCCATCAGCCGCTCCAGCGCCGCGTTGACGCGAACCTCGGTCCCCGGATCCACCGCCGACGTGGCCTCGTCCAGGACGAGCAGATCGGGGTCGGCGATGTTCGCCCGAACCAAGGCGACCAACTGGCGCTCACCCGCCGACAACGACTCACCGCGCTGACCGACCGGCGATTCCAGCCCGTCCGGCAACGACTCCAGCCAGTCCGTCAGGCCGAGCGACTCGAAGGCCTGGAGCAGCTGAGCGTCCGTCACCTCCGGCCGGCCGAAGCGCACGTTCTCCGCCAGCGACGCGTCGAAGAGGTAGCCGTCCTGCGGCACCATCACGACCCGCTCCCGCAGCGACGCGAACGAGATCTCCCGCGCGTCCACCCCGTCCAGGAGTACGGCGCCCGACGTCGGATCCATCAGCCGGGTCAGCAGCTTCGCGAACGTCGTCTTCCCCGACCCGGTCTCGCCGACCACAGCGACCCGCCGGTGCGGTTCCAGTCGTACGTCGACATCCCGCAGGACCAGCTCGCCCTCCGGGTAGGCGAAGTCCACGTCCGAGAACTGCACCGAGATCGGTCCGCGCGCCTGCACCACACCCGCCTCGCCCGGGTCGACCACGTCGGCCGGCGTCGCGATCACGCCGAGCACCCGCCGCCAGCCGGCGAAAGCGCTCTGCGCATCGGTCAGCACCTGGGTCGCGATCTGCACCGGGTCCGAGAACAGCGCCACCAGGAACATGAACGCGAGGATCTCCCCCAGCGTCGCCTGCTGGTCGATCCCGAGCAGTACGCCGGCCGTCAGCACCCCGGCGTTGGCCAGACCGGCCGCCAGACCGCCGATCGAGAAGGTGAAGCCGGTGATCGCCTGGGCGCGCGTGGCCGTCCGCCGGTAGTCCTCGATGGAGGCGTCGATGCGGTCCTGGGTGCGCTTCTCGATCGCGTACGCCCGGACCACCTGCGCGCCGACCACGGGCTCGGCGATCGCGGACAGCATCTCGCCGACCTTCGCCCGCACCACGCCGTACGCCGCGGACATCAGCCGCTGCAGCGACTTCAGGCTGGCGAACAGCGGGATGAAGCAGATCAGCACGACCAGCGCGAGCTGCCACGAGTACACGAACATAACCACGGTCGCGAGCAGCATCTGCCCGATGCTGACCAGGAAGATGAACCCGCCGAACTGCAGGAACTGCGACACCGTGTCCACGTCCGACGTGACCCGGCTGACCAGCGCGCCCCGCCGCTCGGTGCTCTGGGTCAGCACCGGCAGGTCGTGCACGTGCCGGAAGGCCTTGATCCGCATCGTCGCCAGGCCGCGTTCGGAGTTGATCGCAAGCCGCACGGTCGTCAGGTACGACGCCACCGCGGTGACGAGGATGCCGCCCGTACAGACCACGCACATCCACGCCACATACGACATGTCCGGCCCGCCCGGACCTGACAGCCCCTTGTCGATCGTCTGCTGGACGGCGATCGGTACGACGATCCGCCCGCCCGTCATGAGCAGCGCGAGCAGCCCCGTGATCCACCACCCCTGAGCCAGCTCGGGCGAGACCCGCACACCCTGCCGCAGCGTCTCCAGACCACCCGCGTCATCGCCATGGTCGAGCCGACTGGTTTCCACGGCGCTCACGCGGAGGCTCCTTCCGTATCCAGGTCGTCCAGCTCGGCGGCCAAGTCCGCCTCTTCCTGTCGCCGCGCGGCGTCCTTCTCGTAGGCGTCGACCAGCTCGCGGTAGGCGGCCGACGTCTGCTGCAGCTCGGTGTGCGTCCCCTGCGCCGAGATCCGGCCCTCGTCCAGGAACACCACCTCGTCGGCGAGCGAGATCGTCGCCTTGCGGTAGGCGATCACCAGCACGGTCGTCGCCGCTTCCGAGCCCTGGACGGCGGACCGCAGTCCGGCCAGGATCCGCGCCTCCACCTGCGGGTCGACCGCACTGGTCGCGTCGTCCAGGATCAGCAACCGTGGTCGCCGTACCAGGGCCCGGGCCAGGGCGATTCGTTGCCGTTGACCACCGGACAGCGTCGTACCGCGCTCGCCGACCTTGGTGTCCAGCCCGTCCGGCATGACCTTCACGAAGCCGTCGCCCTGAGCGATCCGGAGCGCGTCCCAGACATCCTCGTCGCTGTAGTCGCCGCCAAGCGTGATGTTGCCGCGGATCGTGTCGTCGAACAGGAACGCGGTCTGCGCCACCAGCGCGACCGAACCCGCCAGCTCGTCCCGCGCGAGGTCGCGCAGGTCGAGCCCGTCGACCTTGACCGCACCCTCCTCGGGGTCGACCAGCCGGGTCAGCAGCGTGGTCAGCGTCGACTTGCCGGACCCGGTCGGGCCGACCATCGCGACCGTCCGGCCGGGCTCGACGGTGAAGTCCACCCCGGCCAGCACGTCCCGCTCGGGCAGGTAGCCGAACCGTACGTCGGACACCTCGAGCCGGGCCGCCTTGGTCGACGTCAGCTTCGCCGCGCCGTACTCCATCCCGCCCTCGGCGGTCAGCACCCGCTGGACCCGGTCCCATCCGACGACGGAACGCGGCAGCTCGCCGAGCACCCAGCCGAGCGCCCGGATCGGGAACCCGATCAGCGTGAACAGGAACGCCACCTGAACGACGTCACCGGGGTCGGCGGCACCCGAGCTCACCCGGCCGACACCCACCAGCAGCACCGCGAGCACCCCCAGCCGGGGCAGACCGTCGATCACCGGATCGAACATCCCGCGGGCCTTGTTCACGGCGATGTTCGCGTCCCGGAGCGCGTACGTCGGGGTGCGGAAGCGCTCGGTCTCGGTGGCCTCCCGGCCCAGCGTCTTCACCACCAGCGCGCCGTCGAACGACTCGTGCGCGACCTCGGAGACGTCCGCGCGGAGTTGCTGGGCCCGGGTCGCGAGCGGCTGCAGGTAGCGCTGGAAGATCACGTTCGCCACGAACACCAGCGGGAACACCAGACAGCCGACCAGCGCGAGCCAGGGGTCCGCCAGGAACATCGCGACGGTCGCGAACGCCAGCATCGCGACCACGCCGATGGCCATCGGCAACGGGGCGATCACGAACCAGATCGACTCGACGTCGGCGTTGGCGTTCGACAGCAACATCCCGGTCGGGTGCTTGTGGTGCCACTCGAGCGGGAGCTTCAGGTACTGCCGGGTGACGCGGCGCCGGTACGTCGCCTGCAGCCGGTACTGCATCACGCCGGCCCCGATCCGCCGGCCGACCACGCCGATCGCCCGCAGGATCGCGATCCCGATGAACAGCGAGACGAGCGCGGCGATCGCACCGAACGTGGTGTCACCGCTCTCCAGGGCCGGCCGGACCACATTGTCGGTGGCCCATCCGAGCGCCCACCCGTCGGCCACCGTCATCGCGCCGTACAGCATGCTCGCCAGCACGGACAGGGCGAAGATCCACGGCTCCTCCCAGATCGCGACCCTCAGGACCGCGAAGCCCCTCCGGGTCACGCTCCCCTTGTCTGGGACTTTCGGCGGCACGGGCAACACGCTCCAGGACAGTCAGGTGCATCAACCAGGCACAGGCATGACAACGAATGACATTCTGCCATTCCCCACGGACAACTACGATCGAGTTGTGACTGACTACAGCCGGGTAGAACGACTTGCTCTGTGTGATCTGTTCGATCAGTTGGGGCCCGATCAGCCAACGCTGTGCGAGGGCTGGACCACGCATGATCTGGCCGTGCATCTGCATGTCCGGGAGGCCGATCCGATGGCCGGGCCCGGCATCATGATCCCGGCGCTGTCGGACACGACCGCGAAGCGGATGGCCCGGGTCAAGGCGCAGTACAGCTTCACCGAGATCGTCGACAAGGTCCGCACCGGGCCGCCGACGTTCTCGATCTACTCGGTGCCGAAGTTCGGTCACCAGCTGAACACGACCGAGTACTTCGTCCACCACGAGGACGTCCGCCGTGCCCAGCCGTCGTACGACGTCCGCACCCTCCCGGCCGGTCAGCAGGCCGGTCTGTGGAAGGCGGTCCGGCTGGCCGCCAAGTCGATGACCCGCAAGGCGCCGAGCGGCCTGGTGCTGCGGTTGCCGGACGGTACGACGTCGGTCGCGAAGAAGCCGACCGAGCTGGGTTCGGTGACGGTCACGGGCGAGCCGGCGGAGCTGGTGCTGTTCTGCTTCGGCCGGCAGCAGGTGGCCGACGTGCAGATGGAGGGCGACGCGGAGACGATCGAGCGGCTCCGGAGCGCGTCATTCGGAGTCTGAGGCGCGCTTCTTCCGTCGCCAGCGCTGGACCACACCGCTCACCACTGTCGTGAGGATCACGAGCACGATCGCCGCCAGCACGCCTTGCCATGGCTCGTCGAACAGGGCGTACCCGAGCAGCCCGATCGCCATGTAGACAGCAGCCCACAGCGACGACGCGATCAGATCCACCACAGCGAACCGCTCCCATGAATAACCGGCCAGCCCGGCCGCGAGCAGCACCGGCACCCGTCCGCCCGGAATCAACCGGGAAGTCAGCAACACGCTGACCTCGTGATCGGCCAATCGGATCCGCAGCGCGTCCAGTGAGGCGTTCTCATGCAACCATCCGACCCGCTTCGCCAGGCGCTCACCACCGAAGCGGCACCCGGCGTACACGATCAGGTCGCCCACGTACGCACCCGCCATCCCAGCGATGAGAACGCCGCCCAACCCGATCGGATTCTGGTGCGACGCCAGTACAGCACCCGCCGAGACGGCCGCACCGGTCGGCAGCACCGGCAGTACGGCGCCCAACAGGACAGCGCCGGCCAGGGCGAACAGGTACCAGAGGTCGAAGCGAGGTTCTCCGCTCATGGCACGACCACCTCGGTCGACTCACCGGGCACCAGGAGGTCCACCTTCACTGCGGGATCCAGCTCGGCCATCGCGGTCTTGAACCTGTCCCCCGGTGGCAGGAACAGCTCCGGCTTCAGCCAATCGCACCCGATCGGCCAGAACGTGCCGAAATGGACCGGGATCGCCGCCCGGGCACTGACCAGCTGGACCGCCTCCGCCGCCCGGACCGGATCCAGGTGCCCCGGGCCGAGCGACGGCCCCCAGCCGCCGACCGGCACCAGCGCCAGGTCGACCGGGCCGGCCTCCGCGGCCAGTCCGTCGAACAGGTCGGTGTCACCGGCGAACCACACACTCGGCGAGCCCTCGACCCGGAAGCCGAGAGCCGGTCCGCTGTACGACGACCACGGCAGCCGCCGGCCGTCATGGTGCGCCGTGACGGCCGTGATGTCGAGTGCGCCGATCCGCACCTGATTGCCCGGGGCAACCTCGATGCAGCGGTTCGCGACCTCGTCGCCGAAGTCCTGCTGGATCAGCCGGGCCGCACCCCGCGGCACGACCAGCGCGGCGCCCGGCGCGACCAGCCGAATCGACGACAGGTGCAGGTGGTCGGCATGCATGTGTGAGATCAGTACGGCGTCGCACTCGGCCGCCGCCGGGAGCGGCGCCGGGCCGCGGCGGCGGCGCAGATGCGCGATGCGGGAGGTGAGGACGGGGTCGGTGAGCAGCCGCGTGCCGTTCTCCTCGATGGTGGTGGTGGCATGCCCCCACCAGGTGATCCGCACGCGTCAGGCCTCCACACTCGTCTCGACCGGCTCCCGGAGGTCCTTGCGTTGACCGAGGAGTTCGAGCCAGTCGATCAGCAGTGCGTGGACCGCGTCGGAGCCTACGGGAGGCTCGTCCACCACCCAACGACTCGGGTGCACCAGCACCGCATCGGTCTGCCAGCCACCGATGCCGCCGTGGCACCCGACGAGCTCCTCGAACGCCGCCACCTCATGCGTGTAGTCATCCAGCCGGCTGACCACCACGATGTCCCCGATGTGCGGCATCTCCGCCTGCCGCAGCATCGACGCGGCCGCGAACGGCCCGTACGGCGTCAGCGGGTCGTCGCCTTCGATCCGGCCGCTCTTGAGGACGTGCACACCGGCCCGGCCGATCGCGACCGGCCCCTCGGCCAGCGTGTCCACCACCACGAAGCCGACGCCCGGGTGGGTCGCCAGACCGGGGATCAGCTTCGGGTGCAGCAGCTCGATCTCCTCCAACGGCACCCGGCCGGGCGTGTTCGCCAGGTAGATCAGCGCCAGGTTGCCCGAGGACGTCACCACCATCTGCTCGTCGGCGGCCACCTCCGGCGGGCAGTCCTTCGGGCCGAGCTCCACCTCGCCGCTCCTGGCCTTGGCGTGCAGTGCCTTCCGGGTGACCGATCCGGCCACACCGCGGCGCTGGCTGAGCTCGGTCAGGAACGCGTTCACCGGCCCCCAGCCCTCGGTCTTGCCGACCGCGGCGACCGGCTCCTTGGTGGTGTCGACCAGGTCGTCGACCACCTCGGTCAGCGTCCGGCCGTACCGCTGCAGGAAGGTCGAGCCCTGGCTCTGGCCGTGGTCGGACAGGACGACGATCTCGTACGCGTGCGGCAGGATGTCGATGATCCGCTGCAGCGCGCCGAGGACGCGGTCCAGCCCTTCCAGGGTCTGCAGCGACTCCGCGCGGGTCGGGCCGGCGTGGTGGGCGACCTCGTCGTAGTCAACGAAGTCGCAGTAGATCACCGGCGTGCCCTTGACCAGCTCGTCGGTGATCAGCGAGACGTTCAGGTCGCGCAACAGCACGTTGCTGATCGCGCGCAGGACGATGTAGGCGCCACCGCGCTTGACCCGCGGAACCAGGTGCCGGACCCGTTGGCGCCGGGCCTGGTGCAACTCCTTCACCATCTCGGCGACACACAGCACCAGACCGCGCGCGGCGCCCTGGGGGCTGGAGAAGAACCGGACGTACCCCCGGCTGCGGTTGCTCGGCAGCGAGGCCCGGCTGAAGACCAGCTCGCACCGGTGCGCGTCCCCGGACCAGTTGTTGCTGATGCTGACGCCGCCGTCGGCGAGCAGGCCGCGCCCGGTCGACATCCGGTCCTCGATCTCGGCGGCGTCCCGGCCCCGGTTGGTCACCATCACCCGGGCGGTCTCCTTCTCGTACCACCGGAACGCCGGGATCTGCCGCGAGCCGCCGTGCAGGATGCCGGCCTGGCTGGCCGGAGTCGTCGACGGTACGCCGGTGTGCCAGCCGACCATCGAGTGTTTGCCGTCCCGGATCCAGCCGCCCAGGTTCGGCAGGTTGCCGGCCAGCACCATCCAGTTCAGCAGCGGCTCGGACAGGCCGTCGATCTGGATGATCAGCATCCCGGTCTTCGGCGCCGGCGTCAGCTTGCGGGCCCGGCGGTGGACGACCCGCATGACTTCGGCGACGTACGCGTCGTCACTGCCGGCGTAGGCGACCCAGCCGACGAACGCACTCACCGACGACATCACGATCGCCACCAGCAGCGCCGCCTCGACCCCGCCGTGCAGGTTCACCCCGGGGTCCACGGTGATGCCGAGGTAGACGACGCCGAACTGGGACAGCAACCCGCCGACCAGGACGCCGATCGAGCCGATCAGGATCGCGGTCCCGGCCAGCACCCAGCGCATCAGCATGCTGAACACGGCCAGCAGCACGACCAGGCGCAGGATCGGCAGCCGGCCGTCGCTGCTGATCTGCGGCAGCGTCCAGAAGGTGATGATGAGCGAGATCAGCGAGGCCAGGCCGCCGAACAGCATCGCCTGCAGCCCACGCCCGGTCCGACGACGCAGGTCCAGCCAGACCGGGCGTCGTCGCCGCCGGTCTCCGGACATCTGCTCAGGTGGTTTCGCCATCTCCCGCTTCGTGCTCCCCGTCGATGCATTGTGCTGTACCGAGCCTACGAGGCATCGTCCAGCACAAACGCATCGCGCCACGCACCGGGACGGGTGGACCCCGGGTTCACTCCGGGACCCACCGGGCGTTTCCCTGACCGGTCACTGAACCTCGAGGTAATCGACCTCGGCGTACAGGTCGCCCTTCGTCAGGCGGATGGTGTTCCAGCCGGCGTTCAGAGTGATCGGGACCGAGCTCTGCTGCCAGTTGTCCCAGCCGGTGGCCGGGTAGCTGACCGCACCCTGGTTGTTGCCATTGACAACCACGCCGTGGCTGGCCGTGGCACCCGAGCCGTTCGCGTACCCGACATGCAGCGTGTAACCGCCTGCGACCGGCGCGTACACGGTGTTCTCCACCCAGGAGTCGGCGTAGTCGATGTACGCGACCACCTTCCCGTCCGAGGCGCCGGCCGCGTTCGACCGTACGACGCAGTGGTTGAGGGTCCCCCGCTCAGCCTCGTACCGGACCCGGCTGCCCCGGACGACCGGGTAGTCGTTGGCCCAGCCGAGGTCGGCGACGTACAGATGCCGCGAACCGCCGACCCATCCGTGGACGAACAACTTGTCGCCGACGAAGTCCGCGCCGCCCGGTCCGCAGATGTGGTTGTCGAACGTCGCCGTCGTCATCAGCGGCCGGAAGGCGGTCGTCCACGGCCCGCTCAGGCTCGGCGCGGTCGCGTACGACGTGAGGTAGTTGCAGTCGGTGTAGCCGCCGCTCGAGAAGAACAGGACGAACTGGCTGCCGCGCTGGACCAGATCCGGTGCCTCGATCACCCCGCTCGACGTGAGCAGCGCCGAGTTGCCGCCGACCAGGGTGGTGCCGTTGTTCGCCGTCCGCGTGAGCCAGAGAGTCGACGGCTGGCCGATCGCGTTGCCGTCGTTCTTCCAGAGCAGGTAGCGGGTGCCGTCGTTGGCGACGAACGTGTTCGCGTCGATCGCGCCGCCGAGCTCCAGCGGGCAGATCAGCGGCTGGCTGCCGACCGGGGTGAACGGGCCGAGCGGTGAGCTAGCGGTTGCGACGCCGATGCACTGCCGGCCCGACGCCTTGTGCCAGGCGGTGTAGGTGAGGGTGTAGCTGCCGTCCGGGTTCGGGTAGACGTCCGGCGCCCAGGTGCGGCCGGGCTGCGCCCAGCCGGACGACGGCCCGCCGGGCATGGCGTCGCCGCGGATCGTCCACGGGCCGTTCGGGCCCGGAGCGGTCCCGGTCGGCACGTGGCCGCGGCCGTTGTTGGTCGAGTACGCGTACCAGGTGCCGTTCTTCTCGAACACGTCCGGATCCGGGAAGTCCTCCCCGATGATCTGCGCGGGGAAGACGGCCGCGGTGGTGGCCGCATGCACCGGTGGTGACAGGAAAGCGGAGAGGCCGAGCAGAACCAGCAGGGCCGTCAGAAGTCGTCGCATGGGGACTCCTCAGGTGGGGGCGGATACCTGTGGACCGAACTTTTCCATCGATTCACCTGGATGACCAGAGATCACCACGCAACTCCCCCGTCCGAGTGCTTTTCGTCGATCACTGGACCCGGGGCGCTCCGGGGTGGAGACTCCCGCTAGTTGGTTTCCGCCTGGGTTGAGGGGAGTTCTCGTGAGGTTCTTACCGAGAGTGTCGGGGCGTGGGGTGATCACTGCCGTCGCCGTGCTGGCAACGGCCGCCGGTGGGGTGGCGATCCAGTCCGGCACCGCGCCTACCGCCGTACAGGCGACGCCGCTGCAGACACAGCTGGACACGCTGCTGAACGACAGTCGCTACAACGGCTCACAGGTCGCGCTGGTGGTCCGGGACGCGACGACCGGCGAGACGTTGTACGACCGGAACGGCGGCCAGCGGATGCTGCCCGCGTCGAACACGAAGCTCTTCTCCTCGACGGCCGCGATGCATGTCCTCGGCCCGTCGTACCGCTTCCACACCGATGTCCTCGCCACCGGCCAGGTCCATCGCGGCACGCTGCTCGGAACCTGTACCTCAAGGGGTACGGCGACCCGACCGCGCTGGCCTCCGACTACGCAGCGCTCGCTCAGCAACTCGCCGCGTCCGGGGTGAAGCAGGTGGTCGGCGACCTGATCGCGGACGACACGTACTTCGACCACGTCCGACTCGGTGACAGCTGGGCCTGGGACGACGAGCCGTTCTACTACTCGGCCCAGATCTCTGCCCTCACGCTCGCGCCGAACACCGACTACGACTCCGGTACGGCGATCGTCGAGAGCCTGCCCGGTGCGTACGGTCGGAGCACCCGTACAGCTCACGCTGGTCCCGGCGAACGGCGTACTCAAACTGGTCAGCACCGCCAAGACCGGCGCGGCCGGGTCGTCCAACACGCTGAACATCGAGCGCGAGCACGGCACCAACATCGTCCGGGTGACCGGCTCGGTGCCGCTCGGCGCGAGCGTCGGCCAGGAGTGGGTGACGGTGTGGGAGCCGGAGCTCTATGCGGCCGACGTCTTCCGGCGGGCCCTTGCCGCGCAGGGCATCACCGTGCTCGGGAAGATCACGAACGCGGCCTCCCCCACCACCGCGCGCGTCCTCGCCCGGGACGAGTCGATGACGGTCGGCGAACTGATGAACCCGTTCCTCAAGCTGTCCAACAACATGCACGCCGAGACGCTGGTCAAGGCATTGGGCGCCGTCGCGGAGGCCGAGGGCAGCTGGTCGGCCGGGCTGGGCGTGGTCACCGACTACGCGAAGGGCGTCGGCGTCGACACCAGCACGATCCGACTGTCCGACGGCTCCGGCCTGTCCCGCAAGGTGAACGTCACCGCGGACAGCATCACCGACCTGCTGATCGCGGTCCAGCAAGAGCCGTGGTGGCAGCAGTGGTACGACGCGCTGCCGATCGCCGGCAACTCGCAACGCTTCGTCGGCGGCACCCTGCGCAGCCGCATGGCCAATACGCCCGCCGCCAACAACCTGCATGGCAAGACCGGCTCCCTCACCGGCGTCACGTCCCTGTCCGGCTACGTCACCAACGCCGACGGCCGCAAACTCGTCTTCTCGATGATGAGCAACAACTACCTCGTCAGCCCCCGCTCCATCGAAGACGCGGTCGGCGTCACTCTCGCCTCCTGGTCCGACCAGGCCGCGATCCCCGCGGTGAGCACCCTGAAGACCGCGCAGACCACGTGCGAGCTCGAGTGGGAGAAGGCCTGCTGATCAGCTCGACAGCACGGCGGTCATTCTCGACGATGGCTGAATGACCGCCGTACTGCCTGCCCCTTACAGCGTTCGATCGCTGACCGTGGACGACGCAGGATTGGTTGCTGAGCGGAGTGCCGCCTACACCAGCGCATTGCTCGGGTTCGCGAAGCACAGTGTGGAAGACGTCGCGAACTATCTGCGGGATCCGGGATTCGACCCGGCGACCGATGGATGGGTTGTGGTGGGCGCCGATGGGGAGTTCGCGGGCTCGGCGACGGCGATGGCGAGCAGTGACGGGTCGCGGGTGAATCTCGAGGTCTTGAGTGAGGTTCCGGCGGTGGCCGAGTGGCTGCTGGACCGAGCGCTGGCGCGGGCCGCGGAGGCTCGGCGCGGCGAGGTTGTGGTGAGTGTCGGGGTAATCCGGCAGGACGAGTTCATGCCGGAGATCGTGGCCGCGAAGGGATTCGCGATCGCGACCTCGATCCACCGGATGCGCATCACCTTCGACGGCGCGGTCCTGCCGCCGCCTGTTCCGGCCGGTGCGGTCGTACGGCGCGGGGCCTTCGACGACCCGAGTCGCCGGGCCGCGCACGCCGTACTCGCGGAGGCCTTCAGCACGCAGCCGGGAGCGGATCCGCGGCCGTACGAAGAGTGGGCCGAATCCCGGGAGAGCCGCTCCACCTTCAACTGGTCACAACTCACCACGGTCGAGCTCGACGGACGCGCCGTCGCGGTCGCCGAGTGCAACGACAACTTCGTCAGCACCGACAACTGCGGCTACATCGGCCGCCTCGCCGTCGTACCCGACGCCCGCGGCCAGGGCTTCGCAAAGTTCCTGCTGTACGACACCTTCGCCACCGACTCCGCCGCCGGCCGCACCGGCACCATCCTCCACGTCGACAGCTCCAACCCCACCCCAGCCCTCCACCTCTACACCGCGGTAGGCATGCACCCCGACCTAACCAGCAACATCTGGCGCCGCACCCTGCCCACCTAGCCACCCGGTCTACTGGTACTAAAGAACAGGAGGTAGTGGGTCTCTGCTCGGCCGACCGCATCCAATTCCCGCCTGAACGCCACAGTCCCACCCACCCATGGGCCGATACCTCCTGTCCTTATGTACCCACAAGACGTCCTCACCGGGGCGGTCGCGGTCCGCCCCGGCGAGGCGTCAGTTCAGGAGGGTCCTGGAGCCGCTGCTGCCCGCGTAGACCTTGCGTCCGTCGAGCGGCTGCCGCAGGTCGAGGTAGACCGCGGTCGGCGTCTCGTCCGGCTTCACGCACTGACGGCCCTCGTTCTGCTCCGGGCCGACGACGTACCGGTACGCCGCGATCCGGACGGTCGACGAGTCCTGGGCCAGGATGCGTACGACGGTGGTCGGCACGCACGCCTCGGCGAGGTACGGGTCGCGCGGCACCTCCACGATCAGCATCGACGGCTGATCCGGATCGGGCCTGACCGCGGAAACCTTCGTCTCCCCCGCCAGCACCAGCAACGTCGTACCGACCTTGAACTGCGCCGGCGGCGGGCCGTCGTCCAGGTACCCCGGCGTCGGCGTCGTGGTCACCTCGGCCGGGTCCTGCTCGGCGCGCGGGAGGTCCACGGTCGCGACGACCGCACCCACGACGGCGATCACGGCGGCCGCGCTCGCCAGCAGGTTCCGCCGCCGGCGCCGCGCCCGGACGGCCCGCTCGACGTGCTCGAACGGCGGAGCCTCCGCCGGCGTCTGCTCGTCGACGTACTCGACCAGCACCTCGCTCGGCACCTTACGCATGATCAGTGACCTCCTTCACGGCAAGCAACGGCGCCAACGCCTGACGCGCCCGGGCAAGCCGCGATTTCACCGTGCCGGGTGGCAGTTGCAGTTCCTCGGCGATCTGCTCGATCGGCAGATCCATGACGTGATGCAGTACGACGACCGCCCGCTGCGCCGGCGTGATCCGGGCCAGGGCCGCCGCCACGTCCAGCGCCTCACCATCCGGCCCGCGGACCTCGGCCGGCCGGCCCTGAGCTTGGCCAGCGCACGCGTCGCGACCTGCTGCCGGCGCAACCGGCTCACCAACGTCCGGACGGCGACCGCCCGCACCCAGGCCTCCGGATCGTCGTACCGGCGGATGGAGTCCCAGCGGCTGAGCAGCTTCACGTACGCGTCCTGCGCGACCTCCTCGGCATCCGCGCGGGAACCCCCGATGGACACCAGGACGCCGATGAGCCGCGGCCAGGTCCGCCCGTACAGCGCGGCCACGTCCGCCGCCGGATCGCCGTCGAAGTCCTGCACGCTCACCCCTCCCCACCGGTCGTCACACGGCTAACACGCGCGACTGCCGCACCCGGTTCCGTCCCGGTCCGAAGAAGTTTTCCCCGCCCGCCGCCGGAGCGGTAGGTGTTGCGGTCAGGAGATCTGAGAGATTACTCTCGAAACATGTCTCTCAGAAATCCGTACGGCGACTTCGAGATCACCGACCCGCAGGCGATGCGGGCGCTGGCGCATCCGGTCCGGCTGGCCGCGCTCAGCTGGTTGCAGAAGAACGGCCCGGCGACGGCGACCCAGCTGTCCGAGCACGTGGGCGCGTCGCCGTCGGTCACCAGCTGGCATCTGCGCCACCTGGCGAACTTCGGCCTGGTCGTCGACGAGCAGCCGCCGGACGCCGACAAGCGGCAGCGCTGGTGGCGGGCGGTAGCCCGCGGATTCCGGTACGAGATGCCGGACACGCCCGAAGGTCTGGAGGCCGGCCGGCTGCTCCGCGCCGAGATGATGAACCAGGCGCTGGAATCCGCCCAGCAGTGGCTGGTCGAGACCGAACCCGAGCTCGACGCCGAGTGGAGCCGGCTGGCCGGCTCCGCGAACACCCGGCTGGTGCTCACCGTCGCCGAGGCCGAGGCCGTCGAGGACGCGATCGAACAGCTCCTTGCCCCCTACGTCCAGCGCGGCGAAGAGGGTGCACCCGCGGACGCCCGCCCGATCCGCCATCTCCGCATGTCTTTGCCTGAAGCAACAAACTGACCACACCTGGGGGACCTGACCGATGAAGACTCTCACCGCCACGAGTCTCTGGCGTGACCGGCAGTTCCGGACCTTCTGGTCCGCGCAGACCGTCTCCGAGTTCGGTGACCGGGTGACCGAGCTGGCCCTGCCGCTGATCGCCGTCCTGCTGCTGGACGCGTCACCCAGTCAGGTCGGCTTCCTCACCGCCGCGGTCTGGCTGCCGAACCTCGCCTCGCTGTTCATCGGTACCTGGGTCGATCACCGGCCCGACAAACGCCGGCTCATGATCGCGGCCGACATCGCCCGGGCGATCCTGCTGCTGACCCTTCCCGCCGCGTTCTGGCTGGACATGCTGACGCTCGGCCATCTCTACGTGATCGCCATCCTGGCCGGGATCGCGGACGTCGTGTTCGGTACGTCGTACGCGTCGTTCTTCGTCCGGCTGGTCTCACGCGACCAGTTCCTCGAGGCGAACAGCAAGCTCTCCGCGACCCGGTCCATCTCGTTCATGGGCGGCCCGGCGCTCGCCGGCGGGCTGGTGCAGTGGCTGACGGCACCGATCGCGATCGTCGTGGACGCGTTCTCGTTCCTGGTGTCGGCGTTCCAGCTCGGCCGGCTCGAGACGCCGCCGGGCGAGCCCGAGGAGTCGACCGAGCCGCTGCTGAAGCGTGCCCGCGCCGGGATGCACTACCTGCTCCACCACCCGTATCTGCGCAGCAGCCTCGGCTGCGCGACCACGGTCAACTTCTTCAACCTGATCAGCTTGGCGCTGCTCGTCCTCTTCGCCAGCCGCATCCTCGAACTGTCCGCCGGGACGATCGGCCTGGCCTTCGGGATCGGCGCCTCCGGCGGACTGCTCGGCGCCCTGGCCGCAGCGCCGCTGACCCGGATCTTCGGCGCCGGGCGGGTTATCGCCGCCAGCTCGATCATCTTCCCTGGTTCGATCGCGATCGCGGCGCTCGCGGACGGTCCGACCTGGGCCCGGGCCGCCGCGCTCGCCGCGGCCGAGTTCATCGGGGCGTTCGCGGTGATGTGCTTCGACGTACCGCTCAACTCGCTGCAGGCCGCGGTCACGCATGACCACATGCGCAGCCGGGTAGCGGGCGCGTTCAGCAGCATCAACTACGGCGTCCGCCCACTCGGCGCGGTGGTCGGCGGCCTCCTCGGCACCTGGATCGGCGTCCGCGAGACCTTGCTCGTCTCAGCGGCCGGCGGCCTCCTCGCCGTACTGTGGCTGCTCCGCTCCCCCATCATCCACACCCGCAGCCTCGACGGCCTGCAGCCACCGAATCTCTAGTCGTCGTCCACGTCGATCTTGGCCACCGTTCGGCGGAGCGGGACCTCCTTGATGAAGAGGACCGCGATCAGGCTGACCACCGCACACGCTGCCGCGTACAGGAAGATCCGTCCGGTCGCATCGCCGTACGACTGCCGCACCAGCTCCGCCAGCTGCGGCGGCAGGTGACCGACGTCGAGCAGGCTCGGGCCTCCGGAACCGCCGTCCTGGATCTTCCGCGCAGCCTCGGCACCACCCGGGCCGGCGAGGAGACCCTGAACGATCAGGTCCTTGACGCGGACCGCGAGCACGGCGCCCAGCACCGACACACCGACGGCACCACCCAGGCTGCGGAAGAACGCCACCGTGGCACTCGATGCACCGATCTCACTGACATCGACAGTGTTCTGTACGGCGAGGACCAGGTTCTGCATGGTCATCCCCATGCCCAGCCCCATCGCGAGCATGCCGGTTCCGACGTACCAGTACGGCGTGGTGTGGTCGATCGTGCCGAGCACGACCAGACCGCCGACCAGAAGGATGCCACCGGCAACCAAGTAACGCTTCCACTTGCCGTACCGGGTGATCATCTGACCCGACCCGACCGAGCCGAGGAACGACCCGAGCATCATCGGGATGGTGAGCAGACCGGCTTCGGTCGGGCTGTAGCCGCGGGCGATCTGGAAGTACTGGCCGAGGAACAGCGCGCTGCCGAACATCGCGACACCGACCGCGAGGCTGGCCACGATCGCCAGCGCGGTGGTGCGCTGCTTGACCACCTTCAGCGGGACCAGCGGCTCCGCGACGCGGTTCTCGACCACGACGGCGAGGATGCCGAACAGCAGGGTGCCGCCGACGAACAGCGCCGACTGCCAGGACATCCAGGCGAAGTCGTGGCCGGCGAAGGTGACCCAGATCAGCGGCAGGCTGGCCGCGACGCTGATCAGTACGGCGCCCAGGTAGTCGATCCGGACCCGGCGCTTGACCACCGGCAGGTGCAGGTACTTCTGCAGGATCACCAAGCTGATCACGGCCAGCGGGACACACACGTAGAAGCACCAGCGCCAGCCGAGCCACGAGGTGTCGACGATGACGCCGCCGATCAGCGGGCCGCTCACGGTCGCGACGGCCATCACCGCACCCATGTAGCCGGAGTACCGGCCGCGGTTACGAGGCGGGATGGCGGCGCCGATGATTGCCTGGGCCAACGCCATCAGACCGCCCATCGCCAGGCCCTGCAGCACGCGGGCGCCGATCAGGAACGGCACGTTGTGGGACAGGCCGGCCAGCGCCGAGCCGACGACGAACAGCGAGATCGCCAGCTGGACCAGCAGTTTCTTGCTCATCAGGTCGGCGAGCTTGCCCCAGATCGGGGTGGACACGGTGGTGGCCAGCAGGCTCGCGGTCAGCACCCAGGTGTACTGCGTCTGGGAGCCTTCGAGGTCCGCGATGATCGTCGGCAGGGCGTTGCTGACGATCGTGGAGCTCAGCATCGCGGTGAACAGCGCGGCGAGCAGTCCGATCAGGATCTCGAGGATCTCGCGGTGGGTGAGTTCCGGCGCGCTCTGCGTTGGCTGCCGGGTCTCGGTGACGGTCATCAGTCTCCAGTCGAGGGTACGGACGGGGTGCGCCGGGTAGACCTGGTGACCTCGGTGATGGCATGCGCGATCCGCTGCATGGTGTCAGCGGCAGCGAGCATCGCCTCGTCGTCGAGGTCGGCCAGGGCGGCGCGAAGGTGCTGGGTGTAGGACGCGTAGAGCGCCTCGAGCTCGGCCTTGCCGCGCGGCGCCAGGCTGACCAGCCCGACCCGTGCGTCGGCCGGATCCGGTCGACGGCTCACCAGTCCGTCGGCCTCCAGCGCGGTCAGCTGCCGGCTCACCACCGACGCGTCGACACCCAGCTTGGCGGCGAGCTCACCGCCGCGTTGCTCGCCGTCCCGCAGCAGGACCTTGAGCACACTCGCATCGGCCCGCCGCAGTCCACCGTCGAACGCCAGATGCCGGTGCTCGACGCACCGCACGGCGCGGATCAGCGAACTCACTCCTTCGAGAAGTTCCTGGGCCGGCGCGTCCCGCTCCACTACCCCCGGGACGAGGGGTTCCTGAGCTAGTTGCATAACCCAACTATATAGCGGAATAGTTGGTTTCTGCAACCATCTTGACAGCCTGGGCCGTTCCGACTACCGAGTGTGAGTTTTCGCCTGAAACGTCTCCTTTTCGGCGACTCACCGTTATCATCGCCGGAAGGGGGCGCGCTGTTGTTCGACGGTGCACCGAAGTCCAGGGGAGCGACTGAGGTGGGGCATGTTTGCCACGGAAATCGAACAGGGCCGGTTTGAGCCGACCGTCTTCGGCGCGGTGCGCCGCTACTGGGTGATGGTCCTGGTCATCGCGGTGCTGACGGCCGGGGCGGCGGTCGGGTACTCGTTGGTGCAACCGGAGGTCTTCCGCGCCTACGCCACGGTCACGGTGCCGCAGAGCACGCTCGCCGACGGCGAGTCCCGCGACCAGTACTTCGACAGTCAGGTGCTGCTGCTGCAGTCCCAGGAAGTCGCCGACCGCGCCGCCCGGATCGCCAACGCGGCCCTGAACGAGAACGTGCTGTCCCTGCGCGACTTCGCGGGTGACGGCGCGTCGCTGGAGATCACTCCGCCGGAGGGAGGCACACCGGGCGGCTTCGGCTCGAGCCTCGTTGCCCTGACCTTCACCTGGCCGAACTCCAATGTGGCTCAGACCGGTGTCAACGCGGTGCTCCAGGCCTTCGACGACGTACGGTCCGCAGCGATCGCGGCGCAGGGCACCGCAGACATCGCCGCGGTCGAGCGAACCCTCCGGGATGCCCGGGCCAAAGGTCAGGTGACCGACCTGCAGAACCAGCGGACGAAGACGCTGGTCGATCTGCAGTTGGCCCTGGCCAACCACCCGACCGTCGCGTGGGCCCCGGAGCCGCAGGTGCCGATCAACGGCAACTCCAAGCGGTCCGGTGCCATCGGGCTGCTGGCAGGGTTCGTGCTGGGTGCCGCGCTGGCCTACCTGCGGGCCAGCCGCCGCCGGTGCCTCGACGGCCGGTCCGATCCGCTCGCGATCTACGACGCGCCGCTCCTCGCCGACATTCCGCCGGCCGGGAAGAAGGGGATCCGGGCCGGCCTCACGACCGGGGCCGATCCGCTGCCGATCGCCGCCGACCCGCAGTCCCAGGCCGCCGAGGCGTTCCGGTTCGCCGCTGGAAGGGTCGAGCGGATTCGGGCTGCCCACGACGACCGGCTGGCCGTCGTTTTCGTGTCGGCGGACACAGGCACTCGCCGCAGTACGGTCGTCGCCAACGTCGCGCTCGCCATCGCGGAGAGCGGGACCCCGGTGCTCGCGGTGGACGCCGACACCACCGAGGGCGGCCTCACCGATCTTCTCCTCCCCGGCAGCCCACCGGCCGACGGCTTCGAGCAGGTCGTGGCCGGCTGCCGGCCGATGTCCGAGTGCATCGAGCTCAGCCCGCTCAACCCCGACGTCACCGTTCTGCGGGCCGGTCACGCCCGGGTGAAGCGGATCACCGGCCAGGCGTACGCCGAGGCGGTGGAGAAGGTGATCGCCGAGGCCAAGGCGTCGTACCAGCTGGTGCTGATCGACAGTCCCGCGCTGCTGAAGGTGGCGAACGCCGTCGAGTTGGTGCAGGACGCGGACGCGGCCGTCATCGTCCTCGGCCCCGGCGAAGCGGTCCAGGACCACGTCACCATGGTCGAACGCCTGGACGAGGTCGAGTCCGATCTCGTCGGCTACGTCTATCAGCAGGCCGGCCGCGGGCCGAGATTCCTCCACCGGCAGCGGGAACGGATCGCTGCCCTGGCAGCACGTCCTCGCCGGACCTCCGGGGAGGGCCCGGTGCCGGCCAGGAAGATCCCCTTCCGGCCCGCCAAGGACCGCCGATCGTCGGCACGCGTACCACAGGGCTGATGCCGGATGGCTTCGCCCGCCGGTAGTCCACGCACGTACGACGGCATCATGGGCGCTCCGTCGCAGGACGGACGTCTCTTCGTCGTCTACGGCCGCCTGCTCGGGCCGCTCCTGGCCGGCTACATGCTCTTCGATCGGGCGTTCGCCTACCTCCATCTGCCCGGCAGTCCGTTGTTCGTCGGCGAGATGGTGCTGGGAGTCGGCGCGGTCGCTACGGTCGTGGCAACGCGCTACCTGCGGGTGCCGATCAGGAACGAGCCGATTCTCGCGATGCTCGGGGCCTTCGCCCTCTGGGGACTGATCCGGATGGTGCCCGGCGTGGCCACCTACCAAATGGACGCGCTCCGGGACGCCGCGCTGTGGTTCTACTGCCTGTTCGCGTTCTTCGTGACCGCCGCGCTGGCCAGGTCGCCGGAGCTTCTCGACAGGCTGGTCAACCAGCTCGTCCGGCTGACTCCGTGGCTGTTGCTGTGGCTGCCGTTCGCGGTGGTGCTCTATCCGCTGGCCGAGGACGCGCCCACGGTGCCGTTCACCACCGTGTCGGTGCTGTCGCACAAATCCGGGAGTTCAGCCATCGCGGCGCTGCTCGTCCTCGGGTGCATGTGGCTCCTGCCCGGCACTCGCAGCGCGCGCAGCCGGGTGGTCTGGAGCCTGATGGCGCTCCTGGTCATCGCCCTCGCCGCCACCCAGAACCGGGGCGGTCTGCTCGGCGTGATGGCCGGTGGAGCCATCGGTCTGGCCTTCATGCGCAACCGGGTGGGGCTCGCTGCCCGCGTCGTACTCGTGATGGTGGCGGGATTGGGGCTGGCTTCGCTGCTGTCGCTGAACGTACCGCTCGGCGGACTGCAGGGCCGGGAGTTCTCGGCCTCGCAACTGATCGCCAACGTGGTCAGCCTCAGCGGGAAGGAAACGCCCGGCAACCTCGGCGGCACGGTCGAGGGGCGTCAGGAACTGTGGACGAAGATCCTCGACAAGCAGGTGGCGGAGGGCCATCTCGTCGACGGGTCCGGCTTCGGTCAGAACCTGGCCACCGAGGTCGGCATCTACGACGCGGGCAAGGACACGTTGCGGAGCCCGCACAACTCCCACCTGCACATCGTGGCCAGGATGGGCCTGGTCGGCATCTCGCTGTGGATCGCCTTGTGGGTGGGCTGGTACTGGCGGATGCTCGCCGGCTGCCGACGCCTGGCGCGGGAGGGATTGCACCACCGACGGCAAGTGGCTGTGCTCTCGCTGATGGTCACCACCGCGGTGCTGGTGTCGTGCTTCTTCGATCCCCAGCTGGAGGGACCGCAAGTGGCGGCGCTGCTCTGGACCGCGTTCGGGATCGGGGTGGCGGTGACCACGGTCCGGCCGTGGTTCCGCAGTACTGCGGCTGCGTCTCCGGACGAGACGGCCGAGCGGCGGGGCACTCGACAGTGAGCGCCCGGCGCCGCTGGACCGTGACCGGCTGCGTGCTGGTCGCGCTCCTGGCGCTGGCTTGGCCCTTGGACGGCACCGGCGAATCGTCCGGGTCCGCGACACCAGGCCGTCCTGGCCTCACCGGTCCGGTCGGGCCGGTGCCGAGACCATGTGAGGGCGTCTCGGTCGCTCCGTCCGACGATGTCCAGTCGATCATCGACGCGCACGACGCCGGTACGACGTACTGCCTCTCCCCCGGCGTCTACCGGCTGGAGGAACCCTTGCGGCCGAAGGAGGGCGATGCGCTCGTCGGCCAGCCTGGTGCGGCTGTCAGTGGGTCGAAGGTGCTGACCGGCTGGAAGAGGCTCGGGCAGGTGTGGTCGGCCAAGGGATTCCTGCCTGCCGCTCCCGGCACGCACGGCGAGTGCCTGGAGTCCGTGCCGACCTGTGCGTACGCCGAGGACGTCTTCCTGGACAAGCGACGACTGACCCGGGTGGACTCGCCGGCCGCGGTCGCCGGTGGGGCTGTCCATGCCGACTACAGCACGAACACGATCACGATCGGCGACGATCCGGGCAACCGGCTGGTCGAACAGGCGGTTGCGCCCGGTCTCATCAGCGCGACGGTCGATGACGTCACGGTTGCCAACCTCGTCCTCGAACAGGCGGCCAACGAGGCCCAGGCCGCGGCCGTCGAGAGTCGTCAGGACACACCGCAGCGTTCGGGGTCCGGCTGGCGCATCGTCGACAACGAGGTGCGCCTCAACCACGGTGCCGGCCTGGGGTTCGCCGACGGAGCCGTTGTCACCGGCAACTTCGTGCACCACCAGGGTCAGCTCGGTTTCGGTGCCTGGGGCACCGGATCGGTGGTCGGCAACAACGAGATCTCGTTCAACGGCGACGCCGGCTACTCGGCGGGCTGGGAGGCGGGCGGCAGCAAGAGTTGGGAAACCACCCGTCACACGGTCAAGCACAACTACGTCCACGACAACCGCGGTCCGGGGCTGTGGACCGACGGCGGCAACATCCACACCGAGTACTCCGCCAACAAGATCAGCGGCAACTGGGGCGCCGGCATCCAGCACGAGATCAGCTACGACGCGACCATCCGGCACAACGAGATCTCCGGGAACGGCCGACGGCACAACGGCTGGGTGTGGGAGGCCGGTATCCAGATCCAGTCGTCGGGCGGCACTGGACTCATCGAGGTCGCCGGCAACACGGTCAGCGACAACGCGAACGGCATCGCTCTCATCGACAGCGGCGACCGCGCGACCGAAGTACCCGCGCCGCACGGACCGCATGTCGTCCGCAACGTCTGGGTGCACGACAACCGCGTCACCATGTCCGCCGGGCAGAGCACCGGCGCCGTCCAGGACATCGGTGACACGGCCGTCTACTCCGAGCGCAACAACCGCTTCGACGCGAACACCTACTACCTGTCGTCCGTCGGTGAGGCGCATTTCGCCTGGAACGACACCGATCTGACCTGGTCCCAATGGCGCGCCCTCGGCAACGACGAGAACGGCCGGGCCGAACGAACCGCCCGCTGACCAACCAGTCGGTCAGCTCAGGTCGGTGTTGAGGCGGGTGAGGAGCCGGCCGAGGTCGGCGAGGTCGGTGGGGTTCCACCGGTCGAGGATGGCGCGGAACTCGGTCTGCCGCTGGGTGCGCATCGCGCCGAAGCTCTCGGCGCCTACTTTGGTCAGGCGCAGCAGGCGGGCCCGTCCGTCGTCGGGGTCGCCGACACGTTCGATCAGGCCGAGGTTCTCCAGTTGGGTGATGCCACGACTCACCGTCGACTTGTCCAGGCCGAGCGAGTGGGCCACGTCCGACGCCCGCACGCCGGGGCCGCCACTCGCCGTACCGAGCTCGATCTGGGAGATCAGCGCGTAGCCGGCCGCATCCATGTCCGGGTGCACTCGACGCGCGAGTCGCAACGAGGCCGACCGCGACCGCCGGAACAGTGCCGACAGCTCCTGCTCGATGTCGGCGACGAGTCCCGACCTGTCCGTCTCCGGGGTCTGCACGGTCACCGGACCACCATGCCGGCGTCGCGGAGCGCCTTCTTCACGTCGGCGATCCGGAAGTCACCGAAGTGGAACACACTGGCGGCCAGTACGGCGTCCGCACCCGCCTCGACCGCAGGCGGGAAGTGCTCAGGTGCCCCCGCTCCCCCGCTGGCGATGAGGGGTACGTCGACGACCGCGCGAACCGCCCGGATCAGCTCCAGGTCGAAGCCCTTCTTGGTGCCGTCGGCGTCCATCGAGTTCAGCAGGATCTCCCCCGCACCCAGCTCGCAGCCGCGCTGAGCCCACTCGATCGCGTCCAGCCCGGCCGACTTGCGGCCGCCGTGCGTGGTCACCTCGAACCCGCTCGGCTGGTCCGGCGCCCGCCGTACGTCGAGGGACAGCACCAGCACCTGGTTGCCGAACCGGTGGGCGATCTCGCGGATCACCTCCGGCCGGGCGATCGCGCCGGTGTTGATGCCGACCTTGTCCGCGCCGGCCCGCAGCAGCCGGTCCACGTCGGACGCCTCGCGGACCCCGCCGCCGACGGTGAGCGGGATGAACACCTGCTCGGCGGTCCGCCCGACCACGTCGTACGTCGTCTCGCGGGACCCGGAGGACGCGGTGATGTCGAGGAAGGTGAGCTCGTCGGCGCCCTCCGCGTCGTACACCTGGGCCATCTCGACCGGGTCCCCGGCGTCGCGCAGATCGGTGAAGTTGACCCCCTTGACCACCCGCCCGGCATCGACATCCAGGCAGGGGATCACTCGCACGGCAAGGCTCACGCGGTCAGCGTACCGAGTCTGCGCCGGGTAGCAGCTAACCCGTCCACCGTACGCCGTCAGAGCAGGAGCGCCTGGACGATCGGCCAGGCGATCAGGACGCCGGCGCCGGCGGCGGCCAGCAGCACGAGCACGTGCACGGGATTTCTCTTGAACTCCGGATCGACGCCGAGCTCACGCACCATCTCGATCTGCCCGACCACAGGCCGGCGCTCGATCGGCACCCGGCCGGCCGAGACCGCGGCCGCCACCTGCTCCAGCGTCTCCTGGTCCCACAGCCAGCGTGATGCACCGAGGCGTGCGCCGTTGGCTGAGAGGATGACCAGGACTCCGATCGGCAGCGAGTACTTGATCCGGCCGATCGACAGCACCCGCACCACTTGCGACAGGTAGAGCACCCTCGGCCGGCCCCACGGACTCGCCTTGCAGCTGACCGTCTCCGCGTCGATCGCGAACCAGGTGTGCCGGAAGGTGAGTACAAGCATGCTCGCGAGCACCAGCACGACACCGACGTAGAGAACCACGGCGGCGATCAGGCTGATCGCCCAGGTTGCCAGCGACGCGCACAGGACCGCGCCGACCAGCAGGTACGCACCCGTGAGCACCCAGAACTGACCGCCGGCCGAGGCGAACCTCGGCCGGAACACCAACGGCGTCACTTCCAGGCGCGGCGCTTGGAGCCGGCCGGCTTGATCGGGGCTGTCGACTCCCAGACGCGGCGCCAGCGGGCGGCGTCGGGGCCGGACTGGGACGGCGACTCCCCGGCGGCGACCCGGCGACGGGCCTCCCACCAGGTGGTCGACTCCTCGTCCAGCAGGGCCGACACGGCGGCGGAGATCTTCGGCGCGAACACGCGGGCGCTCTCGCCCTCGGCCGGCATCAGCGGGTCGCCGTACCGGACCGCGACCGTCGGGCGGCCGGGCACCGGCCAGCCGCGACCGCGCGGCATCGCGGCGAACGAGCCCTTGATCCCGACCGGGATCACCGGGACGCCGTGCTCTACGGCGAGGTACGCCGCGCCCATCCGGAAGCGTTCCATCCAGCCGTCGGGCGACCGGGTGCCCTCCGGGAAGACGACCACGTTCCAGCCGTCCGCGAGCAGATCGCCTGGGGTCGAGCTGAGCTTGCCGCCGCGGCGCTCGATCGGGAACGTGTTGAACACGATCGCCGACGCGGTCGCCCGCCACCAGGTGTCGAAGAAGTAGTCGGCGGCAGCAGCGACAGCGGTCTTGCGGCGCATCGAGTCCGGCAGCGTGCACAGCACCAGCGGGGTGTCCAGGTGCGACGAGTGGTTCGCCACGATCAGGGCGGGGCCGTTCAGCTTGAGCAGCGAGTCGAGCCCGCTCACCTGCGGGTTGACCTCCCACCGCAGCACCGAGTTGAGCGCGCCCTTCTGCAGCACCTCGCGGACGGCGATCGCGGCCGGAGTCCGGGCCCACCGGGTCGGGAAGACCGAGGTCTCCTTCGGGATCACGTACGGCTCGGCCGACCGCGGGACCTGCGGCCGCCGGCCCCACCGCCAGCCGCGCGCGACCTGCTTCACGTCGCGTGCGGTGTCGCGGCTGAACTTGACCAGGCTCGTACCCATCAGCGCACGTCCGCGAGCAGGTGCGGCGGGTTGTGCAGGTAGGTGATCGACGGCGACCGGCCGACCGAGTGGCTGACCATCTCGAGCGCGTCCTGCAGCGTCGACGCGGACCGGAAGCCCATCCGCTCGACCGTCTTGCGGTTCGCGCCGACCCAGACGATGTCCCCGCAGTGGTCCAGGGCGTGGGAGATCCAGTACCACATGTAGAACGGGTGCACGCCGTGATACGCGTACGAGGTCCGGTAAAGGTGGATGTACCACGGGTCCTCGGCGTACTGCTTCTCGAACTTCGCCTCGATGGTCGCCGGGTCGGTCGACTCCGACAGCACCTCTTCGAAGAAGTCGACGTACGACGGGTGGTGCAACTGGCTGAACTCGTACGGCACCGGGTGGTAGAGGATGACCGCGCCGTCCTTGCGGACCACGGGGTTGCCCCGGTATGAGTTGAAGTAGTAGCCCAGGCCCATGCAGGCGGCGAGGATCGGGTTCATCACCGAGTTCACGTTGTACGGGCCGACGAACGGCACGCCCATGATCGCGACGTCGGACTGCCCCTGGACCTCGACGAGGTGCTGGCGGTGCACGGTCTCGATCGTCTTCTCGTGCACCGGCTCGATCTTGCCGGCGTTGATCCCGGTCAGCCCGTAGTTCGAGCGGACGTCGGTGAAGATCTTGTGCCGCAGCTTGTTCGGTGCCGCCGCGAGCGCCCGCTTGGTGCCGAGCATCGAGGCCTGGTCCTTGATCGACCACTCCCACTCACGCTTCTGCAGGAACTCCAGCGGACCGCCGAAGATGTCGTTGTTCAGCGTGGTCTCGATCTGGAAGACCTTGACGTGCTCGGTCAGCACCGCGCCCATCCGCCAGGCGGAGTGGTGCATCTTCGAGGCCTTGTGATCCATGAAGGACCGGGAGTGGATCATCGTGTGGCTGTTGTGGTGATGCTTGAGCGACTTGTACGACGCCAGCCCGATCGACGTCGACTTGTGGCCGCCGTCCATCGCCACCAGGTTCACGTTCACGTAGACCAGCAGGTCCGACTCCGCCGCACGCTTGGAGATCTCGACGTCCTCGCCGTGCTTCGTCTGGCCCAGATGGGTCAGGTTGGCGGTGTCCTCGGCGTCGAAGTTGTAGAGCTTGCCGTCGGGGAAGAACGACCGGAACACCCGCTCGCCGACGATGTCGCGCAGCTCGTTCGGAGTGAGCCGGCGGTGCAGAGCGTTCGCCGAGATCAGCTCGACGTCGTCGACACCGGCCTCGGCGGCCATCGTCAGCACGGCCTCGATGATGCGCTGACGGATGTCCGGCTTCTTCATCGGCGGCAGCGGCAGCGAGATGTCGTCGAACGCGATCGTCAGCCGCATGCCCGGCCGCAGCAGCTCCGGCAGCGGCTCGGACTCGATCGGGTTGAGCAGCGCGTTCTGGATCGACTCCTCGACGTCCCGCACCGGCGGCAGCGCCTCCGGCGGGTACACCACCCGGGTACCGAGCGGGAACCGCTCCAGCAGGAAGCCCTCACCGTTGTGCACGAGCAGCGGCGGTGTCCGGTCGTCCACCTCAAGCACAAAACCTGGCCGAGACATGTCAGATTCCCTCTCGTCGTACGTACTGCGCAGTCGCGGCCCTCATGAGGCCCTCACATCGAAAGCAACCTTGACCGTGCCGAGTCGGCCGGCCGAGTGCGCGTGGTCGATCGCCTCGCGCCAGCGGTACAGCGGATAACGCGCACCGACAATGCCATCCAGCGGAGCCTTCGCGGCCAGCTCCAGCGCGGTCTCGAAGGCCGGCTGGTCGTTCGGCTCCTCCCGCGCGGACGCGTAGGTGCCGGTCAGCTCCAGCTCCCGGAACCACACCGGCGACAGGTCGGCGCCGCTGGCCGGCATCCCGGACAGCAGCACCCGGCCGCCGGCCTTGGTCACCCGCAGCACGGTGTCGATCGAGTCCTTGCTGCCGACCGCATCCACGGCGATGTCGACACCGCCGAGCAGGAACTCCTTGGCCATCTCCGGCTTCAGCCGGAACGCGCCGGTCGAGCGTCGTACGCCGCGGAACACCTCGTCGGGAGCGACCACGTCGCTGGCACCGAAGGCACGGGCGAGCTCACGCTGCTTGGCGTGCTTGGCGACGACCGTGATCCGGCCGGCCTGGGTCAGCTCCCGCAGCGCGAGGGTCGCGAACAGCCCGACCGCGCCGGCACCACTGACCAGGATCGACTGGCCCGGCTCCACCTTCGCGCGGAGCGCGGTGTGGACGGCGCACGCCAGCGGCTCGGTCAGTACGGCGCGCTCGTCGGACATCCCGTCCGGGACCGCGTACAGCTGACTGCGGTGCGCGACCATCACGTTGCCCCAGCCGCCACCGGTGTCCTGGCAGAACCCGGTCTGCAGCCCCGGCGCCACGTGGCCGACGGTGATCCGGTCGCACCGGTTGGTGTTCCCGGACACGCAGCCCTGACACGGCTCGACGCCGCGGGCGGTACAGGTGAGGACGGAGTCCATCACCACCCGGGTGCCCTTCGGCAGGTCTTCGCAGTCGTCGAGCAGCTCGCCGACGATCTCGTGACCGGGGACGAACGGCATCGACACCATCGCGGAGAAGTACAGCTTGGTCGAGCCGGTGACCATGCCCAGGTCCGAACCGCAGATGCCGGACAGGATCGGGCGGATCCGCGCCCAGCCCTCCCGCTCGGCCTTCGGCTCGTTGATGGTGACGAGGCGCAGTGGCGCGGCCGGACCGGTCAGGATGCCGGGGATGCGGCCGCCGACCGCCTTGGCCGCCAGGTACTTGGCCGGCGATCGGTACATCTCGAGAGCGAGCATCATCGGGCGTTCACCCCAGGCAGCTCCAGTCGGGACGAGGTGGACGGGGTCTTCCAATCGACGATCTGCCAGCGCGCGGCCCGGGCAGCCCGGAACAGCGACACGTCCGGCGAGACCGCGACCGGATTGCCGACGACCTGCAGCATCGGGAGATCCGAGTGGCTGTCGGCGTAGGCGTACGACTTGGACAGGTCGATCGACGTACCGCGGGCGCGGTGCTTGATCCACGCGGCCCGGGACTCGCCGACCAGCGGCGGTCCGGACAGGAAGCCGGTGCAGCGGCCACGGTCGTCGACAGCCAGCTCGGCCGCGACGATCTCGTCGAACAACGGCTCCAGCGGCCGGGTCAGCGGCCGGACCGCGCCGGTGATCAGGATCGTCTTGTGACCGGCCGCGCGGTGCTCGCGAATCCGTCGTACGGCGGCACCGCTCAACCGCTCGAGTACATGCTCGGCGAGCAGCTCGTCGACGATCCGGTTCAGCTCCTCCAGATCGGCGCCCTCGTACCGGCGGTAGATCGTCCGCAGGAACGTGCCGCGGTCCTTGCGCTCGGCCGAGATCAGCTTCGGCAGCCGGCGCAGCATCGAGCTGATCTCACCGACCCGCTGGTGGCTGTCCAGCTCGGGCAGCCGCATCCACAGGTAGGTCTCGATCACGTTCGACGACAGCAGCGTGCCGTCCATGTCGAACGCCGCGATCACCTCGCCCTCCTGCTGCGGCTCGACCTTCTTGAGCACGCCCGCGGACTCGGCCAGCGCCTTGTTCCGCTTCTTCCGTACGACGTCCAGCCGGCGGAGCGAGTCGGTGACGCTCGGGCAGTGCACTTCCTGCAGGTAGTGCTGCCAGTCGACGATCGAGGTGTCGCACCAGAAGTTCTCCCGGTCGTCGCCCTCGAGCGCGTTGTGCAGCGCCAGCACGTTGTCGTCGATGAACTGGAGCTCGGCCTGCGCGTACTCGGAGTACAGATCCATGTAGCGGCGGAGGAAGTCGAGCCGGCGCTTCTGGACATCCAGCTCGCGCGCGTACTTCCGGGTCCGCTCGCCGCGCGGGACGGTGGTGATGATCTTGTCCGCGATCTTGTGCGCGCGTTCGCCGTACCGCAGCATGCTCTCGACCGAGTCGCCGCCGGGGAACTTCCAGACCGGCAGCCGGACGGCGCCGCGCTCGCCCAGGTCGAACGGGTGCTTGGAGAAGTACGCCCGGACGCCGGCGTACAGCTGCTCGAACGTCAGCGGGTTCCGCGCGCCGGAGCTGACGTGGTAGTACTCCGGCTTCGACAGCTCCGGCTCGGTCGCCATCACCGCGCAGATCGCGCCGACCACGTGGTCGACCGGGATGATCTCGACCACGGAGTCCGGACTGGCCGGGAACTCGGGCAGCTCACCGCGGCCGTAGGCCAGGATCAGCGGCTCGGCCATCTTGAAGCCCTCGATCCAGCCCGGGTGCGGGCTCTGCACCGCGGACTCGATGATGGCCGGCCGGACGATCGAGGTCGGCAGCTTGGCCGAGAACTCCTCGACCACGCGCTCGCCGAGGGCCTTGGTGAAGGTGTAGCAGTCGGTCCAGCCGAGGCTGCGGGCCCGCTCGGTGCCGGTCTCGACCAGCTTCTTCGCGACCCACTCGGTCCGGCGCCGCTCGGTGTCGGCCGCGGCGGTCAGGTGACCGGCCCGGCGGTGCAGCTTCTCGGCGTCCTTGCGGAACTTGGCCAGCATCGGCGCCGACCGGGACTGCTCCTCGACCCGGGACTTCATCGCCATCCCGGCCTCGGCCTCGGCCCGCCAGTCGACGCTGTGCTCGACCGGGGCCTCCGGGATCGCGCCGCGCCGCCGGCCCGCGGTGTACGCGGTGGAGATGTGCACGTAATGAATACGACGCTCGGTCCCTGCGCGGCTTTCGTCGATCCGCTCGAGCAGGCTCTTGGTGCCGAGCACGTTGGTGGTGAAAGCCTCGTGGATCGGCGGGTCGAAGCTGACGTCGCCGGCGCAGTGCACGACGATGTCGAGATCCTTCGGCAGCGCCGGTACGTCGGACAGGTCGCCCTCGACCACCTCGATCCGGGCGGCGCTGAGCGCCTCGGCGTCGGCATGCTCGGTGCCCTCGCCGTAGAACGGCTTGAAGATGTCCTTCTTCAGCAGCTGCGCCATCCGGTCGGTGCCGGTCAGCGAGCCCTTGGGACGGATGATCGCGACCACCGTCGTCCCGGGGAGGTCCCCGATGATCCGGTGCAGCAGCGCCTCACCGACGAATCCGGTGACGCCGGTGACCAGGACCTTCTTGTCCTTGAGCTTGTCGGCCAGCCTCACTTGTCGCCTCCACGCGTGAGCTCGAGTGCCTCGGTCAGGGTGAACGCACCGGCGTACAGAGCCTTACCCACGATCACGCCCTCGACGCCGTCCTTGACGAGCGTGCTGAGGGCTCTGAGGTCCTCGAGGCTGGAAACGCCGCCGGAGGCGACGATCGGCTTGTCGGTGCGTGCGCACAGATCGCGGTACAGGTCCAGGTTGGGTCCCTGGAGCATGCCGTCCTTGGTCACATCGGTGACGACGTACCGCTCGCAGCCGGCCGCTTCCAGCCGCTCGAGCACCTCGTAGAGGTCGCCGCCTTCCTTGGTCCAGCCGCGGGCCGCCAAGGTCCGGCCACGCACATCCAGCCCGATCGCGACCCGGTCGCCGTACTGCCGGATGATCCGGTCGCACCATTCCGGGTCCTCGAGCGCGGCGGTGCCGATGTTGACCCGGCGGGCGCCGGTGGCAAGGGCCGCCTCGAGCGAGTCGTCGTCCCGGATCCCGCCGGACAGCTCGACCTGGACGTCCAGTTTGCCGGTCACGTCCGCGAGCAGTTCACGGTTGCTGCCACGGCCGAACGCGGCGTCCAGATCGACCAGGTGGATCCACTCCGCGCCGGCGTCCTGCCAGGCCATCGCCGCGGCCAGCGGATCGCCGTACGACGTCTCGCTGCCGGCCTCCCCTTGCACCAGCCGGACCGCCTGCCCGTCCGCCACATCGACGGCAGGCAGCAGCACCAGGTTCTCAGACATGGCCCACACCCTAGATGGCCTCAGCTCGGCATTCGTAACCCGCTGCCCCGCTGAGTCGTTGAGATCCAATCTGTCTCAGCAATACCACTCTAGACAGTGGTCTGCTGGATTTAGGGTGACGGAATGGTGTCTCTGAACGAACTCGAGACGGACCCGCACCCGGCGCTGGCCGCACTCCGCCCGGTCGGGTGGGTGGACGCGCTCGACGGCTGGGTGGTGGCGAGCCGGTCGCTGGCGCTCGAGGTGATGCGGGATCCGTCGACGTTCACGGTCGACGATCCGCGGTTCTCGACCGCGCGGGTGGTGGGGCCGTCGATGCTGTCGCTGGACGGCGCCGCGCACAAGGCGCACCGCGATCCGTTCGAGTCCCCCTTCGGCCTCGCCGAAACCCGCCGCCGCTTCACCCCCGTCGTCCAGCAGACCGTCACCGACCTGATCGCCGCCATCCAGCCCGGCGGACTTGTTGACCTGCGGCGGACGGTGGCTGGGCCGTTGTCCGTGGCGGTGGTGGCGTACTCGCTCGGGCTGCCGCAGGCTTCGGCCTCGACGGTGCTGGACTGGTACACCGCGATCTCCGACTCGGTCTCCGGCGTCTCGGCCGGGCGGCAGGTGACGCCGGAGGGCGCCGAGGCCTTCGCCCAACTGCACGCACACGTTGCCTCAGGCATCGATTCGGCCGACTCCCTGATCGCCGCCGCGGCCCGGGCCGGCCTCGGCGTCGACGAGGTGGTCGCGAACGCCGCCGTGCTGATGTTCGGCGGGATCGAGACGACCGAGGGCATGATCACCAACGCCCTCTGGCATCTACTCAACGCACCCGACCAGCTCGACCTCGTCCGGGCCGACCCCACGCTGCTGCCCAACGCTCTGGAGGAATCACTCCGCCTCGAGCCGGCCGCTGCCGTCGTCGACCGCTACGCAACCCGCGACGTCGAACTGGCGAGCGCCTCGATCCGCCGCGGCGACCTGGTCATCGTCTCGCTGGCAGGCGCCGGCCGCGACCCGGCCGTCTTCCCCTCCCCCGACATCTTCGACGTCCGCCGTACCAACGCCCGCCGCCACCTGGCCTTCGCCAGCGGCCCGCACATCTGCCTGGGCATGCACCTGACCCGCCTGGAGACCCAGACCGCGGTCAGCGCGATCCTCGAACTACCGGGCCTCCGCCTCGATCCGTCCTCACCACCGCCACGCGGCCTCGTCTTCCGCAAACCGTCCGCACTCAACGTCAGTTGGGAGTCCTGAGCACCAGCATCGCGGCGGGATGCACGGGCATGACCTTGTCCGGCTCTTCGTCAACATCGGCGGACATCTGGGCGAATCCCTGCTCGATCTCGGCCTCGGGCAGGTGCTCGAACGTCGACAGCGCCCGCACCTTGAGCCGCTCGTAGCTCTCGCGGAGCGTGCGCGGCGGCTCCGTGCTCACCCAGACCGGGGCCTCGCCCGGCCGCAGTCCGGCTGCTTCCGCGAGTTCCTTGCACTCGTCAAGCGTTCGATACATCCGTGCGTCGACCTCGCGGGCGGACGGGAAGTAGCCGTACCAGAACAGATCCGGCATCAGATCGGCGAACTGGCTGCGCAGGAACGCGGCTCCCCCGGGCTTCAACACCCGGCGGACCTCTTGAAGTGCCTTCGACTGGTCCCGGAAGTGGTGGAACGACAGGAACATCAGCACCCCGTCGACCGATGCCTCCGGCAACGGAATTTCCTCGGCCCGGCCGGATCGGTAGGTAACTTTCGGATGTGCCGCCGTGGATTCGGCGATCTCCCGCATCCGGTCCGACGGCTCCACGCCGTACACCGGTCCCCCGAACTCGTCCGCCAGCCCCGGCGTGAGCCGGCCGGTCCCGCTGCCCAGGTCGAGGATCGTCAGCGGCCGCTCCTCCGGCAGGTACGCCTGGACGGCTGCGGTCCATCGCTGCACCTCGTCCACGGTCATCCGACGTCCCGCGGCGTACACGTTGCTTAACCGTCCGTTGTAATCGACCATGATCCGGACCCTACTGGCGCGGCCCGCCGGTGCGCCGCACAATCAGTGAATGACGAACCTTGCGTCCGCGCAGACCTTGGCCGAGGTCGGCGAGATCGTCCGGGTCGAGGCCCGGCAGCTCACCGGCGCGCAGGGCGCGACGTTCGTCCTCCGCGAGCACGACCGCTGTTTCTACGCCGACGAGGACGCGATCGCGCCGTTGTGGAAAGGCCAGCGGTTCCCGATCAGCTCCTGCATCAGCGGCTGGGCGATGCTGCACGACGAGACGGCCGTCGTACCCGACATCGCGCTCGACAAGCGCATCCCGCTCGAGGCGTACCTGCCAACCTTCGTCCGGAGCCTGGTGATGGTCCCGGTCGGCTCCCCGACTCCGGTGGGCGCGATCGGCGCCTACTGGTCCCGCAACCACCGCGCCACCCGGCGCCAGATCGACGACCTGGAGGCGCTGGCCGGCCACGCCACCGACGCCATCCACCGGATCGGCCTGGACGGCGCGCCCTGGGCTCCGACGTTCACCAACGGGTGATCAGCCCCAGAAGACGTCGTATGCCAGGCGGAGGATGAGGGCGGAGACGACCACCAGGAAGATGATCCGGACGAAGCGGCTGCCGCGGGCCACCGCGGTGCGGGCGCCGAGCAGGCCGCCGAGCATGTTGGCGGCGCCCATGATCAGACCGAGGGTCCAGAGCGGGGCGCCGTTGAGGGCGAAGATGACGATGGCGCCGAGGTTGGTGGCGACGTTGGCGATCTTCGCCTTCGCGCTGGCCTGCAGGAAGTTGTAGCCGAGGAACCCGACCAAGGCGAAGATCAGGAACGAACCGGTGCCCGGTCCGACCGCACCGTCATAGAAGCCGATCAGTACGCCGACCACACCCGCCGCGACGTAATGGTCCCGGCCGTCGAACCGCAGCGCCGTCCGCGCACCGAGAGAGGGCTTCATCACGGTGTAGATCGCAACCCCGATCAGCAGCACCAGCACGATCGGCTTGAACCACGACATCGGGATCCTCGTCGCCACCAACGCGCCCGCGGCGGACCCGAGCCCGGCCAGGATCGCCAGCGGAATGACGGTCCGGCGATCGGGCCGGACCTTCACCCCGAACGTCACCGCGCTGGTCGCCGTACCGCACAACGACGAGATCTTGTTCGTCGACAGGATCTGCGCCGGGGTCGCGCCCGGGAGGCCGAGCAGCATCGCCGGCAGCTGGATCAGCCCGCCACCGCCGACCACCGCGTCGATCCAGCCGGCCGAGAAGGCCGCGATCACCAGGAAAACCAGGGTCCACAGAGAAAGGTCAGGCACGGCGGTACACCAGGCGAAGAGCACTCACCCGCTCATCATCAGGTAAGGACATTGTTCCATAAAACCCTTACACCGGTGGACGTGACCGACCCCACTCCCGCCGGCAGACAAACCCGGACGGCCGGTGCCACAGTGGGCGGATGGCTTCCTCGATGCTGCCTCCCGAAGGCGAATCGCTCGCCACCGGCTGGGAACCCGACCTGGCCCCGGCCGACTCGCTCGTCCGGCAGGCGGTCCTCGCCCACGCATCCTGGGCCACCGACGCCGCCCGGAGGGCCGGCAAGCCTTGGTACGACGGTGACGCCTGGGCCGGCGGGTTCCTCGGCGACCGCGGACCGCTGACGAACTGGGTCGTGCAGAAACAACCGCTCGATCCGGCCGAGGTGATCGCCGAAGTCGCCCGGCACCTGCCGAACAACCTGCCGTACCTCTACCTCAGCCCTTGGCCGACCCGCGACCTGCGCGAACACGGCCTCGCCCTCGCCGGGCATCCCCCGCTCATGCTGCGCCTCCCCGAAGCCACGACCACCCCGCCGGTCACCGACCTCGAGATCCGCGAGGTCACCGATGAAACCGGCCTCGCCGACGCCGAACGCGTCCTGATCGAGGGCTACCCCTTCCCCGAACTGCTGCCCTTCCAGCCCGGCATCCTCTACAACGAGACCTTCCTCGGCGGCCCGTCCACGGTCTGGGTCGGGTACGACGGCGCCGTACCGCTGGCCACCGCGACGGCCCACAACGCCGCCGGCCTGACCGTCGTCGAGAACGTCGCCGTCATGCCCGCCGCCCGAGGCCGCTCCGCCGGCGCCGCCCTCACCTGGACCGCCACCACCCACCACCCCACCCAACCCGCCGCCCTCATAGCCTCCGACGCCGGCCAACCCGTCTACACCCGCCTCACCTACCACCGCCTGGAACGCTGGACAGTCTGGATCCGCCCGTGACAGACCACAGGCCGTCCTCCGCGCGGAGGACGGCCTGTAGCTGATGAGCTCTGTCAGCCGCGGACGACCGAGACCAGGTGGTCCGCGACGTCGGCTACGGGGACGTCGGTGCGGTTGCCGGTGCGGCGGTCTCTGACCTCGATGGTGCCGTCGGCGAGGCCCTTGCCGACTATGGCGATGGTGGGGACGCCGATGAGTTCGGCGTCCTTGAACTTGACGCCCGGTGAGACCTTCTCGCGGTCGTCGTACATCACCGTCAGGCCGCGGGACTCCAGCTCGGCGGCCAGTTCGGCGGCCTTCTCGAAGACCGCGGCATCCTTGCCGGTGGCAACGAGGTGGACATCGGCCGGGGAGATCTCGCCGGGCCAGACCAGGCCGAGCTCGTCGTGGTTGCCTTCGGCGATCGCGGCCACCGCGCGGGTGACGCCGACACCGTAGGAACCCATGGTGACGGTGACGAGCTTGCCGTTCTGGTCGAGCACCTTCAGGTCGAGCGCTTCGGCGTACTTCCGGCCGAGCTGGAAGATGTGCCCCATCTCGATCCCGCGCGCCGCCGCCAGCGGACCCGAACCGTCGGGCGCCTCGTCGCCGTCGCGCACCTCCGCGGCCTGGATCGTGCCGTCGGCGGTGAAGTCGCGGCCGTGCACCAGGTTGAGCACGTGGAATCCGGACTTGTCCGCGCCCGTCACCCACGCCGACCCCTCGGCGATCCGGGGGTCGAGCAGGTAGCGGATCCCGGAGGTGTTCTCCGCGCCGAGCACGCCGGGCCCGATGTAGCCCTTCGCCAGCGAGGGGAACTTCTCGAAGTCCGACTCCTCGAACGCGACCACCTCGGCGGGCTCGAACTGCGCGCCCAGGCGCTTCTCGTCGATCGCCCGGTCGCCCGGTACGCCGATCGCCAGCGGCTCGCGGGAGCCGTCGGGGTGCAGCAGCATGACGAGCACGTTCTTCAGCGTGTCCGCCGCGGTCCACTCGCGACCGTCGGTCCGCGCGTGCTTCGCGTTCATGGCGTCGACCAGCGTGTCGATCGTGGGCGTGTCCGGGGTGTCGACGACCTCGGCCGCGGGCACGCCGGAAGCGTCCACGGCCTCCGCCTGCGGAACCACGACCGCCTCGACGTTGGCGGCGTACCCACCGGGCGAACGGACGAAGGTGTCCTCACCGTTCTCCGCGATGGCCAGGAACTCCTCCGACCGCGAACCGCCCATCGCGCCGGACATCGCCTTGACGATCACGTAGTCGAAGCCGAGCCGGTCGAAGATGTTGATGTACGCCTGCCGGTGCAGCTCGTACGACGCCGCCAGCCCGTCGTCGTCGACGTCGAACGAGTACGAGTCCTTCATCACGAACTCGCGCCCGCGCAGCACGCCGGCCCGCGGCCGCGCCTCGTCGCGGTACTTGTTCTGGATCTGGTAGATCGACAGCGGCAGATCCTTGTACGACGAGTAGAGCTCCTTCACGACCAGCGTGAACATCTCCTCGTGCGTCGGCCCGAGCAGCATGTCGGCGCCCTTGCGATCCTTCAGCCGGAAGATGTTCGGCCCGTACTCGGTCCAGCGGCCGGTCGCCTCGTAGGGCTCCCGGGGCAGCAGCGCGGGGAACACCAGCTCCTGCGCGCCGATCGCGTCCATCTCCTCGCGGACGATCCGCTCGACGTTGCGCAGCACCCGCAGGCCCAGCGGCAGCCAGGTGTAGATACCGGGCGCGGTCCGCCGGATGTAGCCGGCGCGGACGAGCAGCTTGTGGCTCGGGACCTCCGCGTCCGCCGGATCCTCGCGAAGGGTGCGAAGGAACAGCGACGACATACGCAGAATCACGGGAGTCTCCAAAAGCCTGAGAAATGATGGATGGAACAACGGACGTCACAGAGGATATCCGCCCCGCGACCATGCTCTCACCACGTTATCCACATGGATGATGTGCTCGTCGGCCGGGTGACTCAGTTATCCACCGTCGCCCCGGGATGGGGTTGACTTTTGCCTGATCTGTCTTCGGCTGGCGAGCTGCACGCACCGGCCGGACGGAACGTGACCTGATAGGAGCCTGTCTCAGAGGCCCGTCCATGTGCTGTCCGCCCGGACCGGCGGTGCGTGCCGTCCCGTGTCGGTTGCACAACGAAAGGACGGCTGTCTCTACGATGACAGATCCGATCAGCCCAGTCAGCGCTGCCCATTTCGATCTCGTAGAGGTCGCTGGCCCGGGCCAGGTCGTCGGCGGGGTGGATACCCACCTGGACACCCACACGGCCGCGTGTGTGGATCATCTCGGCCGATTGCTTGCCCATGCCCAGTTCCCGGCCACCACCGCCGGGGAGAAGCGGCTGCTGGCCTGGCTGGGCGGCTTCGGTGAGCTGGCCGCGGTGGGTGTGGAGGGCACCGGCAGCTACGGCGCCTCACTGGCGCGGCTGCTGAGCGCCGAACACGTGCGGGTGGTGGAGGTATCGCGGCCGAACCGGCAGACCCGCCGCCGCCGCGGCAAGTCCGACCCGATCGACGCCGAGGCCGCGGCCCGCGCCGTGCTGGCCGGCGACGCGACCGGCACACCGAAAACCCGCACCGGTGTGGTGGAATCCATCCGCGTACTACGCACCGCCCGCTCCGGCGCGGTCAAGGCCAGGACCGCCGCGACCAACACACTCAAGCACCTTGTCGTCACAGCCCCCGAGCCACTGCGCAGCCAACTCGCCGGCCTGCCCACCGACCAACTCGTCGAGGCAACCGCCGCGCTCCGCCCAGCGGCCGATCTGACCGACCCGGTCCAGGCCACCAAAACCGCGCTCCGCCGCCTCGCCCGCCGCTGCCAGCACCTCACCGAGGAGATCACCGACGCCGACACCCAACTGCGCGCCCTCACCACCCAGACCGCGCCCGCGCTGCTCGAACGCTGCGGCGTCGGCCCCGAAACCGCCGGCCAACTCCTGGCCACCGCCGGTGACAACCCCCACCGCCTCCACAGCAACGCAGCCTTCGCCGCGCTCTGCGGAACCTCCCCCGTCCCGGTCGCCTCCGGCCGCACCCATCACGTCCGCCTCAACCGCGGCGGCGACCGCCACGCCAACAACGCTCTCCACACCATCGTCTTGGTCCGCATGTGCCACCACCAACCCACCCGCGCCTACGTCGCCCGACGACGCGCCGAAGGCAAAACCACCAAAGAAATCATGCGCTGCCTCAAACGCGCTCTCTGCCGCGAACTCCTCCCCCTCATCACTCAAGCCCTCACACCAGACTTGACACCCGGCGGTCTATAGGAGCATCAGGCCAGCGGCTCAGCGACCCTCCCGGGAAGCCCGGACCGCGGCCCGGATCAGCGGAATCTGCAGCGGCAATCGCGCGAACGCGATCGCCCGCGCGGTCCGCGATCCCGTCCGGTTCAGGTCGATCGCCATCTGCACGTTGGCCGGGAAAACCGCCACCAGCAAGGCCGTGCTGACCACGCCGGCCGCCCGCCGCGTCCGCGGATGCAGCAGTCCGGCCGCACAGGCCAACTCGGCCACGCCGGACGCGTACACGAGCTCCTTCTTCCGCGGCAGCGCCCGCGGCACGATCCGCTCGAACGGCTTCGGTTTCACGAAATGCAGTGATCCCAGCACCCCGAACAGCACGGCCAGACCGGTGGTGCTCCTGCTCCGCGACGTCATGTGACGGAGCATAGCGGAGTTGTTACCCGGAGGTAACCGGCAACTCGCCCATTGTCTTGCCCAAGGCAACCAGCTTGGCCTTGTCCGGTGCATCCGTGTTCGTGTAGCCGTACGGGCGCCAGGATGTCGTTGCCTAAAGCCCACCAGCGGTCACCAACAGATCACAGGGAGCGCCCAGTATCAGAACAGGATCGTCGCGAACGTCTCGATGGTCCGGAACCCGACCCGCTCGTACGCCGCCCGGGCCGGCGTGTTGAAGGCGTTGACGTACAGCGTCACCACCGGCGCGATCTGCCGGGCCAACTCGACCACCGCCGCCATCCCCGGCGCGGCCAGACCACGACCGCGGAACTCCGGATCCACCCAGACCCCCTGGATCTGGCAGACCCCGGTCCCGACCGACCCGACCTCGGCCTTGAACACCACCCGGCCGTCCTCGATCCGCGCGAACGCCCGCCCGGCCCGGATCAGCTCCGCCACCCGGGACCGGTAGAACGTCCCGTCCGGACCGGTCTGCGGCGGTACGCCGACCTCCTCGGTGTACATCGCCACGCAGGCCGGGTAGAGGATCGACAACTCGACCGGTTCGACCGCGCGGACCAGCGGATCCGGTGCGATCGACGGCCCGGTCTCGATCACCATGAACGGCTGGTCGTCACGGACCTCGCGGGCCGGACCCCAGTTCGGTTCGAGCGTGGTCCACAGCAGCTCGACCGAGCGGGCCGGTCCGAGGATCTGGAAACAGTTCCGGCCGCGGCGCAACGCGTACGCCGCGAACGCGCGCAGCGCCGCGTCGTCCGCGCCCACCGGCACCATGTTGCCGCCGGCATGGCACAGTGCCTCGAGCACGCCCTTCTCGACGTACCCCCAGACCTCGGCACCCCGCCGTGGATCGAGTCCGGACGCCTGCACCAGGCTGTCGACGAACACGTTGATGACGGGATCGCGGGCGATCACCGCACGCGCCGCCGCGAGGTCACGAGGACCGAGAACCCGTACGCCCACGCGCAGAACCTAGCGGATGTTCGTGCTTCAGGCGCGCCCCGGGTCGTGCCCAGAGTCGTGCACAGAGTCGTGCGCAGGGTCGTGCGCAGGTCGTGGTCGTGCGCAGCGTCGTGCGCGGGGTTGTACGCCGCCGCGATCCGGCGCAACGGCGACGTCCACGCGACCACCACCGCGACGAATCCGAACAAGCCCATCACGACCATCGCGGTCCGGATGCCGTACTGGTTCCCGAGCAACCCGCCGACGAGCGAACCGAGCGTCCAGCCCACACCCCACGACAGCATCCGGCCGGCCGTGTTGACCCGGCCGAGCAGCTGCTCGGGCGTCACCTGCTGCCGGTAGGAGATCGAGTTGACGATCACCAGCACGTACGCCGAACCCCACACGAGCAACGCGAGCGCGGCCAGCTCCCAGCCCGGCGCCAGCGCGGTGACGATCCCGAGCACCGCCGACATCGGCAGCGCATAGAGCGTGATCGCGGCCGGCGGCATCCGCTTCAGCAGCCGCGGCAGACCGACCGCGGCGATCAGCCCACCGATCCCCCACGAACCCCACACGAGTCCGAACCGCATGCCCGACGTACCGATGTGCAGGATCCGGTCGCACCACACCACCATCAGCGCGACGAACCCGCCGCCGGCGAACGACTGCAGACTGCCCACGATCGTCATCGTCCGGACACCGGGATGCCGGACCAGGAAGCGAACCCCTTCCGCGATGTCCGCGAAGATCACCCGCGGCCGCAAGGGCAACTGCCCCTCCCGCCGCTCCGACATCGCCCGCACGATGCCCCGGACGGCGATCGCGGACGCGACGAAGCTCAACGCGTCGAGAGCGAGCAGGCTGGCCGGATTCAGCACCGCCAGCGCCAGCCCGGCGAGCGCCGGGACGAACAGTTCGATCAGGCTCGACGCCGTCCAGACCGCCGAGTTCGCCTGCGCGACGCGAGCCCGTCCGACCAGCACCGGCAGCGCGCCGAAGTTCGCGCCGTCGAAGAACGTGTACACCGCCTGCACCGCGAACCCGACCACGAGCACCTGCGCGACGGTCAGTACGCCGAGCAGATGCGCGACCGGGATCGACCCGATCAGCACCGCGTTGACCAGGTCGGCCGACACCATCACGCGCCGGCGGTTCCACCGGTCCGCGAGGGCGCCGGCGAACAGCCCGGTCACCAGGTACGGCGCTGCCTCGAGCGCTGTCGTCAGAGCTGTCAGGAAGGTCGAGCCGCTCAACCGGTAGACGAGCACCGGCAGCGCGACCGCGGTGACCATCGACCCGGTGACCGACAGCGCCCGGGCCAGCCAGTACCGCCGGAAATCCGGATCGTCCCGCAGCCGCACCGGCATCGCCTCAGTCGTCATGCGGGGCACTCTGCAACTTCAAGTCGTCTGGAGGTCAAGTCGCATCCACATCAGTTCGTCGCCGAGATCCCGGTCGGGTGTGCTGACAGGATCGCCGAAACCGTTGGCGCGGTAGAAGCCGATGGCCTTCTCGTTCGTGATCAGGACGTCGAGCAGCAGTTCCGTCGTACCCGCCGGAAGGGCCTTGATCGCCGCGTCCAGAAGGGCCTTGCCGACGCCCTTGCCCTGGTGATCGGGCAGCACGTACAGCTTCCACATCACCCAGAAATCGCCCTCGCGGCCGAGGCCGACCATCCCGACCAGGTGCCCGCCCTCGGCCGCGACCAGGGTGATCCCGTTCCGGATCCCCCGCTCGACCGCCTCGGGCGACCACCACTGCGCCAGCCCGTCGACGACGAACTCCTCCGACGCCAAACCGGCGTACGCCACCGGCCAGGTCGTCACCCCGATCGTCCGGACCGCGTCAACGTCAGCGATCCCGGCCCTCCGAACCTCGATCACCGGTGCACGACCAGCAACTGCCCGTCCGGATCGACGACCTCGAGGCCGTTGTCCGTCGTGGTCGCGGCGTATCCCGCCGCGGCGAGCCGCTGGTGCACCTCATCCAGCTCCGCGGTGGTGGTCAGATCCGGCCTGACCGCGAACAGCTCACCAGCGCCGAAGTGGACCTGCTGATCCGTGCCGAGCACGTCGAGCAGCCGCTCCCACGCCACCTGGTCCGCTCCGGCGAGGTACGGCGTGACCGACCAGCGCTCGTCCGGCCGCGTCTCGTTGACCTTGTAGCCGTACAGATCCTTGCTGCGCTCGTCGATCCACAGCTTCGTCCCATCCGGACCGGTCGCCGAGAGGACGCGGCCGAACGCCTCATCCCAGATCGTCGCATCGTCGTACCCGGCGCCCTGCAGCTTGTCCTTCAGCTCTTCGATGTCCTCGGCCTCGAACGTCAGATTCGTCTGCCCGGGCTGACCGCCGCTCGTGCTGGTGGCGGCATCGTGCAGAGAGACCGCGCCGCGGCCGGCCAGCAGCACCGCCCAGCCGCCGCGCTCGGACTCGATCCGCGCCTGGAGTCCGAGCGTCTCCAGGAACGCCCGCATCGCATCGACATCCGCCGTGAACCGCAGCGGCCGAATCACCACGTCGTTCATCCTCGGGCCTCCCCATGCTTGTCCAGGTACTCCGTCAACGCCTGCTCCACCAACGCGGACAGACTCGCCGCCTCGTCGATCGCCTTGTGCTTCACCCGGCGAATCAACTCAGGCGGCAGATACACATTGAACTGCACCTTCTTCTCGCCATCAGGGCTCATATCTAGAATGCTAGCATCCTAGATAGCTACCAAGCAACAAGCCCGGCCGAGTCATTCCGGCCGGGCTCGGTGTCAGACGGCGGCCAGTAGGGCGTCGTCGAGTTCCTTGACCAGTTTGTGTTTCGGGCGGGCGCCGACGACGGACCAGATCACCTCGCCGCGGTGGAACAGCATCAGCGTGGGCAGTGCCATCACCCGGTAGCGGGCCGAGATCGACGGATTCTCGTCGGAGTTCAGCTTCACCACCGTCAGGTCGTTGCGCTCGGCGTCGATCTGCTCGAGCACCGGCACGATCTGGTGGCACGGCGGGCACCACTGCGCCCAGAAGTCCACCAGCACCGGCTGCTCCGCGCGCAGCACCACCTCGTCGAAGGTCGCTTCGTCGACCGCCTGCAAACCACTCATAGTTGTCTCGTCCTCCAGCTCTCGGCATCGGTCAGGAGGTCGGTCAGCCGGGCCCGCAGTTCGGTGAGTTCGGTGATCCGCCGGTCCACGTCGGCGATCCGGTTCCGGTACGCCGTCAGCGACGCCGGGCACACGTCGGCCCGTTCGTTGCCGGCCCGCAGGCACTCGATGAACGGGTACGTCTGCTCCGCCGTCAGCCCGAGGGACAGCAACGCCTTCACCTCGCGTACGACGACCACGTCGTCGGCGTCGTACGCCCGGTACCCGTTGGCCTCCCGACGGGGCTTCAGCAGTCCCTGTGCCTCGTAGTACCGGACCGCCTTGACCGTCACTCCGGCCTCGGCCGCCAGATCGCTGATCCGCATTCCGCCTCCTTCACCCCCGACGCTAAACCTTGACCCCAGGGTCAAGGTCAAGCCAGCATAGTCCGCATGCTCCTCGGCCGGTTCAGCTCACCAGACCTCGTCCCGGGCGGTCGCGTGATCGAGCGGACCGCCATCCGCGGCGTCCTGTTCCGGGGCCGGGAGTTACTGCTGCTCGCATCCCGCCACGGCGACTACAAGTTCCCCGGCGGCGGCGTCGAGGCGGGTGAGTCGCACGCCGACGCGCTGCGGCGGGAGTTCCGCGAGGAATGCGGACTGGTCGACGTCACCGTTGGTCCGGGGCTCGGTTCGACGATCGAGGAGGTGCCGGCGATCGAGTCGGCGTACGACGTCTTCCGGATGACCTCGCACTACGTCCGCTGCTCGGGTGGTCATGACGGAGTCGCACAGAAGCTCGAGGGGTACGAGGCCGAGCTGGAGTTGGAGCCGCGTTGGGTGACGGTTGATGAGGCGCTCGCGGCGAACCAGGCTGTGCAGGCCGGCGGGGTCGGCGTGATGCGGTGGTTGGTGCGCGAAACCGCCGTACTCGAATGGCTGGCCGCGACGGATCAGCCGACGTAGTCGCGGACCCACTCCCCCAGCACCTTCGCGCTGGCGTCGACCAGGGCCGGCCAATCGAGGGCGCTCTCGTCGGCCGAGTCCGAGACGTGTTTCACGACCCGCACCGGTACGCCGTACTCCCGGCACGCGTAGACGACGCCGTACGCCTCCATGTCGACGAGGTGAGCCCGCTCGGCCAGTCGCGCCCGTACGGCGGGATCGGTCACGAACACATCGCCCGACGCCAGCACGGTGCCGTCCCCACCTTCGACCTGCAACGTCTCCTGCGGATCGATCCCCAACGCCCGCACCGCATCCGCGTTGATGTCGTGGTTGATCACCTGCGACGGCAGATACACCCCCGCCATCCCGTCTCGCAACGCCCCGGTCGTCCCCACGTTCAGCACCACCAGGTCCCGCGTATCCCGCCCAGCAAGCGCCCGAGCCGTACCCACCGCCGCCGCAGTCTTCCCCAACCCGGTCACCACCACCGGCACCCCCTCCGGCACATACCGAGCCTCAGCCGCCACCGCACTAACAACCAAGTACTCCGTCACGCGCGAAGAGTATCCGTTCGGAACGGCGTCATGCCTCGGATCGTCCTCCTCGCGCTTTCTCCGCCAAGCGGCTCAGATCCCGGCCCCCGCCGTACCTCCAGGCATCGGCTGACCCGCTGAAGTCCATCTCCACTGTCTCGAACGTGGCGATCAGCTGCTTCGCCCGCCGACGACGAGCCAGCTCTTCCAACGCGGCGTTGATCGTCGCCTCAGCGCTGTCTGTGCCGAGTTCCTCGCGAGCGGCGGCCAGCCACCCGTCGTTCACTTCCAGGGAAACGCGCGCCATGCAGTGAGTTCTACAGCCTGCATCGGGCAGATCGCAGGCTTAACACGCGGATGTCAGCTGACGGTGACGGTGGGTTCGCCGCCTTCTACGGACTCGCCCATTTCCTCGGCGATGCGCAGGGCTTCTTCGATCAGGGTCTCGACGATGGCGGACTCGGGGACGGTTTTGATGACCTCGCCCTTGACGAAGATCTGGCCCTTGCCGTTGCCGGAGGCGACGCCGAGGTCGGCCTCGCGGGCCTCGCCCGGGCCGTTGACGACGCAGCCCATCACGGCGACGCGGAGCGGGACCTCCATGCCCTCCAGGCCGGCGGTGACCTGCTCGGCCAGGGTGTAGACGTCCACCTGGGCGCGACCGCAGGACGGGCAGGAGACGATCTCGAGCTTCCGCTCGCGCAGGTTCAGCGACTGCAGGATCTGCAGGCCGACCTTGACCTCCTCGACCGGCGGCGCCGACAGCGACACCCGGATCGTGTCGCCGATGCCCTTGGACAGCAGCGCGCCGAAGGCGACCGAGGACTTGATCGTGCCCTGGAACGCCGGGCCGGCCTCGGTGACGCCGAGGTGCAGCGGCCAGTCGCCGGCCTCGGACAGCAGTTCGTACGCGCGCACCATCACGACCGGGTCGTTGTGCTTGACCGAGATCTTGAAGTCGTGGAAGTCGTGCTCCTCGAACAGCGACGCCTCCCAGACGGCCGACTCGACCAGGGCCTCCGGCGTCGCCTTGCCGTACTTCTTCAGCAGCCGCGGATCCAGCGATCCCGCGTTCACGCCGATCCGGATCGAGGTGCCGTGGTCCTTCGCGGCGGCCGCGATCTCCTTCACCTGGTCGTCGAACTTGCGGATGTTGCCCGGGTTGACCCGGACCGCCGCACAGCCCGCCTCGATCGCGGCGAACACGTACTTCGGCTGGAAGTGGATGTCGGCGATCACCGGGATCTGCGAGTGCTGCGCGATCTCCGGCAGCGCGTCCGCGTCGTCCTGGGACGGGCACGCGACCCGGACGATGTCACAGCCGGAGGCGGTCAGCTCCGCGATCTGCTGCAGCGTCGTGTTGACGTCCGCGGTCAGCGTCGTCGTCATCGACTGCACGGAGACCGGGGCGTCACCGCCGACCAGCACCTTGCCCACCTTGATCTGGCGGGTCTTACGGCGCGGGGCGAGGGTCGGCGGCGGCAGCGCGGGCATGCCCAGGTTGATGCTCATGGGTCCTTTATCCGTTGAGGTGATGCGTTATCCGTTGAAGAGTCTGATCGGGTTGACGATGTCGGCGATGACGAGCAGGACGCCCATCACCACGATCACACTGGCCGCGACGTACGCGATCGGGAGCAGCTTGGCCACGTCGACGTACCCGGGGTCGGGCCGGCCGAAGAGCTTGGCGAAGCCCTGCCGGATGCCTTCCCAGATCGCGCCGGCCATGTGCCCGCCGTCCAGCGGCAGCAGCGGGATGAAGTTGAACAGGGCAAGGAACAGGTTCAGCGAGGCGAGCAGCGAGATCAGGAAGGCGATCCGCTCGCCGCCGGTGAGGGACTGGTTCGAGGCGATCTCGCCGGCCACCCGGCTGGCGCCGACCACGCTCATCGGGCTGTCCTCGTCCCGGTCACCGCCGACGATCGACTTGGCCACGCCGACCAGCTTCTCCGGGAAGTTGCCGATCGCCTGGACCGTGGCGACGGTCAGTTCGCCCATCTTGTTGACGACGAAGCCGAAGTCCTGCCGCTCGACCTTCATCTCCGGCGAGACGCCGAGGAACCCGACCGAGACGATCTTGTCCGAACCGGCCTCGTCGCGGACCTGGTTGATGATCGTGCTCGTCTGCAGGGTCTGCTGCTGACCGTTGCGCACGACAACGATCGTGGCGGTCTGGTCGGTGTTCGCCCGGATCAGCGGGGTGAGCTGGTCCCAGCTGGTGATCGTGGTGCCGTTGAACGACTCGATCCTGTCCCCGACCTGGAACCCGGCCGTCTTGGCCGGCGACACCTGGTCGCCCGGCTCGCACTTGCGGTCGGCGGTCGCCTGGTCGGCCGGGATGACGCAGTCGGTGACGGTGGCAACGGTCGTCTGCGCGACGTTGGCGCCGTACAGCATGAACAGGCCGCCGAACAGCACGAACGCGATCACCACGTTGACCATCGGTCCCGACGCCATCACGATCAGCTTCTTCCACCACACCTTCTGGTAGAAGAGCCGGCCGTTGTCGGCGGGGTCGATCGTCTCGTACTCGGCCGAGCGCGCGTTCTCGACCATCGACTGGATCGGGCCGGTGTTGGCCTTGCGGACCTTGCTCGGGTCCTCGCCCTTGGCCGGCGGCATCATGCCGATGATCCGGACGAACCCGCCGGCCGGGATCGCCTTGATCCCGTACTCGGTCTCGCCGCGCTTGGTGGACCAGACGGTCCGGCCGAAGCCGACGAAGAACTGGGTCACCTTCATCCCGAAGGCTTTCGCGGGCACCATGTGACCGAGCTCGTGGAGCCCGACCGAGATCAGGATGCCGGCCACGAACAGCACGATGCCGATAACGGTGAGAAGCGCGGTCATGCCTTCGTGGTCTCCTGGCTGCGGTCGGTTGCGGCGGCGGTCAGTTCCCGGGCCCGGGCGCGCGCCCAGGTGTCCGCGGCGAGTACGTCGTCGATGGACAGTTCCTCATACGAGGGTACGTCGTGTTCGGTCACCACCCGGGCCACGGTGTCGACGATCCCCAGGAACGGCAACCGCCCGTCCCGGAACGCCTGGACACAGACCTCGTTGGCGGCGTTGAACACGGCCGGCGCTGTCCCGCCGCGGGTCCCGGCCTCGCGGGCCAGCTGGACCGACGGGAACGCCTCGTGGTCGAGCGGCCGGAACTGCCAACTGCTTGCCTCGGCCCAGTTCCACGGCGGCGACGCGTCCGGTATCCGGTCGGGCCAGCCGAGGCCGAGCGCGATCGGCAGCGTCATCGTCGGCGGCGACACCTGCGCCAGCGTGGACCCGTCGTAGAACTCGACCATCGAGTGCACCGCCTGCTGCGGATGGACGACGACATCCACCCGATCCATCGGGATCCCGAACAGCAGGTGTGCCTCGATCAGCTCGAGCCCCTTGTTCACCAGGGTCGCGGAGTTGATGGTGACGACCGGGCCCATCGCGAAGTTCGGGTGGGCCAGGGCCTGCTCGACCGTGACGTCGGCCAGGTCGCGCCGCGGCCGGCCCAGGAACGGGCCGCCGCTGGCGGTGAGCAGGAGCTTGCGGACCTCGTCGGGCGAGCCGCCGCGCAGGCACTGTGCGATCGCGCTGTGCTCGGAGTCGACCGGGACGATCTGACCGGGCTTCACCCGGCGCGTGACCAGCGGGCCGCCGATGACCAGCGACTCCTTGTTCGCGAGGGCGAGCGTGTTCCCGGCGTCGAGCGCAGCCAGCGTCGGCTGCAGCCCGACCGAACCGTTGATCCCGTTGAGAACCACGTCACACGGCATCGCGGCGATCTCGCTGGACGCGTCCGGGCCGGTGATGATCTTGGGGATCCGGAACTCGCCCTGCGCGTACCCCTGCCGCTTCGCCTCGGCGTAGAACGCGAGCTGCAGGTCCTGGGCGACCGTGGCCTTCGCCACAGCGACCACCTCGACGCCGAACTCGAGCGCCTGGACGGCGAGCAGGCCGACGTTGTCGCCGCCGGCCGAGAGCGCGAGCACCCGGAACCGGTCGCGGTTCCGGCCGATCAGCTCCAGCGCCTGGGTGCCGACAGAGCCGGTCGAGCCGAGGATGACGACGCTTCGCGGATTCACGCCAGCCATTGTCCCAGGTCGGCACACAAAGTAGCGATCAGGCTAGATAGAGACGGAGTGGGAAGCTTCCGAGGCGGATCTCATCGGCGTCGCCGACCGTCGCGGTCTGCACGGGGACGCCGTTCACCTGGGTGCCGTTGGTCGAGCCGAGATCGCGCACCTCGTAGCTCGCCGCGTCGATCTTCAGCAGCTCCGCGTGGTGCCGGCTCACCCCGGCCTGGTCGAGGATCAGGTCGCAGTCCGACGCGCGCCCGATCCGCACGAGGTCCAACAGCGGTACGACGCGTCCCTCCGCGTCGACGAGAACTGGCTGCGGCCCACTGACCACCGCTGCGATCTGCCCCACACCGTCGGCGTGGATCGGCAGCGACACGATCAGGTCGTCGCCCTTGTCCACGCGAAGGTTGTGCTGAGCGCCGTACCCGAGCAGCACGTCGTCGTGCTCGTCGATCACCACCGCAGACACGTGGTAGTAGCCCGGAGGCAGTTGCGCGTACGCCGCTTCGCCAAGGGTGGTCGTGAGCACCAGAGCGTCGTACTCGCGATGACTGACGTCCGTGATGGTGATCAGCACCGGGTCGTTGGCGCCCAGGCGTGCCTCGGCGCCGGTGTCGCCCGGCATGAACTCGACGGTGAGCAGCGGTGCGGGGACTTCCTCGAGCCCGACGAGCCGGTCGACGACCGGGACTGTGCCGGCGGGAAGGGACAGTGGGACGTATTGGCCGGGCGACCGCACCAGGACGTCCAGCCGCGGTCGCGGCGACCGGTTCTTGCCGCGCGCCAGCAGGAACGCGCCCACCATTCCCTTGCCGAAGATGAAGGCGACGTCCCCCACCACAGCACGCACGAATCCACTGATCGGGTCCATCCTCACCCCCGGGCCTCAAGTATTCCGGAACGACGGCTCCGGTACGGCGGCACGCGGTGTGCCACCGTGGATTAGCCTTGACCGCTGTGTCCGGAACCACAGTGCTGATAGTCGAGAACGATCCCGGCAGCGGTCCGGGCCGTCTGCTCCGCTGGCTCGACCAGCGTGGAAGCTCACCCGTCGTCGTGCGCGCCTGGGCCGGCGAGCCGATTCCGGCGAGCGCCGACGGGTACGCCGCGCTGATCCTTCTGGGAGGCGGCATGCTGCCCGACGCCGATGATGCGTCGCCCTGGCTTCCGGCTGAGCGGGACCTGCTGCGCAAGACCACCGAGGACGGGCGGGCGCCGGTGCTCGGCATCTGCCTGGGCGCGCAACTGCTGGCCCACACGTTCGGCGGCGAGGTGCGCGGGAAGTACGGCCTGCCTGAGAAGGGCGTGACCGAACTGAGCCTGCTGCCCGGCGCCGAGGACGATCCCTTGCTCGCGGGACTGCCGACCACTGTGCGGGCGATCGAGAGCCATCAGGATCAGATCACCCGGCTGCCGGCCGACGCGGTGCCGCTGATGTCGAGCGAACGCTGCCGCCACCAGATGCTGCGGATCGGCCGCAGCTGGGGTGTGCAGTTCCATCCCGAGGTCACTCCCGACCGGCTCCGGGACTGGAACACCGACACGCTGCGCTCCTGGGGTTTCAGTCCGGAGGCGGTCCTCGCCGAGGCCGACCGGCGTGAGGACGAGCTGGAGCGGACCTGGTCCGCCGTCTTCGGCCGGTTCCTGGATGTCGCCGCGTCATCGGGGACCGGTGAGAGCGCTACCTTTGGGGCATGAGTCTGGAGCAGCCGCCGCCCGGCCATCGGGCCTCTGACAACGACCGCGAGCGCGCCGCCGCCGTGGTCCAGGAAGCACATGGCGACGGACGGCTGGATTTTCAGGAACTGGACGAGCGGCTGACCCAGATCTACTCGGCCAAGACCCAACTGGAGCTGCGCAACGCGACGGCCGACCTGGTCCCGGTTCGTTCCGGCAGCAACCGAGCCGAGATCGTCATCAAGGCCGCCCACAGTTCGCAGAAGCGTGAAGGGGCGTGGCAGGTCCCGGAGCGCGTCGTGACGCAGGTGAAGCACTCGTCGGTGCGGCTCGACTTCACCGACGCGGTGGTCAACTGGCCCGAGGTGAACGTGCAGGCCGACCTCCAGCACAGTTCGATCGTGATGATCATCCCGCCGGGCTGGTCGGTCACCATCGACGACATCGACCTGCACGGCAGCTCCGCGAAGAACAAGGCCACGGCCGCCGGCCCGAACGGCGTCCACCTGTACGTGACCGGCCGCGCCCGGCACAGCTCCGTCACCATCCGCCATCCGCGGAAGCGGCACTGGTGGTGGCCTTGGTACCGGAAGTGAGCTGCGCAACTCCGGGAAGTACGCCGTACCGGCTAGCGTGAGCCTCATGACGGCTTCGCTGGATCTTGTGGACGTGGACTCGCTGTTGACCGAGGAAGAGGTCGACGTCCGGGCGGCCGCGCGGCGGTTCGCGGACGAGCGACTGCGGCCGTCGCTGCCGGAGTGGTTCGAGTCCGCGAGTATTCCGGCCCGGGAGCTGGCGAAGGAGCTGGGTGCGCTCGGGTTCCTCGGGATGCACCTGACCGGGTACGGCTGCGCCGGCCTCGGCCCGGTCGCGTACGGGCTGGCCTGTCTGGAGATCGAGGCGGCCGACTCGGGGATGCGTTCGCTGGTGTCGGTGCAGGGCTCCTTGGCCATGTACGCGATCTGGAAGTACGGCAGCGAGGAGCAGAAGACCGAGTGGCTGCCGCGGATGTCCGCGGGCGAGGCGATCGGCTGCTTCGGCCTGACCGAGCCGGACTTCGGCTCCAACCCGGCCGGGATGCGCACCAACGCCCGGCGCGACGGCGACGACTGGGTGCTGAACGGTTCGAAGATGTGGATCACCAACGGCTCGGTGGCCGACGTCGCGGTGGTCTGGGCCCGGACCGACGACGGTGTCCGCGGCTTCGTCGTACCGACCTCGACGCCCGGATTCTCGGCACCGGAGATCACCGGGAAGCTGTCGTTGCGCGCCTCGGTCACGTCCGAGCTGGTGCTGGAGGACGTGCGGCTGCCGGCGTCGGCTCTGTTGCCGGAGGCGCGTGGTCTGTCCGGTCCGCTGGGCTGCCTGAACGAGGCCCGCTTCGGCATCATCTTCGGCGCGATGGGCGCGGCCCGGGACTGCCTGGAGACGGCGCTCGCGTACGCCGGTGAGCGGACCGTGTTCGACAAGCCGCTGACCGGCTACCAGCTGACCCAGGCCAAACTCGCCGACATGGCGGTCGAGCTGAACAAGGGCACCCTGCTCGCCGTCCACCTCGGCCGGCTGAAGGAGAAGGGGACGCTGCGCCCCGAGCAGGTCAGTGTCGGCAAGCTCAACAACGTCCGCGAGGCGATCGCGATCGCGCGCGAGTGCCGCACGATCCTGGCCGCGAACGGGATCAGCGGCGAGTACCCGATCATGCGGCACGCGAACAACCTCGAGTCCGTCCTCACCTACGAGGGCACGTCCGAGGTCCACCAGCTCGTCATCGGTCAGGCCCTCACCGGCCAAGCCGCCTTCCGCTGACGTGCTCGCAGACCCCCTGCCCAACCACACCGCCCTCCTCTCCACAATCCGCACCTCCTACGGCGTCAGTGCCAACCGACTGACCTTCATCCCCCGAGGCTGGGCCTCGGCCGGCTACGAGCTCCGCACTGCGGACCGCGTGTACTTCCTCAAGCTCTGGCTCACTCCAGACGACGCAGCCCGCGCAGTCGCCCGGTTTCCACTGGTGCAGCAATTGCACTCGCTCGGCTTCCGCGCCCGCGTCCCCTATCCGGTTGAGGCGCTCGACGGCAGCTTGTCCGTTCCAGCCGCCGGCGGCGTCGTGGCGCTGTTCCCGTTCCTGCCCGGTACGACGCCACCCGGTTGGCCGAGGTGGTCGGACGACGTACTGGACGAGCTCGGTCAGGTGCTGACCGAACTGCATGCGGTGACGCCTCCGGTGGATCTGCCCCGTGAGGACTTCACCATCGCCGGGCTGGTGTCCCATGAGCGGTTGGCACAGTTGCAGGACGTCGTACGACGCTTGCCGGAACGCTTCGTGGTGTGTCACACGGACCTGATCGGCGACAACCTGCTGGTCGGTGCGGACGGCCGGTTGAGCGCCCTCGACTGGGACACCGCGATCCTCGCTCCCCCGGAGATGGATCTGGCGCTGCTGCTGCAGGCCGAGCAACCCGTCGACGACCACGCCCTGCGCCGGGTGCTGGCGATCTATCCTCGCGGCGTTCCGCTCGAGCTGGACCTCTTCGCCTTCTTCCTGCTCCGGCGGTACGTCGCGGACTACTCGGCGCGGGTGACGCGGCTGCAGCAGCCCGGATTGGCTGCCGAGGAGGCCGCCGACGCCCGCGAGGGGATGGTCACCTGGGGATCCGCGCAGTGGTCGCGGCTGGACCGGACGCTCGCGCTCGTCGAGGCCGCCCTGGCCGATCGCGGTGCATGACGAATCGGTGTCTGGGTACCGTGAGTAAGCGGGGACTACAGAACGTCATTCCGACACCCCGCTGTGTCGTCGCTCGTCGTCTCCGCCCGCGGCGCTCGTACGCCAGGAAGGAGCAATCATGAGGATCGGTGCCGGCATCGCACTGGTCGCCATCGGAGCCATCATCGCCTTCGCCGTCCGCGACACGTCCGCGTGGCTGAACCTGACCGCCCTGGGCATCATCATCATGCTCGCCGGCGCGGCCGGCATCTGGGTGTCCTACCGGCTCGCCAACCCGCGGCAGCGGAACGATTTCAACGTGATCGACCCGTCGGTCGAGAAGCAGTACCGCACCGACCCGCCGGAGCAGGTCGCCGACACACCGATCGACGTGACCCCGAGCCACCTGCGCGAGGAGCGCCGGGACTAGGGCACGTCTCTCAATTCCCTGCGTGCTGCGCGGCGCTCGGCGGGCACATCGCCGCGTTGGAGGACGAGGCACGGAGAACCCCACTCCGAGCCTCGCCCTCCGCCTTGCGCTGCACTCCGCCGAGCACCTGCTCGCTACGGCAGGGAATTGAGAGACGTGCCCTAGTTCAACTTCTTCAGCAGGTAGTCGCAGGGATCGGCGTGCGACCGAACGATGTTGCCCTCGGCATCCTGTTCGGTCCAGATGTCGACCACGGGCGGACCGTCCAACAGGTCGTAGCCGAGGCGCTCGTACAGCTTGCGGGCGCCCGGGTTGTCGGCGCCGACCGCCAGACCGATCGACGATCGGGACCAGTTGCCGGCAGCGATCTCCTCGGCCGCCCGGATGATCGCCGTACCGATGCCCTGTCCCTGAACGTAAGCGTGCAGTGCGTTGATCTCGGCGGGGTCGGCGGCGGCGCGGACGGCAGCGTACTTCGACTGACTGAGCAGCATCGTGTGGCCGACGATCTCGCCGTCGCGGCGCGCGAGCAGGAACAGGCCCTCACCGCGTTGCTGGAGGTCCCAGCGCTCGCGGAGGTGATGCCGGGCGGCGGGCTCGGCCGGGGCGATCAGCCGGTCGACCTCTGCTTGGGTGGCAGGCGTGATGTCCATCGTCCGACCGTACGACGCTTCCACGCCGGCCGCACGGCTTTAAGACTGGCTGAAGAGTACGGCGGACGGTGGCTGCATGGACCGGAATCGCGAGTTGCTGGAGCAGTTGTGGCCGACAGAGGGGCAGTTGGCGCTGTCGGCCGAGGAGGAACACGAGATGCGTGCCGAGGACTACGTGCTGGAGATGCCGCAGTCCGGTGAGCGCATCGTCGGCCGGGACACGATGCGGGCGATGCAGCAGGAGTACCCGAATCCGCCGTCCATCCAGATCCTGCGCATCACCGGGTCCGGCGACCACTTCGTCGTACTGGGTCGCTCGGACTACAGCGGCGACATCTACTACGTCGCCAACATCGTGGAGTTCCGCGACGGGCGGATCGCACGCGAGACCCGGATCTACGGCTCGCCGTTCGAACCGCCCGCCTGGCGAGCCAAGTACGCCTGACGCTACTTGGCGACCTCGGTGGCACGGGACTCGCGGACGACGGTGACGCGGATCTGGCCGGGATAGGTGAGCTCCTCCTCGACCTGCTTGGCGATGTCGCGCGCCATCACCTGCGCGCCGATGTCGTCGACCGCGTCCGGCAGCACCATCACCCGGATCTCCCGGCCGGCCTGCATCGCGAACACCTTCTCGACTCCGTCGTGGTGCATCGCGATCTCCTCGAGGCGCTCGAGCCGCTGCACGTACGCCTCCAGCGACTCCCGCCGCGCTCCCGGCCGGCCGCCGCTGACCGCGTCCGCGGCCTGGGTCAGCACCGCCTCGACCGTCCGCACCTCGACCTCGTTGTGGTGCGCCTCGATGCAGTGCACGACGTCGTCGTTCTCGCCCCACTTCCGGGCCAGCTCCGCACCCACGATCGCGTGACTGCCCTCGGACTCGTGCGTCAGCGCCTTGCCGATGTCGTGCAGGAACGCACCGCGCTTGCACAGCTTCGGATCCAGCCCGAGCTCGGCCGCCATCATGCCGGCGATATGCGCCGACTCGATCAGGTGCTTCAGCACGTTCTGCCCGTACGACGTCCGGTACCGCAGCAGCCCCATCGTCCGGGTCAGCTCCGGGTGCAGGTCGGTGATCCCGACCTCCGCCATCGCGTCCTCGGCGGCCCGTTCACACAGCTCGGCGACCTCACCCTTGGAGCGTTCGTAGATCTCCTCGATCCGGCTCGGGTGGATCCGGCCGTCGAGGACCAGCGAATCCAGGGTCAGCCGTGCGGTCTCCCGCCGGACCGGATCGAAGCAGGACAGCAGCACCGCCTCGGGGGTGTCGTCGATGATCAGGTTCACCCCGGTGGTCTGCTCGAACGACCGGATGTTGCGGCCCTCGCGGCCGATGATCCGGCCCTTCATGTCGTCACTCGGCAGATGCACCACCGACACGACCGACTCGCTGGTCTGCTCCGACGCCAGCCGCTGCACCGCACCGGTGATGATCTTGCGGGCCTTCGTCTCGCCCTCGTCCAGCGCCTGCCGCTCGATGTCGCGGACGATCGAGTGCGCGTGCCGCTTCGCCTCCGCCTCGATCGCGGCGACCAGCTCGGTCTTCGCCTGCTCGGTGGTCAGGTTCGCGACCCCCTCCAGGATCCGGCGGCGCTCGTCCTCGAGGTCGCGGATCTCGGCCTTCCGGCGATCCAGCTCGGCCAGTTGCGCGGTCAGCCCGGTCTGGCGTTCCTCGATCGCGCGGTGCTGCTCGTCGAGCCGTTCCTCACGCTCGGTCAGCCGGTGCTCACGGCGTTCCATCTCGAGGCGTTGCTCGCGCAGATCGTCCCGGATCGACTGGGCCTCGGACTCGGCTTCGCGCCGTACGTCGGACGCGCGCTGCTCGGCCTCCCGCCGTACCTCGGTCGCCCGGTCCTCCGCGGAGCGGCGGATCTCCTCGGCCCGCTGCTCGGCGGCCTCGGCCCGGACCCGCAGGACGGCGGCCTCCTCCTCGGCGTGGCGACGTACCGACTCCGCCGCCGACTTCGCGCCGGCGGCGATGGTTGCGGCTTCGAGTTCGGCGGCCGCCGAACCCTCGGCGGCTTTTCGGCGGGAGAGGGTGAAACCGATCCAGGCGAGCAGCCCGGCGATCAGCAGTCCGATCAGAGACAGCCCGACCGACGTGGCAGTCATCGGCGTCTCCCCTCTTTCGAGTCCCGCACCAGGCGGGACTTTGTGGTCGGTCGAAGGGATCCGCCACGGGGAGCCGACTGACGGTACGGCTGACCGCACCACCGGCGTACGGCGGTGCGCTGTCCGTCCGTTGCGGCGGTACCGCTCAGCGAACCGGGCGACCCCTGGGTGTGCGTCACCCAGGCACATACTCATGGCCGCCACCGTCGAACCGCGGTGCCGTCTATCCGACGGCGATGCGCGTCGCCGTCGTCAGTCCTTCAGCTCGGTCGAGCGTAGTGTCGTGTTTTCTCTCCGGCCGGTCGGCCGCGATCAACCGGCCTGCCGGTGCTATACCCGCCACCGTCAGGTGGAGTGATCCCTTACTGATTCCGAGGCTAGGCGTGCCCCATCACCCGGTCAAGGCGGACACTCCCACCCCGCCCCACCCATCACCCAAGGCACCGAAACCAACCATCTCCGTCACCCTGCGCCGCCGTCGCACAACAAACCAGCACCCCCGCTGGTCTACTCCACAATCACCCCGCGACGAAGTCTTCCCGAGGCCACATGAACTGATGACACTCTAGAATTCCTCGACTACACAGCGCGACGCTTACGGCGCGTCGGCTTGCTATCGAGGGCCTCGTGCGGCCTATGAACGCGGGCCTGGTAACCCGCCCTCGGATTGGCGTGACGACTCGTCGCCTTCGGTCGTGCCCGTGACGGTGCCGCCGGTTTGAGTGCCCTCGGGGCGTGAGCCGGCCGAACTGGCCGGTTCGGAGGATGGGTCAGGGGCGTCTCCGCCCACTACTCCCCCGCCGGCTTCGGGATCGCCCCCACCGCCGGCCTCAGGCACCCCGCCGGCCTCACCAGCGGACGACTGCGGCTCCTCGGCCTGCGCCGACGCCTCCCCCTCGGCGCCCTGCTCCGCGGTCTCTGCGGACTGTGAATCGACGTACGTGCCGACCTTCTGCTGTACGGAGTCGACCTTGTCCGCGTGCTTGCCTCCGGTCTGCTTGTCGATCAGGTCGCCGGCCTTCTCCACGCCGGCCTTGATCTTGTCCGGGTTCTGCTTGACGACGTTCCGGAGCCAGTTCTTCGCCTGTTCCTGGAAATCGCTCATTGCACCCTCCGCGGTGTCAGGGGCGGATCGACCGAAAGTCCCAGCCTACGGACCAGTCCAAACACCGGCCCTCTTCGGATGACACACCGTCAACTCCCACCCGTCAACGCCCCTCGCCGCCCACGCCCCCACGGATTCCGCCTCGGCTCGCTCAATTCGGACAGGATTGGCGGCTCAGCGGGCGCCTGTGAGGGCGGTGCTGGTGGGTGTTGCGGGGTGGGTGTAGTCGGCGGGCCGGCCTTCGTAGAGGACGCTGCCGCCGTGGCGGCCAGGGCCTGGGCCCAGGTCGATCAGCCAATCGGCCTGGCGGATGACATCGAGGTTGTGTTCGACCACGACGACCGTGTGGCCGTGGTCGACAAGGCTGTCGAGCACCTGCAGCAGCATGTCGATGTCGCTCAGGTGCAGGCCGGTCGTCGGTTCGTCCAGCACGTACGTGGTCGGCTGATCCGCCTGACGCAGTTCCTTCGCGATCTTCACCCGCTGGCACTCGCCGCCCGACAGCGTGTTCAACGACTGCCCCAACCGCAGATACCCCAGCCCGACCGCCGCCAACTGCTGCAGAGCCCGCGAAATCCCCGCGTCCGGCAGACGCGCAATGGCTTCATCGATCGTCAGCTCGTCAACGTCCGCGATGGACAGGCCGTTCACCTTGTGCGCGAGGACCTCCGGAGTGAAGCGACGCCCGTGACACGTTTCGCAGACGACCTCCTGACCATCCATGAACGCGAGGTCGGTGTAGATGACCCCCAGACCCTTGCAGTCAGGGCAAGCTCCCGCCGAGTTGGCACTGAACAGCGCAGCCGGTACGTCGTTGTGCCGCGCGAACAACCTGCGGATCGCCGGAGCGATCCCGGTGTAGGTGATCGGCGTCGACCGTCGGTTGGTACTGACCGGCTTCTGGTCGATCACCACCGCGGAGTGCTGCGCCACCAACTCCTCGGCCAAGCTGGACTTGCCGGACCCGGCCACACCGGTCAACACACTCATCACACCCGCGGGAAAGCGCACGGTCACGTTCCGCAGATTGTTGCGGCTGGCATCCACCACAGTCAGCTGCCCGTTGCCCCGACGTGGAGCAACCTTGAGCGGTCGCTTCCGGGCCAGCGCCCTACCGGTCGACGTGTCGGCATCGCGGAGCTCCGCGAACGTCCCTTGGAACACAAGCCGCCCACCGGCATTACCCGCCTCAGGGCCGACCTCGATGATCTGATCCGCGTGCGCCATCACAGCAGGGTCATGCTCGACGACCAGCACGCTGTTACCGCTGTCACGCAGGCGTTCCAGCAGCTCGATCATCGACTCCACATCGGTCGGATGCAGCCCGACGGTCGGCTCGTCCACGACGTACGTCATCTCGGTGAGACTGGACCCGAGGTGCCGCACCGTCTTGATCCGTTGCGACTCGCCACCGGACAAGGTGGTCGTTGCCCGCGACAACGTCAGGTACCCGAGCCCGATGGTGACCATCGCCTCCAGCCGCGCAGTCAACGCAGCCACCACCGGTACGACACCGGCCGAATCAACCGTGCGTACGACGTCGACGAGCTCGGTGATCTCGAGTTGCGACAGCTCGCCGATCGTGTAACCGAGGACGGTCGCCGTCCGCGCCGCCCGGTTGAGGCGGTCGCCGGCGCAGTCCGGGCACGTCTCGGAACGGGTGAACTTGCGAATGGCCTCCTGCTTCCGCTCCGACAGGTTGTCCGAGGTGTGCAGGTAGATCCGCTCGAAGCGTTCGACCACTCCCTCGTACTCCTTCGGGAGCTTCCGGCCCAGCTCGGCTGCCGCGTGGCCGCCGTACAGCAAGGCCTGACGTTCCAGCTCGGTCCACTCCCCCAGCGGCGTGTCCACCTCGAAGGTGCCGATGTCGGCGTACTGGGCGTACCAGTAGCCGCCGTTGCCGAATCCCGGGAGCCGGATGGCCCCGTCGGCGAGTGATTTGTCCGGGTCCAGGAACTGTTCGACGGCGCTCACCACCACCTCCCCGAGCCCCGAGCAGGTCGGGCACATGCCGACGGGATCGTTGAACGAGAAGTGGTTCGACTCGCCGACATACGGCTCGCTGAGGCGGGAGAACAGCAACCGCAGATAGGTCCACGCGTCGGTGATCGTGCCGACGGTCGAGCGGGCGTTGCCGCCGATCCGCCGCTGGTCGATGACGATCACGGGTGTCAGGCCGCCGATGTGTTCGACCTCCGGGCGGGTCCACTTCGGCAGCCGGTTCCGGGCGAACGGCGGGAACGTCTCGTTGAGTTGGTAGCCCGCCTCCGCGGCGATCGTGTCGAACACCAGCGACGACTTGCCCGAACCGGACCTGCCCACGAACACGACCAGCTGGTTCCGCGGGATGTCGAGGTCCAGATCGGCCAGGTTGTTCGTCCGGGCTCGGCGGAGGGCAATCGTTCCCTGTTTCGTTCGCTGGATCATGTGTACGACGCTAGGCGGAGATGTGGCCGGATTATGGCCGGATTTCCTGCGATCATCGAACCATGGCCGATGTCACCGCACGCATGCTCGCGCTGCTGTCGACCCTGCAGACGGGTCGGTCGTTCAGCGGCGACGAGCTGACCCGGCGGCTCAGCGTCAGTCCGCGGACCCTTCGCCGAGACGTCGATCGGCTGCGCGGGTACGGCTACCCGGTCGAGACTCAGCCCGGTCCCGGCGGGTACTACCGGCTCGCCGCCGGCCGCACGATGCCGCCGCTCGTCCTGGACGACGACGAGGCCGTCGCAACGCTGCTCGCCTTGGCGTCCCTTGCCGCGGTCGGACCCTCGAGCGAAGGCGGGATCGACGACGCCGCGACGCGTGCGTACGGCAAGGTGGATCAGTTCCTGCCGGCTCGACTGCGGGGGCGGGCGGTCTCGGTTCGCTCGAGCCTGGAGACCAGCCCACAACCGGCGCCGACGGTCACGACCGAACAGCTCGGGCTGGTCGCCGAGGCGATCGCTGACCAGGAGACGATCTCCTTCAACTACCAGAATGCTCGTGGCGTACGGGCGCTCCGGCGGGTGGAGCCGTACCGGCAGGTCCACCACATGCTGCGGTGGTACGTGCTGGCATGGGATCTCGGGCGCGACGACTGGCGCGTGTTCCGCCTGGACCGCATGACCGATCTGCTTCGCACCGGCACCCGGTACGAGCCGCGCCCTCTCCCCGCCGAGTCAGCCTCGGACTACCTGCGCCAAGGACTCAATCGGCACAAAGAATCGGTCAGCCTCGTCGTCGACGCACCCGCCGCGGCCGTGATGGATGCCCTGCGCTACCAAGACGCCGAAATCGAGTCCGTCGACGACCACCGAACGAACGTCACCCTCGCCCTCGACTCCTGGCAGTGGCTGATCCTCAACCTCGCCTTCCTGGACGCCGACTTCCACATCACCGAAGGCACCCCCTTCACCACCGCCTGCCGAACCTTCGCCCAGCGCCTCCTCGACGCCACCGCCTGACCAGGGTCTGCACGTCCTCCCGTTTGACCACGACGAACTCCACCCGAGCGGTCACCGCTGTCATCGCGATTCACTCCGCTGTCCATCGCGATTACTGGAGGCACAGGATGAACCCGTGCCACGTTCGCGTGGCACGGATGTCATGGGCTTACTCGCCGTCGAGGTGCGCCTTGGCCAACTGTGGCGGCGCGAAGACGAGCCAGCCGTCAACGAGTGCTTCCTTCAGGGCAGGCTCCGAGACCTTGTCGAGCTCGATCAGGACGGCGGCGTAGTTGTCGAAGTGCGGGATCGTGAAGAACCCGTCTCCCGCCCGGGCTGTGAGTACCGCTTCCTTCTCGGCGAGATCCTCCACGCGGATCGCCAGGATCGGACCGTCCGGCGGAGTCTCGTCGCCGAAGCGCCTCAGATCGGCCTTGCTGAAGGGCCGTTCCCACGCGTACGCCTTGCCCCCGACCGCCCAGGTGCGGCTGCCGTGCCGCGTCGCCTCCACAGTCTCCGGCAAGTCGGCAACCAGTCGCTCCACGTCCTCGAACGTCGCCATGCCGGTCACGCTACTCCGCACTCATCAACCCGGTCGACCAAGACGCGGTCACGCGGCTCCGACGGGTCAGTCGGGTTCGAGGCCGGAGGAGTCGAGGAGGGGTAGTTCTTCGTGGCTGGCGGAGAGTTCTTCTTTGACGACGGTCATGGCCAAACCGCCGGAGTACCCCTTGCGGGCGAGCATGCCGAGGAGCCGGCGCATGGCGACCTCGCGATCCAGGGAGCGCATCGACCGAAGCTTGCGGCGAACCAGCGCGCGGGCCGTCTCCTCTTCCTGCTCCGGCTCCAGCTCCTCGAGCGCGTCGCGAGCCAACTGGTCGTCCACTCCGCGGCGACGGAGTTCCTGGGCCAGTGCTCGCTTGCCGAGACCACGGCCGCGATGACGAGATTCGACCCACGCGGTGGCGAACGCGGCGTCATCGATCAAGCCGACCTCGGAAAACCGATCGAGCACCTCGTCAGCGACCTCATCCGGAATCTCCCGCTCAGCCAGCAAACCAGCCAACTCAGCACGCGTCCTCGGCTGCCCCGTCAACTTGTCCAGCAGAATCGTCCGCGCCACCGAATGCGGATCCACCACCCCATCCAACGCCGGATCCGCCCCCTCCGGCCCATCACCCGTACGCTTCCTCCCCCGCCGCCCAGCCCCAAACTCCCGCCGCCGCACCACACGCCGCCCCGACCCACCAACCCCACCAGCAGCCCCAGCTTCCACCCCACCACGAGTCTCAGCTCCAACCCCACCCCGAGCCTCGGGCACAGCCTCAACCCCACTCCCACCGGCAGTCCCGCCGCCTCCGACGACCCCAGCCGCCCCGGCTCCCACTCCACCACGGGTCCCAGCCTCAGCCGTGGGCACAGCCTCAACCGCACTCCCACCGGCAGCCTCAGCGGCAGACCCGCGGCGGCCCCTCGCGACCCCAGCAACCTGCTCGGCTCCAGCGGCGCCTTCTTCATCCGGGGCACCGTCGGCTTGCTGACGGGCACCAGCGGCTGCGTCGGCGGGTGGACGAGCGGGCTGCCTGGTCGCGCCCGCACCGCGGCGGCCGTCAACTGTCGCGGGGGTTTGCGACTGGTGTCGTGAGCCGTCAGCCGGCCCGCCGTCGAGTTCTACCCGAGCGATGGGCTTGCTGGGCGAAGTACGACCCCGGGCCGGGCTCGAGGTCAGCGGCTCGTCGGCCGCGAAGGCTTTCGCAGCGGCCACGCGATCCTCTGACCCCGTATTACGCCGGTCTCCACCGACACCGCGACCAGACTCCGACGACCCATCCGCCGCAACGTCTTCGGCGTCTCCCCAAGGATCCGTGCTCGCTGACCGCATTCGGCTTCCACCGGTACGGCGGTCCGCGCTGCCCGAGTTCGACTGGTCAACAGGCGCGGCGTCGTCGGCTTCTCCCCAGGGATCCCTGGGCGCTGGCTTCTTTCGGCTTGCGGCAGTACGGCGGGGAGCCTGCCCCTGCTCGAGGGCGTCGGTTTCTGCCCAGGGATCTGGGGTGCCTGGGGTTCGCCGGATTCTGCCGACGCGGAGGCCGGCTGGGCTGGATTCGGAAGGCTCCTCAGGAGCAACATCTTCAGCCCAAAGGTCGTCAGTACGCCCGATCCCGCTCGTGGTACGGCGGGGTCGGCCGGAGTCCGGCAGATCGTCAGGCACGGCGTCCGCGTCTGCCCGTGGATCGGCAGCGGCGCCTGTGGAGCGGGCACCTGATCGCCGACGCGGGTTGTCCACCGAGTCCGAAGAGCTGCCGGAGCCCTCGGCTAGGAGGGCTCGGGCCAGCGCCAGGCGGTCTGCGTGGGGTAGAGACATGGCCGCGGGGGCAGCGTCCTCGGCAGCTGAGGGCTGAGGAACGCTGCCGTCCGCAGCGGATCGATCAGAAGTCGACATCGACCTCGGCCGTGGCGGCCTCGTCGGCCGGCTGGTCCACCGCCGCGCCGATGCCCATCTTTTCCTTGATCTTCTTCTCCAGCTCGTTGGCCAGATCGGGGTTGTCGCGCAGGAAGTTCCGCGCGTTCTCCCGGCCCTGGCCGAGCTGGTCGCTCTCGTAGGTGAACCAGGCACCGGCCTTGCGGACGAAGCCCTGCTCCACGCCGAGGTCCAGCAGGCTGCCCTCGCGGCTGATGCCCTGGCCGTAGATGATGTCGAACTCGGCCTGCTTGAACGGCGGGGCCACCTTGTTCTTCACGACCTTGACCCGGGTCCGGTTACCGACGAAGTCGGTGCCGTCCTTGAGCGACTCGATCCGGCGCACGTCCAGCCGCACCGAGGCGTAGAACTTCAGCGCCCGGCCACCGGTCGTGGTCTCCGGCGAGCCGAACATGACGCCGATCTTCTCGCGCAGCTGGTTGATGAAGATCGCCGTCGTACCGGTGCCGTTGACCGCACCGGTCATCTTCCGCAGCGCCTGGCTCATCAGCCGGGCCTGCAGACCGACGTGGCTGTCACCCATCTCGCCCTCGATCTCGGCCCGCGGCACCAGCGCGGCCACCGAGTCGATCACGACGATGTCGATCGCGCCGGAGCGGACCAGCATGTCGGCGATCTCCAGCGCCTGCTCACCGGAGTCGGGCTGCGAGACCAGCAGTGCGTCGGTGTCGACGCCCAGCTTCCGCGCGTAGTCCGGGTCGAGCGCGTGCTCGGCGTCGATGAAGGCCGCGATCCCGCCGGCCCGCTGAGCGTTCGCCACCGCGTGCAGGGCGACCGTCGTCTTACCCGAGGACTCCGGTCCGTAGATCTCCACCACCCGGCCACGCGGCAGACCGCCGATCCCGAGCGCGACGTCGAGCGCGATCGACCCGGTCGGGATGACCTCGATCGGGGCCCTGCCCTGCTCGCCCAGCCGCATCACCGCGCCCTTGCCACACTGCCGCTCGATCTGCGTCAGCGCGGTCGCCAGCGCCTTCTCCCGATCCGCCACCGCGCGTTCCGCACTCGCTGCACCAGCCATGTGACTGCCACCTGACCCATCTAAGTTATCGGGGCCGCTGTCCCAGCCGCCCGAAGGATTTCCTCGTCGCCAGAGAAGGTACGGGTTAGGTCGGACAGTTTTCGTCGCCACCTGAAATCTGTGGACAACCCGGCCGTCCGGCGTACCTTCAGGAGCCAAACTATCCCGAACACGTGTTCGAATCGCAACTGACACGCCGAAGTTGCCCGGGCCGGCATCCTGGACCGCCGACTCCCTACCCTGGCGGCGTGGCAGACCGTCCAGACATCCCCGACTCCGCCGTCATCCTCGCGCTCAGCCGGGTCGAGTTCGGGATCGACTCCGTGCTCGACTCGCTCCGTACCCAGGACCCGTTCGGCATCCGCAGCCTCCTCACCGAGTACTCCGCCCAGGACCAGCCGAACCTGGCCGAGAAGGGCCTGATCCTGGCGATCGAGCGGCTACTGAAGATGAAGGTGCCGGGACACGCCGAGTGGCCGACGCTGCCACTGGCGGCGCGCTGTGACTGGTGGGTGGAGCGGCTCGGCGGGTTCGCCGCCGTCGTCGCGGGCCTCCCTCGCCTCAGCGGTGCGGCCGCCGACTACCTACCGATCAAGGACACCCTCGGCGCGTCCGTCCAGGCCATGGTCATCGGCGCGGTCTGCCGCGAGTACGGCGTCGAGGCGCATGCCGACCGTACGGCGGTCATCGCACGCGTACTCACCGCCCGGCCGATCACACCGGACGACGTACTCAAGTACGACGACCCGACCGCGGCCGGCCAGGACATGGCCAAGCAGTTGGGGCTCGGGGACGAGTCGGACGAGGCAGGACTGCGCAAGGGCGTCCGGCTGGTCTGGCGGATCAGCAAACTGTTCGGCGGCCTCGGAGACGTCTTCGAGGACCGCCCGCGCGGCACCATCGGCGCCAGGTTCCTCGGCCGGCTCCCGGCGATCGGGGTGGTCGGAGGATTCTTCGACGAACGCACGGGCATCCGCAAGGCGGCGTACGCGGCCGCAGAGCTCCTCGCCAGCAGCGCCTTCCGGGTGAAGCCTGTCTAGAGGCTGCGGGCAACGGCCCGGTACTGGGATGATCTCGGCATGACTGGGATCGTCATCGTGAGGGCGGACGCGAGTTGGCCGGCGCAGTACGAGAAGATCGCACGCGCGGTGAGCGACCTGCTCGGTGAGAGCGCGCAGCGGATCGACCACATCGGGTCGACGTCCGTGCCGGGGCTGGCGGCCAAGGACATCCTGGACATCCAGGTGACGGTCGAAACGGAGTCTGCTCTGGACGACGTGGTGGAGCGGATGGTCGCCGCCGACTGGGAAGTCCGCCCGCCCAGACGGGACCACCCGGTGCCCGGGCTGCCCGCCGACGACGTGCATTGGGTCAAGCGCCTGCTGGTCGAGCCGATGTACAGGCGGCGGGTGAACCTGCACGTCCGCGTCGCCGGCCGGGCCAACCAGCGCTATGCCCTGCTGTTCCGGGACTACCTGCGCAGCCACCCGGAGACCGCAGCCGCGTACGGCGAGTTCAAGCGACGCGCCGCAGCGCTGCCGATCGAGTCGACTGCGGACTACGCAGACCTGAAGGACCCGGTCTGCGATCTCATCTACCTGCCCGCGGAAGAGTGGGCCGCTCGCACTGACTGGACTCCCTGACCACTCGGGCAGGAGACACAGGGTGAGTGCAGTACTACAGCGTGGTCGTTGACCCTGTCCGGGTTCAGCCCTCAGGCTGGATCGGGGGTGCGTCGTGGACGGTCCGACGTACGGGCGGGCGTCCCCTCAAGGGGGCGTGGTTCTGGTGGGCGGAGCAGGACGGTTGGCGTCGTTGCCATGCGGCAAGGTGTCCAAGTGGATCGTGCTGGCACTGTGGATCGTCGCGGTGGCGGTGTCCTTCGGGCCGGCGAGCAAGCTGACCGGTGCGCAGGAGAACGACGCGGTGTCCTGGCTGCCAGGGAAGGCCGAGTCCACCGAGGTGCTGAAGGCGACGGAACAGTTCTCGTCGCCGGACGAGATCCCGGCGGTCCTCGTCTACGAACGCTCGGAAGGCATCACCCCGGCTGACCAGCAGGCGGTCGCGGCGCAGGTGACTCAGTTCGCCGAGTTGGAGAACATCGACCGCGAAGTCATCGGCCCGATTCCGTCTGAGGACGGCAAGGCGCTGCAGGTGCTCGTACCGATCAACGCCGGTTCCGGCGGCTGGGAGACGCTCGGGGAGCGAGCAGACGACATCAGGCGGGTGGCAGCCGATCGCCCCGACGGCTTGTCGTTCCATGTGACCGGACCCGGCGGCTTCGCAGCTGACTCGCAGGAGGCCTTTGCCGGAATCGACGGCAAGCTCCTGTACTCCGCCGCAGCCGTGGTGATCATCATCCTCTTGGTGACGTACCGCAGTCCCGTGCTCTGGCTGCTGCCGCTGACGTCTGCCGGAGTGGCTCTGTTCGCTGCGCAAGCAGTCATCTACTACCTGGCGACCGAGGCGAACCTGACCGTCAACGCCCAGAGCGCAGGCATCCTCACAGTCCTTGTGTTCGGCGCAGGGACGGACTATGCCCTGCTGCTGGTTGCCCGCTATCGCGAAGAACTGAGGAGACACGAGGACCGGCACGAGGCCATGGCGTTCGCGCTGCACCGGGCCGGGCCGGCCATCATCGCGTCTGGCTCCACTGTGGTGGCAGGCATGCTCTGCTTGCTGTTCGCCTCGATGAACTCGACCCGTGGCCTCGGTCCGGTCGCGGCGGTCGGCGTTGTCATCGCACTGGCCGCCATGCTGACCTTGCTGCCCGCTCTGCTGGTCATCTTCGGCCGGTGGGTGTTCTGGCCGCTCCGGCCGACGTACGGCTCTGCCGACCACACCGAGACGAGCGTGTGGGGCCGCATCGGGCGACGGATCGCCGTACGGCCCCGTCTGACCTGGGTCACCACCACACTGGTGCTGCTCATCGCCGCGCTCGGCATTCTCCGGCTGGACCCGACCGGCCTCAGCAACGAGGAGTCCTTCGTCGGTACGCCGGACTCCGTGGTCGGCGAGAAGATCCTGGCCGCCCACTTCCCGGCCGGCGCGGGCAACCCGCTGGTCGTGGTCAGCAACGCGGACAAGGCGGCAGAGGTCCGTACGGCGATGGAGTCGACACAAGGTGTCGCCTCCGTGGCCGAACCGCGGGTGGCCGGTGGACTCGCCTATCTCGAAGGGACGATGACCGACGCGGCGGACACTCAGGCCGCGAAGGACACCGTGGATCGGGTCCGGACGGCAGTCCACGCGGTGCCGGGCGCCGACGCGCTGGCCGGCGGCGGAACCGCGATCCTGCTGGACACGCAGCGAGCCGCCGATCGGGACAACTGGGTGATCATCCCGATCGTCCTGGTGGTGGTACTGCTGATCCTCGCCTTGTTGCTGCGCTCGCTGCTCGCGCCGGTGTTGCTGGTGGCAACGGTCGTGCTGTCGTTCGCCGCGGCACTGGGCCTGAGCGCACTGGTGTTCGACCAGGTGCTCGGGTTCGGCGGCGCGGACGTGTCACTGCCGCTGTTCGTCTTCGTCTTCCTGGTTGCCTTGGGCATCGACTACAACATCTTCCTGATGACCCGGGTGCACGAGGAGGCCAAGACGCACGGCACACGGCGCGGCGCGCTGATCGGCGTCGCCGCGACCGGTGGCGTGATCACGTCGGCCGGGCTGGTGCTGGCCGGGACGTTCGCGGTGCTGGCAACGCTGCCGGTGGTGGCGTTCGCCGAGATCGGCATCGCGGTGGCGCTCGGTGTTCTGCTGGACACCATCGTGGTCCGCTCGGTGCTGGTGACAGCGCTGAACCTCGACATCGGCCGGCACCTGTGGTGGCCGAGCAAGCTGGCCAAGAAACGTGATCCGGAGCCGGCCGACGAGCTACCGGAGCCGGAACTGACAACCACCTGAGCGAGGGATCAGCGCTCGCTGGGTGGGAGTTGCAGGTGCGCCCAGACGGCGCGCCAGACGGTCTTGGCATGCTCGCCGTCGGCGAGGGCCTCGGCGACCGTGCGGCCGCCGAGGTCACGGACGACCTGGGTCTCGGCCCAGGTCCGTGAATAGGCGGGACCGAGATGTTGATCCATCCGCTCCCAGAACTCCGTCAGTCTCATGCCTGCCCGTCATCGTCCTTCGGTGGCTGTCCCCAACCGCCCTGTGAGCCGTCCTGCCCGCCGGGCTGACCCTGCTGAGGCGGTGCCGGCGGACGGCCTTGCTGCTGCGGACCGCCGCCCTGTTGCTGCCCTGGTTGACCGTAGCCCTGCTGCGGCTGACCGGGCTGCTGTCCCCAGCCGCCCTGACCCTGCCCTGGCTGCCCTTGGCCGTGCTGACCCTGGCCCGGCTGGCCCTGCTGAAGCGGCTGGCCCTGCGGACCCCACTGGCCAGGCTGGGGCTGTCCAGGGTACTGCGGTTGGCCAGGCTGTCCCGGATACGGCTGACCGCCCTGACCAGGCTGCCCTTGGCCCGGCTGACCGCCGTACTGCCCGGGCTGGCCGCCGTACTGACCAGGTTGTCCGGGCTGGCCGCCGTACTGGCCCGGCTGTCCGCCGTACTGGCCCGGTTGTCCGCTGTACTGACCGCCCGGACCGGACTGCGCGTAGCCCTGCTGCCCCGGGTATTGACCCTGCTGGCCGCCGTACTGCGGGCCCCACTGGCCCTGCTGCGGCTGGCCCGGGTACTGACCGTATTGCCCGTAGCCCTGCTGGGCCTTGGCCTTGCGGCTGCGCAGTAGGAAGAACACGACCGCGCCGGCCGCCAGCAACAGCAGCGCGGCGATGAGGATGATCGCCCAGACCGGGAAAGTACTGCCCGCCTCGGAGGTCAGCGACACGTCGCCCAGCTTGTCGAGGCTGTCGTACGTCGCCGTCCGCCCGTCGATCGCGGCGCCGTCGTCGTGCTCGAGGATCTTGCCGGGCATGGTGATCTTGAAGCTCACCGTGGGCTGGCTGCCGGACGGCATGTTGCCCAGGTCGTCCGCCTTCACCGTGACCTTGATCTTGTCGCCGTCTTTGCTGAAGCTGACGCCCTCGCCGCTCGAGCTGCCCATCTTGTCGAACGGCACGCTCTCGAAGGTGCAGTTGGAACCGACGTACCGATCGTCCTCGAACGCCTTGCAGGTGACCCCGTCGGTGGTGGTCTCCTTGATGCCGTCCTCGATCCGCTGCCGGACCGTGTCGAGCGACTGGCCGCTGGACTCCAGCAGCTGCTTGTCGACCCCGATCTGCATGTTGCCCGAGACGGTCTCGTTGGAGTTCACCTTCAGGTCTGCGTCGAGTTTCACGCACCCGGTCAGCGCGACCAGGCACGCTCCGACGACGAGCGCTGCACGTACGCGGTTCATCATGCGGCCGATCATTCCAGAAGACGGGGACAACGCCTCCACCGGAACGAAAACGCCTGGTCAGGAGGGAGAATCCGAAACTGTCCGTGGGACCGGGCAAGATGGGCGACGTGAAGAAGGACAGCGCGTTGAGCCGGTTCTCGCCCGCGACCCGGGCGTGGTTCGGCGACGTCTTCGAGGCGGCCACCCCGGCCCAGCTCGAGGCGTGGGACGCCATCACCGCGGGCCGGGATGCGCTGGTGGTCGCCCCGACCGGATCGGGCAAGACGCTGGCGGCCTTCCTCTGGGCCCTCGACCGGCTGGCCACGGTGCCGCCGTCGGACGATCCGAAACTGCGCTGCCGGGTGCTGTACGTCTCGCCGTTGAAGGCACTCGCGGTCGATATCGAGCGCAACCTGCGCGCACCGCTGATCGGGATCCGCGAGACCGCGCGACGGCTGGGTGAGGCGCCGGTCGACGTCGAGGTCGCGGTCAGGTCGGGCGACACGCCGGCCGGTGAGCGACGACGGTTCGCCACCCGGCCCTCCGACGTACTGATCACTACACCTGAGTCCTTGTTCCTGTTGCTGACCTCGCAGGGCCGTGAGTCGTTGCGGGGCGTGGAGACGGTCATCGTCGACGAGGTCCACGCGGTCGCAGGGACGAAGCGTGGTGCACACCTGGCGCTCACGTTGGAGCGACTCGACACACTGTTGCCCAAGCCGGCGCAGCGGATCGGGCTGTCGGCGACCGTTCGGCCGGTAGAGGAGGTGGCACGCTTCCTCGGTGGCGAGCGGCCGGTGACGGTGGTGCAGCCGAAGTTCACCAAACAGTGGGACCTGAGCGTCGTCGTGCCGGTCGAGGACATGGCCGAGCTGGCGAGCACCGAGGTGGAGACCTCCGGATCGGCCGCCGGTCCACCGCAGCACGCGTCGATCTGGCCGCATGTCGAGGAGCACGTCTTCGATCTCATCTCGCAGCACAAGTCGACCATCGTCTTCGCCAACTCGCGGCGGCTGGCCGAGCGGCTGACCGCCCGGCTGAACGAGATCGCCGCCGAACGGGCCGAGCTGGAGCTGGCCGAAGCAGACTCCCCCGCTCAGGTGATCGCTCAGTCGGGGGCGTCACTTGCTGCGCCACCGTTGATCGCGCGAGCGCACCACGGGTCGGTGAGCAAGGAGCAACGGCTGCTGATCGAGGCCGATCTGAAGTCCGGCCGGCTGCCGTGCGTAGTGGCGACGAGCAGTCTCGAGCTCGGCATCGACATGGGCGCGGTCGACCTGGTCGTCCAGGTGGAGGCGCCGCCGTCGGTCGCGAGCGGCCTGCAGCGCGTCGGCCGGGCCGGTCACCAGGTGGGTGCTGTGTCGCGCGGTGTGCTGTTCCCGAAGTTCCGCGGCGATCTGATCGACACGGCGGTCGTCGTCCAGCGGATGCGCGACGGTCTGATCGAGAGCCTGCACATTCCGGCCAACCCGCTCGACGTACTGGCTCAGCAGATCGTGTCGATCGTCGCCCTGGACACGGTCGACGTCGACGAGCTCTTCACGCTGGTACGACGCTGTGCCCCCTTCGCCTCGTTGCCCCGATCGGCGTACGACGGGGTGCTCGACATGCTGTCGGGCCGCTACCCGTCGGACGAGTTCGCCGAGCTGCGGCCGCGCATCGTTTTCGACCGGGTGAGTGGGGAGATCTCCGGTCGGCCGGGTGCACAGCGGCTGGCGGTGACGAGCGGCGGCACGATCCCCGATCGCGGGTTGTTCGGTGTCTTCCTGGTCGGCGAGTCGACGAACCATCGTGTCGGTGAGCTGGACGAGGAGATGGTGTACGAGTCGCGGGTGGGCGACGTGTTCACCCTCGGCGCGTCGAGTTGGCGGATCGAGGACATCACGCACGACCGCGTGCTGGTCTCCCCCGCTCCCGGTCAACCAGGGCGCTTGCCGTTCTGGAAGGGCGACGCCGTTGGCCGGCCGGCCGAGCTGGGGGCGGCGACCGGGGCATTCGTGCGGAAGATGGCTTCGTTGCCCGCGAGCAAGGCGGTCGAGCGGGCGCGTGCCGCGGGGCTGGACGAGTACGCCGCGAACAACCTGGTCTCGTATCTGGCCGAGCAACGCGACGCGACGAGCCGGGTGCCGGACGACGTGACCGTTCTGGTCGAGCGGTTCCGCGACGAGCTCGGCGACTGGCGGGTCTGCGTGCATTCGCCGTACGGCGGCCAAGTGCACGGGCCGTGGGCGCTGGCGATCGCGGCGCGGCTGCGCGAGCGGTACGGGATGGACGCGCAGTCTGTGTCGGGTGACGACGGGATCGTGCTGCGGTTGCCGGAGACGGACGAGCCGCCACCGGGTGCTGACCTGGTGCTGTTCGATCCGGCCGAGATCGAGGACGTGATCACGACAGAGGTCGGTGGCTCGGCGCTGTTCGCCGCCCGCTTCCGTGAGTGCGCGGCGCGGGCGTTGCTGCTGCCCCGGCGCAATCCGGGGCGACGGTCGCCGTTGTGGCAACAGCGACAACGGTCGGCGCAGCTGCTCAGTGTGGCGAGCAAGTACGGCTCGTTCCCGATCGTGCTCGAGACCCTTCGTGAGGTGCTGCAGGACGTCTACGACCTGCCGGCGCTGAAGGATCTGCTGACCGGGATCAGCGAGCGACGGATCTCGGTCGTCGAGGTCGAGACCACGGAAGCCTCACCGTTCGCGAAGTCGCTGCTGTTCGGCTACGTGGGCGCCTTCATGTACGAGGGCGACACACCGCTCGCGGAGAAGCGTGCAGCTGCCCTCGCATTGGATCAGGGTCTGCTCGCCGAGTTGCTCGGGCGGACAGAGCTGCGCGAGCTCCTCGACGCCGAGGTCGTGCTGCGCACCGAGGCCGAGCTGCAGCGACTCGCCGAGGATCGCCGCGCTCGCAACGCCGAAGGGCTTTTCGACGTACTGCGGATGGTCGGTCCGCTGTCGTTGTCCGAAGCATCACAGCGGTGTGTGGACGACGCCGATGCCGAGTCCTGGCTGACCGAGTTGGCGGCAGCGCGCCGGGTCGTACGAGTGCGGATCGCCGGCGAACACCGGTGGGCAGTGGTCGAGGACGTGGCGCGTCTTCGCGACGCACTCGGCGTACCGCTTCCACCGGGGATCGCCGAGGCACACGCCGAGCCGGTCGCGGATCCTCTCGGGGACCTGGTGTCCCGCTACGCGCGGACGCACGGGCCGTTCCGTGCGGTCGATCTCGCGACGCACCTTGGCACCGGCGTTGCGGTGGTCACCGATGCGCTCCGGCGGTTGAGTGCTGCCGGGCGGGTCGTCGAGGGCGAGTTCCTGCCTGGCGGTATCGCGATGGAGTGGTGCGACAGCGAGGTTCTTCGGCTGTTGCGGCGCCGGTCGCTGGCCGCGCTCCGCAAGGAGGTCGAGCCTGTCGATCCCTCCGCACTCGCACGCTTCCTTCCGGCGTGGCAGGGCATCACCAGCAGTCGTGGGCGTGGGTACGACGTGCTGCTGGGTGCAGTCGAGCAGCTGGCCGGATGCGCGGTGCCGGCGTCGGCGCTGGAGTCGATCGTGCTGCCATCGCGAGTGCCCGGGTATCAGCCGTCGATGCTGGATGAGCTGACCTCCACTGGCGAGATCGTGTGGGCGGGCTCGGGCTCGTTGCCGGGGACTGACGGTTGGGTGTCGTTGCACCTCGCGGACAACTGCGATCTGACGTTGCCCGACCCGGATCCGGCGTTCGAGATCGGTGAGACGCATCAGGCGGTGCTCGACGCGTTGTCAGGTGGCGGTGCGTTCTTCTTCCGCCAACTGAGCGATGTCGTCGGTGCGGCCGCTGGTGTGGTGGACGACGAGACTCTCGTCAGCGTGCTGTGGGATCTCGTCTGGGCGGGGCATCTGACGAACGACACACTCGCTCCCGTTCGGTCTCTCGTCGGCGGTGGCCGCGGTAGCCATCGGACCCGTCGTACGACGCCACGCGCACGCCCGGGCCGCCCGGCGCGTCCCGGGCGACCAGCGATGCCGGCCCGGAGTGGACCGCCGACTGCCGGCGGGCGATGGTCGTTGCTTCCGGCCCGTAATCCGGACGCGACTCGGCGGGCCCATGCGGCGGCGGAGACGCTGCTTGATCGGTACGGGATCGTGACCCGGGGGTCAGTGATCACCGAGCGGACGCCGGGTGGGTTCGCGGCCGTCTACAAGGTGCTGAGCGCGTTCGAGGAGTCAGGGCGGTGCCGGCGCGGGTACTTCGTGGCCGGGCTGGGGGCGGCCCAGTTCGCGTTGCCTGGCGCGGTCGATCGATTGCGCGCGATGGCTGAGTTGCCCGGCTCGGTTGGTGGCTCCCTGGCAGGAGCGGGACCGGGCGGCGGCGCCGGCTCTGGCCCGGGTGGCGCTCGACCTGGCGGTGGGCCCGGGCGGATTGGTGGTGCGGGTCGCGGTCGGCGGGATGAGGAGCCGGCGGCGCGGGCCGTCGTACTCGCAGCGTCTGATCCGGCGAACCCGTACGGCGCTGCGTTGCCGTGGCCCGAGCGTGAGAGTGCCGGTGGACATCGGCCCGGTCGGAAGGCCGGTGCGCTGGTGATGCTGGTGGACGGGCAGTTGATCGTGTACGTCGAGCGAGGCGGGCGGACCGTGCTCAGCTTCACCGAGGATCCCGACCTGTTGCAGCCTGCCGTCGATGCGCTCGCGCTGGCGATCAGGGACGGTCAGCTGGGCAAACTCAGTGTCGAGACGGCCGACGGCGAGCAGGTCCGGCACACGGCGTTCGGCGACGCCCTGGCGAAGGCGGGGTTCCACGCGACGCCGCGAGGATTGCGATTGCGAGCCTGAGCCATGCCCGAAGGCGACACCGTCTGGCGGGCGTGCAAGCGGCTCGACCAGGCGTTGGGCGGGCAGGAGCTGCTCCGGACCGACTTTCGCGTGCCCACCCTGGCGACGACTGACCTCAGTGGCCGGACAGTGCTGGAGGTCATTGCGCGCGGCAAGCACCTGCTCATGCGGGTGTCCGGCGGACTGACCGTGCACAGTCACTTCCGGATGGACGGGAGCTGGCATCTGTACCGGCCAGGTGAACGTTGGCGGGGTGGGCCGGACCACCAGGTCCGCGCAGTACTGGAGACGGCGTCCTGGATCGCCGTCGGCTACCGGCTGCCGGTGCTCGAACTGGTCGCGACAGACGCCGAGGAAAGCGTCGTCGGCCACCTCGGGCCGGATCTGCTGTCGCCCTCGTTCGACCGCGCGAGAGCGATCGCCAACGTCGAGGCCGAGCCGGAGCGGACCATCAGCGAGGCGCTGCTGGACCAGCGGAACCTCGCCGGGATCGGGAACTTCTACCGCACCGAGGTCTGCTTCCTGCTCGGTCTCCATCCGTGGCGACCGGTCTCAACGGTCGACGTGGCGGCGGCGATCGATCTGAGCAGGCGGCTGATGAAGGCCAACGTGCGCAACGGCACTCAGGTCAGCACCGGCACAGACCGGCCCGGACAGCGTTCGTGGGTGTTCGAACGAGCGGGCAAGGCGTGCCGACGCTGCGGTACGACGATCCTGTCCTCGACCATCGGCGAACCACCACGAGACCGGGTCACCTACTGGTGCCCGACCTGCCAACCCGAGCACCCGCGGACCGAGCAGCCGTGAGCTGAGCAATCAGGGACCACTCAGCCCGGGAACTGGCCTGTGGACAGGCGTGGCGACGGGGTGGAACGCGGATATCTTCTCTGGCATATCGAACACCTGTTCGAGCGAGAGGAGAGGCTCATGTGTGACAAGTGCGCCGGCCTGACTGACGAGCAGTACTCGCAGCGGCTGGAGCGGAACATCCTGACCTACGGCTGGACCCTGCAGTTCATCGCGGGAGACGGCGTACGCAATCCCGCCTTCGGGTACACGCTGGGCCTCAGCCTGTACGGCCACCCGGAGATCATCGCCTTCGATCCCGACCCGGACTGGGTCTACCTCGGTGTCAAGCCGTTGGCGTGGGCGGTCCAGAGCGGCGAGGTGTTCGATGAGGGCGACGACCTTACGGCGTACTTTCCGCCACCGGAGCGGGCGGAGTTGCTCCGCTTCCCCGACTCGGCGACGCACCTGTTCACGGCGAACACCATGTTCCGGCAGCCCGGCGACGATCCGATCCCGGCCCTGCAGCTGATCTGGCCCAGCCGGAACAGGCTGTTCCAGGCGGCGACGACGGCCACCGCACGCCGAGAGGACGACCGATGAGCCGCCCGGCCACCGCCGTTCGTACGACCGGCTCCGGCGCAAGTGGGCGCCGAGCTGGCTCGGTCAGGCGGCGGAGGCAACCTCGGGCTCGATGGTCGGGTGCGTCAGGACCAGGGCCTCTTCACGGGCCAGGTCCTCGCTGACCTCGGCGAAGATCGTCGACAACGGAACCTCGAGCGCCATGCAGATCGCCGCGAGCAGCTCGCTCGAGGCTTCCTTCTGGCCGCGCTCGACCTCGGACAGGTAGCCCAGACTCACCCGGGCATCGGCGGAGACCTCGCGGAGGGTGCGCCCCTGGCGCAGCCGCTTACGCCGCAGGACGTCGCCCAGCAGGCCACGAACCAGCACCATGAGGTTTCTCCCTTCCGCCTGTCCGGCCGTCTCTACTCGCACGGTAGCTCGGCCGTGAGGAACCAACGGTACCCGTTGCCGGGTCACTACTCCTCGCAATGTCCACCTTCGGTGCGCCGTGCCAGTCTGCCTTACCTGTCCCCATGCTGGTCTCAACACTCCGGTCAGTCGAGTTCTTCCGCCACCAAAGCCGCGGCAAGTTCCAGAACGGCTTGCACGCTCCCCCTGCGGATGGCTGTCCGATCCCCGCTCAGCTCTAGCTTGCGCACGTCGACCCCGTCTGGTCCAGCGGCTGCGACATATACAGTGCCGGCCTCCACCCCGGCCTGCGGGTCGGGGCCGGCCACACCAGTCGTGGCGAGGCCGTAAGTGGCGTCCAGGCGCTCCCGCACGCCCGTGGCCAATGCTGCGGCCGTGTCGGGGTGGACCGGCCCCACAGCGGCCAGGAGCTCGTCCGGCACGCCGGCGAGCTTGGCCTTGAGGTCAGTCGCGTAGACGATCACCCCGCCGCGATAAACGGCGCTCACCCCGGGCACGTCGGTCAATGCCGCTCCCACCAGCCCGCCGGTGAGCGACTCCGCCGTAGCAAGCGTCTGCCCGCGCCGCTTCAGCAAGCCGACCAACCGATCCAGCACCGCCTCCAACTCGCGCTCTCCCCCGGCCGGCCGGCCACCCCCATCGGAGGCCGGCGCGCCCGCACCCAGACCAGCGGTCATGGGAGGGGGCGTTTGGCGGCGGCGCGGAGGCGGAGGGCTCGGCCGACGTAGTCGAGGCCGGTGACGATGGTGACGATGACGGCGGCACCCATGAAGGCGACGGCGGTCCAGTGGATGACTGCCACCGATTGCCACGGAAGGAGGTAGAGGCCGAGCGCGATGGCCTGCAGGACGGTCTTCAGCTTGCCGCCGCGGCTGGCCGGCATCACGCCGTGCCGGATCACCCAGAACCGCAGCAGGGTCACGCCCCATTCACGGACCAGCACCACCACGGTGACCCACCAGGGCAGCTCGCCGAGGATGGACAGTCCGATGAACGCGGCTCCGGTGAGCGCCTTGTCAGCGATCGGGTCGGCGATCTTGCCGAAGTCCGTGACCATGTTCCAGCGGCGTGCGATGTCGCCGTCGAACCGGTCGGTGACGATCGCGACCACGAACGCGGCGGTGGCGAGCAGCCGGTTGCCGTCGTCGGTGCCGCCGTCACGCAGCAGCAGCCAGACGAACAGCGGGACCAGGATCAGCCGCAGGACCGTGAGCGCGTTGGCCACGTTCCACGCGCTGGGCGCGCTGAGCGGACCGGCGGCTGCGCTCGGCACCGGGTTCGACGGCGGGTTGGTCACGCCGTCAGGTTAGCTTCCGTACGGCCGTCCTGGGTGCTCACGAGTGCCGCGAACTCGGCGATCAGGTCCACACCATCGCTCCCGACCACCTTCGCCGACACCAGATCACCGACCCGGACCCCGGCCGGAAGCCCGGTCACCAAGGTTGACCCGTCCACCTCAGGCCCCTGATGAGCCGCCCGCCCCTCAGCACTCGCACCCTCGCCACTGGCTGCAGCAGAGGTGGTGAGGTCGGACGAGGTGGTCGCGGATGACGTGGCCGTGGCGACATCGGCGCGGATGGCCGAGGGGGTGTCGGTGGTGGGGGTGTCGAGGGATTCGATGAGGACTTCGAGGAGGTCGCCGATGCGGGATTCGGCTCGGGCTGAGGTGAGGTCCTCGGCGAGGCGGGTGACGCGGTCCAGGCGGGCGGCGATGGTGTCCTCGTCGAGCTTGCCGTCGTACGTCTCGGCCTCGGTGCCGTCCTCGTCCGAGTAGCCGAACACACCGATCGCGTCGAGGCCGGCGCGGGAGAGGAAGTCACACAGGATGTCCACGTCCTCCTCGGTCTCCCCCGGGAAGCCGACGATCACGTTGCTGCGGATACCCGCCGACGGTGCGGCCGCGCGGACCTGCGTGATCAGTTCCAGGAAGCGCTCCGCGTCGCCGAAGCGGCGCATGCGGCGCAACAGCGGACCGGAGGCGTGCTGGAACGAGAGGTCGAAGTACGGCACCACACCGGGCGTCGAGGTCATCGCGGTGATCAGCGTCGGACGCATCTCCGCAGGCTGCAGGTACGAGACCCGGACCCGGGCGATCCCCGGCACCTCGGCGATCTCGGCGACGAGCGTTTCGAGCAGCCGCAGGTCGCCGAGGTCCTTGCCGTACGACGTGGAGTTCTCGGAGACGAGGAAGAGTTCGCGTACGCCGTTCTCCGCGAGCCAGTGCGCCTCACCGAGGACCTCGGTCGGCCGCCGCGAGACGAAAGCACCGCGGAACATCGGAATCGCGCAGAACGCACAGCGCCGGTCGCAGCCGGACGCCAGCTTCAACGGCGCCATCGGGCCGCCATCCAGCCGGCGCCGTACGACCCGGGGTCCGCTCGCCGGAGCCGACGGCAGGTCGGGCGCTTCGATCTTCAGCTCGTCCGGTACGGCGGTTGAGCCGGCGACCGTACGGCCCTTCAACGGCTGCAGGAGCGCGCTCTCCGCGCCCGCCGCAGACTGCTCGCTGTCAGAGCCGGCAGACGGCTGCGAGGACGCGCCGTGGGCCGAGTCACCGTGGCCCGGGATGGCGATGTCCTGGGCCTTGGCGCGGTCGGCGGGGGCCAGCGGGAGGAGCTTGCGGCGGTCGCGCGGGACGTGGGATTGGTGCTTCGTGCCGGAGAGGATCGAGCGGAGGCGGTCCGAGATGTCCGCGTAGTCGTCGAAGCTCAGGACGGCGTCGGTCTCGGGGAGGGCTTCGGCGAGTTGTTCGCCGTACCGCTCGGCCAGGCAGCCGACTGCGACGACGGCCTGGGTGCGGCCGGCCTCCTTGTAGTCGGATGCCGCGAGGAGGGTGTCGACGGAGTCCTTCTTGGCGGCCTCGACGAAGCCACAGGTGTTGACCACCACGGTGTCCGCGTCGGCGGCGTCCTCGACCAACCGGAACCCGCCGGCCTCGAGCCGGCCGGCCAGTTCCTCGGAGTCGACATCGTTGCGAGCACAGCCCAGCGTGACCAGGGCGACGGTGGTGGGAGTCGTAGTCATCCCCCCGAGTATGACGCGCCGCCCACGCCTCGACCTAACTCACCATCACATCTCACACACGCAAACGCACCTCCGCAGCCTGTGCCTTTCGACCCCGGCAGGACGTGTCCCACGGTGTTACTCCGAGGAGTTGTAGCCAGGATCAGGGCTTGGTGACGGTGCCGTCGGGGTGAGCGATGAAGCGGTAGAGCTTGGTGGAGTGGGTGTGGCCGTTGACGGTGATCGAGAGGTTGGCGGGGACGCCGGCGGAGACACGGATGTCGCCGGTGGCGGTGATGGACTGGGTGGTGCCGGTGCCGAGGAGGCCCTGGAAGAGGCGCTTGCCCTTCTTGTCCCGGACGGTGACGTAGGAGCCGTCGCCCTTGGCGTGCAGGGTGAGCTTCGTCTTGGTCGGGACCGGGGGCTTCGTCGGCTTGCGGGTGGTGGGCTGCTCGGAGGGCTTCGGCGTCGCCTTCGGGGTCGCCGTGGTGACGACCGGGGTCGAGCTGGCGGTCTTGCCCGCGTTCGCCTCGACGTCGCTGGGCACCGTGAAGAGGCGGACCATACCCCAGCCCATCAGGCCGATCAGGATCGCGCCGACGACGACGGCCCAGCGTGGGCGGGCCGGGTGCAGGGTCGGGCCCTTGACCGCGGCACGTTCCTCGCGGCGGGCCTTGTCCTCCTCGACGGCGTGCTCGGCGTCGAAGCTGGCGAGCAATGGTGCCGGGTCGGCCTTGACCACGCGAGCGATCGCGCGGATGTGGCCGCGGGCGTAGAAGTTGCCACCGCAGCGGGAGAAGTCGTCGGCCTCCATGGCGACAAGCAGGCCGGTTCTGATCCGGGTCGCGGCGCTCAACTGCTCGATCGTCATGTCGGCCCGTTCGCGGGCCGCCGTGAGCTCGCTGCCGATGCTCACGTCCCCACCGTCCTCTCCATCGCCCGACTATTTTGGCGGACCCTCGACATCGAAACGCCGACGGCGGGACCGTCGACATCAACTCAACGGCCATGGTGCGACGGGGTCACGGACGAGTCAGAGCTGTTCCCTGACCGGACACCTGGCATCCGCCAGCATGTGCAGTGCCTGCACCACTTCCCCGTCCGACGGCCGAGCCGTCAACCCGAACGGTACCGCGAGCGACGAGCCGGTCAACCGACGGTTCGCATCAGTTGTCTTGCGAGTCGAACTCGGCATTGCGCCCAGGATCGGTCCTGGATCCTGCAGATGGACGGCGATCCTGCCGTCGTCCAGCAGGTGCCGGCGCTTCAGCACCGTCACCTGGTCTATGTCCTCCCAGCGAGTGCCGATCCACTCGCTGCCGATCCGCAGCCGGATCCCGACATCGTCCGCCACGAGCATGTCCCCGACCGTCAGCGCTCGCGCGCAGACCAGGGCCAGTACGGCGAACGCGGTCGCGGCGAGCCAGCGCAGTACGCCGGTCGGAGTGCTGGATGCGGACGTGGCGAAGCCGACGGCGACCAGCGCGGAGCCGAGCGCGAGCCCGCCGTGCACCCTCTGGGAGGCACGAACGGTGAACGGCACGGGCTCAGGGTCGAGGTCGAAGCGATTCTCCCTGGGCAATGCGCTCGCGGCGGTCACGTCACTCTCCTCGCAGGGTGGCGATGAAGTCCTCTAGGTCGTCCGGTTTCACCAGGACGTCGCGGGCCTTCGATCCCTCGCTCGGTCCGACCACGCCCCGGCTCTCCAGGATGTCCATCAGCCGGCCCGCCTTGGCGAAACCGACGCGGAGTTTACGCTGCAGCATCGACGTGGAGCCGAACTGTGTGGAAACGATCAGTTCGGCCGCCTGCACGACCAGGTCGAGGTCGTCGCCGATCTCGTCGTCGAGGTCCTTGCTCGGTCCGGCCACGGCGGTGACGTCCTCGCGGTACGTCGGCTGCAGCTGCTCCTTGCAGTGCTCGACCACCGAGCGGATCTCGGACTCGGTGACCCAGGCGCCCTGGATACGCATCGGCTTGCTCGCGCCCATCGGCAGGAACAGCCCGTCACCCTGGCCGACCAGCTTCTCCGCCCCCGGCTGGTCCAGGATGACCCGGCTGTCGGCGAGCGAGGAGGTCGCGAACGCCAGCCGCGACGGCACGTTCGCCTTGATCAGACCGGTGACGACGTCCACCGACGGCCGCTGGGTGGCGAGCACCAGGTGGATGCCGGCCGCGCGGGCCAGCTGGGTGATCCGGACGATCGAGTCCTCGACGTCGCGCGGGGCGACCATCATCAGGTCGGCCAGCTCGTCGACGATCACCAGCAGATAGGGGTACGGCGTCAGCACGCGCTCACTGCCGGGCGGCGGCTTCACCTTGCCGCCGCGGACCGCCTTGTTGAAGTCGTCGACGTGGCGGAACCCGAACGCGGCCAGGTCGTCGTACCGCATGTCCATCTCGCGGACGACCCACTGCAGCGCCTCGGCGGCCTTCTTGGCGTTGGTGATGATCGGGGTGATCAGGTGCGGGATGCCCTCGTAGTTGTTCAGCTCGACCCGCTTGGGGTCGACCAGGATCATCCGCACCTCGTCCGGCGTGGCCCGCATCAGGATCGAGGTGATCAGCGAGTTGACGAACGACGACTTACCCGAGCCGGTGGCACCGGCGACCAGCAGGTGCGGCATCTTCGCCATGTTCGCGACGACGAAACCGCCCTCGACGTCCTTGCCGAGCCCGGCCACCATCGGGTGGTGGTCGTTGCGGGCGGTCGCCGACCGGATCACGTCGCCGAGGCTGACGATCTCCTTGTCGGTGTTCGGGATCTCGATACCGATCGCCGATTTGCCCGGGATCGGCGACAGGATCCGCACGTCGGCCGAGGCCACCGCGTACGCGATGTTCTTCGACAGCGCGGTGACCTTCTCGACCTTCACCGCCGAGCCGAGCTCGACCTCGTACCGGGTGACCGTCGGGCCGCGGGTGTAGCCGGTGACCTGGGCGTCGATGCCGAACTGCTCGAACACCTCGGTGAGCCGGTCGACCACCTGGTCGGACGCCTTGGTCCGCGCCTTGTGCACCGAGCCGGGCTTGAGCGTCTGCCCGTCGGGCAGCGTGTAGGTGATGTCGCCGGACAGGCTGAGCTGCTCCACCCGCTGCGGGATCGGCGTGTGCGGCGGCGGCTCGGCCGCGGCTTCCGACTTGCTGGGACCGCCGCCGGCACCGGCGACGATGCCAAGGCCCGCAGCCCCGGCTCCAGCGGCCGCATCCCCGTCGACGTCGTACGCGTCCTCCTCAGGCGGCGGCGTGGCCTTCGACTTGCGGCCGCGCTTGGTGAGCTCACGCCCCTCGAGCACCGGCGAGTCGTACGGCTTGACGGTCGGCTCGCCGTCCTCGTCCAGCGCGGCGGCCTTGGCCCGACGCTCCTTGCGGGTCAGCCGCACGGTGTCGTCGGTCGGCGCCGCCGCGACGGACGGCGCGTCCTCGGGCAGCGCCGTACGCCCCATCAGTACGTCGAAGGCGGCGCGGACGCGCAGGGGGATCGCGTAGACCGGCGTACCGGTGATCACCAGCGCGCCGAAGATCGACAGCAGGACCAGCAGCGGTGCGGCGACGTACTGGGTCAGCAGGTCGGACAGGAGCGACGAGACGACGTACCCGACGGCGCCGCCGGCGTCCTGGAGCGGAGCGTCGGCCGGGTTGCCGGGACGCGGCAGACCGTTGGCGATGTGGACCAGGCCGAGGACTCCGAGGGAGATGGCGGTCCAGCCGATCACCTGCCGGCCGGCCGGGCCGTTGCGGTCCGGGTGACGCAGGGTGCGCAGTGCGATGAACAGGAGCAGCAGCGGGACGGCCCAGCCGAGCATGCCGACGCTGCCGCCGACGACGGTCCGGAGACCGTTGCCGACCGCACCCGGGCAGGTCCCACCAGATCGCGGCGGCCACCACGACCGCCAGGCCGATCAGGAACAGGCCACCGCCGTCGCGGCGATGCTCCGGGTCGAGGTCGCGGGCGCCGTTGCCGATGCCGCGGACCATGCCGCCGAGCAGGTGCGCGATACCGATCCAGACCTTCACGATGCCGCGACCGACTGCGATCATGGCGGCCGCGAACGGGCCCGGTCCGCTGTTTTTGGGCGTGCTGGTCCGCGCGGCGGTGGTTCCACCGCGCTTCGCGCTCTGCCCACGCTTCTGAGCGCCTGACGGACGGGAGCGTCCACCAGCAGCCGACCGTGCCGTACTCGGCCGATTGGCTGCCGACTTCTGCGCCCGCGCCGGGGAAGACGTGCGGGTCGCCATGCTTAGCAGGCTACCCCGATTACCTCTCGAGTCACACGTGTCACACGCCGATCACACTGCCCCATCCGTAGCGTCACGACCTCAGCGCAGCCTGTCCAGTCGTACGGCGCGCCAGATGACGACGTACCGCACCCGAAGGCTGGACGAGGTCCGTCGCGACGACCGGGGACGGCGTGGTGCGGCGGTACCAGCGGTAGAGCCAGGTGGCGAGGACGAGGCAACCGCCGAGCACTGCGGAGACCACGGTCCAGAGGACGGCGGGTCTGGGGGCGCGGGCAGCCGAGCGGCGAGGGCGGCTGGTGCGAGAGCCCGGAGTGGGCGCTCAAGGACCAGATAGAAGACCGCGAGCAGGATCAGCGCGATCAACGGGTCCAGCCAGAAGGCAGGACGGCGGCTGGATGAGCGAGCGTGAAGGGCACCGCGGCAGGCTAGGCGCCGGTGGTGCCGTCCAGTTGTTCGCGGACGAGGTCGGCGTGGCCGCAGTGGCGGGCGTACTCGCCGATCAGGTGGATGTAGATCATCCGGAGCGTCGACTCCGTGCCCTTGAAGGTGAACCGGTCGTCCAGCGAGCGCCCGGCCGCGGCCTCGTCGGACAGCTTCCACTCGGCGATCAGGCCGTCGTACGCCGCCTCGGCCTCTGCAGCATCGATCAGTTCGAAGTCCGCGTCCTTGCCCAGCTCCAACGGGAACACCGGTTCGGCGGGCTCGTCGGCGAAGTGGATCCGGAACCAGATCCGCTCGACCTTGGTCAGGTGCCGGATCAGTCCGAGCAGCGAGAGGTTGGACGGCGGCGACGGGCGCTCGGCCAGCTGCGCGGCGGTCAGGCCGGCGCACTTGAACAGCAGCGTGCTGCGATAGAAGTCCAGATAGCCCTGGAGCAGTTCGCGTTCGGGCGCGGTCAGCGAGCCGTCCGGTCGTTCGACGGCAGGCGCTCTCCAGGTCATGCGTTCCTCTCGCCGTCCACGATGTGTTCGCCTATCTCATCACATGAGATTGGCACTGGCGTTCCCCGTAGCCCGTTCGTTACCGTCTTCGGCAGGTCATGAGTGCCAGCGTCAAGCCCCGGCTCGCTGGCCGGCAACCCTCCTCCGCGGTGGGGTGCCCCGGGTGAAGACCAGGCCGTGCGGATACCCCGTTCGGCAAGCGCGGACTTCCTGGGAGCAGCACCATGTCGATCCTCTCCATCCTCGAGCCTGCCAGTACGGCGACGCCCCGGCCGACGGTCGCCCGGCTCTCCACCGGCAGCATCCCCGCCACGGTCGGGTCGGACCTGCTGGTCCCGCTGTCCGACGGCCGGGTCACCGACTACGCCAACTTCGACCACGGGGCGAGTGCGCCCTGTCTGGAGTCGGTCCGTGCCAGCGTCGAAGCGGCACTGCCGTCGTACGCGTCGGTGCACCGCGGCAACGGGTACGCGTCCCGCATCACCACCCAGTGGTACGAGCGGGCGCGCGCCGAGGTGCACGCCTTCGTCGGTGCCCGCAACGACGACCAGGTGATCTTCACCCGGCAGACCACCGACGCACTCAACCTGCTCGCCCACGCGGTCCCCGCGGACGCGACGGTGATCGTGTTCGAGTCCGAGCACCACGCGGCGCTCCTCCCCTGGCCGGCCGAGCGGACCGTCCGCCTGGCCGCGCCGGCAAGCCAGAGCGAGGCCGTCACCAGCGTCGCGACGCCCTGCGTGATGCACCCGAGGGACCGCGGCTCGTCGTCGTCACCGGCGCGTCCAACGTCACCGGCGAGATCTTCCCGATCGCGGAGATCGCTGCCGTCGCCAAGGCCCACGGCGCCCGCGTCTGCCTCGACGCCGCGCAGCTCGCGCCGCACCGGCAGGTGGACATCGCCACCCTCGAGGTCGACTGGGTCGCCCTGTCCGGGCACAAGCTCTACGCCCCGTACGGCGCCGGCGCCCTGATCGGCCGCGCGGACTGGCTGGACGCCGCCGAGCCCTACCTGTACGGCGGTGGCGCCACCACTGCGGTCACCGACGACCTCGTGGTCTGGGCGACCGGACCGGCCCGGCACGAGGGCGGCTCCCCCAACGTCATCGGCGCGATCGCCCTGGCCTCGGCCTGTGCGGCGATCAGCAAGCACCGCGACGCCATCGAGCAGCACGAGCGCAGTCTGCTCGCGCGGCTCCGTACCGGCCTCGCTCAGATCCCCGGCGTGACGACGTACTCGATCTTCGACCAAGACGCCGACCGCGTCGGCACGGTGTGTTTCACCGTCGCCGGGCTGACCTCGACGCTGGTGTCCGCCGCGCTGAGTGCGGAGTACGGGATCGGTGTCCGCGACGGCAAGTTCTGTGCGCACCCGCTGGTCGGCCACCTGCTCGCCGACTCCCCCGAGCACGGCACGGCCGTCCGGGCGAGCCTCGGCCTCGGTACGACGCGTGAGCACGTCGACCGTCTCGTCAACGCCGTACGGACGCTGGCCACCAGCGGACCGCGGTCGGAGTACGAGGAGTCCGCGCACGGTTGTCAGCCGTCGAACGACCCGCGCGACCTCCAAGCCCCGCGCATCTGGTGAACCCGTCCTCCTACTGCTCAGGAGGAACAAGACCTACGTGGTGAGCAGCGAACGCCAGTAGGTCCGCCCACTCCGACGCGACCATCGCAGCGGGCTTCCCGAAGCCGTGGCCGGTGTTGACCTCGATCCGGGTCAAGACAGGTACGGAAGCGGACTGGGCATGCTGCAACGCGGCGATGAACTTGTGACTGTGCAGCGGCACCACCCGGTCGTCGTGGTCACCGGTGACCACGAGGGTCGCCGGGTACGCCGTCCCGTCGCGCAGCCGATGCAGTGGCGAGTAGGCCAGCAGATCCTCGAACGGCGCGGGATCGTCCGGGTGCCCGAAGTCGGAGGCCCACGCGGCTCCCACTGTGAACAGGTGGAACCGCAGCATGTCCATCACGCCTACGCCCGGCAGTGCGACCGCGAACAGGTCCGGGCGCTGCGTCATGGCCGCACCGACCAGCAGACCGCCGTTGCTGCGGCCGTGAATGGCCAGCTGCGACGGAGTGGTCACGCCGGTGTCCCGCAGGTGCTCTGCCACGGCGGCGAAGTCGTCGAACACGTTCTGCTTGTTCTTCAACCGTCCGGCTTCGTGCCACTCGCTGCCGTACTCACCGCCGCCGCGCAGGTTCGCGATCACCAGCACACCACCCGCAGCCAGCCACGCCGGCCAGCCCGGGCGGTACTCGGCCAGGATCGGGATGCGGAAGCCGCCGTACCCGTAGAGCATGGTCGGACGTGGTGAGGAGAAGTCCAGGTCGGCGCGGGAGATCACGAAGTACGGCACCTCGCGACCGGGCTCGCGCCGCCGCTCGACGGTGATGGTCGGTGACGTGAAGCCGCCCGACCCGCGGACGAGTTCGGGCAGCGCGCGGACGGCGCCGGACGAGGCCGAGACGACGTACGACAGGGTCGGGTCGGTGGCTGTCGACAGGCCGACGAAGACCTCGTCGTACTCCGGCGAAGCGCTGAGCCCGACCACTCCCCCGCCCGGCGCATCCACGACGCGCGCACCGGAGCCGTCCAGCGCGTACAACGTCAGCACCGGCTGCGCATCGACGAGCGTCAACGTGGCCAAGCCGGCAGCCGTACCGCGGACTGCCTGCAGGGTGTCCGGGCCCTCCGGGATGAGGTCGGCGAACTCCCCGTCGAGAGTGGCGAGCACCACGCGGCCACGCGGAGCGTCGCGGTCGGTCCGCAGTACCAGCGCATCGCCGGACATCCGCACGAACGCGATCTCGTCCGCGAAGGAGTCCACCAGCTTCACCGGCTCGCCGAGCCCGTCGGAGGTGATCGGGAAGACCCACAGCCGGGTGGCAGGGTCCGTGCCTTCGGTGATGTGTACGACGAGGTAGCGGTCGTCCTCGGAGACCTCGGGCGTGATGAAGTACTGGTCGTTGTCCGGGAAGCTCAGCACCAGCTCGTCCTCGGACTGCGGTGTGCCGACCCTGTGCAGCATCAGCCGCCCGCCGGACAGCGTCTTCGTCTCGGTGCCCTCGCTGCGCCCGCTCGCCGGGTAGTGCAGGTAGAGGTACGCCGAACTGTCCGGCAACCAGGTCGCCTCGCAGAACTTGGCCTCTGCCACCGCGTCGTCCACTGGCGTGCCGGTCGCGATGTCGAGCAGCCGGAACGTCGTCCAGTCGCTACCGCTCTCGTTGATGCCGTAGGCGAAGTACTTGCCGTCAGGGCTGACCGTGAACGAGCCCAGTGAGTCGGTGCCGTCGGCGGACAACGTGTTCGGGTCGATCAGCACGCGGCCGGCGGAGACCAGTTCGTCGAGGGTCTCGGCGACGTACACGACGTCCTGCGCCTGTGTGCCGTCGTTGCGGCCGACGAAGTACCAGCCGGCCTTCCGGACCGGTACGCCGGCCCGCGGCCGGGCCAGGATGGCGGACATGGTGCGCTGGAACCAGTCCCGCTCCGCGTAGCCGGACAGCTCCGCCTCGGTGAACTCGTTCTGCCTGCGGACCCAGTCCTGGGTGTCGGGTGAGTCGGGGTCTTCCAGCCAACGGTACGGATCGGCGATCTGCCGTCCGTGCAGCGTCTCGACCACGTCGTCGCGGCGGCTCTCCGGATAGGTCATGCGGACAAACCTAACCCGGAGCCGGCGTCGTACCCACCGGCCCCGGTGGGCGGCATCCCGCACAGGCGCCGGGGCCAGTGAGTACGGCGGGCCCTCAGTGCAGGGCCGGGTGGATGTCCTTGGTCCAGAGGACGGTGCCGTACAGGTCGCGCAATGACGCGGTGAAGACGCCGGTGCGCGGGTCGATGTCGACGTGGCCGAAGAACTGGTTGCCGCCGCTCGGCGGCTGGTTCGGGAAGTCGGCCGCCTTGACGAACTCGACCTTCGGCCCGAACGTCGGGTCCAGCGAGTTCGGCCCGAAGGTGCCCGCGTTGATCGGCCCGGCGACGAGTTCCCAGAACGGGTCGAAGTCGGTGAACGCCGCGCGCGACGGGTCGTAGTGGTGGGCGGCGCAGTAGTGCACGTCGGCGGTCAGCCAGATCGTGTTCCGGATCTTGCGCCGCTTGAACTGGCTCAGCACCCAGGCGAGCTCGTGCTCGCGACCACCCGGCGCACCGGGCAGGCCGTTGGCGACCGCCTCGATCTCGGTACCGTCCGGGACCAGCAGGCCGACCGGCATGTCACTGGCGATCACCTTCCAGGTCGCCTTCGACCGGGCCACCTCGCGGACCAGCCACTCGGCCTGCTCGGCGCCGAGGATCGCGACCTCGCCGGCGACGTCGGGCTTCGGGTTGGCGTCGCGGTAGGTCCGCATGTCCAGGCAGAAGATGTCGACCAGCGGGCCGTAGCTCACCTTGCGGTAGATCCGGCCCCGGCCCGCCGTGTGCTCCATCGGCAAGTACTCTCCGAACGCCTGCTTGGCCCGGGCTGCCAGGACGTCGACCCGCTTCTCGGTGTAGCGGTCGTCGGCCAGGATCTCGCCCGGGTACCAGTTGTTGACCGTCTCGTGGTCGTCCCACTGGCTGATGATCGGTACGTCGGCGTACAGCGCCCGGACGTTGTCGTCGAGCAGGTTGTACTTGTACCGGCCGCGGTACTCGGCCAGCGTCTCGGCGACCTTCGAGACCTCCTCGGTCACCACGTTCTTCCAGACGGTGCCGTCGGCAACCTTCACCTCGGCCGCGATCGGGCCGTCGGCGTAGATGTTGTCCCCGGAGTGCAGGAAGAAGTCCGGCCGGGTCTCGTGCATCGCCCGGTACGCCACCATCCCGCCGAGCTCGGGGTTGATGCCGTAGCCCTGCCCCGCGGTGTCGCCGGTCCACACGAACGACAGTCCGCGGTTGCGGCCCGGCGTACTGAACGAACCCTCGAGCGACTCGCCGCGGCGGCCGTCGGAGTCCTCGAACGAGATCCGGTAGTCGTACCGCTGGCCCGGGCGCAGGCCCTTCAGCGGCAGCTGCGCGGTGAAGTCGGCGTCGGGTCCGGTCACCGGACCGCGCAGCCGGATCGCCCGGTCGAACCGGCCGTGGCTGGTCAGGTCGACGACGAGGCGGGCGTTGCGGTCGGTGCGGGACCAGACGACGGCGGAGTTCGCGGTGACGTCGCCCGACATGATCCCGGACGGCAGGGCGGGCCGGGTCCGTCGGACAAGGTTCGGCGTCGCGGTGGCAACGCCTGGCACGGCCAGGGACGCGCCGGCGACGGTGGATGCGGCCAGGAGCTGGCGGCGGCTCAAGTTCATGGTCCGAAGGTGCGCTCTCCCGATGACAGTGAGGTGAAAGCCGGGCGAACTGGGACCAAATCCGCCGCCGGCGCGGAGAACGGGAGCCCCGGCGGGAAGGAACGGTGGACATGACTCACCCGTCAGCTGGACAGCTGGTTGCGTGCGACTCCGTCGCGTGGTTCCGTTGGCAGTAACAGCCACCTTCTCGTGGCGCTGCCCTGGACCCCCGGTGGCGCATCGACCGATGCACTCCGGGAGCGGGGCGATCTCATGTCACAGCTCGTCGCGGATGACCATCATCCGCAGCGGCCGCAGCAGCGGTACACGAATCTCTACACCGACCTCGCCCAGACCGTGCGCGAACTCGGACTCCTCCGGCGCCGGCACCGCTACTACTTCATCCGCATCGGCCTGGTGACGGCTGCATTCGCGGCGGTCTGGGTCGGCGTCGGCCTGCTCGGCAATTCCTGGCTGCAGCTCCTGATGGCCGGCGCGCTGGCGCTCGTGCTCACGCAGGTCGCCTTCCTCAGCCACGACAGCGCGCACCGGCAGATCTTCCACTCCGCCGCCTGGAACGACTGGACCGCACGCATCCTGGCCGGCGGGCTGGTCGGGATGAGCGCGGGCTGGTGGCGGTCGAAGCACAGCAGGCACCACCAGGCGCCGAACCAACTGGGCCGTGACCCTGACATCGGCCCCGGTCTCGTGGCATTCACCCCCGAATTCGTCGAGAGACGCACCGGTCTGCGTGGTTGGCTCACCCGTCGCCAGGGCTGGCTGTTCTTCCCGCTGCTCACCCTCGAGGGCCTGAGCCTGTACGTCGCGAGCGTGCGTCACCTGCTCCGCCGGTCGGCGACGACGGTCGAGCGGATCGAAGCCGCGATCGTGCTGACCCGGATCGGCGGATATCTGGCCGTGCTGCTGATCCTGCTGCCGATCGGCAAGGCCGGCGCCTTCCTCGGATTGCAGCTGGCCGTGTTCGGGATCTGCCTCGGCGGCGCGTTCGCGCCGAACCACAAGGGGATGCCGCTCGTCCCGGCCACCATGAAGCTCGACTTCCTCCGCCGCCAGGTACTGATGTCACGCAACGTCCGCGGCGGCGTGCTCACCGACTTCGCACTCGGCGGGCTGAACTACCAGATCGAGCACCACCTGTTCCCGAGCATGCCCAGGCCGACCCTCCGGCGGGCCCAGCCGATCGTGCGGGAGTACTGCGCGCTGCACGGCGTCAAGTACACCGAGGTCGGCCTGTTCACGTCGTACAAGATCGTTGTCGACTACCTGAACAACGTCGGCCTCCAGGCCCGCGATCCGTTCCAGTGCCCGCTGGTCGAGCTCTACCGGAAGTGAACTGCGCTTTGCCAAGCCGACCTCGCCGAGCCATCTGACCGAAGGCCCGGCTTCACGACCGCTTGGTTCTGGACCCCCATGATGAGGTTGCGGCTGCCTTCGGTCCCGGTGGCGCATCTGGACTGGTGCACACTGGAGGACGAATGACCCACCACGCCCTAGGCGCCCAGCAGCGGTACGTCAGTCTCTACACCGACCTCCTTCAGACCGTGCGAGAACTCGGTCTGCTGCGACGCCGTCGGGGCTACTACCTCACCCGGATCGGCCTGGTGCTCACCGCCTTGCTGGCTGTTGCCGTGGGCATGGTCCTGCTCGGCGACTCCTGGTACCAGCTGTTGCTGGCCGGTGCGCTCGCGCTCATTCTCGTCCAGGTCGCGTTCCTCAGCCACGACAGCGCGCATCGGCAGGTCTTCGACTCGGCCGCCCGGAACGACTGGACGGCACGCATCCTGGCCGGTGCGATCGCCGGCATGAGCGTCACCTGGTGGCGGTCCAAGCATTCCCGGCACCACAACGCGCCGAACCAGGTCGACAAGGATCCGGACGTCCAGCTCGACGCCATCGCCTTCCACCCGGAGGCGGTCGCGAAGCGCGGGCGACTGGGCCAGTGGCTCGCCGCGCGCCAGGGCTGGCTCTTCTTCCCGCTCCTGACGCTGGAAGGGCTCGGACTGCACGCGTCGAGCCTGCGGCACGTGCTGCGCCGCGACGCGAACCGGCTGGACCGCGTCGAGGCCGCGATCGTGATCTCGAGGATCGTCGGCTACCTGGCTGCCCTGTATCTGCTGCTCCCGATCGGGAAGGCCAGCGCGTTCCTCGGGTTGCAGCTCGCCGTGTTCGGCCTCTGCCTCGGCGCCTCGTTCGCGCCGAACCACAAGGGCATGCCGCTCGTCCCGGCCGGCATGAAGCTCGACTTCCTGCGCCGCCAGGTGCTGATGTCACGCAACATCCGCGGCGGCGTCCTGGTCGACTTCGCGATGGGCGGGCTGAACTACCAGATCGAGCACCACCTGTTCCCGAGCATGCCCAGGCCGACCCTCAAGCGGGTCCAGCCGATCGTGCGCGAGTACTGCGAACTGCATGGCATCGCCTACACCGAGGTCGGCCTGTTCGCGTCGTACCGGATCGTCGTCGACTACCTGAACAACGTCGGGCTCAAGTCACGGGATCCGTTCGACTGCCCCCTGGCGACGCAGCTGGGGCGTTAGGCGGGCGGGGGGATCTCGCCCGAGCCCCGGATCGTGAGCTTCACCGGCACGCGCACGGTCCGGCCCGGGCGGTGCGGCTCAGGAAGGCGCTCGGTCATGAGCTGGATCGCCGTACGGGCCATCACATCGGCCGACTGGGCGACGGCGGTGAGCCCGGGACTGAGCAGGTCGCCGAGCGCGAGGTCGTCGAAGGACACCAGCGCGACCTTGTCCCGACGGCCGGCGAGTCCGCGCAGTACCTCGGCCGTCGTCATGTTGTTTGCCGACAGCAACGCAGTGGCCGGCTCCGGACGATCCAGTACGGCGGACAGCGTGATGCCGATGCCCTCGGTCGTCGGCTCGGACAGGTGGACCAAGTCCTCGTCCACCTCGATCCGGTGCCGGGCCATCGCGGCCCGGTAGGCGACGACGCGTTCGCGGGCGGTGAAGATCCGCTCGTCGTCACCGAGGTACGCGATCCGCCGGTGACCCTGCCGGACCAGGTGATCGATCGCCTGGTCGATCCCGCCGGCGTTGTCGGCCAGTACGGCGTCCGCCTCGATCCCGTGCGCCGGACGGTCGATCGTGACGACCGCCATCCCTGCGTCGACGTGCGGTGCGAGGTACTCCTGGGTCTCGCCGATCGGTGCCATGATGAGCGCATCCGGCCGGCGGGCGACGAACTCCAGGCAGACCTCGCGCTCCCGGTCGGGGTCCTCGTCGGTCAGGCCGATCATCACCACCGAGCCGGACGACCGCGCCCACAACTCGACCGCGCGGCCGAGCGAGGCGAAGAACGGGTCACCGATATCGCGGATGACCACCGCGATCGTCCCGGTCTTGCCCCGGCGCAGCATCCGGGCGCTCTCGTTCGGGGTGTAGTTGAGCTCCTTGATCGCGGCCTGGACCTTGGCGGTCAGCTCCGGGCTGACGTTCGGCTCCTCGTTCACCACCCGGGAGACGGTCTTCAGCGCGACCCCGGCCCGGGCCGCGACCTCCTTCATGGTCGGCCGGCGCTGGCCCGTCCCGTTCACTCCGCTGATGGTCATCGCCGGCCCCTCTCTCCCCTGTAGTCCTGTTAGCTTTCGACGACGACCGGAATGATCATCGGGCGGCGGCGGTGGGTGTCACTGACCCACTTGCCGACCACCCGGCGAATCACCTGCTGCAGCTGGTACATGTCGTCCACGCCGCCGCCGATCGCCTTCTCGATCTCCGCCTCGATCTTCGGCTTGAGGTCGTCGAAGACGGTGTCGTCCTCGGCGAACCCGCGCGCATGGATCTCCGGCCCGGCTGTCAGTTTGCCGGTGACAGAGTCCATCACGGCGATGACCGAGATGAAACCCTCGTCGCCGAGAATCCGGCGGTCCTTCAGTGAGGTCTCGGTGATGTCGCCGACCGTGGACCCGTCCACGAACACGTACCCGCATTCCACCTTGCCGGCCACGACGGCCTTGCGGTCGATCAGGTCGACCACCACGCCGTCCTCGACGACGACCACATTCTGCGCCGGGACGCCGGTCTGGATGGCCAGCGCCGCGTTCGCGTGCAGGTGCCGGACCTCGCCGTGCACCGGCATCACGTTGCGCGGTTTGACGATGTTGTAGCAGTACAGCAGCTCGCCGGCGCTGGCGTGGCCGGAGACGTGGACCAGCGCGTTGCCCTTGTGGATCACGTTCGCGCCGTGCCGGGTCAGGCCGTTGATCACCCGGTAGACCGAGTTCTCGTTGCCAGGGATCAGGGACGACGCGAGTACGACGGTGTCACCCGGCTGGATCTGTACGACGTGGTGGTCCATGGCCGCGATCCGGGACAGCGCCGACATCGGCTCGCCCTGGGAACCGGTGGAGACCAGCACGACCTGCTCCGGCGGGTAGTTGTCCAGCTCGCGCATGTCGATCAGCGTGTCGCCGGGCACGTTCAGGAAGCCCAGGTCGCGGGCCACGCCCATGTTGCGGACCATCGACCGGCCGACGTACGCGACCTTGCGACGGTGCTTCACGGCCGCGTCCATCACCTGCTGGACCCGGTGCACGTGCGAGGCGAAACAGGCGACGATGATGCGCTGGTTCTTCGCCTTGGTGAACACGCCGTCCAGCACCGGAGCGATATCGCGCTCGTGGGTGGTGAAGCCGGGCACCTCGGAGTTGGTCGAGTCGACGCAGAACAGGTCCACGCCCTCCTCGCCGAGCCGGGCGAACGCGCGCAGGTCGGTGATCCGGTTGTCCAGCGGCAACTGGTCCATCTTGAAGTCGCCGGTGTGCAGCACCAGGCCGGCCGGCGTCTTGATCGCCACCGCCAGCGCGTCCGGGATCGAGTGGTTGACGGCGATGAACTCGCAGACGAACGGGCCGATCTGGAGCGACTCGCCCTCGACCACGGTCTGCTGCGGCACGTTGCGGTGCCGGTGCTCCTTCAGCTTGCCCTCCAGCAGCGCAAGCGTGAGCTGCGAGCCGATGACCGGGATGTCACCCCGCTCGCGCAGCAGGTACGGCAGGCCGCCGATGTGGTCCTCGTGGCCGTGGGTCAGAACGACGGCGACGATGTCGTCCAGCCGGTCCCGGATCGGCTGGAAGTCCGGCAGGATCAGGTCCACACCGGGCTGGTTCTCGTCCGGGAACAGGACGCCGCAGTCGACGACCAGCAGCTTCCCGTCGTACTCGAACACCGTCATATTGCGGCCGACCTCGCCGAGGCCGCCGAGCGGGATCACCCGCAAAGCGCCCGGGGCCAGTGGTCCGGGCGCGTCGAGATCTGGATGGGGATGGCTCATGCAATCAGTCCTGCCGTCTTGAGGTCGGTGGTGAGCCAGTCCACTTGCTCGGCGGTCGCCTCAACCAACGGCGACCGGAGTGTCGCGTGCTCGATGACGCCGGCCAGCTTGAGCGCGGCCTTCACCATGATGGCGCCCTGGGTCCTGGTCATGATCGCCTCGACGGCGGGCACCATCCGTCGGTCGATCTCCTGTGCGGTGGCGAGGTCGCCGGCCACCACGGCGTCGATCAGCTGCCGGTACGGCTCGCTCGCGACGTGGGCGACGACGCTGGCGACGCCGACCGCACCGATCGCGAGCCAGGCGAGATTCAACTCGTCGGCACCGCAGTAGTAGAACAGATCGGTGTTCGCCAGCACCTTGGTGGCCCCGGCCACGTCGCCCTTGGCGTCCTTCACCGCGACGATCCGCGGGTGCTCGGCGAGCGCGATCAGAGTCTCGGTCTTGATCTCGACACCGGCCCGGCCGGGGATGTCGTAGACCAGGTTCGGCAGGCCGGTGGCGTCGGCGACCGCGGTGAAGTGCGCGCGCAGCCCGTCCTGCGGAGGCTTGTTGTAGTACGGCGTGACGACCAGCAGACCGTCGGCACCGGCGGCCTCGGCCAGCTTCGCGCACTCGATCGTGTGCGCGGTGTCGTTGGTGCCGACGCCGGCGACCACCTTGGCCCGGTCACCGACCGCGTCCAGCACCGCCTTGACGAGCTGGACCTTCTCCTGGTCCGAGGTGGTCGGCGCTTCACCGGTGGTCCCGTTGATGATGAGCGCGTCGTTGCCGCGATCGACCAGGTAGGTGGCCACCTTCTGCGCCGCGTCGAGATCGAGCGAGCCGTCAGGCCGGAACGGAGTGATCATCGCGGTCGTCAGGCGCCCGAAGGGCAGCTCCGACGAAGCGGCAGGTGCTGGCGAGGACATGGGGCTCAGATTACCGCTCCGCAGCCTCGAAGAAATGAAAAGGCCTGATGGCTGTCCGCTCGGGGGTCCGGGCAGCCACCAGGCTCACTCGTCCTATCGGGTCGGGTCCTGCAGGCGTTACAGCTTCCGGCAAAAAAGTCGGGAAAAAATTCTGTGAATACTCTCAGTCATCCTGCTGATCGCTTGTCGTCGACAATCTGGTGACTTTCCGGGCCGCTAGTCTCTGCCGGGTGCCTACTGTCTCCCCTGCGCAGCGATCCCTGACCACCACAGCGAGTGCCATGCTCGGCGCGATCCCGCTGATCACGCTGACCCTGTGGTTCGTGCTGGCCGCCGACGGGATCGGCGAGTTCCCACCCACCTGGGCGCCGTCGATCGTGGTGCTCGCCGCCGCATCGGCCTACGCGTTCTGCGAGTTGGCCGGCTTCAAGACCGCGCCGCTGCAGCACAGCGACCAGCCGCCGGCCGAGATCGAGGCGGCGTCGTGGCGGCGGTTCACCGCGTCGACGTTCCTCCGGTTCGCGGTCTGCGAGGCCGTGTTCCTGATCTCGATGCCGATCGCGTTCGTGGTCGACAGCTTCTGGGTCGTCCTGATCGGAGCCGTTCTCGCGGTGCCGCTGTCCCTCTGGGAGGTGTGGCCGGGCGCTCGCAACCAGCAGCGGTTCGCGGCCGCCCTCGAGTCCGGCGGCGTGCCGTCGTACCTGACTGGTCGCTTGCAGGACTACTGACCGGCGAGCCAGATCGAGGTGGCGTCGAAGAGCCGCTCGACCGCCTGCAGGGCGCCGGGTAGGAGGAGTACGGCGGCGCCGAGCAGGAGCGGCACGATGATCAGCCGCTCGAACCAGCCGTTGGTGCGGAACCGGAGCGGACGCGGGAGGCGGATCTCGTACCAGGTCTCGCCACTGATCGGCAGCGGCCACAGCCACGGACAGCCGGAGCGGGTGAGGCTGTCGCCGAGACAGTGCACGAACATGCCGAGTCCGACAGCCACTCCGATCCAGCCGCCGATCCCGGTCAGACCGGCTTGTACGGCGTCCGCGGTCGTCGTACCGGGTAGCGCCGTACCGGTGACAGACCAGGCGGTTGCGCCGAGCACGAGGACGATGAGCCAGTCGCCCAGTACGTCGGCGGCGAGCAGGAAACCGGTGACGGCTACGGCCAGGACTGCCCATTTGCCGCGGTCGCCTGCGCTGGCCGCGAGCATGCCGAGCAGGATCGCGGCGACGACGGTGTGAGTCGCGTGGCGGTGCTTGCCGGTGCTGTCCTCGTCGCGAGGGCCCTTGGTGAGGTTGTAGAGGACGCTCGAGAAGGCGCGGACCGCTTCGGAGACGATGCGGGTCAGCGGACCGACCAGGCGGGACGCGCGCGCACCCGGGTGATCCAGGTCCGGCACGAGGGCGTAGCCGGCCGTGGCCGCCGCGAACGGCACCACCTCAGCCACCGTGGTCAGCCCGATCAGCGGCGCCACCACCAACCCGGCACACCACCCCGACAACGCATGCGACCGCCCCATCATGGCGCCCCACTCCCCTCATCAGCGGACCCCCATCCTCCCAACCCCAACCCCACCTCCCCCACCAGCCACGCTGACCACCCCAGTCACAAACCTCACAGACGGACGCCAGCGAGTGGTTTGCATAATCATTCAGGGGAGTGCATACTTTTCCTGTGTCCAAGGTTCTTACTTCTCTGCCTGTTGGTGAGCGGGTCGGCATCGCCTTCTCCGGTGGTCTCGACACGTCGGTCGCGGTTGCGTGGATGCGGGACAAGGGCGCCGTCCCCTGCACCTACACCGCCGATCTCGGTCAGTACGACGAGCCCGACATCGCCTCCGTCCCGGGTCGCGCCACGGCGTACGGCGCCGAGCTCACCCGCCTGGTCGACTGCCGCGCGGCGCTGGTCGAGGAGGGCCTGGCCGCGCTGGCCTGCGGTGCGTTCCACATCCGCTCGGCCGGCCGGACCTACTTCAACACCACCCCGATCGGGCGGGCGGTGACCGGCACCCTGCTGGTCCGGGCGATGCTCGACGACGACGTCCAGATCTGGGGTGACGGGTCGACGTTCAAGGGCAACGACATCGAGCGGTTCTACCGCTACGGCCTGCTGGCGAACCCGTACCTGCGGATCTACAAGCCGTGGCTGGACGCGGACTTCGTCACCGAACTCGGCGGCCGCAAGGAGATGTCCGAGTGGCTGGTCACCCACGGCCTGCCGTACCGGGACAGCACCGAGAAGGCGTACTCCACCGACGCGAACATCTGGGGCGCCACCCACGAGGCGAAGACGCTCGAGCACCTCGACACCGGGATCGAGACCGTCGACCCGATCATGGGCGTGGCGCACTGGGATCCGTCGGTCGAGATCCTGCCGGAGGACGTCACCATCGCCTTCGAGCAGGGCCGGCCGGTGACGATCAACGGCAAGGAGTTCGGTTCCGCGGTCGACCTGGTGCTGGAGGCCAACGCGATCGGCGGCCGGCACGGCCTGGGCATGTCGGACCAGATCGAGAACCGGGTGATCGAGGCCAAGAGCCGGGGCATCTACGAGGCTCCCGGGATGGCTCTGCTGCACGCGGCGTACGAGCGGCTGGTCAGCGCGATCCACAACGAGGACACGCTGGCGAACTACCACAACGAGGGCCGGCGGCTCGGACGGCTGATGTACGAAGGCCGCTGGCTGGACCCGCAGTCGCTGATGCTGCGGGAGTCCCTGCAGCGCTGGGTCGGTACGGCGGTGACCGGTGAGGTGACGCTGCGGCTCCGGCGGGGTGAGGACTACTCGATCCTCGACACCAGCGGCCCGGGGCTCAGCTACCACCCGGACAAGCTGTCGATGGAGCGGATCGAGGACTCCGCGTTCGGCCCGGTCGACCGGATCGGCCAGCTGACCATGCGGAACCTGGACATCGCCGACTCGCGGTCGAAGCTCGAGCAGTACGCCGGCCTCGGCATGTTCGGCAGCTCGAACCCGGCCCTGGCGTCCTCCACCGACCCTGATCGGCCCGATGCCCACCGGCGGCGCCGAAGCCATCGCCTCCCGCGGCGAAGCCACCGAAGAAGACGAACTCCTGGACCGCGCCGCCATGGAGTCCGGCACGGACTGAGGTCGCACCAGCCAACCCTTCAGGTGGAGGGTTGGCTGTTCGTTCTCAAGCGTCGAAGTCGAGGGTGACTTTGGGGGTTGTCGGGTGGGATTGGCAGGTGAGGACGTAGCCGGCTCGGAGTTCGTCTGGTTCCAGGGCCCAGTTGGTGTCCATGCGGACGGAGCCCTCGATGACTTTGGCTCGGCAGGTGCCGCAGACGCCGCCCTTGCAGGCGAAGGGTGCGTCGCTGCGTACGGCGAGCGTCGCATCCAGCACCGCCTTCGAATGTTCGGCCAGCAGGAAGTTCGACCGGCGACCGTCCAGGATCACCGTCACGTCGGCCGCGTTCTCGTCGACCGGCGCCTCCTCGACCGGAGCCGTCGGAGCCTCGTCGCCGACGTGGAACAGCTCGGCATGGACGTGCTCACGTGCAACGCCCCGCCCGAGCAGCAAGTCCTGCGCACCGACGACCATCGCGTACGGCCCGCACAGGAACCACTCGTCGACACTCCCGATCGGCAGGATCGTCTCGAACATCCGGCCCAGCCGGTCGGCGTCGATCCGGCCGCTGAACAGCTCCACCTCGGTCGACTCCCGCGACAACACGTGCACCAGGTGGAACCGCTCGGCGTACCGGTCCTTCAGATCGGCCAGCTCGTCGGCGAACATCACCGACCCCGCGGTTCGGTTCCCGTACAGCAGGGTGACGCGGCTGAGGGATTCCGTGGCCAGGATCGTCGCGACCAGTGAGAGCACCGGCGTGATCCCGCTGCCCGCGGCGACGAAGGCGTAGTGCTTCGCGTTCGCCGGCTCCAGCGTCGTACCGAAGCGCCCGAGCGGCGTCATCACCTCGAGCTCGTCGCCGACCTTCAGCTGGTCGGCGGCGTACGCCGAGAACTCGCCGCGCGGGATCCGCTTCACCCCGATCCGCAGGACGCCGGACCCGGCCGGTGAGCAGATCGAGTAGCTGCGCCGGACGTCTTCACCGGTACGGCGAACGGTCAGGTGCTGCCCCGCGGTGAACTCGTACTCGTCCGCCAGCTCGGACGGCACCTCGAACGTGATCGCCACCGAGTCGTCGGTGATCGCCTCGATCGCGGCCACCTTCAACGCATGAAAGACCGCCCGCCGCCGGGCCAGAGTCGTCGTCATCACAAAGCCTTGCTGTGTTGGATGTTCAAAGGGATTTGAAGTGATCGAAGGGCTCACGGCAGGCTGTTGCACCGCCACAGCGACTTGCAGGAGGTCGAACCGAACCGGCTGAGTTCCACAGTGTCCGGCGACCCGCACAACGGACACCGGATGGCCAGGCTCAGCATCACCGGACCGCCGACAGCACGCCGTCCGGTCGGCGGAGCGATGCCGTACTCGACCAGCTTCGCCTTGCCGGCCTCACTCATCCAGTCCGTCGTCCAGGCCGGCGACAGCACGGTCTCGACCCGTCCGTCGACCTGCAACGCCTGGAGCGTCAGCTCCACCTCGTGCCGGATCAAGTCCATCGCAGGGCAACCCGAGTACGTCGGTGTGATCGTCACGACGACCTCATCGCCCTCGTGCCGAACCCCACGCAGTACGCCGAGGTCCGCGATCGTCAGCACCGGCACCTCGGGGTCGGCCACCTCTCCAACGGCTTCGTAGATGGCCGTGTCCGTCACCATGTCGCCCCCGGGTGCGAGCGAGCCACATGCTGCAGCTCAGCCAGCAGAAACCCCAAGTGCTCGGAGTGCCGACCCGCGCGACCACCTGTGTGCTGGTACGACGACTCGGGCCGACTGCACGTGGATTCGTCGATCACTGCCATCACCCGGCGCTCCCACTCGTCGTGCAGCGTCGACGGGTCGACGGCGACGTCAAGACGCCGTACCAGGTCGTCGGACTCGAACATCTCCGCGGTGTAGGGCCAGAACCCCTCCAGCCCGGCCTGCATCCGCCGGTGACTCTCTTCGGTCCCGTCACCCAGTCGCAGTACCCACTGGGTCGCGTGGTCGACGTGGTACGCGACCTCTTTGACCGCCTTGCCCGCGACACCTGCCAGCATCTCGTCGGCACTCCCCCGCAGCTCCTCGTAGAGCAGGTGCTGGTACGTCGCGAAGTACAGCAGCCGGGCCATCGCCGTGGCGAAGTCGCCGTTCGGGAGCTCACACAGCTGCAGGTTGAGGAAGTCGCGCTCGTCCCGGAAGTAGGCGAGGTCGTCCTCCGACCGGCCCTGCCCCTCGACCTGACCGGCGTACTGGAGCAGCGATCGGGCCTGGCCGAGCTGGTCGAGTCCGATGTTGCCCAGGGCAACGTCCTCCTCGAGCTGCGGGGCGGCCGCGATCCACTCGGCGGTGCGCTGCGCGGAGATCAGCGCGTCGTCGCCGAGGCGAAGCGTGTAGACGAAGAGGTCGTTCACAGATGCTCGACGCCTTCCGGAACCTGGTAGAAGGTCGGGTGCCGGTAGACCTTGTCGCCGGCCGGGTCGAAGAACTCGTCCTTCTCGTCCGGGCTCGACGCGGTGATGTCGGCCGCTCGCACGACCCAGATCGACACGCCCTCCTGCCGGCGGGTGTACACGTCACGCGCGTTGCGCAGCGCCATGGTCGCGTCCGGCGCGTGCAGGCTGCCGACGTGCGTGTGCGACAGCCCACGGCGGGACCGCACGAACACCTCCCACAACGGCTCGATGTTCATGCGGCGCCTTCCTTCACGCGCTGCTTGGACGCGTACGCCGCAGCGGCTTCGCGGACCCACGCGCCGTCCTCGTGCGCCTTCACCCGATGCGCGAGCCGCTGCTGGTTGCACGGCCCGTTGCCCTTCACCACGTCGTACAGCTCGGTGTAGTCCGGCTCGGAGAAGCGGTAGCGCCCCGCCTCCTCGTCGTACGCCAGGCCGTCGTCGGGCACGCGAAGACCGAGTACGTCGGCCTGCGGGACGGTCATGTCGACGAAGCGCTGCCGCAGTTCGTCGTTGCTGTGCCGTTTGATCCCCCACGCCATCGACTGCTCGGAGTGGGTGGATGCGGAGTCCGGCGGGCCGAACATCATCAGCGACGGCCACCACCAGCGATCCAGCGCGTCTTGCGCCATCGCCTTCTGCTCGAGAGTGCCGTTGCACAGCGTGTGCAGGATCTCGAAACCCTGCCGCTGGTGGAACGACTCCTCCTTGCAGACCCGGACCATCGCCCGCGCGTACGGCCCGTAGGAGCAGCGGCAGAGCGGGACCTGGTTGACGATCGCGGCGCCGTCGACCAGCCAGCCGATCGCGCCGATGTCGGCCCAGGTCAGGGTCGGGTAGTTGAAGATGCTGGAGTACTTCTGCCGGCCGCTGTGCAGCAGGTCGAGCAGGTCGGCCCGATCCACGCCGAGCGTCTCGGCGGCGGCGTACAGGTAGAGCCCGTGGCCGGCCTCGTCCTGCACCTTGGCCATCAGGATCGCCTTGCGGCGCAGCGACGGCGCGCGACTGATCCAGTTGCCCTCCGGCTGCATGCCGATGATCTCGGAGTGCGCGTGCTGCGCGATCTGCCGGATCAGGGTCTTGCGGTACCCGTCCGGCATCGCGTCCCGCGGCTCGATCCGGCCGTCGGCGGCGATGGTCGCCTGGAAGCTGTCGTCCATGCCGGCCAGCATAGCCGAGTTGTGACACTTTCTGTCCAGATCAACGCGCAAGTGTCACAAAGTCGGACGGTGGTGCTAGCTCCACCCCGGAAGTGGTGGCAGTGCGATGGGTCCGCACCCGGCCGCCCGGGAGTATTTCAGTGCAAGGCTTACACAGTTTCTCTGAAGGGGTGGACCCCGTGACCACGCAGACTCTCCCGGCCGTCGATCATCGCGGGCCGGTCACCGGTAAGGAACGCGCACTCGCCCCCGACCTGATCCGGGGCGCGATGCTGCTCCTGATCGGGCTCGCCAACAGCGCCAACTTCGCCTTCGCCGGCCAGCCGGGCGTCGAAAGTACGCCGCACGGCCTCGAGCGCTTCCTCAACTTCCTCAAGCTCACCCTCGTGGACGCCCGGGCCTACCCGGTGTTCGCGGTGATGTTCGGCTACGGCCTGGTCCAGCTGGCCCGGCGGCAGCGGTCGGCCGGCGCCACGACGAGCGCCGTACGGAAGATCCTGCTGAAGCGGAACGGCTGGCTGATCGCCTTCGGCGCGGTCCACGCGACGCTGCTCTACTTCGGTGACTTCCTCGGCGCCTACGGCATCGTCGGGATCATCTGCACGCTGGTGCTGCTCAACCGCGGCGACAAGTTCCACCGGATCGTGGTCGGCATCTGGGTCATCGAGGCCCTGTACGTGTTCTACGCCGCCTTCCAGGCCTTCGTCGCGGTGGCGAACAGCTCCGGTCCCGCACATCCGCTCACGAACAGCCCGAACCCGTCGCTCGCGGCTTCGTCGTACGGCGCGAGCCTGGTCGACCGCTTGCACGAGTACCCGATGCACACCGCCAGCGTGATCGGTTTCATCATGGTCGTCTGGCTCGGCATCTGGGCCGCCCGCAAGCAGATCCTGGAGCACCCGGCCGCGCACCGCACGCTGCTCACCACGGTCGCCGTCGTCGGCCTCGGCATCACGATCCTGGGTGGTCTGCCGCTCGCGCTGGTCGGCGCCGGCTGGCTGCAGGTCGACCAGAGCGCGGTCGATGCGCTGAGCTACCTCTCGCACGTGAGCGGCATGTTCGGCGGGCCTGGGTACGTCGCCCTGTTCGGTCTGCTGGTCGCCCGACTGACCCGGCTGACGCTGCCGGTCCGGGCGATGGCTGCGCTCGGTCAGCGGTCGATGTCGGGCTACCTGTTCCAGTCGCTCTGCTGGATGGTGCTGCTGGCGCCCTTCACCCTCGACCTTCAGCTCGGCAGTACGGCGTACACGGCAGCGCTGATCGCGATTGGAGTATGGGTCGTCTCGGTGATCGGCGCCTACGCGATGAGCATGCGCGGGTATCGCGGCCCGGCCGAGACGCTGCTCCGGAGGCTCGTCTACTGACCGATCACGCCTCATCGGCAGGACCAGGTGTCCTGCCGATGAGGCACTTTGCGAGGATGGTGCACGTGAGTGACGACTTCGGCGTACCGGAACCTGCCAGCCTCTCGGAGCTGTCCGGCGCAGACAGCCCGGTGGCGGAGACGAGTGTGCGGCTGGCGCTTCCGGCCGAGGCCAACGAGATCGGCGAGATCCAGGTCGCGGCCTGGCGGACGGCGTACGCCGGACTGCTGCCGGCGGACGTGCTCGCCGACCTGAACCCCGCGCAGTTCGCCGCCCAGTGGCGCGCCGCCCTGATCGCTCCCGGCGAGGCCCGCAACCGGGTGATGGTCGCACTGGCCGGCCGGACGCTGGTCGGCTTCGCCGCGATCACGCCGTCGGACGACCCGGACGGCGATCCGCGGCGGGACGCGTTGATCGCCGAGCTCGCGATCAAGCCCGAGGCGACCCGGGCCGGCCACGGTTCGCGGCTGCTCAACGCGGTCGTCGACACCATCCGCGCCGACGGCTTCGGCCGGGTCACCGTGTGGGTGAACTCGACCGACGACGTCCTCCGCGCCTTCTACACCGAGGCCGGCTGGGCCCCCGACGGCGCCCACCGCGAACTCGACCTCTACGGCGACGAATCCATCCGCATCAAGCAGATCCGCCTCCACACCGACCCCGGTGCCACCGACTGACCAAGGACTAGGCCAGGCAGAACTCGTTGCCTTCGGGGTCCAGCATGATGACGTGGTCGTCCAGCCGGGTCCCGACCGTCGCTCCGAGCGTGATCAGCCGCTCGGCTTCCGATGCGATCGCCGTCCGGCGGGCGTCGGCGTCGAGACCGGGAGCGACTTTGATGTCCAGGTGGACGCGGTTCTTCACCTGCTTGGACTCCGGGACCTGGAGGAAGAAGATGTCGGGGCGGGTGCCGCGGTCCTTGTCGACCAGGGTGCGGCCGAGGTTGCGCTGATCGACCGGGATGTTGTTGGCGTCGGCCCACTCGTCCCAGGTCGCGAAGCCGTCCGGGACGCCGGACGGGAAGTCGTACCCACCCAGGGCCGCCATCCAGAACCGTGAGACCCGGTCCGGATCAGCGCAGTCGAACACGATGTGCAGATCAAACGACGGCACGGTGATCACCCTTCTTCTCGGCCACAACGCGACCCTAGAACCCGCCGCCGACACATCCGGCCATAGCACGGTGCGGATCGGCGACAAGCCGGGGGTGGTGCTCGACCGGGGAAGGCGAGCATGACAGATTGCGACGGTCCGATCACGCATGGCCATCTGCTGGAGTCTGCATGAAGTACCTCGCCTTGGCCGTCGGCCTGGGGCTGTCCGCTGCTGCTGTTCTCGTCGTGCCGGGGTCCGGGGCGACCGCCTCGATGGAACAGGCGACCGTGGCCGACCGGGCGCATCCGGTGGCCAATCGGTACCTGAAGCAAGAACCGGCGTGGCGACCGTGCGGCGACCCGGAGTTCCGGACGTACTGCGCGAAGGTCACCGCACCCCGCGACTGGGCGAACCAGTACTCCGGCAACGACATCCAGATCGCGGTCAGCAAGGTCGCGCCGGTGCAGGGCAAGCCGAGCCGGGTGGTCTTCGGCAACCCGGGCGGACCAGGTGGCGCCGGCCTCGGCATGGCGCCGTACCTGGCCAGTCAGGCACCGCTGGCCAAGGACCACCTCGCCGTCGGGTTCGACCCGCGCGGCACCGGTGACAGCACCAACGTCACCTGTCAGGGCGCGCCCGGGTACACGATGGACGCGCGCGACCGCGACGCGTGGAACCTCGACCTGATCGCGGAGGCGTCGCGGCTCAGCCAGCCGTACTGCGACCGCCAGTCCCGCGGCCTGCTGCCGTACGTGAACACCGCGCAGACCGTGCAGGACATGGACCTGATCCGCCAGTTGCTCGGCTTCGACAAGATCGACTTCGTCGGCTACTCCGGCGGCACCTGGATGGGCGCTTACTACCAGACCTACTTCCCCCAGCACGTCGGCCGCTTCGTACTGGACTCCAACACCGACTTCACCCAGCCCTGGATCAACACCTTCCTCGGCCAGCCGCAGGCCTTCGAGCGCCGCTTCCGCGAGGACTTCGCGACCTGGGCGGCCACGTACGACGGCCAACTCGAGCTCGGGTCGTCGCCACGCACAGTGATCCGGACCTACGAGCGGCTCCGGGCCGCGCTGAAAAAGCAGCCCGCGGTCGAGGAGTTCCTGGACGGTTCGATCAAGATCAGCTACGACCAGAACACCCTGGACGAGATCGTCTCCGGGGATATGTATACAAAGCTCGACTTTTATTCGCTCGCGGTCGACCTGGCATTTCTCCGCGACCTTTCCGGCGCCCAGACCAAGGGCGGTCCGCGCGCCGCGCAACGGAAAGTCGACGCACTGTCAGTTGCCCGGCAACACCAGTTGGTACGACGCGCCTCCCGCGACACCGTCGGCCTGCGTCCCCTCGGCCGGATCGTCGGCGACGACGCCGAGGGCGCGACGTTCACGGCGGTCACCTGCAACGACACCCCCTGGCCGCAGGGCCGCGAGTACGGCGACCAGATGGCCGGCCGGCTCGGGCCGAAGTACCCCTTGCTCGGCTGGGGCGTGAACGAGAACCCCTGCTTCTACTGGAACCGCCCGAAGCTCACCATGCCGCAGCCCACCGGTAAGGGCTTGCCCACAACGCTGATGGTTCAGTCGCTCAACGACCCTGCCACCAGCTACTCGCTCGCTGAGTCGGCACACAACCGGTACGCCGGTTCGCGGCTCGTCACCGTCAGCCGCGAGGGCGACCACGGCATCTACGGCGGCGTGAACAAGTGCGCCGACACGATCGTCAACACGTTCCTCACCACCGGCAAGGCACCCGCCAAGGACGTCACGTGTGTCGGCGAAGGCATCCCGGCACCGTCCGCGCCGACGCCCGGCACCGAGTACGAAGCCGGCGAGGAGGGGTACGGCGACAGCGCGCCCCTGCGCCGGGTCGCGGGATTCACCAAAGCCGTTTCGGGATATCTGCACTGAGGCTGCGTAATTCCGCAAAGGTTTTCATCTGGTAGACCTTTTCCGGACACCGGCCGGGGCGTTCCGGATGAACGCTCGACCGGGTGCCCGATGGGGCAGAAAAGCGCAGGAATTCGGCGGAATTCGCCTACGCTCGGGCAGTTCGTGATCACTGTCGGCGAATGAGTCGAAGGGCTTTCGTTGTCAGGACAAATTTGTCAGGGCGATGTCAGGGTTCCGTCCCTGTCTGACAGAGCGTGATTTCGGCAACCTTGTGTCAGCGCGGAGGAACCGCCCGTCGACTGGGAGGGCTCGACGAGAGGCGACTTCGCCGACGTGGCTTCGGCCGGCTGTGAGGTGGGGGGACTGCCTGGGGGGTCAGACAGGGACACAGCCGGCCGGGTCCGTCGTTTCGAAGCCCGCGCTCTCAGATCCCTCGCGGGGTACCGTCGATCCCCCAGGTCGTGGTGCCTCGCGAGGCAACGTTCCGATCAGCAGCTCTGGTGGACTGCTGATCGGTTTCTTTGTGTCCGAGGTCAGAGCCGACCGCTGCGGTTCGGGTTCGGGCTGCTCGGCGCCGGTGGATACCCGTCGGCCACGGCGGCGAGCGGAGCGGCTCGCCCGGCCGACCAGGCTGTTCGGAACGCCCGGCGATCGAGAGACTGCTCGATCGCGGTCCGCGTCGCCAGGTAGTCGGCCTTCTCGATCTCGGGCACCGGCGCGCCGATGACCTCGCGCACCCCGTCCGCGGCGCCGATCAGGAAGGCGGCGTACTCGCTCCTCCCCCGTTGCTGAGCTACTGTCGCCAGCTCCTCGAGGACACTCGCGGACCGCCATCGGTCGCCCAGGTCCCGGTGCTCGGCGAGGCTCTCGTCCAGCAGATGTACGGCGCGCTCGGTCAGCCCGCGACGCCGTTCGACGATGCCGAGCTGGTTCAGCGACCAGGCGACGCCTTCGCGGTACCCGAGTCGCTGGGACAACGCCAGGCTCTCCTGCAGCAGGTCCTCCGCCTCGACCAGCTCACCGTCGTACTGCGCGATGGTCCCGAGACTGATCAACGACCACGCGAGCCCTTCACCGTCACCCAGCAGCCGGAAGCTGTCCCGGGCCCGGCGGCATCGCCGGGCGCCGACCTCCAGATCACCACGCAACCAGGCGACGAATCCGAGGTGGTTGTGCGCCCAGGCCATCCCCGACCGGTCGCCGAGACTCTCGTAGAGGTCGAAGCTCTCGCAGTGCAGGTCCTCCGCGGCGCCATAGTCCCCGCGCTCCCGTGCGACACCACCCAGCCGCTGCAGCACGAGCGCCGTACCGACCGCGTCGTCCAGGTCCTTGTACTGCGTCAGTGCCGTCTCGAGTCGTGCGGTCGCGGCGTCGTACTCGCACTGCAGGAAGCCGAGCATCCCGGCGCCCAGGTTCGCCTTGGCGCACGCTGGAGCGAGTCCCTCCAGCTCCGACGCAGGGAATGTGTCGGCGAGCGCCAGTGCGCGCTCCAGCCACTGACCGCCTTCGGCATAGTGGCCACGCAGGTAGCAGAAGTGCCAGAGCCCGCCGGCCAGCCGCAGCGCTTCTCTGACCGACCTCGTCCGCAGTGCCCACGCCATCGCGGCCCGGACGTTGTCCAGCTCTCCGTCGATCCGTTCGAGCCACTGCGTCTGGTTCGCACCGCGCAATTGGCCCTCGGCCTCCTCGGCCAGGCTGATGTAGAAGTGTGCGTGCCGACGAGCCGCTTCCTCGGCCAGGCCGGCGGCGATCAGCCGGTCGGCGGCGAACTCACGGATCACCGCGAGCATGTAGTACCGCGCGACGCCACTGCGCCGGATGACCCGGATCAACGACTTGTCCACCAGCCGTCCGGTCAGGTCGAGTGCCTCGGCACGCTCCAGTGGACCTGGTGAGGGCTGACCCGACATGACTGTGGCTGCGGCGCTCAACGTCCATCCGCCGACGAACACCGACAGCTGCGCGAACACGTCCCGCTCCGCCGGCGTGAGCAGGTCATGGCTCCACTCGATCGCGCCGTACATGGACTGCTGTCGCGGCGACGCCGTCCGCGGCCCGCCGGTCAGGATGCGTGAACGAGCGTCTCCAGCTCGGACGCCAACTCCTCGACGGTCATCACATTCGTCCGGGCCGCGGCCAACTCGATCGCGAGTGGCATCCCCTCCAGCCGGCGGACCACCCGGGCGACCTGGTCGATCTGCCCGTCCAGGTCGTACCCGCGTGCGGTCGCCCGATCGATGAAGAGCCGTACGGCGGCCGACGACTCGAGCTGATCCTCGTCGTGCGGAAGCGCCAGCGCCGGTACGACGTACACGCTCTCGCCCTCGACGCGGAGGAGCTCCCGGCTGGACGCGAGCACGGACAGGTTCGGGCAGGACTCCAGCAGCGCGGCGCAGACCTGCCCGACCGTGGCGACGACGTGCGAGCAGTTGTCGAACACCAGCAGCATGGTCCGGCGCCCGATCTGATCGGCGATCTCCTCGATCAGCTTCGAGCTGTCCATCGGGTGCAGACCGGCGGAGGCCGCGACGGCCGGCACCACACCGGCGGGATCGGTCAGAGAGGCGAGCGGAACCCAGCAGACGCCGTCATGGAACTTCTCTTCGAGCTCAGCTGCCAGCGCCAGGGTCAGCCGCGTCTTGCCGACGCCGCCCGGTCCGGTGAGGGTCAGCAACCGGGTGATGCGCTGCCCCGAGCAAACGTTTGGTTGCGGTGAGTTCGGTGGTGCGGCCGATCAGCTCGTTCGGCGGAGCGGGAGGTCGACGGAGTTGCGGCTGTGGCGATTCGGTGTCGCGACGTGCGGACGCGGTCAGCTCGGCACGATCCGGCGCACCGAGCCGCAAGGCGTCCGCGAGCAGGCGCAGCGTGTGTGCTCGCGGCGCACGCCGACGTCCCCGCTCCAACGCCGCGATCGCGTCGACACTCAGACCGGCGAGCTCGGCCAGACCCTCCTGCGACAATCCGGCCTCACGCCGGTGGCGTCGCAACAGTCCGCCGAATCCTGCCCCCTGCACGTCGTCCTGGCCGCGGCGAGACCCGTCAGATGGCACAGGACGGCTCCACCCAGTCTCCGACCTACACGTGGCGGTTGCCACGCGCCTTCCCCTGAAAGTATCCCGTTTCACACCGCGTTGTCAGTTAACTCGGGTCCTTCACGGCCAACTCCCAGGTAACACCAGCTAGCTACGGTCGTGGTGGGCGATCGCGGTCCGCATGGTGGAGCGGGCCCGCTTCCGATCGCCGGCCGCGTCGTAGGCCGTGGACAACCGGAACCAGACCCGCCAATCCTCGGGCGCGGCCTCGGCCTCGGCCTTGTACTTCTCGAAGGCCGCATCGGCCGCGGCCCGGTCGATCCGGCCCGACGGCCGACGCGGCAGATCGTCCACCGGCAGACCGCCGGCCGCCTCGAGTTCGTGCGCGAGGGCTTCGGTACGACGACCGAACTGCAACTCACGCCAGACCAGGTACGCGCCGAGCACCGGGATCACCAGCACGGCGATGCCGAGGATGACGGCGACCGGATCGCCGGTGCCGATCAGCAGCACCCCGCGCCAGCCCAGCAGTCCGGCGTACGCGACGAAAACGACCGCGAGGCCGATCGCCGCACGCTTGGCGGTCAGCACAGCGCGGTCATCTCAGTCGAGGTCCAGGAAATGTTCGAGACCCACGGTCAGCCCGGGCGCGTCGCCGATCCGGCGGACGCCGAGCAGGACGCCGGCCATGAACGAGACCCGGGCCATCGAGTCGTGCCGGATCGTCAGCGTCTCGCCGGTGTCGCCGAACAGGACTTCCTGGTGCGCGATCAGCCCGCGGAGCCGGACCCCGTGCACCCGGATCCCGTCGACATCGGCCCCCCGCGCGCCGTCCAGCGACGTGGTGGTGGCGTCCGGGATCGGCCCGGCGTCGGCCTCCCGGCGGGCGGCCGCGATCAGTTCCGCGGTCCGGCGCGCCGTACCCGACGGAGCGTCGACCTTGTCCGGGTGGTGCAACTCGATGATCTCGACCGACTCGTAGTACCGGGCGGCCTTGGCGGCGAACTGCATCATCAGAACGGCGCCGATGGAGAAGTTGGGCGCGATCAGGACACCGGTCCCCGGGCTCTTCCCGAGCAGGTCCCGCAGCGTCGCGAGGCGGGAGTCGTCGAAGCCGGTGGTGCCGACGACCGCGTGGATGCCGTGCTCGATGCACCAGGCCAGGTTGTCCATCACCACCTCGGGACGGGTGAAGTCGACCACCACCTGAGCACCGGTCTCGGCCAGTTCCCCGAGTTCGTCGCCCTGGTCGAGCCGGGCGACCAGGGCGCAGTCGTCGGCTTCTTCCACCGCGAGGCACGTCTGAGCGCCCATCTTGCCCTTGGCCCCCAGCACACCGACCTTGATCATCCGCACCCTTTCAGGAGATGTTCGACCGCCCCAAGGATCTCATCAGGCCGCGCGCGCCTGGTCAGGGCGTCTTGGTGGCGCGTTCGTTCCGCGGCACGAAGACCTGCAGGTTCATCGTCTGCTGCGGCGGCGCCAGCAGTGCGTAGTCGGCGGTGAAGTCCAGCGCGCAGGCGCGCAGCGCGGTGATCTCGACGTCGGAGATCCGGCGGTTCAGCAGGATGATCGGCGGCCGGCCCGGGTTCCACGGCTGACCCTGCCGGCAGACCTCCTCGATCCCGGCGGCCGTCCGGTTGCGTTCCTTCGGCGCGACCCACGCCTCGCCGACCGGCTTGCCCTGCAGCATCAGGACCAGCCCGGCCATCTTGTCGAAGGCGAGGATCGGCCGTCCGGCCGGATCGAGGTACGGCCGCAGCGCGGCCTCGAGCGCGGCGTAGTTCTGCGCCGCCGACGGCTGGACGTAGACGCCTTTCAACGGCGCGAGTGTGGCCGGCTCGGTCAGTTCCGCATGCCCGACCGAGCGGTACGGGTGCAGGAACATCCCGCTGTACGACACGGACGCGACCGCCACAAGCGACGCCACGGTGACCACACCGACCGTCACCCGTGCCACCACCGGAACCGCCGAGATCCCGGTCACGACCGCGATCATCACCGCTGCCCAGGCGGCGAACGCGTTGAAGCCGATGGTGTAGAGCGGGTTGTTCGTCCCGAACGCCTGTACCAGCGGCAAGACCACGAGGAGCCCGAGAACGACCCAGCCGCGCGCCTTCTCGCGACTCAACGCCGTTCGCTGCGTCAGCCCGTACCGACTCGCGACCACGGCGGCGACGGCCGTCACGAGCGCCACGAGTACGGCGGCCAGCAACGTGACCGTGTAGTCCGACGTGTGTGCCGATCCACCGACCGCAGCATCGTCGACCACAACCCGCCGTACCGAGAGGATGACGCCTGCGACCGCGAGAACCGCGGCCACGATGCGCAACCACGGCCATCGGCCGATGACTGCGGTGGCTGCCGCGATCAGCAGTAGCGCATGCTGGCGGAGCGTCGTCCCCAGCAGCTCGAGACCGGTCGACCAGTAGACGTGCAGCAACGCGGTCGGCGAGTACGACGTCTCCGCGATGAACCTGTTCACGGTCATGATCCCCGGTACCGCGACGTTCAGCCGGACCACGAACAGCTGGACCACGAGCGCCGTGACCGCCAGCCCGGCCACGGCGAACCCGATGCCTCGGGCAACGGCCTGCAGGCCCTGGCCGGACAGCACGATCAGGGCCGTGATCACGATCAGCCCGATCACCACGACCGACGTCCACTTCGCCAGCACCATCGTGCCGATGACCACACCGGCGACCATCAGCACCCAGAACGGCACCCGCGTACCGCGATCCACCGCGGTCGCCATCCACAGCACGCAGGCGACCAGCGTCAGCGCACCGAGCAGGATGACGTCGTTGTACCCGGGCGACATCGGCAGCCAGCTGTAACACATCCCGCCGGCCGCGAGGATGGTCGCCATCCCGGCCAGCTCCCACAACTTGGTCGGCGGCGCACCCGGCCGCCGCCCGCGCAGCCAGCGCATGAAGCTGTACCCGAACAGCAGGTGTACGACGACCACGGTCAGCAATCGGAAGTAGCGCAGCCGGACGACGTCGTACCCGAGCCACTCGAAGACCGGTCCGTACAGGTACTGCACCCCGGTCAGCGCCAGCGGGTTCTGGTCCCACCACCGGTACGACAGCAGGTAGTAGCCCTCGTCGGTGATGTCGAAGCCCTCGTTCGCGGCCCGTCCCGCGGTCAGAATCCACCACGCGGCGAGCCCGCCGGCGACCACGATCACGCCAAGAAGTAAGACCGTCTGCCTACGCAGCGTGCTCCCTCCGGCCAGCGACTCCACGGCCGACACCTTAAGGCATCACTTCACAGTTGCCTTGGTCAGCCAAGCTGCTTCAGGTAGCAGCGCGCCATCGGATCGTCGACGTACTTCCCGTACGGCGGCGTCCGCTCGTACCCGACCGACTCGTACAGCGCGACCGCCTCCGGCTGGCGGGTGCCGGTGGCGAGCCGGAGCGACCTCGCACCCCGATGCCGGGCCACCGCCTCGACCGAGGTCACCAGCCGGCGGGCGATCCCGCGGCCCCGATGAGTCCTCGTGGACGAACATGCGTTTGATCTCCGCCACCCCGGCCTCGACCGGCACCAGGCCGATACAGCCGACCGCGTCACCGTCGTCGGCCGCGACCAGGTAGCTGGTCGCCGGATCGACCGCGTGGGTGGACGAGCTGTCCGGGTAGCGGGTGATCAGTTCCTTCAGCGCCAGGTCCAGCAGCAGGACCAGGCCGAGGTCGTCCGAGGGGCGGGGTTCGATCAGCATCAAGCAGTGGCCGCCGGGGTGTAGGAGGTCTGGGCGTCTTCGGCGAAATGGCAGGACACGGTCTGTCCCGACGGTATCAACCGAAGCTGTGGTTCCTCCGTGCTGCACCGCGACTCCGCACGCAGGCACCGGGTGTGGAAGCGGCAGCCGGACGGCGGCATCACCGGCGACGGCGGGTCGCCGGCCAGCACGATCCGCTTGCGGCCCTGCCGGGCCAGACCGGGCTCGGCCGACAGCAGCGCCTGCGTGTAGGGATGAGCCGGTACGTCGTACACCTGCTGGTGCTCGCCCAGCTCGGCGACCCGGCCGAGGTACATCACCGCGACCCGGTCCGAGACATGCCGTACGACGGACAGGTCGTGGGCGACGAAGATGATGCTCAGGCCGAGCTCACGCTGCAGCCGCATCAGCAGGTTCACCACCTGCGCCTGGACCGAGAGGTCGAGTGCGGACACCGGCTCGTCGCACAGCAGCACGTCCGGGTTGAGCGCGATCGCCCGCGCGATCCCGATCCGCTGCCGCTGCCCGCCGGAGAACTGGTGCGGGAACTTCGTCTCGTCCTCGGCCCGCAGCCCGACCAGTTCGAGCAGTTCGCGCACCCGGGTGCGGATGTCCATACCCTTCGAGACGTCCGGGTGGACCTCGAGCGGCTCGGCCACGATCTCGCCGACCCGCATCCGCGGGTTCAGGCTCGAGTACGGGTCCTGGAACACGACCTGGACGTTCCGGCGCCACCGGCGCAGCTCGGCGCTGCGCAGCCTGCTCACGTCGACCCCGCCGTACGAGATCTCGCCCGCGGTCGGCTTCTCCAGGGCGGCGAGCAGCCGGACCAGCGTCGACTTTCCACAGCCCGACTCGCCGACGATGCCGAGCGACTCGCCCTTGCGCAGGGTCAGGTCGACACCGTCGACGGCCCGGACCAGCGTCTTGGTGCCGAAGCTGAGCGCCGGGCTGATGTCGTAGTGCTTCACCAGCCCCGTTGCCACCAGCAACTCCTCGGCCATCACACCGCCTCCTTCGCCCTGATCGACGTACGACGGATGCACGCGGCATCACGGCCTGGTCCGACGGTGAGCAGCGGCGGCACCGCCGACGCGCAGTCGTCGATCGCGATCGGGCACCGGGGCCGGAACGCGCAACCGGACGGGATCGACCGCAACGACGGCGGCGTCCCGGGGATCGTCGGCAACTCCTGTCCCTTCAGGTCCGCCGACGGCATCGAGCCGAGCAGGCCCTCGGTGTACGGATGCACCGGGAACTCCAGCGCCTCCGCGGTCGACGCCCGCTCGACGACGTGACCGGCGTACATGACGACCACGTTGTCGGCGACGTCCGAGACCACGCCGAGGTCGTGGGTGATCAGGACGACGCCCATGTCCCGCTCGGCCTGCAGCTCCGCGATCAGCTCGAGGATCTGCGCCTGCACGGTGACGTCGAGGGCGGTCGTCGGCTCGTCCGCGATCAGTACGTCGGGATCGAGCGCGAGCGCCATCGCCAGCATCACCCGCTGCCGCATGCCGCCGGAGAACTCGTGCGGATAGTCGCGCACCCGCTTCGCCGCGGCCGGGATGCGCACCTGGTCGAGCATCTCCGCGGCCCGCTTCAGCGCGTCCCGCTTCGACACCCCGCGGTGCACCCGGTAGCACTCGGCGATCTGGGTGCCGACCGACTGGACCGGGTTCAAGGCCGACAGCGAGTCCTGGAACACCATGGTGATCCGGTCGCCGACGATCTTGCGGCGTTCCCTCTCGGTCATCCCGATCAGGTCCGCACCGAGGTACTCCGCCGTACCGGAGACGATCCGGCCCGGCGGCATCTCCAGGATCCCGGTCAGCGCCTGGGTCGACACGCTCTTGCCCGACCCCGACTCCCCCAGGATCGCCAGCGTCTCCCCGGCCCGAACCTGCCACGACACACCGTCGACGGCCCGCACCGGCCCTCTCGGAGTATCGAACTCGACAGTGAGATCGTCCACTTTCAGCAGTACTTCGCCTGGTCCGGTCATCGGGCCTCCCGGTCTGGACTGAGGAGTGGAGGGAGCGAAGCGACTGGAGTGACGAGGGAAGACCGGGAGCCAAGGCCCGATGACCCACCGAGCCGGAGGCGAGGAATGTGCACAGTCATCGCAGCAACTTCGGGTCGAGGGCGTCGCGGATCGCGTCGCCGATGATCATGAACGAGATCGTCATCGTCGAGATGAACAGCGCCGGCCAGATGAACAGATGCGGGGTGTCCCGGTACGACGCGGCGACACCGAACTGTGAACCCCAGGAGATCGACGGCGGCTGCAACCCGACGCCGAGGAAGGTCAGCGCCGCCTCCAGACCGACCATGCCGCCGATGCCGAGCGTGGTCATCGCCAGCAGCGGTGCCATCGCGTTCGGGAACACGTGTTTGCGCAGGATCCGCACCGGCGGCACCCCGATCGACCGGGCCGCCAGCACGTACTCGCGGTTGCGGACCGAGAACACCGTAGCCCGCATCAACCGCATCCCGCCCGGCCAGCCGATCAGCAGGATGACGCCGACGATGATCCAGATGCTGCGGTTCGGGACCGAGTTCAGGATCACGATCAGGACGACGATGCCGGGCACGCTGAACAGGACGTCGGCGGTCCGGGAGATCAGCCCGTCGACGAACCCCGGGAAGTAGCCGGCCATGAGACCGAGCGACCCGGCCAGCACGAACACCCCGAAGCTGGCGCAGATACTCACCAGCACCGACGGGCGGGCGCCGTACACCACGTTCGCGAAGTAGTCGCAGCCCTGGATGTCGTAGCCGAACGGGTGCCCGGGACTGCGGCCCTGCCGGCTCTTGGTCAGCTCGCAGAACCGCGGATCGACGGAGGTGAACAGCTTCGGCACCGCCGCCATGGTGAAGAACAGCAGCAGCATCAGGCTGCAGGCGAGGAACTGCGGTTTGCGGAGCAGGGCCCGCAGGAGCTCCCGGTTCGACAGGGTTCTGCCGTCGCCGAGCTCCTGCGCCTCCGCTCCGACCACCGCTTGGATCTCAGACATTGCGCACCCTCGGATCCAGGACGCCGTACAGGAGGTCGACCAGCAGGTTGATCAGGATGAACGAGATGAACGCGAGGGTCGACAGCAGGACCACCACACCACCCTCCTTCAGCTTGATCGCCTGGAACATGAACTGGCCCAGGCCGGGCAGGTTGAAGATGCTCTCGGTGATGATCGCCCCGCCGAACATGCCGGCCAGGTCGATCCCGATGAAGGTGACGATCGGCAGCAGCGCGTTCGGCAGGATGTGCCGCCACAGCACCCGCTGCTCCCCCATCCCCTTGGCCCGCGCCGTCTTCACGAAGTCGGCGTTCACCGTCTCCACGATCGACGTCCGCATCAGCCGCGCCAGCCCGGCGAACCCGAGCACGCCGATGACGAGCGCGGGCAGCAGGTAGGACTTGGGGAACCCTTCGAGCACTCCGGACACCGGGAACCACTTCAGCTCGACACCGAACAGGTACTGCGCGGCGAAGTACGCCACCAGCCCGGGCACCGCGAGCAGCACCAAGGTTGCCAATAGCAAGGACTTGTCGATCAGCCCGTTGCGCTTGAACCCGGCGTAGATCCCGAAGAACAGCCCGAGCGTCCACTGGAAGACGTTGGCCAGCAGCGTCAGCTTGAGCGTCACCGGGATCCGCAGCGCCAGCTGCTCGCGGATGTCGGCGCCGGCGAACGTGGTGCCGAAGTTCCCGGTCAGGATGTCCTTCATGCTCAGCAGGTACTGGACGATGAAGGGATCGTCGAGGTGGAACTGGGCCCGTTTGGCCGCCAGCACGGCGGCCGGGATGGGCTTGTCACCGGCCAGTTCCCGCAGGGGGTCTCCGGGCATCGCGAACACGAGCGCGAAGACCCCCAGCGTGACGACCAGACCGATCGGGATCGCCGTCAGGGCCCGGCGGAGGACGAACCGGATCACTTGAACGTCGAGTACAGCGCCGACACCCCGGTGTACTTGGACACCCGCGGCTCGATCTTGGCCGAGTGCAGGTAGGCGTTCGACTTGGTGTACAGCGGGACCAGCGGCATGTCCTCGAGCGCGATGTCCTCGGCCTGCTGGTAGAGCGTGATCGCCTTCTCCGGGTCCGGCTCGGCGTCGCCCTTGGCCAGGACGGCGTCCAGCGCGGGGCTGTTGTACCCGGCGAAGTTCGCGTCACCGCTGGACTTGAACATCGGGGTCAGGTAGTCCTCGATCGACGGGTAGTCGTGACCCCAGCCGCCGAACCGCAGACCGTCCAGCTTGCGGGTGTCGGCCAGCTCGGTGATCTCCGAGCCCTGCTTGCCGGTGTACTTCACCTCGAGGCCGAGGTTCTGCCGGATCATGTTGCCGATCGCCTCGGCGAAGATCTGGCCGGTCGCCGACGTGGTGTTGTAGTTGATGTTCACCGGACCGGAGAAGCCGCCGGCCTCCTGCAGCAGCTGCTTGGCCTTGGCCGCGTCGAAATCGCAGTACTTGCAGGCGTTGTCGCGGTAGCCGGCCATGTCCGGTGCGATCAGGCCCTTGGCCGGCTCGGCGAGGCCGACCAGGTCGGCGAACGCCTTCCGGTCGATCGCCATCGAGAACGCGTGCCGCAACTTCGGGTTCTTGAACCGCGCGTCCCAGGCCGGGATGACCAGGTAGTTCGCGCCGGAGCTGACGCTCGTCACCCACTGGTCGGCGGCGTCGGTCTTGAAGCTCTTCACCTTGGTGGACGGTACGTCGACGAAGTCCACGTTGCCGGCCAGGAACTCGTTGTACGCCGTGTCCGCGTTCGGGATGAACCGGTAGGTGATGGCGTCGGCCTCGGGCGCGTTCGGGCCCTTGTAGCCGTCCCACTTGACCAGCTTGATGTCGTCACCGGCGTTCCAGGTGCCCTCGAGCTTGTACGCGCCGTTGCCGATCGGCTTGCGCTTGTAGGCGTCGGGGTCCTTGCGCACCTCCTCCGGCAGCGGGGCCAGGCCGAGGTACTGCAGGGTCAGGCCGAACTGGGAGAACGGCACCTTGAGCTTGACCGAGAAGGTGAGGTCGTCGATCTGCTTCAGGCCGCTCAGCGCCTTCACCGAGGTCGGCTTCGGGGTGGCGCCGTCCGGGGTCGGCGGGTTCAGCGCGTCGTACCCCTCGACCTTGGAGAAGAAGCCGTTGTTCTTCCACGCGTTCGAGCCCTGCGCGGTCATGTTCCAGCTGTCCACGTAGTCCTTGGCGGTCAGCGGCTGGCCGTTCTGGAACGTGTTGCCGGCCTTGAGCTTGATCGTCCAGGTCTGGCTGGCCTTGTCCGGCGTGACCGAGTCGGCCAGCACGTTGACGGTCTTGCCGGTGTTCGGGTCGGTCGTCACCAGCGGGGCGAACATCGCCATCGCGACCTGGATCCCCGGACTGCCGTTCTCGTTCAGCGGGTTGATGTACTCCAGCGGATCGGCGGCGATCGCGATCGTCTCGCTCTTGGCGCCGTCGCCGGAGCCACTGCCGCTGGACTTGCCGTCACCACACGAGGCGAGCACCAGCGATAAGCCGAGTGCCACCCCCACAACCCCTGTCAGACGTCGCACGGTCGAACCAACTTCCTCGGCGGGAGGGCCGTTAGGCGGGCGGATCAAGCGTCATGTTCGCTGGTCGAAACTGCGCATGTCAACGTTGTCAGGCGCAAAGCGGCGGTGCGTAACGCAGGCGTTACTTTCCCAAGACCTCAGACGACCACCGGGGTCGACGGCACAACCGACCGACCTTAATCCGATAACCGCCGCGAGTCATCAGACGTCAGCCCAAATCTTGATCAGATTCCTTTGTGCGCACAAATGCTCACTCCTGGGGTTTGACAGAATCATATAGCTAGTTGGTAATGTGACTGCATGAGCGCCTACGCCGCCCTGGCCGAGCCGCACCGCCGGCAGATTCTCGATCTGCTGCGGGGTGGCGAGCAGCCGGCCGGAGAGTTGGTCAAGCAGCTTGATCTCAGCCAGCCTGGCGTGTCCAAGCACCTGAAGGTGTTGCGCGAGGCCGGGCTCGTCGTGGTGCGCGCGGACGGCAAGCGACGTCTGTACGCGCTGCGCCCCGAACCGCTCGCCGAGGTCGACCAGTGGCTCGAGCCCTACCGCGCGTACTGGTCGAACCGGCTCGACGCCCTCGAGCGGCACCTGCAGGAGAACCCATGACGGAAACAACCGATGGAGGAGAACTGATGATCCACGGAACCCTGGAAACCATCGACGGCCGCCCGGCGCTGCGCTTCGAACGCATCCTGCCGCACTCGGTCGAGCGGGTCTGGCGCGCGGTCAGCGTGCCCGCGGAACTCGAGCGCTGGTTCCCCGCCGCCGCCGAGTGGACGCCGGCGCCGGGTGAGACCTTCGAGGCCGCCGGTGCGACCGGCGAGGTGACCGAGGTCGAGCCACCCCATCGCCTGGCCTGGACCTACGCCGGCCATCTGTACAGCTTCGACCTCTCCGCTCACGACGACGGCTGCCGGTTGGTCTTCGTCCACGTCGTCGACGAAGGTATGCCGCTGGCGCAGACCGCGACCGGCTGGGAGACCTACCTCCTGCGCCTCGACCCGCACCTCGCCGGCGAACACCTCACCGAAGAGGACGCCCACAAGCAGTGGGAGGAGATCCACGAACAGTACGCCGAGCGCTTCGGCGTCGACCCGACGCCGGGACGCGAGTGGGCCGCGGCCATGCGCGCCAATCAGTCCTGATCCGCTGAGCCCGTCGCGAACAGCCGGGCGAACCGCCCGTCCGGCTGCGACATCAACTCCTGGTACGTGCCCTGCTGGACCACCGAGCCGGCGTCGACGACGTAGATGCGGTCCATGTCCAGCAGCGTCCAGGCGCGGTGCGAGACGACGATCGTGACGCGGGTGTGCTTCGTCCGCCGGAGTTCGGCGAAGATCTCCCGCTCCGCCTCGGCGTCGATCGCCGACGTCGGCTCGTCCAGGATCCAGACGCCGGCGTTCCGCAGCTGGATCCGGGCCAGCGCCAGTCGTTGCCACTGCCCGCCGGACACACCGGTGCCGCCCCACTGCTGCCCCAGTTGGGTGTCCAGCGGCAGGTCCTTGGCGAAGGCGGCTGCCAGCGCATCCCGGATCTGCTGGTCCGAAGCGGTGTGCGGAGAGCCGAGGGCCACGGTGTCCCGGAGGCTGAACTCGAACCGCCCGAACTCCTGCACCAGCAGGCCGAAATGCCCGAGCCGCTCGCTCTCGGACAGGTCCGCGGCGTCCTTGCCGTCGATCAGCACCCGCCCGCAGTCAGGGGTCAGACTGCCCACCAAGAGGTTGATCGCCGTCGACTTGCCCGCGCCGTTGATGCCGACCAACGGGATCATCTCGCCGCGGTGCGCCGCGATGGACACGTCCCGCACCGCGGGCTCGCCGCCGTAGCTGAAGCTGACGTTGTCGAGGGCAACGGATTCGACGACCGGTACGACGGTGTGCGGCGCCCGCTCGGGGATTCCGCCGACAAAGGTCCGGTAGCTGCGGGCCTGCGGCGCTGCGGTGACGATGATCCCGAACGCGTACCCACACACCCGGATCGCGTTCAGTCCGGAGATCGTCCCCGCCACCGCGGCCGCCGCCGCTCCCCCGGACGCGCCGCCGCGCACCAACGCGACCAGTGCTCCCCCGAACAACATCGCGGTCACCAGCGCAGCACCGAGTTCCAGCGTCATCGCCGTACCGATCATCCGGTCCAGGATCCTGGTCGCCGCGCCCCGGCTGCGTGCGACCAGCGCCGCGACCTTGGCGCCGGAGCCGAGGACGGCCAGTTCCGTGCCGGGACGCTGCTGGATGAGCTGTTCGGTGGCGTACTGCGCGCGGCGGTCGTGCTCTGCGAGCTTCGGCCAGCCCTTCGACTCGACCCTGGCGATCGCCGTGAAGGCAAGCACCGTCGGCACCAGCGCGACCAGCACGAGCACTCCCGAGACCGCGTTGATCCGCCAGACAGCGGCGCAGAGAACCAGGGAGGTCGCGGCCGCACCCAGCACCTGGACCGGCTTACCCGCGACATCGCCCATCGGGTGGGTGGCGTTGTGGCTGGCTTCCAGGTCCCGCATCACCTCGGGCCGGGCCAACTGACTCGGACTCAGCCGAGCGGCCGCCTCCGCGAGTTCAGTGCGGTAGTGGAGCCGCAGCCGCAGCATCATTCGCTGGCCGGCGTCGACAGCCAACTGGCCGAGCGGATACATCGAGCCGACCACCACGGTCAGCCAGAGCAGCGGCCCCCAGGGAGAGTCCTCGTCGATCAGTCTCTCCAGCAGGACGACCTGCGCCCCGGGCAGGGCGGCTTGGATCAGGACGAGGGCGGAACAGAGCAGCAGCCAGCCCGGGGTGATGCGGGCGGCGTCGGACAGGGATTCGCGGGCGGTGCGGAACGCAGCGAGCACGGTGATCTTCCTTCGCGGACGGCAGGCCAAACCGCGCTGGGGTCGATCCAGCGCGGTGCGGCACGTCGGCCGTCAAATGCATGAGATCCCGTTCAGAGTGGAATCCAGCGGCAGATCACGTGATGACGCGACACAACTCCGAGCAGACTACCGGCTCAGTGGGGCGCGATGTTCTGGTTCAGGTGGAAGAGGTTGTCCGGGTCGTACTTCCGCTTGAGGTCCTTCAGCCGGTCGTACGTCGAGGCGCCGTACGCGGACCGGATCCGGTCCTCACCCTCGTCGGCGAGGAAGTTGACGTACGCGCCGGTCTTATGCGGTTCGATCGCCCGGTACGAGTCGCGCACCCACTCCCGTTGCCCGTCGAAGCCGTCCGGCCCCAGCGTCACGCCGGCAAAGTTGAAGGTGTGCCCGCTCGATCGGCCGCCGAACGCCGTACGGTCCGCAGGCATCCGGGAGATCTCCCCGCCGAGGTGGAAGATCGGGTACGCCGTGTACGGCGAGTCGATGGCCAGACCGCGGGCGGCGGCGATGTCGATCACCTCGTCGGACAGCTCGGCGACGTCAGCGGCCCGCATGTAGTACCAGCGGCCGTGCGGGAAGCTCGGGTCGAACATCGCCTGGTGGTCCACGAACGGCTTCGCCGTGCACAGGTCCAGGAGCGGCGGGGCGAAGGCCTTGAGCGGCGCCACCACCCGTTCGCCCGCTTCGACCGCACCGGCGTAGCAGGCGACCACCCCCACGACCGGCCGGCCGTGCAGCTCGGCCGGGATCGTCGGCAGGGCGGGAATCCAGCGGTGGATCACCGCGGTGGTCAGCTCGTCCGGAACGTCGGTGATCCAGTCGCGGTAGAAGCGCAGCACCTCGGGCGACTGCTCCATCGGCCACATCACCGGGCCGGCGTAGACGATCGGCCCGACCGGGTGCAGCTGGAACTCGAACTCGGTGACGATGCCGAAGTTGCCGCCGCCACCCCGGATCCCCCAGAACAGATCGGCGTTGACGTCCTCACTCGCGGTCATCAGCTCGCCTTCGGCCGTGACCAGGTCGACCGAGAGCAGGTTGTCGATGCTCAGGCCGTACTTGCGCATCAGCCAGCCGATCCCGCCGCCCAGCGTGAGCCCGGCCAGGCCGGTGTGGGTGACGATGCCGGACGGCATGGCGAGACCGAAGACCTGCGTCTCGCGGTCGAGCTCGCCGAGCAGGACCCCCGCCTGAGCCCGGGCGGTACGCCGGAGCGGATCCACCCGGATGCCCTTGAGCGGGGCGAGATCCAGCAGGATGCCGCCGTCACAGGTCGAGTGCCCGGGGAAACTGTGGCCGCCGCCGCGGACCGCGACCGGCCCACCGGTACGGCGGGCGTAGGTGAGCGCCGACCGGATGTCGGCCACACCGGTGCAGCGGGCGATCAGTCCGGGCTGCCGGTCGATCGACCCGTTCCAGACTTTGCGGAGGTCGTCGTACGACGGCTCCCCCGGATGAATCAGCTCCCCGCGGAAGTCCTCCCCCAGTGCCCGCACATCCGGCGTCATCGTGCTCATGACCAGCTCCCGAGTCCCCTCCCCCAGGCCCCCTACCGGCCCAGTCTGCTCCTGCGGCAAGGGACTGTCGAGGCCGAGGCCGACGGTGCTCAGAGCGCGAAAGCGGTGCTGTCCTCGTCGAACGGGCCCATCACGGTCAGGGCCGGGGTGCCGGCGTACAGCTCGGCGGCGAGGCGGGCGACGTCGTCGAGGGTGACGGCGTCGATCCGGTGCAGGATCTGGTCGACGGTGGGCAGCTCGCCGTACACGAGCTCGGCCTTGGCGATCCGGGTCATCTTCGCGCCGGTGTCCTCCAGGCCCATCACCAGCGAGCCGCGCATCTGGCCCTTGCCGCGGAGCAGCTCGTCCGGCGTGATGTTGCCGCTGGCAATCGACTCCAGCTCGGACCGGACCACGTCGAGAACCTCGCCGGCCTTCTTCGGCAGGCAGCCCGCGTACACGCCGACCATGCCGGAGTCGGCGTACGCCGAGCCGAAGGTGAACACCGAGTAGGCCAGGCCGCGCTTCTCCCGGACCTCCTGGAACAACCGCGACGACATGCCGCCGCCGACGATCCCGTGCAGGACGCCGGCCACGTACCGCCGCTCGTCGTTCCGGACCAGTCCCGGCATCCCGAGGACCAGGTGCGCCTGCTCGACGTCACGGTGGTGCACCCGCACCCCGCCGTACGTCGGAACGGCCTTGGCGGCACCGCGTCGGACCGGAGCGGGCTCGGCCTCGCCGGTCACCCAGTGGCGCTCGAACGCCTTGCGGACCAGGCGGACCACGTCGGTGTGGTCGACGTTGCCGGCGACCGAGACGACGATGTTGGCCGGCTTGTAGCGGCGGCGGTACCAGCCGGCCACCTGCTGCCGGGTCAGTCCGGCCACGGCTTCCGGCGTACCGGTGATGGAGCGGCCGAGCGGCGACCGGCCCCAGAGCTGCTCGGCGAAGAGATCGTGGATGTGGTCCGACGTCTCGTCGGCGTGCATCGCGATCTCCTCGTCGATGACGTCGCGCTCACTCTCCACGTCCGCGGCGGTCAGCGTGGCGGAGGTGATCATGTCGCAGATGACGTCGACCGCGAGCGGCAGGTCGGAGTCGAGCACCCGCGAGTAGTAGCAGGTGTACTCCTTGCCGGTGAACGCGTTCATCTCGCCGCCGACCGCGTCGATCGCGGCGGAGATCTCCAGCGCGTCACGGCGCTCGGTGCCCTTGAACAGCAGGTGCTCGAGGAAGTGCGTCGCGCCGGACAGTTGTTCCGGTTCGTCCCGGGCGCCGACGCCGACCCAGACGCCGAAGGTCACCGAGCGGAAGCCCGGGACGGACTGGGACAGCACACGGAGCCCGGAGGGCAGGACGGTCCGTTTCACCGGACCGCCCGCCTCCGGGCTCAGCAGTGTGCTCGTGATCGCTCGGGTCACTCGGCCTCTGAGGACTCGGCCCCTGAGGTCGATGCAGCCTTCGGCTCGTCGGCCTTCTTGTCCTCCTCGACCACCGGGATCAGCGACAGCTTGCCCCGGTCGTCGATCTCGGCGATCTCGACCTGCAGCTTCTGGCCGACCGAGAGAACGTCCTCGACCGCCTCGACCCGCTTGCCGCCGGCCAGGCCGCGCAGCTTCGAGATGTGCAGCAGGCCGTCCTTGCCCGGCAGCAGGCTGATGAACGCACCGAAGTTGGTCGTCTTCACGACCGTGCCCAGGTAGCGCTCGCCCTTCTCCGGCATGGTCGGGTTCGCGATCGCGTTGATCGCGGCCCGGGCCGCCTCGGCCGACGGACCGTCGGTCGCGCCGATGTAGACGGTGCCGTCGTCCTCGATCGAGATGTCGGCGCCGGTGTCCTCGGTGATCTGGTTGATCATCTTGCCCTTCGGGCCGATGACCTCGCCGATCTTGTCGACCGGGACCTTCACCGAGATGACCCGCGGCGCGAACTCGCTCATCTCACCCGGCGCGTCGATGGCCTTGGCCATCACGTCCAGGATCGTCAGGCGAGCATCCTTGGCCTGGGTCAGCGCACCGGCCAGCACGCTGGCCGGGATGCCGTCCAGCTTGGTGTCCAGCTGCAGGGCGGTGACGAAGTCCTTCGTGCCGGCGACCTTGAAGTCCATGTCGCCGAACGCGTCCTCCGCGCCCAGGATGTCGGTCAGCGCGACGTACTCGGTCTCGCCGTCGACCTCACCAGAGATCAGACCCATCGCGATACCGGCGACCGGGGCCTTCAGCGGCACACCGGCGGACAGCAGCGACAGCGTCGAGGCGCAGACCGAGCCCATCGAGGTCGAGCCGTTCGAGCCGAGCGCCTCGGACACCTGACGCAGCGCGTACGGGAAGTCCTCGCGCGACGGCAGCACCGGCACCAGGGCCCGCTCGGCCAGCGCGCCGTGACCGATCTCGCGACGCTTCGGCGAACCCACCCGGCCGGTCTCACCGGTCGAGTACGGCGGGAAGTTGTAGTTGTGCATGTAGCGCTTGCGCGTCTCCGGGGAGAGCGTGTCCAGCTGCTGCTCCATCCGGAGCATGTTCAGCGTGGTGACACCCATGATCTGGGTCTCGCCGCGCTCGAACAGCGCCGAGCCGTGCACCCGCGGCAGCACCCGCACCTGGGCCTTGAGCGGCCGGATGTCGGACAGCCCGCGGCCGTCGATGCGGACCTTGTCCTTGAGCACGCGCTGCCGGACCAGCTTCTTGGTCAGCGACCGGAACGCCGCGGACAGCTCCTTCTCGCGGCCCTCGAAGTCGGCGGCCAGCTTGTCCACCACGGCGGCCTTGACCGCGTCGGTGGCGCTCTCACGCTCGTGCTTGCCGGCGATGGTCAGCGCCTGGCCGAGCTCCTCGGCGGCCGCTGCCTCGACGGCGGCGAACGCGTCCTCCTGGTAGTCCGGGAAGACCGGGAACTCACCGGTCGGCTTGGACGCCTTGGCGGCCAGCTCCGACTGCGCGTCGACCAGGGTCTTGATGAAGCCCTTGGCGGCCTCGAGGCCCTCGGCGACGATCTCCTCGGTCGGCGCCTGCTTGCCGGCGGCGACGGCGTCGAAGGTGCCCGGGGTGGACTCGGCCTCGACCATCATGATCGCGACCTCACCGGAGTCGGTGACGCGACCGGCGACGACCATGTCGAAGACGGCGTCCTCGAGCTCGGTGTGGGTCGGGAACGCCACCCACTGCTGGTCGATCAGGCCGACGCGGACAGCGCCGATCGGGCCCGAGAACGGCAGCCCGGCGATCTGGGTGGACATCGACGCGGCGTTGATCGCGAGGACGTCGTACAGCTTGTCCGGGTTCAGCGCCAGGACGGTGATGACGACCTGGATCTCGTTGCGGAGGCCGGACACGAACGACGGCCGCAGCGGGCGGTCGATCAGCCGGCAGGTCAGGATGGCCTCCTCGGACGGGCGGCCCTCCCGGCGGAAGAACGAGCCGGGGATGCGGCCCGCGGCGTACATCCGCTCCTCGACGTCGACCGTCAGCGGGAAGAAGTCGAACTGGTCCTTGGGCTTCTTGCTGGCCGTGGTGGCCGAGAGCACCATCGTGTCGCCATCGAGGTAGGCGGCGGCCGAACCGGCGGCCTGCTGGGCCAGACGGCCCGTCTCGAAGCGGATGGTGCGGGTGCCGAAGCTACCGTTGTCCAGTACGGCTTCAGCGAATTCTGCGCCCTCCATGGGCGCGCTTGTGGATCCCGACACGGGATACCCCTCTCTCACAGTGTGACGACTGCGAGGCGCGAGCTTCCGGGGTGCCGGTCTTCGATCGAGGCCCGCGGATGACTGTGTGAATCATCCGAAAGCCACTACCGAGGACCGGTCGTCCTCCCGCCACGCGCTTCGCGTCGCCTCGTTCGTCGTTCTGTATTCAGTTGTGATCCGTGCCTGGGCACGGATACGCCAGGAGCGGCCACCCGAAGTCGGGGGCCGCTCCTCGCGACGTCATCGGCGAAGGCCGAGCCGCTCGATCAGGGACCGGTAGCGGTTGATGTCCTTCTTCGCCAGGTAGTTCAGCAGCCGGCGGCGCTGACCGACGAGCAGCAACAGGCCACGACGGCTGTGGTGGTCGTGCTTGTGCTCCTTGAGGTGCTCGGTCAGCTCGGCGATCCGGTGCGTGAGCAGCGCCACCTGAACCTCGGGGGACCCGGTGTCACCCTCGGTCAGGGCGTACTCACCGATGATCTTCTTCTTCGTTGCGGCATCAACAGATGACACGGAGTTCCTCTCGAATTCGTTGCGCGGCGCACCGGGGCTTTCTTCACCCGAGCACTCTCGGTCCGCGGCCGTTCAGACGGCAGCAGTCAGCGTATCAGTCCGTGGACGCGTCACCCTAATTCCCGGTAAGGATCCGGCGTGCGCCGTCGACATCGGCTTTCATCTGGACCAGCAGCTCGTCGATGCTGTCGAACCGGATCTGGCTGCCGCGCAGCCGGGCGACGAAGTCCACCGCGATCCGGGCGCCGTAGAGCTCCAGGTCGTCGCGGTCCAGCACGTAGGTCTCGACCCGGCGGTCCACGCCGTCGAAGGTGGGGTTGCTGCCGACGCTGATCGCCGCGGGCAGCCGGTCCGGGTACGACGGAGCGCCCTCAGCCGGCTCGAGCACGGTCAGCCAGCCCGCGTACACGCCGTCCAGCGGGATCGCGGCGTGCGGATCGGCAGGGATGTTCGCGGTCGGGAATCCGAGCTCCCGGCCACGCTTGTCGCCCTCGACGACGACCCCGGTGACGCGCAGCGGCCGGCCGAGCGCCTCCTCGGCCGCCTCGACGTCCCCCTCGGCGATCCGCCCCCGGATGTACGTCGACGACCACGGCTGCGCGTCGCCCGCCAGGCTCAGTCCCTCGACCTGGAAGCCGTACGTCGCCCCGGCCGCGACCAGGGTGTCCACGTGCCCGGCCGCCTTGTGACCGAAGCGGAAGTTCTCGCCGACCACGACCGCCTTGGCGTGCAGCGTGCCGACCAGGACCCGCTCGATGAACTCCTCCGGCGACCAGTTCGCCACGTCCTTGTCGAACGGGAGGATCAGCACCGCGTCGGCGCCGTGGCGGCCCAGCAGTTCGGCCCGCGGGACGGGCTCGCTGAGCATCGCGGGCGCCCGATCGGGCCGCAGTACGACCATCGGGTGCGGATCGAAGGTGAGCGCGATCACCGGCAGGCCACCCAGCTCGGCCGCTCGCGCCTTGGCGTGCGCGAGCACCTCCTGATGTCCCCGGTGCACGCCGTCGAAGTTGCCGATGGTGACGACCGACGGGCCGAATTCCGGCTCCACCTGGTCCAAACCGTGCCAGACACGCATGACAGCAGGATTCCATGTCGGAGCCGGGTCCGGTTCAGCAGGTCCGCGATCACCCCTTGTAATCGAGACGTCACTCAACTTAGGGTGTGGCGGCACGGACGTTCACCGGCCCGGGGAGGTTGCACGTGAGGATCCGTCGGTTCGCCGCGGCTGCGCTGGCACTGGTCCTTTTCCCCGGTACCCCGCTCACGGCGTCGGCGTCGTACGAGGCTCCGCTCTTCAAGCACTACGTGGCCCTCGGCGATTCCTACTCGTCGGCACCCCTGGTGCCACTGCCCGAGCTGCTGTCGCTGGGGTGCGTGCGGTCGACGAGCAACTACCCGAAGCTCCTCGCCGGAAAGCTGCGGGCCCATCAGTTCACCGACGTGACGTGCGGTGGCGCGGACACCACGAACATGACCGCACCCCAGAGCACAGTCCTGGGTACGGCGGCTCCGCAGTTCAACGCGCTGCGGCCGGACACGGACCTGGTCACGCTCGGGATCGGCGGCAACGACTTCGGCGTCTTCGGCGACATCATCGGCACCTGTCCGGAGCTGCGGGCCGGCGATCCGACCGGAGCGCCGTGCAAGGCGCACTTCACCGTCGACGGCGTGGACACGCTGAAGGCGCGGATCGTCCAGACCCAGGCCCGGATCACAACCGTTGTCCAGGGCATCAAACAGCGGTCGCCGCTGGCAACGATCGCGCTGATCGGCTACCCGAAGATCGCACCGCAGTACGGCACCTGCCCGGCGATCCTGCCGTTCGCGGACGGCGACTACGCCTACCTGTACTCGATCGAGGAGGCGCTCAACACCGCGGTCGCCCATGCGGCGGCTGCGACCGGAGCGGCGTACGTGGACACATTCGGGCCGTCGACCGGGCGTGACGCCTGTGCACCGGATGGTCAGGCGTGGATCCAGGGCAAGGACATCAACGTGCTGCGGGCGCTGAACTACCACCCACGCTATGAAGGACAGGCCGGCGTCGCGTCGCTGACCTACAAGACTCTGACCGGTGAGCCGGTCAAGGTGACGGCGGCTGAGCAGGCCGCCTGGGCCGCACGCGGCCGGGAGCTCGCCCGGCAAGCTGCTGCGTCCCCTCAGGCCGTCAAGGCCTCCCTGGACCGCCTACGGACCAGCGCGCAACGCTGACCCTTTCCAATCCGTAGAGCGGACCCCGGGCCGAGCCACCTCAGCGCGTGGCTCGGCCCGGCGGTGTTTTACAGCTGTTGGGTCAGCTCGCTCAGCGCTTGACCCAGTGGGAGATTCACGCGGTGGGCCGCATACGGGTCGCCGCGGGTGACGCCCTGGTTGATGATCAGGACCGGTTTGCCGGCCTTGGCGGCATGGCGGACGAAACGGAAGCCGGACATCACCGTCAGGGACGAGCCCAGCACCAGCATCGCGGCCGCGCCGTCGATCAGCCGGTAGCAGCGTTCGACCCGCGGCTTCGGCACGTTCTCGCCGAAGAACACCACGTCGGGTTTGAGTACGCCGGTCCCGCACGCCTCACAGGGGACGACGCTGAAGGTGCGGACGATCGAATCGGGCAGGTCCACATCGCCGTCGGGGTTGATCCGGGTGGCTTCGCCCTCGAAGTCGGGGTTGGCCGCGCGGAGGCGACGGTCGAGGGCTTCGCGGGCGGACGTCGTACCGCAGTTCAGGCAGATGACTCGATCCAGGTTGCCGTGCAACTCGATCACGTCTCTGGCGCCGGCCGCTCGGTGCAGGCCGTCGACGTTCTGGGTGATGACGCCGTCGAGGTAGCCGCGGGCCTGGAGGGCCGCGACGGCTCGGTGGCCTTCGTTCGGGAGCGCCCGGGCGATGGTCCGCCAGCCGAGGTGGCTGCGGGCCCAGTACCGTTGCCGGCCGGATTCGCTCGCCACGAAGTCGCCGTACGTCATCGGGGTGTGGGTGCGGAGGCTGCCGGTCTCGCCGCGATAGTCGGGGATGCCGGACTCGGTGGAGATGCCGGCGCCGGTGAGTACGACGACTTCGCCGTCGGCCACCACGTCCGCGATCGGGGCGAGGTCCGTCGTACCGGGCTCGAGCGCCACCACATCCGGGCCGGGGACCCATTGCACTGTCGGACGCGAACGCACCTGTCCAGGGTAGCCAGTCAGTGGTCGCCGCGGGTCAGGCCGAGGGTGGCGATGAGGTCCTCGTGGAGCTCGAACCAGACCTTGTGGCAGGAGTCGACGTTGGTCCGGTCGACCCAGCCGCTGTCGCCGGCCTGGACGCGATCGAGGGCCGCGGCGAAGCGGGTCCGGTAGCCCTGGAAGCGGCCGAGGGTGGCTTCGAGTGTCTTGGCCAGTGGGCCAAGCTGGTCGGCGAGTGCTGTCAGTTCGGCGATGACGCGGCGGTCCCAGGTCGGGTCGGTGTGGTCGTTGAAGGCCTGCGGGTCGTCGTCGGTGGGCTTCAGCTGCCAGTGGGTGCAGGCGATCTGCAGGCGCTCGTTGAGCGGGAGGAAGGCTTGGTAGATCTCGCGGACGGTGTCGGTTCCGGCGGTGGATTCGAGCTCCGCGGCGAGGCGGCGTTCGTTCTCCTCCCGGCCCGAAACCATCAGGGACCAGCCGCCGATGCCGGCGAACTCGCTCCAGGTGATCCAGCCGTAGGCCTGATAGTCGAGCAGCAACTCCTTCGTGACCGCAGGGTCGAGTGCGAACCGTCGGGCGACCTGCTGGTCGTCCGCGACGCCTTGCAGCCGTACGGCGTGCAGCACGAGGAGCTCTGGCGTGGAGGCGTGGGTCATGTCGTCCGTCCTGGGAGGCTGCGTGCGGTCAGCCGGTCGAGTCGTTGCTGGCAGGCCTGAGGTGAGTTGAGGCCGAGCGCTCGCGCCATCTCGGCCCAGGTGAGGCCGAGACCGCGCGCTGTGAACATCAGGCCTGTCTCGAGCTGCTCGAGCTCTGCTCTGGCAGCCGGAAACAACTGCAGCGCCGCGATCGCCGCTTCCCTTGGTACGTCGTCGGTGTCGCCAGACTGCCAGAGGAAGAACTGGATCAGGTCGACGGCAGACGGTGGCACCGGACTCGGCTGCCAGGGCCTCCGGTCGAGCCGAGTCGCTCCGTGGTCCAGGAGCAGCCGGCGTGCGTCGTGCTCGCGCCGGGCGTGGGCCTGGTCGTCGGCGGGTTCGTGGTTGCTTTGCACCTGAGAACCGTGGATCCTTCAACATGATGTTGTCAATGTTTTGTTGAAAGGGCGTGCTCGTTGATCGTCAGTCTCACCGAGGCGACCCGGCGGGAGGCAGGCGGTAAGGCCGCTGTGCTCGGGGCGCTCGCACGGGCCGGATTCCCGGTGCCGGACGGCTTCGTCGTACCGGTTGAGGTGTATCGAGCGGCGACGAGCGGGCTGGATCTCGCCGAGCACAGGGTTGACGAGGTGCGTCGGCTGATCGGATCGCGGCCGCTTCCCCCGAGGCTCGTCGAGGAGCTCGCCGAGGCGATGGCGCGGCTCGGCGGTGGGGCGGTCGCCGTACGGTCGTCTGCTTCGACCGAGGACACGGCCGGCGCCTCGGCGGCTGGGCAGCACGACAGCTTCCTGGGTGTCGACGGACCGGCAGCGGTGGCCGAGCGGCTCGTGGCGACGTGGGCCTCGTTGTGGTCCGCGCGTGCGATCGCTTATCGCTCGGGCTCGGCTGCCGCTCCGGAGATGGCGGTCATCGTCCAGCGGCAGGTCGACGCCGAGGTTGCCGGGGTTCTGTTTGCGGATGCTTCCGGGGTGCAGATCGAAGCGTCCTGGGGGTTGGGCGAGAGCGTGGTTCGCGGGGTGGTCACGCCGGACAGCTTCGTCGTATCGGCGGGTGGTGTGGTCGATCGTCGTACCGGGGAGAAGCGGACTCGGATCGACCGGAGTGGTGGTGGCACCGTGACGACGGAGGTGGGGCACGAGGGGCGCGAGCGGTTGTGCCTGGATGATCGCCAGGTCATCCGGCTGGCTCGGTTGGGGCAGGACGTCGCCGCGCATCTGGGCGGCCAGCAGGACATCGAGTTCGCCCTCGAGAACAATCAGCTCTGGCTTCTCCAGGCCCGCCCGGTCACCGCTCCGCTCCCGTATCCCACTGCTCCACCTCACAGTGGCACCCGACTGCGTGGGACTGCGGGGAGTCCGGGGCTGGTGTCAGGGCCGGCTCGCATCGTGCACGGGCCTGAGGACTTCGCCCGGGTCGAAGGTGGCGACATCCTGGTGTGCCGGTTCACCGATCCGGCCTGGACACCGTTGTTCGGCGTGGTTGCCGGCGTGGTCACGGAGACCGGGGGCCGCCTCTCGCACGCCGCGATCGTGGCCCGCGAACACCGCATCCCCGCCGTCCTCGGCGTCCCCGCCGCCATGACCACCCTGTACGACGGCCAACCGATCACCGTCGACGGCAGCACCGGCACCGTTGCCGTCGGCTAGCGTTCGGCCGGGAATCAGGACGTTGGAGGGAGCTGGGTGGACACGGGTTGGCAGGGCTTGACGCTTCGGATGTTCCGCAAGGCCCGCGACGACGTACGCACGTCGATCGACGGGGCCACCGCGGAGGAGCTGGACCGGCGGCTCGGGAGCAACAGCGTCGGGTGGCTGGTTTGGCACATCTCGCGCGGGCAGGACCGGAATCTGTCCGAGCTCACCGGGAGTACGCAGCTGTGGCTCGCCGACGATTGGGCGACGCGGTTCGATCGCCCGGCCGATCCGACCGACACCGGCTACGGTCACTCGGCTGAGCAGGCCGCGGCGTTCCGCTGCCCCGCGCTCGAGATCCTGTTGGCGTACCACGACGCGACCCATGGGCTCGCCGAGAAGTACCTGGCTTCCGCGGCTGATCACGACCTCGGCCGGCTCGTGGTGAGTCCGACTCTCGGCAACACCCACACCGTCGAGGAACGCCTGGCCGGGCAACTCCACGACTCCTTCGCGCACGCCGGCCAAATCGGCTTGCTGCAAGGACTCTGAGCTACCTGCTCAGGCGATGGTGGGTGGGCCGGCTTTGAGGCGGCGTTCGGCATTGGTGCGGACTTCGGCGGCGTCCATGGAGGACCAGTCGGCGTCGATCCACCAGGTGGCGCCGGCCTCGGCCCAGGGGCGTACGGTCTCGGCGGCCTTCGGGTCGTCGGCGGAGGTGGTGCCTTCGGCCACGACGTCGTACCCATCCATCGTCAGGCCGTGGGCGGCGCGTTCCTCGCGGAGCCAGGCGACGCCTTCGGCCAGCAGCTCGGGTGACCACTCCCCCGGTTTCCCGCCTGGCTGGACGATCGGCGCGTAGTTCGGCAGCCAGCCGTCCTGCAGGGCGACTCGGCGCATCGACTTCGGCCGCGGCCAGGCGCCAACCACCCAGGTCGGGATCCGCGGCTGCTGGACAGGTGGCGGCGGTGCCGGCGGCATCAGGTCGGCGATCTTCCTGGATCGGTAGTGCGTCCCGGCGTACTCGAACGGCTCATCGCGCCACAGGTGCTGCAGCATCGCCAGTGAGTCGTCCATCAACTCCGCGCGAACCTTGCGGCCCGGATCGTCCTCGAACAACCAGAACCGTTCCTCCCCGGACACTCCGAGTCCGACCGCCAGCGTCACCCGCCCGTTGCTGAGGTTGTCGACCGTCGAGGTCTGCCCGGCCAGGTCCCACGGTTTCCGCCGCGGCAACGGCGTCAGCATCGTCCCCAGCCGGATCCGCTCGGTCGTCATCGCCGCCGCGGCCAGCATCGCCCAGGCGTCGATCCCCCACACCGACTCCCAGACGAAGAATCCGTCCCACCCGTGCTCCTCGGCCAGCGCCGCCAACTCGGCCGCTGCCCGAGCATCCCCATACGCCATCACGAAGCCGTATCTCATACTCCAGCACGCTAAAGGCCCCCACGGACAATTCGGGGGAGGTGGCAATCAACCGATTGAAGGACCACCATCTGTCAGCGTCGAAAGGGCCGAACCGTCCGCTCAGCGGTGCAGTTCGCACATATTCCGGTACGCCCCGGTCCGGATCGGCCTACTGTAAAGGTGTTCGCCTGGCGGCTGTTACCCCACTACCGGGCAGCCAGCCGACCGCGCTGGGCCGCGATTCTCCCCCACGAGCGTCGCCGAATTTGCCCCGATCGGCACAGCCGCGTCCGGGGCCGCCAGGCGGGCCCGCCGCAGGATCAGCTGACGAAGACCGCGGTGGGTTTGGCGATCGGGCCGTGGGGTTCGTAGAGGGCCAGGAAGGTGCCGGTGGGGTCGAACATGGCGGTCTGGCCGGCGGGGAGCTTGAGGCCGGGCAGTGGGCGGCCGGTGCGGATGGCGGCGGACTGGTCGGCGTCGGCGTCGTAGCGGGGGAAGGTGCCGGCGGCAACCTCGGCGATGGGGAGCCATTCGAAGGAATGCCCCAGCGACTCCAGCGTGTGGGCGGCCGACAGGTCGAAGGCGCCGACGCGGGTACGGCGAAGTGCGGTGAGGTGACCGCCGACGCCCAGTTCGGCGCCGAGGTCACGGGCCAGCGCACGGATGTAGGTGCCGCTGGAGCAGTCGACCGAGATGTCGACCTCGATCCCCGACGACCCCGGGCGTACGTCGACCACGTCGTACCGGGAGACCGTCACACTCCGGGCCTTCAGAGCGACCTCTTCACCGGCCCGGACCCGTTCGTACGCGCGTCGCCCGTCGACCTTGATCGCGGACACCTTCGACGGCACCTGCGAGATCTCCCCGCGGAAACCGGCCACCGCAGCCTCGATCGCCTCGGCCGTCACCCCATCCACCGACGCGGTCGAAACGACCTCACCCTCGGCGTCGTCGGTGGTCGTGGAGGCGCCGAGCAGGACGGTGGCGTCGTACGACTTGTCGGCCAGCTGAAGATGACCGAGCAGCCGGGTCGCCCGGTTGAGGCCGACGACCAGCACACCGGTGGCCATCGGATCCAGCGTGCCGGCGTGGCCGACCTTGCGAGTGCCGGCCAGCCGGCGGATCCGCGCCACCACGGTGTGGGAGGTCAGACCCGCCGGCTTGTCGACGATGACGATGCCGTCGGCAACAGCCGGGGCACCGGGCTCACTCGTCGTCGCTGTCATCGTCCTCACGGTGCTTGTACGGGTCCGCCTCGCCCGCGGGCTTGGCGCCCGCAGCCGCCTTGGCCACCTCGGCGTCGGCCTGCCGCGCCTTGGCCAGCAGGTCCTCGATCTGCCCGGCGTTCTCCGGTACGGCGTCCAGGAAGAACGCAACGCTCGGAGAGTGCCGCAGGCCGAGGGCCTTGCCGACCTCACTGCGGATCAGCCCGCGCGCCGACTCCAGGGCAGCCGCGGTCGAGGCGCGCTCCTGCTCGTCGCCGTACACGGTGTAGAAGACGCTGGCCTCGCGCAGGTCGCCGGTCAGCCGGGCGTCGGTCACGGTGACGAAGCCCAGCCGGGGGTCCTTCACCCGGCGCTCGAGGAGCTCGGCGACGAGCACCTGGATCCGGTCGGCCAACTGCTTCGCCCTTGCTTCACCCATCAGGGCTCACTCCCTCAATCATGAGTAACGTCCGGAGAGACGATCGCCTCCCCGGACGTTACTCCGGTACCCAGAGGACCCGGGCACCGACTGCTGTCAGTTGCGCGGCTTCTCGCGCAGCTCGAACGACTCGACGACGTCACCGATCTTGATGTCGTTGTAGCCGTTCACGGTCAGACCGCACTCGAAGCCCTCGCGGACCTCGGACGCGTCGTCCTTGAACCTCTTCAGCGACGACAGCTCGGTGTTGTCGACCACCACCGCGCCGTCCCGGATCAACCGGACCTTGGCGTTGCGCCGGATGACGCCACTGGTCACCCAGCAACCGGCGATGTTGCCCACCTTCGAGGAGCGGAAGATCTCCCGGATCTCCGCCTGGCCGAGGGTGGCCTCCTCGTAGATCGGCTTGAGCATGCCCTTCAGGGCGGCCTCGATGTCGTCGATCGCCGAGTAGATGACCGAGTAGTACCGGACATCCACGCCCTCGCGCTCGGCCAGGTCACCGGCCTTGCCCGCCGGCCGCACGTTGAAGCCGATGATGACGGCGTTCGACGCGATGGCCAGGTTGACGTCGTTCTCGTTGATCGCACCGACACCGCGGTCGATGACCCGGAGGTTGACCTCGTCGCCGACCTCGATCCGGACCAGCGCGTCTTCCAGCGCCTCGACCGAACCGGACACGTCGCCCTTGAGGATGAGCAGCAGCTCCTGCGTCTCGCCCTTCTCCATCGAGGCCATGAAGTCCTCGAGGGTCCGGCGCGCACGACGCTTGGCGTTGGCCGCCGCACGAGCCCGGGCTTCCCGCTTCTCGGCGATCTGCCGGGCCCGCCGGTCGTCGTCGACCACCAGGAACTTGTCACCCGCACCCGGTACGGCGGTCAGACCGAGGACCAGGACAGGACGCGACGGAGTCGCCTCCTCGACCGGGTCGCCGTGCTCGTCGAGCATGGCCCGGACCCGGCCGTACGCCGGACCGGCCACCATCGAGTCGCCGACCCGCAGCGTGCCGCGCTGCACCAGCACGGTCGCCACCGGACCACGGCCCTTGTCGAGGTTGGCCTCGATCGCGATGCCCTCGGCGTGCATGTTCGGGTTGGCCCGAAGATCCAGCGCCGCGTCCGCGGTCAGTACGACGCTCTCGAGCAGCCCCTCGATGTTGATCCGGGACTTCGCCGAGACGTCGACGAACATGGTGTCGCCGCCGTACTCCTCGGGCACCAGGCCGTACTCGGTCAGCTGACCGCGCACCTTGCTCGGGTCCGCGCTCGGGACGTCGATCTTGTTCACCGCGACCACGATCGGCACACCGGCCGCGCGGGCGTGGTTCAGTGCCTCGATCGTCTGCGGCATCACGCCGTCGTCGGCCGCGACCACCAGGATGACGATGTCGGTGGCCTGCGCACCACGGGCACGCATGGCGGTGAACGCCTCGTGACCCGGGGTGTCGACGAAGGTGATGGCACGCTGCTCGCCGTCGACCTCGGTGGTCACCTGGTACGCACCGATGTGCTGGGTGATGCCACCGGCTTCCTTGGCCACGACGTTCGCTTCCCGGACCGCGTCCAGCAGCTTCGTCTTACCGTGGTCGACGTGACCCATGACGGTCACCACCGGCGGCCGCTTGACCAGGTCGCTCTCGTCGCCCTCGTCGGCGCCGAAGTCGATGTCGAACGACTGCAGCAGCTCGCGGTCCTCGTCCTCCGGGGACACGATCTGGACGTCGTAGTTCAGCTCGGTGCCGAGCAGCTGCAGCGTCTCCTCGTTGACCGACTGGGTCGCGGTCACCATCTCGCCGAGGTGGAACAGCACCTGCACCAGCGACGCCGGGTCGACGTTGACCTTCTCGGCGAAGTCCGTCAGCGACGCGCCTCGGGCGAGCCGAACGACCTCGCCGTCACCGTGCTTGACGCGGACGCCGCCGACCGCCGGGGCCTGCATGTTGTCGAATTCCTGGCGCTTGGCCCGCTTCGACTTGCGGCCACGACGGGCCGGACCACCCGGACGGCCGAAGGCACCTTGCGTGCCACCACGACCGCGGTTGCCCGGACCCGGACGGCCACCGCCGCCACCGGGCGGGCCGCTCGGGCCGCCACCGGGACGGAAACCGCCGCCTCCGCCGCCACCGCCGCCACCCGGACGCGCGCCGGCACCCGGTCCACCCGAACCGCCGCCGGGACGGCCGCGGCCACCGCCGCCGCCACCTCCACCGCCGCCGCCCGGACCGGACGGACGGCCGGTGAACGTACCGGCCGAGGACTTCGGCATCATCGCCGGGTTGGGCCGCGGCGCACCGGGCACACCCGACGGACGCGGACGGTCGCTACCGCGCCTGTCATCACTGCGGGACTGCGGCGGACGCGGCGGCATACCGGCCGGGCTCGCGCCCTGACCGGAACCACCCTGGCCGCCGGGACCCGGGCGAGCGCCACCGCGCTGCATTCCCTGGGTCGAGCTGAACGGGTTGTTCCCCGGACGCGGGGCACCCGGACGGGGGCCGCCGCCTTGGCCGCCCTGACCACCCGGACGCGGAGCACCACCCGGACGCGGAGCGCCGGGACGCGGTGCGCCACTCGGACGCGGGGTCGCACCCGGACGCGGAGCGGCCGGACGAGCCGAACCACCGTCGGCAGCCGGACGCTGCTGACCCGGGCTGGGCGCGGGGCGGGACGGCGTCGCCGGAGCCTTGCGCTCGGCCGGAGCAGCCGGAGCCGCCGGCGCGGCCGCCTCGGGGGCAGCCTTGGCCGCCGGAGCCTCGAACGCCGGCTCCGGTGTGGCCGCAGGGGCCTCGGCCGGAACCTGCGGTGCAGGCTCCTGCCGCGGACCCGGCTTCGGGCCAGGCCGCGGACCGGGCTTCACCGGGGACGGCGTCGCCGCCGCCGGAGCAGCCTTCTCGGTCACCGTCCCAGCCCCGTCGGACACCGTGGTGGCGACCGGAGCCGGGGTCGGCTCGGCGGCCGGCGCGGGGCGCTCGGCCGGGGCCGCGGGTGCGGCCTTCTTCGCCGGCTGGGCAGGCGCGACCGGTGCGGTCGCCTGCGGCGCGGCAGACGTGCTGGCGGCGGCCTTCTTGGCCGCGCGCTTCTTCGGCGGGTTCTTCTCGAACTCTTCCGCCAACCTACGGACTACTGGTGCCTCGATCGTCGAGGATGCCGACCGGACGAATTCGCCCATGTCGTTCAGTCTGGTCAGAACGACCTTGCTGGTAACTCCGAGCTCCTTCGCGAGCTCGTAGACCCGGACCTTTGCCACTACTCTCCCTCTGGTCCGAGCCTGGGGGCGCGGACCGTTAGTTGACGTACATGCTCATCGCATTGCACTCATCGGTAGACACTCATCGAGTGGTCATGAGTCGATGACCCGCCTTCATGTCGTCGCGACGGTCCCGTTAGACCGCTGCGGGCGGCCGGGTGGCCGCCTTGGTTACTTCAACCGCTGCACTGCACTGCGCAACATGTTCTCGCACCAGCTTCAGCTCAAGCGGACCGGGGACCCGGAAGGCCCGCGGGAACGCCTTACGTCGCTCGGCGAGGTCGAGGCACTCGGCCACCGGGTGCAGATGCGCCCCGCGGCCAGGCGCCCGATGAGCGGGATCCGGGCGGACTAGCCCTCCGGAAACCGTCATCCGCAGCAAGTCAGCCGGACTGGCCCGCTTCCGGCACCCGATGCAGGTACGCTCCCTGGGCTTACCAGGGCGCCCCGGATCCATCACAGTCACCATCACTGTCACGTGATCCTCAGGGTGTGGTTGCGACTCAGTCGACCGACCGAGAGATCAGTCTACCTTCTCGTCCCCACGAGTCACATCGGTGTCCGGCCGGATGTCGATCCGCCAGCCGGTGAGCCGGGCGGCGAGGCGGGCGTTCTGCCCCTCCTTGCCGATCGCGAGCGAGAGCTGATAGTCGGGTACGACGACCCGCGCGGCGCGGGCCGCGGCATCGACGACCTCAACAGACGTAACCTGCGCCGGGGACAGCGCATTCCCGACGAAGGTGGCCGGGTCGTCGCTGTGGTCGATGATGTCGATCTTCTCGCCGTGCAGCTCGTGCATGATGTTGCGCACCCGCTGACCCATCGGCCCGATGCAGGCGCCCTTGCCGTTCACCGACGGATTCAGCGTCCGGACGGCGATCTTGGTGCGGTGACCTGCCTCACGGGCGATCGCGGTGATCTCGACCGTGCCGTCGGCGATCTCCGGCACCTCGAGCGCGAACAGCTTCTTGACCAGGTTCGGGTGGGTCCGGCTGACGGTGATCTGCGGACCCTTGAAGCCCTTGCGGACACCGACCACGTAGACCCGCAGCCGGGAGCCGTGGTCGTACTTCTCCCCCGGCACCTGCTCCGGGGCCGGCAGCACCGCCTCGATCTTGCCGAGGTCGACCATCACCGAGCGCGGGTCGCGGCCCTGCTGGATGACGCCGGAGACGATGTCGCCCTCCTTGCCGGAGAACTCGCCGTAGCGGACCTCGTCCTCGGCGTCGCGCAGCCGCTGCAGGATGATCTGCTTGGCCGTGGTGGCGGCGATCCGGCCGAAGTCGTGCGGCGTGTCGTCGTACTCGCGGGCCAGGGTGCCGTCCTCGGCGAACTCGCGGGCGAACACGGTGACGTGCCCGTTCTTGCGGTCCAGTTCGGCGCGGGCGTGCTGCTGGGCGCCCTCGGTCCGGTGGTACGCCACCAGCAGCGCCTGCTCGATCGCCTCGACGACGACGTCCAGGGAGATGTCCTTCTCCCGCTCCAGCGATCGCAGGACGGCCATGTCGATGTCCATGTCAGTTCTCCTCCACCGTGCCGTCAGCAGGCGTTTCTGGGGCAGGCTCTTCGTTGCCGGCAGCCCGGTTGAACTCGATCTGGACCTTGGCCTTGGCCACGTCGGCGTACGGAACGGTCCGCAGCGTGCCGTCGACATCCAGTTCGGCCGCCTCCTCGGAGGCGGACTTGATCCGGCCGGTCACCTTCCCGCCGGCGGTCAGCGTGACCGCGACCAGCCGGCTGACGTTGCGGCGCCAGTGCCGGGGCAGGGTGAGCGGTCGGTCGACGCCAGGGCTGGAGACCTCCAGCGTGTAGGCGCCGTCGCCCATGATGTCGTCGGCATCGAGTGCCTTGGAGATGGCCCGGGTGACGTCGGCGACGTCGTCCAGGTTGATCCCGCCGTCCCGGTCGACGAGCACGCGCAGCAACCGGCGGCGGCCGGCCGGCGCGATGTCCGCGGCCTCCAGGTCGCAACCGAACTGCTCGACGATCGGCCGCAGGAAGTTCTCGAGGCTCGAGGTGTCCGTGTGGTCAGTCTTTCGGCTCACAGGTAGACCTGCCTCTCTCCAGTTGTGCACCCGTTCCACCACCCGGCGATCCGACCGAGGGCAGTAGCCCACCATATCCGGCCCGCGACGGTGTGCGCGTCACCGCCTCGTCCCAGGCCGGTCACCGGCTCGTCACCGGACCGGCCACCCACTGGTCACCTCCCTCGCCGGGTATCGTTCCGCCGTGCCGAACGAACCTCTCCGCCTGTCGCGCCGTGCCGCGCTGACGGCCGCCGCCCTCGTGCCGGGCGCCGTCGTGCTGACCGGTTGCGACGACGACCCGGGCGGTTCCGGTACGCCGGGAGCCGCGAAGAACTCGAAGTCGGGCCAACCGGGCGAGGAGACGCCCGGCACCGACCCGGTGATCGTCGCGGCACTCAGTACGGCGGCCGCCCAGGTGACTCAATTGTCGCTCCGATTCGCAAGCGTCGGTCAGAAGTTCCCCGCCCTGCGCACCCAACTCGCCGCCGGCGCGAAGTACCACGCCGCCCACCTGGCCCGCCTCAAGGAGACCGCCGGCGTCACGCCGCCCGCGGCCGCCAAGCTCCCGGCACTCCCGAGTACGTCGGCTGCCGCGTTGACCGACCTGGCGAAGCGCGAGAAGGCCGCGGCCATCGCGCATGCCGCGGCAGCAGCCAAGGTGTCCGGGGAAGCCGCTCGCCTGCTCGCGATGATCGCCGCCGCCGAGACCCAGCTGGCCATCACGCTCACCCCGAAGAAGAAGGCGGTCGCCGAGTGACTGAAGTCGAGGCACTCCAAGCCGCCCTCGCCGGTGAGCACGCAGCCATGTACGGCCTGGGCGTTGCCGGCGGCAAGCTCAGCGGCGCCCGCTTCCGCGCGGCGACGGACACGTACGACGAGCACCGCGGCAACCGCGACCGGCTGACTCAGCTGGTGGTCGCGGCCGGCGAGACCCCGGTCGCCGCCGAGGCGGCGTACGACCTGCCGCAGGTGGTGACGAACGCGGCGACCGCTTCGGCGCTGGTCCTGCTGATCGAGCGGCGGCTGGCGGCCGTGTACGGCGATCTGGTCGAGGCGGCCGAGCAGCCGGCGATCCGCGCGTTCGCGATCCAGAGCCTGCTGGCGACCGCGAGCGCCCAGCTCGCCTGGGGCGGCGCCCCGGTCGCGTTCCCCGGTGACGTCTGAGTGTAGCCGACTCGGTCACTTAGTGCTGCGGAGAACCGCCTCTAACGAATAACTTCCTGGCCAGTTACGGATTGGCCGGAAATTCGGTGCGTATTCCCCTTTACTCGCAGCGCTACCTTACCTATATTTTCGCCACGGAGACTGGGGGGTCACCGCTTTCACGACCCGCGTTGGTGGCGTCGGTCGTGCTCGATCCAGGCTGACTAAGCGTCTGTTCCGTACCTTCATTTCCTGCTCTTATTCAACTTCTTGAGCCGCGCCCTTGGCCGGCTACGGAGGGTGGCGAAGCATGCGCACATTCGATCTGAGCACCAGCGACGACCAGTACGTGAAGGACATCCGAGTGGTCCGCTGGGAGCAGTACGCCCTGGAACGGGAGCTGCCGTTCCAGGCGATGTGGTACAGCGTTCCGCCGGGTTCGGAGAGCCCGGTCGACCAGCACCCCGAGCTGGAGTTGTCGGTGGTCGTCGGGGGCACCGCGCACGTCGTGGTCGGCGACCAGGAGTACGAGGTCGGTCAGGGCGACGCGTTCCTGCTCAGCAGCACCGAGGCACACGTCGTACAGAACCGCTCGCCCGAGGTCCCGCTGACGATCTTCAGCGCGTACTGGATGCCGCGGGCCGAGGCGGCCGGCCATGACTGATCCGGTCACCGTCCTCACCTTCCCGCAGCCGACCATCAACGGCCCGCTGCACGTCGGCCATCTCTCCGGTCCGTACCTCGCCGCGGACATCGCGGCGCGGGCCGCACGCGCCCGCGGGGAGCGCGTCGTGGTCACCACCGGCCTGGACGTTCACCAGAACTACGTGCTGACCCGGGCGGAGCGCGAAGGCGTCGACGTCGGCGCGATGACGGCCGACTTCCGCGACGACATCAAGGGCACGTACGGCCTGGCCCGGATCGGGTTCGACTACTTCACCGACCCGCTCGGCGACGAGCACACACCGATCATCCGGCAGTTGATGAACCACCTCGTGACCAGTGGCGCCGCACCTCTGCGCGAGGTCACGTTGCACGCCTGTGCCGACTGCGGCCGGACCCTGCACGAGTCCTACCTGAGCGGACTCTGCGGCGAGTGCAAGGCACCCGCGGCCGGCGGCGCCTGCGAGCAGTGCGGCAGCTTCACCCAGGTCGACACCATGGTCGATCCGGTCTGCGGCCGCTGCGGCGGCGAGCCACGTCCGTTCACGGCGACAGTGCCGGTACTGCGGATGGAGGACCACCGCGAAACCCTGATCGCGACGTGGTTGCGAGCCGACCTGCCACCGGCCGTCCGCGACCTGATCGACCGCACCCTGCGGGCCGGTCTGCCGGAGATCGCCCTCGCCTATCCGACCAACTGGGGTATCGAGGGCGACGGACCGCTCGCCGGCCTGCGCTTCGGTCCGTACACGGAGATCGCTCTCTCCGATCTGTACGGCGTCGCGCGCGCGGTCGACCCTGATGCCGACGACGTCCACGGGTACCTGGCCGCGCTCGACCGGGTAGACCACTTGTGGCATTTCCTCGGTCTCGACAACGCCTTCTGGTACGCGCTCTACTGGCCTGCGGTCTGGGCCGCCGCCGGCGTCGCCCGGCTCCCGCTGGCCGGCCTGGTGGTCAACGAGTTCTACACCTTCGACGGCGAGAAATTCTCCACCAGCCGCAATCATGGAATCACCGCGACGGAATTACTGCGCAGCGCGGATCCGTCAATCGTCCGCTTGTTTCTGGCCTGGGACCGGCCCGATCGCTACCGCAGTGATTTCACCTTCAATTCCTTCCGCGCGTTCGCGGACCGGGTCGAGCCATTGCTGGCCGGGGTGCAAAAGGCGTCCGAACCCCTCGATCCGGCCCTGGCCGCGATCGAGCGTGCCCGCGGTGAGAGCGCGCTCCGGCCGAGCGGCTTCGACCTGCCGCTGGCGGTCCGCAGCCTGCTCACTCTGCTGGAGGGCGGCGTCCAGGACACCGGCTCGCTTCGCGCCGCTCTGACCGGGAGCGAGTAGATCATGCGAGTCTGCGTGATCGGGGCCGGCATCGCCGGCACGCTGCTTGCCTGGCGCCTGAGCGAGAGCGTCGAGGTCGATCTGGTGACCGGTCCTCCCGGCACGGACGCGACCGCGGCATCGGGCGGCGGCGTCCGGGCGTTCGAGACCCATCCGGTGCAGCGCCGGTTGGCGATCGAGAGCCTGACCGAGTTGTTCCAAACTCTCCAAGAGGAAGCCGGGTACACCGAAACCGGCTGCACCTACCTGTTGCCGTCGTACGCCGGTCTCGAAAGGGCGGTCGCGGAGGTCGAGGACGCGCACCCGGGCTCGACCGAGATCCTCGATCGCAACGAACTCCACCGCCGGGGCTGGCACGGGCTGCCCGACGGCACGGTCGGCGTCTGCGAGAAGCGGGCCGGCTTCATCAGGCCGGATCAGCTCCGTACGGCGGTGATCCGGCAACTCACGACCGGCCCCAGGAGCCAGGTCCTGGAGGGGCCGGTCCTTCGGCTCGTCCCACACCCGGATGGCTCCGTGAGCTGTCGTCTCCCGGGTCTGAGTCTGCGGTACGACGTCGTCGTGGTGGCTGCCGGCCCCTGGACGCCGGGCCTGCTCACCGGCAGTGCGTTGCCGGCCGAGCCGTACCGGACCAAGGCGATCCAGATCGCCGTCTACAAGGTCGCCGGAGCGTTGCCGACCATGTTCGTGGACGAGACCAGCGACCTGTTCGGGCGGCCCACGGCCGACGGCAGGTTGCTGCTCGGTGTGGACACGCACCGCTGGTCCGTCCCACCAGGCAGCAGCAGCCCGAGTCCGGACCTGGCCGCCCAGGCCGTCCGGATCGCCGGCGAGCGGCTGCCACACCTCGAGTTGTCGGCGCCCGGCCACCTGGTCAGCAACGCCGACTGTTATGCCGATCCGCCGGTACTGACCCTGTGGTCGGTGCTCGGCAGCACACATCGGCTCTTCACCTTCACCGGTGGGTCCGGCGGCAGCGTGAAAACCGCGCTGGCCGCTAGCCGGGCGGCTGCGAGCGACCTGCTCGCTTCCGGTGAGACGCGCACCACCACTTCGCGGACGGAGAAACAGCGCATGACCATCACAGAACCAGGAAGCAGGCGAACAACGCCCCGGTACCACACCATCGGTATCGGGGCCGGGCCCTCCAACCTCTCGTTGGCGGCCCTGTACAAGAACGTCACCACCGAGAAGCTGGCCCTGTTCGACGCTCGTCCGGTCAGCGGCTGGCACACTCCCCTGCTCTACCCGGGGGTCCGGATGCAGACCGGCTGGATGAAGGACCTGGTCTCGCTGGTCGACCCGCGGCACGAGCTGACGTTCCTGAACTACCTGGTCACCTCCGGGCGGCTCTATGCGCTGATCAACTCCCAGTTCGACTCGCTCCCCCGGATCGAGTACGAGCGCTACCTGGCCTGGGCCACCGAGCGGCTCGGCGTGGTGAACTTCGGCTCCCGGGTGGAGACGATCTCGATCACCGACGAAGGGTTCGAGGTCACCGTCGACGGCGTACCGACGGCTGTCTCCGAGCACCTCGTGCTCGGGCTCGGCACCCGCCCGGTCCGGCCGGCGTACCTCCGCGGTCTGCCCGCCGAGCGGGCCTTCATCGCCGACGACCTCGCCCTCCGGATGCCGGCCCTGGACAAGGCCGCGCCGACCGCCGTCATCGGCGGCGGTCAGACCGGGCTCGAGTGCGTCCTGCGGCTGCTCGGATCCGGCTTCACCGACATCCGCTGGCTGGGCCGGAACCAGTGGTTCCGCAGCATCGACGACTCGCCGATGGCCAACGAGCTCTACCGGCCGTCGCACATCGAGTTCCTGCAGGGCCTGAACCGCGGCAAGCGCCGGGAGATGATCGACGACTCCCGCTACAGCGGTGACGCCATCACGCCGGGCGGACTGCGGGCGCTCTACCAGTCCAACTACGACGGCTTCCTGTCGCTCGGCCGTTTCCCGGTCACGCTGCTGCCGGGCCGCGACGTACGGGCGTCGGAACCGCTGCCGGACGGCGACATCCGGCTCTGCTGTACGACGTCCACGACGCCGGAGGAGCACGACGTACGCCAGGTCGTGGTCGCGGGCGGACGGGAGCACGTGGAGGCACCGTTCGACGACGACCTGCGGGAGCGGATCGAGTTCGACGACGACGGGCAGTTGCTGGTCGAGCCGGACTACTCGGTGCGCTGGAAGGGCATGAACGGGCACAAGATCTACACGTTCAACGCCAGCCGGTACAGCCACGGCCTGACCAACGCCGGGCTGACCCAGCTGCCGGTCCGGGCCGCGATCGTGCTGAACTCCATGTTCGACCGGGAGATCTACCCGATCACCGACGATCTCTGCGCGGTGCAGTGGTGACCGCGGCAGCAGCGCCGGAGCCGCTGGTTCCGGACGTCGACGGCGCCTGGTTCCGGCTCGAGGTGGAGGACCCGGCGGCAGGTGCGCCGTACGGGCAGTACCACCGCGAGGACGACCTGGTCTGGGCCGAGTTCTACGCCGGCGGCACGTTGCGCAGCGGCCGGCTGGTCGGGCACCTGCGGTCCGACGGGTCGTTCGACGCGGCGTACTGCCTGATCAGCGCGACCGGCGAGCTGATCAGCGGCCAGTGCCACAGCGTCCCCGAGTTCGATGCTCAGGGCAACATCCGGATCAGCGACCACTTCCGCCGCAGCGACGGCACCACCGGGATCAGCCGCATCCGGCAGATCCCCGCACCGGTCAGGGAGGCATGAGATGACCGACAGACCTCACCTGCTGGTGGTTGCCACCGGCATGCGGCTGTTCCGCGAGTACATCCTGCGGTCGATCGCACCGCAGTACCGGATCCACATGTTCCTGCACAGCGAACCGACCTGGGAGAAGGACTACATCGAGGACTGGACCGTGCTGGAGAGCACCCTCGACGCCGACGCCCTGGTCGCCGCCGCGCACGAACTGCACGACAAGGAGTCGATCGACGGGGTGCTGTGCTGGGACGAGGCGCGGATCCTGCAGACCGCCCACGTCGCCGAGGCACTGGGCCTGCCCGGCGGCGACATCGCGATGGTGAACCGCTGCCGCGACAAGCACCTGACCCGTACGGCGCTCGCCGAGCACGGCGTCCCCCAGCCGGCGTCGGTCCTCGTGGACACCGTCGACGAAGCCCTCGCCGTGGACGTGGGCTACCCGCGCATCCTCAAACCACGCGCGCTGGCCGCGAGCCTCGGCGTGGTCAAGGTGAACTCACCGGAGGAGCTGCGGGCGAACTGGGACTTCGCGCATGACACGACCGTGCCGGAAGCACCGCACTACGACGTGAAGGTGCTGGTCGAGGAGTTCGCCGACGGCTACGAGATCAGCATCGACGCGGCCGTGTTCCAGGGCCAGGTCTCGCCGTTCTGCCTTGCCCGCAAGGAGATCGGCTACCCGCCGTACGCCGAGGAGATCGGCCACTTCGTCGACGCGGCGGACCCGTTGCTCGCCGACGACCAGCTGATGCAGGTGCTGGTCGACGCGCACAAGGCGATCGCGTTCACCGACGGTGTCACGCACACCGAGATCATGATGACGGCCGACGGCCCGAAGGTGATCGAGATCAACGCCCGGATCGGCGGCGACCTGATCCCGTACCTCGGCCTGAAGGCGACCGGGGTCGACCCCGGGCTGGCCGCGGCCGCGGTCGCCTGCGGACGTGCACCGGCGCTCGTGCCGGACCGCACGCAGGTCGGCGGCGTCCGGTTCTTCTACGTGGACGAGAACGACACCGTGCTCGACTCGGTCGAGTTCGACGCCGACATCCTGCCGGAGTCCATCGACCAGCTGGTGCCGCTGATGGAGGCCGGGCAGACGACCAGCCCGCCGCCGGACGGGACGCTCTGGGGCCGGATCGCCTACGCGACCGCGGTCGCGGGGTCGATCGACGACTGCCGGGCCGGGTTGGACGCCGCCGAGAAGGCACTGCGTTGGACGGGACACCCGAAATGACAGACCAAGTGTCACGCACTGACGAGAGCACCGGCATCTGGGCGACCATCCGGGAGGCCCCGGTGCCGGTGAAGGCGCTGCTGGTCGGCGTCTTCGTGAACAAGCTCGGCTGGTTCCTGCAGGTCTTCCTGGTGCTGTTCCTGACCACCTCGAAGGGCTTCACCCCGGTCCAGGCCGGTACGGCGCTCGGCGTGTACGGCGGTGGTTCGGTGATCGGCCTGATCATCGGCGGCTCGCTGTCGGACCGGGTCGGGCCACGGGCCGCGGTGGTGATCAGCATGTTCGGCATGGCCGGGTTCGTCCTGGCCATCGCCTACGTGCCGAGCTACACCGCCGTGATTGTCGTGGTCGCACTGGCCGGCGCGGTCGGGCAGTTCTACCGCCCGGCCTCGGCCGCGCTGCTGACCGAGCTGACACCGAAGAACCGCCAGGTGATGATCTTCGCGGTCTACCGGTTGGCGATGAACCTCGGTACCACCGCGGCTCCGCTGATCGGTGCCGCCCTGGTCGCGGTGTCGTGGAACCTGCTGTTCATCGGCGAGGCGCTCGCGGCCCTGGCCTATGCGGCGGTGGCGATCGTTGCGCTGCCCAAGCGATCCGCCAAGGCGGTCGAGGACACCACCGAGGACCAGCCGTCGGCCGGCGGCTATGTCGCCGTACTGCGCGACTACAAGTACGTGCTGTTCCTGCTGTGCATGTTCATCAACGCGGCGATCTACATGCAGTACCTGGCCGTCCTGCCGCTGCACATGAAGGCCGACGGGTTGTCGACCTGGTGGTTCAGTGCGGTCGTCGCGCTGAACGGCTTCATCGTCATCACCTGCGAGTTGCTGGTGACGAAGGTGGTGCAGAACTGGCCGGCCCGGATCGTCGCGATGACCGGGTTCGTCCTGCTGGGCGGCGGGCTGGCGTTCTACGCGTTGCCGGGCGGGCTGGCGATCTTCGTGATCGGCACGCTGCTCTGGACGCTGGCCGAGATCATCGGCGGACCGACCATGTTCGCCTACCCGGGGATGGCCGCGCCGAAGCCGCTGCTCGGCCGGTACGTCGGTTCCGCACACGCGATGTTCGGACTCGGATCCGCGCTCGGCCCGTTCCTCGGCGTGTGGGTGTGGAACCGGTCCGGCACCGAGGTCTGGGTGTGGTGCGGGCTGGCCGGCGCGATCGGCGTCGTCCTCGCGTACTTCGGCATGCGGCCGGCTGAGGAACCCACCACCGCCGAAGCGACAACTCCGACCACGGCCGCGGAGCCGGCGCAGAGCTCCTAGGAGGCTGAGTTCATTGAAAGATGGCATGAGCAACTACACGATCATCGTGGACCCGTTGTCCACGGGACAGGAGTATCCGGCCGCCTTCCGGGAGGCGGGCCGGTTGCCGGTCGCCGTACTGAGTGGTGCCGAGCCGCCGCCGGCGTACACGGCCAGCTGGCATCCGGACGACTTCGAGCACGTGCACTACCTCACCGGCGACGTACAGACGCTCGCCGAGGAGTTGCGGCAGTACGAGCCGGAGTACCTGATTCCGGGCGCCGAGAGCGGGGTCGAGCTGTGTGACCAGCTGATCGAGATCCTGGTGCCCGGCACCGGGAACGTGCCTGAGCTGGCGTCGGCCAGGCGGGACAAGTGGGAGATGGCGCAGGCGCTCGCTGCCGCGGGTGTACCGCGGTTGCGCCAGTTCCGGACCGCCGATCCGGCCGAGGCGGAGAAGTGGCTGAAGGAGAACGACCTGCTCGGGAAGCGGCTGGTGATCAAGCCGCCGAAGAGCGCCGCGGGTGACGAGGTGTACGTCGTCTTCGAGGACGGCGACTGGCGGGAGCGGTTCGACCGGGTGCTCGGGCGGACCAACAAGATGGGGCTGACCAACGACGCGGTGCTGATCCAGGAGTACGCCGAAGGCACCGAGTACCTGGTCGACACGTACAGCGTGGACGGCAGGCACGCGCTGGTCGACGTATGCCGCTACACGAAGGTCGGCCGGGGCGACAAGATCGGCATCTACCGGCGGATCGACTTCCTGGCCGAGGACGACCCGGAGGTCCAGGCGCTGTGGCCGTACACCCAGCAGGTGCTCGACGCGGTCGGCATCCGGATCGGCTGCGGTCACGTCGAGGTGATGATGACGGCGGACGGCCCACGGCTGATCGAGGTCGCGGCCCGGCCGGCCGGCGGTGGTCACCAGATGGTCAGCGAGCTGGCCACCGGCGACAACCACATCAAACGGACCGTCGCGCATCGTGTCCGCGGGGAGGTCCGGGACGGGTTCGACCTGGTCCAGCACCTGCGCGGCGTCTTCGTGATCGCGCCGCGGGAGGGGTACTTCCGCAACCGTGACGTCTTCGACGGCATCGACGCGCTGAAATCGTTCCACTGGATGAAGATCCTGTACGACGAGGACGCCGTCGTACCGGAGACCGTCGACCTCTTCACCTGCCTGGCCTGGGTCATCCTGATCCACAGCGACCCGGCCACCCTCGACGCCGACTACCACCGCGTACTGGAGATGGAGGCCGGGATCGTCATCGAAACCCGCTGACGCACAGCCTACGGAGACCCCCTGACCGGGCCCGGGCGGACCACCACCGCCCGGGGCCGGTCACAATCTGGAGATGGCCAAACGCGCTCTCCCGTGCCCGTGCGGGCTCGACACGTCCTACGCCGACTGCTGTGGCCGCCTCCACGAGGGCCGTGCTTCGGCAGCCACCGCCGAGCAACTCATGCGCTCGCGCTACTCGGCCTTCGTGGTCGGGGACGAGGCATACCTGCTCCGCACCTGGGCCTCCGCAACCCGCCCAGCAGACCTGGAGCTGAGCCAGGACATCCACTGGACGGGCCTGGAGATTCTCCACACCACCGACGGCAGCCCGTTCCACCCCGAGGGCACGGTCGAGTTCCGCGCGAGCTACCGGCTCGACGGACAGCCGGGCCACCAGCAGGAACTCAGCCGCTTCGTCCGCGAGAACGGCGCGTGGGTCTACGTCGCAGCAGTATGAACTACCTCCTCCGGCGCCACGGTCCGGTGATCGCGTACGTGATCCCCGGCGTGTAGACGTTGAAGAACATCGTCCGGCCGTCGGCGGAGAAGCCGGCCCCGGCCAGCTCGCCGAACTCCGGGTCCTCCGGGGTGCCGTTGTTCACCCGGTTGCGGGCGAACTTGAAGACCTCGCCGTCCTCGGTGGTGCCGAGGATGTGCTGCTCGCCGAGCCCGTCCTCACACATCATCAGACCGCCGTACGGCGACATCGTGATGTTGTCCGGGGCATCGAACTCCGGGTCGTCCGATCCGGGCGACGGCCGGGTGAAGATCACCTCGAGGCGCAGGGTCTTCTTCCGCGGGTCGAACCGCCAGACCTGGCCGTCGTGGTCGACCTTCGGGCCGAGCTCGGTCCGGGCGAACGAGGAGACGAAGTACACGCAGCGGTCCCGCGTACCCCACCAGCAACCCTCGAGCTTGTAGCCGCCGGTGATCGGCTTGCCGTAGTCCTGCGCGCGGACCGACTGGGTCGTCGCCAACGGATCCGGCACCTTGATCCACTGCACGCCGCCGAACTCAGCACCCGCTTCCTGGACGACGGACAGGTCGGGCAGACCCGGGATGTACATGGCCTGCAGTTCGCCGCCGGCCCGCAGCGAACCCCATCCGCCGCGCGGACGGTTCGGGAGGAACCGGTAGAACCCGCCGAGCGGCGCGACGAACGCGTCCTCGGTCTCGTAGACGATCCCGGTGGCCGGATCGATCGCGACCGCCTCGTGCTGGAACCGGCCCATCGCGGTCAGCGGGGTCGGGTTGTTGTTGCGGCGGTCGTCGTACGGATCGACCTCGAAGATGAAGCCGTGGTCCTTGGTGTACCCGGCGGGGTCGCCGGCCTTGGCCTCGGTCTCCTCACAGGTCAGCCAGGTGCGCCAGGGCGTGATGCCGCCGGAGCAGTTGATCGCCGTACCGCCGAGGCTGACGAACTCCTGGGTGGCCTGGTTGTGCCGGTCCACCACCAGCGTGCTGGTGCCGCCGGCGCCGCCCGGGTCGTAGGTACGCTCCGGCGGCGCGACCACCTTGATGGTGGCGGTCGGGCTGCACTCGTGGTTGCGGACCAGGCGCGAGCCGCCGTCCCGGTCCGAGAAGGCGCCCATACCGTCGAACCGGCTGGGCGTCTTCAGGCCGTCGGGACGGACGGTGCCCTCACGGGACAGGATCTTGTAGCTGAACCCGCGCGGCAGGTCGAGCATGCCGTTCGGGTCCTCGATCAGCGGCCCGTAACCGATCTTCGGGCCGGAGGTGCCGAGTGCGGGCTGGGCGGTGTACAGCGCCTCGACCGAGCCCGCGACGCTGACCGCGACACCGGCCGCGGCCGCTCGGGCGACGAATTGCCGCCGGGACAGGGGATTCTGTTCTACGGACACGGAGCGTGCCTCCTCGTTGGGCGGAAAGGATCTGCCGGTCAACGATGAACGTACGGTGAACAACAGACAACGACAAGGCGAACCGCGCGCCGTGGCACCCGCGAATCTCCCGATCCGCGAGTGCCACGAATTTCAACTAACTATTGGTAGCAGGGCTTGCTGAACTCGTACGCCTGAGCCGTCTTCCCGGTGAAGAAGTCCTTCTCCACCTTCACGCCCGTCGGCGCCGTCGGGTCGACCTTGGAGATGATGCTGGCCCGGAACACCCGCTCGTTCGGCTCGCCGTCGAAGCGGCCCGCCTCGGCCGGCAGCATTCCCTCGTAGTCCACCGTCTGCAGCGACTTCACCGCGGCCAGCAGCCCGGCCCGGGTGAGGTCCTTCGACTCGACCGCCTTCTGCAGCGCGGCCTTCAGCGGGTACGACCAGACCCAGCCGGCCGTGTACCCGTCGTTCGGCGCGGCCTTGAAGGTCGCCTGGTCGATCGACTCGGCCAGTGCCTTGTGGCCCGGGTGTGTCAGTGCCGTACGGCGCCCAGGGCCCGGACTGCCGGTAGAGCGCGGTCAGCGCCGGGGCCGCCGGGCTCTTCAGCAGGGCCGGGTTCCAGGTCGGGCTGGTGCCGATGAACTGACCCTTGAAGCCGTTCTGCGCGGCGCCGCCGACGATGGTCGCCGCCTCGGTCGGGCCGGTGGTCAGGATGACCAGGTCCGGCTTGGCCGCGACCAGTTTCTGGATCGCCGCACCCTGGTTCTCCTGCCCCGGCGCGGTCGGGATGTCGGTGAACGTCAGCCCGTTGGCCTCGGCCGCGATCTTCGTCCCGGCCGCCGCGTCGTCACCGTAGTCACCGGGGAAGTGCACCGCGGCGACGGTCTTCGGCTTCAGCGTCTCGACCGCGAAGTCGACCGAGTTCATCGACTCGAAGCAGTAGTTCGTGCCCGACTCCAGGATCACGTCCTCGAACGCCCAGGCCGACGTCCAGGACGCCGGTACGCCGATCACGCTGCTGGACTTGAGGTCGGCCAGGATCGCCGCGGTGGTCGGCGAGCCGAGGGTCTGCGCCAGCCCCAGGACGTCGGGCTTGATCTCGGAGTACACCTCGTTGTGGATCTGCGGGTTGTACTTGTTGTCCTTGACGTACTTGCTCACGTCGACCTCGAACGCCCCGATCCCGCCGGCCTCGTTGACCCGCTTCCAGAACGACTTCTGGCTCTCGGTGATCGGTACGCCGAGTGCCTTGAACGGCCCCTCGGTCAGGTCCGAGATCGAGCCGAGGTAGATGCAGCCCTTGGCCTGGTCGACCGCGGCCGGGCACGGTTCGGACGTGACCCCGACGTCGAACTTGACGCCCGAGCCGGCCTCCTGGGTCTCCGGAGCGTCGTTACGGCACCCCGCGACCACCACCAGCGCCGCGACCAGCGCGACGGCGACTCCCCTGTGAACGCTCATCGATACTCCTTCTCCGGCCAGTCGGCGCGGGCCCCGTGCCCGGGATTCGGGCACGCAGGGTCAGTGCGAGAACGGCCACGACTTCCAATAGGTGCGGATCCGGATCCAGATCCCGAACAGCCCCCGCGGTTCGAAGATCAGGAAGCCGATGATCAACAGGCCGTAGAGGATCGTCTCGACCTGGAAGACCGTGATGCCCCCGGCCGCCGAACTGCTGCCGATGAACGGCAGCACGGCCGGAAGCTCGCGGGTGACCCTCGGCAACAGGGTGATGAACAGCGCGCCGAGCACCGATCCGGTGATGGTGGCGACACCGCCGATCAGCACCATCGCGATGTACTGCACCGACATCCCGAGGTTGAACGACCCCGGCTCGACGAAACCGATCATCACGTACAGCAGCGCGCCCGCGACGCCGGCGTAGAACGACGACACCGCGAACGCGATCATCTTGTACCGGGTCACGTCGACCCCGATCACCTCGGCCGCCAGGTCACGGTCCCGGACCGCGGCCATCGCCCGGCCGATCCTGGACCGGACCAGGTTCCGCGCCAGGACGCCGAAGATCACCAGCAGCACCAGCATCAGCAGGTAGAGCTTCTGCGCCTTCGTGAACATCGCCCCGTCGACCGCGAACTGGAACCCGAACAGCTCCGGTACGGCGGCCGGCCGGCCGACTCCGACTCCCCCGGTGAGCTCACGCCAGTGCTTGAACACGTGCTCCCCGATGAACACCAGACCGAGCGTCACCACGGCCAGGTACAACCCGCGCAGCCGGGCCGCCAGCGGCGCGACGATCAGCCCGGCCAGTCCCGCGACCAAGCCCGCCCCGAGCAGCCAGATCGGCAGCGAGGTGATCCCGAACCCGATCAGCCGGGTGCTGTCCGGATCACCTGACATCGCCGCCGCGGTGTAGGCGCCGATGGCCAGGAAGAACGCGTGCCCGAGCGACACCTGACCGCCGTACCCGGTGACGATGTTCAGCCCGATCGCACCGATCGACGCCGCGCACGCCGTCGCCAGGACGACCAGCAGATCGTCGGTCAGCATGAACGGCAACGACACCGCAAGAATCGCCAGCACCACCGTCCAGGCCCGCTTGGCCGGCGTGTTCAGCAACGCCATGTCCTGCTTGTAGGACAGGTAGAGCAGTGGTCGACTCATATTCGCTCCACCTCTCGGGTGCCGAACAGGCCGTACGGTCTGACCAGCAGGACGAGCAGCATCAGCAGGTACGGGACGACCAGGAAGAAATCGCCGCCGAGGAGCGGGTGCAGGTCGCCGCCGTAGCCGCCGACGAGCGCCTCCACCACCCCGATCGAGAGACCCGCGACCACTGCTCCGCCGAGGGAATCGAGGCCGCCGAGGATGATCACCGGCAGTGCCTTGAGCGCGGTCAGCCAGAGGTTCTGCTCGAGCCCGATGCCGGTCGACAGGAACACCCCGGCCAATCCGGCCAGCGCCGCCGCGAGCGCCCACGACAGCGAGAACACCCGGCCGACCGAGACTCCCTGCGCGAGCGCGACCTCCTGGTCCGACGACGCCGCCCGCATCGCCAGACCGGTCCGCGACCAGCGGTAGAACGCGAACAGCGCGGCCACCACGATCAGCGTCGTCACCAGCGTGGCCAGATGCCGCTGATCGACCTTGGCACCCAGTACGTCGACCTGCTTCAGGCCCCACGGATCACCCATCTGCCGGATGTCCAGGCCGATGAACGAGTTCACCACCGTGCGGATCACGATGTCGACGCCGAGCGTGATGATCGCGATCACGAACACCGGCTTGCCGATCATCGGCCGCAACGCCAGCCGTTCCACCCCGACCCCGAGCAGCGCGGTCAGCAGCAGCGCGACCAGCACGGCCAGGAAGAAGTTCATCGACAGCACCAGGTAGCCGACCAGCAGCGCGCCGGCCATCATGAACGCCGGCTGGGCGAAGCTGATCACCCGCATGGACTTGTAGACGATCACGAATCCCAGCGCCAGCAGGGCGTAGATCGACCCGTTGCCGAGACCGCGGACGACCGTGGCGACGAACTCGTTCACCGGACACCCCCGGCGTACATGGACTCGACCAGGCCGGCGAACGTCGACTCGACGGCGACGCGTTTCACCTTCTGGGTCGCGGTCAGCTCGCCGTCCTCGTGATCCAGCAGCTTCGGGAGCAGCCGGAACGACCGCACCTGCTCGACCGTGGCGAACCGTTGGTTGACCTCGTCCACGACGCCCTGGACCAGCGCGATCACCTCGGGCTTCGCGGACAGGTCGCCGTACGTCGAATAGGGCAGTCGCTGCACCTGGGCCCAGTGGCCGACGGTGTCCGGCTCGATCCCGATCAGTGCGGCGAGGAACTTGCGCCGGTCGCCGATCACGACCGCTTCCTTGATGTACGGCGACGCCTTGAGCGCGTTCTCGAGTTCGGACGGGGCGACGTTCTTCCCGCCCGCGGTGATGATGATGTCCTTCATCCGGTCGGTGATGCGCAGGTGCGTGCCGTCGACCCACTCCCCCACGTCGCCGGTGTGCAGCCAGCCGTCCGGGGAGAGCACCTTCGCGGTCGCCTCCGGGTCCTGCCAGTAGCCGGCGAACGTGCCGGGATGCCGGGTCAGGATCTCGCCGGTGCTCTCGTCGATCCGCACCTCGACGCCCTTGTGTGCCTCGCCGACCGTGCCGACCTTGACCCGGCCCGGGCGGTTGGCGGTCGCCACCGCGGTGTTCTCGGTCATGCCGTACACCTCGTGCATCGGCAGCCCGAGTCCCATGAAGAAGCGCAGTACCTCGGGCGCGATCGGGGCGGCCCCGGAGGCGGCGTACCGGACCTTGCGCAGGCCGACGCGATCCTTCAACGCGCGGTAGCAGAACAGCCAGCCGACCGCGTAGACCGCTTTGGAGGCAGCGGTATGACGTCCGTCGTTGGCCGCGAGCACAGCGCCGATCCAGTCGGCCCGGCGCAACCAGTAGGTGCCGATCGCACGCTTGACCGGATCCGCGGACTGGATCCGGATCTGCACGCCGGCCGCGATCTTCTCCCAGATCCGCGGCACTCCGAACAGGATGGTCGGCTGGACCTCGTGCAGGTTGGTCGCGACGGTCTCGATCGACTCGGCGAAATGCACGCAGACGCCGGCCCCGGCACCGAACCAGCCGCTGAAGATCCGCTCGGCCACGTGGCACAACGGCAGATAGGACAGCACGCTGTCGCGCGGGGACGGCGGCGGCGCGGTGAAGCCGCCGCGTTCGACGAGCTCCTGGATGGCGAAGTCGACGTTCGTGGCGGTCGAGCATCACGCCCTTCGGCGGGCCGGTGGTGCCGGAGGTGTAGATCAGCGTGACCACGTCGTCCGGCCGCGCGTCGTCCATCCGCCCGCTCACCGCGCCCGGGTTCGCCTCACGATGCTCGGTGCCGATCGCCAGGAAGTCGGGCCAGGCGATCAGCCGCGGGTCGTCGTACCGGTGCCGGATGCCGCGTGGCTCGACGTACACGATGTGCTTCAGGTCGGGCAGGTCCTCGATCGCCAGCGCCTTGTCGACCTGCTCCTGGTCCTCGGCGACGAGCACCTTCGCCCCCGAGTGGCGGAGCAGGTAGCCGACCTCGGCGACCGGGTTGGTCGGGTAGAGACCGACGGTGGAGGCGCGGACGGCGACCGTGCCGACGTCGGTGTAGAGCCATTCGCGCCGGTTCTCCGAGTGGATCGCGACCCGGTCGTCCGGCTCGACGCCGAGGGCAAGCAACGCGTGACCGACCAGCTCGGCGGTGTCCCAGTACTCGCCCCAGCTGACCTGCTGCCAAATGCCCAGATCCTTCTCCCGCAAGGCGATCACGTCCGGAGTGGTCCTGGCCCGCTCCCGCACCCGGGTTGCGATTGTTCTCATCCGCGATCCTCGCTCTCGCTCCGGGCGCGGATGAGGCACAAGGTCCATTGCGCTTGATGATGACCTCGCTTCGCTCGCTCATGGCATCACCCGGTGTTCCTCGCCCAGGTAGGCGCGCACCACATCGGGATCGGTGGCGACTTCCTTCGGCGTCCCGGTGCGGATCGGTTTGCCGAAGTCGATCACCATGATCCGGTCGGCCAGATCCATCACCAGGCCCATGTCGTGCTCGACCATCACCATCGGCAGGCCGAGCTCGTCGCGGATGTCGAGGATGAACCGGGCCATGTCCTCGGTCTCCTCCAGGTTCATCCCGGCGACCGGTTCGTCCAGCAGCAACAGCTTCGGCTCGGACGCGAGTGCGCGCCCGAGTTCGACCCGCTTCTGGACGCCGTACGGCAGCAGACCGACCGGGAGCCGCCGCCACTGGGCCAGCTCGAGGAAGTCGACGATCTCCTCGACGGCCCGGCGGTTGGCCCGTTCGTTGCGCTGGGCCTTGCCGATCCACGCGAAGGCCGCGAGAACGCCGTACGGGTGATGGTGGTGCCGGCCGAGCATCAGGTTGTCCAGCACGGTCAGGTTGGAGAACAGCTCGATGTTCTGGAAGGTCCGGGCGATGCCGAGGCGCGCGATCGCGTGCGGCCGGCGGCCGATCAGGTCCTCGTCGCCGAACCGGACGGTGCCGCGTTGCGGCCGGTACACGCCGGAGAGGACGTTGAAGATCGAGGTCTTGCCGGCGCCGTTCGGGCCGATCACCGCGAACAGTTCGCCCGGGTTCACGGCGAAGCTCACGCCGTTCAGGGCAGTGACCCCGTCGAAGCCGAGGACGACGTCCTCGAACGTCAGCACCGGGACGGCCTCGTCCGTGCTCTCGCTCTGCCTGGCCTCGGTCGCCGTCATGACAGCCAGCGCTTCCGGCGGCGGTAGTGCTTCACGTCGCGGAACGACTTCGCCGAGCCTTCGGCGCCGAGACCGAGGTAGAACTCGCGGACGTCGCCGTCCGCGAGCAGCTCGGCCGCGGGCTTGTCCATCACCATCGCGCCGTTCTCCAGCACGTACCCGTGCTCGGCGATCGACAAGGCCATCGCTGCGTTCTGCTCGACCAGCAGGACGGTCGTTCCCTGCTGGTTGATCTGCACGATCACGTCCCGGATCTGCCGGACGATCATCGGGGCCAGGCCGAGACTCGGCTCGTCCAGCAGCAGGTACTTCGGATCCGACATCAGCGCCCGGCCGATGGCCAGCATCTGCTGCTCACCGCCGGACAGGTAGCCGGCCAGCTTGCGCCGCCGGTCGGCCAGCACCGGGAACAGCGCGTAGGTCCGGTCCAGATTGGTCCTGATCGAGCGCGGGCTGACGTGACCGCCGATCCGCAGGTTCTCCTCGACGGTGAGGTCGGCCAGGATCCGCCGGCCCTCCATCACCTGTTTGATGCCCAGGGCAGCGACCCGGCTGGCGCCGTACGTGTGGATCGGCTCGCCGTCGAGGGTGATCGACCCACGCCGTACCTCGCCGTCGTGGACGTCGAGGAGACCGGAGAACGCGCGCAGCAACGTGGACTTGCCGGCCCCGTTCGCCCCCAGCAGGGCGACGATCCGTCCCTGCGGGACCTCAAGACCGACCCCCCGCAGCACCAGCATCACGTCGTCGTAGACGACCTCGAGGTTCTTCGCCGCCAGCACCCGGCCTCCCGGATCCCCGAAGGTTCCCAACCAACGTCTTGGCGAGTGAGTGTGACATCCCAACTGACGAGTAGGAAGTCCTCGCAGCCCGAAAATCGGACACGCCACTCAACCGTGACCGATCGTCAGGTGTAAAACCACGTACACAACTGGTATTACTATGCCCGGTTCGCGCGCGCCGGGATCATCCGGGCTGGGGGAGGTTCGCGATCCGGACGAGCCTTCACGCTGGTGGGATGGGCAGCGAGCTCGGCATCGAACTGACGTCCCTCTTCGTGGTCGTGTTCGTGGCCGCCCTGACACCGGTGCTGGTCGGGTTGGTCAGCCGGTTGCGAATACCTCAGGTGGTCGTGCTCATTCTCGGCGGTGTGGTCATCGGGCCGGAGGTGCTCGACCTGGCCGACCCGGACGCGATCGAGCTGCTCGCGAACGTCGGTCTCGGGTTCCTGTTCCTCCTGGCCGGCTACGAGCTCGAGCTGGCGGTGTTCCGTCAGGTCGCCGGCAAGCTCGCGCTGATCGGGTGGCTGGTCACGGTGGCAGTGTCCGTCGCGGTCGTCGGGGGGTTCGCGGCCCTCGGTCTCGTGCACGCCTTCGTGCCGGTGGCGATCGGCCTGACCACGACCGCACTGGGAACGCTGTTGCCGATCCTGCGCGACAACAACATGCTGGGTGGGTCGTTCCGCCCCTTCGTGCTGGCGGCGGGAGCGGTCGGTGAGTTCCTGCCGATCGTGGCGATCGCGATCTTCCTCGGGTCCCACGGCAGCTTCGTCGGGCTGATCTCACTGATCGCGATGGGAGTTCTCGGGCTGCTGCTGAGTCTGGTTCCCCGTCTGAGTCGCGGCGGCCGGATCGCCCGGATCCTGACGGCGGGTGAGCACGCGACCTCGCAGACCACGCTGCGGTGGACGGTCGCGTTGTTGCTCCTCCTGCTCGTCGTCGCCGAGGACTTCGGACTCGACGTCGTCCTGGGCGCCTTCGTGGCGGGCGTCGTCCTGCGCCGGTGGGCCCCCGGGAACGTCGAGGCACTGGAGCACAAGCTCGATGCCGTCGGCTACGGCTTCTTCATCCCGATCTTCTTCGTCTCGTCCGGGATGGGTCTCGACATACGGTCCATCGTGGAGGCGCCAGGGCGGCTGTTCCTGTTCTTCGTCCTGTTCCTCGTCGTCCGCGGCCTGCCGACCCTGCTGGTGTACCGCACCGCGCTGCCCCGGGCGAGACGCTTCGAGCTCGTCTTCATCGTGTCGACGGCCTTGCCGCTGCTCGTCGCGCTCAGCGAGATCGGGCTCGAGAGCGGCCACATGCTCCCCGAGAACGCCGCCGCGCTGGTCGGCGCGGGCGTCCTGTCCGTGCTGGTGTACCCCGCGATCGCCGTCGCCATCGACCGCAGACTCACCCGCACCCCCGACCCACTCGACGAGCCCCAGCGGTAGCCAGGACTGCCGAGCAGGTCGGCGATGCGTCAGCGAGCCGTCGCGTCCGCCTTCCTGCGCGCGGCCGCGACGTTCAGTGGGGTGTGCCGTCCTTCGGCCTTCGCTTGATCCAGCGCAGCGTCCAGCGTGATGGCGGCGTCGATCAGGGCCAGGTGCGTGAAGGCCTGCGGGAAGTTGCCGAGCTGCTCGCCGGTCTGCCCGATCTCCTCGGAGAACAGGCCGACGTGGTTGGCGTAGGTGAGCATCTTCTCGAAGATCAGCCGGGCTTCGTCGAGGCGGCCGGCCCGGGCCAGCGCGTCGACGTAGTTGAACGTGCAGAGCGAGAACGTGCCCTCGTCCCCGGCCAGCCCGTCCGGCGACGCGGACGGGTCGTAGCGGTAGACCAGGCTGTCGACCACGAGTTCGGCCTCCATCGCGTCCAGCGTGGACAGCCACATCGGGTCGTTGGGTGCGATCATGCCGACCGTTGCCATCCGCAACATCGACGAGTCGAGAACGGTGTCGTCGTAGTGCTGCACGAAGGCGCCGACCTTGTCGCTCCAGCCGCGTTGCATCACCTGGTTGTAGATCGCGTCGCGGCTGTTGATCCAGCGGTCGACCGCGGCCGGCCGGCCGTGCTTCGCTGCCATCCGGATGGCCCGGTCGAACGCGACCCAGCTCATCACCCGGCCGTAGGTGAAGTCCTTCTGCCCGCCGCGCGTCTCCCAGATCCCCTCACCCGGCAGGTCCCAGTTGTCGGTCAGCCAGTCGACGATGCCCCGCAGCGCGACCCAGCCATGGTGATCGAGCTCGATCCCGTGCTGGTCCGCGAAGTAGATGCTGTCCAGCGCCTCGCCGAAGATGTCCATCTGCCGCTGGTCTGACGCGCCGTTGCCGATCCGCACCGGCCGGGAGCCCCGGTAGCCGTCGAGATGTTCGAGGGACTCCTCGACCAGGTCGGACGAACCGTCCACGCGGTACATGATGTTGAGCGGGCCGCCCTCCCCTCTGGTCTTCTCCTGGACACGGTCTCGCAACCACCCGCAGAACTGGGCTGCCTCCTCGGTGAACCCCATGCCGAGCAGTGCGTACACGGAGAACGACGCGTCCCGCACCCAGGTGTAGCGGTAGTCCCAGTTGCGCTCTCCACCGACCTGTTCGGGCAGCCCGGCCGTGGGTGCGGCGACGAGCGCACCGGTGGGCGCATAGGTCATCAGTTTCAGCGTGATCGCCGAGCGCTGCAGCATCTCCCGCCACCGCCCGGTGTACGTCGACTTCGACAGCCAGTCACGCCAGAAGACGGTCGCCTGGTCGAACATCGCGGTGAACTCGGCGACAGGGATCTCTCGCGGCGGCCCGTCAGCCGCCGACTCCAGTACCAGCCCCCGGACCTGCCCCGCGGTCATCGAGTAGTCGATGTGGACGTCGTCGCCGTCCAGCCGGATCTGCGCCAGCCGCTCGTCACCCGGCTCGCGGACCGCGTGCACGGTCAGGCTCAGGTCGTCGGTCACGAACACGGCGCCCGGCTCGGTCAGCTGCGTCTCGTGCTGGGTGCGGCCGTAGTCGAACCGCGGCGCGATATCCACCTCGAAGTCGATCCGCCCGCGCACGCACCGCATCATCCGCAGGATCCGGTGGTTCGCGGTGGGCTGTTTGCCGGCCGGCGGCATGAAATCGACGACCTCGCCGACCCCGCCCTCGGTCATGAACCGGGTGATCAGGATGGCGGTGTCGGGGAAGTACAGCTGCCGGCTGGTGACGCCGGCGCCGGTGGCCCGGGCCCGGAAGTAGCCGCCCTTCTCGTGGTCGAGGAGCGCGGCGAAGACGCTCGGCGAGTCGAACCGCGGACAGCAGAACCAGTCGATCGATCCGTCGGTGGTCACGAGTGCGGCGGTCTGCAGGTCGCCGATCAGTCCGTGCTCGGCGATGGGTGGGTAGTCGGCCATCAGGGCTCGTCTCCTGTTCGGTTGCGATAGAGATCGGCGCCGCCGGGCGCGACCTGCTGCATGGTGAAGGCTCGTTCCCGCCGGCTCTCCCGGCTGAAGGCGATCGCCCAGGTGAGCAGCGCCCCGAACCGGTTGCGGAAACCGGTCAGGAACGCGATGTGGATGCCGAGCCAGGCCAGCCAGCCGAGCCGGCCACTCAGATGGCACCCGGTTGACCGAGACGACTGCCTGTCCCCGCGCGATGTACGCCGCGGAGCCCAGATCCCGGTACCGGAACGGCTTCTGCGGACCGGTCTTCCCGTCCACCTCGTTCCGGATCCGCTTCGCCGCGTAGAACCCCGTCTGCATCGCCACCTCGCCGACGCCGGGAAGGTCGTCCAGGCTCATCACGTCACCGACGACCGAGATCTCCGGGTGGCCGGGCAGGGTGAGGTCGGGCTGGACCTTGATCCTCCCGGCCCGGTCCTGCTCCGCGCCGGCCGCCTTCGCGAGCACGTCCGCGACCGGCGGCGCCGCGACGCCGGCGGCCCACAGCACGGTTCCGACCTGGTACGCCGTACTCACGCCGTCGGGTCCGCGGACCTCCAGCCCCTTCGCGTCCACGTTGGTGACGATCGATCCCAGGTGGAGTTCGACGCCGAGGTCGGTCAGCGCTTTGGCGGCCTTGGCGGACAGCTTCGGGCCGAACGGCGCGAGTGGCGCGTCGCCGCCGTCGAAGAGCATCACCTTGGCCTCGGTCGGATCGATCAGGTGGAACTGTCGGCTCAGCGTCGACGTGGCCAGCTCGCGGATCTGCCCGGCCAGCTCGACGCCGGTCGGGCCGGCACCGACCAGCGCGAACGAGAGCCACCGCCGGCGCTCCTCGGGGTCGGTGGACGACTGGGCCATCTCGAAGGCACCGAAGATCCGGCGCCTGATCAGCAACGCGTCGGCCAGCGACTTCATCCCGGGTGCGAAGGCGGCGAACTCGTCGTGCCCGAAGTACGACTGCCGGACGCCGGCGGCCAGGATCAGGTCGTCGTACGGGAACTCGATGTCGCCGCCGGTCGGCCGGATCGCGTGGACGACGCGGGCGTCGACGTCGACGCCGGTCACCTCGGCGAGTACGACGTCCACGTTCTTGTGCTTGCGCAGGACTTGCCGCAGCGGCATCGCGACCTGGCCCTCGGACAGCATTCCGGTCGCGCACTGGTACAGCAGCGGCTGGAACAGATGGTGCGCCGCCTTGTCCACCAGGGTGACCTGCACCGGCCGCTTCCGGAACTCGCGGGCTGCGAACAGGCCGGCGAACCCTCCGCCGACGATCACCACCCGGCGAGGCTCTGGCCGGGCCTCGGCGTCACGCCTGCTCCACTGACTCATCGGACCGGCCCCGGCTCATCCGGCCGGGTCGTGCCAGGGAACGCCGTGCGGCAGCAGGGCGTCGGCCTCTTTCGGCCCCCAACTGCCCTTGGCGTACGGAACGACCGGGACCACGTCGCCGAGCACCGGCTCGACCACGCGCCAGGCAGCCTCGACCGTGTCCTGCGGGGCGAAGAGCCACACCTGCCCGGTGAGCGCCGCCCCGATCAGCCGGTCGTACGGCCGCTGGTCGGATCCCGGCTGCTCGGCGAAGGTGAGGTCCTCGACCTGCGGAGTCCAGCCGGCACCGGGCTTCTTGCCGGTCAGGGTGAGCCCGATTTGGCTCTCCGGCCAGATCCGGAACCGCAGCAGGTTCGCGTCGGCGCCGGATGCGAGCCCGAACATGTCCTGCGGTGGCCGGCGGAACCGGATCGCCACCTCGGTCGCGGAGACCGGCAGGCACTTCCCGGCCCGGATCGCGATCGGTACGCCGGCCCAGCGCCAGGTGTCGAGGGCGAGCCGGACCGCGACGTAACTCTCGGTCGTCGACTTGGGATCGACGCCGGCGACATCGAGGTAGCCGTCGTACTGCCCGCGCACCGTGTCTTCGGCGGTGAGTGGCGCGAGTGACTTGATCACCTCGGCCTTCTGGGCCCGCCAGGCGTCGTGACCGAGACGCCCCGGCGGGTCGGCCACCACGCTCGCGAACACCTGCAGCATGTGATTCTGCAGGACGTCGCGGATCGCGCCGGTGCGGTCGTAGAAGCTGCCCCGGTCGGACACGTCGAAGCTCTCCGCCATGGTGATCTGGATGCTCTCCACGTGGTCGCGGTTGAGCAGCGGTTCGATCACCGAGTTGGCGAAGCGGGCGAACAGGACGTTCTCCAGCGGGTCCAGGCCGAGCCAGTGGTCCACCCGGTAGATGGCGTCCTCGGGGAAGACCTGGCTCATGATCGTGTTGAGCTGCTGGGCGCTGGCGAGATCGGTGCCGAACGGCTTCTCGACCATCACCCGGGCCCCGTCGGCCTTGCCCGCGGTCGCGATGCCCTGGGCGATCCGGCCGAACAACGGCGGCGGCACCTCGAGGTAGAACAGCGCTCGTCCACCGCCGCCGACCTTGCCGGCCATCGCGGAGTACGTCGCATCGTCGTCGAGGTCACCGTCGACGTAGTCCAGCAGCCCGAGCATCCGGGCCGCCGCCGGGCTGTCCGCGTCGATCCCGTTGAGCTTCAACGACGCCGCGGCGTACCCGCGGAACTGTTCGAGTCCCCAGCCACTCTTGGCCACTCCGACGATCGGTACGTCGAGCACGCCCCGATCGACCAGCCCGACCAGGGCGGGGAAGGTCTCCAGCTTCGCGAGGTCACCGGTCGCGCCGAAGATGACCAGTGCGTCCATGTCGGCGGTTGCCATAGGGGTTCTCCAAATCAGTCCGGGTGCGCGGTGCTCAGCGCAGCCGGTCGAGGATGTGGTCGCCGACCCGGAGCGCGTTCGCGATCGCGGTGAGCGAGGGGTTCACGGCGCCGATGCTCGGGAAGAAGCTGGTGTCGACGACGTAGAGGTTGTCGAGGTCGTGGGCCTTGCAGTTCACGTCGAGCGCCGAGCTCGCCGGGTCGTCGCCGAACCGCACCGTGCCGGCCTGGTGCGCGGTCGCGCCGATCGGCATCCCCTTGTGCAGGTAGATGCTGTGGTCGAGCAACTTGTGCTCGTGCATCCCGAGGTCGCCGAGCATGTCCTGCAACTTGTGCCTGAGCCGGTTGACACCCTCGACGTTGTTCTTCTCGTCGAGGGCCAGCTGGATCGAGCCGTCCGCGCGCACGGTGACCCGGTTGCCCGGCTGGGGCAGATCCTCACCGCAGAGCCAGAAGTCGACCGCGTGGTGGGCGATCATCTCGAACGGCATGCCCGGTGAGACCTTGCCGGCCCAGCGCGGCGCGCCGCTGCGGACCTGCTCGGTGTCGGACTTGCCCAGCATCTGGATCCCGCCGAGCGGGTAGTCCCAGTCGTCGGAGCCGAAGTACCAGTCGTTCATGGCCAGGGTCTTCTGGAACAGGGTCGGGTTCGGCTCCTTCGACACCGCCATCAGCGCGAGGTTGTTGTGCCGCAGGTAGTGCCGGCCGACGACGTCCGAGCTGTTCGCGAGGCCGTTCGGATGACGGTCGTTCGCCGACTTCAGCAGCAGTACGGCGGAATTGACCGCGCCGCACGCGACGACCACGACGTCCGCGGTGAAGTGAACGGTTGACCCATCGATCTCGGTCACGACCTGCGAGACCGTCCGCCCGCCCGGGTCGGTCTCCAGCCGGACCACGTGCGCGTTCGTCAGCATCGAGACGTTCTCGTGCTGCAGCGCCGGATCGACGCAGATCACCTGCGAGTCCGACTTCGCCTGCACCAGGCACGGGAAGCCGTCCACCCGGTCGCACCGGATGCAGACGGCTGTCCCGGGTCGCCCGGCCGTGCTCGTCCTGGATGAGGTCGACGCCGATGGGCAGGTGGAACGGATGCAGCCCTTGCTTCTCCAGGTCGTCACTCAGGTGCTGGATCCGGGGCTCGTGCTCGACCGGCGCGAACCGGTACTCCGCGCTGGCCAACCCTTCGGTGGGGTCCTCGCCGTGCCGGCCGTGGACCCGGTAGAGGTGCTCGGCCTCGGTGTAGAACGGTTCGAGATCCTCGTACGCCAGTGGCCAGGCGGGCGAGACTCCGCCATGGTGCTGCAGTTCGCCGAAGTCCTGCGGCCGCAACCGGAACAGGGCGGCGCCGTAGAACTTGGTGTTCCCGCCCACGTAGTAGTTGGTCTCCGGTGGGAACTCGTGGCCGTGCTCGTCGTACCAGTACTCCGGCGCGCGGTAGCGGCCCTGGACGAACACCGACGACGAGTCCCAGTTCTGCCGTTCTCGCGGCAGGTAGTCACCGCGTTCGAGCAGCAGGACCCGCTTCCCGGACGGTGCCAGCCGATGAGCCAGCGTCCCCCCGCCCGCGCCGGTGCCGATGATGATCACGTCGTAGTGCTGATCGCCTGCCATCTCTCCAGCCTTCGGCGTGCGCGCTGCAGGGAAATCACCCGCGCGGGATGACCTACACACTCAATCGATGGCGGAATACGACGTACGACCAGGTCTGATAGGCCAGGACCAAGGGGAAGAACACGAGTGCGACAACGCTCATCACGGTGAGCGCGTAGTCGGCCGACGCCGCGTTGGCCACAGTGAGGCTGTTCGCCGGATCCGTACTGGACACCATCACCTGTGGGTAGAGCGCGGCGAACAGACCCGCCACGGTGCACACCATCGCCGTCGCCGAGAAGACGAACGCCGAGCCGTCACGCGCCTGCTGCACTGCCATGACGGAGACGAACAGCGCCAGCGGCGCGAGGATCAGCGGCAGGACCGGCGCCCAGCCGTGGTCGGCGATGATCAGGATCCAGATCGCGTAGACCGTGACCAGCACGAAGCCCACGGAGCCGGCCCAGCGCGCCGCGCGGTGCGCTCGCTCACGCAGCTCATCGGTGGTCCTGATGCCGAGGAACGTCGCCCCGTTCACGAGACAGAGCACCACCAGCGTCAACCCGGTCCACAGGCCGAACGGTGTGAAGAGATCCCAGAACGAGCCCGTGAACTCGCCGTCGGCGTCGATCGGAAGTCCGGCGACCAGGTCACCCAGCGCGATCCCGAGGACGAGCGGTGCCACCAGGCTGCCGGTCGTCAGCGTGCCGCTCCACAGCTTGCGCCAGCCGGGCCGGTCGACCTTGCCGCGGTACTCGAACGACACGCCGCGGGCGATCAGCGCCACCAGCAGCAGGAAGACGGCGAGGTAGCTCGCCGAGAACCAGCTGGCGTACCAGTCGGGGAAGGCAGCGAAGATCCCCGCACCGCCGACGACCAGCCAGACCTCGTTACCGTCCCAGAACGGGCCGATCGTGTTGATCGCCACCCGGCGCTCCCGTCCGGTCCGGCCGACGACCCGGTGCAGCATCCCGACGCCGAAGTCGAAACCCTCCAGGACGAAGAAGCCGGTCCACAGGATCGCGATGATCACGAACCACAGCTCGGGTAGTCCCACGGCCGCCTCCCGGATCGCTCGCTAGTAGGTGATCGCCGGCGTGCGCGGATCGCGGCCGGGTTCGTCCTCGGCGTGCTCGAGCTCGAGGCCGCGCCGCGCGTAGCGCAGCATCAGGAACACGTAGACGATCCCGAGCAGCAGGTAGACGACCACCAGCGCCCCGATGCTGATCGCGAGCTCGGTCGTGCTGACGTTGGTGGACACACCGTCCGCGGTCTTCATCAGCCCCTGGACGATCCACGGCTGACGCCCGTTCTCCGTCAGCATCCAGCCGGCCGTGTTCATCAGGACCGGCGCCAGTACCGCCCAGGTCGCCACCGCGAGGAACACCCGCGACTGGGTGAGCTTGCGGCGGTACAGCAGCCAGGCTCCCCACAGCGCGATCAGCGTGATCAGGCTGCCGAGGTAGGCCATCACCCGCATCGACCAGTACTGCACGAACACGTTCGGCACGTAGTCGCCATGGCCGTACTGCTGGACGTCGGCGGCCTGCAGCTCGTTGAGTCCCTGCACCTCGCCGTTCCACGTGCCCGTGGCCAGCACGGACAGCAGATGCGGTACTTCGATCAGCTGGGTCGGGGTCTCGTCGTTCCTGCCGCCGCCGATCTGGAACAGCGAGAACGAGCAGGGCTGACAGGTCTCCCACTGTGCCTCGGCGGCCGAGATCTTCATCGGCTGGTACTCCGCCTCCACCACACCGAGGTGGCTGCCGACCCCCAGCGCCAGGATCGACACCGGGACCAGGACGATGATCGCGAGCTTGGCCGAGCCGCGGAAGATCCGGCCGTCCTCGCGGCGCCGGAGTTGCCACGCGGACACCGCCAGCATCAGCACGGATCCGGTCACCAGCGAGGCGAGGAGCACGTGGATGTAGCCCCAGATGAACACCTCGTTCGTGAACAGGTCCCCGATCGAGCTGAGCTCCGGCCGCCCGGTCTGGGCGTTGGTCGTATACCCCACCGGGTGCTGCATCCACGAGTTCGCGGCCATGATGAACGCGGCCGACAGCGAGGCACCGATCGCGACCATCCAGATCGTGGCGAGGTGCACCCGCCGGGGCAGCACGTTCCAGCCGAAGACCCACAACCCCAGGAACGTCGACTCCAGGAAGAACGCCGCCAGTCCCTCCATCGCCAGCGGTGCGCCGAACACGTCGCCGACGAATCGCGAGTACGCCGACCAGTTGGTGCCGAACTGGAACTCCTGCACCAGCCCGGTGACGACCCCGATGGCGATGTTGATCAACAGCAAGGTGCCGAAGAACCGGGTCAGCTTCCGGTGATCCTCCTTGCCCGAGCGGTACCACTTGGTGTGCAGCACGGCCACCAGGAACGCCAGCCCGATCGTGATCGGGACGAAGACGAAGTGGTAGATGGTGGTCGTACCGAACTGGATACGCGCGAGATCGGTCGGGTCCATCGCAGACCTTCCTCGGGCTGGTCACCCTCGTCGGCAACGTGCGTTGTACTGGCAGGCTCACGCCTGACTCGCCGTCGGCGCATCACTCCGGCTGGATGAACCGGTGGCCTGTTCCCGGGCCCAGAGCGCGGCGTAGACCCCGCCGGCCGCGACCAGTTCTGTGTGCGTGCCAGACTCCACCACCCGGCCTGCGTCCAGCACCAGCACCCTGTCGACGCTCTGCAGACCGCTCAGCCGGTGGGTGATGAGCACGGTGGTCCGCCCGGAGGCCGCAGCCAGCAGGTTCGCGGTCAGTGCGTCGGCGGCGCGGGGATCGAGGTGTTCAGCCGGCTCGTCGAGGATGAGGACCGGGAAATCCGCCAGCAGCGCGCGTGCGACGACGAGTCGCTGCCGCTGGCCGCCGGAGAGCCGGGCGCCGTGCTCGCCGACCTCGGTGGCCAGGCCCGTGGGCAGGCCGTCGAGCCAGTCCAGCAGATCGACCGTCGCGAGCGCGGCCCGGATCTCGGCCTCGCTCGCGTCCGGCCGGGCCAGCCGGAGGTTGTCACCGATCGTGCGGTCGAAGACGTGCGCGTCCTGACCGGCCAGACCGACCACCCGGCGCACGGCCTCCGGTGCCAGGTCGCTGAGACAGATCCCGTTCAGCGACGCCGAACCGGACTCGAGGTCGAGGAACCGCAGCAGTACGGCGGCCAGCGTGGACTTGCCCGCTCCACTCGGTCCGACCACCGCGACCCGGCTGCCGGGAGCCAACTCCAGGTCGATCCCGTCCAGCGCGAGTCGCCCGGACGGGTAGCGGGCACGAACGTCGCGGAGCCGGATCGTGTACGGCGCCGCCGGCAGCGGCACCGGGGTCGTGGGCTCGCGGACCGGGACATCGGCAGCCAGCAGGACCTCGACCCGCTGCCGGCATCGTCGTACCCGCTCGAAGGTCGCGAAGGCCTGTGGGAGTCCGGTGACCAATTCGAAAGCGGCCAACGAGATGAGGACGACGACGGTGAGCAGGACACCGCGCAGCCGGCCGTTGTCGACGGCAACGATTCCGGTCGCGAGCACGACCCACACACACAGACCCGCGAGCAGGGTGGTGAGGCCCGAGCCGGTTCCGGCGGTGCGAGCCGCCGACCGGGCCACCCGGCTCAGTTCGGCATCGGCTCGACCGGCCCGGCGCACCTGTTCTTTCGCCGCACCGTAGGCGATCAGGTCGGGCGCACCCTGGACCAGGTCGACCACGGCGGCCGACAACTCGCCCCGTGTCTCGGCCTGACGTGCCTCGGACCGCCGCACCAACCGCAGGGCGAGAACAGGAACAGCCGTCGCACACAGCAGCGCGGCGACCAGGATCGCGATGCCGGCAGCCGGCACCAGGAAGCCGACCAGGCCGGCCGTCAACCCGATGGAGGCGACGAAGACGACGTACGGCGGGACCACCCGGAGCAGCAGGTCCTGCAGCGAATCGACGTCGTCGACGAAGCGGGCCAGCAGATCACCGCTCCGGAAACCCGGTAGGCCCGCCGGAGCGAGCCGCTCGAGCCGGGCGTAGACCTTCATCCGTACGTCGGCCAGGACGCGGAACGCCGCATCGTGGCCGACCAGGCGTTCGAGGTACCGCAGCAGCCCGCGAGCGATCCCGAAGAACCTCACCCCGACGACCGCGAGTCCCAGCGCCGCCATGTTCGGCTGCTCGGAGGCGCGGGCGATCAGCCAGCCGGCGGTCGCCGCGAGACCGAGCCCGGCAGCGGCGCCACCGGCCCCGAGCAGGCTCGCCGCGGCCAGCCTGACCGGCACGCCGGCCATCATCGGTAGTCCAGCGCGGTCGCGTGCTCGAGCCGGATCTCGGTGTCCGCCATCGCGACCAGACCCGGCCGGTGCGCGGCGATCAGCGCAGTACGGCCGACGGTCAGGCGGGCAACCGCGGCGAGCACCGACGCCTCGGTCTGCCCGTCCAGATTGGCCGTCGGCTCGTCCAGCAGAAGCAGCGGCGCATCCGTCAAGAACGCCCGCGCCAGTGCGACGCGCTGCCTCTCCCCCGCGGACAGACCCGCGCCGCGCTCGCCCAGCGGCGTCGCGAGTCCCTGCGGCAACTGGTCGATCACCGGTGCCAGTCCGGCGTCGTGAACCGCCCGCAGTACGTCCTCCTCAGCAGCATCCGGCCTGCCGAGCCTGATGTTGTCGGCCAGGCTCGCGGCCAGCAGGTACGGCCGCTGCGGAACCCAGGCCACATTCCGGCGCCAACTCTCGAGATCGAGCGCCGCGAGATTCACTCCGCACACGGTCACCTGCCCGGAGTCCACACCGACGAAGCCCAGCAGTACGGCGATCAACGTCGACTTCCCGCAACCGCTCGGGCCGGTCAACGCCACCACCTCCCCCGACCGCACGGACAGGCTGACCCGGTCGAGTGCGGGTTCGTCTCGATCCGGATAGGTCACGCACAGTTCGTCGACGCGCAGATCCACTGACGCGTGGCGCGGGAGACAGGTCCCCGTCCGGTCGTCCGCCACCGGCCTGTCCAGCACTCTGAACACCTGATCGGCCGCGGCCGCTCCATCCGCGCCGGCGTGGAAGCTCGCCCCCAGCGTGCGCAACGGAAGATAGGCCTCAGGAGCGAGGATGAGGACGAACAAGCCGGTCTCCAGGTCGAGACCGCCGCTGACGAGCCTGATGCCGACGGCCACCGCGACCACCGCCACCGACAACGACGCGAGCAACTCCAGCACGAGAGAGGACAGGAAGGCGACGCGCAGGGTGCCCATCGACTCCCGGCCGAGGTCGTCCGTGGCCCGATGGACCACCGCTGCCTGGGCGCGGGCCCGCCCGAACACCTTGAGCGTCGTCAGTCCGGCGACGCTGTCGAGAAAGTGGCCGCCGAGACGCTGCAGACTGACGAGGCGCTTGGCCGCGGCGGCCTTGGCACCGGCACCGACCACGGCCATCAGTAGTGGGATCAACGGAACCGTAGCGGCGATGATCGCCGCGGCCACCACGTCTTGCGTCACGACGGCGGTGATGACCGCGACCGGGATGACGACCGCCAGCACCAGTTGGGGCAGGTAGCGAGTGAAGTACCCGTCGAGGGCATCGAGGCCGCGAGTACCGAGTGACTCGACCTCAGCTGTGCGACGCCCGGCGAGCCAGGCCGGCCCAAGGCCGACCACGTGCCGCAGCAGCGTCATCCGCAGCTCCGACTTGGCCTGCGTTCCGGCTCTGTGGGCCATCAGTTCCACCCACCAGGCGAGCAGGGCACGGGCGAGGACGACACCGAGCAGCGCCAGCAGCGGACCACGAAGCTCGGCGAGGCCGGCACCGTCCTGGAACGATGCCGACAGAAGATCTGCCAGCAGCCAGGCCTGGGTGACAACTACCGCCGCGGTCACGACACCGAAGACGGCGGACCGCCGCCACAGCGTCCGGACCGCTCGCGTCCTTCGGAGCAGTCTCGGGTCAACCGCGGGCATCGGAGGTCTCGCCGGCTCGGGTGGTGCCAAGACCCTGCTGGTCGCTCATCCGGGCCAGTGCGCGCTGGAACGGGTCGGCGAACGCCGCGTCGGTCGCCCGATCCAGGGCGTCGAGCTGATCCTGGACGGCCGCGCGGCGTGCGGGCAGGACTTCGGCCCGCAGGTCCTCGAGCAGGGCGCGCATTCGCCGGCAGATCTGTGGTGAGGACGCGCCGTAGTGGCGGATCTCGGTCATCGCGACCTCGAGGTACTCCACCCAGCCGCGGGTCCGGACGACCAGCCGGACCCGGCCGTCGGCGTCGAGCGCGGCCCCCCGGAACGCGTGGTCCGAGGTCCCGATCCCCTTCAGCAGGGCCTCGATGTGGTTGAGCACCTGGGTCGCCGTGGTGGGGTCGTTGACCGCCGGCGACAGCGCCCGGATCGCGATGTCGACCAGGATGCGCAGCGCGAAGGCCGGGTCCTGGTCGATCGTGCGCTCGCGGCCCAGCGAGACCATCCGGGACAACCGCCGCAGGTCGGCCTCGCTCGCCGCACCGTGAACCTCGATCAGCACGCTCCCCACGGTGACGAAGTCGCCGATCGTGTGCGGAACGACGCAGACCAGGTCACGAGCCGCCGCGAACCGGACCAGCCCCGCGACCTCGAGTTCCTGGATCGCACCCGACCGGGGAGCCGGCACCCGCGCGTCCGGCACACCTCGCGACCGGTCGGCCGGCCCGGGCTCCTCGGCGAGGCCGTCCGCTCCGAATTCGATCGCGAGACCGGCCTGCGCCATCGCCGCGGCGACCGCCACCGGGCGCAGGGCGTGCACGAACCGGTCGAAGTACAGCAGCAGGAGGATCAGGTCGATGCTGACCGCCAGCCCGACCAGGGAGATGCCCAGGTCGGGCACCGAGTCGGACTCCACATGGCGGAGCAGGGCGAACGAGAAGGTGAAGGTGGCCGTGAACGCCGCGAGAACGAACTTCTGCAGCCGATCCCGGTACCACAGCCGCATGAAGCGGGGCGACAGCGTGCCGGTCGCCATCTGCACGACCAGCACGCCGATCGTGACCACGAAGCCGATCAGCCCGACCATCGCGGCCGCGGCGGCCGACAGCACGCTGTTCGCGGTGCCCGTGGAGTAGCTCCACTCCGATGGCAACGTGATCCGGTCGTCGATCCACAGGTCGACATTGGCCAGCACCGCACCGATCACCCCGCCGGCGAGCGGCACCACCCACAGGCTCTGCCGGATGAACTGGCGGGCCCGGAATCCGGCCGTCCAGGCCATCACGGTCCCCGTCCGGTCATGGTGAGTCAGTGGTGGAACCCAGCCGGTGCCTTCTCCTGCGGCATCGGAGCCAGCAACCCGTCGAGCCAGTCGACCGCGACCCGCACGTCGCGCAGGAACAACTCGGCCATGTCGTGACTGAAGCCGTTCCGCACGACCACCCGCAGTACGACCAGGTCCTCGCGGTTCGGCAGCATCGCGTGATCCGGCATCCGGTCCTTCGGCACCGCCAGGACGGTGTCCCTGGTGAACCGTGGCGTGACCGCCGTATCTCCAGTCGCCCGTTTGCTGGTGCTGCTGATCCCGCCCATCGCCGGCCCTCTCGATCACGACGGCACGTCTTGCCGCCGCACTCCATCGCACACCAGGGCACCCGGAACCGTCCTCACCCCCTCAGCATGAGGCGCTCCGGGGTGGAGTCAGAGTGAACGGACCCAGTTGGCCAGGAGGGCGGCGCCGGCGTCGCCGGACTTCTCCGGGTGGAACTGGGTCGCCGAGAGCGGTCCGTTCTCGACCGCGGCGACGAACCGGTCGGCGCCGTACGACGTCCAGGTCACCAGCGGAGCCACCGACGCGCGGGCGCCCTGCAGTTCCCACTCGCGGACACCGTACGAGTGGACGAAGTAGAACCGCTCCTTCTCGATACCGTCGAACAGCGTGGTGCCGGCCGGGACGTCGATGGTGTTCCAGCCCATGTGCGGGACCGGCTCGTTGTCGTGCGGCTGCAGGCGCTCGACCGTGCCGGGCCACTGCTCGCAGCCCTCGGTCTCGACACCGTGCTCGATCCCGCGGGCGAAGAGGATCTGCATGCCGACACAGATGCCGAGCACCGGACGGCCGCCGGTCAGCCGACGGTCGACGAGTACGTCGCCCCGGACCGCCTTCAGCCCGGTCATACAGGCCTCGAAGGCACCGACACCGGGGACGAGCAGACCGTCGGCGTTCAGCGCCTCGTCGAAGTCCGAGGTGACGGTGACGTCCGCGCCGACACGCTGCAGCGCCCGCTCCCCCGACCGGATGTTGCCGGAACCGTAGTCGAGAAGGACGACCTTCTTGCTCACAGTGCCGCCTTCACAGGGCGCCCTTTGTGGACGGAATCCCCGGCTGCCGCGGGTCGAGTTCGGCGGCGGCCCGCAGCGCGCGGGCGAAGGCCTTGAACTGCGCCTCGACGATGTGGTGCGGGTCGCGACCGGACAGCACCCGGATGTGGACGCAGATCGCGGCGTTGAACGCGAGCGTCTCGAACACGTGCTGCGTCAGCGACCCGGCGTAGTCGCCACCGATGATCGCGTAGACCTGACCGTCCGGCTCGCCGGTGTGGACGCAGTACGGCCGGCCGGACAGGTCGACCGTGCAGTGCACGAGCGCCTCGTCCAGCGGCACGGTCGCGTCGCCGAAGCGGCGGATACCGCGCTTGTCGCCGAGGGCTTCCTTGAGCGCCTGGCCGATCCCGATCGCGGTGTCCTCGACGGTGTGGTGGGCGTCGATCTCCAGGTCGCCGACCGTGTTCACGTGCAGGTCGAGCAGCGCGTGCTTGGCCAGCGCGTTGAGCATGTGGTCGTAGAACCCGACACCGGTGGAGATGTCGGCGCGGCCCTCACCGTCGATGTTCAGCTCGACCAGGACCTTCGACTCACTGGTCTCCCGGTCAATACGAGCAGTGCGACTCATGCTCGTCCTCGCTTCGCTGCGGGCGAGCATGACCCGCCTTCGACGCTGTGTTGTTTGATGAGCTCGCTCCGCTCACTCATGTCAGCCTTCCCAGGTCTGTCTTCAGGACGCGCTCCAGCGAAGCGCGGAATGCGGCCATCTCTGCGCCGGTGCCGATGGAGACCCGCAGCCAGCCGTCCGGCCCGGTCTCGCGGATCAGTACGCCGTCGTCCAGCAGCGCCTGCCAGACCGCGTGCCGGTCGGCGAACGTACCGAACAGGACGAAGTTCGCATCCGAGTCGACCGCGCGCAGACCCAGTGACCGCAGCCAGTCGACGGTCTCGTCCCGCTCGATCCGCAACTGCTCGACCCGGCCGAGCAACTCTTCGGAGTGCCGGAGCGCGGCCCGCGCGACCGCCTGGGTCACTGCGGACAGGTGGTACGGCAGCCGCACGATCCGCAGCGCGTCCACCAGTTGCTTGCTCGCGGCAAGGTATCCGACCCGGCCGCCGGCCAGCGCGAACGCCTTCGACATCGTCCGTGCCACCGCCAGATTCGGGTACGACGGCAGCAGCGTGACAGCACTCGGTGTCCCGGTCCGGCGGAACTCGGCGTACGCCTCGTCCACCACCAGCACGGCACCGATCGCGGCGGTCCGGGCGGCGAGCGCCTCGACCACCTGGATCGGCAGCGCCGTACCGGTCGGGTTGTTCGGCGAGGCGAGCAGCACGACGGACGGGTGGTGCCGGGAGATCGCGGCCAGCGCCTTGCTCTGGTCGAGGGTGAAGTCCTCGGCCCGGCGCCCGGTCACCCAGGCGGTGTTCGTGTCCCGCGCGTACTCCGGGTACATCGAGTAGGTCGGGGCGAAGGACAGCGCCGTACGCCCCGGACCTCCGAAGGCCTGCAGGATGTGCAGCATGACCTCGTTGGAGCCGTTGGCCGCCCACACCTGCTCGGCGGTGAGCTGCGCACCGGACTCGCGGCCCAGGTACGCCGCCAGGTCCGCGCGCAGGTCGAGGAACTCGCGGTCCGGGTAGCGGTTCAGCCCGCGGGCCGCCTCGGTGACCGACGCCGCGATGTCGGCGACGGTCTCCTCGCTCGGCGGATACGGGTTCTCGTTGACGTTGAGCAGGATGGGTACGTCGAGTTGCGGGGCGCCGTACGGCTCGAAGCTCTTCAGCTCGTCGCGGATCGGCAACCCGTCGAAGCGGCCCATCAGTTCTCCCCTGGGAAGCGGATACTCACCGCGGCGCCGTGAGCGGGCAGGTCCTCGGCGTGGGCCAGCGCGGCCACGTGATCGGCGACCTGCTCGAGGGCGTCGCGGGAGTAGTTGACGACGTGCATCGCCTTGAGGAAGCTGCGCACGGACAGACCCGACGAGTGGCAGGCGCAGCCGGCGGTCGGGAGCACATGGTTCGAGCCCGCGCAGTAGTCGCCCAGGGAGACCGGCGACCAGCCGCCGACGAAGATCGCGCCGGCGTTGTTGATCAGGCCGGCCCGCTCCTCCGCGTCGGCGGTCTGGATCTCCAGGTGCTCGGCGGCGTACGCATCCACGACCGCGGTGCCCTGGTCCAGATCGTCCACGAGTACGACGGCCGACTGCCGGCCGTCGAGGGCTTCGGTGACCCGGTCCTGGTGCTTGGTCCTGGCGACCTGAATCGGAAGCTCGGCTTCCACCTTGGCTGCCAGGGCTTCGCTGGGGGTGACGAGAACGCTGGCGGCCATCGGGTCGTGCTCGGCCTGGCTGATCAGGTCCGCGGCGACGTGCGCCGGGTCGGCGGTGTCGTCGGCGAGGATCGCGATCTCGGTCGGGCCGGCCTCGGAGTCGATGCCGACCTCACCGAGCAGCAGCCGCTTGGCGGCGACCACGTAGATGTTGCCGGGACCCGTGATCAGGTTGACCTTCTTGCACCCGTCGAAGCCGTACGCGAAGCCCGCGATCGCCTGAGCGCCGCCCATCGCGTAGACCTCTTCGATCCCGAGCAGCGCGCACACCGCGAGGATGGTCGGGTGCGGCAGGCCGCCGAACTCCTTCTGGGGCGGCGAGGCAACGGCGAGGGACGGGACGCCGGCGACCTGCGCCGGTACGACGTTCATCACCACGCTGGACGCCAACGGGGCGCGACCGCCGGGGACGTAGAGGCCGACACGCTGGACCGGGACGAAGCGTTGCGTCACCCGGCCGCCGGGCGCGGGCTCGGAGGCGATGTCCGCGGTCAGCTCGTCCTGGCTGACCTCGCGGACCCGGCGGATCGACTCCTCGAACGCGCTGCGGACCTCGGGGTCGAGCTCCTCGAGGGCGGTCTTCAAGGCGTCGGCCGGGACGCGGACGTCCTCGACCCGGACATGGTCGAACTTCTCGCCGTACTCCCTGATCGCCTCGAGTCCGCGATGACGGACGTCCAGGCAGATCGGTCGGACGACGTCGAGAGCCTTCTCGACGTCGAACACGGCTCGGGGGACGAGGGCGTTCACTTCGGCTTGGAGGTCGGACACCTCTCCGGCCGCCACTCGGCCCCGCAGGTCGACGCGGCGAATCATGCCCTCAGTCTAGTGGTCACCACCCGCGCCTCATTCGCCATATCCACAAGCTGGCAGTCACGAGGCGTGATCAGGGCGTGGCATGGCCTAAGCTCACTGACATGGACTCCCGCCTGCCGTTGCTCACTGTCGACACGGTGATCTTCCCCGGGCTGGTGCTCCCCATACCGGTCACCGATGTCCAGGGCCGGGCGGTCGTCCGCGACCTCGTCGAGAACGGTGGCGAGCTGGTCTGCGGTGCGCTCGCCGTGCGGGACGGGTACGAGCTGGGTGAGCGGGTGTTCCGGTCCCTCTACGGCACCGGCTGCGCGGCGACGATCTCCGAGATCACGCTGGACGCGGACGACGACGGCCCGGTCGAGATCACGCTGACGGGCAACCGGCGGTTCAAGGTGGCGGAGCTGGACGGCAGCGGCGACTACCTGGTCGCGGACGTCGAGTGGCTGGTCGAGAGCCTCGGCGACGACCCCCTGGGTACGGCGACCATCGCGATCGACCGCTTCCGCCGGTATGCCGCCGCGGTCACCGAGATCAGCCGCCCCGGCCTCCACATCGCCGACCTCCCCGACGACCCCGGCACGCTGTCCTACCTGATGTCGGCCGCGATGACGCTGCTCACGCCCGACCGCCAGAAGCTCCTCGAGGCCGCCGACACCACCACCCGCCTGGCCCAACTGGTCGGCCTCCTCGACAACGAACTCACCGCCATCGCCGCCCTCCCCTCCCTCCCCGCCACCGACATCAACTGGTCCACCATGTCCCCGAACTGACAGGCCCTACCGATCTGAATCCCACGGCGGTATGCTTTTGGTATGAGTAAGCAGATCACTGTGCGGTTGCCGGATGAGTTGGTGGAGTTCATGGACCAGCTGGTGGCGGCCGACAAGGCGTCGAGCCGGGCCACTGTGGTTGCCCGGGCGATGGAACGCGAGCGGCGGCGGGAGCTGGCCGCCCGTGATCTCGCCATCCTGACCGAGCACGGCGAGTACGACGACCTGGACGGCCTGGCCACCGCCGCGTCCGGGACCGTGCTCAGCGACCTCGACTGATGCGGCCGATCCACATCGCCCGGCTGGACAAGCCGCGGCCGGTGGTGGTCCTGACCCGCGAACTGATCCGCCCGCGCCTCACCAACGTGACGGTCGCCCCCATCACCAGCACCATCCGCGGCCTCTCCACCGAGGTCCCGGTCGGCCCGCGCAACGGCCTCGACCACGACAGCGCGATCAGCTGCGACAACATCCAGACGATCCCCAAGGCCCAGCTGGGCCGCCTGATCGGCTACCTCCACCCCGACCAGGAGACCCAACTCTTCGAGTCCATCGTCCTGGCCTTCGACCTCGAAGGCTCGCTCTGACCGAGCTCTCAGCCGAGCTTGCTCACATCCCGTACGGCGCCCTTGTCCGCGCTGGTGGCCATCGCGGCGTACGCACGAAGGGCCTGCGAGACCTTGCGGTCGCGGTTCTTCGGCGCGTAGACGCCGTTCAACGCGGCGCGACGGGTCGCCAGCTCCTCCTCGGAGACCAGCAGCTCGATCGAGCGGTTGGGGATGTCGATCCGGATCTGGTCGCCGTCCTGCACCAGCGCGATGGTGCCGCCCGACGCCGCCTCCGGGGACGCGTGGCCGATGGACAGGCCTGAGGTGCCGCCGGAGAAGCGGCCGTCGGTGACGAGCGCGCAGACCTTGCCGAGTCCACGGCCCTTCAGGAACGAGGTCGGGTAGAGCATCTCCTGCATCCCGGGCCCGCCCTTCGGACCCTCGTACCGGATCACCACGACGTCACCCGGCTGGACCTGCTTGGCGAGGATCTTCTCGACCGCCTCGTCCTGCGACTCGCACACCACCGCCGGACCCTGGAACGTCCAGATCGACTCGTCCACACCGGCCGTCTTCACCACACAGCCGTCGACGGCCAGGTTGCCCTTCAGCACCGCGAGGCCGCCGTCGGCGGAGTACGCGTGCTCGAGATCCCGGATGCAGCCGCCGGCCGCGTCGGTGTCGAGCGTGTCCCACCGCTCCGACTGCGAGAACGCCGTCGCCGATCGCTTGCAGCCCGGCGCCGCGTGCCACAGCTCGACGGCCTCCGGCGACGGCGAGCCGCCGCGCAGGTCCCAGGTCTTCAGCCACTCGTCGATCGAGTCGCTGTGCACCGTGTGCACGTCCTCGTTCAGCAGTCCGGCCCGGTGCAGCTCACCGAGGATCGCCGGGATGCCGCCGGCCCGGTGCACGTCCTCCATGTAGTACGTCCCGCCCGGTGCCACGTTCGGCGCGACCTTCGCCAGGCACGGCACCCGGCGCGAGACCGCGTTGATGTCGTCCAGGTCGAAGTCGACCTCCGCCTCCTGCGCGGCGGCGAGCAGGTGCAGGATCGTGTTCGTCGACCCGCCCATCGCGATGTCCAGCGCCATCGCGTTCCCGAACGCCGCCTCGGAGGCGATCGATGCGCGGCAGCACGGTCTCGTCGTCGCTGCTCGTAGTACCGCTTGGTGATCTCGTACGACGGTCTCGCCGGCCTTCTCGTACAGCGCCTTGCGGGCGGTGTGGGTGGCGAGCACCGAGCCGTTGCCCGGCAGCGACAGGCCGATCGCCTCGGTCAGGCAGTTCATCGAGTTCGCGGTGAACATGCCCGAACAGGAGCCGCAGGTCGGGCAGGCGTTCTCCTCGATCCGGAGGATGTCGGCGTCGGAGACGTTCTCGTTCACGGCCTCGGACATCGCGTCGATCAGGTCGAGCTTGCGGACCGTGCCGTCGACCAGCGTGGCCCGGCCGGCCTCCATCGGGCCGCCGGAGACGAACACGGTCGGGATGTTCAGCCGCAGCGCGGCCATCAGCATGCCCGGGGTGATCTTGTCGCAGTTCGAGATGCAGACCAGCGCGTCGGCGCAGTGCGCCTCGACCATGTACTCGACCGAGTCGGCGATCAGGTCCCGCGACGGCAGGCTGTAGAGCATCCCGCCGTGGCCCATCGCGATCCCGTCGTCGACGGCGATGGTGTTGAACTCGCGCGCGATCCCGCCGGCCGCGTGGATCGCCTCGGACACGATCCGGCCGACCGGCGCGAGGTGGGTGTGGCCGGGGACGAACTCGGTGAAGCTGTTCGCCACCGCGATGATCGGCTTGCCGAAGTCCTCCCTGGCGACCCCGGAGGCCTGCATGAGCGCGCGAGCGCCCGCCATGTTGCGGCCGTGGGTGACGGTACGGGACCTCAGTGCAGGCACGGCGACATCTCCTTGCGTTGCTGGACGACCTCTCAGATGGTGCCATGTCCGTCCAGATGGCGGTACGGCGGTCCCGCATTCCGGAGGACGTGAAAGTGTCCACGGCCGGATCTAGCCTGTGACCATGACGGGGTTCGAGTTCCACTCGCGGCGTGTGCACCCCGCCCTGCGCCCGTACGTCGCCGAGGTCACCGGCTACGCGTATCCCGATGAGCCGCCCGCGCTGCACCGCGGCCTCCCCTCGCAGTACCTGACTCTCGTCATCACGCTCGACGAGCCACTCGGTCTCGCCTGGCCGGGCACCCCCATGGTCAAGTACGACACCGTCGTCGGCGGGCTGCACTCGACCGCCGTCCACATCGGCCAGTCGCCCAATCGATCCGGCATCCAGCTCGCCCTCCGGCCGGCCGCCGCGCGGGCGCTCCTCGGCCTGCCGCCCGGCGAGCTCGCCTCGATGGTGGTGGAGCTGGACGACATCCTCGGTAGTCCGGCCCGCGCGGTCAGCGAGCGATTGCGGGAGGCGACGACGTGGGTCGAGCGCTTCGACCTGGTCGAGAGCCTGCTGCTGGAGCACTGGTCGGACCAGCCCGCGCCGGAGACCCGGGCCGAGCTCGGCTGGGCCTGGCGTCGTCTCCGCGAGACGGCCGGCTCGGTCGGCGTGGAAGACCTGGCCACAGAGGTCGGGTGGAGTCGACGGCACCTGACGGATCGGTTCACCCATGAGTTCGGGCTGGGTCCGAAGGTGGCCGGGCGGGTGATGCGGTTCGAGCAGGCGGCCGGGCGGCTGAGGCGCGATCCGAAGCTCAGGCTGGCGGAGCTGTCCGCCGAGCTCGGGTACGCCGACCAAGCCCACCTGACCCGGGAGTGGAACGCGATCGCCGGTTGCTCGCCGCGGCAGTGGATGACCGAGGAGATCCTCCCAAACGTCCAAGACGAGACGGTCGGTGCGGGCGCAGAGTCGGGAGTATGAACACGACAACCGAGAACAAGATCGTCGTCGGCGTCTGGCCGACACTGGTCTACCGCGACGGCCAAGCAGCCCTGAAGTTCCTCACCGAGGGACTCGGCTTCACCCAGATCTGTCTGTACCCCGGAGAGACCGAAGGATCGATCGCCCACTCCGAGCTGGCCTGGCCGCCCGGTGGTGGTGTGATGGTGAGCTCGGCCGGCCGCTCGAGCGCGCCGGACGACTTCTCCTGGCTGGCCGACCATCCGCAGTTGGTGTACCTCGTCGTCGACGGCGACCCGGACGCGTTGCTGGCGCGAGCGATCGCCGCGGGTGCGGTCGTCGTCCGCGGACTGCGGGACGAGGACTACGGGTCGCGCGGCTTCACTGTGAAGGATCACGAGGGCAATCTGTGGAGTGTCGGCACGTATCGCGGCGAGATTGTCGAGTAATCCACAGGCTCGCGCCCGGCGCCCTTCGCCGGCTCGCGGATCTCATTAGACTCGCGGGGTGACCGAGACAGCCACAGTCCTGGACGAATCCGCCGGCGAAGCCCTCGAGGTGCTCCGCCGGGTGTTCGGGTACGACGCCTTCCGCGGTCAGCAGGCCGACATCATCGACACCGTCGTCGCCGGCAGGGACGCGCTGGTGCTGATGCCGACCGGCGGCGGGAAGTCGTTGTGCTACCAGATCCCCGCCCTGGTCAGATCCGGCGTGGGAGTGGTGATCTCGCCGTTGATCGCGCTGATGCAGGACCAGGTGGACGCGCTCACGGCACTCGGCGTACGGGCCGGATTCCTCAACTCCACCCAGGATTTCGAGCAACGGCGAGAGGTCGAGCAGGCGTTCCTGGCCGGTGAGCTGGATCTGCTCTACCTCGCGCCCGAGCGGCTCCGGGTCGAGGCGACGGTGCGGCTGCTCGACCAGGGCAAGATCGCCCTGTTCGCGATCGACGAGGCGCACTGTGTGTCCCAGTGGGGCCACGACTTCCGGCCCGACTACCTGATGCTGTCGGAGTTGCACGAGCGCTGGCCCGACGTGCCGCGGATCGCGCTCACCGCAACGGCGACCGAGGCGACGCACCGGGAGATCGCGACCCGGCTGAAGCTGACCGACGCCGAGCATTACGTGGCCAGCTTCGACCGGCCGAACATCCAGTACCGGATCATCCCGAAGGACAGCCCGCAACGGCAACTGCTCGACCTGCTCCGGACCGAGCACGCGGGTGACGCCGGCATCGTCTACTGCCTGTCCCGCAACAGTGTCGAGAAGACGGCCGAGTTCCTGACCAAGAACGGTATCGAGGCGTTGCCGTACCACGCGGGTCTGGACAGCCGGACCCGTGCGGCCAACCAGGCCAGGTTCCTCCGCGAGGACGGGCTGGTCGTGGTCGCGACGATCGCTTTCGGCATGGGGATCGACAAACCGGATGTGCGCTTCGTCGCGCATCTCGATCTGCCGAAGTCGGTCGAGGGCTACTACCAGGAGACCGGGCGGGCCGGGCGGGACGGGCTGCCGTCGACCGCGTGGCTCGCGTACGGGCTGCAGGACGTCGTACAGCAGCGGAAGATGATCGACACGTCCGAGGGTGACCTCGCGCATCGGCGCCGGCTGAGCTCACACCTCGACGCGATGCTGGCGTTGTGCGAGACCGTCCAGTGCCGCCGGTCGCAGTTGCTCGCGTACTTCGGTCAGCACGGCGACCCGTGTGGGAACTGCGACACGTGCCTGACGCCGCCGGAGTCGTGGGACGGGACGATCGCGGCACAGAAGCTGTTGTCGACGGTCTATCGGTTGCAGCATGAGCGGGGGCAGAAGTTCGGTGCCGGTCAGCTGATCGACATCCTGCTCGGCAAGGAGACGGAGAAGGTCAAGCAGTTCCGGCACGACCAGCTGTCCGTGTTCGGCATCGGCACCGAACTGAAGGATTCCGAGTGGCGCGGCGTGGTCCGGCAACTGCTGGCTCAGCGGCTGCTGACGGTCGAAGGCGACTACGGCACGCTCGTGCTCACCGAGGAGAGCGGCGAGGTGCTCGGGCGCCGGCGCGAGGTGATGATGCGCCGCGAGCCGGAGCGGGTGCGGTCGAAGTCCGGCTCGAAATCCGCCGGTAAGAAGGCCGCCGCCGACCTCGCCCCCGAGGCAGCCCCGATCTTCGAACGGCTGCGGGCCTGGCGTGCCGGTGTCGCCAAGGAGCAGGGCGTTCCGGCGTACGTCATCTTCCACGATGCGACCCTGCGCCAGATCGCCACCGACGTGCCGGGCACCCTCGCCGAGCTCGGCACCATCAGCGGCATCGGCGAGAACAAACTCGCCAAGTACGGCGAAGGTGTCCTGGAGGCCCTGACCGCAGACGACTAGTCAGAGCAGGGGTCAGCCGAGAAGGGGCTCGAGGGCCTGGGTCAGGTGACCCAATGCGGTTTCGATGGTTCTGCCGCCGTCGGCGAGGAGTAGGGCTACCGAGACCTTCTTCTCCGGGATGACGACGAGCAGGCTCGTGTGGTCGGGCGTCTCGCCTTGGTGGCCGAACGCCGTACCGATGCCGAAGCGCCGGGTGAACAGCATCGTACCCAGGCCGTAGCCCCCGTCTCCCTTAGTCATCTCGCTGACCAGTTCGGTCGGCAGCACGCGACCGCCGTACAACTGGTAGCCCCAGCGGGCGACCGTCGGCGCGTCGGCGGCCAGCCCACCGGCTGCTCCCACCGCACTGGCGAACGCGCGACACGGGAGGTAGCCGTCGCGCAGGTCGGCGCATGACTCGTTGTCGTCGACCGCGGCCGGGGGCTGCGGCTTCTCCCCGTCCTGGAAGGCAGCGTGCCGCAGCCCGGCCGGCGCGGCCAGGTCACGCCGTAGTGCGGCGGTGTACGGCTGTCCGGTCACGTTCTCGATCAGCTGGCCGAGCAGCACATAGTTGGGATTGCTGTACTCGAAGGTGCTGTTCGGCGGGCCTATCGTCGCGGTGTGGTACGACAGCATCTGCGCTGCCGTCCAGTGCTTGCCCGGCGCCGCCATCACAGCCTGGTCCAGCCGGCGATAGTCGTTCGACAGGAAGTCCGGGACGCCAGAGATCATCGACAGATGATGCCGGACGGTGGCGTTGTTCGCGGTCAGCCTGTGCTGCACGTATTTCGAGATCGGCGCGTCGAGGTCGACCTTCTTCGCCTGTGCGAGCAACATCATCTCCGCCGCGACGAACGTCTTCGTGATGCTGGCGACCGCCATGCTCGTCTCCGGACGCAACACCGTACCGCTGATGTCCTTCCCGGCCGCTCCCGACCATGTCCAGCGATCGGTCACCACCGCCGCGGTGGCGCCCCGCGACCCTGCCGGGCTGTCCGGGAACGCGACGAGCTTGGCCAGCACGGCCTGGAGGGTCTGCGCCTGTGCGGCCTCCAACGGCGCCGTCGCCGGCTCAGGAAAACTCTGCGCGGTCGCCGGCTCGGGCGTGACCTCGGTCTCCTGCTCCCCACTGCACCCCGCCACCACCATCACGAGGGCCGTGGCAATCCCCCACCACCTCATCCTTCGATGGTGCCACGTGCTCGGCTGAGGCTGGCAGAGTGGGAGGCATGGCACGCATTCTGGTGACCGGGTCCGCCGACGGACTCGGTCAGATGGTGGCCGGCGAGTTGATCGGCCAGGGGCACGAGGTGGTCCTGCATGCGCGCAACGCGAGGCGGGGTCAGGACGCGCTGGCTGCGTTGCCCCAGGCCGCTGGGGTGCTGGTCGGTGATCTCTCGAGCGTTGAGGAGACGCGCGACGTGGCCCGGCAGGCGAACGAGTCCGGGCGGTTCGACGTCGTCGTCCAGAACGCGGCCGTCGGGTATCAGGAGCCGCGGATCGAGACGGTCGACGGGCTGGAGCACGTGTTCGCGATCAACGCGTTGGCGCCGTACCTGCTGACGGCGTTGATCGAACGGCCGGAGCGGTTGGTCTATCTCAGCTCCGGTATGCACGAGAGCGGAGGCGTCGTACTCGACGATCTCCAGTGGGTACGGCGCCGGTGGAGCGGCTCGCGGGCGTACTCGGACTCGAAGCTGCACGACGTGATCCTCGCGTTCGCGGTCGCGCGACGGTGGCCCGGCGTACTGTCCAACGCCGTCGACCCGGGCTGGGTGGCGACGAAGATGGGCGGCCGAGGTGCGCCCGGTGATCTCGGCCAGGCGCACCTCACCCAGGTCTGGCTGGCCACGGCCCCGAGCACGCCGAGCGGCGGGTACTACTACCACCGCCGCCCGCACGCGACCCACGCCGCGGCGTCCGATCCCGAGGTCCAGGACGCGTTCCTCGAGGTCTGCGGCTCGCTCACCGGGGTGCCGTTCCCCGGGTGATCACTCCTGTACGACGTATAGCGTGTTGCCGTCCTGGTCGCGAAAGGTGAACATCGGCGGGACGCCCGGCCAGTTGATCAGCTCGTCGGTGTCCACACCGTCCGACTGAAGATGCTTGTGTGCCGCGGCGGCATCGGGGGTGACCAGCCGTACGCCGGTGTCGGTTCCGGCGGGAGTGTCGTCCGAGGCCGGTGTCAGCGCGAGGTTGGTCGGAGCGCCGGGCGGGGCGACCACGATCCACCGACCGCCGATCTCCGGCACCGGCGCGTCCATCAACAGCTCGAATCCCAGCGTTCCGGTGTAGAACGCGACCGCCCGGTCCTGGTCGCCGACCGGGACACCGATCGTCCGGATGTCCGTGAAGTGGTTCATCTCTACCTCCTGGTGAGTGTGCTTCCACTAAGAGGTAGAGACCGCCCCGGAGATTTCGACATCGCCGAGGTGCGAACCCGTCGCCCGAACACCGACTGATCACCATCGACGCCGGCCACTGGATCCACAGAGAAGCCCCGGACGACCACGCAGCGGCCGTCCGGGGCTTCTTCGACAGAACTACTACTACTTCGCGACTACCCGCAGGCTGAATTCGGCCTTGCCGTCGCCGGTGGAGCGGACGACGTAGCCGCCGGCGCGGAGGGCGGCCAGATCCTTGTCGGAGCTGAACTTCTTGCTCAGGGAGCCGGCTGCCTCGAAGTCGAGGTAGCCGATCGTCACCGCGCCCTTGGTGTCGGGCAGGGCCTGCTTGAAGTTCTCGGTCCCGCCGAGATTGCCACCCTTGAGGACCTCCTCGGCGTACGACTTGTCGGTGGCGACCACCAGCGAGTCGTCGTCCTTGGCGGTCTCGATCGGGATGTTCGCCGACGACTCCTGGCGCAGCAGCGTGGTGAGCTTCTGCACGACCGGCTCGGCCTTGGCCGGGTCGGTCTCCATCCGGGCCGCGATCTTCGGGCCCTCGTCGGCGTTCTTGTCGATGGCGACAGCCAGGTTCTTGCCGAGCAGGCTCTTCAGGTCGTCGGGCAGCGACAGCCCGGTCTCCTCGGTGATCTCCTTGGTCATCTCCTGGATGTTGCTGTTCGAGGCCTTCTCGAGCTGCTTCCACATCGTGTCGACCAGGTTCTCGCCGCCGGACACCGCGATCGCACCGGCGGTCGTGTCGGGCAACTGTCCGATCAGGTCACCGGCGTCGGCCCCGTCGACCTTGATGCTCTGGTCGCCGTGGGCGATGCCCTTCAGCTCGACGTACGACGCGTCGAACCGCAGCGCGGCCGCCATCGTCGCGTCCGAGATGCCGGCCATCTGCTCCGACTGGACCTTGCCGGAGATGTCGGCGATGCCCTTCATGTCGGCCCAGACCGAGGCGAAACCCTGCTCGCCGAGGGCGTCCATGTCGGCGCTGAACTTGGCGTTCTTCTCCAGCGGGTTGTCCTTGCTGGTGGCAACGGCCTGGTCGACGATCGCCTGGTCGTCGGCGAGCAGCACGTAACCGTTGCTGAACGCGCGACCGGGCTTCTTGTCCTCCTTGGCCATCAGCTTGTCGAGACCCTTGGCGGCCTCGTCCTCGTTCTTGACCTCGATGGCCACGACCACGGTCGGCTCGTCCTTGCCGTCGGCGGCCGGCAGCGCGGCCAGGCCGGCCCGCTCGCCGAGCCACGGCTTGACGTCCTGGTCGTAGTTCACGTCGGCCAGGTCGTCACCGGCGTACTTCTTGATGCTCTCGAAGAGCTTCTGCCGCAGGTCGTCGTTCTCGCCGGTCAGGCCGAGGTTCTCCTTGACCGACGGGAACTTGAGCATGAACCGGATCGCGGCGACCTTCTGGCCGGCCGACGGGTTCAGGTCGACGCGGGCGTAGGCGACCGCGTTCCCCGGCAGCACCGCGGCCGGCTGCTTGCCGCCGCTGAGCTTGCCGTAGGCAAAGATGCCGCCGCCGGCGACGACCAGCACCATGGCCAGCGCCGCGATCAGCGGGATCACCTTGCCGCGCTTCTTCTTCGGCTCCGGCTGCCACTGGTGCTGCCCCGGCCCGAACCCGGGCCCCTGCGGCGGCTGACCGCCGACGTGCATCTGCTCGTACGACGACTGCCCGCCCGGCTGTCCGTACTGCGGCTGTCCCTGCTGCTGACCAGGCTGCCCGTACGACGGCGCACCGGGCTGACCGTACTGCGGCCCACCCTGCTGGTACTGCGGCTGCTGCGGCCGGCCGTACTGACCAGGCTGCTGCTGGCCGGGCTGCTGCTGACCAGGCTGCTGACCGGGCTGCCCGTACTGCTGCGGCCCAGGCTGACCGTACTGCGGCTGACCCTGCGGCGCCGGACCAGGACGGCCCTGCTGCGGGTGGTCCGCGGACCCCTGCTGCGGCCAGTGGCCCTGCTGGTTGCCCTGGGCACTCATAGGCGGACGCTGTGCGCCCGGACCCTGCTGACCGCCGTACTGGTTCGGGTTGTTCTGCGGACCGCCGGCACCCGGATACTGCGGGTTGGGCGGGGTGTTCTGGTCGGACATATGCTCCCTCACGTGGTCCAGTGGCCTCACCCACTGGCTGGGTCGCGGTGATCCCGACCCGACCAGACAGGCTAGTGCACCTGCGGCGAGGACTCGGACGCGCCAGGTTGCGATGTGGTTGCAACCGGTTCGGCTCGCCAGGTCGCGGCGGCAATGATCGCAGCCGCCAGCGCCGCACCGACCAACCATGCCGCAGCAGGGGTCCACGTATGCAGTTCGAGCGGGGCCGGGACCAGATCACCCGGCTTGGCGGCCTCCAACCGCGGCTGGATCGGTTCGTGGCCGAGGAGCATCCCGACGCCCCAGGCGACCCCCGAGCCGAGCGCCGCACCGAGCGCCACGATCGCGACCGACCACGGACCGTAGTTCCGCAGCCACCAGAACAGTGCACCGCCGAGGATCAGCGCGGTGATGAACCCGATCGCGGTGAAGGTGCCGTCCGGCCCGAACACGCGGGTCATCTGCTCCTCCCCCAGCGCGCCGCCGTTCTCGTCCACGGTGTACTGCGCCAGCGGCGAGAACTGCTGCCACGCCCACCCGGCCACCACCCCGGCGACCAGGAACACGATCCCTGTCACCGCGATCGCCTTCGCCCACGGCATCGCCGGCTCCGGCGGAGGCGGCGTACCGAACGGAGCCCCCGACGGCGGGGGCAGGTACGGCGAAGGCTGAGCAGGCTGAGGTTGCGTCACCTCGTCAGTGTGCCGCACCGAGAACCCAAACCCTCAACTGGCCAGGCAGGACGGACCGAGCAACGCCTTGAGGTCGGCCATCAGCGACGACGTCGGGGTGACCCGGAACCGGTCGCCGATCCGCATCACCGTCGTCTTCTGCCGGGCCTGCAACCGCAACTGCACCTCGGTCATCCCCGGATGCGACTGGAGCACGTCCCGCAGTTGCTCGACCAGTGGCGGCGTACAGCGGTTGACCGGCATCGTGATGACCACCGGTCCGCTCGGGCCCTCGGTCAGGTCCGGCACGATCACCTCGGAGCCGCTCAGCTCGAGCCGGTCCTCGCGCCGCCGGACCCGGCCCTTCATCAGGATGATCGCGTCGTTGCTCAGCAGGTGCGCGTGCAGCTGGTACGCCGAGGAGAACATCATCACCTCGATCGAACCTTCCAGGTCCTCGATGGTGACGATCGCGTAGATGTCGCCGCGCTTGTTCACCTTCCGCTGCACCGCGGTGACCAGGCCGCCGATGGTGACCTGGCTGCCGTCCGGCCGGTCCTCGTCGGCGAGCAGCTGACCGATCGTGCAGTCGCTGCCGTTGGTGAGCACGTGCTCGACACCGAACAGCGGGTGGTCGGAGACGTACAGCCCCAGCATGTCCCGCTCGTGCGCGAGCTTGGTCGCCTTGTCCCACTCCTCGATCTCCGGGACGGTGACGGTGAGCCGGCTGTTGCCCTCGCCCTCGTCCGCGTCGTCGTCGCCCATCGAGAACAGGTCGAACTGGCCGTGCGCCTCGTTCCGCTTCAGGTCGATCGCCTCGTCGACGGCCTGCTCGTGCACCGCGACGACCGCGCGCCGGGCGTGGCTCATCGAGTCGAACGAACCGGCCTTGGCCAGCGACTCGATCACTCGCTTGTTACAGACCGGCAGCGGCACCTTGTCGATGAAGTCGACGAAGTCGGTGAACCGGCCCTTCTCCTCCCGGGCCGCGACGACCTCGGCCACCACGTTCACGCCGACGTTGCGGATCGCGGACAGGCCGAAGCGGATGTCGGTGCCGACCGGGGTGAAGTTCGAGTCCGACTCGTTCACGTCCGGGGGCAGCACCTTGATCCCCATCCGGCGGCACTCGTTCAGGTAGATGGCCATCTTGTCCTTGTCGTCCTTCACGGACGTCAGGACGGCGGCCATGTACTCCGCCGGGTAGTTCGCCTTCAGGTACGCCGTCCAGTAGGAGACCAGCCCGTACGCCGCCGAGTGCGCCTTGTTGAACGCGTAGTCGGAGAACGGGACCAGCACGTCCCAGAGCGCCTTGATCGACGCGTCGGAGAAGCCGTTCGCCTTCATCCCCTCGGAGAAGCCGACGTACTCCGCGTCCAGCACCTCGCGCTTCTTCTTGCCCATCGCGCGGCGGAGCAGATCCGCTTTGCCGAGCGTGTAGCCGGCCAGCTGCTGGGCGATCGCCATCACCTGCTCCTGGTAGACGATCAGACCGTAGGTCGTCCCCAGGATCGGTTCGAGCGCGACCGCGAGCTCGTCGTGCGGGTAGCTGATCTCCTGCTGCTTGTTCTTGCGGAGCGCGTAGTTGGTGTGGCTGTTCGCACCCATCGGGCCGGGCCGGTAGAGCGCGCCGACCGCGGAGATGTCCTCGAAGTTGTCCGGCTTCATCAGCCGCAGCAGCGCCCGCATCGGGCCGCCGTCGAACTGGAACACGCCGAGGGTGTCGCCGCGGCCGAGCAGCTCGAAGGTCGGGCCGTCGTCGAGGCTCTTGGCCAGCTCGTCCAGGTCCAGCGCGATCCCGCGGCTGGCCTCGACGTTCTTGACCGCGTCGTCCATGATCGTCAGGTTGCGCAGGCCGAGGAAGTCCATCTTGACCAGGCCGAGCGTCTCGCAGCTCGGGTAGTCGAACTGGGTGATGACCTGGCCGTCCTGCTCGCGGCGCATGATCGGGATCAGCTCGATCAGCGGCTCGCTGGACATGATCACGCCGGCCGCGTGCACACCCCACTGGCGCTTCAGGTTCTCCAGGCCGCGGGCGGTGTCGACGATCTTGCGGACGTCCTGGTCGGACTCGTAGAGCTGGCGGAACTCGCCGGCCTCGGAGTACCGCTTGTGCTGGGAGTCGAAGATGCCGGACAGCGGGATGTCCTTGCCCATCACCGACGGCGGCATCGCCTTGGTGATCCGGTCGCCCATCGCGAACGGGTAGTCCAGCACCCGGCCGGCGTCCTTGATCGCCTGCTTGGCCTTGATGGTGCCGTAGGTGACGATCATCGCGACCCGGTCGTCGCCGTACTTCTCGGTGACGTAGCGGATCACCTCGGGGCGGCGGCGGTCGTCGAAGTCGATGTCGAAGTCGGGCATCGACATGCGTTCCGGGTTCAGGAACCGCTCGAAGATCAGGCCGTGCTGGAGCGGGTCCAGGTCGGTGATCCGCATCGCGTACGCGCACATCGAGCCGGCACCGGAACCACGGCCCGGGCCGACCCGGATGCCGTGCTCCTTGGCCCAGTTGATGAAGTCCGCGACGACCAGGAAGTAGCCCGCGTACCCCTTCGAGGTGATGACCTCGATCTCGTACTCGGCCTGCTTGCGGACCTGGTCCGGGATGCCGCCGGGGTACCGCTTGTGCAGGCCGGTCTCGACCTCGGCGACGAACCAGGACTCCTCGTTGTGGCCCTCGGGGCAGGGGAAGCGCGGCATGAACCGGCCCTCGCCCTCGGTGAAGCTGACATCGCACTGCTCGGCGATCAGCAGCGTGTTGTCACACGCCTCCGGCAGCTCCTTCCACACCTCGCGCATCTCGGCCGCGGTCTTGACGTAGAACTCGTTCGCGTCGAACTTGAACCGGTTCGGGTCGGACAGCGTCGAGCCGGACTGTACACACAGCAGCGCGGCGTGCGCGGTGGAGTCCTCGGGCTTGGTGTAGTGCAGATCGTTGGTGGCGACCAGCGGCAGGTCGAGCTCCCGGGCCAGCTTGAGCAGGTCCTTCTGGATGTCCCGCTCGATGCCGAGGCCGTGGTCCATCAGCTCGCAGTAGAAGTTCTCCTTGCCGAAGATGTCGCGGAACTCCGCGGCCGCCTCGACGGCCTCCTTGTACTGCCCGAGGCGGAGCCGGGTCTGCACCTCGCCGGACGGGCAGCCGGTGGTCGCGATCAGGCCCTGGCCGTAGGTGTTCAGCAGCTCGCGGTCCATCCGGGGCTTGAAGTAGTAGCCCTCGAGGCTGGCCAGCGAGCTCATCTTGAACAGGTTGTGCATCCCGGACGTGTTCTTCGCCAGCAGCGTCATGTGCGTGTAGGCACCGCTACCGGACACGTCGTCGCGGCCCGCGTTCGCGTCGCCCCACTTGACCCGCTTCCGCTCGCTGCGGTGGGTGTGCGGGGTCAGGTACGCCTCGACGCCGATGATCGGCTTGACGTCGTACTTCTTCGCCGTCCGCCAGAACTCGTAGGCCCCGAACACGTAGCCGTGGTCGGTGGTCGCGATCGCCGGCATGCCCATGTCCTGGGCGGTTTTGAACAACTCGTCGATCCGCGCGGCGCCGTCCAGCATGGAGTACTCGGTGTGCACGTGTAGATGCACGAAACTGTCGCTGGACGCCATGTCTGCGCAGACCTCCCGGGGCGTGAGTGAGGGTGACTGCAGCAGCCTAGTTGGGCCCTCGGACAGTTTCCGAATGGGCTCTCCGGGGAGGTCACAACCCGCCCGCTATCCGGTCATCGCGGCGACCGGGGAGTCCTGTTGGTCAGTTTGCGTGGGCTGCGCTCCCCAAACCCGCAAGGGTGGGGAGGAGCGAGCAAGTGGGGCCGCACGGGACGGGCTGATCGCCCCAACCGAGGGCCTGCAGGACCCGGGCCACTTGGGCCGCCGCGGCGCAAGGATCGCCCACCAACTGGTACCCGAACCGGAGCGTCGGCTTCGCCTTCATCAGGGCGGCGTTGTCGCGGCTCATGTCGCGCCAGCGGGATCCGGCATCCTCGTGTCCGGCGCGGCCGTCGAGCTCGACGATCAGGCCGTAGTCCTCGTACTCGAGGTCTCGGTACACAATTCCTCGGCCGTTCGCGGCACGGACCTGCCGTACGGCGGCCGGGAGATCGTGGGCCCGTTCGACCTTGCGCAGGTAGGTCAGCTCCAGGAACGACTCGACCCCGGCGGTGGCGTCCCTGAGTACCTCGATGAGAAGTGCCCGCCGAGGAAGCCGCTGCAGTCGATCCAGCTCGGCGACGAGGCGTTGCGGCGTCGTACGACGCTGACGACAGGCGTCGAGCACAAGCGCGATGGCGTCCTCCGGCCTGGGCCGTCGGCTTGCAACCGTCAGCACAGCAACCTCAAGCCGGACGATCGGCGGCTCGCGCGAGCCGGCCACCCGGCCGTCCAGGTCACGACATCGGGTGAGCACGATACCGGCCTGCCTGTGCACCCGGCGTACGTGCGGTATCTCCAGCCGGATCACCTGGTCGCCCCACTCCCCGTCGAGCCCGTACCGGCGCAGCGCCGTCTCGCCGGCCAGTGCCGCCTCCGGTCCATACGCCAACCAGGCAGCCCACACCCGCGTCTCCCACGGCACGGGACCGCTGAAGTCGACGTACACGCCGCGATGGAGGCGCTGAATCAGCCCACTTCGGCACCTCACCGCGAGCGTCCGGTCGGACACGCCGTGAGCATTCGCCTGGCCGCGGCTGAACGCGCCCAACTGCAGACGCCGCAGCTCATCGAACCCTGGCCTCGGTTCTTTCCATCTCACACCGACAACATGCCGGCCCGTCGTCCCGCGATCCGGCCACATCCCACCCCTGTGGACAACCAACGCCCCTCCGCCCCCTCCGCCCCTCCGCCCCTCCGCCCCTCCGGCCCCTCCGGCCCCTCGACTGGGGAGGTTCACAGGTCGTTGCGGGTCTGCAGCGCTCCCCAAACGGAGGAGTCGACAGATTGCGCGAGGCCGGGGCCTCCGACGTGGCTGGAGTTAGCGCTGTCGCGGGCCGGGGCTCCATCGTCTCCGGCCGGAGGGGGTGGAGACGATGGAGCGGTGGAGCGGCCGACCTGGCGTCGAGCAGGGGTCTCAAGGACGCCAGGTCAGCCGGTTCAGTGGGTCGCCGCCGCGACCATCAGGTGGACCGCGCCGTGGTGCTCCAGATCTCGCCTCATCATCCGGAGACCACCTTCGGTCAGGTGCTGCGCGGTCGGCACCACCACGGCCCAGACGTCGTTGTCGCTGCGGACCTCGTCCAGCAGTGCCACGAACGCGGCCGGCGCGGTGCGCGGGTGCTCGAGGTAGACGGTTCCAAGGGCGAGGCCTTCGGCCAGGGCGAAGGCGGCCAGGCTCACCTTCTCCGCAGTGATCTCGTCGGCCGTCATCAGCACGCGCGCACGGATGTAGCCGAGGGCGAGTGGGCGTGTGAGGGTGGCCATCAGCGATCCCTCAGATCTCGGGCCACGTCGCGGACCATCAGGATGGCGAGGAGTCCGGTGACGATCATCAGGATCCACATGCTCGTGATCACACCTCGACCTCCAGGAGGGTCCAGACGGCGCTGTTCGGGGGGAGCTTCTCGCCTGCCTCGGCTTCGCTGGCGAGGAGGAGGGTGCCGTCGACCGGGTTGCAGACCGGTCGGGGCGAGCAGTTGACCGCACACGCGAAGCCGTCGCCTCGGGTGAACGCCAGTACGCCGGGCTCCGTCGGCAGCCAGCGGAGATCGCCGCGGTCAAATGCGGGGATCCGGTGCCGTAGCGACAGCGCCTCTCGGTAGAGGTGCACCATCGAGTCGCCACTACCGAGCAGCAGATCCGCCGCGTGGTCCGCGAACCAGGCAGGTTGCGGTAGCCACGTCACACCGGAGCCGCCGTCCGGTGAGAAGCCGAAGGAGTCGTGCTCTGCTCTCCACGGTAGCGGTACCCGACAACCGTCCCGCCCGCGCCGGATTCCGCCGGTGCGGTGGAACATCGGATCGGTCAGCACGTGCTCCGGCAGATCGGTGACCTCGGGCAGGCCCAGCTCCTCACCTTGATAGAGGTACGCCGACCCCGGCAACGCCAGCATCAGCAGCGCCGCGGCACGCGCCCGGGCCACGCCGAGCTCGAGATCGCCGGGTCCGGCACCCGGTGCTCCCCCGGCATACCTGGTGACGGACCGCGGCATGTCGTGGTTGTTCAGCACCCAGGCGACGGAAGATCCGGACCCGGCGATCGTCTCGAGGCCCCGGTCGATCACGTCGTACAGCGACCGGTCGTCCCAGTCGGCGCGGAGGAACTCGAAGAAGAAGGTCTGGTGCAGCTCGTCCGGGCGCTGGTACCGCGCGAGCTGCTCGGTGTCGAGCAGGCCGACCTCGCCGACCAGGGCCCGCTCCAGCCCGGTCCGCTGCGTGTACTCCTCCGCGATCGCTCGCCAGCTGCGCCACACATCGTGCACCTCGGGCTGGTTCCAGGCATGCGGGTTGATCGGGTCGCCGGTCAGCTCGTCGTGGTCGGCGTGCTCGTGGTCCGGCAGGCCCTCGGCCTTGTGCAGCCCGTGCGCGACGTCGATCCGCAGCCCGTCCACGCCGCGGTCGAACCAGAAACGCAGTACCTCCTCGAAGGCCGCCGCGACGTCCGGGTGCCGCCAGTTGAAGTCCGGCTGCTCGGCCGCGAACGTGTGCAGATACCACTGGCCGTCCCCGACCCGCTGCCAAGCGGATCCGCCGAAGATCGACCGCCAGTTGTTCGGGGGCTGGTCGCCTCGACCATCGGCGAAGTGGAACCGAGCCCGTTCCGGACTGCCCGGGCCGGCCGCGAGCGCCGCGGTGAACCAAGGATGTTCGATCGAGCAGTGATTCGGTACGACATCGGCGATCACCCTGAGGTCGAGGCGATGGGCGTCCCGGATCAGCCGGTCGAACGACTCCAGCGTCCCGTACTCCGGATGTACGCCGCGGTAGTCGGCGACGTCGTACCCGTGGTCGTGCTGGGGTGAGGGGTAGAACGGGTTGAGCCAGAGGCCGTCGACGCCGAGGCTGCGCAGGTACGGGAGCCGCTCCCGGACGCCGTCGAGGTCGCCGATGCCGTCACCGTCGGAGTCCGCGAAACTGCGCACGTATACCTGGTAGATGACCGCGCTCCGCCACCAGTCAGGCGTGCCGGCCTGGAGGGGCAGGCGACTCGTCTCAGGCATGGTGACCTCGGCAGCAGAGGGGACAACGTTGTCGGCAAGGATCCCCATGAGAGCGCGCACAGACATCGGTACACCTACGGATTTGGGTACGTAGGTGTCTCTACCGCTCGGGGTGCTCCGCGACCCAGCGGGCGACCTGGGCCCGGGAATTGAAGCCGAGCTTGCTGAGGATGTGCTCGACGTGCGTCTCCGCGGTGCGCTGGGAGATGACCAGCCGGGCGGCGATGTCGCGGTTGCTCAAGCCCTCGCCGATCAGGACCGCGATCTCGTGCTCGCGACGGGTCAGCCGGCCCGCCATCCCCGGCTTAGCCACCCGCTCCCGCCCGGTGTCCTCCCCCAGCGCGAGCGAGACCGCGTGGTCGAAGGAGTACGCCGCTCCCACCTTGAACGCCTCGTCGAACGCCGCGTCGCCGATCGCCGCCCGGATCCGCGCCTCGGTCCGATCGTCGAACTGGCTGTACGGCGTCGTCTCGTCGACGTGCGCACCGCTCGACCGCCAGACCGCCCGCGACGCACCCATCAACCGGGCCGCCCGCTCGGTCGTAGCAACCGATCCGGCGCACCAGGACAACGCCTGGACGCAGAACCCGATGCCGGTCTTGTCGTTCAGCGGCAGCCACAACCGGATCGCCTCCCGCAGCGACCGCGTCGCCGCGTCCACCTGATCGTGGTCCCGCCACTGGACGATGCCGACACTCCACAGCGCGTACGCCTTCGACGAGACCGCTCCCCGGGAGTCGGCCAGCTCGTACGCCCGCCGGCTGAACTCCTCCACCCGCGGATCGCCGACGAAGAACGTTGCCGCCGACAACAGGATGAGTACGTCGAACTCGCCGAGCTGGTCGCCCGTCGCGCGGAACCCGGCCAGCCCTTCCTCGAGCCGGCCGATCGCAGCGGTCAGATCACCCTGGTAGATCAGCGCATGCCCCGCCACCTCCGCGATCCGGGCCCGCAGCCGATCGTCGTCGTACCGCTCGGCCAGCTCTTCACACTCGGCCAGCAGCTGCCCGAGTTGCTCCGCCTCCCCGAGGAACATCGCCAGGTAGCTGCCCGCCCAGAGCCCCAGCGCCCGCGCCGGTGTCTGCTCCGGCGCGGCGTCGATCGCCCGGGAGATATAGCGATGGCCCTCGCGGAGGAACCCGGCGAACCAGAAGTTCCAGATCGGCGCGGCGATCTCCACCGCGGCCGCGCCCTCACCCGGCTCGGCCAGGCAGAAGTCGAGCGCGACCCGCAGATTGTCGTGCTCGCGCCGCATCCGGATGTACCAGTCGGCCTGGCGCGGACCGAAGCTGTCCTCCGCCCACCCCGCGGCCAGGGCCCGGCAGTAGTCACGATGCCGGAGCCGGAACTCGCGGGTCCGGCCCGCCTCGGCCAGCCGCATCCCGCCGTACTGGCTGATCGTGGTGAGCATGTCGTACCAGGCGACGACCGAGTGGTCGGTGACGATCGTGCGGGTGATGATCGACTTGTTCACCAGGCCGGCGACGAGGTCGAGCACCTCGTCGCGCGCGATGCCGTCGCCGGAGCAGACCTCCTCCGCGCCCTCGAGGTCGAAGCCGCCGGAGAACACCGACAGGCGCTCCCACAGCAGCCGTTCCGCCGGGGAACACAGGTCGTAGCTCCAGGTCACAGCGGCGTCCAGCGCCTGCTGCCTGGCAGGTCCGGCCTGCCGTCCGGTGGCCAGCAGCCGGAAGCGGTCCTCGAGCCGGTCGAGGATCTGCGCCAGCGACAGCGTCCGCATCCAGACCGCCGCGAGTTCGAGTGCCAGCGGTACGCCGTCCAGCTGCCGGCACACCTCGATCACCTGAGCCCGGTTCCGCTCGTTTATCTCGAACTCGGGCAGCACCGCACGAACCCGGTCCGTGAACAGGACCAACGACTCGTACTGATCGGCGTCGGTAGCCAGAGCTTCCATCGGTGGCGTGGACAGCGGGGGCACCGAGAGGACCTGCTCACCTTCCACACCCAGCACGTGCCGGCTGGTCGCCAGGATCCGGAGCTGTGGCGCGGCGGCCAGCAGTTTGCTCGCCAGTACGGCGCACGCCTCGGCGACCTGCTCGCAGTTGTCCAGCACCAGCAGCAGGTGCTTGTCCTCGAGGTACTCGGCCAGGTCAGCGGTCGGGTTGGCAGACACCTGACTCAGCTCGAGTGCGCCTGCCAGGGTGTGCCCGAGCAGGGCCGGATCGTGCAGTGCGGCCAGTTCTACGAACCACACCCCGTCGGCGAAGGTACGTCGTACCTCTCCTGCCATCCGCAACGCCAGACGGGTCTTGCCGACTCCACCGGAGCCGGTCAGCGTCAGCAGGCGGGTGCTCGACAGCAACCGCCTCGTGTCCGCCAGCTCGCGACGCCGCCCCACGAAACTCGTCAGCTCGGCCGGTAGCCGTCCGCGAGCCGTCGCCACTGGCTTCGACTGCGCCATGCCTCAGGGTAGGCCGGTTCTGCGGAGTTGAGACCGGCTCAGGGCGCACACTGAGGGAATGGTGCGAGTAGCGCTGGTTGTGGTTTCGGTGGCCCTCCTGCTGCTGGCCGTGCTGTGGGGGTACCAGCGGCAGCTCATCTATCTGCCTGACACGACTGCGGTGAGCGGGAGCGTCGGAGCCCAGGACGTGGTGCTGGAGACGAGTGACGGTGTGAAGCTGGGTGCTTGGCTGCTGCCGCCTCGAGGGCCGGACCGCGGCGTCGCAGTACTGGTCGCCAACGGCAACGGTGGTAACCGGGCCGGACGGGCTCCGCTCGCGCAGGCATTGGCCGCTGAGGGGCTGACCGTGTTGGTTTTCGACTACCGCGGGTACGGCGGCAACGAGGGCAATCCGAGTGAGCGAGGGCTGGCCCGGGATGTGCGTGCCGCACAGCAGTATCTGGTCGACTTCGGCGTACCGGCTGAGCGGATCGTGTACTTCGGTGAGAGCCTCGGGGCTGCGGTGGTGACTGAGCTGGCGACCTCGGTGGCGCCGGGTGGCTTGGTACTGCGGTCGCCGTTCGTCGACCTGGCGTCGGTGGGGCAGGTGCACTACCCGTTCCTTCCGGTCGGGCTGCTGCTTCGCGACAAGTTCCCGCTGGCAGAGCAGTTGGCCGGCGTGACTGCACCGGTCGCTGTGGTCTACGGCAGTTCGGACTCCGTCGTACCGGCTGACCAGAGCCGGGAGGTGGCTGAGGCAGCGCCGACGTTGAAGGACCTGGTCGAGATCCCGGGAGCCGACCACAACGATGCGGCACTGGTGCATGGGCCAGAGGTGATCGCGGCCGTGGTCAGGCTCGCTGATCAGCTCTAGACCAGCTCCCGGTGGTCCCCGTCGATGAGGAGGGCCTGGCCGTCGCGCATGGGCAGATACGGGACGCCGGTCCGGTCGTAGAGCTCCGCCACGTTCGCCACTAGCTCTGTCTCCGGGTGACCGGGTGAGTCGAGGTGCGGGACGATCGCGTGGTCGATCACGCCGAGGCCGTCCCAGATGAGCTCGCCGTCGACCGCGTCAGCGTCGTCAACCAACTCGAGACCTCGCAGGCTCGGCGCGAGGACACACGGTCCGGCGCTGTACCCGGCGTACACGAGCTGCTCAGATCGGATCAGGTCCGGGAGGATCTTGTCGGCACCGCTGCGCGCAAGGGCGGCTCGAAGCACGAAGACGTTGCCTCCCCGCACCCACAGACCGTCGTAGGACGACAGCCGGGCCCGAAGGTCGTCACCCGACCAGGAGCGCAGGTCGAGCTCCTCGGGGCGGAGGCCGAGATCAGTCAGCCAGGTGATCTCGTCGGCGACCTTCTCCCGACGTACGCCGGGATCCTCAGTGTCGATCGAGTTGCAGACGACCGCCACCCGGGCGGCCGGCGGGAGCATCGCAACCATCCGCTCCGGGTGGTCGCCGAGGCGGAACGACGACAGGTAGAGCTTCACTGACTGTCGACCAGCAGATCGAGCGCGTGGTCGAGGTCGGCCGGGTACTCCGAGGTGAACTCGACGTACTCCCCCGTGCCCGGGTGATCGAAGCCGAGCCGCATCGCGTGCAGCCACTGCCGGTTGAGCTGGAGCCGCTCGGCGAGCACCGGGTCGGCGCCGTAGGTGAGATCGCCGCAGCACGGGTGACCGATCGCGGCCATGTGGACCCGGATCTGGTGGGTGCGGCCGGTCTCGAGGGTGATCTCGAGCAGGGTCGCGTACCGGAACGCCTCGAGCGTCTCGTAGTGGGTCACACTCGGCTTGCCGCCGGCGACGACGCCGAACTTGTAGTCGTGATGCGGGTGCCGGTCGATCGGCGCGTCCACGGTCCCGGTGAACGGGTCCGGATGCCCCTGAACCAGCGCGTGGTAGATCTTCTTGACCGTCCGCTCCTTGAAGGCGCGCTTCAGCACGGTGTACGCGTACTCGGTCTTGGCCACGACCATCAGCCCCGACGTCCCGACGTCGAGCCGGTGCACGATGCCCTTGCGCTCGGCCGCGCCGCTGGTGGAGATGGCGAACCCGGCGCCGGCCAGATGGCCGATCACGGTCGGTCCGGTCCATCCCGGAGACGGGTGCGCGGCGACGCCGACCGGCTTGTCCACGACGATGATCTCGTCGTCGTCGTACACGATCCGGAGGTTCTCGACGGTCTCGGGGACGACGGTGACCTCGCCGGGCGGTGGCGGCAGCTCGACGTCCAGCAGCACACCGGCGGCGACGCGAGCCGACTTGGCGGCCGGGGCGCCGTCGACCTGGACCAGACCGGACTCGATCAGCTCGGCGGCCTTGGTCCGGGACACGCCGAAGAGGCGGGACAGCGCCGCGTCCAGCCGCTCACCAGCCAGCCCGTCCGGCACCATCACGGTCCTGGAGCCGCTCACTTCCGCTGTTCTTTCGTGCCGTCCAGCCGGACGCCGCGCAGGGTCTGGATCACCAGGAGGCAGGCGGCCGAGGTGACGGCCATGTCCGCGATGTTGAAGATCGCCCAGTGCGGGGTCTGCAGGAAGTCGATCACGTGCCCGTGGAACGGCGACGGCTCGCGGAAGATCCGGTCGATGATGTTGCCGACCGCGCCACCGAACAGCAATCCGAACGCGACCGCCCAGCCGATCGACCCGAGCTTGCGGGACAGGTAGACGACGCCGAGCGCGACCGTGATCTGGATCGCGCTGATGTACGGCGTGTAGTCCGAACCGAGACTGAACGCGGCCCCGGAGTTCCGGATCAGGTTGAACTTCAGGAAGCTCCCGATCACGTCCACCGGCTCCCCCGGCGTCAGATGCTGCAGCGCCAGCGCCTTGGTCAACTGATCCAGGAACAGGATCAGCACGCCGACCGCCCCGAACAGCAGCATCAGCTTCCAGGACCGCCGCCGGGGCGGCGTGGTCTCACTGTCGGTCGGTACGGCGTCGCCCTCAGCAGCGTCCGGAGACGACGGAGAACCGGCCGACGGGTCGTCGGCCGGTTCCGTTGGCTCGGGTGGTGCGTCCCCTGCCTGGTGGGACGTGTCGGGGTCGCTCAGCGGCGTTCTTCGCGTTCTTTGCATGACACGCACAGTGTCGCACGCGGGAACGCCTGCAACCGACCCTTGCCGACCGCGTTGCCGCAGCTCTCACAGATGCCGTAGGTGCCGTTCTCGATCCGGGACAGCGCCCGCTCGATCTGGTCCAGCATCTCCCGGGCGTTGTTCGCCAGCGACATCTCGTGGTCCCGCTCCAGCGTGGTGGAGCCGACGTCGGCCTGGTCGTTGCCGGCGCCGTCACCGCCGTCCCGGAGCAGCCCGACGATCTCCTGCTCGGCGTCGTGGATCTCCTTGTTCAGGTGCACCACGTCGGCTTCCAGCTCACCGCGCAGCTCGGCCAGCTCGGCCGCCGTCCACGGCGTCTCGCCGGACTTCACCTGGAGGGTCTCTGCCTTGTGTGCTGCGGACTTCGCCGGCGCCGTCGCCGGTGTCCTGTTCTCGTTCGTCTTCATGGCCACCCTCTTCGTCGGAGCTTGCTTGGCAGGGGTCTTCTTGGCCGGAGCCTTCTTCGCCGCGGTGGATCGGGTGGCCTTCTTCGCCGCCGTCTTCTTCGCGGAAGTCTTCTTGACCGGCGTGGTCTTCGCCGGTGCTTTGCGGGCCGTGGTCTTCTTGGCCGGCTCAACCGATTTCGCGGCGCTCTTCTTGGCCGCGGCAGTGCGTTGGGGGGCGGTCTTCTTGGGAGCCGATGTAGCCATGGTCAGCTACCCCCTGCCTTCGTCGGAGACTGGAGCGGACTGGTCGCAAGACACTAGGACACGTCCCCATCACGTGCCAGTCCGACGCGCAGACCGTGGACATACGGTAGTCGAGTCTTCAAGCCCACTCGATGTTCCGCGCGTCACAGCCACATTTCGACACCCTGTGACAATTAGCCGGGCAAATGCTCGAACCCCGGACTCACCATGCTCTCCTCCCCCTCGACCGCGACCAGTTTGTCCCTGTCGCTCCCGCCGCACCACCGATTAACGATTCGTAGTTGCCTGGTACGAAGTCGTACACTGACAACCGCGATCCGCAAGGCAGTGATGGGGCCATCACCCCGGAGCCGCCGGAAGAACAGTCCGCAGGGACCTATTAGAACCGGCAGCGACGCGTTAAGGAAGTGGGTGACCACAACTCTCGGTCACCAAGGAGGGTGGTACCGCGCGGTTCCGGCGCAGACGCCGGCGCTTCGTCCCTCGTCAGCAGGCAACTGGCTCGACGAAGGACGACTGACAGATGGCAACGACTCCGTGGCGGCAGGTCCCGGCGCAGGTGGATTTCCCCGCGCTCGAGCGCGAGGTGCTCGTCCACTGGGACCAGCACGACACCTTCGCCAAGAGCCTCGAGGCGTCCGCCGGCGGTGAGCCGTGGACCTTCTTCGAGGGCCCGCCGACCGCGAACGGGATGCCCGGCACCCACCACATCGAGGCGCGCGTCTTCAAGGACGTGTTCCCGCGCTACCGGACCATGAAGGGCTTCTGGGTCGAGCGCAAGGCCGGCTGGGACTGCCACGGTCTGCCGGTCGAGGTGGCGGTCGAGAAGGAACTCGGGTTCAACGGCAAGAACGACATCGAGGCGTACGGCATCGCCGAGTTCAACGCCAAGTGCCGTGAGTCGGTGCTGCGGCATGTGGACGCGTTCAACGAGCTGACCGTCCGGATGGGCTACTGGGTCGACCTGGAACAGCCGTACCGGACGATGGACCCGGAGTACGTGCAGTCCGTCTGGTGGTCGCTGAAGCAGATCCACGACAAGGGCCTCCTGGTCGAGGACTACCGCATCACGCCGTACTGCCCGCGCTGTGGCACCGGGCTGTCCGACCACGAGCTCGCGCAGGGCTACGAGACCGTCATCGACCCCTCGGTGTACGTCCGTTTGCCGCTGACCTCCGGTCCGCTGGCCGGGAAGGCGTCGCTGCTGGTCTGGACGACGACCCCGTGGACACTCGTTTCAAACACTGCAGTCGCAGTACACCCCGACGTCCAGTACGTCGTCGCCACCGACGGTGTCGAGTCGCTGGTCGTCGCCGAGCCGCTGCTCGGCACCCTCGGCGAGGGCTGGACGGTGACCGGCCAGTACGGCGGCCGCGAGATGGAACGGTGGACGTACCAGCGGCCGTTCGAGCTGGTCGAGTTCCCCGAGCCGGCGCACTACGTCGTACTCGCGGACTACGTCACCACCGAGGACGGCACCGGTCTGGTGCACCAGTCCCCCGCGTTCGGTGCGGACGACCTCGCGGTGTGCCGTGCCTACGGCCTGCCGGTCGTGAACCCGGTCGAGTCCGACGGCCACTTCGCCGCCGACGTACCGCTGGTGGGCGGACAGTTCTTCAAGAAGTCCGACGAGACCCTCGTCAAGGACCTGCAGGAGCGCGGCGTGCTCTTCCGGCACGTCCCGTACGAGCACCCGTACCCGCACTGCTGGCGCTGCCACACCCCGGTCATGTACTACGCCCTCCCCTCCTGGTACATCCGAACCACGCAGGTGAAGGACGCGCTGCTCCGGGAGAACGAGAAGACCAACTGGTACCCGGACTCGGTCAAGTGGGGCCGGTACGGCGACTGGCTGCGGAACAACATCGACTGGGCCGTCTCCCGCTCCCGCTACTGGGGTACGCCGCTACCGATCTGGCGGTGCGAAGACGACCACCAGGTGTGCGTCGGCTCGCTGGCCGAGCTCGGTGAGCTGGCCGGCCGGGACCTCGACGCCACCGACCCGCACCGGCCGTACGTAGACGACATCACCTTCGACTGCCCGACCTGCGGCAACGAAGCCCGCCGCGTCCCCGAGGTGATCGACGCCTGGTACGACTCGGGCGCGATGCCGTTCGCCCAGTGGGGCTACCCGTGGGCCGAGGGCTCGCGGGAGAAGTTCCAGCAGGCCTACCCCGCCGACTTCATCTCCGAGGCGATCGACCAGACCCGTGGCTGGTTCTACACGCTGATGGCGATCGGCACGCTGGTCTTCGACGAGTCGTCGTACCGCAACGTCGTCTGCCTCGGGCACATCATGGCCGAGGACGGCCGGAAGATGTCCAAGCACCTGGGCAACATCCTGGAGCCGATCCCGCTGATGGACGACCACAGCGCGGACGCGGTGCGCTGGTTCATGGCCGCCTCCGGGTCGCCGTGGAAGGCGCGCGGTATCGGGCCTAACGTGCTGAACGAGATCGTCCGGAAGGTGCTGCTCACCTACTGGAACACGGTCGCGTTCCACGCCCTGTACGCGCGGCTGGCCGACTGGTCGCCGACCGCCGACGTACCGCCGGTGGCCGAGCGTTCGGTGCTGGACCGGTGGCTGGTCAGCGAGACGCACCGGCTGGTCCGCGACACCGACGCGGCCTACGCGGACTTCGACACCCAGCGGCTCGGTTCGCTGATCAACTCGTTCGTCGACGTGCTCTCCAACTGGTACGTACGGCGTTCGCGGCGCCGCTTCTGGGCCGGCGAGCCCGGGGCGCTCGCCACCCTGCACGAGACGCTCGACGTCCTCACCCGGGTGATGGCGCCGCTGACGCCGTTCGTGACCGAGCGGGTCTGGCAGGACGTGTTCCGTCCCGTCACGCCCGGTCTGCCGGAGTCGGTGCACCTGACCAGCTACCCGGCGTACGACGAGACGCTCATCGACGACGGACTCGCGCAGCACGTCTCGATGGCGAAGCGGGTCGTCGAGCTCGGCCGGTCCGCCCGGGCCGAGGCGAAGGTGCGGACACGCCAGCCGCTGTCCCGTGCGTTGGTCGGGTCGGCCGCGATCGCGGACCTGTCCGACGAACTGCTGCGGGAGATCGCCGACGAGCTGAACGTGGGCTCGGTCGAGCCGCTCTCCTCGGCCGGCGCCGACCTGGTGGAGTTCTCGGCCAAGGGCAACTTCCGCGAGCTCGGCAAGAGGTTCGCCAAGCAGACCCCGGTCGTGGCCGCCGCGATCGCCGCCGCCGACGCCGCCGCGCTGGCCGCCGCTCTGAAGGAGTCCGGTACGGCGACGGTCGTGGTCGACGGTGAGAACGTCGAGGTCGGCGAGTCCGACGTACTGCTGTCGGAGCGACCGCGCGAAGGCTGGTCGGTGGTGAACGAGCAGGGCGAGACCGTTGCCCTCGACCTCGAAGTCACGCCGGAGCTCAGGCAGGCCGGCCTGGCCCGCGAGGTGGTCCGGACGTTGCAGGAGGCCCGGAAGAGCGCGGGTCTCGAGGTGTCGGACCGGATCAAGGTCTGGCTGACGTCCACCGACACCGACCTGACCGATGCCCTCGGCAAGCATGCCGACGAGATCGCCCGCGAGGTGCTCGCCGTCGAGCTCAGCCAGTCGGCTCCGTCGGAGTCCGCGGACGTTGCCACCGGCACCGAAGAGGACCTGCAGCTCACCTACTGGCTGGCCAAGTCCTAGCGAGGTGGCCGCGCCGCCCTGGCCCGCAAGGCCGGGGCGGCGCCCAGCAGGTTGATCACGTCGACCAGCAGCAGCCGCGCCGCCTCGACCCGATCGTCCCCCAACGCCTGCCGAAGTTCTGAGTCCAGCGCGGCCCGGTGCCGTCGAGCCGCCGAGATCACCGCTTCACCTCGGGCGGACAGCACCACCTGCCGGGCGCGTGCGTCGGTGGGGTCCGGCACGCGGCTGAGGTAGCCGCGCTTCTCCAGGTCCGCGACCGACTTGGACGCGGCCTGCTGGGACACGTTCAACCGGTCCGCCAGTGTGCTGATCGTCACCGGTCCGCCGACCAGATGCTGGAACACCACCCCGTCGGCGAAGCGTGAGTCCTCGAACCCATCCACTGCGAGCCGGCGCTGGATGTCGTCCGCCAGCGCCCAGCCGGTGAACAGCGAGGCCAGCGACAGGTCGGCTGCGGCCGGATCGAACTCCATACCGCCGAACTGTACAACCCTGGTTGTGAATCAGCTAATCTACAACCATGGTTGTGCAAAAGGAGTTCGTAGCCCGTGCCCACCGAATCGTCTGGTGCACTGTCGCGACTGTAGGTCCGGACCTGAGGCCGCGGACCCGCATCCTGCATCCACTCTGGGAGTTGGATGCAGAGCTGATCGGGTGGATCGTCACCCGGGCGACGCCGGTGAAGGTGCGGCATCTCGCTCACAGCCCGTATCTGAGCTGTAGCTACTGGGAACCCGGCCACCAGGTGGCAGTCGCGGACTGCCGGGCGGAGTGGGTCGACGATACGGCGACCCGGCAACGAGTGTGGGAGTTGTACCGGGACGCCCCGGCCCCACTCGGTTACGACTTCTGGAGTGTGTTCCCCGATGGACCGGCCCCCGGTCGCGGGGCCTCCCGGCCTGGACTGAGGAGCGCAGGGAGCGAAGCGACCGGAGGGACGAGGGAAGGCCGGGAGTCACAGCCCCGCGACGCCCGCGCCGGAGGCGCGGCATCCAACACAGAATCACCCTCATTGCTGCGGCTCACGCCGTACCGGCTGCGGCTCACCGATGTGGAAACGCTGAGCGGCCGGAGGAAACCTCTGGTCTGGCCCTGACGCCGTGTCACCGGCTTGGGACCGTGCGTCAAAAGGACCCGGACATGACGAAGAGGCGGTGCCGCCGGAAGGCACCGCCCCTTGTCCGAGGTTTTAGACGCCGTGACCGTGCGCCTGCGCGCGAGCCTCCGGGCGGAAGCCGTTGCGCGGGCTGAGCGTGTCGTCGCCGTTGCCCAGCGCTTTGAGCTGCTCGGTGAAGTAGGTCTTCAGCCGGCTGCGGTACTCGCGCTCGTAGGCGTGCAGGTCGTCGATCGTGCGCTCCAGCTGGCCCTTCTGCTTCTCCAGCGTGCCGAGCATCTGGGCCCGGCGCTCGGCGATCTCGCCGTCCAGCTTCTCGGCACGGGCGCGAGCCTCGCCGGTCATCCGGTCGGCCTTGCCGCGAGCCTCGTTCTCCAGCCGCTCGGCCTTGGCGCGGGCCTCACCGATGATCTTGTCGGCGGTGTCCTTCGCCTCCTGGACCAGGTCGTCGGAGTGCTTGGTCGCCATCTCCAGCAGCCGCACAGCGGAGCTGGAGGCGTCGCCGACGGTCCCTGCCGCGGCAGCAGCCCCCGCAGCCGCTACGGGCGCGACGACTGGCGGCTTCTCCTCCGGCTTCTCGACCACGACCGGGGGCTTGGGCTGCTGCACGACGGGCGGCAGCGCGGCGGTCTGGTCGACCGGCCGCTCCTGTCCGGCTCCGGCGCGCTGAGCCGCCGCGAGCTTGGCCCGCAGCTCCTCGTTCTCGGCGAGAAGTCGCTCGAGCTCGGCTTCGACCTCGTCGAGGAAGGAGTCGACCTCAGTGACGTCGTAGCCCTCCCGTAGTCGGACGGGCGTGAATTGCTTCGAGCGGACGTCATCCGGCGTCAGCGGCATCTTTCACCTCGTTTGTCTGTGTCTTGGCGGAGTCCCCGTGGCCTTCACCTCGGCGACTCAGTAGATCACGTTATCGCTTCGTTGTGTTCTTACGGAATCCGGGCGGGCGAAACGGTCCACAACCCGGCGGACGCCGGCAACGAATCGGCCCCGTTGTCGAGACCTTACCTACCCCGTCCGCGGTGTCCTCACCCTCCGACTCGGCGGGCGGTTCACCGGTTCCGTACCACCTCCGGTGCGCTGGGTCACAGCGAGCGGAGTGCGGTCGAGTTGATCGACATCGCCAGCGAGACGATGACGAACAGCATCAGCATGGACAGGTCGATCCGGATCCCGCCGGCCCCGATCGGGGGCAGGATCCGCCGCAGCGGCCGCAGGAACGGATCGGTGACCGAGTAGACCAACTCGAAGAAGAGCAGCAGCGGCCCCTTCGGGTGCCACTGCGGCGCGAACATGACGATCAGACTGAGGACGAACCGCGCCACCAGCATCAGGAAGAAGGCGAGCAGTACCCAGCTGAGAACCGTGAGGACGAGCGCTAGAGCAACCATGTCGTCAATGAGTGTAGAAGACCGGCGGTAACCGTGGCGGACGCTGGGCGTCAGCTCTGGTTGTAGAACCCGTCCGCGGCGATCTTCTCCTTCTCCTCTGCGGCTACCGTCACGTTCGGTGGGCAGACCAGGAACACCTTGGTGGTGATCCGCTCGATCGAGCCGCGGCAGCAGAAGATCAGCCCGGCGGCGAAGTCGACGAGCCGCTTGGCGTCGGCGTGGTCCATCTCGGTCAGGTTCATGATGACGGGCGTGCCGTCGCGGAAGTGCTCACCGATGACTCGCGCCTCGTTGTAGCTGCGCGGGTGCACGGTGGTGATGCGGGCCAACTCGGTAACCTCCGGGGACGGTGCGACACCACGTCGATCTGGAAACTTGCTGACCGTCGCGCCCTGCTCCTCGCGGCCTGAGTGCAATGCGGGCTCAGTGCGGGAGTCTCTGGACTCGCGGTTCTCTCGGCCGGCGGGCACCGGCTCGGTCTCGTGGGACTCCCCGTCGACGGCTACGTCGTCGTACTCCTCGTAGTCGTCGTACTCGTCGTCGTACCGCGCGTTGTAGCGCTCCCCGTCCTCGACCAAGCCGAGGTACACACCCATCTTGCGCAGTGCGCCGCTCATGGCCCTCCAGCCCCTCGATTCCGGTTCGACGACAACGGTGAGCAGGAAGCAAAACCTGCTCGATGTCGACACTAACCGAGTGGAGGACGCGTACCGAGTAAGGCGCGCCCGAGCCGAACGTGTGTCGCTCCCTGCCTGATCGCGGCGTCCAGATCGCCGGTCATCCCGGCGGAGATCCAGTCGGCACCCGGGTGTTCGGAGCGTAGTCGGGAGGCTACTTCGTGCAGCCCGGCGAACGCTTCGTCGGGGTCCGATCCGAGCGGGGCGACGGCCATCACGCCCCCCAGCTCCAGCCCGTCCGCCGCGGCCACTTCCGCGGCCAACTCCGGTACGGCGGAAGGCTCGACACCACCGCGGCCGGCACCGGTCGCGGCGTCCGCCGATCCGTACGAGGCCAGACTCACCTGCAGCAGGCAGCGAACGGTCCGTTCTTCGGCGACCGCGGCCTTGGACAGCACGGTGACCAACGACGCGCGATCCACCGAGTGCACGACCGACGCGTACCGGACCACGGAGCGCGCCTTCTTCGACTGCAGTTGCCCGACGAAGTGCCAGGTGGCGTCCGGGCACTCCGGCGCCTTCGCCTTGAGCTCCTGCTCGCGGTTCTCGCCGACGTCGTTCACCCCGAGGGCTGTCAGCGCCCGTACGTCGCTGACTGGGAAGGTTTTGGTGATCGCGACGAGGGTGACCTCGTCCGGAGCCCTCCCAGCCGCCTCACAGGCCTTCACGATCCGCTCCCGCACCAGCCGCAGGTTGTCCCGCAGTTCGTTCGCCCGCGCGGTCATCACGAGGCCAGCAGTTTGACGAGGCCGGCCATCCGTCCGCTGACCGGACCTTCGCGCCGGTACGAGTACAGGTTCTCCGATTCGATCGTGCAGCTGGTCGCGTCGATCACCTCGACGCCAAGCTCGGCCAGTTGCGCCCTGACCCCGGCCGTCACGTCGATGGACGGCGTACCCCAGCTCGTCTCGGCGTACGACGCCGGCACCCGCTCGGCCACCTCGGCACGCATCTCGGCCGGTACCTCGTAGCAGTTGCCGCATGCCGCCGGTCCGAGGACGGCGGTGATCCGCGACGCACCGAGCTCCCGCATCGCCTCGACGGTCGCGGGTACGACGCCGACGTACATCCCCTTGCGTCCGGAATGGGCCGCGCCGACGACACCGTCACCGGCGAGCAGCACCGGCAGACAGTCGGCGGCCCGGACACACAGCACGACATCGTCGCGAGTGGTGACAACAGCGTCCGCGGTCGGCATCGGGCTGACCGGAAGGTCGTCACCCGGCCGGACGACGTGGACATCGCGGCCGTGCACCTGACTGACCCGCACGATCGCCTCGGACGCGACCCCGAACTCGGCCGCGATCAGGCGGAAGTTCTCCTTGACGGCTTCCGCGTCGTCGCCGACCGCACTCCCCAGATTCAACTCGCCGTACGGCGCTGTGCTCGCACCGCCGAACCGATCGGTGAAGGCGAAGCGGACATCGCGGAGAACCTCGTCATACCCGAACACGCCCAGAGCCTACCGGCCTGGACACTGCTTACCGGAGGAAATCCGGGATGTCCTACTTGAGGAAGTCCGGGATGTCGAGGTCTTCTTCCGGCTCGGGCTTGCGGGCCGGGCGGGGGGTGGTCGGCTGCGGTGTGGTGGACGGAGACGACGAACCGCTCGGGCCGTTGACCGGCCAGGAGTGCTGGGAGGTTGGCGTGGCCGGAGTGTGCGGCGCGGGCTGCGGGGTCTGCGGCACGGTTCGCACCGGGTCGCCTGCCTGCGGGCGGGCCGAGTTCGTCGTACCGGCACCCGGACGGCCCTCGGTCGGCGCAGGCACCGGGACGGTGTCGTCGGTCGGCACCGGCGGGTTCGCCGGAGTCGCGAACTGCCCGTTGGACGATCCGCTCGAGCCTGCCTGCCCAGGCGAGCCCTGGCCGGCCCCGGCCTGCCCCGCGGAGGCCTGGCCGCCAGGCGTCTGCCCGGCGGGCTGCCCCGACGGGCTCTGACCACCTGCGGACGGACCCGGCGCGGCCGGACCGTTCGAGGCCGGGGGCTGACCTGCGGCCGGCGGCTGACCGGTGGGCGGCGTGCTCGGTGCAGGCGTACCGGACTGCATCGGGGCCGAGTAGGAGCTCTCGTTGCTCGGCCGCGAGGTCTGCGGGCGGGCCGAGTTCATCGCCTGCTCGCGGCGCTTCGGCATCCCGCCGTCGAAGCCGGCCGCGATCACCGTGACCCGCACCTCGTCACCGAGAGCGTCGTCGATGACCGCACCGAAGATGATGTTCGCGTCCGAGTGCGCGGACTCCGACACCAGCTGGGCCGCCTCGTTGATCTCGAACAGGCCCAGGTCGGAACCACCCGCGATCGACAGCAGTACGCCGTGCGCACCCTCGATACTTGCCTCCAGCAACGGCGACGAGATGGCCGCCTCGGCGGCCGCGACCGCGCGGTCCTCACCGCGGGACGAGCCGATGCCCATCAGCGCGGAGCCGGCGTTCGACATGACCGCCTTGACGTCTGCGAAGTCCACGTTGATCAGGCCGGGGGTGGTGATCAGGTCGGTGATGCCGGAGACACCCTGCAGCAGCACCTGGTCGGCCTGCTTGAACGCGTCCAGCACGGACACGGCGCGGTCGGAGATGGTCAGCAGCCGGTCGTTCGGGATGACGATCAGCGTGTCCACCTCCTCCCGGAGGGTGGCGATGCCGTCCTCGGCCTGGGTGGCGCGGCGCTTGCCCTCGAACGAGAACGGCCGGGTCACCACACCGATGGTCAGGGCGCCGAGCGAACGGGCGATCCGGGCCACCACCGGCGCGCCGCCGGTGCCGGTGCCGCCGCCCTCGCCGGCGGTGACGAAGACCATGTCGGCGCCCTTCAGCGCCTCCTCGATCTCCTCCGCGTGGTCCTCGGCGGCCTTCTGCCCGATCGCCGGGTTCGCCCCGGCGCCGAGGCCGCGGGTCTCCTCCCGGCCGATGTCGAGCTTGACGTCCGCGTCGCTCATCAACAACGCTTGCGCGTCGGTGTTGATGGCGATGAACTCAACGCCCTTCAGACCGTGCTCGATCATCCGGTTGACGGCGTTCACGCCGCCTCCGCCGATGCCGACGACCTTGATGAGTGCCAGGTAGTTCTGCGGTGCCGCCACGTCCGCGCCTCTCGCCTCGTTCTGTTCCCGTTGTGGCCGGTTGGCCCCTGTTCCAGCGAAAAGTTCCAGCGAAAAGACTGAACCTCAAGTGGATGCTTAGACTTATGTCAACTTTAGATTACGCCGCACGCTACGGGACCGATTCGGGCAATGTCCACGCGCCTCGCCGCGCACTGCCGTGATGTGATCCGTCACCGCTTTTCCCCTTTGGTGACAGGAAGATCGGGTGCCGACACGTCGTACACGGTCGCCTTGCGCTTCATCAGCACGCTGAGTACCTCCGCCTTGCGCTCGCTGTCATCGGAACTGCCCCAAACGACCTTCACCCCGGACCCGAGGTTGAGGGTGATCGAGTCCGGCGACGCTGCCGAGATCGTGCTCACCTGTGCCCGCAGGGTGGACGGCAGCGCGGCCGAAACCGTCACCACCGAGCGGACCGTCACCTCTCGCCGGGTCCCGGTCACCTTCGCCTCCGGCAGCCCGGCCGGCCGGTTCGGCACCGTCTTGAACGCCGTACCGGTCGCGTCCACCAACTCCGACCGCGTCCCGTCGGTGACCACCACCACCGGAACCCGTTCGGTGACGACGATCACGACCTTGTTCGGCCACGCCCTGGTCACCTGCGCGTCGGCCACCGCCGGGATGGTCCGGACCCGCTCGGCGATCGCCCCCAGGTCGACCTTCGCCAGCGGGGTCCCCGTCGGTGCCGCGGCCACGGTCTCGATCGTTGCCACCGGCACCGTATCCGCCCCGCTCACCCGGACGCCGTCGACCGCGAGCGCGGAGGAGAAGTAGAACAGCCAGACGATCAGGCCGCCCAGCACCAGCAGGGCTCCACCGATCGCCCACGGCAACCAGCTTCGCCACCGCACCAGCCGTTGCCGGCGCGCGAACCGCTGTTGTGCCCGAGCCAGATCAGCGCTCTGGCTCATTCAGGAAACCCCACCCTTTTACTCCACCACAGGAGCGAGCGCCTCGGCCGCAGACTCGCGGGCGGCGGCGCGTTCGGCCAGCAAACCAACGACTTCGGGGCCGATCAGGGTCACGTCGCCGGCGCCGAGGGTGACCACCAGGTCGCCGGGCTCGGCGAGATCGGCGACCACCTGCGGTACGGCGGACCACGACGGCTCGAACCGGACCTGCTCCGGTTTCAGCGGTACGTGGTTCGCGATCAATGCACCGGTGACACCGGGCTCCGGGTCCTCGCGGGCCGCGAACACGTCCATCACGACGACCTCGTCGGCCAGGGCGAGCGCATCGGAGAACTGGGTGGCGAAGATCCTGGTCCGGCTGAACAGGTGCGGCTGGAAGCACGCGACCACGCGCCCCTCCCCCGCCACCTGCCGGGCCGCGGTCAGGTCGACGGCCAGCTCGGTCGGGTGGTGGGCGTACGAGTCGAACACCCGGACCCCGTCCTCGAGCCCCTTGAACTCGAACCGCCGGCCGGTTCCGGTGAAGGACGCCAGTCCCTCGGCCAGATCGGCGGCGGAGAACCCGAGCCCCAGCCCGACCGTCAGCGCGGCCGACGCGTTCAGCGCGTTGTGCTTACCCGCCTGCTGCAGCTGGACCACAGGGAGCTTGCGGCCCCGGTACACCGGCACGAACGACTGCGTCGCCCCGGTCGCGGTGAGCTCGGTGACCCGCATGTCCGCGACGCCGGACTCCCCGTACGTGCGTACGTCGATGCCGCGCGCGCGGGCGAACTCGGCCAGCGTCCGCGCACCGGCGTCGTCGTAGCAGATCACCATGAAGCCGCCCGGGATCACCCGGTCGCAGAACTCCTCGAAGGCGAGCCGGTAGCTGGCCTCGTCGCCGTAGTTGTCCAGGTGGTCCGGCTCGACCGATGTGACGATCGACACCTCGGGCCGGTAGGTCAGGAACGACTTGTCCGACTCGTCCGCCTCGGCGACGAACAGGTCGCCGGTGCCATCGTGGGCGTTCGACCCGGACTCGTTCAGGTTGCCGCCGATCGCGAACGACGGATCGGCCGCGCAGTGCTGCAGCGCGACCGTGAGCATCGACGTCGTGGTCGTCTTGCCATGCGTCCCGGCCACCGCGAGCGTCCGGCGCCCGACCATCACCGAGGCGAGCGCCGCGGCGCGCGGCAGGATCTGGATCCCGGCGGCTCGGGCGGCGACCACCTCGGGGTTGGTCTCGCGGATCGCGGTGGACACCACCACGGTGTCGGCCTCGGCGACGTGCTCGGCGGCGTGACCGACCCAGCAGGTCGCGCCGAGCGCACGCAGCGCGGCCAGCACCTTCCCGTCCTTGGCGTCGGAACCGGACACCTCGATGCCCCGGGACGCCATGATCCGGGCGATCCCGGACATACCGGCGCCGCCGATACCCACGAAGTGCACTCGGCCCAGCTTCTCCGCGGGCAGCGTTGTGTCAGGAGCGGTGACGATCACGAAGCAGACCCCACCACATCCAGGATGATCCGCGCCAATCGCTCGTCGGCGTCCGTCCGGATGACACCGGTCGCTGCTGTGGACATGGCTGTCAGACGCTCGCGGTCGAGCAGAAGTTGCGGCACGTTCGCACGGATCCAGTCGGCGGTCATCTCGGCGTTGTCGATCAGCAGCCCGCCACCCACGTCGACCACCGGTTTCGCGTTCTGGCGTTGCTCACCGTTACCGATCGGGAGCGGAACGTAGATCGCCGGCAGGCCGACACCGGACACCTCGGTGACCGTGTTCGCCCCCGAGCGGCAGACCACGAGGTCGGCGGCGGCGTACGCGAGATCCATCCGGTCGACGTAGTTCAGGACCACGTACGGATAGCGGCCGGTCGGTGGGACCTCCAGGGTGTTCTTCGGGCCGATCGCGTGCAGGACCTGGATCCCGGCCGCCTGCAGGTCCGCGGCCGCACCGGCGACGGCCTGGTTGATCTGCTGCGCGCCCTGGGAGCCGCCGGTGACGAACAGCGTCGGCGCATCGGGGTCGAGCCCGAAGAACTGCCGGGCCTCGGCCCGGAGCGCGGCCCGGTCGAGTTGGGAGATGGCACGCCGGATCGGCAGGCCGACGTACTCGGCGTGCGGCAGCGCCGTGCCGGGGAACGAGGTCTTCACGTGCTGGGTGCAGTAGCGGGCGGCGAACTTGTTCGCGATGCCCGGGACCGCGTTGCCCTCGTGGACGACGATCGGGGTCTTGCGCCGCCAGGCGGCGACGTACGCGGGCGTGGAGACGTAGCCGCCGAACCCGACCAGGACGTCGGCCTTGGCCTCGTCCAGGATCCGGCGGGCGGCGCTCACCGACGCGAGCATCTTGCCCGGTACGGCGAGCAGCGCGGGCGTCGGCTTCCGCGGCAGCGGCACCGGCGGGATCAGCTCGAGCCGGTAGCCCGCTTCCGGGACCACCCGGGTCTCCAGGCCGCGCTCGGTGCCGAGGGCGAGGATGTCGACGGTCGGATCGATCCGGCGCAGTGCGTCGGCGGTGGCGATCAGGGGTGAGGTGTGGCCGGCGGATCCTCCACCGGCCAGAACGATGCTGGGCACAGCTTTCAACGCTCCCGCGTGTTCTCGTTAGGGCGTACGCCGCGACGGCAGCCACCCGAAACGTGGCCGCCTGGTCTCCTTCAAAGCGGCCTGCGCGCCGGGCTCGGCCTTCGCGAAGGACAGCAGCATGCCGATCGCGATCAGCGTCGGCAGCAGTGCGGAACCACCGTACGACAAAAGCGGGAGCGGAATCCCCACGATGGGTAGCAGTCCGATCACGGCCCCCAGGTTGACCAGGGTCTGCGCCATGATCCAGATGGTGATCCCGGCCGCCGCGTAGCGGACGAACGGCTCGGTGTTCCGGGTCGCGATCCGCACCCCGGCGTAGGCCAGGGTGAGGAACAGGGCGAGAACGGTGAGGGACCCGACCAGGCCGAGTTCCTCGCCGATCACGGAGAAGATGAAGTCGGTGTGCGCCTCCGGCAGGTTGCCCCACTTCTGCCGGCTGTTGCCGATCCCGACACCCCACCAGCCGCCGGTCGACAGCGCGTAGAACGAGTGGTATGCCTGCCAGCCGATCCCGGACGGGTCGTTGAACGGATCCCAGAACGACGAGATCCGGTCCATCCGGTGCTTCGCGGTGATGACGAAGTACGACGCGATCGTGCCGACCACCACGATGGTCGCGACGAACAGCCGGGTCGGTGCGCCGACGATCCAGATCAGCCCGATCATCACGGCCATCAGGACCAGCGCCGTACCGAGGTCGCGCTGGCCGACGACCAGCGCGATCACCAGGCCGCTGACCGGCACCATCGGGACCAGCAGGTGCTTCCACTGGGTGAGCAGCTTCTCCTTGCGCGCGTACAGATCCGCGCACCACATCACCAGCGCCAGCTTGGCGAACTCACTCGGCTGGATCTGCAGCGGACCGCCGAGGTTCAGCCAGTTGGTGTTGCCGTTGACGCCGACACCGAGACCGGGGATGTAGGTCAGCACGAGCAGGAAGACCGAGCCGAGCAGCGCGACGTACGCGAGCATGCGGAAGTGCCGCGGCGTCATCCGGGACGCGACGTACGCCATCGGCAGGCCGACGCCGACCCAGATCAGCTGGCGGACGAAGATCGTGTAGCTGTTCCCGTTCGCACGCAGCGACAGCACACTCGATGCCGACAGCACCATCAGCAGCCCGAGCACCAGCAGCAGGCCGGTCGCACCGAGCAGGATGTGGTACGACGTCAGCGGCCGGTCGAGCACCTCGCGAACAGCGGCCACCCACGGGCGTTCATCGCTCTTCTTCTGATCCGGCTGATCCGCGATCGACGTCACGCGATCACCTCCGGATCAGCTGTCGCCCAGGGGTGTCTGATGGTCCCGCGCCGTAGGTGCGGGACCATCAGCACCCCCCAACCGACGTACGGCTTCGGCGAAGGCGTCGCCGCGGGCTCCGTAGTTGGCGAACATGTCCCAGGAGGCGCAGCCGGGGGCGAGCAGCACGGTGTCTCCTGCTTGTGCAAGCTTCGCCGCCTCCCCCACCACGATCTCCATGGCTCCAGTGTCGGTTGCCTCGCACACGATCGTCGGGACATCCGGTGCGTGTCGGGCAAGAGCTTCCGCGATCACCAGCTTGTCCTGGCCGAGCAGGACGACGGCACGCAACCGGTCCTTCGCCGCGACCACCAGTTCGTCGAACGTCGCACCCTTCGCCTGCCCGCCGGCGATCCAGACCACGTGCTCGTAGGCGAGCAACGACGCCTGCGCCGCGTGCGGGTTCGTTGCCTTCGAGTCGTCGACATAGTTGACCCCGGCAACTTCCGCGACGTGCGCGATCCGGTGCTTGTCCGGCCGGAACCCGCGCAGCCCGTCCCGCACCGCGGTCGGCGGGACGCCGAACGCCCGGGCCAGTGCGGCACCGGCCAGCGCGTTCGCCACGTTGTGCGGCGCGGGCGGCGTGATGTCGTCCAGGGTCGCCAGCTCGAGGGCCGACGACGCCCGCTGCTCGACGAACGCGCGGTCGACCAGCAGTTCGTCGACCAGGCCGACCATCGAGATGTCCGGCGTACCGAGGGTGAAGCCGATCGCCCGGCAGCCCTCGATCACCTCGGCGTCGACCACCAACTGCTCGGTGGCCGGGTCGGCGACGTTGTACACGCAGGCGACCTGGCAGTTCTCGTAGATCCGGCCTTTGGCCTGCGCGTACGCGTCCAGCGAGCCGTGCCAGTCGACATGGTCCGGCGCGATGTTCAGTACGGCGGCCGAGTGCGCGGACATCGATTGGGTGAAGTGCAGTTGGTAGCTGGACAGTTCGACCGCGATCACGTCGTACGGCTCGGGGTCCATCACAGCTTCCAGCAACGGGAGCCCGACGTTGCCCGCGGCAACGGCCCGGTGACCGGCGGCAGTCAGGATCGCGGTCAGCATCTGCACCGTCGTGGTCTTGCCGTTGGTACCGGTGATGCACAGCCACGGCGCCGCGTTGGCCGGGTCGCGCAGTCGCCACGCCAGCTCGATCTCGCTCCAGATCGGTACCTCACGCTCGGCCGCCTGCGCCAGCAACGGTGCGTGCGGCGGTACGCCGGGCGACGTCACGACGACGTCGACGTCCTTGGGAAGTTCCGCCGTACTGCCCGGGCCGAGGGTGATGGCGGCGCCGAGGGTTTCGAGGATCTGCGCCTTCTCCCGGAGCGCCTCGTTGTCCCGGTCGTCCAGTACGACGACGTGCTCGGCGCCGGCCTGGAGCAACGAGTCCGCGCAGGCGTAGCCCGCCGTACCGAACCCGAGAACGACGAAGCGAGTCGTCGCCCAGCCGTCATCAACGCGCGTTCGCAGCGTCACGGGGCCTCCCGGCCTGGACTGAGGAGCGGAGGGAGCGAAGCGACTGGAGTGACGAGGGAAGGCCGGGAGCCAAGGCCCCGTGACACGCCGTGCCGGAGGCGCGGCAATTCAACACAGCTCATCCGGCCACCCATTCCGCGTAGAAGATCCCGAGGCCGATCACCACACACAGGCCCTGGATGATCCAGAACCGGATCACCACGTTGACCTGTTCCCAGCCGAGCATCTCGAAGTGGTGCTGCAGCGGCGCCATCCGGAAGATCCGTTTGCCGATCCCGGTGGTGCGCTTGGTCATCTTGAAGTAACTGACCTGCAGGATCACCGAGGCGGTGATGATGACGAACAGGCCGCCGAGCAGCAGCACCAGCAACTCGGTCCGGGTCATCACGGACATACCGGCCAGCGCACCGCCCAGCGACAGCGAACCGGTGTCGCCCATGAAGATCTTGGCCGGCGACGCGTTCCACCACAGGAAGCCGAACAGCGCGCCGGTCAACGCTGCCGCCACCACAGCGAGGTCGAGCGGATCACGCACCTCGTAGCATTTCGCGCCGACGCCCTGCGCGGTCGCGCAGCTCTGGTTGAACTGCCAGATGCAGATCAGCGTGTAGGCACCGAACACCATCATCGAGGCACCGGTGGCCAGACCGTCCAGACCGTCGGCGAGATTGACGCCGTTCGACATCCCGGCGATCAGCAACAGGATCCAGATCACCACCAGGATCACCGGCAGCTCCAGCCAGCCGATGTCGCGGATGAACGAGATGAACGGCGACGCGGGCCGCTGTCCCCGCTCGTCGGGGAACTGCAGCGCGAGCACGGCGAACACCACCGCGACCATGGTCTGGCCGGCCAGTTTCGCCTTGCTGCGCAGGCCGAGGCTGCGTTGCCGGAAGATCTTGATGAAGTCGTCCAGGAAGCCGACCGCACCCATCCCGGCGAACAGGAACAGCACCAGGAGCGCCGAGGCGCTCGGCGGGGACATCGTCAGCAGCTTCGCCGCGAAGTAGCCGATGATGGTCGCGATGATGAAGACGGTGCCGCCCATCGTCGGCGTACCGCGCTTGGTGTGGTGCGAGGTCGGCCCGTCGTCGCGAATCTCCTGGCCGTACCCGCGCCTGGCCAGCAGGGTGATCGCCCAGCGGGTGCCGAGCAGGGTCAGCACCATCGCGACGGCACCGGCGAACAGGATCGAGATCACTGCGCGTCCTCCAGCAGAGTGTCGGCCAGGCTGCGCAGTTTCGCCGCCTTCGAGGACTTCACCAGGACCACGTCACCGGCCCGCAACTCGGTGCGGAGCAGCTCGAGAGCTTCCGGAATGGTGTCGACGAAGGCCGACTCGTTCCCCCAGGAGCCCTCCAGCGACGCGCCGAGATGGATCGGCTTCGCGCCCGCTCCGACCACGACCAGCCGGTTCACGTCCAGCCGGACCACCAGCCGCCCGATCGCGTCGTGCTCCTCGGTCGAGGTGTCACCGAGCTCGAGCATCTCGCCGAGGACCGCCCAGGTGCGCGCACCGCGGGCCCGGCCGATCGCGACCAGCGCCTTCAGTGCGGCCCGGACCGAGTCGGGGTTGGCGTTGAACGCGTCGTTGATCACCGTCACGCCGTCCGCGCGCTCGGTGACCTCCATCCGCGCCGCCGAAACCCTGGTGGCCGCACTCAGCCCGGCGGTGATCTGCTCCGGCGTCAGGCCGACGGCGTACGCCACGGTGGCCGCGGCGAGCGCGTTCGACACGTAGTGCTCACCGACGAACTGCAGCTGGACGTCCCCGCTGAAGTCACCGAGGTGCAGCGCGAACGCGGGCCGCCCTTCGCCGTCCAGCTTGACGCCTTCCGCGCGGACGTCGGCCTCCGGCGCTTCACCGAAGGTGAGGACCTTCTCCTGCGTCCGGCTCCGCATGCCGGCGACGCGATGGTCGTCCGCGTTGAGTACGGCGGTACCGCCCGGGCGGATCGCCTCGATCAGCTCGCCCTTGGCCACCGCGATGTTGTCCTGGCTGCCGAACTCGCCGATGTGCGAGGTGCCGACATTCAGCACCATCCCGACCGTCGGCGGCGTGATGTCGCACAGGTAGGCGACGTCGCCGAGGTGTCGCGCGCCCATCTCCGCGATCAGGAACCTGGTTGTCCCGGTCGCCTGCAGCGCGGTGAGCGGGTGGCCGATCTCGTTGTTGAAGGAGCCCTCCGGCGACACGGTCTCGCCGTACGGCCGGATCAGCTGCGCGATCAGGTCCTTCGTACTGGTCTTGCCCGACGAGCCGGTCAGCGCGATCACGCTCAGGTCCGGCAGCCGGCGTACGACCAGGCGGGCCAGTGCACCGAGCGCGGCCTGCGCGTCGGCGACGACGATGCAGGGGCTGCCCTCGATCGGCCTGGCGGTGAGCGAGGCCGTCACGCCCTGCTGGCTCGCGACACCGACGTAGTCGTGCCCGTCGACCCGCTCGCCGGCCAGGGCGACGAACAGCCCACCCGGTACCGCGGCTCGCGAGTCGATCACCACCGCGCCGTCCACGACGGCCGACGGGTCGACGCCCACCAGCTCGCCGTCGACGGCGTCGGCGATCTCGCCGCAACTGACAGGGATCACCGCTCAGCCTCCAGCAACTCACGCACGGTCTCGCGATCGTCGAACGGGTGGATCACACCGCCGACGTCCTGACCTGTCTCATGGCCCTTGCCCAGTACGACGACGGTGTCCCCCGGACCGGCCAGCTCGATCGCGCCGGCGATCGCCTCCCGCCGGTCGCCGATCTCGTGCAGGTCCGCGCTCGGCACCGCGGCCCGGGCACCCTCGAGCGCAGCTGCCCGGATCGCGGCCGGGTCCTCGCCGCGCGGGTTGTCGTCGGTGATGATCACGACGTCCGCCGTCCGCGCGGCCGCGGCGCCCATCGCCGGGCGTTTGCCCGCGTCACGGTCACCGCCGCACCCCACGACGGCGTACAAACGGCCCTTCGTCGCACCGCGCGCGGCCCTCAGCGCGAGTTCGACGGCGTCCGGCGTGTGCGCGTAGTCGACGATCACCGCCAGGCCGTCCGCACGGGTGAACGTCTCCATCCGGCCCGGTACGGCGGCGGTCCGCAGCCCGGCCGCGATCTGCTCGGCCCGTACGCCGACCTGCCGCAGCATCACGGTCGCGAGCAGTGCGTTGGCGACGTTGAAGTCACCCGGCAGCCCGATCTCCACGGTCAGCGTCTCGTCCGGCCCCTGGATGTCGAACACGGTCGTGCCGTGCTCGGACTGGTGCCGGTTGGCCACGGTCCAGTCGGCCTCGCCCGTGGTGGACACAGTCACCAGCGGTACGACGGTCTGCGCGGCCAGCCGACGCCCGTACTCGTCGTCGATCATCACCACCGCGACATCACACCGCTCAGGGGTGAACAACGAGGCCTTCGCCGCGAAGTACTCCTCGAACGTGTTGTGGAAGTCCAGGTGGTCCTGCGTCAGGTTGGTGAACCCGGCGACCGCGAACCGCGCGCCGTCCACCCGGCCCTGCGCCAGCGCATGGCTGGACACCTCCATCGAGCACCACCCGACCGCCTGCTCCCGCATCACCGCGAACAGCGCGTGCAGATCAGTGGCCTCCGGAGTGGTCCGGACGCTCTTCACCACCTCGTCGCCGATCCGGGTCTGGATCGTCCCGATCAGCGCGGCCGGTCCGAGCCTGCGCAGGACGGAGTCCAGCAGGAAGCTGGTCGTGGTCTTGCCGTTCGTACCGGTCACGCCGAGCAGATGCAGTTCCTTGGTCGGCTCACCGTAGATCCGGGCCGCGACCGCGCCGAGCACGTCCCGCGGCCGATCAACCACCAGCACCGGCAGACCGGTCTCCTTGGCCCGCTCCTCACCAGTCGGATCAGTCAGTACGGCGACAGCCCCGGCCTGCTCCGCCTTGGCGACGAACGCGGCGCCATGCGTGAGTGCTCCGGGCAGAGCGGCGTACAGATCACCTGGAAGGACAGAGCGCGAGTCGAGCGACACACCGGTCACCTCGACGGTGCTGCTGGTGGGGATCCGCGCGTGAGCGGTCCTGGCGACCTCGACGAGGCTGACCGGCACGATGTGCCGTGGCCTGATCGCTGCGACGGCTCCGCCTGCGGCGGTTGGGGTGGACACGGGCCATGAGGCTACCGCTCCGGGCACCGTGACTCCTACCTGACCCTGCGTCACCAGGTGATCGGTACGTTGGGCTGCTTCGCTCCCGTCGGCGGGACGACGTACTTCTGCAGCGCGTAGCTCATCACGTCTCGGAACACCGGTCCTCCTTGGAAACCACCACCCCGAGCACCTGTCGGGTCGTGCAGTACGACGTACGTCACGAACCGTGGGTTGTCGGCCGGGGCGAATCCGGCAAAAGAAGTCGCCCACTTGCCGTAGCGACCGGTCCTCGGGTCGACCTGCTGCGCCGTCCCGGTCTTGCCGGCCACCAGGTAGCCGTCGATCGCTGCCAGCGGCGCGGTGCCGTTCTTCGCGGTCACCGCTTCCATCATGGTGGCGACCTCCTTGGCGGCCTTCTCGCTCACCACCCGGCGCGGCGCCCCGGTCTGGTTCGGGGTGACCGTGCCGTTGGCGTCGACGTAGTTGCGGACCAGCTTCGGCGGCATGTAGACACCGCCGTTGGCGACCGCGTTCACCGCGGCGGTCATCTGGACGGCGTTTACCGACAGCCCCTGCCCGAACGCGACGTTCGACCGGGTCAGCTCGGGCCACTCGTCACCCGGCTGCATCAGGCCCTTGCTCTCGCCCGGGAAGTTCAGCCCGGTCGGCTCACCGAAGCCGAAGTCGTGCAGGTACTTCACGAACTGCGGGATCCGCATCTGCTGCGCGGCGATGATCGTCCCGACGTTCGACGACTTGGCGATCACCCCGGCGATGGTCAGGTTGAGCGTGCCGTGCGACCAGTGGTCCTTGATGGTCCGGCGCTGCACCTCGATGCTGCCGGGCACCGGGATCTTCGTGTTCAGGTCGATCAGACCGGCGTCTGCGAGCGCCGCCATCGTGACCACCTTCTGGACGCTGCCCGGCTCGTAGGTGCGCTCCAGCGCGGGGTTGTTCAGGTCGCTGGACTTGACCTTCTTGTTCGGGTCGAAGGTCGGGTAGTTCGCCATCGCCAGGATCTCGCCGGACTTCACGTCCATCGTGATCACCGTGCCGGCGCTGGCCTTGTACTGCTTCACCGCCTGCTCGATCCGCTTCTCCGCGAACCACTGCAGATCCGCGTCCAGAGTCAGCTGCGCGGTCAGGCCGGGCTTGGGCTCCTCGACCGTGTGGTTCGCGTTCGGGATCTTGTTGCCCTTGGTGTCGACCTCGTACATCGCCTTGCCGTCCTGGCCGGACAGCTTGTCGTTCATGCCGTACTCGAGCCCGGACAGACCCTTGCCGTCGGCACCGACCACGCCGACCACGTTGGCCGCGATGGTGCCGTTCGGGTGGCTGCGGATCGGGTCCTCCTCGGTGTAGATCCCGGCCAGCAGCGGCGCCTGCTGGTCCACCGGCCGGCCCTTGTTCTGCTGGGCGATCTGGGAGTTCCTCGCCTTCAGTTCGGCCTCGATGTCGTTCCAGGTCTGCGGGCTGACCTGGCGGGCGAGCCGCTCGTACCGGCCCTTGCCGGTCATCGCGGTGAGCAGTTTCGCGTACGTCGTACTGGTCAGCTTCGGCGCCAGGATCCTGGCGAGCTGCTCGGCGACCGGCTTGGTCTGGCTCGGGTCCGCGGTGATCGCGACGGCGTCCTCGGACACGCTCAGCGGTACGCCGTTCCGATCCAGGATCGCGCCACGGGACGCGTGCAGGTCGAACGGCTTGGTGTTCTCCTTGGTGGCCGCGAGGGCGTAGCTGTCCGGGTCCACGCCCTGCAGCAGCACCAGCCGGCCGGCGAACAGCGACAGCACGAACGCCATCACCCCGAACGTCACCCGCAGCCGCAGCGTCGGCCGCCCCAGCTTCAGCGTCCGCGGCGGCTTCCTCTTCTTGGGCCGAGGCGGCCGCCTCTTCTGCACCGGCCGCTTCCGCGGCGGACTCTTCCTCACCGCCGCCTTCTTGACCGGAGCTCTCCGCGCCGTTCCGGTTGCTGCCTTCTTGGCTGGAGCGTTCCGCGTCGGCGCTCTTCTTGACCGGTGCCTTCTTGACCGGAGCTCGCTTGGCCGGAGCCTTCTTGGCTGCTGCCTTCTTCGCCGGCGCCTTCTTAGCCGGCGCCTTCTTCGCCGGGCGTCGCTCAGGAGCGTGCTGCTCGGCCGCGTGCAACTGCTCCTCGCGGGCCAGGCGGAGGAGGCGTTCGCGGGTGGATTCAGGACGCTGTGGGGTGGTGCGGCTGCTGTCTGTAGTGGATGACGGACGAGGCGGAGCCTTGCGGGGCGGATTGCTCCGCCCCGGTTCACCACGCTTGCGTGGCGGCTCGCTGCCCCGTCGGTCCGTCATCCGATCATCCCCCGGTGGTCGTGGTGCGCGTCGTCGCGGCTGGCGGCTTGTTGCCCGTCGCCGTACCAGTGCGTGCGGTCGTGCCGGTCGCCGGCGGCTTGGTCGCGGTCGTAGGCGGCTTCACCGTGGTCGCCGGCGGCTTCACGGTGGTGGCCGGCGGCTTCACCGGTCGTCGCCGGCGGCTTCGGCTTGACCGGGACGACCGGCGGCTTGGTCGCCACACCCGTGGGCGTGCCCGGGCCGAACATCGCCGTACCCGTGCCGGCCTTGCCCTCCTTCGGCACTCCCAGCACCTGTCCGTCGGACAGCCGCAGGAAGACCGGGTTCGGGTTCGGCACCATGCCCATCCGCAGCGCCCGGTCGGCCACGTTCTGCGGCGACTCGAGCGTGCGGACCTGCTTCTCCAGCTGCTCCTGCTGGTCCCGCAGCTGGCCGGCCTGCTTGTTCAGCTCGGTCACCTGGAACGTCCCGCCCTGCAGCTCCGTGTTGAGCAGCAGCAGGCCGACCAGGCCGGCCGCCAGCAGCGACACCACGAAGATGACGAACGGCATCCGCGGCGGCCGGAACGGCGCACCGTAGACGACCCGCAGCTTCGGCTCCGGCCGCTTCGCCGGCGCCGGGGTGACCCGGGCCTTGGACGGACTGAACACAGTGCTCATCAGGCCACCAATCCCTTCGTCCGGACCCGTTCGGCAGCGCGCACGCGAGCGGAGGTGGCCCGCGGGTTCGCCGCGACCTCCTCCTCGGTCGGCCGCTCGGCACCCCGGGTCAGCAGCTTGAGGTAGGGCTCGTGCCCGGCCGGAATCACCGGCAGGTCGTCCGGTACGTCGGACTTGGTACCGGCCGCGAACGTCTGCTTGGTGATCCGGTCCTCCAGCGACTGGTAGCTCATCACCACGATCCGGCCGTGCAGCGCCAGCGCCTCGATCGCGGCCGGCAGGGCGCGCCGCAGTACCTCGAGCTCGCCGTTCACCTCGATCCGCAGCGCCTGGAAGGTCCGCTTGGCCGGGTGTCCCCCGGTCCGGCGGGCGGCCTGCGGGATCGCGTTGCGCACCAGCTCGGACAGTCGCGCACTGGTGGTGAACGGCTCGGTCTCGCGCTCCCGCACGATCCGGTCCGCGATCCGGCGGGCGAACTTCTCCTCGCCGTACTGGAACAGGATCCGGGCCAGGTCGGCCGCGCTGTAGGTGTTCACGATGTCCGCGGCCGTGGTCGGGCCGGTGCTGTCCATCCGCATGTCCAGCGGCGCGTCCTGCGCGTAGGCGAAACCACGCTCGGCCTCGTCCAGCTGCATCGAGGAGACGCCCAGGTCGAACAGGATCCCGTCGATCGCGGGGACGTCGAGGTCCGCCAGCACCTGCGGCAGTTCGTCGTACACGGCGTGCACGAACGTGGTGCGCTCCTGGTACGGCGCCAGCCGGTCGCCGGCGAGTCGCAGGGCTTCGGGGTCGCGGTCGAGACCGATCAGCCGGGCCTCGGGGAACTGACGCAGGAACGCCTCGGAATGACCGCCGAGACCGAGGGTCGCGTCGACGAGAACCGCGCCGGGGTGCGCGAGTGCGGGAGCCAGCAGCGCGACCACGCGCTCCAGCATCACCGGCACATGCCGCTCCGCAGCGTTCATCCTCGACCCTTCCCGTCGCCGCGGGAGCGACCCTGCCCCCGCAGGTTCTCTGTGTGGTGCGTCCTGCCCTTCCGGCCTGCTCGGTGAGCCGGCCACTCCGGTGAGCGCCGTCCGGATGTCGCGGATCCGGTCCGGCTGTTCGCCGTACTGCCTGTCCTGCTGTCGGGGCGGGATCGAGCCGGCTGGCCGGCTGCGGATGGAGGTCGGTGGAGCTGAGTGGTGAAGTCCTTCGGAGACATCACCGTCCGGTCAGATCACGGGTACGCCTTCCGGGGAAGTACCTCGTCGTCTTGGCGCCGGGGAAGTGGCGCCAACACCTGAGGTCGGAAGTCGGACCCGTGATCTCACCGGACGGCCGGTGCGCTCGCGGTGCCGCTGGAGCTCCCACTGTTCAGCTAGAAGATGCCGGGCAGTACCTCCTCGGAGAGGTCGGCGAATGCCTGCTCCTGCTCCGCGGAGTACCTGTTCCAGTTCTCCGTGTTCCAGATCTCCACCCTGTTCATCGCCCCGATGACGACACAGTCGCGATCCAGTCCCGCGTAATCGCGCAGCATCGGCGGGATGGTGACCCTGCCCTGCTTGTCCGGCACCTCGTTCGAGGCTCCGGCGAACAGCATCCGCAGGTAGTCCCGCGCACCTTTGTTGGTGATCGGTGCCTGCTTCAACTGCTCGGTCAGCTGGACGAACTCACGCTCGGGCCACACGGACAGCGACCGCTCCTGTCCACGCGTGATCACCAGACCCTCGGCCAGTTCGTCCCGGAACTTCGCCGGCAGGAACAGCCGTCCCTTGTCGTCGAGCTTGGGGAAGTGAGTTCCGAGGAACACGCTCCACCTCCCCGTTGCGGACTCTCCGACTTAGGCGAGCTGTTTCCACCACTTTAGTTCCACTGCGCTCCACCTTACTCCACTTTCCACCACCGTCAACCAACTTCCGCCCCATTTCCCCCACGCGCCGCCCGATTCCCGCCTGGACCATCCGCAGCGAACCGATTCGGCGTTCGCGTCGTCGTACGCCCGGCAGGGGGTTTCCACCACCCGTACGCTTGGAGGGACGACTTTCCGACCTACGCCGGTGAGGGCCTGTGCCGATGAACACCGAAACGCCAGGTAACGAAACTTCCGCTGCTCTAGGCCGGACCCCTACAGCGGGTGAGAATGTGTCGGCTGTCAACGAATGGGGAGGACACAGGGTGAGCACCACCGCGACCAGCTCGGCGCTGGCAGGAGCCGGGGACTTCGACGAGCTGTCCGAGGTGGCGGGTCGCGTCCGCCGGGCGATGGAGCAGGTGATCGAGGGCAAACCCGACGTGGTCGAGGTCGCCATCACGGTCCTGCTGGCCGAAGGACACCTGCTGATCGAGGACGTGCCCGGCGTCGGCAAGACGATGCTGGCCAAGGCACTGGCCAAGTCGATCGACTGCACCGTGCGCCGGATCCAGTTCACACCGGACCTGCTGCCGTCGGACATCACCGGCGTATCGGTCTTCAACCAGGAGATCCGCGACTTCGAGTTCAAACCCGGCGCGGTGTTCGCGAACATCGTCGTCGGCGACGAGATCAACCGCGCCTCGCCGAAGACCCAGGCCGCGCTGCTGGAGTCGATGGAGGAGCGCCAGGTCACCGTCGACACCACGACGTACCAGCTCGAGGCGCCGTTCATGGTCATCGCGACCCAGAACCCGATCGAGATGGAGGGCACCTATCCCCTCCCCGAAGCGCAGCGTGACCGCTTCATGGCCCGCGTCTCGATGGGCTACCCGGAGCCGGCCGCCGAGCTGCGGATGCTCGACGGGCACGCCGCCGACGACCCGCTGCTCAGCCTGCAGCCCGTCACCGACGGTCAGCAGATCCTGCGGCTGGTGAAGACAGTGCAGTCCGTGCACGTGTCCGAGGGCGTCAAGGAGTACGCCGTCGCACTCGTCGGAGCGACCCGCCGGGCGCAGGAGCTCCGGCTCGGCGCGAGCCCGCGGTCGACCCTGCACCTGATCCGCGCCGCCCGGGCGGCAGCGGCTCTGGACTCCCGGGAGTTCGTCCTGCCGGACGACGTCCAGGAGCTCGCCGTACCGGTGCTGGCGCACCGTGTACTTCCTGCGGCTGAGGCGCATCTCGGTGGGCGCGGTGCAGCCGACATCATCTCCGGGCTGGTGGCCAGCGTGCCGCTGCCCCGCACACGTCGGGACTGAGTCATGCGCCAGGCACTGCGAGGGCTGACCACCAGGGGGCGGGCCTTCGTCGCGGCAGGCATCACTGCTTCACTGTGCGCGCTCCTGCTCGGGCAGAAGGACCTGCTGCGCGTCGGCGTCCTCCTGGTCGCCCTGCCGGTCGTGGCGGCGCTCGTCGTCGGGCGGACCCGGCTGCGGCTCCAGGTACGGCGCAACCTGACCCCCAACCAGGTGCCGGTCGGCTCGCAGGCGACGGTGGAGCTTGCCCTGAGCAACCAGGGCCGCATGCCCGCCGGTCTGCTGCTGCTCGAGGACCGGATTCCCTATGTACTGGGGCACCGGCCCCGGTTCGTGGTAGACCGGGTCAGCCCGAACTGGCGTCGTACGGTCAGCTATCCGGTCAAGAGCGACGTCCGCGGACTGTTCCAGGTCGGGCCGTTGATGCTCACCGTGGCCGACCCGTTCGGCCTGGTGGAGACCAGCCGGACGTTCACCCGCAGCCAGCACCTGCTGGTCACCCCGCGGGTCTACCGGCTGCCCGAGATCCGGCTGGGTGCGGACCGGGCCGGCTCGGGTGAGAACCGGCCGCGGGCCATCTCGTCGGCCGGCGAGGAGGACGCGACAGTTCGCGAGTACCGCGACGGCGACGACCTGCGCCGGGTGCACTGGCGGTCGACCGCGCGACGCGGTGAGCTGATGGTGCGGCGGGAGGAGCAGCCCTGGCAGAGCCGGTGCGCGATGTTCCTGGACGCGCGGACCATCTCGCACCACGGCCACGGCCCCTCGTCGAGCCTCGAGTGGGCTGTCAGCGCGGCCGCCTCGATCGGCACGGACCGGATCCGCCGCGGCTACGCGACCACGCTGCTGGGTGGACCGACCACGCTGGCGGCGATCAACCGCCGTACGTCGGCCGCCGTCCATCAGCCGCTCACGCCGCAGCAACTGCTGACCGAGTGCGCGACCGTCGAGGAGCACAAGTACGCCGAGATCAGCCCGCTGCTGACCGTCGACCGGCACGCGCAGGATCCGAGCCTGGTGATCGCGATCGTCGGCGCGCTGAGCTCGGACGACGTCACCTCACTGAACCGCTGGCGGACCAGTCAGGCGATCGGCGTCGCGCTCGTGCTCGACGCGGCCAGCTGGGCTGTCGGCGCCGAGACGACCGAGAAGGCGACCCGGCTGTCCGCGGCCGCGGACGCCACCGAGAACGAACTGCGCCGGAACGGCTGGCGGGTCGTCAGGGTCCGGCGCGGTGATCACCTACCCACCGTGTGGTCCGGCCTAGGACTACGGAGCGGAAGGATCGCATGAAGGTACTGATGGCCGGTCCTCCGGCGCGGCGGGTGGCCTCATGACCGGCCACGCGAGGATTTCGCTTGCTGCCTGGGGCGCGACCGTCCTGGGGGCGCTCGTGCTCACCCCGGTGTTCTCCGGGCCGTTCCTGTTCATCAGCGCGTTCCTGTGCGGTGCGATCACCGGGATCGGGATCCTGCTGCAGAACCTGCGCGCCCCGCGGATCGTCGTACCGTTCGTCCAGCTGGTCGTGCTGGTGGAACTGATCTCGCTGTTCTTCCTGCGCGAGACGCTGAAGTTCGGGCTGTTCCCAGGGAAGGCCACCGCGCTGGAGTTCAACCAGCAGATGGTCAACGCGATGGACTCGATCAATCGCTTCAGCGCGCCGCTGCCGCCGGACTCGCACCTGACGCTGTTCGCCGCCTCCGTGATCGCCGCGACCGGGCTGCTGATCCACGTCATCGCCGTACAGCTTCATCAGGCCGCGTGGTCCGGGTTGCTGCTGCTGATCATGTACACGGTGCCGGCCGCGACCGTGCACGGCGGACTGCCGGCGTTGCTGTTCGTCCCGCCGGCGCTCGGGTACATCGTGCTGCTGTCGGCCGAGGGTCGCAGCCGGCTCAGTCGCTGGGGCCGTCGCATCTCCGGTGTGTCGCATCTGGATGCCGCCGAACCGGTGGAGGCGTCCGCACTCGGCCAGGCGGGGCGCCGGATCGGCCTGACCGTCGTGGCGCTGGCCGCGTTGCTGCCCGCCCTGCTGCCGACGTTGCCGGAAGGTGTCCTCGGCAACGGACTGGCCGGCACCGGTCCCGGTACCGGTATCGGCGCGTCGATCTCGTCGACGGACCCGATGCTGGACATGGGCAAGAACCTGAAGCGCGGCGACAACGTGGTCGCGCTGACCTACAAGGGCGGCCCCTCGGGCGGCACCTACCTGCGCCTCACCGCGCTCGACTTCTTCGACGGCGACACCTGGCGGATCGCACCGCGTCAGGAGGGCCGCAAGATCAGCGGCGACCTCACTCCGCCGCCCGGGTACAACCTCGACCTGGGCAAGGTCCCGCAGTCCAAGATGGAGATCGACGTCAGCCGGAGCTTCCGCTCCCAGTTCGCCCCGGTCCCCTACCCGACGCGGTCGATCTCGCTCAAGCGGGACTGGCGGTACGACGCCACCGCACTCGACGTGGTCTCGTCCAACGGGCAGGTGGTCGCCGGCAAGAACTACGACGTGACCGCCTACGACCTGCAGCCGACGCCGCAGCAACTGCACGACGCGACCGGCTCGGGTGAGCCGGACCGGTACACCAGCCGGGTCCCCAGGACGCCGCAGTCGATCAAGGACCTGGCCGCGACGATCACGGCAGATGCCAAGGGCAATCAGTTCGAGGCGGCCGTGCTGCTGCAGAGCTGGTTCCGCAGTGGCGGCGGCTTCACCTACAGCACCGAGAACCAGCGCGGCAGCGGAATGCGCGCGCTGCGCGAGTTCCTGCTGGTGAACAAGACCGGGTACTGCGAGCAGTTCGCGGCCGGGATGGCGCTGATGGCCCGCATCGTCGGCATCCCGTCCCGGGTCGGCATCGGGTTCCTGCCCGGGACGTCCGGCAAGGACGGCGAGTACACCGTGCGGATGCACGACATGCACGCCTGGCCGGAGCTGTACTTCCAGGGCATCGGCTGGGTCCGGTTCGAGCCGACCCCGGCCGCGCGGGTGGCGATCACGCCGAACTGGACCGTCCCCGCAACCCCGGACCCGGCCAACCCGACGACCGCACCGAGCAACGCGCCCATCACGCCGGGGGCGAGCGAGGACCCGGGCATCGAGAAGCCGAACGGCGACCCCGACCTGCCGGACGACAGCGGGGTGGCAGTCATTGACGGCGGCAACTGGTTCACCAACGGCGGCGGCCGGGCGATCGCCATCGTCGCCGGGGTGATCCTGCTGCTCTGCATCCCCTGGCTGATCCGCAGCCTGACCCGGCGCCGCCGATTCGCCAGACCGCCTGGCCGGGCCGGCGCCGAAGGCCTGTGGGCGGAGATCCGCGACACGTCCCGCGACCTGGGACTGGACTGGTCCGATATCTCCACGCCACGCCAGACCGGCGACTGGCTCGTCACCAAACTGCCCGCCGACGCCCATCCGCAGGCACTCCGCCTCGCCCGTGGCATCGAGGCACTGCGGTACGCCGGTGACGCGAACCTGACGCTGGACCTGCGCACCGAGACAGCCGCCATACGCCAGGCACTCTGGTCTCAGGCACCGCAGCTCCGCCGCTGGCGGGCCCGTCTGCTGCCGACGTCGTGGCGCTGGTACCTGAACCGAGGCAGCACAGAGGCATCGGACCTCCTGGACGAGTTCGACCTCCTCCTGGCCCGCCTCCGCTCCCTGGTCCTCCGCCGCCGCCACGCCGGCTAGCGCTGACGACAACGGCCGCGCAGCTCCACGCTGCGCGGCCGTTCCGTCTGCCCGCGCATCGACGGTGACCGATCCTCGCACTCCCCCGGCCGCTCACGGACTGCGGCTACGGCAGCTGGAACGGACCCGAACGCAGAACCACACCCGCGCCACCAGGGGCGCGGGTGTGGTTTGTCGGCCGGCTACGCGCTCACGCGCGGCGTAGGGTCAGAGGTCTTCGTCGCGGCGTCGCCGCCAGCGATCCTCCATCCGCTCCATGAAGCTGCCGGACGAGTCGTGCTTGGTCCGGTGCTTCTTGTTGGTCGGCGGCGGAGGCGGCGGCGGAATGTCGTCGGAGTCCCCCGCGTTGCTGATGCGCTTCATGCTCAGCGCGGCGATGTACAGACAGGCGACCATCATGACGAAGCCGATGACTCCGATGATGGTGTTGGGGATGATCGCGCCGGTCATCAGGACAACGATGCCCAGCACGAATCCAACGCCGGCAAGCACTGCCCGGCGCTTGTAATACAAGCGCACATTTGTGCCTCGCATGGCGGAGACGAACTTCGGGTCTTCCGCAGCGAGGGCGCGTTCGAGCTGCTCGAACTGGCGCTGCTCTTCTTCCGAGAGGGGCACCGTCGATCCCTCCATGGTGAGCGCGATCTCGATAGGCCGCCTTCAGTCTAGGCCGCGCTTGCCTCACACGAAACCCTGACCGCCTGTCCAGCGCGTCACGGTCCGGCAACTGCCCCCGTCACAGTCTCCTCAAACCCGCCGAAGTCGGCGTGTCACAGACCCCGCCCTGGTCACCAGCCCATCACCCTCCGTCGCCCAGAACAGCCCCGGACAGCCCCAGCACAGCCCCGGGACAGCCCTGTGACCCACGACACACGCGCCGAACGGGAGGGCGCTCAGCGGGTGGCGAGGATGTGGAGCTGGGTCGCGATGGCGCGGAAAGCAGGGTGCTGGCTCGCGGCCCGCTCCAGCTCGGCCAGCGACTCGGCCGCGCCCGGCTCGGAGTCGACGAAGGCGGACGGAACGAGATCTGCGAACGTACGGACGCCGTGCACGGTGTGAACCATGAATCCGGCGTCGGCCAACTGCGCCGTGATCCCCGCCTCGTCGAACCGCCGCGGCATCGGATCCGTCGCACCCCAGCGCCCGTCCGGATCCTGCAAGGCGACCCGCGCCTCGGCCAGGTGACCCGCGAGTGCGCGCGCCAGGACCACAGCGTTGCGCTGGGCAACGAGAAGGCTGAGCACGCCGCCTTCCCGCAGTACCGAAGCCATCGCCTGCAGGGCCTGGACCGGGTCGTCGACGACCTCGAGCACGCCGTGGCACAGTACGGCGTCCGCACTCGACTTCCCGGCGAGACCGGGAAGCTCCGCCGCGTCACCCTGGACGCCGCGGACGAGTTCGCTCACGCCTTCGTCACTCGCCCGCCGCTCGAGCGAGGCCAGTGCGTCGGGACTCGGATCCACGACGGTCACCCGGTGCCCCTCGACGGCCAGCGGCACCGCGAATCCACCGGTCCCGCCACCCAGGTCGACGATGTCCAACCCGGCTTCGGGATCCACCTGCGCCCGCCCCGTCAGCGCAACCCGCAGAGCCTCGGCCACCAGCGCCGTCCGCACAGACCGCCGCCGCCGATCGACCATCGTCATGACCCTCCTCGAACCCATCAACCCCGCCCGCCACACCCTACTTCCCCACCACTGCGCGCCCTCCGCGGCGCCCCGGCCGCCGTAAGCGGCAGTTAAGCCCCGGCGTCTGTCAATGAACAGCCGGAAGGTCCATCGTGCGAAGGAAGGAAGACCGACCAAGGAGGGGAACCCATGACTATCCACACCAAGGAGTTCGACGAGCCCGACGAGCGGCGTACGCCGGACAAGACCAGAGTCGATGTGGTCAAGCTGCCAGGCGCCAGCGTCGCCCGGATCACCTTCCAGCCCGGCTGGCGCTGGTCGGAGTGCATCCGTCCCGTCGTCGGCGGCGACTCCTGCCAGGTCCGGCACGTGGGAACCCTCGTGTCCGGCGAGATGGAGGTCGTCCACGACGACGGCACCAAGGCCCGGATGGTGCCTGGCGTCGCCTACGTGATCGAACCGGGCCACGACGCCTGGGTGGTCGGAGACGAGCCGGCGATCGGCCTGGAATTCGAGTCCCTGGCCGCCGAGACGTACGCCAAGAGCTAGGAGCTCGCGCTCGCATACGAACGGACGCCGCGGCGCCACAGCATCCGGACGAGGGTCACCGCGACCACCGATAGTGCGATCCCGCCGGCGACCGGCGCCCAGCCGAGGTCGCCGGCCAGCGCCTGGACCGGGAACGTCGTCGCGAACGCCACCGGGAACGCGAACGTCAGGAACGCCCGCACCGCCACCGGGAAGAACGCCAGCGGATAGCGTCCCGCCTCGACCAGGTTGACGTAGATGTACGCGATCGGGCCCACCGACTGCAGCCAGAACGCGAGGAACGACAGCGCACTCCACACGGTCGCCAGCAGCACCAACCCGCAGGCCGCGAGCACGAGCGCCTGCAGCATTTGCGGAGCGCTCGGGCTTGCACCCGACTGCACCAGGCCGATCACCAGCACGGCGACACCGCTCGCGACGTTGCTCAACTCCGCGACGCTGATCCACCGCAGCGTCAGGTAGAACTGGCTCGACACCGGCCGCAGCAGCACGCCGTCCAGCTCGCCCTCGGTGATGTACTGCGTCATCCGCTGCAGGTTGGGCGCGACGAACGCCGCCATCAGGCCGGTGATGATCTGGTAAACCCCGACGAGCGTGATCACCTCGGCCCGCGACCAGCCCTGCACCTCCTGGGTGAAGCCGAACAGCAGCAGGATCGGTACGACGCCGAGCCCCAGCTCGACCAGACCCACGAGCAATGTGGTGACGAAGTGCGCGCGGTAGTGCGTCTCGCGGACCACTGCCTGCGCGAGGAACCGTCGCCACAACCGGAGGTGGCGCACCTGCTTGTGCAGCCAGTTCCGGTCGAGCGGCTGCCGGTCGCTTGCGTACGTACGATGCGCACTCATGCGCCCACCGCCGAGTACGCGCGGATCCCGGCGGCCCAGACGAGCCGCGCGAGAACTCCGAACCCGAGCACGTACCCGGCCTGCATCCCCAGGCCGACCAGGAGGTCCTGACCGGACAGGCTGCCGGCCACGATCTCGACCGGGAACGACACCGTGTACCGGAACGGCTGGTTGTCGATGAACCCACGCGACCAGTCCGGCATCAGCGCGAGCGGTACGACGGCGCCGGACAGCACACTCGCGATGATCAGCCGGGCCTGTGCCAGCGCGGACACGTCGTCCATCCAGAACGCGAGCGACCCGATCAGGATGTCGATCGTGAACACCAGGATCGCCCCGAGCACGAGGCTGACCGCGAACACCGCCCAGCGACCCGGGCCCGCCGGGATGTTCATCGAGTCGCGGAAGATCCACCACAGCACGCCGATCATCGGCACCAGCGCGAACAGCTTCAGGAACTTCTCGGACAGGTTGTTCGCCACGAAGCCCAGCAGCAACGAGGCCGGACGCACCATCCAGCTGGAGAGCTTGCCGAGCCTGATGTCGTTCGCCAGGAAGCCGGTCAGCCACGACGACGTGGCCATCGTGACGAAGCTGAGCAGCACGAAGTAGGTGGTGACGTACCGCTCGTCGATCGGGAGCTGCGCGCCGTTCGCGATCGCCGTCCGCCAGATGAGCAGCGAGATGATCGGCACACAGATGTTGGCCGCCATGAAGATGATCCACGCACCGCGATAGATGGACTGCTGGACGATGCCGGCCACGGTCATCCGGCGCAGCACCCGGTAGTTGCGCACGACTGTGCTCATGACGCGTCCCCCAACGTGCCGCGGCGCAGGAAGAGGTCGCGCATGATCTCCTCGATGTCGGCGTCCGCGACGTCGAGGTCGACCAGCGGACCGATCTGCGTCAGCTGCCCGAGGACGTCACCGGCGCGCTCGCGGTCCACCTCGAGCTTGATCGTCAGGTCGGACGTGTCGACCGCGGTCACCCCCTCGAGCGTGGCGAGGCGGCTGCCGTCGACGTCGGTCGCGTACGTCGCCTGCACGAGTTTGCGCGGGCGGGCCGCGCGGACGAGTTCGTCCAGGCCCCCGTCGTACTGCAGGCGCCCGTCGTCGATGATCATCACTCGCGAGCAGAGCGCCTCGATGTCGTCCATGTCGTGGCTGGTGACCAGGATCGTGGTGCCGAGGCGCTCGTTGACCTCGGCGAGGAACGTCCGGACCCGCGCCTTCGCGACCACGTCGAGGCCGATCGTCGGTTCGTCGAGGAACAGGATCTCCGGGCCGTGCACCAGGGCCGCCATCAGCTCGAGCTTCATCCGCTCGCCGAGAGAGACCTTACGGACCTGGACGTTGAGCAGGTCCTCGACCTCGAGCAGCTCGGCGAGCTCGGCGACGTTGCGGTCGAACTCCTTGGTCGTGAGGCCGTACATGTCCTTGTGCAGAAGGAGACTCTCCATCGCCGGGACGTCCCACCAGAGCATGGTCTTCTGCCCCATGACGAGGGCGATCCGCCGCAGGTAGTCGTGTTTGCGGTCCGACGGGGTGAAGCCGAGGACCTCCAGTTCGCCTGACGTGACGTAGAGGAGGCCGGAGAGCATCTTCAGCGTGGTGGTCTTGCCGGCGCCGTTCGGGCCGAGCAACCCGACCATCTCACCGCGGTTGATGCTGAACGTGATCTGGTCGACGGCGAGCCTGGTCTCATAGGTACGGCGGACCAGGCTCTTGATCGCGCCGCCGAGACCGGGCTGCTGTTTGTGGAAGGTGTAGGTCTTGGTGAGATCGGTCGCCGCGATCACCGGCGGCCGATCCGTGGGGAACTGAAGGGATGCGTGAGTCACGGTTGAGCACCGCTTTCGAGAGTCGGTGACGAGATCGGACCGGGCAGCGTCAGCGCAGAGCGCATGAGCGTCCTGACACCGTCAAGGTGGATCGGCCGGGCGACCTTGCGGTCCGTCCCGGCTCCGCGAGCTCGCAAGCCCTGACCCTCGATCACGCCGGTTGACGCTAAATCAACCGGGACCGCTATCTCGACGAGATGCAGGCATCTCTCCCTCTGGTCCTTCCGACATACGGCTGCCGGCAGCAACGCTAAGCCAGCCCGGAAACCGTTGTCCACCGGGTTTCCGGGCTGCTCCGGGCGCGGCGGCCGGTCAGGAGGGGAGGCGGCCGACGACGTACAGGCGCTGGGTCGTCTCCTGCCGGGCGGTGATCGGACCGCGGAGGTACCACTCGACGTCGACGAGGCCGGCCGCCTCGACCACCCCGACCACGAACGCAGGGTCGTGCAGAACGAAGTCGAGGTCGACCTCCCGGCCGAAGAACTCGTCGACGTGGCGCACGTCGGCCCCGGCGTGCAGGCCGAGGACCAGCAAGCCGCCGGGATCGAGCGGGCGCACCAGAGCCGCGACGGCGTCGGGAAGCTCGGAGGCCGCGAGGTGGACGAGCGAGTACCACGCCAGGACTGCCGCCCACCCGGAACTCGTCGGCGGGCGGCTCAGTCGCCGCAGGTCCCCGACCTGGAAGTTCCGGTCCGGGAACCGCCGCCGGGCCTCGTCCACCATTCCGGGCGAGAAGTCGATCCCGGTGGCGTCGGCGTCATGCTCGGCCAGGTAGGCGGTGACGTGCCCCGGGCCAGAGCCGACCTCCACCACCGGACGTCCGGCGGCGTGGGCGATCACCCGGTCGAGCAGCCAGGTTTCGAACGGCAGCGCGGTCAGCTCGTCCAGAAGTTCGTCGGCGTACGGCGTGGCGACAGCGTCGTACGACGACCGCACCCGAGCATCACGCGCATCGGCCCCGGCTGCGATCACCGCGTCCCTGTCAACCGTCTCGGCCGCGACCGGTGCGACCGACTCCGGCAATGGCCCGAGGAGATGGACCCATCGGTGGTCTTGCTGGCCTGGCCGCCGTTCGAGCTCGCGCACTAGGGGCTCGGGACGCGCAGCCATCCGACGCAGGCATGCCTCGACGTCGGCGCGGTCGGCGAACCCGTGCAGTCGCTCGGTGCGGGTGCGCAACTCACCAGGCGCCTGCTCGCCCCTGAGCAGCAACACCGTCAGAAGCGCTCGCTCGTCGGCCTCGAGCTCGAGGTGCTCGTCGAGAGTCTGGTGGTACTTCAGCGTGCGCTGACCGGTGCCGGTCCACACGATCCGGACCAGCTCGCGCTCCTTCAGCGACCGCGCGACCCGCTCCACCGTCCCCTGGTCGTAGTCGACGACCGGCTCCCGATTGCTCGTCTGGTTGCACGCAGTCCGCAACGCGTTGGCAGTCAACGGGTACGACGCCGGCACCGTCGTCTGCTTCTCCAGCAGACTCCCGAGAACCCGCTGATCCTCAGCATCAAGCACAGGAAGTTCGCTCACGTCCCTGACCCTAAAGCCCCGACCCGACCACCACGACCAAGTGGGTCAGCCGGGTTGGTAGGTGTCGGGGTCGATGAGTTCGATGGGTTCGAAGCCGGCGCCGTTGCATCTGTCGCAGATGTAGTCGAAATAGGTGCCGCCGCCTGCGCATTTGCTGCACAGGCCGTCGTGCCAGGTCTCGCCGTCCAGGGACTGGTGCGGTCGTGGGAAGTGGGTGTCCGCGAGGACGCACTCGACACCGGTCACGCCATGCACGCGACCGCACAGGTCCTTCCCAACACCTCTGCGTAGCTCGCCCACGCGTCCTATCTCCGAGTCATCCGCCGTCCGACACCTGTCACTCCCCCACCCACCAGATCCAAGCACAGCGCACCGACAGCCAGTCGCACACCGGACGCTGCGATCGCGGCTGGAAGTCCCACAACCTCGGCGCCGGCCACTGGGGAAGGTCGCCGTACTGCTGAGAGAGGGCCGGATCTCCACGTAGGCGTGGAACTGGGGTCAGCTGGCTCGCATCCAGGGTTGGGTCAGGACGGATTGCGGATCGGTGGTGGCGGTGAGGGCCGGGGTGCTGGAGAGCCGGAGGCTGGTCTCGACCAGGTCGTAGAAGGTTTCCACGGCGCGGACGAGGTCGTCGGCCTCGCGGGTGGTGACGGCCCGCCCCAGGCCGGCCTCGGCGGAGGCGCGCTGGCCGGCGCCGGCGGCGAAGAAGGTGGCCCATTCGCCGAACTCGGGCGCCACCTCGGCCAGCAGGACCCAGGCGTTGCGCTGGACCCGGCGACGGGCGCCGGAGCGGACCGGACGAGCACGGACGGCGAGGACCGCGGCCGCGACGCGAAGCGCCGCGACATGGGCGCTCGAGTAGCGGATCAAGTGGTCGCTCGTCTCCAGCGCCTCGGCCAGTGCGGCTCGTGCGCGGGACAGCTCACGGCTGGCCGCGCCGGCGGCTGCCGGGGATACCGGTGAAACAGTCATCGGTCCGTCACCCTTTCCAGTTGCCAGCGGCCGGAGTCCGGGTCGTGCGCGAGATCGAACAGCTCACGCCGACCGTGCCGTCCGCACCCCGCCTCAACCCGGTAGACCGCACGCCGTGGTCCCCAGTCCGCATCCAGTACGCCGACCGCCGCCGGACTCCCGGAGATCCCCGCGGTGTCCACAGCGTCGGTGATGGCGCTCCCGGCGGGAGCGAGGGCGGTGGTGCTCCCGCCGGGAGCGTGCGCGGCAACGCGGTCGGTGCGAGATCGGGGGCTCGCCGGCGCTGCCACGCCGCTCAGGTGGGTCCGCGCCGCGCCGGAGCGGCCGTCGTACCCGGCACCGAGGCCGGCGCCGATGATGCCGCGCTCCCACCAGGCGGCGGTTTCGGTCCAGTGGGCCTGGACGGAGCACACGCGCCAGAGCCGGCCGCGCCAGAGGAACTGCTCAGGGGTCTCGACGCCGTCCACGACATCGGAACGCACCTCGACGGCCTCGTCGAACTCCCACATGCTCCATCGCCTCCTGTGTACGAACGGCTTTCCCTTGCTCAAGGACAGCCCCTGACCGGCGGCTGGTCCCGGGGCCCGGCGGGTGGGCGCGAGGTGGGGGTCGAGGTCCACCTCGGTGCCCGGCCCGCCGGGACCACCGGATTCCGATGCGGCCGCAACTCCGCACCGGAGCCGTCCAGCTGTCCGGATCACCCGTGACCGGTCTCCCGACGAGACCGGGTCGGAGGTAATCGAACATCTGTTCGAACACGAACAGCGTATCGTCGCCCGCCGACAAACGTCAACGGGCCGTAAGCCCGGCGCGCCCCCACGCGCCCGATCCGCCGTCCAGACTGAGCAGGAGGCACGCAAGAGAACGGGAAGGACACCGATGCCGAGGCTCTCAACCCGGTGGCGGGCAGCACTGATCGCCGCGGCGGCGGTGGCCGTCGTGGTCACCGCGGTCGCGTTGCCGCTCTTCCAGCCGTGGCGGCTCTTCACCGACAAGGTCGTCGACGAAGCGCTGCCGGGCGCTGTTCCGATCTCCACACAGTCATCGTCGACGACGCCACCGACAGTTTCGGGAACGACGTCAGCCAGGCCGTCGGCCACCGCGAAGCCGGCGACCGAGGTACTGCTGACCGGGACGCTGATCACGCACGAACACGAGACCGAAGGCACCGTCGCCGTCCTCAGGCTCGCCGACGGCTCCCACGTGCTCCGGCTGGAGAACCTGGACACCTCCGACGGCCCCGACCTCAAGGTCTGGCTCAGCGACGCCGCGGTGATCCCCGGCCGCCAGGGCTGGCACGTGTTCGACGACGGGAAGTACCGCAGTCTGGGCAGCCTGAAAGGCAACCACGGCAACCAGAACTACGTGATCCCCAGCACGGTGAAGCTCGACGACTTCCGCAGCGTCGCGATCTGGTGCGACCGCTTCAACGTCTCGTTCGGCGCAGCCGCGCTGAAATCGGCGTGACAGGCCGCCTAAGCTGCCGAGGGTGAGCAATCATCCCAACGTGCAACGGGTGGCCGACGCGCTCCAGGCGGCCGGGGCCACCGGTGAGATCGTGATCCTGGACGAGGCGGTCCCGACCGCGGCCGCCGCGGCGGCGGAGCTCGGCTGCGAGGTCGGCGCGATCGCGAACAGCCTGATCTTCGACGGCGACGGCACCCCGGTGCTGATCCTGACGTCCGGCGCTCACCGGGTCGACACCGCGAAGGTCGCCGCCGAATTCGGCGTCACCAAGCTGCGCCGTGCGACGCCGGAGTTCGTCAAGGAGCACACCGGTCAGTCGATCGGCGGCGTCGCCCCGGTCGGTCACCCGCACCAGGTCGCGACGTACGTCGACACCGCCCTCGAGCAGTACGACGTCGTCTGGGCCGCCGCCGGGATCCCGCACTCGGTCTTCCCCACCACGTACGCCGAACTCCTGAGACTGACGGACGGCGCCCCGGTAACAGTCAACTAATTGACGAAGCCGCCCAGCCCCAAGGCCGGACGGCTTCGTCGACGAACGAGACCTAGATCGCCGGCTTCAGGTCCACATCGGCGGCCCGGACGTAAGCCATCCGGTGACCGAACCAGATCTGGTAGTAGCGGTCCTTGCCGAGCACCTGGACCTTGTCGGTCGGCGGCTGCCCGGCGAACGTCACCGCGCGGTAGTAATCGGTCTCGATGGACGGATCGCCGACCGGGTAGGCCTGACCCGCGAGGATCGAGTACTGCAGCGGTGTCACGACCTGGTACGGGATGCCCGCCGGGTACGCCGCCTGCTCCGGGTAAGCCCGGCCGTAGACGGGCACCGACGCCAGGCCACTCTTCGGCTTCACCACGAGACCCGGCTTGGCGAACGCGTCCGGAGCCGACGCGGGACTCTTGAACCAGGCAATGGCGCCCAGGTACCAGACAGCTACCCAGTCACCCTGTCGCTGCGCCACGACGTACTGCGAACCAGCAGCGGCGCGTGGACCGATGTCCGACACCTCGGTCGTACCGTTCGAACCGTCAGGCCGCAGACCGATGTCCTTGACCAGCGGAGCCGCGTCGTCCGGTGCCTGACGCAGGTAGACGAAGTTGGTGCCCTGCGGGGTGCACGTGGTACCCGCACCGGTGCAGTTGGTCAGCACCTGCACGTTGTCGGCGAAGCCGGGCTTGATGGTGACGATCGAGCCGGCCTTCACCGGGAACACGGACTTGCCCCAGATCGGCGCGCCGAGCAGGTCGAAGTAGCGCTCCCAGTCCCAGTACGGTCCCGGGTCCCAGTGCATGCCGCGGACCGTGCTCGGGACGGTCCCCGGGATCTGGTCGTGGCCGATGATATGGGCCCGGTCGAGCGGGATGTTGTTCTTGGCGGCCAGGTAGCGGACCAGCTTGGCCGAGTTGCGGTAGAGCGACTCGGTGTACCAGGTCGCGCCCTGCGCCGCGAAGCCCTCGTGCTCGATGCCGATGCTGTGCATGTTCACGTACCAGTTGCCGGCGTGCCAGGCGACGTCGTTGGCCTTGACGTGCTGCCAGGTGTGACCGTCGGACGAGCGCATCGTGTACTGCCAGCTCACGTACGTCGGGTCCTGCACCAGGTTCAGCGTGCCCTGCCAGCCGCCCTCGGTGTCGTGAACGATGATGTAGTCGATCTTGCCGGTGTTGGGCCGGTCAGCCAGGTCGTGGTTGCCGTAATCGCCACCGCCCAGGTCCTGGTACGGCGCCGGCAGCCATTCACAGCCGAGCGACGTCGGGCACTCCACACCGGAGTTGCTGGTCGGAGTACCGGCCGGCAGCGACAGCTTGCTCACCTGGGACTTGTCCGGCGCAACGGCCACCGCGGGCATCACGATCTGCTGCCCGGTGTTCGTCGTACGGGCCGCGCCACGGGCCATGATCGAGTAGACGTCGTCGGCGAACACCGACGCGGCCACACGGTCCGAAGCCTCCGCGTACGACGCCACAGCGCCGTACCACTGGGCTGCCGAGGTGTCGGCGCCGACAGGGAGGCCGAGCGAGCGTTGGTACGACGCCAGCAGCGCAGCACCGCCCTCGATGTTCGCGGCGGTCTCCTTGCGCAGGGCAACCGGGTCGAGCCCGGTCAGCTCGGAGGCCTTGTAGAGAGTCCGCAGCGAGCTGGCCTTGGCGACCTTGCGCTTGCCGGACAGATCGACGACCGCGGTGGGGTCGACAGCCGTGAGGTGCATCGGGCCGTAGCCACCGTCGGTGCTGGACGCACCCTGGTGGTCGTCCCAGCGGGTCTCGGCGTACGACACGGCCAGCAGCACGGACTCCGGAACGCCGTACTTCGCGGCCGCCGCACTGAACGCGGAAGCGGCCGCGGCAGTCGGCCCGGGGGTCGACGCAGCAGCAGGTGGACCGCCAGACGACGACACGCCGGTCACCGTGATGGCCAGCGCTACCGCAGTCAATGCGGCGAGAATCTTCGGACGACGACGCATGTTGTTTCTCCTGAACCGACGGCGGGGATGCCGGTCACACAGACTGGCAGCCTGATCACTGTGAGTCGAGGCGACCCGGAAGTCAACGGTTAACCAATACTCACCACCAGAGGTTCGATAATGACAACACGGGTCGTCGCACGGGGGCGACTGAGGGTTACGGAGCAGCACACATGGAAGCGTTGCCGTTGGCGTTCACGTCGGGCTGGGCGAGTGGGATCAACGCCTACGCCTGCGTGCTGATTCTCGGTCTGCTCGGCCGCTTCGCCGGAGCCGACGACGTACCGACGGCACTGACCAGCAACGGCGTGCTGATCGCAGCGGCTGTCCTCTTCGCCTTCGAGTTCGTCGCGGACAAGATCCCGTACATCGACTCGGCCTGGGACGCGATCTCCACGGTGATCCGGCCGACCGTCGCTGCGATCGTCGCGGCGCTGCTGTCCGGCGGGGCGAGCACGCTGGAGCAGGCCCTGGTCGCCACCGCCGGCGGCCTGGTCGCGCTGCTCTCGCACGCGGTGAAGTCGAGTCTGCGGCTCGCGATCAACACCTCCCCCGAGCCGGTCACCAATATCGCCGCGTCGTCCGGTGAGGACATCGCTGTCGTGGGTGTCGTGTCGCTGGCCGTGTTCCATCCCGAGGTCGCGCTCGTCATCGCCGGGGTCCTGCTGGTGCTCGGCCTGATCGGTGTGTACGTCGCCTTCCGGTTCATCAAGCGCGGATACGCCAGGTTCAAGGCCTGGCGGGAGAAACGCCACGACCCGGCGATGGGGAGAAGCGTCGTCTCGCCTGCTGGTGTGCGAAAGATGTGGCAGGAGTGATCGTCATCGGGGCCGGCCTCGCCGGTCTCGCCAGTGCCGTCCGGCTGGCCAAGCTCGGCCACCAGGTCACCATCTGCGAGCGCGACGAGCGCCTGGGCGGTGTGCTCGGCCGAATCGAGGCGGATGGCTTCAGCTGGGACGCGGGAGCAGCCAGTACGACGCTCCCGGCCGCACTGCGAGACCTGTTCCGCAAGAGTGGTCGCCCGATCGAGAGCCTGGTCCAGCTGGTGCCGGTGACCGAGCCGCGGCGGCACATGTTCGCCGACGGCTCCGTACTCGACCTGCCCATCACCGAGCGCGGCGAGCAGCTGCAAGCCTGGTCCGACCTGGCCGGCGACAAGGTCGGCCAACAGTGGACCTCACTGGTCGACGGGTACGGCGAGACGTGGCAGGTACTGCGTAAGACCTCGCTGGAGCCGCCACTCAAGGACAAGCTCCCGCTGGGGGCGGTCAGGTCACTCAAGCCGTGGCAGTCGCTGGAGCGGGTCGCCCAACGCCAGCTGGATGACGACAGGGCCCGTGCGGTACTGCGGCACTTCGCAGCCCAAGGTGGATCGGACGCGAAGCTCACACCGGGGTACGTCGGTGTCTGGTCGTACCTGGAGCGCACCTTCGGCCGGTGGACGATCGACGGTGGCTTCGGCGCCCTCGCGGACGCCCTCGCGCAACGTGCGAGCGAGCGCAAGGTCGACGTACGGACCGGGGCCGAAGTGGTCGCCGTCACCACGGCCGACGGCAGTGTGACCGGCGTACGGCTCGCCGACGGGTCTGTGCTGCCGGCGGACATCGTGGTCAGCGACATCGACCCACGTGAGCTCTATGGGCAACTGGTGAACGACCCGGCGGCCAAGAAGGCGCGCAAGCGGGTGGAGGCGACACACCAGGCTCAGGCGGCTTACGTCGTACACCTGGGACTGCGGGAGCCGGTGCCGGCCTTGCCGTTCGAGACTGTGCTGCACGGTACGCCGACTGTCGTCGTACGAGCCGGCGGTCAAGCACCGGCTGGGCATCAGGCCTGGTCGGTGCTGGTGCACGGCTACCCGACGGACGACGTACTGGACCTGCTGGTGGCACGCGGACTCCACATCCGGGACAACGTGCTGTCGCGGCAGACGTCTCCGTCGTGGTGGGCCGGTGTGGCCTGGGAGGGCTACCGAACCGCTCGCCGGCGGGCGTCCAACGTCTCCCCGATCAAGGGCCTGTACTGCGTCGGTGCGGGCGCTCACCCGGGCTCCGGCGTACCCGCCACCACTCTCGGCGCGGCGATCGTGGCCGACGCGGTCGGGAAGGCCTGAGACCGGGTGGGGTTGCGCTACCTGGCGCACGTAGGATTGATCGTTCATGTGTTTCGTGTCGGGTGAGGTGCCCGGCAGTAGAGAGGACCTCGGTGGATCAAACCCCCACGTCGGCCGATCACGAGAACGTCGAGCGCGCTGAACTGGCGGCAGAGCAGCAACACGTCGACCGGGTCTACGACCGGGTCGCCGAGGCCGCCCGGTCAGCGTCCCGGATTGCGGTCGAAGGGCACCAACGCGGGCAGGCGCAGAACGTCGGCCGGGTCCGCGAGGAGGAGCAGACCGGCCTGTACGAGCGGGACGTGCTGGTGTTCGCGGCGGCCCGGCGGATCGCCGAGCTGGACGCCGAGCACGAGGGTCTCGTCTTCGGCCGGCTCGACGCCGACCAGGGTGACGACCAGCCGGCCGCCGAGACCGCGGCCGGCCTCGACAAGCTGTACGTCGGCCGGATCGGCGTCCGCGACGCGGAGTACGAACCGCTCGTGATCGACTGGCGCGCCCCGGCCGCGGAGCCGTTCTACCGCGCCACCTCGACCGACCGGCTGAAGGTCGTCCGGCGTCGCGTGCTGCGGAACAAGGGCCCCCGGATCGTCGGGCTCGAGGACGACCTGCTGGCGCCGGAGCGGGCGCCCGAGGACCTCCCGGTGATGGGTGAGGGCGCACTGATGGCCTCCCTGTCCCGGGCCCGCGGTCACACGATGCGAGACATCGTCGCCACCATCCAGGCCGAGCAGGACAAGGCGATCCGGGCTCCTGCCCGTGGTGTCACCGTCATCGGCGGTGGACCCGGGACCGGCAAGACAGTGGTCGCTCTGCACCGTGCGGCGTACCTGCTCTACAGCGACCGCAGGCGGTTCGAGCGTGGCGGCGTACTGGTCGTCGGACCGTCCGCTGCCTTCATGGCCTACATCGAGCGCGTGCTGCCCAGCCTCGGCGAGAACACTGTCTCGCTGCGCGCTGTCGGCGAGCTGGTGGACGGCATCAAGGCCACTGCGGTCGACGAGGCCGATGTGGCCGCTATCAAGGGCTCACTCCGGATGCGCAGCGTACTGTCGCGCACTGCCCGCGACCGCGTGCCCAACGCACCCACGACCCTGCGCGTCTTCATCGGCGGCACCACTGTCGAGCTGGACGCGAACCAACTCGACAACGTACGGCGGAACGCGCTGCGCCGGACGCCACGCAACAGAGCCGGAGCCGAGGCCCGCAAGGGTCTCGTGGCCGCGCTGTGGCAGCGCTTCCCCGATGACCTGCGCACTGGCATCTACGGCGACCGGGAGGCGTTCGGCGACCAGGTCACCGACACACCTGCGTTCAGGTCGTTCTACAGCCAGTGGTGGCCGGTGCTGACGCCGGAAGCGGTACTGCGCTGGCTCGGCGACCCACGGCGGTTGCAGAGGTGGGCCCGCAACGAGCTGACTCCTGCAGAGGTCGACACACTCGCTGCAGCCATCCGCGGCACCGGTGAGTTCACCATCGCCGACGTAGCCCTGCTCGACGAGCTCAGCACCTTGCTGGGTCGCGCACCGGTCTCTGAGACCAAGGACGAGGAGTTCGACTGGCTGGAGGGTCTGTCGGACGGCGTCAACGAGGTGCTCACCACGTCGGAGCGCCGGGCGAGGGCTGCGGCCGCCAGAGAGGCCGAGGAGCCGGAGGAGTACGCGCACGTCCTGGTGGACGAGGCGCAGGACCTCTCCCCCATGCAGTGGCGGATGGTGACCCGGCGCGGACCGCAGGCGAGCTGGACGATCGTCGGCGACCCGGCACAGAGCTCGTGGCCGGACCCGGACGAGGCCCGCGCGGCGATGGACTCGATGCTGTCGCACCTGCAGCGGCACACGTTCCGGCTGTCCACCAACTACCGGAACTCGGCCGAGATCTATGCCTTCGCGGGTGAGGTGATCCGGCGGACTCTGCCCGATGCGGATCTGCCGGACGCCGTCCGTCGTACCGGCGTGGAGCCCGAGCACCGGATCGTCGACGACGGCAAGATCGCCGAGGCCGCGGGTGACACCGCGGTCGAGTTGCTCCAGCTGGTCGAGGGCACGGTCGGTGTGATCGTGCCGCCGAAGCTGCGGCCGGCCGTCGACCCGGTGCTGGCGGAGCTCGGCGACCCGCGCGTGGTCGCGGTCAGTCCGCTGGAGTCCAAGGGCCTCGAGTACGACGCCGTGGTCGTCGTCGAACCGGACCGGATCGTCAGCGACACCCTCGGCGGCGTCCGAGCCCTGTACGTCGTCCTGACCCGGGCGACTCAGCGCCTCGTCACCGTCAACAGCAGCACGAACTGGTTGCCTTAGCCAGGATCCACGGATCGAGGCTCAGCCGCGCGGTACGACGTACGAGACCAGGTCGGCGTCGTCGGCGGACAGGTCGGCCCAGCGGCAGGTGAGGTGCAGGACGGTCAGGCCTGACGTCGGGTACTTCCGGGTCAGCTCGACGCGTTCGGGGCTGGTGCCGTCCAGGGCCAGCTCGTCGGCCAGCCACGGGATGCCGGGCCCGTGGCCGACCATGACCACTGTGCGGGCATCGGACGGCAGTTCGCGGATGACGTCGAGGAGCTCGACGGTGTCGGCGTTGTAGATGCGGCGGTCGTACCAGACGTCGGCCGCGCCGGCGCCGGCCTCGGCGGCGAACTGCCAGGTCTCGCGGGTGCGCTGCGACGGCGAGCACAGGACCAGGTCGGCCTCGATGCCTTGGGCAACGAGGTAGCGGCCGGCCGCCCGCGCGTCGGCCCGGCCGCGGTCGGACAGCGGGCGCTCCGGGTCCGGCATCGACTCGGGCGGGACCGCCTTCGAGTGCCGGAGCAGGACGAGAGTGCGGTCGATCAGCAGGTCCGACGGGTCAGCCATCGCCTCAGGATACGACCGACGACCGGAGGTTCAGGAAGACCTGACGGGTCGCCGTCGACCGGTTCAGAGTGATGAAGTGAATACCGGGCGCGCCGCCGGCCAGCAGGCGCTCGCAGAGCTCGGTGGCGATCTCGATGCCGACGGCCCGGACCGCGCCCGGGTCGTCCTCGACCGCGAGCAGCCGCTCGGTCACCGCGACCGGCAGCGCCATCCCGGTCAGCTCCGCCATCCGCTGGATCTGCTTGATGTTGGTGACCGGCATGATGCCCGGCAGCACGGGCATGTCACAGCCCAGCGCGGCCGCACGCTCGACCAGCTGGAAGTAGTCGTCGGCGCCGAAGAACATCTGGGTGATCGCGTAGTCCGCACCGGCCGCGGCCTTCGCGGCCAGCACCTGCGCGTCCGCCTCCAGCGACGACGCCTCCGGATGCTTGTCCGGGAACGCCGCCACCCCGACGCAGAAGTCGCCGAGCGACCGGATCAGCTCGACCAGCTCGATCGCGTGGTTCATGCCTTCGGGGTGCGCGACCCACGGCTGGTTCGGACCGCCCGGCGGGTCGCCGCGCAGCGCCAGCATGTTCTTCACGCCGGCTCCGGCGTACGCGCCGATCACCGACCGCAACTCGTCCCGCGAGTGGGCGACGCAGGTGAGGTGACCGAGCGGAGTGAGGGAGGTGTCCTGGGCGACCCGCTCGGTGACCCGGATCGTGCCGTCCCGGGTGGTCCCGCCGGCGCCGTACGTGATCGAGACGAAGGTCGGCCGGAGCTGCTCGATCTCGCGGATCGACCGCCACAGCACCTCCTCCGCCTCGGGTGTCTTCGGCGGGAAGAACTCGAACGAGAAGGAACGGGCGCCGGTCGCCAGCAGCTCGCGGATCGTCGGCGTACCGCCGGGCAGCGTCGAGGGAAGACCGTTCGCCATGGCGACAGGTTACCCGCGGTGTCCACTGCGGCGCGCGTACCGACTACGCTCCGAGACGTGTATGGCGATGTGGACATCCCGGCCGAGGTACAGCGCGCGTTGACCGGTTTCCTCGACCTGCAGCAGCAGCGGCTGGAGGCGATCGGGCCGGAGCTGACCGAGCAGGTCCAGGCCGCCCGGGACGCGACCAGCGGCGGCAAGCGGCTGCGCCCGGCCTTCTGCTACTGGGGTTTCCGGGCCGCGGGCGGCCAGGTAACCCCAGGAGCACCGTCGGCGCAGCCGATCCTGACCGCCGCGGCCAGCCTGGAGATGCTCCACGTCAGCGCGCTGGTGCACGACGACGTGATGGATTCCTCCGACGTACGACGGGGTGCGCCGGCCGCGCATCGCCGGTTCGAGGCGTTGCAGCGGGCCCGCTCGGAGGCGTCCGGGGTCGGTGGCGATCCGGTCGGTTTCGGGGTCGGCGCGGCCATCCTGCTCGGCGACCTGTGCCTGATCTGGGCGGACGAGATGCTGCACACGTCCGGCTTCGACGCGGCCGCGCTGGCCCGGGCCTCGCAATTCTTCGACGCCGTCCGGGTCGAGGTGACGGCCGGTCAGTACCTCGACCTCGTCGCGCAGGCCAGTGGAGTCTCGGACATGGACCAGGCCTTGCGGGTGCTGCGGTACAAGTCGGCGACGTACACGGTCGAGCGCCCGCTGCACATCGGCGCGGCCCTGGCCGGCGGGGATCGACGGTTGGTCGAGGCCTTGTCGGCGTACGGGCTGCCGGTGGGTGAGGCGTTCCAGTTGCGCGACGACCTGCTCGGGGTGTTCGGCGATCCGGCGCTGACCGGGAAGCCGGCCGGTGACGACCTGCGCGAGGGCAAGCGGACCGTGCTGGTCGCCTACGCGGTCGACCACGCGTCGGAGGTCCAGCTGGCCGAGTTCGACCGGCTGTTCGGGCGGCCGGATCTGGACGACGACGAGATCCAGTTGCTGCGCGAGATCCTGCAGGACTCGCGGGCGGTGCAGGCCTGCGAAGACCTGATCACCGAGCGGACCGAGGACGCCCTCGACGCTCTCGACCGCGCTCCCCTGGCCGACGACACCGCCCGCAAAGCCCTCGCCGACCTCGCGATCGCGGCCACCTCCCGCCAGCTTTAGGGCGTGGCCATCAGGTTGATCAGGCGGAGCAGCTCGGCCGTCGCGGCCAGGTCGCCGAGGATGATGACCTTGAGTACGGCGCGATCCTCGTCGTACACGGTCTCGGCCCGGAGCCGGCCGATCCCGCTCTGATTGAGCGAGCCCATCACGTGGGTGCTGATCCGGTCCGCGCCGGCCCGGTCGATCGCGTCGATGTGCACGATGCTGGACGCCTCCACGTGGCGGGTCTGCTCGTCCACCTCGAGCGCGGCGGCGCTGGTCCCGGTGAACGCCTCGAGGTCCTCGCGGGCGATCCGGTACTGCTTCCCGATCCGGACGGCCTTCAGCCGGCCGTCGCGCACATAGTTCCGGATCGTCCGGACATGCAGGCCGAGCCGGCTCGCCACCTGCTCGACCGAGTACAGCTCCTGGGGCATCCGCGTCCTTCGTCGTCGTGGGATTCCAGGTTACGGCAGGTTCCTTAGAATTCCCTATAGTTAGCACGATAGGGATGTTTGAGGTATTTTTAAGCACATGATCTTCCGGTCCGGCGCGAGCCGGCGCGTCCTGCACGAGCGCTATCGCGAACTGCTCGCAACCTGGCCGGTGCCGAGCGAGCAGCGTCTGGTGCCGACTCGCGAAGGCGACACGTTCGTGGTCAGCTGCGGGCCGCCCGACGCGCCGCCGCTCGTCCTCCTGCACGGCTCCGCGAGTACGACGCTCGAGTGGATCGGCGACGTGGTCGCCTGGGCCGAGCATTTCCGCGTGCACGTCGTGGACCTGCTGGGTGAGCCCGGTCTGAGCGCGGAGGTGCGACCCGCTCTGGACGCGCACGTCGGCTGGCTGGACGACGTACTGGATGGCCTGGATGTCCGCGGGCCCGTGTCGATGGTCGCTTCGTCGCTCGGCGGATGGTTCGCCCTCGACTACGCGATCCGACGGCCGGGGCAGGTGCTGAAGCTGGCGTTGCTGACGCCGAGTGGGATCGGGCGGCAGAAGGTGCTGATCTACCTGCCTGCCGTGTTCCTGCTGCCGTTCGGGCGGTGGGGAATCCTGCAGACGATGCGGCTGGTCGCGGGCCCGTTGCCGTCGGGGGACGCAACGGAGTACGGCCGGTTCGCCCTGATGGTGCACGAGCATTTCCGCCCGCGGCGGGTGTCGTTGCCGATCTTCACCGACGAGCAGCTGGAGAAGCTCGAGCTGCTCGTCATCGTCGGTGGGCGGGACCGGATGCTCGATTCGCACGAGACGAAACGACGGTTGCCGGAGGCGACTGTCGTGCTGCCGAACGCCGGACATGTGCTGCCGGCCCAGACCGAGAGGGTGCTGACGTGGTTGAGGAGCTAGGCGGGGTTCGGGTATTCGTGAGTGACACCCGGGTGGCTGACGAAGGCGACGCCGTACAGCTCATCGCGCAGGCGCACTACGAGCACGAGGCCGAGTGGGTCGCGTTGATGGCCGAGGGACTGGGTGACGAGTTCTTCGAGTTGCGGACGGGCCAGGCGGGGGCGATCACGCAGAAGTTCGTCAACTACCGGATGGGGCTGGCCGTGGTCGGCGACATCTCGGACAAGCTGGCGGCCAGCAAGCCGCTGCGCGACTGGGTGCGGGAGAGCAACCGCGGGCGGTCGGTGTGGTTCGTGGACGAGCTGTCCGTGCTCGCCGAGAAGCTGCGCGACTGAGCGGCGCCTACTGTCCCAGCAGGGGCAGCGACGCGAGCAGGTCCGGAGTCTGGTCGTGCTCTACCTGGACGAGCACCCGGAGCTGACCGGAGGCCGTGATGTCCTCGGTGAAGATCTGCAGCGCCACGTCGACGGTGTCGTGGTCGTGTTCGAGCAGGTGGTGGAGACCTGTCCAGAGGACGATCTCGGGTTCGCCGGTCGACCGGTCGCTCAGCGAGTCGGCGAGTGCGTCCCAGTTGCGCCCGAACCACCGCGGCAGGTCGAAGGCGGTCGCGCACAGGTCCAGGAAGCCGGTCTTGTCGTGGATCTCGCTGGTGTTCAGCAGGACGAAGTCCCAGCCGGCTGCGGCGACGTCACGCCGTACCTGATCCGCTCGCGCATCGGACTGCCAGCGGTAGACGCCCGGGCGCAGGCCCTTGGTCAGCAGCGGGCGCAGGTCGGTCATCCGTCGGTCCCCACGGCCACCGCGATCCGGCGGAACGACTTGTAGTGATCGCCGGTGTAATAACGCTCGCCGGTCTTCCCGGTCACGATCCGCCGGGCCCCGCGATCACTCTCCCCCGGCGTCTTCACCGTGTACTCGCGGTAGTAGCCGCGGTCGTGCTTCGGCAGGATCTTCTCGAAGTTCCCGAAGACCACGCCGTCCCGGCTGTACGGGTACGGTCCGCCCTGGTCGATCAGCTTCAACGTGTCCCGCGCCTCGCCCGGCAGGTCAGCTGCCGCGACGAACGTCAGGCCGCTCGCCGGGTCAGTGCTGCTCGTCGAGGCCGGCTTGGCGGCCGCGCACCCGAACAGTGCGGCCGCGAGGGTGATCACCAGCATGGCGATCACCACCACGGCGACGATCCGGGCGGCCTTGGGGTTGTTGATCACCCGGCACCTCGCAACCGCCGGCTGAACTCGCCGGCCGCCGCGGCCGGGTCGTCCGCGTCCGTGATCGCGCGTACGACGACCACGCGAGTGGCTCCGGCTTCGACGACCTGGTCGAGGCGGCCTAGATCGATACCACCGATCGCGAACCACGGCTTCGACTGCGGGCGGCTGGCGGCGTACGAGACCAGCTCCAGGCCGGCGGCCTGGCGGCCCGGCTTGGTCGGGGTCTCCCAGGTCGGGCCGACGCAGAAGTAGTCCGAGCCCTGCTCGGCGACAGCCGCGTTCACCTGACTGAACGTGTGCGTGGAGCGTCCGATGATCGGCTCCGGACCGATGACGGCCCGTGCGGCGTGCACAGGGAGGTCACGCTGGCCCAGGTGCAGTATGTGGGCTCCTGCGGCGAAGGCGATGTCCGCACGGTCGTTCACCGCCAGCAGCTTGCCGTGCCGCTTGCAGGCGTCGGCGAAGACCTCCAGCGCGGCGAGTTCGTCCGCTGCCTCCATCTCCTTCTGGCGCAGCTGCACGATGTCGACGCCACCGCCGAGCGCGGCATCAAGGAACTGTTCGAGATCGCCCTGCCTCGCACGCGCGTCCGTGCACAGATACAGCCGGGCCTCGTCGAGTCGGTCGGTGTGCTCAGTCACACCGCACAGCCTGCCATGTCCGGCTGGACGTACGGTTGTGGCATGCCTGAGCTCACATCCGATGTGGTGGTGGTCGGGGCCGGGCTGATCGGTCTGGCCACCGCGTGGCGGCTGGCTGCAGACGGTATCCAGGTGACGGTATGTGACCCGACACCCGGCGCCCAGACCTCCGCCGTCGCGGCCGGCATGCTGGCCCCGGTCACCGAGGTCGAGTACGGCGAGGACGACCTGCTCGCCCTCAACCTGGCCAGCGTGGCCGCATGGCCTGCCTTTGCCGACGAACTGCAAGCAGTCACAGGCCTTTCGGCCGGTCTGCACCAGACCGGGACGTTGTCAGTCGCGTACGACGTCGACGACGCGGCCGCCCTCCGGCGACTCGCCGACTACCAGCGTCGGCTCGGCCTCGAGGTCGAAGAGCTGTCCGGCCGCGACTCCCGCAAACGCGAGCCCCTCCTGGCCGCCGGCGTCTCCGGTGGGGTCTGGGTCCCCGGCGACCACTCGGTCGACAACAGGCAGGCAGTCGCCGCACTCCTCCGCGCAGTGGAGGTCTCCGGCGTCACCCTGCGCCGGCAGCGCGTGTCCCACGTCCTCACAGCTGGTACGACGGCCATCGGCGTACAACTGGACAACGGGGACACGATCCACGCCGCTCATGTGGTTGCGGCGGCAGGACCGTGGTCCGGGCAACTGGACGGCGTACCGCACGAGCTGCGGCCACCGGTTCGCCCGGTGAAGGGCGAGGTGCTACGGCTTCGGGTGCCTGAGGCTTATCGGCCCGCGCTGACTCACACGGTGCGAGCGACCGCACGAGGCTTCTCCGTTTACCTCGTACCGCGGCCAGGTGGCGAGCTCGTGGTCGGCGCCACCAGTACCGAGCTCGGCTACGACACGCGTGTGCTCGCAGGCGGGGTGTTCTCGTTGCTTCGGGATGCGCGGACGGTCCTGCCGATCACGGACGAGTTGGAGCTGGTGGAGGCGATTGCCGGGTTGCGGCCCGCCACACCGGACAACGCGCCGATCCTGGGGCCGTCCGGTCTCGACGGGTTGCTGTGGGCAACCGGGCACTACCGCAACGGCGTACTGCTCACTCCGATCACCGCTCGGATCATCGCGGACACCGTACGGACCGGCGTCGTACCGGACCTCGGGAAGCCGTTCCTGGCCAGCAGGTTCCGCAGCTGAGCAGTTGTTGCCGGACGCAACACAGCGGGCGGTAGCCCGTCGGTTGCTTTGAGCAATCAGCTTGTGAACTACACGCATGTAGTTCAGCCTTGAATTGTCACCATTGGATTACAGGCGTAACAAACACCCCATTCGCCCCTGTTGTCACATCCGTATCAGCACTTACGGTCAAATGACGTTCACACGGGGAGATGGAACTATGCGTAACGTCGTACGTGTACTGAGCGGCATCGCCGTACCGTTGCTGACCGCAGGGGTGATCACCGCCGGCTCACCGGGCTTCGGCTCGTACAAGGTGAAGGACGGCGACACGCTCAGCCACATCGCGAGCCGCTACGGCACCACGGTGAAGAACCTGGTCGCGCTGAACAGCCTGCCCGGCAACGGCAACGCGATCTACACCGGCGAGGTGCTCAAGGTCCCCGGCAAGGGTGGCACCACGACCGCCCAACAGACGACCAAGCGCTCACAGCTCGGCCGGATCACCTACATCGTCAAGCCGGGTGACACCGTCTCCAAGATCGCCAAGCGCTACAAGTGCTCCCAGGCGAACCTGCTGGCCGCCAACGGCCTGCGCGCCCGCAGCCATATCTATGCCGGCAAGCCGCTGCAGATCCCGGTCAAGATCCGCCCCAAGGCCAAGCCGCCGGCCAAGAAGAAGAACAACAGCTTCGCCGGCCGCACCTACCCCGACCACGTGGTCGCCAACGCCGACCGCAACCGCGCGATCCTCAAGAACCGCAAGCTGCCGACCCGGGCCCAGATGCGGACCCTCATCACCAGCACCGCCAAGCGGTACGGCGTCGACCCAGAGCTGGCCCTCGCGATCAGCTGGCAGGAGTCGGGCTGGAAGCAGCGAGTGGTCTCCCCCGCCAACGCGGTCGGTGCGATGCAGGTGATCCCGTCGACCGGCAGGTTCTCCTCCTCCATCGTCGGGCGGGACCTGGACCTGCTCCGGCCGCAGGACAACGTCACCGCCGGTGTGGTGCTGCTGGACCGGTTGACCGGCGCCGCACGGCTGGACATCGCCGTCGCCGGGTACTACCAGGGCCTCGGCGGAGTGAAGCGGAACGGGATGTACGCGGACACGAAGCTGTACGTGAAGAACGTGCTCCGGATCAAAGCGCAGCTCGAGCGAGGCTGGGACCCACTACGGTGAGTAGCGACCGCCGCGGCGAGCCTCGCACGGCGAGGTGACATCCACTGCGGTGAGCCTGGCACGGTCACGCTGAGCCCTTATCTACACTCTCTGAACAGGACGGCTTCGAGAGGCGGCTCACCGCAAAAGTGACGGACGACACGCAGGTCAGCGACCGCCTCGTCGGGCGAGTGCTCGACGGACGGTACCGCGTGGGCGCACGCGTCGCCAAGGGTGGGATGGCGACCGTCTACAAGGCTCTCGACATGCGGCTGGACCGGACCGTCGCGCTCAAGGTGATGCACGACGGACTCGGTGACGACGCCCAGTTCGCCCGGCGGTTCGTGGCCGAGGCCCGGGCCGCCGCACGGCTGTCGCACCAGAACGTGGTCGCCGTCTTCGACCAGGGCGACGACGACGGCACGCTGTTCCTGGCGATGGAGTACGTGCCCGGCCGGACGCTCCGGGACGTGATCCGCGAGCAGGCACCGCTCTCCCCAGCTCGAGCGCTTGATCTCCTGGCCCCGATCCTGTCCGCGCTCTCCGCCGCGCACGACGCCGGCATCGTCCACCGTGACATCAAGCCAGAGAACGTACTGATCTCCGACAACGGTGTGGTGAAGGTCGCAGACTTCGGACTGGCCCGTGCGGTCAGCACCACCGGCAACACCGCGACCCAGGGCCTGCTGATGGGCACGGTGTCCTATCTGGCCCCGGAGCTCGTCACCGACGGCAGTGCGGACGCCCGCTCGGACGTCTACTCCTCGGGCATCCTGCTGTACGAGATGCTCACCGGAAACAAGCCGCATTCCGGTGACACCCCGATCCAGGTCGCCTACGCGCATGTCCATGCCGACGTACCGGCGCCGTCGGTGGAGCAGCCGAGCATCCCGCCGTACGTCGATGCGCTCGTGCAGCGCGCGACCGCGCGTGAGCGGGACCTGCGGCCGGCCGACGCGCGGGTGCTCAGCCGTCAGGTACGGCGGGTGCGTAGTGCACTCGAGGAAGGCCTGCCGGACGACCCGGAGCTCACCGGCGACCTGACCATCCCGATCCAGCAGATCCGCCAGGACAGCGGGTACGACGACGGCTACACACGGGGCGCTCCCGAGGACGACGGGCAAGTCCTGCGCCACGACACGATCGTCGTACCGGTGGAGCAGGGCCGTCCCACCGGTGCGCCACGGGTGCAAGCGCCTCCGCAGCGCAGGGGTCGTGGCCTGATCGCGCTGATCCTGATCCTGGCGGCAGCCATCGGCATCGGTACGGCGGCCTGGTACTACGGCATCCACCGCTACACCGCGACGCCGACCCTGGTGAACATGGCACCGGCGGTCGCAGCGGCCGAGGCCGAGAAGCTCGGGCTGCGGACCACTCTGGCGAACCAGGACTTCTCCGAGGACGTGCCGACGGGTGAGGTCATGGCGACCGACCCAGCCGCCGGAGACCGGATCCGGAAGAACGGTGAGATCGGTCTCACCGTCTCCAAGGGACCGGAGCGGTACCGGATACCGCAGCTGGCCGGGCTCGAGTTCGAGGCGGCCAAGCGGGCCCTGGACCCGATCAAGCTCATCACCGGGCAGGTCAACGAGCAGTACAACGAGACGGTGCCGACCGGGCGGGTGATCGCGTTCAGCCCGAGGTTCGACACGGTGGTCAAGCCGGGCACCGCGGTGAACTTCGCGGTCAGCAAGGGCAAGAAGCCGATCGGGGTCACGGACCAGACCGGGAAGTCGTACAGGGACGCGAACAGGGCCCTGCGCAAACTCGGCTTCGTGGTCGGCCGCACCGACCAGTACGACGAGAAGGTCGCCGAGGGCCTGGTGATCAGCCAGACCCCCAACAGCGGCACGCTGTTCGCCAAGGACAAGGTCCAGCTGGTGGTGTCCAAGGGCCCGCCGCTGGTCGCGGTCCCGAACGTCAAGCGGAAGTCCACCGCCGACGCGCAGCGCATCCTCACCGAGGCCGGATTCACCGTGAAGGTGGAGAAGGCGCCGTTCAACCTCGGGCTGAACATCGTCGCGGCGCAGAACCCGGGCGCCGGCAAGAAGGTCAAACCCGGCAGCGAGATCGTCATCACAGTGCTCTGACCCGTTTTGCGGCCCGGCGGCCGGGTCTGATGAGATGTGCCGCGTGAATCACCCGCGTCTCGCTGTTCTGGCCCTGCTCGCGGTCGCGGCAGCCTGGGGATCCACGTTCTTCCTGACCAAGGATCTGCTCACCAGGATGGACGTCGCCGACTACCTGGCGTTGCGTTTCCTGATCGCCTCGGTCGCACTGATCCTGGTCCACCCGCCGGCGCTCGCCCGGCTGAGCCGCCTCGACCGCGGCCGGGCCGTTGCCCTCGGCATCACCTACGGCATCGCCCAGCTGGTCCAGACCGAGGGCCTGCGGCACACCTCGGCCAGCGTCTCCGGCTTCGTCACCGGCATGTACGTCGTCTTCACGCCGCTGCTGGCCGCGGTCATCCTGCGGCACAAGATCGGCCGCTGGGCCTGGGTCGCGGTGATCCTCGCCACGGTCGGCCTCGGCGTCCTGTCGCTGCGCGGGCTGAGCCTGGGCACCGGCGAACTGCTCACGCTCGCCTCGGCCGGCCTGTACGCGTTGCACATCATCGGCCTCGGTGCCTGGTCGACACCACAGAACGCCTTCGGGCTCTCGGCTCTGCAGATGGTGGTGATCACCTGTGTCTGCGCGATCGGGGCGGTCCCCGGCGGTTTCGCGGTACCGAGCTCAGGGGCCGATTGGGTCAGCGTCTTCTACATGGCACTCGTCGCCGGCGCCCTGGCCCTGATCGTCCAGACCTGGGCCCAGGCGCACCTCGCGCCCGACTCGCGCGGCGATCGCGATGACGATGGAGCCGGTGTTCGCGTCCTCGTTCGCCGTCCTGTTCGGCGCGGAGAGCGTGACATGGCGGATGCTGGTGGGTGGAGCCTTGGTGCTGTCCGCCATGTTCCTGGTGGAACTGGCGCCACGGCGCAAGTTCGAGGCCGAAGTGCAGCATCTAGCCCAATAGGGGGAACCATGCGGGACGGCAGTGCACGGCGGGTCGGGTGGTTTCCGGCCGTCGTCATCGTCGTCCTGCTCGCGTTCCTGGCCGCCGGCACGGCGAGCAACCTGGCCCGCAACCCGCAACCCCAACTGGTCGCCGAGGGCATCCCGGACCGAAAGATGCCGCCAGCAACCTTCGACGGCCCGTACGGCGACATGACCCGGCACGCGGTCGCCGACCTCGACGCCCTCACCCTTCCCAACGGCGCCACGCTGGCCGGCTGGGACGGCCCGTGGCGATTCGTCTGGCCGCGGGACGCCTCGTTCGTCGCGGCGGCGTACTGCTCGATCGGCCAGGACGCCAAGGCCGGCCGGGTGCTGGACTTCCTCAACGGCGTCCGGCCCTCCACCGGTCGCTGGGAGGCCCGGTACGCCGACAGCGGCGAGGCGATCCGGGACGGCCGCGAGCCGCAGCTGGACGGATCCGGATGGGTGCTCTGGGCAACGTGGTTCTGCCGGGCCGGCAGCAGGTACTGGGACCTGGTCCGCGCATCCGCCGACCAGATCGTGGCCGAGCTCGGGCCGGACGGTCTGCCCGAGCCGTCACCGGACTACTGGGAGCGCCCGGAGTCCACGCTGACTCTCGGCACCGTCGCGCCGCTGCTGACCGGGCTGCGCTCCGCGGTCGGCATCGCCGGCGACCTGCGCCATGCCGAGGAGGCCGCGCGCTGGAACGAGGCGCTGGAAAAGTTGGCGAAGGCAACGGATCGGCGGTTCGGGCCGGACTATCCACGGACCCCGGCGCGAGCGGCCGGCTTCCTGGAGCCAGGGCTGGAACCGGCCAGGCTGGGCGGCGGCGCCGATGCGATCGTGACCGTGCTCGGCCCACCCTTCGCCCCGGCCCGGGACGTTGTCACCACGGCGATCGACCGCGCTCGCGCCGTACTGACGCAACCGAACGGCGGTGTGACTCCCGGCGAGGACTGGCGGACCGACGGTGTCTCGTGGACTCCGCAGACCGCGATGTTCGCGTTGAGCGCTGCCGCCCGCGGCGATCGCGCGACCGCCGGTGAGCTCCTGACCTGGCTGGATCACTACCGCACCAGCAGCGGAGCCCTGCCGGAGAAGGTCAATCGCGATCGGCAGCCGGCCGGCGAAGCCCCACTGGGCTGGACCTCGGCCCTCGTCGTCCTCGCCGGCGCTGCGCTCGAGAAGCCGCTGCCGATCCCCTAGCAGATCTCCATCGCGTCGTGGGTCGGTACGTCCGGCCGCGTCGTACTGGTCTTGGCCGAGTAGAAGAACGCGGTCGACGCGATGTCGTCCTGCAGCGGAAGGTAGCGGCCGCCGGACCGCCAGCCGAGGGCCTGGACGTCGACCCGCAGCTTCTCCCGGAACCGGATCGGGTCGGGCAGGTGGAAGCGGTACATGCCGAACCGCTGCTGGCTCGCGTACTGCCCGTCCGGCCGGATCACCTGCGGCATGCCGAGGTACGGCGTACTGAACTCGGTGTAGCCGCCGAGGTGGGGCACGTCGAAGTTCCACGCGCCACCGAAGTAGTCCTCGGTCCCGGTGCCGCAGATGGTCGGGAACTCCTCACCGTCGAGGTAGAACTTCACCTCGCCCTCACCCCACCAGCCGCTGCTGTTGACGCCCCAGGCGACGTACGTGCCGACGTAGTGGCCCGGGCCTTCCACGCCGTCCAGCAGCGTGTGCACGGTCTTGGACGGCAGCGGGTTGCTCCGCCGCCATTGCGCGTGCAGGTACGCCGACCCCTCCGGTACGGCGCCCAGCCAGTAGTCGACCTGGAAGTACACGACCACCGCCTCGTCGTGGGTGTTCTCCAGGGTCAGCGTGGCCTGGGACTGGAACGGCATCTCCCAATAGCTGTTGAAGCCGCCGTTCGGGTTCACCGCCACCGGCAGGGAGTTGACCTGGGCGAACTTGCCCCAGCCCGAGCAGAAGAAGTCGCCGACCGGCGTCTCGATCGCGGGCGCCTCGTCACCGTCCCAGTGACCGCGCAGGATCAGCCGGCGCCAGTTGTCGACGTGCGTGGTGAGCCAGATGTGCGTGATGCACCCTGCCCCGGCGATGTCCGCCAGGGTCGCGGTCTCCCCCGGGCCGATCTCGATCGACGGCGACACCTTCCAGCCCTGACCGAGATCCCGGGCTGCCTTCGCCCCGGTCCCCTCGATCCGACGGCCACCCTGACCGGGCTCACCGGTGGGGTTCTCCGCACTGATGGAGCGCGTCTCGACATCGACGATCGCGCTGATTCCGGACAGCTTCCCAAGAGTCATACCCGCGACCCTAGGCCGCGACCGGGTCGATGAGAAATCGATTGCCCATCAACTGGACTCAGCAGATCCGGCCCAGGTGTCGTCTTTAGTGAGTAGGCCGGCCGGAACAGGGAGACGAGACGTGACGTTCGACGAGTGGACCCGGACAGGGCTCACCCCGCTGCTCCGCTTCGCCACGGTGCTGTGCGGCGGCTCCGGGCACCTGGCCGAGGACGTCGTCCAGGACGTCGCGATCAAGGCGCAGCGGAACTGGTCCCGGATCGAGGCGGCCACGAGCCCGGACGCGTACCTGCGCCGGATGGTGGTCAACGAGTACCTGGCGTGGCGCCGCAAGTGGTCCCGGTACGTGCCGCGTGCCGAGATTCTCCCGTCCGGCCACGTCGCGGACCACGCCGACCAGGCCGCCGACCGCGATCAGTTGCAGGCCGAGCTGGCCAAGCTCCCCCGCCGCCAGCGCGCCGTCCTGGTCCTGCGCTACTACGGCGGCCTCACCGACCCCGAGATCGCCGACACCCTCGGCTGCTCGCCAGGCACTGTGCGCGCCCACGCCTCACGAGCTCTAGCCACCTTGCGCATCGAATTCACCAGCAACCGCGTGACGGAGGACGTCCACCATGCGTACTGAAGAAGACCTCCGCGCTGCCTTGGAGCACCTGGCCGACCAGGCACCGCACCCCGCCGGCATCCGCGCGACCCTGCTGTCCCGCGGCCCGCGCCGAGCACGCCGTAGCGTAGCGATCATCGCTACCGCGGTCGCCACCGCAACCGCGGCGGTCGCGGCGGTCGCCGTACCCCACGTCATCTCCGACGGCGGTTCAAATCCTGCGGGTCCGGACAAGCGCAACACCGCCTGGTCGCGGTGGGTCGACCTGAACCTGCCGAAGAACGTCGAGGCGGTCGGCCAGAGATTCACCGCGAACCGCCAGGACTACGAGCTGTACGAGGTCGTCCAGCGGATTTGGCCGACGTTCTGCCAGCTTCAGCTGCACCGCAACGGCGACTTCGACCCTTCGACGATTCCGGCCGGCAGCCCGACGGTCAACCTCGGCGAGCACAAGGCGCGGGTGGTCACGTGGACCGACAAGTCGCCGTTCATGCCGGCGCCGCGAGGCTACCGTTTCCCGCCGTTCGCCCCGATGCACAAGACCTTGGCGTGGCAACCGGTCGACGGGGTCTGGGCACTGCTCAACTGCGAGTCGCAGCGTCAGCTCGGGACCGTACAGGTGCCGACAATCGACGGTGCCTTCGAGGCCAACCTGGGGCTGGCGACCAGCCTTGCCAGGTCGTTCTCACCGCCGACTCGCGGCCTCGGCTCGCCGGTCAGGTTCGGCGAGCGCCCGAGAGATGGCGCGCCGCGCGAGATCAGGTACCAACCGTACGAGCAGGGGATTCCGGGGTCCGGCGAGAGCTTCACGGTACTGCTGAGCGACGGCAACCCGGCCACCGGCTACGTGCCGCCGGTGCGGAAGCCGACCGACCCGATGGGAGGCAATGTCTGGGATCCGGCCCGTGGTGACGACCTGTCGGTCAGGTACGACACCAGCAAGTTCTGGAACCAGCTGACCCGGATCCGGGGCGGCAAGGCGGACGCCGTCATCCACGGTATGAAGGCCTACTACACCCAGGAGAAGATCATGTACTCGAAGAAAGATCCGGCAAAGGTCACCCTGTCCGGACCGATGAACACCCTTCGTCTCGAAGCGAACGGCGTCGGGGTCGCGATCACCACGTACGCCGCGAAGCCGTCCAAGGAGGAGCTCCGGCGGGTGGCCGAGTCCCTGGAGTTGACGAAGAACCCGAAGGATCCCGGCACCTGGTTCGACGCCGCGGTCGCGATCCCCTAGACGGCTTATATGCCAGTTGGGTTATATTGCCGGTATGGACAGTCGGCGAGGAAGTGTGTTCGGAACGGACGACGGCCGGGTGGCGATCCGGTTCGTGCGGCTGGTGCCGCATCCGCCGGAGAAGGTGTGGCGGGCGATCACGGATCCGGCCCAGTTGGCGGAGTGGTTCCCGGCTGTGGTCGAGCTGGACCGGCCGACCGGGAGCGAGCTGTTCTTCAGGGTGACCGAGCAGCAGCGGCAGCGGTTCGGGATGACCGACGACCCGGCCGGCGCGCCGAACGGGCGGATGCTGCGGAACGAGCCGCCGTCGGTGCTCGAGTACGAGTGGGCCGGCGAGATCCTGACCTGGGAGATCACCGGTACGGCCGACGGCAGCCGGCTCGTGTTCACCAACGTGCTGACCGATCCGGAGGCCGGTGCGCCTGCGGCCGCGGGCTGGGAGGCCGGGCTCGAGGTCGTCGAGGCCCAACTCGACGGCAAGCCGATCACCTGGAACCCCCTGGACCGCGCCGAGGAACTGACCGCCCTCTACCCGAGCTGACATACCCACGCCTCCCGTCCCCATCTCAGGGGTCAACCCCCCGCGTTGTGGGTTGCGGACCCGGATTCTTGGGGTGCAACCCACAACGCGGGGGGTTGACCCCTGAGATGGGGACGGGAGGGGTGGGGTGTGCGGCGGGTCGGCGGGGTCGGGTCAGCAGGGGCGGACCTTGGCTTCGAAGCCGTTGGTGAAGGAGACGCAGGCCCAGGGGCGGCCCTGGGCGGGCTTGGCCCGGACGATCAGCGGGAAGTCGTCGCCGCCGCGGATCTCGGACTTGGATCCGGTCACGAACGAACCGACGGCGCCGCCGCGGGCCTCGGCCGCGGTCTTGACGTCCTTGACGGTGACAACGCTGCGTGCGTCCTTCATCGCGGCGTTTCTGGCGTCGGTCGCGACGGCCAGCGCGAAGTCGATCTCCGGCGGCGTGGACCAGGTGGTCTGGGTGACCGGGAAGACGAGCCCGAACATCACCAGACCGATCGCCGTGACGATCTGACGGATCCGCCGGGTCTGATCGGTGAGGAGCAGCGCGGCACAGCAGAGAGCCAGGAACAGGGTGAGACCGCGCAGGATCCAGTGCCGATCGAGCCGACTGTCGACCGCCAAGGCCGCAGCGAGAGCAATGACGATGCAGACAACAGCCGCGGCAAGCGCCCGGACCCGAGGAGACACAAACTGCATGCGCAGACGATAGACGCCCACCGCCCAGCCCGTGCCGCCGGGCAGTAGGCCGTTCGTCGCGGAACACGAGCCGCTTGGCGCTTGGCGCGCCGGTCAGCATCGTGCGACTACGACGGTGCTGGCAGATTCTGTTGGGTCCCACCGCCCCCGAGGGATTGGAACGACCGTGGACCACCCTGAATTCGAAACTCCTGGTTCGTGGAGCATCTCGCGGCGTCGCGCTCTCCAGCTCAGCGGCGGCGTCGCCGCGGCCGGAGCGCTGCAGGCCGGCGCGACCTCGGCCACCGCCGCCACAACCCAAGCAGCCGCCACGACGACAGCGTCGGCGAACCAGGCCGTCCTGACCGAGGGCACCAACTTCATGGTTGCCGTCTCGCCCGACGGGAAGTGGCTCGCCTTCGACCTGGTCACCGCGATCTGGGTGACACCCGCTGCCGGCGGCGTGTCCCGGCGGCTGACCGACGACCTGCAGGACGCGACCCGGCCGCGCTGGTCACCGGACGGCCGGAACCTTGTCTTCCAGTCGTACCGCGACGGCAACTTCCACCTCTGGTCGATCAACGCCGACGGCACCGGCCTCCGCCAGTTGACCACCGGCCGCCACGACCACCGCGAGCCGCATTTCACCCCAGATGGCCGGTACGTCGTCTTCTCCTCGGACCGCGGCGGCAACGGCAGCTACGGCATCCACCGACTCGAACTCGGCACGGGCACGATCCTCGCCCTCACCGACGACACCGCCGAAGAGGCCGAACCGGCCGTCTCCGCCGACGGCACCAAGATCGCGTTCACCGTCGACGCCGCCTCCATCGCTGAGCTCAACCTCACAACCGGCGAACGCAAGACGCTGGTTCCCGCAGAGACCGGCAGCAGCGTCTACGGTCCCGTCTACTCCCCCACCGGTCAGCTCGCCTACGTCCGGCTCGGGGGCCCGGTCTGCGATCTGGTTGTCGACAATCAGAAAGTCACCAGCGGCAAGGACGTCTTCGCCGTCCCGCCGTCGTGGGGATCGGAGCTCTACTACACCGCCGACGGGCACGTCGTCCGGCATCAGATCGGCGGCGGGCACACCGTCGTACCGTTCGCCGCGACCGTGCCGGTGACGTCGAAGCGACCGCGGCCGAAGGTGCCGGATCTCGAGTCGACCGCCCGCCGGCCGGTGCACGGGATCGCGAGCCCGACCGTGTCCCCGGACGGACGGTGGGTCGCGTTCCGGGCTCTGAACGCATTGTGGCTGGCAGCAACGAGTGGCCGGGGGCAACCACGGAAGCTGGTTGCCGACGGCTACTTCAACTCCGACCCGGACTTCTCGCCGGACGGGACGAAGCTGCTCTACGCAAGCGATCGGGACGGGACCGCTGACCTCTGGCTGCACGACCTGCAGACCGGTGCCGACAGCAAGCTCTCCTCGTTGCCCGGGGCACAGACCGCGCCGCGGTTCGCCCCGGACGGGAAGCAGGTCGCGTACCAGGACCAGGACGGGATCGCCTGGGTGCTCGACCTCGCCTCGGGTCAGGTCCGCCAGCTGACACCGACGTTGTTCCAGCCCGGCCGGGTGAGCTGGTCGCGGGACGGGAAGACGCTCGTACTCGCAGCGGTCAAGCCGTTCTCCAAGCGGTTCCGCGAAGGCACCAGCCAACTGCTGTACGTCGACGTCGCCACCGCCGCGCTCGAGTACGTCGAGCCGATGCCGTTCCGATCACTCGCCACCCGAGGTGATGACGGGCCGGTCTTCTCCCCCGACGGCAAATGGCTCGCGTTCGTCGTCGAGAGTCTGCTGTACGTCGCTCCGGTCGACCAGCGCGGCCGCTTCACCAGTGAGCCGCGGGCTGTGACGAGTGAAGTGACCGACTCACCGGCCTGGCAGGACAACAAGACCCTGCTCTACCTGAACAACGGCCGGCTGCGTCGCACGACCGTCAGTGGTTCCCGGCCGCAGACGGTCAAACTCGACCTGCACTGGCGCCGAGCAACCGTGAACCAGCACGTCACGATCCACGCCGGCGCGTTGTGGGACGGCCGCGCGACCACGCTGCGCCATGACGTGGACGTCGTACTGGACGGGTCGCGGATCGCCGCCGTACGGCCGCATCAGGCGCGAGCCGACATCGACGCGTCGGACCGGACCGTGATGCCTGGGTTGATCGATGCGCATAACCACTGGCATCTGCGGGGCCGGGCGTGGGGTGCGCGGCAGGGCAATCTGTGGTTGTCGTACGGGATCACCACGACGCGGTCGCCGGGCGATCCGGTCTACCAGATGCAGGAGACTCGGGAGGCGCTCGCGCACGGGTCGCTGCTCGGGCCGCGGTACTTCGCGACCGGTGAGGCGATCGACGGGTCGCGGGTCTACTACAACTTCATGCGGCCGACGCTCTCGCTGCGCCAACTGGGGCTGGAGATCGACCGGGTCGAAGGGCTCGCGTACGACCTCGTGAAGACCTATGTGCGGTTGCCGATCGAGTACCAGCGGCGCGCGATCGCCGCCGTACATCGGCTTGGTCTGCAGTTGTCGTCGCACTACCTCTACCCGGCCGAGCACCTCGGCATGGACGGGATGGAGCACACCGGCGCGACGAACCGGCTCGGATACTCGCACACGGTCAGCCGGCTCGGGCGCGCGTACGCCGATGTCGTCACGTTGTTCACCAAGGCCGGGCTGTCCGTCACGCCGACCCTGTTCAACTCGACCATGGCGCATGTCGACGATCCGTCGCTGCTGACCGATCGGCGCACGACCACGCTCTTCCCGTCCTGGGAGTACGCCGCCTTGCAGACCGAAGTGGACACGGCAGCGGGACCGGCCGGCGTCACGACGCGGGAGTTGCTCCGCGGCAACGTCGACATGGTGCTGCGGATCCACCGTGGCGGCGGCTTCGTCATCTCCGGCACCGACACACCGCTGGACAACATCGCGATCTCGCTCCACGCCAACCTGCGATCGATGGTGGCCGGCGGCTTCACGCCGTACGAGGCACTCACGACGGCGACCCGGAACCCGGCGCGGTGGCTCAACCTCGAGGACAAGCTCGGCGTCATCAAACCCGGCGCCCAGGCCGACCTGTCGTTCGTCACCGGCGATCCACTCGCAGACATCCGGGTGGCCGCCGCGGTCGACCGGGTGATGGTTGCGGGCAAGCTCCACACGGTCGACGATCTGCTCACGCCGTACGCCGGTAATGCGCGTACGACGGCAGCGCTGACACCGCCGGTGGATGCGCCGAGGCCGCTCAGCCGCGAGCAGGCGCACTCACACGACAGCACGTACTGGTGGCACGAGCCCGAGTGGCTGCATCGAGCCTGCTGCGAGGGCTGATGGCTGTCAGAAGGTGGTGGTGAGGTCCTGAGTCTGACCGGTCGCGGAGGCTCGGTACGCGGACTCGATGATGTCGATCACATGGCGCGCGTGTTCGGCGGTGACGATCGAGGGCTTGCCTTCGCGGACCCAGTCGACGAGCTGCATGACGTCCTCGTACACATGCTGCTCCTCGATCTCGCGGTGCACACCGGTCACGTGCGGAAGCAGAGCCTGGTTGCCCGGCCCGCGAGGCGAGAGTTCGGAGGGGTTGCGGTTGGGGAAGTCGAACGGTTCGCCGTTCAGCAGCAGCCCGTCGATCGTCCCCGCCGTTCCGAAGTAGGCACCGCCGAAGCCGCCCCGCATCCCACCCGCCGCGGTCCCGGTCGCGACGCAGAACAGATTGTCGCCGAAGTCGATCAGCACGATCGTGTTGTCGTCGGCGTCCGTCCGGACCTCCACGCCTCCGCTTGTGCGCACGGGGACTCGTACACCGGACATCGCCGTCACGCGCTTGGCCGGACCGAGGATCCCGGTCACGGCGTGCAGCCCGTACACCGTCATGTCGTACATCGGCCCGCCACCGGGCTTGCGGAAGTACCACGACGGATCGATGTTCGTCAGTACGTCGCTGCCGCCGCGGACCGACTCGTCCTCGTGATAGGTGCCGAACGCCGCACCACAGCTCACCCAGGACAGCGTCCCGATGGCACCCTCGGCGATGAGCTCGCGGGTCCGGACGTGATGCGGGCGCAGCATCTCCCCCGGTGACGCGACGATCCGCAGGTCGTTGGCGGCCGCGAGGTCAATGAGCTCAGTCGCCTCGGCAACCGTGAGCGTCATGGTCTTGTTGAAGTGCACGTGTTTCCCGGCCTGCAATGCGAGCTTGCCCTGCTCGTAGTGCAAACCAATCGGAGAAGCGATCGTGACAGCGTCGACATCGCCACGCGCCAACAGGTCCTCGTACTCCGTGAACCCCTGCGCGACCCCGAACTTCGCAGCCGCCGCCTCCGCCCGCCCCGGCACCGGATCACACACCGCAGCAAGCGTCACCCGCCCCACAAGATCCCCCTGCCCCAAATGCGGAAGCAGCCCCCGCACCGAGATACTCCCCGCCCCCACAACACCCATCCGCACCGAATCCATGCAACTGATCCTCCCACGCGGCGCCACGCCCGACTCCTCCGTCACCGCTCCCACAGATCCCCGGTCCGCACGCTTTGCTGGGTGGTCCCCGCTACGAGGTGACGTGGGATGGCTACCTTCACTGAACATGTCAAGCCTGTCGAAATCGCTGCCGTCGGCCAGGTGACCTAATCGGGTCGCGTCGCACGCTTCTCGGGGTTGTCGGTAGTCGTGGTCCAGCCGGCATCATCCTCGGCGAGGAGGACCGCTGGCGGTTGCTGACCAAGGCCTGCACGACTCCGAGTTACTCACCGGCCTGCGAGTCGCGGGCTCGCCTACGTCGCGGCCACCATCGCCGCGCGGCGCCTTGCGCCTGAACCCGGCGTCGCTACGGCTGGTGGCGAGCGCGCCGATCGGTGTCCACGGTAGGGACGGTCCAGGAGGCGAGGAGGTCGAGGGCTTGTGCTGTTGGTGAGGCGGGTTCGGCGGCGTAGAGGGTGAGGGTGAGGCCGGGGTCGGAGATCATGTCGACGCTTTCGTAGGCGAGTTCGAGGTCGCCGACGATGTGGTGGTGGAAGTGTTTGACGCCGGCGCCGTGGTAGCGGACGTTGTGGGAGCTCCAACGTCGGCGGAAGTCCTCGCTGCGGGTGGCAACTTCGCCGACCAGTTCGTGAAGTTCCTTGTCGTGGGGGTCGCGGCCGGCTTCGGTGCGCAGGATGGCGACGCAGGTGTCGGCGGCGAGGTCCCAGTCGGGGTAGAAGTCGTGTGCGGCGTCGGGGCTGAGGAAAGTGAACCGGACGAAGTTCGGCTGTGCGCCAGCCGTGGTGTCGTACAGGGAGGCGTGCATGGCTCGGCCGAGGTGGTTGCAGGCGAGCAGATCCATGCGGCCGTTGCGGACGATCGCCGGGGCGGTGAACTTGTCGAGCACCCACTGCAAGCTGGGTCGCGGTGTCCAACGTTTGCCGGGCCGACGGCGAGTACGCATCCGGGCGCTGGTGCCGTCGGCGGCGTGGGCCAGGTGGAACAGGTGGCCGCGTTCGGCGTCGTCGAGTTGCAGCGCGCGGGCGATCGCGTCGAGCACGGAGGCGGAAACGCCACCGAGCGCGCCACGTTCGAGCTTGGAGTAGTACTCGACGCTGACTCCGGCGAGCGCTGCGACTTCACCACGACGTAGTCCTGGCACCCGGCGGGGTCCGACGTCGGGTAGGCCAGCCTGCTGCGGGGTGATCTTGGCGCGCCGCGAGATCAGGAACTCGCGGACTTCGGCACGGTTGTCCACAGCCACGACGGTACGAGGTGTTCGGGCCGGTTGGGGTGCTCTGTGAGTACACGTCTCGCCAGAGACTTCTTCGACGGCTCTGGAGCGGGTTGTCTGGGAACTGGCCGGGTCCTTTCGGCTACCAATCGATGCGAGGAGATGTTCCACCGATGCGTGGTGTTGTCATGTACGCCCCAGGCGACGTCCGGGTCGACGACCGGCCGGAGCCGGCCATCCTTGAACCGACCGACGCGGTTATCCGCTTGTCGGCGACCTGTATCTGCGGCAGCGACCTGTGGCCCTACCGAGGCGCCGAGCCCGTCGACCATCAGGTCATGGGCCACGAGTACGTCGGCATCGTCGAAGAGGTGGGGCCGCAGGTGCGCAACATCAAGGTCGGTGACTTCGTCGTCGGCTCGTTCTGGGCCTCCGACAACACCTGCGAGATCTGCCGAGCCGGCTACCAGGCCTACTGCGTGCACCGAGTCTTGATGGGCACCATCGGCACCCAGTCCGAGCGGGCCCGCATCCCGCTGGCCGACGGCACCCTCGTCGCCACCCCGGCAATGCCCGACCCCGACCTGATCCCCTCGCTGATGGCGGCCTCCGACGTGCTGGGTACCGGCTGGTTCGCCGCCGTCGCCGCGCAGGCCGGTCCGGGCAAGACGGTCGCGGTCGTCGGCGACGGCGCTGTCGGGCTGCTGGGCATCCTGGCCGCCAAGCAACTCGGCGCCGAGCGGATCATCGCCTTCAGCCGCCACGCCGATCGCCAGGCGCTGGCCAAGGAGTTCGGCGCCACCGACATCGTCGAAGAGCGTGGGGACCACGGTGTGGCCCGGGTCAAGGAGCTCACCGGTGGGCTCGGAGCCCACTCGGTCATCGAGGCCGTCGGCACCCAGGAAGCCATGATGCAGGCCATCCGTTCCACCAGGCCGGGTGGCCACGTCGGGTTCGTCGGCGTCTCCCACGACGTCGCCATTCCCGGTGCCGAGCTATTCATGGCAGGCGTCCACATCCACGGCGGCCCCGCCCCGGTCCGGAAGTACCTGCCCGAACTCGTCCAGCTCATCTGGGACCGCAAGATCGACCCCGGCAAGGTCTTCGATCTCGTCCTGCCCCTGGACCGGGTTGCCGAGGGCTACCGAGCCATGGACCAGCGGACCGCCACCAAGGTCCTTCTCACCGTCTGATCCAGCCGACCCCTTTTCTTGCCACGAGAGGACTCATGAAAGCCCTCCGCCGCACCGCCACCGGCGTACTGACCTCAAGCGTCGCGTTGGTACTGGCTGCCTGCGGACCCGACGCAGCCACCGGCGACGCCGGTCGACCCGCGACAACGACCAGCAGCGCTCCGGTCGACCAGCCGACCGGGTCGCCATCGGAGGGGCAGCAATCCGGCCGGCCTAGCTCACAGCACACACGCAGTACCGAGGAGAACGGGATGAGAATTCAAATCACGATCGGTGATCAGCACTTCCAAGCCACCTTCGACGACAGCGCCGCCACGCGCGATCTGGCCGCGCAACTTCCGCTCACCGTCGAGATGAGCGACCACGGTGGCGTGGAGAAGACGGGTCCCCTTCCCTCCCCATTGTCCCTGGACGGTCAGCCGCCCGGCGCGGACCCCGACGTCGGCGACGTCGGCTATTACGCCCCCGGCAACGATCTCGTCCTCTACTACGGCGACCAGTCCTATTACGACGGCATCGTCGTCCTGGGCCGCATGCACGATGACGCCGCTGAGCGCATCGCGAACATGGACGGCTCCATCACAGTCCAGCTCCAGCGCTGACACCACCCCTCCCTGAAGAGGCTTGATGCAACAGGTTCCGTCGCCCCCGGACGCCGCCCGGTCGACGCCACCCCCGCGGAAGGAAGGTCGCCAGGCCCGACTGACCGCTGGGCTGGTCGCGACCGTGGTGTTCTTGACCGCGATCGCGCCGCTGGCCACCGACATGTATGTCCCGGCGTTCCCGCAGGTCGCCGGGGAACTGTCCACGACCGCGACGCAGGTCCAGCTGACGCTGACGACGTTCTTCGTCGGCATGGCGCTCGGCCAGTTGATCGGCGGCCCGGTTTCGGACCAACGCGGCCGGCGGATTCCATTGCTCGGGGCACTGCTGGCCATGACCGCGGCCTCGATCGTGTGCGCACTCGCGCCGACCATCGGGGTGATGACGGTGGCCCGGCTCGTCCAGGGCTTCGCCGGCGGCTGGGCGATGGTGATCGGCCGGGCGATCATCGTCGACCTGGCCACCGGCGCCCAGTTGGTCCGGGTCCTGAACGTCATTGCCGCGGTCGGCGGCATCGCTCCCATCGTCGGCCCGCTCCTCGGCGGGTTGATCCTGCAACTGTCCCACTGGCGGGTCTCGTTCTGGCTCGTCGCAGTGCTCGGTCTTGCGATGACGGTGGCGGCCTTGGTCGCCGTGCCCGAATCGCTCCCTCGCGAGCGCCGTCATGCCGGCGGGCTAGGCAACTTTCTCGCCGCCGGGCGCATCGTGGTGGGCAACCGGGAGTATGTCGGCTACCTGGTGGTCGCCGCGGCCGCGATGGGTGCGCTGTTCGCCTACGTCGCCACGTCCGCGTTCGTCCTGCAGAGCATGAACGGGCTCTCGCCGATCGCGTACTCCATAGACTTCGCGGCCAACGCCGTCGGGATGACCGCGGCCGCGCTGATAGCGGCCCGGCTCGCTGGGCGGGTCTCCACCCGCAAGCTCATCCTGACTGGGCAGATCGCCGCTCTGGCCGCCGGCATTGCCATGCTGGCCGGCGCCCTGTGGCTCGGCACACCACTGCTCCTCGCGATCGTGTGCTTCTTCGTCCTGATGACCGCCCAGGGGCTCATGATCCCCAACGGCGGCGCCCTCGCCTCCGCCGCCGTACCGGACCATCCCGGCACTGGATCGGCCGTGCAGGGATTCGTCCAATGGGTCGCCGCCGGAACGATCGCACCGATCGCCGGACTCGGCGGCGAACACACCGCCGTGCCGATGGCCACCCTCATGACCGTCGGCGCCGCCGTCTCCATGGTCGGACTCCTGGTCCTGGCCAAGCCGAAGTCCACAGAGACGGCCAGCAGCCGGGGCAGGACAGCGCCGCGCGCCACGACGTGAAGATGATCGGAGCCGCGACCGTTCTTCCTCGCCCGCAGACTGACCATCGGCACGAAAGCCAGGCACCGCCGCGACTCCGAACTCCGACGTCGCGGCACACGCCACCGGGCAGGCCGTGAGACACGACGCGGCTTGGTCCGGCTGGGATGCCCTCCCAGTGCACGTCACGAGAGAGACTCCCCCCGCGCTCCGCGGGCGTGTTCCCTGGAGTCACCGACCCGCGGCATCCCGGCCGGGCCGGGTCTTCGACCTCGAGTACCGCTCGGGGATGTCGCGGCCGGCTATCAGGCCCCTGGACGCCCGGCAGGCCATCAAGGTCCTGCTACGTCCCCTGAAAACAGAGGAACTGACGAACATGACGAAGAAGCTGAAGATCGCCCCGCTTGCGCTTGCGTTTGTGCTCGCGCTTGGGTTCTTGGTGTCCGCGCCCCAGCAAGGCATGGCTGATCGCGGCGCGGGTCCCCTCATTGGTACGTGGCGCATGACCTCTTTGGAGGCCGGCACCGAAGGGAACCTCCAACCCGTGCCGTACTCCGGCCAGATCGTGTTCACCAAGTCCGGCACCATGTCGGTGCAGGCCATGAACCCCGACCCCAACGCTCCGGACACGCCGTACACGAGGAACGGGTACGAAGCCTTCTACGGGACCGTCACGGTCGACCCGGCCGGCGGGACGTTCGACGTGACCGTCGAGTCGTCCTTAGTGCGCGACCTCATCGGGCAGCGTCTTACGCGCGTGTTCGAGGTGTCGGGCAACACGCTGGTCCTCACGCCGCCAGATCCGGCAGAAGGCTGGCGCGTCACCTACGAGCGGATCTGATCGGAGAGGCCCCGATCACCCACGGGGCCTCTCTCCGTACGTCGGCGGACGCACGTCACGGGCAGGTGTCCCGCCGGAACGACGCCGCCGGAGTGTCGCGTGGGGGGTGGTGAAACCAGCCGGTGGTGTGCAGGGGGCAGTGGCCCGTCAGATAGGCAGTGGCGCCGACCCGGCCGGCGACGAGGATCCGGGACAGCCAGCGGATCCGTCGGCGCAGCACGAGCAGGAGGACGACACTGATCGCGGCCGCCGCGCCGGGTAGCGGTGCTGGTTTGTTATCGGGCGGCGTTGGGTAGCCGCCGTCGGACAGGCTGGCGGCGCGTTCGAAGTGGTTGCGGGAGAACGGGAAGAACGCGCCGTCGGCGTAGTACGCCGCGGGAAACGCCAGAGGGCCGCCGATAAGGGTGAGCACGGCCCACTGGTCGGTGTGCCGGGACTCGTGCCGAGCGAGCTGCATCTCGTTGCCCCGGGTGGAGGAGATGTTCGGACCGTACCGGACGTACCCCTGCCCTTCTTGACCTAGCAGCCCGCGCCCTTCGGCTGCCAGCCCGAAGCCACGGGCGCCCTGGAGCAGGCTCGATGACTCGTAGTCGGTGGGCATCCAGGCCACGAAAATGTCGCCGACCGTACTGCCGCCGCCACTGATGCGGGGCGGTTGCCAGAAGGTCACCGTCAGCGGCGGACCGGCGCATTCGCGCATGCCGGCGGCCCTGGACACGAGGAGCGCGAGTCCAGTGGTCGGCGCGTTGATGACGTCCCGGGTGCTGTTCCACGTAGGTGGTGGGGAAACGTCCTGGAGCACCGGCTCAGCCTGCACCCTGCCATCGGGGTACACATGGGCGTGGCAGAGCAGCGGAGGTGCGGCCGCGGCGTACGCCGTTGACGCGGCGCCGAGGGCCAGGAGGATGACGAAGCCTCCGACGAAGAACCTCGACCAGGTGCGGTGGCGCCGGCAGACCGCGCACCTCGCCGCGTTGTGCTGTGCGCGCCGGCGCATAGCCGGTAGTGCCCAGATCAGGCCCAAGGCACCGAAACACATCACCAGCGAGACTTGCCATGCCACCGCGCCAACACGGTGCAACAAGCGCCGCTGGCCCGTCCAGGTGGAACGCCCCTGTGCCATCTGAACCGCCCGGAGGGCTCGCCGATCGGATCGTCGGCCGGCACGTCAGCTGCGACGACCAGGGCGCCGCAACCGCATACTCGGCCTGCGCGGCACCGGCCGTGGCCAGGATCTCACGGCTCTCGCACATCTGCTAGAACTCGCAGGTGTTGTGGGACGCGAGGAACGACTCCGCAAGTGGCACGCCGCACCCTCTGGCTGACACCTGAGGTAGCACCAATCCGTGCTCAGAAGAGTTCAGTCAACGAGCCTTTCACTGAACTAGTCAAGCTGTCGGCGTTCACGCACCGATGTCGGCGAGCCACTGGCCGACTGCCTGCGTGTAGAGGTCGGGCGCCTCGACGGGAAGCAGGTGGCCGACGTCGTCGATGGGTCGGGGTGTCCAGCTCGGCCGCTGGGCGTGCTGCATGAGCGATGTGGGGTCGACCAGCGGATCGTCGCTTCCCCACAGCACAAGTACGGGCATCCGCACGGAATCGAGCTCCTCGTTCGTCCGCCGCTGTGTGATGAACATGGCTTTGATGATCGACGCGAACGCCGTGGCCGTGCCCGCCAGCCGTTCCGGGTGCTCGCTGGCCGCGTCGAGGTCATCGAGCCACAGGTCGACCTGCGCGCGTGAGACACGGCCCGGGTCTCCGCCGAGCAGGCCGGTGCGGCCACCTGAGACGGCACCAGCGTCTTTGATCGCGTTGCGCTTGGCGTCCAGTATGCGCCGGCCCGCGAGTCGCAGCGCGATTCGTATCGTGGCCGGGCCGGCTGCGACGGCGAGGCGTCCCAGCGTCTGCCATGCGAGCGCCTCGGCTGGTGATGTCAGGCGCCATGGCAGCGCCGGGGCCACCAGGACGACTCCCCGAGTCTTGTCGGGCATGATCCCTGCGGCCAGCGCCGCCACCAGTCCACCCGTCGACCAGCCGTGCAGCACGACCTGGCGTTCGAGGCGGAACTGCCGGACGAAGGCCGGCACGAAGCGAGCGTCGAGGTCTGCGCGTGGCCCATGCCGATAGGGAGCACCGGTGTGGCCCGTAATCGTCCCCGGGAGGTCGACGGAAATCACCGGCCCGAGCTGTCTCAGGTGAGGAACGAGGTCGATCCACATGCTCGCGCTGCCGGTCATCGGGGGGACCAGCAGGTGAACCGGTGCGTCGGGACCAGCAGCCGAAGTGGGCTCCGCGCGGACATAGTGCACGGGTACGCCGCACACGCTCGTCGACACGCTGCGCAATCCCGCCCACTGCTGCGACCGGACGCCCCAGTCGTCGTACCTCACGGAGATCCTCCCGCCCTCCCCAGTGCGCAGGCAACATGGTATTCGCATGCAACGCGGCGACCGTTGTTGCCTGTGGACGGGGGCGACTGACGAGTCCAGCCAACCTATGAGAGCCAGGGCGCCGGGCACGCGGCCGGTGCTGCGAACATGGCGTGATGAAGCAGGCCGAGGATCAAGTTGTGGCTGCTGCGTTTCATCGTGCGGATGCGCTGGCGAGCGGGGACGGTGAGCGGCTGCGGTCACTCCTGCACCCGGACTTCCACTGGACCTCGCATGTAGGTGAGGAGTTCGATCGCGAGCGGTACGTGTCGTCGAACACCGGCGGATCGGTGGCGTGGAAGGCCCAGTCGTTAACCGATATCCACGTAGTGGTAGTCGGCGACGCCGCCGTACTGCGGTGTGTAGTGACAGATCATGTCGACGCTGGACGTGGCACCGAGTTGTTTCGAATGCCGATGACGCAAACCTGGGCGCGGATAGCCGACGATCGTTGGCTGTGCCTGGCCGGGCATGCAGGACCACGTCTACTGGACTGAACCGGTCAGATCGGCGTCGTCGGCCGCACAGGCCTCAGTCGGGTGGACGAATCGACATGGTTCACAGACTGATCGGCATAGATTGTCCGCCCAACGCTCCATAGCGTGGGCGTATCGGAGACAGGGATCGCGGACCGAAGGTGCCCTCGTGACAACGATCGTGATGACTGGCGGCAGTTCAGGATTCGGAGCTGTCGCCGTCGAGGAGCTCAACCAGTCGGCAGACACCCGGCTGTTCCTGGGCGCCCGCAAGCCCTCGGCCGGCTCCGCCCGGCTCGACCTGACGCAGCTCGCCTCCGTGCGGGCCTTTGCCGGCTCCGTGCGCGATCGACTCGGTGACACCCGCATTGACGCGCTGCTGCTGAACGCCGGGACAATCCTGCCGGACGACGCCGGGCGCACCGCCGACGGCTACGAAACGACCTTTGCCGTCAACCACCTCGCGCACTACCTTCTGATCCGCCTGCTGATGCCTGCCCTGGCAGACGATGCCCGCGTCGTCCTGACCACGAGCGGAACGCACGACCCCGCCACCCGCGCCGGCCTGGCGACCCCGCGTCACGCCGACGCCGAACTGCTCGCGTACCCCGATCGCGACCCCGACCGGCACACTCGGCCGAAGCAGGCGGGTGAGCACGCCTACACCGCATCCAGGCTGTGCAACGTCCTCACCGCGCGTTCGCTGCACGCAGACCCCGACGTCCAAGCCCGCCGGATCAAGGTGATCGCCTACGACCCAGGCCAAGTGTTCGGCACCGGGTTGGCCCGTGACCTGGCCACTCCACTCCGAGTCGCCTGGGCGGTGCTCGGATCGCCGCTGGGCGCCCCGTTGCGGAGATTCAACAGCAACCAGAACACCCGCCCGGCCGCCGGACAGGCCCTGGCCAAGTTGGCGCTCGGCAAAGCCAGTCCCCCGGGTGGTCGAACCTACGCCGCCCTGCGCCGTGGACAGTTCACCTGGCCCGAACCCTCTGCCCTGGCATGCAGGGACGAACTCGCGCAGGCGCTCTGGACCGACAGTGCGCGACTCATCGGCATGCCCGGCTGAGGTCGCGCCCGACCCTCGAGGACTGACAGCGAAGTGTCGTGGCGCAGACACTCGGTGAGGTGGTGACAGACATCCGATCTCGGCCATCGGTTGGCAAACCCACTCCGATGTGAAGGTTCGGGTGGGGAGCTGATGGTGTTCCGCGTCGCCAGGCAATCGGTCAGCGGTAGCCGGCGACGCTGGATCTCGATCGTCAAGCGTCGTCCTCCCGCCGGACTACTCCGGCCTCCGGTCCAGGGACAGTCGGGTCGACACGGAGGCTCGGAGCTGCAGATCCGCCGGCGTCTCGTGCATCGCCAGGACAACGACTGCGCGGGGTAGTCGCCGGCGTATCGCCGCGAGGACGTAGGTGGCGGTGCTGGTGTCGAGGCCGGTGGTTGGTTCGTCGATGAGCAGTACGTCGGGTTGACCGGTCAGGGCACGGGCGAGGTGAAGGCGACGCTGCTCGCCACCGGACAACCTGCGTCCTCCGACGCCGACTGGGGTCTGCGGGTCGATGTGGTCCAGCCCCAGGTCGGAGAGCAGCTGCCTGATCTCTGCGTCGGTTGCAGTGGGTTTGGCCAGACGAAAGTTGCTGGCGACTGTTCCGGTGAAGAGGTAGTCGTCGGCCAGAACGGCTGCGACCACGCCGGGCGCGGGTTGCTGCCGCAGTCTCGCGCCGATCGCTGTGAGCAGTGTGGTCTTTCCACTGCCGGACGCGCCGCTGATGACGAGGGTCCGGCCGGCGGCGACGGTGAATCCGATCTCGCGTGCGTCACGCAGAGGTCTTTCCGGCAGTCGGTAGCCGGAGATGGCGAGGCGGGTTCCGTCGTACGTGGCACGGAATGTCTTCGCGACCTCTGGCCGGTGGTGCTCCACTTCGATGGCCGACGCGAGATGAGCGTCGGCATGGAACGACTGAACCCATGCGCCGGCGGCGTTCACCAGGCGCTCGGCGTTGGCCATGAGACCAGCGGTGAGTAACGCGACGAAGACCATGGTCGCCACCGAGCCACCGGCCCGGGCCGTGAACAGCACTGTGAGCGGGAGCGCGATGGCTGTCATCGCTCGGGCGCCGCACAGAGCGCCGGCCGTGGTCGTCTGGTGGCTGTTTCGTCTGCCCTCGAAGGCTTCCAGGCGGCGCATTGTGCGCAGTCCGAGCTCGTCTGTGGCGCCCAGCGACGCCATCTCGGGCCATGCCTCGATTGCGCTGACCAGCTCGGTCCGCAGCAGGCCACGGGTGCGGCTGGTGTCATCCATCCTGCTCGCCGCAGACGCGGCGAGCAGTGCGCAGGAGAGCACGGCGACGGCCAGTACCAGCGCCACGAGCGGGTAGCCGGCGCCTGCGACCACGACACAGCCGCCGGCTGTCATCACAGCGCCGACGACTACTGGCGCGGTGGCCTGGATGAGTGCCATACCGGTGGTGTCTGCGTCGGCCATGACTCTGTCGAGCGATTGGCCTGCCCAAGCAGCGCCTTCGGATCGTGCGGCTTGGTCGTACACGGCCAACCGGGCGGCCCTGATCCGGCGCAGCGCCGCCGAATGCAGGACCACCCGGTTGGCGTAGCCGGTCGCGATCCTGCCCAGCGCGAACGCGCGGACCCCACCGCTCGGCGCGAGGTAGGAGAACGCGCTGTAAACGCTGGCGCCGGCCACCGCTGAAGCGGAAATGAACCATCCGGAGAGTCCGACAAGTCCGACGGAGCAGGTCTCCGCGACGACGACCAGCAGCAGGCCAGTGGCTGTGAGTGTCCTCGCCTTCATATCCGCATCGCCTCCCGAGCGGTGTGCGTCGTTCCGTCGGCCACGCCGACGACAAGGTCGGCTGAGCGGGCGACAGCAGTCGAGTGCGTGGCAACGACGACGGTCCTGCCACGGGTGGCGTGCCGTAGGGCAGCAATGAGCTGAGCCTCCGTGTCCGCGTCGAGGTGCGCGGTGGGCTCGTCCAGGACCCACAGCCCTGCGTCGCTGAGGAACGCGCGGGCGATCGCGATGCGTCGCGCCTCGCCGGTCGACAGACCTGAACCACCCTCCCCCAGCGGCGTGTCCAGCCCACGTGGAAGTCGCGCGACGACCTCAGCCAGACCGGCCGCGGCGACCGCTTGTTCGACGTCTGCCCGGCCGGCATCCGGTCGCCCGATCCGGATGTTGTCGCCGACCGACCCCGGCAGGAGAACCGTCTGCTGACCGATCCAGGCACAGCCGCCGAGCCACGGTACGGACGCGCCGGCCGGCGTCCACCACCGGACTGCCCCATGCGTCGGTACGCACACCCCGGCGATCAGGGACAGCAACGTGGTCTTCCCGGCGCCGGACGGTCCGGTCACGGCCGTCCAGCCTCCTGCGCCGATGGCAAGATCCACTCCGTGCAGTGTCGGCTCGTCCGCGGCCGGAAACTGGTGCGAGAGGTTGCTCAGGACAACTCTCACCGGCTCGCTCGACAACGGTGGGCGATCGCCCTCCACGACAGGGGATTCGACCAGAAGCGCACGGATCTGCGGTACCGCCGACAGTGCCCGTTCCCTGCTGTGGAAGGCGGCAGCCAGGACGCGCATGGGCTGGAAGTACATCGGGCAGATCAGCAGCGCGAGCAGGCCACGGAACAGCGTCATGCCCGGCGCCGCACCGACCCGCAGATAGCCGAGCAGGGACAGGCCGACGTACGTCGCGTTCGCCGCGATGGAGAACGTGATCACGACATCCATCACCGCGCCGGACAGAGCGGCCCGCCGTACGACGGCAATGGTGGTGGCATTCAGGTCGCCCGCTGCGCGAGCCAGTTCGGTACGTCGCCGCCCCAACGCACCGATGTTTCGAAGCGTCGGCATGCCACGGAAGCTGTCGAGGACAACGGCCGCCAGTCTGGCGCCGGCCGCCATCCGCGCGTCAGCCCCTTCCTTGGCGAACAGACCCGCGAGCCGCATGTTCAGTGGGATGAGCAGGCTCGCCACCAACAGGAGCACGGCGGCGGGCCATTGCACCAGCGCAGTGGTGACAAGTACCAGTGCCATCGACACGGGAGCAGACACGCGCTGCGGCAGCGTCTGCGCATGGAAGTCGGCGATGTCGTCGGTCGATTCCACTGTTGCGAGTGCAGCCGTCGCCGGGTCTGGATCCGCCTGCCGCCGCCCGGCCGGCAGAAGTCCGGCGATCAGCTGTCGCCGGATAGCGTGGGCGATCCGGCGACGGCCGGCTGCCTGGAGCCGTGCCGCGCTCCAGATTGCTCCCGCTGCGAGCAGACCGCCACCGAACACGATGCCCAATCCCCACCAGTTCGGCCGGCCGCCGTCGAGCAGCTCACGTGCGACGAAAGCCAGACCCGCCCACTGGACGATGGTGAATGCCGTCTCGAGCGCCTGACAGCCGGCGGCCGGCAGCAGCCACCGACGGCCCGGCATCGCGGCTGCGGCGAGCCACTCACGCGTCTCCACAGTTGCCGTGCCGGCTTGGTCAGTCGTCATCGTGCATCCGGTGTTCGTCGATGATCCAGGCGATCCCCCCGGTGAGAGCGATGAGGAGCATGCCCACGATGCTGAGCAGATGGCTGTGGTACCTCGGATAGCCGGAAAACATTCCCTGGCAGACGCAGTAGAGCAACCAGCCGACGACGACTCCGGCGACGGTCAGCGCCGTACGAGTGAGCGATCGGCGCACTGTGTGTGCGACCTGGTTTCGAGTGCTCATCGGACGGCTCCTGTCGTTCCGTTGGAGAGGTGATCGGTGGGGGCCTTGCCGCGGAAGGCGTGGTGGGCGAACCAGTTGTAGAAGAGGATCAGCGGCACGTTGAGCCCGATCCCGACCGCGAGAAACGTCAGGGTGCCGGGCGGAGCCGCCGTGTTGGCGAGCGTCAGTTCCGGCGACGCCAGCACCGGATAGCGGGCCACTGCCAGAGCGATGACCAACGCCACAGTGGTGGTGACCAGGGCCGCCAGAGCGATGCCGTCGTACTGCGAAGACGGGCGCAGGGCGAGCAGGCTCGTCACCACGCCGGCCACGGCGAACAGCAGGAGCCCGGCGAACGCGATGATGCGCGCAGGGCCGTGCAGGTTCAGCGGAACGAAGGTCAGCAGACAGGCAACAGCCGCTATCGACGCCATCACAATGCTTGCTGTGCCGCGATGTCCTGCCCGGGTCACGCAGTTCGCCGGTTGCCTTCCATCGCGTGTAGGCGTATCCGAGCGACAGATAGCCGCAGGCGACCGTCACAGCGATCAGCGCGGAGGACCATGTGTTCGCATCGACCACGGTCGCAACAGCGACGCCTTGAGCAAGCGCGGCGATCAGCGAGGCAACGCCGAAGGCTCTCTCCCATCGGGGGGCGGGATGAGCCTGGGAAGCCATCTCCACACTCACCCCGCGCACGATCAGCCCGAACAGCATGACGATCACCGGAAGATAGGCGTGCGGGAGCATCGCCCCGAACGCCGCCGGGAACCCGGCCCACAAGCTCACCCCGAGCAGGACCAGCCAGGTCTCGTTGCCGTCCCAGGCTTGGGCGACCTGCTCGACCATCTCGTGCCGATTGCCCGCGTCCGGTTCGATCAGGGTGGCGATGCCGATGCCGAGGTCGTAGCCGTCCAGGACGACGTACATCAGCAGGCAGAGCAGGATCAGCGCGAACCAGATCGTTGCCATCAGTTCACTCTCCCGCCGGCCGGCCCGGCCATGGCGACCGTGTCGAGAACCGGGTGGCGTTCATCGGGATCGACCTGGTCCGGGCCGATCCGCACCGTGTGCACGATGTAGGCGATGTACGCGACGAGCATCACGACGTACAGCAACAAGAAGCCCACGACAGAGAACACCAGCTCGCCGGACGCCAGGTGCGAGACGGCATCAGCGGTTCGGAGCTGACCGAACACCACCCAAGGCTGGCGGCCTGTCTCCGCGGTGGCCCAGCCGCCCAGGATCGCGAGGATGCCCACGGGTGTCGTCCAGAGCAGGAATCGGTGGAAGCGTCTTGAGGTCCACAGCTTTCGGCGCAGGCGCAGGATCGTCGCGTAGAAGACGGTGCCGAACATCAGCAGCGCGGCCAGGAACATGACCCGGAATCCCCAGAAGACCGCGGCCATGTCCGGTCGGTCGGCCTTCGGCGTCAGCTCGAGCCCGGGGATCGCCGTCTGGCAGGTGAGGTCCCGGTTGATCGCGCTGCCCAGGCACGGGATGTTCAGCTCCACGAGGTTGCGCTCGGCCTGCTGGTCAGGGATCGCGAAGAGCACGAAGCCGGTGTTGCCTTCGGTCCAGTTGCCTTCCAGGGCTTCCAGCTTGGACAACTGGTGCGGCAGCACCGCACCCGCGGTGTGGTCACCGACGAAGATCTGCACCGGGACCAGCATCGCCGCCACACCGAGCGCGAGGGACACGGACCGGCGGGCGAACGGCAGCGCCCGTCCCTTGACCAGGTAGTACGCGCCGATGCCGGCCACGAAGAAGGCGGCGGAGATCAGGACGGCGAGCACCATGTGCGGCCAGCGCCAGACGAACGAGCGGTTGAAGATCGCGTCCACCCAGTCGGTCGGCTCGAACCGCCCGTTGCGGACGACGAACCCGGCCGGCGTCTGCATCCAGGAGTTGGCCGCGATGATCCAGGTGGACGACAGCAGCGTGCCGATCGACACCATGACCGTCGACACGAACATCGTGGCCTGCCGGACCCGGCCGTCGCCGTACAGCAGGACGCCGATGAACCCGGCCTCGACGAAGAAGGCGGTCACCACCTCCATGCCGATGATCGGACCGATGATCGGACCCGTCTTCGCCGCGTAGACGCCCCAGTTCAGGCCCATCTCGAAGGTGATCACGATGCCGGCGACGACGCCGATCGCGAACCCGACCGCGAATACCCGTCGCCAGAACCGGAACATCTGCAGATAGACCGCCTTGCCGGTCTTCCAGTACATCCCGTAGAGGACGCTCAGCAGGATCGACAACCCGACCGTGATGGCCGGGAAGGTCATGTGGAACATCACGGTGATGACGAACTGCCACCGGGACAGATCGAGCAGACTCATCTCACGTTCCCGTCAGGCGTCGATCACGGGTGCGTCGGCGGCCGCCTTCGCGAACCGCGGCAGGGCCGCGGCGCCGATGGCGAGCAGCGCGATGATGACCATCTGGACGGATTCGACGGTCGCGAAGGCGTGCGCGGTGCTGTGCTCCGCGCGGGCCACGTAGAGCGTGCCGAGGGTGGCGACGCCGAGTGCCAGGCCGCTCTGCTGGAGAGTGATCAGTACGCCGCTGCCGACGCCGGCGAGATGAGTCGGTACGTCGGCCAGCACACTGCGGAACAAGCCGGCGAACAACGCCGACTGGCCGGCCCCGGCGAACGCGAGCGGGATGGCCAGGTCCCACAGCTGGACGTGCGGCCAGCGATCGACGACGACGGCGACCAGTGACGCGAGACCGACGAGCTGGATGATCGCTCCGGCCGACAAGGCGGCCCTCCCGAAGCGGGCGATCAGCCGCGGCGCGAACAACGAACCGAGGAAGAACATCAACGCCATCGGCAGGATCGCCAAGCCACCATGCAATGCGTCGGCGTGCAGTCCGTCCTGCACAGTCAGGGCGAAGACGAACATGAACGCGCCGAAGCCGATGCTGAACGCGAACACCATCACCAAGCCGCGCGACATCGAGGGCAGTCTGAGCAGCGACGGTGGCAGCAGCGGGATCCGGCCACGCTGCTCGGCGCGCCGCTCCACGGCGGCGGTGGCGCCACCGAGGACGACCGCGAGGCCGATCATCGCCCAGGTCCACCACGGCCACCCCAGTGAGTGTCCCTCGGTGAGCGGGATCAGTACGGCGGTCAAGGTTGCGGCGAACAGGACAGTGCCGGGGAGGTCAACGCCGACCGGATGGTCGGAACGAGTGCTGGGCACGATCCGGGCTGCGACGACCAGTACCACCAGGCCGATCGGCACGTTGACCAGGAAGATCGGCCGCCACGACGCCCCGGCGATGTCCGCGCTCACCAGCAAGCCGCCAACCAACTGACCGACCACCGCCGCGATGCCGGACGTAGCGCCGTACAGGGCAAGAGCCCGCGCTTTACGTTCGTGTTCGAGCGTGTGCTGGAACGTCGCAAGCACCTGCGGGACCAGCAACGCAGCGGTCGCGCCCTGCACGATGCGGGCAGCGATGAGTACGCCGACTGTCGGCGCGAAACCGCAGATCGCTGACGCGGCGACGAAGCCGACGAGTGCGCCGAGGAAGACGCGGCGGCGGCCGAGGCGGTCACCGAGCCGGCCGCCGAGGACGAGCAGGGCGGCGTACGCGACGCCGTACCCGGCGATCACCAGCTCGAGTTCGGAGGCCGACGCGTGCAGCGATGCGTCGATGCTCGGCAGCGCGACGTTGGTGATGAAGAAATCCATGATCGGCAGGAACGCGCCGGCGAGCAGGAAGAACACCCCGGCCGGGTGCAGCCCGCCGGACAGTGCGACCGCACGCGGCGAGGTGAGCCCGGCCTGCCGTGCGGAATGAGTGACGGCCATTGCCTCTCCAACTGACTATGAGGAGATAACTATCGGAACAGAATCAGTATGTCCTCATAACTATGGACGGGCAATCATCTATGCTGGCGATGTGACGAAGACCCCATCGCCGCGGCGCACTCCCCGGCGGGCGCGCAGATCAGCCGACGAGGAACGCTGGGCGGACCTGGCCGACCTGGCGTTGGTGATCAGCAGGGAACTCCAGTACCGCGGCTACACCGACACGCGGGCCGTTGGCCTGACCCAGTCCGAGGGCATGGTGATGCGCTACCTGCTCCAGGACGAAGCAGCAGCTGCCCCCAGCCAGATCGCCGCCGCCACCGGCCTCCAGCGCACCAACCTGTCGACCACCCTGCGCGGCCTGGAGAACAAGGGCCTGATCGAGCGCCAGGCCAATCCCGCCGACGGCCGCGGAGTCACCGTCAGCCCCACCGCACGCGGCCGCGCCAACTACGCCGAGGCGAGGCACGAATGGGCGACCGCCGTCAGCGAGGCCGCCGGCGGAGACGACGCGCACCTCGACGCAGCCCTCGCCCTGCTCACGAGCATCAAAGACGGCCTGGTCGAGTCCCGCCCGCAGTCCCCTCCCGCCACCCACCGGCCTAGAGATCACGCGGCCGGAATCCTCAACGCGCTCCCCGACGTGAGTCAGTGCAAGGCAACAGTCAGTAAGAGGACCGACTGCTCCAGGGCTTCGACATCGTGACGTTGTGGCGGTACGGCGACCAGGTCACCCGGACCGAGCTCGACCTCCGCGTCACCGGCATGGACCACGACGCGGCCCTGCAGGCAGAGGAGCGAGGCGTCCCCGGGACTCTTGTGCTCCTGCATCACCCGGCCCGCGGCGAGCGCCATCAGCGTTTGCCGGAGGCGGGCACCGGACCTGCCGTAGACAGTCACCGAACTGCGTCCGCTCCCGGCAGTCGCCGCCTTGACAAGCAGGTCGGCACTCAACTGGTTGATCGACGCAACGTCCATCGATCGATCATCGCACGTCACCAGGCGGGCAGGTCGAGCACTTGCAACGACCGTCCACCGAGTCCGGTGGCTGACAGCGACGGCGCCTCGGTCATCGGTGCCATGCGATGCGTTTGCGGCGCCCCGAAAGCACCTTGCTCAGTCTCTGAGCCGCGCGCCGTAGTGCCTCGTTGTCGCGATGCGACCGCCACCGTACGACGGCTGCCCGGTCGCCGTGTCCTGACTGCAGGATCGACCGAACGCGCCGGACGTCCTCGACGTTGGTGAGCAGGACGATCCCCCGCGCGGCGGCAGTTCGTTCCAGCACGGCTTCTACAGAGGCGCGATCAAGCTCGTGCCAGTCGTCCGGAGCGCAGATGATCACGATCGGCACATCCAGCTCGTCCAGCCAATAGTCGCGGATCACGAGCCCGCCATTGTCAGCGGCGATCGCCATCAGGGCCGGAAGCTCATGGCGTACGACGTCAACCAGCGCACGGTGGTGTGACGAAGCATCCGGGTGCGGTTCGAAAGTGATCCGCTGCAACCCGATCTCCTCCGGCAGCCGGCCGGTGCCTCCGATCACCAGAAGCAGCACACCGGTGAGCAGAGCCGCCAGTGCGATGCTGTCGCTGCCGGCACGAAGGGCGATCACGATCCCCGCTGCGATCAGGCCTAGACCACAGACGGTGAATGCTGCACGGACCCAGGTCCGCACAGGCTGGCCGCACATAACTCACTTCCTTGCACCATCAGGGCCGAGCTGCACTGTCTTACGGAGGCCCTTACAACAAGACTACCCGCTGTGCCTCAGAATTCACGAAGAGTAGAGCAGGCGTGGGTCGGAGCCAGCTGCTAGAACGGGAGTTTGGGTTGGGGTGGGGCGTGGGTGGGGTCGACGCCGTCGAAGAGGCTGCTGACTGATTCGCCGCCGTGGATGCGCTTGATCGCCTCGGCGAAGAGGCCGGCGACCGAGCTGACCTGGAGCTCGGGGAAGCCGTCCGGGCGCGGGACGGTGTCAGTGCTGATCACCTCGGTGATCGACGGGTGCGTCCGCAGCCGCTCCACTGCCTTGCCGGCGAACAGGCCGTGCGTGCAGGCGACGGCGGCCTGGGTGCAGCCGAGGTCCTTGAGCCGGTCGAGCAGCTCGATGATCGAGCCGCCGGTGGCGATCTCGTCGTCGAGGATGATGGCCCGCTTACCGGCGACGTCGCCGACGATCGCGTCGATCACCACGCGGTCGTCGGCCATCCGCTGCTTGCTGCCGGCCGCGACCGGCAGGCCGAGCAGCCGGGCGAACTGGGTTGCCGTCTTCGCGTTGCCCAGATCCGGGCTGACCACGACCGTGTCGCTGAGATCGCGGCCGCGGAAGTGGTCCGCGAGTACGCCGATCGCCGTCAGGTGGTCAACCGGGACGGAGAAGAAGCCGTGCACCTGGGGTGCGTGCAGGGCCATGGTGAGGACGCGGTCGACGCCTGCGGTCACCAGCAGATCCGCGACCAGGCGACCGCCGATCGAGATCCGGGAGGCGTCCTTCTTGTCCGACCGCGCGTACGCGTAGTGCGGCATCACCGCAGTGATCTGCTGCGCCGAGGCACCGCGCGCGGCGTCGATCATCAGCAGCAACTCCATCAGGTGCTCCTGCGTCGGCGGGACGAGCGGTTGCACGATGTACACGTCTCGTTGCCGGCAGTTCTCCTGCAGTTGCACCTGCAGGCAGTCATTGCTGAAACGGTGGATTTCCACCGGTGAGAGGGCTACGCCGAGATCGGCACAGATCCGCTCCGCCAAACCGGTGTGGGCACTTCCGCTGAACACGACGATCTCTCGCACGGCTCTCCCCGAACATGCTGCGACCCCGACACTCGCACCCTATCTCGCCGGCCCACGAGTTCGTGTCAGTGCCTGTGGACAGTCACATGCTGAGCAGGCGGGCGAGGGTCTGCGCGGCGGTGCGGCAGTCGTCCGTCGACGCGTCCAGGTGAGTCACGATCCGGAGCTGGGTCGGGCCGACGCCGCCGACCAGCACGCCGGCTGGGCGGGCGGCTTCGACGAGCTCGGGGACCGATTTGCCGGTTGCGGCCAGGTCGGCGACGACGATGTTGGTCTCGACCTGGTCCGGCTTGACCGAGCCGGGCGCGGCGTCGGCCAGCACCTCGGCGATGAGCCGCGCGTTCGCGTGGTCCTCGGCCAGCCGCTCGACGTTGTGTTCCAGCGCGTACAACCCGGCCGCAGCCAGTACGCCGGCCTGCCGCCAGCCGGCGCCGAGGCGCTTCCGCCACACGCGGGCTTCCCGAATCAGCTCGGTCGATCCGACCAGCACCGAGCCGACCGGCGCGCCGAGTCCCTTCGACAGACACACGCTGGCAGCAGCCGCACGTGACGCGTACGACGCCATCGAGACACCGGACGCCACGGACGCGTTCCACAACCGCGCGCCGTCCAGATGCAGCGGGAGGCAGCGGGCATCGAGTTCGTCGGCCAGAGCGTCGTACGCGTGCTGGATCGAGCCGCCGCCGAAGTTGTGGGTGTTCTCGACCGAGACGGCCGCCGTGGGGACGAAGTACGGCCCGAGGTCCGGGGCGATCAGGGCCCGGATCTGCTCGAGATCGATCTGGCCGGCCGGTGCGCTCCAGGTTCGGGCGGTGACGCCGCTGACCGCCGCGTGGGCACCGAGTTCGGCCCGGGCGATGTGGGCGCTCGCCTCGCAGAGCACTTCCGCGCCCGGCGGCACCAACGCCCGGACGCCGAGGATGTTCGCGAGAGAGCCGGTGACCGTGAACAGGGCGGCCTCGTGACCGAGCAGGTCGGCGACGGTCTCCTCGAGGCGGTTGATCGTCGGGTCCTCGCCGTACACGTCGTCGCCGACGGGCGCCGACGTCATCGCCGCCAGCATCCCGGCCGACGGCCGGGTAACCGTATCCGACCGAAGATCGATCACGCTCACGCCTGGGCGCCGCGGAGGCGTTCGGCGACGAGGAAGGCGAGCTCGAGTGACTGGTGCCGGTTCAGCCGCGGGTCGCAGGCGGTCTCGTAGCGGTTGACCAGGTCCTCCGCGACCAGCGCCTCACCGCCGCCCAGGCACTCGGTCACGTCGTCGCCGGTCAGCTCGATGTGCATGCCGCCCGGCCAGGTCCCGACCTGCTCGTGCGCGTCGAAGAAGCCCTGCACCTCGTGCATGACGTCGGAGAAGTTGCGGGTCTTGTACCCGTTCGGCGTCTCGAAGGTGTTGCCGTGCATCGGGTCGCACACCCAGGCGATCGGCGAGCCGTGGTCGCGGACCGCCTCCAGCAGCGGCGGCAGCGCCTCGCGGATCTTGCCCGCGCCCATCCGGGTGATGAAGGTCAGCCGGCCCTCGATGCCCTTCGGGTTGAGCTTGTCGATCAGAGCGCGGATGTAGTCCGGCGTCGTGGTCGGGCCGATCTTCACCCCGAGCGGGTTGGTCAGCGACGCCAGGAACTCGACGTGCGCACCGTCGAGCTGGCGGGTCCGCTCCCCCACCCAGAGCAGGTGGCCGGACACGTCGTACGGCTGCTCGGTGCGGGAGTCGATCCGGGTCAGGGCGTGCTCGTACTCCAGGATCAGGGCCTCGTGCGACGCGTAGAAGTCGACCGTCTTGAACTCGTCCGCGGTGGCGCCACAGGCCCGCATGAACGCGAGTGCGCGCTCGATCTCGGAGGCGAGCCGCTCGTACTGCTGCCCGACCGGGGACGACTTCACGAAGTCGGTGTTCCAGGCGTGCACCTGGTGCAGGTCGGCGTACCCACCGGTGGTGAACGCGCGGGTCAGGTTGAGCGTCGCCGCGGCCGCGTTGTAGACGCCGCGCAGCCGCTGCGGGTCCGGGATCCGCGCCTCGGGGGTGAACTCCAGCCCGTTGACCGCGTCACCCCGGTACGACGGCAGCGTGACACCGTTGCGCGTCTCCTCACCGGAGCTGCGCGGCTTGGCGTACTGACCGGCGATCCGGCCCACCTTCACGACCGGCACGCTCGCGGCGTACTGGAGTACGACGGCCATCTGCAGCAGCACCCGCAGTTTGGCCCGGATGTTCTCCGCGGTCACCCCTTCGAAGGTCTCCGCGCAGTCGCCGCCCTGGAGGATGAACGCCTCGCCGCGCGCGACCTCCCCGATCTTCGTGGTCAGGTCGTCGCACTCACCGGCGAACACCAGCGGCGGCAGCTTCCGCAGCTCGGCGATCACCTGGTCCAGCGGCGCGGACTCCGGCCACTCGGGCTGCTGCAGCGGCTTCAGCGCCCGCAGCTCGTCCAGACTCGGAACTCCGGGCACTTCCCCCGCACTCAACGTCGCGAATTGCATGGCGCCACCCTAAGCCAGCCCCTTCCACCCCGCGTATCCGTCTCACCGCTCCACGCGCCGATGTGGGGAGGACTTTCCTCTCGATTCGGGCCAACATCCTCCCCGCACCGGTTGTCCACAGTGGAGGAGAGGGCGCGCGTGGGAGGGGTGGAGGAGTGCATGCTCTTGGGTGTGGATTGAGAGGAGGGGTGGTGGGGATCGGGGTTGCGGGCTGGGCGGGTGACGAGGAGATGGCTAGCCGGTTCGTGGAACTGCGCCGTCGGCAGGCCGGAGCGTTCAGCCGGACGCAGGCCCTCGAGCACGGGATCACGGACAAGGTGCTTCAACGTGGCTGCCGGGTGCGGCAGCTGCAGCGGGTCCACACAGGCGTGTACGTCGACTTCACCGGGCCGCTGCCCTGGGACACCCGGGTGTGGGCCGCCTGGCTCGCGTGTGGGCCGGAGGCTGCACTGACCGGCGAGACGGCGCTTCGCCAGTTCGGCGTCAACGGCAACTGGCGAGACGACCACATCCAGATCGCTCTGCCGCACTCCCGGCGCGTCGACCCGCGATCCGGCGTCATCATCAGTCGCCACCGCGATCTCGCGTCTCAACTGCATGGATCTCGCGTACCGCCGATCGTGCGCCTCGACGTCGCACTGCTGGTGACTGCGAGCGCGAGATCAGACGTGTCCCGCCGAGCCGCCGTACTGCTCGACGCCTGTCGACAGCGCCGAACCACCCCTCAACGGCTGCTGGCGGAACTAGGCTCGTTCACCAAGCTGCCCGGGCGTCGGGTTCTCCGTCAGATCCTCGGGGACGCGGCCGAAGGCGTGCACTCGTTGCTCGAGCAGGCCTACCTCCGACGAGTCGAACGCGCTCACGGCCTGCCGACTGCGAAGCGGCAGGTCCGGGCGTCGAGCGGAGGTGGGGTCGTCTACCGAGATGTCGAGTACCCGCCGTACGGCGTCATCGTCGAGCTGGACGGGCAGGCGGGGCACTCGGAGTCGACCAGTCGGTGGCGCGACATGGCCCGGGACAACGCCGCCGCGACGACCGGCAAGCTGACACTGCGATTCGGCTATCAGCTGGTCAGTCAGCCATGCGCCGCCGCCGCGCAGGTTGCCGCCGCGCTACAGTTCCGCGGCTGGCCAGGCGCCCCCCGCGCCTGCTCCCCCACCTGCCCCGTCCTCTCCCTCGCCGGACAGCCTGTCCGGGGAGGATCTTCCACCGATCCGGGAGCACTTTCCTCCCCAAATCGATCAGGTTAGGTGAGGGAGGCGAGGTCCGGCGGTACGTCGACCGCGTGCTCACGCAGGACCGCCAGCGGAATCGTGTCCAGCGAGCGGGCGTGCGTCGACGCGAGTACGACGGGAGCCGCCACTCCCTCGTGGTAGGCCTCCAGCCAGCGGACCGCGACCACACACCAGCGATCACCCGGCTTCAGCCCGGCGAAGTGCAGCTCCGGCCTCGGCGTGACCAGGTCGTTCCCGGACGACAACTGGTGGGCGAGGAACTCGGCCGTCATCACCGCGCAGACCGTATGGCTACCGAGGTCCTCCGGGCCGCTCGTGCAGCAGCCGTCCCGGTAGAAGCCGGTGACCGGATCGGTACCGCACTCCTCCAGCGGTTCGCCGAGCACGTTCAGGTCGCTGTCCATGCGGACCATCCTCACCCGACCGTACGGCGAAGCGCGTCAGCTGGCCTTGGTGTCGCCGAGGCGGACGTGTTCGTCGATCGACTCGCCGGCCTTGAGCAGTTCCTTGGCCTTGTCGGCGTACATGTCGACGTACTCCTGGCCGGACAGCTCCATCAGCGCGTACATGATCTCGTCGGTGACCGAGCGGAGGACGAACCGGTCCCGCTCCATCCCCTCGTAGCGGGAGAAGTCCAGCGGCTTGCCGAACGCGACGCCCGGGCGGACCAGCCGCGGCAGCCGGCGGCCCTTCTCCCGGTAGAACCACTTCGGCCAGATCTGGCCGGGCGGCTGCAGCTTCTCGGTGTTGATCATCGCGACCGGGATCACCGGCACGCCGGCCACGATCGCCATCCGGGCGACGCCGGTCTTGCCCTTGTAGAGCCGGCCGTCGGGTGAGCGGGTGCCTTCGGGGTAGATCCCGAACAGGTCGCCCTTCTTCAGGATCTCCAGCCCGGTGTTCAGCGCGGCCAGCGAGGCCCGCCCGCCGGAGCGGTCGATCGGGATCTGGCCGACGGACCGGAAGAAGGTCGCCACCAGCTTGCCCTTGAGACCGGGCGCGGTGAAGTACTCCGACTTCGCCGGGAAGACGATCTGCCGCGGTACGGCGACCGGCAGGAAGATCGAGTCGCTGAAGGCGAGGTGGTTGCTGACCAGCAGCGCCGGGCCGGTGGTCGGGATGTTCTCGACCCCGGTGACCTTCGGATGGAAGAACAGCTTCACCAGTGGTGCGACGAGGAACCGTCTGAGGAACAGGTACAGCATCGCCTTACCTCCGTCACTCGTCCGTCACCACTCACCGGGTCACATTCCGGCACAGCTCACTCACCAGTGTCCGCCGGTAGCGACGGTCGCGACAGCTCTGGCGCCCTCCGTCGGCAGGACCCTACGTTCCAGCTTCCTCCTCAAGCAATGTCACTTCCAGGAATCTAGGCGTTGCTCACCGTGTTGTCACCTGGATGCAGACTGGATGCAGCCCAGATGCGACCATTGGCCTGCGGTCAGGCGCGCGTGCGCCCGGCCGCCTGTGAGGACCGTGACCGGCGAGGAGTCGACGTGCCAGTGCAAGGCCATGCTGAGGAGTTCCGCAGCCCTGGATCCGGGGAGAACGCCGCTGTCGGGGTCCTGCTCAGCCACGGTTTCACCGGTTCGCCGAAGGCGATGCGCCCGTTCGCGGAGCACCTGGCCGCCGAGGGGTACGGCGTCGCCGTACCGCGGCTGCCCGGGCACGGCACGTCCTGGCAGGAGATGAACAAGACCGGCTGGCCGGACTGGTACGCCGTACTGGACAACGAGCTGGAGCGGTTGCGCAAGGAGCACGATCAGGTGTTCCTGGTCGGGCTGTCGATGGGCGGCTGCCTGGCGCTGCGGCTGGCCGAGGCGCACGGCGCCGACATTTCCGGTCTGGTCCTGATCAACCCGTCGGTGCGGACCGACGACAAGCGGCTGGTCGTGCTGCCGGTGCTGTCGAAGCTGGTCCCGTCGTTCCCGGGAATCTCGAACGACATCAAGAAGCCGGGCGTCGACGAGGGTGCATACGACCGGATGCCGCTGCGGGCGCTGCACTCGCTGTCGCAGTTGTGGCAGCTGACGCGGGACGATCTGGCGAAAGTCACACAGCCGGTGCTCATGTTCCGCAGTACTGTCGATCACGTGGTGGAACCGAGCTCGGGGCGCACCGTACTGGCCTCGATCTCGTCCCGCGACGTGACCGAGACCCTGCTCGAGGACAGCTATCACGTGGCAACTCTGGACAACGACGCACCGCGCATCTTCGCGGACTCCGCAGCCTTCATCCGGCGCCTGAGCCCGATCGGAGAGCAGGGCGCCGATGCGTGACAACGGCCTGACCGCCGACGGGTACACCTCCGTGGGCGGCATCGATCCCCTGATCGCCGACTCCGTCCTGACCGCCCTCGCCGAAGCCGGCATCGCGGCGTACTGCGGCACGCCCGACGAGTCCCGTACGACGGAGGCCGCCGACACCGAGGCTCGCACGGCCGAGCCCGCGGACGAGGGTGCTGAAGTCGAGGCCGCCGAGAAACCCGAAGCACCCGCCAAGGCCGAGGAGCCCGCCCGGGTACCGGCCGGGTTCGAGGAGATCTTCGTGGACGCGGAGGCGGTGGACCGGGCTCGGCCGGTGATCGAGCGGAGCACCGAGGACGCGGAGTGGAAGTCGCTGGTCGAGCAGTTCAACGCGCCGTCCGCGCCCGGGCACGACGGCGGGGAGACCCCGGTGCCGCGGTGGCCGGCCAGTGAGGACGTCGACGAGAAGTACGAGCCGCTGATCGACGTACCGGCCGGGCTCGTCGTCGGCGACGACAAGGACGACGAGGACGAGAAGGAGACGCCGCCGGCGAAGCGCGCCGACGACCCGCACGACCACTTCGTCCCGCCGGAGCCGCCGCGCGGCCCGCGGCTGGACTGGATCAGCCGGATCGCCTGGCTCGGCCTGATCGGCGGCCCGCTGCTGCTGATCCTGGCGGCCGTGCTCGACTTCGGCACCGGCCGGATCACCACCATCGCGGTCGTCGGCTTCATCGGCGGCTTCCTCACCCTGGTGATCCGGATGAAGGACCGGCTGCCGCCGGACGACACCCCGGACGACGGCGCGGTGGTCTAGCCGTACCGCACTGTGAGCCGGGTGAAGCATTTGTCACATCCGCAGGCTAGAGTGCGGATCGTCGGACAATCCGACGAATGCTGAGGGAGGTACACCCGTGCAGGTCACCGAGACCGTCGAGATCACCGGCCACCTGATGGACTCCGGGCTGCTGTCCCGGGTGCTCGACGACATCCGCGGGTACGGCGGTGAGTACACGCTGGACAGGTTCGACCTCGGCTACGACAAGGACGACCCGTCCACGGTCCGGATGACGGTCGGCGCGGACGACGAGGAGTCCCTGCAGCGGCTGCTGATGCGGATCCAGACCAAGGGTGCGAACCTGGTCGACCCCGGCACGCCGGACATCACCGAGGTGACTACCGACGGAGTGTTCCCGGACGGGTTCTACTCGACCACGAACCTGCCGACCAGCGTCCGGCTCGGCGGCCACTGGGTCGCCGTACGGAACCCGGAGATGGACTGCGGTCTGCTGGTCGAGGATGACGGTGTGCGGACGATCCCGATGTCCGAGGTGAAGGCCGGGATGCGGATCATCACCAGCGCGCAGGGCGTCAAGGTGACCCCGCCGATCGCGGTGAACACCGAGGAGGGGTTCGGCTTCATGGAGTCGGACGTCTCCAGCGAGAAGCCGCAGCGGGTGCTGGTCAAGCAGGTCGCCGACGGGATGCGCGAGGCGAAGGCGAACGGCCAGAAGGTGCTCTGGGTCGGCGGCCCGGGCATCGTCCACACCGGCGCCGCGCCGGCCATGGTGGCGCTGGTCGAGGCCGGTTTCGTCGACGTCCTGTTCGCCGGGAACGCGCTGGCCACCCACGACATCGAGTCGTCGCTGTACGGTACGTCGCTCGGCGTCGACCTGGCCCGGGGTCGCGGGGTGGAGCACGGCCACGAGCACCACATCCGGGCGATCAACACGATCCGCAAGGCGGGCTCGATCGCGGCCGCGGTGGACCAGGGGGTGCTCACCTCCGGCGTCATGCACGCGCTGGTGAAGAAGGGCAACAAGTTCGTCCTGGTCGGGTCGGTGCGCGACGACGGGCCGCTGCCGGACGTCTACACCGACGTCCTCGAGGGCCAGCGGGCGATGCGGGCCGAACTGCCCGGGGTCGGCTACTGCCTGATGGCCGCGACCATGTTGCACTCCGTTGCTACCGGCAACATCCTGCCGGCGTCCATCCCGCTCACCTGTGTCGACATCAACCCGGCCACGGTGACCAAGCTCGCCGACCGCGGCTCGTCCCAGGCCCGCGGCATCGTCACCGACGTCGGCCTCTTCATCGAGCACCTCGCTCGTGAACTCTCGCCGTCGTACGCTGACAGCAAATGAGTGAGAGCTTCGAATCCTTTCTGCACAGGTACGAGGAAGCCAACACGGCGTTCGTGAACGGGGACGCGTCGTTGTGGATGCCGCTGGTGTCGCGCAGCGAGCAGACCTCGATCTTCGGCGGCTTCGGCGGTCACGAGGTCGGCTGGTCCCAGGTCGGGCCGCGCTACGAGTGGGCGGCGGCGCAGTTCCGCCCGAGTGACGCGAAGGTCGAGTTCGAGTACCTGGAGAAGCACGTCAGCTCGGATACGGCGTACTACGTCGCGATCGAGCGCTGCACGGTCAGATACGTGCACCGGCCCGAGCCGCTCCCGCATGTGCTGCGGGCGACGATGGTCTTCCGCCAGGAGGACGACGACTGGAAGATCGTCCACCGGCACGCGGATCCCTTCGACCCGCCCGCTCCGCCGCCGGAGTCCTGACGCCACGGGCTGTGCGGCTGGTTACTGCAGGCGGGGCCGAAGTGGGTGTTGGATGTGCACATGACGGAACTGGTGCACCTCGAGGTTGCCGACGGCGTGGCGACGATCACGCTGGACTCGCCGCAGAACAAGAACGCGCTCTCGCAGCAGCTGACCGGTGAGCTGCTCGAGCAGTTGGAGGCGGCCGGCACGGACGACGCCGTACGGGTGATCTTGATCCGGTCGGCGCTGGACGTGTTCTGCTCTGGTGCCGACCTGTCCGAGGCGACCACAGTCGGTATGGGCGTCGGCGCGCAGCGGATGGTCGACGTTCAGCGCGCGATCGTCGCCAACCCCAAACCTGTCGTCGCGCGCGTCGCCGGACCGGTGCGGGCCGGCGGGATCGGGATCGTCGCGGCGGCCGACATCAGCGTCGCGGCGGCGGGCTCGACCTTCGCGCTCACCGAGGTGCGGCTCGGGCTGGCGGCGGCGACCATCTCGCTGACCGTCATCCCCCGCCTCACCGACCGGGCCGCCGCCTACACCTTCCTCACCGGCAACGCGTTCGACGGGCTGGAGGCGTCCCTCCTGGGCCTGGTCACCATCACCGTCCCCGACGACGACCTGGACTCCGCGGTCGACACCATGCTGGAGTCGCTGCTGAAGGGCGTTCCCCAGGGCCTGCGCGAGACCAAGAAGCTCCTCAACCGCGAACTGCTCGCCGACATCGATGCCCGCGGCAAGGACCTCGCCGACCTCTCGGCCGGCCTCTTCGGCTCCCCCACCGCCCAGGAAGCCATGCGCGCCTTCCTCAACCGCCGCAAGCCGTAGCGAAGATCAACGGTTTGCGGGCCTGACTCCGTTCAGAGCGATCACACCGGCGGCGCCGAGAACGACGAGGCCGATCAGGGCCAGGACGGAGGTCAGTGGACTGAGGTCGAGCGGGCCTCGGCCGTCGTAGGTCTGGACGAGCGTTGACGCGATCAGTACGGCGTACCCGGCCGCGCCGAGGGCCACGATCCTGAGGCGGCGGCGCTCGGTGGACCTGGAGACCAGCAGCAGGATCGCCAACGCCGGCAGGACCTGGATGGCGTGGAGGGTGACGGCGTGCGGCACCTTGAGGGCGCCCGCCGTACCGTACGTGTTGCCGCCCTCGGCGATCATCTGCGCGCCGACCGCCTGACTGACCAGCATCAGCACCAGACCGAGGCGAATCGCCCAGGCGAGCGACGGCGGCGCGTCCATCCGGAAGAACGAGCGGGCGGCCACGTAGACGGTCAGCACCGCCACCAGCATCACCAGCATGCCCATGAACGAGAAGACCGACGAGTCGAACTGCGTCGTCTCGTTGAAATGCGAGGCGACGCCTCGCCAGGTCTGCATCGAGATCAACGACACCTCGGCCAGCGACGCCACGGCGAACAGTCCCACGACGATCCAGCCGGTCACCCGTCCGCTCCGCAGGAACGGCATCAGCCAGGCGATCGTCATCAGGGTGATGCCGAACGACAGCCCGAACACGATCGGCTTGCGCCACGACAGCGGTCCTCCCCACGGTCCGCCGTCGAACAGGTAGACGACCACGTGGAAGAGCCCGCTGAGCACGAGCAGCGCCCCGCAGGCGTAGGCGAAGCGCTGGTACGACGCGGTCGGGGTGAACCTTGCCACGTCGGCGACCGCGGCCGGCAGGCTCTTGTCAGAAGTACTGGTCGCCTGGACGTCTACACCGGCCTCGTTCTGAGTGATGCGTGTCTTCATGGCTGCCCCCCTCGGACACCTTCGACGCTGGCAGCCGGGGCGACACGTGGCAAGGCGGCTTACTGGTCGTTCAGGGGTTCGGTTTTCTGGTAGGCGCGCGTAGCGTGAACAAAGGGGTCCGATGGCGACACGACCTGCACTGCTGCTCACGACCACCGCCCTACTGGTCGCAGCCGGTACGGCGGCCGCCCTCGTGCCGCTGGTGCTGGTTGTGCACGTCAGTCCGGCGTTTCCGGGCGGCCGGTTGCAGACGCCACGCGAGGGCGGTACCCGGCTGCGCGCGGAGCTGCCGTGCGGGTAGCGATCGCCGAGGACAGCGTGCTGCTGCGCGAGGGGCTCGCGCGGTTGCTCGGCGACGCCGGGTTCGACGTCGTGGCCCGTTGTGGTGACGCCGACGAGCTCCGCGCGGTGCTCGGTGTCCAATTGCCCGATGTTGTGATCGTCGACATTCGACTGCCGCCGACCCATACCGACGAAGGTCTCCAGGCAGCCGTCGAGATCCGGGCCGAGCACCCCGACGTCGCCGTACTCGTGCTGTCCCAGTACGTCGAACCAGGCCTCGCGATGAAGCTCCTCGCCGACTCCGCCGACGGTGTCGGCTACCTGCTCAAGGACCGGATCAGCGACGTCCCCGATTTCCTGACCTCGGTACGACGGGTGGCCGCGGGCGGATCGGCGATCGACCCGACCATCGTGTCCACGCTGCTGTCAAGCCGTCGTACCGACGATCCGCTGGAACAACTGACGCCGCGTGAAAGCGAGGTCCTCCGGCTGATGGCGGCCGGCAGCTCCAACCACGGCATCGCCGACCGCCTTGGCATCTCCGTGCGCGCGGTGGAGAAGTACGTCTCCAGCATTTTCGGCAAACTCGGCCTCCCCTCCACCGGCTCCGAATCCCGCCGCGTCCTGGCCGTGCTCCTCTTCCTCCGCCACTACCCCAACTCGGCACAGATGTCGTGCCCGACGGTCCCGTTCGCCGAGTAGATGGTGCTCACGCCCAACAGCGGCAGTCAGCGTCAGGAGGTGCGGGACTACTTCGCGTAGAGGGCGTCGATGTCGGGCTGGTGGTTGCGGGTGACGATGTGGCGGCGGAGGGAGAGTTTGAGGGAGAGCTCGTCGGTCTCCTGGGTCCAGTCGTTGGGGAGGATGGTGAACTTCTTGATCGCCTCGGCCTTGGAGACGGTGCCGTTGGCATCGTCGACGGCCTTCTGGACCTCGGCGATCAGGTCGGGGTCGTTCACCAGGGACGGTACGTCGGTGGGCTTGCCGCGCTCGGTGGCCCAGGCACCGATCGTCTCCGGGTCGATGGTGACGAGGGCGGCGATGAACGGCTTGCCGTCGCCGACGACCATGCACTGGCTGACCAGCGGGTGCAGGCGGATCTGGTCCTCCAGCACGGCCGGCGCCACGTTCTTGCCGCCGGCGGTGACCAGGATCTCCTTCTTCCGCCCGGTGATCCGGATGAACCCGTCGACGTCGAACTCGCCCAGGTCGCCGGTGTGGAACCACCCGTCGGCGTCGATCGCGGCCGCGGTCGCGTCGTCGTTCTTCCAGTAACCCTGCATCACCTGGCCGCCCTTGAAGAGCAGCTCACCGTCCTCCGCGACACCGACCGTCACACCAGGAAGCGGCCGGCCCACGGTGCCGATGCGGATGTCGTCGGGCAGGTTCACCGCCACCGCGGCGGTGGTCTCGGTCAGGCCGTAGCCCTCCAGCACCGGTACGCCGATACCGCGGAAGAAGTGGCCGAGCCGGTCACCGAGCGGTGCGCCGCCGGACACGGCGTACTGGACCTGGCCGCCGAGGACGGCCCGCAGCTTGCCGTAGACGAGCCGGTCGAACAGCGCGTGCTTGGCCTTCAGCCCGAACGACGCGCCGCCCTTGTCCTGCGCCTGCGAGTACGCGATCGCGGTGTCCGCGGCGGCGTCGAAGATCTTTCCCTTGCCGTCCGCGTGCGCCTTCTGGCTGGCCGAGTTGAAGACCTTCTCGAACACCCGCGGCACGCTCAGGATGAAGGTCGGCTTGAACGTGCCCAGGTCCTCGACAAGGTTCTTGATGTCCGAGCTGTGCCCGACCTTGACCCGCATCATCACGCAGCCGACCTGGATGATCCGGGCGAACACGTGCGCCAGCGGCAGGAACAGCAGCGTGCTGGCGCCGTTCACGTCGAACAGGTCGTCCAGCACCTTCACCGCCGGGTCGAGCTCGGCGATGAAGTTGGCGTGGCTGATCTTGCAGCCCTTCGGCCGGCCGGTCGTCCCGGACGTGTAGATCAGTGTCGCCAGATCGCCGGGCTCGACCGCCGTACGGCGCTTGTCGAACTCGGCGTCGGAGATCTGCTGGCCGAGCACGGTCAGCTCCTCGACCGCACCGGCCTCGATCTGCCAGATCTCCTGCAGTCCCGGCGCATCGGCCCGGGCCGACTCCACCACGGCACCGTGCGCGGCCGTCTCGACCACGGCGGCGACCGCCTCGGAGTCGGTCAGGATCCACTGGATCTGGGACGCGGACGAGGTCTCGAAGATCGGCACGGTGACCGCGCCGATGCTCCAGATCGCGTAGTCGACCAGGGTCCACTCGTACCGGGTCGAGCTGAGCAGTGCGACCCGGTCGCCGGGCTTCACGCCCGCCGCGATCAGGCCCTTCGCGACCGCGGTCACCTGACTCGCGAACTCGGCCGCGGAGATGTCCAGCCAGCCGCCCTCGGCTCTGCGGCTGAACACGGCGGTGTCAGGATGAGAGGACGCGTTCGCCCAGACGGGGTCGCTCAGACTCCCGGTGGGCGGCTCGGTCACAGCAGGAACGGTGTACTCACGCATCCGCGTCGTCTCCTCAGTCGGTCACGAATTGTCGACTCCGGCGCACGCTACAGTCACCTACCCAGAAGTAGCCAGGTTCATGTGACCCAAGGAACAGGTGCCCTGTAGCAATGCCCACGCTCGACATCAGTTGCGACGACCTGGTCGTTGCTGATCCAGCCTACGTCGCCGAGCGGCTCGGTTCGGACACCCTCTGGCGCGAGTGGTGGCCGGACCTGACCCTGACCCCGTCCGAGCGGCGCGGTGTGGAGGGGGTCCGCTGGGCCGTCACCGGTGCGGCGATCGGTACAGCGGAATGGTGGCTGGAGCAGGTCCGCGACGGGGTGGTCGTGCACTGGTACCTGCGGGTCGACCCGGCGCGACCGGTCCGCGGCCGGGCCCTGATCAGACTGCGGGAGAGGTACGTCGCGCAGTACCGGGAGCGGCTGTGGAGCTTCAAGGACGAGGTCGAGGCGGGCCGCGCCGCGGGCGAGCGCCGTACCGGATCCGAACCCGCGATAGTCTCCGGGGAAGGAACCGACCCGCAGCACTCCACGCACGTCCAGGCCCGGCAGCAAAGAGGTGATTCGATGGCGGAACAGACCACCTCGACCATCGTGGTGAACGCGACTCCGAAAGAGATCATGACGGTCATCGCGGACTTCGCGGCGTACCCGGAGTGGGCCGACTCGATGCGGGAGACCGAGGTGCTGTCCACCGACGAGGCGGGCCGGCCGAAGCAGGTCCGGTTCAAGGTCGACGCCGGTGCGATCTCGGACGAGTACACGCTGGACTACACCTGGTCCCGCAACGAGGTGACCTGGACGCTGGTGCAGGCCAAGATGGTGAAGGGGATGGACGGCGCCTATGTGTTGCGCGACCTGGGCCCTGAGAGTGGTGGGGGGACCGAGGTGACGTACCGGCTGGCCGTGGACGTGTCGATCCCGATGATCGGGATGCTCAAGCGCAAAGCGGAGAAGGTCATCATCGACACGGCCCTGAAGGGGCTCAAGAAGCGCGTCGAGTCCTGATCCAGTGACTCGGGTTCTGCTCTACACAGGTAAGGGCGGCGTAGGCAAGACGACCTCCGCCGCGGGCACCGCCACGCTCGCCGCGTTGCGCGGGTTGCGCACGCTGGTGCTGTCGACCGATGCCGCGCACTCGCTGTCGGACGCGTTCGACTCCGAGGTCGGCGGCGAACCGACCGAGATCGACGACCTGCTGTTCGTCCAGCAGATCGACGCGCAGCGCCGGTTCGAGCGCTCGTGGGGTGACATCCAGGCGTACCTGCGGTCGGTGCTGAGCATGGTCGGGGTGGACCCGATCGAGGCCGAGGAACTGACCGTGCTGCCGGGCGCCGAGGAGGTGCTCGCGCTGCTCGAGGTGCGCGACCATTTCCGGTCCGGGCGCTGGGACGTGATCGTGGTGGACTGCGCGCCGACGGCGGAGACGCTGCGGCTGCTCGCGCTGCCCGAGGCGCTGAACTGGTACATGGACCGCATCTTCAACGCCGAGCGCAAGGTGATGCGGACCTTCCGGCCGTTCCTCAGTCGCGGGTCGGCCATCCCGATGCCGGACGACACAGTCTTCGACGCGCTTCGCCGGCTGCAGAGCGACCTGTCGGACATCCGCACCTTGCTGGCCGGGCCGGACGCCTCGGTGCGACTGGTGCTGACGCCGGAGGCCGTGGTCGTGGCCGAGGCGCGACGGTCGCTGACCCGGCTGTCGCTGTACGGCTATCGCGTGGACGGCGTGGTCGCGAACCGGGTGTTCCCGGCGGCCGGCGCGGACACCTGGCGGCGTCAGTGGGTCGCCGCGCAGCGCGGGATCCTCGAGGAGGTCGCCGACTCGTTCCGGCCGCTGCCGATCTGGGAATCGCCGTACCGGGTCTGTGAACCGGTGGGCGTCGAGGAGCTGGCGGCTTTCGCCGTTGAGATGTACGGCGGTGACGACCCGTTCGCCCGGGCGACGGACGAGACCTCGCTGTGGGTCGACCGGCACATCGACACCGACGGGCGAACGTACACACTGACGATGCCGTTGCCGTTGGCCTCCGCGAGTGAGCTGGAGCTGGCGCGGCACGGGGACGAGCTGATCATCACGGTCGGGTCCTACCGCCGCGTGCTGCCGCTGCCGGCCGCGCTGGCGCGTGGAGTCGTCGCGGGTGCGCGGCTGGACGACGGGCGGCTGCAGGTGCGGTTCGCGCCGCGGGAGTCGGCTCGCCCGGTCACGTCCGACCTGCCGAGCGGGACCGGTCCGTTGGAGTCCGCGCAGGAGCTGGCCCAAGGGCTGACCGCCGAGTACCACGCGCAGCGCCTCGAGCGCGAGGCCGCGATCCGGGAGGCACCATGAGTAAGGAGCCGATCGGTTCCGTCGCCGAGGAGGCCGCGAAGCTGTTCGCCGTCCTCCAGCAGGCTGCTGACAGCGGGCGTACGACGCACGCCGAGCAACAACCTGCTGCTGAGACGCACACCGAGGAAGAACCTGCTGCTGAAGAGCATGAGCACGGGATCGGGCGCGGGCCCGAGTGTCAGTGGTGTCCGGTGTGCCAGGTGATCAACAAGGTGCGGAGCACCAGCCCGGAGACGATCGAGCAGCTGTCGACGGCGGCGGCGCACGTACTCGGGTCGGTGCGATCGTTGCTCGAGGCAGCGGCCGAGGCCGCCCGGCAGGCGCGGGAGGACGCAGAGTCGCGTTCCCCGGAACGCCCGGCCCAGCAGGAGGAGCCGATCCGGTCCCGGGTGGACCGGATCGACGTGAGTGAGGACCCCGAACCATGGGACTGACCATCGGCATCGATGTCGGCGGCACCAAGATCGCGGCCGGTGTCGTCGGCCCGGACGGCGCGATCGTCGCCCGGACGAATCGCGACACCCCGGCCGACTCGGTCGACCAGACCGCCGCGGCCATCTGCGACGCGGCGGCCGAGCTGATCGCCGGACACGACGTGGAGGCGGTCGGCATCGGTGCCGCCGGGTTCGTCTCGTCGGACCGGTCGACGGTGTTGTTCGCGCCCAACCTGGCCTGGCGGGACGAGCCGCTCGGCGCCCGGGTCGCGGAGACGCTGAAGATCCCGGTCGTGGTCGAGAACGACGCGAACGCCGCGGCCTGGGGCGAGTTCGCCTTCGGCGCGGCCAAGGACGTCGAGCACATGGTCTGCATCACCGTCGGCACCGGGATCGGCGGCGGGGTCGTGATCGACGGCGAGTTGGTGCGTGGTGAGCACGGCGTCGCGGCCGAGCTCGGGCACATGCGCGTCGTACCGGGCGGGCATCGGTGTGGTTGCGGTGCGCGCGGGTGCTGGGAGCAGTACGCATCGGGCCGTGCGCTGGTGCGCGAAGGGCGTGCGCAGGCGGAGTCCGGCTCGCTCGCGGCCGCGCAGATGCTGAGCGTGTGCGGGATCACGGACCCGGCCGAGCTGACCGGTCCGATGATCACCAAGGCGGCCGCCGAAGGCGACCCGTGCGCGGTCGAGCTGCTGGACGACCTCGGCCGCTGGCTGGGCGAGGGCCTGGCGAGCATCGTGACGCTGTTCGACCCGAGCGTCGTCGTGATCGGCGGCGGAGTGAGCGCGGCCAAGGACCTGCTGCTGAAGTCGGCCCAGGTCGCGTTCGAGCGGAACCTGCCGGCCAAGGCGAACCGGCCGCACCCCAGCTTCTGCATGGCCGAGCTGGGCAACGACGCGGGCCTCATCGGCGCCGCCGACCTGGCCCGCCACCCGGCTGCCTCGGCCCCTGCATGACCGCGTTCCGGCTGGTGGACCAGCGGACGCGGGATACTGGAGGTAGCTCGGCGGGGGTCGGGGGTACGACGAGGAGGCTCGTGCAGTGGCTCTGACGCAGGCTTTGACGATCGGGATCGACATCGGCGGCACCAAGGTGGCCGCGGGGGTGGTCGACCCGGAGGGCAACATCCTGGACCGGTTGCGCCGCGACACGCCGACGAAGGACCCGCGGGAGACCGAGGACGCGATCGCGGAGATCGTCCGCGACCTGGAGTCCCGCCACGACGTGATCGCGGTCGGCATCGGCGCGGCCGGGTTCGTCGACGGAACCCGGTCGTCGGTCCTGTTCGCCCCGCACCTCGCCTGGCGGCACGAGCCGCTGCGGGACGCGGTCGAGCGCCGGCTCGGGCTGCCGGTGGTGGTCGAGAACGACGCGAACGCGGCCGCCTGGTCCGAGTGGCGGTTCGGCGGCGGTCAGGGCGAGAGCCACCTGGTCTGCGTGACGCTCGGCACCGGCATCGGTGGCGCGATCCTGAACGACGGATCGCTGCAGCGCGGGAAGTTCGGAATCGCCGGTGAGTTCGGGCACATGCAGGTCGTGCCGGGCGGGCATCGGTGTGAGTGCGGCAACCGCGGCTGCTGGGAGCAGTACGCCTCGGGCAACGCACTGACCCGGGAGGCGCGGGAGCTCGCGCTCTCCGGCTCGCCGGTGGCGCACAACCTGCTGCGGGCGGCCGAGGGCGACCCGCGGAAGATCAACGGGCCGATGGTGACCGAGCTGGCCAAGGACGGCGATCCGGTCGCGGTCGAGTTGCTCGAGGATGTCGGTCGCTGGCTCGGGATCGGTCTCGCCAACCTGGCCGCGGCGCTGGATCCGGGCACGTTCGTGATCGGTGGCGGTGTCTCGGATGCCGGTGAGCTGTTGCTGGCGCCGGCGCGGGAGGCGTTCAAGCGGACGCTGACCGGGCGCGGGTTCCGGCCGGAGGCGCGGATCGTGCGCGCTGTGCTCGGTCCGGAGGCGGGCATGGTCGGTGCCGCCGACCTGGCCCGCGAGGAGGCGACCTGGCTGCGCCGGGTCCGCGTCAAGACGACCGCGGTCACGGCGAAGACCGCGGCGGCCCGCAACCGCACGACCCGACTCGAACGCGCTGCGCGCAAGTCGGCCGCCCGTCGTACCGGCATGCGCGCTGCAGCGCCCGACGCCGACCTGCACCACGCCGACGCGAACGGCGACCCTGAGGCATGACAGTGCTTTTGGCCGGGCCTTCGGCGCCGGCAGGGTCACGGGGCCTTGGCTCGTGACCGACCGCCCTCGCGGTGACGTGCTGCGGGTGCTGTCGTACAACGTGCATCGGTGGGGTGACGACCGGGCTGCGCTCGCGCGGGTGGTGCAGGCGTGTGCGCCGGACGTGATGCTGGTGCAGGAGGCGCCGACCTGGTGGGGCACGCGGCGGAAACGCCGGGCGATGGCGGACAGCTTCGGGATGACGTACGTCGCCGCGTCCGCCCGCAACGCGATCTTGGTTGCCGACGGCACCGAACTGGCCGAACCGCTGCACTGGCGGGTCTGGCGCCCGTTCGTCCGCCGCCGGCTCCGGCTGATCGCGACCCAGCTCCCCGGCGGCGCGGTCGGCGGCCGCATCACCCTCGGCTCCACGCCGCTGGCCTTGGTCGTCTGCCACCTCGGCCTGCACATCCGCGGCCGGCAGCATGAGCTCGAGCAGGTCCTCCGCGGCTGCCGTTCCTTCGGCACGCCGTACCTCCTGGTGGGAGATCTCAACGAAGAACCCGACGGCCCGGTCTGGAAAAGCCTGGCCGACGAAGGTCTCACCGACCTAGGCGCCGACGCCGGCCCCACGTTCAGCTCCGCCAACCCCCACAAACGCATCGACGGCGCCCACCTCACCCCACCCCTCACCGGCCGCATCCTCCCCACCCCAGCCACCCCCGAAGACCTGGCCGCCGCCTCCGACCACCTCCCCATGCTCATAGAACTCACCACCTGAGCCACTCGGTATCACGGGGAGTGATTGGCGAATAGCGGCGGGTACTAGGCGCTTGAAGGGCGGCTGTTGAATGGGTTTGTCGCCGTGCTGGATGTGAGGAGACGTCAGTGGAAAGTCCTGTCCCGGAGCCACGTGTGGTTGCGTCCGGTCGACCGCCGGCAGAGGTGAGCGGGCCGTTCGTCTGCGGCTGGAGTGCGGTCGGTGAGTGTGCGGTGGTGCGAGTCGCCGGTCAGGTCGACGGCGTGACCGCGTCCGCCTTCGCGACCGAGCTGAGGCACGTGATCACCACCAAGTTGCCGAAGCTCGTGGTGGATCTACGCCGCGTGACCGTGATGGAGCCGGCCGGCATCGACGTACTGGCCGATGCCCACGACCTGGCCGTCGAGCACGGCGGCTGGCTGCGTACGTCCGGAGCGGCCAAGTGGCTGGCGGACCTGATGCGAGCCATCGGACCAGACCACTACCCGACGTTGGCGGAGGCACTTCCCGCCTACCGCCGCGCGATCTGACGTACTGAGGCATCATCCGATCGGTTGATGGCCGGTCGAGCTTGATGGGCGATGTGGGCGGGGTACGTCGTCCGCGACGCTCGGTGCATGACCAGAAGTACGAGTACGGCGGCCCGCGGGCCTGTCGTCGAAGTCAGCGATCTGCGCAAGTCGTACGGCGGCCGGACCGTCGTCGACGGTGTCTCGTTCACCGTCGAGGAAGGTGAGATCTTCGGGATCCTCGGCCCGAACGGCGCCGGCAAGACCACGACCGTCGAGTGCGTCGAGGGCCTGCGCGTCCCCGACGCGGGCCGGATCCGGGTCGCCGGGCTCGACCCGATCGCCGATCACGCGGCCGTGACGAAGGTCCTCGGCGCCCAGCTCCAGGAGAGCGAGCTGTAGGCCAAACTCACCGTCCGTGAGGCGCTCGAGCTGTACGCCGCCCTCTACCCGAACCCGGCCGACTGGCGCCTGGAGCACCTCGCGAACCGCGTGGTCCGCAAGGTGCTCCAGCGTGTCCATGTGTCAGCGGCCTCCGGTGAAGGTGATGCCGTTGGTGATCTGCTTCTGGGCGACGAAAAAGACCAGTAGACAAGGCAGTGTGATCAGGACGGAGGTTGCCATCAGCAACGGGGTGTCGGTGCCGTTGACGGACTGGAAGCCGGCCAGTGCGAGCGGCAGCGTCTTCCACTGGTCGGAGTTGATGTAGATGGCCGGGCCGAGGAAGTTGTTCCAGTACCCCATGAACAGCAGGATCGACACCGCGACGACGGCCGGCCGGGCCAGCGGCAGGTAGACGAGGAGGAACATCCGGAACCAGCCGCACCCGTCGACGACCGCGGCGTCGGCCAGTTCGGCCGGCATCCGGGCGAAGAACTGCCGGAACAGGAAGATGTAGAACGGCGACCCGAAGAAGGCCGGCAGGATCAGCGGGTAGAGCGTGTCGACCATGCCGAGGTTGTTGAACAGCATGAACTGCGGCACCATCGTCACCTCGCCGGGCAGCAGCATGGTCGCCAGCACGACGGCGAACACCACCCCGGAGAACCGCACCCGCAGCCGGGCGAACGCGAACCCGGCCAGCGCACAGGAGAACACGGTCCCGACGATCGGGATGAACGTCGTCAGCACCGAGTTCAGCGCGTACCGCCAGAACGGGAACGACGTGACCGCCCGGGAGTAGTTGTCCCACAGGAACTCCCGCGGCAACACGCTCGCGCCCGAGCTCCCCACCCCGGCCAGTGATCGCAACGAGGTCGCGATCATCCAGAGGAACGGGTAGACGAACGCCACCGAGCCGAGGACCAGGACGACGTACAGGGAGACGGTGAGCGGCAGGTTGCGCCGCCAGTACGGCCGGTCCGTGCGGAAGGCGACGGCGACCGGCCGGGCTTCGGCCACGACAGCCATTTACTTCCTCCTCAGTCGGCGACCCGCGCGGCGGCGGCGTCCCGACAGCTCGGTCTCGTAGTACACGGCGAAGGCACTCCCCCGCGCCGTCACGGCGGTCAGCGCCAGGATGACGACGAACAGGATCCAGGCCAGTGCGGACGCGTAGCCCATCCGGAAGTTCTGGAACGCGTTGTCGTACAGGTAGTAGACGAAGAACAGCAGCGAGTCCTTCGGGCCGCCGTTCGCGATGAACCCCTGGGTGAAGATCTGCAGCGCACCGATGATCCCGGTGAGCGCGTTGAACAGGATGATCGGCGACAACTGCGGCAGCGTGACGTGCCAGAAGATCCGGACCGTGCCGGCCCCGTCCAGCGCGGCGGCTTCCTGCAGGTTGACCGGTACGTCCTTCAGGCCGGCCAGGTAGATCACCATCGCCCCGCCGACCGTCCACAGGCTCATCAGGATCACCGTCGGCAACGCCCAGGACGCGTCGTTGAACCACCCCGGCCCTTCGATCCCGACCTTGCCCAGGACGTCGTTCGCCAGCCCGTACTGCGGATTGAACACCCAGAGGAACAGCACCATCTGGGCCACGCCGGACACCAGGCACGGCAGGTACCAGACGGTCCGGAAGAACCGCATCCCGGGCAACTCGGCGTTGAGCAGCAACGCGACGAGGAACGCCAGCGCGGTCTGCAGCGGCACACTGATCACCGCGTAAAGCAGCGTCACCTTCAGCGCCTGCGCGACCCGCGGGTCCTGGAACGCCTCGCTGTAGTTGGCGAGACCGACGAACCTCGGCGGTGTGATCAGGTCCCAGGAGGTCAGGCTGACGTAGATCGAGGACAGCATCGGGCCGACCGTGAAGAGGCCGAATCCGATCAGCCACGGTGAGATGAACAGCCAGAACGCGATCGTCTTGTCGGCCCGCGGCCACTTCCGCCGCGCCCCGTACGCCGCCAGTCCGATGACGGCGTACAGGACGATCAGCAGGAGCAGGAACGGGACCAGCGGCACGAGTACGGCGGGGACGCCCCAGGACTCCGCGAGGCTCCGGATCCAGCCGATGGTCGGGTTCATCGCCTACCTCACTGCTTCAGCGCGGCGGTGCACTTGTCGTTGAGCCCGGGCAGGATCTTCGCCACGTCGTCCTTGCCACTGCCGAGCGGGGTGTAGCTGGTGATGCCCTTGTCGGCGTCGCCGGAGATCTGCGCCTCCCGCGGCACCGAGGGGCTGACCAGGCCGGTCTTCATCGCGGTGGTGAACGCGGCCAGGTTCCGCTCGGCCGGGAGCACCTTCTCGAGCGTTCCGGTCGACTCGGAGATGATCGGTACGCCGAGCGCGGTGTTGCCCTGGATCAGCTGGTTCTGCGCGTCCGGGTTCGAGCTGGCGAACTCGACGAACTTCTTCGCCGTCTCCAACTGCTTGCCATTTGCTGTCTTCGAGATCGCCAGCCCGCCGACCTCCATCGGGAATCCCTTGCCCGGGACCGGGACCAGGGTCCAGTTCGGCGTGCTGATCTCGGCGAAGTCGGCGATCGTCCACGGCCCGAAGTCGCTGAACGTCCCGAGCCGGCCGGCCGCGAACCACTGCGCCTGGTCCTGCCCCTGGATGTCGAGCGACGTCGGCGCGTACTTCTCCTTCTGCAGGTCCACCACGTACTGCGCGGTCTTCAGGCCCTGCGCGTCGCCGAAGGTGCAGGCGGTCGCGTCGGCGTTGTAGAACCCGCCGCCGGCAGCGGTCAGCCAGCCCTTGAACCACAGGTTGCTGGCGCCGTAGACCCGGCTCTTGCCCTCGCCGTGGGAGAGCTTGGCCGCGACCTCCTTGTACTCGTCCAGCGTCAGCGGAGTGGTTGCACTCGGCAACGGAATGCCCGCGGCCTTGAACGCGTCCACGTTGATCGCCATCACCTTGGGCTTGGCGGTGAACGGCATCGCGTAGTACTTGCCGTCGTACTTCAGCGACTCGGAGATGTTCGGCTGGACGAACTTGCCCGCGTCCACCTGCTGCTCGGCGAAGCTCGGCGCGAACCCGGCCAGGCTGGTGTTGCTGATCTCCATCACGGTGGACTGGGTGCCGGCCGCGATCGAGGTCTGCAGCTTCTGCTCGTAGTCGGCCTGGATCCAGTTGGTGGTCACCTTGGTGCCGGGGTTCGCCTTCTCGAACGCGGCCGCGATCGCCTTCAGCGAGGCGGCCTCCGAGTTCGTGCCCCAGAACGAGAAACTGATGTTTGCGGAGTCGCGTCCGGAGTCACTGGATGCGGGGGCGTTGCCGGTGGCGCAGCCCGCTGCCACCAGTACGACGGCCATCGCCGGGATGAGGCGGTTGGGAAGCTTCATGAAGGGTCCTTGGTCTGAGTGCTGACCCGGGCGGTCCGACCGGGTTCGAGGGTGTGAGAGCCGACCGAACCGACTGTCACCGTGAGTGGGCCCGGTCCGCTGTGCACGGTGATCTCCGTCGTGTGCCGGGCTTCCTGGCTGATGCGTAGGTCCCACCCGCCGACCCGGACGTGGTCGGCAGTCAGCCGGCCGATCTCGGCGGGCAGGTGGGAGTCGATGGTCAGGGACGCCGACGCCGCGTCCGGCCGCAGTCCGAGCAGTCCGGCCACCAGGTGCTGGACGACGGTGAAGGAGATCTCCGGGTAGTCGTCGCGACTGTCGATCAGGTGGCGGATCCACCGCCAGGCGGACTCGTCCCGGCGGTGCCGGAAGAACACCTCGGGCAGGTAGCTGAACGCCTCGATGTTGTCCGGCGGGCTCAGTTCGAGCTGGGCTTCCAGGTAGTCGAGGAACCTTTCGTTCCGCTCGCCGGTTCCGCTCAGCCCGAACAGCGGGATGAACCAGTGCGACTCCAGCCCCCAGCCGAAGTCGAGCCCGTCCTTGGTCCGGCCGCGAGCGAACTGCGTCCCGTTCCACCAGTCGTTCAGGAAGCTCGCCTGGATCCGCTCGGCCCGGTCGTGCTGACCGAGCCTGCGGAGTACGGCGTACTGCAGCGCGAGACCGTCGCCCGCGACGAGGAGAGGCGCCTCCCGCTCGTTGTAGGTGGCGGTGCCGACGAAGATGTCGCCGGTGCCGGACGCCTCCGGTACGCCGTCGCCGTCGGAGTCGTGGGCGTCGACGAATTCACCGATCGAGTGGCGGTAGTACGCCGCCAGGTCGGAGTCGTCGAGCCAGTCGCGGTCGCCGGTCCAGTCGTACTGTTCCAGCGCCCGGTAGGTCAGGTCGAACACCGCGGGGATCTCCCGGACGAAGTGTTCGTCGTGGTGGTAGTCGAGGGCGGCGATCCGCCCGTCGAAGTGGAACGCCCACAGCGGGTACCACTTCCGTGCCGGCGTCGCCGAGCGGGCGAAGTGCCGGAACATCGCGAAGTTCTCCGCGTCCAGGCCGAGCAGGTGCGCACCGGTCGCCTGGTGACAGACATCGCGCGAGTAGAACATCGCCCGGGACGGATAGCCGGCCCAGTACGACGGCAGGTTTCCCGCCGCCGCATCGGTCTGAACCCAGTCGAGCGCGCGCTTCCGGGCCCAGCCGAAGGCGTCCTCGACGATCGGGTTGTCGGAGCTGACAGCCAGCACGGTCACTCCTCGGAGAATCGGATATTAGCGCTAAAACTAGGAGCGCCCGGCAATTCAGTCAATACCTTCTTGGGTCTCGGTTTTACCGCTATAGTGCTCAGCGTGACGACTTTCGACATCCGCTCCCCCGACGGCCGCACGCTCCGCACCGGCTCGGTCTCCGGCGCCCGCTCGATCGCCGCCCTGCCGGCCGTCGAGCCCGGCGTGCTGCGGTACGACGTGGTGGCCGAGGACGTCGTCCGGCTGCGCTGGACCTGGCCGGCCGAGTCCGCGGTGACGCTGTGGCGGGCGACGCAGGGATCGCATCGCGAGCTGCCGACCGACTGGGGTTCGCACCGCGACATCCGGTCGGTCCGCTCCGCGCCGGTCGCGAGCCTCGTCGACGCCCGGGACCGGAGCCTGCTCACCGTCTCGCTGTCCGCGACCGTCCGCGGGTGCGACTTCGCGGTCGGGGTGAACGAGGAAGGTGCCGAGCAGCTGATCCAGCTCACGGTCGACGACATCGAGCTGGCCGACGGCGTCCGCCGCTTCACCCTGCGGATCGACCTGCGCGACCAGCACTTCGCCGACGCGCTCAAAGGTGTGACCGACGACTGGACGGCGGAGCTGGGCGATCGGATCGCGCCGGTGCCCGAGCTGGCCCGGCAGGCGATGTACTCGACCTGGTACAGCGACCACCAGCACGTCTCGGCCGAGTCCGTCGAACGGCACGCTCGCGCGGGAGCGTCGTACGGCTGTCAGGCGGTGATCGTCGACGACGGCTGGCAGACCGACGACACTGCGCGCGGCTATGCCCATTGCGGCGACTGGGAGCCGACCAGCCAGACGTTCCCCGACATGGCCGGGCATGTCCGGCGGGTGCACGACCTCGGACTGGACTACGTGCTGTGGATCGCGCCGCCGTTGATCGGTGCGCACTCCAAGGCGTGGGACCGGTTGAAGGACCGGACCCTCGGGTACGTCGACGGTCTCAGCGCCTCGGTGCTGGATCCGCGGTACCGCGAGGTGCGCGACCACATCGTCGAGAGCTGCATCCGGCCGGTGCGCGACTGGGGTGTCAACGGGCTGAAACTCGACTTCCTCGACACCTGGGCCTGGTCGTCGCCCCCGCCGGCGCCTGACGCCGACTGCTCGTCCATCGACGAGGGTGTCGAGCTGATCCTGCAAGCGATCACGGCCGAGCTGCGGCCGCGCGTGCTGATCGAGTTCCGGCAGGACTACGTGAACCCACGGCTCTGGCAGTTCGGCACGTTCCTGCGGGCCGGTGACTGTGCGATGGACCCGGTGGAGAACCGGGTGCGCACGATCGACAGCCGGTTGCTGGCCGGCGATCGGGCCGTGCATTCGGACATGTTGATGTGGCCTCCGGCCGCGACGCCGGAGACGGTCGCGCAACAGTTCATCGGCGCGATGTTCAGTACGCCGCAGGTGTCGGTCGAGCTCGATGCCTTGCCGGTGGAGCAGGAACGCATCGTCCGGTTCTGGCTCGGATTCCTGCGGGATCACGCCGACACGCTGCTGCACGGCGTACTGACTCCGTCGCGTCCGGATGCCCGCTACACGCAGGTGCGGGCTGTCGGCGCAGAGACCGTGATTACCGTTTTCTCCAACCCTGTCGTGCGTTTGAGTGATTCCGACCGGTCGGTCGTGCTGGTGAACGGTGGCAGCGAACCGCGCATCCTGGTCGAAGGTGCCGGGTCTGGACCGGTCGACCTCGTAGTGTCGGACTGCTCGGGTGTCGAGGTCTACCGGGGTAGGACGACGGCGCCGGAACTGTGGGCGATCGACGTACCCGTGGCCGGGGTGGCCCGGATCGAGCGGGACTGATGGAGGGGGCTGGGTTGGCCGAGCAGCGGAAGCCACGGCGGACGACGGTCGCGGACGTGGCCCGGCTGGCCGGGGTGTCGGCGATGACGGTGTCGAACGTGCTGAACGCACCGCACCGGGTGAGCGACCCGACGGTCCGGACCGTGCGCGCCGCCATCGAGGAACTCGGCTACACCCCGAACCACGCCGCGCGCGCGTTGTCGTCGGGTCGCAGTCAGGTGATCGGGCTGCCGCTCTACCTCGATGACGAGGCGTTCAGCGACCAGAACCCGGGGCTGGGCGGCTTCCTGCACGGACTGCTCGGCGGTCTGGTGAAGTCGGCGGCGATCTCCGGGTACGGCGTCCACGTCACCACACCGACCGAGGGCGCGACCGAGATCGCGCTGTACGAGAAGCTGATCGCGGCCCGGCAGGTCGACGCGATCGTCGTCCTGGAGACGATGCCGCACGACGATCGGATCGAGTTCCTCAGTCAGCGGCCGTTCCCGTTCGTCGCGTTCGGGCGCACCGGGCCGCAGCATCGCCAGTGCTGGGTCGACGTCGACAACGAGACCTCGATGGCCGGCATCGCCCGTCATCTGGATGCGACCGGCCGGACGAAGGCCGTCTACCTCGCGACGGACAGCGCGCTGCCATGGGTGCATCAGCGGCAGGACGGCTTCCGGCAGGAGTTCGCGTCGCCGGTGACAGTGGAATCGTTCGGTGCGCTCGAGCAGGTGTCGGCGTACGTCGAGCACGTGGTTGGCCGGCCCGATCGGCCGGACGTGTTCGTCGCCGACAACGATGCGTTTGCCGTGGTCGCGATGCGCGCGCTGCAGCGGAACGGCGTCAAGGTCGGCCAGGACATCGCCGTCACCGGGTTCAACGACTTCCCGTTCGCCGGCATGCTCGACACGCCCCTGACGACGGCGCGGATCCCGCTGCGGGACATCGCGTCCTGCCTGTTCGACCGGGCGCTCCAGGAGATCAACGGCGACCCCGATCAGCCCGGCCGGCTCGTCACGGCTCCGTTGGTCGTTCGGTCGAGTGCTTGAGGGCGCAGTCGAGGAAGCGCGCGACCGCGGACGGCGCCGCGGTGCCGGTCCAGCTCGCCACCCTTCCTCCCGACGGCCCGAGTGGTCTGTTCAGGGGACCGGGGTCGCTGGACGAGGTGGTTCCTTGGTGAGTGCCTGACGGGCGATCAGCAGCGTGATCGTCGTACCGAGGATGCCGGCGAGGGCGATCGTCAGGTTCGGTTGCAGGAAGGTGCCGATCAGGCCGGCCAGCGCGATGCTGAGGCCCTGGATGGCCATCAGACCGCTGGTCTGAACGGTGAAGAGGCGACCTCGGTACGACGGGTCGACGGTGGCGAGGATCATCGGGTCGATCGCCTGGTTGAAGGCGTACCCGGCCCCGGAGATCGCCAGCAGGACGGCAGCCATCGGGATGGAAGGCGTTGCCAGGAAGGCGATCGCGGGGACCTGACTGGCGACGAGAAGTGGGACGACGAGCCGTCGCCGCGTGGAAGGGGGAAACCGCGCGACGACGAGCTCGCCGAGTACTGTGCCGGCCGCGTAGCCGGTGAACAGCGCGCCGGCCGTCGCAGCTGCGGTGCCGGCCTGGGCGGTGTAGGCGACGGCCAGACCGTCGGGGACCGCGGAGAAGGCGGGCGCTACCCAGGTCAGCAGGATCAGGGTGCGGAGCCGCCTGGTGGAGAAGAGGTAGCGGAGGCCGGTCAGCGAGTCGCTGACCGTGTTGCGCTGACGCTGACCGCGCGGGGTGTACGGCGTTCCGAAGCCGATGAGCACTGCCGATGCGGCGAAGGTGACGACATCCAGCGCCAGCAGCCAGGTGGGGCCGATCGCGGCGACGGCGATCGCGCCGAGCGCGAAGCCGGTGAGGACGGTCAACTGGCTGATTGCCCGGAGCAACGAACGGCCGATCGGAAAGAGGTCGGCCGGGAGCAGGTGGGCCAGGCTGGCGGCGCGGGCTCCGGCGAAGATCGGCGCGATGATGCCGGTCAGGAGCAGGAGACCCAGGAGTCCGCCGACCGGCAGGTCCGGGATCAGCATCAGTCCGATGCAGAGGGCGCTGAGGAGGTCGCACACGACCAGGACGCGGCGGGCCGGGAAGCGGTCGGCGATGGAGGAGAGAACGATCCCGCCGAGTGCATAGGGCAGGAAGGAGCACACCAGGACGAGGGCCGAGAGCAGGGGCGAGCCGGTCCGCTCGAACACCAGGATGGACAGGGCTACCTGAGCCGCGATGGTCCCAACCATGGAGACGGTGTGCGCCAAGAAGATGTTCCGCATCCCAGGCACCCCGAGAACAGCCAGATAGCCAGTTCTTGTGGTAGTTGGAGTTTGGCTGCGTGGGGTCACGGGTTGAGCGTGTCTGGTTGGGGTGGGCGGGGAGTAGAGTTTTGGGTGTGGCCGAAAGTTCTGGGCGATGACGGTTCTGCGGTTCACGCAGGGCGATGCGCTGCGGTGCCGGTTCGGGGCTTCGCCGTTGTGGGAGACGATGTCGGCGGTGCGGGTGCTGAGCGGGTCCCGGCACCGGCCGTTGTACTCACCCTGGGTCGCAGCGAAGGCTGAGACAGCGGCCCGGCTGGACCTGCGCGGACTCTTCGCGGTCCAGCCTCGCGTCGGCTTCACCCCCGACTTCCTCACCCCACCGCCGAAGGCCTCCCGGGCGAAGTTCGCCACCGAGATCGCCCGCGTCCGCAGCGCACCGCTCGACCGGGTCCGGACCGAACTGATCCGCTCCCGCGACGAGCTCGACAACCCCGGCGCACCCGAGATCAACCGGATGCTCAAAGACCTCTCCGGCACCCGGGAACGGCTCGCGGACGAGATCGAGAGCGCCTGGATCACGCTGATCCAGCCCGACTGGCCGCTCATCAGCCGCGTCCTCGAGGACGACATCGCCTACCGCGGCCAGCAACTCACCGACGGCGGCTTGGCAGCACTCTTCGACGACCTGCACCCCACACTGACCTGGGAGGACGACCGCCTCATCGCCACCCGGTACCGCGAGCCAGGCCGCGAACTCACCGGACAAGGACTCCTCCTCGTCCCCGGCGTCTTCGCCTGGCCGTACCTGGTGATGGTCGTCGACCCCACGTACCAACCAACAGTCGTCTATCCAGCACGCGGCGCAGCCCGGCTCTGGTCCGACGCCCCCGCTCCCCCGGACCCACTGGCCCGTCTGCTCGGCCGCACCCGCGCAACCCTGCTGGTAGCGCTGGACCCGCCGGCAACGACCAGTGCGCTCGCCGCACAGTACGGACTGGCCCTGGCAACGGTCGCCGAGCACTTGTCCGCACTCCACGGCGCCGGGCTGGCCACCAGGCGACGTACGGGTCATCAAGTGCACTACCGCCGTACCGAAGTGGGACAGGCGGTGGTCGACGCCTCCGTCGGTTGAGGGCTGGACCGGGTCAGAATGCTGCAGTGAACAACATGCGTCACATTCGGCGGTGGCCGGCTTCGCTGGCAGTGGTCGCGGTACTGATCCTGCAACTGATCGTGCCGACGGAGATCGCCACACTGCCGCGATGGATCATGCCGGCGCTCGGCGCGGCGCTGTTGATCCCGCTGGTGTGGGCCAACCCGTTCCACCTGCGCCGGGACGAGCCCTGGCTGCGATGGGTCGAACTGGTGCTGCTCGCCGTACTCGTGCTCGTCAACGCCTACTACCTGGCCGGGCTGATCTTCTTCTTGGGCTCCGGTGACGCGAACGACGGCATGGTGCTGGTGAAGGCCGCGTTGCTCATCTGGGTGACGAACGTGGTCGCGTTCGCGGTCTGGTACTGGGAGGTGGACCGGGGCGGTCCGTTCGCCCGGGCACCCGAACACGAGCGCGAAACCGAGCGGGCCGACCTGCTGTTCCCGCAGATGACGGTCGACCTGCCGGGCTGGGAGCGCTGGCTGCCCGGATTCACCGACTACCTGTTCGTCGCGTTCACCGCCGCGACCGCGTTCAGCCCGACCGACACGATGCCGCTGACCGCGCGGGTGAAGACGCTGATGGGGATCCAGGCGGCCGTCTCGCTGCTCACCATCGCGGTGATCGCGGCCCGCGCGGTGAACGTGCTCTGAAACCACCTCGACAGAGATGTAATGGGCATGAGAGGGTTATGCCCATGTACAGCACGAAGTCGGTGGGGCTCGGTTTCGCCGTGTTCTCGGCGGTGACGTTCGGTGGTTCCGGACCGTTCGCGAAGGCGCTGATCGGCGCCGGTTTCACCCCTGAACAGGCCGCCTGGCTGCGGATCCTCGGGGCCGCGGCGCTGCTCATCCCGCTCGTGCTGGTCTTCCGCGGCGCCAGCGGCCTGCGCGCCACCCGGTCGTCGTGGCGAATGCTCGTCCTGTACGGGCTGACCGGGATCGCCGGCTGTCAGACGCTGTTCTTCATCGCGGCCAGCCGGCTGCCGGTCGGGGTCGCGCTGATGCTCGAGTTCACCGGGCCGGTGCTGGTCGTGGCGTGGCTCAAGTTCGGGCAGAAGATCGCCGTACCGCGGACGGCCGCGGTCGGCGTCGGGATCGCGCTGATCGGCCTGGCGACCGTGGTGGAGATCTGGTCCGGGCTGACGCTCGACCTGGTCGGACTGATCGCCGGACTCGGCGCGGCCGCGTGCCAGGCGACGTACTTCATCCTGATCGACAAGCTGACCGGTGCCGCGGATCCGCTGGTGATGACCGCGGCCGGCAGCGTGGTCGGTGCGGTGGCGCTGACCGCGATCGCCGCGCCGTGGGGCATCCCGTGGCACTCGCTGGTCGACACGATCGCGATCGGCGACCGCTCCGCGCCCGGCTGGGTGCTGGCCGCGTGGCTGATCGTCGTCAGCACGGTCGTCGCCTACCTCGCCGGCGCGGCCGCGGTGCAGCGGCTGTCGGCCGCCGTGGGCGGTGCGGTCGCGTACGTCGAGGTCGTCGCCGCCAGCATCTTCGCCTGGATCCTGCTGAACGAGACGCTGCGGACCAACCAGATCATCGGCGGCGTGATCGTCCTGGCCGGCGCCTTCGTCGCCCAGTCCTCGGTCGGCAAGGTCGCGCCCCCGGAGATCCCCGACTCGGATTCGCCCCGGACGCTGGATCCGGCCGGGGTATAGCGCCGTACCGAAGGACGGGTAGTGGTCCGCCCAGCTCGCAGCTGACACGCTCAAGGCAACCGAGGATAGGCCGCTTCGAGTGACTACTACCCGTCCTTCGGTACGGTGCTCCTCACCGCAGCGAGTCCACCAACTCCCGCGGCAGACCGTGGGTCTCGTGCAGGTACTCGTAGTCGGTCTGGTCCAGGGACTTGTGGAAACGCTCGTGGCTGAGGACCTTCCGGCCGCGGTCGAGCAGGTTGCTGAACCGGATCTCCTCGTCGATCAGGATCCGGCGGACCAGCGTCAGCACCTCGCCCTGGTGGAAGTGGTTCAGCGTGTGCTCGAACAGTTCCATCGGCAGGTCGGACAACGTGCGGGTGTCGTCGTCGCGCCACAGGGTGGTCAGCACCCGGCGGATCAGCCGGCGCAGCACGTAGCCGCGTCCGGTGTTCGACGGGTGCACGCCGTCGCCGACGATCACGATGCTGGACCGCAGGTGGTCGATCACGATCCGCTGCGACTGCTCGTCCAGCCGCCACAGCTCCGGCACGATCCGCATCCACGGCTCGAACAGCGAGGTCTCGTAGACCGAGTCCTTGCCCTCCAGCAGCATGGTCAGCCGCTCGAGGCCGAGGCCGGTGTCGATGTTCTGCTGCCGCAGCGGCTCGAGCGATCCGTCGTCGAGGCGGCGGTAGCGCATCATCACGTGGTTCCACACCTCGACCCAGCGCTTGTCCGTGCCCGGCGTACCCTCCGGATCGCCCTCGCCGGTCCAGACGAAGATCTCCGAGTCGGGCCCGCACGGACCGGTCGGGCCGTTCGACCACCAGTTGTCCTCGGTGGTCAGCTCGATCGGCAGCCCGAGTTCCTGCCAGGTCCGCAGCGACTCCTGGTCGATCGGGACCTGGTCGTCACCGCCGAACACGGTCACGTACAGGTTCCGGGGATCGATGCCGAACCCCTTGGTGATCAGCTCGTGGCCCCAGCGCAGCGTCTGGCTGCTGCCGTAGTCGCCGAGCGACCAGGAGCCGAGCATCTCGAACACGGTGAGGTGGGTCGAGTCCCCCACCTCCTCGAGATCGGTGGTGCGCAGACATCGCTGGATGCCCACGAGTCTGCGCCCCAGGGGATGAGGTTCCCCTTCCAGGTACGGCGTCAGTGGATGCATCCCCGAGGTGGTGAAGAGCACCGGATCACCGAGTCGCGGAATGAGCGTGGACCCGGTGGTCGGAACGTGGCCGCGGTCGAGGAAGTAGTCGATGAAGGTCCTGCTGATGTTCATGGTCCTGGTCCTGTCTTTCACTGACCGGAACCAGACCACCGGGCCTCAGAAACGACGAAACCGGCGAACCGTTTCCGGTCGCCGGTGGGAGTTGAAGATGTCAGGCAGCGGCAGCCGGAGAGCAGTGAGCTCGTACGGCTGCGATAAGTCGGGACATCTGCTGCATGTCGGCCAGAGTACACGAACCGCGACGCACCCTGTCCAGTCCGTTCCCGATCACCCGCCGAGGAGCTCCCGCAGTACGGCGCCACTACCCGACCAGGACCAACTCTCCCGGACCCAGGCCCGGCCCGCCGCACCCATCGCCTTCGCCTTCGACGGCTGGGTGAGGAGAGCCACCAGCCGGGCCGCGACGGCCGGCGGGTTGTACGGGTCGACCAGGTAGCCCGTTTCACCGTGCCTGACCGTGTCCGCGGCTCCCCCGGAATCCCCGACCACGACCGGCTTCCCGGCGGCGGAGGCTTCGAGCGTGACGATCCCGAGCGCCTCCGGCTCGAGCCCGAACCGCCGGGTCCGGCACGGCATCGCGAACACGTCCGCGGCATCGACGTACGGCGGGATGTCCGTCCACGGCACCGGACCGGTGAAGACCACCGACGAGGTGATGCCGAGGGAGGTCGCGAGTCCTTCCAGCCGTTCGCGGTCCGGACCGCCGCCGACCAGCAGGAGGATGGCGGAGGGTACGGCGGCCAGCACCCGGGGCCAGGCGCGGATCAGCGTGTCCTGCCCTTTCCGCGGGATGAGCCTCGACACGCACGCGACCACCGGCACGCCTTCGAGCCCGAGTCCCTTGCGCACCTGCTCTCCCCCGCACTCCGGGAAGAACCGGTCCGTGTCGACCCCAGGAGTCAGCCGCCGCATCCGTCGTACCGCTGCCGGTGACAGCGCCGGCGCGATCTGCTCCGCACACCACGACGACACCGTCGTCACCGTGTCGGCCGCATCGCCGATCCGCCGCAGCGCCTGGCGGCTCCCCGGCAGGCCGGCCCACCACGTCTCGTGTCCGTGCGTCATCGCGACGATCCGCCGCGCCCCGGCCCGCCGCAGTGCCGATCCCATCAGGCCTAGTGGTGCGGCCGCCCCGAAGAGCACCCGATCCGCGTTGTGCTCACGCATCAGCCGTACGGCGCGCTTCGTGATCCGCGGCGTCGGCAGCAGCATCGTCGTACGGTCCCGCACCACCGGGAACGCCAGACCAGAGTCGTACGCCGCATCGCCGGGCGAATGGGACGTGTAGACGACGACATCGGGCAGTTCGTCGCACAAGGACCGGACGAACGTCTCGATCCCGCCCTGCCGCGGCGGGAAGTCATTCGTGACGACGAGGACGGTCATCGCTGGACCAAGGGTGGCACCGACGTGCCGTGCTCGGTCGCCCAGGCTCGGCCCATCGCGATCCGCTCGGGTGCGGTCGGGTGGCTGGCGAACATCCAGTACCGCCAGCGGCTCGGGTTCAGGCCGGAGATGTTCGTCACGGCCAGGTCGTGCTGCATGGCGACGAAGTTCTGCGGATCGTTCGTCAGCCGCAGCGAGTGGTAGTCCGCGCGGGCCTCGATCCGGCGGCTGACCAGGTTCTGCACCGGGGCGGCCAGCACCGTACCGGCGGCGATCAGAGCCAGCAGCAACGCGGTCCGGCGCGGATCCGACATCCGTGCCCCGAGCAACAATCGCAGCAGGATCACCGCGAAGGCGGTCCCGAGCACACCGATCAGAGTGCCGTGCAGTACGTCGTCCTCCGCGGCGTGACCGAGTTCGTGCGCGACGACGAGCCGCACCTGCGCCGGCGACGCATCCTTCAACAGGGTGTCGTAGACGACCAGCCGCCGGGTCGAACCGAAGCCGGAAACGTAAGCATTCAAGGCGGTCGTGCGTTTGGACGCGTCCGCGACCAGCACATCCCGGACCGGTACGCCGTCATCCGCGGCCAGCTTCATGAAGTCGTCCCGCTGCGCACCGGCCGGCATCGACGCGAACTCGTTGAACCGCGGCTCCACCAGCACCGGGTACGCGAACGAGACCCCGAGCACGAGCACCGCACCGGCGATTGCCGCAGGCAACCACCACCAGGTGCGCCAGCGTTTCGCCAACCCGATCAGGCCGACCGCGATCACCGCGAGGGCGAGCGACATCAGCAGCCAGTTGACCGCCCGGTCGCGGGTCCACAATCCCCAGTCCTGCACCGACAGGCCGTACTTCCGGCTGACCCGCTCGGCCATCACGTCGGTCGGCACAGTGATGACGCTGGTGAGCAGTCCGAGACCGGCCACGAGCAGCGGCACGACGACGTACCAGCGGCGAAGGCGGATCACGTCGTACAGGCGGCGGCCGAGCGGGCTGAAGCCGATCGCCAGCGGGACCAGCACGGCCAGCACCCAGGAGGTGGTTGACCACGGCAACAACTCGCGCCGGAACGCGTTCTGGCGGGCGATCTCGGCGGCGGTGAAGTCCAGCGTCGCGTCAGGCTCGGGCAGGTCGATCAGGTGCCACGGTGTGGTGACGACGATGACGACGGCGAGTGCGGCGGCGAGGACGACGGCGACTGCACGTGGTGTCCACCGTGCGGCCGCGTCAGACACCGGCGAGCCTCTTGAGGTACTGCTGCCACTCCGCGACGAACTCCTGCTCGGTCATGCCGAGCACGGACTTGAAGGCGTCGGCCAGACCGGTCGAGCTCTTCGACGCATGCACGGCGCGGTAGAACTTCACCAACTTGCTCTGCCCCTCCCGCTCGGCGATCAGCCGGCAGGCAAGCCAGGCCGACTCGTAGGCCTGGGGCAGCTCGGACGACGACGCGGCGAACGCCTCCGGCGCCGGCAGCGCGGACGGCACCTTGCCCGCCCGGATCGCCTTGAACAACTCCTTCGCCGCCGACTCGTCCTGCACGGGTACGGCGGTGAACGCGACGTAGTCGGCGAATCCCTCGGCCAGCCACAACGGCACCGGCGAGGCGGTGGCCGTCGACGCGACATGGGTGGTCTCGTGGGTCAGCACGATCTTGCGGCCCTGTTTACCGAGCTCGTCGAACAGCTTGGGGTTCGCCACGATCCGCACCGGCGCACCGGCCTGTGGCGAATCCAGCTCGGCCATCGTGACGGCCGCGATCTGGGTATAGGTGTTCGGCTGCGCGCCGAGCACATACTCCATCTGAGCTTGTATGGCGGGCAGGTAGACGACCACCTTCTGGCGCCAGTTCCGCCCCCAGACCTTGCTGACCGACTCGACCGCACGGTCGGTGGCAGAGACATAACTCTCCGCGTCGGCACTGGAATCGAGGCTGATCACCATGCTGCGGTCGCCCTTGGCCACGTCGATCGGGCCGAGCGCCCAGATCGGTCGCCGCTGACCGGCCACGAACCGCTCCGAGAAGGAGGCCGCGTACGTCGTGCCGTCACGGGTGACGAACGTGACAGGCAGGGTCTCGCGGGCCGGCTTGGTGTCGTACCCGCTGAGTTGCCAGGAGACCTCGACCTGGGCCAGCCAGGACTCGCTGCCCCCCAGGGCGGCCTTGCGGTCGGGGGTGAGCGCACCGGTGTCGTCGCTGACGTAGCGGAACTGGAAGCTCGCGATCGGCAGTTTGCCGAGGTTCGCGAAGATCGTGCGAGCACTCTCGCGGAACTCGGTCGCCTGCGGGTCGACGGTGGCGAGGAACCCGGACCGGCTGTCGTCCTCGATCGCCGTGGACATCGTCTGCAACACGGCTCCGCCGACGCCGGCACGCCGTACACCCTCCGCGGCCTCGTCCGGGGTGGTCGAGGTCTGCGGGGACTCGGCGGTGGTCGGAGCACCCGGATCGGCGGGCGCGTCCGCGATCTGGCGCAGACCGGCGTACCCGGCTCCGGCGACCAGGCAGACGGCGACGCCGAGCGCGACCTTCCGGACGATCGGGCCGAACGTGGGAGGGACTCGGCGCCCGCCATCGGCCCGGGCAGCAGTCTCCGGGCGCGGGGCAGGCGCGGGCGGTACCACTGGCAGGGGCACCGTGTCGCTGTGTTCGTCGATCACCTCGGCCCCTCGCTGCTCCCCTGCCCCAGTCAGGCGGGACACTACGTGCCTCCTCTGACAGTAGAGCACTCGGACGGTGGCGAAACGACTCGGCTCCGGGGTGAGACCCCGGAGCCGATGAGTATGACAAAGGTGAGGTTCAGCCCGGACGGACCGCGGTGTTGTACGGCATCAGGTCGATCGGGTCGGTCTTGACCGGCTTACCCGGGCGGCTCGCGTGCACGATCCGGCCGTTGCCGATGTACATCCCGACGTGGCTGATCGGCGAGTAGTAGAAGACCAGGTCGCCCGGCATCAGTTGGCTCTTGCTGACCCGGCGGCCCTCGCTGGCCTGCGCCTTCGACGAGTGCGACAGCGAGACCCCGGCCTTGCCCCAGGCGTACAGCATCAGGCCGGAGCAGTCGAAGGAGTTCGGGCCTTCGGCGCCCCACACGTACGGGTCGCCCAGCTGGGCCATCGCGACCTGGACCGCCGTTCCGGCGCGACCGCTGACCGGCACCGGCAGGTCGTCCGTCCGGTCGCCGTCGCGGGTCGGGCGCTCGTCCCGGGCCTCTTCGGCTTCCTTCTCGTTCTCCGCCTGAATCCGGGCCCGCTCCGCGTCGCTGAGCTTGTCGAGCACCTTCTCGGCGGCGTCCAGGTTGGTCTGGATCTGCTTCTTCAGCCCGTCCTGCTGCGCCTGCACGGCCTGGAGTGCGGCCAGCTCGGTCTGCTCGCTGGCCTGCAGGTCACCCAGCTTGCCCTGGGCCTGCTGGTAGCGGCGGAGCGCCGAGTTCTGCTGGCCGGCGAAAGCCTGGGCGGTGGAGGCCTGGCTGAGGAACTGGTCGGGGTTCGTCGACAGCAGCAACTGCGCCGTCGTCGTCATCCCGGAGGTCTGGTACCCGGCGACCGCGAGGGAACCGATCTGCCGCTTCACCGCGTCCACCTGGCCCTGCTGCTTGGCGATGGCGGTCTGCAGGGCCTTCACCCGGGCGCTGGAGGCGCCGATCTGCCCGCGCAGGTCGTTGGCCGACTCACCGGCCTCCTCGGCCTTGTGCTGCAGCGCGGCGACCTGCTTCTTCGCCTGGTCCAGGGACGGGGCCGGATCAGCCTCCGCCGCTCCCTGGATGAAGATCACACCCGCGACGACTGCGGTGCTGGTGATGGCGGCGAGGGCGATTCCCCTGGTGCGGTTGATGCGTCCGGTGGACACAGCCCGGTCGGTCCCTTCCTCTGCTCGCGCCGTCCCCATTGACCACGCCGGCCACAACGGGACTTACGCTGCGGGACCTGGCGGGTCACCCATCGGCTTCGTGCTGCCCGGTCGGTCTGATCGGCCGACACCCTGAGGCAACGAGAGGTAACAGTAGTGACCGTTTCGTGACCAGTGCAATTCGCCCCTCGGGTTTGATCCAAAATTAACGAAGGATCAGCCCGACCCAACGGCCGTTTCGCCTTCCCCGTCAGGGGTTTCGGCAGCAGTGTCGGGATAGACGCTGCTGACAGCGTGCACAAGGCGTAACGGTGGCACCAGACCGGACTGGGCCAGAGCGTCCAGCGCGGCCTTCTCGTCGTCGTCGATCCGGAGCGTGCCGGCCCGCTCCGCGGAGAAGCCCAACACCACCGTGACCACGCAGTCCTGGCAGCCCGGACCCCTCATCACACAAGCGTCGCAGTCGATCAGCACAACGTCCTCCAAAGTGGGGAAGCACCCGGACTTGCATCCGGCTGAGAAGGACGCTAAAGGCCCCCACCGACAGTTTTCCGTCGGCCGCTGCCGGCGGATGGTGGTCAGGGGCGGGCGATGCGGCTGACGAGAGTGGTTGCGGAGAGCGAGCGGGCACCCATCGTGATGATGCTCTCGGCAACTTCGCGATCGGTCGAGACCACAACGATCGGGCGGCCGGGCGGTTCGGCCCGGACCAGTTGCCGGATCACCTCATCGGCGATCACCCCGGCCGGGCTGAAGCGCACCCGCACGCCGCGCGGAGGATTCAGTTGCACCGGGCCCGAAAGCTCGGCGCCGTCGAAGACCACCGTCACCTCGATGCGACGCTGCGCGACCAACGCCCCCAACGCAGTCACCAGCCGCTGACGCTGCGAATGCAGCGGCGAGTTCGGCCATGCGGTCTTCGTCACGTTGTAGCCGTCGATGATCAGATGCACCTGCGGCAACGACAACAACTCGTCGAACAACGCCGGGTCGTCGTCCGGCGCCGTACGCCCGATCGGTGCGACCGAAGGCTCCATCCCGGCGACGGTATCGGCCGGTCGCAGCTCTCCCCCGGGCGGCAACGCCAGCTCGCGACGCAGCCCACTAGCTGCCTCGAGCAACGTGTCCAGCAGCAACCGGGTCCGCGTCGACGCGAGTTCGCGTTCCTGTCCCGCCGTACGACGGGCCGCGTATTCGACTGCTTCGAGTTCGGTGATGCGGGCGCGGAGCTTGCGCAGCTCACGGTCCACCTCGGCGCGGGCGGCGTCGACCCGTTCGTCGGCCGTCTCCGCTTGGGTGGTGCGGTGCTCGAGATCGCTCTGGAGACCGCTGATCCGCTGCCGCGCCTCGTTGAGCTTGCGCCGCAGCGTGACGTTCTCGGCCTTGAGTTCGTTGACCTGTTCGCGCAGCCGTTCGCGGACCTGCCGGGCCTCGGTCCGCGCCTGGTCGAGCTGGTCGGACAGTCTGCTGACCGCCTCCTCGGCGGCGCGCGGCGCCTCCATCGGCACCTGGGCGGCGGCCGCGGCCACGTGCTGTTCCCAGTCGTCCGGGCGGAGCAGATAGGCCAGCGCCCCGACCTCGACCGGATCCGCGGCCGGCACCGGCACGCCGTCGGCGACCGCATCGCCGAGCTCGGGGTGCTCCCGCCGTACCTGGAAAGCGATCAGCCGGCGGAAGTGGTCGTCGGTCTCCAGGATCGGCCCGAGGACGGATGCCGAGAGCTTGGCCCGTTTGGCCGGCGCGAAACTGGCGAACCGGCGCAGCGGCGGCGGGATGTCGGACGCCGGCAACTGGCCGAGGGCCTGTGCGGCGAGGGCGAGAACCCGTTGCCGGACCGGTTCGGGCAAGGAGGTAGCGGCGGAGCTCGCGGCGGTGCCTGCCTCAGTCACCGGTCCGCAGTCCGGCCCGAACGATGGTCTGGCTCAGCCAGTGATGCAGACCACAACGCACCGGCCCGTGAGCCGACTTCGCGGTAGTCGCCTGTGTACGCATACAGAGAGCCTAGTCGACTCCTACGCGTGTCACCTGCGGAATTGTCGGTGGCGGCTTCTAGCGTCGTTGCCATGACCAGCCCGGCTCCGGACCAGCTGACGCCGATTCGTGGTGTGCAACCGAGTTTCGACGACCTCGGGACGCCGCTGCGCGACATCACGTTCTGCGTGGTCGACCTGGAGACGACCGGTGGCGCGCCGGGCGAGTCGGGGATCACCGAGATCGGCGCGGTCAAGGTGCGCGGCGGTGAGGTGATCGGTGAGTTCCAGACCCTGGTCAACCCGTCCGACCCGATTCCACCGTTCATCGCCGTGCTGACCGGCATCACCAACCTGATGGTTGCCTCGTCACCCCGGATCGGCTCGGTGCTGCCCGCGTTCCTGGAGTTCGCGCAGGGCTGTGTGATGGTGGCGCACAACGCGCCGTTCGACATGGGTTTCCTCAAGCACGACAGCCAGGTGCACGGGTACGACTGGCCCGATTTCGCCGTCGTCGACACCGCCTTGCTGGCCCGCCGGGTGATCACGCCCGACGAGGCGCCGAACTGCAAACTCGGCACGCTGGCCAAGCTGTTCCGGGCCACCACGACGCCGAACCACCGCGCCTTGTCGGACGCCCGCGCGACGGTCGACGTACTGCACGGACTGTTCGAGCGGGTGGGATCGCTCGGTGTGCAGACACTCGAGGACCTGCAGACGTTCTCGGCCCGGGTCGCGCCGGCCGTGCGGGCGAAGCGGCATCTGGCCGAAACGTTGCCGCACGCACCGGGTGTGTACCTGTTCACCGACGACCGCGGCGAGGTTCTGTACGTCGGCAAGTCGAAGGACCTCCGCAACCGGGTCAGGTCGTACTTCACCGCGTCCGAGACCCGGACCCGGATCGGCGAGATGATCGGTATCGCCACCGGCGTGCGCGGGATCGAGTGCGGTACGTCACTCGAGGCCGAGATCCGCGAACTGCGGCTGATCGCGGAGCACAAGCCGCGGTACAACCGGCGGTCGAAGTTCCCGGAACGGCAACACTGGCTGAAGGTCACCGTCGAACCGTTTCCGCGCTTGTCGCTGGTCAAACAGGTGCGCGACGACGACGCCGGCTATCTCGGCCCGTTCACCTCACGGAAGACGGCCGAGCGGGCGATGGCCGCGCTGCACGAGGCGTTCCCGATCCGGCAGTGCACCGCGCGGATGTCGCGGACCCCGCAACTGTCGCCGTGTGTGCTGGCCGAGATGGGCCGCTGCGTGGCGCCGTGCGACGGCCGGATCTCGATGGATTCGTACGGCGAGTTCATCACCTCGCTGCGGACGGCGCTGACCGTGGACCCGACTCCCGTGGTCGAGGCGCTGGATCGGCGGATCGACCTGTTGTCGGCGGACGAGCGGTTCGAGGATGCCGCCGTACATCGGGATCGGCTGAGTGCTTTCGTGCGCAGTTCGGCGCGGATGCAGCGGATGGCGTCGGTGACGGGGTGCGCGGAGATCTGTGCGGCCCGGCGGACGGACGACGGCGGGTGGGAGCTGCACGTGATTCGGCGCGGCCGGCTCGCGGCGGCGGGGTTCAGCCCGCGCGGGACGGATCCGCGCCGCTACCTCGACATGCTCCGCGCCTCCGCCGAGACCGTCCTGCCCGGCATCGGCCCGGTCGCCTCCGCCTCCCCCGAGGAGATCGAGCTGGTCCTCCGCTGGCTCGACCAACCCGGTATCCGCCTGGTCGAGATGGACGGCACCTGGACGTGCCCGGTCAGCGGCGCTGGCCGCCACCTGACCCGCCTCGACAACGCCCACTCCGAGGAACATCACCACCCCACCGAGCGGCGCCGCCGGCTCCGCCCACTCGGGCCCGCCCGCGTGAGCTGATTGGCTGGTGGAACGGCTGGGTGTGGTCGGTGCGTCGTACCCGCGTCCGTCGTACTGGTGGAGACCGGGTTTCGGGGTCGGCGGCACTATGCTTCAGCGGGTTGAAGTGTGATTCGAGGAGAGGACGGCATGGTCACCGCGATCGTGTTCATCAAGGCCGACGTCGCGCGGATTCCGGAGGTCGCCGAGAAGGTGGCCGCGATCGAGGGGGTCAGCGAGGTGTACTCCGTCACCGGCGGGCTCGACCTGATCGCGATAGTCCGGGTCGCCCACCACGACGACCTCGCCACCGTCATCCCCGAGAAGGTGAACCGGGTGCCCGGCGTGGTCAGCACCGAGACCCACATCGCCTTCCGCGCGTACTCGACGCATGACCTGGAGGCGGCCTTCAGCCTGGGCCAGGAGGACGGTGTCTGAAGGCTGGAAAACCCCGGCCCTGCTGACACGACCTGAAGTTACGGTGAACGCATGAGCAACCCTCCCGCTGGCTGGTACCCGGATCCCACGGGCCAGCCGAACACCATCCGCTGGTGGAACGGGAAGCAGTGGACCAACCGCACCGAGAAGGAAGACCTCTCCCAGCAGGCCGCCTCGGCCTCGAGTGAGGCGAAGCCCACACAGGCTCCCACCGAAGCGGCGCAGGCCACCCAGTCCGAGTGGTCCCCGCAGACAGGCTGGACAACAACCCCCAACCAGCCGGCACAGCCTGTCGCACCGACACAGGCTGTCTCACCGACACAGGCTGTCTCACCGACGCAGGCTGGCTTGCCGACGCAGGACGGTGGGGCTCAGGACGGCGGGCCTGCTGCTCAGGGTGGCGGGGCTGGTGCTGCGGCGGATGGGCGCAGTCCGTTCGAGCGGGCGCGGGCCACGTGGGACGCACCGGTGATCGCACCGGGACCGCCAGACCACTGGACCCAACAGCCGGTCCCGGACGAGCCGGTCGACGAGCCCGTCGCGACCGTGCCGCGGGAGAGCCAGGCCACTCAGCAGACCGGCTGGACGCTCAAGCTTGCTGCGGCTCCTGAGGACGCATCCCGAGGTACGGCGGCCGCGGCCGCTGGAGGCGCGGTTGCCGGGGCCTCGGGTGCTGCGGCCGCAGCCGGCGCGCAGGAGTCGCAGGGCTGGTCAGACGTGAGCTGGACCCAGCAACCGAACGCGCAACTGCAGCCCGACCAGCCACAAGCACACTCCTCGGACGTGCAGCCGACTGACCAGACCGTAGACCTGGACCAACCAAACGGCTGGCCCCAAACCCAAGGCGACCACCAGTGGGGCGCCCAGCAGGTCGAGCAACCCACACAGCTCCAGCCCCGGGACGCACAACCGAACGACCAGCAGACCCAGGCCCAGCAATCGTGGGGAACACAGCCCGACGACCAGCCGACCCATGGCCAACCAGCGTGGGGCGTGCAGACCGACGACCAGCAGACCCAAGGCCAGCCGGCGTGGGGTGTTCAGGCTGAGGACGACCAGAGCCAGGGCGAGCAGGGCTGGGGTGTAGAGCCGGCAGGCGACGAGCCCACGCAGGTGCAGCACGGCTGGGGCGTCCAGTCGGATGACGAGCAGCCGCAAGGCCAGCAGGGGTGGGGCGCGCCGGCAGACGCGCACCAGGCGCAGGCCCAGCAGGGCTGGGGTGTGCAGCAGGCTGGCGGAGAGCAGGCGCAAGAGCAGCAGGCTTGGGGTGTGCAGGCCGGCCAGGAGCAGCCGCAGGGGTCAGGTTGGGGGCAGGAGCAGACCGCCGATGCGCCGCAGGGCAGGTGAGCAGGTAGCCGCCGACAACGGTTGGGGCCAGTCCTCCGGCGACAGCTGGGGTGCCACCCAGCTGACGGCTCCCGACGCTGGACAGCCCACGGCTGGCGACGCCTGGGGTGCTGACGCCCAGCAGGCAGCCGGCGAGCCGTGGGGCGGCGGCCAGCAGACCTCCGCGCAAGAGCAGGCACCCGATGCCTGGGGCACACAACAAGGCACCGCGCAGCAGGCGGCCGGTGAGTCGTGGGGTGCTGGCACACAGCAAGCTGGCACCGAGCCGTGGGGCGGACAGCAGAACCCCCAGCAACAGAACGCGGACGACACGTGGGGTGCCGGCGCACAGCAGGCAGGCGAGCCTTGGGGCAGCGGACAGCAGAGCTCCGACCAAGGGAGCGCTACCGAAGCCTGGGGTGCCCAACAGGGAGCCGGGCAGCAGGCAGGTGCTGAGGCTTGGGGTGCCGGTGCCCAGCAGGCAGGCAGTGAGCCTTGGGGCGGCGGACAGCAGAGCTCCGGGCAGCAGGCGGCTGGTGACGCGTGGGGTGCCGGCGCACAGCAGGCAGGCACCGAGCCTTGGGGCAGCGGCCAGCAGAGCTCTGAGCAACAGAACGCGGGCACCTGGGGTGGGGGCGCGCAGCAGGCGGGTGGTGAGCCGTGGGGTGGGCAGCAGAGCGGCGGGCAACAGAACGCGGGCGACGCGTGGGGTGCGCAGCAGGGCGGTGGGCAGCAGGCGGGGGCCGAGATGTGGGGGGCGCAGGGCTCCGCTCAGCAGACTGCGACCGAGGGTTGGGGTGCGCAGGGTGGTGGGCAGCAGACTGCGACTGAGGCGTGGGGTGGACAGCAAGGCGCCGGGCAGCAGACTGCGACTGAGGCGTGGGGTGCGCAGGGCGGCGGGCAGCAGGCGGCGGGTGAGGGCTGGGGGGCACGGCAGGAGGCTGGGCAGGGATGGCAGGTTCGGGAGGTTGACGCCGGCGGTGGGAGCGGCCGTGGGGGGAAGGGCTCGGGTAAGGGGAAGAAGAAGAGTTCGGGTGGTGCGAGCGGCGGAGGGTCTTCGGCGAAGTTGCCGTTGATGGTCGGTGGCGGCGTGGCGCTGGTGATGTTGGTGGTCGCCGCGGTGTTCATGATCACCTCCGGCGATGACAAGAAGGCCGGACCGGAGAACACGCCGACGAATCAGCCGACCGGGACCCAGCCGACGAACCAGCCGACGGGTGAGAGCAGCACGAAGCCCGGGCAGTCGAAGAACCCGAAGCTGCACGAAGGCGCCCGGATCTCGTCGGACGCGATCTCGTTCCCGCGGCAGAACCCGCCGTGGTCGGACAAGAAGCGACTGGCGAAGCAGTTGCTCAACTCCAGCGGGCAGTACGTGCTGTTGCAGGAGAAGTTCGACGGCACGAACGACTGGTACGCCGACATCTTCGTCGGTTCACTCGGCACCGCGTCCGGGTTCAACGGCGACCCGAAGGCGACCGCGGCATCGTTGTCGATCCAGTTGCGGAGCTCGCTGTACGGCGACATCCCGGTGACGTTCAAGACCGTGAGCAACGGCGCGGTGAAGCGTTCGGACAAGTCGGGCTGGTACTTCCAGCAGACGGTGACCGCGAAGTCGACGAAGTTGACCGCTCGGGTGCTTACCCTGACGGTGGCCGTTTTCGACCTCGGTGACGGCACTGCAGTCGCTTACATCAGCGACATCCCCAGCAACCGGCCGGATCTCAAGGCGGCCGAGAGTCAGGCCTACAAGGGAATCAACGTTGGCTGAGAACGAAGACCAGACCCCGCAACCGCCCCAGCGGCCTCCGGCCCGGCACAGTGCGCCTCCGCACGCGCCGGCGGGCCAGGGCGGCTATCCACAGGCGTACCCGCCGGACCAGGCGCCGCCCTCCAACGATCCACTCGCAGGCACCCCACAGGCCCCACCGGCGCCGGACGCCTGGCAAGACGCCGCACCCCCAACAGGAGCAGACCGCCGCCCAGCCGGAGCAGAGTCCGCGAGCGGTTCGGGTGACTACCGGTCCGCGGACCAGCGCTCGGCAGGTGGGTCGGGTGACTACCGGTCTGCGGACCAGCGACCGGCTGAGTCGGCGGGTGGGTCGGGTGATCCGTTGTTCGGGCAGTCCCGCGCTCCGGCGCCTCCGCCTCCCCCGCCGCCGGCACAGGCCGCCGGATCTTCCGGTGCGCCGCACGCCGGCCAGCCGTCTCAGGCCAACCCGTACGGGCAGCAACCCAGCAGCCCGCACCAGACGTCACCGCAACCCCAGCCACAGCAGTCCTGGGCCCAGCAGCAACTAAGCCAACAGCAGCAATCCCGGCAGCAGGCCGGTGGGCAGTCGCCGCAAGGCTCGGGTGCTCAGCAGCAGTCGTGGGCACAGCAGCAACTGAACCAGCGGCAGGCCGGGCAGCAGTCCGGCGCACAGCCGTCTGGGCCGCAGTCCGGTGCGCAGTCCGGGCAGCAACCGGGCGTGCAGCAGGCCGGCAGCAGTCCGGCGGACAGCCGTCTGGGCAGCATGCCGGTGCACCGCAGGGCGGTGGGCAGTCGGCGCAAGGTTCGGGGGCTCAGCAGCAGTCGTGGGCTCAGCAGCAGTTGAATCAGCAGGCCGGGCAGCAGCAGGGAGCAGGCCAGCAGTCGGGGCAGCGGTATTACGGCCAGCAGCAACCCGGTTACCAGCAGCAGGGTGGTGGCTCTCACCAGGCAGGTAGGCCGCAGCATGCGGCCCAACCGCCCGGCTCGCCACAGGCCGGTCAGCCAGGCGGCAGCTATCCGCAAGGCCAGGCCTCGTACGGCGGCCAGCCGCAGAGCCCGTCCTACACGCAGCAGCCCGGCCAGCAGCCGTACGGACAGCGACCCGGCCAACCCACCCAAGGCCAGCACGCCGGCCAGCAGGCACAAGGCCAGCACCCGGGCCAACCGTCGCACGCCCAGCCGGGCCAACCGTCACACGCTCAGCAATCCGGCCATGCGTCGTACGCCCAGCAGGCAGGGCAGGCGGCGCACGGTCAGCAGGCAGGCCAAGCGCCGTCCGGGCATCAGTCGGGGCAGGCGTCGTACGCCCAGCAGTCGGGCCAGGCGCCTTACGGTCAGCAGGCGGGGCAGGCGCCGTACCCCCAGCAGTCGGGGCAGGCTGCGTATGGGCAGCGGGTGGGGCAGGCGGGGTCTGCCGAGCAGGGTGGGCAGCAGGGTAAGCATCAGGGGTCTGGGGAGGGTGGTTACGGGCTGCTGGGGGCGGACGGGGGTAATGGCGACGGCGGTGGTGGGAAGTCGGCGATGAACAGTGTGATGCGGGCGCGGTTGATTGGTGCGCTCGTGCTGGTCGTCGCCGCTCTTGCCGCCACCGGGATCAGCGTCGGCTGGATCTGGACCAAGGCCGACGCGGTCACGCCGGTCGCGCTTCCGTCCGGCGGGCAGAAGCCGATGGAGACGGTCGACCCGTCGGCGAAGCCGTCCGAGACGCCGACTCCGATCGGCAAGGTCCTCGGCACCGAGATGGTTGCCGGCAACAAGGACGTGATGCCGATCATGAGCTCGGCGTGGACCAGTCAGTACGAGCGGACCGGGCTCTGGGGCGGGACTGCGGTCTGGTTCACCGTGCACAAGAACTACGACGGCAAGAAGAACGACTGGGGCAACTACGTCGCCTTCGGCCAGTTGCCGCCGGAGGTCAAGTACGTGAACACCGCGGCCGGCCGGCGGCAGGCCGCGAGCCAGATCGGTTCGCGCGCGATCGTCAATCTGTACACGAAGGACGCGAAGGTCTCCGCGGTCACCCACAAGGCGATCACGGTCGGCGGCCACCCCGGCCACGAGATCACCGGGCAGATCGCGATCAACCAGCCGCCGCTGAAGGAGACGTTCTCGACGATCATGATCGCGGTGATCGACCGCGGTGACGGGACCGCGGCGGTTTCGATCGGGGACTTCGCCGGATCCACCCCGGACTGGCAGAGGGTCTGGCGCTACAAGGTCAGCCAGATCAAGATCAAGGGGTAAGCGAAAGGGCCGGCGGGACAACCCGCCGGCCCTTGCTGCATCGAGAGAGCTACCGCACCGAGGTGCAGGCGTCGATCCAGCGGTCCAGCACGTCCTTGGCGGCGCCCGAGTCGATCGCCTCGGCGGCCCGGTCCATGCCGGCCCGGATCCGCGTGGTGATCGGCTCGTCGGTCGGCGTGTACGCCGCCAGCGCCGCCCCCGCGTTCAGCAGTACGACGTCCCGCACCGCACCCGGCTCACCGTCGAGCAACGCCCGCACGACCTTGGCGTTGAAGACGGCGTCCGCGCCCTTCAACGCATCCGCGGTGACCGGCGCGATCCCGAGCTCCCGCGGATCGACGGTGAACGGACCTTCCACCGAGCCTCCGCCGACCGTCCACACCTGCGACGTCGTCCGGGTCGTCAGCTCGTCCAGACCGTCGTCGCCGTGGAACACCAGCGCGTCGATCCCCCGCCGCGCCAGCACACCGGCCATCAGCCCGGCGATCCGGCTGTCACCGACCCCGACCGCCTGAGCGGACGGGTCGCCCGGGTTCGCCAACGGGCCGAGGAAGTTGAAGGTCGTCGGCACACCGAGCTCCCGCCGCGGTACGGCGGCATGCCGCAGCGCGGGGTGGAACGCCGGGGCGAAGCAGAAGGTGATCCCGGCCTGCTCCCCCACCTCGGCCACCTGTGCGGCGCTGAGGTCGAGCGGAATGCCGAGTTCCTCGAGTACGTCGGCCGCACCGCACGCCGACGAGGCCGCGCGGTTGCCGTGCTTGAGCACCTTGGCTCCCGCGCCGGCCGCGACGATCGCGGACATCGTGCTGATGTTCACGGTGTGGGCTTGATCACCGCCGGTCCCGACGACGTCCAGGGTCCGGCCGGAGACCGAGATCCTGGTGGCGAAGTCGCGCATCGTCGCGACCAGGCCCTCGACCTCGGTGACCGTCTCGCCCTTGGAACGCAGCGCGACGACGAACCCGGCGAGCTGGGCCGGCGACGCGGCGCCGGACAGGATCTGCTCCATCGCCCACGCGGTGGCGGACGCGTCCAGGTCTTCGCGCCGGAGCAGCGGATTGAGCACCTGGGGCCAGCTGTAAGCGGCCATGGTGCGTCAGGCGGTGGTGGCGGGCAGCTTGGCCAGCCGCTGCCGGAGCAGGTCGGCGGTGACCTCGGCCAGCCGAACCGGGTCGATCGGGTGCGAGACCGCGGCCTCGGCCCGTGACCACGTGGCCAGCCAGGCGTCCTGCGGACGGCCGGTGATGACCAGCACCGGCGGGCACTGGAAGATCTCGTCCTTCAGCTGCCGGGCGATCCCCATCCCGCCGGCCGGCACCGCCTCGCCGTCCAGGACGGCCAGGTCGATCCCGCCCTTGTCCATGGTCTTGATCACGGCCGGCTCGGTCGCGCACTCGACGTACTCGACCGCGGGCAGATCGGCCGCCGGCCGCTTGCCCAGCGCCAGCCGGACGGATTCCCGGGTCGTACGGTCGTCGCTGTAGACGAGCACCTTCAGCGGACGCTCTGAACTCATCGATCCATCCCAAGCTGTGTGTCTGTGACGAGTGGACATGCAACCAACACGGCGAATGCTACCGGGGTGCCTGTCCGCTCCGGCGAGCCTGTTCCTCCAACCGGTCCAGCCGGCGGTCCTCACGGCGCGCCTCGCGCTGCGACTCCTTCACCCACTGGACGAAAAGTACGCCGAAGAAGATCAGTCCGACGATGTCGCCGGTCCCCCACAACAGGCCGCCGGCGATGTACTGGTCGTGCAACGGCGACGGCGACCAGGACCGGCCGAAACTCGTGTACCAGTCCTCCGCGATCAGCGTGTTCGCCGACATGATCGTGATGCCGAGGAAGGCGTGGAACGGCAGTGTGAGGAAGATCAACATGAGGCGGAACGGGTAGATCACCCGGCCGGGCACCGGATCGAGGCCGAGCAGCGGCCAGAAGAACAGCGCGCCGACCAGGATGAAGTGCAGATGGAGCAGATCGTGCAGCGCGGCCGAGCTCAAGGTGGCGTCGTACCAGCCGCTGAAGTACAGCGCCCACGGGCTCAGGACGAACAGGGTGAAGCCGATCAGCGGGAAGCAGATCACCTTCGCGAACCGCGAATGCAACACGGAGAGCAACCATTTCCGCGGCCGGGCCGGGAGGGTGCGCAGGGCGAGCGTCACCGGCGCGCCGAGCGCCAGCATCAGCGGCGTGAGCATCGACAGGACCATGTGCTGGGCCATGTGCACGCTCAGCAGCACCGTGTCGTACGTGCCGAGCGCTGACTGGGTGGCGATCACAGCGCTTCCCAGCCCCAACCCGACGAAGGCGAAGGTGCGGGCACGGGACCATTTGTCACCCCGGGCGCGAAGCTTGTGCACGCCGTACAAGTAGAGGCCGGCCAGGACGATGATCACGCCGAGTAACACCGGTTCGAAGGTCCAGGCAGTCAGTAACCGGAGCGGCGTGAGCGGCTCGATCTGGTCGCCGGGCCCGGCGTGAAGGGGAAGCACGCTTCAACAGTAGAAAGCACCAGTCGGCGACATGCATGGGGGTGGTCGTGGCATGCGATCCCCCGACCGACATAATGACGGCGTGGCCACTGCAACTGCGCTCCCAGCGTCTCGTGAACACGGGCACCACGACCGTCCCAGCATGGTCAGTGTCGGCACGATCGTCTGGCTCTCGAGCGAACTGATGTTCTTCGCCGCCCTGTTCGCGGCATACTTCACGATCCGGTCGGTGACGACCGCCGCCGCGGCTCCGGGTACGGAGACGTTGTGGCAGGCGTCCACCGAGCTGCTGAACATCCCGTTCGCCTCGGTGAACACGTTCATCCTGGTCGCGTCGTCGTTCACCTGCCAGGCCGGTGTGTTCGCCGCCGAGCACGGCAAGGTGGGCCGGACCGGCTCAGTCGCGAACGTCCGCGGCTGGGGCATGCGTGAGTGGTTCATCCTCACGTACGTGATGGGCTCGGTCTTCATCGCCGGCCAGGTGACCGAGTACGCCGCCCTGGTGCACGAGGGCCTGTCGATCTCGTCGTCGCCGTACGGGTCGGTGTTCTACCTGGCCACCGGGTTCCACGGTCTGCACGTGACCGGCGGTCTCATCGCTTTCGTGTACGTCCTGGCCAGGACGTACATGGCTCGTAAGTTCACCCACGAACAGGCCGTCTCGGCGATCGTCGTGTCGTACTACTGGCACTTCGTCGACGTGGTCTGGATCGCCCTGTTCGCGACCATCTACCTGCTCAAATGAGTGAGAAGAGACTTTCCTTGTCACCGGCGCGCTTTCTCTCCGCGCGACGACGGCACCGGTCCGCCGGCCTCGTCGTGCTCCTGTTCGGCCTCCTGGCAGTGGGTTCGGCGTACGCCGCTTTCGCCCCTGACAGCGCGGTCGCGGACAACTCGGCCCAGTCCCAGCAGATCGAAGAGGGCAAGAAGCTCTTCGCGGTCGGTTGCGCCAGCTGCCACGGCCTGAACGCCGAGGGCGGCGGCAACGGCGAGGGCGACATGGCCGGCCCGTCGCTGATCGGTGTCGGCGCGGCCGCGGTCGACTTCCAGGTCGGTACCGGCCGGATGCCCGCGGTGCAGCCGGGTGCCCAGATCCCGCGCAAGGAGCCGGCGTACACGGAGGAGGAGATCGAGGCTCTGGCCGCGTACGTCGCCTCGCTCGGCCCCGGCCCGGCCATTCCGGCGCAGGAGCAGTACGACGTGAGCAACGCCACCGACGAGCAGATCACCCGCGGTGGCGAGCTGTTCCGCACCAACTGCACGGCGTGCCACAACTTCGCCGGCAGGGGCGGCGCGCTGCCGAACGGCGGCTACGCGCCGTCGCTGATGGGCGTCAGTGAGAGACACATCTACGAGGCGATGCTCACCGGTCCGCAGCAGATGCCGGTCTTCTCCGACCAGGTGCTGCAGTCGGAGGACAAGCGCGACATCATCGCCTACCTGAAGGCACTGGAAACTCAGAAGGACCCGGGCGGCTTCGGGCTCGGCCGGCTCGGTCCGGTGTCCGAGGGCCTGTGGGGCTGGCTGGTCGGTATCGGCCTGCTGGTGGGTGTGGCGGTCTGGATCGGCGCCAAGGGCGTCAAGGCCAAGGGAGCGAAGGCCGAATGAGTGACGACAAACTGCCGGTGAAGGCAGAAGAGGAACACGGTCAGGTCGAGGTCGCCGAGCCGATCCCGGACCCGGGAATCGAGCCGCACGAGTACCGGATCACCGACATCGACCCGAAGGCGGCCGACCGGGTCGAGCGCCAGGTGGCGACGATGTTCGGCCTGGCCGCCGTCCTCGCCCTCGGTGCCTGTGTGGCGTACTTCGCCATCCCGCGCGACGCCGATCTCGTCTTCGGCCCGCTGTCCGGCAACGCGAACAACATGACGCTGGGCCTGTGCCTCGGCATCGCGCTGTTCCTGATCGGCGCCGGCGCGATCCAGTGGGCCAAGAAGCTGATGGTCGACGAGGAGATCTCCGAGGAGCGCCACCCGGCACACTCATCGATGGAGCAGAAGGCCGACATCACCGACGCCTTCAAGCAGGGTGTCGACGAGTCCGGCTTCACCCAGCGCAAGCTGATCCGCCGGTCGTTGTTCGCCGCGGTGGGTCTGCTCGGTCTGCCGGCCATCGTGTTCCTGCGCGACCTCGGCCCACTGCCGGGCCGGGCACTCTACAACACGATCTGGGCGAAGGGCATCCGCGTCGTCAACGATGTCACCCTGCGCCCGATCAAGCCGTCCGACATGGTCATCGGCCAGTTGGTCAACGGCGCGCCCGCCAACCTGGCCCCGATCCAGGAGGAGAGCCCGGTCGAGTACCAGAACGCCAAGGCGAAGGCCGCGGTGATCATGGTCCGGATCAGGCCGAACGAGATCCAGGTACCGCCCGGCCGGGAGAACTGGGGTGTCGACGGCATCCTGTGCTACTCGAAGATCTGCACCCATGTCGGGTGCCCGATCTCGCTGTACGAGCAGACCACCCACCACGTGCTCTGCCCGTGCCACCAGTCGACGTTCGACCTCGCGGACGGTGCCAAGGTCATCTTCGGCCCTGCTGCCCGGCCGCTGCCTCAGCTACCGTTGGCAGTGGACGCGGAGGGCTACCTGGTCGCACAGAGCGATTTCACCGAGCCAGTCGGTCCGAGCTTCTTCGAACGAGGGTGACCGCCAGTGTCTGACAAGGATTTCCCGCCACCGGTCAAATATCTCGATGACCGCCTGGGCATAGGGAAGATCGGCCGGAAGAACCTGCGCAAGGTCTTCCCGGACCACTGGTCCTTCATGCTGGGTGAGATCGCGCTGTACAGCTTCATCATCCTGATCCTCACCGGCATCTTCCTCAGCTTCTGGTTCAAGCCGTCGATGGCCGAGATCGAGTACCAGGGCTCGTACAGCCTGCTCAAGGGCCTGCACATGTCCGAGGCCTACGCCTCGACGCTGGACATCTCGTTCGACGTCCGCGGCGGCCTGCTGATGCGGCAGATCCACCACTGGGCCGCGGTGCTGTTCATCGCCGCGATGATGGTGCACCTGCTCCGCATCTTCTTCACCGGCGCGTTCCGCAAGCCGCGTGAGCTGAACTGGGTGATCGGCTTCACGATGCTGTTCCTCGGCATCATCGAGGGCTTCATCGGCTACGGCCTGCCCGACGACCTGCTGTCCGGGACCGGTCTACGGATCACCCAGGGCATGATCGGTGCGTCACCGGTCATCGGCACGTACATGAACTTCTTCATCTTCGGCGGTGAGTTCCCCGGCGACGACATGGTGCCCCGGTTCTTCATCGTGCACGTGCTGCTCATACCGGGATTGATCCTGGCGTTGGTCACGGTCCACCTGTTCCTGGTCGTGTACCACAAGCACACGCAGTACGCGGGCCCCGGCCGGACCAACAACAACGTCGTCGGCTACCCGCTGATGCCGGTGTACATGGCCAAGGCCGGCGGCTTCTTCTTCGTCGTGTTCGGCATCACCGCCCTGATGGGGGCGCTGATGCAGATCAACCCGGTCTGGTTGTACGGGCCGTACAACCCCGCGGAGGTGACGGCGGGATCCCAGCCGGACTGGTACATGGGCTGGCTGGAAGGCTCTGTCCGGATCATGCCCGGATTCGAGTCGACCTTCTGGGGCATCACGCTGAGCTGGAACCTGATCATCCCGGCCCTGCTGATACCACCTGCCTTCGTCACCCTGGTCGCGCTCTGGCCGTTCATCGAGGGCTGGATCACCGGTGACAAGCGGGAACACCACCTGCTGGACCGGCCGCGCAACATGCCGACCCGGACCGGTATCGGTGCCGCCTTCATCACGTTCTACGCGCTGCTCTGGATCGGCGGCGGTAACGACCTGATCGCCGTCAACTTCGGGATCTCGCTGAACGCGGTGACCTGGTTCCTCCGGTTCGCCGTCATCTTCGGCCCGATCCTGGCGTTCTGGGTCACCCGGCGGATCGCGATCTCGCTGCAGCGGGCCGACAACGACCGGATCCTGCACGGCCTGGAGACCGGCATCATCGTCCGCTCCCCCGACGGTGCGTACTCGGAGAAGCACACGCCGATCTCGACGTACGAGGCCTACGAGCTCACCGCCCGGGACCGGATGCTGCCGCTGGAGATCGGTCCGGAGACCGACGACAACGGCGTCCGCGCCCCGCGCCGGGCCCTGAACAAGCTCCGCGCCCGGCTGTCGCGCTTCTACTACGCCGACGCGGTGCAGAAGCCGACCGTCGAGGAGGTCGAGGAGGCTCACGCCCACGGCCAAGGACCGGGCGACGAGCACGAGGAACTGTCCGACACGGAGACCTTCCGCGAGGTCACCAGCGACAGGTACTGACCCAGCAGGACACCAAGAAGCCCCGGCGCCCGCGCCGGGGTTTCTTGCGTTATCCGATCGCCTCGCTGACAGCGTCCAGGTACTTGCCGACGACAACCCGCTCGGACGGCGGCAGCTCGACCGCGATCAGGCGCTCGAGCAGCGGGCCGAAGAACTGCCAGCCGAGGTCGACCGCGCTGTCGGACACCTGGAGGCGCGCGCTGCGGCCGTCTGAGCGGCTTCTGAGCCGTTCGACGTGCCCGGCGGCCTCCAGCCGGTGGATGACCGCCGTCGTCGCCTGAGAGGTCATTCCCAGCTGTCCAGCGAGCCATCCCGGCGTCGCGTCCAGCCCGGCCCGTTCGGCGTCGAGTAGGCGGATCAGCGCGCGTACGTCGGTCCCGTGCAATCCCGTCGTCCGCGCGAACTCCCCCACGGCCAGCTCGAGCCGCAGCGCGACCTCGCGTAACCGGTGCACCAGCTCCAACGCTGCCGCCCGGTCCGGATCCGCCGGCATCACTCGTTCACGCATGCCGGTCAATTTACCTCACTGAGTGAGCTATCCTCGCGTCATGACCTTCCAGGACGCGTACGACGCCCTGCTCGAACGCTGGGGTGTCCCGGTCGATCAACTCACTGTCGACGGCACGCACGTGAACGCCTGCGGGCCGCTCGACGCCCCTCCCGTGATCCTTCTGGCCGGCCACGGCGCGACCTCTCCGGTGTGGTTCGCCGTCGCACCCCGGCTCGCTCAACAGCACCGTGTCTACGCGATCGACCTGCTCGGCGACGCCGGGCGCAGTACGGGCACTCCGCCCCGCACCATCGACGACCTGATGACCTGGCTGACCGGCGTACTCGACGGGCTCGGCGTCGACCGAGCCCAGCTGGTAGGGCACTCGTACGGCGCCTGGCTAGCCCTCACCTACACCCTGCGAAACCCCGCCCGGGTCGACCGACTCGCGCTCATAGACCCGACCGACTGCTTCACCGGCCTCCGCCTCCCCTACATCGCCCGGGCGCTCCCGAGCCTCCTCCGCCCCTCGCGGCAGCGCACCCTGTCGTTCCTCCGCTGGGAAACCCAGGGCCTGCCGGTCGACCGGCAATGGCTCGACCTCGCCGCGCTGGCCGCCGAGCAACCCACCGCCCCCGTCGTCCGCCCCAAACGCCCGACCGACGACCAGCTCCGTGCGCTCCAACCACCTCTGCTGGTCCTCGTCGCCGCCCGCACCAAGAGCCACAACCCCGATCGCCTCACCCGGCAGATCACCACCCTGGTCCCGACGGCAACCGTCGTACGCCTGGAAACAGCGACCCACCACTCACTACCGGCCCTCCACGCGGACGAGGTGGTGAAGGCTTTGTCAGCCTAGGTTCACAGGGCTGAGCCGGCTTTGTAGGCGGCCCAGGTGGTGTTCCAGTCGGTCCAGCCGTTGCCGGGCTCCATCTTGCGGGTGGTGCCGGTGACGATGACGGGGTCGCCGCGGAGGGTCTGCTGGAAGAACCACTGACCGTTCGCGAGGCTCATGCCGACGCAGCCGTGGCTGACGTTCTCACTGCCCTGGCTGCCGGACGACCACGGCGCACCGTGCATGAACTCGCCGGAGCTGGTGACCCGCTGGGCCCACTTCACGTCGTGGATGTCGTAGTACTCCGGGTCGCCCGGCTTGATGCCGACGGTCCGCGCGTCCATTCGCTTGGTGGGGAACTTCTCCATGATCACCTTCACCCCGCTGCGGGTGGTGAAGCCGTCCTTGCCGGCCGTGATCGGGATCGTCCGGGCCAGCTTGCCGTTGATGGTCACGGACATCGTGTGCCGCTTGACGTCGACCCTGGTGACCACGGACTTGCCGATGGCGAAGGAGATCTTCCGGCTGGCCGAGCCCCAGACACTGTTCCCGGCGTTGACGCCCTGGGTGTCGATGGTGACGGTCACCTTGGTGCCGGCCGGCCAGTAGTTCTTCGGCCGGTAGTTGACCTGCTTGTTGTTCACCCAGTGCCAGCTGCCGTCGACCGGGACCGAGGTGGTCACCTTGAGCCGCTTCTCCACCGCCGCACGGTCCTTGACCGGGTTGTTCCAGTAGATCTGGACCGGCAGCGCCACACCGACGGTCTCACCGTTCAGCGGGACGACCGAGGCCTTCAGGTTCCTGGCCGCCTTCAGCGTCTTGAAGGTCGAGCTGATCGGCACGGTGGCGCCGTCGGTGCCCTCCGCGGAGCCGGTCAGCGTGTACGACGCTCCAGGCTCGAGCTGCGGCACGGACGTCCACTGGTTCTTGTCGGTGTTGAAGCTGCCGGCCACGGTGTCGCCGTCGTCGTCCTTGAGCGTGACCGCCTTCAGCGTGCCCACCGAGGTCTTCACGGTCACCGGGGTGTCCGGCTTGACCGAGGTGGCGCCCTTGGCCGGGACGACCGAGACACTGGCCGCGCCCGGGTCCTGCGACGGCGTGGTCGAGGCTCCAGGGGTGGTCGAGGCACCCGGCGTACCGTTGCTCTGCGTCGCACCCGGCGACGACGGAGAGCCGCCCGCCTCGGTGTCACTGCAGGCGGTGCCCGCCAGCAGCATCACGCAGATCCCCGCCACGGCAAGGCCGTGCTTCCGCACCGAACCGCTCACCATTCCCCAGCTCTCCCCTGTTCAAACCAACCGCCGCCAGACTAACCCGTCGAACCGACAGAACCCGGCAGCACACCGCCATACCGGAGTGGTACGGACCACAACGGCCCGTTCTCCGGTGGCACCCCCTAAGACGCGCGAAGGCGCCGTCCGGTTGGCTCCGGACGGCGCCTTTGTACGACGCGCTTCAGCTAGTGAGCGTGGTCACCGCGGTAGTACTCGAAGATGAACCCGGACAGCGTGATGATGCCGAGGGCACAGCCGGCGATGAACAGCCACCAGCCGAAGACGATGCCCAGCACAACCACCGCCAGGGTCATCGCGCACCACAGCGGCCACCAGGAGTACGGCGGGAAGAAGCCGAGCTCACCGGCTCCTTCCACGATCTCGGCTTCCTTGCGGTCCTCCGGCCGGGCGTCCATCCGGCGGCCGGTGACGCTCAGGTAGAACGCCACCAGCAGGGACAGGAAGAACGTCATCACCAGTGCGGTGGTACCGGTCGGGTCCTCCGACATCAGCCAGTAGATCGGCGTGACGACCAGCACGAACACGGTCAGGATCCCGAAGACCCAGGCTTCGACCTTCACGCCTTGTCCTCCCCGTCGGTCTCGATACCGGCGTTCTCCTTCAGGTTCTCCACCCGGCCCCGGTCCTCACCGGCGTCCAGGAGGTTGTCCTTCGAGGCCTGGTTGTCCGGATACTCGGCCAGCGCGACATCCGCGTGGTGCAGGTCGAACGCCGGGCTCTCGGACCGGATCCGCGGCAACCGGTCGAAGTTGTGCCGCGGCGGCGGGGAACTGGTCGCCCACTCCAGCGAGCGGCCCCAGCCCCACGGGTCGTCCACGCCCACCAGCGGCGCCTTGCGCGACTTGTAGACGTTGTAGAAGAACGGCAGCATCGACATGCCGAGGATGAAGGCACCGACGCTCGACACCTCGTTCAGCGTGGTGAAGCCCTCGTTCGCGCCGTACGACGCGTAGCGCCGCGGCATCCCCTCGACACCCAGCCAGTGCTGCACCAGGAACGTGGTGTGGAAGCCGATGAACAGCAGCCAGAAGTGCAGCTTGCCGAGCCGCTCGTCGAGCATCCGGCCGGTCATCTTCGGCCACCAGAAGTAGAACCCGGCGAACATCGCGAACACCACCGTGCCGAACACGACGTAGTGGAAGTGCGCGACCACGAAGTACGAGTCGGACAGCTGGTAGTCCAGCGCCGGCGAGGCCAGGATGATGCCGGTCAGACCGCCGAAGAGGAAGGTGGTCAGGAAGCCGACCGCCCACAGCATCGGGGTGTCGAACGAGACCGAGCCGCCCCACATCGTGCCGATCCAGTTGAAGAACTTCACCCCGGTCGGCACCGCGATCAAGAACGTCATGAACGAGAAGAACGGCAGGTTCACCGCTCCGGTGACGAACATGTGGTGCGCCCACACCGCCACCGACAGGATGGCGATACCGAGCGTCGCGCAGACGAGGCCGATGTAGCCGAAGACCGGCTTGCGGCTGAACACCGGCAGGATCTCGGTGATGATGCCGAAGAACGGCAGCGCGATGATGTACACCTCGGGATGCCCGAAGAACCAGAACAGGTGTTGCCACAGCAATGGCCCACCGTTCGCGGCATCGAAGACGTGAGCCCCGAGTAGTCGATCCGCCTCCAGCATCAGCAGCGCGCCGGCCAGGATCGGGAACGCGATCAGGACCAGGATCGACGTGACCAGGATGTTCCAGGTGAAGATCGGCATCCGGAACATCGTCATCCCCGGTGCGCGCATGGTGATGATCGTGGTGACGAAGTTGACCGCACCGAGGATGGTGCCCAGACCGGCCATCCACAGACCCATGATCCACAGGTCGCCGCCGATACCCGGCGAGCGGACCGCGTTGGACAGCGGGGCGTAGGCGAACCAGCCGAAGTCGGCCGCGCCGCCCGGGGTGAAGAACCCGCTGATGGTGATCAGACCGCCGAACAGGAACAGCCAGAAGCTGAACATGTTCAGCCGCGGGAACGCGACATCCGGGGCGCCGATCTGGACCGGCATGATCACGTTCGCGAAGCCGACGAACAGCGGCGTCGCGAACAGCAGCAGCATGATCGTGCCGTGCATCGTGAAGAGCTGGTTGTAGACCTCTTCGTTCACGATCTGCAGACCCGGCTTGGCCAGCTCGGCCCGGATCAGCAGCGCCATCACGCCGCCGATCAGGAAGAACGCGAACGAGACGATCAGGTACAGGTGGCCGATCAGCTTGTGGTCGGTGGTGGTCAGCCACTTGACCGCGAGCTGGCCCTTGCTGCGCCGCCGGGGCAGCACGCTGGTCGCACCGATGACGCCGGTGCGTTCGGCGAGGTCGGTCACTTTTCGCCCTCCTCTGGCCCATGACCAGGAATGGTGGTGGCGTCCTGGCCACCGGTGGCGGCGCCGGTCTGGCCCTTGGCGGCCAGTTCACGCAGGTGGGCGTCGTACTCGGACCGGGTGACCACCTTGACGGAGAAGACCATCCGGCTGTGGTACAGCCCGCAGAGCTCGGCGCACTTGCCGGCGAAGGTGCCGGTCTTGGTCGGGGTCAGCTGGAACTTGTTCGTCCGGCCGGGGATGACGTCGAGCTTGAAGTAGAACGACGGCACCCAGAAGGAGTGGATGACGTCCGGCGAGGTCAGGTCGAACTGGACCGACTCGTCCACCGGCAGCCACAGCTCGGCGGGATCCTCCAGCGTGCCGGTCTCCCAGACGCCTTCCTGCCCGTCGACGCTGTCCTTGTAGTTGAAGGTCCACTGCCACTGCTGGCCCACCACGTTCACGGTGTGCTGCGGGGAGTTCGACATCGCAGTGACCTGGTTGCCGTTCTCGACCGTGTAGTAGAAGAGCACGCCGATGATCGCGAACGGCGCCAGCGTGTAGAGCACCTCGAGCGGCAGGTTGTACCGCACCTGCCGGGGAGCGTCCTCGTCGCGCTTGCGGTACCGCACGACGACCCACAGGATCAGGGCCCAGACCATCACGCCGACAATCAGGGCGGCGATCCAGGCGCCGATCCAGAGACTGAGGATGGAGTCGGTCCGGTCCGATGCGCCCACGGGCAGCCCGAGTCGCTTCCACTGCTCTTTCTCCGCCGTCGTACAACCGGTCAGCAGCAGGGTGACGAGCACCACTCCCGTACCGACCAGCAGGCGTCGCTTTCCCGGACGTGTGGCGCCGGCAGGACCTGCCGTTCGCTCGTCCACTCCGGGCGTGCCGTTCGAACCCACGGGGCGCCTTTCCCTTCCCAAGTGAGACTGACGACCAAACACTACTGGACACCTTCTGCGTCCCCGCGCATAGGTAGGGCCGAGAGCATGTCGGCCCTGCGCTGCGTGCTGCGCGGCACTCGGTGGGCGTCTCGCTGCACTGGAGGGGGTCGACTTCAGCAAGACAGCCCACCGAGCACCTGCTCGCGACTGCAGCGCAGGAGCCGACATGCTCTAGCGTTTCCCCTGTGAGCGAGCGTGCGTATCTGGACGCGGCGTCGGCCGAGTCGTTGCATCCGGCGGCGCGGGAGATGTTGCTGTCGGCAGTCGATTCCGGCTGGGCGGATCCGGTCCGGTTGCACCACGAGGGACGGACCGCGCGGCTGCTGCTGGACAACGCCCGGGCGGTGCTCGCGGACGCGGTCGGCGTTCGCCCCGACGAGCTCTTCCTGACCACCTCCGGTACGGCGGCCGTCCACGCCGGGCTGACCGCGATCACGGCCGCCCGCCGGCGGATCGGTACGGCGGTTGTCCACAGCTCCGTCGAGCATTCCGCCGTACTGCACACGGCCGGATCCGCGGGCGTCGAGGTAGGTGTGGACGGGGTCGGCCGGGTTGACCTGGAGGCGTTCACGGCGGCGGTGCGGGGACCGGGTGTCGCGGTGGCGGCGTTGCAGTCCGCCAACCACGAGGTCGGCACCCGGCAGCCGATCGAGGCCGCGGCTGACGCCTGTGGCGACGTACCTCTGTTCGTCGACGCGGCCGCGTCGATCGGGCACGACGCCGTACCGGCCGGTTGGTCGGCGCTGGCCGCCAGTGCGCACAAGTGGGGTGGGCCGGCCGGCGTTGGGCTGCTCGCCGTACGCAAAGGGACACGGCTCGCGCCGGCCTGGCCGATGGACGAGCGGGAGGACGGCCTCTCGCCCGGGTTCCCGGACATCCCGAACACGCTCGCCGCGGCGGCCGCCCTGCAGGCTCGCCAGGCCGAGGCTGCCGAGTTGAACAAGCAGCACCGGGCCTGGATCGACGAACTCCGGCACCGCGTCGCCGCGGGCATCGCCGATGTGGAGGTGGTCGGCGACCCGGACGACCGACTGCCGCACGTCCTCACCTTCTCCTGTCTGTACGTCGACGGCGAGGCCCTCGTCACCGCCCTCGACGCGGAGGGCTTCGCCGTCTCCAGCGGATCGGCCTGTACGTCGAGCACCCTGCGCCCGTCCCACGTGCTCGCGGCGATGGGCGTGCTGACCCACGGCAACGTCCGCGTCTCACTCGGCCGGACGACGACGTACGACGACATCGACCGCTTCGCGACGGTGTTGCCGGGGATCGTGCAGCGGATCCGGGCGGAGGTCGGACTGTGAACACCGACCTCGACTGCCTCGGCCTGCTCTGCCCGCTCCCGGTGATCAAACTGGCGAGGCTCCTACCGTCGGTGGCCGTGGGCGACACGATCACGGTGCTCGCCGACGATCCGGCGGCCGCCACCGACATCCCGGCCTGGTGCCGCCTCCGCAACCAGGAACTCGTGTCCGCCGACGCTCCCCGCTTCGTCGTACGGCGCCTCAGTTAAAACCTCTCGCCCTTCGAGGGATCCCGTTGGCACACTGCACGGCGTGAACGACTTCTCGTACAAGCCGACGTTGACCGGTGAGCTCGTGATTCTGCGGCCTGTGGACGAGGGCGACTACGACGCGCTCGCCGCCGCGATGGCGGACCCGGAGGTGACCCGGTTCACCGGGAGCCACGGGGAGATCGGCGAGGAGGAGGCGCGGCAGTGGTACCGGACCCGGAAGGACCAGACCGACCGGCTCGACCTGGCGATCGTCGACAAGGCGACCGGCTCGGTGGTCGGCGAGGCGGTCCTCAACAACTGGGATCCGGACAACCGGTCCTGCAGTTTCCGGATCCTGATCGGCCCGAACGGCCAGGGCCGCGGCCTCGGGACCGAGGCCACCAGGCTGATCGTCGGCTACGGCATCGAGGAGATCGGGCTGCACCGGATCAGCCTCGGTGTGTTCGCGTTCAACCCGCGGGCGCAGCGCGCGTACGAGAAGGCCGGCTTCGTCGTCGAGGGCCGGCTCCGCGACGAGCTCTACTGGGACGGCGAGTGGGTCGACTCGATCGTCATGTCCGTGCTGGCGCCGGACTGGAAAGCTAACCTCTGACGCGTGATCGACGCTGAGCACATCGCCGTACTGACCGGGGCCGGGATCTCCACCGCATCCGGGATCCCCGACTTCCGCGGCCCCCAAGGGCTGTGGACGAAGAACCCGGCCGCGGAGGCGATGTTCGACATCGACGAGTACGTCGCCTCCCGGGCGGTCCGGGTCGAGGCCTGGAAGTTCCGGCTCGCCGCGCCGGCGTGGAGCGCCGAGCCGAACCCGGGCCACCTCGCGCTGGTCGAGCTCGAACGCCAGGGCCGGCTGACCGGCCTCATCACCCAGAACGTCGACGGCCTGCACCAGAAGGCCGGCTCCTCCCCCGAGCTCGTCCACGAACTGCACGGCACGGTCCGGTACGTCGACTGCCTCCAATGCGCCCGTCGCGTTCCGATGGCCGACGTACTCGTCCGCCTCGACGCCGGCGACGAGGATCCGTCCTGTGAGGTCTGCGGCGGCATCCTCAAGTCCGCGACCGTCTCCTTCGGCCAGTCGCTCGACCAGCGCGTCCTCGACGCGGCGGTCGCCGCGACCGAGGCTGCCGACCTCTTCCTCGCCGTCGGCACCTCCTTGCAGGTCTACCCGGCAGCAGGCCTCTGCGACATCGCGCTGGGCGGCCGGCAAGCCCCTGGTCATCCTCAACGCCGAGCCCACTCCGTACGACGACGAGGCCGCCACCGTCCTGCACACCCCGATCGAGACCACCCTCCCCGGTCTCGTGACCTGACCGTGACATTCGAGGTCTCCTCAGCGTGAACGCCGCGGACTAGCGTCCCCGGCAGGATCAACGGCTGCTGGAGGGGGACCGTGATGCGCGGGTTCAGGTTCAGGCGATGGACGGCGGGGTTCACCGCGGCTGCGGTGATCGTGCTCGGCCTCGGTACGGCGGCACCGGCGCCCGCGCAGGTCGCGGCGGATCGGGTGATCACGCTGACCGGGTCGCTGCAGAGCGAGCTCGGGTGTGCGGGCGACTGGGATCCCGCCTGTACGGCGAGCAGTCTCGGGGCGGCGGCGCCGTACGCGAAGGTCTTCGACGTGCCGGCCGGATCGTACGAGTACAAGGTCACCGTCAACGGCAGCTGGGACGAGAACTACGGTGCCGGCGGCGTACTGAACGGGGCGAACATCCCGCTGCGGATGGAGGGACCGGCCAAGCTCGAGTTCCGGTACGACGACACGAGCCACCTCGTCACGGTGCGACCGGTTGATCTGGCGGGGCAGACCGTGACGCCGGCCGACAAGGCGTTGTCGACGCCGAGCCTGCGGCAGGACCTGACCAAGGAGCGGTTCTACTTCGTGATGGCGGACCGGTTCGCCAACGGGGACGCGTCCAACGACGCCGGCGGGCTGAGCGGCGATCGCCTGGCCACCGGGCTCGACCCGACGGACAAGGGCTTCTACCACGGCGGCGACCTGGCCGGTGTGATCCAGAAGCTCGACTACATCAAGTCCCTCGGTACGACGTCCATCTGGCTCACCCCGTCGTTCAAGAACCGGCCGGTGCAGGGCGCCGGCGCCGACGTCAGCGCCGGGTACCACGGGTACTGGATCACCGACTTCACCCAGATCGACCCGCATCTCGGCACCAACGCGGACATGAAGCAGCTGATCAGCCTGGCCCACGGCAAGGGGATGAAGGTCTTCTTCGACATCATCACCAACCACACCGCGGACGTGATCGACTACCAGTCCGGCCAGTACGGCTACATCCCGAAGTCCACGTCGCCGTACAAGGATGCGGCCGGCAACGTCTTCGACGACAAGCAGTACGCCGGCCGGCGACACCTTCCCGCCGCTGGACCGGAACACGTCGTTCCCGAACGTCCCTGTGTTCCGGACGCCGGCCGACGAGACCGTCAAGGTGCCGGCCTGGCTGAACGACCCGACGCTGTACCACAACCGCGGCGACTCCACCTTCGCCGGCGAATCGGCGGAGTACGGCGACTTCGTCGGACTGGACGACCTGTTCACCGAGCAGCCCACGGTCCGGGACGGGATGACCGACGTCTACAAGACCTGGGCCGAGTTCGGGCATCGACGGGTTCCGGATCGACACGGTCAAGCACGTCAACATGGAGTTCTGGCAGAAGTTCTCCCCCGCGGTGCTGGCCGCGGCGCAGGGGGCGGGCTCGAAGGACTTCTTCATGTTCGGCGAGGTGTTCGACGCCGACCCGAAGTTCATGTCGACGTACACCACGCAGGGCGCGCTGCAGGCGACGCTCGACTTCGGTTTCCAGCAGAACGCGGTCGCGTACGCCAAGGGCGACCCGAGTACGAAGCTGCGCGACCTCTACGCGAACGACGACTACTACACCGACGCGGACTCGAACGCGTACCAACTGCCGACGTTCCTCGGCAACCACGACATGGGCCGGGTCGGCACCTTCCTCAAGCAGGCCGGTGCGTCCGGTCAGGAGTTGCTGGCGCGGGACAAGCTCTCGCACTCGCTGATGTTCCTGACCCGCGGTCAGCCGGTCATCTACTACGGCGACGAGCAGGGCTTCACCGGCGCGGGTGGTGACAAGGACGCGCGGCAGGACATGTTCGCGACGCAGACGACGGACTACAAGGACGACGAGATCGTCGACGGCACCGGTACGACGACGATCGGCAGCCAGGACCGGTACGACGTCAACGCGCCGATGTACAAGCACATCGCGGCCCTGCAGAAGCTGCGGGCGCAGTACCCGGCGCTCGCCGACGGCCGCCAGGTGCACCGGTACTCGTCGAACACCGGCGGGCTGTACGCGTTCAGCCGGCTCGGCAAGGACGACGTCGAGTACGTGGTGATTGCCAACAATGCGACAACCGCAAAGTCGGCAACGATCCCGACCTACGGCCCCAACACCTGGCTGAAGCCGGTGTACGGCGGCTCGAAGGCGGTCAAGACCGACAGCGAAGGCAGGGTCGTACTCAGCCAGCCGCCGCTGTCGGTGACCGTGTACCAGGCTGCCAACAAGGTCCCCAACCGCTCCAAGGCGCCTGCTGTGTACATGAGCTCGCCTGAGCTGGGTGCGACCGTCGGTGGGCGCGCTGAGATCGCTGCAGCCGTTCCCGAGAACACTCCGGTGACCGTGACCTTCGGCTACCGCCCTGTGGGTACGACGGCCTGGCAGCGACTGGGCTCCGACGACAACGCGCCGTACCGGGTCTTCCAGGACGTGTCCGGTCTGCCGAAGGGGACACTGCTCGAGTACCGCGCCGTACTGAAGGATGTGTCCGGCAACTACTCGGTGTCGGGCTCGTACGGCGTGGTCGGCGACGCAGCGGCGCCAGGTGGCGGTGGCGGCGGGGAAGGACCGGTCGTCCAGCCGGCCAACGTCAGTGTGCCCGGCGACCACAACAGTGAGATGGGTTGCCCGGCCGACTGGTCGCCGGACTGCGACCAGGCCCAGCTGACGCTGGACCCGCAGGACAAGGTCTGGAAGGGCACGTACACGATCCCGGCCGGTGAGCATGCCTACAAGGCCGCGATCAACAAGACCTGGGACGAGAACTACGGCGCGGGCGGCAACCAGAACGGCGCCAACATCTCCTACACGGCTCCAGGCACGCCTGTCACGTTCTACTACGAACACGGCCGGCACTACGTCACGTCGACGGCCGAGAACAAGCCGATCATCACTGTGCCCGGCAGCTTCCAGAAGGCCCTGGGCTGCACGAACGACTGGGACCCGGCCTGCATGCGACCCTGGCTGACAGACCAGGACGGCGACGGCACCTACACCTGGTCGACCACCGAGATCAAGGCAGGCAGCTATGAGGCGAAGGTCGCACACAACCTGTCCTGGGACGAGAGCTACCCGGCCAACAACGTACCGATCACCGTCCCGGCCGACGGGCTGGTCGTCACCTTCTCCTACGTCCTCGAGAGCCACGTGCTGACGGTCACGACGTCCACCCCGGGCGCCCAGCCCGACCTGAGCCAGGCCAAGGCCTATTGGGTCACCAAGGACCTGCTCGCCGTACCGGCGGTTGCACACCCGGAGAGGTCACGCTGGCGGCTGCACTGGTCGTACGACGCCTCTCTCAAGGTCGACGCGGACGACATCGGCGGTACGTCGTCCGGCCTCCGCTACGACCCTGCCGGGCTACCGGACTCCGTGCTGGCCAAGTTCCCGGCGCTGGAGGGCTACACAGCGCTCAGACTCGGCAAAGCCGACGCCAAGAAGATCCTGACCGGACAACTCGGGCTGGCGCAGTACGACGACGCCGGACGGTTGCTCGACGCAACCGGCGTACAGATTCCCGGCGTCCTCGACGACCTGTACGGCGGTTCGGCCACGAAGCGCTCGTACGGCGTGACGTGGCACGGCGGATCGCCTCGGTTCACCCTGTGGGCGCCGACGGCGCAGAAGGTCAGTCTGATTGTCGGATCGCAGACAATCGCCATGCGTCGCGACTACGACGGCTCCTGGTCCGCGAGTGGGCCACGGTCGTGGAAGAACGCGCCGTACCGCTATCAGGTGACCGTGTTCGCGCCGTCGACGGGCAAGGTGGAGACGAACGTCGTCACCGACCCGTACTCGCTGGCGCTCACCACCGACTCGACGCACTCGGTCGCGGTCGACCTCGACGATCCGGCCGGGAAGCCGGCGCTGTGGTCGACGACGCCGGCACCGAAGCTGGCCCGATCAGTGGATTCGACGATCTACGAACTGCATGTCCGCGACTTCTCGATCAACGACAGCACCGTGCCGGCCGCACACCGCGGCACGTACCTCGCCTTCGCCGACGAGGGCAACGGAACGAAACACCTGCGGTCACTCGCGGCCGCCGGTCTGAACACGGTCCACCTGTTGCCGACATTCGACATTGCGTCGATCCCGGAGACCGGTCAGCAGACGCCGGCCTGCGACCTCGAGTCCTTCCCGCCCGACTCCGAGCAGCAGCAGGCCTGCGTGACCGCGGTCGCGGCGAAGGACGGTTTCAACTGGGGCTACGACCCGTTCCACTGGCTCGCGCCGGAGGGCTCCTACGCGACCCAGCGCGACGGTCTGGCCCGGGTCGCCGAGTTCCGCACGATGGTCGGCGGACTGCACAAGTCCGGGCTGCGCGTCGTACTGGACCAGGTCTTCAACCACACGCCGTCGGCCGGCCAGGCGCCGACATCCGTGCTGGACAAGGTCGTGCCGGGCTACTACCAACGGCTCAACTCGACCGGCACGGTGGAGACGTCGACCTGCTGCAGCAACATCGCCACCGAGCACGCGATGGCCGAGAAGATCATGGTCGACGGCACGGTCAGCTGGGCCCGCAACTACCGGGTCGACGGTTTCCGCTTCGACCTGATGGGTCACCACAGCAAGGCCAACATGCTCAAGGTCCGGGCCGCACTCGACCAGCTGACCCTGGCCAAGGACGGCGTCGACGGCAAGAGCGTCTACGTGTACGGCGAGGGCTGGAACTTCGGCGAGGTCGCGAACGACGCGCTGTTCGTCCAGGCCCGGCAGGGCAACCTCGGCGGCACCGGCATCGGCACGTTCTCCGACCGGCTGCGCGACGGCGTCCGCGGCGGCGGCCCGTTCGACGAGAACCCGCGGATCCAGGGCTTCGGCTCCGGCGCCGCGAGCGACCCGAACGGCGATCCGGTCAACGGCTCCCCCGAGGACCGCGCGAAACGCCTGGCCCACGACACCGACCTGGTCCAACTCGGGCTGGCCGCGAACCTGCGCGGGTTCTCGTTCCGCTCCGCCGAGACCGGTGCCGTCGTCCGCGGTGACGCCGTCGACTACAACGGCAGCCCCGCCGGGTACGCCGACCAGCCCAACGAGGTGATCACGTACGTCGATGCCCACGACAACGAAACGTTGTGGGACTCGCTGACGTACAAGCTGCCGACGGCACTGACCATGGCGGACCGGGTCCGGATGAACACGGTGTCGCTGGCAACGACCGCGCTGGCGCAGACACCGTCGTTCTGGCACGCCGGCGCGGACATGCTGCGGAGCAAGTCGCTGGACCGGAACTCGTACGACTCCGGTGACTGGTTCAACACCCTCGACTGGACCGGCGCGGACAACGGCTTCGGCCACGGCCTGCCACCCAAGCCGGACAACGAGGCCAAGTGGTCCTACATGAAGCCGCTACTGGCCAACCCGGCCCTCAAGCCGACCGCGGCCGAGGTGGCGACGGCGACCGCCGCCGCCCAGGACCTGCTGAAGCTCCGCTTCTCCACACCGCTGTTCCGGCTGGGCTCGGCCGACCTGATCAACACCAAGCTCAGCTTCCCGTTGAGCGGTGCGAACCCCGGTGTGATCACGATGCGCATCGACGACACGGTCGGCGCCGACGTCGACCCGGCGCTCAAGGGCGTCCTGGTCGTCTTCAACTCGACAGGTTCGGCGGTCACCCAACACGTCCCGGGGCTGACCGGCGCCAACCTGTCCCTGTCCCCCGTCCAGGCCACTGGCTCGGACCCGGTCGTGAAGCAGACGACCTGGACCGCGTCATCAGGCACCGTCACCGTCCCGGCGCGCTCGGTCGCCGTACTGGTCCAGACCTAACCGCGCCGAAGCCTTCCCTGGATGCGCTGTGCTCCCTAGTGTCGAAAGTTGACCAAAACTGCACAGCGCATCCAAGGGGGAAAGATGTTCCGACGAGCGAATCTGCTGCTGTCCGGAGCACTGGTCACAGCGCTGAGCCTCGGTCTGGGGACGGGGACGGCACCAGCGTCCGACCACACGCCACGTTTCTCGCCGGGGGCGGTGGGTGCGGGAGATCCGTACTTCAGCACCGACGGGAACGGCGGCTACGACGTCAAGCACTACCTGCTGGACGTCAAGTACGTTCCGGCGACCGACCGGCTCGCCGGGGTCGCCACGATCCATGCCCGGGCAACCAAGAACCTGTCCCGGTTCAACCTGGACCTGCAAGGTCTCACCGTTCGCTCCGTCACTGTCAACGGCCGATCGGCCGCCTGGTCACGCGCGGGCGACGAACTCACCGTCAAGCCACGGTTCGGGCTGCCTCGGTCGAAGGACTTCACCGCAGTGATCCGGTACGACGGCGTCCCGCAGATCCTGAGCGACGGCAGCGGGTTCATCCACACCGACGACGGGACGGTGGTGATCGGTGAGCCGCACGTGGCCGACACCTGGTACCCGGTGAACGACCACCCGAGCGACAAGGCGGCGTACACGTTCCGGATCGCGGTTCCGGCGGGGCTCGAGGCGGTCGCGAACGGCGTCCTGAAGGACAAGCGCACCAAACACGGCTGGACCACCTGGACCTGGGACGCCAAGGAGCCGATGGCGTCCTACCTGACCACCGCGACGATCGGGCAGTTCGAGCTGCGCGCCTATCAGCAGCAGGGTGTGCGCTACTGGGACGCCTTCGATCCCGACCTCTTCGACGAGGCCGTACCGCGGACCGGACAGCAGTACGCCCTGTCCCAACAGGTAACCACCAACGAGCCGTCGTACAAGCGGCTGGCCCGGACGATCAGCGTGCCCGCCGCGGGCGCGGACCTGTCGTTCTGGATCACTCGGGACACTGAGCCTCGGTGGGACTTCGTCTTCGTCGAGGCACACACCGTCGGTCAGGACGACTGGACCACGCTGCGCGATCTGAACGGCAACACCAGCCAGGACACCGGGCTGGTCTGTCCGTTCTGGCTCGACCTGCACCCGTTCCTCGCGCACTACCAGACGCCTCAGGCCGACGGTTCCTGCACACCGACCGGGTCCAGCGGCTCCTGGTGGGGAGCGAGCGGCCGGAGCGACGGGTACGAGCAGTGGAAGGTCGACCTGTCGGCGTACGCGGGCAAGAACGTCGAGGTGTCGATCACCTATGCCAGTGACGACGTGGTCCAGCTTCCTGGCGCCTTCGTGGACGACGTCGTCGTCTCCACCGGCGCCGGTACGACGTCGTTCGAGGCCGACGCGGACCCGTTCGACGGCTGGGCGGCGTCCGGTCCTCCGGCCGGCAGCACGCCCAACCCGAACAACTGGATCGTGGGCACGGCCGCGGACGCGCCACCGACCACCGGTGAGGTCGTCGACGCCTCGTTCGCCCGGCAGGGCGAGATCCTCGGCTTCCTGTCCGACACGTTCGGGCGCTATCCCTTCTCGGCCTCCGGCGGGATCGTCGACGATGTCGACGGCCTGGGGTTCGCGCTGGAGAACCAGACCCGCCCGATCTATGCGCGGGACTTCTTCACCGACACCGTCTCCGGACAGAGCGTGATCGTGCACGAGCTCGCCCACCAGTGGTACGGCGACAGCGTCGCGGTGGCCCGATGGCAGCACATCTGGCTGAACGAAGGGTTCGCCACGTATGCCGAGTGGCTCTGGAGTGACCGCGAGGGACTCGGCACCGCGCAGGAGAACTTCGACTTCTTCTACGGCCTGTTCGCGGCGGACGATCCGTTCTGGACGCTGACGATCGGCGATCCCGGGCCGGACAACCTGTTCGCGTTCCCGATCTACGCCCGCGGCGCGATGACGCTGCACCAACTGCGCCTGGCCGTCGGGGACGACGACTTCTTCTCCATCCTGCGGACCTGGGCGAAGACCAACCGCAACGGCAACGTCACCACCGACCAGTTCATCGCGCTGGCCGAGAAGATCTCGGGACAGCAGCTGGACAGCCTGTTCCAGACCTGGCTCTTCACCACCACCAAGCCGGTGCTCGACGGTGCCGCCGCGGCCAGGCTCGCGGCGACGACGCAACCGCCGGCGGCGGCCCTGAACCTACTCGAAAGGAACAAGTCCGGCCTGCGGCGGTAGCGCCGCGGCGGCTCGGGTGAGCTGACTCAGCCCGGCTCGGCCGAGCCCGGGTCAGCTCGGCTCGGTTCAGCTCGGCTCGGCTCGGGTCGGGTCAGCTCAGTTCGGCGAAGCGGCTGGCGGCGACGAAGGAGGCCAGGGCCAGGAGGGTGACGTTGGCGGCGACCGCCTTCGGTTCGCGCAGTGAGGCGTGCGAGACGGCCGCGCCGATCATCACACCGACCAGGCCGATCGCCGCCAGCGGGGTGAGGACGCGCGCCGTACCGCTCAACCACGGCGCGAACAGCGCGGCCACGGCGAACAGCTCGGCCACCGCGACGGCACGGACGACCGGCATCGGGAACGGGGCGATGCCGGTCTGCCCGGTCGCGATCAGCCGGTCCCGCGACATCGTCGACTTCGCGATCCCGGAGAAGGTGAAGACCACCGCCAGGACCGCGGTCATGATCCAGGTGATTGTGTTCATGTGGATTGCAGACGATCGACAATCCGATCCTGTGACAGTGTCACTGGAGGAGGTCGTCGATCGTCTGAGATGGATGTGATGGAGGAGTTCAGGCCGCTGTTGCTGTCGATCGCGTACCGGATGCTGGGGAGCTTCGGTGACGCGGAGGACGTCGTACAGGAGGCCTACCTGCGCCTGCACCGGGAGGAGCGGGTCGACTCGCCGAAGGCGTTCCTCACCACGGTGACGACGCGGCTGGCGATCGATCAGCTCAGGTCGGCGCGCCGGCAGCGGGAGACGTACATCGGTCCGTGGCTGCCCGAGCCGGCCGTGGACGAGTACGTCGATCTCGCCGACCGAGCCGCCTTGTCCGACTCGCTCTCGACCGCGTTCCTCGTCGTACTGGAACGTCTGTCACCGGACCAGCGTGCGGTGTTCCTGCTCTGCGACGTCTTCGGGTACTCGTACGACGAGGTCGCCGCGATCATCGGCAAGACCCCGGCCGCCTGCCGCCAACTCGCCGTACGCGCTCGCCGTCACCTGTCCGAGGACCGCCCGCGTTTCGACGCGTCCCGGCAGGAACGCGACGAGCTGGTACGACGCTTCGTCGCGGCAGCCGAGGAGGGTGAACTCGACGAACTGGTGGAGATGCTCGCCCCGGATGTCACCTTCACCGGCGACGGCGGTGGGAAGGCTTTGGCATTCCCACGACCGGTCCACGGCGCCGAGAGCGTCGGCAAACTGGTGCGAGTCGCGTTCGACCGGGTCACAGGCCTCGGCTTCCGGATCAGCCGCGTGCACGTCGGTGGTCAGCCCGGCATGCGCGTCCATGACGCCGAGGACCGGACCCTTGCAATCTGGTCGTTCGTGGTGACCGACGGCCTGATCACGTCTATCCACGGCGTCGTCAATCCGGACAAGCTGACGCACCTGCAGCAGTCACGGCACCCGGACGATCAGGGCTGACGGGTCGACGGACGCACTCAGCGTCCGGCCGTCCGCGATGGTGTCGCCGTCGAGTTGCCGCCGTACCGTCTTGGCGGCCGTGACCTGGATCCGTTTGCCGGTGAACCGCTGGACGTGGCGCTCCCGCAGCGACTTCACCACCAGGCTGGCCGCGAGCCGGGGCCACTGGCTGATCCGTCGCGGCGCGAGGACGACCGCGTCGATCAGCCCGTCGTCCGGTACGGCGTCCGGCAGCAGCGGGATGTTCGCCTGCAGGGTCCCGACATTGCCGATCACCACGGTCCGGGCGCGACGTCGTACCGGCGGCCGGTCGTCCACGGTGATCTCGACCCGGACGAACGGATGATTGAGGTTCCGCAGCGTGGCCACGACGTACGCGGCCCAGCCGACCCGCTTCTTCAGCTCGTCGGGTGCGTCCGCGATGATCGCCGCGTCGAGCCCGAGGCCGGCCATCACCACGAACCGGTCGACCTGGAGTTCGTCGCCTTCGACCTCGACGCTGTCGATCCGCTGCTCGTTGCCACCGAGCAATTCGGTCAGCGCGATCTCGAGGTCCAGCGAGATGCCGAGGTTGCGGGCCAGCAGGTTGCCCGTCCCGGCCGGCAGGACGGCCACCGGGATCCCGCTCCCGGCCAGCTCGGCGCAGGCCACCCTGACCGTGCCGTCCCCACCGGCAATCACGACCAGGTCGACGGGCTCCTCGATCGCCCGCTTGGCCATCGTCGATCCGGCGTCGTCCTCGGTCGTCTCCAGCCAGAGCGAGTCGCCGAACCCACGCTCGGCCAAGGCCGTGTCGACGGTATGGCGGAACTTGTCGACATCGGGCACCTTCACCGGGTTGAGGATGATCGCGGCTCGCCTGGTGGAACTCACCTGATTTTGTCCGTTCGTGGGGATAGCGTGCTTGGGGTGAGCAGCCTTCCACGGAGTACGCCAGAAGCCCAGGGAATGTCCACCGCCGCCCTCGATTCCTTCGTCGCCGCGCTGGACACGTCCGGCCAGGAGATCCAGACCGTGATGCTGCTGCGCCACGGTCACGTCGTACTCGAAGAGGAATGGTCGCCGTACCGGCTGGCCGATCCGCACCTGTTGTTCTCGGTGTCGAAGAGCTTCACCTCGACCGCGATCGGGCTGGCGATCGACGCCGGCCTGCTGTCGCTCGACGACACGGTGGTCTCGTTCTTCGAGGCCGACGAGTTGCCGGAGACGATCAGCGACAACCTCGCCGCGATGACGATCCGGCACCTGCTCACGATGACGACCGGGCACGGCAAGGACACCGTCGACGCACTCAGCCGGGACCGCCGGATGGTGAAGATCTTCCTCGGCCTCGACGTCGAGCACGAGCCGGGCACGGTGTTCGTCTACAACAGCGGCGCGACGTACATGCTGTCCGCGATCCTGCAGCGGCTGACCGGTGAGACGCTGCTCGACTACCTGCGACCACGCCTGTTCGAGCCGCTCGGCGCTTCGGAGGCGACGTGGCAGGTGTCGACGGAGGGCATCACCACCGGCGGGTGGGGATTGAGCCTCAACACCGAGTCGCTGGCTCGCTTCGGGCAACTGTTGCTGCAACGCGGGGTGTGGGAGGGCAAGCAACTCGTCCCGGCCGAGTGGTACGAGGCCGCGACGTCGTGGCAGGTCCCCAACGACAGCGAGGAGAATCCGGACTGGCACCAGGGGTACGGGTTCCAGTTCTGGCGCGGCCGGCACAACACCTATCGCGGCGACGGCGCGTTCGGCCAGTTCTGCCTGATCTTCCCGGCGTACGACGCCGCGCTCATCGTCACCAGCGCGACCGGAGACATGCAGGCGATCCTGAACACCGTCTGGGATCATCTGCTCCCGGTCCTGGAAGGCAAAGAGGTGGCTGCGGTCGCGCGGCCTGAGCGGCTGGAGTTGCCGCCGCCCAGCGGTCCCGCGCCGTCCGGTGGCAACGAGCGCACCTATCGGTTCGCGGAGAACGAGGCCGGTTTGGAAGCGGTCCGGTTGGCTGCGGACGGCACCGGTACCTTCACGTTCAACTTCGCCGGGCCGGGCGACGGCGGGGCGCTCGAGGTCGTCTGCGGTCCCGGCGGCTGGCAGGAGGACCGTGGCGTCGGTGTGCTCAAGGAGGCCGATCCCGCGACCGGGCAGCGCCTGGTATCGAGCGCCTATGCCGACGGGGACAACTTCGTGGCCACGATCCGCTTCGTCGAAACGCCCTTCGTCCTGACCCTCGCGTGCCACCGGCCGGCTGACACCCTCACCATCGACGTCACCCAGAACGTCTCGTTCGGGCCCACCTCCTACACGCTGACCTCCTCGGTGTGATCCACGTCACTGTCACGGCCCGGAGGCGGCGCGTGTCCTCCGGGTTGTACCAACAGACGACGGAGGAATCACCATGAAGGTCTTGGTGGCAGGTGCGACCGGCGGACTCGGCCGGTCGCTGGTACCGAAGCTGATCGCGGCCGGGCACGAGGTGACCGGGATGATCCGGTCGGAGTCGGGTGCGGCCGGTCTGCGGGCGCAGGGCGCCGAGGTGGTGTTGGCGGACGGCCTCGACGCCGCCGCGGTGAAGGCCGCGGTGGATACGGCCCGGCCGGAGGTCGTCGTACACCAGATGACGGCGCTCAGAGGCGGCGTCGAGTTCAAGAAGTTCGACCAGAGCTTCGCGCTGACGAACCGGCTCCGCACCGAAGGCACCGACCACCTGCTCGCCGCTTCCCAGACTGCCGGCGTACGACGGTTCGTCGTCCAGTCGTACGCCGGCTGGAACTTGCAACACGGTGGATCCGCGACGAAGACCGAGGCGGACCCGCTCGACCCGGATCCGGTGCCGGCGCAGCGGCAGACGATGGCCGGGATCAAGTACCTCGAGTCGGCGGTCACCAACGCCGACGGGATCGAGGGCATCGCCCTGCGGTACGCCAACTTCTACGGCCCGACCGGCGACATCGGCAAGGGCGGGTCGATCGTCGAGCTGATCCAGAAGCGCAAGCTGCCGTTGGTCGGTGACGGCACCGGCGTCTGGTCGTTCATCCACTACGACGACGCGGCCGACGCCACGGTGCAGGCTGTCGAGAGCGATGCCACCGGCATCTACCAGATCGCCGACGACGACCCCGCCCAGGCGGCGGTCTGGCTGCCCGAGTTCGCCCGCATCCTCGGCGCGAAACCCCCGCGACACGTCCCCGCCTGGCTGGTTCGCCCAGCCGTCGGCGACGTCGGCGTCGCCGCCTTCACCGAGATCCGCGGCGCCGACAACACCCTCGCCAAATCAACCCTCAACTGGCACCCCGGCTACCCCTCCTGGCGCGAGGGCTTCCGCAAGGGCCTCTGACTCACCACAGCAGGAGCACCGGGCTTCGGCCGCGAGGACCGAAGCTCGGTGCCGGCGATTTTGCGGATCAGTCGCGTCGGCTGAAGGTGAGGGTTTCGCCGCGGGCGCCGCCCATCCAGAGGTCTTGGCAGGCGGCTGCCATGGCGTCGAGGTTGTCGACGATCGCACCGAAGACATTGCCTGGCACCCAGCCCTGATCGCCGTTGATCAGCAGGTTGTTTCGTCCGTAGAACACGGCCAGGTCGACGATCGCGCCTCTGGTCCCGGTGCCGGTGGTGTTCTCGTAGCCGTACGCCGGATTGCCCAGATCGTCGGAGTCGAACGAGAACCAGCACAGGTCGCCGGGAATCGGCGTCACCGTGGTGTTCTCCTTCCCCGGATCGGCCGGCGCGAAGGCAGGCAACAGCGTGTAGATCTCGTTCCGCGCGTACTTCCCATGGAATACCGGCGCCGACAACGGCAGCGCGTCCCACACCGCCGCGCAGGTCCGAGGCGCGACATCGTCGAGCAACTTGGCAACACAGCTCACGCCGCGCTTGTCCAGGCTGACGGTGATGTACCTGCTCATCGTGCCTCCAAGGTCGGTGTCCGCGTATGCCAATCGGTCGCCGCTTGATAGGCCTGACCGACGCGCAGGGTGAGAGCGTCCGCGTGCCGCGCGCCGACAATCTGCAATCCGACCGGCAGACCATCAGACGTGAACCCGCAGGGCACGCTCAACGCCGGCTGCTGGGTGAGATTGAAGGGATACGTGTACGGCGTCCAGCTCGTCCAGTCCGGCGACGCCCAACCATCCGGCACGTCCTGCCCGACCGGGAACGCCGTGATCGGCAGAGTCGGCGTGATCAGTACGTCGTACTGCTGATGGAACCGTCCCATCAGCCGCCCGAGCTCCATCCGCTCAGCGGTGGCGTCGAGGAAGTCGGAGGCCGTGTACGACGACCCGAGCTCGGCGACCCGCCGCAGTCCCGGGTCGACCCGATCGTCGACCGTGTACGCCGACAGCACTTTCGCCGCGCCCGACCACCACAGCACGTTGAACGCGTCGACCGGGTCCGCGAACCCGGGATCGACCTCGGCCACCTCGGCGCCGGCCTCCGCGAGTACGCCGACCGCGGCCCGAACCAACTCCTCGATCTCCGGTCGATTGTCGACAAACCCAAGATCGGACGAGTAGGCAATCTTCAATCCGGCAACCCCGTCGTCGATGCCGGTCAGGAACGACGTACCCGGCGTCGGCATCGCCGACCAGTCACGCGGGTCGAACCCGGAGACGACGTCGAGCAGCGCGGCCGCGTCCCGTACGGTCCGAGTCATCGGCCCGGCATGCGACAACGTCCCGAACGCACTCGGCGGGAACAGCGGGATCAGCCCGTACGTCGGCTTCAGCGCGACCGTGCCCGTGAACGCGGCCGGGATCCGGACCGAACCGCCGCCGTCGGTGCCGAGCGACCACGCGCCCATGCCGAGTCCGACAGCGGTCGCCGAACCGCCGCTCGAACCACCCGACGTCTTCGACGGATCCCATGGATTGCCGGTGGCACCGTACTTGTGGGAGTCGGTGACGCCCTTCCACGAGTACTCCGGTGTCGTCGTCTTCCCCAGGATCACGGCCCCGGTCTCCCGCAGACGGGCGACGGCCGGCGCGTCCTCCTCCCACGGCCCGGCCTCGTCGATCATCGTGCTGCCACGCAAGGTCGGCCACCCCTTGGTCCACAGCGCGTCCTTGATCGACGTCGGCACTCCGTCGCCGGGACCCAGTGGCTCCCCACGTTGCCACCGGACCTCCGACTCCTTCGCCGCGGCGAGCGCTCCCTCGGCGTCCACCAACACGAAGGCATTCACGGCCCCGTCGTACCGCTCGATCGCATCCAACGCGGCCCTGGTCGCCTCAACCGGCGAGACCGTGCCGCTCCGGAAACCTTCTATGAGCTCGGTGGCCGGCGTGAAGGCGGGCTCAGCCGACGAGGTCGCCGGTGTCGATGGATCTGACTGGGTCATCGGGCTCCCGAGGGGATGTAGCCGAGCTTCTTGTCGACCACGTTGAGCAGAGGTTCGCCGGCCAGCCAGCGGTGCAGATTGTCAACAAACTGGGCCGAAAGGGTGCCCCGCCAGCCGAGAACGTCACCGGACATGTGTGCGGTGATCGTCGCGCCGGGTGCGTCCCAGAGCGGGTGGTCGGGCGGCAACGGTTCCTGGTCGAAGACGTCGAGCGTTGCCGCGATCCGCCTGTCCTGCAAGGCGTTCAGCAGCGCCGCCTCGTCGACAATCGGGCCACGCGCGATATTGATCAGGTGCGCGTCAGGCTTCATCGCCGCCAGGACCTTCGCGTCGACCAGTCCGCGAGTCGCCGCGGTCAGCGGCGCCGCGAGTACCAGGTGATCGACCTCGCCGACCTCGTCCGCAAGGTTGCTACTAGCAACAACCTCGCCGAAGTCGGGATCGTCGGATCGCGCGACGCGGCCGGCTCCTCGCACGTCCAAGCCCGCCGCACGCAGGAGGCGGGCAATCTCCCGCCCGATCCCCCCGGTCCCGACCACCAATGCCTTCGTGCCGAGCACGCTGCGCGTCTCCCGATGCCGCCACTCACGCCGCCGCTGCAGGTCGAGACTGTTGCGGCTGTCCTTGGCCTGCGCGATCACAGCACCCAGCACGTACTCCGCGATCGGCCGGTCGAACACCCCATGCGCATTGGTGACAACGACATCGGAATCACGCAACTCGTCGAAGAGCAGAGTGTCGACCCCGGCCGCGGTCACATGGATCCATTCCAGCGTTCCGGCATCGGCCCAGACATCCCGCACCGCAGTGGAAAAGTAGTCCCACAGCAACAACACGCCGAGCCCCGCGAACAGCCTCCGCCAACCCCTCCGCATCGCAATACCGAAACTCAACCTCCCCCACCCCATCCAACCCCGGCGGCCGCAATAACCCACCCCCGGCCTCGCCGGCAACCGCGCGACCGCCACCACCCCCGACAACATCCGCATCGTCACCCGCGACAACGCTCGCATCGTCACCACCGACACCCGCCGCACCACCCCCGGCGCCGTAGCCGGCTGGGTTCTGGGTGGTTGGGGTGGGGGGATCGGAGGCCCGCTCGCAGAGGACCGTGACGATGAGAGGTCCGGTGGAGGGAGGCACGCCTTGAGGCTAGGAAGCGATCCGTAGGATTGTCAACAATCCCTTGTCGCCGCGACCGGCCGGACCGCACACTGAGTCGCATGACGGTCCGTCCACCCACTCACCCGCTGCCGGCGCCGACGCCACCGCTCCTGCAGACGGGGATCGGCGTCGTCGCGCCGTACGATTTCGCGCTGGATCGCGAGCTGTGGCGATGGGTCCCGGACGACGTCACGCTGCACCTGACGCGTACGCCGTACGCGCCGCTGGCCGCGACCCTCGAGATGGCGGTACACATCTCCGACCCGACGCTGATCGCACGGGCCGCGACCGACGTACTGCCGGTGGCGCCGCTCGCCGTCGCCTACGCGTGCACGTCAGGCAGTTTCGTCGGCGGCCTGACCGGTGAGGCCGCACTCGTCGACGCGATGGTGGCCGCCGGCGCGCCCACCGCGGTGACGACCAGCGGCGCGCTCCTCCTGGCCCTCCGCCACCTCGGCATCAACCGGATCGCCACAGTCACGCCGTACACCGACGACCTGACCGCCGGCCTGACCGCCTTCCTCGCCGAGGCCGGCGTCGAAGTGGTCGCGACCGCCGGCCTCGGCCTGATCGCCCAGATCTGGACCGTCCCGTACGAGGCCACCATCGAACTCGTCCGCAGCATCGACACCTCGACCGCCGACGCCGTGTTCATCAGCTGCACCAACCTCCCGACGTACGACGTCATCGCCGGTCTCGAAGCCATGATCGGCAAACCGGTCCTCACCGCCAACCAGGTCACGATGTGGTCGGCCCTCTCGCTGGCCGGCCACCCAGCCATAGGCCCGGGCCAACGCCTCCTTGCCTGACCACCACCCCACACCGGAACAGCCAGGGCTTCTTCTCCCCCGACTTCAAGAGCTAAGCTCCCGAACGAACGTATTGTCGACAATCTGCAATCGACCGCCAGTCAATCGAACGACAGTGGGGTGAGTGTGTGCCGGACTTGCTGGAGCAGGCGGTTGAGCCGGGCGAGTACGCCGGCCGGCTCCACCGGGTGCGGACCGCGATGGCCGGGCGTGACCTGGGTGCGCTGATTGTCAGCGATCCGGCGAACCTCTTCTATCTGACCGGGTACGACGCCTGGTCGTTCTACACACCGCAGTGCCTGGTGATCCCCGCCGACGGCGAACCGCACTTGTTCGCCCGCGCCATGGATGCGGCCGGGGCGGCGTACACCTGCAATCTGCGCACGGACCAGATCCACGGTTACCCGGAGGACCTGGTCCACCGGCCCGACGTCCACCCCTATGACTGGATCGCGACCAGCGCCCGCGAGCTCATCCCGCCCGGCGCCGACGTGGCCGTCGAGGGCGACGCACACTACTTCTCCGCCCGTGCTTACCTTGCCCTCGGCAACGGCCTGCCCGGCCACCGGCTCGTCGACTCGGCCGAGCTGGTCAACTGGATCCGGCTGGTCAAGTCACCGCACGAGCTGCGCCAACTCCGGATCGCCGGCTCGATCGCCGCGCAAGCGATGCAGATTGCCCTCAATCAGCTCCGCCCCGGCCGCAGGCAGTGCGATCTGGTCGCCGAGATCATGGCCGCCCAGGCGATCGGTACGGCGGAGCACGGCGGCGACTACCCGGCCATCGTGCCGATGCTCCCGACCGGTGAAGCCGCCGGTACGCCGCACCTCACCTGGACCGACCGCCCGTTCCGAACCGGCGAAGCGACCACGATCGAACTGGCCGGCGTATTCGGCCGCTACCACGCTCCGCTCGCCCGGACGGTGATGCTGGGCGATCCACCGCAGCGGCTGCGCGAGACGGCGAAGGTCGTCGCCGACGGCATGCGAGCGACGTTGTCGACAATCCGACCAGGCGTCACCGGAAGCGTCGTTCACGCTGCCTTCAATGACGTCATCGCCGCGCACGGGTTGGTGAAGGAATCGCGGATCGGTTACTCGATCGGCATCGGCTACCCGCCCGACTGGGGTGAGCGCACGGTCAGCCTGCGCCCCGGCGAGACCACCGTGCTGGCGGCCGGAATGGCGTTCCACGTGATCCTCGGGATGTGGATGGACGGCTGGGGGTACGAACTGTCCGAACCGGTGGTGGTCACCGGCGACGGTGTGGAGCGACTGACCGACCTGTCCCACGAACTGACGATCAGGAGATAGCCCATGACGCAGGAAGCCCGTGGCAGCGCCGATCCGTCGAGCACTGGCGCCGTACCCGGAGTGAAACTCCCGTACGCCGAACGCGTCACCGGACTGGTCGGATCGGTGATCGACTCGAGCACGTCGCTGCTGCACAAGCAGACCCACGACATCGTCCGGTTCGCGATGGGCTCACCGGCGGCCGAAGCGGTTCCGTCGACAATCCTCGCCGGGATCGCCGCCGACCAACTGAGTCGCGCCGACGCGTACGACTACGCGGCCACCGAAGGCGATCCGCCGCTGCACGAGGCGCTGCTGGAGACGCTGCGCGGGACGAGCGACGAGACAACCGCCGACCGGCTGACCATCACCGCGGGTGGGATGCAGGGGCTCGACCTGTTCTGCAAGCTCTTCGTCGACCCCGGCGACCTGGTCGTCGTCGAATCACCGACGTACACGAACGGCAGCGCGACCGCTCTCTCGTACGGCGCTGAACTGCTGGAGGTCCCGGTCGACGACGACGGGATGATTGTCGACAATCTCGAGCAGCTCCTCGACGGGCGGCGGCCGAAGGCGATCTACACGATCCCGACGTTCCAGAACCCGTCCGGCGCGACCCTCTCGCTGGAGCGACGGCACCGGCTGCTCGAGCTGGCCCGGTCCTGGGGATCGATGGTGATCGACGACGATCCGTACGGGCTCCTGCGGTTCGCCGGCGATCCGTTGCCGACAATCCGCGAACTCGGTGCGGGTGATCCGCTGGTGTTCGCCGTACGGACGTTCTCGAAGATCGTCGCGCCCGGGCTGCGGGTCGGCTGGGTGGATACGGATCCGGAGCTGCAGCCGCTGCTGATCAACGCGAAGCAGGCCATGGACACGTGCACGAATCTGCCGGCGCAGCGATTGCTCGCCGGGTTCCTGCAGGGCGGGCATCTCGAGGATCACCTGATCACGCAGCGGGCGCAGTACAAGCGCCGCAAGGAAGCGATGCACGCGGCGTTGCGGGAGCACTTCGGCGACATCGGCCGCTGGACCGACCCCGAGGGCGGCTTCTTCCTCTGGGTGACGTTGGAGAACGGCGTCGACACGGCCGAACTGTTCGAGGTCGCCCTCGCGGAAGGTGTGGCCTTCATCCCCGGCCCGGCCTTCTCCCCCACCGGCCGCTTCACCGACGCCCTCCGCCTCTGCTTCGCCTCAACCCCACCGGACCGAATCCACGAGGGCGTCACCCGCCTACGCCGAGCCGTCGACAAACTCACCTGACCCCAACCACCCGGATCGGATCCTGGCGACGGAAGTATTGTTGCTGTAAGCAACTGATCTCAGTGGGGCTGAACTGGTGAGAGGATTCGTTTACGTCGTTGTTACACGGGACGCGCGCCGCCGAAACCAACGCGCCCTGAACTGAACAGGACCCGCCGAGACGGCGGGGCGCCCCTAGGGTTCCGCTGCCGGCGACGGCAGGACTGGTCCGAGAGGGGAGGCGGTGCTGTCACGACAGCGCCGTTCCACGGCGGGACAAAAGCCCGGGAGGCCTTGAAGGCCCCGGGTTGCCGTGTGCATTCCGGGCCGATCCGATGGAGGCCGGAATGTCAGCCACCCCTGAAACACTGACCTCACCCAACGCCAAGGAAGCAAGCGCGGACGACCTGGGCCGGTTCGGCTATACCCAGCAACTCTCGCGCCGGGTCGGCAGCTACGCGTCGTTCGCGGCCGGCTTCTCGTTCGTGTCCATCCTGACGACCGTCTTCCAGCTGTTCGGGCTCGGCTTCGGCTTCGGCGGAACGGCCTTCTTCTGGACCTGGCCGGCGGTCCTCGCCGGGCAGCTGATGGTCGCCCTCTGCTTCGCCGAACTGGCCGCCCGCTATCCCCTGTCCGGAGCGATCTACCAGTGGGCCCGGCGTCTCGGCGGTGCCGTCGTCGGGTGGTTCGCGGGCTGGACGATGGTGATCGCGCAGATCATCACGCTGGCGACCGCCGCGATCGCCCTGCAGGTCGTCCTCCCCGCGGTCTGGTCCGGCTTCCAGCTGATCGGCACCGACTCCACGCTGGCGTCGAAGGACGGCGCCGCGAATGCCGTCGTACTGGGCTGTCTTTTGTTGACAGCGACGACGCTGCTGAACGCGACGAGCGTGCGGATCACCGCGGTCGTCAACTCGGCGGGCGTGACGTGTGAACTGATCGGCGTCGTGCTGATCATCGTGTTGTTGACAAGTCGCGCCGAGCGCGGTCCGTCCGTCGTACTGCACACGACGAATCTCGACAGCACGACCGGGTACGTCGTGCCGCTGCTCATCTCGGCGTTGATGGCGGCGTACGTGCTGGTCGGCTTCGACAGCGCGGGTGAGCTTTCGGAGGAGACGCACAAGCCGCGCGCGACGACGCCGCGGACGATTCTGCGCGCGGTCGTCGCGTCCGGGATCGGCGGCGCGTTCCTGATCATCGCCGCGCTGATGGCAGCCCCGTCCCTGACCAACGGCGATCTCGCCACCCAGGGTCTCCCCTACGTCCTGACCAGCCGGCTCGGCACGACGGCCGGCAAGTTGCTGCTCCTCGATGTCGCCCTCGCGGTCTGTGTGTGCACGCTGGCGATCCAGACCGCGGCGGCCCGGATGATCTTCTCGATGGCCCGCGACAACGTCCTGCCGGCATCGCCCTGGTTGCGCCGGGTGTCCCGTCGTACCGGCACCCCGATGGCAGCCACCGTCGTGCCCGGCGTGTTCGCCGCCGTGTGCCTGGTGGTGAACTTCGGCAACGCGGGCCTGTTCCTCGGCCTCGCGAGCGTCTGCATCATGCTGCTCTACGTCGCCTACCTGATGGTCACCGCACCTTTGCTGGTACGGCGGCTGACCGGCAACGGACCGGCCGCCGGGGTCGACGAGAACGGCCGGCCGTTGTTCTCGCTCGGGCGTTTCGGCCTGATTGTCAACAGCATCGCGGTCGCCTACGGACTCGCGATGGCGATCAACCTGGGCTGGCCGCGGGCGGAGGTGTACGACCCGGCCGGCGACGGCTGGTACCTGCACTACCTCCCGCTGATCACCCTCGCCGTCGTGGCTGTCGGTGGGTTCGTCGCCTATCGCAGTCAACGCAGCGCCTACCACGCCTCCATCGGCCTGGTCGTGCCGGCTGCCGCCGCTGGTGGGGTGGCCGAGGCAGAAGGAGCCGGCGCGTGAATCACGACATCCCTGGTGCCGCCGCCTGGTCAGCACAGGTCAGCGCGGGGCGCAGCATCAGCCTGACCGCTCTGGCTGACGGCGCGAACGCGTCGGTGTTGATCATCGGCGCGGATCGGCTCGACCGGCTCAACGTCCCGGACACGCTGAAGTCGCAGATGTCCGCCCGGATCCGGGCCGGCCTGGTCCTGATGTCGGACCGGGGCCTCGCACTGGCAACGGTCGTCGCATCGAGCCTCGACTGGCACGACTGCCTGACCGGTGGTGGTCTCGACCGATTGTTGACAATCGAACTCGCGAAACACGGTTTCGGCCCGGCCGACCTGCACGGATGCATCAACTTCTTCTCGAAGGTCGCGATCGCCGACGACTCCCGCGCGTCGTTGACCTTCGACCCCGACCACGCCCGAGCCGGGGACACCGTCACCCTGCGGGCCGAGCAGGACCTGCTGGTCTTCATCTCTACCGCGCCCCATCCCCTCTCCGACGACCTGGATCCCGCCGGCGTCGCCGTACGGATCGAAGCCTCGGGTCATGGCGAGGATCCCGACCTGCGGGAGGAAGCACTCCGCGCGCTGGAGCTGACCCGGGAGCTGATCGCATGACCGTCACCGAGACAACCGTCAGCCTGGACAGCATCGTGGACCCCGGAGACGGCGCACTCATCACCGTGCCCGCGGGCGGTCGATTGCGGATTGTCGACCTGCACGGGAACCAGGCCGTCGACACCTTGTTCTACGACGCGCACGACATCGACAACCGCTACTCCGCGTTCGACACGATCCGCGAACAGCGCGCGGTCTTCCTCACCACCGGCTCGCGTCTGCTGTCGACAACGCTGGACGAGCTCGCCGTCATCACTGACGACACCTGCGGCCGGCACGACACCGTCGGCGGCGCGTGCTCGCAGGAGAGCAACGTGATCCGGTACGGCGACTTCACCCGGCACCAGCACGCGTGCCGCCAGACCTTCCTGTACTACGGCGCGAAAGCCGGCATCGGGCAGCGCCAGCTCACGCACAACGTCAACTTCTTCATGAACGTCCCGGTCACCTCCGGCGGCGACCTGAAGTTCGACGACGGGCTGTCGGCCCCGGGCCGGCACGTCGAGCTCACCGCATCCCGGGACCTCCTGGTCCTGATCAGCAATTGTCCGCAGGTCAACAATCCTTGTAATGGCTGGAATCCGACGCCGGTACGACTCCTGGGCTGGTGGTGACGTTGGCCGTCATCACAGTCATCGCCCCGGGGACGCAGACGACAGTGCAGGACCTGACCGGTCGACCAGGACTGTGGGATGTCGGCGTACCGCCGTCAGGCGCGGCCGACGAACTCAGCTTCGCACTGGTCAACACCGCGGTCGGCAACCCGGACAGCGCGGCGGGTCTCGAGTGCGTACTCGCCGGACCCGTGCTGACGTGCGATGAGGATCGGCTGGTCTGCGTCGGCGGCGCTGTCAACAATGCGACGATCGACGGACACCTCGTGCGACCCGGCATGGTCGTCCTCCTGCCCGCAGGAGCCGTCCTGGACGTCGGTCCACTCGACGGACCCGGGATGCGGGGTTATCTCGCCATCGAAGGCGGGCTCGACGTCCCGCGCGTACTCGGCAGCCGATCCACCTTCATCCTGGGCGGATTCGGCGGTCAGGACGGCAGACCGCTGGAGGCCGGTGATCAACTCCGGCTGGGTCGCCGGGAGAACCTGCTCAGCCCGCTGTCGGTCGAACTGCCCACCATCTCGGATTCCTGGAGCCTGCGCGTGATCCCGGGACCGCATGGTGCTCCAGAGCACCTCACGGTCGAGGGGGCCGAGAAGTTCTTCGCGAACAGTTGGATTGTCGACCATCGGTCCGATCGCACCGGGATCAGGCTGCTCGGTCCAGATCCGGACTGGGCCCGGACCGACGGTGGTGAGGCCGGACTGCATCCGTCCAACGTGCACGACTCGGCGTACCCGGTCGGCGGCATCATGCTGTCCGGCGACACTCCGGTGATCGTCGGCAAGGACGGACCCTCGCTCGGCGGCTTCGTCGTAGCGGCCGTCGTGATCGAAGCCGATCGCTGGATCCTCGGCCAGCTTCGCGCCGGCGACTCCGTCCAACTGGTACCGGTGACGCTGGAGACCGCGGCCGAGGCGATCTCGGTACGACGTCGTTGGCTCGACGACCTCCGGCAGGAGCCGGAGCCGGTCGCCGCCGTCGCCTGCGGTACCGGGCGTCCGGACGTCCTCCATCAGTCAGACGGCGCACCGCCGTACACCATCAGGTGTTCGGGAGAACGCCATCTGCTGGTGGAAGCCGGACCGGCCGAGCTCGACCTGACCGTCCGTGTGTGGATTCACCTTTTGGCGCAAGCGTTGCGGCAACACCGGCCGAACGGCGTGGTCGAGATCGTCGAGGGTGTCCGATCGCTCCTGATCGCGGTCGACTCGTCGCGGCTGAGGCTGAACGACCTGTCCGAGCCGCTCGTAGCCCTGGCCGGCGGGCTGGCGGATCCGGCGACTGTGGTGCTGCCGGCGCGCGACGTGACTCTCCCGATTGCGTTCGACCACCCGGAGGCGCACGAGGCGATGCGGCGGTACGCGACCTCGGTCCGGCCCGACGCGCCCTGGTGTCCGGACAACGTGGAGTTCATCCGGCGGGTCAACGATCTGCGGCAGCGGGACGACGTCTTCGAGATCATCCAGAAGGCGACCTACCTGGTCGTCGGGCTGGGCGACGTGTACCTCGGCGCACCGGTCGCCGTACCGATCGATCCCCGGCATCGGCTGGTGACGACGAAGTACAACCCGGCCCGGACCTGGACCCCGCAGAACGCGGTCGGGATCGGCGGGATCTACCTCTGCGTGTACGGCATGGAGGGGCCCGGTGGGTACCAGTTGGTCGGACGGACCGTCCCGGTCTGGCGGCTCTCCTCGAACGACGAACGGCCTTGGCTGCTGAGGCAGTTCGACCTGATCAGATTCACCCCGGTGAGCGCCGAGCAGCTCGCCCACGAGCGGGCCGAGATCAAGGCCGGACGGGCCGACCTGCGGGTCAGCCCGGCGACCTTCTCGATCGCCGACGTACACCGGATCGAACAAGGGGCAACTGTGGACATTGCGACAGTACGGGCGAAACGGCGAGCCGCCTTCGACGCCGAGAGGGCCCGGTGGGGAGCATGAACGTCTGGATCAGCCGGGTCGAGCCGGTCGAGGCCGCGCCGGGACCGTTGCACGGTCTCACGATGGCGCTCAAGGACAACATCGATCTCGCCGGGGTGCCGACCACGGCCGGCGATCCGCGGAACTCACGCCCGGCGGCGCGGAACGCCTTCGTGGTCGATCGGTTGATCGCGGCCGGCGCCGTACCACTGGGGAAGACGAACCTGGATCAGTACGCGACCGGACTGGTCGGCACGCGTTCGCCGTACGGCGCCTGTCACTCGGTGTTCTCCGCGGATCACGTGTCGGGCGGATCGAGTTCGGGCAGTGCGGTCGCGGTGGCGAGCGGGCAGGTCGATTTCGCGCTCGGGACCGACACCGCCGGGAGTGGCCGGGTGCCGGCTGCCTTCAATCGGATTGTCGGCGTGAAGCCGAGTCGTGGGCTTGTCTCGGCGCGTGGCGTCGTACCGGCCTGCCGATCGCTCGACTGCGTGACGGTGATGGCCCGGTCGGTCCGGACGGCGCGTGCGGCCTTCGACGTGATGGCGGCCTACGACCCGGACGACGCGTGGTCGCGACGAGCTTCTGATCTGCCACGAGGGCGGGCCGGCCGAACGCCGGGCGCCGCCGCGGTGATCGGAGTACCGGATCTCGACCTGGACCTCGATCCCCTGCACGAGCAGGCCTGGCAGCAGACGCTCGACCAGGCCGATCGGCTGGGCGACGTGGTGAAGGTGGACGTGCGGCCGCTGCTCGCAGCGGCGGAGTTGCTGTACTCCGGGCCGTGGCTGGCCGAGCGGTGGCTCGCGTTCGGGGACAAGCTGGACGACGACCCCGCAGTGGACCCGACCGTGCGGTCGATTGTCCACAATGGCGCGATGCTGACGGCCGCAGACGCGTTTGCGGGCTTCGATCGACTCGCGGTGCTCGCTCGCGCTAGTGAGCACCTGTGGGCCGAACTCGACGCCCTGCTGCTGCCGGTGACGCCGGGCCATCCGACCCTGGCCGAAGTGGCGGCGGATCCCATCGGCGTGAACAGCCGGCTGGGACGCTTCACGAACATGGTCAATCTGCTCGACCTGTGCGCGGTCGCGTTCCCCGGTTCCGACCGATCCGACGGCTTGCCGTTCGGTGTCCAATTGCTGGCGCCGGCCGGTCATGACCACCTGCTGATGGACCTGGCCGCGGTGTGGTGCGGCGAGGCGACCGAGGAGGTTCTGCTCGCTGTCGCCGGTGCTCATCTGACCGGCCAGCCGCTCAACGACGAGCTGGTACGACGCGGTGCCCGGCTCGCCTTCGATGCGCGGACTGCTTCGTCGTACCGGATGTATCTGCTCGACGGGCCCAGACCGGGTCTGACCCGGACAGTGGCGAACGACGAAGCTGGGCCGGGGATCGAGGTTGAGGTGTGGAGCGTGCCCGCGGCTGAGCTCGGCGGGTTCGCGGCGACTGTCGAGCCACCACTCGCGATCGGTCCGCTGGAGCTGTCGGACGGCCGGCGGATCCTCGGGTTCGTCTGTACGGCGGATGGCGCGGATCCGGCGCGTGACATCACCTCCTTCGGCGGCTGGCGCTCCTACCTGGCCGGGAGGTCCGCCTAGGCTTCGTGTTCATGACCCCTGACGAACAGAGCGTCCTCGACCGGATCGACGAAGAGCTGCTGGTGCGGGTCGCCTGCGAGTTGGTGCAAGCCACCGGGCAGAACCCGCCCGGCGAGGAGGCCGCGACGGTCGCGGTGCTCGCGGCGGCGGGGCGGGAGCTCGGGCTCGACGTGGTGACGTCACCGGTCGAGCCCGGGCGCGACAACGTCACCATCACACTTGCCGGGGGCAACGGTCCGGGGCTGTTGATCCTCGGGCACTCGGACGTCGTACCGGTCGGTGACGGCTGGACGATCGATCCGTACGGCGGGGTGGTGAAGGACGGGCGCATCTACGGGCGCGGCGCGTCGGACATGAAGGGCGGCCTCGCTGCCGCCCTGGTCGCGCTGGCCGCTCTGCGCGACGCCGGCCTGACCGGACCGGTCGAACTCGCCGCCGTGGTCGACGAGGAAGAAACCGGCAAAGGCATCCGCGCGTACGTCGACAACGCCCGGGGCACGGCTGGATCGGGCCCGCACGGCATCGCCGGATCGGACAACGCGCGCGGTGTTGTCGGATCGGGGGGTGAGTTTGTCGGGTGTATTACGGCGGAGCCGACTGAGCTGCAGACGATCATCGCGGCGCGGGGCGACTCGTATCTGCGGGTTGCGATTCATGGCCGGGCCTGCCACGCGGGCAACCCGGACGACGGAGCCAACGCGATCTACGGTGCCGCCGCTGTCGTCGCCGAGATCGAGCGATTGCATGCCGAGCTCGCCGCCGATCCGCACCCGTTGCTCGGGCCGGCGACCTGGAGTGTCGGTCAGATCAACGGTGGTACGGGCGGTTCGATCGTTCCGGCCGATTGTGTGATTGTCGCCGATCGGCGGCTCCTGCCTGGCGAGTCGCCGGCCGCCGTACTCGATGATCTGCGTGCCCGCATCGCGGCGTTGCGGCTGGAGGATCGCGGGTTGTCGGTCGAGCTCGAGATGCCGATGGAGATGCCTGCGTTCGAGACGGGTGCTGATTCGGAACTCGTCCGCGTGGTCGAGGCGGCCCGGGTCGATGCCGGCGGCCCCGATCTGCCGCTCGCGGGGTGGACTGCGGCCTGCGACGGCGGGTACGTCGCTCGCGACCTCGACGTACCCGTGGTCGTCCTCGGCCCCGGCTCCGTCACCACCCAGGCCCACCGAGCCGACGAGTCCGTCCCCATCGCCGAACTCGTCACGGCAGCCCGCGCCTACGCCCTCACCGCCCTACGCCTGCTCACCTAGCCTCGGCGTCATTGATCAGGGGCGGCCGGGGAAGAAGTCTGCGCTCTGCACGTACTCCATCCGGCGGGTGAACTCGGGATCCGACAGGCGCTCCATCATCTCCGGCTCGGTCAGGTCCTCGATCCGGGTCTGGATCCAGTAGAGATTGCCGAACGGATCGCGCACCCGCCCCACCTTGTCGCCGAAGAACAGGTGCGTCACCTCGGTCACCGACGTCCCGCCGGCCGCGACCGCCTGCGCGTGCGCCGCGTCCGCATCGTCGACATACAGACGAAGAAACGCAGGCGTCGCGGGCCACTCCGGCCGAGCGTCGAACATCATCACGATCGCGTTCCCGATCCGCATCTCCGCGTGCCCGATCCGGCCGTCCGGGCCGACCATCCGGTCGATCTCCTCGGCCCCGAACGCCCGCGTCAGCCAATCCATCAGACCATCGGTGTCTTGGCCGATGATCCACGGCGTCACCGTCGTATATCCCTCGGGAATCGGCATCTCGGCTCTCCTTCGCTCGCTGTCGGACGTGATCAACGCTAGGAGAAGCACCGGACAACTTCTGTCCTCTACTGAGATCCGGCCGCACCCTGGTGGCCCGGCCTGCCTACCTCTGGAGGGCTTGGGCCAGGAGCTCGGCCAGGTGGTGGGCTCGGCGAGTGGTGCCGTGGGCGATCTGGGTGCGGCAACTGAAACCGTCGGCCAGTACGGCGGTTGCCTCGGGCAGCGATCGTACGGCGGGCAGGAGGACGCGCTCACCGATCGCCTTCGAGACCGCGTAGTGGTCGCGCTCGAAGCCGAAGTTGCCGGCCAGACCGCAGCAACCCGAGTCGGGGACGGTCGCGTCGATGCCGGCCGCGGACATCAGTCGACGGTCCGCGTCGAAGCCGAGGACGGCGTGCTGGTGGCAGTGGGTCTGGACGAGAGCCTCTCCCCCGACCTGCGGTGGTTCCCAGCCGGAGTCGACCAGGAACTCGGCGAAGGTCCGGATCGAGGTCGCGGCTTTGTCGGCGAGCGGATTGTCGGCAATCAGATCAGGTGCGTCGTGCCGGATGGCCGCCGTACAACTGGGTTCGAGCCCGACGATCGGCGTACCGTCGGCGAGATACGGCGCCAGGGCGTCGAGCGAACGGTTGAGGACGCGCCGCGCCTTCTTCAACTGGCCGGTGGAGATCCAGGTCAGTCCGCAGCACACTCGCTTGTCCGGCACGCACGACCTCGAACCCGGCCGCCTCCAACACCTCCACCGCCGCCCGCCCGATCTCCGGCGCCAGCCGATCCGTGAACGTATCCGCCCACAACACCACCCTCCCGCGCTCCACCGGCCCTGGGGCGCCCGGGCGATCTGCCGCGTCGCGAGTGAGCCCCGCGTTTCGGGCGCGCTTCGCGAACCAGCTGGTGAAGGTCTGGTGGGCGAAGGGTGGAACCTCGCGGTCGGGCGCGATGCCGCCGAGGCGTTTGGTCAGGCGGAGTTTGGCGAAGCGGTTCGCGAGGCCTGGCATCGGAGCGGCGAGTCGGGCCCAGAGTGGGAGCCAGCCCATCGACCAGTGCGACATCGGCCGGGCCCACGGGCGGCGGGCGTAGTGGTGCTGCGTGAACTCGGCCTTGTAGGTCGCCATGTCCACGTTGACCGGACAATCGGACAGGCATCCCTTGCAGGACAGGCAGAGATCGAGCCCGTCGCGTACTTCGGTCGACCGCCAGCCGTCCGTGATCAGGTCGCCCTGCAGCATCTCCCACAGCAGATGCGCCCGTCCGCGGGTCGAATGCTTCTCCTCGCGGGTGACCTGATAGCTCGGGCACATCACCCCGCCCGAACTCTGCCGGCACTTGCCGATCCCGACACATCGGCGTTGCGCCTGCGCGAACTCGTGGTCGTCCTCCGGGTACGTGAACATTGTCGGCAATCTACGATCCTTCGCCGGCCCGTCATGCCGGATCGCCAGGTCCAGCGGCGGCGGTTCGACGATCATGCCGGGGTTCATCACCCGGCCCGGATCCCAGATCTCCTTCAGCTCCGCGAACAGCCGGACGCCGTCGGCGCCGTACATCCGGCCGAGCAACTCGCCCCGCGCCCGACCGTCACCGTGCTCGCCGGACACCGAACCACCGAGCTCGACGACCAGGTCCGTCGACTGCTCGACGAAGTCCCGGTACGTCGCGATGCCGCTCCGGCTGAATAGGTCGAAGTCGATCCGCATGTGCATGCAGCCCTCGCCGAAATGCCCGTACGACGCCCCGGACAAACCGTGCCGGCCCAGCAACTCGTCGAGGCCGCGAAGGTAGGCGCCAAGCCGCTCCGGAGGTACGGCGGCGTCCTCCCAACCACCCCACGCCTCAGCACCGTCGGCCCGACGAGTCGCCAGGCCGGCGGCGTCGGTGCGGCAGCGCCACAACACTGCCTGCGCCTTCGGATCCGTCACCAGGCTCGCGGTCGCGGGCGAGCCGGAGTCGCGCAGTTCGTCGAGCAGTGTCCGCGCGGAACGGGCGGCCAGCGCCTCGTCCTCGCCGCCCAACTCCACCAGCAGCCAGGCTTTGCCGTCGGGCAATCCGGCACGTACGGCGGCATCGCGCACCTCGGCCGGGAGTCGCTCGACCAGGTCGATGTTGATGGACTCCATGGTCAGCGGACCATGCCGCAGCACAATCGGCACGCAGTCGGCGGACGTGATCGAGTCGCCGAACCCGAGCACACACAGGACCTTTGCCTTTGGCAACTGGGTGAGCGCGACGGTCGCACGCAGCGTGGCCGCCAGGCCGCCTTCGCTGCCGGACAACAGCCCCGCGACGTTGTACCCGTGCTCGGGCAGCAACCGGTGCAACGCGTACCCGGAGATCTGCCGGGTGAACTGCCCGAACCGCCTCCGGATGAGCAACTCGTTGCGATCCACAAAGGCCTGCATGGCCCGATGCAGCTCCCCCTCCCGACCAGGCCGCGACGCATACGCCGCCCGCAAATCCAGAACCTCCCCAACACCCAACCCTCCAGCACCCGCCCCGGCACCCGGCGCTCCAGCCGGAGCGCCGGCGCGGGTGCCCGCAGCGCCTGCCTGCAGGTTCGCGGCGCCGGGCCGGTCGACGCCGGAATCGAGCGTGAGTCGGGTGCCGTCGGCGAGGATCACGTCGAGGGAACGGAGGTTGTCCGCGGTGGTGCCCCAGGCGACCGAATGCGCGCCACACGCATTGTTCGCAATCATCCCGCCGAGCGTCGCCCGGCTGGCCGACGACGGATCGGCACCGAACGCCAGACCGTGCGACCTCGCCGCCGCCAGCAGATCCGTCAGCACAACCCCCGGCTCAACCACCGCGGTCCGCGACTCGGCATCGACGTCGAGGATCCGATTCACATGCCTGGACACGTCGACAACGACACCGCCGATCGCGTTCCCCGCCATCGAGGTCCCGCCGCCCCGCATCACCACCGGCGCCCCCGCGGCGGCAATCACCTCGACCGCGGTCGCCAGATCGTCGACATCGGCCGGCACCACAACCACATCCGGCACGGCCCGATAGTTCGATCCGTCCGCCGCATACAGCGCCCGCATCCCGCGGTCGTCCCCCACCACCCCACGCAGCGCCCGCCGCAAGTCCCCGACCAGCCGCACCACGTCGTAGCCAGGGCCGGATCTTCCGGTCGTAGGGTTGTCTGGGGTTAACATTGTCGACAATCTACCTATTTCGGTGCGGGTCAGCCAGGAGGACGCATGGTCACAGTAGGGCTGCTCTACCCCGGTCACAGCGCGGAAGACGACTACCCGGCGCTCGAGGCGCGACTGGACGGGGCGATCAAGCTCCCGGTCGTGATCACCTCCGTCGGCGAGGACGCGCACCGGGTGGACGCACTACTCGACCTGGGACGCGCCGAACGGCTCGCGGAAGGCGCCTCCGAACTCGCCGCATCCCAGCCGGACGCGGTCATGTGGGCCTGCACCTCGGGCAGTTTCGTCTTCGGCCCCGAGGGTGCCCGCAACCAGGCGTCCGGGGTCGCTCAGGCGCTCGGCGTACCGGCATCCTCGACATCTCTCGCATTCGTCGACGCTTGCAAGGCTCTCGACGTACGACGAGTCGCGGTGGCGGCGTCGTACCCGGAGGATGTCGCGAAGCACTTCGTCCGATTCCTGACCGCGGGCGGGGTCGAGGTGGTCGCGATGGGCAGCCACGGGATCATCACCGCGGCCGAGGTCGGCACCCTCGATCCGGAGCGGGTGATCGCGATGGTGAAGGCCGCGGACCACCCGGACGCCGAGGCGATCCTGGTGCCCGACACCGCTATGCACACCCTGGAGATCGTCGACGATCTGGAGGCGGCGGCCGGTAAGCCGGTCCTCACGGCGAACCAGGTGACGGTGTGGAAGGGGCTCCAGTTGATCGGCCCGGTACCGTCACTGCCAGGCTTGGGTCGATTGTTTTCAGCAAGGGGGACACACGCGTGACCAGTTTCATCGAGCCGTTGGCGCAGGAGTCGACGCCGAGCATCATCGCCGACAAACTGCGCAAGGCGATCAGCCACGGAGAGCTGAAGCCGGGCGAACAGCTCGGTGAGGCGGACCTGGCCCGCAAGCTCGGCGTCAGCCGCGGACCGCTCCGGGAGGGGATGCAGCGGCTGACCCAGGAGGGGCTGCTGGTCTCGATCCGCAACCGCGGGTTGTTCGTCATCGACATGACGCCCGAAGACGTCAAGGACATGTACCTGGCGCGTGAGGCGATCGAACGTGCCGCCGCGCGGCAGATCATCGGCGGCGACCACGAGGCGGCCGGCAAGGAACTGCTCGCCATCGTCGAGGAGATGGCCACAGCCGAGGGCGACCCGGCCGCGGTCGGCGAACTCGACATCGCCTTCCACGAACGCCTGGTGGCACTCGCCGGCAGTCCTCGCCTGTCCCGGATGCACCAGACGTACATCACCGAGACCCGCATGTGCATCCACGCGCTCGCGGAGACGTACAAGGTGTCCGACGTCCGGGTCACCGAGCACAGGGCCCTGGCCGAAGCCATCGGCGCCGGCGACCACCTGCACGCCGACGACCTCCTCATCGCCCACATGGACGACGCCATCACCCGCCTCACCAACCGCTGACGCAAACGCCCGGCCGGGCCGACCGCCGAACGCCCGGCCCGGGCCGACCGCCGAACGCTCGGCCTGGGCGACCGCCGAGGCGCAGCACTCTCCACCGGCGGTCGACTTCTGCGTTCTTGCGCCGCCGTCGACTCCTGCCGGTTCTCGCGGGCACCCGTCGACGTGCGCCGGCGGTTAGGGCATGGCGATGCCGATGTACTTGGTTTCCAGGAACTCGTCGATGCCGATGGTGCCGCCCTCGCGGCCGAGGCCGGACTGTTTGACTCCGCCGAAGGGTGCGGCGGGGTTGGAGACGATGCCCTGGTTGAGGCCGACCATGCCGGTGTCCAGGGATTCGGCGACGCGGAGGGCGCGGCGGAGGTCGTTGGTGAAGACGTAGGCGACCAGGCCCCACTCCGTGTCGTTGGCGGCCGCGACGACCTCGTCCTCGGTCTCGAACGGGGTCAGCGGGGCGACCGGACCGAAGATCTCCTGGTCGGCCATCGCGGCGTCTCGGGGTACGCCGGTCAGCACCGTCGGCGGATAGAAGTAGCCGTTGCCAGCAGCAACCTCTCCGCCGGTGAGGACGGTGGCACCGCGGTCCACCGCGTCGGCGACGAGGGACTGCACCTTCTCCAGCCCCGCCGCGTCGATCAGCGGTCCGACCTTCACCCCCGGTTCGGTACCGCGGCCGACCGTGAGCGCCGACATCTTCGCCGCCAGCCGCCGCCCGAACTCGTCGATTGTCGACGAGTGGACGAAAAGACGATTGGCCGCCGTACAGGCCTCGCCCATGTTGCGCATCTTGGCCGCGATCGCGCCGTCGACCGCCTCGTCCAGGTCGGCGTCCTCGAAAACGATGAACGGCGCGTTCCCGCCGAGTTCCAGCGACGTCCGCAGTACCTTCTCCGCGCACTGCTCGAGCAGCATCCGGCCGACCCGGGTGGACCCGGTGAACGACAGCTTGCGGGCCAGGCCGGAGCGGATCAGCGGCTCCATCACGCCGCCCGCGTCCATCGCGGTGACGCAGTTGACCGCACCCGCCGGAACGCCGGCCTCGGCCAGGATGTCCATCAACGCCAGCATCGACAGCGGGGTCTGGTGCGCAGGCTTGATCACGCTCGTACAGCCGGCCGCGATCGCCGGTCCGAGCTTGCGGGTGCCCATCGCCATCGGGAAGTTCCACGGCGTGATGAGCAGGCACGGGCCGACCGGCTGCTTGGCGATCAGGAAACGCGCGTTCCCGGCCGGGGCCGTCTGGTACCCGCCGTCGATCCGGACCGCCTCGGCCGCGAAGTGCCGGAAGAACTCGGCCGCGTAAACGATCTCGCCGCGCGCCTCGGCCAGCGGCTTGCCCATCTCCAGCGTCATCAGCAACGCAAGATCGTCGACCCGCTCGAGCAGCAACTCGTACGCCGCGGCCAGCATGTCGGCCCGCTCACGCGGCGACAGCTTCGCGAAGGCCGGTTGCGCCGCGACCGCCGCGTCAAGCGCGGCGCGACCGTCAGCCGGCGATGCGTCCGCGACCGAGCAGAGCTTCTCCCCCGTCGACGGATCCAGTACGTCGAACGTCCGGCCGCCGGACGCGCCGGCCCACTGCCCGCCGACGTACAGCCGCTTCTCAACGGCGTCGATCACCTTCGCCTCATCGGCGCTGAGCCCTGGATGTGCAGTCACAAGCGGCCTCCATTGACAGTGCAGATGCCTGAGATACGCTGATTGTCGACAATCTACCAGTCGACGAAATGTGTCGACCGCACGCGTGAAGGGGAGCCGCCGTGGCCGAGCTGTCGCAGGTCTTGAAACAGGCAACCGGAGTCGTCGCCTCACGCGGTGAGGGCGTGTTGCTGTTCGACGAGGACGATCGGCGGTACCTCGACTTCACGGCGGGCATCGGGGTGACGTCGACCGGGCACTGCCATCCGCGCGTGGTCGCGGCGGCGCAGGAGCAGGTCGGCAAGATCATCCACGCGCAGTACACGACGGTGCTGCACCGGCCGCTGCTCAATCTGGTCGAGCGGCTCGGCGAGGTCCTCCCCCAGCACCTCGACCGGATGTTCTTCGCGAACTCCGGCAGCGAGGCGATCGAGGCGGCGCTGCGCCTCAGCCGGCAGGCGACCGGTCGGCCGAACGTGATCGTGTTCCACGGCGGGTTCCACGGCCGCACGGTCGCGGCGGCGTCGATGACGACGTCGGGGACCAAGTTCCGGTCCGGGTTCAGTCCACTGATGGCCGGCGTCCACGTGTCGCCGTTCCCCGACCCCGGGCACTTCGGCTGGCCGGTGGAGCAGGCGACGGACTTCGCGTTGAGCCAGTTGGACTACGTGCTGCAGACCTTGAGTACGCCGGCTGACACCGCGGCGTTCTTCGTCGAGCCGGTGCTGGGCGAAGGTGGATACGTCCCGGCGAACGAGCGGTTCTTCGCCGGACTCCGGGAACGCGCCGACCAGCACGGGATCCTGCTCGTCGTGGACGAGGTGCAGACCGGGTTCGGCCGGACCGGGAAGTTCTGGGGCGGCGACCACTTCGGTTCGCATCCCGACATCCTGGTCACGGCGAAGGGGCTGGCCTCCGGGTTCCCGCTGTCGGGGATCGCGGCGCCGTCCGCACTGATGGAGAAGGCGTGGGCGGGCTCGCAGGGCGGCACGTACGGCGCCAACGCGGTGGCGTGCGCGGCAGCGCTGGCGACGCTGGACGTGATCCAGGACGAGGGGCTGGTGCAGAACTCGGCCGAGCGGGGTGCGCAACTGAAGCAGGCGCTGCAGTTGGTGGCGGACAAGCACGAGCAGATCACCGACGTGCGCGGGCTCGGGCTGATGATCGGCAACGAGTTCCGCGATGCCGACGGCAAACCCGACCCGGTGACGGCCGCCGCCGTACAGCAGGAGGCAGCAAGGAGGGGTCTTCTGCTGTTGACTTGCGGCGCCTGGGGTCAGGTCGTCCGCTTCATCCCCGCGCTCGTGGTGAACCCGGCGGAGGTCGACGAGGCGGCCGGCGTCTGGTCAGATGCCGTCACCGCCGTCATCTCCTGACGCCTGCTGACGCTTGACCTCAAGTTTGCTTGATGTTCGAAGGTGGGCTGCATGAGCCCAACAGACCTGGATGTCGCGGCACGCGAGGCCGAGATCGACGCGATCAAGCAACTGGTCGCTACCGTCGAACACGCACAGAACAACGAACTGCCGGACAAGTTCCTCAAGCTGTTCCGGGCGGATGCGATCTGGACGACGGGCGGCGGGAAGCGCCTGTTCGGCCTCGACGAGATCTCTGAGTTCACCCGCCAAGTACTCCCCGGCGGGATGCAGGGCCTGACGGTCACCTTCGAACTCGAACACGTCCTGTTCATCCGTCCCGACGTCGCCGCGGTCAAGCTGCGCCAGATTTACCAGACTCCCGACGGGCCGGACGTGGGCTCGCCGTTGTGGGTGATGGCGAAGGAGGACGGGCAGTGGCGCCTCACCGCGTGCCAGAACATCGGCGTACCCGACGACGAACTTGGGACGAGCGCGGACAGCAGGCCGATCTTCGGCACCGAGAAGTAGCCAACGCGCTCGCCGCAGAGCAACGCTGCACGACCCCCTGCGGCGGGTGTTGACTCTCACACTGTGTCAGGTCGTAGACCGGCGGCATGAATGGAACAGCAACGGAGGTTGCCGCCCGGATCAGAGTCGGTGAGGTGTCGTCTCGTGAGGTCACCGAGGGGATGCTCGCGCGAATCGCGGCCGACACCGACGTGAACGCGGTGGTCGAGACCCGACCGGAGTTCGCTCTGCAGGCGGCGGCAGACGCCGACGAGGCGGTCGCGGCGGGTCGCGAGCTCGGGCCGCTGCACGGCGTACCGATGACGATCAAGGACTGCTTCAACGTCGCGGGTCTGCGGACGACGTGGGGCGATCCGGCGTTCGCGGAGTACGTCGCGGACTGGGACGCGACCGTGGTCGAACGCCTCAGCCGGGCCGGCGCGATCATTGTCGGCAAGAGCAATGTCCACACGATGCTCGGGGACTTCGGACAGACCGCGAACGAGATCTACGGCCGGACGAACAATCCCGCGGATCTCACCCGTACGCCGGGCGGCTCGAGCGGAGGTGGTGCGGCCGCGTTGGCTGCTGGTCTCACCTACCTGGAGTACGGATCGGACCTGGTCGGGTCGATCAGGCTGCCGGCGGCGTACTGCGGTGTGTATGGACTGAAGCCCACCACCGGACTGGTACCGATGCGCGGCTTCCAGCTGCCGGGACCGCCTGAGCCGCCGACCGAGTTCCCGATGTTGTCGACAATCGGACCACTGGCGCGATCGGCAGCGGACCTGCGGACAGCGCTGACGGTCACTGGTGGTCCGGCGGCACCGTTCTCGTGGCGACTCCAGCCGCCGCGGCACGACCGGCTCGCGGACTTCCGGGTGGGCGTCGTCCTCGATCACGCGGACGCGCCGGTGTCGAGCGAGGTGGGTGCGGCGCTGTCGGACACGATCGATCGTCTTGGCCGGAGCGGGGCGAAGATCGTCGAAGGATGGCCGGCGGGTGTCGATGCGTCGGAACAGGCCGAGGCGTTCGGGTTCCAGGTCGGCTTGTTCTTCGCGCTGCAGGGAGGAACGTCCGAGTTCGCCAGTTTCGCGGAGGTGGCCGCGCGGGAGCGGCGGCGGATCGCCAGTCGGCTGACCTGGCAGCGGTACTTCGAGGACGTGGACGTCTTCGTCTGCCCAGCGAGTTTCACGACCGCGTTCCCGCACGACAGCAGGCCGTTCGACGATCGGACAATCATCACGTCGTACGGCGAGCAACGCTACGACGCGCAGGTGTTCTGGATCGCCCATGCGTCACTCACCGGACTGCCCGCCCTCAGCATGCCGATCGGGTCGACACCCGCCGGCCTCCCCGTAGGCGCCCAGGTCATCGGCCCCTGGCATGAGGACGACACCCCGATAACCTTCGCGGAACGCCTCGCTGAACTGGACTGAACAACGCCGATCCCTGCCGTCGGGCCTGCGCGGACCGGCGATCGGGTCGGACCGAACTCGTTCGCGCGGCTCGGATTGGGGGTGGCTGGGCGAGATTGCTGGTTGACTCGGGGTGGATGGGAGGCCGGATTGTTTGCGATCGGGGACTTTGCCAGGCATGGGCGGGTGTCGGTGCGGATGTTGCGGCACTACGACGCGATCGGGTTGCTGCGACCCGCGCACGTGGATCCGGCGACCGGCTACCGGAGTTACGACGCCGGCCAGTTCGCGGAGCTCAACCGGATCGTCGCGCTGAAGGACCTCGGGTTCTCCCTCGAGCAGGTGCGGACGATGATCGCGGACGAGATCACCCCGGCCGAGGTCCGCGCATTGTTGACAATTCGCCGCGCGGAGCTGGAGTCCACAGTCGCCGAGAGCGTTGCCCGGCTCGCGCAGGTCGAGTCGCGTCTGCGCGGCATCGAAGGCGCGTTGCCGACTGCCGACGTGGTGATCAAGGAGTTGCCCGCCGTACGCCTGGTGGGACTTACCACCACCGCCGCTAGCTTCACGCCCGAGGACATCGGGCCGGTCATACGTCCGCTGTGCGCGGAGCTCGGCCGGCGGCTTCCCGATGCCGCGGTGCGTCCGGCCGGCCGATTGACCTGTCTGTACGAGCGATCGCAACGGTCCGAGGACGAAGCCGTCGTACGCGCGACTGTTCCGGCGTCGATCGATGCCGAGGGCAACCTCAACGGACTCGAGGTGGTGGATCTGCCCGCCACGTCGGGCCGCGACGCTGGTACATCGCGGGCCGATCGACCAGGTACTGCCCGCGTGGCAGGCGCTGGCTCGCTGGATCGACGACAACAACCATCGGTCCGGCGAGCCGGCGCGGGAGGTCTACCTCGACTGCCCGGACGACCCGGCCCAGTGGGTGACCGAGCTACAGGAGCCCATGGCGTGATCGCGATGGGCTCCTGTTCGGCTCAGGCCCTGGCGGGTTCCAGGGCTACCGGGGGCAGGGCGTCGTCGGTGCCCGGGATCGCGGTGCCGTTGAGGGGGCAGCGCGTGGTTTCGGGGACCTTGATGAGGGCGAGCGCGCCGATGATGCAGGCGGCCATCATGTAGTACGCCGGCATCAGCGCGTTGCCGGTTTCGGCGGTGAGCCAGTCGTTGACCGCGGGCGCCGTACCGCCGAACAACGACGTCGAGACGTTGTAGGCGATCGCGAAACCGGCGTACCGGACGTGGGTCGGGAACATCGCCGGGAACGTGGCCGAGATCGTCGCCAACTGCGGGACGTAGAGCAGCCCGAGTACGGCGAACCCGATGATCGCGCCGGCCATGTTCGTCCCCATCAGCAGGAACATCGGTGCGCCGAACACGAACAGCCCGGCCAGCGAGAACCACCACAGCGGCTTGCGGCCGATGCGATCCGACATCCGGCCGGCGAACGGCAGGAACAGCATCATTGTCAACATTCCGATGATCGGCACGATCAGCGACTCGTCCGAGCTGAGCCCGATCTCGCTCTCCAGGTACGTCGGCATGTAGGTGAGCAGGGTGTAGTTGACGACGTTCAGCGCGACGACGAGGCCGCCGAGTTGCAGGATCGGCTTCCAGTAGCCGGCCAGCAGATCCTTGAACTGCGTGGTCGTCTCCTCTTCCTTCTGACCCTTCGCCTCCAGTTCGCGGAACACCGGTGTGTCCTCGAGCCGCGAGCGCAGGTAGACGCCGACCAGGCCGAGCGGCGCGGCGACCAGGAACGGCAGGCGCCAGCCCCATGAGTGCATCGCGTCGTCGCCGAGCACCAGCGAGAAGCCGAGCATCAGCAGCGCACCGAGCGAGAAGCCGGCCAGCGTGCCGAACTCCAGGAAGCTGCCCAGGAATCCGCGCCGGCGGCTCGGGGCGTACTCCGCCATGAACGTCGCGGCACCGCCGTACTCGCCACCGGTCGAGAAGCCCTGGATCATCCGGAGCACGACCAGCAGGATCGGCGCCCACAGCCCGATCGCGTCGTACGTCGGAACCAGGCCGACGCACAGGGTGGCGCCGGACATCATCAGGATCGTGATCGCGAGCACGTGCTTGCGGCCGAGGCGGTCGCCGAGCGGGCCCCAGATCAGGCCGCCGAGCGGGCGGACCAGGAACGAGACGGCGAACGTCATCAGCGCGAGCAGCGTCGCGCTCTCGGTGTCACCCGGGAAGATCGCCGCCGAGATGTAGGTCACGCCGTACGCGTAGATGCCGTAGTCGAACCATTCGGTCGCGTTACCGATGGCCGATGCGGCGATTGCCTTCTTCAGCACTCCTGGGGGCGGTTCGGTCTCGACCGGCGGTTTCCTGACCGGCTGGCTGTCGGCGTCCACGGGGTCCTCCTTCGTCACACGGCCTCACCCGGGTGCCCACCACACGCTTTCGGCACACTCGCCTACGCGCTCCGCGAACGTGCCGCCTCACAGCGTGTGGCGCACTCTGACGGCCAAGTCGTACTTTTGTTGACAATCCGAAGGTTAACCATGTGCGATCGTGAACAGCAAGGACCAACTCGAAGTAGGCCGAGCCTCGGCAGTCAGTTACGGTCGGCGAGCGAGGCAAGACCTGCGGTGATCACGGTGATCCCGAACTCGAACCGCTCGTCACCGCCGCCACCGGCGGTCAGCGCGCCGGCCAGGGATGCCGTCAGCGGGAATCGGTCGGCCGGCAAGGACTCGAAGAAGCCGCGGAGGTCGGCGGCGAAACCCTCGATGTCGTCCTTGCTCCAGGTCGCCGCCCCCTTCACGTTCTCCTCGAACGCGGTGGCGGTGACATAGAGCGGGATCAGGTCGACCGCCCAGGCAGCCGCCTGATCCGGGATGTTGCCGGCCTTCAGAATGCCGAGCATCCGTTCCGTGCTGAGCAGGGCACGCTCCCCCAGCGGAATCTGCGCCATCGCGGCCCGGGCGACCCCCGGATTCGCCCGCATCACGCGAAGCATCTCGCGCATCGCGTCCTTCAACTGCTCCTGCCAGCGGTCCGGATCCGGCGTCTCCGGCAGGTTCATGTCCTGCGCCGCGCGGTCGACCAGCAGTTGGTCGAGCTCCCGCTTGTTCGCGACATGGGCGTACAGCGAGGCGGGACCGGTCTCGAGCACCTGGGCGACCTTGCGCATCGAGACCGCGTCGTACCCCTGCTCGATCAGCACGCGCATCGCGGCGTCGACGATCCGCTCGCGGGTCAGCGGCTCGCGGACCGCGCGGACGGGCTTCTCGGGGCTGATCGGCTGCCACGGCGACTGACTCATGCCGACCACTGTAGCGAACACCGTACTTGACAGGAACACCGTTCGTGCGTAGAACAGTGTTCGTCAACGAACAGTGTTCGCCCCACCAGACAGGAGCCGACGATGAGCACCTCGACAGACACCCCACCGGCCCCAAACCCCAGGCAACCCCCAGCCGCTCCACCAAACACGTCCGGCACGACCACCACGCCCGAGTCGGGTGGGACGCCGTATCGGTGGCGGTGGGTTGTTCTGGCGACGGTGTTGGTGGCCGAGATCATGGATCTTGTCGACGCGACGATTGTCAACATTGCGGCGCCGTCGATCCGGGCCGAGCTCGGTGGGTCCGAGTCGGCAATGCAGTGGATGCTGGCCGGCTACACGCTCGCGTTCGCGATCGGGCTGATCAGCTTCGGCCGGCTCGGCGACCTGGTCGGGCGCCGCCGGCTGTTCGTCATCGGCGCGGCCGGGTTCACCGTCGCGTCCGCCCTCTGCGGGCTGGCCACCTCACCCGAACTGCTGATCGGCAGCCGGGTCGCGCAGGGTCTGCTCGGCGCGGTGATGATCCCGCAGGGTTTCGCGATCCTGAAGGCGGTCATCCCACCGGCGGAGATCGGGAAGGCATTCGCGATGTTCGGCCCGGTGATGGGACTGTCCGCGGTCGCCGGACCGATCATCGCCGGCGTACTGATCGACGCGAACTGGTTCGACGCGGGCTGGCGGATGATCTTCTTCATCAACATCCCGATCGGCATCCTCGCCCTGGCCGGCGCGCTCCGCTTCATGCCCGAGGTGAAGACTCCGGGCGCATCCCGGCTCGACCCGGCCGGCGTGATCCTGGTCAGCCTCGCGTCCGGCCTCCTGGTCTACCCGCTGGTCGAGGGCCGTGAGCTCGGCTGGCCATTGTGGACAATCCTGATGTTGACCGCTTCCGTCCCCGTCTTCGCCCTGTTCGGCTGGCGCGAGCGCCGGTCCGGGAACCCGGTCATCGACCCGTCACTGTTCCGCAGCCGCGGGTACGTCGCCGGCCTTGGCGTGATCACCACGTTCTTCCTCGCGATGGCCGGTTTCATGCTGGTGTTCAACCTGTTCACCCAGCTGGGTCTGCACTACAGCCCGCTGAAGGCCGGCCTCGCGATGGTGCCGTTCTCGCTCGGAATCGCGATCGGCGCGCCGCTGTCCGGCGGACTGCTCGCGCCGAAGTTCGGCCGCAAGGCGCTGCAACTCGGCATCGCGGTGATGACGGTGGCGATGGGCGGCGTGTGGTTCACCCTGCACACGTACGGCGATGCGACGACGATCTGGAATCTGGTCCCGGCCACCCTGGCCACCGGAATCGGAGCCGGGATGGTGTTCGCGCCGCTGTTCGACATCATCCTGGCCTCGATCGACGACCAGGCCGCCGGTTCGGCGTCCGGCGTACTGACCGCGATGCAGCAGTTCGGCGGGGCGATCGGCGTCGCGGTGATCGGCACGATCTTCTTCCAGCTGCTGCCCGAGCACGCGTTCCTCGGAGCCACCAAGAACACGGTGCTGGTCGCGATCGGAATGTTCGTGGTCAGCCTCGCGGTCAGCTGGCTGCTCCCGAAGCGCGCCCGGGAGGGCGCCGCCGCCCACTGACCCGGCGCCTGCTGATCGGACAGTCGTGCACAGGCCGATCGTGCCGCGGGCGTGCGAAGGCCCCGCTCCTCAGGTCGTGAGGAGCGGGGCCTTCGGTTTGCTCAGTTGAACGAGTCGCCGCAGGCGCAGGAGCCGGTGGCGTTCGGGTTGTCGATCGTGAAGCCCTGCTTCTCGATCGTGTCGACGAAGTCGATCGAGGCGCCCTTCAGGTACGGCGCGCTCATCCGGTCCGTCACGACGTTCACGCCGTTGAAGTCGGCCACCACGTCGCCGTCGAGCTGACGCTCGTCGAAGAACAGCTGGTACCGCAGCCCGGAACAACCACCCGGCTGCACGGCGACCCGCAGCGCGAGGTCGTCGCGGCCTTCCTGCTCGAGCAGCGCCTTCACCTTGGCGGCGGCCCCGTCGGTGAGGAGCACACCTGTGGCGACGGCCTGCTCGGTCTGCGCTTCAGTCATTCCTGACTCCAGTCATCTCGTGAGCGCCCGGCTGCTGGTGGGCAGGCAGCCGTGCGCGGAAAGTCCGCTGTCATTCCGAACCAACAACCGCCGATCCGGAACCATTCCCATGGTCGCACACCAATTTCCCGGATCAACTACCTGCCTCGCTGGCCGGACGCCGATTCGACCCACGTCACGTTTCCCGGCGTTCCGTCGTACGGAACGAGGTCAGCGGGCCCAGGTCCTGGCGACACGCTCCGCGACCGCGGCCAGCGAGCCGTGCGGGTCGGCGAACGCCTGCGCCTCCCCCACCGCGTCGACCAGCGAGTACGCCGACTCGACGCCCATCGTGCGCATCTCGCGGGACCCGATCTGGACCTTCCCGGCCAGTACGACGCAGGGCCGCATCGCGTCGTTCGCCACCTTCGCGACACCCGCGATCACCTTGCCGTCACGCGACTGGAAGTCGAAGGCACCCTCACCGCTCAGCACCAGATCGACCCGCGACGCCTTCTCCTTCAGCCCGGTCAGCTCCGCGACCAGATCGATCCCGGACACCCGCTCGGCACCGAGCAGCAACAGTGCGTAACCGAGCCCACCGGCCGCGCCCGCGCCTTTCTTGTCTGCGGTCTTGCGGTCCGCGAGCTCCGCGAAGTGCGTCAGCCAGCCGTCGACCGCGGGCTTGCGCTCGTCGGTGATCCCCTTCTGCGTGCCGAACACATTGGTCGCGCCGCGCAGCCCGAGCATCGGGTTCTCCACGTCACTCGCCGCGACGAACTCGATCCCGGCCATCCGCGTCCGCGCCGGCTCCAGATCGACACTCGGTCAGCGCCGCGAGTCCGGTCGCGCCCGAGTCCAGGCTGCCGCCGGAGGCAGTCGCACCCAGCGCGGCGAGCAGCCCGGCGCCGGCGTCGTTCGTCCCGGATCCACCGAGCCCGAGGATGATCCGCTTCGCCCCGGCGTCGACCGCGGCCGCGATCAGCTGGCCGACGCCGTACGTGGTCGCATCCTCCGGCCGGCGCTGCTTCGGCTCGACCAGGTGCAGACCGCAGGCTTGCGCGGTCTCGACGTACGCCGTCTCGCCCGCGAGAAGGACCGTCGCCGGGGTGTCCTCGCCGAGCGGTCCGCGGACGGTCACCGACAGCAGCGTCCCGTCGACGACGGCCGACAGGACGTCGATGAAGCCGGGACCACCGTCGGCCATCGGCGCGACCAGCACCTCCGCGTCCGGGTCCCGGCGCCGCCATCCTTCCTCGATGGCCGCCGCCGCCTCGACGGCGGTGAGGGTTCCCGCGAACTTGTCCGGCGCAATCAGCACTCGCATGCCGACATCCTCTCCCACATCCCTTCGGCCCGCCGCCGGGGAACCAGCTCGCGGACACTCCGCGCGGTCAGGTCCGTTGACTCGTCCCGGCCGGGACAGTTGGATCGACAGCCATGAAGACGATCCTCTTCGCGTACCGCGTGAGCGACCTGGACCGATCGCTCGCCTTCTACCGGAGCGTGGGCTACACCGAACTCGCCACCGTGCCGTTCGACGACGGATCCAGCCTGGTCTGGCTGAAGCTTCCCGGCGAATCGGCGGTGTCGCTCGAGCTGGTGCACCGGCCCGCCGTCGGACCGGTCGAGATCGGCAGCTTCGAGCACTTCGCGATCGAGGTCGAGTCGCTGAGTGACACCATCGAGCGGCTGACCGAGGCGGGCCTGGAGCCGGGTCCGGTGGAGTATCCCGGGGGTCCCGAGGGCCCGAAGACGTCCTGGCTCATCGACCCCGACGGCTACCGCATCGAGGTCGTCGAGTGGCCCCCCGAAGGAGCACCCAAGTTCGACCAGCCCTAGCAACGGTCAAGTCGAGCTCGCGGCTGGAGCTACGGGTGGCAGCGCGGCACGGGGAACACGACGAGGCGTGGTGCGGCCGGACCGGGGCCGGGCTACGGGCGCCAGCGCAGTGCGGGGAACACGACGTGACGTGGTGCGGCCGGACCGGGGCTACGGGTGCCAGCGCGGCGCCGGGATGACGACGTGGTGTGGTGGGGCAGGACTGAGGGCGGGGCTATGGGTGGCGGAGGGGTGGGGGGATTGTGATGGGGCGTGGGGTGGTGGGGGTGTAGACGCGGGCCAGGAGGAGGGTTACTGCCTTGTTGGCGAAGGTGTTGTGGTTGGTGGGGAGGGTGAGGTGGGGTGGTGGGTGGTCGATCGGGATTCGGTCGAAGGTGAGGTCTGGGCGGCCGTTTCCCAGGAGGACCACCGGTCTGTTCGGGGCCGCCGCGGTGCCGGCGGTTGCCGACGGCCACAACAGGATGCCGTCGACGAGGCGGTCCCGAAGGCCGTCGAGGGCTAGCTCTTCCGCGACGTGGTCGCCGTCGGTCTGCTCGATCAGAACGGCGACGCCACGCTTCTTCGCCGCCCGGCCGACGGCTGCGGCGAGCCGGGCGAAGTACTCCAGGGCGAGATCGGGAATCGCCAGCGCGATCACGCCGCAATGCCCCTTGCGCAACGAACGGGCGCCGAGGTTGGGGCGATAGTCCAGGTCGGCGATCGCGGCCTCCACCTTCGCCCGGGTCGCCGGCGTGACATGCGGATAGTCGTTGATGACATTGGAGACGGTCTTCACCGAGACACCGGCCCGCTGGGCGACATCCCGCATCCGCGCCGTCATCGATCCTCCCGTGCCCATCACGTGATCCTGGAGTTCATCACGTTACGGCGCCGGACCGGGACACGCAACGCGTTAACGCCGTTCAACGCGTTATGTTGAGGTGATGCGAGTACAGGTGGAGCCGATGCCGCTCGACACCCTGGTCGACCTGGTGAACGGCTGGGGCGTCGAGCCTCGGCGCGCGGGCGCCAGGTCGGACGTGCCGCCGCTCGCCGGCCACGTCGACCGGGCCGGCGTCCCCGCCTCGGTGGCCGACGCGTTGACGGACGCCGAGCTGATTCAATTCGCCGAGACGGTCTTCGGGATCTTCACGGCGGACGGTACGGCGGCTCGTGTCGCCGCGGTGTCCGGGCTGCTGTCGGGGATCGACGTACGGCCCGACCTCTTGCTGGAGGACGGTGAAGTCCGGCCGACGTGGTGGGCGGACGCTGAGGACGCGCTGCTGGCTGCTGCTCTGCTCGCTCTGCGGGCGCAGTTGTCGGAGGTGGATCCCGGTCGCCTCGGGGTTTGTGTCGACGGTGGTTGTGCGGATATCTACATCGATGTCTCACCCGCGGGGCAACGGCGGTTCTGCTCGGTGACGTGTCAGAACCGCGCCCGCGCGGCGAAGTACCGGCGGAGGTTGTCAGCGGCGGAATAGGCGGCGGATGAAAAGGGCTAGTACGGCGCCGATCAGGTAGGGGCGGGCGCGGCGAGCGAGGGCCGGTAGGAGCGTGGCGCCGAGATCCAGCGTGGATGGGCCGGCAGGTGGCTCGCCGGGTCGGGTCGGCGGGGTTTCGCCGGTCGGCTCCCGAGGTGCGGTCCCACCTGCAGATCCAGCAGGACCGGAGGCGGCAGCCCCGGCGGAGCTGGCAGAGCCGGCGGCCGCGGCGGGGGCGGCCGGCGCGGCGGGGGCGGTCGGAGTGGTCGGTGCGGCCGGAGCAGTTGGCGCACCGGGGCCTGCGCGGGTGGCAGATCCCGTTCCGGAGGCGGTGGCACCGGCTGCAGAGGCGCCGGGGGCGGCCGCGGGGGCAGTGGAGTCGCCCGCGGAGGCAGTGGCGTCGCCCGCGGAAGCGGTGGAGCCGGCCGAGGAGGCGGTGGAGGCAGCCGGGGAGGTGGTGAGGGTGGTGGTGAGGCAGGTGATGAATTGGGCCAGGAGTTGGTCTGAGACGTCTTGGATCAGGCCTCGGCCGAACTGGGCGGGGCGGCCGGTGACGATCAGGTCGGTTTCGACGGAGACCGCGGTGGCCGTGTCACCTGAGGCGTCCAGGCGGGCGGTGACGCGGACCGACGCCGTACTGTTGCCGCGCCGGTCCTTGCCTTTGGCCTCGACCACCGCGTGATGATCCGCCGGGTCGCGTTCGACGAACGTCCCGGTGCCGTTGTACTGCAGCGACACCGGGCCCAGCTTCACCTTGCACGCGCCGGCGAACTCGTCGCCGTCGTACGACGTCAGGGTGGCGCCGGGGAAACACGGCACCACCCGTTCGAGGTCGTTGAACGCGGCCCATGCCTGCTCGACCGGAACCGGTACGACGAACTTGTGCTCGAGCTTCATCCAGTACCTGCCGCGGCCAGTACTGCGCGTCGGGTCAGGACCGACGCGAGGTGCCGGCGGTACTCGGCGTCACCGTTGAGGTCGGTCACCGGGGACGTCCCGTCGGCGGCCCGGGCCGCGGCCTCGCGGACAGCCTCGGCGGTCGCCGGCCGGCCGATCAGCGCGTCCTCGACCGCGACCGCCCGGATCGGCGTCGAGCCCATGTTGCTGAGCGCGACCCGCGCCTCCGCGATCGAGTCACCGTCCAGCCGTACGGCGGCAGCGACCGAGACGATCGGCCACCCCTGCGCGACCCGGCTGAACTTCTCGTAGTGCGCACCCCAGCCGGTGTACTTCGGCACCCGCACCTCGACCAGCAGTTCGTCCTCGGCGAGCGCCGTACTGAACACGCCCTGGAAGAAGTCGGCCGCGGCGACGGTACGACGACCGCCCGCGCCGGCGATCACCATTGACGCCTCCAATGCGACTGCGACCGCCGGCAGGTCGCCGGCCGGATCGGCGTGGGCCAGCGAGCCGCCGAACGTGCCGCGGTGCCGCACCTGCGGGTCCGCGATCGTTGCCGCCGCCAACGAGATCAGTCGCGCGTGCGCACCGATCAGCGGATCGGTCTGGACCGTGCTGTGCAGAGTCAGCGCACCGATCAGCAGCGCGTCCCCGTCATCGCGGACGCCGCGCATCTCGTCGATCTTCCCGATGTCGACAATCGACTCCGGCGCCGCCAGCCGCAGCCGCAGCACCGGCAGCAGGCTCTGGCCGCCGGCCAGCACCTTGGCCTCGGAGTGGTCGCGCAGCAGCGCCACCGCTTCGTCGACCGACGTCGGCGCGAAGTACTCGAAGGCTGCGGGAATCATGACTGCGACCCTCCCTGCAGGGCTTTCCAGACCCGGTACGGCGTACACGGCATCTGGACGTCCGCCACACCGAGGTGCCGGACCGCGTCGATCACCGCGTTCACCACGGCCGGCGTCGAGGCGATCGTGCCCGCCTCGCCGACGCCCTTCACGCCCAACTGGTTCGTCGTCGCCGGTGTCTCGGTGCGCGCGGTCACGAACGGCGGCAGGTCAGGCGGCGACGGGATCAGGTACTGATCGAACGACCCGGTGATCAGTGTGCCGGCGTCGTCGTACACCGCTTCCTCGAACAACGCCTGCGCGATGCCCTGCGCGACACCGCCGTGCACCTGACCTTCGACGATCACCGGATTGACGACAATCCCGACGTCGTCAACGCACACGTACGACCGGATCTTCGTCGCCGCCGGTCTCGGTGTCGACCTCGACCGCACACAGGTGAGTTCCGTGCGGGAACGAGAAGTCGTCCGGTTCCAGCGTCGCGTCCGCGTCGAGGCGACCGCTCCGCACCGCCGTCGAGCTTGTGTCCCTGGAACACCGCGAACGCGCAGCTCCCCCAGCGTCATCCCCGACTCGGTGCCGCGGACCCCGAACCGGCCGCCGCTGAAGTCGAGGTCGTCCGCGTTCGCCTCGAGCAGCTGGGCCGCGATCGGCTTCGCCTTCTCGATCACCTTGTCGGCCGCGGCGAGCACCGCCATCCCGCCGACGGCGAGCGACCGCGAGCCGTACGTGTCCAGTCCGCGCGCCGGCGACCTGTGTGTCACCGTGCAGTACTTCGACGTCCTCGAAGGCGACACCCAGCCGGTCGGCGACCAGTCTGGCTCCACGCCGTCTCGTGCCCCTGGCCGTGCGGACTCGTCCCGGTGATCACTTCGACCTTGCCGGTCGGCAGCATCCGGATCGACGCGTGCTCCCAGCCGCCGCCGACGTACCCCATCGAGCCGAGCCAGCGCGACGGCGCCAGCCCGCACATCTCGGTGTACGTCGAGACGCCGATGCCGAGCTGGACCGGGTCGCCGGACTCGCGCCGCTTCAGCTTGCTCGGCGCGCAGGTCGTCGTACCCGAAGAGCTCCTTGGCCTTGGCGGTCGCGGCCTCGTAGTTGCCGGAGTCGTAGGTCAACCCGGACACGGTCGGGAACGGGAACTCCTCGTGCTTGATCCAGTTCCGCTCGCGGACCTCCAGCGGGTCGACGCCGAGCTGCGCCGCGAGCTCGTCCATCATCCGCTCGACCGCGAACGTCGCCTCCGGCCGGCCGGCGCCGCGATACGCGTCCGTCCAGGTCTTGTTGGTGAAGACGTTCGTGCAGCTCGAGCCGGTAGGCCGGGAACTTGTAGATCCCGTTGTACATCAAGGCCCCGAGCATCGGGATCGCCGGCGAGACCAGGCCGAGGTACGCGCCCATGTCGGCGAGCAGGTCGACCTTGAGGCCGGTGACGTTGCCGTCGCGGTCCGCGGCGAGCGTGACCTTCTGCCACTGGTCGCGGCCGTGGTGGGCCGCCATCAGCGACTCCGACCGGGTTTCGTTGTATTTACAGGGCTTTCCGGTCCGACGGGCCGCGATCACCGTGAGCACTTCCTCCGGCGTGAACTGCAGCTTGCCGCCGAACCCGCCGCCGACATCGGGCGCGATCACCCGGATCTTGTGCTCCGGGATGCCGAGCGACGAGCGAGATGAAGATCTTCACGAAGTGCGGCACCTGGGTCGAGGACCACACCGTCAGCTGCTCGGCGGTCGGGTCGGCCACGATCGACCGCGGTTCCATGAACGCCGGGATCAGCCGCTGCTGGCGGAACTCGCTTTCGATCACGATGCCGCCGTCGCGGGCCGCCGCGATCGCGGCCTCGACGTCGCCGCCGGTGCCGGCCTCGGCCGAGTCGTAGACCAACACCGCCGACACGTTGGTGCCGAGGTCGGGATGCGCGAGCGACCTCGTCGGTCGGCGGCCGCCTTCAGGTCGAGCGCCGGCCGGAAGCTCCTCGTAGTCCACGTCGACCAGTTCGGCCGCGTCGTTCGCCTCGGCGGCGGAGCGTGCCACCACGACCGCGACGATCTCGCCGGCGAAGTTCACGGTGTCGACCGCGATCGACGGGTGGGTCGGCTGCACTCTGTTCAGGTGTCGCGGCCCAGGCGAACGGCAGCCCGCCCTGCTCGTCGGCCAGGTCGGCGCCGGTCAGTACGGCGACCACGCCGGAGGCGGCTCGTGCGGCCTCGGTGTCGATGCCGGTGATCCGCGCGTGGGCGAACGGGCTGCGGACCATCGCGAGGTGCAGCATGCCGGGCAGTACGATGTTGTCGGTCCAGCGGGTCCGGCCGGTGATCAGCCGGGCGTCCTCCTTGCGCAGGCGCGGACTGCCGATCTCGGCGGCCGGGCGTTCCTCGGTGGTGGTCATTGCGCACCTCCCCGGCCGCGGCCTGGACGGCACGGACGATGTTCTGGTAGCCGGTGCAGCGGCAGAGGTTGCCCTCGAGCCCGAGCCGGATCTCGTCCTCGGTCGGATTCGGATTGTCGGCAATCAGATCGATCGACTGCATGATCATGCCGGGCGTGCAGTAGCCGCACTGCAGCGCGTGGTTCTCGTGGAACGCCTGCTGCATCGGATGCAGTTGCCCGTTGGTCGCGAGACCCTCGATCGTGGTCACCTCGTGCCCGTCGGCCTGGACCGCGAGCATCGAGCAGGACTTCACACTTCGACCGTCGAGGTGGACCGTGCAGGCACCGCAGTTCCCGGTGTCACAGCCGACCACGGTTCCTGTCTTCCCCAGCTGCTCGCGCAGATAATGCACGAGCAGCGTGCGCGGCTCCACGTCGTCCGTGTAGCTGCTTCCGTCGACCTGCACCGTGATCCGGGTCATCGCCCCGCCTCCAGAAGTAGGCACACGCCACCTGTCACCGATCCTGCTCCCGTGTGACCTGCACCACAAGACGATCGGACCACTGTCATTACCCACCAGTTCCGAACCGATGGCGGTCGGTCAGTGGTGGATCGGGCCGGGCTGGGTCGAGAGACGGGTGCCCGCGCCGCCCCACTGCGAGGGCGATGATCTCGGCGGCGATGCTGACGGCGGTCTCCTCGGGGGTGCGGGCGCCGAGGTCGAGACCGATCGGGCTGGCCAGGCGGGCGAGCTCGGGTTCGGTCAGGCCGGCCTCGCGGAGCCGCTTCAGGCGGTCGTCGTGGGTACGGCGGGAGCCCATCGCGCCGATGTAGCCGAGTTCGGGCAGTCGCAGCGCGACCTCCAGGAGCGGTACGTCGAACTTCGGGTCGTGGGTGAGCACACAGATCACCGTCCGGCCGTCGATCCGGCCGGCGGCCGCCTCGGCCGCGAGGTAGCGATGCGGCCAGTCGACGATGACCTCGTCCGCGGACGGGAACCGCGAGGACGTCGCGAACACCCCGCGCGCATCGCAGACCGTCACCCGATAGCCGAGGAACGAACCGAGCTTCGCCACCGCAGCCGCGAAGTCGATCGCGCCGAAGACCAGCAGCCGCGGCACGGGTGCGTACGACGAGACGAACACCCGCATCCCTTCACCACGCCGCTGCCCGTCCGGCCCGTACTCCAACGTCTCCGTCCGCCCCGCGGCCAGCAACCCCCGCGCGTCATCGGCCACCGCGTCATCAGCCCGCTCCGACCCAAGGCTCCCCACAGCCCGGCCCGCCGAGCCTTCGTCCAGCGGGCGGACCACCAGGCGGCGGCCGAGGCGGGTCGGGTCGGGGTGGGCGACCACGGTGGCGACCGCGACCGGGCGGCCGGCGTCGATGTCGGCGGCCACCTCGCCCAGCTCACGGGTACGACGTCCTGTCGACCCGCTCGACGAAGATGTCGATGATCCCGCCGCAGGTGAGTCCGACCGCGAACGCCGACTCGTCGCTCACGCCGTACCGCTGCAGCACCGGCTCACCCGACTCCAGGATCTCCTCGCCGAGCTGGTAGACGGCGCCCTCGACGCACCCGCCCGACACGCTGCCGACCGCCTCGCCCTCGGGCCCGACCAGCATCACCGCACCGGGCGGCCGCGGCGCCGACTCGAACGTCGCCACAACGGTGCCCACGGCAACCGACTCCCCCGCGCGCCACCACTCAACCAACCGCTCGAGCACGTCACGCATCGGCCACCACCTCCAGAAGATCCGCAAAGCTGGCCAGGCTGTGCCCCGCGACCAGGTCGTCCAGGTGCGGCAGTACGGCGACGATCCCGGCCTGCACCGGCAGGTACCCGGGCTTGCCGCGATGCGGGTTCAGCCAGACCACCCGGTGTGCCAGACCGGCCAACCGCTCCAGCTGTGCACCGAGCAGCGTCGCGTCCCCGCGTTCCCACCCGTCACTGCACACCACCACGACCGCCCGCCGCGCCGTACCGCGCTGACCCCACCGATCCAGGAACACCTTCAGCACCTCACCGAGCCGAGTGCCGCCCGACCAGTCCGGTACGACGTCACCCGCGAGCCGCAGCGCGAACTCCGGGTCCCGGTGCCGCAGTGCCGGTGTGACCCGGGTCAGCCGAGTGCCGACGGTGAAGACCTCCACCGACCGCGGCGCCGACCGGACCAGCGTGTGAGCCAGTCGCAGCAGGCTGTCGGCGTACGGGCGCATCGAGCCGGACACATCGACGAGCAGTACGACGCGACGAGGTCTGGTGCCGCGTCGGCGGTAGAGGACGCGCGCCGGCTCGCCGACCTGGCGCAACTGGGCCCGCAACGTCCGCCGCGGGTCGATGTCGCCTCGGTGCGACGGGCGCCGCCGGGCAGCGCGCCGTACCGGGACCCGTGGGCGCAGTGTGCCGAACAGCCTGGCCAGCTCGGCCCGGTCGCTTGGCGGACAGTTCGGCGACGTCGCGGTGGCGCAGGACTTCCGTCGTACTCGCAGACACGTTGAGGGACCGGTCGCCGGAGCCTGGGCCGGCCTCGTCGACATCAAGTGCGGCCTGCATGCTCGCAGACGTCGTACGGCGTGCACCCCGGCCAAACCGTTCGCCGGAGAACCAGGCGGCGAACACCTCGTCGTACCGCGCAGTGTCATCCGGCCCGCTGCACAAGGCAGCGCGGCCGGCCCAGTAGACGTCAGCGATGACAGCAGCGTCCAACGCAGCGACTGCTCGCAGGAACAGGTGGACGCGGTCGGCGGTAACGGCCAGGCCTGCGTGGCGGAGTGCGGTGGCGAAACCGGCCAAGGCGAGGTCTGGTGCAGTCATGGTCGCCTCAGCTCGCCAGCAGCCGGTCCAGCGACTCACGCACCCGGTCTGTGTCTTCCCGGTACTTGAGTACCGCTCCCAGCGTCGCCGCCGCCGCCTCCACGTCGAGCGTGTCCGTGCCGAGTGCATCGAGCGCACGCGCCCAGTCGAGCGTCTCCGCGACCCCTGGCGGTTTGAGCAGGTCCAGTTCGCGCATCCGCTGCACCGAACGCGCTACCTGCTCAGCCAGCCGCTGGGACACCTCGGGGAGCCGGGTGCGCACGATCTCGACCTCGCGAGCCAGACCGGGGTGATCGATCCAGTGGTAGAGGCAGCGACGCTTCAACGCGTCGTGCACCTCACGGGTCCGGTTGGACGTGAGTACGACGATCGGCGGGACCTCGGCGGTGATCGTGCCGAGCTCCGGGATCGTCACCTCATGAGTCGACAGCACCTCGAGCAGGAACGCCTCGAACTCGTCGTCGGCCCGGTCGATCTCGTCCACCAGCAGTACGGCGGGACTCTCCCGGAGCGCTCGCAATACCGGACGGGCCAGCAGGAAGCGCTCGTCGAACAGAGACTTCTCGACATCTTCGACATCGGCGTCGGCACTGGTCGCCTCGACGGTGCGCAGGTGCAGGATCTGGCGCGGGAAGTCCCAGTCGTAGAGCGCTTGCGTCGAGTCGATGCCCTCGTAGCACTGCAGCCGGATCAACTGGAGGTCGAGCGCCTCGGCGATCGCGGCGGCGAGGGAGGTCTTGCCGGTGCCTGGCTCGCCTTCGAGCAGCAGCGGGCGGTGCAGGGCCAGCGCCAGGTAGCCGACCGTGGCCAGACCGTCGTCGGCGAGATACCCGGTTCCGCGCAGACGGTCGGCGAGCTCTGCCGCGGAGCCGACTGCGTTCATCTGCTCAGCATCACCCCACCCGCCCGCGTTGCCAACCCTCAGCCACCTCGCCCCACCGCGTCGCCAGGCTCAGCCGAGCCGATGGCCGTCCGGCAGGTCCTCGACCGTGTCCACGTCCATCCCATCCGCGAGGTCGCCGCACTCGACCTCCACCGGCGGATGCTGCTTGAGATAAGCCCGAGCACCCTGGTCTCCGGCAGCAGTTGCGATCACTCCGGCCCAGTGGTCGCGTCCGAGGACGACCGGATGCCCGGGCCGACCGCTGTAGACAGCCCGCACAAGAGCGTCCCGGCGTACATCGGCGGAGATGCGTCGGACGATTGCGGACGTGAGACCAGGGGTGTCGACAGGCACAACGACAACAGCATCCGCGGCGGAGCGCTCCTGCAGCGCGGACAGACCCGCGCGGAGCGAGGCGCCCATCCCCTCAGCCCAGTCAGTTGCCTCAACCAGCTCGACCGGCTCCGCAACCAACTCGGCCCGCACCTGGTCGGCCGCCGCCCCGATCACCACGACAACCGGCGAACAGCCCGCCGCGACCAGCAGGCGCGCTGTACGCACGACCCAACTGACGCTCTCAGGGTCGCGGACGAGCGCTTTCGGCGTACCCATTCGGCGGCCGGCGCCGGCGGCCAGGAGCAGTCCTGCGATCTTCACTCTGGGAGAGTAGCGATTTCACACTCTGAGCAGTGACGTGTACCACGCAGTCCCAGGGGTGTGACGTGGCACGATGTTTGACGTGACGACTACTGCGGATGGCCCGAAGGCTCTTCCTCTGCTGTTCCTGGGACAGAACACCGACCCTCACTCGGAGCGGGGTGTCGAGTGCCCGGGCGCGTTGCCGCCGGCCTCCGACCCGGACCTGGTCGAGCGGGCGCTGAAGGCCAAGGCGGCGCTCGGGGACCAGGTGTTCGTGCTCGGTCACCACTACCAGCGCGACGAGGTGATCCAGTTCGCCGATGTCACCGGTGACTCGTTCAAGCTCGCCCGTGACGCCGCGGCCCGGCCGGACGCGCCGTACATCGTGTTCTGCGGTGTGCACTTCATGGCCGAGTCCGCCGACATCCTCACCAACGACCAGCAGACGGTGATCCTGCCCGACCTCGCGGCCGGCTGCTCGATGGCCGACATGGCCCGGATCCAGCAGGTCGAGGCGGCCTGGGACGCGCTCGCCGACGCCGGTGTCGCCGACGTGACCGTGCCGGTCACCTACATGAACTCCAGCGCCGACATCAAGGCGTTCTGCGGCCGCAACGGCGGCGCCGTCTGTACGTCGAGCAACGCCGACACCGCGCTCGACTGGGCCTTCGAGCAGGGCGAGAAGGTGCTGTTCCTGCCCGACCAGCACCTGGGCCGCAACACCGCCGTACTGAAGATGGGCATCAGCCTGGACGAGTGCGTGGTGTACGACCCGCACAAGCCGGGCGGCGGGCTCACCCGCGAGCAGTTGGCGGCGGCGAAGATGATCCTGTGGCGCGGGCACTGCTCGGTGCACGGCCGGTTCACCGCCGCCTCGGTCGACGACGTGCGGGCCCGGGTCCCCGGAGTCAACGTGCTCGTCCACCCCGAGTGCCAGCACGACGTCGTCACGAAGGCGGACCTGGTCGGCTCGACGGAGTACATCATCCAGGCGCTCGAGAAGGCCGAGCCCGGTACGTCGTGGGCCGTCGGCACCGAACTCAACCTGGTCCAGCGGCTGGCGAAGCAGCACGCCGACAAGAACATCGTCTTCCTGGACAAGACGGTCTGCTACTGCGCCACCATGAACCGGATCGACCTGCCGCACTTCGTCTGGGCGCTGGAGAACCTGGTCGCCGGCCACGTCGTCAACCCGATCAAGGTCGACGCGGACACGGAGAAGTACGCCAAGCTCGCCCTCGACCGCATGCTCGCCCTCCCAGGCAAGACCGCTCGCGACTGAGGGTGTGAGGTGTACCGAAGAACGGGTAGTGGTCGGGTGAGGTCGGGGCAGCCGGGCGGGGATCGGCAGGGCTGCAGGCACCGGATCCGACTACTGCCCGCCCGTCGGTACAGCGAACGGCTTGGCTAGTGCGCGACGCGGGCTGGGGCGTACCAGGCGGCGAGGATGTCGGGCAGGCGATCGGGGCCCCAGCGGTCGACCGGGGTGATGCGGCCTTGCAGGGATGCCAGGCCGCGGGCCAGTTCGCCCACCACGTCGCCGCGCCAGGACACCGCGACGCCTTCGCCTGGGCCGACGATCACCGACGGACCACCGCGGTCCAGGCAGACGACCGGGCACCCTGACGCGAGGGCCTCGGTCACGGCCCAGCCCGCTGCCTCACGCAGCGCCGGCGCGAGCAGCGCGTCGGCGCGGAACATCGCGGCCAGCACGTCCTCGCGCGGCAACTGGCCGGTGAACTCGACCCGATCGCGGACGCCCAACGCCTCCGCGAGCCGCTCGGCACGTCCCCAGTCGGGACCGTCACCGATGATCCGCAGCTCCCAGTTGGCGGCCTCCGGACGCGCCAGGGCGCTGATCCCGAGCAGCACACCCTTCCACGGGATCAGCCGGCCGACGAACAACGCGGTCTTGATGCCCGGGGCACCGAACGGCTCGTACGGACCGGAGGCGGTGAAGCGACGGATCGCGACGTTCGGCTGGACCGCGATCTCGCCCGCGTACTTGCGGAACACCTCGGCCACATCGTTGTTCTGGGCAACCATCAGGTCGGCGCGCTGGGCCAGCTTCCGCCCGGTCAGGCGACGCCTGATCCCGGTGTAGGTACGCCGGACCAGCTCGGCCAGCAAGCCGCGCGGCCCGAGCCAGTGCGCCATCGACAGCGGCGCCGTGGTCGATCCTCCGACCGGACCCCAGATCACCTTGGCCGACGACTCCTCCACCACGCCCGCCGACATCCAGTCGACGGCAAAGGTCAAATGATGGATCACATCGAATGAATGCTCAGCGTGCAGCTCTCGCGCCGTCCGACGGGCGAGCCCCTGCCAGAGCGGGTAGTACCAGTACACGTCCGCGGGCCGGCGCCGCAGCTTGAGCACCCACTTGGGCAGCTCCAGCGGTACGACGGTCAGCGACGGCACCGGCCGGATCGCCAGCTCCGCCTCGATCTCGGGCGCGAACTTGGCACGCGTCAGCAGCCACACGTCGTGGTCGCGTGCGGCAGCCTTCGCCCACGCCCAGCCCGCACCCGGCTCCGACCCGCCCTTCGGCCGGCACGCGTACGCGCTGAGCAGGACCTTCGGCCGGGTCGACATCAGCCCATCCCCTCCAGCAACCTGCGCAGATCCGTGCTCGAGGTCGATGCCGTGTACGGGAAGTAATGCACGCTGGCGCCGACCTCCCCGAGCAGCCTCTCCAGTCTTGTCCCCTTCTCGGTGCCCTTCCAATCGTCACCTTTGAACAGGACGTCGTACCGGAGCTGTTTCCACATCTCGAACTTGTCGCTGGACCAGTCGCTGACCACCTCGTCGACCAGGCCGAGGGCCCGGACGACCTCCATCCGCTCGTCGTGCGGAACCACCGGCGGCCGGCCCTTGATCCGGGCGACCACGTCGTCCTCGACGACGCCGGCGATCAGGTGGTCGCAGTGCTCGCGGGCGCGACGCAGGATGTTCAGGTGTCCGATGTGGAACATGTCGTAAACCCCAGGTGCGTACCCGACCACGCCCATCAGCCGCGCACCCCCGGTACCAGCAGCGCCATCTCCCGGTACCACTTGGCGATCGCCGCGGCCAGGAACACCAGATTGGCCGCGAGCAACGCGCCGTACAGGACCGCGAACAGCGACGGCCAGGCGAAGGTGAGGAAGACCAGGCACAGCACGCCGTAGTCGGTCGGTGCGATCAGCAACGACTTGGCCACGGAATCGCCGCGCTCGTTGGTCTTCTGGGTGCCACCGTGCCGGCGGCGGAGCTGATCGATCAGGATGAGCCCGAAGAACAGCACCGACGACATGCAGACGTAGGCCAGCGGGATCAGCAGCACCAACTCGTTGCTAAAGGCATCGAAGCGGTAGAACGAGATCAGTACGGCGCTGTGCAGCAGGACGATCTTGACCGCGTCGATCATGTGGTCGAGCCACTCGCCCAGCGGCGACCCGCCGCCGCGCAGCCGGGCCAACTGGCCGTCAGCGGAGTCGAGACCGTACCCGAGCACCAGCAGCGCAGTCACCGCGAGCGCGAGCGTCACCGACGGCCGCACGGTCGCGACCAGCACGATGCCCACCAGCGAGCAGAATCCGGACGCGAGGCTCACCTGGTTCGGCGTACGCCGGCCGAGGAAGGCGGCCGCTGCGAACACCCGCCCGATCCGGCGGTTGACGAACCGTGAGTACGCCGGTGTCCCCGCCGACGGCTTCTGCGCGCGCGACAGCTCCCCGACGACGTCCCGCAGCGCGGTCATGGGGCCTCCCAGCCTGGACTGAGGAGTGGAGGGAGCCCGGTCGTGGGGCCTCCCGGCCTGGACTGAGGAGTGGAGGGAGCGAAGCGACCGGAGTGACGAGGGAAGGCCGGGAGCCAAAGCCCCACGACCCGCCGCGCCGGAGGCGTGGCAATGTGCACAGCGACTGGAGCGACGAGGGAAGGCTGGGAGCCGAGGCCCCGTGACCACGCCGGCGCCGGAGGCCCGGCCGAAAGCACTGCCGCGCTCATGCGACTGAGCTGCGTGACTGCCGCTGGTCGATGGCGGCGCGCAGTATCGGGCTGCGGGAACCAGGGCCGGCCGGCAGGACGCTGATCAGCTCGCCCGGAATCCCGTCGAGCTCGTCCACGCCGAGTACGCCGTCGGTACCACTCGCAGCGAACACGGTCTGTACCCCCGGTACGCCGGTCAGCCAGCCGGGCCGGACGCCGTCCACCACGACCACCTCGTCGACACAGCGCAGGTGCTCGAGGATCTGGGTCCGCTCGACCAGCGGCACGAACGGCCGCGCACCCCAGGCGTCGAACGCCCAGTCGTCGGTCAGCACCCCCACGACCAGCCGGTCGCAGGCCCGGCCGGCCCGCCCGAGCACGTCGAGGTGCCCGACGTGGAACAGGTCGAAGACCCCGGCCAGAAATCCGACTCGCGACAAGCTACTTTCCCCCAGCAAACGATCTTCCCCCGCGTGACCCCGAACGTCCTCGCCGACCTTATCCCCAGTGCTCACAGACCGCCCAGAGTCATGCGCTGTGCCGGGCGATCGCATCGGTATAGATCCTTTCGGTGGCCACGAGGTCGTGCTCCGGGGTGAAGCGATCGAGGTAGACCTGTCGGGCTCGTTCGCCGAAGGCTACCGAAGTGACGGGATCGCCCACCAACCCGAGGGCCTTCCGCAGGCTCTCCGGATCGCCGGGCTCGGTCAAGGCCCCGGTCTCGCCGTCGTCGACCAACTCCGCCAGCGCACCCAGCCGGGACGCCACCACGGGCACGCCGTGCGCGAACGCCTCCACCACCACGAGTCCGAAGGTCTCATACGAACGCGCCGGTACGACGGCGACGCGCGCGGCCCGGAGGACTTCCATCCCCTCGGCCCACGGTAGTTGACCCTTCACCTGAATCGACGAGTCTCGCGCGGCCCGCGCCTCCGCCTCGGCGCGCAGCGGACCGTCGCCGATCACGACCAGCGTCCCGAGCGAGGAGTCCCAGGCCCGCAGCAGATCCGCGAACCCCTTGTCCTCCTCCAGCCGGCCCAGGAAGACCACCGCATCACCGGGCCCCTGACGAACTGCGCCCGCGTGCGGTACGGCGTGCGGCTTCACCACGATCTGGTCCGGATCGAAGCCGTGAGCGACGTACCGGCCGCGGACGAACTCCGACGGCGCGACGAAGGTGGTGACGAATCGCTGCCAGGTGCGGAGCTTGTTGTGCACGCCGATGCTGGTCGCCAACGGCAACGTCTGCACCCGCGACCCGCGGTAGCAGCCGTGCCGGACGCCGGCCAGCGGAAGCTTGCCGACGCAGGATTCGCACGGCCTCCCGTCCCGCTGCAGGACCGCGTTGGCGCACATCAGCCGGAAGTTGTGCAGCGTCGCCACCACCGGCAGGTCCAGCCGGTGCGCCGCGCGCAGGACGGACGCGCTGAACAGCGGGAACGTGTTGTGGACGTGCACCACATCGGGCCGCTGCGCCTGCAATAGAAGTGTTAAATCGCGTTCGGCCGAAAATGACCAAACGGAGCGGAACGGTAACAACGCGCGATCTTTCCGGCCCATCTCGGCGATATCGTCGCTGTTCCGCACGTACAGGTCGACGTCATGTCCTGAGTTACCCAGCAAATCGACCGTCTGCGCGACCACGGTGTTCTCACCACTGGGTTGACCGGTCCGGTAACGGTTGTGCAACATGGCGACCCGCATGGCACTACCTTAAGTCTCGCGGTGGCTACACCTGGTTCCGAGGGCTTCCCGGGCCGGTGCGCCGCACACCCCGGAGGGTGCATTGAGGAAGTTGTGGTTCGCAGCGCTTATCGCGGCTGCGCTCGCCGTTGTTACAGTCGCGCTCCCGGTCATCGCCAATGAGAAGAACGCCACGGAGGTCGCGAAGTCACGCGACCTCAGCGACCCCGGGACCTCCGGTGTTCTCCCCTCGCGAACCTCCAGGACGCCACGAGCGACCGTAGCGCCGAAGACGACCGCCACACCTGTGCCCTCGAAGAAGCCGGCCACGACCCCGCCGGCCACCACCACCCCGAAGCCGACCACCGCGCCGACGACCACCACCGCGCCGACCGTCCCGAGCGCGGACGAGGGCGACGCCGGCCCGGCCTTCGCCGGACCGTGCAGCGGCGTGGTGATCAAGCCCGGCCAGAACGCCCAGTCGATGGTGAACTCCAAGCCCGCCGGTACGACGTTCTGCTTCGCGGCCGGCCTGCATCGCATCACCGAGACGATCCGGCCGAAGGCGGACACCACGCTGGCCAGCGAGGACCGCGCCGTCCTGACCGGATCCGTACCGCTGACCGGCTGGGCCAGGTCCGGCGCGACCTGGGTGGTGCGTGGGGCGCTACCGGCGGCGTACGGGATGAGCGGGCAGTGTGAGGACAACGAGGCCAACATCTGCCACCTGCGCGAGCAGGTCTTCGTGGACGGCGAGCACCTGACCCGGGTGGCGAGCCTGGCCGCGGTCAAGGCCGGCACCTTCTACGCCGACTACGCCGCGAACGCGATCCACCTCGGCAGCGACCCGGCCGGGCACGCGGTGGAGATGTCGAAGACAAAGACGGCGATCGAGTCCGGCTCGACCGGTGTGGTCGTCCGCGGTCTCACCATCGAGCACTTCGCCAGCGCACCGCAGGCCGGCGCCCTCGTCTCCGGCCCGGGCTGGAAGGTGGCCGCGAACGACGTCCGCTGGAACCACGCCGTCGGCGTGATGCTGGTCAAGGCGAACAACACCCGGGTCGAGAGGAACCTGATCCGCAACAACGGTCAGCTCGGCCTCGGCCAGTACAGCTCGGCCGCGGCGACCGTGACCCGCAACGTGATCAGCGGCAACAACACCGACGGCTTCTGGATCGCCGACTGGGAGTCCGGCGGGATCAAGTCGACCCGGTCCTCCGGCACCGTCAGCGGCAACCTGATCAAGGCCAACAAGGGCATCGGCATGTGGGCCGACGTGGCCGACGACGGCCGGGTGATCAGTGGCAACAAGATCATCGGCAACGCGGCCGACGGGATCCGCTACGAGATCAGCCGCAACGGCACGATCGAGAACAACACGATCAGCGGCAACGGTTTCGGCACCGGGCGCGGCTCGGGGACGTCGCTGTGGGACGGCGGCGGGGTCAACATCAACACCTCGACCGGCGTGACGGTCCGGAACAACGTTGTCTCCGGCAACGTCAACGGTGTGACGATCCAGTCCCGGACCCGCGGCACCGGCCCGTGGGGCACGTACCTGCTGCGCGACATCCAGGTCATCGGGAACACCATCGAGATGACCGACGGCACCCAGAGCACCGGCATGGTGAAGAACTCCGGTGCCGAGGTGCCGGCCGGCGAGGTCGTTTTCAGCGGCAACAAGTACGTCCTGGACACGCTCGGGGCGCTGCGGTTCTCCCGGTTCGGTACCAAGCTGACCGCAGACGGCTGGCAGCAGGCTGGCCTCGACGCACTCGGCAAGTTCCTGCTGAACTGACCAGAACAGATTGCCGGATGCAACAGAAAATGCAGCGGAAAGTGTTGCAATAGGTACGTGACGTAGTAATCTGCTGTGCGAAGCCGCGCCATGGGGGGTGCGCTCAGGACTCACCTGTGCCCCCGGAGGCTCCGCATATGAAGGCACCAACAGCCGTTGTCGCGATCGTTGCAGTAGGCACCTTCACGGTCACCGCGACCGCGCTGCCTGCGAACGGCTCCCCCGTCGACGACCAGCCCGAACTGATCTCCGGCATCCTCCCGGACGACCAGCCGTCGACCCCGACGCCACCCGCCGTTCCCGCGGGTGACCTCCAGGCCGGGCCGTCCCACGCGCCCGCCTGCACGGGTGTCACGATCAAGCCCGGTCAGAACGCGGCCCAGATCGTCGACGACGCGCCGAACGGTACGACGTTCTGCTTCGCCGCCGGCGTGCATCGCGTCAGCCAGACCATCCGGCCGAAGACCAACCAGGTGCTGGCCAGCGATCAGGGCGCCGTACTGACCGGGTCGGTGCGGCTGACCAAGTGGTCCGCGGCCGGCGGCGACTGGGTCACCACGGGCGTCCTGCCGCCTGCGTACGGGCAGACCGGTCAGTGCGAGGACAACGTCGCGAACATCTGCTACCTGCGCGAGCAGGTCTTCCTGGACGGGAAGCACCTGACCCGGGTGGCCGCTCGCGACAAGGTTGCTCCCGGCACCTTCTACGCCGACTACCCGGCGAACGCGGTCTACCTGGGCGACAACCCGGCCGGACGGTCGGTGGAGATGTCGAAGACAGAGACCGCGATCCAGTCCAGTGCGAACGGCGTCACCGTGCGCGGCCTGACGATCGAGCACTTCGCCACCCCGCCGCAGGGTGGGGCGATCCAGCTCGGACTGGGCTGGAAGGTGTACGCCAACGACATCCGCTGGAACCACGCGGTCGGGGCGATGCTGGTCAACGCCGACAGCGCCGTACTCGAGAAGAACCTGATCCATCACAACGGCCAGCTCGGGATCGGGCAGTACAGCACGCTGAACGGCACCATCGCCGCCAACGAGGTGAGCTACAACAACACCGACGGCTTCTGGATCGCCGACTGGGAGTCCGGCGGGATCAAGACCACCTGGTCCAACGGCGGCTGGGTCACCGGCAACCTGATCAAGGCCAACCGCGGCGTCGGGCTGTGGAGCGACGCGTACGACGACGGCCGCACGTTCAACGCGAACCAGATCGTCGACAACGCCGCCGACGGGATCCGCTACGAGATCGGCCGCAACGGCACCATCGCGGACAACACGATCACCGGCAACGGCCTCGGCACCGGGCGCGGATCCGGTACGTCGCTGTGGGACGGCGGCGGCATCAACGTGAACACGTCGTCGAACGTGCAGGTCCGCGACAACGTGGTCGCGAACAACGTGAACGGGATCTCGATCCAGTCCCGGACCCGCGGTTCCGGCCCGTGGGGGCTGAACCTGCTCCGCGACATCGTTGTCTCCGGCAACCAGGTGACGATGAGGGGCGGCACGACCGCGACCGGGATGGTGCAGAACTCCGGTGCCGTCATCCCGGCCGGCGAGGTCACCCTGAAGGCCAACACCTACATCCTCGACAGCCTCACCGTCGATCGGTTCCAGAAGACCGGCCAGTGGTACAGCGCGACCGAATGGCGCCAGACCGGCGAGGACGCAGGCAGCACCTTCACCCACGGCCTAGTGCGCTGACGTGCTCGACCAGCAGGTCGTGGAAGACCTGTGAGTCGCGCAGCTCCGGGGTGAAGACGGAGTCCACTCCCAGGAGTGCTTCGACCACAGCGGCCGGCTCGGAGGCGCCGGCTACAGCTGCCTTGAGCCGGTCGGCCTGGGGGTCGTCCAGGGCCGGAGTCTTCAGGACGTAGACCATCCACGCCGCGACGGCCAACGAGATCACCCGGGGCTCGGCGCCGGCGGCCAGGCGGTCGCGGACCGTGCCGAGCATCCGGACCGGCAGCTTGACCGAGCCGTCCATGGCGACCTGCGTCGTCCGGTGCTTCAACGCGGGGTTGGCGAATCGCTCCAGGACGGTGGCGCCGTACTCGGCCAGGTCCAAACCGTCGGGCGGTGTCAGAGTCGGTACGACGTCGTCGGTCATCAAGGCGCGGGCGAGGGTGGAGAGCTCGTCGTCGCGGACGGCCTCGGCGATCGTCTCGTAGCCACGCAGCGCACCGAGGTAGGCGAGCATCGAGTGGGTGGCGTTGAGCATCCGGAGCTTGGCCTGCTCCCACGGCGCGACGTCCCGGGTGAGGACGGCGCCGGCCCGTTCCCAGGCCGGGCGGTCGCCGGCGAAGTCGTCCTCGATCACCCACTGCAGGAACGGCTCCGCGACCACGACCGCTTCGTCCCGTACGCCGAGCAGCCGCGCGGCCTCGTCACGGTCCGCGGCGGTCGTCGCCGGGACGATCCGGTCCACCATGCTGGCCGGGAAGCGGGTCGCCTCGAACACGTCGGGCACCTTGCCGAGCGCCTCGAAGTAGTCCGCCACCAGCCTGCGCAGGAAGGGGCCGTTGGCAACGAGGTTGTCGCAGGACACGATCGTCAGCGGCTCGACCCGGCGGGCGAGACCGGCGGCCAACTGCCCGACCACGGTGCGCGGCGGGCGACCGGTCAGGTCGGCCTGGATCTCCGGATCGTCGAGATCGAGACCGTCTCCGGCGGCCCGGTACCCCTTCTCGGTGACGGTCAACGTCACCACGGACACCGCCGGATCCGCGATCCGCGCGACCACCGCCTCCGGGTCCTCGGGCGCGGTCAGTACGTCGCGGATACTCCCGATCACCTGCACCGACGGATCACCGAGTCCTCGCTCCAGCACGGCGTACAGACCGTCCTGAGGTGCGAGCTGATCGCGGACCGTCGCCGAGCGCTGGCTCACCCCGGCGATCCCCCACCGGGTGTCGCCGCTGACCACGGCGGCCCGCTCGGTGACCACGGCCTGGTGTGCGCGGTGGAACGCGCCCAGCCCGAGGTGGACGATGCCGACCGACAGCTGCCGCGGGTCGACCGCGGGGGCGACGGGGAGATTGGTGAGACTCAGTCTGCTGCTCAAGCGATAACCTCGGCTTTCAAAATAGACACAGTCACTCGGATGGTTCTTCTTTGACACGGGCCACCAGCTGGGTGGGGTTCACGAAGCGGAGCGCCACCACCAGCAGTACCAGCATCATCGCTGTGTACATGACGGCCATCGCGTCGACCGACTGCTGGGCCCGGATACCGGCCGCGGACATCGAGTAGTACAGCGCGACCACCAGCGTCTGCGAGTCCGGGCCGGCGGTGAGGAAGGTCAGCTCGAACATGCCGACCGTCCGGACCAGCACCAGGATCGCCGAGGCCAGCAGCCCGGGGACGAGCAGCGGCGCGAGGATCTTCAGGAACACCGCGCGCGTGTTCGCACCGAGCATCCGGGCCGCACTCTCGATCCGCGGATCCACCTGCTCGATGAACGGCGTCATGGTCAGGATCACGAACGGCACCGACGGGACCAGGTTGGCCAGCACGACGCCGGACAGATGACCGGCGAAGCCGAACTTGTAGAGCACGGTCGCGAGCGGGATGCCGTAGGTGATCGGCGGCATCAGGATCGGCAGCAGGAACGTCAGGTACACCAGCCGCTTGCCGGGGAAGTTCTGCCGGGCCAGCACGTACGCCGCGGGCGCCCCGACCAGCACCGACAGTACGACGACCAGACCCGACGCGAGCAGGGTCACCGAGATCACCTGGAGCAGGCCGAACTCGCGCCACGCATCGCCGTACCACTGGGTCGTGAACCCGCTCGGCACCCAGGTGTCGAACCAGCGCTGCCCGAACGAGCTGACCAGCACCGACCCGACCACGCCGGCCAGGTTGACGAAGAAGAAGATGACCGCCGCCCAGATGAACCACGCGGTCGGGGTCGCTCTGATCGATCGGCTGCCGCTCATCCCTTGCCTCCCGTCGATCCGGTGTAGAGCCGCGACCGCCAGAGCAGCACGATCACCACGACGACCAACTCGACCGCGCCCATGATCATCGCGATCGCCGACGCGTAGGCGTAGTCGTACTGCTCGTACGCCGCCTGGTACGCGGCCAGTGAGATCACCCGGGTCGAGCCGGCCGGGTTACCGACCAGCACAGCCGACGGGAAGACCGAGAACGCGAGCACGAACGTCAGCAGGAACGTCGTCGCGAGACCCGGTGCCAGCAACGGCAGCGTGATCCGCCGGAACCGCTGCGACCGGGACGCGCCGAGGGTGGCGGCCGCCCGTTCGAGGGTCGGGTCGATCCCGCTCAGATACGACAACACCAGCAGGAACGCGAACGGGAAGCCGGTGATGATGAGCGAGAAGAACACGCCCCAGTAGTTGTTGGTCAACCGGACCGGGTCGTCGATGAGGTGCAGCGACATCAGCACGCGGTTGAACCATCCGGTCGGGCCGAGATAGTTCAGCAGCCCCTGCGCCGTCAGCACCGTGCCGAGGGTGATCGGTACGACGAGCAGCGTCGTGAGCATCCGCTTGCCGCGGAAGCGGCCACGCATCCGGAACGCGATCGGTACGGCGGCCAGCACGTTCAGCAGCGCGGCCGGCAACGAGATCTTCAGCGTGGTGAGGATCGTGTCGCGCTGGTAGGCGTCACCGAAGAACTTCTGGTAGTTGGCCAGCACGCCGCCGCCGTTCATCGGCTGGAACGACAGGCTCAGCCCGTAGAGGAACGGGTACACGAACAGCAGCAGCACGAAGATCGTGGCCGGCAGCAACAACCAGAGCTTCCGGTCGACGCCGCGTTCGGCCAGCCGGTGCTGCCAGCTGAGGGTCTCGCTCATACCGCGAGCCCCGCGGTGGCCAGCTCTGCTGCCGGACGGTCGGACGCGTACACCAGCAGGCGATCGGGATCGATCGCAACGGAGACAGGTTCACCGGCCTCGACCTTGCGCTCGGTGCGCGCGTGCAGTCGGGTGCCGTCCTCGAGCACGACCTCCACCGCGAGCTCACGCCCCTGGTACTCGACGACTTCCACGAGCCCCTTCAGGCCTTCGGTGCCGAGCTTCACGTCCTCCGGGCCGCACAGCGACGACCACGTTCTCGTCGGCGGTGACCGCACTGTGCGCCACGCCGTCGATCGTCGTACCACCGAATGGGACCGTGACCACGTCACCGGCCACGCTCTGCACCTTCAGCGGCAGCAGGTTGCGGTAGCCCATGAAGTCGGCGACGTGCCAGCTGGACGGTTTGGTGTGGACCTCTTCGGGCGTGCCGATCTGCTGCACCCGGCCTTCCCGCATGCACGACCAGACGGTCGGCCATGCTGAGGCGCCTCCTCCTGGTCATGCGTGACGTACACCGTGGTGAGGCCGAGCGACTGGTGCAGGCGGCGGATCTCGGTCCGCATCTCCAGCCGGAGCTTGGCGTCCAGGTTGCTGAGCGGTTCGTCCATCAGCACCAGCGACGGCTCGAGCACGGTCGCCCGCGCGATCGCCACCCGTTGCTGCTGGCCACCCGACAGTTGACCGGGCAGCTTCGAGGCGTGGTCCTCGAGCCGGACCATCTCGACCGCGGCGGTCGTCCGGCGCCGTACCTCGTCCTTCGGCAGGCGGCGCATCCGCAGGCCGAAGGCGATGTTGTCTCGGACGGTCAGATGCGGGAAGAGCGCGTAGTTCTGGAAGACCATGCCGAAGCCGCGCTTCTCCGGCGGCAGCGTGTCGATCCGGCGGTCGTCCTGCCAGATGCTGCCGGCGGTCAGCGGCAGCAGTCCGGCCAGGCAGTTCAGCGCGGTGGACTTGCCGCAGCCGGACGGGCCGAGCAGGGCGATGAACTCGCCCCGCTCGATCACCAGGTCCAGTCCGGCCAGCGCGTCCGCCGTACCGAACCGGCGGCCGACGCCTTCCAGCCGCAGCCGGTCGAAACCACTCACGACTTCTTCACCTTGCTGCCGCCGACCTCGCGGTCCCACTTGTCGAAGGCCGCGACCAGGCTCTTCGCGTCCAGCGGCACCTCGGTCGGATTGTCGGCGATCAGCTTGTCGTACTCCGGCCGGCCGAACTCCGAGATCGCGTCCTGGCTCTCCTGCGGCGCCTGGGCCAGTTCGACACCCTTGATCGCCGGCCCCGGGTAGAAGTAGCCCTTGTCGTACGCCTTGGCCTGCTGCTCCGGGGTGAGCATGAAGCTCAGCAGCTGCAGGATCGCGGCCTGCTTGTCGGTCGACACACCCTTCGGTACGACGGCGTAGTGCGCGTCGGTGACCCAGTGGAAACCCTCCAGCGGGGTGATCGCGGCTTCCTTCGGCACGGTCCCGAGCACGCGCGGGTTGATGTCCCAGCCGGTCGTACTGGCGATGATGTTGGCGGAGCCGTTGGCCAGCGACTTCATCGTGTCGGCGGTGCCGGACGGGTAGAAGTCGACGTACTGGTTGAGCTCCTTGAGGTACGCCCAGGTCTTGTCCCAGCCGTTGATCGGGTCCTTCGGGTCCTTGTCGCCGAGGATGTACGGCAGGCCCATCAGGAAGGTGCGGCCGGGGCCGGAGTTGGCCGGGCGGGCGTACATGACCTTGCCCTTGTTGGCCTTCGCGTAGGCGAGCAGCTCCTCGGCCGTCTTGGGCGGCGTTCGGGACCTTGGCCGGCAGGTACTCGAGCAGCGGGCCGGACGGGTAGTAGGTGACGGTGATACCGCTGTTGCCGGCCAGCTCCTGCATCTTCTGCGGCGGGCGGCAGGTAGTCCTTCATCCCGGCGACGCGATCGGCGTACTTGGGCAGCAGGTCCGTCCACAGACCCTGCTCACGGCCGGCGGCGAGGCCGTCGGTGCCGGTCAGGACCAGGTCGAGGTCGACCCGGTTCGCGTTCTGCTGGGCCTTGATCTTGCCGGCCAGCTCGGGCGCGGGAGCCTTCGAGTAGGTCACCTTCGAGATGACGTCGGGGTGCTGCTTGACGAAATCGTCGATCATCCCCTGGGTCAGCTGCAGGTTGCCGGCCACGTCGAGGATGTTCAGCGTCACTGCCTTCGACGGCTTGTCCGGTACGTCCCCGGTGCTCTCGCCCGCGGACTGGTTGGTGGTCGGTGCGCCGCACGCAGCCAGGACGGCGATCAGGCCGGCCGCGGCGACGATGCGGTTCTTGCGATGGCCGATTCTCCGCTGAATGGGCATCGGGGATGTCTCCTCTGGATCAAGGGGCGGTCCCGGCCGGAGCCAGGGTTGATCAAGCGAATTCAGTGATGTGGTGCGGGGCCGGTGGACTCCCGGACGATGAGCTCGCCGTGCAGTGTCCCGCGGGTGCCGATGGCGGTGTCCGGATCCGGGTCGTCGAGAACGGCCAGCAACAGCTCCACCGCGATCCGGCCGGCCTCCTGCTTCGGCAGCCGGACCGTGGTCAGGGCCGGCCTGGCCATCCGGGACATGGCGATGTCGTCGATGCCGACCACGCTGAGATCGCCGGGCACCGAGATTCCCCGTGCGTGCAACCGGGCCAGCAGCCCGATCGCGACCAGGTCGTTGTAGGTGACGACGGCGGTGGCACCGGTGGCGACGGCCTGGTCCGCCGCCGCCATACCGCCCTCGTACGTCGGGGCGAAGCTGCCGACCCGGGCCAGCTCGGCACCCTGGTCGTAGAGGGCGTTACTGAGGCCGAGGCTGCGGTGCTGGGTCGACCACGAGGTGACCGGTCCGCCGACCCAGGCGATCCGCCGGTGGCCGAGCGCCACCAGGTGGGCGACCGCCTGCTGCATCCCTTCCTCGTTGTCGTAGATGACCCCGGGCACGCCCTCGGCGGTGCGGTTGACCAGTACGACGTTCGTCTCCTGGGCGATCGCGGACAGGTCGGCGTCGCCCGCACGGGGTGAGCACAGGATCAGCCCGTCGACCTGTTTGGCCAGCGCCCGCACCAAGCCGACCTCGGCCGCGGCGTCCTCGTCGGTGTCCGCGACGAACACGGCCACGTCGTACCGCCGGGCGCGGGCCTGGACGCCCTTGGCGACGCTGGCGAAGAAGGGGTTGGCGAGGTCGGGCACGACCAGGCCGATGTTGCCGGTCCGGCCGGTGATCAGGCCGCGGGCGGCCCGGTTCGGCTGGTAGCCGAGCTGCTCGACCGCGGCGGCGACCCGGGCCCGGGTGGCGGCGTTGACCATCCCCGGCATCGAGAGCGCCCGGGACACGGTGGACGGCGAGACGCCGGCCAGGCGCGCCACGTCACGGATCGTCGCAGGCATGGTCACCTCCTCCAGGTCAGGGTTGAGTCTGCAATCGGTTTCAGCGGTGTGTCAAGATCTCGGACCCGGGTCATAAGTACGCGTGGTAATCGCCTTGTGGACAAGGACTTGTGTCCCGCCGGAGCGACTGCAATCCTTTGCAGCAGCCGTTGCAGCCGACCCCTGACGGAGGACCCATGCCGAAGGCACTGCAGCCTCATCCGGACCGCGCACTGCCCGCCGGCGAGGCACGCGACCTCGCCCGGCGGATCCACGCGTCGACGAAGGACCTGCCGCTGCTCTGCCTGCACGGGCACGTCGACATCTCGCTGTTCGCCACCGACGCCCCGTTCGGCGACCCGGCCGAGCTGCTGGTGGTCCCGGACCACTACGTGACCCGGATGCTGATCTCGCAGGGCATCTCCCCCGAGCGCCTCGGCCTGCCCCGAGTGGACGGCGCTCCGGCCGCCGAGCCGCGGGAGATCTGGCGCGAGTTCTGTGCGAACTGGCACCTCTTCCGGGCCACCCCGAGCCGGTACTGGCTGGAGCACGAGTTCGCCGAGGTCCTCGGCATCACCACCCATCCGTCGGCGGAGACCGCCGACGACCTGTACGACCAGATCTCGGCGCGGCTCGCCGAGCCCGACTTCCGGCCGCGGGCCCTGCTCGACCGGTTCGCGATCGAGCTGATCTCCACCACCGACGCCGCCACGGACGACCTGGCCCAGCACGCCAAGCTGGCCGCGGACCTGCCCGGCCGAGTGATCCCGACGTTCCGCCCGGACGCCGTCGTACACCTGAACCGGCCGGACTGGGGTGACCTGATTCAGCAACTCGGGGCGCTGGCCGACGTCGACACCTCGACGTACGACGGGTACCTGCAGGCGATCCGGCAGCGGCGGCAGGCGTTCGTGGAGGCGGGTGCGCGGGCGACCGACCACGGCCACCTGAGTGCGGCCGCGATTCCGCTGTCCGATGCGGAGGCGGTGCGGATCTTCGCGAGTGCGCTGAAGGGTGACGTGGCGGCGGAGGACGCGAGCGCGTTCGCCGGCCACATGCTGTACCAGTCGGCGGTGATGTCGGCCGAGGACGGCCTGGTGATGCAGCTGCACCCCGGCGTACTGCGGAACCACGATCCGGCGATCCACTCGACGTACGGGCCGGACCAGGGGCACGACATTCCGGTGCCGACCGAGTTCACCCGGTCGCTGCAGCCGCTGCTCGAGCGGTTCGGGCACGCGGAAGGCTTCCGGTTGGTGCTGTTCACCGTGGACGAGACCGTCTACTCGCGGGAGCTCGCGCCGTTGGCCGGTGTGTACTCCGCGGTTCGGCTCGGGGCGCCGTGGTGGTTCCTCGACAGCCCGGACGGGATGCGCCGGTTCCGCGAGCTGGTCACCGAGACCGCCGGCTTCTACAACACCTCCGGCTTCGTCGACGACACGCGGGCGTTCCTGTCCATCCCGGCCCGGCACGACCTGGCCCGTCGCATCGACGCCGGCTACCTGGCCGACCTGGTCCTCCAGCACCGCCTCGACGAGGACGACGCCTTCGAAGTAGCCAAGGACCTGGCCTACAACCTCGCCCGAGACACCTACCTGTCATGACCGCCAGTTGCCGCATCAATCGTTGTACAAGTCCTTGATGCGCTAGCCGGCCGCGGGCACACTCGGGAGCCTCATCGCCTCGGGAGGAGCCAGCCAGAGTGATGACCTCGCCGGAGAGCAGGGCCTCCGTTCGGCTGGACGAACCGGCCGGGCGATGGGTGCTGGCCGTCACCGCGGTCGGCTCCGGGCTCGTGCTGCTCGAGGCGACGGTGGTCAATGTGGCCTTGCCGGCGCTCGAGCGCGACCTCGGCGCGTCGTTGGCCGGACTGCAGTGGACGGTCAACGCATTCACGCTCACGCTGTCCGCGCTGATCCTGCTCGGTGGCGGCTTGGGCGACCGCTTCGGCCGGCGACGCGTGTACTTGGTCGGGCTCGTGTGGTTCGCGGTCGCGTCCTTGCTGTGCGGGCTGGCGCCGACTCTGGAGTGGTTGATCGCCGGTCGCGCTCTGCAGGGCATCGGCGGCGCCCTGGTCGTGCCGGGCTCGCTCGCCCTGATCCAGTCGTCGTTCCACCCGGATGATCGGGCCCGGGCGATCGGCTGGTGGTCGGGCATGAGCGGGATGGCCGGCGCCGCGGGCCCGATGCTCGGTGGGGCGCTGGTCGATGCGGCGGGTTGGCAGTGGGTGTTCCTGATCAACGTCCCGATCGCCGCCGTACTCGCCCTGCTGCTGGTCGCTCGGGTGCCGGAGAGCCGTCACGACGAGCTTTCCGGCCGGTTCGATGTCGCCGGGGCGGTGCTGGCCGCGGTCGGCCTCGGTGGGCTGGCGTACGCACTGATCCAGGCCGCCGAAGACCCCACTGGGGCCGCGGTCGCCGCCGCCGTCGGGCTGGCTGCCTCGGTGGCCTTCCTGTGGGTCGAGCGGCGGAGCCGAGCACCCATGCTGCCGCTCAGCCTCTTTGCCTCCCGCCCGTTCAGCGTCGCCAACCTCTCCAGCTTCTTCCTGTACGGCGGGCTCGCCGGACTGTTCTTCCTGCTGCCGATCCAACTGCAGGTCACCGCCGGCTACACAACGCTGGAAGCCGGGTTGGCGCTGCTACCCCTTACCGTGCTGACGCTTGCCCTGTCCGCCCAGGGCGGGGCCCTCACCACGCGGATCGGACCCCGCATACCTCTTGCCGCGGGTTCTCTGATCTGCGGACTCGCACTTCTCTTCGCAACCCGAGTCGGCGCCGATGCTTCATATCTGACCGCGGTGCTCCCCGTCGTCGCCCTGATCGGAATCGGCATCCCGCTGGTCACACCACCGATCACCGCCACTGTGCTGAGCGCAGTCCCGGACGCACGTGCCGGCACCGCCAGCGCGGTCAGCAACGGGGTCGCCCGGGCCGCCGGTCTGATCGTCGTCGCTGCCCTGCCCTTGGCGGCCGGGCTACCGCAAGACGCCGCGAGCAACCCGGCCGCCCTCGACCGCGGGTTCGATGTCGGCATGCTGATCTGCGCGGGTCTGTTCATCCTCGGCGGCCTCATCGTCTGGTTCGGCGTCCCCCGCCCCGCCACCTTCGCGGCCGAGCCGATCTGCAACCACCACTGGGCGGGCTGCCCACAACTCGACGTTCCTCGCCGTCCCGCGGCAAGCGATGCGGGCGGTGCTGCCTGAGCCCTTCGCCCCACCGCCCGGTAGTCTCCACCAGATCTGTTCGCCGGGGGGCGGGTGAAGGGACCTTGATGAGGCGTCGTCGTGTCGCGGCGAGTGGTGCTGTGCTGGTGCTGGTGTCGGTGCTGGTGCTGGCCGGGTGCTCAGGCGGTGAGGAGAAGCCGTCGGCGGGTAGCCCGGCGACGCCGACCGTGACCGTGACTGTGCCTACTGCTCCCCCGGCTGCTGCCGCCGCGGTGCTGGGCCCGACCGGACCGGGTACGGCGAAACCGTGCCGAGGGACCGCGATCGCAGTGGGCACCGATCCTCAGCAGGTGATCGACGCGGCGCCGGCGAGGACGACGTTCTGCTTCGCCAAGGGCGTGCACCGGATCAGCCGGGCGATCCGGCCGCGCGCCGGTGACACGTTGGGTGGTGCCCAGGGCGCCGTACTGACCGGGTCGGTGCAGTTGGACGGCTGGAAGCGGGACGGCGACCGGTGGGTGGTGCGTGGGGTGCTTCCGGCGCCGTACCAGCTCAAGGGGCAGTGTGAGGACGACAAGGCCAAGCCGTGCCAGCGCGGCGAGCAGGTGTTTGTCGACGGCAAGCATCTGACCCGGGTGATGAGTCTCGACCAGGTGAAGCCGGGGACGTTCTTCGGCGACTACAAGGCCAATGCCGTGTACGTCGGCGAGGATCCGGACGGCCGCGAGGTCGAGATGTCCCGGACGCCGACCGCGATCGAGAAGTCCGCGGACGACGTCACCGTCACCGGGCTGACCGTCGAGCACTTCGCCAGCCGGCCGCAGGGCGGGGCGTTGCAGGTCGGCCCCGGCTGGAAGGTGACCGCGAACGAGGTCCGCTGGAACCACGCGGTCGGGATCATGGTGATCGAGGGCGACCGGGCCGAGCTGAGCCGGAACACGGTCGCCGACAACGGGCAGCTCGGGATCGGGCAGTACAAGTCGGCCGGCGTACGGATCACCGCGAACCTGGTCACCCGGAACAACACCGACGGGTTCTGGATCGCCGACTGGGAGTCCGGCGGGATCAAGTCGACCCGGTCGTCGGGCGAGGTGTCCGGGAACGACATCGTGGCCAACCGCGGGATCGGGATGTGGAGTGACATCGCCGAGTACGACCGCCGGATCACCGGCAACCGGATCCGGGACAACGCCGCGGACGGGATCCGGTACGAGATCAGCTACCAGGCGGTGATCGAGCAGAACGTTGTCGAGAGCAACGGGTTCGGCACCGGCCGCGGCTCCGGCGGGAGTCTGTGGGACGGCGGCGGGATCAACGTGAACACGTCGGCCGGCGTGCAGGTCCGGGGCAACCTGGTCAAGGCGAACCGGAACGGCATCTCGATCCAGTCCCGGACCCGCGGCGACGGCCCGCGCGGCACGTACGTCCTGGCCGACGTGGTGATCGAGGGCAACCAGGTCGTGATGGACGACGCGACCGCGAGCACCGGCGTGGTCGAGAACAAGGGCTCCCCCACCAAGGCCGGCGCCGTCACCTTCCGCCGCAACAGCTACCAGCTGAACGGCAAGACTCCCGACCGCTTCGCCTACCGGGGCAAGACCATGACGTGGAACGAGTGGCAGCAGGCCGGCTTCGACCAGGACTCCGTCAACAGCTAACGGGCCAGGGCCTGTGCTTGCTGTCTGGCCCGATGGCGTATTCGGTCGGCGTCGCAGACGGCGGCGGCGACCAGCAGATGCAGGGTCATCGAGCTCAGGTCGGACAGTCCGCTCTCGTTGAGCGAGGCAGCGGTGATGTAGCCGAGGAGCATCGCACCGCAGGCCTTCACGTACGGCGTGGGCGCGCGGAGGACCGAGATCCAGGCGACGATCAACGCGATGCCGACGATCGTGACAGCGAGCAGGCCGGTCTCCCAGTACAGGCCGAGCCAGCTGTTGTCGATCGCCATCACGTCGATGTCGCCCTCACCGCGGCGCAACAGCACGCGCTTGTTGCCCAGGCCGTGGCCGATGATCGCGGTCTGGATCGACACCTTCTCGTCCAGCACCGCCTGCCAGCTGGTGGTCCGGCCGCTGAGCGAGCTGATCTGCTGGGTGCCCTGGCCGCGCAGCAACCAGGTATGCAGCGACCCGATGGTCAGGAACGCGACGCCGATCAAGGCTGGTACTCCGAGACTGACGATCCGTCCGGCCCAGGTCTTCCGGGTCAGGATCAGTGCGAGCACCAGCCCGAACGCGACCGCAGCCGCGGATGTCCGGGTCCGGCTCGCGGCGACCAGGACGACTCCCAGCCCGATCAGCCCGACAGCCGGTACGGCGGCCAGCTTCTTGCAGACGAACCCGATCAGCGCCAGCCCGAGCAGGATCGCGCCGACCTCACCGACCCGCGGCGGCAGCATCGGGATGATGACACCCTGCAGCCGGTACCCCGCGCCGAGCGACCTGAGCGGCCGCCAGGCCTGGCTCGGCGCGTAGGCCAGGCTCAGCATGACCGTTGTCGCAAGCAACAGATGCGCCCAGAGATGGGCCCGGATCAGCCGCTCCGGGACCTGCACCAGCGGCCGCCAGAGCAGGAAGAGCAGGACCAGCCCGATCAGGAACCGGGCCAGCCGCATCAGCGGCCCCATCGGCTCGGCCAGCAGGAACGCGGTGGCGGTGGCGAACAGCACGTACAGCACGTAGAGGCTGCTCGACGGGTTGACCCGGGTCTTGAAGCCGGGCTTGGTCGCGGCCAGCGCGATCAGGAAGATCGCGCCCAGCAGCAGGCCCTTCATCAGGCTGTTCGTCGACCCGGTGGTCCCCTGCGGCGCGGCCACCCGGGACGACCACGGCTGGACGCCGAGCACGAACAGGCACCACAGCATCAGCCAGAACCAGGCCGGCTTCTGGACCTCCTCGACGGTCCCCGGCACCGGCCGCGCCAGCTGGTACGACGACACGGTCAGCGGATCGGTGGGGCGGCCGAGTCGGCCGACTTGAAGTTCAGCGGGATACCCAGCGTCTCGTCATGCGCCGAGGCACCGATCAGGACGACGCCCAGCACCGGTGCACCCGCGAAGTGCAGAGCTCCGGTGAGCCGCGCGACATCCATCTCCTTGTCGTGACCGACCTGCACCACCAGCACCGACGCGTCCACGGCGGCGGCCAGCGGCGTGATCCCGTGCCGGCCGACCGCGGCCGGGCCGTGGATCACCACGGAGTACCCGGGCGGCAGGTCCGCCACGATGCCCGGCACCAGCGACGGGCCGACGGCCTCGGCCGTCTCCTCGTGGTTCAGACCGGGCGGCAGAACGTACAGGTCGGCGACCGTCCCGGGCCGGAACAGCTTGCGGGCCCGGATCGCCCGCGTCGCGGCCGGCTCATGCACCAGGTCGGTCAGGCCCTCGTGGCCGGTCACGTGCTCCAGAACCGGCGTGCCCTCCACGTCGGCCAGGACCAGCAGGGTCTCGCGGCCGTCGCGGGCGTTCGCCTCGGCCATCGCGAGCGCGATGCCCGCCGAGTTCGGCGTCGGCGAGGCGGAGACGACGAGCATGGCCCCGGGACCGCCGCCGGCGAAGGCGCGCGGGTTCAGCTCGCGGCGGGCCAGCGCGCCGCTCGCCTCGGCCCCGAGCGCGGTGATCTCGTACTGCGGGAGTTCGGGAGCCGCCCGGTGCCAGAGCCGGCGCCGGTTGCCCTCCGACGCGGCGATCACCGGCGAGCTCGCGGCCCGGGCCGCCTGGTCGCGAGTCAGGATGTACGGCGTCAGGTGGGACCTGAGCAGGGCCAGGCCGAAGCCGAGCACCAGACCGAGGATGGCGCCGACCAGGATGTCGCGGGCAACCAACGGTGACGCGGTGGCGGTGTCGGTCGTGGCCGGGGTGACCAGCTCGCTCCCGGTGCCGACGGCGGTCAGTGCCTTGAGCATCGCGGCGGCCTCGTCGGCTGCCTGCCGGGCCTCGGTCGCCAGGTCGACCCGCTGGCCGCGAAGGGCTGCCGCGGTCTGCGCGTCGCCCCGCTGGACCGCCTCGTCGATCTGGCTGACCAGACTCTTGGACTGCTGGGTGGCCGTCTTCGACCGGTCCTGCGCCTGGCCGGCCAGAGTGGTCAGCAGCGACTTGGCCTCGTCGTTGCGCATCTTGAGGTAGATGACCGCGATCGCGTTGGCACGCCGTACCGCTTCCGAAGAGGTCGGGCCGTCGGTGGTGACCAGGTACGCGTTGTCGGTGACCGCCTTGACCCGGGTGACCGCGGCCAGGTCCTGGACGGTCCGGTCGGTGGTCGGCAGACCGAGGGACTTGGCCACGCTGCGCAGGAGCGTCGGGCTGGCCATGACCCGGGCCTGGGTCTCGGCCGGCAGGTCCATGCCGAGCGGGCCGGTCTTGTCCGTGCTGCTGGGCAGTTTCCCGACCAGGGCGGGCGGTACGGCGGGGCCGATCACCAACTGGCTGGACGCCGTCCAGCGCTCGGTCTGGGAGAAGGCGAAGACGGACGCGCCGACGAGTCCGAGCATGATGCAGCCCAGAATCAGCCACTTCTGCCGCAGCAGTGACTGCGCGGTCTCCCGCCAGACCACGGTGCCCGGTTCCATCCAGTCCTCACTCCCTCTGAGCCAGCGACCCAGGATATAGGCCGAGGGGCGCGGGCTGGCCAAAGCATCACTTTCTGTGGCCTACTCTCTTCTCGGGGGATCTCCGGGGGCAGTCCGGAGAGCCAGTTTCGGCGCCGAAGTCGCGCCTGTCCGAGGGGGACACCGCAGGATGAAGAAGAGATGGCTGTTCGCGCGTCTGGGGGTCGTGGGCGCTCTCATCGCCGCCTCGCTGGTCGTCGCAGTCGCGCCGCCGGCCCAGAGCATCGAAGCCTCGCTGTCGGCGGCCAACAGTCCGACCTGGCAGACCAACGCCAGCGTGCAGGGAATCGCGGTCGCGGCCGGTAAGGCGTACGTCGGCGGCCGGTTCACCAGCGTCCGCCCGCCGGGCGCCGCGGCCGGCACCAACGAGGTCGCACAGGCCTACCTGGCCGCTTTCGACGAGAGCACCGGCGACCTGGTCACGGCGTTCAACCCGGTCCTCAACGGCCAGGTGTACGCGGTGGCCGCCTCGGCGGACGGCTCACGGATCTACATCGGCGGTGACTTCACCACCGTCAACGGCGTGACCCGGAACCGGATCGCCGCCTTCGACACCGACACCGGCGCGCTGGTCACGAACTGGAAGCCTTCGGTCTCGTACCGGGTCAAGACCATCGCGGTCGCCGGCGGCGCGGTCTACTTCGGCGGCTCGTTCGGCCTGGTCAACAACATCGAGCGACTCCGGCTGGCGGCGGTCACCGCCGACCTCGGCACCCTGTTGCCCTGGGCCCCCGCGGTCAACGGCGACGTGTACGCCGTGGACGTCGCCGACGACGGTTCCAAGGTGTACGCCGGCGGCCAGTTCAGCACCGTCAACGGCACGATCCAGAACACCGTGACCAGCCTCGACCCGGTCTCCGGCGGCGTCCTGCCGTTCCCCGGCGCGTCCGCCGTACCGCCGCCGAACGGCTCCTGCATTACCCGGGTCAAGGCGATCGACGCCAGCGGCGACACCGTGTACTTCGGCAACGGCGGTGACGGCGGCGGCTGCTTCGACGGCACCTGGGCGGTCGACATCGCCACGAACACGCTCAAGTGGAAGAACCAGTGCCTGGGCGCCACCGAGACGGTCAAGGTCGTCAACGGCTGGCTGTACAAGGGCTCGCACGCGCACGACTGCGTGAACCAGGGCGCCGGCGGCTTCCCGCAGGGCTTCGGCTACCGCTTCCTGCTGACCGAGAACCTGACCGACGGCTCGCTCGGCCCGTGGTTCCCGAACACCAACGCCGGGCCGCCCACCGAGGTCGGCCCGCTCGCCTTCGCGACCGGCGGCAACGACCTCTGGGTCGGCGGCGACTTCACCACCACGAACGGCGTCGGCCAGCAGGGCCTGACCCGGTTCACCAACGCGACCCCGGGCGCGGCACCGGCCAAGCCGGCCAAGCTGCTCCCCTACAGCGTCGAACCGGGCGTCGTCCAGATCCACTTCCCGACGGTGCTCGACAACGACGACAGCACCCTGACCTACCGGTTGCTGAAGGGGTTCAGCAACACCACGATCGCGACCTGGACAGCCGAGTCGACGCCGTGGGAACGGCCCTGGCTGCACTTCACCGACACCACCAGCGTCCCGGGTGAGGTGACCAACTACCGGGTCGAGGTGACCGACGGCAGTACGACGATCCGCGGCAACTACTCCGACCCGATCACGGTCGCCAGTGCGCCGTCCACGGCGTACGACCAGATCATCAACGCCGACGGCCCGCAGGCCTACTGGCGACTCGGGGAGGCAGCCGGTACGACGGCCTCGGTCGACTCGTCCGGGCAGAGCAACAACGGCACGTTCACCGGGGTGACACTCGGCGGTGCCGGAGCGATCGCGGGCGACACGGCCATGACGAACAGCTCGAGCAGCGGCCGGATGGTCGGCGAGAAGGCGTACAGCATGCCGCAGCAGTTCACCGTCGAGGCATGGGTCAAGCAGAGCGGCTCCAACCGCGGCGGCCGGATCATCGGCTTCGGCAACTCCAAGACCACCAACAGCGGTGGCGGCGGCGACCGGATGCTGTACATGCGCACGAACGGCTCGATCGTGTTCGGCGTGAACGACGGCGCGCAGCGCACGCTGACCAGCACGTCGGGCAAGAACGACGGGCAGTGGCACCACGTGGTGGGCAGCTACGACAACGGCTTCATGAAGCTGTACGTCGACGGTGCTCTGGCGGGCAGTGCGAACGTCGGATCCGCGTCGCTGTACTACGGCTGGTGGCGGGTCGGGTACGACAACACCAGCAGCTGGCCGGGAGGCGGAGCGATCCAGACCGGAATGGGGATCGACGAGGCCGCGGTCTATCCGTACGCGCTCAGCCCGGTCCAGATCCAGGCACACTTCGCGAAGCGATGAAAGGCGCAGAAGCGCCGCCACGCTGAACGCAGAGTCTGGGAACTGCAGCACAAAGTCATAACGCGAGGGGGAGGTCGGCTTCCGGTCGACCTCCCGCACCGCTAATGTCCGCTGGGTGCGTGCGTGAGGCACGCAGCCGCCCCAAGACTGACCCCGCCCAGTCCAAAGGACATTGATGAAGAAGTATGTGCTGGCCGTTGTCACCGCCGCGGCCGTCATCGCCGCTGCGCTGATTCCCTCCGGACCGCCGGTGGAGGCGGCGACTCCGGGCTTCGGCTCGGCCGTCTCGGCCATCAAGCAGACCTCGTGGCAGACCAACAACAGCGTGAACGCGCTCGCGATCAGCGGCAACACGGTGTTCGCCGGCGGCCTGTTCACCAAGATCCGGCAGCCGGGGAAGCCGGCCGGTCAAGGCGAGGCCGTCCGGACCTACATCGCCGCGTTCAACCGGACCACCGGCGCACCGACGGCGTTCGCGCCGAAGCTGAACGGGCCGGTCTACAGCATCGCCACCAGCCCGGACGGCAACTGGGTCGTGATCGGCGGCGACTTCACCACGGTGAACGGGATCAAGCGCAGCAAGATCGCGATGTTCTCGGTCGTCACCGGCAAGATGGTCTCGGCCTGGGACCCGGTCGTGTCGGCCCGGGTGAAGGCGCTGGCCATCTTCGGCAACAGCGTCTTCATCGGCGGTGCGTTCGGCAAGATCGACAACGTCGTCCGCAGCCACCTCGGCGCGGTCCGGCTGATCCAGGGTGACCTGCTGCCGTGGAACCCGGTCGCGAACGGCGACGTGTATGCGATCGACCTGTCCGACAACGGCACCCGGGTGTTCGTCGGCGGCCCGTTCAGCCGGATCAACGGCAAGGACCACTACTCACTGGCGATGACGAACAACACCACCGGTGCGGCGTTCTCGTTCCCGGCCGCGGCGGCGATCCCGAAGCCGACCGCGACCTGCACCACCCGGGTGAAGGACATCGACACCCTCGGCGACAACGTCTACGTCTCCAACGGCGGTGACGGCGGCGGCTGCTACGACGGCGTCCTGGCCGCCAAGGTCAGCACCGGCGGCACGCTGCTGTGGAAGAACAACTGCCTGGGCGCCACCGAGGCGATCAAGGCGATCGGCAACTGGGTCTACAAGGGCTCGCACGCGCACAACTGCAGTGACAGCGGCGCCTTCCCCGACGGCACCGGGACGCACTACCTGCTGGTCGAGAGCGCCATCAACGGCAAGATCGGCCCGTGGTTCCCGAACACCGACGCCGATCAGGCCAGCACCACCCAGGTCGGGCCGCTGGCGATGGCCGGCACCAGCACCGACCTCTGGGTCGGCGGTGACTTCCTGAACGTCAACGGCAAGCCGCAGCGCGGCCTGACCCGGTTCACCAACGTTCCGGGCGGCGCGGCTCCCGCCGTACCGAAGGCGCCGATCCTGGTGCCGTCGTCGGACAAGGTGCAGGTGAAGTTCTCCGACGTGTACGACCTGGACAACATCTCGCTCACGTACAACGTGTTCCGGGGTTCGACCAACGTCGGCTCGTTCAAGTACATGTCGTACTACTGGGAGCCGCGCAAGCTCTACACGGTGGCCGACACCGGCGTGAAGAGCGGGCAGACGTACAGCTACCACATCGAGGTGCACGACGGGCGCAACATCATGAAGGGCCCGTCGGTCAGCGTCAAGGTGCCGTAAGCAAAGCGGTACAAGGGGGTCTGCCTTTTCAGGCAGACCCCCTTCGTCTATAGACGGGCGGGGGGCTGCCGGTCGTAGATTGGTTGTCAGAGGCAAGGGGGGAATCATGGGGAGAGTTGTTGCTGTACTCGGGGCGGTGGGCCTCGCGCTGAGCGTCGTACCGGCGCCGGCCGCGACCGGCACCGGCGCGTCGCTGACCGCGGTCGCGAACCCGGCCTGGCAGACCGACGCGAGTGTGCTCGGCCTGGCCGTTGCCAAGGGCAAGGCGTACGTCGGCGGCCGGTTCACCAAGGTCCGTCCGCCCGGCGCGGCGGCCGGCACCAGTCAGACCGGCCGGACCTATCTGGCCGCGTTCAACCAGAGCACCGGCGCGCTCGACACCACGTTCAACCACACGCTGAACGGCCTTGTCTGGTCGATCGTGGCCTCGCCGGACGGCTCCCGGGTGTACGTCGGCGGCGACTTCACCCGCGTCGACGGCCAGGTACGGAACCGGATCGCGGCCTTCGACACCGCGACCGGTGCGCTGGTCGCGACCATCAAGCCGAGCGTGTCCTACCGGGTGAAGACGCTGGCGATCGGCGGGACCAGCCTGTACTTCGGCGGCTCGTTCGGGCTCGTCAACGGGGTGGCCCGGAACCGCGCGGCCGCGATCAGCACGGTGAACGGCGGTCTGCTGCCGTGGAACCCGAACGCCGACGCGGACGTGTACGCGATCGACGCGGCCGACGACAACTCGAAGGTCTACCTCGGCGGTACCTTCGCGAAGATCGGCGGGGTCGGTCGCTGGGCGGTTGCCAGTGTCAACAACTCCACCGGCGCGTTGCTGCCGTTCACCGCCGCCTCCGCCGTACCGCTGCCGAGCAGTGGGTGCACGTCCCGGGTCAAGGACATCGAGACCGCCGGCAACCGGGTGTACTTCGCAAACGCCGGGGACGGCGGCGGATGCTTCGACGGCACGTGGGCCGCGGACGTCGCCACCGGCAATCTGGTCTGGAAGAACACCTGCCTCGGCGCGACCGAGGCGGTCACCTCTGTGAACGGCTGGCTGTTCAAGGGGTCGCACGCGCACAGCTGTCCGGGTGGATTCCAGGACGGCACCGGCGCTCACTTCCTGCTGCTGCAGAACCCGGCGAACGGGTCGCTCGGGCCGTGGTTCCCGAACACGAACGCAGGTCCGCCGACCGTGGTCGGGCCGCTGGTGTCGGCCACGGGTGGGTCCGATCTGTGGGTCGGCGGTGACTTCACGAAGGTCAACGGCGTCGGGCAACAGGGTCTGACCCGATTCACCAACCTCGGCGCCGGCGCCAAGCCGCTCGGCCCGGCGTTGCCGACCTTGTCCAGTACGACGGCCGGCCAGGTGAAGGCGACCGTGCAGACGTCGTTGGACAACGACGACATCACGCTGACCTACCGACTCCTGCGCGGCGCGAGCAACACAGTCGTCGCCACCACAACCGCAAACTCCACCTTCTGGAGCCGCCCGAACATCACCCTGACCGACCCATCAGCCCCCTCCGGCACGTCCCAGATGTACCGCATCGAAGTAACCGACGGCCAAAACCCCATCCGAGGCGGCCACTCAACAATCACCGTCCGCTAACGGGGCCCACGATCGCCCGCCATGCCCGCCACCTGGCCGGTCCCGTCCGCATCCCGAACCTTCGTCCAGATCGGTCACCGAGTAGTCGATCCCGGTCGACCCCACCGGCGTGTCGCCAACCAGAATCGACGCCTCGGCGAACACAGCTCATCGCGGGTTGGCTAGCGCTCGGCGTGGTAGCGGGCGGCGTAGGCGGTCGGGGGTTCGCTGAACATGCGGGTGAAGTCGCGGGACAGGTGGGATTGGTCGGCGTAGCCGAGCGTGTCGGCGAGGGTGGCCCAGTCGATCGGCCTGGCATCTGCCATCCGGTCGGCTGCCTCTTGCAGGCGGTAGCGACGAATCACCCATTTCGGACCCACGCCGACGTGCTCGGCGAACAGCCGCTCCAGTTGGCGGACGCCGAGGTCGACGTGCCTGGCCAGGAGGTCCACTCGCTGGAGGCCAGGCTCTGTGGCGATCGCGTCGACGATTGCGGCGGCGAGGTCAGCCGATGGATCCGGCGCCGGCAGTAGCCGTCGGAGCATCGCCTCGATCAGCGGAATCTCCGGCTGGTCCGGCACGTCAGCGAAGATTTCCGCGGCGGGAACGGACCGGTCCGTGACAGAACGCACCGCGGCGCCCAGGAAGCGCCGGAAGCAGCCGGGCCGAAAGGTCACACCAAAAGCACATCCGTTGCCGGCCAACTCCTTGAAGGTGTGTCCTCGAGACACTCCGTGAACTTCGGGAGCAGTGCCACATCGGTACGACAGAATCACTTGCGGCAGCGGGACGACGAGCTGACGGTACGGCGCTGTGTACCGCCAGCTCACGTGCCAGTACGTCACCAGGAACTGCGCGAGATCCTCTGCGGGCTGGAAGAACTGGTGGCGTTGATGCCGCGGCCAGTCGAGTTCGCGGGTGTCGCGTTTGTTCAAGACAACCATTTCCTCCAGACCTAACCTGTCCGGCATGCATGGACGACACCTGATGACCCGAGCCGCCACGACGACTGCGAAGGTGGTCGGCGCGATCGAGCCCAGCCGGCTCACCGCGTCGACGCCTTGTGCGGAGTTCGACGTACGGAGCCTGATCAATCATCTCCTCTTCTGGGGCCCGTCGCTGGAAGCGGCCGCTCGCAAAGAGGCGCGAATGCCACCAGCTGCTGCCGAGAGCGAAGTCGATCTCACGCGCGGAGACTGGACCTCTGATCTCGCCGACCAACTGCTACGGACGGCTGACGCCTGGAGCGACCCGGCGGCGTGGGACGGCGTGACGCCCCTTGGTGGCCAGGACTCGCCCTCGCCGTTGATCGGCGGCATGGTGCTCGTTGAGTTCGTGGTTCACGGCTGGGATCTCGCCCGCGCGACGGGACTCCAGGCCGGCTACGACGACGATGTCCTCGACTACGTCCACAACGAGACCCTCGGCCACGCAGCCTTCGGCCGCGAAATGGGTCTCTACGGTCCGGAGGTCCCTGTCGCGGCCGACGCACCGGTGCTCAACCGAACCCTCGGTCTGACCGGTCGAGACCCGAACTGGACGCGAACGTACGGTTCGGGATGAGTGACCAACCGCCCGCCGTCCCCGCCATCCGACCGGTTTCGTCCGCATCCCGGGACACCCGGTCGGATCGATCATCGAGTAGTCGATTCCGGTCGTCCCCACCGGCGTGTCGCCAACCGAAACCGCCCCCTCGGCGAAGACCGCAACCACCTCCCACCGCTCACCAGCACGCGCGACCGGCGTTGCGGGTCAGGGGGTGGTTCGGCGGTGGGAGGTGATGGCTCGTTGGGCTTCGTGCCACCAGAGGAGCAGGGTGCAGAACGAGGCGCCGGCCAGGCCCCAGGCGGCGCCGCTGGAGCCGCCCAGGTAGGCGCCTCCGACGCCGCAGATGATCAGGATGACCGAGGAGATCAGGCGGACCCGAAGGCCTCGGGTGGCGGCTGCCAGGGCTCGCATGATCGCGAAGGCGCCGGCGTTGGAGGCACCGAACGCCTGCAGCAGGATCACCGGCACCATGACGGTGCTGGCCTGCGCCCAGACGCCGGGACCGAGAAGTTCCTCGCCGACGACCTCAGGCAGCAGCAGGAAGACCGCTCCCCACGCCAGCGCGCCCGCACCGACACCGAATGAGATGGCCAGACCCACGAGCCACAGGCGTCGATAGGAATGCCTCAGCGCCCGCGACGCCTCCGGGACCGCGATCATCCGGATGCCCTGATTGAGCACGTTCACCGGCCCGAGCAGGACCTGCGCGCCCCGGATACCCGCCGTCGCCGCCAGACCGGCGGCGGCCGTGATGCCGAGCATGTACACCTGGATCGTCCCCGACACCGCGAGCATCTCCCCCATGTACTTCGGGGTGAGATCCCAATGCGTCCGTATCCATTCGCGGATCAGCTGCCGTCGCGGGGCCACGCCCGCCTGGAACCGGCCGGCGATGGCCGCGACCACCGCACCGAGCCCCCAGCCCAACGTCAGCGTGAACGCGGACGTCGTACCGGAAAGATAGAGCCCACCGAAGATCGCGAGCATCGCCAGCAGCCAGATCAGGTCGTTGACGAACGCCCGGCGCCCCTCGCCGACGACGAAGAAGGACCACCGCCACGCGTCCTGCAACAGCAGCCCCGGCATCGTCACCGCGAACGCGATCAGCACACCTCTCGACGGCACACCGGGGATTGCCGCGATCGCCAGGCCGACCAGTAGCCCCACGAAACCCATCAGCAGCGCGGTCGCCGTACTGGCCCGCACTGCTCGTTGCCAGGCCGGGTTGCGTTCACCGGAGTAGCGGACAGCCAGCGGCTCGGTGGAGACGGCCCGCGAGACGTTGAGCGCGATCGTGTAGCCGCCGAACGCGAGCGCGTAGACGCCGAAGTCCTCGACCGTGCTGGACCGCGCGACAACCACACCCACGGCGAGATTGCTCAGGCTGGACAGGGCCTGGTCGGCCAACCCCCAGCCCGCCCGGCCGGCCGGTCCGGCCAGTCGCCGGAGCTTCGGCCGCCGGGGGAACTTCACCGCAGCACTCTAGACGGGCCTTGGTGGATTGCGGAGAACGCCCAGGAGGAAGCGCGGGATGCCCAGGACGTACCGGCGCCAGAGCCGCTTGGGCTCCTTGTAGAGCCGGTAGCTCCACTCCAGCCCGGCCCGCTGCATCCACAGCGGCGCCCGGTCCAGCCGGCCGGTGTGGAAGTCGAACGCGGCGCCGACACCGATCAGGATCGCGGCATCCAGCCGGTCCCGGTGCTCGGCCATCCAGCGCTCCTGCTTCGGTGCGCCGAGGCCGATCCAGATGATGTCCGCCTTGGACGAGTTCAGCTCCGCCACCACCGCGGCGTCCTCAGCCTCGGCCAGCGGCCGGTACGGCGGGCAGTGCACACCGACGACCTTCAACGCCGGATGGCGGTCCTGGAACGTGTCGCGCAACTCCTCGGCGACGCCCTCGGCTCCGCCGTAGAAGTACTGCGTCCAGCCGCGGTCAGCCGCCTCGGCCATCACTCGCTCGAGGAGGTCCGGACCGGCGACCCGGCCCATCCGGTCGAACCCGGCCCGCTTGCCCGCCCAGACCAGCGGCATGCCGTCGGGCACCGTGAGACCGGACGTGTTGAAGACCTGGGTGAGCTGCTCGTCGGCGCGGGCGTGCAGCAGCGAGTTCATGTCGGAGACGCAGACCAGGTGCCGCTCGCCGCGGTCGATCCAGCGCGCGAACGTGTCGACCGTGCCGTCCAGGTCGGTCACGCTGACATGGATGCCCAGCACATCGACCCGGTCGGCCGTGCCCGTCTCGGGGGTCGTGTCCACCTGCATGTCGGTCATCCGTCAGTCCTCTTCGGTCAGCGCGGCCAGGTCGGCGTCGACCATGATCCGGACCAGCTCGGGCACGTGGACCTGGGCCTTCCAGCTGAGCTCGGTGTTGGCTTTGGACGCGTCCCCGATCAGCGAGTCCACCTCGGTCGGACGCTCGTACCGCGCGTCGTGGTCGACGTAGGTCTCCCAGTCCAGCCCGACGTGGTCGAAGGCCAGCGAGACGAAGTCCTTGACCGAGTACGACGTACCGGTCGCGATCACGTAGTCGGCCGGGGTGTCGTGCTGCAGCATCCGCCACATGCCCTCGACGTACTCGGGGGCGTACCCCCAGTCCCGGCAGGCGTCCAGGTTGCCCAGGTACAGCCGCTGGTCCAGGCCGAGCTTGATCCGGGCCACCGCCCGGGTGATCTTCCGGGTCACGAACGTCTCGCCGCGGCGCGGGCTCTCGTGGTTGAACAGGATCCCGTTCACCGCGAACATGTCGTACGCCTCGCGGTAGTTCCGGGCCATCCAGTAGCCGTACAGCTTCGCCGCGCCGTACGGCGACCGCGGGTAGAACGGGGTCTCCTCGTTCTGCGGCGGCGGGGTCGCGCCGAACATCTCCGAGCTGGACGCCTGGTAGAACCGGCAGTTCAGCCCGATCATCCGGATCGCCTCGAGCAACCGCGTCGTCCCCATGCCGGTGGTGTCACCGGTGTACTCCGGCTCGTCGAAGGACACCCGGACATGGCTCTGTGCGGCCAGGTGGTAGACCTCGGACGGCTGGATCGACGCCAGCAACGTGACCAGCCGCGAGCCGTCGGTCAGGTCGCCGTAGTGCAGGAACAGCCGCTTGTCCTCGGCCTGCGGACCCTCGTACAGATGGTCGATCCGCCGGGTGTTGAACGTCGAGGCGCGACGGATCAGGCCGTGCACCTCGTAGCCCTTGGCCAGCAGCAACTCGGCCAGGTACGAACCGTCCTGGCCGGTGATCCCGGTGACGAACGCCTTCTTCATGAAACATGCTCCAGGTACCAGGCGTACGTGGCGGCGACACCGTCTTCGAGATCGGTGGACGGCTTCCACCCCAGCGCGTTCAGCCGGCTCACGTCGAGCAGCTTGCGCGGCGTGCCGTCCGGCTTGGACAGATCGTTGCTGATGGCACCTGTGTACCCGACGACGCGGGCCACGAGTTCGGCCAGCTCGCGGATCGTCACGTCCGCGCCGACACCGACATTGATCGGCTCCGGCTCGTCGTAGTGCTCCAGCAGGTGAAGGCACGCGTCGGCCAGGTCGTCCACGTGCAGGAACTCGCGCCGCGGCGTACCGCTCCCCCACAGCACCACCTCGGGTGCGCCGGAGGTCTTGGCGTCGTGGAAGCGCCGGATCAGCGCGGGCAGCACGTGCGAGCTGGTCAGGTCGAAGTTGTCGTTCGGCCCGTACAGGTTGGTCGGCATCGCCGAGATCCAGCGCAGCCCGTACTGCCGCCGGACCGCCTGGACCTGCATGATGCCGGCGATCTTGGCGATCGCGTACGCGTCGTTGGTCGGCTCCAGCTCACCGGTGAGCAGACTCGACTCGCGGATCGGCTGCTCGGCGTACTTCGGGTAGATGCACGACGAGCCGAGGAACAGCAGCCGCGGCGTGCGGACCTCCAGCGCGGCGTCCATCAGATTCACCTGGATGCGCAGGTTGTCGCTGAGGAACTCGGTCGGGTGGTCCCGGTTCGCCAGGATGCCGCCGACCCGGGCCGCCGCGTCGATCACCACCGCCGGGCGGTGCTCGGTGAAGAACGCGAACGTCGACGCGCGGTCCCGCAGGTCCAGCTCGCTCGACGTCGCGCCGATCAGCTGGGTGAAGCCGACCGCTTCCAGCCGCCGCCAGATGGCGGATCCGACCAGGCCGCGGTGGCCCGCGACGTACACCGGTGCTGCTCTGTCCATCAGTACGCTCCTGCGCCGTAGATCACCGCGCGCACGGTCTTCCAGAGGATCAGTAGGTCGAGCGTCATCGACCAGTTGTCGACGTACCGCAGGTCCAGCCGGACCGACTCGTCCCAGGACAGGTCGCTGCGGCCGCTCACCTGCCACAGTCCGGTGATGCCGGGCTTGACCAGCATCCGCCGGGAGTCGTCCGCGGCGTACAGGGCGACCTCTTCCGACAGCGGCGGACGTGGGCCGACCAGCGACATGTCGCCGCGCAGCACGTTGAACAGCTGCGGCACCTCGTCGAGCGAGAACCGGCGGATCCACCGGCCGAGCGGTGTCATCCGCGGGTCGTCGCGCATCTTGAAGATGACGCCGTTGCCGTCGCTCAGCGCGTACAGATCACCGAGCCGCTGCTCGGCGTCGGAGTACATGCTGCGGAACTTCAGCATGGTGAACTCGACCCCCGCGCGGCCGACCCGCTGCTGGCGGAAGAGCACCGGTCCGGGGCTGGACAGCCGGACGGCGACGGCCAGGCCGAGCAGCAACGGCGACAGCAAGGTGATCAGACCGAGCGCCAGCACCCGGTCGAAGACGGCCTTCATCAGGTGCGGTCCACCGCTGACCGACGGCCGCTCCAGGTGCAGCAGGGACAGACCGGCGACCGGGCGGACGGAGATCCGCGGGCCGGCCACCTCGATGATGCCGGGTGACACGATCAGCTCGATACCGCGCTGCTCCAGTGCCCAGGACAACCGGCGCAGCGACTGCCCGGCCAGCTCGGGATCGGTCGCGATGGCGACCACTTCCACCGCGTGCCGGTCGGCGGCGGCCAGAATGTCCGGCTCGTCCAGCTCTTCGGGCTGGATCGGCCCGGTCGAGTTGCCGTCTCCGCGCGGGCGGCAGGTCGCCACCACCCGGAAGCCGTCGGTCGGCCGGCTCTCGAGGTGCTCACACAAGGTCGCGGCCGGGCCACTTCGCCCGACCACGAGAACCCGATGCATGCAGCGACCTCGGACCCGGTGCCGATGCAGGTCCTTCCGCAGTGCGTAACGCAGTACCAGGGCCGATCCCACCATCACCGGAATCGCCAGCACGACGAAGCCGCGGGCGATCTCGGTCTTGGTCACGTACGACGCCATCGCGACAGCGGCCGTGAGACCGACACCGGAACGCAGCAGCGACCGGAACTCGTCCGGACCGGCGCCGAAGTAGCGGGGGTCGTAACCCTTCGACAGGGCAACCGCACCCACCCAGGCCAGCGGAAGCACACTGCTCACCAGCAGATAACTGCTCCCGACGTGGTAGCCGAACCGGGTCAGCAGGGCGATCGAGACACCGAGCATCGCGGCCAGCAGGTCGCCGCCGACGGCAGCCCAGCGATAGACGCCCACCCAGTGCGGCTCGGTCGACCGCGACGGCAGCGGAACGATCGCAGGCACCTCGTGCGGCACCACCCAGAGCGGCCGGCGGCCATCAACCGCGTCAGGCGCCTCTGCTCCGCTCACTCCGACCTCTCGTCTCGCGCTGCCAGCATACGGTCACTGTATGTGCCCGCCGCAGTCTGCAAGCTACCCCTTGAACTGTCAAACGGGAGATCGACACCCAAGGTGACGGCACGGCTGCGTTGCCAGAACATCCCCAGAATTCACCCACCTGTTGGCGGTGCGACATCGCAGAGTACTACGGGCGAGGTCCGGCAGCGACGGTGACTCGGCAACCCTTGGCTAGAATTTGCAGTGGGGGTGGGGATGAGGCGGGAGAGTACGAATTCGTCACGCGCGCGTGCGCGCCCTGCCCTGGTTCCCGCAGTCCGCCGGCCCGCCAAACTGCTGGCCCTGCTCGGGTTACCGACGGTCATCGTGCCGGCCCTGGTGCTCGCCGGTGACACCGGCCCGAGCCGATTGGACACGAGCATCCAGAAGGTCGTCGCCGACAACGAACCGGCCGGGACCTGGGGTCTCATCCGCGGTCTGGACTGGCTCGGCGAGCCGGTCGGCCGAGGCCTTCTCATGCTGGCCATAGCACTGGTCTGCCTGGTCGCCGGACGCCGCGCGCTGGCCGCGACCGCCGTACTCGGCATCGTGACGATCAGCCTGCTCGCCACCGCGCTCAAGCCGCTGGTGGACCGCCGCATCCACGACGACTTCCTGTCCTATCCCAGCGGGCACACCGCGGCTCTCGCGGCGGCCGCGATGATCGTCGGCTTGCTGCTGGCCGATCTGCTGTACCTCGGTCCTGTCGCCGGTACGGCGGTGATGGTCGGACTCACTGTCGCCACCGGTCTTCTGACCGCCTGGGCGCAGGTCATCCTCACCGCGCACTACCCCACTGACACCCTCGGTGGCTTCGGCTTGGCGGTCTTCGTGGTGCCGGCCACCGCGGTGCTGATCGACCGGTTCGCTGCGCGCCGGGCAGCGAACCGGCCGGCGTCGAAGTGACGCCGGCCGGACTGTCCGCTGATCGGGAGCCTGGACTCAGGCGACCTCGATCCTGGGAGTGTCGAACTCTGCGATGACACCGGCCGGGACGTGCTCCAGGTCGCTGACCCGCAGGTAGTCGCCCATCGTCGTACCGGTGCAGTCCGAGTCGATGTTGGGTGCGGCCCGGCCGGCCAGTGCATCACCAAGGTGCACCGTGCGCAGGTCGATACTGAACCGGGTCCGCCCCGAGGTGTTCGGCACGCTGGAGTGCAGCTGAGCACCCGAGAACAGGATGATGCCACCGGGCTTGCAGATCGGACGGATCTGCGGCACCAGCTCGACCTCCTCCTCCGGCACCGGCTGCACCCTGGTGTCGACCCCGATCTGGGTCGCCGCGATCTGCCGGCTGGTCGCGTTCCACTCCGCGTAGTTGTAGACCCGGGAGCTGTTCCGCACCGGGGTCTCCCAGTACTTCGGATGGAAGGCGAGCCCGTTGTCGTGACCGATCTCGAAGATCGGCAGCCACCAGTTCAGCTGGAAGTACGGCGCCGAGTACCAGGTGTCGCGATGCGGATGGAACGCGAACGCGATCCCGGTGGTCAGGTAGTCGTTCGACGTCGAACTGCGCATCCGCGGTACGTCGAAGTACACCTGCTCCGGGTCGCAGCCGAAGTCGGTCAGCATCTCCTGGATCAGTCGCTTCGACTCCGGGTGATGGATGAACCTCGGCTTCAGATCGGCGAGCAGCGCCGCGTAGTCCTCGACGGCCATCTCGAACTGGGCCGTCTCCGGGTCCAGCGGCGCGAAGGCCTGGCGGGCCATCTCGCCGGCGAACTCGGTCAGCGCCAGCGTCGACGGGCGCGGTGAGTAGACGAACAGGTCGCCGTCGTACAACTTCTGCCTGCGTTCGTCGTCGCCGAACTCGGCGTCGACATAGATGGAATGCATGATGAACCCCCTTGTCGCGCGAACCGGCACCGTGCCGGTCCGTGTGTGACCAAGCCCCGTACTTGCCCCAGCCGTCTGTCCTTAAAGGCTCATCGGCAGGCGCCCCCCAGAGGCGTCGTCGTGTCGTCCGTTATACGTAACGGCGGAACACCGGCTTGACCGGCCGTCCGCCCATCCACCCCCTCGGATCGCCGGCGTCGAGTGCCTTGCGGTACACCAGGCAGGCTTGCTCGACGGTGTCGACGGTGCGGGCGATGTCCTCCTCGGTCAGCGCCGCGCTCACCACGAACGACGGGCCGATCACCCCGCCGAGGAGAAGTTCCCGCAGGAACAGGGTTCGGTACGGCTGGGACGGCTGCAGCTCCTCGTCGAGCGTCGCGAAGACCATGTTGCTGGCCCGGCCACGGACGACGACATGGTCCTCGACGCCGGCCGCGGCGGCGACCTCCCGGACACCGGCTGCCAGCTTCTCTCCGAGTTCGTGCAGCCGGGCCGCGATGCCTTCGGCCGCGTAGACGTCCATCACCGCGATGGCCGCCGCGAGCGCATGGGTCTCGGCGCCGTGGGTGGTGGACAGCAGGAACACCCGTTCATGCTCGTCGTGCAGGCCGCCGCGCTCCATCAGTTCGCGCTTGCCGGCCAGCGCCGACACCGCGAACCCGTTGCCGAGGGCCTTGCCGAACGTGGACAGGTCCGGCGTGACGCCGTACACGCCCTGCGCGCCGGCCTCGGAGAACCGGAAGCCCGTGATCATCTCGTCGAAGATCAGCAGCGCGCCGTAGCGGTGGGCGAGGTCGCGGAGTCCCTCGAGGTAGCCCGGCGGCGGGTCGTGCTGGGTCGCCGCCTCCAGGATGAGGCACGCGATCCGCCCCTCGTGGCGGGTCAGCAGTTCCTCGGTCGCGGCCAGGTCGCCGTACGGGAAGGCCACCGTCAGGTCGCCGATCTCGCCAGGTATACCGGCCGCCATCGGGGTCCGGGCGATGAACCAGTCGTCGATGGAGAAGAACGCGTGGTCGGAGCAGATCGCCACCAGCGGCCGGCCGGTGACCGCGCGGGCCAGCTTCACCGCGGCGGTGGTCGCGTCCGAGCCGTTCTTGGCGAACTTCACCATCTCGGCGGTCGGCACCGAGGCCAGGAAGCGTTCCGCCGCCTCGAGCTCGACGATGCTCGGCCGGACGAAGTTGCTGCCGCGGCCGAGCTCCCGCTGGACCGCCTCGATCACCTTCGGGTGGGCGTGCCCGAGGCTGACGGCGCGCAGCCCCGAGCCGTACTCGATGTACTCGTTGCCGTCGACGTCCCAGACGTGCGCGCCGAGGCCGTGCGAGATCACCGGGGCCATCTCGGCCGGGTACTGGTCGTCGCCCTTGGCGTACGTGTGCGCGCCGCCCGGGACGAGCTCGTGCAACCGGGCGTTGGCCTTGACGGACTTGCCGAACGACTTGGTCATGTCAGCCTCCTGGTGGCCTCGGCGAGGGTCGGGGCCGCCTTGTCCCGGGCCGACATCAGGCTGACCGGCAGTGGCCAGTCGATGGCGAGGCCGGCATCGTCGAAGGCGATCGACACGTCCTCGCTCGGGTCGTGCGCCCGGTCGATCCGGTACGAGACGTCGGCCGGATCCGTCAACGCCTGGAAGCCGTGGGCGCAGCCGGCCGGGACGTAGACGGTGACCTGGTTGGCGCCGGACAGCTCGAAGTACTCCACGTTCCGGTACGTCGGCGAGTCCTTGCGCAGGTCGACGACGACGTCGAGGACCTCGCCGTACGAGCAGCGCACCAGCTTCGCCTCGCCGGCGCCCGCACGGACGTGCATCCCGCGGACGACGCCCTTGGCCGACCGGGAGATGCTGTCCTGGACGAACGCGTCCGGGTCGAGTCCGGCCGCCGCGACCACCTCGCGGTCGAAGGTGCGGCAGAAGAAGCCGCGCTCGTCCACGTGCGGTGTGGGCAGGAACATCAAAGCGCCCGCGATCCTCGGTACCTGGATGACGTCCATCGGTCCCCTCCTACTGGTCACTGCCCGCCGGCACCGTCTTCGCGCCGAACAGAGTCGCGGACAGTACGGCGAACTGCCGTTCGAGCGATGCGGCGAACTCGGCGTTCCGGACGCGCATCGCGGGTTCGATCCCGGCCGCCCGCGCCTCGAGCGCCCGGAACTGATCCATCAGCCGGGACACGTCGAGACTCCGGATCGACTGCCGGAACTCGGCCAGCTGCATCTCCCCCATCAGGACGTCGCTCTTGACGCCGTAGCTGATGGAGATGGCCGGCTTCGACAACTTCAGCGCAGCCTGCACATTGTGGTAGCGCGAGGCAACGACCAGGTCGACCTCGGCCAGCTGCTGCATCAGCTCCCCGAGCGACTCCGCCGGCTCCCGCACCAGCCGCTTGTCGACCAGCTCCGGCCGGGTCTGCCGCAGGTCGTCGTACACGACCGACACGACGGCCTCGTCGGACGGGTCGCCGGTGACCAACCGGATTCGGTAGCCCTCGTCGACCAGCCAGCGGGCGAACTCGACGATCTTCCCGCGGTAGTCCGCCGAGATCTCCGCGGATCGGGCCCGGTCGGCACTGGTGCCGCGGTACTCGATCACGCCCAGCCCGACGGTCGGACGGGACGCCCGGACCGGAGGCTGCGGCACCGGATCGGGCAGCGAGAAGGCCAGGTCCGGATAGACCGCGTCCTGGCTGGTGTCGAGGCCCATCTGCCGCATCGCGTCCCGCGAATAGGTGTCGCGGTACGAGCGGTACGTCGCCAGCCGCGCGGCACCGATGAACAGCCACCGGTTCGTCCGCTCGCGGGCCACGTTCGCGCCGACGCTGACGAACGCGACCTTGGCACCCGCCAGCCGGGCCGACACGCACATCAGGAACAGCGCGTACGGCCAGCCCCACGGCTGCAGCTCGAGCGTCGTCTCCAGTACGCCCATACCGGGCACGATCACGACGTCGAACCGGCGGAACAGCCTGGGCATCCGGACCAGGTCCGCCACCTTGCCGAACATCTTGCGGAAGTTGGTCGTCAGGCGCGAACGGCCGGGGCCGTGGGCCTGGTACCAGGTGATCGCCGTCGACGGGATGCCGTACTGCCGTTCGAGCTCCTCAGGGCCGGAGCACACACAGCTGATCTCGGCCTCGGGGTGTTTGGCCCGGAGGAATCGCAACATCGCGTCGAGCGACCCGTGGTTTCCGAGGTTGCCCGATCCCAGCAGGCCGAAGATCGCGATCCGTGGTGGCCTGCTTGTCCCCCCTGTGTTCATCCCTACGAAACCCTCCGCTGACCGGCGACCGCGGAACTGTCCGGGATCGCGGTCGGGGCGCTGGGCGGTGCGCTGTCCTCGATCCGGTGCGACGACCTGCCGGGCATGGCACGGTCGGCCATCCAGCGGGCCAGGTAGGCGTAGCAGCGGCGCCGGTCCGCCGACGACAGCGGCGCCCGGCGGATCCCGCCGACGAAGCCGCCGACGTACTCGGCCAGCAGCCGGACGGTCGGGTGCCGCAGCCGGCTGGCCCGGCGCGGCTCCATGTTCGCCGACCGGGAGCGGATGGTCGGCTTGGCCCGCTCGGCCCGGTCCGGGTGGTCCCGGCGGAAGAACAGCAGCTCGGGCACCTGATGGAAGCGACCGTTCAGCGCCAGCTCCGCCATGATGGTCCGGTCGGAGTGGTGGTAGCTCCCGTTCAGCGGCGTACGGCGCAGGATGTCCGAGCGCATCACGCCGTAGAAGTCGTCCCCGCCGACGGTGAACAGCAGACTCCGGAACCGCTCCGTCGCCCGCGGGTTGGCGGTATCGAGCGGGTAGTCGACCTTCAGCACGACGTCGCCGTTCGCGTCGATGATCGCCTGGTGGGCGTGGGCCAGGACGAGCCCCGGGTCGTCGTCGAGCGCCTCGATGCAGCTCCGCAACAGGTCGCGGCCGTACAGGTCGTCGTACGACGCCCACTTGAACAGCTCGCCGCGGGAGTGCTCGAAGGTCCAGTTGTGGTTCGGTGTCGCTCCGATGTTGACCGGCTGCCGGAAGTAGCTGATCCGCGGGTCCCGGGCCAGGTACTCGCGGCAGATCTCCTGGGTGCGGTCGGTCGAGGCGTTGTCCGAGATGATCAGCTCGAAATCGCCGTAGCTCTGTCCCAGTAGGGCGTCCAGGGACTCGGCCAGATACTTCTCGCCGTTGTAGACCGGTAGACCGATACTCAGCCTTGGTACCGCGTTCATGTGCTCCTCATTTCTGGCATCTCCTCCCGGTCCGCCGCCCCCACTGGCTCCGGTTCGGTCTGATGCCGTCTTTCGTGTATCCCGATCCCCAGATACCACCACCACACGATCGCCCCGACGAATGTCGCGGCGGCCGCTCCCCAGGCCGAGCCGAGCGCGCCGTTCAGAATCCCGCCGCCGACGCCGCCGATCAGGTACGCCGCCGACGCCCACAGCTGGGCCCGCAAACTCCGCCGGGCGACCCCGAGCGCCCGCAAGCCGGCCGACGCGCCGGTGTAGAAGCTGGCGAACATCACCGACAAGGTTGCTGGCAGCAACAATGGCTCGGCGGCGTCCCAGACCTCGCCGAGCACCGCGTGCCCCCACGCGTGCGGCAGGAGGAGGATCAGCGCCAGGCCCCACGCCAGCGCGGCGAGGGCCTGGGCGCTGCCGAGCAGCAGGCAGAACGTCCGCAACGCCCGCAGCGAGCGACGCAGCATCCTCGCTGCCTCCGGCACCGCCACCAGACCGATGCCGGACAGCACGATGAAGAAGGGTCCGAGCATCATCTCCGCGCCGCGGACGGTGCCGACCGCGGCGATCCCGGCGAACGCGCCGAGACCGTACATCTTCAACTGGTACGCGCCGCTGATGGTCACGTTCTCGGCCAGGTAGCGCAGGCCCAGATCGCGATGGTCGCGGAACCACTGACGAGCCCGGAACAACCTCGGTACGACGCGGGCCTGCAACCCGCTCACCAGCGCGGCGAAGATCCCGGCCGCCCCCCAGGCCAGGACGAACTTGGTCACGCTCGGACCGTCGTGTTTCGCCAGGTACAGCAGCGGAACCAGCGCGACCGCCCAGGTGATGTCGCTGAGGAACGCCTTGCCGCCCTGGCCCGAGGCGAAGAAGGCGAACCGCCAGCTGTCCTGCAGCATCAGCCCCGGCAGCACCATGCCCAGCGCGACGAACGCGGCGCCGGGTCTGCCCCCGATCGCGGCCCCGACCGCGACGCAGATCGCACCGGTCGCCAGACCGACCGCGATCGCCATCCCGGACGAGCTGGCCACCGCGGTCTTCCACAGCTTCTGCGGTACGCCGCTGAACCGCACCGCCAGCGGATCGGTCGCGAGACCGCGCGAGATGTTGACCACCAACCCATACGTCACCCAAGCCAGGCTGAACGCTCCGAACTCCACAGCGCCCAACGACCGTGCGACGACGATGCCGACCACGAAACTGACCAGGCTGGTCACAGCCTGATCAGCGAGTCCCCAGGTAACGCGGCGCAGCACCCCTCTCATGGGTCAGCCCACGACTTCGTGCGGTTCGGGTAGCGGGACCAGGTACGTGGCACCCCAGCCGCCACCGGATTCGAGCTGAGAGATCACTTCGTCGGCGATGTCCCAGGTGAGCACCAGGACGACGTCCGGCCGTGCGGCCCGCAGTTCGTCGATCGGCCGGATCGGGACACCACAGCCACCGGGGATCCGGCGACCGTGCTTACCGGGCGCCATGTCCACGGTGAAGGGCAGCAGGTCCGTGGTGACCTTGCTCAGGTCCAGGAGCACAGGTGCCTTCGAGGGCGCGCCGTACCCGAGGACCGTCCGGCCGGCGGCCTTGTGGCGGGTGAGTTCCTCGTGCAGCGCGCCGGCCGCGTGCCACGCGGCCTCCTGCAGGCTGGACAGCTGCACCTCGTCGGCGATACCCGCGGCGTCCTCGTCCTCGAGCAGTACGTCGACCGACGGATCCGGATCGGCGTCGGCGGTGTGCCGGAGCATCACCATCAGGCTGCCGCCGAACATGTCGACCTGCTTCACCGACTCGACCGTCAGGCCGTAGAGCGCGCCCAGCCGCTGCACCGCCCGGAGGGACAGGTAGGACCAGTGTCCGTGCCGGATGGTGTCGAACTGGTTGCCGATGAACAACGGCAGCAGGTGGTGGAACTCCATCACCAGCAGCCCACCGGGTGCGAGCCGCTCGGCCCGCAGCTTCAGCAACTCGCCGATCGCGGGCTCGTGCACGATGCCGTGCACGTCCACCACCAGGTCGGCCTTCTCGCCGTCACCGGCCAGCCGTGACCCGGCGGCGTACAGGTGCTCCAGCCACGAGCCGCCATGGTGGCTGGCGAACTCGAAGACCACACCGCCGCTGAGCTCCGGGTAGTCGCGCAGAATCTCCTTCACCGAGGACTCCGCGTGCGCGATGCTCGTCGCGGACTCGACCGCCAGCGGCTCCTCGGGCAACTGCGCCTCGACCGGGCCGAGCTGGACCAGCGTGCAGTCACGGCACAGCCACAGCTCGAGCGGCCAGCGCGGATCCGGCCCGGGCGTCTCCGCGGCCGGGAAGTAGTCGGCACACGGCTGCGCACCGAGATCAACGACGGGTACGACGTTCTCCCCGGCACACCCACGACATCTGAAGCTCACTTGATCCCCTCCGGTCACCATGTCAACGTTGCCTTGGCCGTGGTGAACGCTTCGGCGTACTGCGCCCGGCACTCCATCCCGCGCAGCCGGGCCACTCCGGCGAAGACCTCTTCGTCGAACCAGTCGTGCACGACCTGGGACGGGAAGGCCTTGTGCAGCCGGGTGATCTTCTCCCGCAGCAGCTCCTCGGTCAGTTCGACGTACAGCCACGGCCGGCTGAAGTCGCCGTCCCACTTGGGGATCTCGTAGTGCAGCACCAGGTGGTCACGCCACACCGTCGGCGCCAGCTCGGCGATCAGCCGATGGTCCTGGTGCGCGTCGGTGCGGCTCGGCGCCAGCACCAGGTCGGGCTTCCTGCCACCCTCGGACGACGCTGCCCGGGCCGTTGCCTCGAGCAACTCTTTGGTCTCGTTCCAGTACGACGGCAGCCGGCCGTCCGGCAGTTCGGCCGAGGTGACGGTCACCTCGCACTCCGGCAGGAACAGCTCCGCGGCGCGGCGGGCCTCCTCGAGCCGGAGCGGACTGCCGGTCGCGATGACGAACTCGGCGGTCAGCTCCGGGACCGACTCGGCCAGCTTGAGCAGCGTTCCGCCGCAGCCGATCTCGATGTCGTCCGGATGAGCACCCAGTGCCACCAGGTGGACCGGGCGCTCGATCAGACCGAGCTGGAACGGAAGCATCAGATCGCCACCACCATGGGGCTGTCGTCCCCCGGCAGGTCCTTCTCGAACACCTGCGCCCGCTGCTGCCGGGCCTCGTGGCTCCACAGCGCCCACGGCTTCTTGCCGGACCGGTACAGCTCCTCGAGCTGGCTGCGCTCCTTGAGGGTGTCCATCGGCGCCCAGAACCCGTGGTGCGGGATCGCCTCGAGCCTGCGCATCGCGGACAGCCGCGGGAACGCGTCGCCGACCAGGTCCTCGTCCTCGTGCAGGACGTCGAAGATCTCCTTCTTCAGCACGAAGTACCCGCCGTTGATCCACACGTTCAGGTCGGCGGCGGACCGCAGCCCGGTGATCCGGGCGTCGGTGCCGAACTCGACCACGTGGAACGACGCCTGCGGCGGCACCGCGAGCAGACTGGCGGTGATGTCACTGGTCATCACGTGGTCGACGATCTTGTCCATCGGAGCGTCGGTCAGCACGTCGCCGTAGTTGGCCAGGAACGCGTCGTCGTCCTCGAGATACGGGCGGACCCGGCGCAGGCGTTCGCCGATGCTGGTGTCGATCCCGGTGTCGACGAAGGTGATCTTCCACTCGCTGATGTCGGAGTCGAGCAGCTGGATCCGCTGCCCGCCCTTCGACATCACGAAGTCGTTGGAGACCGTCTCCTCGTAACGCAGGAAGTACTCCTTCACCGCCGAGCCGCCGAAGCCCAGGCAGAGGATGAACTCGGTGTGCCCGAAGTGCGCGTAGTAGCGCATCACGTGCCACAGGACCGGCCGGTCGCCGATCGTCATCATCGGTTTCGGTGCGGAGTCCACCCCGCTGCGCATCCGCAGCCCGAACCCCCCACAGAAGATCACGACCTTCATTGACTTCCCCTCCCCCACGAACGCTGCCGTGTTCAGATCACTTCGAGGCGCGGGATGGGTACGACGAACTTCGCGCCCCACTCCCGTGCGTAGCCGAGCTGGTGCACGATCTCCTCGCGCAGGTTCCACGGCAGGATCACGATGTAGTCCGGGCGCGCCTCGGCCAGCCGCTCCGGTGCATGGATCGGGATGTGTGTGCCGGGCAGGAACATGCCGTGCTTGTGCGGGCTGCGGTCGACCGTGAACGGCAGCAGGTCCTCGCGGATGCCGCAGTGGTTCAGCAAGGTGTTGCCCTTGCCGGGAGCGCCGTACCCGGCGACCGTCTTGCCGGCCCGGGCGGCACTGACCAGGAAGGAGACCAGGTCGGCCTTGATCGCGAACACGTCCTTGGAGAACCCGGCATGCCCCTCGACAGTGTGCAGCCCGGCGTCCTCCTCGTCCTTCAGGACCTTCAGCACCAGCTCCGTCGGCTCGCCCGCCGTCTCCACCGGCTGCGACATCAGCCGCAGCGAACCGCCGTGGCTGACCAGCTCCTGGACGTCGACCACCTTGAGGCCGGCCTTCTCCAGCGCGGCTGCGGCGGTCTTCAGGGTCAGGTACTGGTAGTGCTCGTGGTAGATCGTGTCGTACTGGCGACCCTCGATCAGCCGGAGCAGGTGCGGGAATTCGAGCGACACCAGGCCGTCGTCCTTCACCAGCGCCCGCAGGCCCTTGGCGAAGTCGACGATGTCCGGCACGTGCGCGAACACGTTGTTGCCGACGACAAGGTCCGCCTTGCCGTGCCGGGCCGCGGCGTCGGTGCCGGTCGCCTCGCCGAGGAAGTAGCTCTCGGTCCGGATGCCCTTCTGGTTGGCGATCTCGGCGATGTTCGCGGCCGGCTCGATGCCGAGCACCGGGATGCCGAGGGCCGCCGCGTGCTGCAGCAGGTAGCCGTCGTTGCTGGCCGCCTCGACGATCAGGCTCTCGGCGCCGAGGTCCAGCCGCTCCTGCATGTCGACGACGAACCGGCGAGCGTGCTCCACCCAGCTGGTCGAGTACGACGAGAAGTACAGGTAGTCGCTGAAGACGTCGTCGGCGGCGACGTACGCCGGCAGCTGGACGAGCAGGCAGTTGTCACAGATGCGGACGTGCAGCGGGTAGAAGGTCTCACCACTGTCCAGCTGGTCGGCCCTCAGGTAGCTCTCGCACGGCGGAGACATCCCCAGGTCGACGAAAGTACGGGTCAAAGGCTCGCCACACAGGCGACAACCGACTGATTCCCCCATCAGTGCTTCTCCTTGAAAACTTCTGCCCCGGGTCCGGGGAACTGGTCGTCGGTCTGCCGGCGCAACTGGTCGTCGACCAGGCCCGCCGACAGCAGTTGCTGGATCCGGCGCAGCCGGACGAACTGCGCGGAGTCGAAGTCCGCCTGGGTCAGGCCGTGCCGCTCGTAGGCGGCGGCCAGCTCGTCGACGCCCTTGCGCACCGTCCACTGCAACTGCAGCTCCGGGAAGGTGTCGTTGAGCTTGCCGAAGTCGACCTTGTAGTTGCGCAGGTCCGGGCCGGCGCCGTCGGCGATCGACAGGGTCGAGCCGGGGACGGCCTCGCGGACCATCTCGGCGATGTCGCGGACCTGGACCACGTCCTCGGACCGGCCGACGTTGAACGCCTGGTCGTGGATCACCTCGCGTGGCGACTCGAGCACGGTCAGGAACGCGCGGCTGATGTCCTCGATGTGCACCAGCGGCCGCCACGGTGTGCCGTCGCTCTCCAGCCGGACCTTGCCGCTCGTCATCGCGATCGCGGTCAGGTTGTTCACCACGATGTCCAGCCGCAGCCGGCTGGAGACGCCGTACGCGGTCGCGTTGCGTAGGTAGGTGGGGCTGAAGTTGTCATCGGCAAGCTTCGACAGTTCCGACTCGGCCAGCGCCTTGGTCTCGCCGTACGGCGTGACCGGGAACATCTCGGCGTCCTCGGCGACCGCCTCGGAGCCGGCCGCGCCGTACAGGCTGCAGGAGGAGGCGAACAGGAACCGCTCGATCCCGGCGTCCTTGGCGGCCTGGGCGACCTTGAGGGTCCCGTCCAGGTTCACCGAGTACGTCGCCTCGCGGTTCAGGTGGCCGACCGGGTCGTTGGACAGTGCGGCCAGGCAGACGACGGCGTCGTACCCGGCGAGCTCGGCCGGGCCGACATCGCGCATGTCGCGCGGCGCCCGGGAGCCGATCGGGTCCGGTCCGCCAAGCAGGTCGCAGCCCTCGTACAGCCCGGTGTCCAGTCCGTCCACCTGGTGCCCTGCGTCCCGCAGGAACGGCACCATCACCGCACCGATGTACCCGCGATCCCCGGTGACCAGAACTCTCATCCGCCCGCTCCTCCGCTCGGCTCTGTCATCGCTACAACAGATCACCGAACCGCCCCCCTGATACATCACCTCCGGATTCGATTGTGTATGTCGCCAACGACATATAGGGTGGTGAGTTGTGCACCGGCTCTACGCGATCGAGGTCGAACCTGAGGTCCGGGCTTGGCTGGAGAGTCTTCCCGCCAAACACTTCCTCAAGATCGATGAATACGTCGGGCTACTCGCCGAGTACGCTTCGTCGCTCGGCGAGCCGTATGCACGTCACCTGGGTGACGGCGTTCGGGAGCTGCGCCCGACACTTGACGGGGCCGCAATGCGCATCACGTATTGGCTTACACCCGATCGGACGGCCGTTTTGCTCACCGTCTTTCGGAAGACGCGGATGCGGGAGGACGGCGAGGTCAAGCGAGCCATGCTGGCCAAGAAGATCTGCGAAGCAGAACATGGGCCGGCACACGAGGAGTTCGTCCGGATCATCGAGGAAGGAGAGATCGAGCAATGAGCCACAGCCGCTGGAAAACCCTGCGTGAGCGCAAGCTCGCCGCCGACTTCACCGAACCGGAGGACGTGGCAGAGGCCCGACGCGAAGTCCGCCTGTCGATGGCCCTCGCGCGAGCTGTGTATGAACGGCGCACCGAACTGGACCTCACACAGAGCGAACTGGCTGCCCGTGCCGGACTGACGCAGGCCAAGATCTCACGTATCGAAGGCTCGGACAGCGTCCCTACCCTGCCCCTGCTCTCGAGGCTTGCGCATGCCTTGGACGCGTCGCTCACCATCGCGCTCGACGACGACAAGACTCACGTCTCGTTCACTGCTCACAAGACCGACGCAGCCTGAGGAGTAGGCATCGGCCGGCCACTGGACAGGCCTCCGACCACCCCCAGAGATCGCGCGACGAGGTCTCACCACCGCCGGACGGTCGCTGGGATTGGAGATCGTGCGAGCCTGGGCCGGATGGATCAGGGAGGACTGCGGGCTTTCTCAGCGCTCCTTGGACTGAGCCTGCCCAGGCCGGTCAGGCCGCTTGGCAGTCGCCTCAGGCGTGCTCTTCGAGGCACCGCTCCTTCCGGCAGGCGGGCTGTCGCGCAGGATCGCCGCCTGCCGGATCAGATCCGGCGGCACCGGAATCCGGTGCGGTGTCGTCTGCACGCCCTGCCGCTGCGGCCCTACATCCGGCCGCCCACCCCCGGTCAACCCGTGCAACTCCCGCTGTGGCATCCCTCGCTCCCGCCCCAACCGCTCCCCGGCAATCGCCGCCGGATCCTCGGACCGGTGCCCGAACGAGATCACCTGCCGGTAGGACTTGGCGTCCGGGTCCGGCACCACCTGTCCGTCCCGCACGGTCGGCAGCGGATCGAACTCCCGGTAGATCAACCGATGCGAAGGCCCCCGTGGGAACCCGCCAGGCGTGAACTCCCGCATCACAGGAACCTTCAGCTCCGCACAGTCCCGCAAGTCATGCGACTGCGGCCCGTACCCGAGCTGTTTGCCTTCGTAGGCGTCCTCGCGCCCGGACTGCAAGGCCTTGATCGCGTTGATCACGCCGACGTACTCCTGGCCGGCAGGGCTGTGGGGATCGCGCTTGTACGCCGCACTCAGCCGGTTGATGTCCTGCCGGAGATCCTCGTCGAAGATCAGGTGGTACGTCGTCACTGACGGCCGTCGGGATCGTCCGCCGGTCCGGGCGGCACGTCGAGGTCCCAGCCGCCTTCACGGGCGGCGTCCTCGAACGACACCCACTTCGAGGCGTCGTCATTGGCGAGTCGTTCGCGGACGAGTTGTTCACGCCGCCGGTCGTCTTCCGCGTCCTGCTTCAGAGTTTCGTACTCGGCCCACTGGTCGAAGGAGATGACGACGCCTTCGGGACGGGGCCGGTCGCCGAAGAAGACCGGTTCGGTGGCGCCTTCGCGGTAGAGCTGGAGGATCCGGCCGAGGCTCTGGCCCACAGTGGTGGTGTCGATGACCCGGACGCGCTCGCCGGACGGCAGGTCGTACAGGGCTTCCATGATCACTCCGGTGGATGGGTGTCGAACACGGTCCGTGAACCAGGATAGGTTCGGCCAGCTCCCGTCGGGTCGCGCCAACCCCGTTCCTGTGGACAACCGGCGTCTCCGACTCCGCACCCGTCCAGTCGCGGGCGGTTTCCGGAGCATTTGGTCATATGGCGGCAGTGATCTTCCGAAGAGCGGGCCGCGGGCGGTGGAGCGGCTGCTGGTGTGGCGCAGGCAATATTCGACCGGATGTATCACGACGACCCGGACGTTGCTCTCCTCTGCGCTGCGGTACATAGGGGATTCCTGCGTCATGAGCCTGTGGGGGGCGTTATGAAGGTTGCCGTATTCGGCTTGGGCTATGTGGGGTCGGTGACGGCGGCATGCCTGGCCGCCAACGGCCACGACGTCTGGGGGGTCGATGTCGACACCGCGAAGGTCGGTCCGATCACAGAGGGACACAGCCCGGTGGTCGAGCCCGGCCTCGACGAACTGGTGGCGGAGGGTGTCACCGCGGGCAGACTGCACGCGACCACCGATCCACGACTCGCGCTGGACGAAGCGGACGTCTCCCTGATCTGTGTGGGAACGCCGTCGACGACCAGCGGCAGTACCGACCTCACCTACATCCGGCGCGCGGTCCGCGACATCGCGGAGGCGGCCGGTGTGGTCGCACCGCCGGCCTCGGGTTTCCACAGCATCGTCGTCCGCAGCACGGTCCCGCCGGGCACGGTCGACGACGTCGTCGAGCAGGTTCTGGCCGAGGTGCCGTCGTCCGGCGACTTCACCTTCGGTACGGCGATGTGCCCGGAGTTCCTGCGGGAGGGGTCCGGGCTGGCCGACTTCTACGACCCGCCGTTCGTCGTGGTCGGCACCAGGAACCCGAAAGTCGGTACCGCTCTGACCGACCTGTTCGGATTCCTGCCCGCCGAGGTGCAGGTGGTCGACGTCCGGACCGCGGAGGCGCTCAAGTACGCCTGTAACGCGTTCCACGCCACCAAGGTCTCGTTCGCGAACGAGATGGGGCGGATCTTTCGGTACTACGGGGTGGACTCGCGGGAGGTCATGCGGATCTTCGTCCAGGACACCAGCCTCAACATCTCGCCGTACTACCTGCGCCCGGGCTTCGCGTTCGGCGGTTCCTGCCTGCCGAAGGACCTGCGCTCAGTGCTCCACCTGGCCCGGCTCAACGACACGGACCTGCCGCTGCTGGCCGGCACGCTCACGACCAACGAGCTGACCGTCCGCGACGTCGTCGACCGGGTCGTGGCCGGACCGGGCCGTGAGATCGCGCTGCTCGGCCTGAGCTTCAAGACCGCGACGGACGACCTGCGCGAGAGTCCGAGTGTCGAGCTGGCCGAGCGGCTGATCGGCAAGGGCTACAACCTGCGCATCTACGACGCCGATCGTGAACCCGAGCCGCCTGGTCGGCGCGAACCTGCGGCACGTGACGTCGAAGCTGCCGCACCTGCAACGGGTCCTGACCGACGACCCGGTCGAGGCGCTCCGCGGCGCCGACCTGGCGCTGGTCTCGGCCACCGACAGCGGGGCCATCAGTGCCCTGCTCACCACCCCGCCGGCCCGGACCATCGATCTGAGCGGCCGGCTCGGCGCCGACGTCGAGGCGCTGCCCGGATACGAAGGAGTCGGCTGGTGAGTGGTCCGCGCGTCCTGATCATCATCCAGAACCTGTGGGTCCCGTTCGACCGCCGGGTCTGGCTGGAGTGCCAGGCCCTGGCGGGCTCCGGGTACGACGTGACCGTCGTGTGCCCCAAGGGTCCGGGCGATCCGTCGTACCAGGTCCTCGACGGCGTCACCGTGCACAAGTACAAGGCGTACGCGCCCGGTGGCAGCAAGCTCAGCTTCGTCGCGGAGTACGCGTACTCGTTCCTGATGACGCTGCGGCTGGTGCTGCGGGCCCGGAAGGCCGGCAAGTTCCAGGTCATGCAGGCGTGCAACCCGCCGGACATCTTCTGGCCGATCGCGACGCTGCTGCGCCGGCTCGACCGGACCCGGTTCGTGTTCGACCACCACGACCTGTGCCCGGAGTTGTTCCAGTCCCGCTTCGGCGGTACGACGAGCCCGGCGTACAAGGGACTGCGCTGGCTGGAACGGCGGACGCACCGCACCGCCGACCACGTCATCTCGACCAACGACTCCTACCGCCACATCGCGATCACCCGCAGCGGTAAGGCCAACCACGACGTGACCGTCGTCCGGACCGGGCCCGACCCGGACAAGTTGCGCCGCGGCACGGCCGACGACGCGGTCCGTCGCGGCCACCGCTACCTGGTCACCTACATCGGCGTGATGGGTCCGCAGGACGGTGTCGACATCGTGGTCCGCGCCGCCGACGTGATCGTCAACAAGCTCCGCCGTACGGACATCGCGTTCACGCTGATGGGCGGCGGCGACGCCTTCGACGAGGTGGTCGCGCTGCGGGACGAGCTGGGTCTGGAAGAGCACGTCGAGTTCACCGGCCGGGTCCCGGACGAGACGGTCCGCACGGTGATGTCGACGGCCGACCTCGGGGTGTCCCCGGACCCGAAGAATCCGCTCAACGACGTCTCCACGATGAACAAGACGATGGAGTACATGGCGTTCGAGCTGCCGGTCGTCGCCTTCGACCTGATCGAGACCAAGGTGTCGGCCGCCGACGCCGCGGTGTACGTGGAGCCGAACGACGTGGAGAAGTACGGCCAGGCCATCGTCGACCTGCTGGACGACGAGGTACGCCGCCGCCGGATGGGCCGGCTCGGTCGCGAACGGGTCGAGCAGGTGCTCGCCTGGAAGCACCAGCAGAAGGCCTATCTCGAGGTGTACGACCGGCTCACCGGTCACCTGAGTGTGGTCCGCGACTTCCCCCAGGCTGCGGGGTCCTGACGTGTGCGGCATCGCCGGTTGCTACCAGCAGTACGACGGTCTCGCGCTGGCCAGACTGATGAACGACCGGATCGCGCACCGCGGTCCGGACGCGGACGGCGTCTACCCGTTCGAGGACGGTGACGTTCGGGCGTACCTCGCGCACCGCCGGCTGTCGATCATCGACCTGTCCTCGGGTGCGGACCAGCCGTTCACCAAGCGCGGTCTGACCATCAGCTACAACGGCGAGCTCTACAACTACAAGGAACTGCGCGCCGAGCTGGCCCGGTCCGGTGTCACCTTCCGGACCAGCTCCGACACCGAGGTGGTGCTGGAGGCCTGGCGCCGCTGGGGTCCGGCGGCGCTGACGCGGTTCCGCGGCATGTTCGCGTTCGCGATGCTGGACGAGGACAGCGGCAGCCTGTACCTGGCCCGCGACCCGCTCGGCATCAAGCCGCTGTACTTCCGCCGCCGGCACGGCGGCGTCATCTTCGCGTCCGAGCTCAAGGCCCTGGTTGCCGCGATCGGGCCCGAGTTGCAGACCGATCCGACCGCGCTGATCGCGTCGATGCTCTACTACTGGCTGCCTGAACAGCAGTGCGCGATCGACGGTGTGGAGAAGCTTCCGCCGGGTTCGTGGGCCGAGTTCCGGCCGGACGGCAGCAGCCGGCACGAGTCGTACTGGCGGGTGACCGACGTCGCCACCGAGGCGGCCGCCGGGCCGCCCGCCGATCTGCGGACCGTGATCGAGGAGTCGGTCGCCGCCCACCTGGTCGCCGACGTCGGCGTCTCAACGTTCCTCAGCGGTGGTCTCGACTCGAGCCTGGTCACGGTGCTGGCCAAGCGGCTCGACCCGGGGATCGACTCGTACACGATCACCTTCCGGGCGCAGGACCAGAAGCTCGAGGCGATGCCGGACGACGCGATCTACGCCCGCAAGGTGGCCCAGCAGTTCGGCATCGACCTGCACGAGATCGAGATCGCCCCGGACGTGGTCGAACTGCTCCCCCGGATCGTCGACATCCTGGACGAGCCGATCGGCGACCCGGCCGCGATCAACACGCTGCTGATGTGCGACGCCGCCCGCGACGCCGGCGTCAAGGTGCTGCTGTCCGGGATGGGCGCCGACGAGTTGTTCGGCGGCTACCGCAAACACCTCGCCTGTGTGATGGGAGCGCAGTACCAGCGACTTCCCGGTGCGCTGCGGAACGGTCTCGTCGGTCCCGCGGTCCGGCGGCTGCCGGTCACCGTGAACGGTCGCGGACTGCGGTACGCGCGCTGGGCGAAGCGGTTCCAGACCTTCGCGGACCTCCCCGAGGAGACCGCGTTCCGGCGCAGCTACACGATGTACGACGGCGACCAGCTCGCCGGCCTGCTCAGTCCGGACCTGGAGCCGTACGTCGGCAAGCTGCTCGCCGAGCACAGCGACATCTACCACGACACCACGCTCGACGATCACGTGAACCGGATGTGCCTGGCCGACTCGCGGATGTTCCTGCCGGGGTTGAACCTGGCCTACACCGACCGGTCCAGCATGGCCGCGTCGACCGAGGTCCGGACGCCGTTCGTGGACCCGATCGTCGCCCGGGCGGCGTTCTCCATCCCGGGCCGGGAGAAGATCCACCGCCGGCAGAGCAAGCTCGCACTGAAGAAGGCGGCCGAGGCCTGGTTGCCGAAGGAGATCATCTACCGGCCGAAGGCGTCGTTCAGCGCGCCGCTGCGGGCCTGGGTCCGCAACGACCTGCGCGAACTGGTGGACGACGTCCTGCTGCGCGGCGAGCTGGTCGGCAGCGGCTTCCTGCAGCAGTCCGCCGTCCAGCGACTGGTCGACGACGAGCGGGCCGGGCGTGAGGACTACTCGAAGCAGATCTGGCAGCTGCTGACCCTGGAGACCTGGACCCGGCACATGCGGTCCCTCGGCGTAACCATCACCTCACTCTGAAGGACGACATGAAACAGGTTGCTCAGAACTACAAGTCCGGTGAGCTGGCGGTTCTCGACGTACCTCCGCCCACCTGTGCGCCGGGCGGTGTGCTGGTCCGCTCGCTCTACTCGCTGATCTCGACCGGGACCGAGCTGATGAAGGTCGGCGAGGCCAAGCTGTCCATGCTCGGCAAGGCCCGGGCGCGCCCGGACCAGGTCAAGAAGGTGCTGGACTCGGTCTCCCAGCAGGGTGCGCTGAACACCTACAAGAAGGTGATGAACAAGCTCGACTCCTACACGCCGCTGGGCTACTCGCTGTGCGGCGTCGTGGTCGAGGTCGGCGCCGGTGCCGAGGAGTTCAGTGTCGGCCAGCTGGTCGCTGCCGCCGGCAACGAGTTCGCGCTGCACGCGGAGTACAACTGGGTTCCGGTCAACCTGTGCGTGCCGGTGCCGGACGGCGTACCGCCGGAGCAGGCCGCGTTCTCGACGGTCGGTGCGATCGCGATGCACGGCGTCCGGCAGTCGGAGGTGCAGCTCGGCGACACCGCGGTGGTGATCGGGCTCGGACTCGTCGGTCAGCTGGTGGTCCGGCTGCTGGTCGCGGCCGGGGTCCGGGTGTTCGGGATCGACACGGTCGAGGACCGGTGCCGGATGGCGGAGAAGGCGGGCGCGCTGCACTGCTCGTCGCCGGACGAGGCCGGTGTCGCCGTCCTGGAGCGCTCGTTGCTGGAGGCGTCGAACGGTCTGGGCGCCGACCACATCCTGCTCGCCGCCGGCGGCCACTCGAACGGTCCGGTCGAGACGGCGGCGCGGCTGGCCCGCGACCGCGCCCGGGTGGTCGACATCGGCAAGACCAAGCTCGACCTGCCCTGGAACGCGTACTACGACAAGGAACTCGACCTCCGGTTCTCCCGCTCCTACGGCCCCGGCCGGTACGACGACCGCTACGAACTCGAGGGCATCGACTACCCGGCCGGCTACATCCGCTGGACCGAACGCCGCAACCTGGAATGCTTCATCGACCTGATCGCCCGCGAACAGATCGACGTCGGCTCCCTCGTCGCCCGAGTCTTCCCCATCGCCGACGCCACCGAGGTCTACCAGCAACTCAGCTCAGGCACCCTCCCCGGCGTCGGCTTCCTCTTCGAGTACCCGAAGCCCGAGCCGCAAGGCGAGGGCGAGCAGCACGCCTCCCCCACCGCTGAGGGCAACCACGCCTCCTCCTCGACCGCTGAGGGCACCGCCCAGAGCACACCGCGCCGGCGGGAGCCGGCCGGAGGACCGGCTCCCGCCGGCGCTGCCCGGCTGGGTTTTGTTGGTGCGGGCAACTATGCGTCTTCCATGCTGCTACCGCATCTTCAGAAGAACGAAGACGCAGTGTTGGCTCACGTCGCGACGAACAAGTCGTTGTCGGCGGCCAACGCACAACGCCGGTTCGGGTTTGAGCAGATCGCCACCGAGGCGAATGCTGTGCTCTCAGACGACACGCTCGACGCGGTGTTCGTGGTGACTCGGCACAGTACGCATGCGGAGCTTGCGTGCCGTGCGCTGGAGACCGGTAAGGCAGTGTTCGTCGAGAAGCCGTTGGCGTTGAACGACGAGGACCTCGACCGGATCGTGGCCACCGCGGATGCCACCGGCAACCACCGTCTGATGGTCGGCTTCAACCGGCGCTTCGCCCCGCTCCTGACCGACCTGCGGGACCGCTTCGGCACCCCCGGCGGCGGTTCCTCCCTGCGGTACCTGGTGAACGCCGGTCGGCTGGACCCGTCCAGCTGGTACCTCGACCAGGACAAGGAAGGCAGCCGGTTCGCCGGTGAGGGCGGCCACTTCATCGACACCCTGAGCTGGTGGCTCGACAGCCCGCCCACCGAGGTGTACGCCGTACCCGGACCGGATGCCGGCGACGTGATCGTCAGCCTGCGGTTCGCGAACGGCTCGGTCGGCACGATCAGCTACGTCGGCGGCGGCAACTCGCGGTTCCCGAAGGAGACGCTGGACATCACCGGCGGCGGCCGCAACGGCCGGCTGGACAACTTCCAGAGCGCCTCGGTGTGGACCGGCCGGAAACCGTCGACGCGCAAGGCCCGCAGCACCGACAAGGGCCAGCGGGTCGAGCTCGAGCGGTTCGTCGCGGCGGTGAAGTCGGGCGGGCCGATGCCGATCTCGTTCGACTCGCTGATCGCCACCACCCGCGCGACCATCGCAGTGGACAAGAGCCTCGCCAGCGGCCGACCGGAGGATCGGTACGTGAGTCGCCAGCCCTTGGGGCTGGTACGTCCGTCGCGTGCGCCGGATGTCCCCCACCGAGCTGGTCTGGCGCACGCGCGACCACGGACGACGTACTGCCTGGGCCTACCAGCAGGTGCGGCCCGGACAGGACAGCACGACGCAGTTGCCGCTGCGCAAGGAGTTGACCTTCCCGGCGACATTGCCTGCGCATGCGGCGGACGCGGTACCGGAGGAAGCGCGCAAGGCGGTGATCGCGACCGCCGACGCGATCCTGGCCGGGAAGCTGGAGGTGCTCGGCGTCGACCGGACCGATCTGAAGTCGCCGGACTGGTTCCGCGACCCGATCACCGGCCGGCGGTCGGACCCGGCGGAGTACACGTTCAAGCTGAACCATCGCAACGAGGACCTGGTCGGGAACATCAAGCAGGTCTGGGAGTTGTCCCGGCACCACCACCTGACCCAGCTGGCCGCGGCCTGGTACCTGACCCATGACGACACGTACGCCGATCGCGTCGCCGACCACCTGAACGACTGGTGGCGGTCCAACCCGTTCCTGTCCGGTGTCCACTGGGCCAGCGGCATCGAGATCGGGATCCGGCTGATCAGCTGGGCCTGGATCCGGCGCCTGCTCGACGACTGGCCCGAGGTCACGGATCTCTTCGAGCACAACGAGCTCGCACTGCAGCAGCTGTATTGGCATCAGCGTTATCTGGCCGCCTTCCAGAGCCGAGGTTCGTCGGCGAACAACCACGTGATCGCCGAGGCGGCCGGCCAGCTGGTGGGAGCCTGTGCGTTCCCCTGGTTCTCCCAGAGCAACAAGTGGCGTGCTGACGCGGCTGCGCTGCTGGAGCGGGAGTTGGACGCCAACACCTTCCCGTCCGGCGTCAACCGCGAGCTCGCGTCCGACTACCACCGTTTCGTCTCCGAGCTCGGCCTGTACGCCGCTCTGGAAGCAGACAAGGCCGGTCATCCGCTGAGCCAGCAGACGTGGTCGCTGCTGACCCGCACGTTCGACGTGGCCGCGGCGATTGTCGACGAGACGCTGCGCCCGCCACGTCAGGGCGACGACGACGAGGGCATGGTGCTCGTCCTCGATCCGCCCGATGTGCACAGCTGGTCGGCGTTCCTGTCGCTCGGCGCGGCCACGCTCGGCAGCCCGTCGTGGTGGCCGTCCAGTCCTTTGACGACGACCGCCGTACTCGCTGGAAGTCTGATCGACGGCACGCAGCCGCATCGCCCGGACCAGCGCCCGGACCACTTCGCCGACGCCGGGATCACGATCCTGCGCGGTCGCACTGGTGTCGACGGAGGTGGCGGGCCGGAGATCTGGTGCCGCGCCGATGCCGGGCCGCACGGGTTCCTGTCCATCGCGGCCCACGCGCACTGCGACGCGCTTTCGCTCGAGGTCCGCGTCGGCGGCGTCGACATCCTGGCCGATCCGGGCACGTACTGCTATCACGGCGAGGAGGAGTGGCGGAACTACTTCCGCTCCACCATCGCCCACAACACCGTCGAGGTCGCCGGAGCCGAGCAGTCCCTCTGGGGCGGCCCGTTCCTCTGGCTCCGCGGCGCCACCGGGAGCGTACGGCGCTATGCCACCGAGGGTGACGTGCTCACCTGGGACGCCGAGCACAACGGCTACCAGGCCGGCGACGTCCCGATCACCCATCGGCGGACCGCCGTACTGGATGACGGCGTCCTGCGGGTGGAGGATCGGCTGGACAACACGGCCGACGTCCGGATCGCCTGGCATCTCGGGCCGGACGTGACCGTCGACCTGGATGGCACCTCCGGGCGGCTGGAATGGCCGAGCGGGTCCGCGGTCGTCGAGTTGCCGGCCGGGTTGAGCTGGACGGCGTACTCCGGCGGCGACGATCCCTTGCTGGGCTGGTACTCACCGCGATTCGGACGCAAGGTGCCGATTACGACTCTGGTCGGTTCCGGGATGCTCGGACCGGACTCCGCGGCGGTCAGTAGGTTTCAATTCCGGTCTTGACCGGACCTGGCTGTATCAGCCTCCGTTCCCGCCCCTCTATTACTCCGACCGATCGTGACGTTCGACTGGAGGGGTCCGTGAGCGAGCGCAGCGAGCGAAGCGAGGTGGAGGCGTGAGCGCACAGCAGCTCGACGTCAAGAAATCCTGGCGGGCCATTCGGCGATACCGCCTCATCGTGGCTGCCGTGGCAGCTGTCGGCCTGCTCGGCGGGGTGGTCTACGGGCTACTCGTACCGCCGTTGCACACGGCCACGTCCATGGTCGTCCTGCCGCCGCCACCGGCGGCGGACACGGAGAAGGCCGAGGGCACGCAGAGCATCGAGACCCAGGTCTTCATCGCCGAGAGCGAGCCGGTGCTCAAGAGCGCCGGCCAGAACCTGAGCCCGGTGCTGGGCACCAAGACCGTGCGTGACCGAGTCAAGGTGACGGCAGCGACCTCGGACGTCATCAAGATCGATGCCAAAGGCACATCGGCGGCGCAGTCGATGCGGCTGGCGAACGCTGTCGCCGAGGTCTACCTGGTCTTCATCACGACAGACCAGGTACTGCCCGGCGATCTGGGGAAGAAGACGGGGGCACGCGTGCTGGAGCAGGCGACGACCGCACGGGGCGGAAACCTGGCGGTCCATCTGGGAATCTGGGGTCTGCTCGGTGCGCTGATCGGCGCCGTCGCGGGCTCGATCGGTGTACTTGCCAAGGCACGCGGCGACCGGCGGCTGCGGCTCCGGGACGAGATCGCCGACGCGGTCGGACTGCCGGTGCTCGCATCGGTCTCGTCGTACCGGGCGACCGACGTGTCCGACTGGACGTATCTGCTGGAGCACTACTCGCCGACCGCGGTCGAGGCCTGGAGCCTGCGCAAGACGCTGCACCACCTCGGCCTGGACGTGAAGGGCGGCGGTCAGCTCTCGCTGACGGTCATCTCGTTCGCCGGTGACGACAAGGCACTGCCGCTCGGTCCGCAACTGGCCGCGCTCGCGACCTCGATCGGCATCTCCACCTCGATCGTGGTCGACAGGCACCAGGAGCCGCCCGGGAAGGTTGCCCTGGACATCCATCTGGTCGTGGTCGACCGGGACGCGCCGCACCTGGCCGGTACCACCCGGACCACGAACACGATCGTCGCCCTGTCCGCCGGCATGGTGACGGCCGAGGAACTGGCCCGGCTGGCCGTCGCGGCCGCGGCCGACGACCGCACCATCGACGGCCTGGTCGTCACCGATCCGGATCCGTCGGACCGCACCATCGGGCGTGTCTCGCAGTCCACCCGCCGCTCGGGTTCGCGGCTGCCGACCCTCCTCACCGGGGCCACCGCGAGGAGGACCAAATGAGCAACCAGCCCTACAACGAGCCTGTCACCACCGATCCAGGCTGGGCCGACGACGACGGCCTGTTCGTCAACGAACCGTCGACCGCCTTCCCGCCGGACAGCCTGGTCACGTTCCGGTTCCTCCGCGACGCTCTCCGCCGGCACATGCGCATCTGGCTGGTGCTCGCTGCCGTCGGACTGCTCGCCGGCCTGGGGTCGACCTTCGTCCTGCCGCAGCCGCACGTGTCCTCGACCCGGCTGCTGCTGACGCACAAGGACGGGGAGGACCCGGCCAAGGCGATGGCGACGGACGTGAATCTGGCGACCACGCACTCGGTCGCGCAGCGGGTGATCGAGCTGCTCAAGCTGCCCGAGACGCCCGACGACCTGATCAAGCGGTACACCGCTACTCCCCTGACCGACCGCCTCCTCGAGGTCAAGGTGCAGGCCCCGACGTCCGACGAGGCCACCAAGCAGGCGACGGTCGTGGCCCAGGTGTATCTGATCTTCCGCAAGGAGCAGATCGCACTGCAGGACGGCCCGCTGCGTCGCGACCTCACCGCGGCAGAGACCGCGTTGACCGTCGCCGAAGCGGCGGTCCGCGCGGCCGGTGACAATCCGGACGAACTGAAGCGGCCGAACAGTGCGGAGGCTCTTCGGCTCGGTGTCGCCCGGGACCGGGTGCAGTACGTCCGTCAGCAGATGCTGGACCAGGAGGTCCAGGCGTCCCGGATGAACAGCAGCCGGATCCTCGACGTGGCCTCGCCGGTTCCGGCCTCGGCCAAGCGAACGCTGGCCATCAACGCCGGCACCGGCCTGATCGCCGGCCTGTTCCTCGGCATCGTGTTCGTGATCGTCCGGGCGCTGATCTCCGACCGGCTGTGGAAGCGGCAGGACATCGCCCGCGCCCTGGGCGCCCGCGTCCGGCTGAGCACCGAGCGACCGCCGCGCTGGCAGCTGCTGCCGTACCCCCGCTACCTGCGTCCGTCCCAGCAACGGCTGCCGGAGATCCAGCTGATGGTGCAGCACCTCGGCCAGCGCATCTTCTGGGGTGAACGGCCGACGCCGTCCATCGCGGTGATCAGCGTGGACGACGTCCGCACGTCAGCCCTGGTGGTGGCGTCGCTGGCGGTCTCGGTGGCCGAGGAGGGCCGGCATGTCCTGGTCGCCGACCTGACCGGGACCGGCGTGCTCGCGGGGATGCTCGGTGTGACGTCGCCGGGCACCCGGGAGTCCCGGTTCAGCGAGCCGCAGCGGCGCATCGATGTCTACTACCCCGACCCGCACGGAGCTCCGGCGGAGGGCGGGTACCTGCACCTGAGCGAGAACAGCCGGCCGTCGATCTCCGGCGACGTCGCACTCGACGCCGCCTGGGAGGTCGCCGACCTGGTGATCACCCTGGCGACGCTGACCCCGGAGCTGGGCGCCGACCACCTCGCTACCTGGGCCTCGCACGCCGCGGTCGTGGTGACCGCGGGCCGCTCGACCACGACCAAGATCCAGGCCACCGGTGAGATGCTGCGGCTGGCCGGTCTCGAGATCGACACTGCCGTCGTACTCCGTCCGGATCGCACCGACGAGGGTGTCGGCGTCACGGAGACCGAGGCCGGCCCGGCTCGCACCGTGGACGTCGAGATGTTCAGCCGATGAACGTTGGGCTGAGCGAGCGGGTCACGACCCGGATCGGGCTCCGCCCGACCCGGCGAGTGGTCGCGCCCGAGGTCCGCCGGCGCCGCCGGATCCAGCTGGTCTGGGGACTGCTGGTCCTGAACGTGATGACGTTCTTCCCCGGCGCACCGCACCTGCTCCCGATCCCCGGCGTCGTCGGCAAGCTCATCGCGCAAACGTCGCTGGTGGCGGCTCTGATGCTGGTGCTGACCGTCAACCGGCCGGTCCGGGTCCGGCCGAGTGTCTACATCTTCCTGCTCGTCCTGCTGGCGTCGGAGGCACTGCTGGCCAGTGTCCGGGCCGAGTTCCTGTTCGGCGCGCTGTTCCGCGCCGGCCGCCTGTTCACGTTCGCGATGGTGCTGTGGCTGCTCACGCCATGGTGGATCCGGCGCGACCTGTTGCTGGTGCGGACCCACCTGATCGTGCTGTGGTTCATCCTCGGCTCCGTCGCCGTCGGTCTGCTCGTCGCACCCGGCGTCGCGATGTCCGAGGATCGGCTCAACGGCATCATCTGGCCCATCCCGCCGACCCAGGTCGGGCACTACGCCGCGGTGGCGGCCGGTCTGACGGTCGTGTTGTGGCTGTCCGGTCTGCTGCGGCGAAGTGCGGCGCTGGCCAGCGTGCTCGTGGCCATCCCGGTGTTGTTGCTGACCCACACCCGGACCGCGCTGATCGCCATGCTGGCCGGCGTACTGATCGCGGGGCTGAGCCTGTTCACCGCACGGACCCGGGCCCGCAGGTTCCTTGCGATCGGCGTGGGCGTGTTCACCGTCGGAGCGCTCACCCTCGGCTCGGTGGTGGCGACCTGGCTGGCCCGTGGGCAGGACTCCGAAGAGGTCACCGCACTGACCGGCCGCCGGGCGGTCTGGGAGTCGATCCTGGCCACACCACGCTCCACGTTCGAGCAACTGTTCGGCTTCGGCCTGTCCAACAAGTCGTTCAACGGCCTGCCGATCGACAGCAACTGGCTCGGCACGTACTACGACGTGGGCCTGGTCGGCGTGGCGATCACCATCATGCTCGTGCTGTTCGTCCTGACCGCCGCGTGGTTCCGGCCGCAGGGCCCACACCGCGCTCTTGCCTTGTTCCTGGTCGCGTACTGCGTGGTCGCGTCGTTCACCGAGAGCGGGCTGAGCGAGGCGTCGCCGTACCTGCTGGAGCTCACGCTGGCGGCGTCGCTGGTGTACAACGTGAACACCCGTGAGGGAGCGCGATGAAGATCCTGCTGGTGCACAACAGGTACCGCTCGACCGCACCGAGCGGTGAGAACCGGGTGGTCGACCAGGAGAGCGCGGCGCTGACCGACCTGGGGCACGAGGTCCGGCACTTCGAGCGGTTCAGCGACGAGATCGAGGACTGGCCGGCCTGGAAGAAGGCCACCCTGCCGGCCCGGGTGGTCTGGAACCCGGCGAGCAAGCGCGACCTCGGCGCCGAGCTGGCCGAGTTCCGTCCGGACGTCGTACACGTCCACAACACGTTCCCGCTGCTGAGCCCGTCGGTGCTCTACGCCTGCCGCGACGCCGGCGTGCCGGTCGTGATCACGCTGCACAACTACAAACTGCTCTGCGCCAGCGGCGACTTCTTCCGTGACGGCGAGGTCTGCCACGACTGCGCCGGCGGTAACCCGACCCCTGGGGTGGTCCACGGTTGCTACCGGGGATCCAAGCTGGCGACCGCGACCACGGTCCTGAACACGCGCGGCCACCGGCGCACCTGGCGCAACCTGGTCTCGGCGTACGTGTTCATCTCCGAGTCGCAGCGCAGGTTGCTGGCCGGGATGGACTTCGATCCGGACCGCTCCTTCGTCAAGCACAACCTCGTCCCGTACGACGGCCCGCTCGGCGGACCGCGGGAGCGGCAGGTGAGCTACGTCGGTCGACTGGACGCGGCCAAGGGCGCACCCTTGCTGATGAAGGGCTGGGACGCGTACCGGGCGATCGCCGGGGACGACTCGCTGCGGCTCGTCATCGCCGGCGGCGGACCGCTGCTGGACCAGGTGACCGCGTGGGCGGCCGAGCGGCCGTCGGTCGAGCTCCGCGGGCTGATGAGCAAGCAGGAGGTCTTCGAGCTGATCGGTCGCTCCAGAGCCGTTGTCCTGCCGTCGGAGTGGGAAGAGACGTTCGGGTTGGTAGTGGTCGAGGCGATGGCTGTCGGCGTACCGCTGCTCGCGTCCGGCCACGGTTCGTTCCCGGATCTGATCGAGGACGGTGTCGACAGCATGCTGTTCGAGCCCGGCAGGCCGGACGCACTGGCCAAGCTGCTGCTCGACGTCGACACCAGTCCGGACCGGTACGAGGAACTCGGCCGCCAGGCCCGGAAGACCTACGAGGAGAAGCACCAGCCCCACCACAACATCGAGCAACTGCTCGACATCTACCGCTTCGCCGTCCGCCACCCAGCTGCCGCCCACCGCTGAGTCACCGAGAACAGTTCCCCCCGAAGGAAGTGTCATGGAACATCGCGATCCGCCCCCTCCGGCCTCCGGCGGGAGACCGGCGTGGTACCGCGACCTGCGAATCATCGGCCCCGTCGCCCTGATCGTGGTCGCCGCCCTGGTGGCGGTCGGCATCGCCGTCGCCGGCGGAGATCCGTCATCGCAGGGACAGACCGCAACGTCCACGACGCCGGCCGCGCAGGCACCGACTCCGGCGCCGGTCGCACCGACGAGTCCGCCGGCGAGGATCTGCGGCAACACCACCGCACTGTCCGGGCCGGCCCAGGCACCCGCCGGCGCGGTCGTGGTGAGCACGACACAGAACGTCAACCAGCTGACCGAGGCGAACCCGGCCGGTACGACGTTCTGGATGGCCGCCGGCACGCACATCCTCGGCACCGGGCCGTACGCCCAGGTGATCCCGAAGGACGGCAACACCTACATCGGCGCGCCCGGCGCGATCCTGGACGGCCGGAAGCAGAACCGGTACGCCTTCACCGGTTACGCCACCGGCGTCACGGTGAAGAACCTGACCGTCCAGAACTTCGGCGGACCCCGGACCAACAACGACGAGGGCGTGGTCAACCACGACGCCGCCTCCCGCTGGACGCTCGAGGGCAACACGATCCGCCACAACGCCGGCGCCGGGGTGATGGTCGGCGACCACAGCGTCGTCCGCGGCAACTGCCTGCAGGAGAACGGCCAGTACGGCTTCAACGCCTACAACCCGGACAAGGTGAACGGCATCACCATCGAGGGCAACGAGATCGCCGGGAACAACACCGACGACTGGGAGGCCCTCAAGGTCGGCTGCGGCTGCACCGGCGGCGGGAAGTTCTGGGAGGTCACCGGCGCGGTGATCCGGAAGAACTGGATCCACGACAACCACAGCGCCGGGCTGTGGGCGGACACCAACAACACCGGCTTCGTGATCGAGGGCAACTACATCTCGAACAACCTGGCCGAGGGCATCGTCTACGAGACCAGCTACAACGCCGGCATCCGGGGCAACACGTTCGCCCGCAACGGTCTCGGCAAGGGACCGACGAACCAGGGCTTCCCGACCCCCGCGCTGTACATCTCCGAGTCCGGTAGCGACAAGCGGGTCGCCGGTGTGTTCAACGAGACCTTCGAGATCAGCGGGAACGTCTTCACCGACAACTGGGCCGGCGTGATCCTGTGGGAGAACGCGGACCGGTTCGCCGGTTCGGCGGCCAACACCAGCACCGGGGCGGGCACCCTGGTCAACCCGACCGTGGTCACGGCCAAGACCTGCAACGCGACCACGATCAACACCCAGCCGTACCTGAGCGACTGCCGGTGGAAGACCCAGAACGTACACGTGCACGACAACGTCTTCTCCCTCGATCCGATGAAGATCGGCAGGACCTGCGCATCCCGGAGCGGCTGCGGCTACAACGGCCTGTTCTCCAACTGGGGCACGTTCCCGACCTGGTCGCCGTACCAGAAGGCCACCGTGCAGGACGCGATCACGCACAAGCAGGGCAACAAGTTCTACGACAACACCTACTCCGGGCCGTGGAACTTCATCGTGCACGAGCAGGGCAACCGGGTCCCGTGGGCGGCCTGGCAGGGCGCGCCGTACGGGCAGGACCCGGACAGCGTGATCAAGGTGGTCGGGGAGCGCTGAGGACGATGATCGGGCCTCCGGAGCGTGCCGCGGGCGAGCAGATCGCACTGCTCCGCTCGGTCGGCTACGCCGCGTTCGGGCGGCACGAACGGGATCTCGACGTCCTCGACCTGGTCTTCGACAGCTTGGTCGACGCCCCCGAGCACTGGCGCGACGAGGTCCGGACGCTGCGCTTCGCCGGCCACGGCATCACCCTGGACGTGGACGTTCGGGGCCGGGGTGACCTCACCATCGAACTGCGGGTCTTCCCTGTCGGTCCGGTGGTGGTCGAGTCGCGCGGTTCGGAGGACGGCCCGACGACGGCCCGGCTGGTCAGCTTCCTGCTCCGCTGGCCGGGCACGACGCAGCGGCCGGTCCGGACCGCGTGGGTCATGCTCTGACCACGCGGTCCAGACCGGCCGCCCGCTACTGCTTCAGGAGGCAAGCAGCAGTCTGAGTTTGTCCAGGCAACGGCCGCGGATCGGGCCGATGCTGCCGATCGGGATGCCGATGGTCGCGGAGATCTCCGCGTACGGCGCCGGCGGGTCGGCCATCAGCATGCCCATCAGCTGCTGCCACCGATCCGGCAGGCTCTCGAGCGCCCGCCGTACGTCGACGGCCCGCTCGTCGGCGAGCAGTTCGGCGTCCAGCTCGGGCTGGTCACCGGCCACGCCCTCGAACGCGGCCGACTCGTAGGTCAGCAGCACCCGCTTGCGAAACGCCAGCACCCGCAGGCATTCCCGGCGGGTCGTCACGACCAGCCAGGCGCCGACCCGCTCGGGATCGACCCGGTTGATGTGCTCGAGCAACCGCAGCCAGACCATCTGGGAGACGTCGGCGGCATCGCTGTCGCCGAGCCGGAAGCTGCGGGTGACGGCCCAGACGAGCCGGGCGTAGTGATCGACCAGCCGGCTCCAGGCCCCCTGGTCGCCGGACGCCGCCTGGATCACCAGGTTCGCGGCCTCGGACCTGGCCGGTGCCTGATCGGGCCCATGATCGGGCCCGTGATCGGGCACTGCATCGGGCATAGGTTTGTCAGTGCCGACTGGGGCACTGAGTTGCTGCAACATTGGATTCCCCCCTCGGGAATGCACCGCTTATGTCGTGCTCAGGTGGTGCTCGGAATGCAGTTTTTGTGCTGAGCCACCGGCCGGCAGAGGGCCGGGGGCGGGTTTCAGTAGGCGCCGTCGCGTCCGAGGACGGCGCGCGCGGTCTTCCACAAAATGAGCAGGTCCAGTGCGATCGACCAGTTGTCGGCGTACCGCAGGTCGAGCCGCATCGACTCTTCCCAGGTCAGATCGCTGCGTCCGCTGACCTGCCAGAGGCCGGTCAGTCCGGGCTTCACGAGCATCCGCCGCTCGTCCTCGATGGCGTAGCGCGCCACCTCGGCCGGTAGCGGCGGCCGGGGCCCGACCAGTGACATGTCCCCCCGGAGCACGTTCACCAGTTGTGGCAGCTCGTCGATCGAGAACCGCCGCAGATACTTGCCGACCTTGGTCACCCGCGGGTCGTCGCGGAGTTTGAACAGCACCCCGTTGCCCTCGTTCAGCGCCTGCAGCTCCGACTTGCGGGCCTCGGCGTCGACGACCATGGTCCGGAACTTCAGCATCTGGAACCGTTCGCCGCCACGGCCGACGCGGGTCTGCTTGAACAGCACCGGGCCACGGCTGGTGAACTTCACCAGCAGCGCCGTGACCAGGAGCACCGGCGAGATGCCGAGCAGGATCAGGCAGCCGACGATCCGGTCGAAGATGCTCTTCAGCAGGTGCGGTCCACCGCTCACCGACGGACGCTCGAGGTGCAGCAGCGACAGGCCGGCGACCGGGCGGATCGAGATCCGCGGACCGGCGACCTCGACGATGCCGGGCGAGACGATCAGGTCGACCCCGCGCTGCTCGAGTGCCCAGGACAGCTTGCGCAGCGAGTGCCCGGCCAGTTCCGGGTCGGAGGCCACCGCGACCACGTCGACCTCGTACCGGTCGACGGCGGCCAGAATGTCCATCTCGCTCCGGCCCAGTTGCTCGGGCTCGGGCTCCTCGAAGGCGTCGCCGCGTGGCAGGCAGCTCGCGACCACGACGTACCCGTCGGCCGGCCGCTCCTCCAGGTGCCGCCGCAGCGTGGTCACCTGGTCGTTGCGTCCGACAACGAGTACCTGGCGCATGCACCGGCCGGCGAAGCGCCGCCAGGAGATGCTGCGGTGCAGTACCCAGCGGGCGACCATCGCCGCCAGACAGGTTATCGGCACGGCCAGTACGACGAAACCACGAGCAACCTCGAGTTTGATCGCGTACGACGTGATCGCGACCAGCGCGGTCAGTACCACCGCGGCCCGGATGATCGAGCGGAACTCCTCCGGACCGGTGCCGAAGTACCGCGTCTCATAACCGCGCTCGAGCGCCACACACGCCAACCAGGCGATCGGCAGTACGGCGCCGAGCAGGACGTAGCCGAGGTTGATCTGGGCACCGAACCGGGCGACCAGCGCCAGCGACCCACCGATCAGCGCCGCGGCCAAGTCGCCGGCGAGCGCAGCCCACCGGTACTTCGCCACCCACCGCGCCTCGGTGAACCGCGCCGATCGCGGCACGATCGCCGGAACCTCGTCCGGTACCACCCAGACCGGCCGACGTCGTTCCCCCGACGGCGCCGGCCGTAGATCAGCCGACTCGGCCAACCCCTCGGACATGACAAATTCAGTCACGCACAGTCACCCCCCACAGGTGAATACGAAACCCGTGACCAACCCACTCCCCGTCACGAACTTCGATGAACGCCGCCCCCACAACGGCGTGAACCAGACAGTACTACGTCGAAGCCGGGTAAGACAGTACTGATCGTGAGTGTTTACCCCTGCGCAACCAGAACGGCAAACGAGACCCCCGGGGCCCGTTTCCACGGGCGCCGGGGGTCTCGTTTCGGCTACTGTTGGTGATCGGCCGCCGGGTCGGGACGCCGATCGGGGGGGTCAGCCGGCGATCAGGCCGTCGCCGCTGATCAGCTCGCGCATCTCGGCCAGCGAGCTGTCGCCCGGCGGCAGGATCGCGTCGGAGTCGTGCAGTTCGTCATCGGGCACCCGCTCGCCGGCGCGGACGAACTCCAGCAACGCGGCGAAGGCGACCTTGAAGGCCTCCTCGTCGCCGGCCGAGACAGCCTGCTCCAGCTCACCGTCGACCTTGTTCAGGTCGTCCAGCTTCTCGTCGGCCAGTCGCCACTGACCTTCACTCATGATGCGAACGATCATCGAGCGTCTCCGTCCTGGGGTCTCACCGGCTCCGCGGCCGGCTGCTGCGTGGGCTGCTGCGCCTGGGCGGTTCCCGGCTGGCCGTCGCCCGACAGCTCCTTGGGGGCGCTGCCACCGGAGATCTGGGCCTTCATCGCGGCCAGCTCGTTCTCCACGTCGGAGCCGGACGACATCCGCTCGAGCTCCAGGGTGATGCTGTCCTTGTTGGTACCGGAGGCGTCGTCGAGCGCGCCGGAGGCGAGCAGCTCGTCGATCGCGCCGGCCCGGGCCTGCATCTGCTGGGTCTTGTCCTCGGCCCGCTGGACGGCCAGACCGACGTCGCTCATCTCCTCGGAGATGCCGGAGAACGCCTCGTTGATCCGGGTCTGCGCCTCGGCCGCGGTGTAGGTGGCCTTGATGGTCTCCTTGCGGGTCCGGAACGACTCGACCTTGGCCTGCAGCCGCTGGGAGGCGAGCGTCAGCTTCTCCTCCTCACCCTGCAACTGGGCGTGCTGGGCCTGCAGGTCCTCGATCTGACCCTGCAACCCCGACTTGCGGGTCAGGGCCTCGCGGGCCAGGTCCTCGCGGCCCATCGAGAGCGCCTTCTGGGCCTGGTCCTGCAGCTTCTGCGACTGGGACTGCAGCTGGGAGGCCTGCAGCTCCACCCGCTTCCTGCTGGTGGCGACGTCGGCCACGCCCCGCCGTACCTTCTGCAGCAGCTCGAGCTGCTTCTGATACGAGTAGTCGAGGGTTTCGCGAGGATCTTCAGCCTTGTCCAGGGCGGTGTTCGCCTTGGCCTTGAAGATCGTCGACATCCTCTTGAAGATGCTCATCGATATCCGTACCCCTTCTGTGCCGGCGAGATGACCCGGCGTGCGTGTCAACCACCCTATGTCCACACGGGTCACCACACCATCAGGACCGGCCCCGATAAAGTAGTGGTCAGGTCCGGGGACCACCCCGAGTCGCGACCTGCCCTGCCGAATGAGGTTCAGACCCCGTGTTCCGTCGTACCAAGTCTGAGACAGATACCACCGTACCCGCCGAGCCCCAAGCCAAGCCGGGCGGCAAGGGACGGCCGACGCCGACCCGCCGGGAGGCCGAGGCCGCCCGGAAGGCCGCGCTGAAGAAGCCGCGCAACCGCAAGGAGGCGGCGGCCTACCGGCGGGAGAAGGTCCGGGCCGAGCGCGGCAAGATGCAGCAGGCGATGCGCACCGGCGACGACCGGTACCTGCCGGCCGCCGACAAGGGCCCGGTCCGGCGGTTCGCCCGCGACTACGTGGACGCCCGCTACTCGGTGATGGAGTTCGCGCTGCCGATCCTGCTGGTGGTGTCGCTGCTCGGCGTGGTCTTCTCGCCCGCGTTCCCGTGGCTGGCCGGCACGGTCAACCTGCTCTTCCTGGCGATGATCCTGCTGATCGCGGGCGACTGGTTCCTGCTCACCGCGGGGCTGAAGAAGGCGGTCGGGGTGAAGTTCCCGAACGAGTCGGCCAAGGGCATCGGCTTCTACGCGGTCCGCCGGACCATGCAGATGCGCCGCTGGCGGATGCCCAAGCCGATGGTCAAGCGCGGCGAGAAGCCGTCCTGACCCGGCTGTACGGCGGACGCCCGGCAGCCGCCGCCGGTCGCTGCCAGTAGGGTCGGGGGTATGGACTTCCGCTATCTCGGCAACAGTGGTTTGAAGGTCAGCGAGATCTCGTACGGGAACTGGCTCACGCACGGGTCCCAGGTGGAGAACGATCAGGCCAAGGCGTGTGTGCGGGCGGCGCTGGACGCCGGTATCACCACGTTCGACACGGCCGACGTCTACGCCAACACCAAGGCCGAGTCGGTCCTCGGTGAGGCGCTGGAGGGTGAGCGGCGCGAGTCGCTGGAGATCTTCACCAAGGTCTACTGGCCGACCGGCCCCGGCGGACCGAACGACGTCGGCCTGTCCCGCAAGCACATCCACGAGTCGATCAACGGGTCGCTGAAGCGGCTGAAGACCGACTACGTCGACCTGTACCAGGCGCACCGGTTCGACACCGAGACGCCGCTGGAAGAGACGATGGAGGCCTTCGCCGACGTCGTCCGGTCCGGCAAGGCGCTCTACATCGGCGTCTCCGAGTGGACCGCCGAGCAGCTGCAGGAGGGCCACCGGCTGGCCCGCGAGCTGCGCATCCCGTTCGTCTCCAACCAGCCGCAGTACAGCATGCTCTGGCGGGTGATCGAGGCCGAGGTGGTGCCGGCGTCGGAGGAGCTCGGTATCGGCCAGGTGGTGTTCTCGCCGATCGCGCAAGGCGTGCTCACGGGGAAGTACGTGCCCGGCCGGCAGCCGCCGGAGGGCTCCCGGGCCACCGACGCCAACGGCGCGAACATGATCAAGCGGTTCCTGACCGACGACGTGCTCACCCGGGTGCAGGAGCTCAAGCCGATCGCGGACGAGGCCGGCCTGTCGCTGTCCCAGCTCGCCATCGCCTGGGTGCTGCAGAACCCGAACGTCTCCTCGGCGATCATCGGCGCCTCGCGGCCCGAGCAGGTCGTCGAGAACGTGAAGGCCTCCGGCGTCAAGCTCGAGGAGGGCGTGCTGAAGCAGATCGACGAGGTCCTCGGCAGCATCGTCGAGCGCGACCCGGCCAAGACCGAGCAGAACGCGCCGCAGACCCGGCCGGGCTCATGAGCTGGAGCTGGCGGTTCGAGACCGCCTCCGGTGCCGCCGTCGACCCGAGTGAGGTCGGCGGGGCCGAGTTCTCCGCCCAGGGCGACGCGGAGAGCTGGCTGGGTGAGACCTGGCGCGACCTGGCCGAGCGCGGTGTCAGCCAGGTCTTCCTGCTGGAGGACGACCGCGAGGTCTACGGCCCGATGAGTCTCGCCGCCCCGGAGTAAGTGCCCCGGAACCCGTACGACGTCCCTGTGCGCAACAGCACGGCGTCGTACGGGTTCCTGCTTGTTAAGCTGCCGCTGAACCACTCCTGTGTGACAGGGAAGCCGGTCCAAGTCCGGCGCTGACCCGCAACCGTAGGCCACTTCTGGTGGCGAGCCGGAACACTGTGACGCAGGCAGACAGGCTCAACTACCCGCCGTGGTCCGCGGGTGGAGCCCCACCCTGCCGGTGCAGGCGGGACTTCCTCCACCGGGCCGCGGCCCGATCGAGGACACGAGATGACTGCACACCGCCGAACCGCACGACGACTGGTTCTCGGCCTGCTGGCGGGTTTCCTGCTGGCGGGAACCGTCGCCACCAACGCCCAGGCCGAGGACGGCTACCGCTTCTGGGGCTACTACCAGTGGAGCGGAGGCCAGTGGGCCTTCGCACAGAAGGGCGCCGACGGCGTCGTACCGGCCGATGGGGCTGTGGAGGGCTGGCGGTACGCCCTCGGCGGCGCCAAGCCCCGGGTGCCGCGCGCAGCGGGCGACTTCGAGGCTGTCTGCGGCAAGACCCCGGCGGAGACCGGCAAGAAGCGGGTGGCCCTGGTGGTCGACCCGGGGACGCCGGCCGACGCGCTCAGCGGCGAGACACCGGGTCCCGCTACCGGCACCTGCGTGGTGACGGACACCCAGGCGACGGGTGCGAAAATCCTGGCGGCCGCTGGGCCGGTCCGGATCGAGAAGGGTCTGACCTGCGGTATCGCGGGCTACCCGGCCAAGGGCTGCGGCGACCAGGTCAAGAACATCAACGTCCCGGCGACGGACGAGCCCGTGACCCTGCAGATCAACGCGGCGGTCGGGTCGACTGCCGCGCCGGCCGCTGCGTCGGCCTCCGCTGACGACGGCGCGCCTGTGACGGGCATCATCGCCGCCGCGGTGGCGGTCGTCGTACTGGCCGGTGGTGGTCTGGTGCTGAGCCGCCGGCGCTCGAGTCAGCAGAGCTGAGTGCGTACTGTCCACCACCTCACGCTCCCCCGGGCTCTCCACCCGGGGGCCTGGTGGTTGTGGGCGCTGGGTATGGCTGTGGCCGCGAGCAGGACCCGCAACCCGGTGCTGCTGATCCTGATCCTCGCGGTGACCGGATTCGTCGTGTCGGCCCGGCGGAGCGACGCTCCCTGGGCCAACAGCTACACCGCATTCCTCAAGCTCGGCCTGGTGGTCATCGGCGTCCGAGTGGTGTTGCAGGCGCTGCTGTCCACCCGTTCGCAGGGCAACACGGTGCTGTTCGAACTGCCTCAGATTCCCTTGCCTGATTGGGCGAACGGGGTCAAGCTCGGCGGTGAGGTCACTCTTGAAGCATTGCTGACCGCGCTGTACGACGGCGGCCAGCTAGCGGTGATGCTGTGCTGCATCGGTGCGGCCAACGCGTTGGCGAGTCCTCGCCGCCTGCTCAAGTCGTTGCCTGGGGCCCTTTACGAGATCGGTGTCGCCTGCGTGGTCGCACTGACGTTCGCACCGCAACTGGTCACCGACGCCCGTCGGATCCGTGCCGCCCGGCGACTGCGCGGCCGCACCAACGCCTCCTTCCGTACGACGGCAATGCCCGTGCTGGAAGGTGCCTTGGACAGATCGGTGGAGCTCGCCGCCGCGATGGACTCACGCGGCTACGGCCGTACGGCGCACGTCCCACGACGTCAGCGCCGGATCACCGGGGTGTGCGTGCTGCTGGGGCTGCTGGGCATCCTGCTCGGCGTCTACGCCTTGCTGACCGACTCCATGGCATTCCCACTCGCTGCGACGGCTCTCGCGATCGGACTGATGCTCGCCGTGGGAGCTATGGCGCTCGGGCGCCGGCGAGTGACGCGGACGCAGTACCGGCCGGACCCGTGGGCGCTGCCCGAGTGGCTGGTCGTTGCCTCCGGTGCGATCGCTGCAGGGACGATGATCACGGCCGCCGCGCGTGGCGTCGAGGGACTGGTGTTGGCGGGTCCCCTGGTCGTGCCGCCCGTTCCGCTGCTGCCGGTGATCGGCATCCTGATCGGACTGGCTCCTGCGGTGGTGGCACCGCCTCTGCAGGCCCGGCGACGTGAGCTGGTGACCGCATGATCGAGTTCGACCGGGTGACGGTCACGTACGACGGCGCTTCCGAGCCTGCGCTGCGGGACGTGAGTTTCACGGTGCCGGAGGGTGAGCTGGCGCTGGTGGTCGGGCGGACCGGTTCCGGCAAGTCCACGCTGCTGCGGGCGATCAACGGCCTGGTGCCGCACTTCACCGGCGGCACACTGGCCGGCCGGGTACTCGTCAGCGGGCGGGACACACGGGAGTACCGGCCGCGTGATCTGGCCGATGTGGTCGGCATGGTCGGCCAGGACCCGATGGCCGGGTTCGTCACCGACACGGTCGAGGACGAGCTCGCGTACAGCATGGAGTCCCTCGGAGTGGCGCCGGATGTGATGCGCCGGCGCGTCGAGGAGACTCTGGATCTGCTGGGGCTGGCCGACGTACGGGACCGGGCGCTGACGTCGCTGTCCGGTGGGCAGCGGCAGCGGACCGCCATCGGCTCGGCCCTCACGTCGCACCCTGCTGTGCTCGTGCTGGACGAGCCGACGTCTGCTCTGGATCCGCAGGCCGCGGAGGAGGTGCTGGCCGCGTTGCAGCGGCTGGTGCACGACCTGAACGTCACTGTGGTGATGGCCGAGCATCGGCTCGAGCGGGTGATCCAGTACGCCGACCGGGTGATCGAAGTACCGGGTGGCTCGGCTGCTGTGTCTACTGGGCTTCCGGCTGAGCGGATGGTCACCGCACCGGTCGCACCGCCGGTGGTGGAGCTGGGACGCCTTGCGGGCTGGTCCCCACTCCCCCTGTCTGTGCGGGATGCTCGGCGGGCAGCTGTCGCGTTGCGCAGCCGGTTGGGTGAGGCGGCGCCGCTCCGGCGCGTTGCCGCAACGGGTGCTGAGCTGGCGAGCTGCCGCGACCTCGTGGTCGGCTACGGCGCCGTCACTGCGCTGCGCGGAGTGTCCCTGAGCATCAAGGCCGGTGAGGTCGTCGCGCTGATGGGCCGCAACGGTGCCGGCAAGTCCACGCTGCTGAACGCATTGGTCGGGATCACGCCGCCCCGGTCCGGTACGGCGCTGTCCGCCGGAGCGGATCCTCGTCGCACCCGTCCGTCGAAGCTGGTGAAGGCCGTCGGACTGGTGCCGCAGGAGCCTGCGGATCTGCTGTACGCGGCCACGGTGGGTGACGAGTGCGCGGGAGCCGACGACGACTTCCAGGTGCCGGCCGGTAGTTGCCGAGCGCTGCTGACCCGGCTGGCGCCGGACATCGACGACAAGATGCATCCACGTGACCTGTCCGAGGGACAACGGCTGTGTCTGGCGCTGGCCGTCGTACTGTGTGGTGCTCCGCCGCTGTTGCTGCTGGACGAGCCGACGCGTGGATTGGACTACGGCGCCAAGCGGCGGCTGGTGGAGATCCTGCGCGAGCTGGCTGCCGCCGGTCATGCGGTGGTGCTGTCGACGCACGACGTGGAGATGGTGGCTGAGGTGGCCACCCGGGTGCTGGTGCTGGCTGAGGGTGAGCTGGTGAGTGACGGGGAGACGGCGACTGTGATTGCCGGGTCCCCGGCGTTCGCACCGCAGGTGGCGAAGATCCTTGCCCCGTTGCCCTTCCTGACCGTCGGAGAAGTCGCCACGGCTCTGGAACGTGCGTCATGAGAGGACGAGCTCTGCGCAGATCCTCGCTCAACCTGGTTCGGTTGAAGCCGCGCAGTACGGCGACGCTCGTAGTGGCCTCTGTGGTCGGGCTGCTCGCGTTCGGGTGGCCGTTGCTCTGGCAGACCGACCAGGCGGGCGAGTCGGCGATCGGGCACACCACCGACGCACCGTGGCTGTTCGTGTTGTTGCTGCCGTTGCTGGTGGCCGTCGTACTGGCCGAGCTGTCCGAGTCGGGGATCGACGCCAAGGTGATCTCGCTGCTGGGGATGCTGGCGGCCGGCGGGGCTGCGCTGCGTGCACTCGGTCCTGGGACGGCTGGACTCGAGCCTGGGTTCTTCCTGCTGGTGCTGGCGGGGAGAGCGTTCGGAGCCGGGTTCGGGTTCGTGCTGGGGGCTGTGTCGCTGCTGGGTGGCGCGATGCTCAGTGGTGGGGTCGGGCCGTGGATGCCGTTCCAGATGTTCGCCTGCGCGTGGGTGGGGTGCCTGGCCGGCCTGCTGCCGCGAGCGGGTGGTCGGCTCGAGTTGCTGATCCTGGCGGCGTACTCACTCGTGTCCGGTGTGCTGTACGGCGTGGTGATGAACCTGTGGTTCTGGCCGTTCGCGACCTTCGGCGGCAACTTCTCGTTCATCCCTGGTGACGCGCTGGGGGACAACCTGCACCGGTACCTCCTGTTCGTGGTGGCCACGTCACTGGGGTGGGACATTCCGCGGGGCGTGCTGTCCGCCGTACTGGTGCTGCTGGTGGGGCGCCCGGTGCTGACCGCTTTCCGTCGGACCGCCCGGAAGGCGGCCTTCGACGTACCGGTGGTGTTCGAGTCGAGGAGGGCCGATGGCTGAACAGCGGACGTTGATCCTGGGCGGCGCCCGGTCCGGCAAGTCGGTCGCCGCCGAGCGACTGCTCGGGTCCGAGCCCGAGGTCCTGTACGTCGCCACCGGCGGGGACGGCTCGTCCGACCCGGAGTGGGCGGAGCGGATCGCCAAGCACCGCGCGCGCCGTCCGGCCACGTGGGGCCTGGCGGAGACGATCGACCTGGTCCCCCTGCTCGACTCCCCCGGACCACCGCTCCTGATCGACTGCCTCACGCTCTGGCTGTCCCGCACGATGGACGCCCTGGACATCTGGTCCGACCTCTCGCGGGCCGACCTCGTCGACGAGAAGATCGCTCACCTGGCCGAGGCCTGGTCCCGAACCCCACGTCTGGTAGTTGCCGTAAGCAATGACGTGGGATCGGGGGTCGTCCCCGCCGACGCCGGCACCCGGCTGTTCCGTGACCTCATGGGCCGCCTGAACACCACCATCTCCCTACGCTCCGACAGAGCCCTGTGGACCATCGCCGGCCGAACCCTCCCCCTCACATGAGCACCCGGGGCGCTCCCGACTCCCGTCGTGGCGGGTGGATGGACGGGTGGTGGCTGGCGGTCGGGACGTTGAGCGTGTTGCCGGCGCGGATGCCGTCACGGGTCGATCGGGTGGTCGGTGGGCGGGCGATGACGCTTGCGCCGATCGTCGGGGTGTTGCTCGGTGGGATCTCGGCCGGGGTCGTCGCGCTTGTTCAGCTCGTACAACCGGACGCACCCTTGCTCGCGGCCGTGCTCGGCGTACTGGCGCTCGTCGTACTCTCCGGGGCGCTGCACCTGGACGGGCTGGCCGACTTCTCGGACGCGATCGGCAGCCGCCGGGACCGCGAGACCATGCTCCGGATCATGAAGCAGAGCGACATCGGCCCGTTCGGCGTCCTCGCGATCGTCATCGTCCTGCTGCTCGACGTCGCGACCCTCACCGCCTGCGTCCAGTCAGGGTTCGGCTGGCAAGCGGTCCTCATCGCCACCACCGCCAGCCGGCTGACCCTCGCCTGGACCTGCCGGACCACGGTCCCGTCGGCCCGCCCCGACGGCCTGGGCGCCACGGTCGCCGCCACAGTTCGCCCCATCACGGCCGCTCTCGCGACCATCGCCGTACTGGCCGCGGCCCTTGTCCTCACCTGGCTCACCACCCCGCCAGGCGGCGACCCGCTGGTGGCGGGCACCGCAGCCGCCGTACTCCTGGCCGTCGCAGTCAGCCTCCTGGCCACCCGCCGCGCCCGCACAGCGCTCGGCGGCACCACCGGAGACGTCCTCGGTGCCACCATCGAACTAGCCCTACCCACGACTCTCCTGGCCCTCGCCCTGACCGCCTGAGCGCCCCGCACCCTGCTGGACGGCTGGTGTGGTTGGGCGGGTCTGGTGCTGGTGGGGTTTGTGGTGCATTAGTGTCGCGGAGACGGTCGGGGGTACGGCGGACCAGTGAGGTCGGATGGCGATGTTCGAGGTTGATCAGCGGTGTTTGGCGGCTGAGGCCCCGCGATCCGTTATGTTTATGTAATGAACGCAACCCGCCCGGCGCCTGGGTCGCAGGCTTCGCTGCGCGAAGCCAACCGCGAGCGCGTTCTGGGAGTCGTGCGCCAGCACGGCCCGCTGACCCAGGTCGAGATCGCCGCCGCCTCCGGCCTGTCCGCCGCGACCGTGTCGAACATGGTCCGCGAGCTCGACCAGGCCGGCATGGTCGGCCTGTCCCGCAGCATCCGCAACGGCCGCCGCGCCGTGCTCGTCTCGCTGGCGTCCGGCGGCGGCCTGCTCGCCGGAGTCGCGTTCGGCGAGCGTGACGTCCGGGTCGCCATCGCCGACGAGTCCCGCGAGATCCTGGCCCAGCAGCTGATGCCGCTGCAGGCCGACCACGTCGCCGACGACGGGATGGAACGCGCCGCACGACTGCTCGCCGACCTGGCCGAGACGGTCAGCTCCGGCGTCGAGGACATCGCCGCGATCGGGTTCGGGTTACCCGCGCCGGTCGACTCGGTCAGCGGCGAGGCCGGCTCGGACGCGGTGCTGCCGGGCTGGCGCGGCGTCAACGTGGCCGAGGCGATGGCCGGGCATCTGCGCGCACCGGTCGCGCTCGACAACACCGCCAATCTGGCCGCGCTCGGCGAGCTCCGCAACGGTGCGCTGCGCGGCGTCCGGCACGGCTGCTACCTGAAGTTCTCGTACGGCGTGGGTGCCGGAATCGTGCTGGACGGCGAGGTGTTCCGCGGCTCGGCCGGTACGGCGGGCGAGATCGGGCACGTCACCATCGACGAGAACGGGCCGATCTGCCGGTGCGGGAACCGGGGCTGCCTGGACACGTTCGTCGGGTCGCGGGCCCTGATCAACAGCCTGGCCGCGTCGCACGGGCCGCTCCGGCTGAAGGACATCGTCCACCGCGCCCTGCAGGACGACCTCGGCTGCCGCCGGGTGATCGAGGACGCCGGTCGCCGGGTCGGAGTCGCGGTCGCCGGGCTGGTGAACCTGTTCAACCCCGAGGTGATCGTGGTCGGCGGCCTGATGGCTGAAGCCGGCGACCTGATCATGGACCCGCTCCGCGAGGCGCTCGACCGCTGCGCCATCCCCAGCGCCGCCGCCACCGTGGAGCTCCGCCGCGCCGAGTTGGGCGACGAAGCCGACATCCTCGGCGCCATCCACCTGGCTTCCGTCCTCAGCCACTCCCAGGCAACCAGGTCCCTCACCACCGCCTGACCACTCGTAACTGCCCCGACCTCGAGCGGGGCGGTCCTGCCCGCCTGCGCGTCTCCCGCGTTCTCAGTTTGTCACGCGAATATGTCTATTTCTTGAATTCAAGTCTTGACGTCAAGGCTGGCTCGGGCTTGACTTCGGTCAGGCCTACTCGGGCCATCACGTCAAGGAGCCGCCACATGTTCGTCTCTCCATCTCGTCTCGTCGGCCTGGGCCTGACCGTCTCGGCCCTCGCCCTGTCCCTGGTGGCCTGCGGGTCGGACGAACCCGCCGCCGGAGGCTCCGGTGAGGCCAAGAAGATCGCGCTGCTGCTGCCCGAGTCGAAGACGACCCGCTACGAGGCGCTCGACCGGCCGCTGTTCACCGAGGCTCTCAAGGCGGCCTGCGCCAACTGCGAGCTGATCTACAGCAACGCCGACCAGGACGCGGCGAAGCAGCAACAGCAGGCCGAGGCGGCCCTCACCCAGGGCGCGAATGTGCTGGTGCTCGACCCGGTCGACGGCAAGGCCGCCGCCGCGGTGGTCGCCTCCGCCAAGGGCCAGAGCGTCCCGGTGATCGCCTACGACCGGTTCATCGAGAACGCCGACTACTACGTCTCGTTCGAGAACGAGGCGGTCGGCAAGCTGCAGGCGCAGACCCTGGTCGACGCCCTGAAGGCGGCCGGCAAGACCTCCGGCAACCTGGCCATGATCAACGGCTCGCCCACCGACCCGAACGCCGCCGACTTCAAGAAGGGCGCGCACAGCGTGCTCGACTCCAGCGGTTACAAGGTCGCCGCCGAGTTCGACACCCCGGACTGGAGCCCGGACAAGGCCCAGGCCTGGATGGAGGGCCAGCTCAGCGCGATCAAGAACGGCCTGGTCGGCGTGTACGCCGCCAACGACGGTACGGCGGGCGGCGCGATCGCGGCTCTCAAGGGCGGTGGCGTGACCCCGCTGCCGCCGGTCACCGGACAGGACTCCGAGCTGGCCGCGATCCAGCGGATCGTCGCCGGCGACCAGGCGATGACCATCTACAAGGCGGTCAAGCCGCAGGCCGAGGCGGCCGCCAAGGGTGCCGTGGCGCTCGCGAACGGTGACAAGCCGGAGTCGACCACCGACAAGAACGGCGTACCGTCGACGATCCTCGACCCGGTCGCCGTCACCAAGGCCAACATCAACGACACCGTGGTGAAGGACGGCATCTACAAGGTGTCCGACATCTGCACCGCCTCGTTCGCGGCCGCCTGCACCGCCGCCGGCCTCAGCTGACCCGCCCCCTGGCGTTGCCCCCGCAGTGAGGTGCGGGGGCAGCGCCGGGTCAGCGACAACCCGGCCGGCCACGACGCCGCGCCGCCTGTCCCCAGCGGCGATTCGCCGGGATCATGGCCAGAAGACAAGCCCAGGAGGCTGATCGAGTGACTGTCACCCCCACACCGGCCCCGGTCGGCACCAGTACGGTGCTGGACCTGCGGGGCATCTCCAAGCGCTTCGGCGCGGTCCAGGCCCTGAAGAACATCGAGCTGGACGTCCGGGCCGGAGAGGTGCTGGCCCTGGTCGGCGACAACGGCGCCGGCAAGTCGACGCTGGTGAAGACGATCGCCGGCGTCTACACCGCCGACGACGGCACGATGGTCTTCGACGGCCGGGAGGTGCGGGTCGGCAGTCCGGCCGAGGCGCAGCAGCTCGGTATCGCCACGGTCTTCCAGGACCTGGCGCTGTGCGACAACCTCGACGTGGTCGCGAACCTGTACCTCGGCCGCGAGCTGCGCAAGGGCCGGGTCCTGGACGAGGTCGAGATGGAGCGCTCCTCCTGGGAGCTGCTCCGGCAGCTGTCCGCGAAGATCCCGTCGGTCCGGATCCCGGTGGCCAGCCTGTCCGGCGGTCAGCGGCAGACCGTCGCGATCGCCCGCTCACTGCTCGGCCAGCCCAAGGTCGTGATGCTGGACGAGCCGACCGCGGCCCTCGGCGTGGCTCAGACCGCCGAGGTCCTCAACCTGGTCGAGCGGCTGCGCGAGCGCGGTCTCGCGGTGATCCTGATCAGCCACAACATGGCCGACGTGATGGCGGTCGCCGACCGGGTCGCCGTCCTGCGTCTGGGCCGCAACAACGGCGTCTTCGTGGTCAGCGAGACCAAGACACAGGACATCATCGCCGCCATCACCGGCGCGACGAACAACGCGGTCTCCGAGCGCGCAGCGCGCCGGACCCGTGAGGAGGGGACCGCATCATGACGCTGCACGGATCAGAGATCCGGCCGCAGGACGCCCCGCGCCCGGAGTCCGGCGGAACGGCACCCCGGCCGAGCTGCCGGCCGACCTGCAGGACGAGCGGCTGATCGCCAGCCACGGCATCAGCGGTGCCGTCTCGGCCTTCACCGCCCGGCTCCGCTCCGGCGACCTCGGCTCGGTGCCGGTGGTGGTCGGCCTCATCATCATCTGGGCGGTCTTCCAGATCGCGAACAGCTCGTTCCTGTCCAGCCGCAACCTGGTCAACCTGACCCTGCAGACCACCTCGGTCGGGGTGATTGCCATCGGCATCGTCCTGGTCCTGCTGCTGGGCGAGATCGACCTCTCGGTCGGCTCGGTCAGCGGGCTGTCGGCCGCCGTACTCGGGGTGACGTTCGTCAACCAGGGCTGGCCGTTGGTGCTGTCGCTGCTGGTCGGGGTCGCGCTCGGGGTGGTGATCGGACTGTTCTACGGCGCTCTCTACACCAGGTTCGGCGTCCCGAGTTTCGTGATCACGCTGGCCGGTCTGCTCGGTTTCCTCGGCCTCCAGTTGCTGGTGCTCGGCAAGGAGGGTTCCCTGAACCTGCCCTTCGACTCCGCGCTCGTCGGGTTCGCCACCCGCAGCTTCCTCTCCCCCGCGCTGGCCTACGGGCTGGTCGCGGCGGTCGTCGCGGTGTACGTGCTGACCCGGCTGCGCGGCCGGGGTGCCCGGAGCGCGGCCGGGTTGTCGGCGGCGCCGAACTCGATCATCGCGATCAAGGCCGCCGCGCTCGCCGTCGTCCTGCTCATCCCGGTGATCGTGCTGAACGGCGACCGCGGTGTGTCGTCGATGTTCCTGCTCTTCCTCGGCCTGGTGGTGGCCACCGATTTCGCCATCCGGCGGACGCGCTGGGGCCGCTCGGTCATGGCCGTCGGCGGCAGCGTCGAGGCCGCCCGGCGGGCCGGTATCAACACCCGGATGATCTATCTGTCCGTGTTCGCGGCCTGCTCCACCTTCGCCGCCGTCGGCGGTCTGCTGGCCGCCGGCCGGCTGGTCGCGGTGAACCAGAGCAGCGGCGGTGCCGACACCAACCTGAACGCGATCGCCGCCGCGGTGATCGGCGGCACGAGCCTGTTCGGCGGCCGCGGTTCGGCGTACTCCGCCCTCCTCGGCGCCCTGGTGATCATGTCGATCTCCAACGGCCTCGCCCTGCTCAGCCTCGACTCCAGCGTCCGCTACATGGTGACCGCCGGCGTCCTGCTGATCGCGGTCACCATCGACTCCCTCAGCCGCCGCAGCCGGCAGGCGCACGGCCGCGCGGCCTAGAGCACGGTGGGCTTTCTCCTGACCCTGACCAGGCGGGAGCCCACCGTTTCCAATCCGGCAGCCTGATCTGGTGGCAGGATGTGCCGCATGACGTCCAGAAGGCCCATCAGGGCGGAGAAGACCAGTGAGAACCAGACGGTCACGCCGCTGGAATTGTTCTTCGACCTGGTGTTCGTGTTCGCACTGACCCAGATCACCGCGCTGATGGCGCACGACCTCACCTGGCACGGCGTACTGCGCGGTGTCCTGCTGACCGGATTGCTGTGGTGGAGCTGGATCGGCTTCTCCTGGTTGTGCAACCTGGTCAAGGCCGACGAGGGGTCCGTCCGCGGGGTCCTGCTGCTGGCGATGGCGGCGATGTTCCTGATCGCGCTCGCCATTCCCGAGGCGTTCCACGATCTGCCCGGCGGCCTGCCCGGCCCGGTCGTGATCGCCTGCGCGTACTTCGCCTTCCGCGCCCTGCACCTGGTGCTGTTCTGGCTGATCGCCGACGGCGACCCGGTGCTGCGCCGTACCCTGCTCCGGTTCGCGCCGTCGATGCTGGGCGCAACCGTTCTGCTGCTGATCGCCTCGCAGTACCACGGGACCACCCAGACCCTGCTGTGGGCCGCGGCGCTGGCGGTCGACTACGGCGGGACGTACCTGATCGACGCGCGGGGCTGGCGGTTCCGGTCGGCCGCGCACTTCGCCGAGCGGCACGGACTGATCCTCATCATCGCGCTCGGCGAGTCGATCGTGGCGATCGGCGTCGGCGTCAACGACCTGCCGATCTCCTGGCCGATCATCATCGCGTCCCTGCTCGGCCTGGGGGTGGCAGCCGCCCTCTGGTGGATCTACTTCGACGCCACGGTGCACTACGGCGAACAGGCGCTCGCCGCCGAACCGGTGGCGACCCGGCCGAAGCTGGCCCGGGACGCGTACACGTTCCTGCACTTCCCGATGGTGACCGGCGTCGTGCTGCTCGCACTCGGTCTGAAGAAGGTGCTCGAGTACGTCGGCGACACCGAGCACCACCACCTCGACGACCCGCTCAAGGGCATCGGCCTGTTCGCGCTGTACGGCGGCGTGGTGATCTACCTGCTCGGCCACGTCGGCTTCAAGTGGCGGACGATGCACAGGGTCGGGGTGTCACGGCTGATCACGGCCGGCCTTGCGCTGATCGCCGTACCGCTGCTGACGAACGTGCCGGCGTTGGGGCAGCTCGGCGTACTGGCTGCTCTGCTGGCTGGGCTGGTGGCGTTCGAGTCGGTCCGGTTCGCGCAGGAACGCGATCAGCTCAAGCACGGCGAACAACACGCGTGAGAAAAGCCCCCGCGAACTGAACTGGTCCCCGAGAGTTGGACTGGTTAAGTAGAAGGTTATGGGGTGTCTAGGCCGCGAGGGCTTGGGTCCGGTATTGCACCGGGCTCAGGCCCTTGAGTCGTGTTGAGATTCGTTTGTTGTTGTACCAGTGGATGTAGTCGTGCAGCGCTTCGGTGAGGGCCTCGGCGGTGGTGTGCCGGGTGTGGTTGAAGAGTTCTTCTTTGAGGTGCCCGAAGAAGTTCTCCATCACGGCGTTGTCGTAGCAGTTGGCTTTGCGGGACATCGACTGGGCCGCGCCGGCGCTGGCGAGCAGGTGCTGCCAGGAGGCGTGCTGGTACTGGAACCCTTGGAGTGCACTAGCGGATCCTGACCGGGCTCGAGGGTGGCCAGAGCGTCTCGCAGTGAGCTGTTGGTGAGCGCCAGGTGCGGTGAGTTGTCGATTGCGTAGGAGATGATCTGCCGGTCGAAGAGGTCCATCACCGGTGAGAGGTAGATCTTGCGGTCTCCGATGCTGAACTCGGTGACGTCGGTGACCCATTTCTGGTTCGGGGCGGTCGCGGTGAACTCGCCGGCCAGCAGGTTCGGGGCGATCTTGCCGGCCTGTCCTCGGTAGGAGTTGTAACGCTTCTTCCGCCGGACCTTGCATTCGAGCCCGAGCCGGCGCATCAGCTTCAGGACGGTCTTCTTCGCCACCTTCCAGCCCTGCGTGGCCAGTTCGGTGTGGACACGCCGGTGCCCGTAGCGGCGGCCGGCGGCCTCGAACACGGTCGTGACCGCGGTCTTGAACTCCGCCATCGGGTCGGGGATACCGAGCCGGGCCTGGTGGTAGAAGAACGTCGATCGGGCCAAACCCGCGGCCGCCAGCAGAACGTCGAGACGGTGTTCGGCCTTGAGTGCGATCACAGCGGCAACCTTCACGGCCGTTCTTGATCCCTCAAGGCCCGTACTTTTCCCAGGTAGGCGTTCTCCGCCCGCAACCGCTCATTCTCGCGGCGCAGCCGCTCCAACTCCGACTCCGGCCGGACCGGCGCGTCCGGGTCCTTCCGCGGCCGGCCCTTCGGCTTCGGCCGCAACCCATCAGCGCCCTCGCGCCGATACCTCCGCGCCCATGCCTTCACCAGCTGCGGTGAGGACAACTCGTGCTCGGCCGCCAGCGCTGTCACCGGCTCACCCGCCAGGAACCGCTCGACCACAGCCAGCTTGAACTCGAACGAGTACGACCGCTTCGTCGGCTTGGTCAACAGCGCTCCTCTGCCCCAGATCCGCCACCGCTGATACAGCAGTCTGACCGGGTCATGAGCCGCCACCAACTGCCTCGCAGCAGCCCGCGACCCCAGCCCCCGCTCGAACAAACCTACTGCGACCGACCGCTGCGCCTCAGTCAACGAACTACGTCGATCCATACGAACACTCCCCAGGAGTTGAAACTGAATTTCTCAGTCCAACTTCTGGGGAGCGGTTCAAACTGCGGAGGCTTTCTCAACAGCAGCTATCTCAGGCGGTGGCGGCGGTCAGGTCGACCTTCGGCTCCGCGAAGTGGCAGGCGGCCGCGTGGCCGGCGCCGGACTGCGACTTCGGCTCGAGCGGCGGCTCGTGCGTCGCGCAGATGTCCTCCGCCTTCCAGCAGCGGGTCCGGAACCGGCAGCCGCTCGGCGGGTCGATCGGCGAGGGTACGTCGCCGACCAGCCGGATCCGCTCCTTCGGCGGGACGCCCCGGATCGTGCCCAGGTCTGGAGCGGCGGACAGCAGCGCCTGCGTGTACGGGTGCTGCGGAGCGCCGTAGATCTGATCCCGCTGGCCCTGCTCGACGATCTTGCCCAGGTACATCACCGCGACCTGGTCACAGAAGTGCCGGACCACGCCGAGGTCGTGGGCGATGAAGACGAACGCGATGCCCAGGTCGCGGCGCAGGTCCTCCAGCAGGTTCATCACCTGGGCCTGGATGGACACGTCCAGCGCGGACACCGGCTCGTCGGCGATGATCACCTCGGGCTCCACCGCGAGCGCCCGGGCGATGCCGATGCGCTGCCGCTGGCCGCCGGAGAACTCGTTCGGGTACCGGTTGTGGTGCTCGGGGTTCAGGCCGACCCGCTCCAGCAGCTCCTGGACCCGGTCGAGCTCCTTGCCCTTCTTGACCAGGCTGTGCACCCGCAGCGGTGTGCTGATGATGTTGCTGACCGTCTGCCGCGGGTTCAGCGAGCTGTACGGGTCCTGGAAGACGATCTGCAGCTGCCGGCGGAACGGACGAAGCTCCCGCTCCTTCAGCCGCGCGATGTCGGTGCCCTTGAAGATGATCTGACCCGCGGTCGGGGTCAGCAGCCGGGTGATCATCCGGCCGGTGGTCGACTTGCCGCAACCGGACTCGCCGACCAGACCCAGGCTCCCGCCGGGCTGCAGGTCGAAGCTGACGCCGTCGACGGCCTGGACGACCTTCTTGGTCCGGCCCAGACCGGCCGCTTCCTTGATCGGGAAGTGCATCTTCAGATCGCGAACCTGCAGCAGCGGCGTGCCGGAATCGGCCGCCTGGCTCGCCGCCGGAACGCTGTCGATCTTGCGCACAGTCTTGCTCATCTCTCTCCTCAGCCCCCGTCAGCCCAGTCTCGGCGCGACCTCGGCCTCGTAGATCGAGGCCTTGTCGTGCAGGTGACAACGGGACGTGTGGGCACCGGCGCCGTCGACCGGCAGCAGTTCCGGCAGATCGGTGGTACAGCGCTCGCCCTTCACCCGATCCGTGTACGGGCAGCGCGGGTTGAACGAACAGCCGGTGGGCAGACTCAGCAGGCTCGGCGGCAGACCCTTGATCGGGCGCAGCTTCTCGCTCGCGGCCGAGACGGTCGGGATCGACTCGAGCAGACCCCAGGTGTACGGCATCCGCGGCCGGGCCAGCACATCCTCGGCGGTGCCGTACTCGACGCAGCGGCCGGCGTACATCACCAGAACGTCGTCGGCCATCTCGGCGACCACACCCAGGTCGTGGGTGATCAGCACGATCGCCGAGCCGAACTCCTTCTGCAGGTTGTTCAGCAGGTCCAGGATCTGCGCCTGCACGGTCACGTCGAGCGCGGTGGTCGGCTCGTCGGCGATCACCAACTTCGGGTCGTTGACCAGGCCCATCGCGATCATCGCGCGCTGCCGCATACCGCCGGAGAACTCGTGCGGATACTGCGCGAAGCGGCGCTGCGGGTTCGGGATGCCGACCAGGTCGAGCATCTCCAGGGCGCGCTTCTTCGCGACGTCCTTGGACACCTTGTTGTGCACCCGGTACGCCTCGGTGATCTGGTTGCCGACCGTGTACAGCGGGTGCAGCGAGGACTGCGGGTCCTGGAACACCATCGCCACCGCGTCGCCGCGGACCTTCATCAACTCGTTCTCCGGCAGGCCGACCATCTCGTCGCCGCCGAGCCGGATCGACCCGGTGATCTGGGTCCGCTTGCGGTCGTGCAGGCCCATCACGGCCATGCTGGAGACCGACTTGCCGGAGCCGGACTCGCCGACGATCGCGAGCGTGCGCCCGAGCGGGACCGAGTAGCTCAGCCCGTTCACCGCGCTGACGACACCGTCGGCGGTCGGGAACTTGACGGTCAGGTCCTCGACCACCAGGTACGGCGTCTCGCCGCTCGGGTTGATCAAACCCTGCCGGCGCTCGCGGGTGGCGATCGCCGGGCCTCGCTTGGCCTCGGCCGCCGGCGTCTCCGGCTGGCCGACTTCGCTCTCGACCATGGTGTCCTTCCGGTCTTCAGGGGCGGGTGTGCTCACGAAAGCCTCACCCGCGGGTCGATCAGGCTGTAACCGATGTCCACCAGGAAGTTCATCGTGACCACCATCACCGATGCGACCAATACAGTGCCCATGATCACCGGCAGGTCATAGCTGTTCAAGCTGTCCAGCACCAGGACGCCGAGTCCTGGCAGATCGAAGATACGTTCGGTGAAGATCGCGCCGCCCAGGCTGCCGGCCACGTCCAGGCCGAAGATGGTGATCACCGGGATCAGACCGGACCGCAGGGCGTGCTTGTAGGTCACCTTCCGGTCCGACAGGCCCTTGGCCCGCGCGGTCCGGATGAAGTCCTCGCTCAGCGTCTCGACCATGGAGCCACGGGAGTAGCGAGCGTAGGAAGTACAGAAGTAGATGCCGAGGACGAGCCACGGCGTGAGCAGGCCGGCCGCCCATTGCCCGATGCTCTCCGAGGGTGGAGTCCAGCCGCCGCGCGGCAGGATCGGGTACAGGATGGTCAGGTAGAGCGAGATCATCAGCGCCACGATGTAGTACGGCACCGAGCTGACGATCAGCGTGCTGCTCATCAGCGCCCGGTCGCCCACGGTCCCTCGTCGTTTCGCCGCCAGCGATCCGACGGTCACACCGATGGTGAGGACCAGTACGGCGTAGCCGACCACGAGTGACAGTGTGACCGGGAACCGGTCGCTGAGCATCTCGAGGACGGGCCGGTCGTTCTTGAACGAGTAGCCCAGGCACGGCGCGTTGCATTCCCGGACGACACCGGAAGTGGTGAATTCGCGGCCGACGAAGATGCCCGAGGTGTACTCCGCGAACTGCTGCACCTTCGGCTTGTCCAGGTTCAGGTTCGCCTTGATCTCGTTGTAGCGCTGCTCAGTGCAGTTCCGCTCACCACAGATCGCACCGGCCGGGTCAGTCGGCGCGATGAAGAAGAGCGCGAAGGTCGCGATCAGCGTGACCAACACGACACTGAGCGCGCTGATCAGCCGGCGCGCCACGAAATAGATCACGGGGTTTGTCTCCTCACCGATCGGAGTGGTGCCCGGACGAATCCGGGCACCACTCCACCGTCAGATCAGATCTACTACCTCAGTTGCGAGGTACTGATCAGGGCTGCTTCAGGTACAGCGACGTGAACTCGGGCATGCCCTGCGTCATGTCGTTGACCGCGTGGCCGATGTTCTTGCCGATCGGGGAGTTGGTCGCGCTGTAGTACAGCGGCAGAGCCGGGAGGTGCTTCTCCAGGATCTCCTTGTCGACCTTCGTCCATTCCTTCAGCTGCGCGTTCGGGTCCATCGCCGCGATCTTGTCGATCTCGGCGTCCAGCGCCTTGTCCTGGAGCTGACCGATGCTGTTGCCCAGGGCGATCGCGTCGGACTTGAACAGGACCGGGAACCAGCTGGTACCGGACGGCCAGTCGGAGCACCAACCGGTCGGGGACTTGCCGATGTTGACCGGAGCGTCCTGGTCACCGATGAAGGTGCGGTACTTGGCCTTCGGAACACCGATCGCCTTGACCTTGAAGCCGGCCTTCTCGTAGACCTGCTTGCGCAGCTGGGTGACCTGGGTCGAGATCTTGTCGTCGATCTGGTAGTACCAGCTCAACTCGAAGTTCGCCTTGCCCAGCTTGGCCAGCTCCGACTTGACCTCGGCGGCGACGGCGTCGTCCTCGGCGCCCTTGCCGGTTCCGGTCATGCCCGCGATCTCGTACTTCTCGAAGCCCGGGACGGCCGGCGGCAGGATCGTCGAAGCCGGCGGCGAGTCGTTCGGGTTCAGGCCGGCGACCTTACGCCACGAGTCGTACGGGTGCGCCTTGGCGATCAGCTTGCGCACCTCGAGCGGGATCTTCCGGGTGTCCATCGGGTAGGTGATGGTGCACGGACCCTGGCCCTTGACGAGCTGAGCCTGGTCCTTGACCTCGGGCAGCAGGCTGACGTCGAGGTTGGTGTAGTTCAGCGCGTTCGCGTCCGGACCGGCGCTGGCCAGCACCTGGCGCTGGGCCTTGATCAGGTCCTGGCTGAACTTGAAGTCCCAGCCGTCGACGTACTGGTGCCGCACCGGGTCGGTGGCCGGGTCCCAGTTCGGGTTCTTCGACAGCTTGAGCTGCGTACCCGGGGTGTACGAGTCGACCTTGTAGGGGCCGGTCGCCATCGGGCGCTGCTCGTAGTTCTTCTGGGTGTCCTTGGCCTGCGGGATCGGCGTGAACATCGGGAACGCCGCGTAGAACGGCAGGTCGTCGAACTTCTTCGCCAGCTTGATGACCAGGGTGCTCTCGTCCGGCGTCTCGACACCGGCGTAGTTCGCGCCGTTCGGGCCGTACGGACCCTTGTACTTGTCGCCGTCCTTGAAGAACTGCAGCTGGTACGTCGGTCCGGCGTCGTACAGGTCGTGCGCGAAGGACCGCTTGATCGCGTACGCGTAGTCGGCGGCCTTGACCGGCGTGCCGTCCATGTACTTGATGCCCTGCTTCAGCTTGAACGTCCAGGTCAGGCCGTCGGCCGACTTGGTGCCCAGGTCCTCGGCCAGGTCCGGCACGAGGACCGGCTTGTTGGTGCCCTCTTCCAGCCGGTACTGGGTCAGGGCCCGGTACATCAGCTTGCCGATCTGGTTGCCGTCGACGTAGTAGATGTTCGTCGGGTCGAAGGTGTCCGGCGTGACGTCGGACAGCACGGTGATCGTGCCGCCCTTCTTCGCGCCATCGACCTCCTTGGCCGGCCCCTTGGCAGTCGGGTCAGTGGCCTTCTCCTGCGCGGTTTCATCGCCGGTGCCGCCACCACCGCCAGAGTCGTTGCTCGACGACGGGCTGCCGCATGCCACGGCGGCCAGCATGACCGTCGCCGCTACTGCGGTGATCCGTTTCCACTGCATGGTCGTGTTTCTCCTTTTCTGCCGCTGGGGCAATCGCCGCACTACCGGCGAGTCTTGGGGTCGAAGGCGTCGCGGACGGCGTCGCCGAGGAGGGCCAGTGCGAGCACCAGCATGGTGATACCGATCACCGGCAGCCACAGGAACAAGGGGTAGGCCTTGAACCAGTTGGTGGCGACGGCGATCGTCTGGCCCCAGGACGGGATCGGTTCAACCAGACCGACACCGAGGAAGGACAGACCCGCCTCCGCTGTCACGTACGCGGGTAAGGACAGCGAAGCGGAGATGACAATCGGGGCTACCAGGTTCGGCAGCAGTTCCTTGAACAGTACCTGCCGGGTGGGGACGCCGATCGCCTTGGCGGCCAGGACGAACTCACGCTCGCGCAGCGACAGCACCTCGCCGCGAATGATGCGCGCCAGCCCGGCCCAGCCGAAGAACGACAGCACGAATATCAGTACGTAGAACCTCGTCGACGCCTGTTGCTCCGGCGTGAGGTTGAACGAACCGCCGCGCCAGGACTCGACGATCGGGACCATAGCGATCGCGAACAGCAGGTAGGGCAGGCTCAGGACGAAGTCGATGCACCAGGAGATGACCCGGTCCACCCAGCCGCCGAGGAAGCCGGCCATCAGGCCCATCACGACCCCGACGACGGTGCCGAACAGCGTTGCGGTGAAGGCGACGATCAGCGACGGGCGGGCGCCGTACACCCAGCGGGCGAAGTTGTCCCGGCCGGTCTTGGGCTCGATGCCGAACCAGTGTGCACTGGTCGGTCCCTCGATCGGGAAGCCGAACTCGTCGACCAGGTCGGTGTGGAAGGTGCTGTAGTCCTGGCCTTCCAGCTTGGCCAGCAGCGGCGCGAACACGGCAACCAGGATGAACAGCAGCACGACGGTCGCGCAGATGACGGCGACCTTGTCCTTGCGCAACCGGTCCATCGCGATCCGGGTCGGGGACTTTCCATGCGCAACCGAGGATCCGCGTACCGGTTCTGCCGACGCCGGGTGTTCCTCGACGCCGACCGCGGCGTCCGGGGGACCAATTGTCATTCGCGCTCCGTCAGCTCTGTCAGCCAGATTCGGTTCGTATGATCCGGCGAAATCGGGTAGATCGCGCCGAGCCTTTGCTGTGTGGGGCCTTGCGTCAAATCCCCTTGACACCAGCGATTCCCCCACAACCGCGGGCTAGCCTGCCTGACACTGTGACACCAAACCAGCGGTGCTAGGCACCAGTGCACAAATCGTTACCGGAACGGGTACCGGACCGGAACATTTCCATCGATTCGTCACCCTTTGCGATCAATCCTTCGCAAAACGCGTCGGCACAGCACCGACAGTGGCCAATTTGTGCCACATTATGACGCTATGTGATGACGAGACACGTTCTGTGTCTGATTGCTAACTGTGACGGGACCCCAGACCGAGAAGCCTCTGCTGGTGCTCCAGCTCCTGCACCGCGTGGCCGAGTTCGGGGTCGTCGCGGATCGCCGTTTCGAGGATCCGGCGGGCCTTCTCGCGCTGTCCTCTCGCGAGACTGAGCCGGGCCCGCCCGATCGCGTTGGCGGCCTCCCCCGTGGCGTCCGGACGCCGGGTCAGAACGTCCGCCGCGCGCTGCAGCAGCGTCTCCGCGCTGTCCGGATCCCCGGTCAGGATCAGCAGTTGCGCTTCGGTGTTGTCGACATGGGAGGTGCCGAGTTCGTCCCCGATCCGAGTGACGATCTCCCGTGCCTCGGTAAGAACAGCCGACAGTTCCGACACATGCGATGCACCGAGATCGGAGTCGGCAAGCAACGACTCCGCGAGCAACACCAGGCGAATGGCGTGGATCCGGGTCCCCGACGGACTGTGTAGACAGGACTCGCGGCGCGCCGCCTGGCTCTCCGCGACACGGCCGAGGAAGAGAAGCGCTCCGCCCTTCGCGTCCAGGGCTCTCGACCGTGACGACTCGGCCTCGGGATCCCCCTCCACCAGCGCGTGCATCTCCTCGCCCACTTGCAGCATCCGGCCGAAGTCGCTCTGCGCGGACGCCGCCCAGGCGACCTGGTTGAGTGCGGCGATGCGCAAGGACACGAGTCCGGACCGTTCGGCCGACTCGTGTCCTCGCTCGGCCTGGAGCATCAGTTCGTCCGCCGGTGTGCCGGCCTGCGCCAGTGCACCGAACAAGCACCGGTCGAGCTCGGCCTCCAGTGCCGCCTCACCGGCCCGATCGGCAGCATCCCGGGCCGTCCGCAGGACCTCCTGCCGAACCTCACGATCGTCGCGTACGGCGAGGAACCCGTTGAACCGCAACGCGAGGGACCCGGCCAGGCGTGGCCAGTTCTGCAGCGCCAGGCCGACGGCCGCGCGCACCACCGGTGCCTCGACGTCCAGCCAACTCGCGCCGGCCGCCGCCGCGGCATCGGTCACAGGCAGGTCCGGACCGGCTCCACGGTCCAGCTCGATGATGGTCGTCGCGTGGTCGATCTGTTCGTCGGCGATGGTGAGTAGCCGAAGCGCGGTGTCGAGGTAACGCCGCTCCAGTTCGGTGTTGTCCGTCGTACCGGAGAGCTCGACGGCGAGGGAGCGGACTAGACCATGCAGGCCGTAGCGAGGGGGCTGCATGCGTCGTTGCTGGACGAGGCCCAGTGCGACGAGGCCGTCGAAGACGTTCTGCGCGCTGTCCTCGTCCACATCGAGCAGTGGCGCCGCGACCCAGGAGCCGAACTCGTCGGCGCCGACAAGAGCGAGGCAGGCAAAGAGCTGCCGGGCCTGTGCGGTCGCCACACTGAGGCTGAGGTCGAGACTGGCCCGCACCGCTCGATCACCGGCCACCAGATAGTCGAGCCGCTGCGACTCGTCGGCCAGCGTCCGTACGACGTACGCGACGTCCTCGCGAATCAGTGCCAACCGCGCACCCACGATGCGCAATGCCAGTGGCAGTCCCGCACAGTGTGGGACCACGTCGGCCACCCGGGACGCGCCAAGACCGGACAGAGCGCCCAGCAACTCGGCACTCGTCTCGTCCGGCAGCGGCTGGAGCTCCCGGTGGGTGGCGTCCTCGAGACCGAGCATCGGCTGTCGCGAGGTGACGATCACGCCGCACCCGCCGCCCGCCGGCAGCAACGGCCGGAGCTGCCCGGCATCGATCGCGTCGTCGAACACGAGCAGTACCTTCTTGTCCGCCACCCGGCTCCGCAGTAGTGCCGACCGCGCCTCCACGCTCTCCGGCAGCTCGGAACCGTCGACACCCAGCGACCGCAGCACCTGCCCGAGAACCGCCCGGGCCGCGATCCCCTGCCCGTTGACGTCCTGCAACCTGGCGAACAGCTGCCCTTCCGGATATCGCTCCGCCAAGTGATGCGCCAACCGCACCGCCGCCGCTGACTTGCCAGTCCCAGCCGCCCCATACAAACAGACAACACCCGGTACGCCGGACGGCCGCGCAGGACTGAGCAGTACCTGGGCCAGTTCCTGCAGTACGTCGTCCCGCCCGACGAGAATGCTCACATCGGCCGGAAGCTCCCGCGGTACCGACGACTCGGCAGCCAGGTCCAGCGACGGCTCCTGCCGAAGGATCGCGACCTGGAGCTCCCGCACCTCCGCACCCGGCTCGACGCCCAGCTCCTCATCGAGATGCCGGACCAGTTCGGCGTACGCGGCGAGGGCATCCGCCTGACGGCAGGATCGGTAGAGCGCCAGCATCGACGCCGCGGCGAAGGTCTCCCGCGCCGGCTGAGCCGCAGCCAGCCGCGCCAACTCGGGCAGCAACTCCTGATGACGGCCGAGGGCGAGCTCAGTGGTCAGCCGCAACTCCTCGGCCGCCCAGCGCGACTCCTCGAGGCCGGCACACAACCGTCGCCGTACGTCTTCAGTGGTGACGTCGGCGAGCGCCGGACCACGCCACAGCGCCAGCGCGTCGATCAGCAGCTTGGACCGCTGCTCGAGATCGTCGGTCTGCCGGGCCTGCTCGACCAGACCGGTGAACTGCTCGAGGTCGGTCCGTCCGGCCGGAGCCTGGACGGCGTACCCCTCGGAACCGCTGGTGAGACGTACGTCGGGAGCCAGCACGGATCGCAGCCGCGACATGTAGACCTGCAGAGCCCGCTTCGGGTTGTCCGGCATGGCCTCTGGCCAGAGAAGGTCGATCAGCCGCTCCGAGGGCACAGCCTTCCCGGGCTCCAGCAGCAGTACGGCGAGCAGCAGCCGCTCCTGCCGTCTCTTCAGAGCTACCTGGGTGCCACCCGACCAGATCTGCACGGGACCGAGCAGCCGGAACTCCACGGCGTCAGCATAGTGGTAAGCGCGCGGTAACAGCGCGGGGTCACGATCCGGGCATCAATCGACCGATGCAAGGGGACCGATGAAGAAGGCGGCAGCCGCGACCTGGGAATGGTGACCGCTTCACGGCCCGGGCGGCAGAGAGGCCTGCCGCCCGGCCGTGCCGGTCAGCTCTCGCGGACGTGAACAGTGACGAACGGCGGCTTGACCACGTCGAAGGACTCCTGCCGGCCACGGATGTCGACGGTGACCTGGTCGCCTTCCTTGATCGTCGCGTCGAGCAGGGCCAGCGCGACGCCCTTCTTCAGCGTCGGCGAGAAGGTGCCCGAGGTGACCTCGCCGAGCGCGGTGCCGGACGCGTCGAGGACCGTCATGTGCGGGCGCGGGATGCCGCGGCCGACGGCGCGCAGGCCGCGCAGGACCCGGGCCGGCCCGCGCTCCTTCTCCGCCCGCAGCGCCTCGTCACCCCAGAAGTGCTCCTTCTTCCAGCCGACCGCCCAGCCGGACCGCGCCTGGACCGGCGTGATGTCCGGCGAGATGTCCTGGCCGTGCAGCGGGTAGCCCATCTCGGTCCGCAGCGTGTCCCGCGCCCCCAGCCCGGCCGGGACGATCCCGTGCGGCGCTCCGGCCTCGAGCAACGCGTCGAACACCGCGACCGCGGCCTCGTTCGGTACGACGAGCTCGTAGCCGCGCTCGCCCGTGTAACCGGTCCGGCAGACCACGACCGCCGTACCGGAGAACTCCGCGATCGCGAACGACATGTAGTCGTGCCCGGTCGGCAGCCCGATCGCGTTCAGTACGTCGTCGCTGTTCGTGCCCTGGACCGCGAGGATCGCGTAGTCGTCGTGGGTGTTGGTGACCACCACGCCGTCCGGCGCGTCCGCCTGCAGCAGCCGGACCACCTCGGCGGTGTTGGCCGCGTTCGGGATCAGGAACACGTCGTCGTCGGCGTGCAGGTAGGCGATCAGGTCGTCGACCACTCCCCCGCGCTCGTTGCAGCACAGCGTGTACTGCGCCTGGCCGGGGGCGATCTTGCCCAGGTCGTTGGTCAGGCAGGCGTTCACGTACGCGGCCGCGCCGGGGCCCTTGACGGTCGCCTTGCCGAGGTGGCTGACGTCGAAGACGCCGACCGACGTACGGACCGCGGTGTGCTCGGCGACGACACCGGAGTACTCCAGTGGCATCTCCCACCCACCGAACTCGGCGAACTTCGCGCCGAGGGCGGCATGGCGCTCGTGGAGCGGGGACTTCTTCAGATCAGGCGACTCGGTCATGCAGGGGAAACTACCCGACAAGTAGCATGCCTAGGCAGCATTCACGTACCGTCACGACCGGCCCTCTGCCCGCCGGTCAAGGAGGACTGAGATTTCCGTGAGCACCATCACCCTGAGCAAGTCCGATGCGGCCGGTGTCCGGACCGACGCCGTGGTCATCGGCGTGGTCAAGGTCGGCGGCGGTGTCGCCCTGCCGGCCGGCACCGAGTCGCTGAACGCCGCGTACGGCGGGAAGCTGGTGGAGGTGCTGTCGGGTCTCGGCGCCACCGGCAAGGCCGGCGAGGTGACCAAGGTGCCCGGCCCGAAGCCGGGCAAGTCGGCCAACCTGATCGCGGTCGGTCTCGGCGAGGCGCCCGACGGTGCGCTGAAGACCGAGGACCTGCGGACCGCGGCCGGCACCGGCGTCCGCGCCGCCAAGACCACCCAGTCGGTCGCCTTCGCGCTGCCGACCCCGGATGCCGACTGCATCCGCGCGATCGCCGAAGGCGCCCTGCTCGGCCGCTACTCGTTCACGGCCTACAAGTCCTCGGACAGTGCACCTGACGAGCCCGGCGCCCTGACCGTCCTGACCGACCTGAGCCGGAACAAGGAGGCCAGGACCGCGGTCGAGCGGGCCGAGGTGACCGCCGCCGCGGTCCACCAGGTGCGCGACTGGGTGAACACCCCGCCGTCGGACCTGAACCCGGCCGACTTCGCCGCGCAGGCGCTGAAGCTCGGCAAGGAGTACGGCGTCAAGGTCGAGGTGATGGACGAGAAGGCCCTGGCCAAGGGCGGGTACGGCGGCATCCTCGGCGTCGGCCAGGGATCGAACAACCCGCCGCGGCTGATCCGGATCAGCTACACCCCGAAGAAGCCGGTCACCCACCTGGCCTTCGTCGGCAAGGGCATCACCTTCGACTCCGGCGGCCTGTCGCTGAAGACGGCCAGCGGGATGATCAGCATGAAGGCCGACATGGCCGGTGCCGCCGCGGTGATCGGCGCGACCGTCGCGATCGCCCGGCTCGGCCTGCCGGTCCAGGTGACCACGTACGCCGCGATGGCCGAGAACATGCCGTCCGGGTCGGCGGCCCGGCCGTCCGACGTCCTGACCATGTACGGCGGCAAGACCGTCGAGGTGCTGAACACCGACGCCGAGGGCCGGCTCGTCCTCGGCGACGCCCTGGTCCGCGCGTCCGAGGACCAGCCGGACCTGATCGTCGACGTGGCCACCCTGACCGGGGCATGTGTCGTTGCCCTGGGCACCAAGGTGGCCGGTGCGTTCGCGAACACCGACACCGCCCGGGACCGGGTGGTGGACGCCGCGCTCGCGGCCGGCGAGGCGATGTGGCCGCTGCCGATCCCGGCCGAGATGCTGGACAAGCTGAAGTCGCACTCGAAGGTGGCCGACCTGGCCAACATCACCGGCGAGCCGTGGGGCGGCGCCCTGGCCGCGGCCGCGTTCCTTGGCGACTTCGTTGCCGATGGCATCGACTGGGTCCACCTCGACGTGGCCGGCCCGGCCTTCAACGAGGGCGGCGCGACCGGCTACACCCCGGCCGGCGGCACCGGGTACGCCGTCCGCACCCTGGTGGAACTGGCCGCGTCAGCGAGCTGAGTAGCGGATCTCCAGCATCGTGCAGCCGCCGGTCGTGACGTACGGACCGTGCGGCATCCCCGGCGGCCTGCAGGCGTAGTCGCCGGGGCCGAACGTCCGCTCGAGGGTGAGATCGGTCAGCTCACCCTCGAGCAGGTAGACCTCTTCGACGTACTCGTGCCTGATGACGTCTTCGCCTGACCTGGTCCCTGGCGCCCAGCGGGCGATCCTCGTCAGCATGCCGCTCCGGGGATCCTGGCTCAGGATGCGTTCGGCGATCCCGCCACCCGCATCGGTCCATTCCAGGCTTGTGGTGCTGAAGAACTCTCGTTCTTGCTTCATGTTCAGTCCCAGGCCGGGGCGAGCTCTTCGACCGTGTAGTCGATCCGGCTGGTGAGACCGCGGGGGTCGGTGAGCTCGACCCGCCAGGCGTCGGCGAACTGGTCTACGCCGGCGATCATCGGGATCGTCCCGCTGAGCAGCACAGTGCCCGGCACGACCCGGTCGCCGAGTTCCTTCAGCCAGTACGACGGCGGCAGCAACCGCGCGAGTGTGCCGTCCTGGATCAGCTGCTCGGTGTCGCCGTGCCGGACCCACGCCTTCAGTGTGAACTGGTCCAGCTCGGACTCGATCTCACTCAGCGGCCAGGCGACGTCGCCGAGCACGTCCGGCGCGGACTGCTTGCTCCAAGCAACACCGTGCACCTCGAGCGCCCGGTCGGTGTGATCGCACGCGACCGTCAGCAGAACGTCGTCCTCCCCGACGACCAGCGCCCACTCCGCCTCGCCGGAGGTCTTGGCGTGGGCGACCTGGACGACCTCCGGCTGTCCGACCAGTGACGCGGACAGCGGGTACAGGGTCGGGATGCGACGCGGCGCCGGTACGCCGAGCTCGGCCAGCTCGTCCACATGATGCTGGACCTGCTCGGTGTCGCGGCCGGCGTACCCCGCGTTCAGGGCGTACCGGACGGTGATCTCCCGGTCGCTGCCGTCGGGCAGAGTGAAGTGCAGGGTCTGGGTCATCTGAGCGATTCCTCCGAATTTTCTGATCCGAGCGCTTGCGTGAACACGTCGTATACAACGAGTATGGAGCATCCCCCCAAGGAGGTCCACCTCGATGTCCAGCTCTCCCCCTGTTGCTGTCGCCGAGCGCCGCGGCCTGTACAAGGCCTTTGCCGCGAGCCTGTCCGGCACCTCGCTGGAGTGGTACGACTTCGCCGTCTACAGCTCCGCCGCCGCCCTCGTCTTCGGTGATCTGTTCTTCCCGGGCAGTGACCCGCTCACCGGTACGTTGCAGGCCTTCGCGACGTACGCGGTCGGGTACGTCGCCCGTCCGCTCGGCGGCATCTTCTTCGGCCGGCTCGGCGATGTGATCGGCCGGAAGCGGGTCCTGGTCGCCACTCTGCTACTGATCGGTGTGGCCACGTTCTTCATCGGCCTGCTGCCGACACATGCCCAGGCCGGAGCGATCGCACCCGCGCTGCTGGTCGTACTGCGGTTCGCGCAGGGGGTCGGCGTCGGCGGTGAGTGGGGTGGAGCCGTTCTGCTGAGCAGTGAGTTCAGCAAGGCGGGTGAGCGAGGATTCTGGGCTTCAGCCGCGCAGGTCGGGCCGCCACTCGGCACGCTGATGGCGAACGGCGTACTTGCTGTTCTCGCCGGCGCACTGTCCGAGGAGGCGTTCCTGAGCTGGGGTTGGCGTGTCGCCTTCCTGCTGTCCGCCGTACTCGTTGCCTTCGGCCTGCTGATCAGGACGAGGCTTGAGGAGACTCCGGTGTTCCGCGAGTTGGAGGCGCGTGGCGATCGGCCGACCGCGCCGGTGTCGGAGGTACTGCGGACGCAGACCCGGCCGTTGATCGCGGCCATGCTGGCCCGGGTCGGACCGGACGTGCTCTACGCGATGTTCGCGGTGTTCGTGCTCACGTACGCGACCAAGGAACTGGGGATGAGTCGCGGTGAGGCCGTCACCGCCGTACTGATCGGCTCGGCGTTCCAGGTCGTGCTGATCCCCTTGTCCGGTTGGCTTTCGGACCGGTACGGCCGTCGTACGGTCTATGGGATCGGTGCGGTCGGTGGAGCGGTATGGTCGGTGGTGTTCTTCGCGATGGCGTCGTCGTTCGCGACAGTGCTGGTCGGTGTGGTGATCGGGCTGTTGTTCCATTCGCTGATGTACGGGCCGCAGGCTGCGTTCGTGTCGGAGCAGTTCACGGCGCGACTGCGGTACACGGGGAGTTCGCTGGCCTACACCTTCGCGGGCGTGATCGGTGGTGCGCTGGCGCCGCTGGCGTTCACGTATTTCTTGGCGAAGGCCGGTACCGGGTACGTCATCGCGGCGTACATCGTGGTGGCCTGTGCGGTGACGCTGGTCGGCCTGCGGCTCGGTCGGGCCGTCGACGACTCGATCGATGCAGCGGTCGATGCGGCGGTCGATGCAAGGGTCAGCCCTGCATGAGCAGGGAACCGGTGCTGTCGAGGTGGCTGAGGATCGCTTTCTCGGCCACCTCCGGCTTGCCCGACACCAGGCCGTCGACGATGGCCTGGTGCTCCGCGAGCACCTCCTGCCGGCGGGTGGCGCTGCGCTGCAGGGCGACGACGCCGAGCAGCACGTGCTTGGCCCGGAGGTTGTCGTACAGCCGGCCGAGCACCGAGTTGCCGGCCGCATCGACCAGGAGCGCATGGAACTGGCTGTCCAGCTCGATGAACTCCTTCGCGTCACCGTTGCCGACAATCGACCGCTGCTGCTCGAGTACGGCGGACATCGCCTCGACCGGGGCGTCGCCGGACGCGAGCGAGGTGGTCGCGGCCCAGGTCTCGATCACGCCGCGCGCCTGCATCATCTCCGCGATCTCCCGGCCCGGCACCGGCGCGACGAACGCACCCCGGTGCGGCACCAGCTGGACCAGGTCCTCGGCTGCGAGCATCAGCAGTGCCTCGCGGACGGGAGTCCGGGAGATCCCGACCTCGGTCGCGACCGCCTGCTCGTTGATGAACGTCCCCGCTACCGCGGGGTCGCTCAGGACCGTCCCCCGCAGGTATTGATAGGCGCGATCCCGGCCGGAGTCCCCACTCAATCGCATACTCAATGTATACAGCCTTGGAGGACCAGATGACACTTCTGCGAGTCGCCGCCGCTCAGCTCTCGGCCGGGCCCGACCCGGTCGCCAACCTGGCTGATGCGGAGGAAGCAGTACGACGAGCAGCCGCCGGCGGAGCCTCGTTGGTCGTGCTGCCGGAGGCCACCATGGCCTGTTTCGGTACCGACCTGGCCTCGGTCGCGGAACCGCTCGACGGCCCGTTCGCGACCGGGCTGCGCAAGGTGGCCGCGGACCTCGGAGTGGTGGTCGTGGCCGGTTTGTTCGAGCCCTCGCAGGACGGGCGGGTGCACAACACGCTGCTCGTCACCGGCCCGGGCGTCGAGACGTCGTACCGGAAGATCCATCTGTACGACGCCTTCGGGTCGCGCGAGTCGGACACTGTTGCTCCTGGCAAAGAGGTGGTGACGTTCGCCTACCGCGACCTGACGATCGGGCTGGCGACGTGCTACGACCTCCGCTTCGCGGAGCAGTTCACCGCACTCGGCCGGCTCGGTGTGGAGCTGATCGTCGTACCGGCGTCGTGGGGTGCGGGTCCGGGCAAGGAAGAGCAGTGGGATCTGCTGACACGGGCGCGCGCCGCGGATGCGCAGGCCTTCGTGCTGGCGTGCGACCAGGCCTACGTGCCACCGGTGGGTACGGATCCGCTGGGCATCGGGCGGAGCAGCCTGACCACTCCGCTCGGGCAGACTGCTGCTCGGCTGGGCGCGGGCGCTGACATCCTGTACGCGACCGTCGACTCGTCCATGGTCGAGACGGTGCGCTCCCGGGTGCCCATCCTCTAGCACAGCCCTGTCAGGGCAGCGCTTTCGAGCAGCGCGGCCGTTGGAGCTGTGCTGCTCTCAGGCGAGGCCGTTCTTCTTCATCCGGGCGTTGTACTCGCGCATGCGTGGCGGGTAGCCGACCACGGCGGCGTCGTACGACGGGATGCCCAACTTGTTGGCGAAGGTGTGCGCCCACTCGACCGAGGGGACCCGGCGCCGGGTCCACTCGCCGTCGATGGCGACCAGCAGCAGGGTGTACTCCGTCACCGCCGTCCGTGGCTCGACGAAGCCCTCGACTCCTTGGCGGGTTTGGGCGAACTCCCGCAGGTGTGCCTGATCGGGGTTGTCCGACCGGCGCATCGTGCCCGGCTTCTGCCGGCGACCGAACCACTTCATGGGGCCAGTGTCCCCCATCACAGCAAGTCTCCGCAGAAACTCTTCGTAACGGTTCCGGGCGGCCCGGGGGTGGCGGCCGGAGGCATCGGTGAAAAGATGAACGCCGGGCCGGAGCCGCGATCCGGTGTGCCCGCCGACCAGACGCACGGAGGAACCTGTGACTGAGAGTGGTACGACGTACGACCTGCTGATTCTCGGCGGCGGCAGCGGTGGTTATGCCGCCGCGTTGCGTGCCGCCACGCTCGGCCTGTCGGTCGCGTTGGTGGAGAAGGACAAGGTCGGCGGGACGTGTCTGCACCGCGGCTGCATCCCCACCAAGGCCCTGCTGCACGCCGCGGAGGTGGCCGACTCGGCCCGCGACGGTGAGCAGTTCGGGGTCCGGACCGTGCTCGAGGGTGTCGACATGGGCGGGGTGAACAAGTACAAGGACGGCGTCGTCGACCGCCTCTTCAAGGGTCTCCAAGGCCAGATCAAGGCCCGCGGAATCACCGTGATCGAGGGCGAGGGCCGGCTCTCGTCGCCGACCACGGTCGAGGTCGGCGGGACGACGTACACCGGTCGCAACGTGATCCTCGCGTCGGGCTCGTACTCGCGGTCGCTGCCGGGGCTCGAGCTGGACGGGCAGCGGGTGATCGCGAGTGAGCACGCGTTGACGATCGACCGGGTACCGGAGTCGGCGGTGGTGCTGGGCGGCGGGGTGATCGGCGTCGAGTTCGCGTCCGCGTGGACCTCGTTCGGCACCAAGGTCACCATCGTCGAAGCGCTGCCGCGGCTGGTCCCGGCCGAGGACGCCGACTGCAGCAAGACGTTGGAGCGGGCCTTCCGGAAGCGGAAGATCGCCTTCAAGACCGGCACGTCCTTCGAGTCCGTCGAGGTCGTGGACAACGGGGTGAAGGTGACCGTCGCGGGGGGTGAGGTGATCGAGGCCGAGGTGCTGCTGGTCGCGGTCGGCCGCGGACCCAACACCACCGGACTCGGCTACGAGGAGGTCGGGGTCGCGCTCGACCGCGGCTTCGTCACCGTCGACCCGAACACTCTGCTGACCAGCGTGCCCGGCATCTATGCGGTCGGCGACATCGTCCCCGGCTTGCAGCTGGCGCACCGCGGCTTCCAGCAGGGCATCTTTGTTGCCGAGCACATCGCCGGCTTGAACCCGACGCCGATCGACGAGGCCGGCATCCCGCGCGTGACGTACTCCGAGCCGGAGGTCGCGTCGGTCGGTCTGACCGAGGAGCAGGCCCGGGAGAAGTACGGCGACGTCGACATCCTGAACTACAACCTCGGCGGCAACGGCAAGAGCCAGATCCTGAAGACGGCCGGGTTCGTGAAACTGGTCCGCGCCAAGGACGGCGCCGTGGTCGGGTTGCACATGGTCGGCTCGCGGGTCGGCGAACTCGTCGGCGAAGCCCAGCTGATCTACAACTGGGAGGCCTACCCCGCCGACGTCGCACCCCTGGTGCACGCCCACCCGACCCAGAACGAGGCCCTCGGCGAAGCCCACCTCGCCCTCGCCGGCAAACCCCTCCACTTCCACGACTAGGGTGCGTCTCTCAGTTCCCAGCAGTAGCGAGCAGGTGCTCGGCGGAGTGCAGCGCAAGGCGGAGGGCGAGGCTCGGAGTGGGGTTCTCCGTGCCTCGTCCTCCAACGCGGCGATGTGCCCGCCGAGTGCCGCGCAGCACGCTGGGAACTGAGAGACGTGCCCTAGTGTCCAGGGTGGGATGGGGCTCGGCGGATCTTGGTGCCGAGCGCCGTCCCACCCCCGGACGCTGAGACGAGCGGGCGGGTTGCTGGACCGCCCGAGTAGGTTTGAGTCCGCCGGACGAGCTCCTGACCCGGATCCTGCTCGCTCCGACGGCACCGTAGGCTGACCTCGACCGATCAGACGAAGGAGCAACGACCGTCATGCCGACCTCTGTATCCCTGCCGGCCCTCGGGGAGAGCGTCACCGAAGGAACCGTCACCCGCTGGCTCAAGCAGGTCGGCGACACGGTTGCCGTCGACGAGCCCCTGCTGGAGGTCTCGACCGACAAGGTCGACACCGAGATCCCCTCGCCGGTGGCCGGCACCCTGCTCGAGATCAAGGCCGCCGAGGACGAGACCGTCGAGGTCGGCGCCGAACTCGCCGTGATCGGCGACGCCGGCGAAAGCTCCGGCTCCGCCCCAGCCCAGGAGGCCCCAGCCCAAGAGGCCCCGGCCGACGAGGCCGCCCCCGCCGCCGAGGCCCCAGCCGACGCACCGGCCCCGGCCGAGTCCGCACCCGCAGCTCCGGCCGCCTCCGCCGACTCCGCACCCGCCGAGTCCGCACCCGCCCCGCAAGCCGCCGATGCCGCTCCGCAGAGCGACTCCTCTGCCCCGGCCGCCTCCGCTGACTCCGCCCAGGCTGAGACCGCTGCTGCTTCTGCTCCGGCCGCATCGGGTACCTCGGTCACCCTCCCGGCCCTGGGCGAGAGCGTCACCGAAGGCACCGTCACCCGCTGGCTCAAGCAGGTCGGCGACGACGTCGCCGTGGACGAGCCCCTGCTCGAGGTCTCCACCGACAAGGTCGACACCGAGATCCCCTCGCCGGTCGCCGGCAAGCTCCTCGAGATCAAGGTCGCCGAGGACGAGACCGTCGAGGTCGGCGCGGAACTCGCCATCGTCGGCTCCGGCGACGCCGCCCCTGCCTCCGCCCCGGCACCCGCCGCAGCCCCAGCCGAGCCGGCACCCGCCGCCCAAGCCGAGGCCCCAGCCCCGCAGGCCGCCCCGGCTCCCGCTGCCCCGGCCCCGCAGGCCGCTCCGGCCCCGCAGGCCGCTCCGGCTCCGCAGGCCGCCCCAGCTCCGCAGGCCGCTCCGGCCCCGCAGGCTGCGCCGGCTCAGGCACCTGCCGCCGCTGCTCAGCCGCCGGCCGCCGCTCCCGCCCCGCAGGCCGCTCCGGCTCAGGCACCTGCCGCGCCGGTCGCCTCACCCAACGGCTCCACCTCCGAAGGCCCGAACTACGTCACCCCGCTGGTGCGCAAGCTCGCCGCCGAGCACGAGGTCGACCTCAACGCCGTCCAGGGCACCGGTGTCGGCGGCCGGATCCGCAAGCAGGACGTCATCGCCGCGGCCGAGGCCAAGAAGGCTGCCGCCGCGACCGCGGCCGCGGCACCGGCTGCTGCTCCCGCCGCGCCGGCCGCCGCCCAGGCTGCTCCGATCAGCCCGCTGCGCGGCACCACCGAGAAGATGAGCCGGATCCGCAAGGCGATCGCCTCGCACATGGTCAACTCGCTGAAGGTCTCGGCCCAGCTGACCACGGTGGTCGAGGTCGACGTCACCGAGATCTCCAAGCTGCGGAACGCGAAGAAGGCCGAGTTCGAGGCCCGCGAGGGCGTCAAGCTGTCCTTCCTGCCGTTCTTCGCCCTGGCCGCGGTCGACGCACTGAAGCAGTACCCGAAGCTCAACGCCTCGATCGACGACGAGAAGGGCGAGATCACGTACCACGCGGCCGAGCACCTGGGCATCGCCGTGGACGTGGAGAAGGGCCTGATGGTCCCGGTCGTGCACAACGCCGGCGACCTGAACATCGCCGGCCTGGCGAAGAAGATCGCCGACCTGGCCGAGCGCACCCGCACCAACAAGGTGCTGCCGGACGAGATGGCCGGCGGGACCTTCACCATCACCAACACCGGCAGCCGCGGCGCGCTGTTCGACACGCCGATCCTGAACCAGCCGCAGGTCGGCATGCTCGGGACCGGTGCCGTCGTCAAGCGCCCGGTCGTGATCACCCACCCGGCGCTCGGCGAGACGATCGCGATCCGGCAGATGGTGTACCTGGCGCTGACCTACGACCACCGCCTGGTCGACGGCGCCGACGCGGCCCGCTACCTGACCGCCGTCAAGCAGCGCCTCGAAGAGGCCCAGTTCGACGTCTGATCCAAGCCCCGGCGCCGGGTCCGTCTTCCCGACGGCCCCGGCGCCGTTGCGTTTTTGGTCCGGGTACCGCGTCGGCAGGACGATCCTCAAGGAGCAAGGATGAAGTACGTGCTGGCCGGCGCCTCCGGCTTCCTCGGGACGGCGCTCGCCCGCGACCTGACCGCCGATGGCCACGAGGTCATCCGCCTGGTACGGCGTACGCCCGAGAAGCCGGACGAGATCCGTTGGGACCCGGCCCGCGGTGACCTGGATCCGGCTGCCCTCGGCGACCCCGACGTACTGGTCAACCTGGCCGGCGCGAACATCGGCCGCCCCTGGACGCCGTCGTACCGGGCAGTGCTCCGGGAGAGCCGGGTCAGCACGACCTCCACCCTCGCGAGTGCTGCCGCACAGCTCGAGCGACCGCCGGTCGTGATCACGCAGAGCGGCATCGGCGGATACGGGCTCGACTGCGGCGACCGCATCCTGACCGAAGACTCCGAACTCGGCGACGGTTTCCTCGCCGAGGTGGTCCGTGTCTGGGAAGGCGCCCTCGAACCGGCCCGCGCGGCCGGCTGCCGCGTCGCCGCCATCCGCACCGGCATCGTCCTCGACCGCAAGGCCCCGGCGTTCCAGCTGATGATTCTCCCGTTCCGCCTCGGCCTCGGCGGCCGCCTGGGCTCAGGCACCCAGTACTTCCCGGTCCTTTCCCTCACCGACTGGCTCCGCGGCGTCCGCTTCGTCGCCGACCACGACGACCTCAGCGGACCGGTCAACCTCGTCATCCCGCACCCGGTCACCAACCAGGAATTCACCGAGGCGGTGGCCACCGCCCTCCACCGGCCCGCCCTGCTCCCCGTCCCCGCGTTCCTCGTGAAGGCAGCCCTCGGTGAGTTCGCGTGGGAACTCCTCGGCAGCAACCGCGCTCTCCCCGCCCGCCTCCAATCCGAGGGCTTCACCTTCCACCACCCGACCGCGCAGTCAGCCCTCTCCTCCGCTCTAGCCTCCTAACCCACCCATCCCAGGGTGGTTGGGGTGCTGCTGCGCGCGAGGCTAGGCCGCGGCGATGGCTGTGATTCGCCAGCGAGTACTAGTTGCGCGTGGGCTGGTGGTGAGGGTGATCCGGCGGGTGGTGGGGGCGCCGGGTGGGAGGGTCGTTGTGGATCCGGTGCGGTCAATGGCTTGGCCTTCTGCCAGGTGATCGACAGTTCTCAGGACAACTGTTGTCGGGGATTGGCTTTCGATGGTGGCTTGGTCGATGCGGATCTGCAGGCCGCGGACTCGGATCTGGTGTTTGCGGTACGTCGCCAGGAGCGCGCGATCGGCTGACCAGGGTTTGCTGCCGGGGACGTAGACGGTGTCGAGGAGCGCGAGGTCGAGCGTCCAGAACGCTTGTGCGCGTTGGGTGTCGAGCGCTTGGAGCGTTCGGGTCCACTCCCCTGGGTCGACGCGTGCCGGTTGTGGTCGTGTGGGGCTGCTCGATGGCGGCGTGACTGGTGACGGTGATCGCTCCGTGCGGTCGGCGGCTGCTGCTGTGCCGCCCGGGTTGTCGAGGATGCCGACCGTCAACAGGCCGAGGATGAGTACAACTACAGCCCCGAGTCCGACGGCAGCCAGCACGCCGTACGCCGGGTGGCGGAAGGCGAAGCGTCTCCCGGCCGTGTGAACAAGGTGAGTGGACCGCCTCCAGCGTGTGCTTCTTCGCCGCCAGCTACGACCGCGGCGGGCGGTGCGTGACAGCGCTGGGGTGGGGGTGACTAGGGGTTGGGATGGTGGGGCGAGGCGGGCTAGCGGGTTGATGGCAGCTCGGCGGGTGAGGTTGGGGAGGCGTGGTTTGCGGCGGGTGGGCTTCGTGGAGCGCGGGATTGGTTTGGGTGCGGGTGGCTGGGGCGGGGTGGATTGACGGGAGTGTGGGGAGGACGGCTTCTTTGGCGGTGGGGCCAGGGGGCTGCGGGAGAGGTGGGGCGGATCGTCAGTGGTTGAGGGCTTCGTGGTTGGGCGTGGGGGGCGGGCTTGTCGTGCTGGGGTCGTCGGTGGGAGTGGGGTCTTGGGTGAAGGCGAGGTTGATGGGGACGGGGGTGGTGAGAGCTAGGACGTCGTGAGGGTCGGGGGTGGTGAAGAGGTCGGGGGTGAAGACGGTGGGGTCGCCTCCGGAGAGGTGGGCGACGGTGGCCAAGGCGGTCAGGTCGTCTGCTGGAGCGGTGGGGTGGGTGGTGTGGAGGACGGCGTCGGTGAGGACGGGGCGGCCATCGGCGTCGAACATGATGTTGGTGGGCGTGACCCGGCCGTGGGTAAGGCCGGTGCGGTGGAGAGAGTCGAGGGCTTCGGCGAGTGGGCTCAGGAGAGTGACGAGTTCGCCGTCGGTCAGCGGGCCGCGGCGGCTGAGTAATGCGGTCAGCGTGCCGGCTACGACGTACTGGCTGAAGAGGAGCCATTCGGTGCCGGTCTCGCGGATCCCCTGGAGGCGGGCGAGGTGCGGGTGGTCGAGGTCTTGCAGGACGGTGAGGTGTTCACGGAGCTCCTCCGGGTGTGAGATCGCTGTCATCGGAACGCGTTTGAGCACGGCGTTGCGGCCGGAAGCGCGGTCGCGAACGAGCCAGACGGTGCCGGCCGATCCAGACCCGAGCTTCCGGCGCAGGCTGTAGCCGGCGATGTCTTCGAGTGCCATGCCCTAGAGAGTGCACGAATCGCCGGCACCGGCCCGGAGGTTATCCACATGGATGATGTGCTCGTCGGCCGGGTGACTCAGTTATCCACCGTCGCCCCGGGATGGGGTTGACTTTTGCCTGATCTGTCTTCGGCTGGCGAGCTGCACGCACCGGCCGGACGGAACGTGACCTGATAGGAGCCTGTCTCAGAGGCCCGTCCATGTGCTGTCCGCCCGGACCGGCGGTGCGTGCCGTCCCGTGTCGGTTGCACAACGAAAGGACGGCTGTCTCTACGATGACAGATCCGATCAGCCCAGTCAGCGCTGCCCATTTCGATCTCGTAGAGGTCGCTGGCCCGGGCCAGGTCGTCGGCGGGGTGGATACCCACCTGGACACCCACACGGCCGCGTGTGTGGATCATCTCGGCCGATTGCTTGCCCATGCCCAGTTCCCGGCCACCACCGCCGGGGAGAAGCGGCTGCTGGCCTGGCTGGGCGGCTTCGGTGAGCTGGCCGCGGTGGGTGTGGAGGGCACCGGCAGCTACGGCGCCTCACTGGCGCGGCTGCTGAGCGCCGAACACGTGCGGGTGGTGGAGGTATCGCGGCCGAACCGGCAGACCCGCCGCCGCCGCGGCAAGTCCGACCCGATCGACGCCGAGGCCGCGGCCCGCGCCGTGCTGGCCGGCGACGCGACCGGCACACCGAAAACCCGCACCGGTGTGGTGGAATCCATCCGCGTACTACGCACCGCCCGCTCCGGCGCGGTCAAGGCCAGGACCGCCGCGACCAACACACTCAAGCACCTGGTCGTCACAGCCCCCGAGCCACTGCGCAGCCAACTCGCCGGCCTGCCCACCGACCAACTCGTCGAGGCAACCGCCGCGCTCCGCCCAGCGGCCGATCTGACCGACCCGGTCCAGGCCACCAAAACCGCGCTCCGCCGCCTCGCCCGCCGCTGCCAGCACCTCACCGAGGAGATCACCGACGCCGACACCCAACTGCGCGCCCTCACCACCCAGACCGCGCCCGCGCTGCTCGAACGCTGCGGTGTCGGCCCCGAAACCGCCGGCCAACTCCTGGCCACCGCCGGTGACAACCCCCACCGGCTCCACAGCAACGCAGCCTTCGCCGCGCTCTGCGGAACCTCCCCCGTCCCGGTCGCCTCCGGCCGCACCCATCGCGTCCGCCTCAACCGCGGCGGCGACCGCCAGGCCAACAACGCTCTCCACACCATCGTCTTGGTCCGCATGTGCCACCACCAACCCACCCGCGCCTACGTGGCCCGACGACGCGCCGAAGGCAAAACCACCAAAGAAATCATGCGCTGCCTCAAACGCGCTCTCTGCCGCGAACTCCTACCCCTCATCACTCAAGCCCTCACACCAGACTTGACAGCCAGCCGCCTATAGGAGCATCAGGCCGCCTCGCCGGATCGCCGTACGACGGTGGGCTGTGGACGGCGGCGTACGGCCGGTCGGAGGGCCGCATACACTCGAGGGCGTGAGGCAGATCAAGTATGTGGAGGCCGGGTTCGGTGCCGGCGCGGTGGACTACGAGACCGCGTGGGCCGAGCAGCGGCGCCTGCACGCGGAAGTTGCCGAGGGCACCGGTGCGGACACGGTCATCCTGCTCGAACACCCACCGGTCTACACGGCGGGCAAGCGGACCGAGCCGCACGAGCGGCCGCTCGACGGGACTCCGGTGGTGGACGTCGACCGCGGCGGGAAGATCACCTGGCACGGTCCGGGGCAGCTGGTGGGATACCCGATCGTGAAGCTGGCCTCACATGTCTACGTGGTCGATTACGTACGGCGGCTCGAGGAGGCGCTGATCGCGGTCTGTGCCGACCTCGGCGTGAAGACCGGGCGGGTCAAGGGCCGCAGCGGAGTGTGGGTGGCGGCCGACGATCGCGGCCGGGAGCGGAAGATCGCGGCGATCGGGATCCGGGTCTCGCAGGGTGTGACGATGCACGGGTTCGCGCTGAACTGTGACAACGATCTCGGGTGGTTCGACCGGATCGTGCCGTGTGGGATCTCCGATGCGGATGTGACCACACTGTCGAAGGAACTCGGGCGGGATGTGACGGTGACGGAGGTGCTCGCGTCGCTGCGGCGGCATCTTGACCGGATGCTGGCGTGGGAGGACTACGAGCGGTCGCCGGACATCGGGCAGGACGAAGAGCCCACCGGCATCACTTATGGGCTGACCGTCTGAGGTTGTGCCGCCCTCTTGGTCAGGCGTGGGCTCGGGTTGATTGGTTCGATTTGGCCCGGTGGTCGGTTGCGTCGGGGTCGAGGATCGTTCTGAGCTCGGCGTCCAGCTTGGCTGTTTGGGGATTGCCGGCGGAGACGTCCTCGAGTTCGTTGGGGTCGGCCTCGGTGTTGAAGAGTTGAGCCGGGTGGGACGGGCCGTAGTAGACGTACTTCCAGGGGCCGGACTTGAGCATGTAGCCGGCATCAGGCATGCCTTGGGCGTGGTACTCGGACAGGACCGGGCGGTCGACGGGGTCGAGCAGCGTGTGACCGGGGAGAGTGGGGTCCGGGGGTAGGCCGGCGATGTCCCGCAGGGTCGGGAGTACGTCGATCAGGCTGACGTGGGAGGTGATCCGCGCCGGAGCCAGCGACGGGTGGCGGAGCAGGAGCGGGATCCGGACAGCCGGTTCGTAGAAGCATTGCTTCTGCCAGATGCCGTGATGGCCGGCCATCTCGCCGTGGTCACTGGTGTAGATCACGACCGTGTCGTCGGGGATGGCCGACAGCAACCGCCCGATCTGGTGGTCGAGGTGACTGATCAACGCCCAGTAGCAGACCGTCGCCTCTCGAACCTGCTCCTCGGTGACCGGCTCATCGTTGCGGAACCCGTGCCGCAGCAGCGAAATCACCGGATGCTGCGACGACAAGGGCTCATCCCACGTCGGCGGCAGTTCCACGTCGGCGGGATCGTAGAGCGCCCGGAACTCCGGTGGTGCCACCAGCGGGAAGTGCGGATGCATGTACCCGACGTACAGCAGGTACGGCTCCGGTCCCGGATCACGGAGCAAGTCGAGTGCGGCATCGGTCGTGTCCACGTCGTGCCGGGTGTGCACGTGATCGCCGGCGCCGTGTTCGGTCACGTGTGAGTTCGTGGGTCGCTGCCAATCCGGCGTACGACGAGGTGGCCGGCCGCTGTGGTCGAGCCAGAAGTCCAGGTCGTCCGTGAGCCGGCGGTCGAAGCCGAGCAGCCGGTCCGGCCCGTTGAAGTGAGTCCGCCCGGCGATCACCGTCTGGTAGTCGGTCAGGTGATGTCCCCACGAGCGGAACTCCGGTCCGGGGATGACACCGTTGTCCCAGGCCCCGATCTGGTGCACGTACTGCCCGGCCATCAAGGACAGCCGCGACGGGACGCACATCGGGCTGTTCGTGTAGGCGCGGTCGAACGAGACGCCCTGCTCGGCCAGGCGGTCGAGGTGCGGAGTGCGCACCCGTGGGTGACCGGCCCACCCCGCAGCGGAGCCGGTGTGTTCGTCGGACAGGACAACCACGATGTTCGGTCGCTTCACGACGTACCACCCTATGCCCGGGTCAGGAAGCGTTTGCCGCCTCAGCCCCCGTCCGGTGGGTTGCGAAGTGTCTGCGGGGTGTGACGGCAAAACGTCGCTACCTTGGGGGTGTGTCCAAATTTCTTGGGTTCTTGCTCGGGGTGGTCGTCGCACTGGCCGGGCCTGCGGTGTTCGGAGTCCTTGCCGCGCCAGGCGGTATCGAGCTGAACACAAAGGAGATGGCGCTTGCATTCGGCATCGGCGCGCTGATCTTCTGGACCGTGGTGTCGTACTTCTCCGGCGCCGCTGCGCTCGGGGCGTTCGTCGCGTTCGGGACGCTGCTCTACTGCTGGCTGTGGATCCCGAACCGGACCACGAACTTCCTCAACGACATCCCCGGCGTGACCACCGGGATGATCGAGGGGTCCAAGCAGTACACGCTGAACGGCGTCGTACCGATCCTGGCGGTGATCTCGCTGGTCTACGGGATCCAGCTGATCGTGCAGAGTGTGCAGCGCCGGCGGCGGGAGCGCGCGGAGGCCGACCGGCTGCAGCGCGAGCAGGAAGCCGTGCAGGCGCAGCAGGAGGCCGACGCGGCCGCGCTGTACCCGGTTGCCGGGGGCACCTATCCGGCCGAGGGCGGCGGATACGGCGGCTCGTACGGGAACAGCAGCACGTACGACGATCTGTTCGACGAGGAGCCGGAGCCGGTGCGGCCGCGGAATCAGGCGGATGAGCAGACGTCACAGTTCCCGGTCTCGGCGCCGGAGCAGACTGAGCAGTTCCCCGGAGCCGACGCACCGGACAACGATGCCCAGGGCAACGACTCGGGCGACGACACCGTGCTGGTCCCGACGGACCGCGACGAGACGACCCAGGTGCCGGTCGAGAACGACCAGACCGTGCGAGCTGAGGCCGCTCCCCCACAGCAGGTCGCCGAGGAGCAGCCGCCCGCAGCTACGGACGAGCCGACGGTCGCGGCCCCCACCGGTGCGGACGCGCAAAAGCCAGCGCAGCCGACCGAGCCCCAGGAGCAGCCGAAGCAGCCGGTCGCCAAGGCAGCCGAGCCGACTGCGGTGCCCCCGGTCGCGTCAGGCGAGCAGCCGAGTGCGGCGACACCGGTCGCATCGGATGAGCAGCCGACTGTGGCAGCACCCGTCGCATCGGACGAGCAACCGACTGTGGCAGCACCCGGTCGCATCGGACGAGCAGCCGACTGTGGCGGCGCCCGTCGCGGCAGGCGAGCAGGCGACGGCACCTGCTCCGGTTGAGACGGACGAGCAGCCGACTGCGGTCGCACCCGTTGCGGCGGAAGAGCCGAAGGCGGAACAGCCTGCTGGATCACAGCCGGCCGCACCGCAGCCGCAGGAGCAGTCGGCTACCGAAGCTCAGGAGCCGACTGTCAAGCCTGACGAGGATCAGACGGTGGTGGCTCCTGGTGAGAAGAAGAGTGTTGATGGGGGGCAGCAGGCTGCGGTGGTTGCGCCGGGGACGGCGGGCAAGCAGCAGGTGGGTCAGCAGTATCGGGAGCGGATGGAAGATCCTGAGGACACTGGGGAGATCTTCATCAGCGCGTTCGAGAATCCGACTCAGATGAGCATCCGCCCAGCTGGAGCCTAAGGACTCGGCTGGGCCTAGAAGCTCACGCGACGTGCATGCGTTGGACCTGGTCGCGGCGGGCGTGTTCGGCGAAGGCTTCGTCGTAGGCCAGCGTCGCCATCTGCAGCACGTCCCGCGCCATCTGTGCCCGCGGCGACTCGGTACTCCAGGCAAGCATCAGCTTCCGGTGGATCGGGTCGCCGACCAGCGTGCGGGTGGTGACGTCGCTGGAGAGCATCCGGTACGACGTCGGTGAGATCAGCGCGACGCCCTGACCGCTCGTGACGAACCCCATCAGCACCGAGGTGTCCACCGAGTGGTGCTCCACCTTCGGCTGGAACCCGGCCTGCTCGCACGCGGCCCGGAAGAGTACGTGGAACCCGCTGTCGTCCGGCGGTTCCCCGATCCACTCCTCCCCCGACAGCGCCCCGAGTTCGATCTCACCGCGGTGCCGCGACGCGACCGCCATCGGGTGGTCGGCGGCCATCACGACGTACGCCGATTCCGACTCGACGACCGTGCAGAACTCGACACCGCTCGGCAGCCGCAGCTCGAAGCCGGGGAACTCGCGCAAGAGGGCGAAGTCGAGCCGGCCGCTCTCCAGCTGCTGCAGCAGCACGCTGGTGGACCACTCGACCTCGATGCTGACCTGCTCGATCTCGCCGTGGTCGCGCAGCCGTGAGGCGATCCCGGACATCGGCGCGGTCGGGAACCCACCGAGCCGTACGGCGCTGGACTCGACCGCCGTCATCGCGGACACGGTCGCGGACAGGTGGTCGACGTCGACCAGGATGGCCCGGGCGCGATCGACGGCGTACCGGCCGAGTGCGGTCGGGGTGACGCCGGTGCGGGAGCGCTCGAACAACTCACCGCCGAAGGCCGCCTCGATCCGCTTGAGCTGCGCGGTCAGGCTGGGCTGGCTCACCTTGAGCCAGCGGGCGGCCCGTCCGACGGACCCCGCTTCAGCCACCAGGACCACCACCCGCAGGTGGCGCAGCTCAACGTTCATGGGTTTGATGGCGTGGAAGCCCACCGTTCAGGGCGGCGAGAACGCCATCTCCCTCCCTTCAGATTTTGTCGGTTGGGCCGGGTAGCGTCTTCACCGGTTGCGATAGCCAAGCAACCGGCACTTGCGGGACCACCAACAACCGCGGCCGGGCGGGCCGTGGCAGCACGGGGAGCCTTCTTGCGCAGTAAGGCACGGCTGTGAACCGTGAACCTCAACCCGCAAGGGTTGGAATCCCCTGCCCTCAGGCGGTGGGAGGACGTCAAGCGTTGAGACCGTAGTCCAGATCAACGCACAGCACACAGGTATCCCACATTGCGGTTTCGTCACAGCCCGGCCGATTCCTGTAACGCTCGGCCGGGCCGTGACGATGAATCAGCCAGCTTCGAGGGCCAGTGCCTCTCGGTAGCCGAGCCGGCGGCCGGTTTGCAGCAGCGTGCGCTCGTACAGGCGGGCGCCCAGGCGGACGATCAGGACCGTGCTGGCGAGCAGGATCGCGATCGCGAGCAGCGGCTGCCAGACCGGCACCTTCTCGGTCAGCATCCGCCCCGGCATCGCCATCGAGGACGCGATCGGCACGAACGACGCGACCGTCTTGGCCGACGCTCCGGCGAACACCGAGAAGAAGAACGGGATCATCAGGATCATCTGCCCGGGCAGCGTGGTCGAGCCGAGATCCTCCTGCCGGGTGGCCAGCGACCCGGCCACCGCCCACAGCCCGGCCAGCGCGACGAACCCGAGCACGAAGAACACCACGAACCAGCCGGCCACCGGCGCGACCACCTGCAGGATGTCGGGCTGGTCGGTCGCGACCAGCCCGATCACCGACGCCCCCGCGATCACCACGATCTGCGACGAGCGCGAGCGCGGTGTTGCCGAGCACCTTGCCCCACAGCAACGACCGGATCGGTACGGCGGCGGCCAGAATCTCGACGACCCGGCTCTCCTTCTCCTGGACGACGCTCTGCGCGATCATCATGCCGAAGCCCAGCGCGGTCATGTAGAACACCAGCGCCAGTCCGATGTTGACGAAGTCGGCCACGATGTCGGGCAACGGCGCCGGCTTCAGCAGCTCCAGCTCGAGCGTCGTCCCCGCGCGCAACTGCTCAGGCGTGAGACCGGCGCGCCCCGCGTTCTGCTCCATCCCGACGCTGACGGCGGCTTCGCGCAGCGCCCTCTCCAGCCCGGAGTCGACCCGGTCCTTCCCGAGGACGAGGTACCCGTCGGCGCCCGGCAGCAGCGCCGCCTTCACCTCACCGTCGGTGACGAGTTTTCTCCGCCGCCGGGCGATCCGCCGCCCGGGTGACCTCGTAGCCGTCGTCGCCTTGCGTGGCGGACGCCTGCTGCACGACCTTCGCGCCGGCGTCGTCGATCACCGCGATCTTGTCGGGACCGCCGCGGCCCGCGAGCAGCGCCGGGATGATCACCGCGGCCAGCACCAGCACCAGCATGAACGCGGTCGAGCCGATGAAGGTCTTGTCCCGCAGCTTGGTGACGATCTCGCGCTCGGCGATCAGCAGCGCAGGGACGGTCGAGGGTACGGTCGTTCATCGGGTCGCCTCCCGGAAGACGTCGCTCAGTGCCACCCGCTCCGGCCCGAACTCGAGCACCGGCCCGCGGGTGATCGCCTGCTGGAGAACCTGCTGCGCCACCCCGTCGTCCTCGACGTCGAAGAGCGCCGTACCGCCGGCCACGTCGCGTACCCGGATGCCGCGGACGTCGCGCAGCCAGCCCGCGTCGCCGTCGACCGATCAGCTTGTAGGTCAGGGACGGCCCGGCGGCCAGTTCGGCAACGGGGCCTGCGGCAACGACTTTGCCGCGGGACAGGACGACGAGGTCGTCGCAGAGCCGCTCGACCAGGTCGAGCTGGTGGCTGGAGAACAGCACCGGAACCTCCGCCGTGACCTCCTCGCGGAGCAGGTCCACCATCGCGTCGACCGCGAGCGGGTCGAGACCGCTGAACGGCTCGTCCAGGACCAGCGCGATCGGCTCGTGCACCAGCGCCGCGGCGATCTGCACCCGCTGCTGGTTGCCGAGCGACAGCGTCTCCAGTACGTCGGTCGCCCGCTCGCCGAGCCCGAGTCGCTCGAGCAGCTTGTCGGTGCGCTCGGCCGCCCGGATCGGGTCGAGCCCGTGCAGCCGGCCGAAGAACACCAGCTGGTCGCGGATCTTCATCTTCGGGTACAGCCCGCGCTCCTCGGGCATGTAACCGAAGTCACGCCGGACCGCCTGGGTCAGCGGCCCGCCGTTCCACCGCACCTCGCCGGCGGTCGCGGCCAGCACGCCGAGGATGATCCGCATCGCCGTCGTCTTGCCGGCGCCGTTGGCCCCGACGAACCCGGTCATCCGTCCCGGTACGACGTCGAAACTCACGTCGTCCAGCGCCAGCTGTTCCCCGAACCGCCGGGTCAACCCAGCCACGCTCAGCATCCGTCACCGTTCCCATTCACTTCGGCCCCCTCGGTTCAAGCCCGCGCCTGACCGCTTCCGCTCGGAAGTGATTCAAAGCTAGTGAACCGGTGCCCACACACACGTCGGCCCCCAGGGTGATCACGCAGGTCATCCGTACGGCGGACCTGCGCACCACCCGGGGGCCGGATGAGATGACGTCGTCAGCGGTCGGCGTCACCCTCCAGCGCCTCGACGGCACCGAGCAGGCTGCGCAGACCGATCTCGTCCCGCTCGACCTCGGCCGGGTCGACCGTCCACTCGCTGGGCGGCAGCACGGCGGCCTCCGCGGGGTGACTGGACTCGATCATGGTCAGGTCGGCCTCGACCTCGTGTTCGAGTTCGTGCAGGAAGTCACCGCTCATGAGGGGTTCCACTCGCCGTAGTGGACCCGGCCGAGGGTGGCCTCGCCGATCGGGACCAGCGAGTCCTCGACCAGCTCGGAGCCGAAGTAGGTCGCCTTCGGGTCGGTGATCACCTCACGCGTGTCGCCGAGCTCGGCGAGTGTCTTCTGGAAGAACTCGTCCATCCGGTAGCGGTCGGGCCCAGCGATGTCCTTGCGGTCGTTCAGCGGCTCACCGACCGCGACCTTGGCCACCTGGTCCGCGACTCGTCACCGGCGATCGGCTGCCACGACACCGGCGCGATGTGCACCCCGTCGTCCTGCGCCGACGAATCCGCGGTGGCCTTGACGAACTCGAAGAACTGGGTCGAGTGCACCAGGGAGTACGGGATCCCGGACTCCTTGATCAGCTTCTCCTGGGCGAGCTTGGCCGCGAAATACGCGTTCTCCGGCATCCGTTCGGTACCCACGATCGACACCGCGACGTGGTGGCCGACCCCGGCGGCCTTCTCCGCTTCGAGCTGGTTCGAGGTGGACGTGGTGAAGAAGTCCATCACCGCCTGCGCCTCGAACGACGGCGAGTTGGACACGTCGACCACCACCGAGGCGCCCGCCATTGCCTCGGCCAGGCCTTCGCCGGTGAGGGTGTTCACCCCGGTGTTCGGTGACGCCGCGACAGCCTCGTGTCCGTGCGCCTCGAACCGCCGTACCAGCTTCGAACCGATCAGCCCCGTGCCACCGATCACCACGATCTTCACAGCCACTCTCCTGTCCCCGGGCACCCCGCTGGCGACCCGTCGCCAGCTAAGACAGGGCAGCCGCCGGACTTGTGACCGTCACAAACGCCCGCGCTGCCTTGTCTTGGCTGCAGACGAGGAGGACACACCGTTGCCCACTGCATCGAGCCCGTTCAGGATCCGGATGACCGCCCGGCCGATCGACGAGCCGCACCGGTCCGCCAGCCCGCTGGAACTGCTGTTCGACCTCACCTTCGTGGTGGCGGTCGCCGCGGTGACGGCCGAGTTCGCGCACAGCATCGCCGACGGTCACGCCGCGGTGATCGAGTTCCTGATGGTGTTCTTCTGCATCTGGTGGGCCTGGATGAACTTCACCTGGTTCGCCTCCTCCTACGACACCGACGACGTCCTGTACCGGCTGCTGACGATGCTCCAGATGGCCGGTGTGCTCGTGCTGGCGGCCGGGGTCCCCGCGGCGACCACCGAGTCCGACTACAGCGCCGTGCCGTTCGGCTACCTGATCATGCGGATCGGCCTGGCCGCCCTGTGGCTGCGGGCCGGCTACGAGGACCCGGAGCGTCGCCGTACGGCGTTCCGCTACGCAGGCGGGATCCTGACGCTCAACGCGTGCTGGATCCTGGCGCTGGTACTGACCCACATGGCCTTGTGGCTGTTCGTCGTACTGGTCGTGCTGGAGCTCGCCGTACCGATGTGGGCCGAGCGGCCGCGGGCGACCAACTGGCATCCGCATCACATCGCCGAGCGCTACGGACTGTTCGTGATCATCCTGCTCGGCGAGAGTGTGCTCGCCGCCAGTCGTGGCGTCCAGAAGGCGCTCGCGGCCGGTGACATCAGCAGCTCCTTCCTGCTCGTCGCCGGAGCCGGGCTGGTCCTGCTCTTCGCCCTCTGGTGGCTGTACTTCCTGCACCCCGCCGGCCACGGCCTGAGCGAACGACGGGCCGCCTCCTACCGCTGGGGGTATGGACACTTCTTCCTGTTCGCCGCTCTGGCCGCCGTCGGCGCCGGGCTCGAGGTCGCCGTCGAGGAGGCGGCGCACCACTCCTCCTCGACGACCGTCGGGTACGCCGTCGCGATCCCGGTCTCGGTGTACCTGCTCACGCTCTGGCTGGTGCACGCGCCGATCATCACGCCACCGGTCACCACACCCGCCTTGATCCTGGGCGGCGTGGCGCTCGTCCTGCTGCTACCGCTCGTGCTTCCGCCGGTCGCCGTGGTCGTGGCGGTCGCGACTGTCGCCGTACTGATCGCGGCGCTGGTGATGCTCCGCGCGAATCAGCTGGCCGGGTCGTCGCCGGGGGTCACCAATCCGCATTCGTAGGCGAAGACGACGGCCTGGACCCGGTCCCGGAGGCCGAGTTTGAGGAGGACCCGGGAGACGTGGGTCTTGACGGTGGCCTCCCCCACGTAGAGCTGGTTGGCGATCTCGGTGTTGGTGAGGCCGCGGGCGATCAGGCCGAGGACCTCGCGTTCGCGGTCGGTCAGCTCCTCGAGCAGATCGGGGCGGTACACACGCTCGCCGCCGCCGGTGAACCGCTTGATGACGCGGCGGGTCACCTCGGGAGCAAGCAGGGCGTGACCGGAGTGGACCACCTGGATCGCGTCGACCAGGTCCTCCGGCGCGGTGTTCTTCAGCAGGAAACCGCTGGCCCCGGCGCCGAGCGACTCGAACAGGTAGTCGTCCCGGTCGAACGTGGTCAGGATGACGACCTTGCCGGCATCCGCCGCGACGATCCGCTGGGTCGCGGTGATCCCGTCCATGCCGGGCATCTGGACATCCATCAGGACGACGTCCGGCCGCAGCGAGAGGGCGAGCTCGATCGCCTTCTCACCGTCCGAGGCCTCACCGACCACCTCGATGTCCGGCTCGACCGACAGGATCATCCGGAACCCGGCCCGGACCAGATCCTGGTCGTCCACCAGCAGCACGCGCATCGGCGCCGTATCTGCCTCAGTCATGCCTGCGTCTCCTCCTTGGCCAGCGGGCGGTTCTGCGGGTCGAGCGGGATCCGGACCCGGACCCGGAAGCCACCGACCGGGCGGGGGCCGATCTCGGTCTCGCCGCCGAGCAGACCGACCCTCTCACGGATCCCGACGTGGCCGAGCCGGCTTCCGACCGGCGCGTGCTTCGGCCGGCCGTCGTCGATCACCTCGAGCTCGACCGAGTCACCGAGATAACGCAGTGTGATGTGTGCGCTGCGGGCGGTCGAGTGGCGCCGTACGTTGGTCAGTGCTTCCTGGGCGATCCGGTAGACCGAGACCGACACCGTCTCCGGCAGCTGGACCGGCTGGCCGATCTGGTGGAACCCGACCGACAGACCCTCCCCGTTCACGTCCGCGATCAGCGCGGGCAGCCGGTCGGCGCCGGCCTGCGGGGCCTTCGCCGCCGGGGCCTCGATGTCGAGGTCGGGGTCTGCCGCCCGGAGCATGCCGAGGAGCTGGCGCATCTCGTTGACCGCGGTCCGGCTGGAGTCCTCGATCACGCTGAGCGCGCTCTTGGCCGCCTCCGGGTCGGTGCCCATCACCCGGCGGGCACCGCCGGCCTGGACGCCGATGCTGCTGATGTGGTGGGCCACCACGTCGTGCAGCTCACGGGAGATCCGGAGCCGCTCGTCGATGACCGCGCGGCGCGCGTTGGCCTCCTGCTGGGCCGCGAGCTCGGTGGCCTGCTGCTCCAGCTCGTAGCGCTGCCGCGCGGTGTTCCACGCCGTACGGCCCCAGAAGTAGGCGCCGAAGAAGTAGAGGACGTTCAAGGCGAGCGCGAGGGCGACACCGGAGACGTACGGCGACAGCAGGGCCTCGTTGGGGCCCTTGATCTCGTCGTTGCGCAGGGCCCGGACGAAGCCGATCACGAGCCAGCCGAACATCCCGACGAACACGACGCCCACCGCGGCCTTCATCAGCCGCCGGTCCCGCGACCAGGCGACCGCCGCGTAGATCGCCATGAACTGGGCCGCCTGGGTGATCAGGTTGCCGGCGAAGGCGAAGGTCGCCCGCTCGCCGCAGACGACGAACAGCACCGACACGACGAGCAGCACCGGGATCGGCCACCGGCGCCGGAAACAGAGCGGCAGCGCGACGGCCGCGCTCAGCACGTACGGCTCGACACCACCGATGCCCAGGTCGACCTCGCTCGGCGCCGCTCCGCGCGCCAGCTCGGTGCCGATCACCCCGGCGAGCGCCATGCCGAGTCCGAGCAGGAGGTCGTACTTCTGCTCCTTCGGCGTCGGGCCGGGCCGGGTCCAGCCCCGCAGGGTCGCCCCGGTCGCGGGAGGCGCCCCCGGTTCGGTCACTTTCGCCTCCTCGGTACGACGCTCCGCCGGGGTCTCGGCCGTAGTCGACATAGTCCATCAGCGTACGGGCTGACCGGCGCTGTCCCCGGGACGCGTACCCTGGAGGGCGTGACGATCGCCCCAGAAGGACGGAAACTGCTCAGGCTCGAGGCGCGCAACGCGGAGACCCCGATCGAGCGCAAACCCGAGTGGATCAAGACCCGGGCGAAGATGGGCCCGGAATACCAGGCGTTGCAGAAGCTGGTGAAATCCGAACAGCTGCACACGGTGTGCCAGGAAGCCGGCTGCCCGAACATCTTCGAGTGCTGGGAGGACCGCGAGGCCACCTTCCTCATCGGCGGCGACCAGTGCACCCGGCGCTGTGACTTCTGCCAGATCGACACCGGCAAGCCGGAGGCGCTGGATCGCGACGAACCGCGCCGGGTGGCCGAATCGGTCCGGACCATGGGTCTGCGCTACGCGACCGTGACCGGTGTGGCCCGCGACGACCTCGAGGACGGCGGCGCCTGGCTGTACGCCGAGACGATCCGCCAGATCCACGAGCTCAACCCCGGCACCGGCGTCGAGATGCTGGCGCCCGACTTCAACGCCGTCCCCGAGCAGCTGGCCGAGGTGTTCTCCTCCCGGCCGGAGGTGTTCGCGCACAACGTGGAGACGGTGCCGCGGATCTTCCGCCGGATCCGGCCCGGATTCCGGTACGAGCGGTCCCTGAATGTGATCACCCAGGCCCGCGACTACGGCCTGGTGACCAAGTCGAACCTGATCCTCGGGATGGGCGAGACCCGCGAGGAGGTCAGCCAGGCGCTGCACGACCTGCACGACGCGGGCTGCGAGATCATCACCATCACCCAGTACCTGCGCCCCTCGGTGCGGCACCACCCGGTCGAGCGGTGGGTCCGGCCGGAGGAGTTCGTGGAACTGAAGGACGAGGCCGAGGCGATCGGCTTCGCCGGAGTCATGTCCGGGCCACTCGTGCGTTCGTCGTACCGGGCCGGTCGGCTGTACCGTCAGGCTGTGGAGTCCCGGATGCAGAATTCCACCCAGCAGGCATAAGAGGACACGGACAAAGGTAGAGATGGCCAAGAACGACGCCCCCGCCGAGAAGAAGACCGGCCGGCTGAAGCAGATCGCGTCGGCGTACAAGCTGACGAAGAAGTCCGACCCCAGGATCGGACTCGTACTCGCCGGGATCTTCCTCGGCGTCGTCGCCGTGTTCGTCGTGCTCGGGGTGTTCGTCGGACCGCTGCTGGTCTGGCTGCCGCTGGGTGTGGCGCTGGCCTTCCTGGCCACCACGATCATCTTCGGCCGCCGGGTGGAGAAGGCGGCGTACAGCCAGATCGAGGGCCAGGCCGGTGCGGCCGCGTCGGCGCTGCAGACGCTGCGCCGCGGCTGGAACGTGACGCCCGCGGTCGCGGTCACCAAGAACGCCGACATCGTGCACCGGGTCGTCGGCCGGCCGGGCATCGTCCTGGTCGGCGAGGGCCAGCCGAGCCGGGTGAAGAACCTGCTCCAGGCCGAGGGCAAGAAGCACACCCGGGTCGCGGGTGGCGCGCCGGTGATCCAGATCGTCGCCGGTCAGGGCGAGGACGAGATCGACATCCGCAAGCTGACCAAGCACGTGATGAAGCTGCCGGCCGCGCTGCAGCCGTCCGAGATCACCGACCTGCTGCAGCGGCTCAAGGCGCTCGACGCCGTCCGCCCGCAGGTACCGATGCCGAAGGGACCGGTGCCGACGAGCCTCAAGGGCGCTCGTCAGGCGATGAAGGGACGCTGAGGGGGCTCAGCGTTCTCTCTGGGTGAGATGCCGGTAACCCGGCGGTCGCTCAGCAGTTGATCTGTCGTGACGTGGCACGAGTGTGCCCTCGTGTCGCGCTGTGGGGTGGGGGTCGGGCCTTAAGGTGCGACCAGGACAGATTGAGACACGAGGTTGACGGATATGACGGATCTCATGCCGAGGGTGCATCGCCCGGCGGCTGACATATGGCCCTCGCTGGCCCGCCCGCGGTCGAATCCGGTCCGGCGGGCCGGCGCCATGGCCGCGATCCGTCTGATCGCCAAGGACCTGCCGGCCACGATCCACCTGGACAACAACCGCTCCTACGGCCTCGGCGGCCCGGCGATGCGGGTGCACCGGAGCTCGGCCTTCCTGGACCGGCTCGGACAGGACGCCGGGTCCGGCTTCGGCGAGGCGTACCTGGCCGGCGACTGGGATCCCGAGCCGGGGACCGACCTGGCCGACCTGCTGGTCCCGTTCGCCGAGCGGTTCAGCAACGAGGAGACCCGGCACCTGCTGCCGAAGTGGGCCCAGTCGCTGCGCTGGCTGGTCACCCGGTCCCAGCCGGGCGAACAGGACAACGACCGGGCCGGCGCCCGCGAGAACGTCAGTCGCCACTACGACCTGAGCAACTCGATGTTCTCCGAGTTCCTCGACCCGACCCTGACCTACTCGGCCGCGTACTTCGGTGCGGCTGCCACGGCGGATCTCGCGACCGCGTCGTACGACGAACTGACCCAGGCGCAGCTGAACAAGCTCGACTCGATCCTCGACGCGGCCGGGGTGGTGTCCGGATCGCGGGTGCTCGACATCGGCTGCGGCTGGGCGAGCCTGGCGATCCGCGCCGCCCAGCGCGGGGCGTGGGTCACCGCGATCACGATCGCCTCGCAGCAGGCGTTGCTGGCGCAGCGCAAGATCGCCGACGCCGGGGTGAGCGACCGGGTGCAGGTCGCGTTGCGCGACTACCGCGACCAGATCGGCGAGTTCGACGCCGTGCTGAGTGTGGAGATGATCGAGGCGGTCGGCGAGCGGTACTGGCCGGTCTATTTCGACGCGATCGAGCGGCGGCTGGCGCCCGGCGGTGTCGCCGTGGTCCAGGCGATCGTGATGCCGCACGAGCGGATGCTCGCGACCCGGAACACGTTCACCTGGGTGCAGAAGTACATCTTCCCCGGCGGACTGATCCCGTCGGTCAAGGTGATCGAGGACGTCACCACCCAGCACACCGGACTGCGCACCGAGGTCATCCGGCACCTCGGCGCCGACTACGCCCGGACGCTACGGATCTGGCGCAACCGTTTCATCGAGCAGTGGCCGGCCATCTCCGACCTCGGCTTCGACAACACCTTCCGCCGGATGTGGGAGTTCTACCTGGCCTACTCCGAGGCCGGCTTCCGCACCAACTACCTCGACGACGTCCAACTCCGCCTGACCAGGCGCTGACCCGGTACGACGTACGCCGGACCGGGTCAGCGGCGTACGACGACGGTGTTGGCGGCGCGGTCGTGGAGGCCTCGGCGGTCGCGGTCGTAGACGACGGCGGGGATCAGCAGGCAGAGCAGGAAGGCTCGGATGACGCCGGCCAGCAGGCCGGGCTGGGCCGTGTAGCCGGCGCTGCCGGGGCGGACCGGGATGACGCGCAGGCCGCAGACGCGGTGGCCGATGGTGGACCCGGCCAGGCCGGTCAGGATCGCGGTGATCGCGAAGAACGTGACCAGCTGGGCGATGCTGTAGTCGTTGCCGCCCGCCCACATCGGCTGGGAGGTGACGGCGGACGCGATCAGGCCGGCGATCAGCCAGTCCAGGAAGAGCGCGAGGACCCGGCGGCCCCAGCCCGAGACCGAGCCCGGACCCTCCTCGGGCAGCCCTAGCCGGTTGCCCGGAAACCGGAATTCTTGGGTGGGTCCTGTGCCCGGCTGCGGGGATGATGCCATGATGGCTAGCCTACGGACACCCCCGGGACCCGTTCACAGCGGATCGGGATATCTCAGGGCGTAACCGTGGTCCACCAGTGGGTCAGCGCGGACACGCTGGGCGTAACATCCGCGAAACATCAGGGTCACGACGGAGTAATCGGCGGGCCCTACGTTCAGATGCAATCTCTGAGCCACCCCGAGGAGTACGTATGTTTTCCAGCGCTGAGGAGCTGCTCGCCTACGTCAAGGACGAGGGCATCGAAATCATCGATGTCCGGTTCTCTGACCTGCCGGGCATCATGCAGCACTTCACCGTCCCGGTGTCGTCGTTCGGACCCGAGGTCTTCGAAGAGGGCCTGATGTTCGACGGTTCGTCGGTGCGCGGGTTCCAGCAGATCCACGAGTCCGACATGAAGCTGCTGCCCGACCCGACCACCGCCTTCCTCGACACGTTCCGCGGGACGAAGACGCTGGCGATCAACTTCTTCGTGCACGACCCGCTGACCGGCGAGGCCTACAGCCGCGACCCGCGCAACATCGCCCGCAAGGCGCAGGAGTACCTGAAGTCGACCGGGATCGCGGACACCGCGTTCTTCGCGCCGGAGGCCGAGTTCTACGTCTTCGACGACGTCCGGTTCGAGACCAAGCAGAACTCCGGGTACTACTCGATCGACTCGGTCGCCGGCGCCTGGAACACCGGCCGGGTCGAGGACGGCGGCAACCGCGGCTACAAGGTCCGCTACAAGGGCGGCTACTTCCCGGTCGCGCCGACCGACCACTTCGGCGACCTGCGCGACCAGATCACGCTGAACCTGGAGAAGTCCGGCCTGCTGGTCGAGCGCGCCCACCACGAGGTCGGCACCGCGGGTCAGGCGGAGATCAACTTCCGCTTCGACGAGCTGCTGAAGACCGCCGACAACCTGATGAAGTTCAAGTACATCGTCAAGAACACCGCCTGGCAGGCCGGCAAGACCGCGACCTTCATGCCGAAGCCGATCTTCGGCGACAACGGCTCCGGGATGCACGTCCACCAGTCGCTGTTCTCCAACGGTGACGCGCTGTTCTACGACGAGGCCGGCTACGGCGGCCTGTCCGACGTCGCCCGCTGGTACATCGGCGGCCTGCTCAGGCACGCCCCGTCGCTGCTGGCCTTCACCAACCCGACGGTGAACTCCTACCACCGCCTGGTGCCGGGCTTCGAGGCGCCGGTCAACCTGGTCTACTCGCAGCGCAACCGGTCCGCCTGCATCCGGATCCCGATCACCGGCTCGAACCCGAAGGCGAAGCGGATCGAGTTCCGCTGCCCCGACCCGTCCGCCAACCCGTACCTGGCCTTCTCGGCCCAGCTGCTGGCCGGCCTGGACGGTATCCGCAACAAGATCGAGCCGGCCGACCCGGTCGACAAGGACCTCTACGAGCTGCCGCCGGAGGAGCACGCGGGCATCGCGCAGGTGCCGACCTCGCTGCCGGCCGTGATCGACTCGCTCGAGGCCGACCACGCCTTCCTGCTCGAGGGTGACGTGTTCACCTCCGACCTGATCGAGACCTGGGTCGACCTCAAGCGCGAGCAGGAAATCGCCCCGATCCAGCTCCGCCCCCACCCGCACGAGTTCGAGCTGTACTACGACGTCTGAGTCGCCCTCCGAAACACCAGCGGCGGCTGCTGTGCTCCGGCACAGCAGCCGCCGCTGTGCGTCAGGCATCCAGTGGGCTGTGATCACCCACGAACCAGAGGTGCCCGAACGGATCTGTGAACGTGCCTTGCCGGTGCGGACCCCACGGCGCGGAATGAACCTCGATCGGATCTACCGCTGTCGCTCCAGCAGCGACCGCGCGACCTACGAACGCATCGGGATCTGCCACGAAGACCTCGATTCGGGTCGAGGTCGTCCCCAGCACCGCCGGCGCGGCCCAGCCGTTGTTGCTGGGTTCACCGAGTAGAAGCGGCGCACCGGCCACCCGCAATCCCGCCACCGACCCAAGATCCCATTGAAGCTCCGCCCCGATCGCCTCGCGGTACCAATCGACCGCTGTCGGAACGTCCTCAACCGCGAGCATGACCGAAATGGTCAGAGAGCGCACATCATCCATACCCCCATCCTGTTCGACGACTACGGCGACCGTCCACAACCCGGACCTCGCCCCTCAGTCGCCCGGCCAACCCGCAGTAGACGGCCGGCCCCGGAACGTGGGTTCCGGGGCCGGCCGCTGTTCTCGTCGTTGTTAGCCGGTGTAGGTCGCGGTGACGTGGTAGACGCGGCCGCCCCAGCCCTCGTCGGGGAAGGAGTCGGAGATGCGTAGGTAGGCGGCCTTGTCTGGGCCGAGGTGGGGGGTCAGGTCGAAGGTTTGGGTGGCCTTGTTCTGGCCGTCGTGGACGTGTTCGGTCTCGCGCGCCACGGTGGTCCACTGCTGGCCGTCACCGCTCACCTCGACGACGTACTCGTTGTCGAGCGTCAGGGTCGCGGACGCCGAGGTGGTGTCGGACGGGAACGGGAAGCGGTAGACGAAGTACGCATGACCGTCGGCGAAACGGTTCTGGATCCCGTTGCTCTGTGAGCCGCCGGCGTCCCACAGCCACGGGGTCTCGGCCGCCGTACCGGTGTCGAAGTCCGCGGTGTGCGCCACCAGGATCTCGGCCTGCGTGCTGAACGACAGCAGCGAGCCGGACGTCGCGGTGACGGTCACGGGGTACCGCCCGTCCGGCGTACCAGCGGGAATCGCCACGTCGAGCTCGACGCTCGCCCGCGCGGGTACGGCGTTTCCCTTGGGTCGAAGCGTCACGGTGGCCCGGCTCGGGGTCACAGTCCAGCCAGTCGGGCCGGTGGCTCGTACGTCGGCCTCGATCCGCTCCCCCGCCGGTGCTGTGGCCTGGAGCCCGGCCACGAGCTCAACGTGGGTCGCACTCCCGCTCGCAGTCATCACAACCGGCTGGGCTGGAGTCATGGCCGCCGACAGTGACCGCACCGGCGGCTGCGCGGGTACGGCGGCGATCAGGGCACTGAGCGCACTGGCCTGAGTACGCCAGTCGAAGACGTTCGGACTGTCTGCACTGGTGGCACCGGACCACCGCTGGCCGAGCCGTCCGGCCGCGTCACGGTCGTTGTCCCAGACGGTCGCGGCCTGCTGAGCGAGGAAGGCCGCGTACCGAGGGTCGTGCGTGGTGTCGGTCAGGTCCATCCAGTAGCGCAGGAAGATGCCCTTGAACTGCTTCTGGTTGTCGTCACAGACCTTGCCCGGAACATCGCACGACTCGGTCAGGACGCCGTTCGAGACCAGTCCCCCGGCGCCGATCGCCGAGTCGGCCAGCCGCCGTACGTCGGTCAGCAGCTGAGGATTCCGCGTCGCCCGCCAGAGCTCGAGGCCGGCGCCGACCGCCAGGCCCTGGTTGTAGGTCCACACCGTGTCGTTGTTGCTCTGGCAGGTGCCGGTGTTCAAACCGTCGTTGACCAGGCCGGCGGAGTTGATCATCCCGCTGCCCGTGAACCAGGTCCACCCCTGCTGCGCGCGGCCAAGCCAGTGCCGGTCGCCCGGGATCCGGTTGTGCAGCTCGGCGGTGAGCCGGATCCAGAGGCCGTTGGTGACCGCGTTCTTGTATGTCCGCTCGGCGTCCCACCAGACACCGCCACCACAGGTGTCGTCCCAGTAGTCCTCGACGTACTCCGCGATCGTGACCGCCATGTCGAGGTACTTGCGCTGCTTGGTCAGGTCGTAGGCCTGGATCCAGGTCAGCGCCCACCACTCGGAGTCGTCGATGGCGCGGCTGGTGAAGTTGCCGAGCAATGGGTCACCCGACAGGTACCCCGCCGGGAACACGCCTTTGTCCTTCTCGAACGTGTTGTCCAGCTGCTGCAGATAGCGGCGATCGCCGGTGCGCTGCATGTAGTCGCCGATCGTCTGCAGGGCGACGGCGGAGTTCCACCAACTGGAGGGGAACCAGGCCTTCACCGGCTCGTACGAACTCATCAGGACGTCGGCGGCAACCCGGGACCGCGCCGTCGCGGTGGGCCCGTCGGCGCCTCCCCCCGGATCGGCGTCGGCAGACGGTAGGGACACCAGCCCGACGGCCAGCGTGACCACGCCGGCCATCAGTGCGCGCAGAACGCGCGGACGACTCAACACCATGATCGGATCTCCTCGAGTGCTTCGTGGCGGTTCGGCTGACCGAGGTTGGAAACGTTTCATCTGGCCTCGCGGGAGTATCGTCGTCGCGCCAGACAACGATGTCAATGCCGTGACCCGGGTCCGCTTGACCAGTCGGCGAGACGTCTCAAAGTCGACTATCCGAGTGAACTTAGACTGTTTTGCATGACTTTCCTCTGGTACATCCCGAATCAGGTGGATCCCGGGCATCGCGGGGATGACGCGGTGCGGGGACACAACAGCTTGGAGCGGTTGACCGAGCTGGCTCGGTTGACGGAGGCGCATGGGTGGGGTGGGGCGCTGCTCGGGACGGGCTGGGGGCGGCCGGACACGTTCACGGTCGCGACCGCTCTCGCCGCGCAGACGACGACCTTCCAGCCGTTGATCGCGATCCGGCCCGGGTACTGGCGGCCGGCCCACTTCGCGTCCGCGGCGAGCACGCTCGACCAGCTGACCGGCGGGCGGGTGCTGGTGAACATCGTGTCCGGGCAGGACAATCTCGCGGCGTACGGCGACAGCGAGGGCGACCAGCCGCAGCGGTACGCGCGAACGAAGGAGTTCCTCCAGCTGGTACGGCGGTTGTGGACCGAGGAGGACGTCACGTTCGAGGGCGAGCACTTCTCGGTCGCCGGATCCACGGTGGCCACGCGTCCCGTCGTACGCGAAGGGAGGCTGCACCCGCGGTTGTACTTCGGCGGTGCGTCCGATGCAGCTCAGCGGGTCGCCGCGACCGAGGCGGATGTGCAGCTGTTCTGGGGTGAGCCGCTGGACGGGATCGCCGAACGCATCAGCACGCTGCGGCAACTGGAGGCCGAACTCGGCCGTGAGCACGCGCCGCTCGAGTTCGGGCTGCGGATCACCACGCTCGTCCGCGACACCACCGAGGAGGCCTGGGCCGACGCGGAGGCCAAGGTCGCGAAGATGGCCGAGGCGCAGGGGTCACGGGACCGCCGCTGGTTCAAGGCGGTCGGCCAGCAGCGGCTGCTGGACCTGGCCGAGCGGGGCGAGGTCCTCGACGACAACCTCTACACCGCGCCCGGCAAGTACGGCGGCGGTGGCGCCGGTACGACGTGGCTCGTGGGCTCGGCCGATGACGTCGCGAAGTCGCTCCGCAAGTACCAGGACCTGGGCGTCACCCACTTCGTCCTCTCCGACACGCCGTACCGCGAAGAGATCGTCCGCATCGGCGACCAACTCCTCCCGCTGCTGACGAACGGCGGCCTGACGACCGACGCCTGACGACCGGCGCGTGACGACCGGCGCGTGACGACCGGCGCGTGACGAGCGGCCTGCCCCTCCGGCCGATAGTGTTCTGCCTCTTGAGATGAACTTGCTCGCCCTGTGAGCTTCATTCACTTGACGATCGCGTGCCGATTGTGATCGGTTGATTACCGAGTGCCAACGGTGGGTATGCGGTGCTCGAGAGGCATGTGAGGAGCACGTAATGGTCACTTATCTGCCGCGGTCCGCCTGGAGGGCGCGGCCGCCGAACGGAGGGCCGGGCAACCTGACGGTCTCCCGCGTCCAGGGCGCGGTGATCCACTGGCCCGGGACCGGGACGACGACCGGCATTCACAGCCAGGCGGCGGTCGCGTCCGCGTTGCGTGGCTGGCAGAACTTCCACATGGACGACCGGGGCTGGTCGGACATCGCGTACCAGGTCGCGGTCGACCAGGCCGGCCGGGCCTGGACGCTGCGCGGGTTGCGGACCCAGTCCGGCGCCAACGGCAACGCCGATCTGAACGAGCGGTACGGCGCGGTGCTGCTGATCCTGGTCACCGGCGAGCAGCCGACCGCCGCCATGAAGACGACCACCCGCGCGGTGATCGCCGATTTCCGCAGACTCTATCCCCGCGGTACGGCGATCCGGCCGCACTCCGCGGTCCGGCCGGACGGTACCGACTGTCCCGGCCCGGCCGCCCGGGCCGCGATCGCCCGCGGCGACTTCACCCCAACTTCGTCGGAGGACGACATGACCCCCGCCCAGATGCAGGAACTGAAGAACTTCATCGAGGCCCGCAGCCAGGCCTACGCGCTCTGGGTGCACCGGCAGTTGCGCACGGACCTCTCCGCGGTGGTGAAGGCGTACGCGCTCGATATCAAGAACTACGAGCGCCAGACCGACGCCGCCGACGCGCAGCGCGCCGCAGCCGCGGTCTGGGCGACCGCGCCCGACAACTTCCAGCCGAAGCCTGCCGCGGACCCCGAGCCGGAGCCTGACCCCGCCGCGGAGCCCTACCTGCTGCTCCCCGACCCCGAGCCGATGCCGACCGTCGACACCACCCCGGACGCGGCACCGAACGGTGACGGCAGCGCACCTGCGGTCGACGGCAGCGCACCTGCGGCCGCCGCGGACGCCGCACCGGCAGGGCAGCCGGAGTCAGGGGCCGACCCGGAGCCGAACCCGGCCCCCCAGCAGTAGCGGCGCCCTTCAGCGTCCTGCGGCCTTGAGCACCCGCAGGGCGTTGAGGGTGATCATCTCGTTCGGCCCGCCGCGCCCCCAGTCGACGACCTCCGGCGTACGGTCTCCACCCGGCGGACTCCACCACTGCTGCCGCGCGTGCCAGCGCCCGTCCGGCTGCTGCTGCCGCTCCAACTCGTCCAGCGCATCACCTGCTCGCTCGTCCTGCGCCAGTCCGAGCCGGGACAACACCAGCAGCGCTTGCAGGATGTCGTAGTGCCAGTACGGCGGATAGCTCGGCCGCAACCATCTCTTGTTGATGGCCTCGCCGGTCGACAGGCTGCGGAACACCCGATGCTCCAAGAACAACTCTCCAGCCCGTACGGCGGCATCACGCGCGGCACTGTCGCCAGTAGCTCGGTGGTACTCGTGCAGACCCCAGGCAGCCGCATGCGTCTCGTGGAACGACGAACGCCGGCCAGACGCCGTGCGGTCGCAGTTCCAACCCCCATCAGGCCACTGCCACTCCAGCAACCCCTCCGCCAACTGCTGCACGCGCGGATCGTCTGCCATGCCGAGCCGACTGCACGCCCCGAGCGTGTTGCCCTCGATCGAGCCACACCGCCGTACGAGCCCGTCCACGACACTCACGCCGTACCGCAGGGACCGCATCACCTCGGCCAGGTCGTACTCCGCCGCCTCGACCGCTCGCGGCTCACCCGCCGGCACCTCGAGTTCCGCCAGCGACACGATCCGCCAGTGCGCGCCGGTCCACTTCTTGTAGGCCCGCTTGTCCGCACACGCGTCGTTGAGCAGTGCCTGCACCTTGGGCCCGCTCAACACGTCCTCGCGGTGCGGTCGTCCGAGAAGGTCCCGCCGGGCCATCCCCCGCACGGCCGGCTCGTCTGACTCCAGTAACCACGCGACGGCGTCCACCCGCTCATTCTGTGTCGGCGGGAGCTGGTTGGGTAGGCGGGTGGACATCAGTGAGTTGTCGGAGCGGTTGGAGAAGTTGTCGGTGCGGTACGGCGAGGTCCTCGGGTTCGAGCGGGATCCGGACTGGTTCCTGCTCAAGCTGCAGGAGGAGATGGGCGAGCTGACCCAGGCCTACCTCCAGCACACCGGCCGCGCCCGGACCAAGGGCCAGACCCCCGACCAGATCCGCAGCAGCTTCCACCAGGAGTTCGCCGACGTCTTCTGCCAACTCCTCCTGCTGGCCCGCCGGCACGACGTCGACCTACCCACCGAGATCGAGAAGAAGTGGCTGGCCCACGAGCTCTAGTCTGTCTTGGGGCGGAGGGAGAACATCACGGCCAGGACGAACGACGAGATCGCGACGATCCACAGCGAGGGGAGCCCGAGCAGGACCGGGGCGAGGCACAGGAGCAGCAGGTCGAAGCCTCGGATCGGTTGGGAGAAGATCCCGGGCGGGATCGCGCCCATCGGTGATGCGACCAGAGGGCCCGAGTACGACGGAGGCCGCGCGGAGGCCTGGCGGACACAACCGGAAATCATGCCCGCGGCAACAGCGAACGTCGCCGCGGCGTCGTCCAGGGCGGGGAACGCGAGCAAGACCCACAGCACGGTGAACCCGGCCGGAACGACAGCCATGATGACCCGGAGCTCGCGAAGATCCATGCCGAGCGCCCGGACCAGCCCGGTGGACCGGCACACCGACCGCAGCCCATCCATCAACGGACGGATGGCGATGAAGCCGGCGAACGCGGCCGCAACAGGAACGAGCACCTGGAAGCCCGTGCCCGCCACGGAATACGGGACGACCAGCAGCGCAAACCCGATGATCAGCCGTCGAGGCCACCGCAGAATCCGCAGGAACTCCCGGTAGACGAGTGCCCCGCCGCGGGACCCGCGACCCCGCCGCGACCGGACCCGGCCCTTCAACCGCCAGTGCCGACCGGCAACGACGTCGGCCAGCATGCTGATGTCCAGGCTGCTGGCCGCACCCGCCAGCCCGGCCAGGAGCTCTCCCCCGGCGATCACACTGGTCCGGGTCAGCCTGTCGAGAGTCCGCGCGGTGACGATCACCAACGCCAGGACCACGACGAGACAGACCAGCCCTACCAGCAGGAACCGCACATCCTGAGCTGTCAGCCAGGAATCGACCGCCCGGACCTCCCCGAAGGTGAGAACGCCGTCCGCAGTCTGGTCCCTCTCGGTGGCCCCACCCTGCGTCGCAAGCCAGACCGCGGGGATCGCGGCGGCGATCAGCAGCAGATCGGCGACGCGCAGCGTCCACTTGGTACGCCCCGCGGACTGCTGCGCCCACGCCGTCACGCACGCGGCGCCGACCAGCAGCGATGCCGTCAGCACCGACGCTTCCCCGATCGACCGCAGCTGAGCCCCGAGCAGTGCCCACGAGATGACCGAGGCCAGTGCACCGGCCACTGCGACGCCCCCGATCATCCACCAGTACGCCGGCCGCAGGAGAGCCGACCGGTTCACCGGAGTGGCGAGCAGCCAGAAGCCCGCCGCCCGCGACGCCGACACGGGTCCGACGCTCAGCAGCATCCGCAGCGTCGTTGCCACCAGCAACGGCACCAGGATCCAGGGCAGGTAGTAGGCCAGATCCAGGCAGGCTGCCGACGTACAGCGGGCCGCGTTCTCGTTCAGGTGCCGGACGACGTTGCCGCCGGTCGCGCCGACCATCGCGAGGGTGAAGACGACCAGGTAGACGTTCTCGAAGACCTGCCAGAACGAGCGGTCCGCGTGCCGGCGCCGGGTCTTGCGCATCCACGCCCGCACCGATCGCGGCGCCGGGATCGCACCGAAGTCGGCCGGGTCGAAAACGACCGGCCCGTCAGCACTGGTCATGGGGCCTCCCGGCCTGGACTGAGGAGCGCAGGGAGCGAAGCGACTGGAGTGACGAGGAAAGGCCGGGAGTTGCAGCCCCATGACCCGCCGCGCCGGAGGCGTGGCATCAGTACAGTCATGGCAGCGGGGTCAGGGTGACGACGGAGTCGGCGACGGCTTCGACCAGGGCCGGGTCGTGACTGGCGAAGAGGATCGACGTGCCGGACTTCTTCTCCGCGATCAGGCGATCCGACAGCCACTGCACACCGTCGACGTCCAGCCGCGCCTCGGGCTCGTCGAGCACCATCAGCGTGCGCGGCCGGACCAGCGCCGTCGCCAGCGCGAGGCGACGGCGCTGACCCGAGGACAGCGAACCCGGCAGCTGGTCGGCGGCCGGCAGCAATCCGATGTCGTCCAGCAGCGTGTCGACCAGGTCCTCCGGCTCCGGGTTCCCGTGCGCGCGGGCGAGCAGGTCGAGGTGTTCGGCCGCGGTCAGGTCCGGGAAGAAGTCGAGGTCGTCGAGCAGCGTGGCGACGTCGCGCCGTACCGTCTCGGCGCGTTCGTCGATCGGCAGGCCGTCCAGCAGGATCTTGCCCGCGGCCGGTTCGGCCGAGCCGACGATGCACTTGAGCACGGTCGTCTTGCCGGCGCCGTTCGGCCCGACCAGCGCGATCGCCTGACCGGCGTCGAGGGTGAACGTCAGTCCCTCGATCACCGGCCGGTCGCCGTACTTGTGCTGCAACTCCGTCACGCTCAACCGAGCCGCGGCCTTGCTCACTTCTTGCGGACCAGGGTGAGCCCGTCGCCGATGCCGAGCATGACCACGTCGACCCGGTCGTCCTTGGCGATGTGCGCGTTGAACTCCTTGCGCTCGACCGGGTCGTGCGAGTGCTGACCGACCACGCGGCCGCCGGCCAGCGTGTTGTCGAACAGCATCAGCCCGTTCGACCGCATCAGCGGCACCAGGCGCTCGAAGTAGTCGATGTACCCCGGCTTGTCCGCGTCCACGAAAGCCAGGTCGAACGAGCCGTCCAGCTCGGCCGCCAGTGCGTGCCCGTCGCCGATCCGCAGCTCGATCCGGTCGCCGACGCCGGCCCGCTCCCAGTACTTGCGGCCGATCGAGGTCCACTCCTCGCTCGCGTCGAGGCAGATCAGCTGCCCGTCGTCCGGCAGCCCGCGCGAGATGGCCAGCGCGGAGAACCCGGTGAAGGTGCCGATCTCGACCGCCCGGCGGGCGGAGATCAGCTTGGTCAGCGTGGTCAGCAGTGCCGCCTGGTCCGCGGTGGTCAGCATCACGGACACGTCACCGAGCTGCTGCGTCTCGGCCACCAGCTCGGTCGCGATCTCGTCCAGCGGCATCCCGTGCGCGACCATGTAGTCGTGCAGCTCGTCGGTCACCAGTACCTGATTACCCATCGAATCCTGCCCTCGGTGTATTAGATCGGTCGCCTGTAGTCTCTATGGGTTGACCAAACGCCGTACACCCACCCCACCGAGGAGCACCCCGTATGCGCATCGCCGTCGCCGGCTCGATCGCGACCGACATCCTGATGACGTTCCCGGGCCGGTTCAAGGACCAGTTCCTCGAGGAGCAGATGCACAAGGTCTCCCTCTCGTTCCTGGTCGACGAACTGGTCGTCCACCGCGGCGGAGTCGGCGCGAACATCTGCTACGGGATGGCCCAGCTCGGCCAGCCGTCGCTGCTGGTCGGCTCGGTCGGCGCCGACTTCGCCGAGTACGGCGCCGCCCTCGCCGAAGCCGGCGTGGACGTGTCCCATGTGCGCATCTGCGAGAACGTTCATACGGCCCGGTTCACCTGTACGACGGACCTGGACGCGAACCAGATCGCCTCCTTCTACACCGGCGCCATGGCCGAGGCGCGGGAGCTCGACCTCGCCGCGATCCACGCCTCGACCGGCGGGATCGACCTGGTGCTGATCGGCGCGGACGACCCGGAGGGCATGCTCAAGCACACCGAGCTGGCGAAGGCCAACGGGATCGCGATCGCCGCTGACCCGTCCCAGCAGCTGGCGCGGATGGAGGGCGACGACATCAAGCGGCTCATCGACGGCGCGGAGATCCTCTTCAGCAACGAGTACGAGTCCGGCCTGATGGCGCAGAAGACCGGCTGGAGCCACGACGAGATCCTGAAGCGGGTCGGTGTCCGGGTGACCACCCACGGGGGCGACGGTGTGGTGATCGAGAACGCCGGGGGCATCCTGGCCAAGGTCCCGGCCGTCCCGACCCCGGGGCTGGTGGACCCGACCGGCGGCGGTGACGCCTTCCGGGCCGGCTACCTCACCGGCCAGGCCGCCGGCCTGGACCACGAGGCCGCCGCCCAGGTCGGCTGCACCCTGGCCACCACGGTCCTCGAAACCGTCGGCACCCAGGAGTACACCCTCGACCGCCCCACCTTCCTGAACCGCCTGTCCACCGCCTACGGCGCCCCCGCCGCCACCGCGGCCGCCGAGGCGCTCAAGCTCGGCTGAGCCCGTGAACGCCGAGGCTTGAACACCCTCTGGGGGGCTGGCACAGGAAATAACCTGTCCGAGCCATCCGTTTCCTCTTCAAGCCCCCGCGACTGTCTCTAGCCTTCGGGGCTGCGGGCCCAGAGGCCGCGGACGTGGCCGATGTGCCGGCGCATCAGTTGTTCGGCGCCGGCGCCGTCGCGCGCCTCCACCAGATCCATCAGCTCGTGGTGCTCGGCCGCCGACTGCACCAGCCGCCCGCTCTCGACGAGCGGGGTGAGGCCGAGCAGACGGGTCTGGGAGCGGAGGTCGGACACCACGTCGACCAGCTTCTGGTTGCCCGAGTACGCCAGCAGCGTGACGTGGAAGACCCGGTCCGCCTCGATGTAGGCGATCAGGTCCCCCGCCTCGGCCGCCACCACGATCTCCTCGGCCAGCGCCCGCAGCCGGGGAATCTCCTCGGCCGGGATCACCGGTACGACGTCCCGGATCGTCGGCGGCTCGATCAGCTGCCGCAGCGACGCCAGGTTGTCCAGGTCGTCGTCGGACATCTCGGTGACCCGGAAGCCCTTGTTCCGCAGCGAGATCACCAGGCCCTCGCGGACCAGGTCGAGCATCGCCTCCCGCACCGGCGTCGCGGACACCCCGAACCGCGCGCCGAGCATCGGCGCCGAGTACACCTCCCCCGGCTCCAGCTCGCCGGAAATCACCGCCGCCCGCAGCGCGTTCGCCACGCTGTCGCGCAGGTTCTCCCGCTGTTGCAGCCGCCGCACACTCGGCAACGGCCCGATCGAATCGGCTGACATCCGGTCACCTCCCTCCCCGCTTCATCGGCCCCATTGTGGGGCACTCATCCGGGTTCAGACCGCTCAACCCGCCCGTACTCCGCCGCCCACCGACCGGACCAGCTCGGTCAACCGGTTGAACACCCGCTCCGCCGAGAGCCCGTCGTGCTCGTACTCGTTCGTCACCCACGCCTGCACGTTCCCCACCCGGGAAGCGGTGTCCAGCTGCAGCCCCGAGTCGACGTACATGTCGTCGTAGTACACGGCCGCAGCCACCGGTACGTCGTTCGCCGCCAGCCGGTCCAGGTCGTACAACGACGACCACTGCCCGCGGGCTGCCAACGCCTCCACGGCAGCCTGGAAAGGACGCAGTACCCGGATCTCCGCGAACATCCAGGGGTACATCATCTCGCCGGTGAACAGCAGTGGCCGCGCGTCCTCGGCGAACTCCGGACGCAGCGCCCGCTCCGCCTCGGCCGCCCAGCCGGTGGCGCCGTCGCCGGACCCGTAGATGCTCTCCTGCAACGCCGCGAACAGCGGCCCGCCGCTGTACGACGACCGGTCCATCACCTGACTCAGGAACGTGTCCGACAGGTCGTCCCCGTCGAACGCCTCGTCCACCAGCCAGTGCATCCGCTCGTACCCGGGCTTCATCCCGAAGTCGATCCCGAGCGACTGGAACCGCCGTACCGTCAGCCGATCGCCGTCCGGCAGCCGGACGTCGTCCGCCGCCAGCCGATCCGCGATCGCGCCGATCCGCTCCACGTTGTGCGGGTAGCGCCGGTAGAACTCCCGGTTCTTCGCGGCCACTCGGGGATACGTCCGCCGATAGACCTCCGCCGCCGACGGATCGATCGAGGCCAGACCGCCCGTCACGTAGCAGGCGGTCAGCCCGGCCGGGGCCTGCGAGAGGTACGTCAGCGTGAGGAAGCCGCCGTAGCTCTGGCCGAGCGTCGACCACGTGACGCCTCCGAACACCGTCGTCCGCAGGTGTTCGGCATCGCGCACGATCGAGTCGGCCCGGAAGCACGCCAGGTAGTCGGCCCCCTCCTCGGCGGTGGCGAAGGACGCCATCCGCCGCCCGGAGATCGGCGTACTGCGACCGGTGCCCCGTTGGTCGAACAGGATCACCCGATAGGTCTTCAGCGCCTGGCCGATCCACCCGGACGGCTCGGTCGGCCGCGGCCCCTTACCGCCCGGCCCACCCTGCAGGAACAGCAGCAGCGGCAGGTCCTCGTCCTGCCTCACCGGGTCGACCAGCTCCCGCGCGAAGACCGTGATCGTCTCGCCGGGCGCCGACCAGTCCAGCGGTACCTCGATCGTGTGCTCCCGGACGTGCATGCCGGGGATCGTGTAGCTGATCATCGAGCCTCCTTCGCCAGCCGCCGCTTGCGGTCCCACTCCGGATTGATCCGGGGTACGGCGGCCAGCAACGTCTTCGTGTAGTCGTCGCGGGGTTCGCCGAACACCTGGTCGCGTGACCCCAGCTCCACGATTCTGCCCTTGTTCATCACCGCGACCCGCTGCGAGATCTGCCGTACGACGGCCAGGTCGTGCGCGATGAAGATGTAGCTGAACCCGCTCTCCCGCTGCAGCCGCATCAGCAGCTCGAGCACCTGCGCCTGGATCGACACGTCCAGCGCGGACACCGCCTCGTCGCAGATCACCAGCTTCGGGTTCACCGCGAGCGCCCGGGCGATCCCGATCCGTTGCGCCTGGCCGCCGGAGAACTGCGCCGGGTACCGCTGGCAGTGGTCCGGGTTCAGCCCGACCCGCTCCATCAGCTCCTGCGCGAACGCACGCCGGCCGCCCGCGGGCGCGATCCCTTGGTAGGCCAGCGGCGCGGTGATGATCCGCTCGACCGTGTACCGCGGGTTCAGCGACGAGAACGGGTCCTGGAACACCACCTGCACGTTGTTCCGGAACCGGGCCAGCTCCTTGCCGCCGGCCCGCGTCACGTCCTCCCCGTCGAATTCGACGGTCCCCTGCGTCGGCTCCAGCAACCGGGCCGCGATCCGTGCGGTCGTCGACTTCCCGCTCCCCGATTCCCCCACGATCGCCAGCGTCTCGCCCAGCTCGACCTCGAAGCTGACGTCGTCGACCGCGGTGAACACCGCCTTGCGTCCCATCACCCCGTCGCCCCGCGAGACGAACTGCTTGGTCACGTCGCGGACCCTCAGCAAACTCATGCAGGCAACCTCGTCATCGATCCTCGGTACGGCGTCCAGCAGCGTCCGCGTGTAGTCGTGGCGCGGGTCCGAGAACACCTGCTCGGCCGTGCCGTACTCGACCGCGTCGCCCTCGCACATCACCAGCACCCGCTTGCGCGATCGAGCTGATCACGGCCAGGTCGTGGGTGATGAAGATCATCCCGGTGCCGGTGGTCGACTGCAGCTCGGCCATCAGCTCCAGGATCTGCGCCTGCACGGTGACGTCGAGTGCGGTCGTCGGCTCGTCCGCGATCAGCAGCGACGGCGAGCAGCACAACGCCGTCGCGATCATGATCCGTTGCCGTTGGCCGCCGGAGAACTGGTGCGGATAGTGGTCGACCCGCCGGTCCGGATCGGGGATGCCGACCCGTTCCAGCGCCTCGATCGCCACCCGCCGGGCCGTCCGGCGCGACCCGCCGCGATGCGCCCGGTACATCTCCTCGATCTGCAGTCCCACCGTGTAGTAGGGATTCAGCGACGACAACGGATCCTGGAACACCATCGAGATCAGGTTGCCGCGCACCGACTGCAGCTCCCGTTCGGACTGCCCGAGCAGCTCGGCGCCGTCCAGCCGGATGCTCCCGGTGGTCCGCGCGCCGCGAGGAAGCAGCCCGAGTACGGCGAGCGCCGTCATCGACTTGCCCGACCCGGACTCGCCGACGATGCCGAGGGTGTCGTCGCGGCCGACCGTGAACGACACGTTCTTCACCACGTCCACCGGACCGCGCCCGGTCGGCAGCGTGACGGTCAGCTCCTCCACCACGAACAAGTCATCGGTCATGCTGATGTCACTCTCACGCGAGGGTCGAGGGCGGTGTAGACGAGGTCGACCACGACGTTGCCGATGACAACGAAGAAGGCGGCCAGCAGGGTGACCGCCATGATCACCGGCTGGTCGTTCTTCGCGATCGAGTCGGCCGCCATCTTGCCGATCCCGTTCAGCCCGAACACGGTCTCGGTGATCAACGCACCGCCGAGCAGGCCGGCGAAGTCCATCCCGAAGATCGTGGTGATCGGGGTCAGGGCCGGCCGGAGGGCGTGCCGGCGCAGGATCAGCGGCCGGCTCAGGCCCTTGGCCCGGGCGGTCCGGAAGTAGTTCTCGGACAACGTGTCGATCACGTTGGATCGGGTCAACCGCGCGTACAGACAGGCATAACCGACGGCCAGCACGGTCCACGGCATGATGTACGACTCGAACCACAGCATCGGGTTGTCCGCGAACGCCGGCGCCGACGGGAACGGCAGCACCTGCAGCTTCACCACCAGAACGAACTGGAGCACCAGCGCGAGCACGTAGTTCGGCACACTCACCCCGCCCAGCGCCAGCGCCATCGCGGTGCGGTCCCACCAGGTGCCCTGCTTGATCGCGCTGATCAGACCGCCGATCACACCGGCCAGCAGCCACAGTACGGCGGCGCCGACCGCGACCGTGATGCTCACCGGGAGCCGCGCGGTGATCATCGTCCAGACCGACTCGTTCGTCTGGAAGCTGTAGCCGAGGCACGGCGCCGAGCAGTGCACGGACCCGTAGTCGCGGCCGACGACCATGCCCTGCAGGAATTCCCCGAACTGGGTCAGGATCGGCTGGTTGAGCCCCAGTACGTCGCGGATCGAGTCGATGCGCTCCGGCGTACAGGTCTTGCCGCAGATCATCACCGCGGGATCCGGGGACAGCTTGAAGAAGATCAGGTAGGTGAACAGGCAGACGGCGAACAGGATGACCACGACCCCGCCAACCCGACCGAGCACATAGCGGGTCATTGGACCTCCCGGCCTGGACTGAGGAGCGGAGGGAGCGAAGCGACCGGAGTGACGAGGGAAGGCCGGGAGCCGAGGCCCCATGACCACGCCGGCGCCGAAGGCCCGGCCAAAAGCACAGTCATGGGGCCTCCCCCTGGTCGACGACCGAGCGGATCTTGTCGCCGAGGACGGTCAGCGACAGGACGGTGAGGAACAGGAACGCGCCCGGGATGGCGAAGAACATCGGGTCGACCGAGTACCAGCTCACCGAGCTCGCGATCATCTGGCCCCAGGACGCGGTCGGCGGCGAGACCCCGACGCCGAGGAACGACAGCCCGGCCTCGGTCCCGATGTAGCCGGGGATGGCCAGGGTGGTCATCACGATGATCGAGCCGCGCAGGTTCGGCAGGATCTCCCGGAACACCACCGCGGAGTCCTTCGCGCCGGACGCCCGGGCCGCCTCGACGAACTCGCGGTTGGCCAGCGTCATCGTCTGACCGCGGATCACCCGGGCCAGATACGGCCAGCCGAACGCGCTGATCACGATCACCAGCAGCACCGGACGGTTCCCGGCCGGCAGCGAGGACAGGATCGCGATCATGAAGATCAGCGCCGGGAACGCCATCAGGAAGTCCATCAGCCGCGAGATCAGCTGGTCGACCCAGCCGCGGTAGAACCCGGCCAGCATGCCGAGCACGACCCCGAGGATCCCGGTCAGCAGGGTCGCCGACAGCGAGATGGTGATCGAGACGCGGGCGCCGTACACGATCCGGGCGAACAGGTCGCGGCCGTTCTGCGGTTCGACCCCGAACCAGTGGTCCGCGCTGATCCCGCCGAGCGCGCCGTACGGCACGCCGCCGAGATCGGAGTTGATCGCCGCGGAGTCGAACTCGTACGGCCCCCAGCCGCTGAGCTTGGTGATCAGCGGCGCGGCGACCGCCATCAGGAGCACGATCGCCAGGAACAGCACGCACGCCAGCGCACCCTTGTCCCGGGTCAGGGTGGTGAGGATCCGCCGGGTCGAGGTCGGGGGACCGCCGGCCGGCGCCGGGGTCCCCACCTCCTCGACCTCGAGCAGTGCCGGGGTAGCAGTCATCAGCTACTTCCCGGCGTCCGCGAGACCGACCGAGACCAGGTCGATCCCGCCGGAGAACCCGTCGTGCAGGTAGGCGCCGGCGATGTTGGTACCGACCAGCAGCAGCACCTTCTCGTACAGCAGCGGGACGACCGGCGCGACCGCCATGATCTGCTTGTCCAGCTCGCCGTACGCCGCGTTGGCCGCGGTCACGTCGGTCAGCCCGGCGATCTCGTCGATCTTCGCGTTGACGCCCTTGTCGTTCAGCTGGGACAGGTTCGAGTTGCCCTTGGCGGTGATGTTGCGGCCGTCGAACAGCGGCGGCAGGAAGGTCGCGCCGGACGGCCAGTCCGGGCACCAGCCGGTGATCGCCATGTCCTTCTGCTGCGACGGCGTACCGATCACCTCGTAGTACGTCGAGGTGTCGATCGGGTTGATCTTGACGGTGATCTTCAGCGGCTCCAGCGCCTGCTGGACCGCGACCGCCATCGCCTGCATCTTCGGCTGCGTCCGGGTGTCGAGCGTGAGGGTGAAGCCGCCGGCGAGGCCGGCCTCGGTGAGCAGCGTGCGGGCCTTCTCGAGATCGCCCTTGTGGTCCGGGCTCGGGTACGGGTCGTAGTCCACCCGGCCGGCCACGGTCGGCGGCTGGATGCTGGTCGCGATGTCGGCGAGGGTCGAGCCGCCGACCGCGTCCCGCACGGTCTGCTTGTTCACCGCGAGGTTGATCGCCTGCCGGACCCGGACGTCGTTCAGCGGCTTCTTGGTGATGTTCAGGCCCATGTACGTCGTACAGCCGCCGAGACCGGTCATCGTGCGCTGCTTGAGCTGCGGGGTCTGGATCCGGGCCACGCTGGCGGCCTGGACGGTCCCCGCGATGGCGTTGGCGTCGGTGCCCTGGCCGGCGATCATCCGCTCGTCGATGGTGGCCGGGTCGAGTCCGAAGGTCCACTGGAACGCCTCCGGGTTCGCGGCCCGGACCTCGTCGGTCTTCTTGTCCCACTTGTCGTTGCGGACCAGCTTGAGCGAGGCGCCCGGCTTGTACTCGGCCAGCTTGTACGGACCGGACGCGATCGGCTTGCTGTCCAGCTGGTTGCCCGCGCCCTGGCCCTTCGGCACCGGGGTGAAGGTGTTCTGCGCGACCACGCTGCCGAAGTCGGCGTACGGCTTCTTCAGGTGGAAGACGATCGTCTTGGCGTCCGGCGTGGCGATCGTCGGCAGTTCACCCGACTTGTACGGACCCTGGTAGGTGGCCGGCGCGTCGATGAGCTGCTTCGCGTACGGCGATCCGATGCCGAGCTCGGGGTCCCAGGCCCGCGACACTCCCCACTTCACATCCGTACTGGTGATCGGCGCGCCGGTCTCGAAGAACAGCCCGTCCTTCAGCGTGAAGGTCCAGGTCTTGCCGCCGTCGGACGGCTTGCCGGTGTCGGTGGCCAGGTCGGGGACGATCTTGGTGCCGTCGGCACCGGGCGCGGCGCCCTGGGTGGTCAGGGTCCGGTAGATCAGCCGGTAGAAGTTGTTGACACCACCGTCGAAGCCCCGGGCCGGGTCGAGATGGGAGAAGCCCGCGTTCGCGAGCACCTGGAGTGTTCCGCCCTGCGCGGCCTTGTCGCCCGGACCGGCCGACGAGTCGGCGGCACCGGTCCCGCCGCCACCCGAACAGGCGCCGAGCACCAGCACCCCGGACAACGCGAGCCCCAGCATCGATCTCTTCATGAGCCTTCTTTCAGTTCGCGGCGCGTAGCCACACACGCATGGCCAGGGCCTGACGGTTTCCCCAGAGGAAGTACGGGACGAAGGTCGCCGGTACTTCGCTGATGGCGGTCTGGGCTTCTTGATCGGTGATCACGGGATAGAGCTCCCGCGGCGGTGTCGGAGCGACACCAGCCGTGAGCTCGAGTACGACGGCCTGCACCCCGGCAACAGCCGACGGACGAGCCGTTGCAGCACCCACGGCCGTAGGCGTGACGAGCAGGTCGTCGACTGCCTCGGCGGCGTCCTGCTGCTCGACGCAATAGACAAGCGGGCCTCGGGCAACAGCCAGCGCACCTCTGGTCGCATCCAGGTACGGATGCGATCCGTGCGCCCTCGGTGCCATCGGCAACGTCAGCCGGACGGTGTCGCCGGCAGCGAACCGCCGTCGCACGACCGCCCAGCCGTCGGTGACGACCGCACCGTCGATCTCGGCGCCAGTGCACCACGCCGGGATCCGCAGCGCGATCGCCTGCTCGGCCTCCGGCGCCTGCTCGACGGTGACGGTGATCTCGCCGTCCCACGGGTAGCTGGTCCGGACGGTGACGGCGAACGTGTCCGTGGTGATGCGTGCGTCGGCGTACACACCGACGTACAGCGTGTCGCCGCTGCTGCGCCGCGACGTGGTCCTGGAGCTCGGACATCCAGCGGACGATGTTGGGCGGGCAGCACGGGCAGCCGAACCACGACCGGCGCAACGGCTCACCACCGCTCTCGGCGCCCGACCGCTGCTCGTGGTCCGGCCGCCGCTGCAACGGGTTGTCGTAGAAGAACGCCGTACCGTCGGCCGAAAGCCCAACGGCATAAGCGTTGTAGAGCACGGTCTCGTAGACATCGAGGTACGACGCCTTGCCAGTGGCGAGGAACATCCGCCAGGCCCACTGCATCGTCGCGATCGCGGCACAGGTCTCGGTGTAGGCGCGCTCCGACGGGAGCTCGTACCGGTCGCCGATCGCCTCGTCGGAGTGCCGGCTGCCCAGTCCCCCGGTGAGGTACAGCTTGGTCGCGACCATGTCGTCCCACAGCCGCTCCAGCGCCGTGAGCAGCGTCTGGTCGCCGGTTTCGAGGGCGACGTCCGCGGCGCCGGCGGCGAGGTAGGCCATCCGGACGGCGTGACCCGTGACGGACGGGAGTTCGCGGAACGGCGCGTTGTCCTGGAAGTACTCGGCCGGGAAGATCGTGTGCTTGAGCTTCCCCTGGCCGCGGCGGTCGACGAACAACTGCGCCTGGGCCAGGTAGTCCTCGGTGCCGGTTTCTCGATACAACTCGACCAGCGCCATCTCGACCTCGGGATGCCCGTCCACGACCTCCTCGCCGTCCTTGCCGAACTTCCGTACGACGAGGTCCGCGAACCGGCCGGCGACGGTCAGCAGTCGGCTGTCGCCCAGCCGGCGATGCGCCGCGACGGCGGCCTGGATCAGGTGACCGAGGTTGTACAGCTCGTGTCCCCAGCCGAGATCGGACCACGGCTGCTTGGGCTGGTCCGGGTCCTGGAAGAACGAGTTCAGGTAGCCGTCCTCGGCCTGCGCCTGCTCGAGAAGTCCGACCACTTCGTCGAAGAACTCCCGCGCTCCGGCCGGTGCGTCGTCCCGGCCGATCTCGTAGGCGAGCCCTTCGAGTGTCTTGTAGAGATCGGTGTCCAGGAACGGGTACCGCCCCCGGTACGCCCCGACCGAAGGGTCGGCCAGGCGGCGCAGGTTCTCCAGGTTGCCCGCCTTCCGCAACTCCGCGATCGCGTGCGGAACCGTCGCCTCCCGGTTCCGCCGCTGCCAGTCCGCCAGCAGCCCGCCCGTCAGCTCGACCTCGCCGACAGGCAGCACCGCACCCCGGCCGGCCCGCACCGCTCTACTCATCCGACGACTCCAGTACCGTGTGACATTGCACAGACCTTAAGTGCAATGTCACACCTTGCCAAGGGAAACCGAAAGACGTTTACACGCCGGACACAACTGACGCCCGCACCGCTGCCCCTTCGATGGTCCAATGTCGGCAGTGAGGACCGCCCCGATCTACGCCGCCGCACCCGCCACCCCGCCGCGGGCCTGTTCCGCGTCACCGCTGCCGCTCCGCCGTCACGGTCCTGCCGGCGCTCCTCCCGTCGGGCGCGGTCGCGCGATCCTCATGCTCGACGAGATCTACTACGGGATGCCGGCCGCCATGCTGCCGGCGACCGGCATCTTCGTCGGCGTACGGCGCGCAACCAGCTAGAGGCGCGGGTCGACAGGCTCCGACTCGAGGGCGAGTACGGCGAAGACGCACTCGTGAATGCGCCACAGCGGTTCGCCGCGGGCGGCTCGTTCGAGAGCCTCGAGACCGAGCGCGTACTCGCGCAGCGCCAGCGACCGCTTGTGGCCGAGGTTCCGGTCGCGGAGGCGCTCGAAGTTGGCCGGCTCGGTGTAGTCCGGCCCGTAGATGAGCCGCAGGTACTCCTGCCCGCGCACCTTCAGCCCCGGCTGCGCCAGCCCCTTCGCCGTCCGCGTCAGGTTGGCGGCCGGCTTCACCACCATCCCCTCGCCACCCGCCCCGGTGAGCTCCTCCCACCACGCGATCCCGGCGTCCCAGTTGCCCGGTATCAACAAACAGCCGCCGGGTCGGCGTGATCAGCGACGGGCCGGCAGCCACCAGCCGGTCCGCGATCCCGAGGTGCCACGCGTGCGGCCTGTCCTGGTACGTCGTCCCTTCCGACGCCAGCACCTGGAAGGGCGCCAGCCGAACCCCGTCGAGCCCGGCAGTCGGCCAGCAGTACCGCCGGTACGCCTCGGTGAAGCGCTCGGCGTTCGTCGTACGACGCTTCATCCGGGCCAGCTGATCACGGACGTCGAGCCCGGCCGCGACGGCCGCCTCCAGCGCCGCGGTGGCCGCCGGCAACGACGTACGAGCGGCCGCACCGACAGCGGCGTACTGGTTCCGGAGCAGGTCCTCGGCCTTGGCGCTCCACGGCAGCAGCTCGGCGTCGAGCAGGAGCCAGGACGTCTCGAGCTCGTCGAAGATCCCGGCCTCGGCGACGACTGCCCGCAGCCGGAGCAGCAACTCGTCCGTCAGCGGTCCGTCGAAGAACGACCGCCCGGTCCGCGTGTGGATCGCGCCGCGGCCGGCCAGGCCGAAGCGTTTCCCGGCGACCTCGTCGTCCCGCGTCAGCAGCACGACCGCCCGCGAACCCATGTGCTTCTCCTCGCACACCAGCTCGGTCACGCCCTGCCCGCGATAGGTCTCGAAGGCCTGCCGCGGGTGCTCGAGCAGCCCGGGTTCGGGAGAGGTGGCCACCGGGCTCATCGTCGGCGGCAGGTACAGCAGGAACCGCGGGTCGATCGCGAACCGGCTCATCACCTCCAGCGCGGCCCCGGCCTGCTCCGCGCGGATGCTCAGCCGTCCGTGCGTCGACGTCTCGACCACCCGCCGGCCGGTGACATCGGTGAGCTCGAGTACGTCGGGTTCACGGGCCGGTGCGGTGGCCACGTGCAACGGCTTGGCCGGCGCGTAGTACTCCTCGGCCGCCTGCACGGAGACCAGCTCGCGCTCGGGATAGCGCAGTGCGGTAAGCGATCCGCCGAAGACACAGCCGGTGTCGAGGCAGATCGTGTTGTTGATCCACTCCGGCTCGGGCGTCGGGGTGTGACCGTAGACGACCATGGCGCGACCGCGGTACTCGTTCGCCCACGGGTAGCGCACCGGCAGCCCGAACTCGTCGGTCTCGCCGGTCGTCTCGCCGTACAGGCAGAAGGAACGGACCCGGCCGGACGCCCGACCGTGCATCCGCTCGACCAGGCCGGCGTGTGACACGACCAGCCGACCGCCGTCGAAGACGTAGTGCGAGATCAGCCCGTCGATGAACGTCTCCACGGCTTCGCGGAACTCCGGCGGCTCCTCCGCCAGCTGTTCCAGCGTCGTCTCCAGCCCGTGGCTGATCTTGACGTTGCGGCCCCTGAGTGCCTTGAGCAACTTGTCCTCGTGGTTGCCGGGGACGCAGAAGGCGTGGCCGTTGGCAACCATCCCCATGACGAGGCGCAGTACGCCGGGCGTGTCCGGCCCGCGGTCGACCAGGTCGCCGACGAAGACGGCGCGCCGGTCCGGGTGTACGGCGTCGATCGCGCGGCCGGTGGCGTCCCGGCTGATGGTGTAGCCGAGGTTGGTGAGCAGCTCCTCCAGCTCGGCGCGGCACCCGTGGATGTCGCCGAAGATGTCGAACGGTCCGGCCTGGTCGGTCAGGTCGTTGAACAGCCGGGTCCGTTCGATGCTGACGGCATCGATCTCGTCGACGCTGTCGAGCACGTGGACGGTGCGGAAGCCCTCACGCTTGAGGCTGCGCAGACCGCGCCTCAGCTGCGACCGTTGCCTGGTGATCACCTTCGCACCGAACTGCCGGTCCGGCCGCTGCTCGTTGCGCTCGACACACACCCGCTCGGGCGGATCCAGAACGATTGCCACCGGCAACACGTCGTGCTCACGCGCCAGCGCGACCAGTTCCTTGCGCGCCTCCGGCTGCACGTTGGTCGCGTCGATCACCGTCAGCCGCCCGGCCGCGAGCCGCTTGCCCGCAATGAAGTTCAGCACCTCGAAGGCGTCCTTGGACGCCGCCTGATCGTTCTCGTCGTCGGACACCAGCCCCCGGCAGAAGTCACTGGAGATCACCTCGGTGCCTTTGAAGTGCTTCCGCGCGAAGGTCGACTTCCCCGACCCGCTGGCACCCACCAGCACGACGAGAGAAAGCGCCGGGATCTGAATCGCAGCCATCAGCCGGCCACCTTCTCCCGGAGCTTGAAGAGGGCGAGCTGGGTCGGCGGACCGACGTCCGGATCGACCGCGCCGACCGGACGGAACTCCACCGCATAGCCGTACAGCTCGGAAACCCGCGACGCCCACTGGTGGAACTCCTCGCGGGTCCACTCGAAGCGATGGTCGGGGTGACGGAACTCGCCTGCGGGGAGGGAGTCGAAGCGCACGTTGTACTCGCTGTTCGGGGTGGTGACGATGACGGCGGCGGGACGGGCGGCCTGGAAGACGGCCTTGGCCAGAGCCGGCAGGCGTGGCGGGTCGACGTGCTCGATCACCTCCATCAGGACAGCGGCGTCGAGGCCGGCCAGACGGTGGTCGGCGTACGTGACCGACGACTGCAGGAAGCGCAGCCGCTCGCGCTGGCGATCCGGGAGGTCGTCGTAGTGCAGCCGTCGCTTCGCGCCGATGAGCGCCCGCGCCGAGACATCCGTGGCGAACAGCTCCCCGATCATCGGGTCCTTCAGCAACTCCCCGACCAGCGCGCCCTCACCGCACCCCAGGTCCGCGATTCGCCGCGCACCGAGTTCCTTCAGCACCGCGGCGACCGTCGTACGGCGCTCGACAGCGAGCGACACCGGACCCTCGGCGTCGTCCGGAACCGCCTCCGGCTCAGTGAGCCCGTCGGCCTCGGCCAGGCGTTCGAGGGCCGTGTCAGCGAGGTAGCGGCGGTGGGCCAGGTAGCGGTGGGAGATCAGGTCCTTCTCCGGGTGCGCACCGAGCCAGCCTTCGCCGGCGCGGATCAGCTTGTCGACCTCGTCCGACCCGACCCAGTAGTGCTTCGCGTCGTCCAGGACCGGGAGCAGCACGTAGAGGTGATTGAGCGCGTCGGCCAGCCGGAGTACGCCGGTCAGCCGCAGGTCGACGTACCGGGAATCACCCCACCCGGGGATCTCCGGGTCGAGCGGCACCGGGCGAGCGTCGACGGTCCACCCCAGCGGGCCGAACATCCGCTCGGCCAGGTCGGCGCCGCCGCGGCACGGGAGCGCCGGGACGTGGATCTCGAGCGGGATCGGCCGGGCGGCGAGCTCGGGACGGGCGTCGCAGCGGCCGTTCATCGCCGTACGGAAAAGCTTGCCGAGGGCCACGGCGAGCAGGCTCGACGCCGCGTACGGGCGGTCGTTCACGTACTGCCCGAGGGTGAATCCCTCCGGCGCCTTGCCGCGGCCGGAGCGGACCAGCGCGATCGGGTCGATCTCGAGCAGCACCGCCGCCGTACACCGATCGTCCGACGCTTCCGGGTAGAACACCTGGGCGGTGCCACCGGTGATCTCGATGCCCTGCGGTCGCGCCGGGTTCTTGTGCAACAGGAACCCGAAATCGCTCGCGGGTGCGTCAACTCCGGCAAGGTCGGTGGCAAGCGTCAGAAACACCTGCGTATTCGATCACGCCGACCGGTCGCGAACCCATCTATTTGTCAGGAGTTGAAGGCCTATCTGTCGAGAATCGAAGGCTGGCGTCGCCTGCGACCGATCGAAGATTGAGACACGCTGACGGAGGTCTGGCGTGTTGCCCGGAATGGTTCTAATTTGTTTTCGAGAAGATGAGTCGCTACAGACCGTCCTTCCCCGCTGACAGTCCGTATTGTCCCCGGTTTGTGGCGAGTGCCCACCCACGCCGACCACGGGGAAAGGACCATGGCAGCACCCTCAGGCCAACCCAGACCCAGTTGCACCCGAGCAGGTCGTCCCGGCGAGGTCCGCCGGTGAAACCCCAGACCTTCGAACTCGTGCGTTACACCGACATCAGCGGAGTCTCCGGTACCGGCACCGTCGCGGAAGGGTGCGTCTTCACCGACGGCTCCGTCGCGCTGCGCTGGCTCGGCGCGAACCCGTCCACGGCCGTCTGGCCGGACCTCGATTCCATCCTCGCCGTCCACGGCCACTGCGGCGCCACGGTCGTCCGCTGGCTCGACGTCTCCGAGATGGAAACGGTGCCCGGCACCGACCTGCTTCCCGGCGAGGTGGCCCACATCCTCGCCACCGGACGCCACACCCACCACCCGCCGGCGGTGGCCACGGCCTGACGTACGACGTCCGGGACCGGACGTCAGCGAAAGGGTCAGGGAGTCAGACCGGTCAGGGCGAAGAACTCCTGACGGGAGCTGAGGTTCTCCCGGAGAATGCCGTGCAGTGACGACGTCACCGTGCGCGAGCCGGTGGCCCGGACACCGCGCAGCGACATGCACTGGTGCTCGGCCTCGATCACCACGCCGACGCCCTTCGGCGCGAGGTGGTCCTGCAGCCAGTCGGCGACCTGCTTGGTCAGCCGCTCCTGCACCTGGAAGTCGCGGGCGAACAACTCCACCACGCGCGCCAGCTTCGACAGCCCGAGGATCCGCTCCCCCGGCAGGTACCCGACGTGCGCGACGCCGTGGAACGGCAGCAGGTGGTGCTCGCACAGCGACTGCACCGGGATGTCCTTGGCCAGAACGAGTTCGTCGTACCCCTCGTCGTTCGGGAACGTGGTCAGCTCGAACTCCCGCGGCGTCAGCATCTCGGCGTACGCGTCCGCCACCCGGCGCGGGGTCTCGGCCAGGTGCGCGCTCTGCGGGTCCCGGCCGAGCGCGACCAGCAGATCGGCGACCGCCCGCTGCGCGGCGGGCAGATCGATCTCCGCCCGGCCGGCCACGATGCGGAGGGGGACGGACTCGAGATCAGCCGAAATCGCCATCTGCACACTCCCTGGATTGAAAGAACTACGCCTCGCTCCGCTCGGGCGGTGAGGGAGTTGCCATCATAACTGTTTCATCAACCAATGTTGGCGATAGAATCATTCCGTGGACACGTCCTGGGACGCACAGGTTCAGGCGGTCGCCGTCCTCGAGGAACCGACCCGGCGCCGCCTCTACGAGTACGTCATCGCCCAGCCCGTCCCGGTCGGCCGGGACGACGCGGCGACCGCACTCGGCATCCCCCGGACGACAGTGGCGTTCCACCTGGACAAGCTGACCGAGGAAGGCCTGCTCGCCACTTGCTACGAGCGCCGCAGCGGACGCACCGGACCGGGTGCCGGCCGGCCCGCGAAGCTCTACCACCGGTCCGATCGCGAGATCGACCTCACTCTCCCCGAGCGTCAGTACGCCGTCGCCGGCCGCCTATTGGCTGCCGCGGTCGCGGACGCCGAAGCGACCGGCGGCTCACCCCGCGACGCCGTGAACCGGCGAGCCCGGGAGTACGGCGAATCACTCGGCCAGACCGCGAGCGGAAACTCCCTGACCCAGATCCTGGCCGCGCACGGCTTCGAGCCCCGGCCCGACAAGGACGGCATCGCGCTCGCCAACTGCCCGTTCCAACGCATCGCCAAGGACCAGCCGCAGTTGGTCTGCGGGATGAACCTGCACCTGCTGGCCGGGCTGATCAGCAGCCTCGAAATACCCTACGAAGCCCGGCTCGAGCCGACTCCGGGCAACTGCTGCGTGCGTCTCGTACCCGCCGGACTAAGCTCGGCGGGTGGCTAAGAGCAAGCAGAGTCAGGGCACGCCGGCGACGGTGGCGTTGACGAAGGCGAAGGTCGAGTTCACCGCCCACACGTACGACCACGACCCGGGCGCGAAGTCGTACGGGCTGGAGGCGGCCGAGGCGTTGGGGCTCGCGCCGGAGCAGGTGTTCAAGACGCTGCTCGTGGAGGTCGACGGGAAGCTGACGGTCGGCGTCGTACCGGTGGACAAGCAGCTCGACCTGAAGGCGATCGCGGCCGCGGCCGGTGGGAAAAAGGCGGTGATGGCCGATCCGGTCGCCGCCGAACGCACCACCGGGTACGTGGTCGGCGGCATCAGCCCGATCGGCCAGAAGCGTGCCCTCCCGACCGTCGTCGACGCGACCGCCACCGACCACGACACCGTCTACGTGTCCGGCGGCCGCCGCGGCCTCGACATCGGCCTGGCCCCGGCCGACCTGATCACCGTCACCAAGGCCCGCACGGCGCCCATCGCCCGCTGACCACCCGCCACCGTCCTCCCCCTCTGAGGGGTCAACCCCTGAGCTGGTGGGTTGGCCCCCGAGAATCCGGGTCCGCAACCCACAAGCCGAGGGGTTGACCCCTCAGACGTCCCCCTGCGTGCGTCGAGCAGCCGTGCGATGGGGAGTCAGCCGGTGATGCTTGGTTTGCCGGTTTCGAGGTGGGCGGTGAGGCGGCGGCGGTACGACGTGTCCTCGGCTGCCGTGACCTCGACGTCGTACCAGCCGTGGTCGGTCGGCCAGGGCAGCTCACGGGTCGACTTGCCGCGCAGTTCCACGGTCACCGTCTTGCTGCCGTATCCGCGGGCCTTCACCTTCAGGGTCAGCGGCTTCCGCGACGTGTTCACCAACTCCAGCTCGAGTGAACTTCCGTGCTGCTTCGCGCGTACGTCGAGTCCGGCCGCGGCGCCGTCGGCGGAGCCGGCCAGCTCGACCCAGAACCGGTTCGGGCCCTGGACGGCGAGCTCGTACGGCCCGTCGACGGCGATCGCCTCGGCGTGTTCCCGCCGTACGTCGACATGCTCGGGCGCAGGCAGTTCACCGCCGTACGAGTAGATCGCGAAATGTGCGGCCTCGGTGCCCTTGTTGCCGAGGGCCAACGTCAGCTTGCCATCGGCAACGATGCCGGAAACCGACGGCTGGTAAGGCAAAGCGCGGGCCGGGCGGTGACCCGGCTCCTGCTGCGGTACGGCCTGATCGGCCGGCGGCGTCGGCTTCCAGCGCTCGATCGGCGCGGGCACCGGACCGGGTGCGTCCACCGACGGCTGCCGGTAGCTGCGGCCGAAGTCGACCGCCGACGTGAGGTCACCGCAGGCGGTCCGCCGCCAGCTGCTGATGTTCGGCTCGCGGACTCCGCTCCATTGTTCGAGGAACCGGATCACCGAGGTGTGGTCGAACACCTGCGAGTTGACGTGCCCGCCGACCGACCACGGGGAGACCACGGTCATCGGTACCCGCGGGCCGAGGCCGATCGGCCGGCCGGCGTACCAGTCGTCGCCGTTGCCCGACTCCGGCCGCGGCGCGACCGGCGGCGGGACGTGGTCGAAGTACCCGTCGTTCTCGTCGAAGTTGATCAGCAGCACCGTCTTGGACCAGGTCTCCGGGTCCGAGGCGATCGCGTCGAGGAGGTCGTAGACGAGGTTCGCGCTGCCGACCGGCGTGGACGAGCCGGGGTGCTCGGAGTCGATCGCGGACGGCACCAGCCAGCTGACCTGCGGCAGCTTGCCGGCCTCGATGTCGGCGCGCACGCGCGGGATCAGCGACTCCGGCTCGGACCGGTACATCGCCTGGTAGAACAGCTTCTGGTCCTTGGCCGGCTGCTTGGCGACGGCGGCCTGCAACTGCTTCAACGCGGCGGCCTGCTCGGCCGGGGTCTTCGCGAAGAGCTTGTCGTAGAACTCCTCGGTGGTGCGGTAACCGCCCGGCACCGAGGCGAGGATCCGGCGCCCGAGCTCCTTGAAGGTCTTGAAGTACTCGACCGCGTTGTCGGTGAAGTTGTCCCACTCCTGGTAGATCTGCCAGGACACCCCGGCCTGCTCCAGCCGTTCCGGGTACGACGTCCAGTCGTAGCCCTGGTGGTCGTAGGAGTACGCCGCGTTGGTCACCGCTCGTTGCGTCGTCCCGGGCTCGTAACCCGTCGTACCGGACCAGAGGTAGTTGCGGTTCGGGTTGGTCGAACCGTTGACGGAGCAGTGGTACGCGTCGCAGATCGTGAACGTCTCGGCGAGCTCGTACTGCAGCGGGATGTCGCGGCGTTCGTAGTGGGTCATCGTGGCCGCGGTCTTGGCCTGGACCCAGTCGTCGTTCCAGCCGTTGCCCCAGGCCTGCGTGGCGTCGCTGAAGCCGTGCGGCAACGCGCCGAGGTACTGGATGTCGTCAGCCTTCCGGCCGGCGTCCGCCGCCGCCTTGCGGATCGAGAACGGCAGCACTTCACCGCCACCGGCCTGCGGTTGGTGGAACACGCTCTTGCCGTTGCGCAGCCGCAGCGGCTGCCGGTCCCCGAACCCGCGCACACCGCGCAGCGTCCCGTAATAGTGGTCGAACGAGCGGTTCTCCTGCATCAGCACGATCACGTGCTCCACCGCGCGCAGTCCACCGCGCCTCACCGGTTGCGCCATCGCCTTGTGCAGCGACGGGGGGAGCAGCGATGCCGCCACTCCCCCGGCCGCCGACCCGAGCACCAGACGCCGAGAAATCTCAGTCATGTCCCGGACAGTAGGAGGACCCTGTAGCCGCAGGACAGCGAGAAGATGAACAGCTCATCCGCGTCGCGCGACGGCGGCGTCCCGGAGGTCCGCCAGGACTGCCTCGGTGGTCTCCCAGCCCATGCAGGCGTCGGTGACGGACTGGCCGTAGGTGAGTTCGCGGGTCGGGTCGAGGTCCTGCCGGCCCTCCTGCAGGAACGACTCCAGCATGACGCCGACGATCGCGTGGTTGCCGGCCGCCACCTGGTGGCCGATCTCCGCCGCGACCACCGGCTGACGGCGGTGGTCCTTCCGGCTGTTCCCGTGGCTCGCGTCGATGACCGCGCGCTCCTGCAGCCCGGCCTTGCGCAGCTGCTCCATCGCGCCGGCCACAGAGTCCGCGTCGTAGTTGGGTCCGCCGTCGGATCCCCGCAGTACCAGGTGGCAGTCCGGGTTGCCGCGGGTGTGCAGGATCGCGGGCGTGCCGTCGTGGGCGATACCGGTGAACACGTGCGGGACGGAGGCGGCCTTGATCGCGTCGACCGCCGTACCGATGCTGCCGTCGGGGCGGTTCTTCATGCCGATCGGCATCGACAGGCCGGAGGACAGCTGCCGGTGCACCTGGCTCTCGACCGTGCGCGCGCCGATCGCACCCCACCCGACGGTGTCGGCGATGTACTGCGGCGTGATCGGGTCGAGGAACTCGCAGCCGACCGGAAGGCCGAGCTCGAGAACCTGGAGGAGCAACTGGCGGGCGGTGCGCAGGCCGCGGTTCACGTCACCGGAGCCGTCGAGACCCGGGTCGTTGATCAGGCCCTTCCAGCCCAGGGTCGAGCGCGGCTTCTCGAAGTACACACGCATGACGACCAGCAGTCCGTCGGAGAGTCGCTCGGCGACCGGTTGGAGGCGTTCGGCGTACTCGAGCGCCGCCTTGGCGTCATGCACCGAGCATGGGCCGACGACGACCAGCAGGCGGTCGTCCACGCCGTTCAGTACGTCGCTGACGGCCTGGCGACCGTCGACCACGCTCTGGGCCAGCGCGTCGCTGAGGGGCAGTTCGTCGTGCAGGGCGAGCGGCGTGATCAGCGGGACGGTCTTCTCGATCCGTCTGTCGACGACCGCGGCCTGATCCGTCTGCCTCGGAAGGGTGTTCATCACTGGGTCTCCTTTGATGGCCGGCCACGCCAGGAGGTCCTAGGCACGCGCCGGCGGAATGAGAAAAGGCAAGGACGGACTGTCCTTGCCTTCGTGCCGGCGTTGGTGTCTTCGGTGGGCGTCAGCAGGCGGCTGAGTCGCCCGGCACCAAGGCCGGCCACTCAAAAAATCGCCAATAGCTGCGCTTCACGGGAACGACGATACCACCGCCGGGAATTGCCTGGCATCCGAGCCTCGGTCATGGTTGTCTCACCCGGTGAACATCCGCACCGCCCGGCCGGACGACCTGCCGCTGCTCCAGTCGCTCGAGGTCGCCGCCGGAGTCCTCTTCCGCGACATCGGCATGACCGACGTCGCCGCCCACCCGCCGCCGTCTCTCGAGGTCTTCGAGCACTTCCGGCAGGCAGGCCGGCTCTGGGTGACGGCCGACGAAGACGACCAGCCGGCCGCCTTCGTCATGGTCAAGCTCGTCGAGGGGGCGGCACACATCGAGCAGGTCAGTGTCCACCCGGATCATCAGGGCCGAGGGCTCGGCCGCGCGCTGATCGATCACGTGGGATCGTGGGCGGCCGGCCAGGGCTTGGCGACCCTCACCCTCAGCACGTTCCGCAGCGTGCCCTGGAACGGGCCGTACTACGCCCGCCTGGGATTCGTGGAGCTGGACGAACTGACCCCCGGTCTGGTCGAGATCCGGGCCGAGGAGACCGCGATGGGTCTGGACCCGGCCGAGCGGATCTTCATGCGCCGGGCCGTTGCTCGTCAGTAACCACCGGTGGTCCGCTCTCGTTGAGGGCTGCAACGGCCTAGACGATGAGGGGTGCAGTGACGGTGGTTGGTCCGCTCGGGGTACAGGTTCTGCTCGGTGACCGCCGGCCCGGGGCCGGACGGTGAGGCCGCGGACCTTCGAACTGGTTCGTTACCGTGATCCCAGCGGCGTCTCGGGGACCGGAGTCGTGGCCGAGGGCTGTGTGTTCAGCGACGGCTCGGTGGCGCTGCGCTGGTGCGGTAGCAACCCCGCGACGGCGGTCTGGCCCGACATCGACTCCGTGCTCGCCGTCCACGGCCATCAGGGTGCGACCGAGGTGCGCTGGATCGAGGAACAGCAGACCCGGTCGAGCCTCTTCGACGAGTTGCACCAGGTACGGACTGAGCAACCTCTGTCCTCACCCCACCGCCCCGGTCAGGCCACGTCGGTCGCCGATCCACTGCCGGGCGGCCACGCCCGAGGATGGGCAGGAGCCCGTCATCTCAGGTAGAACATGCCCGTGACGCAGATCTACCTGGTCCGGCACGGAGAGCCGGACTACGGGCCGGTCGACTCCCGCGGCCTGCCCGGAATCGCGGCCGACAGCGCCCCGCTGACCCCGGTGGGCGCCAAGCAGGCCCAGGAGCTCGCGGACCTGCTCAGCGGCATCGGAGCGACGTACCTGGTCAGCTCGCCGTTCACCCGGGCCCTGCACAGTGCCGCGATCATCGGGCACCGGCTGGCGCTCGGCGTACGGGTCGACTACGACCTGCGCGACTGGCTGCCGGACCACACCGGCTCATGGCGCGGTGTCGCCGACGTACGGGCCGCTCAGGCCGAGTTCGAGGCGTACGGCGGGGAATGGCCGCAAGGCATCCAACGACCCTGGGAGCCGCTGTCCCGGGTCCGTGAGCGGGCACGGGCGGCGCTGGGACGGCACACCGCGAGCACGGACGGACCGGTGCTCGCCATCACCCACGCGATGGTTATTCGCGCGCTGACCGGCGAGACCGGGACGGCGCACGGTGCGCACGAGTACTACCGCTACGATCCAGCGGACGATGGGTGAGTCAGGATTGCGTCACATGGGCGAGCGGAGCGAGCGCATCAGGCTGTGGAGCCTGGGCGTCGTGGCCCTCGGCGGGATCATCGGCTCGCTGGCCCGCTACGGGCTCGCTGAGGCGTTGCCGCACGGGCCGGCCGGGTTCCCCTGGGCGACGTTCGCGACGAACGTGCTCGGCTGCTTCGCGATCGGCGTCCTGCTGGCGCGGTTGACGCCGCGGTCGCATCCGCTGCTCCGGCCCTTCCTCGGCACAGGCATCCTCGGCGGGTTCACGACCTTCTCGACGTTCGCCGTCGACACCGAGAAGTTGCTGCCCGAGCACACGGTCGTTGCCCTGATCTACTTCTTCGGGACCGTCGCGGCGGCGTTGCTGGCGGCAACCCTCGGCGAGTGGGCCGGGCGGGCGCGATGAACGTCCTGCTCGTTGCCCTCGGCGCCGCTGTCGGCGCTCCGCTGCGGTTCCTGGTGGACAAGCACATGGTCGGCCGGTTGTTGCTGGGCAGCAAGGCCGAGCCACCGCTGCCCTGGGGAACCTTCACCGTCAACATTCTGGGCAGTTTCGTGCTCGGATTGCTCACCGGAGTGACTGACCGGTCCACGACGTTGCTCGTCGGGGTCGGCTTCTGCGGCGCGTTCACGACGTACAGCACGTTCGCCGCCGAGACGACCGCGCTGGCGGCTTCGGGGCATCGTGGGAAGGCGGCGCTGAACGTCGTACTCAACCTCGGCGCCGGGCTGGCGGTCGCCGTACTCGGTGCTGCGCTGGCCTGAAGCAAGTGAGTGACCCATGTCACACCTGGTGATGACGTGAACACACTCGCCGCGTGAACCGGGCCCGATCAGGACCCGCGACGCCACCTGCCGATAACGAATGGACCGAACTTCGAGACAACAAGGGTTGAACTCGCTGTGAGTTGAGCATAGTTTTCACCGAGCGCCCGTCCGCGCTTACGGTGAGTCAAGGAGGTTGCCATGTCGAGAGGGATGCCTCGCCTGCCCCGCCCGCTCATGGATCTGTGGGACTGGCAGTCGCAAGCCGCGTGCCGCGACGTCAACCCGGAGTTGTTCTTCTCGCCCGAATCGGAGCGTGGCGTCCGTAAAAGGGCCCGCGAGATGGTGGCGAAGTCGCTGTGCGGAACCTGCCCGGTTCAGCCCGAGTGCCGTCAGCACGCGCTCTCCGTAGGAGAGCCGTACGGCGTCTGGGGCGGCACCACGGAGTCCGAGCGCGACAACACCCTCCTGCCCGAGCACCGCAAGTCGGCGTGACGGAGCTGCTGCTTCTCCACCACCCGCACCAGCCGAAGTCCTGGCCGGCGAGGCCTGCGCGAAAGCTCAGGCCTTGCCGTCGTCGGACTCTGACGGCGTCTCGTCCTCGGCCTTCGGTTTGGACTTCGGCTTGGACTTGCGCTCCGGTTTGCCCGGCTCGGCGTCAGGTCCGGGCTTCGGCGGTGTCTTGTCCTGCGGCGGTCTCTCGTCCTGCGGCGGCTCGTCGTGCGGCGGCTTCACGGTCGTGCGCGGGTCGCGATAGCGGTCCAGGGTCTTGAGGAAGTCCGGATCGTCGTCCGGCGCGACCGGGCGGTTGCCCGGCTTCGGCGGCCGGACGGCGCGGTCGCGGCGGCCGAGCTGGGTGCGCAGCGCCAGCAGCCAGACGATCGGCCCGACGAACGGGACGAACACGATCAGGACGATCCACACCAGCTTGGGCAGGTGCGGCACATCCTCGTCGGACGTCTGGATGCAGGAGAACAGCGCATACACGCTGAGCGCCAGGCTGATCAGGAACGGCAGGAATCGAACCACGCTCCCACAGTACGGCGCGACGCCGAAAGCACCGCATCCCCGGGCCTGTCGGTCGCCAACCCGTAACCCGTCAGCGCGCCGTGACGGTCAGGCCGCGGGCGCGCAGCACCGAGTTCTCCAGCGGCCGGAACACCAGCAGTTCGATCCCGACGCCGACGACGAAGATCAGCAGGATGCCGGCGAACACCATCGAGATGTCCGACAGCGACATCCCGTTGTGCAGGAACTGACCGAGCCCCTCGCCGAGGTCCGGCGAGGTCGCGATCAGCTCCGCGGCCATCAGCGACCGCCACGAGAACGCCCAGCCCTGCTTCAGTCCGCCCAGGAACCCGGGCAGTGCGGCCGGCAGCAGGATGTACCGGATCCCGCTGAGCCGGCCGGCGCCGAGCGCCTTGCCGACCCGCGGCAGGATCGGCGGCACCTGGTCCAGACCGCTCACCAGCCCGTTCGCGATCGACGGTACGGCGCCCAGCAGCACGACCCAGTAGATCGCCCGGTCGTTCAGCCCGAACCACAGAATCGCGGCCGGGACCCAGGCCACCGACGGCAGACTCTGCAGCCCCGACACCAGCGGACCGATCCCCCGCCGGACGACGGAGATGTTCGCGATCGCCAGGCCCAGCGGTACGGCGATCAGCAGCGAGATCGCGAAGCCGATCACGGCCCGGTGCACCGACACCCAGAACAGCTCGAGGATCTCCCCGGTCGTCACCAGCTGCCAGATCTGGCCCCACACGTCGACCGGCGCCGGCAGCTTGAACTCCGGCCAGAACGCGGCCGCCCACAACGCCTGCCACACGGCCACGAGCAGTGCGATCGCGACAACCGGCGGCAGCACCCGTCCGGCGATCCGCCGAGCCAGTGAGCCCTCACTGGGGTTGACGGGAGTGTCGAGCGCGTCAAGACCCGCGCCAACGTCGGACAAGTCCTCCTGGACGTCAGGCTGCGGCATGACTGCTGATCACCTTCCGCAGCGCCGCGTTGACCTCGTCGACCGCACCGGACTCGTCCGCACCGGTCAGTCCATCGACGTCCCATTGCCGCACCACCCGACCGGGCCGCGACGACAGCAGTACGACGCGCTGCCCGAGCCGCACCGCCTCACGCACGTCGTGCGTGACGAACAGGATCGCCGTACCGGTCGCGCGCCAGATCCGCCGCAGCTCGCCCTGCATCACGTCGCGGGTGATCGCGTCGAGCGCCGAGAACGGCTCGTCCATCAGCAGCAGCGACGGCTTCCCCGCGCTGGCGCCGGTGTTGTCGTCAGTGGACGCGAGAGCCCGTGCCAGCGCGACTCGCTGGCGCATACCGCCGGACAACTCGTGCGGCCGCTTGTCACCGAGTCCTGCGAGCCTGACTAGCTCCAGCAACTCAGCAGCCTTCGCACGCCGGGCAGCCTTCGGTACGCCGGCCATCCGCAGCGGCAACTCGATGTTCCCGGCGGCCGTCAGCCACGGCATCAGTGCGGCCTCCTGGAACACGACTGCCGGCCGCGACGAGCTCAGCTCGATCCGCCCGCTGGTCGGCTTGTCGAGACCGGCCACCAGGTTGAGCAGCGTGGTCTTGCCACAGCCGGACGCACCGAGCAGGCAGACGAACTCACCGGCCGCGACGTCGAGATCAACACCCTCCAGCGCCACGACCGCAGTACGGCCGTGCCCGAACGCCTTGCCGACCTGATGGAACCGCACCGGCCGCACCACGCTCTGCTCAACCTCGACTATCGCGGTCATGGGGCCTCCCGGCCTGGACTGAGGAGTGGAGGGAGCGAAGCGACTGGAGTGACGAGGGAAGGCCGGGAGTCAAAGCCCCGTGACCCGCCGCGCCGGAGGCGTGGCATCAACACAGTCATGGTCAGCCACCCCTACTTCGTATCCAGACCGGCCGCGTCGACGGCCGGCTTTCCTGCCTTGGTGAGTACGTCGTTCAGCGGGCCGAGGTCGGCGAATCCGGCGACGGTCGGGGCGTCCTTCGCGATCCCCGCGGTGACCGAGTCCTTGGCCAGCTGCGGGAACGTCGAGGCGATCGGGTCCGCGGTGACCTGGATGTTGGCGAACGCGCGATCGATGACAGCCGGCTTCAGTGCCTTGCCGGTCAGCTCCTTGAGCTGCGCGTTCACCACGGTCTTGGCCGCCGCCTTGTCCGTGGTGGCGAAGTCGATCGCCCCGACCAGACCGGTGAGCAGCGCCTTCACGGTCTCCGGGTGTTCCTGCAGGAACTGGGTCCGGACGATCAGGACGGTGGTCGGGAACTTGCCGTCCGGCCACAGCGTCGCCTCGTCCAGCAGCACCTTGGCGCCGGCATCCAGGACGAGCCGTGACGACCAGGGCTCGGGCAGCCAGGCCGCGTCCACGTCACCCTTCTTGAACGCGTCCAGCGTCTGCGCGTTCTCCAGGTTGGTGACCTTGACCTTGCCGGTCAGGTTCTTCTCGGCCAGCCACTTCTTCAGCGAGACGTCCTGGGTGTTGCCGAGCTGCGGGGTGACGACGGTCTTGCCGACCAGGTCCTCCGCCTTGGTGATCGTCGGATTCACCACGAGCTGCGCACCGCCGGACGTCGTACCGGCGATCAGCCGGACCGCCTCGCCGTTGGACTTCGCGTAGGCGTTGATCGCGGGGCCGGAGCCGATGAAGGACGCGTCCAGCGAGCCGCCGAGCAGCGCGCCGACGGCCTCGGGGCCGGCGTTGAACTTGGTCGGCACCAGCTTGGTGCTGCCGAGCTCCTTGGTGAACAGGCCCTTGTCCAGGCCGACCAGGGCGGCGGCGTGGGTGACGTTCGGGAAGTAGCCGAGCCGCAGCTCGGTGGCCGGCCCCTTGTCGGCGGCGGCCGCCGGGGCGTCGTTGCTCTCCGCGCGGGAGCAGCCGGCGACGGCGGCGACCAGGGACAGGACAGCGGCGGAGGCGGCGAGGAGACGGATTCTGGGCATGCTCAGGAGACCTCTGAAGGTGCAGGCGGGCCGCGAGCGGCCGCGGACGGGAAGAACAGCAGGAAGGTGGTGACCGCGGTCAGACGGTCTCGAGTTCGCGCTCGCGCTCGGCCTGGACATCCGCCCGGCGGCCGGTGGTGCGAACGCTGTAGGCAACGACGCCGGCCCAGCCGACGATCAGAGCGCCGTACACGAGATAGCGCGGGCCTTCGGCTACGCCGATGCCCTTCAGCAGCGTGCGGGCGTTGGTCAGGATCAGCACCAGACCGACGCCGACACCGAGCCAGCGGGTGGCCAGCCGCGACACCAGCCAGGCGGCCAGCGGCGCCGCGAGCACGCCGCCGATCAGCAGCGCGGCGACGATGCCGAGCGGCAGGTTCTCCTTGCCGAGCCCGAACAGGAAGCCGATGCTGGCGGCGACCGAGACGATGAACTCGGCCGCACTCACCGAACCGACCGTCCGGCGCGGCTCGAGCTTCCCGCTGCTGAGCAGTGACGACGTCGCGACCGGACCCCAGCCGCCACCGCCGGTTGCGTCGACGAAACCGGCGACCAGGCCCAGCGGACCGAGAAACTTGCCGGCCGGTCTCCCCTCCATAACGGCCCGCACCTTCCCGGTCGCGAACCGGACCAGGATGTAGATGCCGAGCAGGAGCAGCAGACCGGCGACCCACAGCGAGGCCGACTCAGTGGTCAGGCTGGACAGGAACGTCGCGCCGGCGAAGGCACCGACGCCACCCGGGACGCCGATCAGCGCGACCACGCGCCAGTCGACGTTGCCGAACCGCCAGTGCGACAGACCGGACGCGAGCGTGGTGCCCACCTCGGCGAGGTGGACGGAAGCGGACGCGACGGCCGGCGTGATGCCGGTGATCAGCAGGGCCGTGGTGGCGGTGACGCCGTAGGCCATGCCGAGGGTGCCGTCGACGAGCTGGGCGACGGACCCCAGCAACGCGATCAGGATGAGACGACGCACAGGACTGTTCCTTCGGGCGAGGACGGTGGACGGGACCGAGATGGTGCGCCGAAGGTCAACAGCAGGCTGAGTTCACCCGCAGCAGGTCGACATGCCGACGACGCGTCAGGGCGTCGCCGGGTGCGTTCGTGGTGACCTGCATGCCTCCATGAAAGCGGACAAAGTCGAGCAAGATGCTCAGGTTTCACGATGTGGGACAAGATTTCTCTCTGTGAGACGGGCGACCACATCTGGTCAGAGTGTTGAAAGCGGGGCGCACGCCTGCCTACGGTCCTCGGGGTGTCGACGAGCCTGAGGAGCCGCCTGATGCACGCACTGCCGGACGGATGGACGCCTGGTGGTCCACTGAACGCCGGAACACTGAAGACCGAGTACACCGAGCGTCCGCTGGGCACCGATGTCCGGCGACCGCGGTTGGCGTGGATCGCCACCGGTCCCGGGTACGGCGCGACCCAGACGGCGTACCAGGTGCTCGTCGCCTCGTCACCGGAGCTGCTGACGCCGGAGAGCGCTGACGTGTGGGACTCGGGCAAGGTGACGTCGGCACGGACCTTCGGCATCGAGTACGACGGCCAGGCCCTGACTCCACGCACTCGGTACCACTGGACTGTCCGCCTCTGGGACGGCCTCGACCGCGAGGGCGGTTGGGCCGAGCCCGAGTGGTTCGAGACCGGACTCCTCGACGAGGGCTGGGGCACCGCGCGCTGGATCGGCGGCACGACCGACAGCGCTCCCCTCCTTCGACGCGCGTTCACGACCGACGGGACGGTGAAGCAGGCCCGGCTCTACGCGAGCGGACTCGGGTACGCCGACCTGCGGCTGAACGGTCAGCGGATCAGCGACGCCGTACTCGATCCCGGCTTCACCGACTACGACCACACCGTGCTCTACGTGACCCATGACGTCACCGACCTGCTGCGGTCGGGCGACAACGTGGTCGGCGCCGAGCTCGGTCGCGGATTCTTCGGGCTGACCACCCCCAACGCCTGGCGCTGGCACCAGGCGCCCTGGACCGCCGAGCCGCGGCTGCTCGCCCGCCTGGTGATCGAGTACGACGACGGCCGCACGACCGAAGTGGGGTCGGACGAGTCCTGGCGTATCACCGGCGGCCCGACCACGTCTCGGACGACCTCTACACCGGCGAGACGTACGACGCCCGACGCGCCCTCCCCGGCTGGGACACGGCAGGCTTCGACGACTCGGCCTGGTCGGCAGCCACCACCGTCGACGCACCGAAGGGCACGCTCCAGGCCCAGGCGCACGAGCCGATCCGCGTCGTCGAGACGGTCGAACCGACAGACATCACCGAGGTCCGGCCCGGCGTCTGGATCGTCGACTTCGGCCGCACCACGGCCGGCTGGACGAAGCTCACCGTGAACGCCGACGCCGGCACCGTGATCAGCCTGACCCATGGCGAGACGGTTGCCGACGACACCGTGGTGGCGGTCAACGTGCACGTCGAGAGCGACCGGATCCAGCGCGACGAATACATTGCCGCCGGCAACGGGGTCGAGGAGTGGGAGCCGCGCTTCTCCTACAAGGGCTTCCGCTACGTCCAGGTCGAGGGCCTCGCCGATCGACCCGAGGTGCTGATGCGAGTGGCACATTCGGACGTTCCTGACGTGACCCGGTTCGCCTCGTCGCAGGCGCCGTACGAACAGTTCGACCAGGCGATGCGCCGGACGATCCTGAACAACCTGCACGGCATCCCGACCGACACACCGTTCATGGAGAAGAACGGGTGGACCGGTGACGCACAGGTCGGCGGGCCGACGATGCTGGCGACGCTCGACCTGGCCCGGTTCTTCACCAAGTGGCTGGGCGACATCCGCGACAGCCAGGCCGAGTCCGGACAGCTGCCGGTGATCGTCCCGTCCAGCGGCTGGGGTTTCACCGACCTCTCCCCCGCGACCGAATGGCCGACGGTGTACCCGTTCCTGCTCCGGGAGATGTATCGCTCGTACGGCGACGAGCGGCTGCTGCACGAGCACTGGGACTCGCTGACCCGGTACCTCGCCTGGGAGCTCGACCGGGTCGAGGACGGCCTGTCCGTCAGCGTGCTCGGCGACTGGCTCCCACCCGGCTTCGGCCGCGGCCCGGCGCCGGAGGACCGACGCCTCACCGGTACGGCGTACCTCTACCGGGCGCTGGTCGCCGCCGCCGAGATCGGCGACCTCATCGGCAAGCCGAACGAGTACCGGAAGGCCGCGGCCGAACTGCACGACGGCCTCAACCGGGCCTTCCTGGATCGCGAGGCCGGGGTCTACAAGTCGGGTGAGGACCCGGACTACCGGCAGACGTCGAACGCGGTCCCGCTGGCGTTCGGCATGGTCCCGGACGAGTTGGTACGACGGGTTGCCGCCAACCTGGCCGCGGATGTCGAAGCGCGCGGGTTCCACCTCAACACCGGCTGCCTCGGCGTCGGCGTACTGCTGCCGGTGCTGACCGCGCACGGGTACGCCGACGCGGCGACGAAGGTCGCGTTGCAGCGCAGCTATCCGAGTTGGGGCTACTGGTTCGACCTCGGCGCGGACACGATGTGGGAGAAGTGGGAGGAGGACTCGCGGTCACGCAACCACTACTTCCAGGGCACCGTCGTGCAGTGGGTGTACGAGAACGTCGCCGGTCTGCGCAACCTCGACGCGGGCTGGCAGCGGATCCTGGTCCGGCCGGACGCGCGTGGTGAGGTGGACTCGGCGACGATCCGCACCGACACGATCCGCGGCCGGGTGACCGTGACCTGGAAGCGGGTCAGCCGGGTGCTGTCGCTGGACGTCCAGGTTCCGGTCGGTACGACGGCCGAGGTCCACGTGCCGTCCGCGGCTGCGTCGGACGTCACCGCCGTACCGGCTCCTTACGTGGGTGAGCCGTCGTACGAGGACGGTTACACCGTTTACACGGTGCCGGCCGGGCTGTGGAACTTCACGAGCCGGTCGGCGTGACCTTGGTGTAGAGGAGGTCGCGGCAGTCGCGGCCCTCGGCCTGGGCACGCGACTCGAACTTGGTGACCGGACGCCACTCGGGTCGCGGGGCCCAGCCGTCGTACTGGTTGCGCAGCAGCGGCTCGGCCTCGCACACCTCGAGCATCCGGTCCGCGTAGTCCGCCCAGTCGGTTGCCAGGTGCAACGTCCCGCCGGGCTGCAGGCGGGACGCCACCAGCGCGACGAACGGCGGCGTGACGAGGCGCCGCTTGTGGTGCCGCTTCTTCGGCCACGGGTCCGGGAAGTAGATCCGTACGCCGGCCAGCGCGCCGGGCGCGACGTGGTCGCGGAGGAAGTCGAGCGCGTCGCCGTGCAGCAGCCGGACGTTGTCGAGGTCGTACTTCTCCACCCACAACATCAGCTGGCCCAGGCCGGCCGGGTACACCTCGGCCGCCAGGTGGTTCACCTCCGGCGCGGCCACCGCGAGTTGAGCGGTCGCGTCACCCATCCCGGTCCCGATCTCCAGCACGGTCGGCGCCTCCCGGCCGAACCAGCCGGCCAGATCGACCTCGCCCGGCGGCAGCTCCTCCAGCTTCCGCCCGAGCGCCGCCCAGTCCGTCTCCCAGACGCGCCGCTGCCCAACCGTCATCCGGACACTCCGCCGGACATGGCTGAAAACCCCGGCCTGCCTGACCTCATCCACCGCTTCCACCACATCCATCAGCACAACTCTAGGTGCACCGAAGAACGGGTAGTGGTGGGCCCAGGCAGGGTTGACGCAGCCGAGCCAGGCGGGGGCTGGGGAGGCGACGCCGACTACTACCCGTTCTTCGGTACGCCGGTCAGTCGTCCCAGAAGAGGTGAGCGACGGTGTTGTGGGCGTGGCGGGTGATGCGGAGGTAGTCGTCGGAGAAGCGGCCCGATTCGCCCGGCGGGTAGCCGCAGATGTGGGCGACGGCGGCCAGGTCGCGGGGATCCCTCGGCAGCGAGTCGCCGGGGCGGCCGCGGACGAGCATGATCGCGTTGCGGATCCGGGTCGCCATCTCCCACGCGACCCGCAAGATGCCCGCGTCCGACGCCTCGACCAGTCCGGCCTCCACCGCCGCATGCAGTGCGCCGAGCGTGCGCGTCGTACGCAGCGCCGGGACCCGGTTGGCCTCGCGCAGCTGCAGCAGTTGCACAGTCCACTCGATGTCGGCCAGACCGCCCCGGCCGAGCTTGGTGTGGGTACTGCGGTCGGCGCCACGCGGCAGGCGTTCGGCGTCCACCCGCGCCTTGATCCGGCGGATCTCCATCACGTCCCGCTCACTGACGCCGTTCGCCGGGTAGCGCAGCGGATCGATCAGTCCGCGGAACGCCTCGCACAGGTCGGCATCCCCGCACAGCGGATCGGCCCGCAACAACGCCTGCGCCTCCCACACCGCCGACCAGCGCTCGTAATAGGACGCGTACGACGCCAACGTCCGGACCAGCGGACCCTGACGACCTTCCGGGCGCAGGTCCGCGTCGACCTGGACGGCCGGATCGGCGCCGGGCAACGCCAGCAGGCGGCGGAACTCGGTCGCGGTCTGGGTGGCGAAATCGGTCGCGGCCTTCTCGTCGGCTCCCGGCAGCGGATCGTGGACGAACATCACGTCCGCATCGCTGCCGTACCCGAGCTCGTGCCCACCGAACCGCCCCATCGCGACGATCGACATCCGGGTCGGCTCGGGCTGTCCCTTGGCGATGGCCCGCCTCGCCACCTCGAGCGCGGTGGTCAGTGTCCCGACCGAGACCGTGGTCAGTGCTTCACCGACCGCCTCGACATCGAGCAGGCCGGACAGGTCGGCCGCGGCCACCCGGAACAACTCGCGGCGCCGGACCGCCCGGATCGCGGCCACCGCGGCCTCCGGCTGCTCCTGCCGACTCGCCGCCGCGGACATCTCGGACTGCAGACCGTCCTGCGTCCGCGGCACGAGTTCGCGTTCGTCGGCCAGCATCGCGGTCGCCTCAGGGGCCCGCTGCAGCAGGTCGACGGCGTACCGGCCGCTCGCGAGCAGGTGAGCGAGCCGCTCGGCCGAGGCGCCCTCGTCGCGCAACTGGCGCAGGTACCACGGCGTCGAGCCGAGCGTGTCCGAGATGGTCCGGAACGCGAGCAGCCCGGCGTCGGGCGCGGGCGACTCCGCGAACCACCCGAGCATCGCCGGCAACAGCGCCTTCTGGATCGACGATCGGCGCGAGACTCCCTCGGACAGCGCTTCGATGTGCCGCAGCGCCGACGACGGATCGGCGTATCCGAGGGCGGTCAGTCGCTGCTTGGCGGCCTCGGGCGTCAGCCGCACCTCGCCGCCCGGGATCCGCGCGACGGCTGCGAGCAGCGGTCGATAGAAGAGTTTCTCGTGCAGGCGACGTACCTCGAGCCCGTGCTTCTTCCAGGCCGCGGTCAGGTCGGTGACCGGGTTCTTCGTGAACCCGAGCGACCTTCCGAGCCTGCGCAGATCGGCTTCGTCCTCCGGGACGTGATGGGTACGACGCAACCGGTACAGCTGGATGCGGTGTTCCATCGACCGCAGGAACCGATAGGCGTCGGCCAGGACAGCCCCATCGCTTCGACCGACGTACCCGTTGACAGTGAGCGACTCGAGCGCGACGAGCGTCGTACCGCTGTGGACCGTGTCGTCGCTGCGGCCGTGCACGAGCTGCAGGAGTTGTACGGCGAACTCCACGTCCCGCAGCCCGCCGGGACCGAGCTTGAGCTGGCGATCGACGTCGGCCGCCGGGATGTGGTCGACCACGCGCCGCCGCATCGCCTGCACGTCGTCGACGAACCCGGGCCGGTCCGCCGCCGACCACACCAGCTCGCCGGTCTTCTCGGCGTACCGCTGCCCGAGCTCCACGTCACCCGCGACCGGGCGAGCCTTGAGGAGTGCCTGGAACTCCCAGGTCTTGGCCCAGCGCTGGTAGTACGCGAGGTGGCTCTCCAGGGTGCGGACCAGCGGGCCGGACTTTCCCTCGGGGCGCAGTGCGGCGTCGACCGGCCAGAGGGTGCCTTCGGCGGTGTGGGCCGAGCAGATGCGCATCGTGGCGGCGGCGAGCTGGGTCGCGGTCTTCAGCGCGGGCGCCTCGGGCTCGCCGTCGAGCGGCTCGGCGACGAACAGGACGTCGACATCGCTGACGTAGTTGAGCTCGCGGCCACCACACTTGCCCATGGCAATGATCGCGAGCCGGCAGTCGGCGGCGGCCGGGTGCGCGGCGAAGTACTCGTTGCGGGCGATGTGCAGCGCGGTGTCCAGCGCTCCCCCGGCCAGATCGGCCAGTACGGCGGCCACCTCGTCGACCAGCAACCCTTCGGCGAGATCACGCGACGCAAGCCTGAGCAGCAGCCGCCGGTACTCGACCCGCAGCGCGTCGACCGGGTTGGGCGCATCCACCGCGGTGGCGAGCTTGGCCGCGACATCATCGGCGGACGGTCGGACCCCGGCCAGCGCCGGATCGGCCAGGTCGTACCAATGCCGCGGATGGACGCCGAGATGCCGGCCGAGCGCCTCACTCGCGCCGAGCACCGACAGGAGCCGGCGGCGGAAGTCGTCGTCGACCTCGAGCGTGCGCGCGAACGCGGAGAGGTCGTGCTCGTTGCGATCCAGCCCCTCCGCCAGCCCGCAGAGCCCCCGCAGGGCGAGATCCGGGTCGGCCGACTCGGACAGCGCGGTGATGACGTGGTCGCTGACCATCGGACTGTGCGCATCCAGCCGGTCCAGTTGCTCCAGCATCACGCCGGCCCGCTGCGGATCCGCGAAACCCAGCCGTGCCAGCCGCCCCTCCCAAGACCCTCTGCGCACCTCGGCCACGGGTGCAGGCTACCCAATCGGCCTCGGCCCATCCCTCGCCCCTGTCACCGGCAGCCACCCGTTCCTATGATCGAGCTGTGCACAACGTCGACGCCGCGTCTCAGTTGGATCGCGGCCACCTTGCGGCGAATACACGGTGTCGTGTAGCGGATTCGCTCAGTAATCGGCATGATGGCTTCTCATGGTCATGATGACGGGGTCGCTCGCTGTTCGGGGCTCGGTGGTCTGGTTGACGCCCCAGCAGGGCGGGCGAGTTTCGGGTCCGCCTGAGCCGGACTACGACTACGACTACACAGCCACCGCCTACCTCCCACCGCGGTCGGCGGACGACGGGCAGGCAGGGATCGCGTTGCGCCGCTTCGCGCCGGGCGCCTGGCGCACGCAGGCCGAGGGGATTCTCGTTCCGGCGAAGGGGAATCGCGCCCAGCAGGTGATCCCGGGCTGCATCGTGGTGATCACCGAAGGGACCCGCCCGGTGGGTCTGCTGACCGTCGAGGAGGTGCATGCCCTCGCCCCCGACGGATCGCCGATCCTGCCGCCGGCACCGGCTGATTTCGGCGCACCCACACCGGCTCCGCCGGTCGACCCGCCGTACCGGCACTCGACCGCGGCCTCACGCTGGGCCTCGAAGCACGCCTCGGACGACCAACTCGCCAACCTCTGAACACACTCTGTTGCAGCGGATTCTTCTTCGTGCACACGACAACGGAGCTACCGAAGACGCCCACCATCATCGGCGCCGTCAGCAACGGACTCCCGGTCCTCGACCGCATCGCCGCGTCCCCGCGGGAGCCGGTCCGAATCGTCAGCGTGCTGGTGGGTTAGAGAACCGGCAGGAGTTTGTTCAGTTCGAATGGGGTGACCTGGCGGCGGTAGTCCTGCCACTCGGCGCGCTTGTTCCGGAGGAAGAAGTCGAAGACGTGCTCGCCGAGGGTCTCGGCGACCAGTTCGCTGTCCTCCATCGCGGAGATGGCTTCGGCGAGGCTGCTCGGCAGCGGCTTGATGCCGAGGGCCTTGCGCTCACGCGAGGTCAGCGACCAGACGTCGTCCTCGGCCTCGCGCGGCAGCTCGTAGCCCTCCTCGATGCCCTTCAGGCCGGCGGCCAGCATCAGCGCGAACGCGAGGTACGGGTTCGCCGCCGAGTCCAGCGAGCGGAACTCGACGCGGCTCGACTGGCCCTTGTGCGGCTTGTACATCGGCACCCGGACCAGCGCGGACCGGTTGTTGTGACCCCAGGAGACGAACGACGGCGCCTCGTCGCCGACCGCGAGCCGCTTGTAGGAGTTCACCCACTGGTTCGTCACCGCGGTGATCTCGGCCGCGTGCTGCAGCAGGCCGGCGATGAAGGCGCGGCCGGTCTTGGACAGCTGGTACTGCGCGCCGCCCTCGAAGAACGCGTTCCGGTCACCCTCGAACAGCGACATGTGGGTGTGCATCCCGGACCCGGGCTGGTCGCTCAGCGGCTTGGGCATGAACGACGCGTAGATGCCCTGGCTCAGCGCCACCTCCTTCACCACCACCCGGAAGGTCATGATGTTGTCGGCGGTGGTGAGCGCGTCGGCGTACCGCAGGTCGATCTCCTGCTGGCCGGGACCGCCCTCGTGGTGGCTGAACTCGACCGAGATGCCCATCGACTCCAGCATCGTGATCGCCTCGCGGCGGAAGTCGTTGCCGATGCCCTGCGGGGTGTGGTCGAAGTACCCGGACGAGTCCACCGGCTCCAGCTTGGTGCCCGGCTCACCGGTCAGCGACTTGAACAGGTAGAACTCGATCTCGGGGTGGGTGTAGAAGGTGAACCCGAGGTCGGCCGCCTTCGACAGCGTCCGCTTCAGCACGTACCGCGGGTCGGCGAAGGACGCGGACCCGTCCGGCATGTTGATGTCGCAGAACATCCGCGCCGTGCCCATCGTCTCGCCCCGCCAGGGCAGGATCTGGAACGTCGACGGGTCCGGCTTGGCCAGCATGTCCGCCTCGGTGACCCGGGCGAACCCCTCGATCGCGGACCCGTCGAACCCGATCCCCTCGGCGAACGCGCCCTCCAGCTCGGCCGGCGCCACCGCCACCGACTTCAGGAACCCGAGCACGTCGGTGAACCAGAGCCGCACGAACCGTACGTCGCGCTCCTCGAGCGCGCGCAGTACGAACTCCTGCTGCTTGTCCATCGGCCAGTCCACCTCTCGCTCAGCATCGACCTCACAGGGCCCTCACACAGTCTGCCCCTGCTCTGTTAAGCAGACGTTACGTGCTGGTGCGGACACTGCACCGATCAGGGCCTAACGTTTCGGTGTGCAGACGATCTTCGGTGCTGGTTACCACGCCGCCCTGATCGTGGCCGCGATCCTCTGTGCCGCCGACCTGCTGCTCAGCACCGCGCGCTTCGTCCAGTCGATCCGGGGCCGGCGGCCGGCCGAGCGGGACGTGCTGGGCCGGCGCTGGCTGCCGGTCCCGGAGCTCGGCTTCGGCATGTGCGCGTTCTGCTGCACCGGCCTGGTCACGCTCGCGCTGACCCACCACAACGCCGACGATCTGCCGACGAAGCAGATCCTGCTCGCCGCCCTGGTCTTCGGGTACGCCGGGGCCGTGCTGTCCCGCGTGGTCCGGACCCCCGGCCCGGGCGGCCGCCGGTTCCGGCTACGCGCCGGCCTGCTCCTTGGCCTCCCGGCCCTCTTCGGCCTGGTCTTCGGCCTCTCCGGCGTCGCGCTCTGAACCCTCTCCGACGTCGCTCTCGAACCTTCCGAGTCGCTCTCGAGGCGCCGGCGCTTGAACCAGGGCACGACCCGCTCCAGCGGCGCGAACGCCAGCCAGCAGACCACCGTCGGCAGGAAGTGGATCAACAGGATCGCTGTGTTCGCCGCGTGGAACCCGAGGAAGAACAGCGCCCCGAGCAGCTGCCACCGCCCCTTGAGCCACAGGATCACCGGCGACAGGAGTTCCCCGATGATCCCGACCCACTGCATCACGTGCAGCATCCACGGGTGGTGCAGCAACCACTCCCCGACCGGGTGCGGCCGCCGTACGATCGCCCACGTCAGTACGGCGCTACCCGGCCAGGTCAGCGCCCAACCGGCGCTCCGCAGCTTCGCGACCGCGGACAGGAAGTACGTCGCGATCACGCAGATCTGCACACACCGGACCGCCCAACCGGCCGCCTCCGACCTCGTCTGGTCGCCGTACGACGCCAGGCCGCGCTTGCCGGCCTTGACGGTCGGGAGCACCCAGAGCGCGATCACCAGGGCGAGGTGGTCGTGGTCGACCTTGCCGTCGCTCATCCCGATCAGCACCCACCAGGTGAACGCCGGTGCCACGATCCAGCCGGCGACCCGGGGGAAGTAGTTCGTCGCGCCGACCAGGCAGGCCACGATCAGGACGACGTACAACGTGGTCGTGTTCGCCACGGACGGCTTGGGCAGGTCGAAGATGCGGGCGAGCAGCAACGGCTCGTAGAGGCCGGGATGCTCGCCCTTGAGCCGGGTGTCCCGGACGAACGCGTGCATGTCGAGGATGACGAACAGGTAGAGGACCGTCCGCAACCACGCGACCCGGGCCAGCGCGATCCTGGGCGTGAACCAGTCGGCGGCCCGGATCAGCATCGAGCGGTCTGCGCTCAGCCGGCGCGCTCATCGGCGCACCTGCCAGGTTGCGAGGACCTCGGGCGTCGGCGGGCCTTCGACCCGGCCCTTCACCAGTTGGGTGGTGTCTCGGATCAGCTCGAGCTTCACGTACTTCGGCTGGTCCGGGTGCTTCCTCGCCCAGCCGTCCGCGACCTGCTGCAGCAGCGACGGGTCCTTGACGATCTCCCCGGTCCGCGCCTCGATCTCGGCCCGGGCGACCCCGGCACCCTCGATGTTCAGCGGTACGTCGACCGTCGTACCGGCGTCGGTCTCGGCGGTGATCCGGGTGTAGGTGATCGACGCGTCGTCCGGCACCGACATCGCGTACTGCGACATCGGCCCGAACGGCCAGGCGTCGTCACTGGCCCGCACCGATCCGTTGATCAGCAGCCCGATCCCCACCACGGCCACGAGTACTCGCAGCCCTTTGCCGACCCGTCCCAGCCGGACGTCCCCCGCCGGCCCCTGCCCTCTTGTCACGCCGCCATTAGACACCACGGGTCATCTACGCCCGGGTCGCTGCCTTGCTGGAGCGATACGTGAACTTGCGGATCAGGATCTCGAACGGCCCGCGACAGTCGGCTCGCCGCATCCGCTCGGCCATCATGACGGTCGCCAGCCAGGTCGCGACGGCGAGCAGTGCCGTCGTGGTCGTGCTGAGGGTGTCGGACAGGTCGAGCAGGTACGGCGTGAAGACGACGGTCCACACCACCGACTGGGCCAGATAGCAGGTCAGCGAGCGCTGACCGACGGCGGCGATCGCCAGGGTGATCCGGCCCCGGCGATCGCTCAACCGCATCCCGATCAGCACGATCAGAGCGGCGTACCCGAATCCTCCGAGGACGCCGGACGAGTCGTGCAGCGGGCCGATGATGCTGAGCGTGTGATCGCTCGGCCGGTCGATCACACCGCCGATGATCAGCGACACCGGCAGGGCGCCGACGACCGCGACGGTGATGCCGACGATCGCGGTCGAGCGGAGCAGGGTGAGGTGCTCGGCCGGACGTTCGAGGACGCGCCGGCGGCCCGCCCACAGGCCGATCAGGAACGGCGCGACGAACCCGATCGGGCCGAGCAGCGCGACGAACGGCTGGACCACGATCCGGTCGGCGAACTGGTCGAGCAGGTTCTGCGGCAGCATCGACGGATCGACCGGGTCGGTCGACGTCGAGAGCGAGTCGCCGCTCGGCAGGGACACGAGCACCAGCACGAACGCGGCCACGATGAACAGCCGGCGGTCCTTCCAGCGCAGCGCCCAGACGCCGAGGAACAGGAGTACGCCGTACGCCGCGAGGATGTCGCCGACGTACAGCAGCATCGCGTGCAGGAAGCCGAGCACGACCAGCACCAGACTCCGCCGCCGGAGCAGCTTCCGGATCGGCCGCCACTCGTTCCCGGCCTCGCGCTGCCGCCGGACGATCTGCGCGACGCCGTACCCGAACAGCACCCCGAACATCGGGAACGACCGGCCGTCGACGAAGGTCGCGATCAGGAAACCCACCGCCCGGTCCACCGCCGAGCCGTCGGTCGGGAAGCCGCCGAAGATCGAAGGGCCGTTGACGAAGTAGTGCGAGTTCGCCAACGCGATGAACAGCAGCATGAACCCACGGGCCAGGTCCGGTCCGAGCGCCCGCTCGGTCATCCCCGTCGGCCCACCCTGTGAAGTCATAGCACTCAGTGAATCGGCCGGTCCGTCCCCTCACATCCACCCAAAGTCATCGACCGGATGACCTTCGTCGCTTATGTTGCTCGCATGAGTGAACCCATCGCCGGCGCCGAGGACTGGCGAGCGTTTGCTGCCGGCATCAACGCGTGGTTCGACGCGCCGTCGCAGTCCGCGGGCGCGGCCCTGGTCGCGCGGATCGCCGAACTGACCGATCTGTCCGAAGTGAACCTGCGTGATCGCGGGGTGCTGGTCCGGCTCGGTGGGCCCGACCAGTGGGAGTTGGCGTCGGCGATCTCGGCCGCGGCGAAGGGGCTGGGGCTCACCGCCGACCCCTCGGTGCTGCAGGCGCTGCAAGTGCGGATCGGGGCTGCCGACAGGTCCGCGGTGATTCCGTTCTGGCACGCCGTACTGGGCTACGACGCGGTGGGCGACGACCAGCTGGCTGACCCGCTGCGGCGGGATCCGGCGTTCTCGTTCCACCAGCTCGAGGGTCGCTGCCGCTGCGCAATCGCCCGCACGTCGATGTCTCGCGCCCGCAGACGCTGACGGCCGGGGTGACGGCGGCCGAGGCGGCCGGCGGGCGGGTGGCGTTCGACGGTAGTGAGTATTACCGGACGATGGCCGACCCCGAGGGGAACGAGGCAGACATCGTCCCGGCCGACGAACTCGCCGGAGGTCCGGAGACGGCTGATTGGCGGGTCGTGTTCGGCGGGATGGTCTTCTACCCGACCGCCTCGCCCGCGCAGGCGGCCGAGCTCGCCACCGCCGTGGCCGCGTTGGTTGACGAGACAGGTATGCCACTGATGGTCGACCTGCGGCCGGACGGCGTCACCATCGACACCGGTAAGGACCTGTGGGAGGACGCCCGGTTCGCCGACCTGGCCCGCCGGATCCAGGCCGCCGCGCGCGATCTGGGGCTCACGGCGGACCCGACGCGGCTGCGTTTCGTGCAGTTCGGCATCGACGCCATCGACATCGCTGCGGTCCGCGCCTTCTGGCAGACAGTCCTCGGATACGACCCCGACACGCGTGAGCACGTCACCGACATCTACGACCCGCGCTGGCTCAATCCGGTGCTCTTCTTCCAGTCGATGGACACCTCGGAGGAGGACCGCCGCCGCCAACGCAACCGCATCACGCTGGAGCTCGTCGTACCCCACGACCAGCTCCAGAACCGCATCGAAACCGCCGTCGCGGCCGGCGGCCGGATCGTGCGCCAGGACACCCCACAGCGCTGCACCATCGCCGACCCGGAGAACAACGAACTCCACCTCGATGGCCACTGATCTGTGATCAGAAGTGGGTTCGAGCCAGGGAACCAGTAATGTGCTCCCGTGCCTCAGCTTCGGGTTGCTCTCGCTCAGCTCAATGTGACCGTCGGTGACGTCGACGGTAACGCCGAGAAGATCGTCGCGTGGACCCGTAACGCCGTCGAGCGGGGCGCGCACGTCGTCGCCTTCCCCGAGCTCGCCCTGACCGGGTATCCGGTCGAGGATCTGGCCCTGCGGGCATCGTTCGTGGACGCGTCGCAGGCCCGCATCCAGGACCTCGCCACCCGGCTGGCCGACGAAGGTCTCGGCGACATCGTGGTGGTCTGCGGCTACCTCGACCGCGCCACCGGTACGGCGATGGGCGTGGACCGGCTCGGCCGTCCGAAGGGCTCCCCGACCAACAGCGCGGCGGTGATCCACCAGGGTCGCGTCGTCACCAGCGCGGTCAAGCACCACCTGCCGAACTACGGCGTCTTCGACGAGTTCCGGCACTTCGTCCCCGGCAGCACCCTGCAGGTCGTCCGGATCCACGGTGTCGACGTCGCCCTGGTCATCTGTGAGGACCTCTGGCAGGACGGCGGCCCGGTCGCGGTGACCAAGGCCGCGGGAGCCGGTCTGCTGCTCGTCGTCAACAGCTCGCCGTACGAGGCCAACAAGGACGACGTCCGCGGCGACCTGGTCCGCCGTCGCGCCCGCGAGGCCGGCTGCTCGCTCGCCTACGTCAACCTGGTCGGCGGCCAGGACGAGCTGGTCTTCGACGGCGACTCGCTGATCGCCGATGCCGACGGCAAGGTGTTCGCCCGCGCCCCGCAGTTCGAGCAGGGCAGCATGGTGGTCGACCTCGACCTGCCCGCGCCGACCGGTACGCCGTCCGGGTCGCACGAGGGCATCGAGATCGTGCACACCGTGATCCACGACGACGCGCTGCCGTCGTACGAACCGATCGCCTCCGCCGTCGCGCCCCGGCTGGCCGACGAGGCCGAGATGTACGGCGCGATCGTCACCGGCCTGCGCGACTACGTGCAGAAGAACGGCTTCAAGTCGGTCCTGCTCGGGCTGTCCGGCGGCATCGACTCGTCACTCGTCGCCGCGATCGCCTGTGACGCGGTCGGGTCCGAGCACGTCTTCGGCATCTCCAACCCGAGTGTGTACTCCAGCGACCACTCCCGCGACGACGCCGCCGAGCTCGCCGCGCGGACCGGCCTGAACTACCGGGTGGTGCCGATCCAGCCGATGGTGCAGCCGTTCATCGACACCCTCGGCCTGACCGGTCTGGCCGAGGAGAACCTGCAGGCGCGGGTCCGGGCGGTGATCTGGATGGGCCTGTCGAACGCCGACGGCCACCTGGTGCTTGCCTGCGGCAACAAGTCCGAGCTGTCCGTCGGCTACTCGACCATCTACGGCGACGCCGTCGGCGGGTACGCGCCGCTGAAGGACGTCCCGAAGACGCTGGTCTGGCGGCTGGCCAAGTGGCGCAACGCGGACGCGAAGGCGCGCGGCCAGCAGCCGCCGATCCCGGAGAACTCGATCGCCAAGCCGCCGTCGGCGGAGCTGCGGCCCGGCCAGCAGGACACCGACTCGCTGCCGCCGTACGACCTGCTCGACGACATGCTGGACGACTACGTCGAGCAGGACCGCGGCAGCGCCGAGCTGGTCGCGGCCGGGTTCGAGACCGAGCTGGTGAGCAAGGTGATCCAGCTGGTCGACAAGGCGGAGTACAAGCGACGGCAGTACCCGCCGGGCCCGAAGATCACCCACAAGGCATTCGGCCGGGACCGCCGGCTGCCGATCACGAACGCCTGGCGCGAGGACGCCCGCAAGGCGGCGCACGTGACCGCGGACGGTCCCGCGACACCGGTGGCAGATGAGGCTGCACCGGTGACTGGTGAGGAGGTACGGAAGGTGGCGGAGAGCACTGACTGATTCCTGGCGGTACCGCCCGACCTCCGACAGCCCGTGGGGTTCCTCCGAGGAGCTCACGGACCGCTCCGGCCTGCCCTTGGACGATGTGAGCGATCGCTCAGCCGCAGCCGGTAGCGCTCACCCTCCGCAACGGTGGGACGATGAAGGCATGGTTGACAACTTCCTGTCGGCCGGTACCCAGGACGACGACGAGCTGCCGTCGCCGTACGGGACCGGACCGAAGAACCGGACAACCGAGGAGCACCGCCGCTCGGACTACGGCGACGACACCTGGCGGGACCGGGGCAACGGCCTCGGACTCGACCCGTCGCCGTCGTTGCCGAACGCCCCCAGGTCCTACGAACGCGGCCCGGTGCCCCAGCAACCGTACGTCCCGAAGCCTCCGTTCCTGCCGGCGTCCCGCCGCCACCGCCCGCGCAGCAACCCCAGCAGCAGCGGTACGGCGACCAGCCGCAGCCCCGTCCGTACGGCGACCAACCACAGGGCCGCACGTACGGCGACCAGCAACGGCCGGAGTACTACGGCGACCCCGCCCGCCCCGAACCCGCCCGCGGCGAGCCCTCGCGTGGTGAGCCGGGTCGAGGTGAATTCGGTCGCGGTGAGCAGTCGCGCGGCGAACCCGGTCGCGGCGAACCCGGTCGAGGTGAGCCCGGTCGAGGTGACCTCGGTCGCGGTGAACCCTCGCGCGGTGAGCCCTCGCGTGGTGAGCTCGGTCGCGGTGACCTCGTCGCGGTGAGCCCTCGCGTGGTGAGCTCCGTCGAGGTGAGCCCGGTCGAGATGACCTCGGTCGCGGTGAACCCTCGCGCGGTGAGCCCTCGCGCGGTGAGCCCTCGCGTGGTGACCTCGGTCGTGGTGACCTCGTCGTGGTGAGCTCGGTCGGGGTGACCTCGGTCGGGGTGACCTCGGTCGGGGTGAGCCGTCGCGGGGCGAGCCGGGTCGGGGTGAGCCGGGGCAGGCTCGTGGGGATGAGTCGCCGTTCGGTCAGTTCCAGGAGCAGAACCCGTTCCGGCCGCAGCAGCCACAGCAGGCACCGGTAGGTCCTCCCCCGCCGCAAGGCCGGCCGAGCCCGTTCGGTCCAGGTAGTAACGGCGTACCGCCGAACCGGCAGGCGCCCGCACCGAACGGACCGCAGCAGCAGCCGCAGCGCCCGCCCGCTCCCCCGCAGCCCGGCAACAACGGTCTGACCCAGCACACGCCGCCACCGCACGGCTCCAACGGGACCAGCAACGCCAACTGGAGCGGCCAGGCCCCGGCACCCGCGCAGGACGGCACGCCTGCACACAACAACGGCGTGACGCCACCGCAGCAGGCTCATGGACCGAACCAGGCACCAACACCGCCGCCTCCTCCCGCGCAGCCGCAGGGCCAGCAACAGCCGCCGCAGCAGCCTCAGAACCAGCGGCCCGCGTCACCACCTGCCAACCCACCGGGCAACCACCCGGCGGACACTCCGACCATCACGGCGTACCTGCCGGAGATGCTCGAGGGCGGCTACGGCCAGGAGTCCGGACGACGGTCCGACAACGGCTACCCGTCCGACCCGAGTGCGGAGTACGAGAGCAACACGCCTGTGAGTGAGCAGCCCAAGCCCCTCGGCGCGCGGCGACGTGCGGACGTCCAGCAGGACGCACCGAGCCAGGTGTTGAACGAGAACACCGGCTCACACCGTGCTCGGCGCGCTCAGCCCACTGGCGGCGAGGCCGAACCCGGCAACGCTCCTGCGCCGACCAATGCCGGCAACTCTGCCGGGCCGGCCCCCGGCCCCGGCTCCTCCGGACCGGCCGCTGGTGCCGGCTCTCCCGCACCGGCTGCCGCGCAGCTGGGCAATCCCGTCACTGCGCAGGTGAACGGCCCTGCAGAAGGTCAGGCTGTGTCGCCAGGTCAGGGTTCCTCCACCGCCGGCCCGGCCGAGGGCAGCAAGCGGCCGCGCCGGTACCGCATCCACCACCTCCGCGACATGAAGAACCGTGGCGAGAAGTGGGCGATGCTGACGGCGTACGACCAGTACACCGCCGAGATCTTCGACCAGGCCGGCATCCCGGTGCTGCTGGTCGGCGACTCCGCCGCGAACAACGTCTTCGGCTACGAGACGACTCTGCGCGTCACGGTCGACGAACTGATCCCGTTGGCCCGCGCGGTCGCCGGTGCGGTCGACCGGGCGCTGGTCGTCGCGGACCTGCCGTTCGGTTCGTACCAGGCGTCCCCCGAGCAGGCGTTCCACACCGCCGTACGCTTCATGAAGGAAGCAGGTGTGCACGCGGTCAAGCTCGAGGGCGGCCGGACCGTCGTACCGATGGTGGAGAAGCTGACCCAGTCCGGAATCCCCGTGATGGCGCACATCGGCTTCACGCCGCAGAGCGAACACAGCATCGGCGGCTACCGGGTCCAGGGTCGCGGCGACCAGGCCGCCGGCCTGATCGACGACGCGATCGCCCTGGCCGACGCCGGCGCGTTCTCCGTCGTCCTCGAGATGGTCCCAGGCGACGTCGCCGCCGAGATCACCAAGCGCGTCACCATCCCGACCATCGGCATCGGCGCCGGCCGCGCCACCGACGCCCAGGTCCTCGTCTGGCAAGACATGGCCGGCATGCGCTCCGGCACCATGCCCCGCTTCGTCAAGCAGTACGCCGACCTCCGCGGCATCCTCACCGCAGCAGCAACCACCTACGCCGCCGAGGTAGCCGCAGGAGACTTCCCAGCCAACGAACACACGTTCTGACCACACACAGAATCACCCACGCGTGCTACGCAGCCACTCCTGCGTCGCGCCCGCTCCGCGCGCTCCCGCCCGCCCCCACCTCCGGGCGGCTGTCGCCGCCTGCGGGCTCTCGCCCACACCTCGCGGGCTTGTCGCCACGCGTCGCGGCCGTCGCGGCAGTCCGTTTGAGGCGGTGTGTCGCGCTGCTGACGTTGTTGGGACGACAGTTGCCTTGCGGAGGACGCGTGGGTGGTACTAGATCCACGGTAGGGCGGAGCGTTCGGTCCAGTATTCGTCGGGTTGCTGGGCGAACTCGGTGAGTGGTTCGGCGGTTCGGTGGGCGAGGTTGCTTTCGAGTTGCTCGGTGGTGGTTGCGCCGCTGAGGACGATGTCGGCCCACGGTTGTGCGGCGGCGGCGCCGATTGCCAGGGCGTCGGGGGCGATGCCGTGCTGGCGGGCGAACTCGTTGAACGGGGTCTCGCCGGCCTTTGCGGTCAGGCGGCCGTTGGCTACGGCTTCCTTCACAACGACGAACCAACCTGCGTCGTGCGCCTCCGCGAGCGCGGCACCGGCTGAGGTCTCCAGGACGTTCCAGGTCGCCTGCACGGCGGTGAACGGTCCGTTGAGCTCCATCGCCTTGCGCAGGGTCTCGGCCTGATGTGGTCCGCTTGTCGACAATCCGACGCGTACGCCGTCGGCCGCGAGCTGACCGAGACGGTCGAGCAGTCGCGCGTCGCCGAGCGCGGGACTGTCCGACGTGAGGCTGTGGACCAGGTAGAAGTCGGGTGGTCCACCAAGCGCTTGAAGGGTCTCGGGCCATTGCCGTTCGAAGGTCGCGAGCGAGTGGTCCTTCACCTCGTGCGTGTCCACGTCGTGCCGCCAGTCGGCGACGTACGTGTAGCCCCACTTCGAACCGATGGTGAGTCGGTCGCGTCGCTCGGGTGTCAGCCACTCGCCGAGGAAGACTTCGGCAAGACCGTACGAACGCGCGGCGTCGAAGTAGCGAACACCGGCCTCCCAGGCCCGCTCGAGAAGTTCATGTGTACGCGCTCTCAGATCCTCGATCGCGCGGCCCGGCGGCAGATCCTCGTCGTGTCCGAGGTTGATGTACCCGGGTCGCCCGAGCGCTGCCAGTCCGAGACCGATGGTTGCCGTCATACGTCGATCGTGCCACCTGATGTGTACGGCAACTAATGTGAGACTCGCCGCACCACCCGACGCGGGACGGCCTTCCTCGTCTAGCGTTTTGTCGTGTGAGCGATCCTCGTCTGCCCCCACCAGGCACCGTCGTCCGGCGTACGACGGCCCGTGTCCTGCCGGTCCGCCCGGACGGCAAGGTGCTGCTCCTGCACGGCTGGGATCCGCTGAAGCCACAGACGCCGTACTGGTTCACCATCGGCGGCGGAGTGGAAGCCGGTGAGACGGTCGTGGAAGCAGCCAGCCGGGAGTTGCGCGAGGAGGTCGGCATCCACCTGCCGGTCGAGTCACTCGGTACGCCGGTGGCGACGAACACGATCGAGTTCGAGTGGGGCGGGTGCCCGATCATCCAGCACCAGACGTTCTTCGCGGTCGGGGTGGACGGCGTCGACGTGACGTTCGCCAACCAGGAACAGCTCGAACTGGAGACGATCAGCGCTCACGGCTGGTGGTACGGCGACGACCTCGAGGCGACCGGCCAGGCCGCCCACGTCACCATCCCCGGACTGCTCCGCCAGGCGGCCGACGCGATCACCCTGCGCCGCGCGTCCTGACTTCGCCGCGTCAGCGGCTGCGGGCCTCCTTGAGGACCTTCTTCTTGATCTTCTTGTCCACGGTGTAGTGGACGCGATCGTGCCGCTCCGCGCAGCCGGCATCAGCCAGCCGCTTCAGGACGACCGGGCACTTCTTGCACCTCGGCTTGTCCTTGCAGCACTTCTTCTTCGCGGTCATCGACGGCACGGAGCGAGTGTAGGTGAGGCATACCTAACCGTCTAGCTGACCAGGCAGGCATCGTGGCGCACGTCACGGCGGCCGTCCGATCGGCACCACAGCCGTCCACTGAGTGGTTCAGGCGAGTTGCCGGGTGAGCACCTCGCGCGCCTCGACAAGTGACGGGCCGTACCAGGTCAGATGCCGGCCGGACACACACTTCGCCGGCCGGGTGAATGCCTCCGGACCGTCGTCGGGTGAAAAGGCATAAGGCTCGTCCGGCAGTACGACGATGTCGTAACCGGGCAACGCATCCGGATCGATCCGCGGATAACGTTCACCGGATTCCGCGAACACGTTGTCGATCCCGATCCGCGACAACAGATCACCCGCGAATGTGTCCCGCCCCAACGCCATCCACGGTCGACGCCAGATCGGTACGACGGCCCGCCGCCTCTTCCCGTCGTACGGCGTACTCCACACATCGCGCGCTTGTCGCAGCCAGTCCGGCAGTTCACCGATGATCGCGGACAGCATGCGTTCGAGTGAGTCGAGTGATTCGTCGACAGTCGTCGGTGCGGTGGTCCAGACCGCGATTCCGCTCGCCCGCAACGCGTCGAGATCGACGGCGCGATTCTCTTCGGCATTCGCGATGACGACGTCGGGTGCGAGGGTGCGGATGCGATCGAGATCCGGATTCTTCGTGCCCCGCACACGGGTCACGTCGAGGTGTTGCGGATGCGTGCACCAGTCGGTCGCACCGACCAGAAGATGTGCGTGCGTGACCGCGATCGACTCGGTCAACGACGGCACGATGCTGACCACACGACGCACTGTCGACGGCATCGCGACGACGTCGCCGAGGTCGTCCGCAAGCTCTCTCATCATGCGTCTCCGACGTCGTCGTAACCGCACTTCGACATGTCCGTCACCTCACTTCGCGCAGGCCGTTGCCGAGGACAACACTCCCCGAAAGCACCGTTCGACACGAACTTTGTGCGCGTGTCGCCAAGAAATTCTTGAGCACTTCGGGCATCCTCTTAGCGCGACGGAATCCCTTCTGCACAAGGATTTTCGGCATTTGCGCGCCTGCTTGCGGCCAGGACGCCTTAACCTGAAGACGTTTCGGGTGCTTTACGTAGCCACCAAGTGTTGTCATCATCATGACGACGAGGAATCCACCGTGGTTTTCCTCAGCCGCACCAAGGAGGCAGAGTGCCAGCCAAGAAGGCAGCCGCAGGGAAGGCGACAGCCAAAAAGGCTTCTCCCGCCAAGAAGACTGTCGCGAAGAAGGCCAGCGCCGCGAAGACAACGGCCGCGCGCAAGGTCAGCGCAGCGAAGAAGACAGTGACGAAGAAGGTGAGTGCGGCAAAGAAGGCGCCAGCCAAGCGCAGCGCTGCCAAGGCGCCCGCCAAGAAGACCGCAGCCAAGAAGACGACGGCTGCGAAGAAGACCGCCGCGCGGAAGACGACGGCGAAGAAGACGGTCGCGAAGAAGGCCCCGGCCAAGAAGGTGACGGCGAGGAAGACCGTCGCGAAGAAGGCCCCGGCGAAGCGGACGACAGCCAAGAAGACCGTGGCCAAGAAGGCGCCCGCGAAGAAGACGGTCGCGAAGAAGGCGCCCGCCAAGAAGACCGCGGCGAAGAAGGCCCCGGCCAAGAAGACCGCCGCCAAGAAGGCGCCGGCGAAGCGGACCGCGGCGAAGAAGGCGCCCGCCCGCAAGGTCGCGGCGAAGAAGGCCCCGGCACGTAAGGCTCCGGCCCGCAAGACCGCGGCCCGTCGGGTCACCCGCTGAACCGGGCGTTCGCTCCGACGCGACGCCGACTACCAACAGCCGAGGGGCACCACCATCAACGGTGGTGCCCCTCGGTGCGTTCAGCGTTCGGTCGCCGTACCGCATCAACACAACTCCACCGCGTAGCGGCTGCAGTGTGGGTTGTGGTCAGTCGTCGTTCCACTCGCACTACTTCGCCGCGTAGCGGCTGGTCTGGGTTGTGGTCAGTCGTCGTTCCACTTGGGGTCGTTGTCCCAGGCCTCGTTGCGTTCCTGGACCTTTTCGAGTGCCCGGGCGGCCTCTTCCGGGGAGTTGTACGGACCGAGCCGGTCAGCTGATTTCTCTCCCTGGTACGGCTCGACCTTGCCGGTCTTGACGTTGTAGTACCACTCGTTGCTGTGATCGTCGCTCATCTGGATGACCGCCTCCCGGGAGTCTTGTCGCAGCTCACTACAATGTTCCCACCATGTCGCCTCTCACTCCCGGCATCATCTCGCCGCGCCGCGAAGTCCCCGCGTCCATCCCGCGTCCCGAATACGTCGGGAAGCCGGCGCCGACGCCGTACGACGGTTCCTACGTCACCTCACCCGAACTGATCGAGAAGATGCGCGTCGCCGGGAAGCTGGCAGCACAGGCGTTGCAGGCGGTCGGTGACGCGGCAAAGCCAGGTGTCACCACCGACGAACTGGACCGGGTCGGCCACGAGTACCTGGTCGAACGCGGTGCGTACCCGTCGACCCTCGGCTACCGCGGCTACCCGAAGTCGTTGTGTACGTCGGTCAACGAGGTGATCTGCCACGGCATCCCCGACGACCGCCCGCTCGAGGACGGCGACATCGTCAACGTCGACATCACCGCGTTCCTCGACGGTGTGCACGGCGACAACAACGCCACCTTCCTGGTCGGCGACGTGGACGAGGAAACGCGACTTCTGGTCGAGCGCACACGTGAGGCGCTGAACCGCGGCATCAAGGCGGTCAAGCCGGGTCGCCGGGTCAGCATCATCGGCCGGGTGATCGAGTCGTACGCGAAGCGGTTCGGGTACGGCGTCGTCCGCGACTTCACCGGCCACGGGATCGCGACGTCGTTCCACTCCGGCCTGATCATCCCGCACTACGACGATGAGCGCTTCGACGACGTGATCCAGCCCGGGATGACGTTCACCATCGAGCCGATGCTCACCCTCGGCACCCACGACTACGACCTGTGGGACGACGGCTGGACCGCCACCACCAAGGACAAGTCGCTGACCGCCCAGTTCGAGCACACCCTCGTCGTCACCGACACGGGCACCGAAATCCTCACCTTGCCGTGAGGATCACGCAGTACGAGCACTCTCACCTACCGGGAGTGCTCGCCCTCTGCACCGCCGAAGCCTTCTACGCGTCCCTCCCCCACCGCCCGTACACCGGCTTCCGCGTCTGCCTGTAGTCCTTGGTGATGATGTTGCCAGTGGCAAGCAGTGCGTACAGGCGCGGCCAGCCGGAAGGGTCATCGGTTCGAGGCTGAGCGGATGAAGGCGGCCAGGTCTTCGGACTGCTGCAGTCGCGACTCCTCGTGCAGGTACATCATGTGGCCGGCCGGGTAGTACTTCGTCTCGATGTTGCCGACCAGTTCCGCGGGGATCTGCAAGCGGGCGAGAGTGTGTTCGGTGGCGAAGTACGGCGTGGCACCGTCGTAGTGGCCGGACGCGACGTGGACCTTGAGGTGCGGGTTGACCCGCATCGCGTCGGCGAGCTTGTCGGCGACGGTGATCTGCTGACCCTCGAACTCCTTGAAGGACCAGTTCTTGGCGGCGTCCATGTTGAGGATCTCGTACGGCAGGTCGTTCTTGTACTCCAGCTCCACCCGCACGTAGTGGTTCAGCGCAGCCGTATAGGGCCCGATGATCGCGCTGAACGACGGGTCCTTGCCCGGTGTCTCACCGGCGTAGTCCGCGTCCCACCCGGTGAAGCGGCCGTCCAGCCGGCCGACGACCTGACGCCGTGACCGCAGCAGCTCCGCGAAGAAGCGCATGTGCTCGATCCGCAGGTTGACCCGGTCGAGGTAGTCCTCGGACAGCCCGGTCAACGTCGCCAGCCGGGTGACCACCTCGGCCCGGTAGTCCGCCGGGATCCGGTTGCCCTGGGCAAGCGCATTCGGATACCGCCCGGCCGCGAACCGCTCCGCGTCCGCGAGCACCTCGTCGAGCGACTGGTCCGGGATCATTCCGTGGTAGTGCGCGATGGCGGCGTACGACGGCAGGAACAGCGTGTACGGCAGATCGTTGCCCGGTGTGAAGTCGAGGGTGCCGAACTCGAGCACCGCCGAGATCAGCATCACCCCGTTGAGGTACATGCCGTACCGCTCCTGCAGATGCGCGGCGAGTCCGGCGGCGCGCGTCGTACCGTACGACTCGCCGGCCAGGAACTTCGGCGACATCCACCGCCCGTTGCGTGACGTCCACAGGCGGATCACCTCGCCGACCGACTCCAGGTCGTGGGTGAAACCGTGGTAGTCGCCGGGTTTCTCACCCTCGACGGCACGCGAGTACCCCGTCGACACTGGGTCGATGAACACGATGTCGCTGTGCTGCAGCAAGGACTCGGTGTTGTCCACCAGCCCGTACGGCGGGGGCGCGAGCTCACCGGCGTCACCGGACACGACCCGGCGCGGACCCAGCAGGCCGAGGTGCAGCCAGATGCTCGACGAGCCCGGACCGCCGTTGAACGCGAACGTCACCGGCCGGTCGGCCGCCTCGGCATCGTCCAGTGTGTACGCGGTCAGGAACACCTCCGCCTTCGGCCGGTGCCCGTCGAACTTCCCCTCGGTCAGCACCTCCTGGCGCAGCACGATCCGCCCGGTGGTCGCTGTGTACTTCAGCTTCTTCCGGCCGATCGACAGCACGTGCTGCGTCGACACCAGATCGTCGGTGGGCGCCTTGGCCGCAGGCGGCTTCTGCTCCTCGACCGCCGCCTCGGACGTGGGCTCGCTGCTCTCATCCTTCGCCATGCCGAGCACCCTAGACCAAGCGTTCAACCACCAGCGCCGGACTCTGGTGCGACGAGCAGGCGGTCAGAGCTTCACGGCACCAGGACGGCCGTCCGCCACGACGAACGACGCGTAGGTGTACTTCGGGGCGTCGGCACGACTCACCGTCGTGACCATCTGCAGGTCGGTGCGGAACTCCTTCCGGTCGATCGTGCAGCGGACGTACCCCCGCCGGTCGCCGTCGAAGAACTTGATGTGCGGGTTGTACTTGATCATCGGCCCGTAGTACGGCCCGTAGACCTCGCCGTCGCCGTTGCTGGTCAGTGAGGTGCCGACGAACTCGGTCGCCACGACCGGTGTCCTCTCGCGGTCGAAGTCCGCGTGGATGTCGTTGACGAACGTGGAGTGCCAGTCGCCGGTGACGACGACCGGGTTGCGTGTGTTCGCCTGGTCCCACGCCTGGATCAACCGCTGCCGCGCGCCCGGGAACCCGTCCCACGCGTCGTGCCAGAGCAGGTCGCCGGCGGTGCCGTCGTGGTCGAGCCGGCCGAGCATCACGTTGCTGGCCAGTACGTCCCACTGCGCTCGCGACCGCTGCAGACCGTCGTACAGCCACTTCTCCTGGGTCTGGCCGAGCATGGTGATCGTCGGGTCGTAGCCGCCCTCGCATGCGTCGGCCTCGCCCCAGCCGCAGGGCGGGACACTGCGGTACTGCCGGCCGTCGATCACGTCGAACTGGGCGAGATCGCCCCACTGCAGCCGCCGGTAGATCCGTGGGCCTTCACCGGTGGGCCGCGCGGGACGACGTACCGGCTGGTGCTCGTACCAGGCCTGGTACGCCGCCGCGCGCAGAGCGCTGATATCGCCCTCGTACTGCGACTGGGTGTTGGCGTAGTCGTTCTGGACCTCGTGGTCGTCCCAGGTCACCATCCACGGGAAACGCGCGTGGGCCAACTGGAGATCCGGGTCGCTGCGGTAGAGCGCGTACTGCATCCGCCAGCGTTCGAGATCGCGCGGGGCCGGTCGCAACGCCGCCGGCACCGGCGTCTTCCGGTAGCCGCCGTCAGCCGGGATACCGCCCTCATAGACGTAGTCGCCGAGGTGCAGGACCAGATCGAGGTCCTCGTCGGCGAGGTGCCGCAGCGCGGAGTAGTAGCCGCTCGACCACTCCTGGCAGGACGCGAACGCGAACTTCACCTGGGCGTGCCGGCCGGTGCGCACCGGTGCGGTCCTGGTGCGTCCGACGGGCGACACGTCGGAGCGGTACCTGAACCGGTAGAACCACTCGCGATCCGGAGCCAGTCCGTCCACCTCGACGTGCACCGAGTGGGCGAGTTCGGGCAGGGCCCACGTCGTACCGGATCGGACAACGCGACGGAAGCCGGCGTCGAGCGCGATCTGCCACTCCACCGGCACCCTCGTGGGCGGCATCCCGCCACCGGGGACGAACGTGTCCGGCACGAGCCGGGTCCACAGGACGACGCCGCTCGGTGTCGGGTCGCCACTGGCCACGCCGAGCGTGAACGGGTAGTCCCCGCCGGCCGGCCGCGGTGTCGCGTTCGCCGGCCCCACCGGCAACTGCGCCAGCGTCGCCGCCCCGGCAACAGCTGCGACGGCACCGAGGAACTTGCGACGGTCGAGTTCTGAAATGGGCGGTGTCATGCACGGCACGCTAGCGCCGATGAGTGACATCGAGACGACCTGTGGGTGTCGCAACGGAGGTCCGGACCGGCGGCCCGGATACGCTCCGGGCATGGCGACGATTCTGCATATCGCGTTTCCGGACCAGTGGGAAGCCGCTGTCGAGGCGGGGTGTTACCGGTGGTCGACGCGCGGCAAGAGCCTCGACGACGGGGCGACGTTCATCCACGCCTCCAGGCCGGAGCAGGTGGCCATGGTGGCGAACTTCGTGTACGACGACGTGGCCGGCCCTCTGTGCCTGCTGGTGATCGACACCGAGCGCCTGGTGTCCGCGGTGTGTGACGAGGACCTGGACGGGATCGGCATCAGCTTCCCGCACATCTACGGGCCGCTGAACCTCGACGCGGTGGTCGACGTCCGCCCGTACGAGCGGGCCACCGACGGCCGTTGGCCCGAGGTGCCGGCGCAGGCCGTATCCTGAGGGCGGAACGGGTCGGTCGGGCGATCGCGTCGTCCACCCACCGGTGGGCGCCGAGGAAAGTCCGGACTCCACAGGGCAGCGTGGTGGGTAACACCCACCCGGGGAAACCCGCGGGACAGTGCCACAGAGAGCAGACCGCCAGCGGCTTCGGTGAACCCCGTGGTTCATCGGAGTGCGGGTGAGGGTGAAAGGGTGGTGTAAGAGACCACCAGCTCCGCAGGTGACTGCGGAGGCTCGGTAAACCCCACGTGGAGCAAGGCCAAGAAGGACGATGGGAGACCACCGTCCGCGCGAGCGTTCGAGGGCTGCCCGCCCGAGCTCGCGGGTAGGCCGCTGGAGGTGCCCGGCAACGAGCACCGTAGATGGATGATCGCCGACCACAGAATCCGGCTTACAGACCGGCCCGTTCCCTCAACAACCGTGACCGACCCACACGTACGACGCAGCCGACCCCACGCGTGCTACGCAGCCGCTCCTCAGCCTCTTTGAGTCGCGGGCCGCCAGGCCATCACGATCGCGCGGCGGACGACGCTTGCCGCATGAGACCGGCCGCACGTTGCCGTTGCGATGGCCTGGCGGTCCGCTTCAAGCCGAGAACGCACCGGGGGCGGGTGGGAGCGCGGCATGGCACGCGTGGGCTGCGTGCTGGCGGACCGGGTGGGTGGCACGCTTGGGGTGTGGCGCGCACAGGGGTACGACGGATGCGGACGGGGATTGTGATCCTCGTGCTGTTCGCGCTGCTCGCCGGGAGCGGATACGTGGGTTGGGTGGCGGTGCAGCGGTCGGAGCCGGTGGCGTTGCCTGATCCGACCGGCAACTATCAGGTCGGCCGGCGGACGTTCGAGTGGACCGACTCGGGCCGAAAGGATCCGTACGGCGAGGGCGAGCGGCAGCTGTCCGTCTGGCTTTGGTACCCGGTGGCCAAGAGCACGACCGGTCGCAAGGTGCAGTACGCGCCCGGACTGTGGAGCGACCTCCAGCTGAAGGCGCCGGCCGCGGTGTTCCAGGGTCCGCTCGACACCCTGCGGGACCCGGCGTTCGACCGGGTGGCAGTCGCGCCCGGGCGGTTCCCGGTCGTCGTACTGATGCCGGGGTTGGGGCTGTCGGCACCGATGTACGCCAGCCTCGCCGAGGACCTCGCGAGTCACGGCTACCTGGTCGCCGGCGTGACGCCGACGTACAGCGCGGACCTTACCGTGCTGAACGGGCAGAAGGTCGAGAGCACCGAGGCGGCCAAACCGAACGACCTCGACAAGGAAGGCGATCGCCTCGCCGGCACCTGGGCCGCCGACGCACGGTTCGCCGGCTCGATGGTGGCCAGGCAACTGCCCAACAGTGTGGAGTCCGGGATCGGCACGTCGTACGTCGGTCACTCGTTCGGCGGCGCGGCGTCGCTCGAAGCGTGCCGGACGGACAACCGTTGTGCGGCGGCGGTGGATCTTGACGGCGTCCCGTACGGCGAGGCCGTCACGAAAGGCGTGCAGGCGCCGATCCTCCTGCTCGGCGCCGACGACTCCTGCATCACCGGCGTCTGCGGTCCGGACGCCCGCGGCGACGAGGACCGCGACCGCACCCTGTCGTTGCTCAAAGCAAGCAGTGATACGTCGTGGTGCGCCACGATCCCCGGCACGCGCCATTACAACTTCACCGACTACGGCGCCTACTACCTGGCTCTGCCACTCAGGACGTACCTCCCACTCGGCAGCGCCGGGCCACGCCACGTCCTCCGCGTCCAGAACGGCTACGTCAGCACGTTCCTCTCCCACGCCCTCTACCGCACCCCAGCCCCAGGCGCCCCCGCCTGCAGCACCTAGAGGTCGACCTCGTAGGTCTGGCCGACGAGGCTCTGACCCCAGGAGTCGTGCTGCTCCGAGCCGGTGAGGCGGAAGCCGCGGGCGAGGTAGATGTGCCGCGCGGCGACCAGCGGATCGTTGGTCCACAACACCATCCGCTTGTAGCCGGCTGCGCGGGCGAAGGCCAGGCAGGTGTCGACCAACTCTGCGCCGAGGCCGAGACCGCGAGCGGCCGGAGTCACCAGGAGCAACCGCAGTTGAGCGGTCGCCTCGTCCGGACCGCGGACGCAGAAGATGCTGCCGGCCCGGACGCCGTCCACCTCCGCGATCCACGCGGCCTCCCGCGCGTCGTCGTGCTCGGTCGCGTACGCCGCGACGATCTGCGCGATCAAGACCTCGTACGACGGACCCCAGCCGTACTCCGCCGCGTAGATCTCGGCATGCGCCTGCACCACCCAGCCAAGGTCGCCCGGTTCCCCCAGCTTCCTGATCAGCTTTGTCATCAACCCTACCCAATCTACTGACACGACTGTTTCAGTAAGCGATACTAACCTCGTGCCGACCACGAAGCCAGCCCCGTCCGCGCGCCAGCAGGAACTGCTCGAGCGCGCCTACGCGTACTCGCTCACCCACGGACTGGCCGACCTGTCGCTGCGACCGCTCGCGAGCGCGATCGGCTCCAGTCCCCGGGTGCTGCTGTTCCTGTTCGGCAGCAAGGACGGCCTGATCCGCGCCCTGCTCGCGCGCGCCCGCGTCGACGAGCTCGAACTGCTCCGGCAGCTCGATGCCCAGTACGACGAGCCGCCCGGTCTGACCGTGGTCGCCCGGGAGCTGTGGTCGTGGCTGGCCGCACCCGAACGGCGGCCGTTGATGATGTTCTGGGTCGAGGCCTACGGGCGCTCGCTGGTCGCACCGGAAGGCCCGTGGGCGGACTACGGCCGCTCGACCGTGGACGACTGGCTCGAGCTGCTCAAGGCGAGTCAGCCCGATCCCGGGTCGGCCGAGGCGGAGGCACGCCGTACCGCCGTGCTGGCCTTGCTCCGCGGCGCCCTGCTGGACCTGCTGGCGACGGGCGATCTCGAGCGCACGACCACAGCGGTCGAGGACTTCCTAGGAGACTAGTTCGAAGACGACCAGGCGCTTGGCGATATCGGCTTCGACGAGTTTGACGCGGACCGGCCGGCCCAGCGGCAGCTCCGCCGTACCGGTGATGCGGCCCTCGATCGCCAACGTGGACAACACGACGATGCCGCGGGTGTTGTCGCGCTGGTCGACCTCGGTGATGACACCGTCGAACTCGGACCCGATCTCGTCGGCCACCAGCCCGGCCTCGACCATGCTCACGATCGACCGCTCGTACGCGTTCGCCCGGCGATCGGCGTCGTCCATGATCTTCGGGATCTCGTCCATCGACTCGCGCACCCACGCCGGCACCTCGGTGCCCGCGGACAGCGCCACGCAGATCTCACTGGTCCACCGGTCGACCAGCCGCCGCAGCGGCGCGGTGACGTGCGCGTACTCCGCCTTCATCGCCGCATGCTCCGGCTGGTCCGGCGCGCCACCCGAGAACGCGCTGTACCCGGCGCCGCGGAACAGCACCGTGCACGCCGCCAGCATCGCCGCGTGCGCCGGCACCTTCGGATCCAGACCGTGGATGAACGCCGCGTACGACGTCCCGTCCGGCCAGTCGATCCCGAGTGCCTTGGCCGTGTTCCCCAGCTTGCGGCGCAGGTCCTCGTGCGACTCCGGCAGCGTCCGCAGGATGCCGATGCCGCCGCCCATCATCAGCTGTGCGGCGGCCATCCCGGTGAGCAGCGAGATCTGCGCGTTCCAGCCCTCGACCGGGAGCGGTGCGCGGAACTCCAGACCCCAGCCGTGGTTGGAGGTGACGACCTCCTGGTCCGGGATGGGCAGGTTGACCCCGCCGCGGGCGAGCTCGCGCTGCTCACGCAACTTGCCGACCTCGCGCAGCAACTGCAAGGACTCCGAGGCGTTGCCGGCGTCGAGATCCTTCTGCACGCCTGCGTAGTTGAGCTTGGCGCGCGACATCACCAGCGCACGCTCGCAGACGACCCCGGTGCCTTCCCCGGCCGCGTCGACCGAGATCGTCCACAGCAGCGCGGGACGGACCTGGTCGGCCAGCAGCGAGGCCGCGCCCTCGGACAACTCCGGCGGGTGCAGTGGGGTGCGCCTGTCCGGCGCGTACAGCGTCTCGCCGCGACGGCGTGCCTCGAGGTCGATCGGGTCGCCGGGCTGGACGAAGGCGGCGACGTCGGCGATCGCGTAATGCACCCGGTAACCGTCACCGTCGCGCTCGATGTGCAGCGCCTGGTCCAGATCCATCGAGTCCGGCGGGTCGATGGTGACGAAGTCGATGTCGGTCCGGTCGAGCTCGGGCAGGCGAGGGCTCTTGGCCGCCGCCAGCGCCGCGGCGACCACCTCGACCGGAAACTCCGCCGGGACCTCCAGCTCCTGCCGGATCGCTTGCAGTGACGCCCGGAAGACCTCCGGCACGTCCGCGGCGAAGTGAACCCTCTGCAAAGGCACCAGATCACCCGTCCCTTTCACCCAACCACCGTCTGTGGCTAGGGCGAGAATAGCGAAGAAGGGGACGGATGGTCAGGGTGACGACGATGCGGTGCTCAGAGCGCCGGCTGGACGTTGAACGATCGCAGTGAGGCGAGGCCGTCGGCGTACCAGTGGATCTCGGTGAGTGTTGCCGGGCGCAACTCCATCCGGAACACCGACGCCATCGGGGCCTGCAGCACCGACCGGACCATCAGCTTGATCGGCGTGACATGGGTGACGACGACAACCGTCTTGCCCGGGTACTTGGCCAGCACCCCGTCTCGCGCGGATCGCGCCCGCCGCGCGCACTGGTCGAACGACTCTCCCCCGGGCGGCGCGACCGTGGTCGACTCCATCCACGCATTCAGCGCGTCCGGCCACTTCTGCTGGATCTCCGCGAACGTGTGCCCGTCCCAGTCACCGAACGAGCACTCGACCCAGCCGTCGTCCACTGCCGGCTCGAGCCCGAGGCCGGCACCGACGATCTCGGCCGTCTGCCGTGTCCGCAGCATCGGCGACGTCACGATCGCGTCCACTCCGCCGATCCGCGACAGGTACTCCGCGGCCGCGTGCGCCTGCGCCCGACCGGTGTCACTCAGCCGAGGGTTGTCGCCGCCGGAACCGGAGAACCGCTTCTCCACGGTGTGCGGAGTTTCGCCGTGCCGCAAGAAGATCAGCTGCGTCGGCGGCTCGGCCTGCGCACCCCAACCCTGCAAGGCCTTCTGCAGATCCGACGGCTCCTTGACCACGGCCGCAGACTCGACAGCCTCAGGCTTCACCGGGATCGGCACACCGTCCAGGGCCATGTTCGCGAGGGCGTCCGCGGCAGCGTTCTGCGCCCGCGGCACCCAGGTCCACTCGGTCCCGAACGGCGCCAGCCCCTGGGCCTTGATCGCGAGCGGCTGCAGGTCCGGGTGCTTGATCTTCCACCGGCCGGCCATCTGCTCGACCACCAGCTTGGAGTCCATCCGCACCTCGATCGAGGCGTCCGGGGCGTACTCCGCGGCCAGCTCGAGTCCTGCGATCAGACCGGAGTACTCGGCGACGTTGTTGGTCGCGATGCCGAGCGTCTTCCCCGACTGCGCGATCACCTCGCCGGTCACCGGGTCGCGGACCAGAGCGCCGTACGCCGCCGGACCGGGGTTACCGCGTGACCCACCGTCTGCCTCGACGATCACGTGGCTGTAAGTCATGCGGCGCTCTCCGCGGTCCGCACGAGGATCCGGCCGCACTCCTCACACCGCAGTACGGCGTCCGGCGCGGCAGCCTTGATGGCGTTCAGGTCGGACGGCGCCAGCTCCATCCGGCAGCCCATGCACCGCTTGCCGACCAGCGGCGCGGCACCGATCCCGCCGTTGTGCTCGCGCAGCCGCTGGTACTGCGTGACGAGGGCGTCCGGAAGCTCGGCGGCGACCGTGGACCGCTTGTCGCCGAGCTGCGCGCGCTGCTCGTCCAGCTCCTTGATCGCGGCGTCGCGGGACGTCTCCAACTCGGCCTGCCGGCCGGCGAACGCCTCGGCGCGGGAGCGCAGGTCGGCCTGCACCGCCTCGGCCGCCTCCAGCTTCTCCATCACCTCGAGCTCGGCGTCCTCCAGGTCGGAGATCCGCCGGTCCAGCGAGCCGACCTCGTGCTGCAGGTTCTCCAGGTCCTTCGGCGAGGTGACCTGACCCGAGTCGAGCCGCTGCTGGTTGCGCGCCTTGCGCTGCCGCACCTGCTCGACATCACTGTCGGCCTTCTTCTGCTCCCGCTGCAGGTCGCTGACCTCGGTGTCCGCGGTGACGAGCTCGCGGTCGACCACCGACTTCTCCGCGGCCAGCTCGGCCAGGGCCTGGTGCTCGGGGAGTGATTTGCGTTTGTGGGCGACCTGATCCAGCTGCAGGTCGAGATCCTGCAGGTCCAGTAACCGGCGTTGGACAGCGGGCTCGGCGTTCAGAGTCGGCTCCTTAGTTCGTTCAGTTGTCAGCTGCCGCGGACTCAGAGCCGCAGGTTCCACGCGTCTGTGCGGAGCGTCGAGATGTGAGTGTCCACGGTACTGCCTCGGTCTGCCAACCCTTCGAGCAGGAGCCGCTCCGCATCCCGCAGCCACGGCCACTCGCTGGCCCAGTGCGCGACGTCGACCAGGGCCGGCCCTTCGTCGTACGCGCGAGCCTCGGTCGCGGGGTGGTGCCGGAGGTCGGCGGTCACATACGCGTCGACGCCCGCGGCGCGAACCCGGTCGAACTCCGAGTCGCCGGCTCCCCCGACCACAGCGACGGTCTCGATGGTCCGGTCAGGATCTCCGGAGACGCGTACGCCGTGCTCCGTCCGCGGAAGGTTGTCCGCGACCAGCCGGGCGAAGTCCTTCAGCGGCATCGGCTCCGCGAGCACCCCGACCCGGCCACCACCACGCTCACTCGGCAGGACAGCCAACTCGTAGAGGTCGAAGGCCGGCTCCTCGTAGGAATGGGCGGCCTTGAGCGCCTCGACGACGGCTCGGCGGTTCCGGCGCGGCACGAGCATCTCGAGCCGGTTCTCGGCGACCACCTCGATGTCGCCGATCTGCCCGATCGTCGGGTTGGCACCTTCGATCGGCCGGAAGGTCCCTTCGCCGGTCCCGCTCCACGCGGCCCGTTCGTAGTCCCCGATCCGGCCTGCTCCGGCCTTCGACAATGCGTCGAGCATGGCCTGCGTCTCCTGGACGGGGACGAACACGACGAGCTTGTCCATCGGGTCCGACGGCATCGCCTTGAGCGGGCGGGTGTCCTGCAGACCGAGCGCGGCCGCGAGTGCGTCGCTGACACCCGGGTTCGCGTTGTCGGCGTTGGTGTGGCAGACGTGCAGCGCCGTGTTGCTCTTGATCAGGTCGTGGATGACGCGGCCCTTGGGCGTCGTACGCCGCGACGCTGTGGACCCCGCGCAGCAGGAGGGGATGGTGGGTGACGAGGAGGTCGAAGTCACCGGTGACGGCTTCGTCCACGACGGCCCGCATCGGGTCGACCGCGAACAGGATCCGCCGTACCGGCTGCTCCGGATCCCCGGTCACCAGCCCGACCGCGTCCCAGCTCTCCGCCCAGGCCGGGTCGTACAGCCGATCGAGCACCGCAACCACGTCACCAACCGTCGGATTCACATCCCCCATCCTGCCGCACGGGGTGGCCTACTCGGTCCGTGGATCCTGGGTAGGCAGGATCCACGGAGCGAGGGTCAGATCAGCCAGGCGGTGGTGTCGCCGGGCAGCTTGTCGCCCTCGAGCGGACCGCTGGCCAGGACCACTGCGGCGTCGGGGAGCTCGACCGGAGCGGCGCCGAAGTTGGTGATGGACTGCCAGCCGCCGGGCCGGGTGAAGTGCAGGACGAAGTCGCCGCCGTCGACCCAGGTGAGCGAGTTGCCGGTCTGCAGTCCCCGGCGGACGGCGAGCGCCTTGCGGTAGAGGCTCAGCGTCGACCCCGGGTCGCCGTCCTGCGCCTCGACCGAGTAGCCGCCGAACCACTTCGGCTGGACCAGGTGCGAACCGCCCGAGCCGAAGCCGAACGACAGCCCCTCGACCGTCCACGGGATCGGCACCCGGCAGCCGTCACGGCCCTTCTCGGCACCCTTGGACCGGAAGTACGCGGGGTCCTGCAGGTTCGCGGCCGGCAGTTCGCCGACCTCCTGCAGCCCCAGCTCCTCACCCTGGTACAGGTACGCCGATCCCGGCAGCGCCAGCATCAGCAGCACCGCCGCACGCGCCCGCCGCAGCCCCAGCTCGACGTCGACCGTCGGCTCGGTGCCGTTGCTGAGCAGCCACGCCTTCCCGTCCTGCCAGAGACCGGACGGGTCCTTCGGCAGCCCGTACCGGGTCGCATGCCGGACGACGTCGTGGTTCGAGAACACCCAGGTCGAGGACGACCCGTTCAGGTCGGCCAGCGCGAGGTTGTCCTCGATCACCTGCCGGAACTTCTCGTACTCCCAGTCCGCCTGCAGCAGGTCGAAGTTGAACGCCTGCCCGAGCCCGTCCGCACTCGCGTACCGGGCCCGGCGCGCGGCCGGCACGAACGCCTCGGCGACCGCCGACCGGGGCGGCTCGTACTCGTTCAGAACCGTCCGCCACTCGCGGTAGATCTCGTGGACGCCGTCCTGGTCCCAGAGCGGATGTGCTCCGTTCGACTCGGACTGCCGGGGCAGCGTGGTCTTCGACGGGAACGGCTCGCTCAGGTTCTTCACCAGGGCGTGCGCGACGTCGACCCGGAAGCCGTCGACCCCGCGATCCGACCAGAACCTCAGTGTCTTCAGGAAGTCGGCGCGGACCTCCGGGTGCTCCCAGTTCAGGTCCGGCTGCTCGGCCGCGAACATGTGCAGGTACCACTGCCCGTCCTCGACCTGCGCCCAGGCGGATCCGCCGAACACCGAGTCCCAGTCCGAGGGCGGCTCGTCGCCCTCGCCCTCGCGGAAGATGTACCGGTCCCGGGCCGCCGAGTCCTTCGCGGCGTCCAGCGCCTCGACGAACCACTCGTGCCGGTCGGAGGTGTGGTTCGGGACGATGTCGACGATCAGTTTGATCCCGGCCTCGTGCAGCGCGGCGACGAGCTGGTCGAAGTCGTCGAGGGTCCCGAGCCGCGGGTCCACGTTGCGGTAGTCGTCGACGTCGTACCCGCCGTCGGCGAGCGCGGACGGGTAGAACGGGCTCAGCCAGACCGCGTCGATACCCAGGGACGCGAGGTACGGAACGCGGCTGATGATGCCCGGCAGGTCACCGACACCGTCACCGTTGGCGTCGGCGAAGCTGCGGGGATAGATCTGGTAGACGACGGCCTGGCGCCACCAGTCTCGGTCTGTCGTCGGCTGCGTGCTGGTCAAGAAGGCCTCACTTGGGTCGGCAGGCGCGGGGTTCAGGTTTCCAGGCGGTTGCGGCGACGTTGCCCGCTTGTTTATATAGACTCTAAATTTAGATTCTGCAGTATTCTGCGCTTCCGTTCCACGACAGGTCAAGGGGCTTTCATGGCGAGACCAGCAGCCACGCCACCGACGGCGACGCCGCCGATGCTGCGCCGGGTCAACGCGGGGAAGCTACTCGGCGTGCTCGCCAAGGCCGGGGTGATGACAGGAACCGGCCTGATCGAGGCCACCGGCCTCACCCGCGCGACCGTGCACGCGGTCTGCAACGACCTGATCTCGATGGGCTGGGTGATCGAGCACGACCCAGGACGTGACGTCACCTCCGTCGGCCGGCCGTCGCGCCGGTTCGAGTACAACAGCAGTGCTGGGTGCGTGCTCGGGATCGACATCGGCGCGGGCAAGACCACCGTGCTGGTCACCGATCTGCGCGGCGAGACGATCGCCAAGGTGGTCCGCTCGGTGTCCGGCGACCCGACGGCGGCCGAGCGGACCGAGGCCGTGCACGAGACCGTGGTCGAGGCACTCGGGACCGCGGAGGTGACGGACGCGCAGGTGCTCGCGGCCGGCGCCGGTGTGGCCGCTCCGGTCGACCGGGGCGGCAACATCCTGGTCGACGACGAGTTCTGGCGCCGCTTCGACGCGGGTCTGTCCCGGCGGCTGACCGAGCTGCACGGCTGGCCGGTCCTGCTGGAGAACGACGCGAACCTGGCCGCTCTCGGCGAGCACTGGCGCGGCGAAGGCCGGAACGTCGGCGACCTCGCCGTACTGCTGGCCAGCGAGCGGTTCGGTTCCGGCCTGATGGACTCCGGCCGGCTGCTGCACGGCAGCCGCGGCGGCGCCGGTGAGATGGTCTACCTCAAGCTCGTCGAGGGTGTCGGCGACACTCACGGCATCGCGCGGATCGCCCGCGAGCACGGCACCGCGGCCGTCGCCGACCCGTCCGTCGAGACGGCGTTGCGGACCCTCGCCGCCGACCGTCCGGTCACCGCCGAGCTGGTCTTCACCGCCGCGGACGCCGGCGACAAGGTTGCCCTAGGCATCCTTCAGTACGTCGCCGGCCGGACCGCGCGGGTCGTCGCCACCCTCGGCATCCTGTTCAACCCCGAACTGGTCGTGCTGGGCGGTGCGGTCGCCCAAGCGGCCAAGTCGCTGCTGCCCGAGATCGAGCAGCAGTTGGCCGGCTTCACCACGACGCCGCCTCGCGTCGCCGTCTCGTCCCTCGGCGACGCGATCGTGTCCGTCGGCGCCGTCCGGCACGCCCTCAACTACATCGAGCAGAACGCGCTCGACCTGACCCTCAGCTGCCGTCCCGGGTAAGGGCGCGGGCGACCGCTTCGAGCACGATCAGGTTCCGGCCGGACGTCGTACAGGTGGTGACGCCGTCGGGGACGAGTGCGCGGTCCTCCGGGATGCCGGTGCACAGGACGACGGTGTCGGCGCCGCGGTTCTGCAGCAAGGTGGTCAGCGCTTCGCGCATCCACGGCGTACGTACGGCGTCCTGCACCGCGATGACCAACGGGCGACCGGCGGCGGCTGCCGCGGCACGGTCGATAGCGCCCTCGGACTGCGTGCCGGCGCCGTCGAGCATCCGGTGTTCGCCACGCAGGACCACGCCGTCCGAGCCGGGTGCGATCCGGCTGAAGATGTCCGGAAGCCCACTGAAATAGGGGTTCCAGGCCGGGTGCACGCCCTGGGTCAGATCGACCACGTACGGCGCACCGCCGAGCGCCGGCAGGGTCTGGCCGGCAATCACGCGGGTGGCGACCTCGCGGATCGGTGCACCGTCGAGACCGGGCTGGCGGGTGCGGGTCTGTAGCTTCGCCGCGAGAGCGCGGACTCGGCCAGCCGCGTCGGCGACCCGCTCGGCGTCGAGGGTGCCGTTGCTGACGGACTCGACCATCCGGGCCGTGAGGGCGTGCGGGTCGGCGGCACCGATCGCGATCATGGCGAGATCGGCGCCGGCCCGGACGGACGCGACCGCGGCGTCCTCGATCGACTGGTTCTTGGTGATCGCCTGCATCTCGAGCGCGTCGGTGGTGATCACACCGGTGAACCCGAGCTCCTCGCGGAGCAGTCCGGTCAGCAGCCGACGCGAGAGGGTGGCCGGCTGGTCGTCGTACGCGGAGAAGACGACATGGGCACTCATCACCACGTCGGCGCCGGCCGCGATGGTGGCCTTGAACGGGGCGAGTTCGACCTCGGTCACCTGCTCGATCGAGCGGTCGACCCGGGGCAGATCGAGGTGTGAGTCGACGCTGACGTCGCCGTGGCCCGGGAAGTGCTTCGGGCAGGCGGCGATCCCGGCCTCGTGGACGCCCTCGACGAAGGCGACGCCGTGCCGCGAGACCACGTCCGCGGTGGTGCCGAACGAGCGGGTGGAGATGATCGGGTTCGCCGGGTTGCTGTTCACGTCGACCGACGGGGCGAGCATCAGGTCGATGCCGAGACTCGCGAGCGTCGCGGCGGCGTCCCGGGCGGACGCGCGGGTCAGGTCCACGTCGTCGAGGTCGCCGAGGATCCGCGGCGAGGCCAGCGGCCAGGGGTTGGCCGGCGCGAGGTGGCTGAACTCACCGCCCTCGTGGTCGATCGCGATGATCAGGTCCGGCCGCTCCGCCCGGAGGGCTGCGGTGAGTGCGGCGACCTGCTCGGCGTCGGCGACGTTGCGGGTGAACAGGATGACCGCGCCGAGGCCGGCCGCGACCGCGCGGCGCAGGTCGTCCGGGGCGGTGGTCCCGTCGAAGCCGACGATCAGCGCGCCGGCGGCATCACGATCCAGGTGATCACTCATCCCCACACCCTCTCGTGCCCGCGGCCCTCCCGCCACCCGACCCGTCCGTTGACGCTCACCAACACCTGCGGTGAGCACCTCCGCACGCTCGACCGCCTCGGCCGGGCGGCCGGTGAGTGCCGGAGATCCGGTGCCCGTTCCATCACGGACAGCTAATAATTACCGCCTATCGCCACCCTGAGTGCGATCGTTGTCAGGGGTTGTCAGAGCGGATTCTGCCCGTACGCCCGTGGGTTCTGCCCGGATTCTTGCAATTGACCCCTCGCTGTCCGGGCCGACTACGGATAACGTTGTCTCTCGACCTTGACCGCTCTCGACGGAGCCCGACATCGTGACCGCACAGATCACTCACGACTCCTCGCCCGAGTTGCCTGCCGGCCAGAACCACCGCCGCAGGCTGCCGCCGGCGCGCGGCTGCGTGCTGCCCGGGGCGGCAGGGTCCGGCTGGTCCGCGGGCTCCAGGACACGGCTGACGGCGACCAACCTGACACCTTGCAGCGGCCGGCCACTGACGGGGGGACGATGAGCGACGATGCAGTGAGCGCACAGGGCACGGTTCTCGGGATCGACATCGGCGGCACGAAGATGGCCGCCGCTCTCGTGTCCGCCGAGGGCCGCATCCTTACGGGGGACCGGATCCTCACGCCGCCCGGCGGCGCCGACCAGGTGTTCGCCGCGCTGGCCGAGCTGATCGACCGGGTCCGCGGCGACGCCACGCCGCTGGCGGTCGGGATCGGTTCGGCCGGGCCGCTGGACCAGACCCACGGGCTGGTCTCGCCGGTGAACATCGGCGGCTGGCGGAACTTCCCGCTGGTCGGCCGGGTCCGCGAGCTGGTCGGCGACGTACCGGTGACGCTCGGGGTGGACGGGCACTGCTTCGCACTCGGCGAGTTCTGGACCGGCGCCGGGCGGGAGGTCGACACGCTGCTCGGCATCGTGGTGTCGACCGGGGTCGGCGGCGGTCTCGTCGTCGACGGCAAGCCGCTGATCGGTCAGTCGGGGAACGCCGCGCACATCGGTCACGTGGTGGTGGACCTGGACGGCGAGGCCTGTGCGTGCGGGTCGTTCGGGTGCGTCGAGGCGTATGCGAGCGGGCCGCGGATGGTTGCCCGGGCCAAGCGTCGCGGCTGGCGGGCCGAGGAGGACGTGGACGCCGCCGTACTGGCCGCCGACGCGGCCGCCGGGGACGAGCTCGCGCTGGCGACCTTCGACGACGGAGCCCAGGCGCTTGCCGCCGGCATCGTCGCGACCGCGGTCACCGTCGACCTCACCACGGTCGTCATCGGCGGCGGCGTCTCCAAGGCCGGCCCGATCCTCTTCGACCCGGTCCAGGCCTGGGTCAAGCGCCTCGCTCAGCTCCCGTTCGTCACCGACCTCAATGTCGAACCGGCCCAACTCGACAACGCCGGCCTCCTCGGCGCCGCCCACCAAGCCTGGACCACCCTCCGCTGACCCCGTCTGCCCCACCCGACCCGCCTCAGACCGGCTCGGGTGACTCGTTCGTGCCCTGACGCACAGCTATCGCGTCCAGAAAAGGGTCTCCCGCGCACCTTTGCGCAATTCTTACCCAATTGCCCAGAACCGTGTAACGGCGACCCCGTCGTACCCGATGCAACGGATGGATGGGGTGGGGGCACGTCATCCACGGTCGGTCGAGGGGGGCCTGGACTGACCGAAACGGCCGGTCAGGGGGGCCTGGACCGACCAGAACGCGAGTGCGGCGGAGAGGAGACTCTCCGCCGCCACCGCGTAGCAGTCCATCAGTGGCAGTACGTCAGGTGAGGTAGCAGCCGTCCGCCAGCGTTGTCCGAGGCAACGCTCGACCCCGAGGGATCGGTCCTGATGGACGTCGCGGTACTCCTGCTCTTCGCCACCTTCATCACCGCTGTCGCCGTCGCGACCGTGTCACGCCATGAAGTGCTGCGTGCGTCGGTACGACGGCCGCGGCTCCTGCAGCTCGCAGTCGTCGGCGCCGCCGCGGCCACCGTTCCGGTCGACCTGTACGCCGTCGTGTACGGCACGGTCGGCCCGGGTGGTGCCCGGCTCGGTGACGTCGCCGACCGTCTGCTGCTGCTGAACGTCGCCGCTTCGTGCGGCGTCGCCGCCCTGCACGGTTGCCTGCGCGGACGAGCCCTCGCCGGCTCGGCACCCGCCGCGACCACCGCAGGCGCGGCAACGGCCTGCTCGCCGGGATCAGGCACCGGTTCTCGCCCGGGTGCTCACCTGGGCTCCGGCCCGGGTCCCGGTGGGCAGGTCGACGACGGGCGCGCGCTCCGGATGGGCGTGCTCGGCTGGACCGGACCGTTGATCGCGCTGGTCGTGGTCACCGCGGTCGTGGCGCTCGGATCGGGTTCCGGTGGGAACGGAACCGGCCCGGCAAGCGTCGGAACCACGGCCGGCGGGGCCGGATCGGCGCTCGCGATCTACTCCCTGCTCGTCTGCGTGATCAGCGCCTCATCGCTGTTCCGCGGCAGACCTGCACGGAGTGCGATCGGTCCTCAGGAGGGATGAGGATCGACGCGGGTTCTGCACCGTGGACGGTGGGCCGGTGGTTGCGGGAGGGCTGCCATCGACACCACCCCCGTCCCCGGTGCAGGACTGACGTCCTGGCCTAGACCCCGCCTGGGCAGTGCTCTCCCCCGCGACCGGGGCCTGTGGGGACCAGCGGGCCCCGGTCGCACCTCCATCAGTGGGTACGGCGGACGGCGTCGTACGGCTACGGCTTGAGCCACTCGGGTTCGGGCAGGCGGCTGCGGTCCAGCCGGCCGTTGTCGTCGAGCGGGAGCTCCTCGATCGGGATCAGATCCGCCGGGACCAGGTAGATCGGCAGTTCCTTGCCCAGGTCAAGCATCAGCCGGGCCAGCACCGCGGGATCGCTGTCCTCCAGGACGACGTACCCGAGCAGGCAGGTGTCACCGGCCGGATCAGCGCATGCGACCACCACCGCGTCGACCACACCCGGCTGATCGGCCAGCACGTGCTCGGTCTCACCCGGCTCGACCCGGTGACCGCGGATCTTCACCTGGTCGTCCGCGCGACCGAGGTACTCCAGCGTCCCGTCGGCCCGCCAGCGACCGAGGTCGCGGCTGCGGTACAGCCGTCCGCCCGGATGACCCGGGTCCGGCACGAACACGCGCTCGGTCTCCTCCGGCCGCCCGATGTAGCCCTGGGCAACGGCCGCACCGCCGAGGTAGATCTCCCCGACCGCACCGACCGGCACCGGCCGCAGCGCCGCGTCCAGCAGCCGTACGACGACGCCCTCGACCGGGCGGCCGATCGACGGCCGGTCCTCGGCCGCGTCGACCTCGTGGATCGTGGTCACGATCGACGCCTCGGCCGGGCCGTACTCGTTGAACAGCCGGCAGTCCGGATGCACCTCGAGGAAGTCGCGCACCTTGTGCGTCAGCACCATCGCCTCGCCGCCGGCGACGATCTCGCGCAGCGCGGGCAGTTCCGGCAGCCGGCGCATGGTCGCGAGCAAGGCCGTCAACGGGCTGAACGCCATGAACAGCCGCTCGACCTGGTGGTCCCGCAGCGCGGCGATCACCGCGTCCGGGTCGTACCGGTCGTCCTCGCCGATCAGCACCAGCGGCGCACCCGACGCGAGCGCGGTGAACAGTTCCTGCACGTGGACGTCGAAACCGAACGACGTCCACTGCAACGTCCGTAGCGAGCTCCGGGTCCGCAGGTAGTGCCGGATCAGGTTGACCGGCCCGCGGTGCGGGACCAGCACACCCTTCGGGTTGCCGGTCGAGCCCGACGAGTAGATGCAGTAGGCAACATCATCGGCCGCCGACCGTACCGGCGGCGCCTGCTGGGACCGCAGGTCGCCGTCCACCGCCGCGACCGGGACCAGCCGCAGCCCGAGCCGATCGGCCAGCGCCGCGTCGTCACCGACCAGCGCGACCGCGGACGAGTCCTCGACCATGAACGCCCAGCGCGACTCCGGTACGCCGGGGTCCAGCGGGAGGTAGGCCGCGCCGGACTTCAGTACGGCGAGCACCGCGACCACGAGTTCGGTGCCTCGGGCAACGCGTACGGCGATCAGCTGCCCGGGCTTCACGCCGAGGTCGACGAGTTGCCACGCGACCGCGTTGGACCGGCGGTCGAGTTCGGCGTACGTCAGCTCCCGCTCGCCCTGGATCAGCGCGATCGCGTCCGGTGTCCGGGCGACCTGCTGCTCGAAGAGCGTGTGCAGTCCGCTGAGCTCGCCGGCCACGACCGCATTCCGCCGTACCCGGCCGATCAGTCCGGCGGGGTCGATGTCGCCTTCCAGTTCGTGCAACGTCTCGAGGTCGGACTCGATCGGCAGCATCAGGTCGGGCAGGCGCAAGTGCGGTTGGCTGGTCGCGCGACGCAGTACCGCTTCGAGGTACGCCAGCAGGCGATCGATGGTGCTCTGCTCGAACAGGTCGGCGCGATAGTCCGCCGTACACGTGATGCCGGCGCCGTGGTGCGTCAGCCGCAGCCGGACGTCGACGTGCTCCGGCAGCGCCTCCTCGCCGTCCTCGAACTCGACCAGGACGTGGAAGAGCGGGTCACGCTCCAGTACGGCGAGATCGGTGCCGGCGTGGTCGAACGCACCGGTCGTGACGTCGCGCACCCGATGCGCGAGCTCCCCGAGATCAGGCTCGCCGGACAGGTCGATCCGGATCGGCAACGGCCGCTGAGCCGTCGTCGAGGTGTCGCCCTTGGGCCGCATCAGCGCGGTCCCGATGGTCACGTCGTCCTGTGCCGCGAACCGCCCGAGCACAGTCCCCACCGCGGCCAGCATCACCATCAGCGGACTGACCTTGCGCTCCCGGCTGAACACGAACACCGCGTCGCCGAGCTCGCCCTCCAACTCCTGCTTGACCGAGGCAACACCACCCGGCTCACCCATCGGCCGATCCGCCGGCAGAACCAACGGCTCCGACCCCGCCAACGCCAGATCCCAGTACTCAAACCCCCGCCGCAGCCCCTCTGCAGCAACGTCGTCGGGTACGACGTCCGCGGCCGCCGAACGGTCTGGCTCAAAGCCGGCGGACGTCGTCTCAGCTGCGGCCTCCGGGCTGTCGGCACCCACCTCTCCCGCCTCGGTGGTGTGGTCATTGAGGAGAGCCAACTGCTCGCGCATCAGCTTGGTGACGCCATCGACCAGCTGGCCGGCCACCCGCAGCTGTTGAGACATCAGCGCAGCCATGCCGGATCCAGGAAGCTCAGCCTCGCTCGTCGCCTCCGCCGCCTCATCCACCTTCGCAGCCAACTCCGCAAGCCCCGAGCCGAGCACAGCCAACGCAGCCCGCGGATCGCGCACCGGCTCCGCAAGCTCAACAACAGGAGGCTCTTCAGCAACGTCCTCCACCACATTGGGGGATTCGATGCCCTCAGCAACTTCAGCATGTCGGGCCGTGACATCCTCGGCCTCAGCCGCCGCCGGCTCCTCAGGCTTCGGCGCCTGGATCGCCACCGCGGTCGCCAGCTTGTGCGGCGTCGTGTGAGTGGCGAAAAGGTCCTCAGCCGTGAGCTCGACCTCGAAACGTGCGTTGATCTCCTCGATCACCGGCGCCATCGACTCCGCGTCAGCGCCAAGCTCCGCAAACGTGTGGTCGACGGTCAGGTCGTACGGGTCGAGCGACAGCTTCTCGCAGGTCAGGTCGAGCACCGCATTCAGCGACTCGCGATACAGCTCGGCCGAAACCTCGTCCCCAACCAACGAACCAGCCTGCAGCAGATGATCCGCATCCACCTGGTGCGTCTCCGCCGGCAGCGCGAACGGCGACCGCTCCCCCGCCTCAACCTCATCCGGCTCAACCGGATCCGGCTCAGCCGGCAGGTCCAGCGGGATCCTCTTCACCGCGGGCCCAGTACCACTCACCGGCTCGAAGGCCACGGCCTGAGCCCGAGCCGCCCGCTCGAACGCACTCGGCTGCATCCGAGCAGTCGCCCGCCCGGCACCCGCGTCCTCAGCGGCAGCAACACTGGCTGACGGGTCGATCGGGTGATGCACCCGGCGGAACGGGTACGTCGGCAACGGCACGCGGCCGCCATCGGCGTACACCTTCGACCACGCGATCTCGGTGCCCTGCCCGTACAACTCGGCCAAGCCGTTCATCGTCGCCAGCACCGGATCCTGCCCGAGCCGCTGCGCCGGAATCCACGTGCTGTTCGGCGCGATCCGGCGACCGGCCGGACTGAGTACGGCGTCCGGCCCCAGCTCCAGGAAGCGCCGGCAGCCAGCCGCCGTCACCGCCTCGACCGCGTCACCGAACAACACCGGCTGCCGCAACTGCCCGACCAGGTAGTCAGCGTCGAGTACGGTCCCCGACTCCAGCAGCTCACCGGACCAGCTCGACACCATCGGCGTACGCAGCGGTTTCAGCGTGATCTCGCGAACGATCTCCGCGAAGTCGGCAAGAATCGGGTCCACCAGCGAACTGTGGAACGCCCGGTCGACATCGAGCCGCTGCCACGCGACCTCCAACCGGTCCAGCTGCGCGGCCAACTGCCCGACGATCACCTCGGACCCGGTCAGCACGAACGACTGCGGACCGTTGCCTGCGGCAATCTCCACACCCGGCGTCTGCGCCAGCTCACGGACCCGATCAGCGTCCGCCCGCACGGCGACCATCGCGCCAGGCACCGTGCCACGCTGCATCAGCTCGCCACGCTTGGCCGTCAGGCGTACGCCGTCCTGTAGCGACAACGCACCGGCCACGCACAGAGCGGCGTACTCCCCCACACTGTGTCCGACGACCAGTGCGGGCTGCACACCGAACGACTGCCACAAGCGCGCCAACGCAAGCTCGAACGCGAACAGAGCAGGCTGCGCAGTCTCAGTCGGCCAGACACCCTCAGACGAACCAGCAGGCGTCAGCAACAGCTCGAGCAGGCTGCCACCGGTCTCTTCGGCGTACACGCGGTCGCACTCATCCAGCACCGACCTGAACACCGGGAAACGAGCTGCAAGACCTGCAGCCATGCCACGACGTGCGGCGCCCTGTCCGGTGAACGCATAGCCCAGTGGACCCGGCCCACCGCGTGGCACCTCGGCTGCCTGGGCCGTGCCAAGTGCATCGACCAGCTCGGCCTCTGACGAGCCGGCAACGGCGATCCGGTGGCGGTACGCCGGGCGGCCGAGTGCCGCCGTACCAGCGAGGTCGATGAGGCGGTGGCCGGTGCCATGGCCGAGGTCGGTGCGGTACAGCTCGACCAGGTCGGCCAGGGCGTCCAGATCGGGTGCGGACAGCGGCAGCACGACCGGACCGTCGTCGCCACGGCGGATCTGCCGCGGCGCCTCCTCCAGAATCACCTGCGCATTGGTGCCGCCGGCATCGAGTGCGCTGACGCCGGCGCGCAGCGTCGTACCGCCGTCGGACACTTCCCAGTCGCGGACCTCCGTGCTGATGACGAAGGGGCTGCCGTCGAGCGCGAGCTGCGGGTTCGGCTCGGTGTAGTTGATCGTCGGGACCAGCATCCGGTGCTGCAGCATCAGGATGGTCTTGATCAGGCCGGCCATGCCCGCGGCGCTGTCGAGGTGGCCGATGTTCGGCTTGACCGACCCGATCGTGCAGAACCCGACCTTGTCCGTGTGCCGGCGCAGCGCGGTCGTCAGCGACGTCACCTCGGCCGAGTCGGCGGTCGCGCTGCCGATCGCGTTGGCCTCGATGTAGCTGAGCGAGTCGGCGGCGAACCCGGCGCGTTCGAGCGCGCGCTCGATGAGTTCGACCTGGTTGCCCGCAGGCGCGTCCTCGTTGCTGACCGCGGTGCCACGGACGACCGCGTACACGGTGTCGCCGTCGGCCACCGCCTGGTCGAGCCGCTTGAGCAGCACGGCGGCCACGCCGTTGCCACCGACCGTACCGTCGGCCCCGGCGTCGAACGCGCGGACCTGACCGCTCGGCGACAGGATCGAGTCCGGCGCCGGGCGATAACCCGTTGCCTGAGGCACCTGTACGGCGGCTGCACCGGCGAGAGCGAGATCCGCGTCCCCGGAACGCAACGCCTGACAGGCCAGGTGTACGGCGACCAACGAGGACGACCACGCGGACTGCACCCCGATCGCCGGGCCGGTGAGGCCGAGACGGTACCCGACCCGGGTGGCGAGGGAGTCGCGCGACTGGTTCTGCTGGGTGTAGAGGTTCATGCCGGAGCCGGCGAACACACCGACGCGGCTCGCGGTACCGGCGTACCCGCCGTGCTCGAGCGCCTGGTAGCAAACCTCGAGGAACAACCGCTGGGCCGGATCCATCAACTCGGCCTCACGATCGCTGAGACCGAAGAACTTCGCGTCGAACGACTCGACGTGATCGAGGGCCCCGTTCACCGCGACAAGATCGTCGTCCGGATGCCCACCAGCCTGGCTCACCTCGTCGGGCGTGTACCGGCGGATGCTCTCCACCCCACCCACCAGGTTGTCCCAGAACTGCTCCAACGTCTCCGCCCCCGGGAACCGCCCAGCCACCCCCACCACAGCCACCGGCTCCACAACCGCCGCCTTACCGCCCCCACCCCGCCCAGCCTCAGCCGGCACCCCAGAGGCCACCACGGACTCCGAGCCACCCTCCAACTCCTGCGCGGACGGCAACTCCTGCGCGGACACCAACTCCGGCTCCGGGCCGGACTCCTGCTCAGTGGTCTGCTCAGGCGCCGCAGCTCGAGCAACCTCCTCTACGGGCACGACGCCCGCCTCAGCCCCGGCCTCCCCCGCACCAGAGGTCGCCTCGGCGGCAACCTCCTCCTGCTCGGCGGTCAGCTCCTGCTCCGAGCTGTGCTCCTGCTGCGAGGTCACCTCAGGCTCGACAAGCCCAGCACCCTCAGCCTCGGCCTCAGCCTCCGCCCTCGAGTCAGCGACTTCCTCGACCGCCTGCTCAACCCCGGTGCGCCCTACCTCGGCGCTCTCCTGGACCTCCGCAGCCTGAGCAACCTCCTCCGCCGGTACGACGCCCGACTCGGACTCAGCCTCTCCCGCAACAGCCCCAGCCTCGCCAGCAACCTCCACCTGCCCGGAGGTCGGCTCCTGCTCGGCAACCTCCACCTGCCCGGAGATCGGCTCCTGCTCGGCAATCTCCTCCTGCCCGGAGGTCTGCTCATGCTCCGAGCTCTGCTCCTGCTGCAAGGTCGCCTGAGGCTCAGCACCCTCCGCGTCCGCCTCTGCGCCCATTTCGGCAACCAGCTTGCCGGTCTGCTCGGGCTCCCCGGCCTGAGTAGCCTCCTCCGCCGGTACGACACCCGACTCGGATTCGGGCTCATCCACGACGGGCACAGCCTCGCCAGCAACCTCTTCCTGCTCAGAGGTGAGCTCCTGCTCGGCGGCCTCCTCCAGCTCCTCCTCCGAGCTCGGCTCCTGCTGCGAGTTCACCTCAGGCTCGACGGGCCCAACACCCTCAGCGCTCGCTTCGGCAACCAGCTCGGCGGCCTGCTGAACGTCGCCGGCCTCCTCGGATTCCGAGACCTGAGCAACCTCCTCCACAGGTACTGCGCCCGCCGCGGACTCGACCTCTCCCGCAACAGCCCCAGCCTCGCCGGCAACCTCCTCCTGCCCGGAGACCATCACCTGCCCGGAGCTCGGCGCCTGCTCGACGGTCAGCCCCTGCTCGACGGTCGGCGCCTCCTCCGAGGCCAGCGCCTCCTCCGAGGCCAGCGCCTCCTCCGAGGTCGGCGCCTCCGCCGAGCTCGGTTTCTGCTGCGAGGTCGCCATAGGCTCGACCGGCCCAGCACCCTCCGCCTCGGCGCTAGAGTCGGCCACCTGCTCGCTGGTCTGCTCGGACTCCGAGGCCTGAGCAAGCTCGTCCGCGGGTACGGCGTTCGGCTCCGATCCAGCCTCGTCGACACCACCATCGCCGACGGCGACGGCTTCGGTGCTGACGTTGGACTCGGGAGAGGAATCCGCCTCGGGGATGCCGTCGGGGGCGGCTTCGGGCTCGACAGGCTGCGCGACCTCCGCAGCAGGCTCACCGGCCTCCTCGGTCGCTGACTCGGGTTCGGTTGCCTGAGCGCCTGCTTGCGTGAGCTCTTCGCTCGGTTCGGGTGCTGACTCGGGGATGACCGGGTCGGCGGTCGCCTCGTGCTGGGAGCTGAGCTCGGACTCAGGTGTGGTGGCTTCTGACTCGGGCGACGGCTCGGACCCGGCGGCGGACTCCGCGTCAGGGGTGGGCTCCGGCTCGGCTTCGGCGGTCGGGCCCGGCTCTGCCAGCTCAGCGGCTTCCGCCGCGGATGCTGCCGTCGGCTCGTCGGTGGTGTCGGGCTCGGTTGCCTGCGTGTCCGGTTTTGCGGGCTCTTCGCTGGCGTCGGGTGCTGACTCGGGGGTGAGCGAGCCGTCAGCCGCCTCGGGCTCGGAAACTACCTCAGCCTCTGCGTTGGTGACGGCGGGCTCGGCCGACTCGGACCCAGCGGTCGGCTCGGCCCCAGCGGTCGGCTCGGCCCCAGCGGTCGGCTCGGGTTCAGCGGTCGGCTCGGGTTCAGGACTGCGTTCTGGCTCGGCGTCGGCGCGAGTGGCGTCCGGGGTGGGGTTCGTGGACTGCGCGGGGTTGCGGGTGGTGTTCGTGATCCGCGGGAGGACGGTGGTGGCTTCGGGGTCGGGCGGTGGTGGGGTGGCCTGCTCGGGTTGGCGGGAGAAGGCCGTGCCGTCGAAGTAGGCGTCGGATTCGTCGTCGCGCTCGACCTCAACGGCGATGGCCGGCTCTGCGGCGGGAACCGGCTCTGCAGACGCCGGCTCGGCAGAGGCCGCCTCGGCGGACATCTGCTCGGCGGCGGCCTCGGCCGACGCCTGCTCGGCGGAGGCAGGCTCGGCGGACATCTGCCCGGCGGAGGCAGGCTCGGCCGACGTCTGCTCGGCGGAGGCAGGCTCGGCGGACGTCTGCTCGGCGGAGGCAGGCTCGGCGGACGGCTGCTCGGCGGAGGCGGGCTCGGTGGGCGGCTGCTCGGTGGAGGGGGGCGCGGCGGCGGAGGGGACCGGGGTGGGGTGGGCGCCTAGGGTGGGGCGTTGGGGTGGGGTGGGGATGGATTGTTGGAGGGTGCGTTTCCAGGCCAGGCGGACGACGGGGAGTTCCATCGTGCGTTCCGCGGCGTCCTCTTCGACCTCGATGAGGGTGTCGGCGGCGTCGGTGTGCGGGCCTTCGCCGGCCGGGCCGGAGTAGGAGTTGGCGCCGGCTGGTTCGACGTGCGGGCCGTGGGGTGGCACGAGGGTGCCGTCGATCCAGCGTTGGCGGAGCAGCGGGCGGAGGATCTTGCCGCCGGGGGTGGTCGGGAAGTCGCGCCGCGGTACGCCGACGACCTCGGCCTCGAGGCCGAGCCGGCCCTGGATGAGGCTGCGGATCGCCTGGTCCATCCCCGGGATCGACTCGGGCGTGAGCGCGTAGAACACGACCAGCCGATCGGTGCCGGTCTCCCGGTCCGCGACCCCGCAGGCCGCGATCAAACCGTGTTCGGCGCCGACGACAGATGACGCGACCGTCTCGATGTCGTGGGCGTAGTACAGCTTCCCGGACATGATGATGCGTTCGCTGTCCCGGCCGGTGATGACGACCTGCCCGCCGGTGATGAAGCCCTGGTCACCGGTCGCGAGCCACTTGCGGACCGGCCAGTTGCCGATCGGGAACGCGGCCCGGTCCGCGTCCAGGTTGCCCAGATACCCGGGCGTCACCCGCGCGGACGCGACCTGCAGATGCCCGATCCGGCCCTCCGGCAGCACCGCGCCGTTGGGCGCGACGATCCGCACGGTCGTCCCCGGCGCCGGCGCACCCACCGACACCAGGCTCAAGACGCCCGGCGCCTCGGCCCGCGCCTTGCCCGGTCGCGCGACCGCGACCTTGCCGCTCGACGGCCGCTGGTCGACCCACTCGATGATTCCGGTCGGCGGGATGCGGACCCGGTGGACGTTCGGCGTCAGCCCGGGCCGCGCGAACGTGATCCCGGTGACCGTCTCGGTCATCCCCCAGGCCGCGACGAAGGTCTCGGGTACGACGCCGAAGCGGTTCGTCAGCCGGAGGAACTCCGACATCACCGGCACCGTGATCTGCTCACCACCGCTGACGAGACTGCGCAGCGCGGACAGATCCCAGTGCCGATCCGGCTCACCCGCGATGGCCTGGGTGGCGAGGCGGTAGCCGAAGTTCGGCGACCACGAATGGTTGACCCGGTGCTGGTCCATCAGGTCCAGCCAGCGCAGCGGGTTGGACAGCACCCAGTTGGTGTTGACGTGGATGTTCGTGCAGCCCGTGAACACCGGTAGCAGGTGGTACAGCAGGAACGCGCCGCTCTGGTCCAGCGGCAGCCAGTTCAGCGTCGTCTGTCCGGGCCGGACCGGCAGCATCGCCGGCGTACCGGCCGCGAACTCGACCAGTCCGCGATGGGTCAGCTGCACGATCTTCGGCGTACCGGTGCTGGTCCCCGACGACATCATCAGTACGGCGACGTCGTCGGCAGCCGGCCGGTGGAACTCCGACGTCGGCTCGTGGCCGGCCAGCGCGTCCGGGTCGAGGACGGGCAGGCCGAGGTCGTTCGGCAGGTCGGACGGGCGGCCGATCAGCACGGTCCAGCCGAGCAGGTCGGTCACCTTGCGGAGCCGCTCGCGGCCTTCCTCGGTCCGGTCGCCGTCGGCGCTCGGCGCCATCAGCAGCGGGCGGATGCCGCCCAGCGTGCAGGCCCAGAACGAGGCGAAGAAACCGACCGGTTCGGTGCAGTGCACGACCGCGGGGTCGCCGGCGCGTACGCCGTTCGCCCGCAGCCCGGCCAGGATGCGCGCGGCCAGTTCGAGCAGGGTCGGGAAGTCGAGTTTGGTCTCGCGGCCGTCCGGCCCGATCTCGACCACACCGGCGCCGCCGAAGTCGCGGGCGGCGCGCAGCAACGCACTGGGCAGATCGCGCGGGTACCCGGCCGGAATCATCAGGGCCGGGCCGGTGCTGATCGCCGGCCGGTCCACACTGCTCCTCACCACGCCGATGCCACCGCCGGGATGAGCGCGGGTACGGCGTCGAGCGGACGCACAGGCCGACATTCCACCGGGACAACGGTGGCCGGTTGGCGACCCACGGACACGCGCCTCCCCAACTGGACGGAGCCGGGCTCAGGGCAGACCCGTCTCGCTCTCACCGACAGAAAGCCCCGTATTTCGCCTGCCGGAACGATGGCGTGACCGGGTGTTCCCGGTGAGTCATCGCGCCGACCGACAGCCGTGAACCCTACCAGCCGAGACCCGCCCTGGAGGAGTCCGATCTCGGCAGCCGACGGTTAAGAATTCGCGCACCCGCCGCCACCCAGCACAACGAGCGTCCCCGCCCCCGGATACGTCTGCCTGACCAGTAAGTAAGGGGTGTGGTGGGCGAAGAGGGGATCGAACCCCCGACATCTTCCTTGTAAGGGAAGCGCTCTACCGCTGAGCTATTCGCCCTCGCACCGACGGCGCAGTCTACCCGAGATCAGTCGTCAGACTTGCCAGCGCCTCGGCGTAGTCGTCCGGGTTGCGGGCCTCCGGAATCGGGTTGACGACCGACCAGCGGATCACCCCGGCGCGGTCGATCACGAAGGTGCCGCGGACCGCACAACCGCGGTCGGAGTCGAAGACGCCGTACGACGACGCGATCGCCCCGTGCGGCCAGAAGTCGGTGAGCAGGCTGAACTCGAGCTTCTGGGCGTCCGCGTACGCCCGCAGCGTGAACATCGGGTCGCACGAGATCGCCAGGAACTCCGCCGCCGCGAGCAGCTCCGGCCGGTCCCGCAGTGTGGTCAACTCACTCGTGCACACCCCGCTGAAGGCGTACGGGTAGAACACCAGGACGACATCCCGGTGGCCGCGGAAATCGGCCAGCCGGACCTGTTCGCCGTACTGGTTCCGGGCGGTGAAGTCCGGTGCCCGGCTGCCGGCGGCAGGGGTCACCGGACGGTCAGCCCCGGCCGCGCGCCGACTTGGGCACCACCAGCTTGGTGGCCGACCAGTCGTCGGTCACGGTCAGGCTGCTCGTCGTCGCGAGTCCGGCCGTCGGGGCCGCCTCGGCGATGTCGCTGGCGTCGACGTACCCGTCGCGGCCGACCTTCGGGGTCAGCAGCCACACCACGCCGCCGGCCTTCAGGTCGGTCAGGATGTCGAAAAAGGCGTCGACCAGGTCGCCGTCGTCCTCCCGGAACCAGAGCAGGACGACGTCGACGACCTCATCGGTGTCCTCGTCGACGAACTCCTCTCCGGTGATCTGCCGGATCGCGTCGCGGAACTCGTCGTCGCAGTCGTCGTCGTACCCGATCTCCTGCACGATCCAGCCGGTCTCCAGGCCGAGTCGGGAAGCCATGCTCGGCCCCCCGCTCTTGCCGTCCGCGTGGTCCGCGGTCGCGCTCACGTGTCCTCCTCCGTGGTCCCCGCTTGCCCGGGGGTAGGCGTCAGTAGCGATAGTCCATCGTGGCCTACCGCGTCGCGCAAGTATGCACGAGGGTTCCGTGACGTGTCCGGTATCCGCGTGGCTGGTACGGTCCGTGTCCGGTGGGAACACGCCCGGGCGACCAGAATCGGGTCCCTGTGGAAGGCGAAGTAGAACGCATTCCGAACAGGTGACAGGATTGCAGAGAAGAGCAACCAGAGAGAACGGCAGGACACCGTGGCTTCCGGACACGAACCACCAGCCATCATCACCGAGGGGATGCCCACCCAGCTCCCCGACATCGACCCCGACGAGACGCGGGAATGGGTCGAATCGCTCGACGCGGTCCTGGACGAACGGGGCAAGGCGCGAGCGCGCTACCTGATGCTCAAGCTGATCGAGCGAGCCCGGGAACGGCAGGTCGGGGTGCCCGCGCTGCGGAGCACGGACTACATCAACTCGATCCCGCCCGAGCGCGAGCCGTGGTTCCCCGGTGACGAACACATCGAGCGGCGGATCCGCGCCTTCATCCGGTGGAACGCCGCCGTGATGGTGAGCAAGGCCAACCGCAAGGGCCTCGAGGTCGGCGGCCACATCGCCACCTACCAGTCCGCGGCCAGCCTGTACGAGGTCGGTTTCAACCACTTCTTCCGCGGCAAGGACCACCCCGGCGGCGGCGACCAGGTCTTCATCCAGGGCCACGCCTCCCCCGGGATGTACGCCCGCGCCTTCCTCGAGGGCCGGCTGTCGTCGGACCAGCTGGACGGCTTCCGCCAGGAGGTCTCCCGCGGTCCGCACAACGGACTGTCGTCGTACCCGCACCCGCGGCTGATGCCGGACTTCTGGGAGTTCCCGACCGTCTCGATGGGACTGGCCGCGCTGAACTCGATCTACCAGGCCCGGTTCAACCGGTACCTGCACCACCGCGGCATCAAGGACACCAGCCAGCAGCACGTCTGGGCGTTCCTCGGTGACGGCGAGATGGGTGAGCCGGAGTCGCTCGGCGCGATCGGCCTGGCCGCCCGCGAGGAGCTGGACAACCTCACCTTCGTGATCAACTGCAACCTGCAGCAGCTGGACGGCCCGGTCCGCGGCAACGGCAAGGTGATCCAGGAGCTGGAGGCGTTCTTCCGCGGCGCCGGCTGGAACGTGATCAAGGTGATCTGGGGCCGGGAGTGGGACAGCCTGCTGGCGCAGGACCACGACGGCGCGCTGGTGAACAAGATGAACACCACCCCGGACGGCCAGTTCCAGACCTACTCGGTCGAGTCCGGCGAGTACATCCGGAACAACTTCTTCGGCGGTGACCAGCGGCTGCAGGCGATGGTCCGCAACCTGTCCGACGAGGACCTGCGCAAGCTGCCCCGCGGCGGTCACGACTACCGCAAGGTGTACGCCGCGTTCAAGAGCGCGACCGAGCACGTCGGCCAGCCGACGGTGATCCTGGCCCAGACCATCAAGGGCTGGACGATCGAGGCGCTGGAGGGCCGCAACGCGACCCACCAGATGAAGAAGCTGACCTCGGACGACCTGAAGGCGTTCCGCGACCGGCTCTACCTGCCGATCGAGGACAAGGACCTCGAGGACGCGTACAACCCGCCGTACTTCCATCCCGGCACCGACTCGTCGGAATACCAGTACATGATGGAGCGGCGCAAGCAGCTCGGCGGCTCCCTGCCGGAGCGCCGGGTCACGCCGAAGACCACGCTGAAGCTGCCCGGCGACGACGTCTACAAGCCGCTGAGCAAGGGCAACAACTCGCCGGTGGCGACCACGATGGCGCTGGTGCGGCTGTTCCGCGACCTGATGAAGGACCCGGAGATCGGCGCCCGGATCGTCCCGATCGCGCCGGACGAGTACCGCACCTTCGGTATGGACTCGATGTTCCCGACGGCCAAGATCTACTCGCCGCACGGGCAGCAGTACGAGGCGGTCGACCGCAACCTGCTGCTGTCGTACAAGGAGTCCGAGCAGGGTCAGCTGCTGCACGAGGGCATCAGCGAGGCCGGTGCGATGGGCTCGATGATCGCGGCCGGTACGGCGTACGCCACCCATGGCGAGCCGATGATCCCGTTCTACATCTTCTACTCGATGTTCGGGTTCCAGCGGACCGGTGACTCGCTCTGGGCGCTCGGCGACCAGCTCGGCCGGGGCTTCCTGGTGGGCGCGACGGCCGGCCGGACCACGCTGACCGGTGAGGGTCTGCAGCACGCCGACGGCCACTCGCCGCTGCTCGCCTCGAGCAACCCGGCCGCGGTGCACTACGACCCGGGCTTCGCCTACGAGGTCGCGCACATCGTGAAGGACGGCCTGCGCCGGATGTACGGCTACGGCCTGGACAAGGACAAGCCGTTCGGTGAGGACGTCTTCTTCTACCTGACCGTCTACAACGAGCCCGTTCCGCAGCCGGCCGAGCCGGAGAACCTCGACGTCGAGGGCCTGCTGAAGGGGATCTACCGCTTCAGCGAGTACGAGACGGCCGAGGGCGACGACGTACCGCGGGTGCAGCTGCTCGCGTCCGGTGTCGCGCTGCCGTGGGTCCGCAAGGCCCAGCAGATCCTCGCCGAGGAGTACTCGGTGGCCGCCGACATCTGGTCGGTGACCTCGTGGAACGAGCTGCGCCGGGACGCGATCGCGGCCGAGGAGCACAACCTGCTGCACCCGGACGAGCCGGAGCAGGTGCCGTTCGTGACCGAGCAGCTGAAGGACACCAAGGGCCCGGTCGTCGCGGTCAGCGACTTCATGCGGGCGGTCCAGGACCAGATCTCCCGCTGGGTGCCGAACGACTACACCTCGCTCGGGACCGACGGCTGGGGCCTGGCCGACACCCGGGCCGCCGCCCGGCGCCACTTCCATGTGGACGCCGAGTCGGTCGTCGTCGCCACGCTGGAGATCCTGGCCAAGCGCGGTGACGTCAAGCCGGAGGTCGCCGCCGACGCGGCCCGCAAGTACCGCATCGAGGACCCGACCGCGGTCGCCGGCGTGAAGCAGGAGGGCGCCGGCGCCTGACCGCCGACTCCCGAACAGCAGCCGCTCGCCACTGAGGCGAGCGGCTGTTGCACGTCCGCACCCCCTCCACCGACCTACGACAAACGTCGTAGGGACCGGCCTGCGTAGGTTGCGTATTCCGTCCGACGCGGTGGTCGGGCCGTGGTCCCTACCGTCGGTGACATGACTGGCGCAAGCGTTGCTCTTCTCGCGGGGACGGTGTCCACCCTCCTCTTCGCGTCGAGCACGCTGCCGATGGTGATCAAGGCGATCCGGACCCGCGACCTCAAGTCGTACAGCCCGGCGAACCTGGTGCTCGCGAACGTCGGCAACGCCGTCCACTGCATCTACGTGGTGCATCTGCCGCCAGGACCGATCTGGGCCCTGCACGGCTTCTACGTCGTGACGTCCGCGCTGATGCTGCTGTGGTGGCTGCGCTACCACTCCGGCATGCGCGGCGTCGCCCCTGACGGGCGGAGGCTCGCATGAACACCGAAAGTATCGAGACAGTCATCATCGGTGCCGGACAGGCCGGACTGTCCACCGGCTACCACCTGCGCAAGCGCGGCCGGTCGTTCGTGATCCTGGACGGCAACGCCCGGATCGGCGACCAGTGGCGGGCGCAGTGGGACACGCTGCGGCTCTACACACCGATCAAGTACGACGGCCTGCCCGGGCTGCCGTTCCCGGGTGAGCGCTGGGGCTACCCGACCAAGGACGAGGTCGCCGACTACCTGACGTCGTACGCGGACCACTTCGACCTCCCGGTCCGCAGCAGCACCCGGGTCGAGAAGCTCGAGTCGGACGACGGCCGGTACGTCGTGACCACGGGTACCGGGACCATCCACGCCGACAACGTGGTGGTTGCCACCGGCACCTTCGGCAGGACGCCGTACCTGCCGGACTTCGCGGTCGATCTCGACCCGGCGATCCGGCAGCTGCACTCGAGCGAGTACCGCCGGCCGGAGCAGCTGAAGGACGGGCCGGTGCTGGTCGTCGGCGGCTCGCACTCCGGGACGGACATCGCGTACGAGGTTGCCGCCAGCCACCCGACCATCCTGTGCGGACGCGATCCCGGCCAAATCCCGGTGCGGCTGGGCACGCCCGGCGCACGCATGTTCTTCCCGGTCTTCCTGTTCCTCGGCACGCACCTGATCACCCGGCGGACCCCGATCGGGCGGAAGGCCATGGACGAGGTCAGGTTCCACGGCGGCCCGATGCTCCGGGTCAAGCGCGAGGACCTGCTCGAGCGAGGCGTCGAGCGGGTCCTCGACCGGGTCACCGGTGTCCGCGACGGGCGCCCGGTGCTCGGCGACGACCGGGTCCTGGACATCGCGAACGTGGTGTGGGCGACCGGCTTCAAGCAGGTCTTCGACTGGATCCGGCTGCCGGTGTTCAGGGCGGACGGCTGGCCGTCCGAGCTGCGCGGCGTGGCCACCGACGCGCCGGGGCTGTTCTTCTGCGGGCTGTCCTTCCAGTTCGCCTTCAGTTCGATGGTGCTGCCGGGCGTCGGCCGGGACGCCGCGTACGTCGCCAAACGCATCGCGGCCCGAGCCGGTGCCGGCCGGACACTTGCCGCTGCATGAACGATCGCGCATCCTCGCGAGTAGGAGGGGTCGCGAGTATGAACATCGTCGAGGACCTGGAGCGGGCGCGCCGGGCGTACGAAGGACGCGAGTGGGCGGTCGCCTACGACCGGCTGTCCGCTGCCGCCCTGGCCGCGGACGAACCCGGGGGGACCGCCCTCGGCGCGGACGCGCTGCTGTCCCTGGCCACCGCCGCCTACCTGGTCGGTGACAGCGACGCCTCGATCCGCGCGCTGCAACGCGGCTACCGCCTGCAGGTCGACGGCGCCAACACTCTGGGGGCCGTCCGGTTCGCGTTCTGGCTCGCTCTGGTGCTCAGCGTGCGCGGCGAGGTAGCCGTCAGCAGCGGCTGGGCCGCCCGCGCCGAGCGGCTGCTCGCGGACCAGCCCGACGACGTGGTGGAGCGAGGCTACCTCCGCATCCACGACTTCTTCCGGTGCCTGGCAGCCGGCGACATCCCCGGCGCGTTGCGGGCCGCCGAGGCGATGACCGAGACGGCGCGCCGGTTCGGTGATCCAGACCTGCTGGCGCAGAGCCTGGTGTGCAAGGGGCGGCTGCTGATCTACTCCGGCCGGGTGCCGGAGGGACTCGCCCTGCTGGACGAGGCGATGGTCGGCGTCGCGGCCGGCGAACTGTCGCCGATCTTCGCCGGCAACGTGTACTGCGCGATGATCGAGGGCTGCCAGGAGGTGATGGACTTCGGTCGCGCATCCGCGTGGACGACGGCGCTGACCCGTTGGTGCGACACTCAACCCGACCTGGTTCCGTTCACCGGTCAATGCGCCGTACATCGGGGTCAGATCCTTCGACTGCACGGTGCGTTCGGGGAGGCGTTGGAGGAGTTCAACAACGCGTGCCGGCGTTATGCGGCCGCCGGGTCGCAGCCTGCTGCCGGACTGGCGCTGAGTGAGTCCGGCGACGTACTGCGGATTCGTGGCGACTACCTGGCGGCCGAGACTGCCTACGACGAAGCAGCTGGGTTCGGCTACGAACCGCAGCCAGGTCGTGCCTTGCTGCTGCTCGCCCGCGGTCGCACACCGGCAGCAGTCGCGGCAGTACGGCGGGTGCTCGCGGAGACCGGCGACCCGGTGCACCGCTCACGGCAGCTGGCCGCGGCTGTCGAGGTGCTGATCGCCGGTGGACACGTCGATGACGCGACGTCGGCCGCTGTGGAACTGCACGGGATCGCTGAGAGCTTCGGCTGTGCGGGACTGCGCGCCACGGCCGCGTACAGCATGGCGCTGGCGGCTCTGGAGAGCAACGAACCCGACCGCGCGCTACCGGAGGCCAGGACGGCGATGCAGCTGTGGAACGGGCTGCAGGCGCGGCACGAGGTCGCCCGGGCGAAGGTCCTGGTCGGGCGGGCGTACCGGCTGCTGGGCGACGAGGACTCCGCGACGGCCGAGCTGACATCGGCGGTCAAGGCGTTCACCGAACTCGGTGCGGCGCCGGCCCGGCAGGAGGCCGAGAAGCTGCTGCACCGCGAGATCGCCGGCGGGCTCACCGGGCGCGAGCTGGAAGTACTGCGCTTGGTTGCTTCGGGCAACAGCAATACCGAGATCGCGCACCGGCTGGTGCTCAGCGACAAGACCGTGGCGCGGCACCTGACCAACATCTTCACCAAGCTCGACGTGCCGTCCCGTACCGCGGCCGCCGCCTACGCCCGCGACCACGACCTGCTCTGAAACGCTCTCGCGAGGGAGCCGATTCACTCTCACGGGTGAGGTCTGCCGAGGCTGTGCCCTGGATGCTCGGGAGATGTGAAGACTACTGAACGACCTGCGCCCCGGTGGGCCTATTGGCTGGCCCACGCGATCCCGCTGATGACGCTGCCGTCCGGGCTGTGGCGGCTCGGTCTGGTGGGTGGCTCCTCGATGGGCCTCGTGGTCGAGGGCCAATCGGACTACCTCATGGGCTCCGGTGAGGCTGTGTACATCGTGTTCCTGTCGGTGTTCATCGAAGCCCTCGCACTGACCGCCTTCGGCCTGGTCAAGCCCTGGGGCGAGATCGCACCCCGCTGGATTCCCCTCATCGGCGGTCGCGCGGTCGCGCCGTACGCCGCGATCATCCCGGCGACCCTCGGTTCGCTCGGCCTGATCGCCACCTGGAGCTACGGCTTCCGCGACATCTTCACCGACCATTTCCTCCCGTTCTCCAGCACCGCCTGGAAGACGCTGATGATCGCCTGCTACGCCCCGCTCTACCTCTGGGGACCGTCCCTGCTGGTCCTGACCTGGGCCTATTACCGCCGCCGCGTCAGCGCGCCCGCGGCCTTGGTTTCAGCGCAGTAGCGGGTAGTGCGGGTGCGGGCAGCGGATCACCGTCGTACCCCGGCACCATCGGGAAGCGGTCGGTGCCGCCGGCGGCGATGGCCTCCTGCCAGGCGTCGCGGGCGGCGACGATCTCGTCGTGGCTGCGGCCGATGAAGTTCCACCACATGACCAGGTGCTCCTCGAAGGGTTCGCCGCCGAGCAGGAGCAACCGGGTGCCGTTGGCCGAGGCAATCAATTCGACCGAGTCGCGACCGTCGCCCAGGTAGACCATCTCGCCGAAGCCCGGGGTCAGATCGCCGACGGTGAGCGAGCCGTCGACGATCAGTACGGCGTACTCGTTCGACGACGTCAGCGGAACGGTCACAGTCCGGCCGGGATCGATGGTGAGGTCGGCGCCGACGAGTGGGGTGTAGGCCGGGGCAGGTGAGGTCACGTCGGCAAACGTGCCGATCATGACGGTGGCGCGGGCGCCGTCGAAGTCGATCGTCGGCAGGTCGGCGTACGCGTTGAAGCCGGGTGCGACCGTCGTACGCACCGAGTCCGGCAGCGCGACCCAGAGTTGGGCGCCGTGCAGCATCGGCGGCGCGGTCGGGGTCGACACCTCGGAGTGCGCGATCCCGTTGCCCGCGGTCATGATGTTGAGCTCGCCGGGCCGGACCAGCGCATGCGATCCGACACTGTCGCGGTGCTCGATCTCGCCCTCGAACAGCCAGCTGACCGTCTGCAGGCTGGTGTGCGGGTGCGGCGGGACCTGCATCCCCCGCTCCCCCGGTACGTCGTACGAGTCGACCCGACGCGTCAGGTCGTCCGGCCCGTAGTGGTCCACGAAGCACCACGCACCGACCATCCGGCGATTCTTGTTCGGCAACAGCCGCCGCACCTTCGTGGTACGCCCCAGCACCACTTCCCGCGGCTCGAGAAACTCCAGCGCGGCCCCACCGTTGCCACCGACGCACTCGATCTCAGCCGGGTCTTTCTCCAGGTCGCTCACGAGTCCCATCCCTTCGCTGCCTGCCGCGCGATTCGCACGATACGCCGATCCAGCCACCCGCTACACGCGCCCTTGGATCAGGGTGCGGATGCCGAGTGCGATCAGCACCGCGCCACCGATCGCTGAGACCGACCGGGTCAAGGCCGGCCCTCGGCTGTTCGCCGTCACGAACCGAAGAACGCCGGTGCTCACGGTCAGCCAGACGACCGTCAGCGTGACGTGCACGGCAGCCAGCGCAAGCAGGCCGGGCAGCCCGATCGCATCGCGCGAGAGGAACTGTGGGGCCAGCGTCAGATAGACGGCCGCCGCCTTCGGATTGAGCACATTGGCCGTCCACGCGGACCGCAGCGTCACCGGCCCGAGCCGTCCGTTCGCGACCGGTGCTGACCGTGTCCGCGATCGGCACAAGGTGATGAGGCCGAGCCCGATGAGGTAGAGCGCACCCACGAGCCGGACCACCTCGTACGCGGTCGCGGAGCGCATCACCAGCGCCGACAACCCGGCCGCGGCGAGACAAGCGTGCGTGAGAATGCCGAGACCGGTGCCGAGGACAACGGTTCGTACGCCGCGCACGTTGCCGGCCAGCGCCTGCGTCGTCGCGAGCGCGAAGCTTGCTCCTGGGGTTACGACGACAGGGACCATCGCGGCGGCGAACGCGATCAGCGTTGCGAGGGCCGGCAGGCCCACGTCACGCCCCGGGGTGAAAGGTCGTGGTCAGGGTTCCGTCGCCGGCGATCCGGTGCAGGGCCAAGCCGGGTGCCACATCCCCAAGGGTCAGCGGGCGGCGGTCCGGGTCGAGCGCAAGGCTGGACGCGATCCCCGGCGCGCCCAGCACGGGGATGCCGTCCAGCGACGACGCGAAGGCGGTGTGCACGTGCCCGCAGAAGATCGCCACCACCGGCGGCAGGCGGCGGGTGAGCGCGACCAGGGCTTCCGGGTTCGTCAACGGCATCATGTCGGCGAACGCGTGGCCGATCCCGAGCGGCGGCTGATGGAACGCCAGCACCACCCGCTCCGCGCCCGCGGCTGCCGCCACCACCAGATCAGCCGTCTCGGCCCGGAGGAAGCCGTGATCCTCGCCGGGCACGGTGACGTCGAGCCCGATCACCCGCACCGGCCCCACATCGATCACCGGACACTCGTCCAGCCCGAGCACCGCACGCAGCGTTGAAGGGTCGTCGTGGTTCCCCGGTACGGCGAACCACGGCGGCTGTCCCGCCATCGCGGCGGCGAAGGCGCCGTACTCCTCCGCGCGGCCGTGATCTGCGACGTCACCGGTGACGACGATCGCGTCCGGTCGGCGTGACGCGGGGAGGTCGAGTGTCTGGCGTAGCCGCGCGATCGCTGCGGGGTCTTCGGTCAGATGCGGGTCACTGAGGTGAAGGACGGAGAAAGTCATGATCGGCACCCTAATGCATAAATCGAAATATCCGTTAGGCTGTCATCATGCAGAACGTGGTCCTCGACAGTGACGCTGACGGCGAACTGGCACTGGCTTTCGTCAGCACGATCCGGCACGACGGACACGGCGGCGTTGCCGACGACTTCGCGTCCGACCAGCAGGTGGGAGCGTGGATCGAGGCACACTGGCCGTGCACCCGCGTCGACAGCTCGCCCCTGCGAGAACTCCGCCGGGCCGCCCGCGCCGCCTTCGCCGCGACGGTGTCCCCCGCACCTCCCAGTCGCGCGGACGCCACGAACCTGATGACCCCGGCGACAGCAGGAAGGCTGCTCACCGACGCGATCGCCGGGCTGGACCTGAGCCACGAGGTCGATCTGGGCAGCGGCTCAGTGGAGGTCCGTCGTACCTCCGGCAGCCGAGGTGAAGCGCTGGTCCTCGGCTCCCTCGCGCTGGCCGTGGCCGACTTCCTCAGCGGCCCGTTGTCCGGCCGGCTCCGCAGCTGCCAGGCACCTCGCTGCGTCCGCTACTTCGTCCAGAGCCACGGCAAACAGCAATGGTGCAAGCAGTCCTGCGGTAACCGCGCCCGGGTCGCCCGGCACGCGGCGCGCCAGCACTGATCGGCTAGCTGGCCCAGTCGCGCAGTTTCTGCTGGTCCCAGGTGTTGATGACGCGGTCGGGGGCGACGCCGCAGTCCTCGGCGCGCTCGCAGCCGTAGACCTGCCAGTCGAGTTGGCCGGGGGCGTGCGCGTCGGTGTCGATGGAGAACATGCAGTCCATCTCGGCCGCCAGCGACAGCAGCCGCTTGGGCGGGTCGAGCCGTTCCGGGCGGGAGTTGATCTCGACCGCGGTGCCGAACTGGCGGCACGCCTCGAACACGATCTCCGCGTCGAAATCCGACTCCGGCCGGGTCCCGCGGCCGCCGGTGATCAGGCGGCCGGTGCAGTGGCCGATGATGTCGACGTGCGGGTTCGCGATCGCCCGGACCATCCGCTCGGTCATCGGCCCGGCCGCCATCCGCAGCTTCGAGTGGACGCTGGCGACGACAAGGTCGAGCCGGGCCAGGATCTCGCTGTCACAGTCGAGCGTGCCGTCCTCGAGGATGTCCACCTCGATGCCGTTCAGGATGGTGAACCCGTCCAGCTCGTCCGCCAGCTTCTTGTTCAGCTCGGCGACCACCTCGAGTTGCTGCAGCCGGCGTTCGCGGGACAGTCCGTTGGCGACGGTGAGCCGTCCCGAGTGGTCGGTCAGCGCCATGTACTTGTGCCCGAGGCTGTGCGCCGTCCGCGCCATCTCCTCGATCGGGCTGCCGCCGTCGGACCACTCCGAGTGCAGATGCAGATCCGCCTTGAGCTCGGCGCGCATCGCCGTACCGGCCGTGGTCAGAGCGCCCGCGGCCTCCTCCAGCTTGACCAGGTACGACGGCGTGCTGCCGTCCATCGCCTCGATGATGACGGACTCCGTCTTCGGCCCGATCCCCGGCAACTCGGTCAGCGTCCCGGCCCGGCGGCGGGCCCGGACCTCGGCCGACGGCAGGGCCGCGATCGTGTCGGCCGCTCGCCGGTACGCCTTCACCCGATGCGTCGGCTGCTGGTCGCGCTCCAGGTAGTACCCGATCGCCCGCAGCGCCGCCACAGCCTGCTCCACACCCGCCTTGTCGGTCATTCCTCCATGATGGCAGCGCGGACCGCCAGGCCATCACACATGGGCGATCGGGAGTCGCCCGGGCGAGAAGGTGGCCGAGGTCTGCGATTGTGATGGCCTGGCGGTCCGCGGCTCCGGTTATGGTCGGGACGTGGCGAAGCGGTCGAAAGGGCACCTGGCCCGGGCAGAGCGGTTGCGGGGGGCGACTGGCGCGCTGGCGACCGCCGCGATGGCCGCGATGGACGAGAAGCTGCCTTGGTTCAGCAAGCTGTCCGCGCAGGACCGGTCCTGGATCGGGTTGGTCGCGCAGTCCGGTATCACCGCGTTCGTCGACTGGTTCCGCGACCCCGAGGAACACTCGTCGATGCCGATCCGGATGTTCGGCTCGGCACCACGCGAGTTCACCCGGGTCATCTCGCTGCACCAGACCGTCGACCTGCTCCGGACCACGATCGAGATGATCGAGAACACCATCGGCGACCTGCTCCCGCCCGAGGACGTGCCGGCCGTCCGCGAGGCGATGCAGCGCTACGCCCGCGAGGTCGCGTTCGCCGCCGCCACCGTCTACGCCCAGGCCGCCGAGATGCGCGGCGCCTGGGACGCCCGGCTCGAAGCGCTGGTCGTCGACTCGGTGATCCGCGGCGAGGCCGACGAGTCGGTCCGCTCCCGCGCCTCCGCCCTCGGCTGGACCGGAGCCGGTACGACGGGATCCGCGGAGGTGACCGTGGTCGTCGGCCGGGCACCGGAATCGGAGCCCGGCAGCGCCAACGTGGCCGACGTGGTCCGGCACGCGGCCCGGGAGGCCGGCGCTGACGCTCTGTGTGCGATGCAGGGCGACCGGCTGGTGGTAGTACTCGGTGGTACGAGCAAACCTGTCGAGATCGTACAAAACCTGGCCCAGTGGTTCGGGCCCGGTCCGATCGTCGTCGGACCGGTCGTGAAAGACCTGATGGCGGCCGTGACGTCCGCTCGCGCGGCCATCGCCGGCCTCCGCGCGGCGCCCGCGTGGCCGGCGGCTCCGCGACCGGTCGAGGCCGACGAACTGCTCCCGGAACGGTCACTCTCCGGAGACGGCCACGCCCGTCGCCAACTCGCCTCTGACGTCTACGGCCCGCTCACAATAGGCGATGGCGTGCTGCTCGACACCGTCTCGACGTACCTGGACTCGGGCGGATCGATCGAGGCGACGGCCCGGACGATGTTCATCCACGCGAATACTGTCCGGTATCGGCTGAAGCGTGTGGGCGAGATCACGGGCTACTCGCCACTGAACCCGCGAGACGCTTTCACACTTCGTGTCGCACTGGCCTTGGGCCGCCTGCTCAACCCCGAGCCCGGGAGCTCCGTTTTGTAGGATTCCTACAAAGTCGGCCCGGTAGAATTCGTGCTGCATTCCGGCCCACGGACGGCCCGGCTCAGGGAGAGTTGTCACGTGCTCGTCATCGTCGCGCCCGGTCAGGGTGCCCAGACCCCAGGTTTCCTCGAGCCGTGGCTGGAAGATCCCGCGTTCGAGAGCCGGCTCAACTGGCTCGCCGCGGTGGCCGGCCTCGACCTCGCCCACTACGGCACCAAGGCCGACGCGGACACGATCCGGGACACCGCGATCGCGCAGCCGCTGCTGGTCGCGTCCGGCATGCTGGCCGCGCTGGCGGTGTTCCCGCACCCGTCCGACGCGCTCAGCAAGGTCGGCGCCGTCGCCGGGCACAGCGTCGGTGAGATCGCGGCCGCGGCCGGCACCGGCGTGCTCAGCGCCGAGCAGGCGATGGTGCTGGTCCGCGAGCGCGGCAAGGCGATGGCCGCCGCGTCGGCGCTGACCGCCACCTCGATGACCGCGATCCTCGGCGGCGACCGGGACGAGATCCTGGCCAAGCTGGCCGAGCACGGCCTGACCGCCGCGAACGACAACGGCCCCGGCCAGATCGTTGCCGCCGGCACGGTCGAGGAGCTGGCCGCGCTGGCCGCCGACCCGCCGGCCAAGGCCCGGCTGATCCCGCTGTCCGTCGCCGGCGCCTTCCACACCAAGCACATGGAGCCCGCGGTCCAGACGCTGGCGAAGTACGCGACCGCGATCAGCACCCACGACCCGCGGACCCGGCTCATCTCGAACCGCGACGGCCAGGTCGTGCACGACGGCCGCGAGGTGCTGAACCGGCTGGTCAGCCAGGTCAACTCGCCGGTCCGCTGGGACCTGTGCATGGAGACGATGGCCGACCTGCAGGTGACCGGCATCCTCGAGCTGCCGCCGGCCGGCACCCTGACCGGGATCGCACGACGCGCGCTCAAGGGCGTCGAGACGTTCGCGCTGAAGACCCCGGACCAGCTCGACGACGCCCGCGCGTTCGCCGAGAAGCACGGCAGCCCGTCCGAGATCGACGCGTCGCCGACCTGGCGGCTGCTGGTCGCGCCGATGAAGGGCACCTTCACCCGCGAGGTCGAGGTCCGGCGCGAGGCCGGCGACACGGTCGAGACCGGAGAGGTGGTCGCCCGGGTGAAGAGCCTGCGCGACGAGCTCGACGTCCAGGCACCGCACGGCGGCATCGTGGTGGAGTGGCTGGTCGAGGAGGGTGACCCGGTCTCCCCCGGACAACCGCTGGTACGTCTCCACCCGAACGGAGCAAGCGCATGACTGTGCTGCTGGCCGGGCCTCCGGCACCGGCAGGGTCATGGGGCCTTGCCTCCCGGCCTTCCCTCGTCACTCCAGTCGCTTCGCTCCCTCCGCTCCTCAGTCCAGGCCGGGAGGCCCCATGACCACGATCGCCTCTCAGACCGGTACTCCGTACGCCGCTGTGCTCGGGATCGGGTCGTACCGGCCGCGCCGCGTCGTGCCGAACTCGGAGATCCTGGAGCACATCGACTCCAGTGACGAGTGGATCCAGACCCGGTCCGGGATCAAGGAACGGCGCTGGGCCGAGGACGACGAGACCGTCCTGATGATGTCGGTGAACGCCGCGAAGGACGCGCTGAAGGAGTCCGGGATCGACCCGGCCCAGATCGGCTGCGTCATCGTCTCCACCGTCACGCACCTCTACCAGACCCCGGCGATCGCGACCCGGGTCGCCGTCGAGGTCGGAGCCCCGACCGCGGCCGCGTTCGACATCTCCGCCGCCTGTGCCGGCTTCTGCTACGGCATCGCGATGGCCAACGACCTGGTCCGCGGCGGCAGCGCGAAGTACGTGCTGGCGATCGGGGTCGAGCGACTCAGCGACATCACCGACCGGACCGACCGCGGTACGGCGTTCATCTTCGCCGACGGCGCCGGCGCCGCGGTGGTCGGTCCGGCCGACGAGCCGGGCATCGGCCCGGTGGTCTGGGGTTCCGACGGGACCCAGCACGAGGTGATCAGCCAGGCGGAGTCATGGCAGCAGGCGGTCAGCACCTCCAACTGGCCGCACCTCACGATGGACGGCAACCCGGTGTTCCGGTGGGCGTCGTTCGAGATGGCGAAGACCGCGCAGCAGGCGCTCGACGTGGCCGGGGTCAAGTCCGAGGACCTCGACCTGTTCGTGCCGCACCAGGCGAACATGCGGATCACCGACGCGATGCGGCGGACGCTGAAGCTCCCCGAGCACCGTCAAGGTGGCCCGCGACATCGAGCGGCAGGGCAACACCTCGGCCGCGTCGATCCCGCTCGCGATCACCGCGATGCGCGAGGCCGGCGAGGCCAAGAGCGGCGACCTCGCCCTGATCATCGGCTTCGGCGCCGGCCTGGTGTTCGCCGCCCAGGTCATCCGGCTGCCGTAGTACCTCCCCCATAGTTGTCCGGGGCGGCTCAGGTGGCCGGCCCGGCTGTTGCAAGCAAAGAGAATCCGAAAGGGAAACCAACTGATGGCCAGCACCGAAGAGATCCGTTCCAGCCTCGCCGAGATCGTGAACGAGATCGCCGGCATCCCGGTCGAGGACGTCCAGCTGGACAAGTCCTTCACCGACGACCTCGACGTCGACTCGCTCTCCATGGTGGAGGTCGTGGTGGCCGCCGAGGAGAAGTTCGACGTGAAGATCCCCGACGACGAGGTGAAGAACCTGAAGACCGTCGGCGACGCGGTGGCGTTCATCGAGCGCGCCCAGAACGGCTGACCGAAGCCCTGCTCTGTGCTTGCCGGTGCTCGCCGGACACCGGTCCGGCGAGCACTGAAAACACCCCTCACTCACCTGTCCCCGATCTCTCGCAAAGGATGAGGTAACCATGTCGAAGACCCGAGTCGTCATCACCGGGCTCGGAGCCACGACCCCGCTCGGGGGTGACGTCTCCAGCACCTGGGAAGGGTTGCTGGCGGGCCGCTCCGGCGCGCGGCGGCTGACCGACGAGTGGGTGGAGAACCTGGCGGTCCAGATCGCGGCCCCGGCCGCGGTCGAGCCGACCGAGGTGATCGAGCGGGTGAAGGCTCGCCGGCTCGACCGGAACGCACAGCTCGCCGTCGTCGCGGCCCGTGAGGCCTGGGCCGACGCCGGCCTGGAGGACTCCGGGCTGGACAAGGAGCGCCTCGGCGTCGCCTGCGCCTCCGGTATCGGCGGCCTGCACACCACGCTGACCAACTACGACGCGCTGAAGATCAACCCGCGCCGGGTGTCGCCGCTGGCGATCCCGATGCTGATGCCGAACTCGTCCGCCGCGTACGTGAGCCTGGAGTTCGGCGCCAAGGCCGGCGTCCACACCCCGGTCTCGGCCTGTGCCTCCGGCAACGAGGCGATCGCGCTCGGGCTGGACCAGATCCGGCTCGGCCGCGCGGACGTCGTACTGGCCGGTGGCACCGAGGGCGCGATCATGGCGCTGCCGCTGGCGGCGTTCGGTCAGATGATGGCGCTGAGCAAGCGGAACGACGAGCCCGAGAAGGCGTCCCGGCCGTGGGACGTGGACCGGGACGGCTTCCTGCTCGGTGAAGGTGCCGGGATCCTGGTGCTGGAGTCGTACGAGCACGCCAAGGCGCGCGGCGCGAAGATCTACGCCGAGCTCGCCGGCGCGGGCATCTCCGCCGACGGCCACGACATCGCGCAGCCGGATCCGACCGGTTCCGGCGCACGCCGGGCGATGGAGCGGGCGCTGGCCGAGGGCGACCTCACCCCGGCCGACATCTTCCACATCAACGCGCACGCCACCTCGACCCCGCAGGGCGACATCGCGGAGTCGCTGGCGATCCGGCAGGCGCTCGGCAAGGACGCGGACCACGCGGTCGCGACCGCGCCGAAGTCGATGATCGGTCACCTGCTCGGCGCGGCCGGTGCGGTCGAGTCGATCGCGACCGTCCTGGCGCTGCACCACCGGGTGTCGCCGCCGACCATCAACCTGGACAAGCTCGACGACCAGATCGAACTCGACATCGCGACGGAGCAGCGCAAGCTGGCCGACGGGGACATCGCGGCGCTGAACAACTCGTTCGGCTTCGGCGGCCACAACGCCGCCATCGCCTTCAAAACGGTCTGATCCGTAAAACGGTCTGATCCGTAAAACGGTCTGACCGTATGCCGGTCCGGGGCCGATCCCGGTCCCGGACCGCAGGTTTCCTTCTCACCCCCCGGAGGCCACATGACTCTATTGATGCCGCGCCTCCGGCGCGGCGGGTCATGGGGCCTTGGCTCCCGGCCTTCCCTCGTCACTCCAGTCGCTTCGCTCCCTCCGCTCCTCAGTCCAGGCCGGGAGGCCCCATGACCACCGCAGCTCCCCAACGGCCCGCCAAGCTTGCGCGTGAGGAGGACCCCCGGAACCCGGTCGCCCGGCTGACGCAACTGCTGGACCCGGGCAGCCTGGAGTTGATCACGCCGGACACCGTGTGCGGGATGCTCGCGGCGCGCGGCACGATCGAGGGCGCTCCGGTGATCGCCTTCTGCTCCGACGCCACGGTGATGGGCGGCGCGATGGGCGACGAGGGCTGCGACGTCGTGGTCAAGGCCTACGAGGTGGCCCGCCGGGAGGAACTGCCGATCATCGGCCTGTGGCACTCCGGCGGCGCACGGCTGGCCGAGGGTGTGCTCAGCCTGCACGCGGTCGGCAAGATCTTCTACGCGATGACCCAGGCGTCGGGGAAGATCCCGCAGATCTCTGTGGTCCTCGGCCCGGCCGCGGGTGGTGCGGCGTACGGCCCGGCGCTGACCGACATCGTCATCCTCGGTCCGGAGGGACGGATCTTCGTCACCGGTCCGGACGTCGTCCGCTCGGTCACCGGCGAGGACGTCGACATGCTGCGCCTCGGCGGTCCCGAGCCGCACGGACGACGGTCCGGCGTCGTCCACATCACCACCGACTCCGAGGCTGCCGCTCTGGGCGAGGCGCGTCGGCTCGCGGACCTGCTGGCGAACCAGGGGTCCGTCTCGGGCGACGTACCGGACACCGATCTGTCCGGGTTGCTGCCGGAGTCGGCCAAGCGTGCGTACGACGTCCATCCGCTGGTCGGAGGGGTGCTCGACGCGGACTCCTCCGTCGAACTGCACCAGCGATGGGCGCCGAACATCGTCACCACACTCGGCCGGCTCGGCGGACGGACCGTCGGCGTGATCGCGAACAACCCACTGCGACTCGGTGGTTGCCTCGACGCCCTTTCGGCCGAGAAGGCGTCGCGGTTCGTCCGGATGTGCGACGCGTTCGGCGTCCCGCTCGTGGTGCTGGTCGACGTCCCCGGGTACTTGCCGGGTGTCGGTCAGGAGTGGGACGGCGTCGTACGGCGTGGGGCGAAGTTGCTGCACGCTTTCGCGGAGAGCGTCGTACCGCGGGTGACGCTGGTGACCCGGAAGACGTACGGCGGCGCCTACATCGCGATGAACGCACGGTCACTCGGCGCCACCCGGGTCTTCGCCTGGCCGCGGGCCGAGGTCGCGGTGATGGGCGCCGTGGCCGCGATCCGGGTGCTGCACCGGCGCAAACTGGCCGAGGTCGACCCGGAACTCCGTCCCCAGGTCGAGGCCGAGCTGGCCGCCGAACACGAGAAGATTGCCGGTGGCATCGAGCGGGCCCGCGAGATCGGCGTCGTCGACGAGGTGGTCGACCCCGCCAAGACCCGCTCCGCCCTCGCCGCCGCCATCGCCCAGGCCGACACCGGCCGCCGCGGCCGGCACGGCAACATCCCGCTCTGATCGGTACCGAAGGACAGGAGGTAGTGCCTCGCACTGCCGTCCGTCCGCCTCGGGTCGCGCTCAACCCGGCTGATCTGACCGACTACCTCCTGTCCTTCGGTCCGATTCCGGCCGCGACACGATAGTGATGTGGTTGACACGGCGAGGTTACTGGTGTTGGTGGGGGCGGTGGTGCAAGATGTACGCAGTGTTCTGTCGGGCGCCTTGGGGGGCCGGGTGGGATGCTGGTTCCGCTGGGATCGACGCGGATGTTCGAGAACGCTGGGGAAGGCGCCCCTCGAGCACAGGAGGTCCCGGTGGCGACGACTCGTGGCGTTCTTTACGTCCACACGGTGCCGTCAGCGTTGTGCCCGCATGTCGAGTGGGCCGCGGGCGGCATACTTGGCGTGCCCGTGAAGCTGGACTGGACGCCGCAGCCGGCGGCCCAGGGCACCTACCGGGCCGAGCTGTCGTGGCAGGCCGAGGCCGGTACGGCGGCGAAGCTGGCGTCCGCGCTGCGCGGGTGGCAGAAGCTCCGGTTCGAGGTGACCGAGGAGCCGAGCAACGGGGTCGAGGGTGAGCGGTACTCGTTCACACCCGAACTCGGCGTCTTCCACGCGACCACCGGCGTGCACGGCGACATCATGGTGCCGGAGGAGCGGCTGAAGGCGGCGATGCTGAAGGCGGCCAGCGGCGAGGCGGATCTGACCGAGGAGGTCGAGCGTTTGCTCGGCCGTCCGTGGGACGACGAGCTCGAGCCGTTCCGGTACGCCGGTGACGGTGCGCCGGTGCGATGGCTGCACCAGGTCGTGTGACTGAGGTGAACCTGAGAACTTCTGAAGAAAGCTGTGAAAGCTACGGACTTCGCCGAACTTTTGGCCAAGACTGAGCATCAGGCGTCTCACTAGGGTGGGAGGGGCCGTGGCCGCTGGGCCACCGGGTGTCGGGACACCCCCGGTTGTCGTAAACAGCGGCCGCACCACGTGAAGGGCGCGAACCTCAGGGTTCGCGCCCTTCGTACGTCCAGGCCTAGGTGGAGGACCGCGGAACCAGCCGGGTGGGGAGGATCAACGGGGTCGGGGTCTGGCCGGAGACGAGGGTGAGGAGCATGCGGGCCATCTCGCGGCCGAGCGACTGGATCGGCTGGCTGATGGTGGTCAGCGGCGGCTCGGTGTGGCGGGCGCTGGTGATGTCGTTGAAGCCAACGATTGCCACATCGCCCGGGACGTCCTGCCGGCGTCCTTGAGCACACGGAGGGCACCGATCGCCATCTGCTCGGAGGCGACGAACACGCCGTCCAGGTCTGGCGATTCGCCAGCATCTCCTCCATCGCGCGGCTTCCGCCGTCCTCGCTGAAGTCGCCGTGCACGACCCGGCTCGCGTCCAGTCCCGCCACCGCGAGCGCGTCCTGGTAGCCCTTGTACCGCGCCGTGCCGGCTCCCTCGTCCATCCGGCCGGTGATAGTCGCGATCCGGGTCCGCCCGGCCGCGACCAGGTGCTCGGTGGCCAGCCGCGCACCACCTCGGTTGTCCGCGTCCACGTAGTACCGCGGCTCGAAGTTGACCGGGCAGCCTTAGCGTCGAGTGGGTCGAGAGTAGACCACTGCCGACGACTGAAGGCCTTACGGGAAGCGGGAAGCCAGTGCGATACAGGCGCCGGCCGCAGCCAGGGTGAAGAGCATCGCGATCCCGGCGAAGCGGGCGGTGACTTCCTTGTCCACCTCGTCGTACCCGACCGAGGAGCCGATGTCCTTGTAGACGTCCTCGAGCTCACCGGCCGACTCGGCCGTGTAGGCCTCGCCACCACTGATCTCGGCCACGCTGCGCAGCTCGGCGCGGTCCGGTGGCACCCGCTGCCGGATGCCGTCCATCTCGATGAAGCCGGAGTCGGTGCCGAAGCAGATCGTGTAGACCGGCGTGTTCTTCGCCTTCGCGGCCTGCGCGCCTTCCTGCGCGGTCCGGCCGACCGTCCGCTTGCCGTCGGACAGCAGCACGACGCGCGCCGGGGCCGGGTCGTTCGGGTGGTCCGGATCCGGCGGGACCTGGGTGAGCGCCTGCAGCGAGGTGAAGATGCCCTCACCGGTCGCCGTCGACTCGGCCAGCTCCAGCCCGTCCACCGAGCGCAGGACCGTGGCCCGGTCCGTCGTGGGCGGCACGATGATGGACGCGGTACCGGCGAAGTTGACCAGCGCCACGTTGAACTTGGACGGCAGTTGGTTGATGAAGTTCTTGGCCGACTTCTTGGCCGCCTCGAGCCGGTTCGGCTCGATGTCGGTGGCCATCATCGACAGCGACACGTCGATCGCGACCACGATCGTGGCCCGCTCCCGCGGCACCTTGACCTGGTCCTTGGGCTGCGCGAACGCCACGATGCACGAGCACGCCGCCAGCAGCGCCAGGACGACGGCCAGATGCCGCCGCCACTGCGGACGCCGCGGCGCGACCCGGTCGAGCAGCGCGATGTTCGTGAAGCGGAGTGCGTACTGCGCCCGGCGGTGCTGCAGGAAGATGTAGCCGGCGACGACGACCGGGATGATCAGCAGAAACCACAGCCGCCCGGGAGACAGGAACTCCATCAGCGAGCCACTCCCTTCGGCGGTTGGTGCAGGCGGGGCGCCACTCGCCGGTAGGCGAGCACGAACCGCACGGTGTCGGCGACCCAGTCACGGTCGGTCCTGAGGACCAGATGCCCCGCACCTACCCTACGCAACGCGGTTCTGGTTCGTTCCCGTTGCGCCAGAGCGGCCGTCGCGAACGCCTCCCGGACCTTGCGCCGCCGGGTGTCGATCTCCCGGACCGCGCCGGTCTCGGGGTCACCGATCATGACCACGCCGATATTCGGCAGTTCCAGCTCGCGCGGGTCGACGATCTCGACCGCGAGCACCTGGTGCTGCGCGGTGAGCTTGCGCATCGCCCGCTCCCAGGACGGCTCCATCCGGCTGTCGACCTCGCCGTCCTCCGGGGTGAGGAAGTCGGACACGATCACCCGCAGCCCACGCTTGCGCTGGGTCCGGGCCATCGATTCCAGCGCCGCCGCCAGGTCGCTGCGGTGCGCCTCCTGGTCGCCGCTGTCCTGCTCGGCCAGCAGCGCCCGCAGCAGCCCGTAGAGGGCCAGCCGCCCGGACCGCGCCGGCCAGCGCCGCAGCGCCGAGTCACGCAGCATCAGCCCGCCGAACCGGTCGCCCAGCCGGTGGGTCAGGAACCCGACCGTGGCGACCGCCGCGACAGCGAGCTCCCGCTTCTCCAGTTGCGACGTACCGAAGTCCATCGAGGCGGACAGGTCGACCAGCGCCCACGTTTCCAGCTCACGGTCCGCAATCAGGTCCCGCACGTGGGGAATCGTCGTACGGGCGGTCACCGCCCAGTCCATCCGCCGTACGTCGTCCCCGACCTGGTACTCGCGCGCCTCGGCCAGCTCGGTGCCGGGACCGGGCAGCAGCCCCAGGTGCTCACCGTGCAGATAGCCCTCCAGCCGCCGTACGACGGTCAACTCGAGCCGGCGCAGTGCACGCTCGGGAGCAAGCTGCGAGATCGTCATCGCAGCCCGCGGGTCTGGTCGGTTGGGCACTACACGAACTCCGGGCGGCCGGAGCCGTCGGTGCCGTCGCGCCAGACCGGCTGCGGCGGCGGCACGGTGGCGAGGATCCGCTCGATCACGGCGCGCGGGTCGATGTTGTCCGCGACCGCGTCGAAGGTCAGGCCGAGGCGGTGGCCCATCACGTCGAGCGCGACGGTCTGGACGTCACTGGGCAGCAGGTAGTCCCGGCCGTGGATCAGCGCGAGCGCCCGGCCGGCCGCGATCAGGCCGAGGGTGGCCCGCGGGCTGACGCCGAGCTCGATGATCGGCTCCAGATCCGGCAGGTGGAAGTCGGACGGCGTCCGGGTCGCCATCACCAGCCGGACGGCGTACTCCGCGACCAGGTTGTGCACGAAGACCTGCTCGGCCGACCGCTGCAGCTCCATGATCGTCTCCGGCTTGAGCACCTGCCGCGGCTCCGGCGGGTCCACGCTCATCCGGCGCAGGATCTCGAACTCCTCGTGCCCACGCGGGTGGGGTACGTCGATCTTGACCAGGAACCGGTCGCGCTGCGCCTCCGGCAGCGGGTAGACACCCTCGGACTCGATCGGGTTCTGGGTCGCGATCACGATGAACGGCTTCGGCATCGGGAAGGTCTGGCCGCCGATCGACACCTGCCGCTCGGCCATCAGCTCCAGCATCGCCGACTGCACCTTGGCCGGGGCCCGGTTCACCTCGTCGGCGAGGACGAAGTTCACGAACGTCGGGCCGAGCTCGATGTCGAACGCCTCCCGGGTCTGCCGGTAGATCCGGGTACCGACGATGTCGGACGGGACCAGGTCAGGCGTGAACTGGATCCGGGCGAACGTGCCGCCGACCACCGACGCGAAGGTGCGGACGGCGAGCGTCTTGGCCACACCGGGGACGCCCTCGAGCAGACAGTGACCCTTCGCGAGCAACGAGACCATCAGAGTCTCGACCATGTGCTCCTGGCCCACGATCACCCGCTTGACCTCGCTGATGGCCTCGCCGATCAGCCGGGACTGCTGGGTCACCGATCCAGCCGGCACAGTGGTTTCGGTCATGCCTGTCCTTCCGGGGTCCGCGCTCGGACCTTGTCAACGCCGCGCCGTACCGGCGCACTCACAACACCGGCCATTCCATCAGATCCCCGGGTCCCCCGGGCGCAGGGCCCACCAGGTCCATCACTATCCTCCCCGTCCGCTCAAATCCGCACTCCCCCGGCGGCCTGTCGTCACAACCGGTGAGCACGTCGCGGATCCGGTATCCGGGTGTGGCGACAGTGCTACCAGGGATGTGGTGGGATTGGGGGTGATGACTGCGACGGAATCACACACCGAGGTGCGGGCGGCGGATGCGCCGGAGGAGACGCCTGCCCGGTTGATTCCGGAAGCGCTGCCGCTGCTGCCGGAGGATCCGCCCCGGGTGGGCGAGTTCTGGCTGCGCGGACGGCTCGGCGCGAACGCGGCCGGATACCTCTACACCGCCGCCGACGAACACGGCGGAGAGGCCGTGGTCGCGATGATGACCGAGGGTTCGGCCGACGACGCCGCGGCCCGGGACCGGTTCGTCACCTCGGTGGACGAGTTGCCGGGCGACGCCGTACTGGCGCACAACGACGCCGATGACGACGATCTGGCGCTGTGGGTCGCGATCGGGCCGATCCGGGCCGACGACGGGACCAGCGCGGCCTCGGACGAGCGGCTGATCGCGGAGCGTCGCGGTGAGGAGGTGCTGTCGGCGGTGCTGATGGACCGCATCCCGCAGCTCGGCCGGTTCCGCGGCCCGGACTTCCTGCACTACTGGGAGGGCCGCCGGCGCCCGGGCCTGTTCCGGATCTGGCCGTTGCCGTGGCCGAATTCGTTGCGGGCGGCGTCGCGGTGGGCGCTGATCCTGTCTCTGATCACGATGGCGCTCATCATGGCGCTGGCGGTGTTCCTCGCCTGGCTGCTGTTCCGCAACGCCGACCCGCTGGAGCCGGAGCCGGTCATCCCGACCCCGACCGGTACGACGACGGTCACGGTCACCCCGACCACACCGCCGCCGGGGACCGGGTCACCGTCCGGCTCGCCGTCGCCGCAGCCCAGCCCGACTCCAGGAAGCCCGACCACCGGCATCCCGACCGGCCTGCCGAGTACGCCGGGCTCCCCGGGCACCGGCGATCCCGGCGACAAGTTCTAGGTCGTCGGCTGCTCGCGAGGGCGGGTGAGGGCGAGCAGGCCGAACAGGCTGATCACGGCCCAGCTGCCCTCGAGCAGCAGGAAGCCCCACGACGACTCGACCAGGGCGATCACGGCGAGCGTGGCCGAGCCGATCAGGTTCAGGAGCTGGTACGACACGGTGCGCTGCCGCAGCCGTCCGGCCTGGGCGGCCGCGAAGGCGATCAGGATGGTGAGCGCACCGGCGATCTCGACGATGTCGATTGCATGCATCGGAGTGCCCCTCCAGGGGCGGGCGCCGTCTTGTCGTGGACCGGGTACGACGCCATCTCGTCCGGGGAGCCGCAGACCGCAACTCCTCCCCTCAGGATACCAACCGGAGCAACTCCGGATCGCGCCAGAGTGTGGCCGGCACCGGCTGCCGGACGAGGGCCGCGTCGGCCCGGATCTCGGCCGGGCTGGCCGCCGCGATCAGCACCGACGTGACCGCGGAATGCCTGGCAGGAAAGGCGAGTGCGGCCTGCGGCAGCGAGACGCCGTACCGTTCGCAGACCGCGGAGATCCGGCGCGCGCGGATCGCGGCCGGGTCACTCGACTGTTCGGTCTGCAGGACCTGCGGGGTGAGGACGCCGGAGACGACCACGGACACTCCACGCGCCAGGCAACGATCGAGCAGCGGCGTCGCGGACTGGTCGAGCAACGAGTACTGACCGGCCAGCAGGACCGCGTCCAACTCGGTATGGCGAACGATCTTGTCGAGCAACCGCCAATCGCCGGACGCGACGCCGATCGCCTTGATCACACCCTCGCGCCTCAACCGATCCAGCACCGGGTACGCCGCCTCGTCCGCATCCCCGAGGAACACCAGATCGACGGCCGTTCCGAGCCGGTCCATACTCGCCCGGACCGACTCCCGCGCGTCCGCACCGACCACCTTCGTCGAGACCAAGAACTCACCGCGTGGCCGCCGCTGCAACGCCGTACCGAGTCGTTGCTCGGCGACGCCGTACGCCGGCGACGTGTCGAAGAAGCGGATGCCGGCCTGGTAGGCCGCGTCGATCGTGGCGATCGCCTGCGCGTCCCCGTCCGGACCTGGTGGTTCGCCGAGTCGCGAACCACCGAGCCCGAACCGGGGTGGCCTGAACTTGCTCGCCGAGGGAGGCGCGAGAGCTTGACTGGGAGCGGCCATCGCACTGTCACCTCCCGGGATCAGCAGTAGCTACCAGGATCACGGTTACGCGACGAGTTCGCATCCCGAACCGGACACTGCTTTCGTGGCTCAGCTCAGCGGCCCGAGTCGTAGAGCGTCCTCACCTCCGCATCGGTGAGCGCGCGGTCGTAGACGTGGACCTGGTCGACGGTGCCGTCCAGATGATCGACCTGGTTGCCGCCGAACTTGGCCCGCCCGATCACGGTGTTCCCGGTCGATGTCGCGTCCAGGCTGCACGCGCTCTTCGTGGCGACCAGTTCGCCGTCCAGGTAGAGCTTCAGCTCACCCTTCACCACATCGCGTACGCCGGTCAGGTGGTACCACTGACCCGGGTTCGGCTTGGCCGGTGAGAGGGCCCGTACGCCGGGGAAGCTCATCGCGAACCGCTGGTCCTGACCCGAGTACTGCAGGAAGAACGCACTGTCACGTTCGCCGTCCTGACTCACCACGGTCTGGAACGCACCGTCGGCCTTGTTCAACTTCACCCAGGCCGCGGCCGAATAGTTGCCGTTGGTGTCGAGCAGTGCGGCGCCGGTGTCGACGTACTGCCCGGATCCGTTCAGGGCAACGCCTTCACCGTTCTTGCCCGGGGCAAAGGTCGCCCCGCCCACCAGCGTCGCATCGCTGTTGCCCACAGCATCTTCCGTGGTTCCGTCGAGCGGGTAGAAGTGGATGCCGTCGGCACCTGGTGTGCCCGGTCCTGGGTTCGGACCGCCGGTCCCGGTGCCGTCCGCGCCGGCGATGATCGCGGTGTTCATCGTCCGGACCTGGGCGAAGTCCATCTTCGGCACCTGGCGGTCGTAGGTGAAGAAGCCGTTCAGCTCACCCTCGACATCGGTGATCTGGGTGCAGACCGAACCGCTGATGCCGCAGGTGTTGGCCGATCGCAGGACGTCGCGCTGGTTCTCGACGTACCGGCGGGTGAGGGTGGCCGAGTCCGGCGTCATCTCGTAGGCGAAACCGTCGCCGAACCACATGTGGTCCGGTGTCTTCAGGCCGAAGCCGCCGTGCTCGCCGTCGACCGCGGCCCGCTCACCTGCGGGGGCCGGGGTGGCCGGGCCGAGGTACGCGTGGTGGTCGATGAGATCGCCGCGACCGGAGTCGCCCTTCGAGTTGCAACAGTTCATCCCGCTATGTGCGTTGACCAGCCGGGACGGGTCCTGCACCTTCACCGAGTCCGCGATCTGCCCGGTCTCGACCCGGTCCCATTCGCCCCAGCCCTCGTTGAACGGCACCCAGACGGTGATCGAGGTGAAGCTCTTGTGTTCCTCGATCAGCTCGTGCAGCTCAGCCTTGAACTGGGTTCGCCACGGCTCGGGCATCGCGTCCGTCTTCGACGACGGCATGTCCTGCCACACCATCAGGCCGAGCTTGTCGGCCCAGTAGTACCAGCGATCCGGCTCGACCTTGATGTGCTTGCGGACGGTGTTGAAGCCGAGGACCTTGTGCTGTTCCAGATCGAACCGCAGTGCCTCGTCGGTCGGTGCCGTGTTCAGTCCGTCCGGCCAGAAGCCCTGGTCCAGGGTCGACAGGTTGAACAGGATCTTCCCGTTCAGCGCCATCCGGAGTTTGCCGTCGGCGCCTTTCAGCATCCCGACCGAGCGCATCCCCGCGTACGACGACACATTGTCGACAATCTTCCCGCGGTCGAGCAGCCGGGCCTTCACGTCGTACAGGAACGGGCTGTCCGGGGACCAGGTCTTCGGGTTCGGGATCGGCAGCCGGAGCTCGGTGCCGGCCTTGCCGCGGACCTGACCGACCACGCGGCGGCCGTCGTACGCCGTGACTTCCACATCGAGTCCGGACGGGCCGGAGGTGTCGGCCGTGACGCGCAGATTCCTGCCGGGGAGGTCGGGGGTCAGCTGGAGGCGGTCGATCGAGGCGACGTTGACGGGTTCCATCCAGACGGTCCGCCAGATGCCGGAGCTGCCTTGGTAGAAGATGCCACGGTCGCCGACCTCGCGCTGTTTGCCGATCGGCTGGAACGTCTCGTCGGTGAGGTCCTCGGCCCAGACGATCAGCTCCTGCGGCCCCTTGCGGTGCAGGGCGTTCGTCACGTCGACGTCGAAACCGTCGTACCCGCCGCGGTGGGTGGCGACCTGTTGGCCGTTCACCCAGACCTTGGCGTCGTAGTCGACCGCGCCGAAGTGCAGCAGCAGGCGCTTGCCGTTCCAGTTGTCGGGGACGGTGAACGTCCGGCGGTACCACATCCGGTCCTCGTGCCGCTGGATGCCGGACAGCGCGGACTCGATCGGGTACGGGACGAGCACCTTCTCGGCGAGGGTGCGGCCGATCGGCGGCTGCTCCCCCGGCGCCGCGGCGGCGAACTCCCAGAGGCCGTTCAGGTTGCGCCATTCCGGGCGGGTGAGTTGGGGTCTCGGGTACTCGGGTAGCGCGTTGGCGGGCGTCACGTCGTCGGTCCACGGGGTGCTGAGTAGCGGCGTACCGATCTGCCAGTCAGGTGATGCGTTCGCTGTCGGGATGAGGATTGTCGACGCTGTCACCAGGACGGCGGCGAGCAACCTGAGCCGATGTCTGGACACAGAGCTCTCCTTTCAGGGGCGGAGAAAGGCGCTCCAATGACAACGCTCTCACCACAGAAACGCAAGAGCTCGCGCAGAATCAAACATCAACCGGGCAGATCCTCGGAGGGCTCATCCTCACGCCGCCACCGGGACGGTGACCGACGACGGGTCGCCGGCCGGGGAGCTGAAGGTCACCGTCGTACCGATCGCGCTGCGGCCGAGGTACCGCGGGTCGACCGTGTCCACCACGAGGACAAGGTGATGGCCGGCCGGCACCTCCCAGCTCGTGGCCTCGAGTCCGAGGTCGATCGGCACAGCCTCGCCAGGTGTCGCCCCGCGCAGCGTGAACGGCTTGTGCGAGATGAGCGAGCCGATGCCGAGCGCGTCGACGTCGTACAGATAGGCGAACAGCGAGGTGTCCGGACCGGACGGCTTGACTGTCAGATGCAGCTTCGGCGCGCCGTTGACGACAGCGCCGCCGGGGTAGACCGGGCCTGACCAGACGCCCGCAAACGACCTGTCCACCAAGGGCGTCACAACTCCGGTCGGAATCGACAGCAGCCCTTGCAGAGCACCGGAAACGAGCGCCACGCCGCTGTCCGCGAGGGTCGGAACACCGGCTCCGATCCCGCTGCTCCACCCCGTCGATGCCTGCGGCTGGAGCACCCCGGTCCGCGACAGTCCGGCCGGCTTGGTGAGGTACGACGTACGCGGCTGTCCTACCGCGGCCCAGCTCGGGTATCCGCGCCAGACGCCGCGTTGCGACTTCAGCTGGACCGGCGCCTCATCGTCCGCGCCGTTGTTCGCGCCGGTCAGATAGTGATGCAGCCAAGCGGCGAGTTCGTCCCAGGTCTCGTTGGGCAGTCCGATCGCGCCGGTCACCTCGGGGGTCGAGTGATCGCCGTGAGCGAGCAGTAGCCGCTTCGGCCCGGTCAGCCGGGTGAAGAAGTCGGTGTACTGCGTCGGCGGGAAGATCGAATCCTCGAAGGCATTGGCCAGGAAGACGGCCGGCCGGTTGGTGTTGATCTGGTCGACCGTGGTCGCCGCGGACCGCACCGGCGCCAACTGCTTCGCCTCCGCGATCGCACCGTCGAAGTTGCCGGTGAGGAGCTTGGACTGCAGCGACGCCATCTCCGGACCGGGCCGGCCGGTGATGTTGCCGAGGGCAAGCAGACCGGCGACGGACTGGAGTGCGACCGTCTCGTTCGGGTTCAGCGAGGCGATCAGGTCGGCCCACCCGCTCATCGCCCCGACCGCCTTGATCCGTGGGTCCTGCGCACTCGCGAGCAGCGACGTGCCGGCGCCGTACGAGATCCCGACCGCCGCGACCTTGCTGGTGTCGGCCGGCGTGTGCTGGTCGGCCCAGTCGATCACTTCGGTGACATCGGCAACGGTCGGTGGGCCGGCGATGTCGATCCCGCCGCCGGTGTCCCAGAAGCCGCGACTCGAGTACGAGATGACCTGGAACCCGGCCTTGGCCAGCTTCGCGCCCTGGCCGACGTACTCGACGTTCGGCACACCCCAACTGGACGGCATCACGACCAGCGGGAACGGCCCGGCGCCCTGGCCGGTCGGCGTCAGCACGACCGCCCCGATCTCGATCCCACCCGCGCCGGGGATGCGCTGGTACGACGTACCGAACCCGGCCTGGTCCGCCTCGGCACCGACGGCCGGACCGATCGTGATCAGGGCAAGGACGACAGCAAGGGCGGCTGCGATTCTGCGCACGGGAGCGACCTCCGGCTCGGGATTACCGGAGGGTAACCACAAAGATGCCGGTGTGTCACTATCTCGGCACGGTGAGTGCCGGATCGACCCCGGTCGCCTCCACCGACCAGGCACAGAGCCGCTCGGCCAACGCCGGGTCCTGCGCGGTGCGGTTCAGCGACGCGGTCGTCGGCGCGCCGCGGTACCCGAAGAACCGTGGACCGAAATAGCCCCCGGGCCGCACGTCCGGGGCGGTCGCGGCGTACAGGCTCGGCCAGGCGCCCGCGGCTGCGGACTGCGCGACCAGCTTGGTGATCCCAGCCGACACCCGGGCTTCGAGCGCCCGCCCGGCCAGCTCCGGTCCGGCCGCCTGGAGGTGCGTGGACGCGTAACCGGGATGCGCGCCGGCGCTGAGCAGATTGACCCCGGCGGCCCGCGCCCGGCGGTCGAGCTCGAGCATGAAGAGCACGTTGGCGAGCTTCGACTTCCCGTACGCGACCCACTTCGAATAGCCCTGCTGCGGCTGCCGGAAGTCCGCTGCGTGGATCCCGCTCGCGGTCTTGTGCATGAAGGAACTGACGGTCACCACGCGGCTTGAAGGTGCCTTCAGCAACAACGGCAGCAGCCGTCCGGTGAGGGCGAAGTGGCCGAGATGATTGGTGCCCAGTTGCAGCTCGAACCCGTCCGCGGTCTGCCGGTACGGCGTCGCCATCACGCCGGCGTTGTTCACCAGGAGATCGAGTTTGTCGCAGGTCTTGATGACGTGATCGGCGGCCTTCTCGACGCTGGTCAGGTCCGCGAGATCCAACTCGACGACCGTTGGCTTCCGGCCCGATGCCTGGGTGAGGTCTGCTGAGACCTGGCCGGCCTTCTCCGGATTGCGGGCCGCGATCAGCACGTCGGCGCCGTGTCTGAGCAGTTCGAGCGCCGTCTCGTAGCCGAGTCCGCTGGTGGCGCCGGTGACCAGCGCGCGTCGTCCGGTCAGGTCGGGGATGTCCGCCGTACTCCAGGTCATGCGCCCACAGTAGCCGTGGGCGCACAACCTGGTGTCGCGGTTCTCTTAGAGGATCTTGCGGGCCTGGAAGGCCTCGGTCACCTTCGCGGCCGTGGCCTTGCCGTAGAGCAGTCGGGCCGCCTGGACGGTGACCCGGGCGGCGTCGGCGAACGAGGTGTCCGGCGCGTAGAAGAACGTGCCCTCGAGGATCACCTTGTTGGCCTTGTTCCGGCCGAGCGCCTTGTGGATGTCCCACAGCGCGTTCGACCAGATCTCGCCGTCGGCATGCACCTGGCCGACGATGTCGTCGGTCGTCTTGCCGGTGTCGGTCCGGCGCAGGCAGTGCGGCTCGGTCGTGGTGTACGACGTCGCGTCCCAGTCCATCACGCACGGCAGATCGAAGTTCCGGCTCACCGGCACCGACATCGTGACGGCCCAGTAGTCGCCGAAGCCCTCACCGATCGCGCCGGCCTGCAGCGATTCACCGTACCCGGGAACGACGTCGTCCTGGATCGCGTGACCGTACTCGTGCCAGATCACCTCCGCGTCCTCGCCGTCGTCGACGCCGCCCTCACCCATCGTGATGACGTCCTTCGACGGGTCGTAGAACGAGTTGTCACCGTTGTAGGTGTTGATCTCGAAGTCCTGCGACTCGTTGTTCACCTCGGTGAAGCCGAGGCTGTGGATGTACTCCTGGGTCTGGTTGACCTGGTAGTACGACATCACCTGCTCGAACCGGTCGTCGTCGCGGTAGTACAGGAACCGGTTGTCCGCGCTCTGCGCCAGCCCGCCCTTGGCCTTGACGATGTCGACGTACGTGCCCTCGAGCTTCCCGTTGCCCGCGAGGTTGCGCAGGATCACGCTCTTGTGCGCCGGGAACAGCTCGTCGGTGTTCGCATCGTCGGAGTCGGTCAGCTTCTCGTCCCGCTCGCTGACCACCGGGTTCGGGTCGAACACGATGCCGCGACCGTCGGCGTGATCGCTGATGACCTTCGACTCGACCACGCTGCCGGAATTGGCGTCGACCAGCGAGCGTGTGACCCCTTGGGCCGACCGGCTGGTCACGTTCCAGACCAGACGTGCGTCCGGACCTCCGATGACGGCCAGTTGCGCGGCACCGGTAGTGGCGGCGGGAGCCGGGGTCACGTCCTTCTCCGGACCGGCGATCCGGGCCCGTGCGGCGCGGGCACTCACCGCCGCGTTGGCCGACTTGGTTGCCGTTGCCGACGGCACCTTCGCGGTCACGTCCAGATTCGCCGGTACGGCGTCCCGCCCGTCGGCGATCTGGACACCACCGGACTTGGTCACGTGCTTGGCGTAGTACCCGTTGATCACCGGCAGGCCCTTGAAGGTCTGCTGGTACCAGTAGTGCTTGCCGAGCAGCGAGGTCTTGGTCTTGATCAGTTCGAGGCCGGCCGGGTTCGCCGCGGAGCTCTCCGGCGCCGCCCCCGCAGCGCTGGTGAAGGACAGTCCGAAGGCGGCGGTGGCCAGGCCGGCGGTGACGACCGCGATCACGCGTTTCGCCATATTTCCCCTCCTAGGTAGACGAGTTGCGTAACGCAACAACTACGATCCGTCGAACCCTAGTTCGCCGAGTGCGCCGGTGGGAAGGAGAAGTTCCCGCCGTTCCGCGGGCGCAAGGGAAATCAGCCACCCGCGAGTAGGCGGATGACGTTGGGGAGTACCGAGACGCCGACGTCGGGGTCGATCGCGCGCTGGACGCCGAGGCCGACGCCCAGGCTGAGCAACGCGGTCGCACAGTCCGCGGCCGGCATCGGGAGCGTGATGCCGAACTCCTTCGCATGCTCGTCAAGGAGGTTTGCGACCGCGTCCCGGATCTGCGCGTTCCGCTTGGCGAGCTCCCGTCGTACCACGTCGTCCTGGCGGGCGCGGGTGGCGAACTCAACTTCGAAGACGGTCCACGCCTGGTCGCCGATCGTGTCCTCGGCCCAGCGCTGGAACGACTGGAGCATCGCGTCGAGGGTGGCGGCGCCTTCCAGCGCGGCCGCCATCCGGTGCGCCTGGTCCGTCCGGATCGCGTCCACCACGGCCAGGCAGAGCTCGTCCTTGTTGCGGAAGTTCGAGTAGACCGCGCCCTTGGAGTAGCCGGCCTCGTCCGCGACCTTCTCCAGCGACGTGGCGCCGTACCCGTCCCGCAGGAACAGCTCGGTCGCGGTCGCCACCAGCGTCTCGCGGGTCCTGGCCTGGCTCTCCGCCCGGGTCATCCTCGGCATGGTCCGACTCTAGTGCCTGCGGTATTGGCATTCTGCTGGTCTTCGGATACCGTCGGTTTCTGAATCTTGGAGGTGCTCATGGATGTGGTCGTAGTCGGCGCCGGCGCGTCGGGGATCGGAGCGGCGATTCGCCTGCTGCAGGCGGGAATCACCGACTTCACCGTGCTGGAGAAGTCGTCGGAGCTCGGCGGGACGTGGCGCGACAACACCTATCCGGGGTGTGCGTGCGACGTGCCGTCCGCGCTGTACTCGTACTCGTTCGCGCCGAACCCGTCGTGGACGCGGGCGTTCGCCGGGCAGGCGGAGATCCGGTCGTATCTGTCCGAGACTGCCGCTCGGTTCGGCGTCACGCCGCACGTCCGCTTCGGGGTCGAGATGATCCGGGCGCAGTGGGATGCGGCTGCGCAGCGATGGTCGATCGAGACGAGCGACGGACCGATGGAGGCGCGGGTGCTGATCACGGCGACCGGGCCGTGGCACGAACCGCTGATCCCGTCGATCCCCGGGGCGTTCGACGGGCTGGTCTTTCACTCGTCGCGGTGGGATCATTCGGTCGACCTGAGGGGTCTTCGGGTGGCTGTGGTGGGAACCGGTGCTTCGGCGGTGCAGTTCGTGCCGGCGATCCAGGGTGTGGTCTCGTCGCTGCATCTCTTTCAGCGGACCGCACAGTGGGTGTTGCCTAAGCCGGACCACTACGTGCCGGGCGTCGAGCGGTGGATGTTTCGACGATTTCCGGTGGTGCAGCGGGCGTTGCGGCGACTCGAGTACTTGGGGATGGAGGCGCTCGGGCTCGGGTTCCGGCATCCGTGGATCATGCGGGCGGTGCAGCAGGTGGGGTTGCTGCATCTTCGCCGGTCGGTCCGGTCGGAATCGTTGCGTGCGGCACTCACTCCGTCGTACACCCTTGGGTGTAAGCGGTTGCTGATGTCGAACACGTACTACCCAGCGCTTGCCCAGAGCAACGTCTCGGTGCATCCGACCGCGGTTGCTTCGTTTGACGGTCGCCGGGTGATCGGGGCCGACGGTACGTCTGCCGAGGTCGACGTTGTTGTCCTCGGCACCGGTTTCCGGATCCTCGATCTGCCGGTGGCGTCGAAGGTGTACGACGGTTCCGGGCGCTCGCTGGCGGATCACTGGGAGGGCAGTCCGCAGGCGTACCTGGGGACCGCCGTGGCCGGGTTCCCGAATCTCTTCAACCTGCTCGGGCCGAATCTCGGGACCGGGCACACCTCTGCCTTCATGATCCTGGAGGCGCAACTCGACCACGAACTCAGTGCCGTTTCGTCGTTGCTGGATCGCGGGTGGTCGAGTCTCGACGTACGTCCTGAGGTGCAGGCGTCGTTCGTCGCGGAGGTGCAGGAGGGCTTGCGCGGGACCGTTTACGAGACGGGTGGATGCGCGAGCTACTACCACGACGCGAACGGCCGGAACAGCTTCAGCTGGCCGTGGTCCAGCGCCCGGCTGCGCAAGCGCGTCGCCCACTTCGACCCAGCCGCCTACACCATCTCCGCCCCCTTGGAGGTCGTCCGATGAAACCCCTCGACCTGTCCCAAGCAGTCGTCGTCATCACCGGCGGAGCCCAAGGAATAGGCCTCGCCACAGCCCAAGCCTTCGCCACCGCCGGCGCCACCGTCCACACAGGCGACCTCACCGGCTCTCCCCACCCCTCTTCCCCCACAACCATTTCCTCCACCGCCGGTTCCGCCGGTGCTCCCTCCGACCCCTCCGGCTCCCCCGCCTCCGGCTCCTCTGGTTTCGGCGGGCGGATCCACGGGCCTTGGATGTTGGACGTCACCTCGCGGGACTCGTTCGTGTCTTTTGTTGACAATGTGACTGCCGACGCCGGGCGGATCGACGTACTCGTCAACAACGCCGGCGTGATGCCACTCGGCTGGTTCCTCGACGAACCCGACGCCATCAGCCGCACCACCCTCGACGTGAACGTCTGGGGCCTGATCCACGGCATGCGTCTGGTCCTGCCCGGCATGATTGCCCGTGGCAACGGTCACGTGGTGAACATCGCCTCGATGGCCGGCAAGATCCCGTTTCCCGGCATGGCGGTCTACAACGCCTCGAAGTACGCCGCCGTCGGCCTCACTGCCGCCGTACGTCGTGAACTCCACGGCACCGGCGTGACTGCGAGCGCCGTACTGCCCAGCGCCGTGCGCACCTCCCTCTCCTCCGGCGTCCGACTAGGCGGACTGCTTCCAACCGTGGACCCATCGGACGTCGCGGCCGCCGTACTGCGAACCTGCCGGACGCGACAAGCCGAGGTCACCGTGCCGCGGTGGCTCGGCGGCTGGAAGGTGCTGGACGGATTGGTGCCGCCGTCGGTGATGGCGCTGGGCCGCCGACTGGCCGGGGACGATCGTGGTCTGACTGTCGACGCTTCGGCGCGGTCGGCGTACGCCGCTCGGATCGCGTCCTTCAGCCGGACGCGAGAGGTTTGACCGGGTACTCGCGGAGCACGAGCGAAGTGGTGACCGGCCCGAGCCGGCCGATCGCATCGACGACCTGCTCGAGCCGGCCGGCGTCGGGAGTGTGTACGTCGAGCAGGAAACAGTCGTCGCCGGTGAGGCGGTAGGTCGCGGTCACCTCGTCGAGGGTCGCGAAGAGTTCGAGGGCGTCGGGAATCCGCGCGTGCGTCGTACGCACCCGGACGACGGCGTGGATGTTGAGGCCGATCCGCGCCGGATCGACGACGGCGCGGTAGCCGCTGATCACGCCCGAGCGCTCGAGCCGCTGGATCCGTGCCGACACCGCGGGCTGCGACAGGTTGACCTTGCGGCCGATGTCCGCGCCGCTGAGCCGACCGTTCGCCTGCAGGATCGCCAGGATCTCCCGGTCGATGTCATCCAATGGATTCGTGTTCGATTCGCCCATTCGCCTTCACTTCATCAGATCGCGTAGCCCGGTGCCGATGATCTCTCCCATGATGGCAGCTCACTGCAGCCACCAAGGGAGTCGTCCATGCGATTCATCATCATCCCCGGCCTCGACGGCTCGGACCACAACCACTGGCAGTCCGCCTGGGAATCCGACTGGCTCCCCAACGCGACCCGCATCACGCCGGCCTCCTGGACGCACCCGGACCGCGACGACTGGCTCGCGGCGATCAGCAACGCGATCGCTCTCGCGGACGAGCCCGTCGTACTCATCGCACACAGCCTCGGGTGTCATGCCGTTGCAGAGTGGCTGACCACAGTCGGCTCCCCCACCGTCCGCGGCGCCTTCCTGGTCGCGCCGCCCGACCCACTCGCCCCCACCTTCCCCGTGGACCTGCTCCCGACCTTCACCAACCTTCGTGCGGCACCCCTCCCTATCCCCGGCCTTCTGATTGCCAGCGACAACGACCCGTATTGCACCGTCGACGCCGCCACCCGCCTGGCCGCGGGCTGGGACGTCCCGCTCATCACCACCGGCAACCACGGCCACCTCAACTCAGACAGCAACCTCGGCCTGTGGCCGCACGGCCAGCAGCTCCTGACCAGCTTCCTCGCCGGCCTCCACATCAGCTGAGTAGAGGACCAAAGCTGACCGCTTCTCCTCCTAGCGTTTGATCCGTAAACCAGGAGAGGATCAGCCATGTCGAAGTTGAGTCTGCAAGCCCTGAACCGCGCCACCCTGCACCGGCAGTGGCTGATCGAACGCCAGGACGCGACCGCGCTGGAGACGATCGAGCACCTGGTCGGCATGCAGGCGCAGTCGCCGCTCGCGCCATACGTCGGATTGTGGACACGCCTGAACGGCTTCGACCCCGCTGAACTGGCCGGGCTGATCGAAGGCCGCGAGGCCGTGCGCGGTTCGATGATGCGGGCAACGATCCATCTGATGTCGAGCCGGGACTTCCTCGCGTTCCGTCCGCTGATCCAGCCGCGGCTCGAGCGCGAGGTGTTCCAGAACATGACGTACGGCCGGCATCGGCTCGAAGGAATCGACATCGACGCGGTGCTGAAGGCGGGTACCGAACGCATGGCCGAGGGCCCGGCGACCGCCGTACAACTGCGTGAACACCTCGCACCGCTCTGGCCCGACCGCGAGCCCGCCGCGCTGGCGCACGCCGTACGCTGCCTGCTCCCCACCATCCAGACCCCGCCCCGCGGCATCTGGGGCAAGGGCGGCAACCCCGCCATGTCCACCGCCGACCTCTGGCTCGGCGCCCCCGTCGACCCGAACCCGTCAGTCGACGACCTGGTCAGGCGCTACCTCGGCGCGTACGGCCCCGCCTCGGTCGCCGACGCCCAGAACTGGTCAGGCCTCACCCGGCTTGCCGAAGTCTTCGACCGCCTCGACCTCCGCACCTACACCGACGCCGAATCGGGCCGCACCCTGTACGACCTCCCCCACATCGACCTCCCCGACGAGGACATCGAGGTCCCGGTCCGCTTCCTCCCCGAGTACGACAACCTCCTCCTCTCCCACGCCGACCGCACCCGCTGGATCGACACCCCCACCCGCCAGTCCCTAACCCTCCAAGAGGTCCTCACCCGAGGCTCCACCCTCCACAACGGCCAAGCCACCGCCCTCTGGAAACAAACCAAAAACACCAAAACCCAAGCCACCCTCGAAATCCAGCCCATCATCAACCTCACCCGCCAAGCCTGGCAATCCATAGAAGCCGAAGCCCAAGCCCTCCTAACCTTCACCACCCCAACCGCCACCCACCAAATCACCCGCATCTAAACGCGCTGCCAGACACCGAGACCACGCCCGACCACGATCAGACTTTGACTAGTTAGCTAAGCAACTAGTCGACGATACGAGGTCAAGCAACGAAAGACGTGCGCTCTGTGCGCCGCGTCTGCTTATGCTCGGAGGTTTACGAGAACTGGGCCGTCCCGAGCACAGCTCGATCGGCAAGCGACATCAGCGCGTGGCCACAGACGCTGGGCTCCGCGCACGCGACTATGGTCTCGGCTGCTTCCTCGCGCTCGGGTTCTAGGCGGGATCTGGGGCTGTGCCTCGGGTCGCCCTTTCCAGGGTTTGGACTCGCTCCACCAGGGACGGTGTGCTCGACATCAGTTGGGTCCTTGCGGCTCGTCTCTCGCCCGAGTATCTGCTGGTGCTGCATCTGCCAGCCGTACAGGACCTGCACGAGCGTTGCTCCGTATCCCATGAGCGCCGCCCGCCGATCAGCTTGCTTGACCTGCCAACGGTTGAGCCACGCGAGAATCGGCGGCGCAACGAACGGCGTCAGGAACAGCAACGCCAGCATGTAGACCGTCGACCGAAGGTCAAGACCGCAAGCAAGATTCCGAAATAGGCGAGGATCAGGAATCCGACGACCACGCATCCGACTGCGGGCACCGTCTTCATCAGTCGGACCAATGCTCGTACCGCCGACAAGTGCACAGCGTGCAGGGATCGAATACCAGAAGCTGAGCAGGCTGAGCCAGGCGCGGCCGCCCAAGTGGTGACTGAGTTCATGCGCGAGAACCGCCTCCAACGTGCGCCGGCGGCAGCGTGTACAGCGCCCACCTGGTCACCGCGACGGTATGCCCTGGCGTCGGCGTCGCATTGACGTCGTCAGACTCCTGAACCCAGAAGGAGAACCGGCGGCCGTCAACCCCGCCTCTGCGCAGCAGTTGTTGCCAGACGGACCCAGCCGTTGCTGCTCAACGAGACGTCGGCCGCCGCAGTCGATAAAGGTATCGGGCGATGAGCTCCTCGACCGGACGCAAGAAAATGACTGCCCCTGACAGGACCCACAGTCCAACGACGATCCAGCCCCAACCGAAGCCGATGATGCCGGCGATCCAGACGACGATGACCAGACTCCAGAAGAACCAGGGCACAGCGCAAGCAAAGCCGTCGCTGCAGATGCTTCCGGGCGAGTCCCCGTCCCACTGTCGCGGTCTCCGACGCAGTCATTCGCCCTGCGCACCACTCGCCGGTGGCAACTGTCCCCATTGCGGTGATTGAGGCGCACCGGTGGCAGGTTGTCCCTGGTTCGGCGGCTGTATCGGACAGCTGTCCAGGGCCCTGGGTCCAGGCGCCGTTCTGCTCGTTCGGGTTCACTCGGGCCGGTCATCTGATCTCTTCCTCGCTGTGCCTGCTGGACAGTTCGCAATGGCGCACGGTCAGTGTCCGCTATCAGTACACGGACACGTGGACGTGGTCGTAGTGGCCGCCGGTGGCGTCGGTGGGGCTGTAGACGCCGCCGCCGTTGTACGGGATCCAGGTGCCTCGGCGGGCGGACCAGATTTTGCCGTACCAGATGACGTAGCGTACGCCGGTCTGGCCCGCGGTCTTGATCGCCCAGTTGGCTATCTCGTCGCCTCGGGCGCGGGCCGGGGATGAACTGCGGGCGTCGGTGCCGACCATGATGTCGCAGGCTTTTCCTCGAGGGTGGTCGCTGGTCGGGTTCCAGACGTGTGCGTCCCAGCAACTCATGCTCAGTTGGCCCAGGTTCTTGCGAGCCGCGGCGACCCAGGCCGCCGTACGCGGCGTGACCATGCCGCCGGTTCCGGTCGGGTCCGTGACGGTTTGTTGCTGCGCGGGCCACACGCCGTTCACGGGCTTGCCGGCGATCAGTCCTTCCCCGCCGCAGTCCTCGTCGTCCGAGACGCCTTCGGTCGTCCCGCCGGACGGTGCGTCTGCGCGACGGGCGTACGGGTTCCCGGATCGCGTGAGGTCGATGCCGGCGGCGGCCGCGATCTGCCGTGCCTCCCCCTCACGCAACGCGTAGCGATCGGGATAGGCCGAGACCTGAACGCGTTGCGCGGCATCGCCGTACCCCATGGACGGCCAGCCGTTGATGTCGACCAGACCCGGCGGGCTGGGCGGTGCGGAGCCGCCGAAGAACGCCTCGGCGGCGTAGCTCGGGTTCATGATGTCGTCGACCGAACCCCAGCCGGCCGCCGGACGTTGCTGGAAGAGACCGACCGAGTCCGCGTCGCCGTACGTCAGGTTCTGCAGGTCGGATTCGACGAGTGCGGTCATCAGGGCGATGAGCGTCGCCTGCCCGGGAAGTCCGCGTTGTACCGCGACCTGGTCGATGAGCTTCGCGAACGCGATCTGATTCGCCCGCAACGGACCGCGGGGAAGCGGGTTGCCGACCTGGCCAGGCGCCCCGGGAAGACAGGCCGCCTGCGGCTGGCCGGTTCCTCCGAAGGGCGCAAGCATGAGCAGGCTCGCAACGCCGACGACTGCCAGCGCGGCCGCGGCTTTGACGAACACACCCCTGCTCGCGACCGCAACGAGCCCTCTGCCGAGATCACGCTCATCGAACATCGCAGCCCCCCACTGACGTGGTCATGGCCCGGTACCACCGGACACGTCGCTGATGACCCAGGTGGCGTTCTGATTCACCAGCGTGACGAGCAGGGGTACGTCGAATCGCTGAGCGTTCTTTCCGGTGACATCGATGGTGACTTTGACGAATCGCGTGATCCGCGCCGGTGTGTCGACCGGCGCCTCCGCGTTGGACGGCGGAGAGCTGACCGGCCAGGAGATCACGGTCGACTTCCCGCCGTCCTTCTTGAGTGCGTCGTACGTCGGATCGCCGGCCGCCGTGAAGCTCGAAGCGATCTCCGGGGTCATGTACTTCGCGCACTTGGCGACCAGCGCCGAATACGTCTCCGCGGCAGGGTTGCGGGTGTAGAAGGCACGCGCCCAGGCACCGACCACGTCCGTTGCTTGCGCGGTCGACTCGGCGGACGGGCGCTGAGTCTGCGGCGGTGGAGTCGTCAGCGTCGGCGTCGCGGGTTGCGAATTCTCCTCGCTCGGCTGGGTATTCGGCGGCGGTGTCGGCAGGGCCACCGTGCGACCAGGCGTCAGCAGACCGACAGGCGCGCCGTCGTCGGAACTCTCTCCACCGAGCAGGCGCGGCAAGCCGCCGCCGAGCCCGAGGATGACAATCGCCAGCAGAACGACCAACGCCACGATCACCGCTGGGCTCGTCGGCTCGGCCTGACGCTGGTTGCGCAACCAAGCCATCCGCTGCGCGTGGTCGTCACGCCGCCAGTTCTTCTTCGCCTTACGGCGGTCACGACCGTTGAGCTCGTCCAGCTCCTCCGGGTAGTCATAGTCCGTGCTCATGACCGAACGCCAACCGTCCGGCGCGTCCGGCCGCCGGCGATCCGCGCGTTCGTCGTACTCGGCGTCGGCTCGAGCATTGTCGCGCTCGCGACGACGCGACGTGCGGCCGGCACCCTCCCGGCGATCCTCAGTCGATCGGTGCTTCCGTGCCATCCGCGTCACCTGCGCGTCGGCACGTGTACGGTCACGCCGTCCTTCGTGATGGCGGAGTACTCGCGGAATCGACGCTGTTGCTGAGCGGGCGCCCGTCGCCGCTGACGATTCTTCGGCGGTCCCTCGCGGAGACTGGCCGAATGGGTGTGAATCCTCGGCTCGTAGCGCGTCTCACTCACCGGCACCGGCGCGGGCCGACGCGAATGGCGAGCCTTCTGCGCGTCGGCGGCCTTAGCACGCGAAGCACCTGAACCGCTCGCGGAAGCCACACTGGCCGCCGAGACGGAGATCGTGCGTCGGCCTTCACTCTTCGACTGGGTGCGAGCGCGCGCAAGGTTCAACGCAGACGTGCTCTTCACCGGACCGGTACCTCCGGCCGCCCGAACGCCGCCACCCTCACCAGCCACCTGCTGCCCACCAGGCCCGACTCCACCTTGAGCCCCGGCACCTTCAGTCCTGCGCCTCTCCGGCCCAGCGGTCAGCTCATAAGGCGAACTAGCCCCAGCCCCCCGCCCCAACGACCCAACCGCAGGAGCTTGCCGATACACGCGAACTGAGGAAACCTGTTGCGGTCCGTCCTGCGTCCGTGGTCCGCATGCGGTCCCGGCTCCGCTCTGGGAGGACCGGCGCCGCGCCACGGCTGCTCAGCGCACCCATGATTCGCCTTGACAGCGCCCATCGCACCTCGTACGCGCCAGCCCACCGAGCATGATGCTGCCCGCACCCGGACGCATCATCGAGGTGAGATTGTCCAGCAGCCGGCGAAGCCTGAACCCGACGATCAGGACGGCGATCGCCAGGCCACGTGACCGGAAGCCAGCCCGAGGATCCCGGTACAGGCTGAAGACAGCTGTGACCAGTGTCAGCGCGGTGCCGAAGACCAGCATTGCGAGGAACGACTGAAGCACCAACCCGATCAGTGCTTCGAACCAGTTCAATCCCCACTGGCGAGGTCGGCCGGGGATGATCCACAGGCAGGCGAAGAAGACCCCGACGACCAGCAGAAGTAATGCAGCCGATGAAGGCCATCAGCGCAGTGAATGCCAGGCCGATGTTCAGGAATGCGAACAAGGTCGCGGCGATCGCGGCAAGCATCACGACGGCGATGCGCCCGAACGGATTGTCACCCTTGACCCATTTCACCGTCGGGGAGTCGTCACCGCCTTCGGCCGGGGAGATCACCTCGTCGATGTAGTTGCCTTCGGCCTCGGGGTCACCGCCGGCGTCGAGCATTCCCTTGCCGTACCGCTCGCATGCCGCGATCGAACCGAACTCGGCGATGCACCAAGGAGTGACGGCGAATCCACGCCAGCTGGCGTCTGCTGACTTTCTCAGCAACGTGTCCCTCGGTGTGCCGGTGAAACCTGGCTCTGGCCACGGCATCGGGGTCTGCATGGTCGGCCCCATCGCGTCGGACGATGCCGTCATCACCGCACCCGCACCCAACTGACGGGCGCCATCCACGCCGCGCAGCCACGTGGCCGGCGCCAGCGCGAAGCTGATGCTCAGCACGCCCGCGACAAAGACCCACACCAACTGACCGAGCGCGCTTCCGGTCGCCTGTCCGCTGCGTATAGGCCGCGACCGCGCCGAACGCAAGTGCTGACGGCAGCAGCCAGCCGACCAGCTGAGTGCCAGTAGCCCCGATCGTCGCCGCCGTCGCATCAGTCAGCGGCTTGATGTCTGTGAACGAGAAGAGCCACCAACCGACCGAGATGGCTCCTCGCGTGATGGCGACGATGTACATCATCACCAGATACGCATAGCCGTTGAAGACCATGTTGAACGTATCGCTCAGCCCTTTGTCGAAGTCCAGCCCGTAAACCATCGGGCTGTACTGCTCGAAGAGGGTCCGAGTGTCGCCATGGGTGAGGTCTGGAGTCGGGAGCAGGTCGGCGAAACCCGTGGGATTCGTCGGACCCTGGTCTGGGTCGGCGGCCAGGGCGAGCTGGGTGGTGACGATCAGGGAGATGGAGAGGGCGGTCAGTGCCGTCCGTAGGCGGCGGGACCACGTCATGCGACGTGCTCCTTGTTGTTGGAGGATTGGTTTTGAGTGGGGTCTTGGGTGGGGGTTTCGCCGTAGGCGGGGTACATGGCTTCGTTGTAGGCGGCCTCGTCGGCTTCTTGGTCGTAGACCTCGTCGGGGCCGATCGGGGATTCGTAGCGCAGGGGGTGGTTGTGGTCGTGGCCGTTGGTGTGGCCGTTGTGGTGGGCCGCCGCGGGCGCGGGGTGGGCCTCGGAGGGCGCCGGGGGTTGCTGAGGGGACGGCGACGCGTGAGCGGCGTGTGACGGCTCGACTGTTGGGGCCGTGGTCGGCGGCTGGTGAGCTGTGGCCGGCTCGTGCGTGTGCGGCGGCTGGGGCGCCGGGGCCTGCTCGTGGGTGTACGGCGACTGGGGCGCTGCGGACGGCTGCTGTGCGTACGACGGCGCTGCGGACGGCTCCTGGGCGTACGACGGCGCTGCGGACGGCTCCTGGGCGTACGGGGGCGCTGGGGACCGCTCCTGTGCGTACGCGGGTGCTGCGGCCGGCTCGTGTGTTTGTGGTGCCGGGGGCTGTTCGTGGGGTTGGGGCGTCGCGGTTGGCGTTGGGGGGGCGGGGTCCGCGGTGTGGGCTTCGGCTTGGGCGGTGGCTGCGGCAGCCGGGGCGGGAGTGAGGGCTTCTTCCTCGTCGTCGGCGAAGGGGTCTGCCTCTTCGAGGACGGGGATGGGCTGGGTCGGTTCGGTCGCGTGTTCGGATTCGGGGGTGGTGCGGAGGAGGGCGGCGACCTGGTGGCTGGGGATGTCGATCTGGACGGTGGCTACTTCGTCCCAGCGGTCGCGCATGATGCAGTGGCCGTGGCGGATGCTCTTGCCGTTGGCGGCGGTGTTGATGCCGCGGACGAGGGTCTGGTACGGCGCGGTCTGCGGCCGGCCCAGGAGTTCGAGCAGCGAGTCGACCTGCTCACGGGAGCGCAACGAGAAGGCGAAGAGCGTGGTGATCTGCTCGACCAGGCCGGGGAGCTTCAGGATCGACGCCGGGTCCTGGGTGTCGAGGACGAGGGAGGCGCCGAGGGCACGGCCGACACGGGCGATGTAGTCGAGGAAGGACGCGCCGTCCGGGGTCTTGGTCAGCAGGTGCACCTCGGGCACGATGACGACCTTGGAGCGGCCGCGGAACTCGCGGCGTCCCGTCGTACGGATCATCCAGGCGAGGCAGCCGCGCAGGCAGGCCATGCCGACGCGTTCGATCGGCGACCAGGATTCCGGTGCCGACTCGGGCGAGGGCAGGGTCAGGCCTGGCATCTGGACGACCCACAGACCCGGGTTGGTGGTCAGCGACGACAGCCCGGACGGCGGGCCGGCGACGACGGAACCGAGACCGGTCTCGGTCAGGTCGCGCAGCGCGAAGCCGACGGTCCGGGTGGTCTCGGACTCCGACTCGCACAGCCGCTGGATCACGCCCCACGACGACGGATCGGGAGACTGGATCTCGGCCCGGGTCGCGGCCATGACGGGAGCCTCGGCGGCACCACGCAGATGCGGCGGAAGCAGCAGCATCAGCTGCGAAGGCGCCTGCAGCAAGGCGTCGTCGGCCGGGAGAACGCGGAGCAGGTCGGCGGCGCCGGAGAACTGCGCGGTGATCTCGATGAGAGCGGTCGGTACGCCGTACTCCGCAGCGACCGCGGACACTCCGGCCGCGTCGCCCTTCAGGTCGAGCAGCGGCACCCAGGCACCGGCGAAGGCGGAATCGAGACCACCGAGCATGGCGGCCGTCGTCTTGCCTCGACCGGAACGGCCCAGGAAGAGCGTCGTCGTCGCGTCGCCCAGTGCAGAACCGGCCGCCGCGTCGAAACGCACCAGTCCCGGCGTGGATCCGGTCAGGTAGCCGATGGCCGGGCCGGTGGCGTCGCCGATCGACGCGCCGCCCCAGAACCAGGAGCCGAAGAACGCGGTCGACTCGCGCACGTGCCCGAGGTCGGGCACGCGCAACTGGTCGCCTGGCAGGGATTCCAGCCAGAGGTCGCGCTGTTCGTCGGCACCGGCGGCGACGGTGATGCCGCGGTCGGCGTAGTGCGCGATGACGGCGTCGACGTACGCCTCGAGGTCCTCGCGGGAGTCCGCGCTGACGAGCAGACGGGGGTGGTCCTCGACCAGGGTCAAGCCGCTGCGGTTGATGTCGCGCTTGACCTCGCGCATGACGCGCTCGGTCTCGACGATCTCGTCAGCGGTCTCCTCCGCGGTGCCCTTGGCGGCGGACCTCCGTTGTTCCTTCGCGCTCTTGCGGGTCTCGTCGACCAGGTTCCGCGCGGTCTTCTTCGTCAGCACCCGGAAGCGAACCGAGGCCTCCACCGTGACGTCGATCTCGTCACCGTCGTCGTCGATCGCTTTGATCTCCGACAGCGTGCGCAGCCACTCCCCCGGCCCCGGGGTCTCGAGTTCCTCGGGGAAGTCGGTCATCGCGAGCACGGTCGTGTACGCCGCGATCTGGCCGCGGGCGTCGTAGATGCGCAGGTGGTCGGTGTACGGCACCACCCGTCCCGACGTGAGCCGGGCCAGCGACGCACCGGTGATCAGACCGCGACGGGGCGCGGCGACGGCGCCGCGGTGCATCTCGCGGCTGATCAGCCAGGAGATCACCTCGGCCGGCGCGGTGTGCGCCCGCCAGACGGTGGAGCCGAGTTGACGGGCGAGCTTGCGGACCCGCTCGTCCAGGTGCGCGAGCTCACGGGCGCTGACCCGCCAGGACGTCGTACCGAGGGCGTCGCTGATGGAGCCCCGGACCTGGGCGGTCGCGCGGGGGTCGCGGTCACTGAGGTGTACGCCGAGGGCGACGTACCGCTCCGGCATCCGCATCTCGTCGATCCGGTCGGCCCGGGTCTGCGCCCACGCCTCGTGGTCGCCGAGCCGGTAGTGGCCGGTCACGGAGTCGATGTAGTCCTGGCCGGTCGAACGGCCCCAGACCACCTTCAGGTGGCTGAGCCGGTCGCCGAGGATGGTGGCGGCGGCGCTCACGGCGGCGTCGAGGGCCGCGTCCTGCTCGGCCTCGGTGGCCAGGTCGGTGTTCGCCACCGAGATGAGGAACCACGCCTCCGCGCTGCGTTCGGTGACGAGCAGGCCGTCCGCGATGGCGACCAGGCGAGGGGGCGGCAGGCCGCGCTCGCGGCCGACGCCCACCAGGTTCAGGAGCTTGTCAGCGATCTTCATCCGCGCACCTTCCCAGACGACGTCCTGCGACTGACCCGCTGCACGTGGTCCGCCCCGAGCAGGCGGGCACGCTGGTTGACCGTGATGTCCGCACCGGCGCGGACTCTCGGATCCAGCTCCACCACGACCTCGCGTTCCCATTCCGGGGTCACTCTGGCCTTCGCCAGGTTGGCCACCTTGTGGGTCGCGATGCGCTCACGCCATGGCAAGTACTCCGTCTTGTCGGCAGCCCGGGCGCCGAGACCGATGATCGGGCGGTGGGCGCGCAACGCGTAGCGGACGGCCAGCGCCCACTCGGTCACGCGGCGGCGGCGTTCGTGGAACTTACCGGCTCGCCAGCCGAACGCGGTGATCACGAACGGCGGAACGATGTACAGGCTGACGGTGGACTTCTGTGGCACCCCGATGAACGGGACGAGCAGCGCGACCCAGAGCAGGATGATCACCGCACCGAAGATGATCATCCGGCGCCGGGCGCCTTCTCCGAGGTCGATTCCCAGCAGGTCGTACTGCCGGGTCTCGATCTCGAAGTGGTGGGTCAGGGTACGGCCGACTCGCATCAATTACCTCCGGACAGCAATCCCCAGAAGCCCTTGAGCACATTGATGGTCTGGTTGTTGGCATAGATCAGCCCGCCGACCAGCACCCCGGCCGCGATGTGGCCGAACAGCTCGCCCCATTCGCGCTTGAAGTAGTGCCCGATGGCGCGCAGCACGAGGATGGCGATGAAGATGTTCCCCGCGATGACCAGGACCCAGTCCTTGAAATCCGCGCCCGTCGGGACGTTGCTGTCGACCAGCGGCGCGGCGAGCTGAACCACGCTCGCAGCCAGTTCGTGCGTCATCATTGCGGTGTCTCCCTTGTTGCCTCGGTCGTCCGACGGCTGGTCGCTGGTGTCATCCGACCGCAGCCACTTGCCATCGTTGTGCTCCGTCCGTGGCGACAGTACGCCTCAGCGTGAGCGTGTAGGTCTGGTCCAGGGTGGTATCTCCCGCCCCGTCCCAAGTGACGGCCGCGGTTGCCCGCCGCTCGTCGTCGTTGCCGGTGAAGACCTGCCAGTCCTTCAGCTCGCCGAACTTCACCGAACCGTTCAGGCTGCGGATGGTCGAACCCGGTGCGGTCACCGCGGCCACCTTGTTGTCGGACTCGGCGTACGCGGCGAAGAACGCCTCCGCGTCCTTCAGCGTCGCCGCGGCCAGATCGTCGTCCGGTGCGCCGGCCTCCGGCATGTTGTCCGGCAAGGCGGCCCGCTCGTCAGGTACGAACGTCGGCGGCCCGCTGGCCACGATGCGTGACGCAGTCCGGGCGACCGGAACGGACAGTCGCTCCCAGCTGTACGGCCCGGCGGCCCACGCCGCACCGCGCTTGGTGAACGACCGAACCTCCACCCGTACGTCGACCACGGCGGTGACGCCACCGGAGTCGACCTTGACCTCGCCCGGGTAGGCCCGGTCGGCGGTCTGCTTGCCGCGACCGTTCCACCCGGCCCGGCTGTCCAGTCCGGCCGCCAGGTCGAGCGCGATCTGGGCCGGCCGGGCGTCCACATTCGTCTCGTCCCAGTTCAGGTAGGCGACGGCGTACCGGGTCGCGACCGCGCGGGCCTCGTCGGCCGGGAAGCTGCTCTCATTGCTGACCACGGTCTCCGGTGCCCGGTTCGGCGCGACCCACGAGCGGACGCCACTGATCGCCGCCAGCAGCAGGACGACGACCACCAGGCCGCGGAAGAATCGCCGGGCCCAGGTGGAGAACGACGACTCGGGCTCGGTCGACCACGGCGGCTGCCCGGACTCGAGTGCGTCCCGGGGCGGCGCCGGGGCGTGCGTACCGTGCGAGGGACGTTGTTTCAAACGTTCGGGTGTCCGATGCCCCCCGGAGTTTTCCGGCGGACGAGCGGAAGGACGACGGGGCGGGGCCATCACTCCGCCGGCCGGCGGATGCGCTTGAGGAGCCGAATACTGGGCCGCTACGCCCTGTGCCTGGCGAGGGGTGGGTGACACCGGTCCATCGGGGTGGTCCCACCACTCCGGGGCGGTGCTCGACGGGCGTCCTTTGCCCGGCTTCTTGGTCCGGCTCTGTTTTGTGCGGCGCTGATCCGACCAATGCTCACCTTTTGGCGGCAGATTCAGCACCGTTCGCCACCAACTCATCGCTACCCGCCCCTCAGACAGCAGTTACGCGGACAGTAGCCGGGAGAATACGGCAAGCAACTGTCCTCCGGGAGACCTGAGACCAGGATCCGGATTCTCCATCGCTCCCCGCAGCCATACTGTTACCCCACTCGGGGGCAGTGTCACCTTCATCGGGCAAGAGTGACACCTTCAGTACCGTCGTCATAGCTCCTCTCTCATGCCCGCTCGGGTCGATCGGGCAGCGCAAACCTTGCCATACGGCACGGACGGTCCTCGAATATCCGTGCGAACAATATGGTAAAGAGTGCATCAAGTGTCACGCATAGTAACCGATCCGTAGTCTCAGCCTGTGGAAAACTCTCCCGCGGCGAGGGGTCAAAACGCAGTGCCGGGCATAGGGTCGCCATAACCCTGCTACCCCTGGAGGACCAGGATGGAAACTCGCCGACTGGGCAGACTCGGGCACGACAGCTCGGTTCTCATCTACGGCGCCGCATCACTCGGCGGGGTCGACCAGGATCGGGCCGACGCCTCGATCCAGGAGGCCCTCGATGCCGGTATCAACCACTTCGACGTCGCGGCCGACTACGGCGACGCCGAGCTCCGGCTCGGTCCGCGGATGCCGGAGATCCGCGACCGCATCTTCCTCGCGACCAAGACCGGCCGCCGTACCTCCGAAGAGGCCTGGGCCGAGATCAACCGGTCGCTGGAGCGGTTGCAGACCGACCACGTCGACCTGATCCAGATGCACGCGGTCTGCGATCTGGAGAACCTCGATCTCGTCACCGGTAAGGGCGGCTCGCTCGAAGCGGCGATCCGGGCCAAGGACGAAGGCCTGGTCCGGGCGATCGGGATCACCGGTCACACCGCCCAGGCACCGGCCGTCCACACCGAAGGTTTGCGCCGCTTCGACTTCGACAGTGTGCTGACTCCGCTGAACTACCGGCTGTCGACGGATCCGCAGTACGCCGCCGACTACGCCGCCCTGGTGGACGCGATCAAGGCCTCCGACGCCGCGCTGATGACGATCAAGATGATTGCCCGGCGCAACTGGCACGACGGCGAGGAGAAGACGTACGACACCTGGTACCGGCCGTTCGACGAGCAGCGCTATGTCACCGCGGCGACCGCGTGGCTGCTCAACGGGCACCCGGAGATCACCGGCCTGGCCACCGCCGGCGAGACGCGGTTGCTGCGCCAGATGGTCGCCGCCGAGCGCGATCGGGCCGATCTCACGCCGGAGGCGGCGGCCTCGATCCTCGACGAGGTCCAGGACTATGCGTCACCCTTCGTGGACATCCCGATCTGACCTCGACGTGTGCCAGGTCACACCCTGAACGCCGCATTTCGGTCACCCGCCGATACGGTCAAGCGCTTGTACGTCGCACCTGTTGTCAATGTGCCCGTACGCCGCATATCGGACGGGAACACTCGTGGCCGGTTCGGTGTTGAAGGTGCTGTATTCGTCTAACTTCGGAGGTCGTAGTGGCAACGGTCGAGCTGTCCCAGGAGAACTTCAACGAGGTCGTCAGCGGTGACGGTCTGGTTTTGGTGGACTTCTGGGCTGAGTGGTGCGGCCCGTGCAAGATGTTCGGACCGGTGTACGAGAAGTCGTCCGAGGAGCACACGGACATCACTTTCGGCAAGGTCGACACCGAGGCTCAGGTCGAGTTGGCGCAGGCGTTCGACATCCGTTCGATCCCGACCCTGATGGCTGTCCGTGACGGCGTCGTCCTCTACTCCCAGCCCGGCGCGCTCCCCGGGCCCGCCCTGGAGGACCTGATCGGCCAGCTCCGCGCGGTCGACATGGAAGAGGTTCGCGCCCAGATCGCCGCCCACGAAGCCGAGCACGGCAGCGAGCCGCACACGCACTGAATCAGAATGTGAGCTCAGCTCACAGCAAAAGCCAGAAACGAATCCGAGTGCTCAATTGAGTGCTCGGATTTGTTTTGCCAGCTCGCCCCTGGCGGTGCCGTCCTGGAGGTGCGGACTGGCGTCGATCGCCGACCGCAGCGCGGCATGGTCGGCCGGCGAGAGGCGGTTCCACTCGTCGCGGGCCAGTCGGAGCGCGTGGTACTGCTCGTTTCCGGTCAGCGACCGGCTGACGGCCTCGAGCAGGATCCCACCGTCGATCAGCGAGGGATCGCCTTCCATCAGGCCCAGGGCGAGCACGCGCACGATCGGCGTACCTTCGCGGAACATCGCCTTGACCTCGTCCGGGTCGAACTTCTCTACCACCGCCGCGCCGGCCACGCGCTCGATGATCCGGTCGAGCACCATGGCGCGGACGTTCGTGAGTTCGGGGCCACGCAGCTCGGTGTAGACCGTGGCGTAGGCGTCGAGCTCGCGGCCGAGACCGAGTCTCTGCAGGGTGTTGGCCGCCTGTCGGGCGCTTGCGGCGACCTGGCGCACCAACTGCACCTCGAACTGGCCGAGTCTCATCAACCGGATCCGGTCGACGATCGAAGGCGCGATCAGGAGCAGGACGCCCAGCGCCAGCACCAGGGCCAGAGTGCCTTCGTCGACGTCGGAGAAGAGCCCCACCAGGCCAGTGACGAGCAAACCGACGCCAGCCAGGAGACACACGACGCGAGCTGCGACGTCGAGTGCCCTCGGGGCCTGGTCCAGCCAGGAACTCCGCGAACCGCGCTGCCGGGCCACTGCTCGGTCATCCCCCGGCTGCGGATTGCCAGGGCCGCGCGGCCTGATCACCTGGGTAGGCACCTGCTGCTGGCTGTACGGCTGAGGAGCGCGGCGATCCGAAGCTGACGGGCCTTCGTTGGGGTCGGACATCGTCACGGCCTCCCGAGTCGTTGAAGCTGTCAACGATGGTCCTCCGAGGCCGAACGTTTCGGCAACAGCCCAGCCAGGCTACGAACGCCCTGTCATCGGGCGGTAGCTGACGGGAGCGGGCCCTGGGCAGGGGATCTCGGCCAGGGCCCGCTCCGGGGCTGACCCGGGGCGGCGAGAGGTGAGCCATGGTGGCGCAGGGCGGGTGAGGCAGGGCCGCCCGGGACGGGTCACCTGGTGTGCCGCTCGAGGTGTGGGTCAGAGCGGCTGGAGGGACCACGTCATTGCGGTCCCTCCTGTGGTTGTCAGCGGAGTGGGTTGAACGGTGCCAGCTCGCGCGGGGTGCGGCCGGTGGTGATGGTCTCGGCCAGCAACTGTCCGGTAATCGGACCGAGGGTGATGCCCCACATGCCGTGACCGCCGGCGGCGAAGACGCGCGGTGACGCGGTCGCGCCGATCAGCGGCAGACCGTCCGGGGTGCACGGACGCGCGCCGACCCACTCGTCGGTCCGGGCGTCCAGGTCGGCGTCCCGCAGCAGCGGCCGGGCCGCCTCGACGATGGCGTCGATCCGGCGCGGGTCCAGCTGCGCGTCGGGCTTACGGAACTCCATCATCCCGGCGACCCGCAGCCGGTCGCCCAGCGGCGTGCACGCGATCCGCTGCGCCGGGAAGTACATCGGACCGGCCGGCACGTGCGCGATCGGCACGCTGAAGCTGTAGCCGCGACCGGCCTGTACGACGGTCCGGACGCCGAACTGCCGGGCCAGATCGCCGAGCCACGCACCGGTCGCCATCACGACGGCGTCGAACGGGTCGGTCTCGCCGTCGCCGGTGACCAGCCGGACACCGCGGATCTCGTCGACGATGTCCTTCACGACCACGCCGCTGATGATCTGCCCGCCGCGGGCGACCACCGAGTCGGCCAGCATCCGCACGTAGTCGCCCGGGTTGATGAACCGCTGCCCGTGCAACCGGATCGCGGCCCCGATCTCGTCGGACAGCGAGGGCTCGATCTCGCGGGCGTCGTCACCGCTGATCGGCTCGAACTCGATGCCCTGGCCGGCCGCGTGGATGTGCTCGATCTCCTCGAGCAGCACGCTCCGCTCGGCCTCGGTCCGGTACGCGGCCAGGAACGACTTGGCCTCGTACGTCTGCGCCTCGACCCCGGCCTTGGCCAGGAAGTCGAACGCGGTCAGGGCCTGACGGTTGATCGGGACCAGCGACTCCATCGCGGTCTTCCAGCGTCCGGCGGTGCTGTTGCGAGCGAAGCGGGTGAGGAACTTGAGGAGCCGCGGGCTCGCGGTCGGTGGAACGTACACCGGTGAGGACGGGCTCAGCACCGCGCGGACGCCGTACTTGAGGACGGCCGGTTCCGGCAGCGGGGTGGCCAGGCCGGGCGTGAGCCAGCCGGCGTTGCCCCAGGACGCACCCGCGGCGACGCCTTCGCGATCGAGCACGGTGACCTCGACGCCGGCTTCCTGGAGGAACCAGGCGGTGGCGAGCCCGACCATGCCCGCGCCGACGACAGCGACGCGATCGGGAACGATGTGTGTGACATCAGCAGCAGAACCAGCAGCGACCATGTATCGATGGTGCGTCCCCGGCGGATCGCTGTCATGGTGCGATCACACCACTGAAGAGACAAATGACTGTGCTCAGAGCACAATAACCTCATGATCACCGCGCCTGACCTGATCGTCGCCGTCGGCCCTGCCCTGTTCGAGGTGGTGGTGACCGGCAAGGGCGACGGAGAGGTCCGTGACGTCTTTCTGGCCGACCCACAGGAGCCTGCTACCGGTCAGCCCGGCGATCTGGTGCTGGGACTCGGCCTACGCGACGCAGAGGACGCGGTCGAGCTGGTGGAGCGCTGTGCCGCCGGCAACGCGTCAGGGGTCGTCCTGCGTACGACGCTCGCCCACGAGCCCACTGTGGTCGCCGCAGCCGAGCGCTGGCTGCTGACACTCGTTGCACTGCAGCCAAGCGTCACCTGGGCCCACGTGGTCTGGCTGCTGCGCGGTGTGATCGACAGAGCCGCAGCCCCCGACTCCCCAGCCGCTGGGGACGCCGGGGTCCACCAGGAGCTGTTCGCACTCGCAGACGCCGCCGCCGCGATCGTGGACGCGCCCGTCACCATCGAGGACAACCAGTCACGCGTGCTGGCCTACTCCTCCGGCCAGGACTTCACCGACCCCACCCGTGTCTCCACCATCGTCGGCCGACGGGTCCCGCCCGAAGTGATCGCGCACTTCCGGGCCCGCGGCATCTTCCGCCGGCTCGCGCGGTCCAGCGAGCCGTTCCTGGTGCCTGACGGCCCGAACGGCATCCGCCCGCGTCTCGTCGTACCTGTGCGGGCTGGTGGTGAGTGGCTGGGGTCTATCTGGGCCGTGGTGGACGGACCGGTCAGTGACGAGGTGACAGCCGAGCTGAGCAACGCCGCGTCGGTGCTGGCACTGCACCTGCTGCGGCTGCGCGCTCAGGCCGACGTCGCACGGCGGAGTGCCATCGACAGGTTGCGCACGATTCTCCGGCAGTTCTCCCCCGACAATCCGATCGACGTACGGCTTCCACCGCGGCCCTGGCGGGTCGTCGCACTTGGGTCACCAGACGGGTACGACGTACCGCAGCAACTCGATCTGTGGGAGTCGACCGGTCGCCGGCACGGATGGAGTGAGCCGCAACTCGCGGACCTCGACGGCACTGTGCTCGCAGTCGTCACCGACTCGGACGGCCCCGGCTCGTGGACCTGGTTGAGCAAGCTGGTCACAGCCACCCCCGGCACGATCGCCGCGGCCGGCGGTCCCGCACGTGGTCCGGCCGACCTGCCGAGCTCACGCGCCCAGGCGGTCGAACTGCTGGGCCTGGTACGGCGGGGAGCCGCACCCGGACCCGCGTTACGCGTGGAGGAGGCCTGGCATGTGCTGACTGTTCACCGGGCAGTCACCTCGTTGGACACCAGCAAGCTGGACGGACCGCTCGCCACACTGCTGCGGCACGACATCGAGCACGACACCGGGTTCGTCGACACGTTGCAGGCCTGGCTGGAGTACCCGGGTCAGCCGCAACGTGCGGCGCGCCGGCTTCACCTCCACACGAACACGTTGCGGCACCGGATGAAGCGGATCGGTGAGATCGCGGCGCTGGATCTGTCGAATCCGCGGGAACGGCTCGCCCTGCAACTGCAAATCGCGGCAGTGCGAACAAAGCATTGAGATCTTCGCCACAGGCCTACGTAACAAGGCTTCACATTCCGGCAACTGTTGGGCAACATCCGCCTGATTAAGTCTTCCTCAGAAACACCGAGCAACACCCCCAAGGACTGTCCCAGCTTTTCACCAGGAAGCTGGGGCACCGTTCCAGCCTTTCACCAGGAGGCTGGACCGGCCGGTCCGAGCTTTTCACCAGGAAGCTCGGGCCATCTCGTGGGCCCGGCGGTTGTCTGAGCGATCGCCGGGCCCAGGAGAAATCCCTGCCAGGACAGGGAAAATCAGGCCAGCCGGTTGACGATCCGGGCGTAGACGCCCGGCAGCAGTGCGGCGGCCGGCACGATCCGGGGTGCGAGCAACGATCTGTTGCGGGCCCAGAGCAACGATCCGGTCAGTAGCCGGCACTCCCAGGACACGCGCCGCCAGGCCGCTTCGTAGTCCTCCGGTCGATCCTGTTCCACACAGCGAACCAACTCGGCGGAGGTTCGCAGCGCGACCGCGATTCCCTCGCCGGTCAACGCGTCGACATAGCCGGCCGCATCGCCGACCAGCAGCACTCTTCCGGCCACCCGGGCGCGCACTCTCTGCCGCAGCGGCCCGGCTCCCATCACCGCGTTCGCCGGGCAGGCACCCTGCAACCGCCGCTTCAGCGCCGGGAAGGCGTCGAGGTGAGAGTCGAAGCTCCCCCGGGCCGAGGTGAGGACGGCGACGCCGACGAGGTCGTCGGCTACGGGGGTCACGTAGGCCTCTCCCAGCCCGGACCAGTAGACCTCCACCAAGTCGGTCCAGGGAGACACCGAGAAGTGCTGGCGCAGGCCGCGGCGGACCTCTCCAGTTGCGGGTGACGCGAGGCCCAGCTGGCGGCGGATGCCGGAGTGGAGGCCGTCGGCGGCGGCCAGGTAGCGGGCGGTGTAGCCGGCGGCGGTGACCGAGGTGGTGTTCTGGATGATAGGGCCGACGCGGCGGTCCACAATCGGCACATCCAACGAGGTCAGGCGGTCGACCAGGGCTTGGTGGAGCGTCGTACGGCGTACACCCAGGCCGGGACCGGCGTCGAAGCGGGCGTCGACCTGATGGTGAGCGTCCAGGTACCTGATGCCGTGAAACGGCCGGCCTGGCAACTCCACCCCCAACCGGTCCAGATACTCGACCGCGCTGTGGGCGATGCCCTCGCCGCACGCCTTGTCGATCGGAGCCGTCCGCGGCTCGACGACCACGACGGACAGACCCGACAACGCCGCGCGGATCGCGGTCGCCGCCCCAGCCGGGCCGGCGCCTGCCACCAGGAGATCGATCACTTGAGCAGGGCGGCGTTCAGGGCCGCCTCCTCGGTCCGGATCCGGACCGCCAGCAACGGAATGTTCAGCACGGTGAACACCAGCGCCGTCACCCACGCCGTATGGACGAGCGGCAAGGCGATGCCCTCGGCAACCACCGCGACGTAGTTCGGATGACGCAGCCACCGATACGGGCCGCGCGCAACCAGCCGCAGCCCTGGTACGACGATCACGCGCGTGTTCCACTGCCGTCCGAGCACCGCGATGCACCACCACCGCAGGCCCTGAGACAGCAGCACCACCGCGAACATCGTCCACCCGAGCCAAGGAATGAACGGCCGATGGGCCGCTTCGACCAAACACCCGGCCAGCAGTCCGGTGTGCAGGACCACCATGAACGGATAGTGCCGGCGCCCCGACTCCACCCCGCCCTGCGCGAAACTCCACTTGGCGTTCCGCAGCGACACCACCAGCTCGGCCACGCGCTCGAGTCCGACCAGCACCACGAGTACGACGTACCAGCTCATGACCACTCCAGCAGCACCAGCTCGGAACAGAACCCAGGCCCCATGGCCAGTAGCAAACCCATCCCGACAGGATCTCGCCGCAAGGTCTCACCGAGGACGTGCAACACGGACGACGACGACAAGTTGCCGACCGCATCGAGCGACTGCCAGGTCAGATCCAGCGCGCCGGGCCGCAACGACAGCGTCTCCGCCACGGCCTCCAGCACCTTCGGGCCGCCCGGATGACTCACCCAGGTCCCGATGTCCGGCACGCTCAAGCCATGCGAGGCAAGAAACTCGCGCACGTCACCGCCGAGATATGTCCGGACCACGTCCGGCACGTCCGCCCCGAGCACGATCCGGAACCCGCCCGACCCGATGTCCCACCCCATCACCCGCTCGGAATCCGGGTACAGCCGGCTCCGCGTCGCCACCACCGACGGCCCGGACGCCAACGGGTGCTCCGACCCCGTCATCACCACCGCGGCCGCACCGTCCCCGAACAACGCCCCGCCGACGAGGTTCGGCAACGACGAGTCGTCGCGCTGCAGAGTCAACGAGCACAACTCGACAGACAGCAGTACGGCGACGTGCGTCGGCCAGGCCTTCAGATAGTCGTGCACGCGAGCGACCCCTGCCGCCCCACCGACGCACCCCAACCCGAACAACGGCAGCCGCTTGACGTCCTCCCGCAGGCCCAACCGCAGCGCGACCCGCGCGTCGATCGAAGGCGCCGCCACCCCGGTCACCGTGGTGAACATCAGCAGATCGACGTCGTCCAGCGTGAGTCCGGCATCCTTGACCGCCCCGGAGACCGCCTCCGCACCAAGATCCACCGCCGCCGCGATCCACGCGTCGTTCGCCTCACCGAAGTCCTTCAGTTCGGCGTACTCCTCCAACGGCAACGCCAGGTGCCGATACGACACGCCGGCGTTCGCGTGCAGTCGCCGGAGCAACGCCGTACCGCTGCCGTCGGGCAGGCAGATCGAGGCGAACGCGTCGGTGAGCTCGGACTGCGGATAGCGGTACGGCGGCAGCGCGGGCCGAACCGCTGCGATCCGCGTCATCGTGGCATCGTTACTTCGGTGAGCCCAGTCGTCAGGACCGTGCGAGGTCTCGCGCTCGCCTGCCACCCCGGACCGACGGCCGCCGTCACCGCCCTCACCACGGCCGTTGCCTGGTCGGCCGGGCGAAGTCCGGCCGGGTGTCTCCTAGTCGCAGCAACGATCCTCACCGGCCACCTCTCGATCGGCTGGAGCAATGACGCGATAGATGCCTCCCGCGACACCATTGTGAACCGCCAGGACAAGCCTGTGGTACGTGGACTGGTGAGTCGCCGCACCCTGATGGTAGGTGCGACGGTCATGCTGACTGTCACCATCCCGGTCTCACTGGCCAACGGAGTCGCCGCCGGTCTGATGCATCTGCTCTTCGTCGCCTGCGCCTGGGCGTACAACCTCGGCCTCAAGTCGACCGCCATCTCCTGGCTCCCGTACGCCATCGCGTTCGGTGCCCTCCCCTCGTTCGTCACCCTCGGCACGACCGGCACCTGGGCACCGTGGTGGGCGACCGCCGCCACCGCCCTGCTCGGAGTCGGTGCCCACCTGGCCAACGTCGTACCCGACCTGGCCGACGATCTCGCCACCGGTGTCCGCGGCTGGCCCCAACGCCTCGGCAAGTACGCCCGCCTCCTCGCGCCCGTCCCCCTGGCCGCGGCAACGATCCTTCTGGTGGTCGCTCCGCCCGGGCCCGTCGGCGTGACCGGCTGGATCACCCTGGGCGCGGTCGCCGTACTGCTCGGCGTCATCCTGATCTGGAAGAACGCACCCTTCCTGGTCACCATCGCCGTCGCCGCGGTCAGCGTGGCAGCACTCGTCATCCGGGGCGATGCGCTAGTGCCGTAGCTCCTGGAGCTTGGTCTTCATCCCCTCCTTGAGCACACCCCAGCGGTCCTCGTCACCGCGCCACAGCGATTTGGCCGTCTTCTGGATCTGGTCCCAGCTCGCGTGCGGCGGAATCGGCGGTACGTCGGGATCGCAGTACACGTCGAGCAGCATCGGCCGGTCTGCCGCGAGCGCGCTGTCCCAGGCCATGCCGAGGTCCTCGCCGTCCCGGACAGTGATCGCCGAGAGTCCCACCGAGCGCGCGAACGCCGCGTAGTCCACCTCGGGAAGAGCCTGCGAGTCCGGGAACTTCGGCGCACCCTGCAACGACCGCATCTCCCAGGTCACCTGGTTGAGATCGTTGTTGTGCAGTACGGCGATCACCAGTCGCGGATCGCTCCACTCCTGCCAGTACCGCTTGATCGTGATCAGCTCGGCCAGCCCGTTCATCTGCATCGCGCCGTCCCCGGAGAACGCGACCACCGGTTTCCCGGGATGCCCGAGCTTCGCGCCGATCGCGTACGGCACCGCGGACCCCATCGTCGCCAGCGTCCCGGACAGCGAACCGTGGGTGGTGTCGTCGAACCGCACCTGCCGCGCGTACCAGTCGGCCGCCGAGCCGGAGTCCGCGACCACGATGCAGTCGCCGGGCAGCCGCTCCGAGAACTCGTGGAACAGCCGCTGCGGGTTCACCGGGTCGGCCTCGACCCGGGCGGCCGCGGCCATCACGTCCCACCAGCGCTGCACGCCGTCCTCGATCCCGGACCGCCAGGACCGGTCCTCCTTCTGCAGCAGGTACGGCATCAGCTCGCGCAACGTGGCCCCGGCGTCACCGACCAGGTTGACCTCGTACGGGTAGCGCATCCCGATCATGGTCGGATCCACATCGATCTGGACCGCTCGCGCCGCCCCGAAGTCCGGCAGGAACTGCGAGTACGGGAAGCTCGAGCCGACCGTCAGCAGCGTGTCGCAGCCCTGCATCAGGTCCCAGCTCGGCCGGGTCCCGAGCAACCCGATCGAACCGGTCACGTACGGCAGGTGGTCGCTGAGCACGTCCTTGCCGAGCAGCGCCTTGGCAACACCCGCGTTCAGCAGTTCCGCGACCGCCTCGATCTCAGGCCGGGCGCCGCGCGCACCCTGACCGACCAGGATCGCGACCTTCTTCCCGCTGTTCAGTACGTCGGCCGCCCGCAGCAGACCCTCCTCGTCCGGCACCTGCGTGGCAGCCGCGAACCCGAGGCTCGACGGAACCATCTTGAACGCATGCGGAGGCGGCGAGTACTCCAGCTCCTGTACGTCGGACGGCACGATGATCGCGGTCGGTGCCGATCGCGCCAGTGCGGTCCGGATCGCCCGGTCAAGGACGTTCGGCAGCTGCTCGGGCACGTTGACGGTCTCGACGTACTCACTCGCGACGTCCTTGAAGAGCGAGTGCAGGTCGACCTCCTGCTGGTACGAGCCGCCCATCGCGGACCGGGCTGTCTGGCCCACGATCGCAACCACCGGGACGTGGTCGAGCTTGGCGTCGTACAGGCCGTTCAGGAGGTGGATCGCGCCGGGGCCGGAGGTGGCCATGCAGACGCCGACCCGGCCGGTGAACTTGGCGTAGCCGACCGCCTGGAAGGCGCTCATCTCCTCGTGCCGCGACTGCAGGAACCGCGGCCCTTCCTCGGTCCGGGTCCAGGCGGCGAGGATGCCGTTGATGCCGTCGCCGGGATAGCCGAAGACGGTGTCCACCTGCCAGGACCGGAGCCGCTCGAGCAGGTAGTCGCCAACCGTCGTCGCCATGGTTCACCCTCCGAAAGTGGATTTCCCCTCGGGTGCCCCAGGGACCTTGCTTCATGCGGCGCCGGTTTCATGCGGCGACGGCTTCAGGCGGCGTCGGGTTTGAGCGGGGCGTTGCTGCCCAGGATCGCGGCCGTCAGAGCCTCGGCAGGCTCCTTCGCGGCCCGCGGGTTCGTGATCAGGACCAGGTCGATGGCCGGGAGTTCGGGCAGGCCGGCGCTCGGTGGGGGTTCGACCAGGTCGACCGGCATCAGGGAGCGGGCGAAGATCGCGATACCGAGGCCTGCCCGCACCGCCGCGAGTACGCCGTTCACGCCGCGGACGATGCACGTGATCCGGCAGGACCGGCCGGCGTGCTCGAGTGTCTGCACGCCGAGCGACCGGCTCAGGCTGGGGGCCTGGTACGCGACCAGCGGCACCGGACCGTCCGGCGCGATCCGGGTCCCGCTGATCCCGGCCCAGACCAGCGGATCCCGCCGTACCAGCCGTCCGTTCGGCTCGTAGCCGGTGCCGACGCTGTGCTTCACGTAGGCGAGGTCCAGGTGGCCGGACTCGACCCGGCGGAGCAGGTTGGGGCTCTGGGCAACCGTGAGCTCGAGGTCGATCCGCGGGTACAGCTGCCGGAAGTCGCGCAGGATCCGCGGCAGCGGGGTCAGGGCCAGGTCGTCGGTGACGCCGAACCGCAGCCGGCCGCGCAGCTCCGAGCCGGTGAAGTAGCCGGCCGCCTCCTCGTGCGCGGCCAGGATCGTCCGGGCGAACCCGGCCATCGCCTCGCCGTCCGCGGTCAGCGTCACCGTCCGCGTGTCACGCACGAACAGCGGTCGCCCGACCGCCGTCTCGAGTTTGCGGACATGTTGGCTGACGGTCGGCTGCCGGATGCCCAGCCGCTCGGCCGCCTGGGTGAAGCTGAGCGACTGAGCGACCGCCAGGAACGTCCGGAGCTGATCCGGGTCGTACATCGATGGACCTCCCATTACGCGACGCAATAAGAGTAATAGGAGTAATTCGCTATCTGAATTCAGTACCGAACCGTGAGGATGGAGGTGTCCTCCCCTGACCAGTCCACTCGTGTAGGGATCGCTCTTGACCACCCGGGCCACCGGTACTGTCCCATCCGCCCCCGACTTCCACACCCACCGCCGTACGAGTCCACCCGAACCGCTGCGGCGCCCCGGCTTCCGGGACACGTTCAGCGCCCTGCAGGTCCGCAACTTCCGCTTACTGGTCAGCGGACTGCTGGTCAGCTCGACCGGCGGCTGGATCCAGCGCATCGCCCAGGACTGGCTGGTGCTCACCATCACCGGCAGCGCCACCGCGGTCGGCATCACCACCGCGCTGCAGTTCCTCCCCACCCTCCTGCTCGGCCTGTACGGCGGCGTGATCGCGGACCGCTTCCCGAAGCGCAAGGTCCTGCTGGTCACCCAGACGACGATGGGCACGGGGGCCGCCGTCCTCGCCGTGCTGGCCTTCACCGGTCAGGTGCAGGTCTGGCAGGTCTACATGATGGCGTTGTTCCTCGGTCTGGCCACGGCCGTCGACAACCCGACCCGGCAGTCCTTCGTCACCGAGCTGGTCGGCAAGGAGCGGGTCCGGAACGCGATCAGCATGGTCTCGTCGACGTTCCAGCTCGGCAGCCTGATCGGTCCGGCACTCGGCGGCATCCTGCTCGGCGCGCTCGGCACCGGCTGGGCGTTCGCGCTGAACGCGATCACCTTCTTCGCCGCGATCTCGGCCCTGGTGATGATGCGCGAGCACGAGATGCCCGGACTGCAGGCGGCCCGGAAGGCGAGTGCCGGGATGCGGATCCGCGACGGGCTCAAGGACGGCCTGCGGTACGCGTTCCACGAGCCGGCCGTCCGCTGGGCGATCGCACTCGTCGGGATCTACGGCATGTTCGCGATCAGCCTGCCGGTGACGCTGACCGCCTTCGCCGACCGCGTCTTCCACACCGGCGCGACCGGGTACGGCGTACTGAACTCTGTGGTGGCGGCGGGAGCGCTGATCGGCGCACTGTTGTCCGCGCGGCGGGTCCGGACACCCCGGCTGCGGAACCTCGTCGGCATCGCTTCACTGCTGACCGTGACCCAGGTCCTGGCGGCGATCCAGCCGTCGCTGTGGACCTTCATCCCGGTGTTGTCCGCCATGGGCATGGCGACACTGATGTTCCTCACCGCCGCGCAGTCGATGGTCCAGCTGACCACTCCCGACGGGCTGCGCGGGCGGGTCTCCGGGATCTACAACCTGGTGTTCATCGGCGGCGGGGCGATCGGTGGTCCGGTGGTCGGCTTCCTGGCCCAGAACTGGGGTGCCCGCACCAGTCTGTTGCTGTCCGGTCTGATCCCGGCCGCGGCGACCATCGCCATCGCGTTCCGGCTCCGCCGCGACGGCCGCTTCCGGTTGGTCCTGGTCCGGACCCGCTCGCCCTGGCACCAGCCCCCGGTCCGCCTCAACCTCGAGCAGGCCGCGATCCAACTGGCGGCCCCCACCAGCCACCCGACCACACGGACCTCGCGCCCCTTCACCCTCGGCCGCCGCCAGCACCAGCGCACCGATCCACACACGAGACCGCTGCGCCCGCGCCGCCGGCCGCAGCACCACTGAGCCACCGGGACAGGGTCGAGTAGCTGCCACTCGGCCCTGTCCCGGTCACCGCACCTACGGACAGTCATCGGCCTCGAATACTTGACGACGTAAATTAACCGACTCTAGGGTCGGACGCGTCCGCTCTCTCCTCCCCCGGAGGATCACGCCCATGTCTGTCTCCCCCCGGCGTACCAGACGCCGTACCGCCGCCGCCGTGCTGGCCGCCGTCGCCCTGGTGTCGACGGCAGCCGCGATCGCACCGGCCGACGCGGCCCAACCAGAAGCAGTCCAGCCGGGTCCCAAGCCGACCCTGGTCGAACCCGACTCCGCCTTCCAAGGCACCCCCGACCTGACGCCGTCGGCCGCGACGCCCGCGAGGTACCCGCAGGTCGCGGCCAAGCCGTACATGGGCTGGAGCAGCTGGAGCCTGCAGTCCACCAACTACCCGGGCGTGAACCCGGACGGCCCGGGCAGCTTCATCAGTGAGAAGAACATCCTCACCCAGGCCCAGGCGATGGCGACCAAGCTCAAGCCGTACGGCTACGAGTACATCAACATCGACGCCGGCTGGCAGCTCGGCGGCGACGAGTACGGTCGCCCGGTCGCGAACACGACGCGGTTCCCGCGCGGAATGAAGGCGGTCGGCGACGACATCCACAAGCTCGGCCTGAAGTTCGGCATCTACACCGTGGTCGGTCTCGGCTTCGACGTCTACCGCGACGGCAACACGCCGATCTACAACGCGCCCGGCTGCTTCACCCGGGACATCGTCTACCCGGATCTCCGGACGACGAACGGCTGGGACCAGGCGTACAAGATCAACTACGAGAGCCCCTGCGCGCAGAAGTACGCCGACTCGATCGCGAACCTGTTCGCCAGTTGGGGTGTCGACTTCATCAAGATGGACGGGGTCGGCCCGGGTTCCTGGAAGGGCGCCCCGGACGACCCGAACCACAACAACACCGAGGACGTCGAGGCCTGGTGGCGCGCGGTCCAGAACGCCGGCCGCCCGATGATGTACACGCTGTCGTGGTCGCTCAGCCACCGGTACGCCGACGTCTGGAAGCAGAACTCGAACGGCTGGCGGATCGACACCGACGTGGAGTGCTACTGCGACACCATCGTCCGCTGGGACGGCTCGGTGAAGCAGCGCTGGTGGGACCTGCCGCAGTGGGTCGACGACGCCGGGCCGGGTCATTGGAACAACCTGGACGCGATCAACGTCGGCGTCGGCGAGATGGACGGCATCAACGAGGCCGAGCGGCAGAGCTACATGACGTTCTGGGCGATCAACGCGGCCCCGCTGTTCGTCGGTGACGACATGACGAAGCTCGACTCGTACGGGCTGAAGCTACTGACGAACCGCGAGGTCATCGCGATCAACCAGGCCGGCAACCCGGCCCGTCCGCTCGACCAGGACCAGCTGCAGCAGGTCTGGTACGCGAAGAACGCCGACGGCAGTGTCACGGTCGGTCTGTTCAACCTGGCCGAGACCCCGGCGACGGTGACCGGGAACTTCGACCAGCTCGGCATCGCCGGCAAGGCCACCGTCCGCGACGTCTGGGCGAACCAGAACACGCGCAACGTCGCCGGCCAGGTCAGCGCGGCACTCCCGGCGCACGGCTCGAAGCTGTACAAGATCACCCCGAACAACGTCGGCAGCCCGGCCAAGCCCGCCGACCTGACCGCGACGGACGTGAGCCGTACGACGGTCAGCCTCGACTGGCAGCCCAGTACCGGTGCCACGTCGTACCAGGTGTTTGCCAACGGCAAGCAGGTGGCGACCAGCTCCAGCACCAGCGTGGTGGTGACTGGGCTGCTGCCGCAGACGCAGTACACCTACACGGTGAAGGGTGTTAAGGGCGGCAGTACGTCGGATGTCAGCGCGCCGGTCACCATGTTCACCTCGAAGGCGGGTGGACCGGTGAAGTACGAGGCCGAGGCGTCGACGAGCACGCTGACCGGAAACGCCGGGATCTCCGGCTGCACCCTGTGTTCGGGCGGCGCGAAGATCGGCAACATCGGCTACGACGCGTCGGTGACGCTGAACAACATCATCGTGCCGACGACCGGCACCTACCTGGTGAAGATCGCCTACACCGACGGTGACACCAGCCGGCAGAGCATGCTCACCGTCAACGACACCGACAGCTACTGGGTGAACTACCACGGCCTCGGCGACAACGACTGGGGTACGCCGCAGGTCACCTACCTGCCGATGAAGCTCCAGGCCGGAGCCAACGCGATCAAGGTGCACAACCCGTCCGGCTACATCGCCGACATCGACTGGATCACCGTCTGACGGTCAACTGTCCGTCGGTTGTCCACAGATCGCGGGGCCGGCCTTCCCCTGGGCCGGCCCCGTGCCTTTACTGGATCAATGAGCGCCTACCCCGAACCCCTGGTCCCCGCCGGCTCGACGGCTCCGGTTCCGCGGCGGATCCGCGCGACTCTCGGCGATCGCGTCGTACTGGACACACAGGATGCGATCTACCTGTGGGAGTTCCCGCCGTACCCGCAGTACTACGTGCCGGTCGCGGATGTGGCCGACGGCGTGCTGACCGACACCGGCGAGACGAAGTCGTTCGAGCACGGTGTCGCGCGGGTGCACACGGCCGGGTCGGGCAAGGCTTGGGTGTACGACGACGGGATCGCGAAGGACCGGGTCCGGTTCCAGTGGGACGCGCTGGACAGCTGGTTCGAGGAGGACGAGGAAGTCTTCGTCCACCCGCGCAACCCGTACGCCCGCTGCGATGCGATCAAGTCGACCCGTCACGTCCAGGTCGCCGTCGACGGCGTCGTCCTGGCCGAGTCCGCGTCGACCGTGATCGTCTTCGAGACCGGGCTCCCGCCGCGCTACTACTTCCCGCGTACGGCGGTGAAGCTCGACCAACTCACTCCGAGCAGCACCGTCACCTCCTGCCCGTACAAGGGCAAGACGTCGGCGTGGTGGTCTGTCGGTGAGCGCCCGGACCTCGCCTGGTCCTACGACTTCCCCACCGCACCCCTGCTACCGATCGCCAACCACATCGCCTTCTTCGACGAGAAGGTCGACACCACCATCGACGGCGTCCGCCAGGACCGCCCGATCACCCCGTTCTCGGACTGAGCAGCTTTCCAGGGGATTTCAAGGGGTGAGGTCCGCGATCAGGTGCTGGAAGTGGGGGCACTCGGTGAAGTCGGGGGCTTCGCAGCTCAGGGCATGGGCGATGAGCTGTTTGGACTGCCGGGCCTGACGGATCTGGTCGTCCAGGGCGGCATCCTGGTCCGCCAGGATCTGCTTGCGTTCCGGGCCGGTCGGCGCGTCGAACATCCGGCGGATCTGCTCGAGGCTGAGGCCGGCTGCCTTGGCGCGCTGGATCATCACCACGCGCGCGACGTGTGATTCGTCGTACTGGCGCCGTCCGCCGACGCGGGCGGCCGGGGTGAGCAGACCCTCGTCCTCCCAGTGCCTGAGGACGTGGGTCGCGAGCCCGAACCGGCCCGCGAGTTCGCCGATCTCGACCATGATCAGATCGCCGAGGTGACGCCGCCGTCCATGGTGATGATCGCGCCGGTGACGTAGCCGGCCAGCGGGGACGCGAGGAACACCGCGACGTTGGCGACCTCGCCGGGTTCGCCGGCGCGGCCCATCGGGATCTCGGCGACCATCTCCGCCAGCAACTCGTCCTTCGGGCGACCGCTCGCGCGGACTGCGGCCTCGAGCCCTTCGTCCACCCGGGCGGTGCGGGTCATGCCGGGGTTGATCACGTTGACCCGGACGCCCTGAGCGGCGTACGCCTTCGCATAGCCGACCGACGCCAGCATCAGTGCCGCGTTGGCCGCGCCGCCGCCGATGTGCAGCGGGTTCGCCGCCCGGCCGCCCTGGCCGACCACGTTCACGATCGCGCCGCTGCCGCGCTCGGCCATGGCGCGGATGATCGCCTCGGTCGCGTGCATGTAGGTGAAGTACTTCGCCTCCATCGCCGCGTGCAGCGCCTTGCTGTCGAGCTCGTCGACCGGCGTACGGCGGGCCGCTCCCGCACAGTTGATCAGAATGTCCGGTACGCCGATCCGCCCGAACGCTGCCCTGGTCGCGTCGGCGTCGGTGAGGTCGACCGCCTCGACGTCGTACTTCAGCCCCTTGGCCGCCAACTCCTCCTGCGCCTTCGCGAGATTGGCGGGATCACGGGAGATTCCGGTCACCCGCACACCCTCGCGCGCGAGCGCCTCGGCACACGCCAGCCCGATGCCCTTACTCGCTCCGGTGACAACCGCGGTCCGGCCGGACAGTTGCAGATCCACTCGCTGACTCCTCAGGTTTGACGTCCAGGGCCGACGTCCCGGATCGCCGTCAGGGTTTGGCGTCGTACTCGTCGCGGGCGGCGGCGATCTCGTCCATGTGGTCGTACGCCCAGGTCCGCATCGTCGCGACGGCCGCGGCCAGGCTCAGGCCGAGCGGTGTCAGCGTATAACTGACCGTCACCGGCACCGTCGGCACGACCGTACGCCGGACAACGCCGTCGCGTTCGAGGTGGCGCAGGGTCTGGGTGAGCATCTTCTGGGTGATGCCCTCGATCGCCGACTTGAGCTGACCGGATCGCAGCGTGCCCCGTTTCTCCAGCGTGCTGATCACCAGCATCGTCCAGGTGTCGCCGATCCGGCCGAGCACCTGACGGGTCGGGCAGGCGCCTTTCGTGGCGTCCCACCTGCCGCTGACCTGGTCGGTATCCATTCGGTGCCTAGAGCAGTAATTAGTGCTGTCTTCCGCCCGCCACGAGGGATTCGTAGCGTCGTTGCCGAGTCTAGGTGAGGGAGCAAGACAGCAATGAGAGCAATCGTTCCGGTGGACAACGGCAAGGTCGCGTCGGCCGACGTCGACGAGGTCGCCGGCGACCTGATCATCGAGGTGGCCGCGTTCTCGATCAACCGCGGCGAGACCTTCCAGTTGGAGCGGCCGCGCGACGGCTGGCGGCCGGGCAAGGACATCGCCGGTCGAGTCGTCCAGTCCACCGGCGACGGCCCGCCGATCGGATCCCGGGTGGTCGCACATCTGCCGCATTCGGGCTGGGCCGAGCGGGTGACCGCATCGGCCACACAGGTCGCCGTACTGCCGGACAACATCTCGTTCGCACAGGCTGCCGCGCTTCCGCTGGCCGGCCTGACCGCACTGCGTTTGTTGCGTACGGCGGGCAGCGTCATCGGACGGCGGATCCTGCTGACCGGCGCGTCCGGCGGAGTCGGCCACTACGTCACCGAACTCGCGGCCGCGGCCGGCGCATCCGTCACCGCCGTCGTCTCGTCCCCCGAACGCGGCGAGCGACTGCGCGGCGTCGACACGATCGCGTACGACGTCTCGGACGCGACCGGACCGTTCGACCTGGTGCTCGAGTCGGTCGGTGGCTCGAGCCTCCCGATCGCACTGTCGAAGCTCGTCGCCGGCGGTCAGCTGATCTGGTTCGGCGAGGTGAGCCGGCAACCGGTCGAACTCGACTTCTTCGATCTCTTCGCCGGACCGGAGAACGCGACCATCCGGCACTTCCACTACACCGACGGCCCCGACGACGAGGACCTGGCGACCCTGGTCCGGCTGGTGGCGACCGGTCGGCTGCACCCGGAGCTCGGCCGGATCGAGGACTGGTCGCAGACGAACGCCGTACTCGATGCCCTACGCAACCGTCGCATCCGCGGCAACGCCGTACTGACCCTGCAGGAGGAGACACCACCGATGGACCCGAAGACAGTCGTGACCAAGTACGTCGAGGCGGCGGCGGCCGGGGATCGGCCGGCGATGCGGGAGAGCTTCGCACCGGACGTCGTGTGGACGTACCCGGGCGACCTGCCGTTGTCCGGCGAATGGAAGGGACGGGACGCGGTCCTCGACGAGTTCCTCGGCGCCGCCGGTGACCTGTTCGCGCCGGGCACGCGGGTGACGATCACGCTGACCAATCTCCTCGCCGACGGGGAGCAGGTGTTCGCCGAGTGGACCTCGCAGGCGACCGGGCGGGCCGGCGGTGCCTATGACAACAAGTGTGCCGCGGTCTTCACTGTGTCCGGCGGGCAGATCGTCGCGGTCCGGGAGTACACCGACACCGACCACGCGCGCCGGGTGCTGTTCCCGGGCTGATCGATGCCCTGAGCAATCGTCAGCTTTCCGGACGCGGATGCTGAAGGCAACGAATTGGAATTGTCGCTACTCCGGCCTTGAACGGGCGGCTACGATGGGTAATCAGATCGACACTCTTTGTTTCGACGCCTGATGCCCAGAGCACCGACGCCGGAGGGACCCGTGCCGACCATGTCACCATCCCACTCCCCGCCAGCTTCCAGTCCTGCGCCCGGACGCAGTACCTGGCGGTCGATTCTCCACCATGACCTACCGGCCTCGCTGGTGGTCTTCCTGATCGCCGTTCCACTCTCGCTGGGGATCGCCGCCGCGTCCGGCGCCCCGCTGATCGCCGGCCTGGTGGCCGCGGTGGTCGGCGGTGTGGTCGCCGGCGCGCTCGGCGGCTCCCCGTTGCAGGTCAGCGCCGATCCGGCCCGGCGGCTGCTGCCCTGGCAACGCCAGGTGATCCCCGAACCCGACCAGCGCGTGTCGATGCTGGACGGTGTCCGCGAGTTCGAGGCGTCGGCCGATCTGATCCGGCCGATGCTGGCCAGACTCGCGGCCGACGGGCAGCGCCCGGCGCACCTGTTCATCACCTGCGCGGACTCGCGGATCGTCCCGAACATGATCACCACGAGTGGTCCTGGCGACCAGTTCTGCGTGCGCAACATCGGCAACCTGGTCCCGCCGAAGGGGTCGAACAGCAACTCCGTCGACGCCGCGATCGAGTACGCCGTCGAGGTGCTCGGGGTGCGGTCGATCGTGGTCTGCGGTCACTCGCACTGCGGTGCCGCCGCGGCCGCCCTGGAGGCGAACATCCCGGCCGGCTCCGGCCTGCAGAACTGGCTGCGTCATCTGGAGCCGTCGGTACGGCGGGCCGTCGGCCTGCCCGACATCGTCGACCCGGCGACCGGAGTGACACTGTCCCCGGCCGACAAACTGTCCGTCGCGAATGTCGGCGTACAACTCGCGAACCTGCGCAGTTTCGCCTGCGTCCGGACGGCGGAGGACGAAGGACGGCTCGAGCTGATCGGGCTGTGGTTCGACATCGGTGCGGCCGCGGCCCGGCTGGTCCTCGACCGCGAGCCCTACCTGGTCCGCGCCGACGAGGAGCTCGCCACCGCGGGCACCTTGTCCAAGCGCTGACCGATCCCGGCGGGTGCGTTCTTCGGGCGCACCCGCTTCGGACGTGCCCGCTTCGGACGTGCCCGCCGGGCGTCGAAGATCAGCAGTAACGGCAGGGCCAACGCGATCGCGATCAGACCGTCCAGCCAGTAGTGGTTGGCCGTCACCACGACGACCGCGAACGTGAGCACCGGATGTGCGATCCACAACCAGCGCCAGCGCGAGCGGGTCGCCCGGATCAGGAACACCGCGACCATGAACGCCCAGCCGACGTGCAGACTCGGCATCGCGGCGAACTGGTTGGCCACCCCGGAGTCCGTGGTCGGCCCGTACACGGACTGTCCGAGCAGGACGCCGGTGTCCACCCAGCCCGGCATCATCCGCGGCGGTGCCAGCGGGAAGAACATGTGCCCGATCAACGCCAGCCCGGTCAGGGACGCAAGCGCCCAACGGGCTGTGCCGTACTCGGCCGGTCGGCGGATCATCAACCACAGCAGGACCGCCGCGGTCAGCGGGAAGTGCACGCTCGCATAGAAGACGTTGGCAGCCTCGGCGGATCCAGGAACCTGGAGCGCCTGGTGCTGCACGGTCGCCTCACTCGGCAACCCGAGCCACGACTCCCAGCCGATCAGCTTGTCCGCATGCCTGTACGCCGACCCGGCATGATCGGCGGACAGGAAGCGGCCGAGGTTGTAGACCCCGAACAACACCGCCAGCAGTGCGACCTCGCGAACGATCCGCCGTACGCCTGCCGCCGGCGGCTTGACCGCCACTGGTCGCGTCGATTGCTCGACCCGCTCCAGAGTCATCTGCGCCACGTCGACCCCCACCTCAAACCGAACGCTCGTTCTGTGAAATTCCACCCTGCTCCCGTGGCCTGCGCGAAATCAAGAACGGTCGTTCGTTTTGCACTGTGATCCTGACCGCATCGAGCCACCGTTCCAAATTATCGCAACTTGCTTATAGTTGCGAAGAATATGAAGGACCTCACACTCGGGCGGAAATTGCGTTGCCGTCGAGGTGTGCTTGGTCGAGGGTTCGGGGATGGTGACCGTCTTCGTCAGGTGGACCTGGATGCGGGCGGTGCTGCACAACGGGTGGTGGCTCGTGACGAGCGTCTACCTGGTCGTCGATGCCGGCCTGTCCCCCGCGCAGCTCGTCCTGATCGGTTCGGTGCAGAGCGTCTTCGCGTTGGTGTGCGAGGTGCCGGCCGGGGTCTTCGCCGACACGATCAGCCGCAAGTGGTCGCTGGTGATCTCGCAACTCCTGATGGGTACGGCGATGGTCACGACCGGCCTGGTCTCGTCGTTCCCGTTGCTGCTCGCCACCCAGGTGCTCTGGGGCATCTCGTGGACGTTCGCCAGCGGGTCCGACGTCGCCTGGATCACCGACGAACTCGATCAGCCCGACGGCATCACCGCCGTACTCGCTCGTGCTGCCCGGGCTCAGCTCACCGGTGCAGCGACCGGTCTGATCGTGCTCGGTCTGCTGGCCTGGGCGACTCGGCGCGACGTCACGATCGTCGTCGCCGGTGTCGCGATGATGTCGCTCGCGCTCTACATCGCGTTCAAGTTCACCGAGCAGCGGTTCGTCCCGGTCCGGACCGCGCGGTGGTCATCCTCGTGGACCACGTTCCGCCGAGGTCTCACGCTGGTACGGCGAAGTCGCGAGATCCTGCTCATCTTCGCCGCGACCTTCCTCGTCAACGGCGCCTCCGACGCGGCCGGCCGACTGACCCAGAAGCGACTGCTCGACCTCGGATGGCCCAGTGAGCCCGATCCGATCATCTGGTTCACCGGGCTCGGCGTGGCCGGACTGATCGTGGGTGCGCTGACTTTACGGGTGTTCGGCAAGCGCATCGACGGCGACCACGCCCGGACGGACTACGCCTGGGCGGCCGTCGCCGGGGTGGTCAGCATGCTGATGCTCGCGCTCGCGCGTGATCCGGTCGTCGGTGCGATCGCCGTCGTACTGGTCGCCGGGATCGTCACGCCGCTGACCCGGGTGATCAGCACGATCTGGGTCAACGCGCGCACGACAGCCGACATCCGGGCGACGACGCACTCGTTCCTGGCCCAGCTCGAGTACCTCGGCGAGATCGTCTGTGGTCTGGGTATCGCGGCGATCGCCCGGCTGACGGACCTGCCGCTGGCGCTCGGCGCGTGTGCGGTCCTGTTCGCGGCGACCGCCGTACTGATGAGGCGTCAGCCGACCAAGGACGTAGTCACCAAGTGATCGTGGCGTCGAGTGGATCGGCCTCGACGCGTAGGAGGCGGTCGGTTGGTAGGTCGTCGTACGCGGGCCGATCGACGACGATCACCGGCGTCGCCAGACCGTACAGCTCGTGGGCGACGAGAGCGCCGAGGGCAATGATCGTGTCGGGCCGGGCGAGGATGATCGCGGCCGGTGCGGTGTGGGCACGGATCTGCTCGGCCAGCACGCTGGACGCGGAGCTGGAGCCGCGGCCGGACTCCATCACCAGCACGCGACCGGCCAGGATCGTGCCGCACTGCGGGTGATGCGCGTCGACGATGCGGCCCTGCTCGTCGGTGCCGCCCCAGAAGGACAACGGCGCGGTCAATCGGACCGGCTGGCCGGCGGCGTTGCCGGGATGGAGAGTGCGTCCGGGGATCATGCGTCGAGCTCCTCGAGGACGACCCGGCCGGCTCGGGCGGAGGCGACGCATTCCTCGAGTGAGCCGAGGACGACGTCGACGTTGATGTTGCCCGGCGCGTAGTGCGCCCACTTGCCGGAGTTCGTCATCACGTTCTTCCAGTCCGGGGACAGGATCGAGGTGACGTAGGTGCAGGTGTCCACGACGACCGTGACGCCGGCGGACTCGAGCGTCCGCAGTACGCCGGTCTCCTCGGCGCGTGTCCGCGTCGCCCGGCCGGTGGACAGGTAGAAGGTGACCTTCAGCGGCGGTCCGTCGCGGAGCAGGTCCGCGAGCCGTTCACATTCCGCGTACGACGCGTGCGGCGTGCCGACGCTGACGGCGTCCAGTCCGCCGGACGTGAAGGTGGACAGTGTGTTCCGGGTCGCTCGCATCGTTTCGAGGTCGACGTCGTACGTCGGCAAGTCGTCGAGCGGACCCGTCGGTGCCTCCGGCGTCACGCCGACCACGTGGAACAGCGCGACTCCCCCGGCCGAGGCGGCCGCGGCTCCGAGCGCCTTCAGACTGTCCTCGCTCACATCCTCGGGAATCCCCACCAGCACAGGGATCTCGCCACCCACCATCGACCCGATGTGATGCCCGAGCAGCGGATACGCCAGGTCCGAGCGCAGGAATCGCTCGCCGAGCGGACGGCAGTCGAAGACCACGGTTCCGCGCCGCGCGTCGATTGTCTGCAATCCGGAGTACGGCGCCCGCCCGGTGATCGCGGCGCAGATGTCGAGGAAGTCGCCGTACCGATCGGTCCTGGCACCGAGGACGGAGTTGGCGAAGACGATCGCGTTCGACTCCGCCCAGGCGACGTGCTCGCCGAGACCGGGCCGGTTCGGGAGTTGGTACGGCGCGCAGGTCCACGTCGGCGTGCAGCCGAGGTCGACGTACGCGGACATCAACTCGCGGCCGCGGACGGCGGTCTCGCGTTCCGCCTCGGTGCCGGTGCGGATCAGGCCGGGATGCAGGAGGTCCATCGAGCCGACGTTCAGGGTGGTCGGGACACGCACCTTCGCGCCGAGGCCGACCAGCGTGTGGGCGAAGTCGAGGCTGACCTGGCCGTGGTACAGGCACGAGTCGACATGGGCCGAGGTGATCTCGACCAGCCGTGGCGCGCCCTCGATCCGGGCCAGGCTGACGATCACCCGCATCGCGAGTGCGACACCGCCACCGTCCTGACCGCCGAGCATGCGTTCTTCCTCGGCGGTCAGGCGCAGATTGTCCACAATCCGAAAGTTACATCCTCAGACGATCGACGATGTCCAGCCGGTTCACGGGTCAGACAGTGTGACGACGCGAGGCCACCAGCGCCCCCGCCTTGTATCCGTCAGCTCTCAGCAGTTGGCCCGGCGTGACGTCCAGGATGTCGATACTGAGCGGCGCACCGGTGAGGTCCTCGGAGCTGATCGGCCGGTCGTCCAGGTACAGGTCGACCCGGTCGATCCCTTCCACGGTCATCGTGACCGTAAGCGTCGTACCGCTGAAGGACGAGGTCACCCCGAGGCTCCGGTGGGGCATCGCCGCCAGCAGCGAGCCGGCCTTGGCCAGCAGGTCGACGTTGCCCTCGAGCAGGTCGGCCCGCGTCATCTTGTGCGTCTCGTGCGGCCGGATCCCGAGGTCTTCGACCGGGGTGCCGGACAGTTCGCCGACGCGCAGGGTGCGCCGGATCGAGACCCGCATGTTCGCGCCGTTCGGCAGTGCCTCGTACGGCGACGTCGAGTCCGGCGGCGGTGGTTCGTTCAGCAGCGCCGCGAGCAACCCGTGGGTCCACACGTTCGCGCCGCCCGCGCCGGTGTTGTCGTCGACGCCGAGGATGGTGCCGATCTCGTGGTCGGCGAACCCGGCGGCGAAGATGTCGGTCGCCGAGTACACCCGGGCGTCGGTGATCAGCACCACCGGGCCGTGGTACGTCTGGCCGATGTCGTTCGCGCCGGCCTCGGGGGTGATCGGCTTCGCGGCCGAGAACGCCGCGCCGGTCTCGGTCGCCAGGTCGAGCGAGTCGAACCACGGTCCGAGGTCGATCCCGGCCGGGTTGTCCTTGTGCCGACGGCAGATCCTGAGGTTGAGCGACGTACTGATGAACTGCACCGGCTCCGGCGAGATGTACCGCGGTGTCAGCGTCTGCAGGGTGAACTCGCTGGCGAAGATGTGGCCGCCGCCGTTGTCCCGGACGTCGACGATCAGACCACGCTGCGGCAGCAGGCCGGCCAGCCGGACGAACTCGTCCCGGAACGCGACCGGGTCCTGCACGCTGAAGGTGAAGATCCGCAGGTGCCCGAAGGTCCCGGACGGCGTGACCACCTCACGGGCCCGGAACACACCGGGCATCGTGGTCGGCAGGTCCGCGCCGCTGACCGCGGCCGGTGTCGTCAACTCGGCCGAACTCTGGCCGCCTTCCAACTCGACCACGTCGCGTACGTAGAGCGCCTTCTTCGCCCGGGCCTTCTCGTCCGAGTCCAGGTCCAGGCCCATCGAGGCGGACGTCTCGCTGATCGCGTCGAGGTCCGTCATCGGCGGAAGGTTGGTGGTGACCTTCCACTGCTCGCGCAGTTCCTGGGTCGACCCGTCGAGACCGATGTAGGTGAGGTTCACCCAGTCCTCGTCCGGCGGCGACTGGATCACCAGCGGTCGCAGGGTGAGTGACTCAAGACCGCGTGCGAGGTTGGCCGCGTCGTTGCTGCCGGCGAACTGCGCGCCGTTCAGGGCGACGGCGCGGGCGATCGGCGTACCGTTCCAGTGCGTCACCTCGGCACCGGCGCCGAACTGCGGCGCCGAGTAGCCGGTGACGGTCCGGGCGATCAGGTAGTGCTCCTCGGACCCGTCGTAGCACTTCTCGATCATGAACGGCAGATAGGCGATCTTGCCGGCGAACGGCACCGGCAGCAGGTAGTTGGTGTGCAGGTCGCGGACCGAGTGGAAGATGCTCGACATCTGCCGGTGGAACATCCACTCGGCTTCCATCGTCTCGGCGGTCTGCCGCTCCATCCGCGCGCGCATCACCCGCAAGCGCTGCAGCGGGTTGACCGCGTGCATCGCGGCCTTCAGCGGCAGGTGCACGTAGTTCTGGTCGAGGATCAGCAACGCCTGGTCGACGAGCAGCTTCCGCTGCCCGAGCGTCAATGTGCCGGCCGAGGCGAGGAACTGCGGCAGCGGTACGGCGGCGGCCGCAGTCTCGGCCGTGGCGGCCCGGGTCGTGCGAGTCCTCGTGCTGCTGCTCGCGACGGTCTGCTTGGCGGCCCGCCTGCCCCCGGTCGACCGCTTGGCGGGCGCCTGCTTCGCCGTACTCGTCTTCTTGGCGGTACTCGTCTTCTTGGCGGAACTGGCCTTCTTCGCCGTCGTCTTCTTGGCGCTGCTGGTCTTCTTCGCCGAGGTCGTCTTCTTGGCAGTGGACTTGATGCTGCGTGGCTGTGACATCTCTCCCCCAAAACGGCAGCCCCTCCCCGGGCCACGATCCCTCCACCGTCGTCCGCGCACTGCACGATGTCAACGCCCGCTCAAGAGTTGACCGGCCTGCTGCAAGGATGGGGAGGTGAATGAGGTCTGGGACAGCTTGACGTCGGTGCAGCCGGAGCCGTCGCTCCGGGTGGTGATCGGCACCGGGATCGCCGCACTGCTGCTGATCGCGTGGCGGCCGATCTGGCGGTACACGCGGCAGGTGGTGACGATCGCGCACGAGGGTGCGCACGGGCTGATCGCCGCGCTCGTCGGGCGCAAGCTGGCCGGGATCCGGCTGCACTCCGACACGTCGGGCGTCACGGTGTCGCGCGGTCATCCGACCGGCCCGGGCATGATCGCCGTACTGCTGGCCGGGTATCCGGGGCCGGCGTTGTTCGGGTTGGCCGCCGCGTTCGTGCTCAGCCGCGGGTACGCCGTTGCGCTGCTCTGGGGACTGCTGCTCGCCTTGGTGATCCTGCTGCTGCAGATCCGCAATCTCTACGGTCTGTGGTCGGTCCTCGTCTTCGGCGCGGTGGTGTTCGCGGTGTCCTGGTGGGGATCGCCCGACGTGCAGTCCGCGTTCGCACACCTGCTGACGTGGTTCCTGCTGCTGGCCGCGCCTCGCGCCGTACTCGAGCTGCAGCACTCGCGCCGGGGCGGTGGCGGCCGCAGTTCCGACGCCGACCAGCTCCGCCGGCTGACCGGCGTACCGGCGTTGATGTGGGTCGGAATCTTCGGCCTGGTGACGCTCGCGTGCCTGGCCGTCGGCGTCATCTGGTCAGGCGTCCTACCGAGCTAGGCACGTCGCTCACCCTAGGCCGGTGGCGGGAGCATCACACCGAAGCCGGTGATCGCGAGGCGGAGGATCACCTGGCCGGGCCGGAGTAGGTCCGCGACCTTGGCGGCGCTGAGGAGTTCCAGCTCGGCGAGGCGGGTCGCGTACGCCGTCGGGCCTTCGAGTCGGGCACGTTGCAACTCGGCGGTGTTGTGCCACACCTTCTGGCGGGACTCGCGGAGGAACCGCTGCGACGAGAGCCGGTTGAGCGGGGTGAGCACGCGGTCGATCAGGCTCCTGGCTCCCCCGAGCTCGTCGTCCTCCGCACCGACGCGTTCCGCGAGGACGCCGTCGATCCGTTCGTGGTCGCGGCGGCGCCGGTCCATCAACGGAGGGTCGGTGAAGTCCTCGTCGCTGATCACCGCCAGGAGGGCCTGCGGCAGGTCGTAGTTGACGTGCGCGTTGATCCCGAGCAGCACGTGTCGCAGCGGCGGCAGCTCAGCTGGTGCGTCGAACGCGAGCCGCCAAGGCCGGGCGGTACTGCGGCCGGCCACCTCGGCGTCGTGCGCGTCCAGATAGAGCTCGGCGAACTTCACATCCCAGTCCTCGACCCACTTCGGATCCTCGAACCGCGCCTGCTCGATCGCCGTCCCGACCGCCCGGGTCGTGCGAAGGTAGGTACCGAGGAAGATCCGCCGATGCTCGAACTCGTCCGGCAGGTCGTCCAGCCTCTGCTGCATCAGGGCGACGACTCCGGGAATCCCGTCATTCATCGGATCTCCTCAGGGGGAGGGATCATGACTGCATCTGGACCACGGTCGTTCGACCCGGTTGTCGTCGGCAACCGCGAGAGCGACGCCTGGGCCTCGTACTACCTGCACGACTGGCGCCGGTTCCTCGTCGCCTCCGTCGGGCTGGTCGGAGCCGCGTTCGGGATGACACCGCGCCGGACCGTGCTCGGAGCCTGGTACGTGCTGCGAGCCATCCAGCTATGGGCACCGTACCCCGACAACCAGCCGGACGCGGCCCGCGCGTACATGCGCCGATTCTACGAGCTCGTCCTCCAGGAGGGCGGCATCGATCTCGACCCCGCGCAGGCGGCCCGGCTCGAGGTCGAGTGGTGGCGCGTGCACCGCGACGGCCCCGAGGAGGAACTCGAGGACGCGCTGGTCGACCTCTATGCCTACCTGTACGAGGCCGAGTCCGATGCGGTCCGTCCGGCGGCGAGCAAGCGGGTCGAGGCGATGGAACTGTCCGACCGTTGGGTCAAGGCAGGTTGCCGCCGCGACGACCCGTTGCTCGCCGAAGAGCGGCGTGCGCTGGTGGCGTCGTACGCCGCTCTCCGGGATGCTGTCGAGGTCAGGCGCGACCGCCGGTGACCGGGCGGTCTCGCTGGGCGGTGCCGGGGCCGCCGTACGGGTAGTCGGCGGCGCCTGGATCGCTGGCCTCGTTGAGCTTGGCCGTCTCGTCCTCGGTGAGGTGGAGGTCGGCGGCGGCGAGGTTGTCGTCAAGCTGCGTGAGGGTGCGTGCACCGAGGATGACCGAGGTGATCGCCGGGCGATCGACCAGCCACGCGAGCGCTACCTGGGCCATGGAGATGCCGCGAGCTTCCGCGATCTCGCGGACCGCGTCGACCACATCGCGGACCCGCTGGTTACGGCTGCGTCGATGCCAGGACTCGACGCCGCGGTCCGGGTTCTCGCCCAGGCGGGTCGCGCCGGTCGGCTCCTCGTCGAACGAGTACTTCCCGGTCAGCCAGCCACCGCCCAGCGGCGACCACGGCAGCAGACCGAGCCCGTTGTCCTGCGCGGCCGGGACGATCTCCCACTCGATCTCACGGACCAGCAGGTTGTACTGCGGTTGCAGCGTGACCAATTGCGACCACCCGCGCCGGTCGATCAGGTCGCACGCCTTCTGCAGCTGCCACCCGGTGAAGTTGGACAGGCCGGCGTACGAGATCTTGCCCGCGCGTACGGCGTCTTCCAGGAAGCCGAGCGTCTCGTCGAGCGGTGTCACCGGGTCCCACGCGTGCAGCTGGTAGAGGTCGATGTGATCCACGCCGAGGCGGCTGAGCGACGCCTCCAGGGCCCGCCGCAGGTGCCGGCGGGAGGTACCGACGTCGTTCGGCGAGTCGCCGGTCGGGAACCGGCCCTTGGTGGCGAGTACGACGTCGTCGCGGGCGGAGCTCTTCGCCAGCCAGCGGCCGATGATGTCCTCGGACACGCCGGCGGTGTAGACGTCCGCGGTGTCGATGAAGTTGCCGCCGGCCTCGACGTACCGGTCCAGCTGCGCGTGCGAGCCGGCCTCGTCGGTCTCGTTGCCGAACGTCATCGTGCCGAGCGCGTAGGTGGAGACGACGGCGCCGCTCGCGCCCAGAGTGCGGTATTCCACAATTGCTCCTCGTTGTCCGGACAAAGCTTGCTGCCCACCTTAGAACTGTCGGGACCGCGCGCTAGCGTGGCTGTCCATGGACACGAGTGAACTGCTGATCGACGCGCACAGCCGGATCCAGGAGATCGTGCACGAGGTCGTCGAGGGCCTCGACGACAAGACGCTCGCGACCCGGCCGGGCGAGACGGCCAACTCGATCGCCTGGCTGGTCTGGCACCTGACCCGGGTGCAGGACGACCACCTGTCCGACGCCGGCGGGTACGAACAGGTCCACACCGCTGACGGCTGGCACGAGCGACTCGGGCTCCCGCTGAGTGCCGCCGACACCGGATACGCGCACAACCCGGAGCAGGTAGCGCTGGTCCAGCTGTCGGCCGAGCAGCTCCTCGGGTACTACGACGCGGTGCACACGCGCACGGTCGAGTTCCTGAAGACGGTCACCGATGACGGTCTGGACCGGATCGTCGACCGCCGGTGGAACCCGCCGGTCACGCTCGGCGTGCGGCTGGTCAGTGTGATCAACGACTGCGACCAGCACGCGGGCCAGGCGGCGTACGTCAAGGGCCTGCTCAGTTGAGTCTGGTCTCCCACAGGGACGTGCCGGCGATCAGGTAAAGCTTGCCGGAGTGGGTGATGGCGGCATCGGTGACCGGCCCTTCCAGGCCGCCACTCGACTCCCGCACGGTCCAGTTGCCGTCCCACCCGCTGACCACTTTCACCTTGTTGTCCTGCGCAACGATCTGGACGTACTTGTCGCCGACGACCATCGGCGGCGGCAGCTTGTCCTTGTCCCCGACCGGGATGTCCGGCACGCCGCTCAGCCGTTTGGCGGGGCCGCTTCGCTGCACGTCCCACATCGCCAACTTGTTGTCGACGTACCCGGAGACCAGGCAGCCCGACGGCGTACAGGACGCTGTCACCGCCTGACTGCGGTTGCCCGGATCAGGCAGCGCGATCGCGCTCCACCCCTGGTTGAGCTTGGTCGATCGCCAGACCGCGGCCTCCTGGGCGACCACGTTCGGCGCCAGCCGGACCTGCGATCCGACGATCACGATGCTGTCGGCCAGCGTCGTACCGAAACTCGGCCCGACCAGGAGCGACGGCGTACTCTGCAGCGCCGTCTTCGCCGGGTTCTGCCGGACCCACTTGGCGTCGCTCTCCGGCAGCCAGACCGCGGCGTCGTTCCCGGTCTCGACCCCGCCCCAGGAGCCGAGCAACGCGCGGCCGCTCGGCGTGATGACCGCACTGTAGAGAGCACCGGCGGTTTGCCCGCCGAACGTGTTGAACTCCTGTGGATGCTCGACCAGGCCGGTCTGGACCGAACCGGTCCACACCGTCCAGCGCACGTTCGAGTGCGCACCACCGGCCGCTCCTCCGAGCGCGAGCAACTGCTTGCCGTCGTACGCGATCGAGTACCAGATCGCTTCGAAGGCGTACGGGCTCGCGGGGTTCGGCTTGACCGCGATCTGCTTGCGCTGGTCGCCGTCGAGCAGGAGGAGCTCGGGGACGACCTTGGCGCCGCGGTGGCGCAGGCCGACCAGGACCTGATCGCCGTGTTCCGTCAGTACGACGGGCTCCGCGCCGACGTCGACCTTGGTCCAGTTCACCGGCCGGCCGGATTCCTTGGCGTCAGTGCACGCGGCCAGGCACGCCAAGACCAAGGCGGCGGCCACCAGGCGACGCATCACCGGTTCTGCGGGAGCTTGGTGGTGGTCTTGCGACCGCTCCGCGGTGCGGACGGCGGCGGTACGACCGGTCCGATGTCGCCGTCCGGCGCGACGTCGAGGTCGAGCATGACCGGCGCGTGGTCACTCGGCCCGGTCCCCTTGCGGGCCTTGCGATCGATCCACGCGGCCTTGACCCGGTCTGCGACCGGCTGGGTCGCGAGCATCAGGTCGATGCGCATGCCGAGGTCCTGGTGGAACATGCCGGCGCGGTAGTCCCAGTAGCTGAAGATGCGGTTGTCGGGCCATCGATCGCGGACGACGTCGTGCAGGTCCTTGGCCGACATCAGGTCGGCCAGCGCCTGCCGCTCCGGCGCGGTCACATGCGTCTGACCGACGTACGCCGCCGGGTCGAACACGTCGGCGTCCGTCGGGGCGATGTTCATGTCACCGCAGACGATCTGGTCGGCCGGCCCGGTGGCGACGACCTCTTTGAGGGCCGCCAGCCACGCGAGCTTGTAGTGGTAGTGATCGGAGTCGGGGACACGACCGTTCGGCACGTAGAGCGAGTGGATGCGGATGCCGCCGCAGGTCGCCGCGACCGCACGGGCCTCGGGATTCGGGAAGCCGGGCGCACCGGCCACGCCGGTGACCACGTCCTCGATTCCGACCTTCGACAGTAGAGCGACTCCGTTCCACTGCACTTCGCCGTACAGGGCTGTCTCGTAGCCGCGGGCGGACAGCTCCGCACCGAGCAGGTCGGTGAAGGCGTCGTCCGCGAGCTTCGTCTCCTGCAGGCACACCACATCCGGCTGCCGCTCGTCCAACCACCCCAGCAACCGCGGCAGCCGCTGCTTCACCGAGTTCACATTCCAGGTCGCTACTCGCACCCGACTTACGGTAAACCCCAGCACGGACCATTTCAGCTGTTATGGGCTGACCACCTGCTTCGGGGCTCGCCAGATGAGGGTGTTGCGGAGGTCGGTCGACGGGCGTTCCACGCTGTTGTTGTGCCGCGGCTTGTCCTTGCGACCCCAGGCGTCGTTCCCCAGCCACGGCGGTACGCCGAACGGCAGGTCGGCCGGCGGGACGCTGACGTAGTCGGACTCGAGGAATTTCGGTCCGTAGTTCGGCACCGACGGATCACCGTCGGAGTCCGGCGTGACGATGGTCCGCAACTCGGTGATCGCCTCGCGCCAACGGTCCACCAGAACCTTCGGGCTGCGACTCGACGGATGCGGCAGCTCGAACACCGGGACATCAGGCTTGCCGTCCCACAGCCTGACGGCCGACCGCGCCTGGGTCCCGAACGCCACGATCGCCTGCAACTGCGGACCGGTGATCAACTCCAGCAAGGTGTTGCGCCAGGCCAGGTGATCAGGTTGCGACAAGAGCGGCGCCGCCTGCTGAGCCCGCGACGGCAACAGGGCGTACGCGTACGCGTTGACGAGTGCGTAGCTGTGGGTCAGTCCGACTTTGCTCAGGAAACCCTGCACACGCTGCCCGGCGTCCCCCACCAGCGTCCGGCCGGCGATCCGCTCGGTCGGGCCCGGGTCGGACGCGATCGCCAGCAGCCGGGCGCTGCGATTCAGCCGGCCGCGATAGAACACCGGACCCCAGTCGTGCCAGAACAATTGACGGTACTCCGCATAACTGGGCACTTGTGCGAAGTGTCGCGCCACGGCGGCCGGTGGGCCGGGATCGAAATCGGCCATCGCGAATACCTCCCCCTCATCGATTCGTGACCTACGCTCGTGAACAGGGGCGGTACGGGGATTGTAAACGGGAGGGACCATGTTTGTACTGCGCGGAACCGTTGTGACGATGCGGCCGGACGGACAGGTGCTCGACCAGGGCGAGGTGTACGTCGGCGACGACGGCCTGATCGCGGCCGTCACCCCGGCCGACGCCGTACCGAATGGATTCGAGAACGCCCCGCGCGTCGTCGCGGGCGGCCTCATCTATCCCGGTCTGATCGACCTGCACAACCACCTGATGTACAACAGCCTGCCGCTCTGGACCGAACCGTCCCGGATGGAGCCGTGGACCTCCCACAATCAGTGGGGCCGCGCACCGACGTACAGCTCGCAGATCAGCCAACCGGCCCGGCTGCTCGGCGCCGCGGCCGGTCGCGCCTTGCTGAGGTACGTCGAGACGCGCGCCATCGTCGGCGGTACGACGTCGATCCAGGGCAACCCGCGGGGCGCCGTACCACCGGACAACGACCTGATCCGCAACATCGACTCGGAGAAGCTCGGCACCCGGGACGACTTCATCCGGGTCAGCACCCTCGTTGCCGACAGCAAAGAAGCGCTCGAGCCGTACGCCGCCGCCGTCAAGCTGGGCCGGGGATTCATCGCGCATTCGGCCGAAGGCTCGGATCCGAAGCTGCGCAAGGAGTTCCAGCTGCTCGACGAGGTCGGCGTGGTCACGCCGCAACTCGTCGCCATTCACGGCGGCGCGCTGACCGCGGCCGATTTCGCCCGGATGAAGACCGGGAAATCGAGTCTGGTCTGGTCGCCGTTCAGCAACTACTGGCTGTACGGCGCGACCGCGGACGTGGCCGCGGCGAAAGCGGCCGGAGTACGGCTGTGCATCGGTTCGGACTGGGCGCCGTCGGGCACGCACAATGTGCTGTGGGAGTTGAAGGTCGCCGACCTGTGGAACAAGGCACAGCCTGCGCCGGTCTTCACCGACGAGGAACTGGTGCGGCTGGCGACGTCAAACCCCGGCGAGGCGTTGTCCGGCGTCTGGCCGCATCCGCTCGGCCGGATCGAACGCGGTGCGCTGGCCGACCTGATCGTCGTACGGCGGGATCACGCCGACGTCCACCGCAACCTGATCGCGGCGACGGAACCCGACATCCGCTTGGTGGTGATCGGCGGGCGGGCCCGCTACGGGCTCCACTCGCTGATGACGCCGCTGGCCCCGAATGCGACGTCCATCTCGCGTGGGCCGGCTCTCGCGCTGGATCGACTACGGCGACCCCTTGGTCACCTGGAAGTCGGTGCTCACCGAGCTCGAGCAGATTCGCCAGGACCCCTCATCGGCCGCCACCCGGGCCGCCGACACGTTCGCCGCGCTGGCCGCCGCCGATCAAGCAGCCTTCAACGCCCTCGTCAGTGCGAACGGTCCGGCGGATCTCGTCGGCAGCGACACCTTCGTCCTCCTGCCCGACATGCCGGCCCCTGAACTCGACACCGAACTCCGCCGCCGCGGCCCGTCCGGCGCGACACCTCCGGCCGTCACCATCCCGCCGTTCGAACCCCTCACCACCGGCCGCACCTGGTTCGACACCGTCGACGCCAACCCCTTCCACAACGGCCTCCTCTCCGGCCTCCGCACCTACGCCTGACCCCTTCCGCTTGGGCTGACATATCACTTGAATTGTATATACGCCTCCTGTAATACTTCTGCACATGGACGTGTTCGAGGCGATCGCGGAACCCAGCCGGCGGGAACTCCTGGACCTGCTGGCCGAGCGGGAACGACCTGCCGGTGAGCTGGTCGACCACCTGCACCGCCTGACCCAGCCCGCCGTCTCCCGCCACCTGCGCATCCTCCGCGAGGTCGGCCTGGTCGAGGTCCGCCCGGACGGTCAGCGCCGGATCTACGCCCTGCGCGCCGACCGCCTGATCGAGATCGAGAACTGGATCAGCCGGTACCGCAAGTACTGGCCGCGCCACCTCGACGCCCTCGAGCAACACCTTGACCAAACTCAGCCTGCCCAGCCTCAGAAGGAGCCCACCGAATGACCACCGACCGGCACGGCGAACTCACCATCGACGCCGCACCGCGCCACCATGACCTTCCGCCGACCGCCCGCCCCACCCGATGCGAGGCCGTCCCGGCCGCGCTCACCGATCCGTGGAACGCAGGCCTGGTTCGGCGAAACCACCATCGACGCCCGCACCGGCGGCATCCATCGAGATGATGCCCGCACGAACCGCCGCCGCCCCCGACGGCAAACGCCTCACCTTCACCCATACCGGCCTCTCCCCCACCAACGCCCGCGGCTTCCTGCCCGGCACCCACGCCTTCCTGGACCGCCTGGACGCGCACCTCTCCAACACCACCCTCCCCACGTGGTCCACCCGCTACGAAGAACTAGCGTCGAGCTACCCAGCCTGGGCCTAAGCCTCTTCCGGGGCCTGGGCATGCCCTGTCCCGCGTCAAGCCCGATCTGCCCCACCCCGGTGGTCCGGCTCGCCTCGACTGGTCTCGCCGTACCGCCGCACAGCCATCCCACTTGGCGCGCGGCCGGCGCATCATAGGCCCTGCCGCGACCGCGAATCCCCTTATCCACAGGGCAGATCCGATGACCTCGGGTAGTTATCCACCGACGGAAAGTCAGTGCGTTCGAGGCGGCCTGATCACGGCACTCTCTTTGTCGAAGAGAGGGGAACGGATGGCCGAGCTCGACTGTGAACCCGCCGACGTGACCGCGCTGGTCGCCTATCTGCGCGACATCGGACACCACGAACTACTGACTCTTGAGGAGGTCAACGAGCACTCGTACTGGATCGAGGCTGGGCTGCTCGCAGCCGAGCGCCTGGAGGCCGGCGAACCCGGCCGGCACGACCCCGCCGAGCTACAGCAGGTAGTCCTGTTGGGGAAGCGTTCACGCCGGCGGATGATCGAGAGCAACCTGCGGCTGGTCGTGTCGCTCGCCAAGCGCTACACCGGCAAAGGCATCTCGCTCCTGGACCTGATCCAGGAGGGCAACATCGGGCTGATGCGTGCGGTCGAGCGGTTCGACCACCGGCTCGGCCACCGCTTCTCGACGTACGCGATCTGGTGGATCCGACAATCCATCGGACGTGCGATCTCGGACAGATCCCGGCTGGTGCGGATGCCGGCCCAGGCGTACACCGACGCCTGCCGCCTCGCCGCGATCCGGCACGACCTGACCCAACGCCTCGGCCGCGAACCCACCGTGCCGGAGCTCGCCAAGTCGGCCGGCCTCACCGTCGCCCGAGTCGAACGCGCCCAAGCGTGGCGCATCCACCCCGAGACCCTCGACCTGGACGACTCCGAGCCGCTGATCGACGACGATGCCGTCGTACTGCGCGCGGCCCTGCGCCGAGACATCGCCCACCACCTCCAGTTCCTGGACGACCCCCACCTACAAGTCATCCACCACCGCTACGGCCTCAACGGCCACACCCCCGCCACCCCCGAAGAAGCCGCCGCCGCCCTCGACCTCACCCCTGACCAGGTCCGCGCCCTGGAACGAGAAGCCCTCCGCCACCTCCGCCGCCGAGCCATCCCCCACCTCCGCGACTACGCCGCCTGACCCCACCCCGCACCCGACCCGAACGACCTTGGCCCAACTGGAATGATGGGAGCGTGAGACTCAGGCGCACCACCTGGCCCCGCGAGCTGACCCAGTCAGTGACCGCCACCTCGAGGCACGCGGCCGGCGGCAAGGAAGACATCCTGGCCGCGGTCCAGCTGACCGACGGCCATTGGGTCGCCGGTACGCGCGCTGCCGTCTACCTCCCCACCGACTCACAAGACGCAGTACGCCGGGTCGGCTGGGAGCAGATCGAGCGCGCCGGCTGGGACTCCGAGGCATCGCTGATGCACATCTACGAGACCACCGCGTTCGGCACGCCACTGCGCGCGACGGAGCTGAAAGTCGAGGACCCAGGCCGGTTCGGCCAACTCCTCCGCGAACGTGTCGACGCGAGCATCGTCGTCCAGCGCCACGTCCTGCTCTCCGGCAAGCGCGGCGTCCGCATCGTCGGCCGCCGCAACCCCGCCGACACCGACGCCCCGGTCGCCTGGAACTTCGTTCTGGACAAGGGATTGGAGCCCGATCAGCCCGGTGTCGTCGACGCCGCCGAAGCCGCCCTCAAATCCGTCCGCGAGGAGTTCGGCATCTAGCCCGCAGCAGGCCCCGAAGCCAACCTCTCCGCCCCGGAATCCCGTTTTTGTAGTTCGACCCTGGCCTGCTAACCTACTCAGGTCCTCGGGGATCGGGGGCAAGATACACACTGATCCCGCGTAGCTCAATTGGCAGAGCAGCCGGCTGTTAACCGGCAGGTTACTGGTTCGAGTCCAGTCGCGGGAGCAACACGAAGCCGGTTTCCCTCCAGGAACCGGCTTTCCGCATCTCCAGGGCAGACCGAACAGCCCTCAACCATCACTGGTTGAGGGCTGCTGAACGCACGGAAACCTGCCTCCAGAGCCCACGGCTCGAATCAGACGCGGGTCCTCAGCTCTTGTCCTTGCGCCGGTCGATCGCGCGCTGAATACGGTGCTGTGGCTGCCCCGTCAGCTTCGCGATCAACGGGACGCGGTACTTGTACGCCGCGATCGCACCCACCACGAGCACGAGGAGTATGAACCAGCCCATCGGTCTTCCCTTCGTCGGGACCTGCCTCCATCATGCCCGCTCCCCGGTAGCCACCCCTCAGTCAAACCCCTGACCCACCCCTGGTTTCCCACACCACCCACCCACACCCGATACGATCTGCCGAACACGGGGCGGTAGCTCAGCTGGTTAGAGCAGGGGACTCATAATCCCTGGGTCACGGGTTCGAGTCCCGTCCGCCCTACTGTGCATCAGTGCATCACCGCAGGTCACGGCCACATTCGGCCGTGACCTGCGACTGATCCAAGCCCGTCCGGGGCGCTGCGAGTACGGGTGTAGGCCGGCCAGGACCCCGTGACGAAGAAGCCCTTCTACCTGACAGCGACCGTGCCACCCGGCCCGCGGCAGGCCCCGGAGGCGGAGAAGCTCAAGACCCGTTTCCTCAACCAGGTCGACGAAGGGCGGAACCCAAAGACCCGCACCAAGGTCGGCCAGCTCATCGTCAAGTACTTCGAGGTTGTCGACGTCGACGTACTGACGTTGCGGGGATACCGCTCGAAGTACAAGAACCACATCAAGCCACTTCTCGATGCAACGCCGCTGTCGAAACTCGGCCAGATCGGCACCGGCGTCAAGATCCTCGATTCGTTCTACGCCGATCTCCGCCGCTGCCGTCTTCACTGCGACGGTAAGACGTTCATCGAGCACCGCACAGCGGTGCCTCATCAGCGCGACGAGCACGAGGGCAATCGCTGCCCTCGTAACAACCCTCAGGAATGTCGGCGGTGCCGCCGCATGTGCAAACCGCATGTGTGCAAAGGTCTCGGCGCCTCAACCATTCGCCAGATCCACGGGATCCTCAGTGGCGCCCTCGGTCGCGCAGTGGAGCCTCGCCCGTGCGCCTGGCCGCCCGGTACGGCGTCGCCGCCAGCACGGCCCACCGCGCGGTGGAACTGCTGGTGGCGGCAGGTTTGTCACCGCGTCCCGCGGGAAGCGTGCGACGGTTGCTACCGGCGACGATCCGCCTTTGGCCTCCGTCACCGAATTCAAGCCGGCAGCACCGTCATAGCGGCAACCTGGGCGAGGCGGTCAACAGGCCGGGGATCAACGAACGGAGCACAGAGTCGAACGGACGACCTTCTCATTACGAGAAGGACCTTCGTCGTCGTCTCTGCTCTCTACCAGCGGTTTTGGTCACACGCCCGCCCGCAGCGGGTGCCAGGTTCCCCATGAGTATCCGCGACTTTGTGCCACGAGTGACGCCCCGCATGTCGACCACCCCCCTGAATCGCGGCTCACGCCTGGTCGGGGCTAGCCATCAGCGCCCGACAGCGGCCGGTGGCGATTTCGTGCGCGCCTTCTGCGACGCCGCTCTTCCGCTGGACTGGAACTCGGGTAGCCCCCCGCCTTGTCTGCCCCGGCATCGCGTCGTAATGTCCTAGTGTCGTAGTGCATTACAGTTGTGCCACTCTGCAGGGGCTGAACATGATCGAGTTTCGGCTGGACGCGCACTCGCGGGTCGCCACGTACACGCAGCTGGTGCAGCAGGTCAAACAGGCGGTGCGCCTGGGCCGGCTGGATCCGGGGGACCGGTTGCCGGCCGTGCGCGAGGTGGCCGAGTCGCTGGCCATCAACCCCAACACCGTGCTGAAGGCGTACCGGGAGCTGGAGCTGGCCGGAGCGGTCGAGGCCCGTGCGGGCCTGGGCACGTTCGTGCGGGCTCCGGCGCGCCGGCAGCTGGCCAACCAGGCGGGCCTGGAGCGCGAGCTAGCGGCCTGGGTCCGCCAGGCCCGCTCGGCTGGCTGGGAGAGGGAGGACATGGTGGCGCTGGTTGACGAGACCATGCGCGCCGCCTTTTTCGGCAATGAACGGGAGGACCTAGCGTGAGCATCGCGCTGGAGACCACCGGATTGGGCAAGCGGTACGGCCGGCAATGGGCGCTGGGCGACTGCACGCTGTCCCTGCCGGTGGGGCACGTGGCCGCCCTCGTCGGGCCGAACGGCGCCGGCAAGACCACCCTGATGCATCTCATCGCCGGCCTGGCACAGCCTGATGCCGGCCGCGTCCGGGTGTTCGATCAAGCGCCGGTCAACAACACCGACGTGCTGGCCCGCGTCGGCTTCGTCGCGCAGGACACCCCGCTGTACTTGGACTTCACCGTGGCCGACCTGCTCACCATGGGGGCCCGGCTGAATCGGCGGTGGGACACCGACCTGGCCCGGGCGAGGCTGGCGCGCGTCGACATCCCGCTGGACAAACCGACCGGCAAGCTGTCCGGCGGTCAGCGCGCGCAGGTGGCTCTGGCGCTGGCCATGGCCAAGCGTCCGGACCTGCTGCTGCTCGACGAGCCGGTGGCCAGGCTGGACCCATTGGCCCGGCGCGAGTTCCTGCAGGCCCTGATGGGAGCAGTCGCCGAGGACGGCACAACGGTCCTGCTCTCCTCGCACATCGTGGGCGACCTGGAGCGCGCCTGCGACTACCTCATCGTGCTACACACGGCGCGCGTGCAGGTGCTCGGGGGTGTGGACGAACTCCTGGCCTCCCACAAGATCCTCGTCGGCCCGCGGCGCGAGACGGCCGATGTGGCCGGAACCGCCGGCGTCGCCGCGGTGGTCAAACACAGTCACGCCGGCAAGCAGACGACGCTCCTGGTCCGCACCGACGGGCCGATACACGATCCAGCGTGGACAGTCGAGGACGTCTCACTGGAGGACCTCGTCCTGGCCTACCTGGCCAACTCCGACGCCGGCACCCTTCCCGGCCCGACCCGGCTCGACGGGGAAGTGTCGACATGATCTGGCTGACCTGGCGTCAGCACCGGGCCCAGGCCCTCTACTTCCTGGTCGCGCTGGCCGTCCTCGCCGCCGTACTCGTGCCGCTCGGCCTGACCATGTTCCGAGCCCTGACCGATCTCGGACTGAACAACTGCCACGGCACGCTTACCGTGGATAACCCATGCGAGGCGGGCCGAAACACCTTCGCAGAACGGTTCGCGCTGCCGCAGCAACTCAGCATCCTGCTGACGCTCGTGCCGCTGCTCGTCGGCCTGTTCGCCGGCGCCCCGCTGGTCGCCCGCGAACTGGAACAGGGCACGCACCGCCTGGTGTGGATGCAGGGGGTGACCCGGCGGCGTTGGCTGCTGGTCAAGGTCTTGCTCGTGCTGGCCGGCGCCGCGGTGTTCGCGGCCGCACTCTCCGCCCTCGTGTACTGGTGGTGGACTCCGTACGAGCGCGTCGGCACGAGCCGGTTCGAGGAGCTGGCGTTCGACCTGCAGGGCCTCGCGCCGGTCGGGTACACATTCTTCGCCGTGGCGTTGGGTGTCGCAGCCGGCACGCTGGTCCCAAAGGTGCTGCCGGCCATGGGGGTCACCGTTGCCGGGTTCATCGGTGCGCGGGCCGCCGTCATGATGGCCCGGCCGCACTTCCAGCCGGCGCAGGAGGTCCGCTACCCCCTCTTCGCCGACAGCCATCCGGGACGATTCGCCGACATGTGGCAGCTGAGCACCGATGTTTACAGCTCGGACGGGCAGTACCTTGACCACGGGTTCATCATGTGCGCTCCGGTGGACGAGCCCGACCGGGGGTGCCCCGGGTTTCAACCCGGCGACTACAACCTGACCAGGTTCCACCCGGCCGGCGAGTACTGGACCTTCCAGCTCATCGAGACCGGCATCTTCGTCGCCGCGGCCGCGCTGTTGACCGTGTTCGCCTTCCGCCGCCTGCACCGCTTCACCTGACGTGCTCTCAACAAACCCGCACCGACCTGGGCACGACCCGGGCGCCGGCCGCGCTGAACGCGCCGGACAAGCCGCGGCCTGATCTGCCGCACGAACACCACCCTGTGAGGGCATGTGCGTGCGTTGGCCGGCGCCCAGGGTCGCCAGGCTTCCAGCCGGCCACGAATCAATCGGCGAACATGTGTCGCGCATCTGCTGGCGGATCACATTGTGCTGGCTCTTCAACGGTGAGGACCGTAACCGAGTCGTCGCCCTCAGCGTCGTGTTGTCCGAGGCGCTCAGCGCGACGCAGTACGACGCCCTGCAGGCTGAGGTCGCGAGTCTGCGTGCCGGATGCGAGGCTCTCAGTCCGCTGACTCAACAGGCTTGCGGTTGCTGCGGAAAGTGGCGCGCAGGGCGTTCTCGACCGTCTGCGTCAAGGTGTGCGCGACCTCGACCATCAGCCCATCCGGCCGCGGTGCGCCCAGGTACAGGTGGTCGTCCCACGCGGCCCGTCGACGTTCACCACCCGAACCTCAGCAGCCCCGGCGACCGCGAGCCGTTCAGCAGGCGTCGGCGGCCGCCGCCAGAACACGCCGACCTCGACGTCCGACCAGCGATCCGCGTCCCCGCGGGCAGTCGACCCACCCAGCATCACCGCGTCGACACCCTCCACGGCGGCGTACCATTCGAGCGCCGGCCGGACCATCCGCCGTCGCCAGCGTGCTGCCTCGGTGACCATCACCGCAGTAGACCACGCAACCAGGCGACTGATCGGCAACAATCACTCGGACGGCGGCCAGGACCAGGCAGTCCGGGCGCCGACATGCCTTCGGGCAATGGCTACATCACCGACTCGTTGCCCTCGCCGAACGACTCGACAAGCCCGGCTCCGATCGCGCTGCACATCACGTTGGTTCGTCCGGCTCGCGCATCGTCCATTCGAGCGGCAGCGCCGCGAACCACATCACGTCGATGCGCTCGCCCTGCCACACGCTGTGTGCGCGCATCGTTCCCTCGTGCACGAACCCCGCTCGGCGGGCCACCGCAGCTGACGCTTCATTGTCCGCCTCGACCGTCAGGAAGGCGCGAGCTGCGCCGAGCTCGAACAACCACCGTGTGAGCAGAACCACCGCCCGAGTCGCGTACCCGCGCCCTCGCGCGCTCGGCCCGATCCAGTAGCCGAACTGCGCTACGTCTGCCTTTGACCAGTCATCGACGCCACAGCAGCCGACCAGGCCACCAGAGGCTGCGTCCGTGATCGCGAACGCAACACCTGATGGTGGCTCCGCCGCGGCGAACGCCCGCCAGCTCGACGCGAACTCGTCGATGATCGCTTCAGCGTCCTCGATCGAGAGCGGCGGAGCCGGTCGTCCGAGTCGGTCGTGGGCCCCGTTGTAGCGTCGGATCGCTGGATCGGCGAATGCTTCCGCCATGAACCCGGCGTCATCGCTCGACCAATATCGGAGAGTGACCACGCCATCCGAGAGCGACACGACCGGAACGTCGGCATCCGCTTCACGCACGTCTGTCGGTTCCTTTCGTTCCGGTTCGACCCTGACACGTCGAACTCGGACGTTACCCCGAGCCTCCTCTGGGCTCACCGTCGCCAACCTCGGGTCCGCGTCGACGAGGACAGCGCAGCCGGCTGGCCACATGTCGAGCTTGAACTGACGACCTTCTCGTTACGAGAAGGAACGTCGGCGTCACATCTGCTCTCTACCAGCGATTCTGGTAACACGGTCGCCCGCAGCGGACACTAGATTCCCCATGAGTATCCGACGTTTCGTGCCACGAGTGATGCCACACGGCGGCCGGCATATCCATCCGCCTCGGCCCTGCGCACCTGACTGATCCAGCTCGGCAACAAGCTGCAAATCCCTGGATCGGCGGCTCGGCCTGTGGCTACCGTGCCGGGATGAATGATGCCCACAGCAACCGTCACTCTTGGGCCGCTGGGACCAAACGGGCTACCCGTTCGCCACTCCGCGCCGGTGGTAGCTCCCTGATCGCCCGCACAAGTCGTCCAGCCTGCTGGCCGTCCGTTGCCGCCGATCCAGCGACCACCTTCGATCGCTCCTCCCCAGAGTCCTCAGTTGCCGCAGGTCGACCGGAACGTGAAGTCGTCAGCGTGGGTCGGGTTGGCGTTTGCTCTGCCATGGTTGTGGTGGTCAGTCAACTGCACTAGCGGCCCGATCGAGTTGGTTGGGCGACCGGGTCTTCGTGATGATCCGCAGCGTGGTCGCTGGGGAGCTGCGGTCGTACGGTGAGCTGATGGAGGGGCGTGTCGTCCTCCCTCGAGTTGGTGCTGTTGCAGCTGGCGGGCTCGAGTCGTTGCCGTGGCTGGTGGTCGCTGCAGCCAGCAGATCCAACAGCTCATCCGCCCGTCGCCTGCTAGGGGAGACGTCGGCTGAGTCGAAAGTAGGGCAGCCTCTTGAGTGATTTGCCAAATCGTTTGGGCGAGGGGTTGACAGGCGGGCGGGCGTGATCCACTCTCGTGGTCAGGTACCAGTTGCCAAATCGTTTGGGCATCGAGTGAGGAGCAGGCCACGATGAGCCGCACCATCCGGATCAAGGACGTCGCTGAGCATGCCGGCGTGTCGGTGACGACGGTGTCGCACGTGCTCAACGATGTCCCGGGAAAGCGGATCAACGCCGAGACCCGCGCGAGGGTGCAGGCGTCCGCGGCAGTACTCGGGTACGTGCCCAACCGCGTTGCGCGCAGCCTGCGCACCAGGCGTTCGCAGGTGCTCGCGCTGATCAGCGACGAGATCGCCACCACGCCGTTCGCGGGCCTGATGATTCTCGGCGCCCAGGAGGCCGCGTCCAAGCGCGGCTGGCTGCTGATGCTGGTGAACACCGGTCTGGACCCGGCGTACGAGGCCCGCGAGATCCAGGCGCTTCTCCAACGCCAGGTCGATGGCTTCCTGTACGCGACGATGTATCACCGCGAGGTCGAGCTTCCCGATGAGCTGGCCGGCCAGCCTGTCGTACTCCTCGACGCCGTGTCCCGCGACTCGTCGATCCCGTCAGTGGTTCCGGACGAGGTCGGCGGCGGGCGTACGGCGACCGAAGTGCTGCTCGCCAGCGGTCACCGCAGGATCGCGTTTCTCAACAACAGCGACGACATCCCGGCCTCGCACGGCAGGCTCGCGGGGTACCGCGCGGCACTCGAGACCGCCGGTGTCGGGTATCACGAGTCGCTGGTCACGTACGACGCCTCCGACTCGGCCGGCGGCTACCGTGCGGCTGCCGCGGTCCTCGACCGGACCGACCGGCCCACAGCTCTGTTCTGCTTCAACGACCGCATGGCGCTCGGTGCCTATCAGGCTGCCGCCGAACGCGGCCTGCGGATTCCCCACGATCTGTCCGTCGTCGGCTTCGACAACCAAGAGATCATCGCCGACGGACTGCGACCGGGTCTGACCACGGTCGCACTCCCTCACTACGAAATGGGGGCGTGGGCCGTCGAGACCCTGATCGGGTCGATCGACGACAGCCCCCAGAACGACGACCGCGCACAGGTCGTCCTGCCCTGCCCGCTCGTAACCCGGGCTTCGGTCGCCGCCCCGGTCCAGACCCCCGGCTGACCTAGACATTCCCTAACCGAACACACCCACGGCCTCCTCGATCCCGAGTCCCCCTCGGGCCGACCAACGCTGCCCAGAACAGGGCCGACATACAGCCCTGCCGACGAAACCGGGAGGAATCCCCGATGTCCCACCACCGTATCCACCGGCGTATCGCCGCAGCTGTCGTCCTGGTGGCGGCGAGCTCCGGCCTCGTCGCGTGCTCGTCCGACACCTCTGGCACCGGCGCCAGTACCGCCGACGGCGTCACCACTCTCAAGCTGTGGACGCACAACGGCGGCAACGCCCAGGAACTGGCCATCAACAAGCAGGTGGTGGCCGACTTCAACGCAAGCCAGAGCAAGTACAAGGTGGACCTCCAGGCGTTCCCGCAGGCGTCGTACAACGACGCGGTCACCGCTGCCGCGGCCGCCAAGAAGCTGCCCTGCGTGCTGGACATCGACGGCCCGAACGTCCCGAACTGGGCGTGGGCCGGCTACCTCGCTCCGCTCGACCTGCCGGAGGAGACGTTCAAGGACCAGCTCCCCAGCACGATGGGGACGGTCGACGACAAGGTGTACTCGTTCGGGCACTACGACGTCGCGCTGAACCTGGCTGTACGCAAGTCGGTCCTCACCGCGATCGGCGTCCGGGTTCCGACCATCGACCAGCCGTGGACCAGGACGGAGTTCGACGCCGCACTGGCCAAGCTCAAGGCCGGCGGCAAGTACCGGTACCCACTCGACCTCGGCACCTCCGGCACCGGTGAATGGCTGCCGTACGCCTATTCGCCGCTGCTGCAGAGCTTCGGCGGCGATCTTATCAACCGCAGCGACTACAAGAGCGCCGCCGACGTGCTCAACGGCCCGAAGGCGATCGAGTGGGCGACTTGGATGCGGAGCCTGATCGCCGACGGGTACATGGCGCAGAAGTCCGGCGCCGACGGCACTGTCGACTTCGTCAACGGCAAGACCGCGATCGTCTACACCGGTTCGTGGGCCGCGGACGCGATCACCAAGAAGTACGGCGACGACGTCGCGTTCGTGCCTCCGCCGGACCTGGGCGACGGCGCGAAGATCGGCGGCGGTTCGTGGCAGTGGGGTCTGTCGTCGGACTGCGCCGCCAAGGACGGAGCGCGCGAGTACCTCAAGTTCTCGGCTCAGACGAAGTACTTCGTGGAGTACTCGCAAAAGCTCGGCCTGATTCCCGGCAACACCGCCGCGGTGGACCAGCTGCCGAACTTCGGCGCCAACGGCAAGTACCGGGTCTTCCTCGAGCTGGCTCAGAAGTACGCCTTGGTGCGCCCGGTCACACCGGCGTACCCGTTCATCTCGACCACCTTCCAGAAGGCGTGCCAGGACATCCTGGCCGGCGGTGACCCGAAGAAGGTGCTCGACAAGGCCACGTCCGACATCGACAACAACATCAAGTCCAATGGCGACTACCAGTTCTGAACGTACGGCGGCCGTGCGGGAGATCGCTCCCGCACGCCCCACCAGGGCACGCCAGGTACGACGTGCACGGCGCGGCGAGTCGGTCGTCGGGATGCTGATGGCCTCGCCCGCCGTCGTCCTCTTGGTCGTCTTCTTCGTCGTCCCGGTGGCGTTGGCCTTCGGGCTGGCCTTCACCAACGCCCGGCTGATCTCGCGGCGCCCGGCGCGTGTGGTCGGTTTCGACAACTTCGTCCAGCTGTTCGGCGACCCGGTGTTCTGGGCGTCGCTGCGCAACACGCTGTACTTCGCTGCGGTCGTCGTACCGGTGCAGGCCGGGCTGGCCCTGGTGCTGGCGCTGCTGGTCAACGCGAAGGTTCGTGGCCGGAACTTCTTCCGCACCGTGTACTTCCTGCCGGTGGTCACGTCGATGGTCGTGGTGTCGTTGCTGTGGCGATTCATCTACCAGCCGGACGGACTGCTCAACCACGTCATCCGCGCGGTGTCGTTCGGGCACTGGCAGGGCACCGACTGGCTGAACAACCCGGACACCGCCATGCCGGCGATCATCGTCTTGTCGATCTGGCAGGCGGTCGGATTCCACATGATCATCTGGTTGTCCGGCCTGCAGACAATCCCGCCGGAGCTGTACGAGGCCGCCGAGCTCGACGGCACCACCACCTGGCAACGGTTCCGGTTCGTCACCTGGCCGGGGTTGCTGGCGACCCGCACCTTCATCCTGGTCACCATCACGATCGCGGCGCTCAGCCTGTTCACCCAGATCTCGGTGATGACGCAGGGCGGTCCGCTCGACCGCACGACCACGATGGTGTTCATGGCGGTGCGCACCGGCTACGAGCAGCAGCAGACCGGGTACGCGGCCGCGGTGTCGCTGGTGTTCTTCGTCTTCGTGCTGCTGGTTTCGGCCGTGCAGCGCTTCGTCACCCGAGAGAAGGACTGACATGGCCGTCGACATCGCCATACATGCCGGGCGTCCCGCCGTCCCGCGGCTGCTCCTGCAACTGGGCAGGATCGTGCTGATGCTGGTGTTCTCGCTGCCGATCCTGTTCATGATCGTCTGTTCGCTGAAGCCGGACACCCAGATCTTCTCCGACCTCACCTCGCTGAACGCGTTCCTGCCGGTCGGGCACATCTCGCTCGACAACTACCGCGGTGTGTTCGAGCGGGTGCCGGCCGCGCAGTTCCTGCTCAACTCGGTGATGGTCTCGGTGGTGACCGTGGCGGCCGGGATCGTGGTCAACTCGCTGGCGGCCTTCGCGTTGAGCCGGATGCGGTGGCGCGGCCGCCGGATCGTGCTCGCCGCGATCATCGCCACCCTCATCGTGCCCTTCGAGACGCTCGCGCTGCCGCTGGTGTGGTGGGTCAACAAGCTGCCGTGGCTGGAGCTGAACGGGTTCTCGCTGGTCCTGTCCGACGGATGGCTGGACACCTACCGGGTGCAGATCCTGCCGTTCATCGCGAACGCCTTCTCGATCTATCTCTTCTACCAGTTCTTCAGCAGCATCCCGACCGAGCTCGACGAAGCGGCGCGGGTCGACGGCGCATCCTGGTTCGGGATCTACCGTCGCGTGGTGATGCCGCTGTCCGGGCCCGCCATCGCGACCGTGGCGATCCTGACCTTCCTGCCGGCCTGGAACTCGTACCTGTGGCCACTGATGGTGGTGCAGAGTGAAGCCAAACGGCCGGTCATGGTCGGCATCCAATACTTCTTCCAGCTCAACGTCGCGTGGGGCCAGATCATGGCCTACTCCGCGATGATCACGGTCCCGGTACTGGTCCTGTTCGTCGCCTTCCAGCGGGCGTTCGTCAACTCCATCGCGTCCTCGGGGGTCAAAGGTTGAGCGGCCACGATCGACCCGTGTACCACTTCACGCCGCGCCACAACTGGCTGAACGATCCCAACGGGCTGGTCAGGTACGACGACGAGTGGCACCTGTTCTTCCAGCACAACCCGAGTGGCACGGACTGGGGCAACATGTCCTGGGGCCACGCGGTCAGCGCCGACCTGGTCGACTGGGACGAACAACCTGTCGCGATCTCGTCTCTGCCGAACGAGCACGTGTTCTCCGGCAGCATCGTGGTCGACCACGCCGACACCAGCGGCTTCGGTGAGCCGGGCAACCCGGCCATGGTGGCGATCTACACCGGCGCCGACCCGTCGACCGGACGCCAGGTGCAATGCGTCGCGTGGAGCCTGGACCGCGGGCGTACCTTTGCCCGCTACCACGCCAACCCGGTGATCGATGCCGGACGCAACGACTTCCGTGATCCGAAGGTCTTCTGGTACGACGAAGCTGGTGGTGGCTACTGGGTGATGGTGGTAGTGCTGGCCGACCGGCGCATGGTGCAGTTCTACCGCTCCGACGACCTCCGCCACTGGACCCACCTGAGCGACTTCGGTCCCGCCGGTGCGCCCGACGGGATCTGGGAGTGCCCCGACCTGTTCCAAGTACGGACAGGGCCCGACGGCCCTCTCCACTGGGTCATGCTGGTCAGCCTCGGACTCGGTGCACGCGACGGTGGATCGGCATCGCAATACTTCGTCGGCGACTTCGACGGCAAGACCTTCACCGCGCAAGAGCCCGATCAGGTGCGCTGGCTCGACTACGGCCCGGACCACTACGCGGCCGTCAGCTTCTCCGGCCTACCTACCGGTGAGGTAGTCACCATCGGCTGGGCAGGCAACTGGGCCTACAGCGGAGCGACTCCATCGGATGGCTCTCGAGGCCAGATGTCGGTGCCACGCAGACTCTCCCTGGCCCGCGACGCGGACGACCTAAGATTGGTCCAAACCCCCGTCGAACTGCCCGACGTACCAGTCGTCACCTCCCTGCCGCACGACGGCACGTCCTTCATCTACGAAGGCGTCCTCGGAGGCTCGGCCCCCTCCGCGTTGCGGGTCCTGGCCTCCGACACCCACTGGACCGAGATCGGCTTCGACGCAGCGACTTCGTCGGTGTACGTGGACCGCACCCGATCAGGTGCCGTGGACTTCCACCACGCTTTCCGCGGCCGGTACTCGGCACCAGTCCCGGCCGCTCGGGACGGTTCAGTTGCAGTGCGCATCCTGGTCGATGCCGGCTCGGTCGAGGTGTTTGCCGACGGCGGCCGGAAGACGGTCAGCTGCCTGGTCTTTCCGCACCCAGACCAAACCCGCACCACCTTCGTCTAAGTCACGCCGGGACATGTCGTCGAGGCACTGGCAGGGACCGTGTGCCGCTGCACCGACAGCGAAGAGCTCGGGCTGCGCGACAAGCCCGCCGCGGCAGTCGTAGACACGCTGCGCACCACGGAATGATCAGGGACCAAGGCGTCGAAATCACGGAGACGAAGAACCAGATCGTCGACTCGCTTGCAATCGACGGCGGACGGCACCCTGGATGCAGGCCCGCCAGCAGCAGACCGCACCTGAAGGCAACAAAGTGGCGTCTAACCGCCGATGCTTGACTAGTGCAGAGAAGGAGCTGGCTCTCGATTCAGTTCCTCGGCGTGCCGAACCGCGCCCTGTACTGGATCGGTCTCGCGGTCTGGGCGCTATCCGCAGTCGTGGTCATCGCGCACCCGCGCGTCGAGGATCTACTTGCCCGGAACGTGTACCGGCTCCGACCACCGTCGACGCTGGCATCTCAGCGCCTCGGCCCTGCCTGGTGGGCGGTGTGCACGGCGGCCGGCGTGGACCCGAACCGGTATCGGGTGTGGATCCACCAGGGGCCAGAGGCAACCGCACCAGCCACGGCCGCGACGACTGTCTCTGTGACCAGCTGGGCCGTGTACGTGCTGCCACCCCGGCACCTGGAAGCGGTCCTGGCGCACGAGTTGGCACACCGCCTGGCGATTCCGCAGCTGCCGTCGCTGCTCTTGTATTGGCTCGCCTACCAGCGCATCGGTCAGCAGACTGAAGAGATCCGGAGACTCCGCGACCAGCTCGCCCGTGCCCACGGCGATCTCCGCGTTGCTACCGCGCGAACACCTGCCTCCCAGCAGGGCCAGATCGTCGGCCCGGATGACACACCTGAGGCTTAGTGTTCCGCTCGACTCGGGCCTGACGTCGATGGTCTGCCCGGCAACCGCACGCGTCCGGGTTCGAGCGAGACGCACCGACATGCCGATGACACTGCGCGCATGCGGAGGCCCACCGAATCTCTTGGCAGGGTTGTCGGATCCGGAACGTAGTGTTCGTGGAACAGGTGAATGGTGGCCAGTCGAGGGCGCCACAGGGCAAGACAAGGAGTCAGGCGATGACGCGTCCGCGGTGCCTATGTCACACGAATCCGTCGCACTCAACTCGGGAGGCGTTGTGAAGCTCCTTCTCACATCCGGAGGCGTTACGAACGAGAGCATCCGCGATGCGCTGGTCGATCTGCTGGGCAAGCCGATCTCCGAGTCCCGTGCGCTCTGCATCCCCACGGCGCAGTGGGGCCACCCGATGTTGGGCCCCGCCTCGGTGCGGGGCTTCGTCACCGGCGAGCCTCCGCGGCTCATGACCAGCCTGGGCTGGGAATCCGTGGGCGTCCTCGAACTCACCGCGCTGCCCAGCATCGGCGAGGAGCGGTGGGTGCCGTGGGTCCGCGAGGCCGACGTGCTCCTGGTGGACGGCGGCGACACGTCGTACCTGTACCACTGGATGCGGCAGTCAGGGCTGTCGGACGTCATCTCGTCGCTACCCGAGACGGTCTGGGTGGGGCTGAGCGCCGGCAGCATGGTGATGACACCGCGGATCGGTGACGACTTCGTCAACTGGCCTTCTGCGCCGGACGACCGCACGCTCGGGGTCGTCGACTTCTCGATCTACCCGCACCTGGACCATGAGCTCATGCCAGGGAACACCATGGCCGACGCGGAGAGATGGGCCGCCGACATCGCAGGTCCGGCGTACGCGATCGACGACCAGACCGCCATCAAGGTGACCGACGGCACCGTCGAGGTCATCTCCGAAGGGCACTGGAAGGCCTTCCCCGCATAGCCGTCGGCTGCTATCGGAGTGTCCCAGCGCCCCTCGTGTGCGTCGTGCTGGGTCATGCCGCCGACCGACGGCATAGCCTGACCGCTCATGCCGCGTTGGGCGCGCGGCGTACGGCGATGCCGGACGATCAGCCCCGAGCGTCGTCGAGCCTGGCTTTGAGGTAGACCTTCTACGTCGCCGACAGCGTCCACGACGCAACCGCCCAGGTCACCCACCGAAGCTCTTTTCGGAGCTTAAGGGAACCTATGTTCTAGTCGGGTCGGCAACGTGGGGAGGTCCTCCGGCCGCAGGTCTGGGCGTAACGGCCGCCCCAGCGTTGCGAGCTGACCTCGTCGGCCACGGATGCTCGTCACCGGCCGGGTCAGTACGGTGCCGTTCCCGTGATGGACCGCTCCCGCACCGTCGACAGGCACTTCTACAGTTTGCGTGACCGAGACTGTGCTCTCTCGCCTTCAATCACACGGACTCGCAGATGCAGAGTTGAAGCGGCGAATCCACGGCAAATGGCCGACCGGACCAATCGCCGAAGCGCTCGACGAGCCGAAGGCCGCCGAGCGAGACGAGCAGCGGCAGCTCCTGCGGGAAGATGCTCCTGATTTCGAGCGGTGCGACGACGAAGTCGGGCTCGGAGTCAGTCGAGAGGTACCACGTCCCGCGGGTAACTTGCGCGGGCGCATCGTAGATCTCAGCGACATCGACGCTGACGTTGCCACGGTCAGGATCCATGAACGACAACGACTCCCGGGTGCGCCGCACGCCATCGGCTTCGGCAAGTAGGCGCACGCTCGGGTTGAACACATCGAAGACGAACCGTGCTCCAGGTGCCAGGTGTCTCCGAACCGACCGGAAGCAGCTCACCAGATCCTCAGCCTCATGCAGATGCAGTAGAGAATTGGCTGTGATGAACACGAAGTCGAATGTGCGGCCCAGATCGAAGGCCCGCATGTCGCCCTGCATCCACTCCACCGCCACGCCGCGCTCGTTCGCCTTACGCTGAGCCTCAGCCAGCATGTCTGACGAGAAGTCCATGCCGACGCACGGATGCCCGTCGGACGCGATCGGGATCAGCTTGTGCCCGGTGCCGCACCCGAGTTCCAGTACGCGCCCGCCTTGCCGATTGACGTCGGCCCGGTAGAAGTCGACTGCGGGCCCGCCGCCCGGGAACATCAGGTCGTACAGCCTCGCGTGCGAGTAGAACGCTTCACTCACTAAGCGCCTTCTCCTTTCCGACTCATCCGCAGTTGGCCGTGGTGGCCTGCTGATTCAAGCGTGGGCGCCGGTGTGTCTGCCGGTGGCCGCGTAGCAGGATACGGGCCTGATAGTGCCGGCGGTTGCGGTAGCCGCGTCCGGTGTGCTTGAGGTGCTTGATCGCGGTGTTCGCGGCCTTGATACGGCGTTGGCGACGCGAGTTTCGATGAAGGCCTACGGCTGGGGCTTCGGCGACACCGAGCCCATCAACGAACTGCCGCCCGGGTCGCCCGGCGAGCCGCTGCGCGGCGTCGGCTCTGGCCACTGCGCCGACGTGCCCGGCTTCAGCACCACCAACGGCCTGGACCAGAAGCTGAAGGTATGCGCGCCGGCGGCGATCGTCGCCGGGGCGCTACCGTATGCCCGTGAGCGTTGATCCGGTAGCGCACAACCGCGCGGCGTGGGACCTTCAGGTCGAGAGCGGCAACGAGTGGTCGCGCCCGGTCACTCCCGAGACCGTCGCGCGGGCACGCGCCGGTGACTGGTCCGTCGTGCTCATCGGGTACCGGCCGGTCGACCAGGCGTGGTTCCCCGCCGACCTGTCCGATGTAGACATTCTCTGCCTGGCCTCGGGCGGTGGGCAGCAAGGCCCGACGCTCGCCGCGGCCGGCGCGCGGGTCACGGTCTTCGACAACTCGCCGCGTCAGCTCGCCCAGGATCAGATGGTCGCAGAGCGCGAGGGTCTGGAGCTGCGCACGGTACTGGGCGACATGCGCGACCTGTCGGAGTTCGGCGACTCCTCGTTCGACCTCGTCCTCAACCCGGTCTCGAACCTGTTCGTGCCCGAGCTCGCACCCGTGTGGCGCGAGTGCTTCCGCGTGCTGCGGCCGGGCGGCGCGCTGCTGTGCGGCTTCCTCAACCCTGACGTGTACCTGTTCGACCACGAGGCCATGGACACCCGCGGCGAGCTGGTCGTCCGCCACCGCCTGCCGTACAGCGACCTGACGCACGTCCCGGCCGAGGAGCGCGAGCGGCTGTGGGGAGCCAACGCACCGCTGGAGTACAGCCACTCGATGGCCGAGCAGATCGGCGGGCAGCTCGCCGCCGGCTTCGTGATCACCGGGTTCGACGAGGCCCCGCACCATTCCAACGCCACCGCAGGCTGGCTGCCCGGCTACTACGCCACCCGCGCCCTCAAACCCTGAGAGAGATATTGGGCTCGCCGCCCTCGGCGAGCAGCGCCATGCCGTAGAGCAGCTCGGCGGTCTCGGCGAGCGCCGGGTCGTCGGCATTGGCCTCGTGCGCGGTGCGCAGCCCGGTGACGAGCGCGTGCTCCGGGTTGAGTTCCAGGATCCGCCTGGTGCGCGGCAACTCCTGCCCCATCGCCCGGTACATCTGCCCCAACCTGACCGCTTCGGGCGGGTCTACCCCAGCCTGCCTTCCGCGATCCGCAGCTCTCGTGAACTCGCGGCTTGACCTGGAGCGCGCTCCAGCAACGAGGCTGGAGCCATGAACACACCCACGATGGCCCTCGGGACGATGTACTTCGGCACCACGGTGGACGAACGGACCGCTTTCTCGATCCTCGACCGGTACGCCGAACTGGGCGGGGCCTTCATCGACACCTCCGACAACTACAGCTTCTGGACCTCCGAGACGGGCTTCGGCGGCCAGAGTGAGGCGCTGCTGGGCCGCTGGCTGGCGTCGAACTCCGGGGTCCGCGTCCGCCTCAGTACCAAGGTCGGCGCCCAGCCCACGCGGGTCGGCGGGTTCCCTGACCACCTCGAAGGGCTGAGCGAGGACGTCGTGCGCGGAGCCATGGCAAAGAGCTTGGAGCGGCTGGGCGTGGACGGTGTGGACCTGTACTGGGCGCACGTCGAAGACCCGACCGTTCCGGTGGAGGACCTGGTCGAGACGTTCGGCGGCCTGGTCCGTGACGGCCTGACCGCTCGCTGGGGCGTGTCGAACCACCCGTCGTGGCTGCTCGAGCGGATCCGGGCCACCGCCGAACGCGCCGGCCACCCGCAACCAGCCGCTTACCAGGAGCGCTACTCCTACCTTCAGCCCGCCGGCGGCATGGCCGTGGAGGGCCAGCCGATCCCGCTGGGAATGCTGTCACCGGACGGCCTCGACTTCCTGCGACGCAACCCGTCGTTCGACGGCTGGGTCTACACCGCCACCCTCCAGGGCCGATACGACCGCAACGACCGCCCACTCGAGACCGAGTACCGCCACCCCGGCACCGAACGACGGCTGGCGGCGCTGACCCGTGTCGCCACCGCGCGCGGACTCCGACCGGGCCAGGTGGTGCTCGCGTGGCTGGCCTCCGGGACCCCGGCGCTGACCCCGATCGTCGGAGTCAGCAGCGTCGAACAGGTCGAGGAGGCCGTGGTAGGCGCGTCCACCATCCTCACCGAGGATGAACTGGCGGCGCTGGACGGCGGATAGGCGACGACGCGCGGACAGCCCCAATGCCGGGAGTGGGTCAGGACGTCGCATCCCCCGTCCGGCGGAGTTCCCCGCGGTACCAGTCCGCCTTCTCCTCAACCCGGGCGAGGACCGCGTCGAGCTCGGCGATCCTCGCCCGGATCGAGGCGGCGTGATCCTCGAGCAAAGCGACTCGCTCCGGCATCGTGGTGTCGTCACGGCTCAACTCGCCGTACCGACGCAACTGCTCGATCGACATACCTGTGTCCCGCAGGCAACGCAGGAATCCGAGCATCCAGAGATCGCCGTCGCTATACACGCGCCGGCCACCAGCGCTGCGCTCGATGCGCGGCAGAATGCCTTCGCGCTCGTAATAGCGCAGCGTATCGATGCTGAACCCGGATTGTGCGGCTGCCTCGGCCGGCGAGTAGGTCGTCATCACGAGAACCTAACAGCTTGCCTGGAGCCAGCTCCAGGTCCGACCGCACAAGCTCGCTGGTCATCCGCCGCACCGTGGCATAATCGCGCTCAAACAGAATGGATCGAGTCGGGCAGGTTCCGGCTACTCGAACGCGGGAGCCTGAAGTTGACCCGTGTGGCAAGTGCCCGTCGCTGCGCGCGATCTTGGGGACACAGCCGGAACCGGACCCAGCCGACCCCTTCGGGAACGGGATGTGCCAGCGGTCCATGTCCGGAGATGCGACCAAACTCCGCGAAGGTTGTGCGGCCGCGAAACCGTGACCGCCCGGTCAGTGGCTTCCGCCGGGCATCGGCCGAGACTGAGCCTTCGGTGGCGGCTGGGTGCTCTCGACGCGTACGTCGGGGAGCCACGTGAGCCAGGAGGGTAGGTACCAGTTGCGCTCGCCGAGCAGCTTCATCGTTGCCGGGACGAGGACGGAGCGGACGATTGTCGCGTCGATCAGCAGCGCGACCGCGATGCCGAAGCCCATTTGCTGGAAGGCGATGGTGTCACCCATTGCGAAGCCCCAGAAGACAGCGATGATGATCAGTGCGGCGCCGGTAATCAGGCGGGCCGTCGAGCCGATGCCGAAGGCGATGGCGGCGTCCGTGTCGCCTGTCGCCGTGTAGCGCTCACGGATGCGGCTGAGCAGAAAGACTTGGTAATCCATCGAGAGTCCGAAGAGAACGGCGAACAAGAAGAGCGGAACCCAGGCGTCGATCGTCTCGGCCGCGCTCAGCCCGAGGAGCTCGTTACCGACGCCTTCTTGGAAGACAAGCACGAGCAGCCCGTACGCCGCTCCGACCGAGAGCAGATTCATCGCGATCGCGGTCGCCGGAACGACGATCGAGCGGAACGCGAGCGTCAGCAAGAGGAAGCTGAGACCGAGCACGAAGAGGAGCACGCGTGGAAGCCAGAAGTTGACGGTGTCGTGGTAATCGAGTTCTTCGGCGGTGTCGCCGCCGACGTACACCTCGGCGTCGACTCCGGCGAACGCGCTGGGGACGACGTCGTCGCGTAGCCCGCGGACGGCCTCGATCGCACCTTCGCTGTCTGGATTGGCCGCGATCGGAACCGTGACCCTGGCGACCGTGCCCGCCTCATTCGCTTCGACGACCGGTGCCCCGAAGATCGGGCGGCGCGCGAGTTCCTGCTCGAGCCGCGCCACAGCGCCCACGATGGCGGACCCGCGGACGTCTCCGGCGACCGCGATGTCGACCGGCTCGGTCGACTCCTTCGGAAACTCCTCGCGGAGGAGGAGATAGCCCTGCTTCGACTCGAATCGGTCGGGAAGCGTCGCCGCCCCCGACGTACCTGTGTCGAGCGCGAGCACCGGGGCCGCCAGCGCGAGCAACAGGCCGGCGCCGAGCACGAGGCTGGCGGCAGGATGGCGCATGACCCGGTGGACGATCGCGCCCCAGAAGCGGCCCTCCCGGCCCGCCTGCTCAGTTGCGCGGCCGAAGAAGGGGATGCGAAGCGCGTTCACCCGGTCGCCGAGCAGGGCGAGGACAGCGGGGAGCAGCGTCAGCGCGGCGATCACGGAGACGATCCCGACCAGGATCGCGCCGGCGGCGAGGCTGCGGAAGATCGTGCTCGGAACCAGCAGGAGCCCGAGCATCGCGAGCCCGAAGGCGATCCCGCTGAAGAGGACCGCACGGCCGGCGGTGGCGCCCGCAGTGGCGATGGCCTCGTGCTTCGTCCGCTCCCCCAGCCGCTCCTCCCGATAGCGAGAGAGGGTGAAGAGCGAGTAGTCGATTCCGAGGGCGAGGCCCATGCCGATCAACATGTTCTGGGTGAAGACGGAGACGTCGTACGCCTGCGCCAGGAGTGCCACGAGCGCGAGGGCGACCACGATCGAGGCGAGCGCGATCAGGACCGGAACCAGGCCCGCGACGACCGCGCCGAAGACGAGCAGCAGGATGACGAGCGCGAGTGGAGCGCCGAAGAAGAGTTCGCCTTTCTTCAGATCGTCCAGCGAGGCGGCGTCCTCATCGGCGTCCGCCGTCCTGCTGCCGGTGATCGCCGCGCGGTAGCCAGGCTCGTCATCGAGGCGCTGAACCGCGGCAACCACACCCTCCACGTCGTCCTCCCCGTCGCGGCCAAGTGCGACCTGGAGGACCGTGGAGTCACCGTCCTGCGATACGAGGCGCCGGTCCTCCTCGTAGGTGACGACGCGGTTCGCCCCGGCCGCGCGCAGCTCAGCCGCGAGCGCGGCGACTCGCGCGCGCGGAGCAGCCGCTTCGACCTTGCCGTCCTCGGCCCTCACCACGACGACCTCGCTGATTGCCTCCCCGCTCGCAACCTCCCGGGGAAAGCCCTCGGCGATGATCCGGTCGGCCTCCTTGGATTCGGTCGTCCGCGTGATCTCGGTCTCGCCCTCGAACGCGAGGAGCGTAGCCACCAGCCCGAAGGCGCTGACGATGACGACGAGCCACAGCCCGACCACGAGCCACGGCCGGCGGCTGCACGCCCGCGCGAGTTTCTCGGTCATGCCGCCGACGCTAAGCACGCCGGCGCGGTGCCGCATCGCCCTGTGGGCTCGAACTGCGCTCCGACTGCGGGTGGAGGCGTCCTAGGGCGTCCGGCCCGGAGTGACCACACCGTGGTCGTACGCGAACACGATCGCGGCAGGTCGGTCGCGTACCCCAAGCTTGGCGAAGATGCTACCGACCCGCGTCTTCACCGTCGCCTCGCCGATGTACAGGGTCGCGGCGATCTCGGCGTTGGTGGCACCGCGCGCCATCAACCGCAGGACGTCGTGCTCGCGGTTGGTGAGCAGGTCGATCCGCGCCGCGTCCCGTGCCGCCGGGGCAACGACCCGCCGGTACCGGTCGAGCAGCCGCGGCGCGACCGCCGAGTCGAACCAGGCCCCGCCGCCCGCGACCGCACGAACCGCCGCGATCAGATCCTCGGCGGACGAGGACTTCAGCACGAACCCAGCCGCACCGGCCTCGATCGCCCCCCAGAGCACTTCGTCTTCACCGAAGGTCGTGAGCACGAGGACGACGAGGGGGTTCTCCGCGGCACGCAAGCGCTTCGTCGCGGCGATTCCGTCCAGGTCCGGCATCCGAATGTCCATCAGGACGACGTCCGGGCGCAAGGCCGGCAGCTCCGCCACCGCCTGCCTGCCGTCGGCGCACTCGGCCACCACCTCGAACCCGTCCGCAGGCGAGAGGATCCGCGCCAAGCCACCGCGCACGATCGCCTGATCGTCGACGAGAGCAACCCGGATCATGGCCGTCGCGGATCTCCCTCTGGTAGCTCGTTGTCCACCTTCAGCGGAAGCCTGCAGGTCAGCTGCCAACCGTCCGGCGTCGGTCCGGACGCGAGGTCGCCGCCGAGCGCGGACGCTCGCTCTCTCATCCCGATCACGCCGTACCGGGGCCGCTCGGGATCAGTGGCCCCGGCGGCGGCGACCGGTCCCGAGGTCTCGGCCACGAGACGTACGTCGCCGTCCGACAGCTCGAGCCCGAGTACGGTTTGCGCGCGCGGCGCATGCCGAGCAGCGTTCGCCAGCGCCTCCTGGGCGATCCGGTAGAGCGCGACGCCCGTCCCTGGTGAAATCCGGGCGAGGTCTCCTCGCGTTCGCAGCTCGACGGCCAGACCGCCGGCCCGGGCCTGGTCGACGAGTGCGGGAATCTCAGCGGTCGACGGCGGCGGTGCTACTGCTGCCTCGTCGTCGTGACGGAGCAACGTGACCGTACGCCGCAGCTCCTCCATGCTGCGGCGGCCCACCTCCTCGGCCGATCGCAGCGCTTCCTCGGCGGACGCCAGGTCGCGGCGCAGCACGTGCCGGGCACTCGTGACCTGGAGCATCACGGCAGCCAGTCCGTGCCCCACGAAGTCGTGGACGTCACGAGCGACCTGACGCCGCTCGGCCAGCAGCTCCTGCTCGGCCAGCTGCCGCCGGATGCCCTCGAGCTCGACCACGAGTCGCTCCTGGCGCGCGACCGCGCGACCGACCACCCAGATGAACAAGATGGCCACGATCCAGATCCCGACCGCGACCTCCATCGGATCCTGGACCACGGCCACCAGCACCGGCGTGGCCGCCGCGAGTACACCGAGCGACGCCGCCGTCCCGAGCGATGGAGACCAACGCGCGGCCGCGAAGGCGAGCAGAGCGACATTGAACATGACCGGCTCGAGCTGTCCGGACCGCTGTGCCACGACCACCGGGACGACGATGCCGACGGAAACCGCGGCGAGCGGCACAGCGGGCGCGAAAGCCCACAGGCCGAAGGCGGCGACCGGCACCGCCGTCAGCACGATGTCGGTTGCCGAGGATGGCTGGGTGATCGCCGCTACGAGGCCGAACGCCAGCGAGAAGAACGGCACAACGCGGCGAAGGTCGTCAGCTTCGAACCAGCCTCGAGCAGAACCCTGTACCACAAGCTGACTGTACTGCGCGACTCTCGACATCGACATCATCCCCGAGGCGGGCCGGCGCCCTCATCATGGTGGATTCATGCTGACCGCGATCCCCACTGTCCGAGCGCGAACCGCGTGCCCTCCCAGTCCTCGAACATCGACCACATGCCGAAGTGCATCTCGGCGGGCGGCGCCGGGAAGCGTACGCCTCGCCCGGTCAGTTCGGCGTACGTCTGCTCGATGTCCTCGCACGTCAAGAACACATTCGAGTGCGGCAGCACGTCCGGCACCTGACGCCTCGGCTCGTCGCTGGAACGGCGGCTCAGCACGAGCACTACCGAGCGATCCGGCGCCTCGACCTCGATCCAGCGCTCGTCGCCGTAGACCTCGTCCATGACGACGTCGAACCCGATCGCGCCGGTCCAAAACTGCTTCGCCCGCTCCTGATCGTCGACCGGGACGACGACCTTGGCGACTCCAGTGATCATCCTGAACCCCTTTCGGTAGTCATGACCTCGGCCGCGACGACCCGACGTCGGCCCTGCGGTCATATTCGATTGGCGCGGACCTGGCTGACTCCTTCGACGTCGGCGCCTCGGCATCAGCAGCGATCTCCTCCGCCCCGACCGATCCTTCGCAGCATCTCGACCGCCTGCTCGCCATGTCGCAGACGCTGCCACCGCCGGAGCCGCTCCGCATCAGTCCACGGGCCCGAGCCACGCTCCGACTCCAGGTGGAGCGGCGCCCCTGTGCTGTACATGGTCCGGCTCGACAAGGCAGCACGATCGGGGCGACATCGCCAGCCCCCGGCGGTCCGGCTCGGGCTCGACGTCGAGCATCGAACGAACCGTCCGCACCGGTGCGACGAGCACGGCGGCGATCGTTGCTCCCGCAACAATCCTGAGGGGTGCCGTCGGTGTCGCCGGATGTGCAAACCCCACGTCTGCAAGGGCCTGGCCGACTCGAACGGACTGTCACGCGACAGGAGGCGTCGGCCACCGCATAGCTGGTCGCAGTCCAGGCGGTCGGCCTGCCCGGATCATCCTGTCACCGCCCCTTCTCATCCGTCGCCGGGTGGGTAGCGCGTTGGCGCGGTTCCTGATCCATCGCTCAGAGAACGAAGATCTGGTTGCCCGGGCCATGGCGAGCTCATTCGCTCGGCTACGGCGTGTCACCGCGGCTCGTGCGCGGAGCAAGTCTCAGGAGTGGATCACGCGAACCCCGGCCGGGAGTTGAGCGCCACCGGCGAGCAGCGCGCCGTCCAGCCAGGCCTCGACCACCTTCGCCAGCTCCTCCGGGTGACTGAAGTTGACGGCGTGCGCCGCCCGTTCTACGAGCGCGACCGCCAGATGCTCGGAAGCCAGCCGAACCACCTCGTCGACACGGGCCGGAGACGGCATCAGCGGGTCACGTCCACCCAGGACGGCCAATGTCGGGACGGGGGTGTGAAGCAATCGCTCCAGGGACGGGAAGAGGGTCAGCTGGTGGAACAGGCGCAGGCCGTTGATCGGCCCGAACCTCAGGTAGTCCGGCAGCGCGACCGGGACCATCCTCGGGCTCTCTCGCATCACGTCCAGCGCCAACTGGCCGAGCCCGCGAGGCAGCGGCTGGTTCTGCAGGCCCCCGGCGGGAGACACCAGGACAAGGCGGTAGACCCGCTCGGGTGCCTCGTGCGCCACCTCGAGCCCGATCGGACAACCCATCGAGTTCCCGATCAGCACCGCCTGGTCGATGTTCAGAGCGTCCAGGATCGCCAGCAGGGCGCCGGCCAGAGCGCGAATGTCCAGGACGTGGTCGCGCCGCTCGCTGCGGCCGTAGCCCGGCAGGTCCGGGACGACGTTGAGCCATCGGCCGGCAAGGACTCGTGCCGTGGGCATCAAGTACGCGCCGGAGATGCCGAAGCCATGAATGTGGACGAGAGGCACCCCGCTGCCACCCAAACTGCGCTTCAGGTGGACAGACTTCCCCTCGACGCGCACGTACTCCGTAACCCACCCGTCGGCCACCATGGCGGATTCTCCCACGGCCGGACCGGATCCGTCGCTGCTCTGGCCCCACCCGGGAGGGGTGATGTCCGATGAGGTTCCGGGGTGCGGTCGACTGGTGGACAGATCGCTTACCGGGTCTGGTTCCCCGGGGATGCGGACCACGCGCTGGCGTTGACTGCGAACAAGATCCTCACGATCAGCTGATCAGTAGCGCCAACAGCACGCCCCGGTCTCCCAAGGCCGGGGCGTGCTGCTGTCCGAACTACTTGGCGCGGTTCGGGCTACCCGGCGTCGGAAGAACGGGGCCGATAGCAACCAAACCGCCAACCGCCCAGATGCCTCAGTTTCCGCAGTTCGTACGGAAGGTGAAGCCCTCAGCGTGGGTCGAGCTGGCGTTGCTCTGCCGCGGTTGTGGTGGTCAGTTGACTGCGCTCACGATCTGACCGAGTTGGTTGGGCGGGCAGGGCGCCCGACCACTACGGACGCAACCTCAAGTGAGCGCGGCGGACGCGGTGTGCCGCGAGACGAACTGGGCGATCGGCTCGGCTACGGCCGCTGGGTCTGTGGTGACCGAGAAGTGGTCTCCGCCCTCGAGGATGACCTCCTCGCGGTGCGGGAACAACTCGTAGATGAACGCTCGCGTCGCGGGGTTGATCGGGTTGTCCGAAGTGGTGGTCCACGAGAGCACTGGGCTGTCGATCGTTGCCGCCTGCTGGACCCCGTAGTCCCACTCGACCAATGCGGCAGCTTCGCCCTCGACAAACGTTGCCGCGTCCTTGATGCCCTGGTCGAGGACGCCAGGCCCCGCGGCTTCCGTCGCGGCGCGCCAATCCAGGCCAGTTGGCTCGAAGAGCGACTCGTAAGCGCCTGCGATGTCACCCGCCTGGTAACGACCCACCATCGCCTCGAACGCCGGTCCGAGAACTCCCAGCACGTCCGCGAAGTCGCCGGCGGCCAGCCAACTGGTCGACGGCAGCGGCTCGAGCAGCGCCAGGGACCGTGCCCGATCGGGGTAGGAGGCTGCGAGTACCAGAGCGATCATCGCACCCTCGGAGTGGCCGACGAGGTGGGCCCGGTCCACTTCGAGGTGGTCCAGCAGGGCAACGATGTCGGCCGTCTGCATGTCGAAGCCACCGGCCGGTCCGCCGCTCTCGCCGTACCCGCGCCGGTGGTAGCGGATCCGCTGGAACCCGCGGAACGCCGGCTGTTCAGCCAGCGGGCGTAGGAAGTCGGCCCAGATCGCGCCGTGGATGAACAGCACCGCCTCCCCCTCACCCTGGACGTCGTAGGCCAACTCGATGCCGTTCACGGTTGTTGTCTTCATCGGAACTCCTTCAGCCTCCTCGCGAGCTTCTGATTCGAGACTTGCCGACCGAGCAGCCGGAAGGATCGGCATTCGCTGCCAACCTGAGTCCGAGGGCGTGGGTATAACTACCCATCGCCGATCCGGTGGGGCCATGCTGGAGGCATGGCAGCCGTCGCCATGGCGCACCTGGCCCGCGCGCGTGAGCTTCACCAGGCCTCCCGGTGGGAGGAGGCCTGCGCGGAGTACGCCGCGGCAGACGCCGAAGAGCCGCTCGTCGTCGAGGATCTGGAAGCGTTCGCCGAGGCGGCCCAGGTCTCTGCCCGGGGTGACGAGGCGGTCGCCCTGCTTCACCGTGTCTTCGACCTCCGGGTCGGTGTCGACGAACTCGATGACGCGGCGCAGGTGGCGTTCTGGCTGTGGTGGGCCCTGTTGAACAACAACGAGGTCGTCGAAGCAAGCGGTTGGCTCAAGCAGACGAGCCGCACTCTGGGCCCCGATATGGCCACCAGCCTGTGGCTCAAGATCCCCGAGGCGATGTTCCACGCAACGACGGGCAACCGCTCTCGCGCCGACGAGTTGCTGAGGGCGATCGTCGACGAAGGTCAGGGCGAGGTGGTCCCGTGGGCCTTGAGCATGTGGGGTCAGACCCTGATCGACGAGGGGCGGCTGCAGGACGGGCTCGATCGCCTGGAGGAGGCGATGGCCATTCTCCTCAACCATGGCCTGTCGCCACGCGTCACCCCGTGGATCTACTGCGCCGCCGTCCGCGGGTGCTGTCTTGCACGCGATTTCGCTCGCGCCCGGGCTTGGAACCGGTCGATGGCCAGGTGGCTCGATTCGCTCAGCAGTCTGGGAGGCGCGTACCTCGGGAACTGCCGCATCTATCGCTCACGGTTGATGTTCCTCAACGGTGCCTGGCCGGACGCCCTCGACGAGATTGCTGCGGTCTGTACCGACCTCGACGGCTACACCGGCTGGGTCTGCGGCCACGCGTACTACCAGCTCGGTGAGGTACGGCGACTGCGCGGCGAGTGGGATGCCGCCGAAGACGCCTACCGCCGCGCGGCGGAACATGGCTGCCCGACACAGCCGGGACTCGCCCTCCTCAGACTCGCCGAAGGTGACATCGACGCCTCGGAAGCCGGCATCCGTCGGGCGCTGACCGAGGTGACCGCGAAGCCCGACCGCCTGGACCTGTTGAAGGCCGTGGTCTCCATCTACCTCGAGGAGGGGAAGATCGAGGCGGCCCGGGATGCCGTGACCGAGTTCGAGGAGATCACGGGGGACCTGACGACGCCCGTCATCGAGGCCGAGACATCCGCCGTCAGAGGCGCGCTGGCGCTCTCCGAGGGCGATCCCGGAAGCGCGCTGCCACTCCTCCGGCGGGCCGCCGGTGCCTGGCAGGAGCAGGATGCCCCGCACGAGGTGGCCAAACTGAACGTCCTGATCGGGCAGGCCTGCCGCGCGCTCGCTGACCATGACGGTGCGCGGCTCGAATTCTCAGCGGCCCGGGAGACATTCGAACGGCTCGGCGCGCGTCCGGATCTGGCTCAGCTGGACCGGATCGTCGCGGCCACGGACGCTGGTTCCGAGACACACGGGCTCACTAGGCGGGAGATCGAGGTCCTCTGCCTCATCGCTGGAGGCAAAGCGAACCGTGCGATCGCCAACGAGCTGCACCTCAGCGAGCGCACGGTCCATCGCCACGTCTCCAACATCTTCACCAAGCTCCACGTCGACTCGCGTACCGCCGCGGTCGCGTACGGAATCCGGCACCGCATCGTCGAGAAGGGCACCCTCTGAGTAAGCGCAGAGAAGGAGCTGGCTCTCGAACCGATACCGGGTGTGGATCCACGAAGGGTCAGGGCGACCGCGCCCGCCACGGCTGGGACGACTGTCGCGGTGACCAGCTGGGCCGTATACGTGCTGCCGTGTGAGCGTCGCCCGTTTCCAGCGCTGCGGCGATAGCCTTCTGATCAGCAGGGCGTCTGGGGCAGCAATCGCTCAGGGGCGGTCTGACGGGCGGAATGTGGGCCGGAGGGATCGGCCGTGGGGCGGCGAAAGATTCTTCGGGGCCTTGTCGATCCGCGGGCCGCTCGTTCGACCTGGGGATGCGAGGGCCGAGAGGCGGCCCCGCCGGATGAGGAGAAACACGATGTCGAAGTACATGCTGATCTTGCGTGGCACCGACGAGTCGAACGCGGCCCTGATGGACCAATTCGAGGAGTTGGCGGCCTCGACGTACCAGTACATCGAGGACCTGGTGAAAGCCGGCGTGTTCATCGCGGCCGAAGGGCTGGACGATGCGGGCGAGAGCGTCGTGGTCGACTTCAGCGGCGAGACCCCGGTGGTCACGGACGGGCCCTACGGAGAGACAAAGGAACTGTTCGGGGGCTACTTCCTGCTTGAGGTCGCCTCGAAGCAGGAGGCGGTCGAGTGGGCCACACGGATCCCGGCGGTCACCGGGTCCAAGATCGAGGTCCGGCGAGTGGCCGGCGACGACGAGAGGCCGCCGGACACCGCGGGGCCCGCCGAGGAACAGGCCCGGCGCGAGAGCAACGTCCAGGTCTGATGGGTACGGCCGACGTCGAGGCCGCCTGCCGAATCGAGTCGGCGCGAATCGTCGCCGCGCCGACCCGATTCACCGGCGACTTCGATGGCGTCAGGGCAACGGTAGGAGGGTGTGACAGGCCTCGAGATTGTGGAGCTGGATGTCGGCCCTGCGGTGCTGTTCCCAGTTGTCTCGGGTGAGTCGCCACCGGTTGAGCAGGGCGGGTACGCCTTGCCTCGTTGCCCAATCGGACCCGTTCGGCTCGTAGCCGAGACCACGCGAGATCGCGTTGGAGCCGTGATTGTCCACGAAGGCGTCGCTGCCTGCTTCCTTCGCCCCGAGGCCGTCGAACGCCAGGTGCAGGATCGCTGCCCGCATCTCGTGCCCGATGCCATGGCCACGCTGATCGACAGACAGCCAGGAGAAGGTCGTGACCGTTCCGAGAGAGGAGAAGTTCACTCCCGTCATTGTCTGCTCCCCGACAGGGCGGCCGTCGACCATGACCACGAAGTAGAGCCGCCAAGCATCAGGCTCGACCGTGCCGCGGCGCCGCCAGATCGCCCGAAGCCACTTGGCGACCCGCAGGTCCGGATCGGTCTCGTAGAACGACATCGGGTCGTCGTACGGTGCCGGATCGGCATGGGTCTTGCCCGCGCGCACGACATCCGCGAGCTCATCCAGCAGGTCGTCTGTGGCGCTGCGCAGCTCGATCGTCGGTGTGCTGACGCGCACATCGAGGAGCGGATAGTTCTTCATGTACGGTCACTCTGCTCTCACGGTCGCGGGTGAAGCGGTCCAATTTTTGCATGACCGCCGCGCCGCCGCCATAAGCCGCGCACTGACATCCAGCAGATACCCGTAGGACGGCCCAACTGCTGGCTCATTGCCTGTATCACCAGCGGGTTGATCGCACTCCTGTTTCCAGGAGAGGCATTGCTGAGGAGGGACGAGCATGGCGACGGAGACAGCGCGGCATGCAACTGGGGTGCTGGAACGGCCGTACGAATGTAATAAAGCGGGTGGCGACGAGCCGCATGCTGACCGGGCCACCATAGGTGGCCGCTGTGAGTAGCGGCGGAAAGACTGCGACTGCCATCTCGATTCTCGCGCTCATCGTATCGTTCGGATCGTTGGGCGTCACCAGGCACTATTCCGAGAAGATGGAGCGCCGCGCAACAGAACAGGATGCGATCTCGAAGGCGAGCCGCGTTCAGTTGACCGAGGCTCCGACCTACGTTTACAAACGCTACGAGAAGCGTGCGCGCGGCAAAGCACTGTGGGTAATCATGAACACCACCAACACGACGATCACTGAGGTTTGGGTCGAAGGAAAGAATCGACAATGGGTGCGCATCCAAGGGATTCAAGGGTGCACGATGTACGTGCTGCCAGGAGATTTCATTCCACAGCGAGCCCATTTCAAGGACACACTTGGTCAATGGCAGCTGGACAGCTCAGGAGTCCCGAAGAAGAATGGCAAACCAATACCGGCCGGGAAGGACACCGGAGACGCGACTGCGGAGCAGGTTGAGAATTGCAGCTGAGGTGACGGATATGTGGGCTGGGACTTGTCCGCGGTCATCCGGAGCGAGTGGAGTCGCGGGTGGGTGGTGGGGCTGCGTACCTGGAGGCGAGTGGGGTGGCGCTGAGGCCATGGACCGCGACGCTGAGGACGACGGTCAGGCCTATGACGGCAACGATGTCCTTGCCCGCGTCGTGGAGGTCCTCCAGGGCGAGCAGGGCGAAGATGACGGAGGCGAGGCCGCGGGGGCCGAACCAGCCGATGAATCCGACGCTGAATCGGTCGAAGCCGGCGCCGAGGAGGGCCAGGGCCACCGGCAGCATCCGTACGACGGTGAGGCTCAGAGCGGCGTAGACAAGCACGGTCCAACTCAAGCGGTCGCCGATCACGGGTACCGCCAGCGCGCCGAAAATGAGCCAGCTGGTCATCGAGGCCAACGCGCCGGTCTGGTCGACGAAGTAGACCTCCTTCTCGCCGCCGCGTCCCGCGTACCTGCCGAAGACCAGCCCACCGACGAACGCGGCGACGAAACCGTTGCCATCCACCACCAACGCCGCGGTGTAGGCGAGCAGGGCAAGGGCCAGGACGGCGGGGCCGGAGAGCTCCTCGGACAGCCAGCCCCGCCGACGGGCCAGCTTGGTGGCGGTGCCGCCGAGCCAGCCGACCGCGGCGCCTGCCCATACACCCACCAGCAGCGTGAGGAGCGCTCGGCGGGGGCTGTCGACCCCTGCGATTCCTTCGTTCGCGGCGACACCGGCGATGGCGAGGAGCACGATCGGCGTGACGATTCCGTCGTTCAGGCCGCTCTCGACGTTGAGCGCGCGGCGAACCTTGTCGGGCACTCGGGGGTTCGACATCACGGTGGCGCCCAGCGCAGCGTCGGTCGGCGCGAGCGCGGCTCCGAGCAGCAGCGCTGCCCACAGGTCGAAGTCCAGCAGTACGACGGCGGCGACAGTTCCCAGCGCAATCGTCAACGGGAGCCCGACTCCGAGCAATCGCCCATAGGTGCCCAGATCATGCCGGAACTGCTTCAGCGTCACGCGCGACGCGTCGGCGAACAGCACCCAGACCAGTGTCACCTCGGCGATCACTTTCACCAGCTCGGGGTCGGCCTCGAGTTCGAGGACTCCCAACACCTCGGCGAACACGAAGCCGGCGACGACGAACACCATCGGAGCGGTCAGCCCGATCAGTTGCAGCCGTCTGGAAAGGAGGCACCAGCCGAACACCGTGGCAAGGACCGCTGTCAGCGTCACGACGCTCATCCGACATCTCTCCGATCGTCATCGAGAGTGCTGTGTACGCCGACACCGCCCGCCTGGCCTACCCGCGGCCTTGCCACTCGAGAGGTGGATCGAAGGCTTCGCCTACAGGTCCGACGGCGACCACGATCTGGCGGATCGTACCGGTGAACTTGTTGTCATAAGCCTCGTAATCCTGCGTCACGGGGTGAGGTCGTCCATGCCCACGTCGGCCGGCTCGGTGCCGGTCAGGAACGCGCCTCGTGGCCTTGCGTGCGTCGATCTCGGTGATCGGCGGATTCTGTGGTTCAGGCGGCGGCAGCGCCAACCGGTCCGGGACCACGTCGGACGTTTCGCTCACGATCGACCCCCCTGTCTGAACCCCTAACGGCAACCATTCAGCCGGAGCAGGCGATTGCGCATCATCCAGGTTGGGTGACGTCCCCGTCTCGGCCCGACAGCCGCGAGCCGTCACGAAGACGACACAGGTCGCGACTAGTGCCGGGCTGATTGTTGCCTCATCATGGGCTCAGGGGGGCGATGTGAGTAACGGCCCAAATGAAGGTATCGAGCCTGGGGGCTCCGGGAGCCGTCGTCTGATGTTTCTGCTGGCGGCGGCGATGTTCGTGCTGGTGGTCGACACGTCGTTGATGAACGTGTCGATCTCCGCGGTCATCACGGACCTGGACACCACAGCCAGCGGAGTGCAGTCCGCCATCGCTCTCGAAGCACTCGTCTCAGCGGCGTTCATCCTGATCAACAGCAAGGTCGGCGACCTGATCGGCCGGAAGCGCGCCTATGTCCTGGGGTTGCTCGCCTATGCCGTCGGGGCGTTGGCCATGACGCTGGCCCAGAGCCTGACGGCGATCATCGTCTTCTGGGCGATCATCGGCGGACTGGGGCCTCCCTGCTGCTGCCGGCGATGCAGTCGCTGATCCACGGCAACTTTTCGGGTGCTGCCCAGAAGCAGGCGTACGCACTGGTCGGCGCCGCCGCCGCCATCGCCGCCGCGATCGGTCCCCTGCTCGGCGGATTCGTCACGACGTACCTCTCGTGGCGGGTCGGATTCGCGCTCGAGGTCGTGATCATCGCCGTCGTCCTGATCCAGATCGGCTTGGTCCGCGACGTCGCGTACACCGGCTCACGCCAGGTCGACGTGGTCGGCGCGATCCTGTCCGTCATCGGCATGGGCGGCGTGGTACTCGGGATCCTGGTCTGGCAGGAGGGCGGTGAATTCGTCGGCTTGTTGATGATCGTCGGGGCCGTGGCGCTGGTGGTGCTTGCCCGGTGGCTCATCCGGCGCAAACGCGCGGGCCAGGTGACTCTGCTCGACCCGGACCTGTTCCGGCATCCGAACTTCACCGCCGGAGTCTCCGGTCAGATGCTGCAGCAGGTCACCCTGGGCGGGGCCATGATCGCCCTGCCGCTGTTCTTCCAGATGACCCTCGAGTACAACGCGTCTGGAGGCCGGCCTGTCATTGGCCCCGCTCTCGCTGACCATGTTCGCGGCGGCGGTGGTGGCAGGCAAGAAGGCCGGTGCCAGGCGGCCCGCCGCGATCATTCGGGCCGGCTTCCTACTCTCCAGCGTCGGGATCGCGATCATCATCCCGTTCGTCCCCCGGGTGGACAGCGGTTGGTACCTGGTGATCCCACTTGCCATCACGGGCGCCGGCCTGGGCTTGCTGGTATCACAGCTCAACAACTACACACTCGCACCCGTCGAGGAGGAACGGGTCAGCGAAGCCGCCGGCGTGAACTCGGCCGCCGGGTCCTTCGGACTCTCCTTCGGCCTCGCCATGGCGGGGGGACTCATGCTCGCCGCCCTGTCATTCAGCTTCACCCAGATGACCGAGAGCAGCCAGATCATCCCGCCGGCCCAGCAGGAGCAGATCGCCCGCGCCCTCGAAGATGACGCCGAAGTCATGAGCAACACCCAGCTCGAGGAGCAGATCACCGGCCAGCCCGCAGCGGTGGAGGCAGAGGTCGTGGCCATCAACAACGACGCCCGCAACCTCTCGCTACAGATCGCCTTGCTGGTACCGCTCCTGGCCGGCTTGCTCGGACTCGGCAACTCCTTCCGCATGCTGCGTCTGCCCGACCAGAAGCCGGCGGCCCCGCTGGACGGGATGGACTTCGGCTGACCCACCAACGCAACCGGGCGAGGGTCGCCAAGGGTGCTGCGATGGCGGAGCGCTGTTCGCGTACGACGGCCGGGGACGAGTAATTGCCGTCGGCATCATCGAGGGCCGGACGAGCGGCAACTGCGTCACCCGCCTGGAGGCTGTGCCGGCCCGGAGGCTTCGGGGGGTGTCGTGGTCGCTGGGTCCCGGGCCTGGGACGGGGCGGGAGTCGCGGGGAGGAGGACAGCGGCGACCAACCCGACGGCACCGACCAGGGCCAGGACACCCATCGCGAGCCCGTACGAGCGCTCGGGTGTCGACGTGATGCCCGCGACGAGGATCGTGCCGGCGATGGCGGCGCCGAGGGATGAGCCGAGGTTGGAGACGCTGCGCGACAGACCCGAGATCTCGCCTTGTAAACCCTCGCCGAAGCTTGATTGCACCACGTTGACCGACGGGGTCAGCATCGCGCCGAGGCCCAACCCGATGAGCAACAGCCCGGGCGTGAACGCCCAGACATTCGGCGTACCGATCACCATGGCCAGCAAGACACCGACGCCCGCGATCGTGACGACGAACCCGGTCAGAATGAGGGTGCGCTGCGCGCGCCGCTTCGCGAACCGCTCGGCGCCCAGCGACGAGACCAGGAGGCCGGCGGTGACGGCCGTGAAGATCGCGCCCGTCTCGATCGCGTTGTATCCACGCACAACCTGCAGATAGGCCGAGACCACGAACGACACGCCCGTGAGCAGCAGCCATTGGGCATTCTGCGTGATCAGGCCGAGGTTGGAGGTGCGAACGCGGAACAGTGCGGTCGGCAACAGGGGCTCGACGCCGGCACGCTCCTTGGCTCGTACCGACCTGAAGAACAACGCGAGGACAACCGCACCCGCGAGGATCAGGACCAGCATCAACCAGCCGTTGTTGTCGGCCGCCAGGATGCCGGTGACGACGAGAACCAGACCGCTAGCCGACAGAATCGCCCCGCCGGTGTCGAAGGGACGGGAACGATCCGGCGGCAGGGGATCTTCCAGCCGACGGGTCAGCACGATGATCGTGGCAATGACCAGCGCCTGGAACACGAACGCCGCACGCCAACTGATCGCCGAAGTGATCAGACCGCCGATCAAGGGCCCCGCGGCGGCACCGATACCTCCCATCGCGCTGATCATGCCGAACGCGCGGGCCCGCGAGCTGACCTCGGTGAACAGCAAGGTCGTCAGAATGTAGACGGGTGGGATGAGCAGGGCCGTTCCCACGCCCTCGAAGATCGAGTTGCCCAGGATGAGAAAGCCCAGGCCTGGCGAGACCGCGCTGATCAGCGCCCCGATGCCGTACAACACCAATCCGACGACGAAGCATCGCTTACGGCCGTACCGGTCGGCCAACTTGCCCCCGGGAATCATCAGGGCCGCCATCACCAACAAGAAGATCGTGATCGCAACCTGCACGCCCTGCACCGTTGTGTCCAGATCGACGCTGATGTCGTTGATCATCACGTTCATGTTGGAACCGGCGAAGCTGCAGATGAACTGCGCGAGCGCAAGCGGCACAAGCACTCCCCGCGGAGCGCGGCGGACCGCCGGACCAGGCTCAGTCATCGTCGTCAAGGCCGCGTAGGTGCTCCATGATCCTGACCATTCCGATCCCCTCCGAGACGAATCTCAGCTCATCCCACCCCGACCGGCGCTCCACCAGCGCGCAGCGCAGCAGCCGGCGACTTGGCGTGACGGTCTCTTCTTGACGCCAGCATGCACAAACGATCAGTGCGTCGCCAGGCCGGAGTCTTCACCGATCCGTGCCGCGACCCGCGCAATGGCGGCCAGACAGGCGCGTTGTCGGTCAGTGTGATGATGCGACCGCTTCGACGATGTCAAGTACGGCGGCCTTGAGTTTGTCGCCTTGCCCGGCACGGAAGAGCTGGAGGCCGACCGGGCCGGCGAATGTCCCCATGAAGAGCAACTGCGCCTGCAGTTCGGCGTCGACGATGCCGGGCCGCAGCTCGCGGAGCAGTTCGGCGATGTGCCGACACCAGAACGCGTGAAAGTCTTCAGCGCGGGGGTCGGGTGCACTTGTGGAGTACGCGGCGTAGAGCTCGAAGTTGTCGATCGCGAGATCGGCCCACGCGGCGAAGAAGGCGAGCAGCCGCTCCCGTGCTGGCGCACCGGGCCCGAGCGGTGGTTCACCGGAGATGACCGCGCGGCGCAGCGTCTCGCTGCGTTCCATGACCAGCTCGTGCAGCAGTCCGGCGCGGTTGCCGAATCGGTGGAACACGGTGCCCTTGCCGACACCGGCGGCCGCGGCGATCTGTTCGATCGACAGGCTGTCGGCGCGGCGCTCCGTCAGCAATTTCGCGGCAGCGTCCAGGATCGCCCTGCGATTGCGTGCAGCGTCGGCCCGTTCGGTTCGCGGGTCGTCGGCAGTCACCGCGCCTCCCCCGGCCTCTCGTTCGTGGACAACTTGACCTCCGGTCCACATCGTCTCACACTGATTACTGGACCAGCGGTCCAGATAGGGACGGCGGCCGGCGCGCGAGGCCCTGACCCTCACGACAACCTTTCGATCCGAGGCGAGGAAGAGTGGAATGCGCGACCGAGTGACGGTGGTCAAGCCTGGTGATCCGCGGTACCGGGACCTGCAGCTACGGGGGAAGAACCGACGCTTCGTCGGGACACCGGACAGCGTGTTCGTCGTGCGCGACACCTGCGACGTGGTGGATGCGGTCGCCACTGCGGTCGCTGCCGGACGGAAGCTCGCCGTGCGCAGCGGTGGCCACTGCATGGAAGGATTTGTCGACGATCCCGCGATCGAGTGCGTGATCGATCTCGCCCAGTTGGATTCGGTGTACTACGACCCGGGGCGGCGCGCGTTCGCGGTCGAGGCCGGCGCCACGTACGGCCGGTTGTATCAAGCCCTCGATCTGGGCTGGGGAGTGACTCTTCCCGGCAGCACCTGTCCCGGTGTCGGCGTGGGCGGCCACGTCATCGGCGGCGGATTCGGGGCATTGTCACGGCTGTACGGCTGCGTCGCCGATCACCTGTACGCGGTCGAAGCAGTGGTTGTGACCGCGGACGGCGAAGTGAAACAGGTGATCGCGACCCGGGACGAGGGAGACCCGAATCGCGACCTGTGGTGGGCGCACACCGGAGGCGGAGGCGGGAACTTCGGCGTCGCCACGAAATTCTGGTTCCGGAGCCGTGATGCCCAGACCGACGATCCCGCGCTCCTGCTGCCGAAACGCCCTTCCGGGTACACGACGGCCTCCGTTGCCTGGAAATGGTCGGACCTGGACGAGGATGCATTCACCACACTCGTCGACAACTTCACCGGCTGGTGCGAACGAAACAGCTCCCCTGACAGTCCCGCGGCGGCCATCTGGGGGACACTGATCGGCTTCCGCAAGGAATTCGGTGTCGTCATCCTGACCGGTCAAATCGACCCGGGGCAGCCGCACAGCCGCGAATCACTCGCCACGTACTTCGCCGAGGTGACCGCGAACGTCCCGAACGGCACCGAGACGAACCGAAACGACGAGCCGTGGCTCTACCACACGGTCAACCTTCCGGACACCTCCGATGCGCTGGGACTACCGGCGACGCAGCTCCGTTCGAAAGCCAAAGGCGCATATCTGCGCTCGCCGCTGGACGCGGCGCAGACCGGGACAGCGTTCGACTACTTGACCAACGATGACTACGACTGGCGCGGCGGCGTCATGGTGCTCGCCACCTGGGGCGGACAGATCAACGCACTCGACCCGCAGGACACTGCGTTCGCGCACAGAGATTCCACTGTCCTGCTGTCGGTCGGAAGTTTCTGGGGCGAACCGGACGAAGACGACAAGCATCTCAACTGGGTCCGAAGCTTCTACCGAGACTTGTTCACAACCACCGGCGGCGTGCCCGTACCGAACGATCGGACGAGCGGATGCTATGTCAATTGGCCGGACCCCGATCTCAAGGACGAGAAATGGAACCGATCAACGACGCCCTGGTCCGAACTGTATTACCGGGAAAACTATCCGAAACTCCAGGAAACAAAGCGCCGTTGGGATCCCGGCGACATTTTCAACCATGCACTGTTGATCGTCCCCCCAGAGTCCGCAAGAAGTACGGAGGCGCGGGTAAAGAGGAAGCGATGACAACTCAGATGATGTCGACCATCAGTTTGCTCCCGCGACACGTGCAACACGAACTGGTCGTGCTGTCCCGCCACCGCACCTCCGAGGGAACCGTCACCTGGGCACGCTGCCCTTGCGGCGATCTGCAGATCTGGCTCACTCCCCCGGGCAACCGAACCCCAACGCTCATCAAGTCGACCACCGGCCGCCGCGGCTGACGCCCAAACACTCAGCAACACCGGCGCACCCTGGGCGGGGCCGGGCTTGCGCTCGTTGCAGTGTGGATCTACCGACGTCGCCCGGCGGCGAGCGGCTAGGGCCGGCCGGAGTGTGCTGCGGTATGCCTAGCCTCCGTCGGGTGAAGGAGGGAGGGTCAGTAGGGCGCCGATGAAGAAGCAGAGGGCGCCGAGGGCGGTGCACCAGTTGGCGGCGGCCAGGTCGAGGATCGAACCGGTGGACGGCACGACGAACGAGGCGAGGGCCGAGATTCCGAACAGTACGCAGCCGAGCAGATTCACGGCGGCCGTCGTCCACTGCCGGTCCATGCGCCCCGGGCGCAGCCCAGGTCCGGCGGTGACCCGGTAGGCCACCGCGCCTGAGACGAGGAAGCACGCCGAGCCGAACAGGTCCGGCGTCCAGATCAGCCGATTCTCCTGCTGCGTCGACAGGCCTTCCTGCATGGCGGAGAACGTGCTGAGGTTGAACAGCAGCGTGCCGGCGAACTGAATCGCGGCACTCCACCAGGACGGGTCACGACCCCAGCGCTGCCCGCGCCGGACCGTGCCCTCCCGCAACTCCATAGCGGCGGCGAGGGTGAAGAAGATGGAGCCGACGAAGAAGACCACGCTGTCTGCCGCAGCGCCCACCAGCTGGACGAACCCGGGGAACGGCCCGATGAAGAAGCAGACCGATCCCACGGCGAATCCCCAGGCGATCGCGCGGTCCCAGGCCAAGCGGGTGGCCGGCCTCGGCGCGAAAACCAGCGCGTGACCTATCAAGTGCCCACCACCCCCGAGACCGACCGTATGGCCGTTCCCCGGCACGCTCATCCCCCGTCGCGGATGACCTCGGCTTGCGAGTATTCGGTCGCCCTCCCGCGGCGACCGGGGCCAGACTGAGCCGGATCGCACCTGGACTGGTTCCTGAAGGAGATTGGTGTGCGCTACTACCAAGCGGAGCATGAATCTGCGTATCGACAGATCGAAAAGCTCGGGTACACGCAATGGAACGACCTCTTCGACCAGAGCAACGCGTGGACCTATGACCACTTTCAGAACCGCAAGTTCCTCGAGCAGGTCATTCCGCGGCTCGATCTTCCGGCCGCAGCTGCGACGAGCGTGCTCGAGTACGGATGTGGCACCGGTCCCGCGGCATGCTTCCTCGCCGCTCGTGGCTTCCAGGTGGACGCGGTCGATCTCATCCCCGAGGCGATCACGCTCGCGCGACGGATGGCAGCAGAGCGGGGCGTGCAGGTCGCCTTCAGCGTGGCCGACATCTGCGCCCTGGCATCCGAACCGGTGACCAGGCGCTACGACCTGGTTCTTGACAGCTACTGCCTGCAGTCCATCGTCACCGACCAAGATCGCGGCGCCGTGTTCTCGGCCGTCCGGGCACGGCTGAAGCCGGGCGGCTATTACGTCGTCTCAACAGCGTTGCGGGTGCCGGGACGCAAAGCTGAGCCCGGCCACTACTACGACGCGTCCACTGGGATCTACTACCGCGAGGTTCCCGCCGGCTCGACTGCTGATCAGGTTGTCGAGCTCGGCGGGCGTCGGTATGTCCCCCATCGAAGGCACCTTTCAGCTGAGGCGCTTCGGGATGAGTTTGTCGCACAAGGCTTTCAGGTGCTCAGCCTGGACGCAGGCGACGTTGTCTGTTGCCTCGCCAAGTCATAACGCGCTAGCTCTGCGAACTGCAGACCTCGCCCTGGATCTTGGTGACGAAGTGGTCGGTCTCGAAGTGCTGGCCGAGGTAGGCGTAGCCGGTGGCGCCTTCGTAGCGGCCGGTACCGCCGGTGAACTCCTGGGTGCCGCCGGCGTGGCCTTGGCCGGTGGTCGTGTTGACGTTGCCGATGCTCGTCTCGAGTGCGGTGAGCGTCGCCCCGTCCTTGAAGGTGAAGGTGATCGTCCCGCTGACCGAGCCGTAGCCGGGTGCCGTCGCCGGCCCCTCGGCGCGAGAGCCGAGCACGAACACGGTCTTGCCGTCGAAGCCGTCCTTGCCGCGGACGAAACCGGCCACGCAGACCTGGCTCGGCGGCGGGCAGCCCACATCGACCACCTTGTCGTAGATCGTCGCGTCGATCTGCCGGCAGCGGGGCGACGCGTTCGCCAGGGACGAGCCGGCGACGGTGACGACACACGCGACGGCGAACGCGGCGATGCGCAGGGATCTCATCGGTCCTCCTTGAAGTGGATGCTCCGCGAGAGCCTAGGAACGGCGCCGGCCCGGTGGGGGCGCCGATTCGGCGTGTTCTGCGCCAGTCCAATCTCGATCAGATAACGCGGCGCAGCGCGGCGAGTCCGTCCGGGATCCGGTCGGCCGCGATGGCGCCGTACCCGAAGACGAAACCGTTCGGACCGGGACGCTCGATCCCCCAGCGCGAGATCGTCCCGAGGTACACGCCCTCCGCGAGAGCGCGCGCGGCGAGCGTCGTGTCAGGCGGTTGTCCGGGCGTGAGCAGTGCGGCCATGTGCGTTCCGCCGCTGGACTCGATCGGCTCGAGGAGGCCGTCGAAGTGTTCACGCAGAGTGCCGATCAGCAGGTCGTGCCGATGCTCGTACGATCGCCGCATCCGCCGGATGTGGTGCGCCAGGCCGCCCTCCTCGATGAAGGCGGCGAGCGCGGCCTGCACGTGGCCGGCGGTGCCGTAGTCGGCGACGAACTTCGCGCGGCGTGCGGCTTCGGCCAGAGTGGCCGGGACGCCGAGGAACCCGACCCGCAGCGCCGGCAGCAGCGTCTTGGAGAACGACCCGACGTACAGGACGCGCCCTTCCATGTCGGTCGCCTGCAGCGGCGTGAGCGGACGTCCGGTGAAGCGGAACTCCGAGTCGTAATCGTCCTCGACGATCGCCGCGTCGTGCCGGGCCGCCCACTCCAGCAGCGCAGTACGGCGCGAGTCGGACAACGGCATGCCGAGCGGAAACTGATGCGACGGCGTCACGTACACCAACCGCGTCCCGGCCGGAAGCTGGTCGACAACCAGGCCCTCGCTGTCGACCGGTACGCCGACGACGCGGGCTCCGTGCGCGAGGAACGAACGGTAGGCCGGCAGGTACCCGGGATCCTCGACAGCCACCGTGTCGCCCGGTTCGAGCAGAACGCGCGCGGCGATGTCGAACGCCTGCTGCGCACCCGTCGTGATCACCAACTGCTCCGGCGCGATTCGGACTCCGCGACTCACCACCAGATGCCGCGCGAGCGCATCCCGCAGCCGGCCCGAGCCCGCCGGGTCGGCGTAGTTGACGTCGGTACGGGTGCGGAACTGATCGTTGAGCAACGCTCGCCACCGCGCGAACGGGAACTGGGTCCGCGCCGGCACGCCGGTCGCGAAATCGAACTCCGTGACAGGCCCAGCGAGCTCTGGTACGGCGAGATGCTCGGCGGACCAGATCGGCCGGGGTCGCAGCGGGGACGCGGTCGGCGCGGCCGGGGCGGGCATGCGATCTCCGGTGACGAACGTTCCGATCCCGGCGCGCGAGCGGATCAACCCGTGCGCGGCGAGCCGCTCGTAGGCCGCGACCACGGTCGCCCGCGACACCGACAGCCGCTCGGCGAGCTCACGCGACGACGGCAGCACCGTTCCCGCGGGCAACACGTCGGTCCTGATTCGCTCGTGCAACTGCGCGTAGATCTGCTCGGCCAGCCCGCCCTCCTCCCCCAGATGCAGATGCAGATCCATACCAGCATTCTCACCACAGGTCAGCTCACGACGAACCCGCCGGTGGTCAGGAGGCGGGAGTCCAGCGCCCAGAGAACGGGTTACGAGGTGGTCGCCGGTGCGATGTTCCCGACCAGGTCCGTGCTGACCTGCCAGAGTCGTGCGGCGACAGCCTTGTCGTAGCTGTGTTCGGCGGATCGCTTGGATTCGCACTTGGCGAAGTAGTGACCTGTCACCTGTTGCAGATCCGGGTCGGACGCCAGATGGATCGAGGTCGCGGCTCCCCGCCGGGGAGATTTCATGAAAGGTCGCAGCAACGGAAGCAACATCTGCTGTGCGCGCCCGGGGTCCTCGCCCCCGAAGCCGGTGCTCACCAGGCCTGGGTGCAGGACGTTTGCGGTGACCGACGTGGCGTGCAGCCGACGAGCCAGCTCGTAGCTGAACAGGACATTGGCGAGCTTGGACTGGCCATACGCCGCCGACCCGGAATAGGGCTGCTCTTTCTGGAGATCGTCGAAGTCGATCCGGCCGGTGGCATGTGCGTTCGACGACACTGTGACCACTCGGGCCGCGGCACTCTGCTTCAACCGGTCGAGGAGGAGGTTGGTGAGCAGGAACGGCGCGAGGTGGTTCAAGGCGAAGGTGCGCTCGAGCCCGTCGGCGGTGACATGCCGGGTGCTCCAGTAGCCTCCGACGTTGTTCACCAGTACGTCGAGCCGCGCAAGGTTCCGCAGTACGTCGTCGGCGACCCGCCGTACCTCTGCCTGTGCGGACAGATCCGCGACGAACGCGTCCGCCTGGCCGCCGGCCGCGCGGATCTCGCGTACGACGTCCTCGGTCCGGCCGCGGTCCCGGCCGATGATCGCAACCCGCGCACCCATCGTCGCCAGGCAGAGCGCTGTTGCCTTGCCGATGCCTCCGGAACCACCGGTGATCAGCACCGTCCTACCGGCCATCGGCCCGTTCCGGCTCTGCTCCATGGCGATCCCCCTTTGCTCACCATCCTCGGCAGTACAGACCCTGTCAATGGTCGTGTCCGCGACCCCAGCACTCGACCGCAACACTCGTCGGCATAAACCAAACACGGGTTTCAAAGGGGTGGTTTGTTCAACTTCTGGTCTGGTGGGCGCATCTAACAGGTGTCCTAAGGGGGGCATCGTGAAATGTATTCACACCATCCATACCCACATCCGCAGACCGATCCGCACCGCACTCGCGGTGCTCGCAGTGGCCGCAGTACCGGCCGGAGCAATCGCAATACCGGCGTTCGCCGGCCCAGCCAAGGCAACAACCACGACCACCGTTGCCGCCAAGTGCCCGACCGGCTGGGGGTCGTTGCCTGAAGCAAGTACGTTCCAAGGTCTCGGGTACCTGACGAACGTTCGCACCGGACGGCACGCCTGTTTCGACCGGATCGTGTTCGACATCGACGGCAAGGCGTCCTGGTTCCGCGTGGGATACGTGAAGGACATCAGCAGCGTGGGCGAAGGCAAGCTCATCCCGGTCCGCGGCGGCGCCAAGCTGGAGATCATCCTGCTCGCACCGTCGTACCGAGACTCTCAGTACACATACGACCCGGCGAACTACGACGAACTGACGAACGTGAGCGGCTACCGGACCTTCCGGCAGGTCGTCAGCGCCGGCAGCTTCGAGGGCGAGACGACGATCGGCGTCGGCGTCCGCGCCCGACTCCCGTTCCGCGTCTTCACCCTCACCGGCCCAGGCTCCACGAGCCGCGTCGTCGTCGACGTCGCACACAGCTGGTGATGGCGACGCCATGAGGTCTCATCGCGCGCATCCAGCCCGACGTACTCGGGTTTGACCTCACCGTCCAGGTCGACGCGGTAGCCGCTCATCATCGACAAGTGCGGCGTGTACGGGATGGTGCTGCTCGGCATCGACAAGGACACCGGCTCCGGCTATCTGTACGCCGTTGGTCACGCCAACGGCACCGCCACGGTGATCAAGGGCCTCGGCAAGGTGCCCGGGACCTTCACCGACCCGGTCTCCTTCAAGCACGCCCTGCGCCCGAACGACGAGCCGATGTTGTTCGGCGAATAACGCAACTTCCGCCCCGACGGACGCATCAAGTTCAGTAGAAGCACACCCCTTGTGCGCGCCGAAAGGCGCGCACAAGCCAACTTGGGGGAACAGATGGTCACTCGGCGGAGAACGCGCACGCGGGGCGGTGCCGCCGTACTCGGGCTGGCGTTGCTGACGGTCAGCCTCGCCCCGGGCACGGCAGGTGCGGCAACGCAGGTCGCGGAGGGGTCGACAACAGCCGCCGACGCCTGCAAGGTCAGCTTGGGGTCGGTCTCAGCCAATGGTGACCACGTAGGCCAGGAGATCACTGCGACCTCGCCGCCGACGACGACCAGCCGCCAGACCGTCGCGGCAGGGCTTTTCCCGGCCGGGCAGGCGAAGCTCAGCAGCTACTTCGTCGTCGAGCCCGACACGCAGGGCAACGACATCTCCGGCCGGGCGGTACTGGGCGAATCGATGTACGACGTGGCCTACGAGACCTTCTGGACCGGCGAAATCGATCCCGATTGGCCGAGCCGGCTGCGCAGGGTCGGCGGTGGCTGGGGTGCCTTCACCGCCTTCGAAACCTCCACTCACGAGACGCCTAGCGCTACGCGGACCACGCAGTACGGGCTGCGCCGCGATGGCGTGCTGTTCCGGTGGACGGTCGACGGCAACCGCGTCTGGCACAGCGCCGGTTCGTACGCCGGTTTCGCGTCGGTGAAGGCGATGGCGCTGATCAGCAAGACGCGCACGTACGACACGCTCCTGGTGAACACCCGCGGCGGGGCGCTCTACACCGTCCGCATCCCGACCACCTCGCCGATGAAGCCGGTCGTCAAGGTCGTGCGCAGTAGCACCTGGCAGGGCTTCGAGTCGTTCACCGCGCAGAAGTGCGGTCTGTACGGCGTACTGCTCCTCGGCATCGACAAGGACACGGGCGCCGCCTACCTGTACGCGATGGGTCACGCCAACGGCACCGCCACGGTGATGAAGGGCCTCGGCCGGGTCCCCGGCACCTTCAACGACCCGGTCTACTTCCGGTGGGGCGTCATACCGGTCCTGGACCCGATCTTCGGCGAGTAGCCCCAGTTGCCCCATGCAACCAGGTGACCTCAATGCTGATCTGAGTAGTTCACCGCATGTGTTGCATCCGGTGGCGAAGTGACGATATGCGCATGACAAAGCCTATTCAGCCCTCGACCACCGCCGCGTATTACGCCCAGGCCGTCCTGTCATTCGCAATCTCGCTGGCCGCGATGGGCCTCGCACTGATCTACCTCCCGGCGCCCGGCTGGGTGCGCGCGTTCCTGGTCCTCGGCCTCCTGTACGTCGTCACCTCGACAATCACCCTCTCCAAGGTCATCCGCGACCGCCAGGAGATGTCAGAGGTAACCAACCGAGTAGACCAGGCAAGACTCGACAAACTCCTCGCCGAACACGACCCGTTCAAGGTCGACGGGTGAGGTCACGTCCGAGGCGTCAGCCACCGGCGCGGAGGAAGGCACAACTGCGGACGGCGATGTGGGGGAACGGGTAGCCGTCGAGGCGGACTTGGCCGTTGAGGATCTGGTCCGCGCGGAACAGGCGCGGCGGGCGGGGCTGGAACCCTGGCAGCTGGGTCATGGCGCACACCCTAGAGGGCGCCGGAGATCGCCGTCTTGCGGAGGTCGGAGCGGTAGGCCTCGAGCGCGATGAGCTCGCCGAACATGCGGTTGTAGTCGTCGGCCCGGTCGATCGGGTTGGTGCGCTGCAGCTTCGACTTCAGGTCCTGGATCCGGCGCGCACAGGTCAACTCCTGCAACCGGGCCAGCAAGGCCAGCGCATACGCCGCGTCCGGGTCGCGGCCGAGCCGGAGCGGGTCGACGGCGAGCGCACCGACCACCGCGGCGGCGGGATCGTTGCCGATGGCATCGCGTACGGCGATCACCCACGCCTCACCGGGAGCCGCCGCGGCCGGCCCGCCCGCCTTGGCCATCGCGGACCGAATCGCGGCCAGCCACGGATGCGTGAAGTCGTGATCGTCCAACTCGTCGAACGCGACCCCAACCAACGCTGGATGCTGCATCGCGACCTTCAGCACGTCCCACTCGATCACGAACCGCTGGTCCCGCGGCGACGGCACGTCGACCCGAGGCGGCGGCGGAGGCGCAGCGTCCCCCTGTACGACGACCGGCCGGTCACGCTCACGCTCAGGCGTAGGAGCAGCAGGACGGGACGCGGCCCGGTACACCTCCGTGCGCACCTGGTCGACCTCCATCCCGAGGTGTCCGGCCAGCTCCCGGGTGAACGCGTCCACCTTCGACCGGTCGCGGATGCTGACCACCAGGCGGGCGGCGTCGCGCAGCGCGTCGATCCGGGTGTCCGCGCGGTCCAGGTCGTACTTCGACAGCACGTTCGCGAGCACGAACCGGTACAGCGGCACCCGCCGGCCGATCAGCTCGCGGACCGCGGCGTCACCCTTCTGCAGCCGCAGGTCGCACGGATCGAGTCCGTCCGGCTCCACCGCGACGTACGTCTGGGACGCGAACGCCTGGTCCCCCGCGAACGCCTTCAGCGCCGCCCGCTGGCCGGCCTCGTCACCGTCGAAGGTGAAGATCACCTCGCCGCGGAACTGGTCGTGATCCAGCAGCAACTGCCGCAACACCCGCGCGTGGTCGTCGCCGAACGACGTACCGCAGGTGGCGACGGCGGTCTGGACGCCGGACAGGTGGCACGCCATCACGTCGGTGTAGCCCTCGACGACCACGGCCTGGCGGCCCTTCGCGATCTCGCGGCGGGCCAGGTCGACGCCGTACAGGACCTTGGACTTCTTGTAGATCGGGGTCTCGGGGGTGTTCAGGTACTTCGCTTCGATCTTGTCGTCGTCGAACAGCCGCCGGGCGCCGAACCCGATCACGTCCGACGACGGCGTCCCGGATCGGCCACATCAGCCGGCCGCGGAACCGGTCGTACAGCCCGCGCTGCCCGTCCGCGGACAGGCCGGACGCGACCAGCTCGGCGTTGGTGAAGCCGCGGCCGCGCAGATGAGCGGTCAGCGCCTCGCCGCCGCGCGGCGCGAACCCGACCCCGAAGTGCACCGCCGCGTCCTTGTCGAACCCGCGCTTGTCCAGGAACTGCCGCCCCAGCGTCGCGTCGGCGGCGCCGAAGAGCTGCTCCACGAAGAACTCGGCGGCGACCTTGTGCGCCTCGACGAGCCGGGGCCGCTGGTTCGACGGGCCGCGCTGCATCGGCGCGCCGGAGTCGTCGTACCGCAGCTGGATGCCGACCTTGGCGGCCAGCGTCTCGACCGCCTCGTGGAAGGTGATCTGGTCGATCTTCTGGATGAAGTCGATCACGTCGCCGCCCTCTTGGCAGCCGAAGCAGTAGAAGAATCCGCGCGACGGGGTGACGTTGAACGACGGTGACTTCTCGTCGTGGAACGGGCACAGGCCCTTCAGCGAGCCGCCGCCGGCGTTCTTCAAGGTCACGTACGAGCCGACGATGTCGTCGATCCGGGCCCGCTCGCGCACCAGCGCGATGTCCTCGTCCTTGATCCGGCCTGCCACGCCGTGAGTCTAGCCGGGCCGATCACATAGGTTGGCGGGTATGCCACGAACTCTTCGCCCAGGTCAGCGGTCCGAGCTGTACGTCGTCGATGTGAGCACTGGCGACCGGCGGCTCGTCCACAGCTCGAGCACCGTCCTGTTCGAGGCGCCGAACTGGACCGCGGACGGCCGGCTCGTCGTCAACGGGGACGGTCGCCTGTTCAGCGCCGCGGCGGACGGGCTGACCGAGATCGACCTCGGCGGGGTGCCGCCGATCAACAACGACCACGTCCTGAGCCCGGACGGTACGACGGTCTACGTGTCGGCCGATGACGGACATCTGTACGCCGTACCGCTCGAAGGCGGCGCTCCACGCCGGGTCAGCAACGACCGCGGACCGGGATTCCACCACTACCTGCACGGTGTCTCGCCGGACGGGCGGACGCTCGCCTACATCGGTCTGGAGCAGGTGGGCGACCGCCGGGTCACCAACGTCTGGACGATCCCGGCGGGCGGCGGCGCCGACGTCCAGGTGACGAACGACGAGCACGCGGACGACGGCTCGGAGTACAGCCGGGACGGCAAGTGGATCTACTTCAACTCCGAGCGGGCGTCGACGGCGCCGGGGCACGCGCAGCTGTTCCGGATCGCGGTCAGCACCGGCGAGGTCGAGCAACTGACCTCCGACGAGCGGGTCAACTGGTTCCCGCACCCGGCGCCGGACGGCTCCGCGATCGCGTACGTCAGCTTCCCGCCCGGCGTCCAGGGTCATCCGGCGGATGTGGACGACGTACGTCTGCGGCTGCTGAGCCCCGGCGGTGAGATCCGCGAGATCGCGACGCTGTTCGGCGGCCAGGGCACGATGAACGTGCCGAGCTGGTCGCCGGACAGCACGAGCTTCGCGTACGTGGCCTACCCGCTCTAAACCTCGGACAGGTCGATCGACGAGTCGGCGAGCCGGTCGGGATCGAGCTGCTTCCGGGAGCGGATCAGCTCCTGTACGGCGTCGGTCGCACCCCAGGTGTTGACGTGCATCCCGGCCAGCAGCCGCCGGTCGTCGTCGAGCCAGAAGGCGAGGTACGCCCCCGAGGCGGGATCACCGCGCAGCACCACCTGGTACGACGTCCCGCGCGGAACATCACCGGCGTACTCCATGCCGAGGTCGTACTGATCGGTGAAGAAGAACGGGATCGCGTCGTGCGCGACGTCCTGACCGAGCATCGCCTTGGCCGCGGACTTCCCGGTGTCCTTCGCGTTCTGCCAGTGCTCGACCCGGACCGGCCGGCCGAACAGCGGGTGTTCCCACCGGACCACGTCGCCTGCCGCGTACACGTCCTCCGCCGAGGTACGCAGGTCCGGGCCGGTGACGATCCCCGAACCGTTGTCCGGAGTGGCGACCTCGATGCCGGCGTCGGCGGCCAGCTCGGTGTTCGGCTGCACCCCCACCCCGACGATGACCAGGTCGGCCGGGATCACGTCGCCGTCGGAGGTCCGGACCCCGGTCACCTTGTCGGTGCCTTCGAAGCCCTCGACCCCGGTGCCGAACCGGAGGTTCACGCCGTGCTGCCGGTGCAGCTCGGCGAACAGCTCGCCGACCTGCTCACCAAGTACGGCGGCCAGCGCGGTGGACTGTGGTTCGACCACGGTCACCTCGCAGCCGCGTTCGCGAGCGGCCGATGCTGCCTCGAGGCCGATCCAGCCGGCGCCGACCACGACGACTCGCGGCTTGGCGGCGTACGCGTCGGTCAGGGCCTGTGACTCCTCGGCCGTCCGCAGGTAGCGGATGCCGGGCAGGTCAGCGCCTGGGACGTCGAGACGCCGTACGCGGCTGCCGGTCGCGATCAGGAGCTTGCTGTACGACACCTGCGAGCCGTTGTCCAGCGTGGCGGTGTGGGCCGCGGGGTCGATACCGGTGACGGTCGTGCCGAGTCGCAGGTCGACGTTGTTGTCGTCGTACCACTGCTGGTCGTGCAGTTGCGCGACGTCGGTCTGGTCCTTGCCGAGCAGGACGCCCTTGGACAACGGGGGTCGCTCGTACGGCAGTTTGGTCTCGCTGCCGATCAGGACGATGCCGCCGGTCCAGCCGTCGTTCCGGAGTTCCTCGGCCGCGGTCGCCCCCGCGAGGCTCGCGCCGACGATGACAATCTGCTCTGCATCAGTCATACGAGCGACTTTAGTCCCGGGCTGCCGTTACGCGCCTGGTCAGGCCGTCAGCTGGGCGTGCCAGGCCTGGGCGGAGGGGTCGGTGAGCGAGGCGACCTGGTCGACGACGACGCGGAGGCGGGCGTTGTCGTCGGCCGCCTCGGCGAAGTCGGCCCGGAAGGCCGCGTCGAGGTGGAGCGGCGCGGTCTTCCACAACGCCTCGACGAGCTCGGTGAGGAGTTCGCGCTGGGAGGCGCGGCGGGCCTGGCGCTCCGGGGAGTTGAGGACGTGGAACATGCCCACTCCCTTCAGCAGGCCGATCTCCACGCGAATGCCGTCCGGGGCGATCAGGTCCGCCTCGTAGCGGAGCAGGCGCGAGCGGCCGAAGACTGCGTGGGTCGCCTGCTCGGCCGCGGTGCAGAAGCGCCCGATCAGCTGGCTGGTCAGATCCTTCAGCCCGCCGAGCGCCCGCCGGCTGTCGTCGAAGGAGCCACCCGGCCAGTACGGCAGGTCGGTCAGCCGCCGCCACCCCTCGTCCAGCACCGCATCGGTTGCCTCCGGCAAATACAGCCGCCGGACGATCTCCCAGTACGGCGCCCGGTCCGCGGCGACCGCGGCCAGGTCGATGTGGTGGGCAACGATCCCGTCCTCGACATCGTGCACCGAGTAGGCCACGTCGTCGGCGAAATCCATCACCTGCGCCTCGAGGCACTGCCGGTCGCCGACGCCCTGACGCAACCACTCGAAGACGGCGAGATCGTCGTCGTACACCCCGAACTTCCGATCCCCCGGACGCCGGGGCCACGGGTACTTGGTCGCGGCGTCGAGCGTTGCCCGGCTGAGGTTGAGACCGACACTGCGGCCGGCCGAGTCGAACGCCTTCGACTCCAGCCGCGTGAGCAACCGCAGGGTCTGCGCATTGCCTTCGAAGCCGCCGATCTCCGCCGCGACCTGGTCGAGCGCGCGCTCGCCGTTGTGCCCGAACGGCGGATGACCGAGGTCGTGCGACAGACAGGCCGCGTCGACGATGTCCGGATCACAGCCCAGCGTCGCGGCCAGCTCCCGGCCGATCTGCGCGACCTCGAGGCTGTGCGTCAGTCGATTGCGGACGAAGTCGTCGCTACCGGCCGTCACGACCTGCGTCTTGGCCGCCAGCCGCCGGAGGGCGGCACTGTGCAGGACGCGCGCACGATCGCGAGCGAAGGCGGTCCGCCCCGGCCGCTTGACCGGCTCCGCCACCCAGCGCTCGGCGTCATGCTCGTCGTACCACTCATGCTGCTTCCTCATCACCGCTCACAGTAGCCGCCAGGACCGACAGTTTCGTGAACAGGACAACGGGAACCAGGAAAGAGCACAGGGCCAGGTCGAGACCGACGAACCGGCTCCGACGTCCCGATCATGACCGCGAAGAAGACGCGACAACAGGAGTCAGTCATGACGGACGCCACCACGGCAACGAATCTCCCTCCAGTCGTCGACCGCGAGGCCTTCGAAGCAGAGATCGACGAACTGCGGGTCCGGGAGAAAGCGCACACCCACGAAGGCGACGCGATCGCCGCGGCCCGGCGCCGGCTGCCGATGGTCGAAGTGGACTCCGGCACCCAGCTGATCGGACCGAACGGGCCCACCACCCTGCTCGACGCCTTCGAAGGCCGCAAGCAACTGATCGCCTACTACTTCATGTGGCATCCCGGCCATCCCGCCGCCGAGCAGTGTCAGGGCTGCACGTGGTGCAACACCCACGTCTCGGAGCTGTCCTATCTGCACTCCCGCGACATCACGTACGCCGTCTTCTGCCAGGGCCCCTACGACGAGAGCCGCCGCTATCACGACTTCATGGGCTGGACCATGCCGTGGTACTCGGCCGGACTCCCTCGACACGCTCCTCGTCGGCCGCAAGATCGGCTCGATGCACCTCGTCTGTTACGTCCGCGACGGCGACCGCGTGTTCGAGACCTGGTGGACGACCATCCGCGGCGTCGAGGTGATGGACAACAGCTACCCGCTGATGGACCTCACCGTCTACGGGCGCCAGGAGACCCATGAGGACTCCCCCGACGGCTGGCCACAGGACTGGGAGCCCGGCGGCCTGATGACCAACGGTCGCCCGATCTCGCACTGGTCGCGCCTCGAGGCCGGCCGCGCGGACGACCTCACCGCCGACCACTAGACGCAGTACCGCAGCCAGACGACACCGCCTTCGAAGACCTCGGTGCCCGCGGGCTGGAGGTCCAGCCGGTGTCCGTCGGACCAGCGTTGGCCGGTGCCGACCACGACCGGGTGGACCAGGAGCGCCAGCTCGTCGACGAGGCCGAGGTCGAGGAGGGCACCCAGGAGTACGCCGCCCGAGTCGACGCGGACGACTCGAGCGCCACGAGAGCCGAGGACTTCCAGGGTCTCGACGAGATCAACCCGGTCGTAGCCGGTGACGAGTTCGCGGATGGTGCTGTCCGGCGGTCGCCCCGGCGTCTGGTCGGCGTACAGGGCGAGTACGTCGGACCAGTAGCCGAGCTGTCGCAGCACTTCCCACTCGCGTACGCGCGCCCGGCTGTCGACGACGGCGAGCAGCGGACCGTCCGCCCGCGGACCCGGATGCGGCGCCGAGCGTACCGCGACCTCCTGCGCCAGGATCGTGTCGGCGCCGACCAGCGTCACGTCCTCCTGCCACAGGGTCGCCAGCGCATAGAAGCGCGCGACGTCGACGTCGAAACCCGACGTCCTCCCGTCGAGCGACACCGCCACCTGAGCCACCACATGAGGTCGCATGCCGGACAAGCTATGCGGCCCCACCGACAACTACCGGGCCTCGGAGCAGCCGCTGTGGATCACCGCAGCCGGCGACCTACCAGGGCAGGTTCGAACCGGTCGCCGACTCCAGTCGGGTCCGAATGGACTGACGCGCCTGGTCGTAGCCGGCCTCGTTGCCGTGCAGGATCGACGCGAGGTTGGCGGCTTCGTAGTACGCGTTCAGGTCGAAGGCCAGCTGCGCCGGATCAGCGTCCAGCTCGCCGCGCTCGACCGCCTCGCGGACGACGTCCTCCATCAGGTCCATCCATTCACGGTGCACACCGACCAGGGCGTCATGGACGGCTCCCTCGCGGGCGGCGTACTCGTGGGAGACCTTCTGGAAGAAGCAGCCGCCGGGGAACACCCGCCGCCGTGAATAGTCGATCCAGCACTCGCTCAGCTTCCACACTCGCTCGAGCCCGGGCTCGACCGCGAACGCCGGGGTGACCACCTGATCCGCGTAGATCCGTCGCGCGGCCCGGATGGTGGCGAGCTGCAGCTCCTCCTTCGAGCCGAAGTGCGCGAACAACCCGCTCTTGCTGATCCCGAGCTCGGTCGCCAGCCGCCCGATCGACAGCCCCTCGAGCCCGTCGACCGACGCGATGTCGACCGCCCGGCGCAGCACCGCACGACGGGTCTGATCACCGCGCACCAACCGCCCGTCGACCTTCTCCACCACCCGATCCTATTCCGCTTGACCCGGCCCTCGTCACGAACTAATAATACGACCGTTCGTATTGTTTGCCAGCCGAGGAGCGAGATGACAGACATGACAGCGGCGGTCGGGGCGGGGCTGCGGGCGATCGGCGCGGTCTCACCGCGGCTGGCCGGGCGGGTCGCGTTCGAATTGTGGCGGCGGCCGATGGCGCGCGGCCAGCTCCGCTCGGCGGAGCGTGAAGTGCACGAAGCCGCCCGGGTCGAGGTCGTCGACGGGATCGTCACGTACGCCTGGGGCGACGGCCGGCGGCCGGTCCTGCTCGTCCACGGCTGGCGCTCCCGAGCGTCCCGGTACGCCGGTTTCGTCGCCCGCCTGCTCGAGCTGGGCTACAGCCCGGTCTCGTACGACGCTCCCGGCCACGGCGACTCCCCTGGGCCGGTCGTCTCGATCCTCGGCCACGAACGCATCATCCGCGCGCTGGAGGAACGGCACGGACCGTTCGAGGGCGTGATCGCGCACTCCCTCGGCGTACCGTTCGCCCTGTACGCCGTTCGCGAGGGGGTCGCCGCCCGTCGACTGGTGATGATCAGCGGTGTCGCCGACTTCGGCTACCTGGCCGACGCATTCTGCCATGAGCTCGGACTGGGCCCGAAGATCAACAAAGCGCTCCGGCGGTCGATCGAGCGCCGCTACTTCGACGGCGACGACCAGATCTGGACCAGGTTCTCGGTGGCGACCGGCGACGTCGACCTGCTGGTGATCCACAACGACGAGGACGACGTGGTGGATCCCGGGCAGGCGCGGGTGCTGCTCCGGGCCTACGGGCCGCGCGCGCACTTCCTGACGACGAGCGGCCTCGGTCACCGCCGGATCATGTTCGATCCGGAGGTGATCACCGAGGCCGCCGCCTTCCTGCAGGACTCGGATACCCCGTCAGATGTCGCGGAAGGTCTCGATCTGAGCGCCTAGCGAGTTGAGCCGGGTGGCCAGGTCCTCGTAGCCGCGGTTGATCACGTAGACGCTGCGCAGGACCGACGTACCCTTCGCGGCCATCATCGCGATCAGCGTGACGACCGCCGGCCGCAGCGCCGGCGGGCACATGATCTCGGCACCGGACCAGTGCGTCGGGCCCTCGACCATGATCCGGTGCGGGTCGAGCAGCTTGACCCGGCCGCCCAGCTTGTTCAGGTCGGTCAGGTAGATGGCGCGGTTCTCGTAGACCCAGTCGTGGATCAGCGTCTGCCCGGTCGCCGAGGCCGCGATCACCGCGAAGAACGGCAGGTTGTCGATGTTCAGGCCCGGGAACGGCATCGGGTGGATCTTGTCGATCGGCGCGTGCAGCCGGGACGGCCGGGTCACCAGGTCGACCAGCCGGGTCCGGCCGTTCTCGGCCAGGTACTCCTCGGAGCGGCTGTAGTCCAGCCCCATCTCCTCCAGCAGCGCCAGCTCGATCTCGAGGAACTCCACCGGCGCGCGCCGGATGGTGATCTCCGAGCCGGTCACGATCGCGGCGGTGAGCAGGCTCATCGCCTCGATCGGGTCCTCCGACGGCGCGTAGTCGACGTCCACGTCGATCTCGGGCCGGCCGTGCACGGTCAGCGTGGTGCTGCCGATGCCGTCGATCTTCACGCCGAGCAGGTCGAGGTAGAAGCACAGGTCCTGGACCATGTAGTTCGAGCTGGCGTTGCGGATCACGGTGACGCCGTCGTACCGGGCCGCGGCCATGATCGCGTTCTCGGTCACCGTGTCGCCGCGCTCGGTCAGCACGATCGGCTTGCCCGGCATCACCGCCCGGTTCACCATCGCGTGGTACTCGCCGCCGGTCGCCTTCACGTCCAGGCCGAACGGCCGCAGCGCCGCCATGTGCGGCTCGACCGTCCTGGTGCCGAGGTCGCAGCCACCGGCGTACGGGAGCTGGAAGGTGTCCTCGCGGTGCAGCAGCGGGCCGAGGAACATGATGATCGAGCGGGTACGGCGGGCGGCCTCGGCGTCCATCGCACCCAGGTCGAGGTGGGCCGGCGGGACGATCTCCAGGTCGCCGGCGTCGTTCAGCCAGGTGGTCCGGACGCCGATCGAGTTGAGCACCTCGAGCAGCCGGTTGACCTCTTCGATCCGGGCGACCTTGCGCAGTGTGGTGCGGCCCTTGTTCAGCAGGCTGGCGCACAGCAGCGCGACACCGGCGTTCTTGCTGGACTTGACGTCGATCGATCCGGACAACTGCCGGCCGCCGGCCACGCGAAGGTGGACCGGGCCGCCGCCGAGAGAGACAATTTCAGAGTCGAGTGCCTCGCCGATCCGGGCGAGCATCTCGAGGGTGAGGTTCTGATGACCCTTCTCGATCCTGTTCACCGCACTCTGGCTGGTGTTCAGTACGTCGGCGAGTTGCGCCTGTGTCCACCCACGATGTTTACGGGCGTCCCGGATGAGATTGCCGATCCGGCTCAGGTAGTCATCAGTCATGCGCGGGACCTTATCTCACATGTGAGATATCCAAGCACCGACCCGCCGGTGCCAGCGTAGCCAATGTCACGTCGCACCGATCGCCCGCCCCCACGCCGCTGACAGAACAACATGATTCGGCCCCCTACAGACTGTTGAGATGTCCTCCGCCTACAGTAATCCCCAACTCCCGCCGCCACCCGGAGAGGACCAGCAGATGCCCGACGACACCTCCGCCGCGGTGGTGAACGAGTTCGAGGCGGAGTCGTGGCCGCTCGAGGCGGCGGCGGACAGCCTGCACTCGGTGATCGACGGCTTCCAGAACGGCGACACCCGGCCGCTGGTGATCGGTGACGGCGACCAGCCGGTGCTGGTGGTGCTGGCGATCGCTGATCTGGCCGACTTCCGGGCCCGGATCGCGGAGTTGCTGGCGAACCCGGTCGACGCCGGCTGGCTGCGCTACTACCTGCGCTCCCACTTCGACATGAGCTCCGAGCGGCTGATCGAGTTGCTCGGGGTGGACACCGACCACGGCCTGTCCTCGCTGGCCAGCCAGGTGAACGTCGAGCAGGCCGCCGTACTGATGCCCGACCATCTGCGCCGCACCGAGGCGGGCGGGAACCCGCTGATGCTGATCGGCGACGGGATGATGGCGACCGCCGCGCTGCTCGCCTTTCCCGCGTTCCAGGTGCTGCTGGCGATGGACAACGAGGGCAAGGTCGAGGACGACTCCTGCGCGCACGACGACGAGGAGAAGCCGACCACTCCACTAGAGGTCCTGGCCGACCGGCTCGGACCCGTGGCGACCCAGCTGGTCGCCCAGATCAACGCCGGCCGCGAGCCTGGGCTGCCGCGGTACGAGCTGCACTTCGAGGACGACCTGGTCGAGCACCTGCGCGATCTGGAGGCCCGCGCGGAGAAGGCTCCGGGCGGAGGGGCGTACGACGAGCTGAACGACCTGCTGCATCAGTTCGACCAGATGCGCAGCGGCCTGGTCGAGGTCGAGGGCGACGAGGAGCCGGCCGAGGCGCCGTACCTGGAAGCGGCCGACCTGAAGGCGGCGTTCCCGGATCTGCGGGACAACTTCCGCGGCGGCGCCGACGAGCCGTACCTGATCGGTCTCCACGGTCAGCCGCTCGCCGGGCTGATCACCTTCGATCTCTACGAAGAGCTGCAGCGGGTGTCGGTCGAGCTGGACGGCACCGACGAGGCGCCGGTCCTACCGCTGCCCCAGCCACAGTGGGAGCACGGGCCGCGGTTGCTGCCGTTCGACGCCGCGGTCGAGGTGTGCGAAGCGGTGATCGAGGACATCTCCAACGGCGAGGCATCGATGGTTTTCGTCGCCGACGAGGACGGCGAGCCCGAACTCGTGCTCGCCCCCCTCGTCTGGCTCTGGGCCTACGTCGACCACCTCAACCTCGAGGCAGCAGACGTCTAGCTCAACGGAAACAGCGGCTGCCACTCGGCCAGGGTGGCGATTTCGTACACGTTGGCCGGCGTGTAGGGGTCTTTGGCCAGGATGTCGCGGAGTTCGGCTTCGTCGGCGACGTCGTACACGAGCAGGGCGCCGGTCTGGTCGGTGAACGGTCCGGCGGCGACGAGCTTGCCGGCTTCCTTGAGCGAGGTCAGGTAATCCCGGTGGGCCGGACGGACCTCCAGCCGACGGTCGGTCTCGGCGAGGTCGAAGCGCAACTGGACGACATAGAGGGCCATGCCGAAAACCCTACACGGCCCGAATACAAGGGATTTGGTGCGGGAAGGGTGTCACGAGCCGCCACAGCGGCTGGTTCAGGTCAGACCCGAAAGTCGACGAGTGATCGCCCTTCCCGCCCGGTTATTTTCACTGGTGGACGAGCCCGGATGCAAGGGGTTGGTTAAGGAAATTGCTGCGGACAGTTGAGTCAGGTAACGCTTGGTGACCGAACCCCCGCCGGCGTCGATCAGAGCACTGATGCAGCCGTACAGTCCGTCACGCCGCTCCGTTGTCAAGGCCCGATGACCCGAGTACGACGACAGCAGATCGAGGTACTCCGAGGTCGTATAGGTCAGATCCCGCTCGTATCGCCGGAACTCCACCGGCTCGAACCGGCCGGTCGCGTCGACCTCCGAGGAGTCCGTCGGAATGGCATCCGCCGGCTGCAGACCGTTCGTGTCGGCGTCGTCCATGAACCGCTGGTAGCAGTCCATCATGTCGGCGAAGAACTGCACGCTGCCGCCGAGGATGTGCTCGGTCGAGACCACGGCGAGCATGCCACCCGGCCGCAGTACGTCGGCACACCGCGCCACCCGGGTCGCCGGGTCGAGCCAGTGGAACGCGGTGGCCGAGATGACCAGGTCGTACGTCGCGGCCGGCAGCTCCCAGCTGTCGAAGTCGGCCACGATCACCTCGACCTCGGGCAGCTTGGCCTGCGCGACCCGGGCCAGGTCGGGACTCAACTCGATCGCGGTGACCGACCAGCCGCGCTCGACCATCGGCGCCGTCGCCTGGCCGGTGCCCGGACCGATCTCCAGCACGCGCAGCTGATCCGGAGTCCCGAGAAGCTCGGCGATGTCGTCGTACAGGGCGGGCGGATAGTTCGGCCTGACCCGGTCGTACAGCTCGGCGTCTTCCCCGAATGTCTGGCGCAGCTGTTCCCGACTCATGCTCGCAGGTTAGTGAGCATGAGCCGGGAGCGCTGCTGATTTTCAGTCCAGCGCGGAGCGACCGGCCTCCAGCCGGGCGACCGGGATGCGGAACGGCGAGCAGGAGACGTAGTCCAGACCCACCTCGTGGAAGAAGTGGATGCTGTCCGGGTCGCCGCCGTGCTCACCGCAGATACCGAGCTTGAGGTCCGGCTTGGTGGTCCGGCCACGCTCGGCCCCGGTGCGAACCAGTGCGCCGACGCCCTCGCGGTCGATCGACTCGAACGGCGACACCGCGAAGATGCCCTTCTCCAGGTAGCGGGCGAAGAACGCGCCCTCGACGTCGTCGCGGCTGAAGCCCCAGGTGGTCTGGGTCAGGTCGTTGGTGCCGAACGAGAAGAAGTCGGCGGCCTCGGCGATCTGGTCCGCGATCACCGCGGCCCGCGGCAACTCGATCATCGTGCCGATAGGGATCGACCACTCGACCCCGACCTCGGCGAGCACACCTTCCACCTCGTCCCGGGCGAGCTGCAGCTCCTGGACCGCGCCGACCAGCGGGATCATGATCTCCGGCCGCGGATCCTTGCCCTGCTCGCGCAGCTCGACGGCCGCGGACGCGATCGCCCGGACCTGCATCGCGAAGAGCCCCGGGATGACCAGGCCGAGCCGGACTCCGCGCAGGCCGAGCATCGGGTTCTCCTCGTGCAGCCGCTCGACCGCGGTCAGCAGCGCGGCGTCGTGCCCCGGCTCCTCACCCCGTTCGCGCGCCAGCGCGACCTTCACCGCCAGCTCCTCCATCGACGGCAGGAACTCGTGCAGCGGCGGGTCGATCAGCCGGATCGTCACCGGCACGCCGTCCATGGCGGCCAGCAACTCGAGGAAGTCGCCCCGCTGCAACGGCTCCAGTTCGGCGAGCGCGGCGTCCCGTTCGGCGTCGTTGTCGGACAGGATCAACCGCTCGACCGACTCGCGCCGCTCGCCCAGGAACATGTGCTCGGTCCGGCACAGCCCGATCCCTTCGGCGCCGAACCGTCGCGCCCGGGCCGCGTCGTCGGCCGTGTCCGCGTTGGTTCGTACGCCGAGGCGCCGTACCTCGTCGGCATGGGTCATCAGGCGGTGGACCGACGCCACGAGGTCATCACCCGCGTCGGGGGCGAGCGAGCCCTCGAAGTACTGGACGACCGGTGACGGGACGACCGGGACCTCACCGCGGAACACCTCGCCGGTGGTGCCGTCGATCGAGATGGTCTCGCCGGCCTCGATCACCGTGCCGTTGACCTTGATGGTGCCCTGGGCAACGTTCACGTCGAGTTCCTCGGCACCGCAGACGCAGGTCTTGCCCATGCCGCGGGCGACCACGGCCGCGTGCGAGGTCTTGCCGCCGCGGCTGGTCAGGATGCCCTGGGCCGCGATCATGCCGTGCAGGTCGTCCGGGTTCGTCTCGCGGCGGACCAGGATCACCTTCTCGCCCTTCTCCGCGGCCTCCACCGCGGCGGCCGAGGTGAAGACGACCGTGCCCGAGGCGGCACCCGGCGACGCGCCGATCGCCTTGGTGATCCGCTCCTTGTCCGCGTCCGCGTCGAACCGCGGGAACATCAGCATCGCCAGCTGGGCGCCCTTGACCCGGCGCAGCGCCTCGTCGGTGTCGATCACGCCCTCGTCGATCAGACTGGTCGCGATCCGGAACGCGGCCGCCGCGGTCCGCTTGCCGACCCGGGTCTGCAGCATCCACAACTTCCCGCGCTCGACGGTGAACTCGATGTCGCACAGGTCGCGGTAGTGCCCCTCGAGCTTGGCCATGATCGCCATCAGATCGTCGTACGACGTCTTGTCGAGCTGCTCCATGTCCGCGAGCGGGACGGTGTTGCGGATGCCGGCCACGACGTCCTCGCCCTGCGCGTTCTGCAGGTAGTCGCCGTACACACCGGGCTGTCCGGTCGAAGGATCGCGGGTGAACGCGACACCGGTACCGGAGTCCATGCCGAGGTTGCCGAACACCATCGAGCAGATGTTGACCGCGGTGCCGAGGTCGGTGGCGATCCGCTCCTGGCGGCGGTAGAGGATGGCGCGGTCGGCGTTCCAGGACCGGAACACGGCCTCGATCGCGAGGTCCATCTGGGTCCGCGGGTCCTGCGGGAACTCGCGGCCGGTGTGATCGTGCACGGCCTGCTTGAACGTCCCGACGAGTGCCTTCAGGTCGTCCGCGTCCAGGTCGAGGTCGTTGCGGGTGCCCTTCGCCTCCTTGGCCGCCTCGATCGCATCCTCGAACACGTCGCCGTCCATGCCGAGCACGGTCTTGCCGAACATCTGGACCAGCCGCCGGTAGGCGTCCCAGGCGAACCGCGGGTTGCCGGACTGGTGGGCGAGCCCGTTCACCGAGTCGTCGTTGAGCCCGACGTTCAGAACGGTCTCCATCATGCCGGGCATCGACACGGCCGCGCCGGAGCGCACCGACACCAGCAGCGGGTCGTCGGCCTGGCCGAGCTTCTTGCCCATCTTCTGCTGCAGTACGTCGACGTGGTGGTCGATCTCGTCCGCGAGCTCGGGCGGCACCGCACCGGTGCTCAGGTAGGCGCGGCAGGCCTCGGCGGTGATGGTGAAGCCGGGCGGCACCGGCAGACCGAGATTGGTCATCTCGGCCAGGTTCGCTCCCTTCCCCCCGAGCAGCTCCAACATGGTCTTGTTGCCTTCGGCGAAGTCGTAGACGAGTTTCGGCACGATCACTCCCTGGGTTGCAGGCGGCGTGTACAGGCGCGGTGAGATGGCCCGCTCGGCCCATCGACTCCGGTGGCGGGGGCGTGTTTTCAGAGTAAGCCCAAAAACCAGTCCAGTTGAACACTGGTCTCACGATGTCGACGTGACCCTGCCCACAAGTCGATGGCCGGAAAACCCTTCCCTGGTTGACAACGCGAGACATTCGGCACGTTTCACATGGATTCGCAGCTGTGGCGCTTCAGTCGCCTTTCAGCTGGGTACCGGCTGCCTGATGTGCACATCCAAGGGGCTTGCAGCAGTGGGCTTCGTCTCGGTCTGCGGCGGCGGCCCGTGGAAGCGGATACGCTCGGCAGTGCCGACGGTTCGCCGGGCACAGGTGGTGCGTGCCCGGCGAGGCAAGAGGGAACCCGGTGGGAATCCGGGACTGCCCCGCAGCGGTGAACGGGAACGACCGCCGTCAACAGCACTGGACACCTCGTCCGGGAAGCGACGGCCAGTAGGAACGCCGGCCAGCGGCCGATCCGCCCGTGAGTCCGAAGACCTGCCGCCGGTCCGCGCCCCAGCCGGGTGCGCGGAGGATCGGTGGTCTCGTGGGAGGACCCGTCCGGCGTCTTCGCGACCCCGCCGATCCATCGGCACGCTCGCGAGGAGAGAGACGTGAACACAACAGTGCTGGGCTACCCGCGCATCGGTGCGGCCCGCGAACTCAAACACGCCGTCGAGAAGTACTGGTCCGGCAGCAGCGACGCCGCCGAACTGGAAGCGACCGCCCGCCACCTCCGCGCCGACACCTGGCGCGACCTGGCCGGCCTCGACGCCATCCCAGGCAACACCTTCTCCTACTACGACCAGATGCTCGACCACGTCGAACTGTTCGGTGCCGTCCCGGACCGCTTCCGCGCACTGGGCCTGTCCGGCCTCGACACGTACTTCGCGATGGCCCGCGGCCGCGACGGCGTCGTACCGCTCGAACTGACCAAGTGGTTCGACACGAACTATCACTACCTGGTCCCGGAGCTGGACAAGAGCACGGTCTTCACCCTGAACCCGGCCAAGCTCGTCAACGAACTCGCCGAGGCCCGCGCCCTCGGTGTCGAGCTGCGCCCGGTCCTGATCGGTCCGCTCACCTTCCTACTGCTGTCCAAGTCCAGCGACGTCGAGCCCCTGAGCCTGCTGGACCAGCTCGTCGACGTGTACGCCGAGCTGCTGGGCCAACTCGACGTCGACTGGGTCCAGCTCGACGAACCGGCTCTGGTCCAGGACCGCACACCGGCCGAGCTCGACGCACTCCGCCGTACGTACGACAAGCTCGCGGCACTCACCGACCGCCCACGCCTGCTGGTGACCACCTACTTCGGCGACCCGGGTCCAGCGCTGCCTGTGCTGGCCGCGACCGGCGTGGACGGTCTGGCCCTGGATCTGGTCTCCGCACCCGGTCTGATCCCGCAGATCGCCGCATTGACGTCGCTGCAACGCAAGACTGTCGTCGCCGGCGTGGTGGACGGCCGCAATGTCTGGCGTACCCCGCTGGGCGATGCACTCTCCACCTGCGCCGCCCTCCTCGGCTCGGTCGGACGGCTCGAGGTCTCCACCTCCTGCTCGCTCCTCCACGTCCCGTACGACGTCCAGGTCGAGGACGAGCTGGATCCGCGAGTCCGCGAACGCCTTGCCTTCGCTCGTCAGAAGGTCGACGAAGTCATCCTGCTCGGACGCGCTCTGACCGCGGTCGTCGACGTCGATCTCACCACCTCCGGCGGTGGCCCGGTGAAGGATTCCGACCTCGTCCGCGAGCAGGCCGTCCGGGACCGCGTCGCCGCGATCCGCCCCGACGACAGGCAACGAGCGTCGTACGACGAACGCCGGGAAGCGCAGCAATCACTCGGCCTGCCGCTGCTCGCGACCACGACCATCGGGTCGTTCCCGCAGACCGCCGACCTCCGCCGGACCCGGGCCGACCTGCGGACCGGCCGGATCGACGAGGCCACCTACGAGGAGCGGATGCGGGCCGAGATCGCCGAGGTGATCCGGCTGCAGGAAGACCTCGGCCTGGACGTGTTGGTCCACGGCGAGCCCGAGCGCAACGACATGGTCCAGTACTTCGCCGAGCGGCTCGACGGCTACGCCACCACCCGTCTCGGCTGGGTCCAGTCGTACGGCAGCCGCTGCGTCCGGCCGCCCATCCTGTACGGCGAGGTGTCCCGGCCGACCGCGATGACCGTGCCGTGGACGTCGTACGCCCAGTCCCTCACGAACCGGCCGGTCAAGGGCATGCTGACCGGACCGGTGACGATGCTGGCGTGGTCGTTCGTCCGTGACGACCAGCCGTTGCAGGTGACCGCGGACCAGGTCGCGCTGGCGTTGCGCGACGAGGTCGACGATCTGGTCGAGGCCGGGATCCGGATCATCCAGGTCGACGAACCGGCTCTGCGCGAACTGCTCCCGCTGCGCGAGGCCGACCGGAAGGCGTACCTCGACTGGTCGGTCGGCGCGTTCCGGCTGACCACCGGTGGCGCGCCCGCGTCGGTCCAGGTGCACACGCACCTGTGCTACTCCGAGTTCGGCGCGGTCATCGCCGGGATCGACGGGCTGGATGCCGACGTCACCACGATCGAGGCAGCGCGGTCGCGAATGGAGGTGCTCGCGGACCTGGCCGCCGCCGGCTTCCGGCGCGGCGTCGGGCCGGGCGTGTACGACATCCACTCGCCACGGGTGCCGAGCACCGAGGAACTGACCGAGCTGATCCGGGCGGCGCTCGCGACGACACCGGCCGAACAGCTGTGGATCAACCCCGACTGCGGCCTGAAAACCCGCACCTACGCGGAAGTCGAGCCCGCCCTACGCGCCCTAACCGCCGCGACCCAAGCAATCCGCGCCACCCGTCTGACCGTGGCTTGAACAGTAAGTGGGGGCCTGGCACAGGTTATTGCCTGTGCCAGGCCCCCAGTAGTTGTGTCAGCCCACGACAACTGTCAGAGCTTGCGGCGGGTCCGGAGGTAGTCGCCGACGACGGCCGCGCCGAGACCGTCGACATCGGGGGCCAGGACGCGGCCCCCACTGCGGCGGGCGAGCAGGTCGACGAAGGCGTTGAGGCGTGGATCGTCGCCGAGCCGGAACACGGTCAACGACGCGCCCAGCTTGGCCAGCCGGTCCACCTCGAAGATCGTCTTCCGCAACGTGGCCGGCTCGGGCGGGTAGGAGAACTCCGCCATCCCGTCCGGCTCCAGGTGCGCGGTCGGCTCGCCGTCGGTCACCATCAGCACGACCGGCTGCGCGTCCGGGTGACGACGCAGATGCCGGCCGGCCAGCAGCAGGGCGTGATGCGCGTTCGTCCCCTGCTCCCAGGTGCCTTCCATCCCGATCAACTGCGGCAGCTCGACGACTCCGGCGTACCGCCCGAAGGTGATCAACTGGAGTGCGTCGTTGCGGTACCGGGTCGAGATGAGTTGGTGCAGCGCGAGCGCCGTCCGCTTCATCGGCAGCCAACGGCCCTCCTGGACCATCGACCACGACGTGTCGACCAGCAACGCGACCGCGGCCCGGGCCCGATGCTCGGTCTCGGCGATCTCCACATCGGCCACGTCGAGCTTGACCGAGCCGCTCCGGGAAGCGGTCCGCAGTACGGCGTTCCGCACCGTCCGGGGCACGTCCCACGGCTGGGTGTCGCCGAACTGCCACTGCCGCGTGGACCCGCTCAGCTCACCGGCCGCGCCCGCATTGGCCGCGTCGCGTTCACCCGATCCGCGCGCAGTCCGCAGTACGTCGGCCAACGCGGTCTGACCGAGTTGCCGCAGCGCCTTCGGCGACAACCGCAACGATCCGTCGGGCGCACGTTCCAGCAACCCTTGATCGCGAAGCTGTCGCTCCAGTTCGCTCAGCCGGCGCGCGTCGACCGTCGCCTCGTCACCGAGTTGCCGGGTGAGCGCCTCGAGATCGATGTCCTCCAACCGCGCACCCGGATACGACTGCGCGAGCTGCTCGGCCAACGCATCCAGCTCGGCCAGATCCGACATCGCCCGCGCACCCTCGGCGAGACCGAGCGGATCGTCACCGCTCATCCGCTCCGAACCACTCCAGTCCTCCCCCGGCCGCAGCGCCTGCAGCTGGGCATCGAGGTTGGCCAACTGCTGCGCCAGTTGAGGACTGCCGAAGGCCTGCTGCGACAGCTCCATCAGCTCGGCCCGCTGCTCCGGAGTCATCGAGTTCATCATCCGCTGCGCCGCGGCCGCCCGCTGCGCCAGTACGTCGATCAGTTCGTCGACGTTCCGTGGATTCTCCGGGAAGAACTCGCCGTGCTTGGCCATGAACTCGTCGAACAACTGCGGCACGTCGGGCCGGCCCTGCGCGTGGGCGGCGAGCAACGCGTTCAGGTCGGTCAGCATCTCGTTGATCCGGGCAACGTCCTCGGGCGTGGTCTGCTGCAGCGCCTCCTTCATGCCCTCGAACCGCGACCCGAGCAGCTCCCGGCCGAGCAACTCCCGGATCTGCTCGTACTTCTCCCGCGCCTCCGACGACTCCCACTGGTAGTTGGCCAGCTCGCGGACGGCGGCCGCCGTACCGGACGGGAGGGCGTCGAGCTCGGCCTCCTTGAACCGGGCGTCGTCGGACGGGTTCGGGAACAACTCGCGGCGCTCGGCCGCCAGCGCCTCGTCCAGCAACCGCTGGACGTCGCGCAGGGTGCCGTCGAGGTTGTGCCGCCGCTGGATCTCGCGGCGGCGCTCCCACAACCTGCGGGTGAGATCGTCCAGGCCCTGCGTACTCCGGGTGCCGCGCCGGAGCATCTCCTCCAGCGCGGACCGCGGGGACGAACCGTTCATCACGTCGCGGCCGATCTCGTCCAGCGCGTCGCGCAGATCCACCGGCGCGGCGAGCGGATCCGGCCCGTCATGCCACGGCCCGTAGGACCAGCCTTCCGGTAGCGAGGTCATGGGGCCTCCCGGCCTGGACTGAGGAGCGGAGGGAGCGAAGCGACTGGAGTGACGAGGGAAGGCCGGGAGCCAAGGCCCCATGACCACGCCGGCGCCGAAGGCCCGGCCAAAAGCACCGCCGACATGTCAGATCCCGTAGACGGTCGTGTCGTTGTCGGCGTCCTTGGCGACTCGCTTGGACAGGTACAGCGCCTCCAACGCGAGCTCGACGGCAGCCGCGATACGTCCCGGCGACTCGTCCGGCTCGACGCCGGCCCGGGCGGCGACATCGTGCAGCACCGGCAGCTCGGGCAACGCGGCGAGCACGTCCCGGCCCGGCACCCGTTCACCTGTGGTCACAAGGTTGCCGTCGGCAATGGCATGCGCGAGCGGGCTCAGGTCGAGACCCGCGAACCGCTCCCGCGCGGTGTCCGCGACCGACCGGCGCAGCAGGTACTCGAGCAGCTCGATCTCGCGTCCTTCCTCACCCGGCTCGAACTCGAGCTTGCCCCGCAGTACGGCGGGCACCGCCTCCAGGTCGACCGGACGAGCCACGGCCGGCAGCTCACCGGTGATCGCACTACGCCGCAACGCGGCCGCGGCGATCGTCTCCGCCGCAGCCACCGCGAACCGGGCCGAAACACCCGACCGCTGGTCGATCGCGTTCGACTCCCGCAGGTGCCGGACGAACCGGGCCAGCACCTCCAGCAGCGGCTCGCCGACCTCCGCGGTGAACTCGGCCTCCTGCCGGATCACGTCCACCTCGGCCTCGATGTCGAGCGGGTAGTGGGTCCGCACCTCGGCACCGAAGCGGTCCTTCAGCGGCGTGATGATCCGGCCGCGGTTGGTGTAGTCCTCCGGGTTGGCCGTTGCCACCAGCAACACGTCGAGCGGCAGCCGCAGCGTGTACCCGCGGACCTGGATGTCGCGCTCCTCCATCACGTTCAGCAGCGCGACCTGGATCCGCTCGGCCAGGTCCGGCAGCTCGTTGATCGCGACGATGCCGCGATGCGACCGCGGCACGAGTCCGAAGTGGATGGTCTCCGGGTCACCCAGGCTGCGGCCCTCGGCCACCTTGACCGGGTCGACGTCGCCGATCAGGTCGCCGACCGACGTATCGGGGGTCGCGAGCTTCTCGGCGTACCTCAGATCCCGGTGCAGCCACGCCACCGGGAGATCGTCACCGAGCTCGGCGGCCCGGCGGCGCGAGGCGGGCGTGATCGGGTCGAGCGGATGCTCGGGCAGCTCCGCCCCCTCGATCACCGGGGTCCACTCGTCCAGCAGCCCCACCAGGGTGCGCAGCAGCCGGGTCTTGCCCTGACCACGCTCACCCAGCAGTACGACGTCATGCCCCGCGAGCAGGGCGCGTTCGAGTTGCGGAATCACCGTCCGGGTGAATCCGACGATCCCGGGCCAGGGATCACGCCCGGCCCGGAGTTCCTTCAGCAAGTTGTCACGGATCTCGGCCTTGATCGACCGTGGAAGATACCCGGCGGCCCGGAGGTCACCGGCCTTACGGGGAAGTTCAGCAGGTGCACTAGTCACCCTGAAGACGTTAGCTCGCTCACCCCAAACCGCACACGCTTTATCTCACCGTCTGGGGGTAACCCGGCCCGAGGTGAAGACGTGCGTCGGTGCGAAGGTGACCGGGACCCAGGGATGGGTCGGCGACTCGCGGGTGACGAAGTGGTTGCCGTCGGCAGGCAGAGTTGGGCGCAGCTCGTACTCGTGCACCGGCTCCTCGGCGAACGCGAGCCGCTCCCCCGTCGCCTGGTATGTCATGACCAGCCCGTCCTCCCGCCGTACGACGTCCAGCCGCACGCTGGCCCGTTCGTAGCGGCCGACATGGCGATCGTCGATCGGAACGTCGGCGGGCTGCGGCGGCTCGGGATGCGAGACGCCGACGTAATGCGTGAAGACCTCGGACGCCAGCGGCTCGAACAGCGTGGTGCCGTTGCCGGAGTTGGTGAGCAGGCACATGACGAGACGTGCCTCGGGGTCGATGCGCAGGAAGGCCAACTGCGAGATCGTCGTACCGTCGTGGCCGAAGAGTTTGCGGCCGCTCCAGTCGTAAATGCGCCAGGCCAGACCGAGATCGACGAACCCTCCGATCCCGCCGGCGTAGGGCACCTGTGGCTCCTGCATGCCGGCGTAGCGATCGTCGGTCAGATGCATCCGGGCGAACTCGAGCAGGTCGCCCGCACTCTGCGTCACGAGCCCGGCCGGGCCGAGGCTGCGCGGGAGCTGCCAGGTCTTGACCGGCGAGCCGTCGGTCAGCAGATGACCGAGCGCCGCCCTATGCAGGATGGCTTCCTCCGGGAGTGTGACCGTCTTGGTCAGCCCGAGCGGCTCGACCAGTCTGGCCTTGAGCGACTCGTCCCAGGTCCGGCCGTCGAGGACCTCGATGATCCGCCCGAGCAGGACGAATCCGGCGTTGCAGTAGGAGTACGCCGTACCAGGCTCGAACAGGCTGTCGACGTCGCCGAGCAGTCCGACGTACTTCTCGACACAGTCGTCACCCCGGCCGGTGTCGGTGAACACATCACCGTCGATGCCACTGGTATGCGTGAGTAGGTGACGGACCGTGACCCGTGGGTCGACCGGTGCCTCCGGCAACAGTTTGACCACCGGATCGTCCAGGTCCAGCTTCTGCTCCGCGGCCAACTGGACGATCATCGTCGCGGTCCACGGCTTGCTGATCGACCCGATCTGGAAGAGCGAGTCGGCGGTGACCTCGACCCCGGTCGACGCGTTCAGAACGCCGTACGGCGCGATCGTCGTCTCGCCGTCGTGCCAGATCCCGAGCACCGCACCGGGAACCTCTGCCGCCACCGCCAACTCACTCAACCGCGCAGACCAGTCAGGCATGCGCCAAACCTACTTCGCCGCCTCCTCGAGCAGTGCACGGAGTGCGGTCCAGGCAGCCGACTCGTCGAGGCCCTGTTCCTGGAGGATCTTCGTGGCGAGACCGGCCGAGTCGCGATAGAAGGCGAGCAGGAGGTGCTCGGTGCCGACGTAGTTGTGGCCGAGGGTCAGCGCCTCTCCCACCGCACCTTGCAACACGTGGGCCGTCCGGCGTGTGTACGGCGGGTTGTCGGCATCCAGCGACTTCGTCGGCGCGGTCTCCCCCGCCGGACTCAGTACGTCGACGGCCTCGCGGACGGTTTGCTCGGTGACGCCCTTGTCGACGAGGACCCGGGTGGCCAGCGCCCGGGGCTGGGTGAAGAAGGCGAGCAGGAGGTGCTCGGTGCCGATGAAGTCGTGGTTGCGTGCGCGGGCCACGTCGGCCGCTGCCTTCACCACGGCCTGGGTCCGCTGGGTGTAGCGATCGAAGGCCGGCTTGGACGTCCAGGAGTCGGCGAAGCGTTTGTGGGCGGCCTGTTTGGTCACGCCGAGGACGGCGCTGATCTCGACCCACGACTTCCCGGCACCGCGCGCCCGGTCCACGAAGAACCCGAGCGCGGCGTCGCCGGTGCTGGTCAATTCGCTGATCGTGGTCGCCGCGGCCGCGAGCTGCTCGAGCTCGTCGTCACTGCCGGCGTCCGCCTTGATCGTGGTGATGAGTTGCTGCAGATCAGGTCCCGGAGTCATGTCGTCAACCCTAGGTTGACAACCTGACGCCGTCAACCCTGGGTTGACGCCGCCGGCGCGGTACCGAAGGACGGGTAGTAGCTGCCCTAGGCAGCTCGGTGCCGATCACTTCAGGCGTGAGGCCTTCCGTCGGCGACCACTACTACCCGTCGTTCGGTCCCGGTCTACGCTTCCCCCGTGCTGACGGATGTGATCGGTGACGGGTTGCGAGTGCTGTTCTGTGGGATCAATCCGGGGTTGATGTCCGCCGCGAAAGGCCAGCACTTCGCCCGGCCGGGGAACAGGTTCTGGCCGGCCCTGCATCTGAGCGGCTTCACGCCCCGGCAGTTGCGGCCGGACGAACAGGCCGAGTTGCTGGCCTACCGCCTCGGCATCACGAACGTCGTCGATCGTCCGTCCGCGCGGGCCGACGAACTGACCCGCGCGGAGTACATCGCCGGCGGGGAGAAGCTGGTCGAGAAGGTTCTCCGCTACCGGCCGGAATGGCTTGCCGTCGTCGGCGTCACGGCGTACCGGGACGCTTTCGGCGAACGTACGGCGCAGATGGGCAAACAGGACCGGATGATCGGCGACACCCGCGTCTGGATCCTGCCGAACCCGAGCGGACTGAACGCGCACTACACCCTGCCCAAACTCGCCGACGCCTTCGCCGAACTCGAGCACGTCAGTTGAGCGACGGCTGGACGCCACCCTGCCGAGCTGACTGACACTCCCGCTCGGCAGGATTGGGGCATGCGTGCGAGTGAGCTACTGCAGTCGATCGACGGACTCTCGTACGGACAACGGGTGCGGCTGCTGGCCGACCGGGCGCGGGAGCTGACCGGGCTTCTCGACGAGCTGGGGCGCGGTGAAGCGTTCGAGCGGACCCTCGGGATCCAGATCGCCGAGGTCGTGCGCGAGTCGTCGTACATCACCAAGCTCCTCCGCGATCCCGAGCCGGCCGTCCAGTCCCGGGCGCTGGCGGCGGTCGCGCGCGGGGTGCCCGTTGCGGACGACGACCTGCGGATCCTGTACGACGACGCACCCGCGGCGCTGCGCACGAAGCTGGTCTCCCTGGTACGACGGACGCGTCGCGAGCACCTCGCCACGCGCCTGATCGACGAGCACCGGGCTCGCTGGGGCGACGTGGCGGCGGCCGGTCTGCTCGAAGCCACCGATGGCGCGACGGTCTCCCGTCTGCTGCCTGAGCTGGCGTACTGCGTGACGCCGGGCGGCTGGCGTCGGCTTGCCGCACACCATCCGGAGGTCGTGCTCGCCTTCGCCGAGCGCACGCTCCCGGCCGGCGAGGACCGGGACGAGTGGTGGCAGGGCGTCGGCCACGGTGTCACGGCAGCTCTCGATCACGACCCGGCCGGCGTCCTGGCGCTGATCAAGCAGGCGATCCCGGCGCATGACCTACCGGTCGCGGTGCTCGACATCATCGGGCGCCTCGCGGATCGCGATCCAGGCGGCGTACTGGAGTTGTTGTTGACGCCCGACCGGCGGGACGTGGTCCAGAAGGCGCTCACTCCGGGGTTCCGTCGCCGGCTGCACCGGTACTCCGATGACGAACTGATCGCCCTCGGTCGCGTCGTCTGGCCGGACCCGACCGCTCTCCTGCGCGACCTGGCGCCGTCCCGCCGGGCGACGATCTTCGAAGCCGTCACCCGGTCGGTCGACCTGAGCCAGGCCGTGTTGTCCGAGGAGTTGCTCGACGTGCTCCCGCGCACGACCCGGCACGAGCAGGCTCGGCGGATGATCGCCCTTCCGGTCGTCGCGGAGGACACACTCCATCGATGGCGGGTGCTCGCTCAGCTTCCGTACGACGAGGCGTTCGCGGAACTCGAGTCCGAGGTGCGAGTGCCCGACGAGAACTTCCGGGCCGGTGTCTATCGGGCGGTGCTGCGGGCGGCCGGACGAGGACGGCGTGCGCAAGATCTTGGGAGTGCGCTGCGGTGGGCGGCGGAGCGGGTTCGCAATGATCGTGATCGGGTCCGGTCCGCGGTGCTCGACGCGTTGACCGCCGTACCGCCCTCGCTGCTCGGTGACGAGCACGTGGAGCAGTTGGAGACGTTGCTGACCGACGCGTTGGCTGCGCGCGACACCTCGTGGGCGACGCGGCGGTCGCTCACCACGGTGGCCGAACGCGCCGTCGTACAAGGTGCTTTGGGCAACCGAACCGCCTTGCTGGACTGGGGTTTGCAGGCCCACGGGCGACTGTCGGAGAACCGCGGCACCATCGACTTGCACCGGCTGGTCGACGATCTGCCCCGCGGCCGGGAGGAGGCGGTGTACGAGGCGCTGCGGCCGGCGATCGAGGCCGCGGCGAAGCGCGAGGAGTTCTCGCTCGCGTTCACGGTGGCTGCCGCGCTGGGCCGCCGCGGCTGGTCGTTGGATCACCTGCAGGGCGTGCTGGAACAGGCCGTCTGGGCGGAGAACGACTACACGGCCGACCAGGCCAGCAGGTACTGGCTGGACCCGCCACGGACGCGGTACGACCGGCTGCGTCAGATCGTCGACCGGGACGTCACGATGGCTCGGTGGCACCCGGTGTGGTGGCTCGTCACCGAGCACCACACCGATCTGCTCGACCCGGTGCTCGCTGCCGCGGACCGCATCCGTCACTTCGATCGCAACGGCCCGTCCTGGCAGGTGCCCGACTACGCGCTTCGCCGGTGGCTGCCACGACAGCAGGCCCGGTACGCCGACCTGCTCGTCGAGGCTGCCCAGGACGACCGGATGCACACCTGGTACCGGGCCTTGGCGGTCAGGACGCTCGGGCACGTGCCTGGGGTGGGTCGGGCCGCGGTGGAGCCGTTCCTGCGTCATGACGACGTACTGCTGCAGGAGGCTGCGCTCGCGGCGCTGGCGTGGACGGACCGGCCTGACGTCGTACTGCCGTTGCTGCTCGCGCATGCGGGTGACGACCGTGCGCGAGTCGCGATGTACTCCGCCTCGCGTGCTGCGCGGTACGTGCGGCCGAGCCTGCTGCCGGGTCTGCTGCAGCCAGTGCTGGCTGGTGAGGGCGCCAAGGTCACGTCTCGGAAGGAGGCGGTCCGACTGCTCGGCGAATTGCGTGCACCGGGCGCGGGCGCCGTACTGACTGAGGCCTGGCCGAGTGCCCATCGGGATGTGCGTGCTGCCATTGCCAGCACGGTGTCGCAGTACCTGCTGTACGACCCGGCCGCTTGGGCGGTGCTGGAGCAGGCTGTGCACGACTCTCCGGCGACGGCTGTCGTGCTGAGCCAACGGTCGGCGTACGACGTACCAGCCGGCTACCGGTCGCGGTACGCGGACCTGTTGATCGCGGTGACGACCAGGACCGAACCCGAGGTGGTCGGGCCGGCGCTGCTGGCGTTGCGGCAGTGGGCTCGCTACAACCGCGCCGCTGCTCGGGTGTGCGCCGACTTTGTCAGCAATCTGACGATCCGCAACCGGATCTGGGGCGACGCGATCACGGCCCTCGTCGGGATCGTCGCCACGAACCCGGCCGACGGACTGGACGAACTGATCGACGTCGTACGTCTGCTGGTCCGGCTCGAGGCTGACCCCGACCTGCCGAACGCGACCGAGGACAGGGACCACCCGGCCCGCCAACGGCTGTCGGTCCTGGTGCAGCGATTGACGGGCCGCTTGAGCGGGCGATCAGAACAGGTCCGCCAGATCCTCAAGCAGGTAGCGGACGAGCTCACCGGCCCCGACTTCGTGCACCTCCGCCTGCAGCTCACGGTCAACGCCCTGCAGACCTCGCGCCTGGCAGCCGAGCTGGCTCACCTCCGCACGATCGTCGACAACCAACCACTGGCCGCACTCACCGCCGCCGACCTTCTCCGCAGCCGCCTCACCGTCACCGAGTCGGTCTGGACCCCGGCAGATCTCCTGGAGATCGCCGCGCCCCTAACTCAGGCCAACGATCTTCCCTCCGGCCTCCAGGCTCACGCCCTGATCTCCACCGCAGCCCCCCGAGCCGGCTGGCCCCACCCCTGGCGCCAACTCCTCGTCGCCCTCCGCAACCACCCAACCCCCGACATCCGCCACCGCGCCCTAGACCTAACCCCCACCCCCGAAACCTAACCGCCCGCACAGCGGGCACGCCCACGGCCGACTCACCACCCCAGCCCCACAGCCGACTCACCACCCCCAGTCCCACGGCCGGCTCGCCTGCCCAACCCCACGACGTCACGGTCGGACGTCCCAGGTACCAGCGGCTGGCCTCAGTCGTCGGACGTGGGTTTTTCGGCGGCTTGCTGGGCCCGTTTGCGGCGTTTGCCTTCGTGCATGGCTACGACTCGGGCGATGGGGATGGCGCGACCTTCCTCGAGCAGGTCCTCTGGGAGTGACTGTGGTGCGGGAAGTTGGTCGGCCCAGCGGTCGGCGTCGCCGAGGAGGCCGGGCGCAGTACGGATGGTGAAGTCTCGCGGCGTGACCCGGTCGAGATCGTCCCAACCGATCGGGAACGACACCGGCGTACCAGGCCGGACCCGTGGGCTGTACGCCGCGACCACAGTCGCTCCACCGGAACGCGTCGAGTCGACGAACACCTTCCCGTGCCGGTCCTCCTTGATGTACGCCGTCGTGGCGACCTCCGGATCGATCCGCTCGGCCCGCGCCGCGATCGCCCGGGTCGCGGCCGCCGCATCCTCGATCGACACCGACTCGTCGATCGGCACGAACACGTGCACGCCCTTCGCCCCGCTCGTCTTGACCGCGCCCGACAGACCGGCGTCTGCCAGCGCCTGCCGGACCAGGAACGCCGCCTGCACCGCCATCGAGAAGGTCTCGCCCTCCGGCGGGTCCAGGTCGAGGACGAGATGCGTGATGCGGTCCCACTGCTCGGCGCGCATCAGCGTCGGGTGGTACTCGACGGCGCGCTGGTTCGCGAACCACAGCAACGTCCGCCGGTCGTCGCACAGCGCGTACGAGACCTCTCGCTTGGACGCCTCCGCCCATACCGAGACGGTCTTCACCCACTCGGGCGTGTACTTCGGGACGTTCTTCTGCATGAACGCCGGCTGTCCCGGCCGGATCCGGATCACCGACAGCGGCCGCTCCCGCAACTCCGGCAGGATCCGCTCATGGACGGCGTCCAGATAGTCGACCAGATCCCGCTTGGTCGCGTCGGCATCGTCGAACAACGGCTGATCCAGATTGGTCAGCGGTACCCCGTCACGCGTCTCGTCCGGCTTGCTCGCCATTCCCAGAGCTTAGAAGCCTCACGAGTGCATCGAGAACCACCAACTCCTCCCCCGCCTCCAACGTCTGCGGATTCAACGCGATCTCATCCGCCTCAACCCCGATCACCCCGACCGCAATTCGAGCCCCAGCTCCCTCGCCCGATTCCACCTGCCCGCCCGCCCCCGCTGGATCGTCCGCCCCCGCTAGATCGTTCGACCCCGCTGGATCGTCCGACCCCGGTGCATCGTCCGAGCGCCAGTCGCCGGCCCAGAGGGCTGCTATCAACCCGTCTCTGGTCCAGCCGGAGGTTGTCGACAATCGCACGACTGCGCGGCTGTGCGGTTGCCCCGCCTCGCTTGGATACCCGCGCCGGACCTCCACCCCTTGCAGATCCTGCAATCCGGCAATCCAGTTGTCGACAATCCGCTCGTAGCGCGCGAGCAAGTTCTCCTCGTCCTGCTCCAGCGTCCACTCGACAGCCGCGAGCAACCCCAGCAACTCCTCCTTCCCCACCTTCATCCCCCGCCCGATCTCCTGGTACGGCGATGCGTGCGCACGGCACCTGTCGACAATCCACTGCCGTCCAAGCACCAGCCCACTCGACTGCGGCCCACGCAACCCCTTGCCCCCACTGAAGATCACCGCATCCGCGCCCACCTCGGTCGTGAACCGCCACAACGACCCCACCGGCGGAATCTGCGCCGCCGCATCCACAATCACCGGCACCCGCCCCACCCCACCAACCCCGCCCACGACCACCCCGCCACCACCTCGACCAACCGCCTCGACGCCCGCCGAGCCCACTTCCCCACCAACCCGGCCCGCGCCCAGCACTCCGCCACCACCTCGACCAACCCTTCCGACACCCGCCGAGCCCGCCGCACCGCCGGGGTCCCCTCCAGCACCTCCACCAACCGCTTCGACACCCGCCTTGCCCGCCGCCCCGGCGCCGTCCCCTCCAGCACCTCCAGCAACCTCTCCGGCGCCACGTCCGCCGACCTTCCCGGTGGTCTCGCCTTCTACCTCGCTCGCCACTCGGATGACCTCCTCGATCGGGAGGGCGCCGTTGGCGTAGTGGGCGCCGGCGAACCACAGCACGCAGGCGGGGCGTCGTACGAGAGCGGCTCGCAGTTCATCGACCGATGGGCCGATCTCGATGATCCGGGCGCCGGTGAGGCGAGCGGCGTAGTCGTAGCCGTTGCGTTGACTCGCGAACATCACCACCTCGGAGTCGACCGGAAACGCCTGCCCGGGCTCAGCGACGCAGGCCGCGACCGTGAGAGTGATCCCGGCCGCGGCACCCGACGTCACGTACGCCGCCTCGTTGCGAGTCAACGAAGCGAGCCGCTCCCCAACCCGCGCGTGCAACTCATGCAGATCGACGAAGTGCGCCGCCGCGTCGACCATCGCCTTGATCGCGGGCGGCGCCATCAACGAACCACCCAGCGCGGTCAACGTGGCCGACGCATTGATCACCGGCCGTACCCCGAGCGGACTCACCCGACCACGAATCTCGACATCGGCGGTACCCCGGACAGTTCGGCCAGCCAGGCATCCAGAAAGTCGTTGTCAGTGCCATCCAGATGGGTCAACTCGTACACACTCGCCGCCGCGAATGCCTCGACCAGCGAGGCCGACCAGTCAGGATTGTCGACAGCCAACAATGTGCGTCCGAGCACCGCCGGCGCATGCCGGACCGGATCGAAGTACGACAACGTCCGCTCGAGCGCCTCCACCGAGGACCCCGCGCGCAGGTGGTCGTTCAACTCCTCCAACGGATACAGACAAGACCCCAGCCGTGCCTCGAGCGCCCGATAGAACAGCAGTCCCGCCACCCGTACGGCGCTGAACCCGGGCCGCCGCGCAGCCGTCAGCACCGCCAGATCGTCCCCACTCACCGCAACCCGAGCCGGATCCACCTCCGCCAGCCCCATCAGGAACTCGGCCGCCCGCAGACAATCGGGCGCGATCCCCGATGACGATTGCCACGGCACCACCTTTACGAACCATGTTCGGAAGTGACTCGTAAATCCAATGCCGACAAAGGTCGCGCGGATCGAGGGCTCAGGTCAAGGGATCAACGCACACGAAATCCCCCGGAAATGCGCCCGCCCCGCCCGATGGGCGAGGCGGGTACGCGGAAGGAGCGAGCGCGCAGAGAACGCGAGGCGACTGTTGCCCTCAGCCGATCAATTCCGGTTTCGGGAGGTTGCCGCAGGAACTGCCGCGCTGTTGAGCGTCGACCGTCAGAGTGTGGCCGAGGTCGTTGTATCCGGTCGCGGCCTGCCAGGTGCCCGCGTTGGCGAACTGGATCGCGTACGCCGAGTTGTAGGTCTCGGTCGACCCCGGCAACGAATCCTGGGATTGCAAACGAGGCGCCGGATCGGCGAGGTTGAGCAGCAGGCGATAGCGGCCAGGCTCGGCCGGTGCACACACCTGCCGGTCGAGTGTGGTTGTCGTGCCTGCTCCCCAGAGCCGCGGGTCTGCCGGCAGCGTCACCCGGTAGCTGCCCCTGTCACCTTGGAAGATCAGCTGCACCTGACGCGGGTTGTAAGGCGCTGCCCAACCGTCGTTGCTGATCCTCAGGTCGACCTCGACGGTGCCGCGCGGCCCGGTGGCATCCGTGAACGTGCCCTGTTCCAGTGCGAACCGGTAGCCGAGCTTCTGCTTGGCGATGGTGATGTTGTCACCCCAGCTGTCCAGCACGTCCTGGTTGTAGTCGGTGTTCAGGTAGGAGAAGTGCAACCTCGCCATTTCCGCGGCCGCCGAATCCCACTCCGACCGCGGCGGGTTGACCGCGCAGGTCTCACCACCCTCGGGCACGTAGTTGGTGTCCTGGGCAACGAAATCCTTGTCGAGTTCGATCGGGTCGCTGAGGTAGGTCCCGAAGTCGTCCGGGCTGGCCAGGAAGCAGTCGTTGTGATGACCGACCCGCGCCACCGGCGAACCGTCGTACGCCTGCTCCGCGGTGAGTCCACCCTCCGCCCCGGTCGGTACGCCGAGCATGCGCTGCTTCATGTACGGCGTCCGCACCTGGATCATCCGGTTCGCCGGGAGCGCCTTCAGCAAGGCCATGATCACCGCGCGGCGGTCCGCCCAGTTCTGATCCGTGACGATGCTCGGGTCCTGCGGGTCGGCGAAGTGGTCGGTGTAGTACCCCTCACCCCACAGGCCGACGAAGCCTGACTGCACCACCGCGATCACATCTGCGTTCTCCCGCAGTACTGGCGTCAGTTGGGTGATGTGCTTCAGGACGCGCGCGACCGGTGCGTCGCCGTACGGGATGGTGGGCGGCCAGCCGGGCGGCTGGGCGTAGGCGAAGCGGACGATCGCCTTGAGACCGGCCGCACGGACCGTCCGCAGGTCGGCCCGGACCAGCGCGAGGTAGGCCGGGTCGAGCTGATCCTGGCCGGCGAACTTCTCCAGGTAGAACACGCGGAGGATCTGCGTCACGTTCTCCTGGGTCCGGAAGTCGCGCAGGGTCGCCAGGTCGAGCGGCGCGTAGCCCGAGCCGTCGGCGCGATAGTGCGTCTCGGTGTGGTGGTAGAAGCCGCGTTCCTGGTTCGCGAGCACGGCATCGGTCGGTGGATAGCTGCGGGTCGTGGTCTGCCCGGCGCCGTAGCCCGCCATCGGCTCGGTGCTCTGGGCCGCTGCGGCTTGGGGCGCGAGCAGCAGACTGACAAGCGCAGTGACCGTGACGAGCCGTCTCATGATCGGTCCTCCTGGGGCGTCTTACCACTGGGAATAATCATGGACTCCAGGGAAACTATGTCAAGAGCTCGACCGAGTCCGGTCCACGGACCGTCGACAGGTCCCCGTCGTACTTCGTCGCCTCGACCTGCTCCAGCGCGAGCCGAACGGCCCCGAGCGCCACGCCCTCGTCACCGAACTCCGACACCCTGATCTCCGGGGTCCGCAGGCACCAGCGATCGAGCTCGCGGCGCAGCGGCTCGACCAGCACGTCGGCGGAACGGGAGAAACCACCGCCGATCACCACCACCTCCGGATCGAGGGTCAGGACCAGCGCCGACGCCCCGACCGCGATGTCGCGAACGTACCCGCGGACCGCCCGTATCGCCGCCCGGTCTCCGTCCCGGGCGGCGAGGAAGACGCGCTCCACGTCGTCGCCGGCGCCCAGCCAGTCGTGCAGATGCTGCGGCGCCCGCAGCCAGCCGGCCGCCGGCAACGCGCCGATCTCTCCTGCGGCGTTGGAGAAACCCCGATGCAACTTGCCGTCGATGATCAGCCCGGCGCCGGTTCGCAGGCCGGCCAGCAGGAACACCACGTTCCGGGCGTGCCGCGCGACACCGCGCCAGGACTCCGCGAGCGCGGCCAACTTGCAGTCGTTCTCCACCCGGACAGTCCCGGTCACAAGCCGGCGCAGATGCACGGCAAGGTCGACACCGGTCCACTCCGGCAGCGAGTCGGACAGCATCACCTTGCCGGTGCCGTCGACGAGTCCGGTGGTGGCGACTCCCGTCGACCAGATCTGATCAGGAGTGACACCAGCTGCGGAGAGTGTCGTGGTGACACACCTGTCGAGCGTTGCTAGGCGTTCCCGGCGGCCGATCCGCGGACTCACCGCGGCGCGCGTCTGATTCAGTACGACGCCCTCGAGATCGGCGACCGTGGCAAGGATCTTGTGGCCGCCGACATCGACCCCGAGGATCCGTCCGGCGTCGGCGCGAAAGCGGTAACGCCGAGCCGGGCGACCGACTGTGCCCGCTGCCGGCGCAACCTCACTGACCCACCCTCGCGCCAGCAACTCCCGAGCGACATCCTCAGTCGAAGCCCTGGACAACCCGGTCCGCTTCGCCAACTCCGTCAGCGTCAGCGGCTCCTCGTCCCGCAGCACTCGCAGCACACCCAGCGCATTGAGTTGCCGCAGCCGAGACAGATCACCACCACTTAGCTCATCGCCCATCACAGCCCCCGAACTCGCTGCCTCGGTCACATAATGATGGACTCCACGATAACTTGCTCGTTGCCTGCGGCAGCTCCGTGACGTGCTTCAGCTTGCGTACTGCGGGCGCCCGCTCGGCCGGTAGACCTGGAGCGTTATCCCTTCCGGGGTGCCACGCGCCTCGACCAGCTCAAGCGCCGTGTCCGGGCCGGAATCGGGGAACAGCCGCGTGCCCTGACCGACGACGACGGGATAGGTGAGCAGGATGATCTCGTCGACCAGCTGGTTGTCGAACAGCCAGCGGACCAGCTTGCCGCTGCCGTGCACCTGCAATTCACCACCCGGCTTCGCTTTCAGCTCGCGGACGGCCGCCGCGAGGTCACCGGACAGGACAGTCGTGTCCGCCCATTGCGGGTCGGTGAGCGTGGTCGATGCCACGTACTTGGGCCGCGTGTTCAACGCCGCGCCGATGGGGCTGGAGCTCGGATCCTCCATCACGCCCCAGGACCCGGCGAAGATCTCGTACGTCCGCCGCCCGAACAGAAACGCGTCGGCGCGCTGGTACACCTCGCCGAGGAACCGCTCGGTCTCGCCCTCGAACAGCGGCAAAGCCCATCCACCGCGCTCGAATCCACCCCGCCGATCCTCGTCCTGCCCGCCAAGCCCCTGAATCACCCCATCGACAGACACATTCGTGACAGTCGTCAACTTCATCACTCTCTCCCTTCACCCGACCGCCCTTCGTAGGCGGTCTCACACCCCTCCTACGAACCCCCCACCCCCAATCCGACACCACCAGCGAGATTCCCTCAGAGGCCTTCCGGTAGACCATTTGTGGTCGCTCTAACCGCGACATGGTTTCGTGCGACAACGCAAACACAGCCGATCCGCCGACCACGGCCAGCCGTGCCACGAGGGTCGGGGGACTCTTCAACCCTGGTGGAGATGCTTGACACGGGTTCCGCCGGGGCGCTTCAGTGCGAATGTGGTGGCCGTGGAGTCGTATCGCGAGCGCCTGCCGGTCCCTGGGCTGGCGGGAGTGGTCCGGACAGTGTGGATCCAGCGCACCGGACCGACCGATCACATGCACCGGCACCTGCCCACCGGCGGCGTCGAGATCCACTTCCCGATCGGCGGCCGACCGGAGCTGCTCGGCCCGCTGACCGGACCGGCGATCGAGATCATCCCGGCGAACACCACCCTCGTCGGCGTGCGCTTCCACCCCGGGACCGCACCACCGCTGCCGGCCATGCTCGACGACCTCGTCAATCAGCACGTGAGCCTGACCGATCTCTGGGGACACACGGCAGACCGGCTCGTGGAGGCGATGGCTCAGGCGACGACCCCCGAACGGGCACTGACCTACCTGCAAGCCCATCTCCTGAACGAGTTCCGCACCACGGCCCGCCTCGATCCTCTGGTGAACGAGGCCGTCCGTGCCCTGATGCCCTGGCAGCCGATCAACATCGACAGACTGGCGACGTACCTGGCCCTCTCCGCGAGCCAGCTCCGCCGCCGCTGCCTGCACACGGTGGGCACGACTCCCAAAGTTCTGCAGCGGACGTTGCGCTTCCAGGGCTTTCTCGCCCTCGCCCAGTCCGGTGCGACTCCCTCCGACCGGCGCGGCCCCGAGGGGGTCGCGGGCCTCGCGCTCGACGTCGGGTACGCCGACCAGGCGCACCTCAATCGGGAGTGCCTCCGACTGAGCGGTCTCACCCCGGGCCAACTCCTCGAGGTCAACCTCGACCGCTGCGCACGCGAACACGACCACTCCGGGTCGTACGGACCCTTCCTCGCCACCCGCGGTGGCCCGCGCCTGCGGCTCTGAGCGTGCACGTTTTGTTCAAGATCCAGGCGGTACGCCGCTCCTAGTCTCGGACACATGCCGGACACGATCGAAACGCAACCCCGCCTCGTGGTGCACTGCCGCTCGGTCGCGGATGTCGTTGCCGCGATCAAAGCTGCGGGCGCGACCGGCGAGCACCTGGTACCGCGCGGCGGCGGGCACTGCTTCGCCCACCGGTCCTCGACCGATGGCGTCGTACTCGACATGACCGGCCTCGACAGCATCTCGGTGGCCGCTGACGGCCTCGCCACGATCGGCGCGGGCGCCTTGCTGGCCAACGTGTACGGCGCCTTGCACGCCCACGACCGTGCTCTGCCGGCCGGTTGCGGTCCCACGGTCGGCATCGCCGGTCTCACCCTTGGCGGCGGGATCGGTCTGATCGGACGCAAGTACGGACTGACCTGCGACCGGCTGGTCGGCGCACAGGTCGTACTCGCCGACGGCAGCGTCGTGGACTGCGACACCGATCACGAGCCCGACCTGTTCTGGGCGTTGCGTGGCGCGGGCGGCGGCCAGTTCGGGGTCGTGACGTCGCTGCGGTTCGACACAGTCCCGGAGCCGGTCACGACTCGGATCGAGGCGAACTGGTTCGCTCGCGACGTGGAGGAACTGGTCGCGGCCTGGCAAGCCTGGGCACCCGGCACTCCCGACGAGCTCACAGTCAATCTCACCATCGCATCCGAGCCCGGTGGAGCGGTACAGGCAACCGTGCTCGGTGCCTGTCTGCTCGGGGAAGCCCCGACCCGCGAACTACTGCAGGAACTCGGCGATCTGATCGGGACGGCTGTTCCCTTCGAGCTGCGCGGTGGCCTGCCGCTGCGCGACCTGAAGGACAGCGTCGCCGACCCGCGCGACGTGCCGGACCACCACGCGTTCCGGATCCGCTCGGAGTTCTTCGCGCACTCGATGTCCGACCTTGTCCTCGCCTCGCTCGTGCACCAGCTCCGCGCGGGCCGTACGGCGGGCCGTCGGCAGCTCTCGTTCACCGCGATGGGCGGTGCCTACAACCGGATCGCCGCTGATGCGACGGCGTTCGCGCACCGCAACGAGCGCTTCCTGCTCGAGCATGTCGCCGCGCACGGCGACCCGTGGGTCGACGCCTCCTGGGCGACCGCCCACGCGGACGCCAGCGGACACGTCTATCCGAACTTCCCCGACCCGGCGTTGTTCGATGGGCCCGCGGCGTACCACGCAGGGAACGAACCCCGCTTGAGAGCCGTGAAGAACGCCTACGACCCAGGACGGTTCTTCACCTTCCCTCAAGCACTCTGACCCCAGGCCCTCTGATCGACAAGCAAAGGAAGAGCCATGAGCAAGATCCTGGTCACCGGCGGGCTCGGCATGATCGGCGCCCACACCGCCCGCGCACTCGTCGATCTCGGCCACGAAGTCGTGGTCACCTCACACCGCAGCGGTGCGGTCCCGTCGTTCCTGGCCGGCAAGGTCACCGTGGAGTCCCTGGACGTCACCGACAGGGACGCATTCCTTGCCTTGGGCAAGCGGTATGACATCAGCGACATCGTCCACCTGGCCGGCAGCATTCCCGGCGACGACCCGGTCGCGTACTTCCGGGCCGACCTGACCAGTCTGCTCAACGCCCTGGACGCCGCGCGGACTTGGGGTGTCCGCCGGTTCGCCGTCGCCAGCAGTCTTGGCAACTACATCGGTCAGGCCGAGGTTCCTTGGCACGAAGGGCTCGCGCTGCCGACCGCGGATCTGCCGCACGTGATCGTCACGTTCAAGAAGGCTGTCGAGCCGCTGACCACGCACAGCCTGCAGGGCACCGATGTCCAGCCGGTCGTACTGCGGATCGGGAGCACCTGGGGGCCGCTGATGGATCCGGAGTCGCCGTTCAACGCCACCCCGCCGTACATCAGCGCCGTACTCCGCGGTGACAAGCCACAGCCCCTGTACGCCGATGACGGCGGCGACTTCTGCTACGCACCGGACTCCGGACGCGCGATCGCTCTGCTGACGACCACGGAAACGCTGCGGCACAACACGTACAACGTCTCCAGCGGCCGGCCGTTCACCCACCGCGAACTCGTCGAGGCGTTGCAGGCGATCACCCCGGGCCTCCAGCTCGACCTCCGGCCCGGACGCGCGGGCGGTCCCGGCGACAACCCGTACCTCGACATCACCCGGCTCATCGACGACACCGGCTTCACGCCGGACTTCGACGTCGCCAAGGCGGTCGCCGACTACGTCGCGTGGCGCGCAGACAATCCCCGCTGAGGGAGCACACCATGCTCGACCCCGTCATCCGCGCTGTCCTCGACGCCGCCTCGTACGCGCACGTCGACACCGTCCTCCCGACGGCTCGTCGCACACCACCCCGGTCTACGTGGGAACCCGAAGCGCAGCTCGGTCTTCAGCTTAGTGCTCCGCCCGACGCTCGAGAGCGATGTCCGGGCGTCTTAGCGGTGTGCCGTGCAGAACGCCAAGACTTCGGGCCTCAGTCATGTGGTGCCGCGAGCTTGAGGATGTCCATCGGGTCCCCGCCGCCCGGGGGTAGGCTCTTGACCAGTCCAGGCAAGTGGGGATCGGTCGTGTGTCCTTCGATCTCAACGCGATGGGCGCCACGTTGAGCAAGAACTCTCAGCGATGCGGCAACTGTTGCCTTGAGAAGTTCAACTCCGTTGGGCTGAGACTGTTGGGCGGTTTCCGAAACGATCATGGTCCGACCCTCCCATGCGTCTGGCGTAACCAGGCTGAACGCGACAATCTCGCCGGAGTTGCGATCGAGACTCAGCATCGAAAGGTGCGGATCGACCCCTTGACTGTATGCGCCCCACATGTCGGGAATGCGTTCGGTGTGGACTGTCCCGAATGGTTGGTGTGCCCAATCAAAGTAGGTCGCCCAGGCGGCAACGACCTGCTCGACCGGTAGATCGTCCATCGTGACTGTCACATGACTGGCAGGTAGTTTCTGGTCAGCAATCCACTGCTGTGCAGGTTGACTACTCGGATCAACCCAAGGCGCCGGACACTGGATCAGGACAGAACAGCCGAGGGAGTCAGCGAATTCGCGGCGCTGCGGCTGGCTGCTCATGGCTCGGGCGAGTACAGGAAACTGCGGATTGATCGTGGCGTAGACCGCCGCGTAGAGCTGCGTTCCGATGCCCTGGCGGCGGTAGGGCGAGGTGACGTCGACCTCGCAGAAGTAGGAGTCGGTCACCGGGAACAGAGCCACTGAGGCGGCACCGACCACTTGCCCGTCGACGACCGCGACTTGGGATCGGCGCCAGCGCGGTGCGTCTTCGTCGGGCCGCGGCGGTGGCACATCATCTGGGAAACGGTCGCCGGCATGGGGGGCGCGGATCTCAATGTTGTTGGAAGCGTTCGGCATTGAAGTCATCACGCCATGACTATCCCAAGCCGGATGCAGGAAAATCAATTGATTGACGACAGAGGATGGAAGTTTCGAATGATTTTCTGCGGTCGCATCTCGGTTTCTCTGTAGATCATATTATACCCGACCTGCGGTCGAATTCAGCGAGCAATCCCGGCGTCATGCCGCTACCTCCGATGGCTCGCGGCACAGAAACGAAATTGTGACGACCGTGTCCGCTCATAGGTGTCATAGCGGCTCACCACGGCACCGATCGACTGGTGCGCGTCAGCCGCCGCACGATGGTGGCGATGACATGAAGCAGCTCATCCGACATCGGTAGCATTCGTTCGCGGTCACCACGACGTACGACGCCTTCGACCGGTGAGCGCTCGTCGGAAAGGGCTGCGCGGAGCAGGGCGTCCGGAACTCAGTGTGCTTCTACGCGCTCGTGCCTGAGGCTTGAACCGACCAAGTCCATGTCCAAGTCCAAGCGGGGAAAGTGCCGCCGGGCCCGGACCCCCACGAAAAGGGGTCCGGATCCTTCGGGTAGCTCGTCTCGAGGAAGGTGATGTCACCCCAGCCGCCACCGATCCGGGAGTTGTGGGCCTGCGATCGGTCGACCTCGCCGTCCTCCGTGAGGAAGTAGCCGCTGCTGTACAGCCCCGAGCCGATCACCACGTGGCCGAAGTACCCGCCGCCGGTACCGGGGACGACGGGGTCGTTGAAGATCGAACTGCTCAACCGGGGCTGGCCGTCAGGGTAGATGTCGGTATAGCGCCTCTTCTCCTGCACCGTCGGTGGCGAGCCGGCGGTGATCACCCTGGCCGTGTGATCGCCTCCGGCGGTCACCAACCCGGGCTCCATCTTGCACGCCACGGTGGCGGTTGTGTCAGCAGACGTCCCCGCTTGCGCGGCCCCAGGGGTGAATCCCACTTCCAGAAGCGCGGCAACCGCCGCCTTACTCAATCGACCGGACATACCCAGCCCCTCGGGTCGCAGTACGAAGTAGCACTCCTGCCTACCTTGATACTCACCAGGACCGAAAAGTTGCACCGCCCGAACCCCGAGGCATTCGCTTGCAGCGAACTGCCACCAAGCCACACAACTCTGCTGGACGCAACTACTCGTTACTCACATCCCACCGGTTGGAGGTCGAGATGCCGAGGCCACCATTGCCCATCGGACCTGGGGACAGATCTCCACCTGGGTTGCGAAGACCGACGACAACGGCAGGCCCAGCAGCCACAAGTCGCAGGCCAAGTTCCGCGACCACGCTACGGCCACGTGCGCCTGGTGTCCGCGTTCGGCAAGAACAGGACAGCAGCCGAGCGCGCCCTCCTCAAGAAGCTAGATGAAACTCGCTGTCCGCTACGGAGCCATCCTCCGGAACCCGGTCCGCGAGATCGAAGCCATCGAAGCCCAACCCACGAAGCCACCGCGCTCACTGACGGCTGAAGAAGTCACCCTCCTCAGAAGGCACCTGGCAACCGACGAACGCGCCGTCCAGGCCGACCTGCCCGACCTAGTCGCCTTCATGCTCGGCACCGGCGTACGCATCACCGACCTGGTTGTCCAGCTCGCGGTGACGATAGCCGTTCGGTCGGCGCCGACCGAGTAGACGACGATTCGGTTGTAGCCGGGTCCTCCGCCTCCTCACCACTGTTGCCGCGTCCTGACAACGGCTGGCTGGAGAGCCGCTCCAGATGCCGAGTGATGTGCCGTGCGCAGAAAGCGCGAGCCGAACTACTGACTCCGCGACAGCATTCAGCACCGGAACCTCACTGAATGCCGCCTCCGACGCAGACCACTTCTCGTACTGAGCCATGCGGGTCCGACTCCTGGCAAGCTAACATCGTCCGCGAGGAGTGCGGAGTCGGCATTGTTGGTCGCCCAGATGATCCGCCTGTCAGGTCATCGATGATGCTGGCCGATGAAGCGGGCTGTGGGCCGGTACGACGTCCCGGACGATCGACGAACCGTCCGACCGTCGAGGAACGTAGTTCCGCCGATCATGGTCGATGGCCAACATCATGGATCGACGATCCGTGCGACTGAGCGAGCCGGTCAGATCCTTGCCAGGCACAACTATTAGCCAGGTTCAGTCGGTCTTCTCTGCGCCACAGTAGTGAGCGGCGAGCTCAACACCGGCGTAAGACCTCCTAGCAAGCTATTCCTGTTCTGGCTGGCGCGAGTGCGGACAAGGTGTTCGTCCACACCCTCGCCGAGGCCGCAAGACAATCGAGCAGGGCCGTGTGACGGCCGAAGACCGACCTGGCACCGGAGGTGGTCAGCGGTTGAAGCCGCGGAGGAGGTCGTAGGGGTAGACGGACGGCTTCTCGCTGACGGTCGTCAGCTGGGCGAGTTGGTCATCGCTGAGCGACCAGCCGGCTGCGCCGATGTTGTCGGTGTAGTGCTCGAGGGTGCGCGGACCGATGATCGGGGCGGTGACGGGATCGGTCTGGATCAGCCATCGCAGCGCCACCTGCGCGACACTGCGCCCGGTCTCGCCCGCAATGGCGTGCAGCGCGTCGAGAACCGCCCAGGTACGCTCGTTGTCGTAGTACTCCCACGACTCCAAAAGCCCAAGCCCGGCCGCCGCTGCCACCCGCGTGCCCTCCGGCGGCGCGTCCATACCCCGGTGGAACCGGCCCGCCAGCCACCCTGCGCGCAACGGGCTCCACGGCATCACTCCGAGGCCCTCGTTGCGGCAGACAGCCAGCAGTTCCCACTCGGCCTCACGGTCGAGCAGGTTGTACAGCGGCTGCAGCGCGCTGTACCCGTTAATCCCGGCCCGGTGCGCCACATCGACGGACTTCTGCAGCTGCCAACCTGTGACGTTGCTGGCTCCCAGGTAGCGAACCTTGCCTGACGTCACCAGGGTGTCCAGCGTGGACAGCGTCTCCTCGATCGGCGTGGCCGTGTCCCACACGTGCGCGTAGTACAGGTCGATGTAGTCAGTGCCGAGGCGGCGCAAACTCGCCTCCACGGCGGCGAGGATGTGCTTGCGGCTCAACCCGCCGTCATTCGCCCCGTCCCCCATGGCGCCGTACACCTTGGTGGCGATCACCATCGCGTCGCGGTCGCGCCCCTTCAGCCACCGGCCAACGACAGACTCCGACTCGCCCGCGTTGTACACGTCGGCCGTGTCGATGAACGTACCGCCGGCCTCGACGAATTCGTCGAGAATCCGAACGCTGGCCTGCTCATCGGCCGGACCACCGAAGTGCATCGCCCCCAGGCACAACTCACTGACCTTCAGTCCGGTCTTCCCCAGATTGCGGTATTCCATCACAACCAACCTCTCTGATGACATCACGAGGTTTTGACGTTAGAACCTGGAGTCCGCTCTAGGTCAAGTGAGTTGCCCGCTGGGACAGGACAGGGTTCGATGGACACCGGGTTCGCGCCGGGCAGTTGAGCGTGGGAACACCGTGGGAAAAGAGTGGCGTCGACCCTGGTCAACTGGAGTCAAGAGCGACCGAGCCGATGACGACCAGATACGCCTGAAGTGCGGCCGACCGCCTGCGCGGATGGGGTCTCCACGCCTGAAACACACCCCCACAACACCCCGCGAGCGACCGCCAAATAATCACCGCTTAGGGCACGCAGAGGGCACGCCATCCCAACAGACGACTACTGCGACTCCTGCAGTGTGGGGCGATTCTGAGATGGTCGACGACGTGCTGTGGTCGAGGACGCTGCCATCTGTCGATGTGGCACACCGGAGTGAAGTCGTCTTGTCAGCACAGCTCCCGTCGCACAGCATGATCGGATCGGCTTTCGTGTTTGTGATCGACCGCTCAGCTCGGGTGCTCCTCCGAGCGCAGCTGGATCAGGCGGATGTTCGTCGCGCCTGATTCACGGCTCCAGTTCCCACAGTGCGCTGATCGGCATAGCGCGCAGCTTGGGGCCGAACGGGAGTGTGTGCTGGCCCGTATGCAGGACCACGCCGGCGATGAAGTCGTCGCCTAGTCGATCTTGGAGATGCCGTAGGCCGCGGAAGTCGTCGGAGCGTGGGGTCGATGACGCTTTGACCTCGATGCCCACCACCTCGCCGCGTCGGTTCTCCAGCACGGCGTCGACCTCGACCTGGTCGCGGGTGCGGTAGTGGTACAGATCAGCACGCGTGTCGTTCCAGCTCTGCTGCCTGGCGAGTTCCATCAACACAAAGCCTTCGAGCAGCGGCCCGAACGAGCTCCCTGGTCGCTTGAACTGAGCTGTATCGGCTCCTACCAGGTTCGCCGCGATCCCCGAGTCGGTCACGGCGACCTTCGGCGTACCGGTGACCCTGGTGCTGAGGTTGCGGGACCAGGCAGGGATCAGCTTGATCAAGAAGATCTCCTGCAGCAGGCTCACGTAGCGCGCGACCGTGTGGTTCGCCAGCCCCGCTTTGCCGGCGAGCTCGTTGATCACCAACTGCCCGCCGGAACGTGCGGCGATCAACCGGACCAGCTTCTCCATCTCGCCAACCTTCTCGATCTCGCCGACCTGGCTGACATCGCGGGTGATGAGATTGCTGACATACGAGTCGAAGAATCGTTGCCGCCGGCGCGGCTGATCACGCGCAACCGCCTCGGGGAAGCCGCCCCGCACAACACGGTCGGCGTAGTCGGCGCGGTCAAGAGTGGATGCGTGCCGCAGATCAGGCCCGTGGCTGAAGACCGCGTCGATGAAACGATCGGGTCGTGCGTCGATCTCGCCTTGCGCGAACGGCCACAGTTCGATCGTCTCCATGCGTCCCGGAAGCGCATCCGGCAACGTCCGCAGACCAAGGACCCGCGCCGACCCCGTCAGCAGGAACTGACCGGGCAGCGGCCGCTCATCGACCCGGGATTTGATCGAGAGGAGGAGCTCCGGGAGCCGCTGGATCTCGTCGATGATCATCGGCTTCGTCCCAGCGACGAACTCCCGGGGATCCTCGCGGGCCGACTCACGGATGTCGGTGTCGTCGAAGGTGTACCACTCCGCGTCCACAGCAGCCCCGACCAGCCGCACCAGGGTGCTCTTACCGCTCTGCCGCGCACCGTTCACCAGAACAACCCGGGTATCGGCCATCGCCTCGTCGACGAGCGCACGCGCATGCCGTGGCAGCACACGTCCCAACGGCGACTCAGGCTCAGCTCGGGGTTCCGATTCATCGCTCACCCTGCGAGTATGCACCAGACTGCAAATCTGCCGCCACCTCGCCTGCAAATCTGCCAGTCGGCAACTGCAGATCTGCCGCTCATGGTGAACCTTCAACAGCTGTGCGCATCGCCCCGCTCTCAAGCAATCCCTGCCGGGCGCCGTAGCCAACCACTCGACTAACGACGACACGACCGAACTCAGGACAAGCTTCGAGCTGGAGAGCCCACCTCGCATTCCCGGCAGGGCCTCCTGCTCACCTCTTTACACACCTCAATCAGCGCGAAAGGTCCACCAACAATGATGACTCATGAGCCTGCCACGACCGCTGAATCCGTTACGTACAAGAGATTCAGCTCACCGGCGGCAATCCATGGGCAATCTCAGCTGGAAATCAGCGGGTTCGGGGTTCGAGTTGGCGACTCCCTCGCCTCAGACGTTGAGCTTAGGCGTGTGGCTGAGGTATGGCCCGCCGCGGACACCACCGGCACTACGCCGGTCCGTGACACCGGTGCGCGGCGCCGCCGGAGGCGGCCGATGAGAACTGTCGCCGCCGGAGGCGGTGTCCTTTGGTTAGCCGCCGGAGACGCCGAGTTCTGCGTCGGCGAGGTCGGCGGTTAGGCCGTCGGTGTCGTCCAGCCAGCCTTGGGGTAGGACGATGTGGTCGCGGGGGCTGCCCTGGCGGCCGCGGGGGGCGCCGAGTTCGGCGACGGGGAACGGGACGGTCGGGTCGAGTTGGGCGAGCAACTCGTCCAGCTGTGCCAGGGACTCGACCATCCCCAGGGCGGCGCGGAGATCGCCGCCGGCCGGGAAGCCCTTGAGATACCAAGGGACGTGTTTGCGGAAGTCGCGCAGTCCGCGCCCCTCCCCCATCAGATCCGCGAGCAGCTCCCCATGCCGCCGCATCACGCGGGCGACCTCACCTAGCGTCGGCAGGTTCAGCGCCTCACCACCGGAGAACGCGACCGCGAGATCGCGGAACAACCACGGCCGGCCAAGACACCCGCGACCGACGATCACGCCCGCGCAGCCGGTCTCCGCGACCATCCGCAAAGCATCACCGGCTTCCCAGATGTCGCCGTTGCCGAGCACGGGAATGCTCACCTGCTCCACCAACGCAGCGATCGTCGACCAGTCGGCCTGACCCGAGTACGCCTGCGCCGCCGTACGCCCGTGCAAACCGATGGCCGCGGCGCCTGACTCCTCCGCGATCCGGCCGGCGTCGAGATACGTCTGGTGCGCCTGGTCGATGCCGATCCGCGTCTTCATGGTGACCGGTACGCCGTACGGCGTCGCAGCGCGAACCGCCGACTGGAGGATCGCGCCGAGCAGGTTGCGCTTCCACGGCAGGGCCGCGCCGCCACCCTTCCGCGTCACCTTCGGCACCGGACACCCGAAGTTCAGATCGATGTGCGCGACGCCGTACTGGTCACAAAGGATCTGTACGGCGCGTCCGATGTAGACCGGGTCGACGCCGTACAGCTGCACAGACCGAACCGTCTCGCGCGAGTCGAAGGTGAGCATGTCGAGCGACTTCTGGTCACCCTCGACGATCCCGCGCGAGGTGATCATCTCGCACACGTAGAGCCCGGCGCCCTGCTCCGCACACAACCGCCGGTACGCCGCGTTCGTGATGCCGGCCATCGGCGCCAGCACCACCGGCGTGTCGATCGTGAGGTTGCCGAGCTTCAGCATGACTTACGCCTTCGCCACCAGGACCTGGCCGTTGCCGGAGACCTGCGCCTTGTAGGGCAGGACCGCGTTCGCCGTGGTGGTGACGTCACACGCGATGCCGTCGCCGGAATGCTTGACCACGGCAACATCATCCATCGTGCAGGTCACCTTGGCCGCGTCGGGCGCGATCCGCAGGACGGCGTCGACCACCTTCGGCCGCACGATCGCGACCGACTGGGAGGTGAACTTGTACGACGCCGTGTAGGTCTTCGCGTCGACAACCAACGTGCCGGTGTACGTTCTTCCCGGCGTACGTGACCGTGCAGGTCAGCTCGTGCTTGCCGGGCTTCTCGACATCCGCGATCCCCGGGCACTTCACCCTCGTCGTGGCGGACTTGCCGGCCGCGATCTGCGCCTGCTTGGAGATCGCGAACTGGATCCGCTCGGCCAGCGGTGCGTCGTTCTCCGGCTCGCCCTTGACCTTCGGCGTCGGCCACGGCTTCGACGGCGTCGGCAGCGGCGTCAGCGACGGCGTGGACGCGGTCGGGATCGGCGCACTGGACGGAGCCGACGCCGACGGAGCCGGGGTGCTACTCGCCTCCGGATCGCTGTCCGAGCAGGCCGTCAGCCCGAACACCGCAATCGCGGACAGGCCAAGGACAGACACTGAGAACCGCATGACCCCCATCGTCAGCAACCGACCAGGTGCTGGGCGAGGTAACCGGTGACTTCGGTGAGCGCGACCCGCTCCTGCTTCATCGAGTCGCGTTCGCGGATCGTCACGGCCTGGTCGTCGAGGGTGTCGAAGTCGACGGTGATGCAGTACGGCGTGCCGATCTCGTCCTGCCGGCGGTAGCGGCGGCCGATCGCACCGGCGTCGTCGAAGTCGACGTTCCAGTTCTTCCGCAGCTCGCCGGCCAGGTCCTTCGCCTTCGGGGACAGCTCGGCGTTGCGCGACAGCGGCAGCACGGCCGCCTTGACCGGGGCCAGTCGCGGGTCGAACCGCAGGACCGTCCGCTTGTCCACGCCGCCCTTGGCGTTCGGCGCCTCGTCCTCGGTGTACGCGTCGAGCAGGAACGCGAGCACGTTGCGGGTCAGACCGGCCGCCGGCTCGATCACGTACGGCGTCCAGCGCTCACCCTTCTCCTGGTCGAAGTACGACAGGTCGGCACCGGAGTGCTTGGAGTGGGTGGACAGGTCGAAGTCGGTCCGGTTCGCGATGCCCTCGAGCTCGTCGAACTCCTTGCCGCCGAAGTTGAACCGGTACTCGATGTCGACGGTGCGCTTCGAGTAGTGGCTGAGCTTCTCCTGCGGGTGCTCGTAGAAGCGCATGTTGTCCGGGTTCAGCCCGAGGTCGAGGTACCAGTCCCAGCGGGTCTTCAGCCAGTACTCGTGCCACTCCTCGTCCGAGCCGGGGGCGACGAAGAACTCCATCTCCATCTGCTCGAACTCGCGGGTCCGGAAGATGAAGTTGCCCGGGGTGATCTCGTTGCGGAAGCTCTTGCCGACCTGGGCGATGCCGAACGGCGGCTTCTTCCGCGCCGTGCCCATCACGTTGGCGAAGTTCACGAAGATGCCCTGGGCGGTCTCCGGGCGCAGGTAGTGCAGCCCTTCCTCGGACTCGACCGGGCCGAGATAGGTCTTCAGCAGGCCGTTGAACATCCGCGGCTCGGTGAACGTGCCCTTGTTACCGCAGTTCGGGCAGGCGATCTCGGCCAGCTTGACCTCGTCGGGGTCCTTGTTCTTCCGCCGGGCGAAGTCCTCGCGCAGGTGGTCGTCGCGGAACCGCTTGTGACACGACTGGCACTCGGTCAGCGGGTCGACGAACTCGGACAGGTGACCGGACGCCTCCCACACCTTGGTCGGCAGGATCACCGACGAGTCCAGTCCGACGATGTCGTCACGGCTCGTCACCATCGCCCGCCACCACTGGGTGCGGACGTTGTTCTTCAGCTCGACACCCAGCGGTCCGTAGTCCCAGGCCGACTTGGTACCGCCGTAGATCTCGCCGCACGGGTACACGAAGCCTCTCCGCTTGCTGAGGCTGACGACGGCATCGACGGTTTCCACGGGCACTTTTCGACTCCAGTAACGGCACTTTGCAACTCGGAAGGGTCCAGGCTATCGGTCCTACCGGCCCCCGGCGGAATCCACGCGGAGATCGGTGCTACGGCAGGAACTCGGGCAGGTCCTCGTACGCGGTCGGCTCGTCGATCGCGAGCGAGAGCAGCGGCACCGCGGTCACCTTTACCTCGTACGGTGACAACGCCCGCCGGTAACTGCCGATGTTCTCCCACTCCAAGGTCAACGCGACCAGCTCCGGATCGTCCACGTTCACGCCGGCCCGGGCCGCCACGAAGCCCTTCTGCTTGCGCAGTACGTCGACCGCAGCCTGCAACCGTACGGCGAACTCCACCTGCTCGGCTTCCGGCACCCGAAACCTGATCACCACGAACACGCACCCACCCTATTCATCCCCACCCAACCCAGGTCACCCGGTCCGAGGTTATCCACAAGTCCGTGAGCCTGGAACAATAGGAAGATGAGTTCCCCGAGCAGTCAGCCGGTGAGCCCGCTCCGGCAGCGGATCACCAAGTTCAGTTACCCGTTAGTGGCGAGGCTGCACGGGATGCCCAAGCTCACCCTGCCCGGTATCACCCTGGTGCTGGCGCTGGCCGGAGTCCTCGCTCCGGTCCCGGTCGCCGTTCCCGCGCTGATCCTGCTGGCGCTGTTGCTGTCCTGGCTCGGTTTCCTGTCCTGGCCGGTCGTCGGGGCCGGCGCGCGCTTCCTCCGGGTCTTCTCGATCCTGATCATCCTGCTGTTCGCGGTGTCGCGGGTCGCCAGCGGCTGAGCTGGGCGGTCTGGAGGGTCCGCGTCGTCTCGATCCCGGCGGCCAGCTGTTTGACGGCGGGCTCATGGCCGGCTGACACACAGCCGCGGGTGACAACCAGCGATTGGACCAGGGCCGCCGGCGGATCGTTGCCCTCGGCGACTTCACCCGGGTCTCCGGGGCCGACGCGATGCGGCTGCTGCTGGCTGACGGCGAGGCCGAGTCAGTCATCCTGCCGACCGAGCTCGTCGTCCGTGAATCAGCCTGAGACCTCCTCCAGGCCCAGTCTGATCAGGCGATCGCGTAGCCAGCGCAGTTCCTTGGCGATCTTCTTCGCCAGCGACTCGGGTGTCCTCGGCTTCCGCGACCATGCGTACGTCTCGGACTCGAGGTGGTGCGTGAGCGGCTGCCCAGACCCGACCAAACGAGTCAGGCAGTCCTCCAGTACGGCGTTGGTGCCGGTGAGCGGATCCGGCAGCCCGCAATGGGCCGGGACGTGGGCGTGCATCCGCCAGGCCGCGTGACCGGACAGCTGGTAGACCAAGTCCACGTCGTCCACGCCGGGCCCGCACCACTCCCGCACCTGGCGCAGGTACTTCGGGTCGCCGAGCTCCGCCAGCCGTCGCCGAGCCGCGGTGTCGGACGTATCCACGAGCTGCGGAGCCGCCGACAGTTGCGCCTTCACCACATCCACGCCGGCGCGCCACAGCGTCTCGAACGCGGCGTCGGGTTCCTCGAACTGGACGGCCAGGTGACACGTGTCGAACCCCAGTCCGATCCGCGACGTACCGCCGTACGGACTCGAATAGCGGCTCAGCCACCCGGCGGCCTGCGGGATCATCTCCAGGACGCAGCCCGGTTCGGGTTCGACGGCGATCCGGATCGTGCGACCGGTGCGCTGCTCGGTCCGCTCGAGGTGCCAGTCGAGCCGCTCGAACGCCTTCTGAGCGGCCTTGTCGCGAGCTTTCGACCAGGGCACCCGCCAGGCCAGCGGGATGGTCGAGATCGATCCGTACGGCGCATCGCGCGGAAGCAGCGTGGCGAGGACGTCGACCAGGTCGAGGGTGTAGCGCAGTCGCTCGGGCTCGGTCCAGTCCGGGCAGTAGAGCTTGGTGCCGATGACCTGGTCCTTGAACGCCGAGTGCGCGATCCCGTTGAGCGTGACGACTTCCAGGTTGTTGCGCGTCAGTGCCCGGCGCAGCTTGTTGACCGCAGCCGGTGAGTTCGCGAGCCGGTCGGCCAACGGGCTCGCGAACCACAGACCGACGCCGAGCAGCGGTACGTCCAGCTGCTGGCGAACCAGCGACGCGCAGCCGTCCAGTCCGGCGATCACTCCGTCGAGGTCCTCGGCCGGGTGCACAGTGGTGCTGTAGCCCAGATGGACGGTCGATCCGTCCCGATGCCGGAATCTCATCCGACCTCCTCACCCCGTCAGCCACGGAAAGTAGTGAGGGTCAGACTTTCCGTGACCTAATACGCACTGTAGAAGTCAGGCGACGCGGTGTGAAGGCCTGGTTCCCTTTTGTAACAAGGGTTTTAGCCGCCGAGGTGTTCCGGTTCGGTGGTGATCAGCTCGCGGGAGCGGTGGGCCACTGCCATGGCCGCTACGGCGGTCGTCAGCGGTACGGCGGCAATGATCCCGAGGCTGCCGACCAAGCCGCGAACGATCTCCATCGCCACTGCTTCCGTCGAGACGACGTACTGGCCGGGAAGGCCCTGGACGGCGAAGACGATGAGGGTCGGCATCGCCGCGCCGGCGTAGGCGAGGACGAGCGTGTTCACCACCGAGGCGACGTGGGTGCGGCCGATCCGCAGGCCCGCACCGATCAACTCGGTCCGGCTGGCGGAGGGGTTGGCGGCGGACAGCTCCCAGACGGCCGCCGCCTGGGTGACCGTCACGTCGTCGAGCACACCCAGGGCACCGATCACCATGCCGGCCACCAGTAGGCCGGTCAGGTTGAGGTCGGGCGCGAACGTCTTGGCCGCCGACGCACCCTCGGAGGCCAACCCACTCAGTTGACACAACTCGGTGAAGAACCAGCCCAGCAGGACGGTCAGGCCCAGCGCCGCGATCGTCCCGGACAGCGCTATCGAACTCTCCGCGTTGATCCCATGCGTCAGGTACACCGCGATCACCATGATCACCGTGCCGCCGACCACCGCGACCACCAGCGGATTCGAGCCCTTCAGGATCGCGGGCAGGATGAACTGCGTCAGCATGACCGCCGTCACCGCCAGCGCGATCAGCGCCGCGAAGCCACGCCAGCGCGACAGCGCCACGACCGCGATCGCGAAGATCACACCCAGCAGCAGCAGCGGCTTGGTCCGGTCGTGGTCGACGTACTGGTACCGCTCGGCGATCGTCGTCGCATCGGTCTGGACGCCGAGCATGCACGGACTGCCCCGACCTCGACCGGGATCGCGCCCTGCCCGGCCTTCGGCACCTCGATCGGAGCCGACTGCCCCTTGTCCGGACCGGTGGTCAGCTTGACGGTCGCCTCGTCGCACTGAGCCTTCGGGTCGGCGCACGCCTTGATCGCCGTGACCTGGCCCCGGGCGGTGTCGGTCTGGTACGACGCGACCTTCACGCCGCCGCCCGGCCACAGCACGATCATCGCGATCACGGCGGCCGCGATCAGCGGGATCAGGACCGCGGCGACCACTATCCGGACGCGGCGGGCGACGATCGCATCCGAGTCCACCACCGAGGTGTCGACCACGTGGTCGTCGTACCCGTGGCCGCGACCATGCCCGTGTCCATGCCCGTGACCTGCGGGAATGTCGAGCCCGGCGGCGGCGGTTGGCCCTGTGGTCGGCTCGTCTGCGTCCAACGTTGCGGCTGGCCAAAGGTCAACTCCCTGTTTTGACAACCAGTTCCAATTAAATGAAAATGATTGTCATGAGATCTTGTACTCGTGCTGTCGCCGCCGGCGCCACTGCCCTGGCCGCCGCCCTCACCCTGGCCGGATGCGGCGGCGATGACGCCGCCGGCGGCTCCGGCGGCGACAAGCTCGACGTCGTCGCTTCGTTCTACCCGCTCGAGTTCATCGCCCGCACAGTGGGGGGTGACGCGGTGAACGTCACCACGCTGACCGCCCCCGGGGTCGAGCCGCACGATCTCGAGCTCACCCCCAAGCAGGTCGGCGAGATCGCAGGCGCGAAGCTGGTCGTCTTCGAGAAGGGCCTGCAGCCCGCCGTCGACGAGGCGGTCGAGCAGAACGCGAAGGAGGCCGGCTTCGACATCGCCCCGGCCGCCAAGCTCGAGGCGACCGGCGCCGACTTCGAGGAGCACGAGGAGGGCGGGGCGCACGCGGAGGAGAGCGGCACCCCGGCCAAGCCCGCCGCGTACACCGAGGCCGGCAACGACGATCTCGACCCGCACTTCTGGCTGGACCCGGTCCGGTACGCCGGCGTCGTCCAGGCAGTCACCGACAAGCTGGTCGAGACCGACAGCGCCAACGCCGACGGGTACAAGGCCCGGGCCAAGACCCTGCTCGACGAGGTCGGCGCGCTCGACTCCGAGTACAAGACCGGTCTGGCGAACTGCAAACTCAAGACCTTCGTGACGAGTCACCAGGCGTTCGCGTACCTCGCGAAGCGGTACGGTCTGACGATGGTCGGCATCGCCGGGTTCACCCCGGACGCCGAGCCGACCCCGGCCCGGATCAAGGAGGTCCAGGACATCGTCAGGAAGCAGGGCGTGACCACGATCTTCTACGAGGAGCTGGTCAGCCCGAAGGTGGCCGAGACGGTTGCCCGTGACGTCGGCGTCAAGACCGCCGTACTGAGCCCGATCGAGGGCCTGTCGGACGCCAACTCCCAGGAGACGTACCTGACGCTGATGCGGGAGAATCTGCAGGAGCTCCGGAAGGCGAACAGCTGCGCGTGACACCACAAGACACTGCTGGGAAGGCCGTCCAGGTCGCCGATCTCTCGGTCGACCTGGGCGGTCGTCTCGTGCTGCGAGGCGTCGACCTCCAGATCCGCCAGGGCGAGGTGGTCGCCGTCCTCGGCACCAACGGCTCCGGCAAGTCCACCCTGATCCGGACCGTCGTCGGCCTGCTCCCCGCGGCTCGCGGCGAGGTCCGGCTCTTCGGTACGCCGGTGCCGCGCTTCCGGGAGTGGCGACGAGTCGGCTATGTCCCGCAACGCATCACCGCGGCCGGCGGCGTGCCGGCAACCGTGGCTGAAGTGGTGTCGTCCGGCCTGCTGTCCAAGCGGCGGCTGTTCACCCCGCTGCGGGCCGCGCAGAAGCAGGCGATCGACGAGGCCCTGCAGGTCGTGGACATGGCCGACCGGCGCAAGGACGCGGTCGCCGAGCTGTCCGGCGGACAGCAGCAACGGGTCCTGATCGCGCGGGCGCTGGTGTCCGATCCCGAACTGCTGATCCTCGACGAGCCGACGGCCGGGGTCGACCTGGCCAGCCAGCAGGTCTTCGCCGACGCGATCCGCGAGCGGGTCGAGCGCGGCACCACCGTGGTGATGGTCAGTCACGACCTCGGCCCGATGGACGCCCTGATCGACCGTTCGGTCGTCCTGCGCCGCGGCCGGATCGTGTACGACGGTCCGCCGCACGCGTCGCAGACCCACGCGCACGTCCACCACTCCCACGGCGGCGACGAACCTGGGTGGCTGTCCTGATGAGCATGTTCGAACTCGAGTTCATGCAGCGGGCGCTCATCGCCGGTCTGCTCACCGGGCTCTCCGCGCCCGCGATCGGGACGTACCTGGTCCAGCGCCGGCTGTCGCTGATGGGCGACGGCATCGGCCACATCGCGATCACCGGTGTCGCCCTCGGCCTGCTCACGGGGACTGCACCGGTCCTCACCGCGGTCATCGTTGCCATCGTCGGCGCCACCGCGATCGAACTCGTGCGTGCCCGCGGCAAGGCCAGCGGCGACGTCGCCCTCGCACTGCTCTTCTACGGCGGTATCGCGGGTGGTGTGTTGCTCATCGGCCTCGCCGGACAAGGCGCCGCCACACTGAACACCTACCTGTTCGGCTCACTGACCACGGTGTCGCCGAGCGACCTGTACGTCGTCGTCGGGCTGGCTGTCGCCGTACTGGTGGTCGCCATCGGTCTCGGACCCCAGTTGTTCGCGGTGTGCCAGGACGAGGAGTTCGCTCGCGTCACCGGGCTCAGGGTGCAGCTGCTCAACCTGGTGATCGCGGTGATGGCTGCTGTCACTGTGACGGTGGCGATGCGGACGGTGGGATTGCTTCTGGTCAGTGCGTTGATGGTCGTGCCGGTGGCGACGGCGCAGCAGGTCACGCGTTCGTTCCGGAGTACTTTCGTCACGGCGTGTGTGATCGGCGTCCTGGCTTGTCTGGCCGGCATCGTCACGTCGTACAACGCGAATGTGGCTCCGGGCGCGACGATCGTCGTACTGGCGCTGGCCGGGTTCGTGGTGGCGGCGACGGTCGGGACGCTGCTGCGGCGGCGGCAGGGGCGGATCGCGCCGCTCGCGGACGAGGAGCCCGAGGTCGGCGTGCCCGCGCCGGAGCCCCACGTGGTGAGCGCCGGGCATCCGCACACGCACAACCAGCAGTGCGGTCACACGAAAGTCGAGCACGGCGACCACGTCGACTACGTCCACGACGGGCACCTGCACGCGGCGCACGGGGACCACTGGGATGAGCACTAGCTTGTTGAGTTCTGAGAGAATTGGCGGGGTTACCGGGGAAATCACGGTGACGGAGTGACAGGAGGAACGGTGGCCATCGGAACACGCTCGACCCGTCAGCGCGCGGCGGTCGCGTCCGCGCTCGACAATCTCGACGACTTCCGGACCGCCCAGGAGATCCACCAGGAGCTCCGGGCGACGGGCGAGGCCGTCGGCCTGACCACTGTCTACCGCACCCTGCAGGCGCTGGCCGACTCGCGCGAGGTCGACGTACTGCGCACCGCCGACGGCGAGACGGCGTACCGGCGCTGCTCGCAGGGACACCATCACCACCTGGTCTGCCGCAACTGCGGCCGCACCGTCGAGGTCGAGGGACCGGCGGTGGAGCGCTGGGCGGACAAGGTCGCGGCCGAGCACGGGTACGCCGACATCAGCCACACACTGGAGATCTTCGGGACCTGTCAGGACTGCCAGAAGGTCTAGTTGTGGCCTAGGTCACCTTTGCCTTTGAGCGCACTCGAAGGCGTACGGTCGAAGACATGAACATGACCGGCATCCTCACCACTCCCGAACGGCGGCAAGCCTTCGTCGACCGCTACGAGGTGCCGTCGCTGACTCCGCTCGATCCCGAGCTGCTCCGGCTGCTCGATCTGCCCGACGACCTCCCGGACCAGCTGAGCATCGCCGAGGCGGCCGAGGTCACCGGGCTCACCGCCCACACACTGCGGTACTACGAGCGGATCGGCCTGGTCCGCGTCGGTCGCGACAAGGCCGGCTACCGGTACTACGACCGCCAGGCGCTCGCCCGGATCGTGTTCATCACCCGGCTGCGGCTGTCGGACATGCCGATCAGCACGATCAGCCACTACCTGGAGCTGGTCGAGCAGGGCGAGGAGACCGCACCGCAGCGGCTCGCCCTGATGGAGGAGCACCGGGCGACGATCCAGCGCCGGCTGCGCGAACTGCAGGCGGCGCTGGCAGTGGCCGACTACAAGATCACCACGTACGGCGGAAACGCCAAACCGTAGGCGCGTTCTTGCTCGGCCGACGGACTCCTGGACGTCGGTCGGCGGAGCCATGCCCTTGTTGAGGAGATACATGATGAAGCTGGGTAGCACGGGAGCCGAGGTCAGCCGGCTGGGACTGGGCTGTATGGGAATGAGCTACGCGTATGGCGCGACCGACGACACCGAGTCGATCGCGACCCTGCACCGGGCGCTCGATCTCGGCATCACCTTCCTGGACACCGCCGACCTCTACGGCTTCGGGGCCAACGAGGAGCTGATCGGCCGAACGATCACGGACCGCCGTGACGAGGTGTTCCTGGCGACCAAGTTCGGCATCGTCGGCGATCCGACCCGGCCCGGCCAGAATGGCGCGAACGGGTCGCCCGAGTATGTCCGGTCGGCGATCGACGCTTCGCTGGGTCGGCTGGGCCTCGACCACGTCGAGCTGTACTACCAGCACCGCGCGGATCCCGCCGTACCGATCGAGGAGACGGTGGCCGCGATGGCTTCGCTGGTGGAGGCCGGGAAGGTGCGGTACCTGGGGTTGTCCGAGGCGTCGGCGGACACGATCCGGCGGGCGCACGCCGTCCACCCGATCACCGCAGTGCAGAGCGAGTGGTCGCTGTTCAGCCGGGACATCGAGGACGATGTGCTGCCGACGTGCCGGGAACTCGGGATCGGGATCGTGCCGTACTCGCCGCTCGGGCGCGGGATGCTGACCGGCACTGTGCCGCGGACGTCCGAGCTGGCGAACGACGACTACCGGCGGATGCTGCCTCGGTTCACCGGCGACAACCTCGACGCCAACCTGGCGCTGGTGGAGGAGATCCGGACCGTCGCCGCCCGCTACGAGGCGACGCCGGGGCAGGTCGCGCTGGCCTGGGTCCTTGCTCAGGGCAACGACGTGGCGCCGATCCCGGGAACGAAGCGGCGACGCTATCTCGAGGAGAACGCCCGCGCACTGGACCTGGTTCTGTCTTCGGATGACCTTGCGTCGCTGGCGAAACTGATGCCGGCGGGGACGCGGTACCCGGACATGAACTGGGTCGACCGGAGCACTGCACCGTTGGGGTGATAAACTGCTCTGCAGTAAGCCTTCCGCTGCCCGCGGGAGGCTTTTCTGCGTTCTCATCCCCTTTTCCCTTTCGTGAGGAGACCCATGTCTGATCTCGTCGTACGGCGTGCCGGTGAGGCCGATCGGGCTGTGCTGGAGCGGTTGTGGCTGATGTTCCGGCACGACCTGTCGGAGTTCCAGGGGCAGTTGCCGCGGCCGGACGGGAGCTACCGCAGCGAGCGGCTCGAGTCGGTGCTGGCGGGCGATCCGGACTGGGCGGGATACCTGTTCTCCACCGGCGAGAATCCGGTCGGGATCTGCTTCGTGCGTGCGCTGACGCAGCCCGTGCTGGTGATGAACACCTTCTTCATCGTCCGGCCGGCGCGGCGGAACGGGTTCGGGCTGCGCGCCGTACAGGACGTCATCGCGCAGCACCCCGGTCGGTGGGAGGTGCCGTTCCAGGGGAACAACGCGACTGCGGTGCGGTTCTGGCGGCGGGTCGCGGCCTCGGTGGCCGGCGATGCGTGGACCGAGGAGACCCGGCCGATCCCGGGCGATCCCGACGCGACGCCGGATGTGTGGATCTCGTTCTCGGCTGTTTAGAAGAGCACCACCGAGCGGAGGACGTCGCCGTGGTGCATCTTGGTGAAGGCGGCCTCGACCTCGTCCAGCGCGATCGTCTCGGAGACGAAGCGATCCAGCGGCAGCCGGCCCTGAAGGTGGAGGTCGATCAGCAGTGGGAAGTCGCGGGTCGGCAGGCAGTCGCCGTACCAGCTGGACTTGAGTGAACCGCCGCGGCCGAAGAAGTCGAGCAACGGCATCTCGAGTGTCATGTCCGGGGTCGGTACGCCGACCAGGACGACCGTACCGGCCAGGTCGCGGGCGTAGAACGCCTGCTTCCACGTCTCCGGCCGGCCGACCGCGTCGATCACCACATCGGCGCCGAACCCACCGGTCAGCTCCTGCACTGCCTCGACCACGCCGTCGTGGTCGAGGTTCTTGGAGTTGATCGTGTGGGTCGCGCCGAGCTCCTGGGCGGCGGCGAGCTTGCGCTCGTCGATGTCGAGGGCGATGACCTTCGCGGCCCCGGCCAGCCGGGCTCCGACGACGGCCGCAGTACCGACGCCGCCGCAGCCGATGACGGCGACCGAGTCACCACGGCCGACGTTGCCGGTGTTGATGGCGGCGCCGAGGCCGGCCATCACGCCGCAGCCGAGCAGACCGGCGACCTCGGCCTTCGCGGCCGGGTCGACCTTGGTGCACTGACCGGCGGCGACCAGGGTCTTCTCGGCGAACGCGCCGATGCCGAGCGCGGGCGAGAGTTCGGTGCCGTCGGCAAGGGTCATCTTCTGCTCGGCGTTGTGCGTGTTGAAGCAGTACCACGGGCGACCGCGCAGGCAGGCGCGGCAGTTGCCGCAGACGGCCCGCCAGTTCAGGACGACGAAGTCGCCGGGCTGGACGTCGGTGACGCCGGCGCCGACCGATTCCACGATGCCCGCCGCCTCATGACCGAGGAGGAACGGGAAGTCATCGTTGATGCCACCCTCGCGATAGTGCAGGTCGGTATGGCAGACGCCGCACGCCTGTACCTTCACCACCGCTTCCCCCGGTCCGGGATCCGGGATCGTGATCTCCTCGATCGAGACCGGCAGACCCTTGCCCGCCGCCACCACACCACGCACCGTCTGAGCCATGCCCCGACGCTAGTCGCATCCACCGTCCCCCGTCAGCCCCTCCGGGCGTGGCGCCCGGTACCGAACGACAGGAGGTAGCGGGCCAGACCGGGTCGCGCAGGCGAGCTCCCCGCGGGCCGACGCGGGCCGACGCCGGCCGGAGGGCACTACCTCCTGTCCTTCGGTCCCTCCTGTCCACCGGTTGGGGGACAGGGAGTCATCCGGGCGGTGCTCCCGGGGGCGGGCCGGTGCACCGGAGAGTTGAGGCATGGAGACAGATGAGGCTGTGAGGGTGCGGGGGCTGGTGAAGCGGTACCCGGACAAGGTGGCGGTCGACGGGGTGGACCTGGACATCCATCGGGGTGAGGTGTTCGCGCTGCTCGGGCCGAACGGGGCCGGCAAGACGACGGCCGTGGAGATTCTGGAGGGGTATCGCCGCGCCGACGCGGGCGAGGTCCGCGTGCTGGGCGTCGAGCCGGTCCGCGGGGACCGGTCCTGGCGGGCGCGACTGGGCATCGTGGCCCAGACCTCCCGCGACGAGGCCGAGCTGTCCGTCGCCGAACTCGTGCACCACTTCGCCGGCTACTACCCGGCTCCGCGCGACCCCGACGAGGTCATCGCCTCCGTCGGCCTGTCGGACAAGCGCAAGACCCGGACGCGGAAGCTGTCCGGCGGCCAGCGTCGCCGCCTCGACGTCGCCCTCGGCGTGGTCGGCAATCCGGAACTGCTGTTCCTGGACGAGCCGACCACCGGCTTCGACCCCGAGGCGCGCCGGCAGTTCTGGACCCTGATCGAGAACCTGCGCACCGCGGGCACCACCATCCTCCTCACCACCCACTACCTGGACGAGGCCGAGCACCTGGCCGACCGGGTCGGTGTGATCGCCGACGGCCGGATGATCGAGATCGCGACCCCCGAGACGCTCGGCGGGCGCGGCGCCCGGACCGCGCGGGTCTCCTGGCTGTCCGACGACGGGATGCGCGAGATCCGCACCGACGAGCCGACCGCGGAGGTCGCCCGGCTGATGGCGCAGTACGGCGGTGAGGTCCCGGAGCTGGAGGTACGGCGGCCGAGCCTGGAAGACGTCTACCTGGAACTGATCGGGTCGGTCGCGGCCGCTCCGGCACTGGAAGGAGCTGTGCAATGAGCGTCGTACTCCCGTCACCGGTGAAGGTCGGGCTGTCGCGGACCGGGCTGGAAGTGAAGCAGTTCTTCCGGGAACGCGACCAGCTGATCTTCACCTTCTTCTTCCCGATCATCTTCCTGGCCATCTTCTCCGCGGTCTTCAGCGGGACCGACTTCTCCGACGGAGTCGACGCCGCCACCTACTTCACCCCCGGAATGATTGCCTCCGGCATCTTCCTGACCAGCTTCCAGTCGCTGTCCGTCACGATCGCGATGGAACGCGACGAGGACCTGCTGAAGCGGTTGCGCGGTACGCCGATGTCGCCGCACTCGTACTTCATCGGCAAGATCGGGCTGGTCCTGGTCACCTCGGTCCTGCAGTTCGGGCTGCTGCTCGCGATCGCCGGTCTGTTGCTGGGTGTCGACATTCCTACCGAGCCGACGAAGTGGCTGAACTTCCTCTGGATCTTCGTGCTGGGTACGGCGTCCGGGTCGGTGCTCGGGATCGCGTTCTCCGTCGTACCGAGGTCGGGCAAGGCCGCGTCCGCGGTGGTGACTCCGGTCGTCCTGCTGCTGCAGTTCATCTCCGGGGTGTACTTCGTCTACAGCAGCCTGCCGGCCTGGATGCAGACGGTCGCGGAGTTCTTCCCGCTGAAGTGGCTCGCGCAGGGCATGCGGTCGGTGTTCCTGCCGGACGGGTTCGAGGTGAACGAGCCGGGCGGGTCGTGGCAGCTCGGCCTGGGCGCTCTGGTCCTGTCGGCCTGGCTGGTGGTCGGGCTGCTCGTCGCGCAGCGCGTCTTCCGCTGGACCCGCCGGGACGCGGGCTGATTGTCGACAATCGACAGTGATCGGCAATCGATCGGCATCGATCGGCAGTAGAGGAAGATGGTGGCCGTGGAACAGACGCGGGTGGACGAGCCGATCTGGATGCGATGGCTGATCGGGTGGCACGTCGTGTTCTGGGTGCTGCTGGCGATGACGCTGGTCGTCTCGTTCTCGGCCGACCTCAGCACAGGTCGCCGGATTGTCTACACGAGTGCGATCGTGCTGCTCGGGGCGGCGTACCAGTTCGTCGGCAAGCCCGCGATCACCTCGCGCCGGTGGCTTCCGTCGTACGCCTATCGGATCGTGATGATCGGCTGCATGATGGTGCTGGTCGCGCTGTATCCGCCGGCGGTGTTCGTGATGTTCATCGCGTCGGCGCAGATGTGGCTGCTGTGCGGGCGGGTCCGCGAGGGCGCCGCGTTCGCCGTACTGCTGGTGGTCGGCGTCGGCTCCGCGCAGCTGTGGAGCGCCGGATGGGGCTGGAACGAGTTCTGGGAGATCCTGCCGTGGATGGCGGTCAGCCTGGTCGTGAGCCTGCTGTTCGGGATCTGGATCGCGCGCATCATCACCCAGAGCGAGCAGCGGGCCGAGTTGATCGAGCAGCTCGAGTCTGCCCGGGACGAGCTCGCGGAGGCGCACCACAGTGCCGGTGTGATGGCCGAGCGGGAGCGGATGGCGCGGGAGATCCACGACACGCTTGCGCAGGGCATGACCAGCATCGTGATGCTCGCGCAGACGGCGGCGGTCGAACTGCAGCGCGGCGGTACCGATGGAGCCGCGGCCCGGTTGGCGGCGATCGAGGACACGGCGCGGGAGAACTTGGCCGAGGCACGGGCATTGGTTGCCGCGTTCACCCCAGTTGCGTTGTCCGAGGCAACATTGGCCGAGGTGTTGCGTCGGCAGGGCGAACGCTTCGCGGCCGAGACGGGGGTCGACGTACAGGTGTCGCTCGACCTGCCGGACGAGGAGGTCGCCGCGCTGCCGCAGAGTCAGCAGGTGGTGCTGTTGCGGTCCGCCCAGGAGGCGTTGGCCAACGTACGGAAGCACGCCGGCGCGACGCAGGTCCAGATCACGTTGGGGATCTCGGACGGCGGGGTGTGGATCGAGATCCGGGACGACGGGTCCGGGTTCACGCCTGGTGCGTCGGAGGCCGGCTTCGGGTTGGCGGCGATGCGGGGGCGGGTCGAGGAGTCGGGTGGTTCGGTGCAGGTGGAGAGCGCTCCGGGTCGGGGTACCCGGGTGCAGGTGCTCGTCCCTGCTGTCGCGGAGGAGGATGTGTGATTCGGGTTCTGGTGGTCGACGACCATCCCGTCGTCCGGTCGGGGCTGATCGGGATGCTCGCCGTGACCGACGACATCTCGGTCGTCGGTGAGGCGGGCGACGGCGCGGAGGCCCTCGCGCTGGTGGAGTCGACCGAGCCGGACGTCGTACTGATGGACCTGCGGATGCCGCGGATGGACGGGGTGTCGGCGACCGGTGCGATCGTGTCCGGGTACCCGTCGACGCGGGTGCTGGTGCTGACGACGTACGACACGGACACCGACATCCTGCACGCGGTCGAGGCCGGTGCCGCGGGCTACCTGCTGAAGGACACACCGCACGCGGACCTGCTGGACGGGATCCGCGCCGCGGCACGTGGCGAGACCGTCCTCGCGCCACCGGTCGCCGCCCGGCTGATGTCTCGCTTGCGTACGCCGTCCGCGCCGCCGGCCGCTCAGCCGTCGCCGCGCGAGCTGGAGGTGCTGGCGGCGGTCGCGCGCGGGTTGAGCAACGCGGAGATCGGCCGGGAGCTCTTCATCGGCGAAGCGACCGTGAAGACGCATCTGCAGCGGCTCTTCACCAAGCTGGACGTCGACGACCGCACCCGCGCGGTGACAGTTGCGATGGAGCGCGGGCTGCTGCCCAACCCGCGCACTCGCTGACTGGCCTGGTGCTCCTCGGACTCCTTGGGCTCCTGGGCTACTGCTGGGTGACCTCGTTGGGGAGGGCACCGCCGTACCGCCGGTCCCGCTGGGCGTAGATCTCGATCGCACGCCACAGGTCGCGGCGGTCGAAGTCCGGCCACAACGTGTCGAGGAAGACCATCTCGGCGTACGCGAGCTGCCAGACCAGGAAGTTCGACGTCCGCTGCTCCCCCGACGAGCGGACGAACAGGTCCACCTCGGGGATGTCGGGCGCGTACAGGTGCCGGGCGACCGTCTGCTCGCTGATCCGGTCCGGCTTGAGCTTGCCGGCGGCAACATCCCGCGCGATCGACCGCATCGCGTCCGCGATCTCGGCGCGACCGCCGTAGTTCACACAGAACTGCAGCGTGATCGTGTCGTTGTCCTTGGTCCGCTCCTGCGCGTACTCGAGCTCGTCGATCACGCTCTTCCACAACCGCGGCCGGCGCCCCGACCACACCACCCGCACACCCATCGCGTCCAACTCGTCGCGGCGCCGGTGGATCACCTCGCGGTTGAAGCCCATCAGGAACCGCACCTCGTCAGGCGAACGGGCCCAGTTCTCGGTCGAGAACGCGTACGCCGAGATGTACTTCACCCCGATCTCGATGCCGCCCTTGATCACATCCAGCAGCGACGCCTCGCCCGCCTTGTGCCCCTCGGTCCGCGGCAGCCCCCGCTGCTTTGCCCACCGCCCGTTCCCGTCCATCACGATCGCCACGTGCCGCGGCACCAACTCCCCCGGAATCACCGGCGGCCGAGCCCCCGAAGGATGCGGATCCGGCGCCACCACCACCTTCTCCCCACCCCGCGGCCCCTGCACCAAACCCCGACGACGACGACCAATAGGCGACATACCGAGCAGTCTCCCGCACCGCCCAACCCTGTGGATAACCCACCCCGCCGAACACCCTCTGTATGACACCCTTACACCAACCGCACTCAGAACGGAGCCTGAATGACCCGCCGACCGGCCACCACAACCGTTGCCACGCTCTGCGCCCTAACAGCCCTAGCAGCCTGCAACCCCTCCCCCGAAGCCGGCCGGCCCAACACCACCCCCACCTCCCCCACGACCACCCCCACCCCCACAGCCCCCACGACTCCTCAGTGGACCCCTGAAGAAGCAAGGCAATCGAGGCTGCTCAGGCGCGTTACAGGGCCGCTCGGGCCGCAATCGACAAGGCGCTCAACGATCCGACCAAGTCGAGCCGGGCACCGCTGGAGGCCGCTGGCTTGGGCGGCAGTTGGATCATCGCAGCGATAGACGACGTCCGCTCTCTTCGCGAGAACGGGTGGTATCGGTCCGGATCTGTTCAGATTCGCTCGCTGACTGCTCAGACAGTCGGAACGGATGGGGAACAACCAGAGGTCACGCTGCGGTCGTGCGTTGATTCCTCCGCAACGGCGCTCCACTTCCAGAAGGATCGCAAGGTCGTTCCAGTTGGCCCTGGCACTAGCAAGAGAAATGCATTCACAGCGAAGGTCGTCTTCGCAGCACGAGCCGGAAACGGGCCCAAGATGTGGTTCGTCATCGATGAGAAGGCGATCGGGACATGCTGAGGCTCCGGCATACGTTAGGTCTCGTCGTCATCATGACGATCGCTTCGCTGTGCGCAATTCGGCCGGCCGCTGCGGGCCCGGTCATTCCGCCTAAACCGGGCCCAGGCTACGAGCTCGTATGTCTCAAGACCGAGCCTGTCTGCACCTGGATTCTGGCGTCATACAGCAACCCTCCAGGGGAAGACAGGATCGGCCGGCAAGCCCGCGAAGGGCACTTCAAGAACCAAACCAATCTGCCAATTCAGGGGTGCGCCTCAGGCATGCACAGATCAGGAACTGGGCAACTGGTCGAACAGACAGCAGTGCTACATGCGGCGGGAGTCTCCTCAGCCGCCGTTCAGTGATCCGCGGTGGCAGGGGCACACGGAAGGGTCGATCTGGGCGTGTGTGCGGCAAATGGGGTACGACGAGGGTGAGCATTTGACGACGACTTGGGTTTGGTTGCCTGGGGAGCCTGATGTTGTGGTGGTTGATCCGGTGACGTTGGCCTATCGGGCGGTTGCGTTGATGGAGTTGGCGCCGCCGTTGGTCAAGACGGCGCCTGGGGTAGGCCAGGTTGGGTTGGTGAACATGCCGGTCTGGTTGTGGGTGGAGAAGACCGAGAACACCTGGGGGCCGATCGAGCGTAGTGCGAGTGTGCCTGGGCTGAGTGTGACGGCTACCGGTCGCGTGAAGGCGATCAACTGGACCATGGGTGACGGGAGCACGGTCCGGTGCGAGGGGGCCGGGACGCCGTACGACAAGTCGATGGGGATCAAGGCTTCGCCGGATTGTGGCCATCGGTACAAGAAGACCTCCCGGGAGCTGCCGAAGTGCACCTACCCCGTGACAGCGACCGCCCAGTGGGACATCACCTGGCAGAGCACCCTGGGCGACACCGGCCAGATCTCGATAACCCAGAACGCCGCCACCCAACTCCGCATCGGAGAGGCGGTGCCGGTGTTGGTGGACCCGGACGACTCTCAACGCGTCGCCCCGTCCAAGGGAAGCTGTTGAGGCAGCTTCGGTCGGCGCGCTGGTGGGTTCGGGAAGGTGGGCCGCGGGGTCATTACAATCCGGATATGCCTGGGCCGACGACTGACTCGCGGATCTACCTGCTGGATGCGGATGAGAGCCGGGTTGTGCCCGGTGGGCCGGCAATCGTGGGGCCCGACGGCGTGCGGGAGGAGATTCCGGCGCTGGCGTTCGAGGCGATCCAGCACGTGCTCGCGGCTATGCGGGCCGGGCGGGGCGTCAAGATCACACCGCTTCGACCGGAGCTGCCGATCGACGAGGCGGCCGATGCGATAGCGATCGGCCGGGACGATCTGCGGAAGCATGTTGCCGAAGGCGCCGTACCGTTCCGGTCTACGGAGTACGTCGACTGGGTCAGGCTCGCCGATGTCATCGAGTGGGACAACCAACGACGGCGGTCGCGGCGCGCGGTCCTCCACGAGCTGCATGGACGAGGAGCCGTGACGAGCCGACGGTGAGGCAGCCGTCGTGACCAGGTCCGAATCGCACCGGTTCGGCTCGACCGGAGCGCGCGTTCCTCGATGCCAACGTGATTCGTGGTCAACTGACCAATGACATCTTGCTGTCGCTCGCTGATCGCGAGGTCTTCGATCCGCGCTGGACCCAGCAGGTCATCGATGAGATGCGCCGGAACCGGCCGCCGGCACTGTCCGAGGCCGATATCGACCGGCGCATCAGCATGATGAACCGGGCTTTCCCTGACGCGATGACGGCGGCTCCTCCACCTGACCTGCAGGATCAGATGCGGGCCGACCCGAAGGACAAGCACGTGCTGGCGGGTGCGGTCCACAGCGAGTCGGACGTCCTCGTCACCGACAACCTCAAGGACTTCGATGCGCCGTCCTCCGGCCCGCACGCGATGCGGGTCGAGGGCCTAAACCAGTTCCTCAACCGCAAGCTCGAGGAAGACCCGGAGCGAGTTCAAGCGGCGTTGCACGACATGCTGCAGCGCTACAAGCGCGATCCGCGCACCATGTCGGCACTGATCGACACCATGGCGGAGGGACAGGAACTCCGCGGGTTCGCGAAGAAGCTCAACTCAGTCGTACCGCCGGAACAGCGGGGCACCGCCGAAGTGCTCGCGGCCGGTCAGCGCGCGGCGCTTGAGGGAGTGGCGCGCCCAGGCACGTCCAGGCGCCCGCAGAGGCGCCCGAAGCCAGCAAGCCCGCTGGACAGAACGCTCAGCGGGACAGGCAGACCGAGCAGGACCGCTGACCCGAACGCCTCGAGGGTGAGGTTCAGGCGGGGGTCTCCAAAGTTGATGGCCTGGGCAGGCGACAACCAGACGGTGGCTTCTCGGCGGGTCTTGGTTCTTGGTCGGCTTGGAGACAGTTGTGAGCGGGCTGGGACGCCGTACGACACGCTGATCGGGGTCAAGGACGCGCCCACCTGGGCGACACCAGACAGATCTCCATGACCCAGCAGGTCGCCATCTAACTTCTAGTTGCAAGGACGGGGTTGGGGTTGGGTTGTGGCGTGCCGCCTTCTGGGGCGACGAGGACCGGGCGCAGGTCAGTGACTCGCAGAGGGGATCGAGCGGCTGAAGTTGAGGGGGATGTCGCCTTGCATGCCGCCGCCGGTCCAGTGGACGTTCCAGTAGGCGGTTGCGGTGACCTGGAACTGCCCGCTCTTCTCACAGCGGGAAGTCTTGCGGTACTTGTGACCACAGGTGGGTGAAGCGGGGATCTCCTTGAGGGACTTGCCCTCGGCGTCCGCACGAGTGAACGGCGTACCAGGTCCCTTGCAGCTGACCACCTCACCACCACCCATCGACCACTCAATCCGGTCGACCGTCCCGGTTGCCTCGATGGTCACCCCACTCAGCGTCGCGCGCTTGGTCAACGGACCAGTCGTACTCGCACCCGGATCCGTAACCCACATCCAGATCGGCACATTCACGACGCCCTCGCCCGTCGCGCTCTGCACATGCGGCGACAACCCAAGCTGCGGCGCCACAAACACCATCGACTCAACCACCTGCCGAGCCACCACCCGCGGATCAACCACCACCTGCTCCCCCGGCTCCCGAGCGACCGACTCGAACCTCTCCTCCCCCACCGGCCTGCCCTCCACCACACCGAGGATCACCCAGCACGAGTAGAACTTGGTTCCTGGCGGGTAGTCGCTAGCCGAATTGACCAGCGACGACGGCCGCGTCCTGCTGCGTCAAATAGCATCCCGACGCCGCATCGTAGAAACCCCTCGCTCGTCCGACAAGGAATTGCCTGGCCCTCGAAGACACAGCCCGATCCCCCGACCTGCTTGGCCCCAGGTGTCTTAGTCCCGGGTGACTGGTTTCGAACTCTCTAGGTTCAGCTCGCACTCACCGGTGCTGATGTTCCGCCGACAGCATTGGCGGAGCTGGGGATGGAGTCGGATGGGATCCGCCGCGGCTGGCACGACCAACGCCGAGGTCATCAGTGCCAGCGCAACGCAGGCGAGTTTGATCAGCACTTGTGCCGCCTCGTTCATTCCGTAGTACGCCTTCCACGCACCTTCGACGAAGCGCATCTGCATCTCGTCGAGCCACCTGGTCGCGGTTCCGGGCTTCTTCACGCTCTTGCCTGTTGCATCGACGGCAGTCGCTTTCGACGAGTCAAGGCAGGCTTGGACGGTCACTTCGGTGACCTGACCATTCGCCCCCGACGGCCCGCTCTTCAGCGCCTTTGTCCAGACCACCTCGTCCTGCCCAACACCGCGCAACTTTCGCCCTCGGAAGGTCGCCGCTTGATTCAGCTCGGACTTGAGGATGATGCCGGTCGCAACCTTCGGTAACTCCGCCACGTTCTGACCACCGCTCGCCTGCGTCGCATCCTTGGCAGCGATGTACCGCCGGTACGCCGTCTGCGCCGCCGCGGCGGCTGCCTGCTCGGGGGCGATTCGACGGAGTAAGCTCGTCGTACTCGTTGGGGTTGTTGAGGGGGTGAAAGGTGGGGGTTCGGGGTTGTCTGGGGTGCAGGCGGGGAGGGATGGTGGCGACTGTGGCTGTTAGGGCTGCTGTGGCTAGTCGCCTGAGCATCGGAGGGCCTCCGTGGGCGTGCTTGGAACTACTGAGAGTGCAACTCTTCCATACGTACGGTTCCTGGGGTGTGAGTTATCCACAGGGTGCTCGGTGGCGTTAGGTCCAGGTCGGGGAGGGAGCGGAGTTGGTGGTCTTGGTGGTAGGTGAAGCAGGCGGCTATCGGGCCGGTGGCTTCTCGGCGGGTTCTTGGGTCCGTCTGGAGGCGGTTGTGAGAGGGGTTGCACGCCGTACGACGGTCTGTGGAAAACCGCCGCGGGGGTTGGTCGTGGGGCATTAGATTCGGGGGGTGAACGGATTGCTTTCTGTTGATGAGGTGCGCGACGAGCTGCCCGGCGTGCTCCACAGGTTCCGCGCAGGGCGGACTCGTGCCTTCAGTTTCGGGGTCGGGGTTCCTGAGGCCGTGATGCTCACGTACGACGAGTTCGAGGATCTCGGCGGGGATACGAAGTTCGAGGTCGCGGATGTGGTCGTCGAGCCGGGCGCGCTGGCGGAGCAGCTGATCAGTCTGGTTGACCTTGCGAGGACAGGCTCGGGAAACCCGGTTGTCTGGGGAGAAAACGGGCAGGCCGAGGCCGTGGTGATGTCGACGACGCAGTACCGGGACCTGCGTGGCGATGACCACCCGCCGGCAGGCGTCGCCGACGATCCGACGGCGCGGACCTATGCCACTGAGCCGCTGCCGACCAGTCGCCCGCTCGACCTGGACGAATGGGCGGCCAACGATCCCCTCACCCGGGAACTGCTCGACGAGATCCGCGCGGAGGAATCCAGGCCGCCGAGCGATGACCGATGAGAGCAAGTACGTAGTCATCGGCGAGGAGAAGTTTCACCAGGATCTGCATTACCTGCGTCAGCAGGCCAAAGCGGACCCACGCGCCTATCGCCACCTCTACCGCGAAGTCCTCCGCGAGGTCGAACGACTGCGCACCGGAAGGACGGACGGTCACCACGCGCTCGCGTGTGAGCCAGGCAAGGGCGACCTGCGGGACTGCGTCACCGTGTACATACGATCACAGCCACACCGGAAGGCGGACTACCGACTGGTCTTCCGGGAGATTCGCCCGGAGGCGTCGGGACAGTTGCCCCGACGGGAGCTGCTGGCGGTCAAGCCCCGGCGCGGACGGAACAACATCTACGCCCACGTTTGTGCCCGTCTCAACAGGCATCCCCACGACCGGCAGCCTGGGCTCGATCGCCTCGGTCGGATTCGGGCGAGTTCTGGAGGTAGTCAAGCGAGCCGTCAGGCTGAGTTGGATACCAAGCGCGCCATCGCTCACGCCTGGGCCGGCCAGCAGCCACTGACCTCGTCCCGCCCACTGACCTCCGCGCGCCGGACTCCGTCTCTCGGTGCCGGCAGCGTCCGGGCCTCCCCGCCAGTCAGCCGCGTACGGGCGAGTTCGCCCCTGCCGCTGGGCGCGCGTCTCGGTCCTACTGGTTGGCCTGCGCGCGACGTTCCTTGACCTACTGGGTCAGGTCCAGGTGGGGGAGGGAGCGGAGTTGGTGGTCTTGGTGGTAGGTGAAGAAGGCGGCTATCAGGCCGGTGGCTTCTCGGCGGGTTCTTGGGTCGGCTTGGAGGGCGGTGGGCCAGTCGCCGGTGAGGAGGGCGGCCAGGTGGGCGACGGTGGCGGGGGCCGGCATGGCTGAGGCTGGGGGGCGGCAGGAGGTGCAGACCATGCCGCCGCCGGCGGGGTTGAAGGCTCGGTGCGGGCCGGGTTCGCCGCAGCGGGCGCAGTCGGCGAACGACGGGGCGTAGCCGGAGATGGCGAGTGAGCGGAGCAGGAAGGAGTCGAGGACGAGGGCCGGTTCGCGTTCGCCGGTGGACAGGACGCGGAGGGCGCCGGCCAGCAGGAGGTGCTGCTGGGTGGCGGGTTCCTTCTCCTCGACGACGAGGCGGTCGGCGGTCTCGAGCAGGACCGTGCCGGTGGTGTACCGGGCGTAGTCGCCGACGATTCCCTCGCCGTACGCCGCGATCGAGACGGCCTGGGTGACGACGTCGAGGGTGCGGCCGGTGGCGAGTTGCAGGTCGACGTGGCTGAACGGCTCCAGCCGCGCGCCGAAGCGGGACGACGTACGGCGGACGCCCTTCGCGACGGCGCGGATCTTGCCGCGGCCGCGAGTCAGCAGCGTGGCGATCCGGTCCGCTTCACCCAGTTTCTGGGTGCGCAGCACGATCGCCTCATCCCGGTAGAGCGGCACCCCGTCAGTCTCTCACCCGCGGGCGACATACTCCTCGAGGCTGGTCGGCGGGCGGCCGGTGATGTCCTCGACGGCTGAGGAGAGCGCACTCAGCTCACCGCTGGCGATCGCCGCGTACGACGTGACCCAGCCGGCCACCTCCCAGGCAGGAGCGCCGTACACCTCGCGGGACCGGTAGGCCTCGTCCAGCGTCTCCGCCTCGTACCGCACCCGACGGTCCCAGGCGGAGGACAGTACGGCGGCCGCCTCGGCCAATGTGAAGGCGGCAGGCCCGGTCAGGTCGTAGGAAGCGCCGGAGTGGCCCGGGTCCACCAGGACCCGGGCCGCCACCGCTGCCACGTCGTCGCGGGCGACCGCAGCCACCCGCCCGTCACCGGCCGGTCCGCGGATCACGCCGTCCTGGCCGACGTACCCGGTCACGAAGTCGAGGTACAGGTTGTCGCGCAGGAAGGTGAAGTCGATCCCGAGCGACCGGATGTGTTCCTCGGTGTGCCAGTGGTCGCGCGCGAAGGTGAACGTCGCCCCCGGCGCCGCGCCCAGGAACGACGTGTAGACGATCCGCTGGACACCGGCCGCCACCGCGGCCTCGACCGTCGCCTTGTGCAGGGCGACGCGATCAGCCGATTCCGTTGCACTGAGCAACATCAGCGTCTCGACCCCGTCCAGCGCGTCGACGAACGCCTCCTCGCCGTACGCCGCCTGCGCGACCTCGGCGGCCGGCAGCTTCGGCGCCCGCGCGGGATCGCGGACGATCAGCCGCTGCGGTACGCCGGCGTCGGCCAGCAGACGCGCGATCCGGGAACCGAGCTGACCGGTGGAGCCGGTGACACCGATCACTTGCCCACCAGGTCCATCCCGCCCTGGGTGTACCGCTGCCCGGACACGGCGTCCGGCGGGAACGCCTCGTCCAGCGCGGCCAGCTCCTCGGCGGTCAGCTCGACGTCGGCCGCACCGAGGTTCTCGGCCAGGTACTTGCGCCGCTTCGTGCCCGGGATCGGCGCCACGTCGTTGCCCTGAGCAAGCAGCCAGGCGAGCGCCAGCTGACCGGCCGGGACACCCTTCGCCGCGGCCAGCTCCCGCACCTTCTCGACCAGGTCGAGGTTGCGCTGGAAGTTCTCCCCGCTGAACCGCGGCAGCCCGCGCCGCATGTCGTCCGGCTCGAAGTCGTCCGGCGACTTGAGCTGCCCGGTCAGGAAGCCGCGGCCGAGCGGGCTGAACGGGACGAACCCGATCCCGAGCTCACGCAGCGCCGGCAGGACGACGGTCTCCGGGTCACGCGTCCACAGCGACCACTCGCTCTGGACGGCGCTGATCGGATGGACGGCGTGCGCGGCCCGGACCGTGTCGCCGTTCACCTCGGACAGGCCCAGGTACCGGACCTTGCCCGCGGCGACCAGTTCACCCATCGCGCCCACGGTCTCCTCGATCGGAACCTGGGGGTCGCGCCGGTGCAGGTACCACAGGTCGACGTGGTCCACGCCGAGTCGCCGCAGCGAGGCATCCAGCGCCTCACGTGCGTACTCCGGGCTGCCGTCGACCACGTTCGGCAGGGCGTTCCCGACCGGCTTCTTGAAGCCGAACTTGGTCGCCAGGACCACCTGGTCGCGTCGGCCGGCCAGCGCACGGCCGACCAGTTCTTCGTTGGCGCCGTCGCCGTAGACGTCGGCGGTGTCGATGAAGGTGCAGCCGGCGTCGATGGCGGCGTGCAGGGTGGCGATGGACTCGGCCTCGTCCGTCGTCACGCCGTAGGACTGGGACATCCCCATGCAACCGAGTCCGAGGCAGGAGACGTGCAGGTCACCGAGCTTCGATTCACGCATACCTCTGAACCTACCGTCGTCACCCGTTGCTGTGGGCAAGACCCTCCTGTGGTCACGGTCAGTGACCTCGATGCCTGATCAGACAACAAGTCCGCATCGAGTCATCGGTGCAGACCACAATGGCCCGCCCGGTTCCGTATGTTCGAGCGGGCGAAAAGGGGGATCGATGTTCGTACGACGGGCGCTGCGGTACCGGTGGTCCCAGGCGCTGGTGCTGGCCGGAGTGAGCCTGCTGATCGGGACCTGCGCGGTGTTCGCGCCGTGGTTCGCCCGCGCCGTCGAGCAGACCGTGATGTCCGAGGCGCTGTCCGGCCAGAAGCTGACCGCGGCCTGGCAACTCGAGTCCCGCGCCCCGGTCCGGAGCCGCGGGCCTGGTCAGGCCGAGACCCCGGAGGCGCTCGACCAGCTCGTCCCGGCCGGCCTCAAGCCGTTGTTCACGCCACCGGTGCACGGCATCTACTCGACTGTCGGCTGGCGCCTGACCAGCAACATCGACGACCCCGCACCGGCAGGCCGGCTGATCTGGCGGGACGGCTACTGCGCTCAACTCGTGCTGACCGAGGGTCGCTGTCCACAGAAGGCAAACGAGGTCGCCGCCTCGGTCGCGGACGTCGAGACCTGGCAGTTCAAGGTCGGCACCACGGTCACCGCGCTGCCGTCGGACAATCTCGTCGAGGGCGGCGGCAAGCTCACCGTGGTCGGTTTGTACCGGCCGAAGGAGGCCCGCGCGGACTACTGGTTCGGCCAGTACCCGACCGGCCACTCGCGCATCCCGGGCGCCAAGGACCCGGGCTCGTCGGACTACCTCTTCACCGACCGTACGACGTTCGCGCAGACCGACTGGGCTCCGCGACTGACCTCCGACACCCGGCCGATTCCGGGTGTGGCCCGGATCAACGACCTGGATCGCCTGCGGGAGGAAACGGCCAGGGTCAACGGCAACGCCGTGGAGCGCGGCCTGTTCGCCGAGAACACCTCCGGACTGGTCTCCATGGTCGACCGCATCCAGCGTGAGCGTGAGCAGGCGACCACGATCATCCCGCTGGTGATGGTGCAGGTCGCCCTGTTCGGTGTGGTCGTTCTGGCCCTGGCACTGGCCGCTGTGGTCGACCAGAGGCGGCCTGAGATCGCTCTGGCCCGGCTGCGTGGCTCGAGCGCACGCCGTACCGCACGCTCGTTGTCACTCGAGCTGGGCCTGCCCGTACTCATCGGCACCCTCGCAGGGGCTGTCACCGGCTTTGGGCTGCTCCTGATCGTCCGAGCGACCTGGCTCCGCAATGGCGCGCCCATCGAGCTGCCGTGGACAGTACCGGTTGCACTGGTCGTGGCAGTAGCTGTTGCGCTGATCGTCGTACGTCTGCAGATCCGAGGCGTCGTACGGCAGCCGATCTCCAGTCTGCTGCGGCGGGTCGTGCCGCGGCGGCACCGAGCTCTGGGTGTGGTGGACCTCTGCATCATCGTGTTCGCCGTGGCCGGACTGGTCGCTGCACTGACCAGTGACGGCCGCGGTCCGCTGCCAGTCCTCACACCCGCCCTGCTGGCCTTGGCAGTCGGACTGGCCTTCGCGCATCTGCTGCTGCCGACAGCAGGTGCGATCAGTCGTCAGGCTGCTCGCAGCGGTCGGCTCGGCCTCGCGCTCGGGACGCTGCAGATCTCCCGTCGGCCGGCTGTGACTCGCATCGTCGCGGCCGTGGCTGTTGCGGCCGCGCTGCTTGCGTTCGCGGGGCAGGCGTCCTCGGTGGGCGAACACAACCGGGAGACCCGGGCCGGCTATGAGACGGGTGCCGAGGGCGTGCTACGGATGAACGCCCTGTACCTCAGCGAGTTCACCCGGGCGGTCGACCAGATCGACCCCGACCGGCGCTGGCTGACGCCGGTGGTGGTCGCGAGCCCGCCGTCGCCGGACGCGCTGAAGTCGATGATGATCGAGCCGGACAGCTTCCGCCGGATCGCCTACCGCGGCGACCTGCTGACCGACGCCGACGGCTGGCAGAAACTGAAGGCACCGGCCAGTCCGAAGCCGATCGAGTTCCGCAGTTCGCAGCTCACCGTGACGGCATCGACCGGCCAGATGAAGCAGGTCTCCGCAGAGACCACGAACGGCGAGCAGCCGGCCGGAGCGCCGCCGAAGTCGGTCATCCTGCGAGCGAGTGTCGTCAGCCTGCGCAACGGCGGGCGGTTCCTGGTCAGCTTCCCGCCGATGCCGCTGTCCCCCGGCAAGCCGTTCGAGCTGAAGGCTGCGGTGGACTGCCTCGGCGGATGCCAGTTGCTGCAGCTCGGCATCGGCCGGGAGGCGCTCGATCAGGCCGGCGTCGAAGGCGACGTGGTGATCAGCAAGATCGCCAGCGCCGACCGGCCGGACATCCCGCTCGGTGCGCCGACCGACTGGAATCCGGTCCGCCAGACCGGCTCCGACCAAGGCTCGATCGCCGCCGAGGCGGGCGGCGTGCTGACCATCGCGGTGAGGAGCCTGGGCAACGACCAGCTCCTGCAGTACGCGACCGTGCCCGCGGTCGTCCCCGCTCTGATCACACCGGAGTACCCGTACGACGACGGTGCGACGACCAGCCCCGCGATCGACGGCTCGCCGATGACGCTGACCAAGCTCGACCAGCTGCTCGGTCCGGTGAACCGCTACCCGGACCGCGCTGCCGTGGTCGATCTCGAGACGGTACGACGCTTGGCCGGCACCGTCGACGAATCGGCGACCGACTACGAGGTCTGGTTGAACGCTGACGGCCTGGCGAATGTCGACACGATCATGGCCCAGCTCAACAAGGCCGGGTTCGCGGCAGAACTCGTCGACCGCCGGGACGGCCGCATCGCGTCGTACGGGCGGTCCGCGAGTGCTCTGGCGTTGCAGCTGACACCTGTCGTCGGTATCGCGGGCTGGGCGCTGGCGATCGTCGTACTGCTGCTCACTGTGGTGACGTCGTGGCGGTCTCGGGCGCAGGACTATGCGAGTCTGCGGATCACCGGCGTACCCGCCAACACCACTGGTCGTGCTGCGCGCTGGGAGCAGACTGGTCCGGTGGCGCTGGCCGTGCTGTTGGGGACCGTGTGTGGGGTGGTCGGTGCGCAGGTGGCGCTGCCGCTGATCCCCTTGTTTGCAGACCCTGGTGGCCCAGTCCCACTGGAGCTCGACACGAACTGGACCGTCGTACTCACGCTCTGGCTGGCCGGGACCGCTGTGCTGGCCGCAGCGACGTTGCTGCTCGGTACTGGGGTCAACAGACGCGCTAGCTACAGCCGGATCCGGGAGGAGCTGACGTGAGTGGTCTTGCGATCAGTACGACGGGACTCGTGCACATCTACCGTGCACACGGCCATGACGTCGCCGCGCTGTCCGGCATCGGCATCACTGTGCGACCCGGTGAGCTGGTCGGCCTGCTCGGCCCGTCCGGTGCCGGCAAGTCGACACTGCTGCAGCTGTGCGGCGGACTGCTGACGCCAAGCGCCGGCCGACTGCAGATCGGTGAGCACAACGTCGCCACGATGACAGAGGCTGAGCTGGACCGGATGCGCTCCGGTGACGTCGGCATTGTGCTGCAGGGCGCTGGGCGGAACCTCATCCCCTACCTGACGCCGGTGGACAACATCAGGTACGCACAGCGCGCTGCAAGCCGCGGCCGCGAGCTGCCGAGTCCGGGCGACGTACTCGCGCTCGTTGGGCTCCAGGACCACCGCACGACGCCGTTGACGTCGCTGACACCGGGGCAGATCCAGCTGTGCGCCGTCGCGGTCGGGATCGCCACGTACCCGGGCCTGCTGCTCGCAGACGAGCCCACCAGTCAGCTCGACCATCAAGCCCGGGACGAGGTGCTCGATGCGATCCGGACGATCAACGCGGAGACCGGGATGACGGTCCTGCTGATCACCCACGACCCGGAGGTCGCGGCGACACTCCCCCGGACCATCACGATCCGGGACGGGCGAATCGCGTCGGAGGGACGGTCCGGTGAGGAGTACGCCGTGGTGGCGACCGACGGATCGTTGCCGTTGCCACCGCACGTGGCTGAGCTCCTGCCGGCCGGCACGCTGGTCCAGGTGACGACCGACGACGGCGAGATCCGCCTCACACCGGTGGAACAGGAGGGCCCGCGATGATCAGCGTCAGTGGCGTGACAGTGGCGTACGGCGACCTGATCGCGGTGGCGGAGGTGTCGTTCGAGGTGCCGCCCGGGTTCGTGCTCGCGGTCAGCGGACCGTCCGGCGCCGGGAAGAGCTCGTTGCTGTGGGCAATCGCCGGAGCGGTGCCGGTGAAGTCGGGGCAGGTCGAGGTCGACGGACTGGTGATCACGGACCGCCCACGGGCGGCGGCGCACGGCGTCGTACTGATCCCGCAGGGGAACGGGCTGGCCCGGGTGCTGACCGCGCGGGAGAACCTGTCGATGCCGTTGCTTGCCAATCGCAAGCCCACCGAAGAGGTCGACCGGGTCATCGACGAAGCACTGACTCAGGTCGGCCTCAACGACAGCGGCGACCATCTCGTCGAGGAACTGTCCGGTGGTGAACAGCAGCGGGTCGCGGTCGCCCGCGGGATCGCCCAGCAAGGCCGGGCGATCCTGGCCGACGAGTCCACCAGCGAGCTCGACAGCAGCAACCGCGAGCGGGTGCTCGATCTCCTGCGTACACAGGCCGATCACGGTGCCGCCGTCATCATCGCCACCCACGACCCGACCGTCGCCGAGGCCGCCGACGGTCACGCCCTGATGGACGAAGGCCACCTGACGTGGGTACGACGCCTTTGACCGCACGAACCTGGTTCTCACACGCCCAGTAGGAGTGGCTGCGTGGGCACACCATGGGTCAGCAACGTGTGGACCAGGCTGGGGAGCGCGCGAGGTGAGAACTCCGCTTCGGCGGCCAGCAGGTCGTCTACGGTCCACCACCGGCACTCGGAGACCATTTCCACCTCCCACTCGGGCAGAGGTTCAGGGATGAAGTGCTCGGTGCGGACGATGTAGTAGTCGTTGCGTACGCCGTCGTACCCGGCGGCGTACGGACCGACAGCCTCCTGGCGCCAGACGTGGTCCTGGATGTCGGCGGTCACCAGGCCGAGCTCTTCGCGCAGCTCACGGGTGAGGCCCTCATGGTGGGACTCACCCGGTTCGAGGCCGCCTCCGGGAGCCAGCCAGAAGGAGAGGTGTGGGAGTTCGCAGTGCATGAGGAGGAGCTGCTCCTCGGGGTCCAGGATGAGGCCGCGGGTGGCGTGGCGGAGGTTCACAGGGCCAGCTGGGTCGGGGTGGTGGGTGGGCCGGTCTGGAGAAGGTCTTGCAGCAAGGACGGAAGGGCCCGGGGTGCGAAGCGGGCCTCGGAGGCGACGAGTTCCTCGAGGGTCCACCAGCGGTGGCCGTGCACGTTCTCGGCTTGGAGCTCTGCCTCCGTGAGAGTGCCGCCGACGGTGAAGGGATCGGTGCGGACGAGGAAGTAGTCGTTGATGACGCCGTCGTACCCGGTGGCGTGACCCTCGGCAACTACTTCCTGATGCCACAGGTGCTGCGGGTCGTCCGGAGCGTCGAGGCCGATCTCCTCCTGAAGCTCGCGGTGCAGACCGTCCCGCAACGACTCCTCCCCCTCGAGACCGCCGCCAGGCGTTGCCCAGAGCGGACCGTCGGAGAACTCGAACCGCACCAGCAGGATCCGGTCGGACGGATCCAGTACGACGGCGCGCGCGGCCGGACGCAGCCGGGGACAGGTCAGCTCGAGCTCCCGGTGCTCCTCGATCGAGCGGAATCCGAAGCGGGCGTTGACCGTCTGCATCGGCCCGTTCGACAGCGCCGTCCACGTGTGCAGGAAACGCTGGGTGGTCCGGTGTTTCGCCAGCTGATCCAGATTGGCCAGCTTCAGGTGCGTGCCCAGGTTGTGCCCTCGGTGCTCCCGCAGTACCAGCGTGTCGTCCTGCTGAGCATGCGAGGCGTCACCGCGTGGCAGGTACATCAACGTGTACCCGGCCGGCTCCCCCGACTGCGTGTGCGCCATCGTGACGAGGGCGAGGTAGCTCCGGTCGATCCGCTGCTCACTCGTCTGCAGTTTCTCCACCGTCCACGGCACGACCTCGCGGGTCATCCCGCCCGTCGGCACGTCGTGATCCATCGCCGTGTGCAGATCGGCGTACGCCTGCTGATGCTCCTGCGGACACACGCCGGCCCACGACGTCAGGCGATACCCGTCCAGCACTCCGGCGGTACGACGCAATTCGTCCAGCAGCACCTCGTCGTACGGCAGCGGTACGACGAGATGGTCCTCCACATGCTCGACGGAGAAACCGAGCCGAGCGGCGAACTCAGCACCGGGCCACGGCTCCGAAGGCACGCCGACCTCGGTCTGGAAGATGGTCCGCCCGAGCTGCGCCGACCGCGTCACGGCCCACTGCCACAGCGCTGTACCGATGCCACGCCGCCGATGCTGCCGCGGTACGTCGATCTCGACCTCGACCGTGTCCAGGTTGTCGGTCAGCCGGTACTCGAACAGCATCGCGCCGAGCACCCGGTCGTCCTCGAACGCGCCGACCGCGAGCCGCCGCTTCAGCGGCCCGGGGTTGCGCAGCGAGAAGCCGAGCGCCTCCCGCTCGACCACGAGCGCCGCCTCGCGCCCCGCGACCACGCCGGCCCGCAGCGCGTCGTACCACTCGTCGAAAAGGGCCAGGTCGGCCGGGTCGATCTCGCGAACGCTGATCACCCGGCCGACCCAACCAAACGAACGGGTCAGACCGCCACTCAATATGTCAGGACGGTGCGACCTTGCCCGAGTACATGCCCATGATGATGAAGTTGTCCGCGTAAGGCGCGTTCTTCAGGATCGGGTCGTCGTCGGCCGGGAACTTGGCGACGCGCGTGCCTTCCAGCGCCGGGTTGTTACCGTAGCGCTCCCACAGCGGGATGATCGGCAGCAGTTCGTTGAACGCCATCGCCGCGGCGGTGATGTTCTTCTTCTGCTCGTCGACGTTCAGGCCCTGGGCCGACTTGTCCACCACGGCCTGCAGGTCGATCGGACCTGCCGAGGTGGTCTGCTTGAGCGGGAAGTTCATTCCCTTGCCGCCCGAGTTCGCCGCGATCACGTAGTTGAACGTGTACAGGTCCTGGACGAACGCGAAGTACGGGTGCGGGTGGTTCGAGGCGCCCCAGCCCTGGATGGCGATGTCGAACTTCCCGGCCAGCACGTCGGGGTTCAGCTGGGTGAAGGTGATGCCCCGCTTGGTGATGTTGAACCCGAACTTGTTCAGCTGGTCGGCCGCGTTGGTGGCGGCCGGGTTCCAGTCGGCGAACTCGGTCGGGAACTTGATGTCGTACGCCGCGGGCTTGCCGGTCGACGTCGTCCACTTGTCGCCGGACTTCTTCCAGCCGGCCGCCTGCAGCAGCTGGGTGGCCTTGTCCAGGTCCTTCTCATAGGCCTGCAGCTTCTTCTGGTCGGCGTCGGTGATCCAGTCGGGAACGAGGATGTCGGAGAACCCGGCCATGAACTTGCAGGGCTTGCCCGAGTCGCCGAGCGCGACGGTGCCGTTCTCGTTACGGTCGAGGACGTAGGCCATCGCCTGCCGCACCCGCGCGTCGGAGAGCTCCGGGTGGGTGGTGTAGTTGAACACCAGCGAGGGTCCCGAATACACCGGCGGGCGGAGGATCCGGAACCCGTTGGACTGGAACGTCTTCTCGCTGGCCACCGCGAACCCGTGGGTCGCGTAGTCGACGTCCTTGTTCATCACGACCGGGGTGATGTCGGAGGTCTCACCGTTGTACAGGACGACCTTGCTGAACGCGATCTTGTCCGCGAACAGGCCCTTGTCGTTCTTGACCAGGGTCATCTGGGCGTTCGTCATGGTCTTCGGGTCGTAGTTGAACGGTCCCGAGACCACCGGGTTCTCCGGCCGGAGCTTCTGGAAGTCGCCGTTCAGCTTCTTGCCCTCGGCGCTGTCCAGGCTGGTCTTGGCCTTCCGCATGGCCTCGGCCTTGGTGGCCCACTCACCGTAGACGGAGCTGGGCAGGATCGGTGCCCGGAGGATATAGCGCTCGAGCACCGTCGACGGGGTGCCGATGGTGAACAGCACCGTGGTGTCGTCCTGGGCCTTGACGTCGGACAGGAACGTCCAGTCCTGCTGACGCATCAGCCAGCGCAGGTTGAACGTGTCCACGACGTCCTTGGCGGTGACCGGCGAGCCGTCGCTCCAGGTCAGGCCGGAGCGGAGCTTCATGGTGTAGGTGTTGGCCGCGGCGTCCAGCGAGCTGGACTCGGCCATCATGTATTCCCACTTCTTGTCCGCCCAGTAGTACATCCCGCCGCTCGGGTAGATCAGGTCGAGGTACGGGCTCTGCTGCTGGATGCCTTCGGTGACACCGGCCGCCAGGTTGAAGTGGCCCTTGGGCGGCAGCTGGTAGGGATACGCGCCGTGGAACTCCTTGTTGCCGGACTTGTTGTCGCCCGCCTCCTCGCTGTTCGGGTCGCTCGGCGAACACGCCGTCAGCGACCCGATGCCGGCCGCGCCGACACCGGCGATACCGAACAGCTGGAGCACGTGCCGGCGGGAGATCGCATTGGACAGGGCGCTCGGGCCCGGTCCGTTGGTGCCGGAATCGTTGGTGCCGGTGGGACTCATCCTTCGTCCTTTCTGATCTGACCACACGCCCATGTGGTCAGGCACTACTGGTTTGACGTACTGCTAACCGCCCTCGTGTTTTTCCCGGCGCCTGGTCGCGACGACCAAGGCGACGACGATCAGGCCCAGTAGCAGGCCCAAACACAAGGTGAACAGGGTGACGACGAACTCCGGGGTGCCCGGCGTCAGCGTGAGCAGCAGAACCACGCTGCCCAGCACCAGGAACGCCGCCCAGCCGAGCGCGACCCGGCCTATCTGGGTGCCCATCAGGACACCGGTTCATCCGGCCGGAGCGCGTCGGCGCCGTCGCGGGCCACCACGTGGCACGCGGCCGACTGACCGGAACGTACTTCGACCAACTGAGGCACCGTGCCGTCGCACAGGCCGCCCTCGAACAGCGGGCAGCGCGGATGGAATGAGCACCCGGGTGGCAGGTGCGCCAGGCTCGGGATCTCCAGGCTGCGCAGGGATCCGGCGCCCTTGGTCTTGGTCAGATCGGGATCGGGTTCGGGGATCGCGTCGATCAGCGCCCGGGTGTAGGGATGGGTGGGCGCGTTGATGATCTTCGGCGTCGGGCCGAACTCGACGATCCGGCCCAGGTACATGACCGCGGTCTTCCCGTGCCAGCCGAAGTACTTCGCGATCGCCAGGTCGTGGGTGATGAACAAGAACCCGACGCCGAGCTCGTCGCGCAGCCGGCCGAGCATGGCCAGCACGCTGATCCGGATCGACACGTCGAGCATCGAGGTCGACTCGTCCGCGATGATGATCTTCGGGTCGAGCGTCAGGGCCCGGGCCACGGCCACCCGCTGCCGTTGACCACCCGACAGTTGATGCGGGTACTTCAGCAGGAAGTTCTCCGCCGGGGTCAGGTCGACCTTCGTCAGCAGCTCGACCGCTCGCTCGGCGGCCGCCTTCTTGCCCTTGACCACGCCGTGCTTGAGCAGCGGCGCGACGAGCGTCTGCTGGACGGTCCGGGTCGGGTTCAGCGAGGCGTACGGATCCTGGTGGACGTACTGGACGCTGCGCCGGAAGGTGCCGAAGCCACGCCGCTTCATCGACCAGATGTCGGTCCCGTCGAAGGCGACCTGGCCGCCGCTCGGCCGGGCCAGGCCGGCCGCCATCCGCGCGGCGGTCGTCTTCCCGGAGCCACTCTCCCCGACCAGGCAGAGCACCTCACCGGGGTTGATCGACAGGTCGACATGATCGACGGCCCGGATCGGACCGGCCTTGGTGTCGAACACCTGACTGACCCCGTCCAGCGTCATCAGCGGCTGGCGTCCCCCGGCCGTCTCGGCCCGGGCAGTCTCGGTCGCGGTCATGGGGCCTCCCGGCCTGGACTGAGGAGCGGAGGGAGCGAAGCGACCGGAGTGACGAGGGAAGGCCAGGAGTCAAAGCCCCATGACCCGCCGCGCCGGAGGCGTGGCATCAATACAGTCATGAGGCCGTCCCCAGGTTGTCTTGTGGCCGTCCAAGGTCGTCCTGCGGCCGTCCAAGGTTGTCTTGTGGGCGGCGCTCGAGGTGCACCTCTTTGTAGTGAATGCAGGCGACCTCGTGGCCGGAACCGGGCTGATCGGTCACCGGGACCAGCGGCGGATCCTCGTCTTTGCACTCCGCGGTGACGAACTTGCAGCGAGGGTTGAACTTGCAGCCCGGCGGCAACGCGGCAAGGCTGGGCGGACCGCCCGGGATCGACTCGAGATCCGGCAGGTCGCCGACGATCGGCGGCACCGCCTTGATCAGGCCCAGCGTGTACGGGTGCCGCGGCTGGTAGAACATGTCCCGGACGCCGCCGGTCTCGACGATGCGACCGGCGTACATGGTGGCGACCCGGTCGGCGAGCTCGGCGGCCAGCGACAGGTCGTGGGAGATGAAGATCATCGAGAATCCGAGCCGCTCGCGCACCTCGTGCAGGACGTCGACGATCGACCGCTGGGTGAGGATGTCCAGGGCCGTGGTCGGCTCGTCCAGGATCAGGACCTCCGGCTCGAGCAGCAGGCTCATCGCGATCAGCACTCGCTGCCGCATCCCGCCGGACAGCTCGTGCGGGTAGCAGTCCATCACCCGGTTCGGCTCCAGCCGCACCAGCCGGAGCAGCTCCCCGGCCCGCTCCTCGATCTCCTTCTTGGTGGCCTTGGTGTGCGCCCGCATCGTGTCGTGCATGTGGCCGCGGATCTTCAGCACCGGGTTGAACGCGTTCATCGCGCCCTGGAAGACCATCGCCGCGTCCCGCCAGCGGAACTTGCGCAGGTCCCGGCCGTCCAGGCCGAGGATGTCGATCTCGGCGCCGTCGCCACGGTTGAAGATCACCTTGCCGCTGGCGTGGCCCAGGCGCGGCAGCAACCGGAGCAGACCGAGGCCGAAGGTCGTCTTGCCGCAGCCGCTCTCTCCTACCAGCGCAAGGCTTTCGCCGGGGAACAGGTCGAGGTCGACGCCGCGGACGGCTTGCACGGTGGCGCCGGCCCCGGTCCGGTACTCGACGTTGAAGTCGCGCACCGAGAGCAGTGGCTTGCCCTGGCCGCCGCGCACCGCGCGGGCCGAATCCGCTGTGCTGGTCTTGCTGGGAGGTATCGCAGTCACCATGCTCACCGGTCCCGGAGACGCGGGTTGAGGATTTCCTCGAGCGATCTCGTCATCATCACCAATCCGAGCAGCAGGAGAACGATCGCGACGATGGGACTCAGGATGAAGGGCAGACTGTCGTCGTTGAAGATGGCGCCGGCGATCCAGGCGCGGTTCAGCATGATGCCCCAGTTCGACCCGGTCAACGGCGCCAGGCCCAGCAGGTAGAGGCCGACCAGCGCGTAGATCGCATTGGTCACACCGATCATGAAGTTCATCAGGATGAAGCTGGCCATGTTCGGCAGGATCTCGACGAAGACGATCCGGATCGTGCCGAGGTCGAGCAGTTTGGCCGCCTCGACGAACTCGCGTTCCTTCAGCGAGAGCACCTGGGACCGTATCGCCCGGGTCAGCACCGGCCAGGCCAGGCCACCGACCAGAAGTGCGAGCAGCAACGGCGAATCCAGCTTGAACATCGCGCCGAGCACCGCGAGCAGGACGATCACCGGGACGGTGAGAAAGACGTCCGCCGCGGTGACCACCACGGAGTCGGTCCCGGCGCCGAGGTAGGCGGCCAGCGAGCCGAGGACGATCGCGATAGCGGTCGAGATCGCGGCCGCGAGGAACCCGATGAAGATGACGGACCGGCCGCCGTCGATCATCTGGATCAGCACGTCCTTGCCCTCGTTGTCGGTCCCGAGCAGATGCCCGGGCGACCCGAACGGCAGGAAGATCTCCTTCACGTTCGGCTGCACCTCGGGGGTGAAGAACGGCCCGATCGCGGTGATCAGTATCAGCAGCGCCACGATGATGAAGCCGATGAAGCCGGCTGGGCTGCGCCGCAGCGATCGCATTATGCCGCCGAAGCGCGAAACGCTCGTCGTCCCGATCGCGGCGGTAGCGCCGGCGGTGGTCATAGTCTCGGCCATTTCGTTACCCCAACCCCTCTCCGCCGCCGGCGTCGCCGGCGTCGCCCGGGCCAGCCGCGCGCGCTTTGTCTGCCGTGACGCGGATCCGCGGATCCAGCCGGCTGTAGAGGACGTCGGCGAGCAGGTTGGCCACCACCACCGAGATCGTGACGACCAGGAAGATTCCCTGCAGCACCGGGTAGTCGCGACCGTTGACCGCGTTGAAGAGCGCCAGGCCGATGCCCTGGTAGCCGAAGATCTTCTCCACGAAGATCGCGCCGCCGACGACGAACCCGAGCGATACGGCGAGCGCGCTGAACAACGGCAGTACGGCGTTGCGCCCGACGTACCCGGACCGGATCCGGGAGTCACTGAGGCCACGGGCACGGGCAACCGTGACGTAGTCCTCGCCGAGGGTCTCCACTGTGGAGGACTTCATCACCAGCGCCCAGGATCCGACCGTGGTCAGCAGGTAAGCGAGGATCGGCAGCATCGCGTGGTAGAGGATGTCGTTGAGGAAGTACAGGCTGAACGACGGTTCCACTCCCGGTGTGTAGGAGCCTCGCGCCTCGGTCAGGTTGAAGACCTGCAGTTTCACGCCGAGGAAGACCACGATCAGGATCGCGACGATGTAGTTCGGGATCGCGTGCAGCAGCGCACCCACCGAACTGAGCGTGTGGTCGATCCAGCTCTCCCGGCGGTAGGCCATGATCATGCCGGCCACGATGCCGATGAAGAAGCTGAGGATGGTGGCGACGCCGACGGAGAACAGCGTCCACGGCAGGTAGGTCCTGATGACCTCGGCCACGGTGGTGCCCGGTGACAGCAGCGAGTTGCCGAAGTCGCCGTGCAGCAGGTTGACCATGTACGTGACGTACTGCTGGATCAGCGGCTGGTCCGGATCCAGCGAGAACAGGTTCTTGGCCTGGGCGGCGGCCGCCTCGTAGGAGATACCGGTCTGCGCGATCTGGGTCTGGATGTAGGTATCGACCGGGTTACCCGGTAGCAACCGAACCAGGAAGAACGTCCCGGTCGTGACAATGAAGATTGTCAGGACCGCTTTCGCGACTCTACGGACCAACCAGGCGTTCAGGAATCGTCGCAAAACATTGGGTCTAGGCTCTTCGACCGGACCCTCTATCAGCTTCCCAGCCGGTGTGTCGACCGCACCGCCCACAGCTCACCTCCAAGCGACTACCGACGAACAATTTCCCCCGGACACGCTTTAGTAAGACACGCTGCCTTGCAAGGATCTGCGCATAGTGCGGTCAGTCTGCGCAACGACATACATCAAGTCAACGGTTTCGCACGACTCGTTGTGACCCGTATCGAATCGTGAATATTCGGTTGCACTGCGCACCGATCATGCCACCCTCCGTGCCGATACCGGCATAGCCCGCCACCGGGGTGTCGGTAACGGGCTACGCGAAGTGAAGAGGGTGTGTCAGCGGGTGGCGCGGTTGATCGCGGAGACGACTGCCTTCAGCGACGCGGTGAGGATGTTGGCGTCCCGGCCGACACCCCAGTAGACCTCGTCGCCGACCTCGCACTCGACGTACGCGGCGGCGAGCGCGTCGCCGCCGGCCGAGAGCGCGTGCTCGTGGTAGTCCAGCACGCGGACGTCGTACTTCAGCGGCTTGATCGCGTCGACGAACGCCGACACCGGGCCGTTGCCCTCACCGGTCAGCTCGTGCGGTACGCCGTTGGAGTACACCTGCACCCGGAGCTGGTCGCCCTGGCCCTCGCCGGACGACGAGTTGACCGTGAGCAGCGACAGCTTGCCCGGCGCGAGGTACTCGGCCGCGAAGATGTCCCACATCTGCTGCGGGCCGACCTCGCCGCCCTCGGCGTCGGTGTGCTGCTGGATCACCCGGCTGAACTCGATCTGCAGCCGCCGCGGCAGGTCGAGCCGGTGCTCCGACTTCATGATGTAGGCGACGCCGCCCTTGCCGGACTGCGAGTTCACCCGGATGACCGCCTCGTACGACCGGCCGACGTCCTTCGGGTCGATCGGCAGGTACGGCGCCTCCCAGGCGATCTCGCGAGACCGGCTTGCCCTCGGCCGCGGCCTGCTTGTCCAGCGCCTCCAGGCCCTTCTTGATCGCGTCCTGGTGCGAGCCGGAGAAGGCGGTGTAGACCAGGTCACCGGCGTACGGCTGCCGCTCGGGAACCCGCATCTGGGTGCAGTACTCGACCGTGCGGCGGATCTCGTCGATGTCGGCGAAGTCGATCTGCGGGTCGATGCCCTGGCTGAACAGGTTCATCCCCAGCGTGACCAGGTCGACGTTGCCGGTCCGCTCGCCGTGGCCGAACAGGCAGCCCTCGACCCGGTCCGCGCCGGCCATCAGGGCCAGCTCGGTCGCGGCCACCGCCGTACCCCGGTCGTTGTGCGGGTGCAGGCTGATGGTGCTGTGCTCACGCCGGGTCAGGTTGCGGCTGAACCACTCGATCTGGTCGGCGTACACGTTCGGGGTGGACATCTCGACGGTGGCCGGCAGGTTCAGGATGATCTCCCGGCCCTCGGCCGGCTGCCACTGCGTCGCTGACCGCCTCGCAGACCTCGAGCGCGAACTCCAGCTCGGTGCCGGTGAAGATCTCCGGGCTGTACTGGTAGCCGAACTCGCAGTCGCCCAGCATCTCGTCGGCGTACTTCATCACCGTCTCGGTGCCGCGGACCGCGATCGTTGCAGGCACTCGGCCTTGTCCACGTTGAAGACGACCCGGCGGAACAGCGGCGCGGTCGCGTTGTAGAGGTGGATGGTCGCCTTCGGCGAGCCCTGCAGCGACTGCACGGTCCGCTCGATCAGCTCTTCGCGGGCCTGGGTCAGCACCGAGATGGTGACGTCGTCGGGGATGACGTCCTCTTCGATCAGGCTGCGGACGAAGTCGAAGTCGTACTGGCTCGCGCTCGGGAAACCGACCTCGATCTCCTTGTAGCCCATCCGCACCAGCAGGTCGAACATCCGCCGCTTGCGGGCCGGCGACATCGGCTCGACCAGCGCCTGGTTGCCGTCGCGGAGGTCGGTGGACAGCCAGCGCGGGGTCCGGTCGACGGACTTGGCGGGCCAGGTGCGGTCGGGCAGGTCGATCGGCGGGAAACGCGCTGTAGCGCTGGATCGGCATCCCGGACGGCTGCTGGACGGGCTTGGGCTGGTTCTTCGGTGCCACGGGGGTTCTCCTCGGGAGGTGTACTGCACTGGGTCGCAAGGACGACCGGCGTACGACGAGACTCCGCGGCGAGGGAACCGGCCTTGTCAGGCCTCGCCGCGGCAGCGAAGGAGGAGAAGCTGGTGCCGCATGATGCCAGTGAGTCTATGCACAACCCCGCGCCGCCGTCGAACCCGGGGTCTCGCGCGCCGAGACACGGAGCGTGACGACGCAGGCCTGAAGATGTGCTGAAGAACCGCGCGGTGCGGGTACGGAACCCACAGCTGAGTTGTCTTCAAGCGTGCTTGAATTCTTAAGCTCTTGGTATGACCCACAACCTGGCGGACCGGATCGGCACCCACGGACTCGGCGTTCTCGTCACTCTCAAGCGCGACGGCCGCCCGCAACTGTCCAACGTCACCTATGTTTTCGACGGCACGCGGATCCGGGTGTCGCTCACCGACGACCGGGCCAAGACGAAGAACCTGCGGCGCGACCCGCGGGCCAGCCTGTACGTCGACGGTCCCGGCGGCGGCTCGTACGTCGTACTGGAAGGCAAGGCCGAGCTCAGTCCGGTGGCGGCGGATCCGTACGACGCCGTGGTCGAGGACCTCGTGGACTACTACCGGACCGCTTCCGGGGAGCACCCGGACTGGGAGGAGTACCGGCGGGTGATGGTCACCGACAAGCGTCTCGTCCTCTCGATGACCATCGACCACGCCTACGGGATGCCTACGCCCTCCTGAGGTCGAACCGGTCGAGTTCCATCACCTTCACCCAGGCCGCGACGAAGTCCGAGACGAACTTGTCCTGCGCGTCGGCGCTCGCGTAGACCTCGGCGAGGGACCGGAGCTGCGAGTTGGCGCCGAAGACCAGGTCGGCCGCGGTGGCCGTCCACCTGACGTCACCGGTGGCCCCGTCCCGGATCTCGAAGACGTTCTCGTCCGACTCCGACACCTTCCACTCCGCGCCGGGGGCGAGCAGGTTCACGAAGAAGTCGGTGCTCAGCGTCCCGGCCCTGTCGGTGAGTACGCCGTGCTGCGCGGCACCGACGTTCGCGCCCAGTACACGCAGACCACCGACCAGAACCGTCAGCTCCGGCGCGGTCAGTGTCAGCATGTAGGCGCGGTCCAGCAGCAGCGTCTCCGGCGAGAGCTTCTCCCCGGCCTGCAGGTAGCTGCGGAAGCCGTCGGCCCGGGGCTCGAGTACGGCGAACGAGTCGACGTCAGTCTGCTCCTGAGACGCATCCGTCCGGCCCGGCCGGAACGGGACAGTGATCTGTTGCCCGGCGTCACGGGCCGCCTTCTCCACGGCAGCGCAACCGCCGAGGACGATCAGGTCTGCCAGCGACACACGCTTCCCGGACGCGTTGAACTCCTGCTGGATCCGTTCGAGAGTCGGCAGCACCGTGGCCAGCTGGGCCGGCTCGTTGACCTCCCAGCTCCGCTGCGGCTCGAGGCGGATCCGTGCGCCGTTCGCACCGCCGCGCTTGTCGGTGCCGCGGAAGCTGGCCGCGGCCGCCCAGGCGGTGCTGACCAACTGCGAGACGGACAGGCCGGACGTGAGCACCTTGTCCTTGAGCGCCGCGATGTCCTCGTCGCCGATCAGCTCGTGATCGACCGCCGGGACCGGGTCCTGCCACGGCTGCGGCTCGGGGACCCACGGTCCGAGGAAGCGGGAGACCGGTCCCATGTCGCGATGCAGCAGCTTGTACCAGGCCTTGGCGAAGGCCAGTGCGAACTCGTCCGGGTGCTCGAAGAAGCGGCGCGAGATCGGCCCGTAGACCGGGTCGACCCGCAGCGCCAGGTCGGTCGTGAGCATCGTCGGGCGGTGCTTCTTGTCCGGCACGTGCGCGTCGGGTACGTCGGCCTCGGCGTCCTTCGCGACCCACTGGTGAGCTCCGGCCGGGCTCTTGGTGAGCTCCCACTCGTGGCCGAAGAGATTCTGGAAGAACCCGTGGCCGAAACTGGTCGGCGTGTTCGTCCAGGTCACTTCGAGCCCGCTGGTGATGGTGTCCTTGCCCTTGCCGGTGCCGAAGCCGCTGTGCCAGCCGAGCCCCTGCGCCTCGAGCGGCGCGGCCTCCGGCTCGGGTCCGACGCTCTCGGCCGGCCCGGCGCCGTGGGTCTTGCCGAACGAGTGGCCGCCGGCGATCAGCGCGACCGTCTCCTCGTCGTTCATCGCCATCCGGGCGAACGTCTCGCGGATGTCGCGGGCCGCGGCGATCGGATCCGGGTTGCCGTTCGGGCCTTCGGGGTTGACGTAGATCAGGCCCATCTGGACGGCACCGAGCGGTCCGTGCAGCTCGCGGTCACCGCTGTAGCGCTCGTCGCCGAGCCAGGTGTCCTCCGGACCCCAGTAGACCTCCTCGGGCTCCCAGACGTCCTCGCGGCCGAAGCCGAAGCCGAAGGTCCGGAAACCCATGTCGTCCAGCGCGACGTTGCCGGCCAGCACCAGCAGGTCGGCCCAGGAGAGCTTCCGGCCGTACTTCTGCTTGACCGGCCACAACAGCCGGCGCGCCTTGTCCAGGTTCGCGTTGTCGGGCCAGCTGTTCAGCGGCGCGAACCGCTGGGCGCCGTCGCCGGCCCCGCCCCGGCCGTCCGCGATCCGGTAGGTGCCGGCCGCGTGCCAGCTCATCCGGATGAACAGCGGGCCGTAGTGGCCGAAGTCGGCGGGCCACCAGTCCTGCGACGTCCGCATCACCTCGACGATGTCCTGTTTGAGTGCGTCGACGTCGAGCTTCGCGAACTCCCGGGCGTAGTCGAAACCGTCCTCCATCGGGTTCGACTTGGTGGCGTGCGGATGCAGGATGGAGAGGTCGAGCTGGTTCGGCCACCAGTCCCGGTTCGTGCTCGGCCGGCCCGGCTTGGGAGTCGGGGCGTCGATGACCGGGTTCTCGCTCTCGCTGCCGTGTGGGGTGACGCCGGACGTGTCGGACATGCTCAGCCTTTCCGTGCGGTTGCTGGATCAGGAGTGGTGGCGGAACAGGCGGGGCACAAGCCCCAGTAGACGACTTCGGCCTCGTCGACGGAGAAGCCGTGACGGTCCGACGGGTGCAGGCAGGGCGCCGTCACCGACAGCACAGTCCACGTCTTCGATCACGCCGCAGGACCGGCACACCACGTGGTGGTGGTTGTCCCCCACCCGCGCCTCGTAGCGCGCGACCGAGCCGGCCGGCTGGATCCGCCGCAGCAGCCGGGCGTCGGTCAGTGCGCGCAGGACGTCGTACACCGCCTGATGGGACACGTCGGGCAGTACCCGGCGGGTGGCCCGGATGATCGTGTCCGTGTCGGCGTGCGGGTGCGCGTGGACGGCGTGGAGTACGGCCACCCGTGGCCGGGTGACCCGTAGCGCGACCTCACGCAACAACTGGTGGAGGTCGGAGTCGACTACCACCCCAAGTAGTCTTCTCGCCGTTCTGGAATCGGTCAAGATTCCCGCACGGATGTCGGAAACGCGACAAGGCGTGGCACATGCGGTGACTTCCCCACCGGGCATAAATCACTCGCGGTAAACGGCAGCAGTGTGGAAGCTGGGCTCGTGGAGATTACGAGATTGTCGCCCGACGACGAGGTCGGGTGTGCTGCTGCCGTTGCGGTGCTGAACGCAGCGTCCGAGGTGGACTGCCCGGAGGCGTTGCTGAACACGCCGCGGGGCTATGCGAACCACTTGCGGTACGGCTGGGACCTCGATCCCGCGCGGGGTTATCTCGCGCGTGACACCGAGGGAACAGCCGTCGGCGTGGTCTCCGTGGACATGCCGACGTACGACAACACCAACCTGGCGTGGCTGGGTGTCGACGTCCATCCGGACCACCGCGGCCACGGGATCGGGTCGGAACTGATCGGGTACGCCGAGGCGGTGGCCGCCGAGGCCGGCCGTACGTCACTCGGGGCCAGCTCGTGGGACCTGCCGAAGTCGGAGGCGTTCGCCCAGCGGTACGGCTTCGAGCGGAAGTCCGTCGCGGTGAACCGCCGGCAGGACCTCGCGAACCTCGACTGGGCCCTCGTGCAGAAGCTGTACGACGACGCGGTCGCCGCATCCTCGGCGTACGAGCTGCTGAAGGTCACCGGCCCGCTGGCCGACGAGCTGCTCGAGGGCATGGTCGCGGTGACGGAGTCGATCAACGACGCACCGAAGGACGACCTCGACATCGAGGACGACGCGTACAGCCCGGAGCGGCTGCGTGCCTACGAGGAGGCGCAGCTGAAGAGCGACCGCAGCCTCTACCGGGTGATCGCCCGGGAGAAGGCGACCGGTGAGCTGGCCGGCCACTCCACCATCACGGTCGAGCTGGAACGACCGCACATCGGTGAGCAGAACGACACCGCCGTCTCCCGCGACCACCGCGGCCACCGGCTCGGCGCACTGCTCAAGTCAGCATGCTGCTGTGGATGCGCGACCAGGAACCGGCCCTGACCCAGATCGACACCTGGAACGCCGAGTCCAACAACCACATGATCGCCATCAACGAACAACTCAACTACCGCATCATCGCCAGAGCCCTGGAATTCCAGAAGACGAACTAGACGACCTCGACGACGGTGACCTTCATTGAGTTGGAGAGGGTGAACCCGAGCGATTCGTAGAGCGGGATCGCTCGGGTGTTGGTGCCGCCGGTGTGCAGGAACGGCGTGCGGCCGGCTGCCGTGATCCGGGCGGCCACCGCGCGGATCAGGCGGGTGGCCAGGCCCTGGCCGCGGTACGACGGGTGGGTGCAAACCGCACTGATCTCGGTATGGGTCGGGAGGGCGAAGCGGGTGCCGGCCATGGCGATCAGCTCGCCTTCACGGCGGACACCCAGGTAGGGGCCCAGTTCGATCGTGCGCGAGCGGAACGGGCCGGGGTCGGTCAGCGCTACCAGGGCCAGCATCTCCGGTACGTCGTCCGCGTCGAGTACGACGGCTTCGTCGTACTCGGCCGCCAGTGCCGGCGGGGCGACGTACTGGACCAGGTCGAACTGGCGGTCCACCTTGAAGGTGGCCGGGATCGGCAGGTCCGGGCGAACCAGGGCAGCCGTAGTGCCCACGCCGAGGAGTTCCGCGGCGTCGGACCAGTCCTCGGCGGTCGGATCGTCCGGCAGCGCCAGGAACGGCGCGACGGCCTTCGGGTAGCAGTGCGAGTTGCCGCGGGCCTCGGCGAAGGTCGAGTGTGGGCCGGTCAGGGCGGCGTAGACCGGGTTCCGCAGGGTCACTCAGAAGCCCAGCTTGCGCAGGTGCTTGGCGTCGGTCTGCCAGTTCTTGGCGATCTTCACGTGCAGGTCGAGGTAGACCGGCGTGCCCAGCAGGGCCTCGATCTGGCGGCGGGCGGCGGCGCCGACCTCGCGCAACCGGGCGCCCTTGTGGCCGATCACGATGCCCTTCTGGCTGTCCCGCTCGAGGTAGATGTTGGCGTACATGTCGAGCAGCGGCTTGTCCTCCGGACGGTCCTCGCGCAGGCCCATCTCGTCGATGGTGACGGCGATCGAGTGCGGCAGCTCGTCCCGCACACCCTCCAGCGCCGCCTCGCGGATCAGCTCGGCGACCAGGGTCTCCTCGGGTTCGTCGGTGATGTCGCCGTCCGGGTAGAGCGCGAAGCCCTCCGGCAGCAGCTTCACCAGCTCGTCGGCGACCACGTCGACCTGGAACCCCGACGTCGCCGAGACCGGCACGATCGTGGCCCACTCGATCCCGGCCGACTCCCCCAGCGCGGCGATCTCGGCCAGGTGCTCGACCATCCGGTCCGGTTCGACCAGGTCGGCCTTGGTGGCCAGCGCGACCTTCGGGGTCTTCGCGACCTTCGCCGCCTCGGTGACCAGGAACCGGTCGCCCGGGCCGATCCGGTCGCTGGCCGGCAGGCAGACCGCGATCACGTCGACCTCGGCCCAGGTGGTCTTGACCAGGTCGTTCAACCGCTCGCCGAGCAGGGTGCGCGGTTTGTGCAGACCGGGGGTGTCGACCAGCACGAGCTGGGCGTCCGGCCGGTGCACGATGCCGCGGACCGCGTGCCGGGTGGTCTGCGGCTTCGACGAGGTGATCACGATCTTCTTCCCCACCAACGCGTTGGTGAGGGTCGACTTCCCGGCGTTCGGACGCCCGACGAAGCAGGCGAAACCGGACTTGAAAGCCTCAGGTGTGGACGACATCGCGGACCTCTCCGGTGCCATTGGCAACTACTACGGGAACGGCGGCGCCGGCGAAGTGGCGGACGACGTTCACATCGAGGCCGTCGGGTGCGTCGGTGACCACTGCGGCGGCCTCCAGACCCTTCACCCCCGAGGACAGCGCCATCGCGACCGCCAGCTGCAGCGCGGTCAGGTCGACGGTGTCGAGCCTCACCGTGCAGGCGGCGTACGTGCGCCCGTCGGAGTCCCGGACCGCGGCGCCTTCGGCCGCACGGGTGCGGGCACGGGCGGCGCGGGCCAGCGTGACGAGTTTGGCGTCCTCGGCCGAGAGGTCTGACAAGAAGTGCTCCTAGGCGATCAGGTGGTCAGCACGACCTACGCGTGCTGGTGGTTCTGGTCGTGCGAGGGGTCGGCGGTCTGCTCCCGCCGTACCAGCACAGTACCGACCTGGTTGCGGCGGCCGGACGGCCGCTCCGCGGTCAGCGACAGTCCCGCGATCTCCACCTCGGCCCCGGGGATCGGCACCTTGCCGAGCAGTTTCGCCATCAGACCGCCGACGGTGTCGACGTCGTCGTCGTCCAGCGGTACGCCGAACAGCTCGCCCAGCTCGTCGATCGGCAGCCGGCTCGAGACCCGGTAGGCCCCGTCCGACAGCTCCTGCACCGAGTCGGGCACCTCGTCGTACTCGTCGGTGATCTCGCCGACGATCTCTTCCAGGATGTCCTCGATGGTGACCAGTCCGGCCGTTCCGCCGTACTCGTCGACGACGATCGCGACGTGCATCCGGGCCGCCTGCATCTCGCGCAGCAGCTCGTCGATCGGCTTGGAGTCCGGGATGTACATACACGGCCGCATCACCGACTCGACCCGCTCGGTCGACTCGGCCTGCGCATTGTCGTAGACCCGGCGCATCACGTCCTTGAGGTAGACGACGCCGAGGATGTCGTCCAGCGACTCACCGATCACCGGGATCCGCGAGTAGCCGGACCGCAGCGCCAGCGAGGTGAGCTGGCGCAGCTTCTTGTGCTTCTCGATGTAGACCATGTCGGTCCGCGGCACCATCACCTCGCGGACGATGGTGTCGCCGAGCTCGAACACCGAGTGGATCATCTGCCGCTCGCCGGACTCGATCACCGCCGACTTCTCGGCCAGGTCGACCAGCGCGCGCAGCTCCGCCTCGGTCGCGAACGGGCCCTCGGCGAACCCCTTGCCCGGGGTCAGCGCGTTGCCGATCAGGATCAGGAACTTCGGCAGCGGGCCGAGCACGCGGGTCAGTGCCATCACCGGGCCGGCCGACAGGATCGCGAACCGGTCCGAGTGCTGCCGGCCGAGGGTGCGCGGCGCGACGCCGATGATCACGTACGACACCACCACCATCGCCACGGCGGTGATCAGGATGTGTTGCCAGGTGACCGGGAAGACCTCCGACAGTGCCTGGGTGACCAGCACGATCGCGGTGATCTCGCACATCAGCCGGACCAGCAGCAGCGAGTTCAGGTACCGCGGCGCGTCGGACAGCAGGTCGCGCAGCCGGACCGCGCGCAGGTTGCCCTGCTCGACCTGCTCGTTCGCCCGCACCTTGGAGTACGACGACAGTGCCGCCTCGGCGCCGGCGAAGAGGCCGGCGAGCAGGACGAGCACCGCGGCCACAACCAGCAGAACGAGGTCGTGGGAGGTCACCGCAACGTCACTCCTGTCCTAGGCGGGGAGGCATCAGACACCCTCCAGCCGGTTCCCGGGCGCTCGCCAGGCTTCCAGCAGCCGGCCCTGGACGTCCCACATCTCCGCCTTCTCGGCGGGCTCGGCGTGGTCGTACCCGAGCAGGTGCAGGATGCCGTGGACGGTCAGCAGCTCCAGCTCGGCCCAGGTGCCGTGCCCGGCCTTGGCGCCTTGCGCGGCCGCGACGGTCGGGCACAGCGCGATGTCACCGAGATGACCCAGCGGCGGCTCGGCGTCCTCCTCGGCGCCCGGCCGCAGCTCGTCCATCGGCCACGACATCACGTCGGTCGGACCCGGCAGGTCCAGGAACTCGACGTGATACCGCGCCATGGTGTCCTCGTCGACCAGCTTGATCGACAGCTCACACTCCGGGTGCAACCGCAGCGACGACATCACGAACCGGCTGAGCCGCATCAGTCCGTGTGCGTCGATCTCGACCCCGGACTCGTTGTTGACCTCGACGTTCATCTGTGCGGCTCAGCGCTGCCCTTCGAAGTTCTCGTACGCCGACACGATCCGGCCGACCAGCTTGTGCCGGACCACGTCGTGCGAGGTCAGCCGGCAGAAGGTCAGGTCCTGGACGCCCTCGAGGATGTCCTGGACCACCCGCAGGCCCGAGTTGGTCCCGGTCGGCAGGTCGACCTGGGTGACGTCGCCGGTGACGACCATCTTGGAGCCGAAACCGAGCCGGGTGAGGAACATCTTCATCTGCTCCGGCGAGGTGTTCTGCGCCTCGTCCAGGATGATGAAGGCGTCGTTCAGGGTCCGGCCGCGCATGTAGGCCAGCGGCGCGATCTCGATCGTGCCGGCCGTCATCAGCCGCGGGATCGACTCCGGGTCCAGCATGTCGTGCAGGGCGTCGTACAGCGGCCGCAGGTACGGGTCGATCTTCTCCGACAGGGTGCCGGGCAGGAAGCCGAGCCGCTCACCGGCCTCGACGGCCGGCCGGGTCAGGATGATCCGGTTGACCTCCTTGGCCTGCAGCGCCTGGACCGCCTTGGCCACCGCCAGGTAGGTCTTGCCGGTACCGGCCGGGCCGATGCCGAACACGATGGTGTTCTTGTCGATCGCGTCGACGTACCGCTTCTGGTTCAGCGTCTTCGGCCGGATGGTGCGGCCGCGGCTGGACAGGATGTTCTGGGTCAGGACGTCGGCCGGGCTCTCGGCGGTGGCGGCCTTGATCATCGCGATACTGCGCTCGACCGAGTCCGCGGTCAGCCCGTGACCGGTCCGGACCACCGCGATCAGCTCGTCGATCAGCCGCTCGGCCAGGGCCAGCTCGGCCGGCTCGCCGTTCAGCGTGATCTCGTTGCCGCGGACCATGATGTCGGCGGCGAACTCCTTCTCGACGATGCGGAGGAACTCGTCCCGGGCTCCGAGCAGGGCCACCATGTCGATGCTGTTCGGCACGACGATCTTGTGCGACGCCTGCGTGGTGGTGGCGGCGCCGTTCGCGCGCGCCTCCGGTTCGATACTGCGTGGCCTGGACAGGCTCTTCCTCCTGATGCCGGGGTAGCTGACCCACCCATGCTAGCCGTCCCGACCGACACCCTCACTTGTAATTCCCCCGGAACACGCCCAACCCGTGATCCGGGGGTGGCTGTTGTCAACCTGGGACGTGGTCTCCGCGTCATCGTTCCGTGGCGCAACCGGCGGTGGTGTACGAAGAGGACGTGACACACAAGTCCTCGTGGGATGCCGACGAGGCGCTGACGGCTGTCTACACGGCGCACTACACGTCGCTGGTCCGCCTCGGCGCCTTGTTGCTGCGTGACACCGGTACGGCGGAGGAGATCGTGCAGGACGCGTTCGTCGCAATGCACGGCCGCTGGCATCGGCTGCGCGACCCGCACAAGGCGCTCGCCTACCTCCGGACCGCGGTGGTGAACCGCTGCCGCTCCCGCCAGCGCCACCTGGTGGTGGTGGACAAGCACACGCCCCGCTCGCTCCCGGACGAGCCGAGCGCCGAACAGGCCGTGCTGCGGACGGTCGAGACCGACCGGGTGATCGAGGCGATGCGCACCCTGCCGGAGAAACAGCGCACCGTGATGGTGCTGCGGTACTACGGCGACCTGTCCGAGGCGGAGATCGCCGACACGATGGGGATCAGCCGGGGATCCGTGAAGAGCCACGCCGCGCGGGCGAGCAAGTCGCTCCGCCAGCTCCTGGAGCAAAATCTATGAACGACCACCCGAACGACCCGTTCGACGATCTGATCCGCCGGGCGCTGGCCAAGGAGGCGGACCAGGTCGAGCCCGCCGACGCTCTGCCCGAGATCCAGGCCCGCGCCCGCGCCCAGCGCCGTCCGGCCACCCGCCGTCCCTGGGTGCTCACCGCCGGTGCGGCCGCGATCGGCACTGCAGCGGCGATCGGGGCCTTCACCGTCCTCGACGACAACGCCAAAACCGCCGGAGACGACCAACTGGCCGGCAGCCCCGGTACAACGGCCAGCGCCACCGACTCCCCGTCGTCCACCATCCCCACCACCGCCCCTGCCCCAACACCGGCCCCCACCGACGCCACCGTTCCCCCGACCTCCCCCAAAGCAACAACCGCCCCCTTCCACAAGGGCATACCGGAGCAGATGGTGAAGAACGCGGTCGTCCCGGTCTACTGGCTCGGCGACCGGGTCGGCACCCAGAAGGCGAGCGAGGTCCGGCTGTACCGCACCTGGGCGAAGGTCCAGGGCCGCCCCGCTGCCGAGGCGGTCCGCATCATGACCGCCGAGCAGCCGGACGACCCCGACTACTACTCCGTGTGGCGCGGCGCCCGGCTGAACTCCGTCACCCGCTCCGCCGGCGTCGTCACGGTCGATTTCAAGCAGCTCCCGCAGACCCGCCTGGAGGCCCCCGTGGCCACCGTGGCGGCCCAGCAGCTGATCTACACGGTGCAGGGTGCCTTGAAGGACAGCTCCGAACGGATCCAGATCACCGAGCAGGGCCGGCCCGGCCCGAAGCTCTTCGGCCAGATCGACACCAGCAGCCCGCTGTCCCGGGCCAAGACGGAGGACGTCCAGGCGTTCGTCTGGGTCACCTCGCCGGAGAACGGTGCCGCTGTGACCGCACCCTTCAAGGTCGCCGGGTTCGGCTCGGCCTTCGAGGCCCAGCTGAACTGGCGGATCCTCAGCACCAAGACCGGCCGCCTCGTCGCCGAAGGCCCCACCAACACGACCGAGGCCTACAAGTTCACGCCGTTCTCCTTCGTCGTGAACAAGCTTCCGCCCGGCGCCTACACCCTCGAGGTCTTCGAAAGCTCCGCCGAGGACGGCCGCGCAACCTCGACCGACACCAAGGCCTTCGTCGTCAAGTAGCCGGTAGCCAGACGGTGAAGGCAGCGCCGCCTTCGGGCGCGGGGCCGGCGGTCATGGTGCCGCCAAGACGGGAGACGAGGCCGAAGGCGAGGGCCAGGCCGATCCCGGACCCGACCGGGCGGCGCCCTCGGTACTTCTCGTGGAGTACGCCGCGTTCGAAGGCGACGGCGTAGTCCTCCGGCGCGAGTCCCGGACCGCCGTCACGCACCTGGAGCGCCAGCGTCCCCGGCCGGCTGTCCAAGGCGAGTGTCAGCTGCGAACCGGCCGGAGTGACCCGGAGCGCGTTCTCGGCCAGTCCGTCCAGGACCTGACGGATCCGCCGCGCATCGGTGGTCGCCACCGCGGGCGACGGGGGCAGTTCGAGCCGGAAGTGGACGCCTTGACGCTCGCAGCGCGCTCGCCAGACCTCCGCACACGCGCTGATCGTCTCCCGGAGATCCACCTCGGCCACGTCGAGCCGGAACTGGTCCGCGCCCAGCCGGGCCAGGTCGAGCAGATCACTGACCAGTCGCTCGAGCCGCTGTGACTCCCGCTGGATCACCTGGCCGGCGTGCTGAGCTTCCGGGCCGGTGACGACACCGTCCGCGAGCGACTCGGCGAATCCGTGCACGGACGTCAGCGGCGTACGGAGCTCATGCGAGACCGAGAGCAGGAACTCGCGCTGCCTCTCCTCGCTGTGCCGCAGCGCGACCGACAGTTCGTTCACGGCCTCGGCCACCTCGGCGACCTCGGCCGGCCCTTCGACCGGGACATGCAGATCCCGTCGGCCTTGCCGCATCGCTCCCGCGACATCCGCCGTACGGCGAAGTGGACGAGCGAGCAGCCGACCCAGGAGTCCTCCGGCCACTGCGGCCACCAGCAGTCCGGCGCCCAGGGCGAGCAGGATGTTCCGGACCAGGATCCGCTGGGCGCTGTCAGGGATGCGCAACGGCTCGACCAGTGCGAATCCCGACCGCGGGCCCACTCCTCTGGCCTCGACCAAGTACTCCTGGCCCTCCACGGAGACCTTCGTCGAGATCCGCTGCCCGCCGTTGATCCCGGTCAGGCCGGCCGCCGTCGCCGCGTCGGCGGACCGCTGGTCGGTGGGCTGGATACCGCGACGAGGCAACAGAATCACCACGACGATGCCCTGCCCCCGCACGACCTCGGCGACCCGGCCCAGTCCGACCGCTCGCGAGCCCAGCCCGCGCTCGTCCACCTGGCTGGCCAGGACGTCGGCCTGTGCCGCCAGCGAGTCCTGGAGCACGCCCTGCGCGGACCGCCGGGCGAGGCCGGCCATCACCAGGCCGGCCACGAGGACGGCGACCCCGGCCACAGCCACACAGACCAGCACCACTCGGGTCGCCAGCGACCCCCGTCGACCAGCTGTCATCGGTCGAGGTCGGCGGCGTACCCGACGCCGCGCACAGTGCGGATGGGGCTGGACGGACCGAGCTTGGCACGAAGCTGGGCGATGTGTACGTCGACCGTGCGCGTGCCGGCCGAGCTCTGGTATCCCCAGACGGAGCTGAGGAGTTCATCGCGTTCGAACACCCGGCCCGGTCTGCGGAACAGTTGCGCGAGCAGTTCGAACTCGGTGGACGTCAGCGACACTTCCGCTTCCCCGGCCCACGCACGCCGACGGCTCACATCGACCCGTACGCCGCCCACGCTGAGGACCTCACCGGCCGGGACCGCACCGCCGCTCCGGCGCAGCACGGCGCGGACGCGCATCGCGAGTTCCCGCGGGCTGAAGGGCTTGGTGACGTAGTCATCGGCGCCCAGCTCCAGGCCGAGCAGCCGATCCACCTCGTCATCGCGGGCGGTGACGAAGAGGATCGGGGTCCAGTCCTCGGCGGCGCGGATCGTGCGGCAGACGTCAGCGCCGTCCCGGCCCGGCAGGCCGATGTCGAGGATCACCGCGACCGGTCGCAACCGTCGCCAGGCCGCCAGAGCGGCATCGCCGTCGGTCTCGACGTGGACGGCGTACCCGTCCCGCTTCAGGTAGAGCGTGATGACCTCGGCGATCGCGGCCTCGTCCTCCACCACCAGCACCAGACCGCGACCGGGTGCGCCCATCATGTGCTCCTGGGGAGTGTCTGCTCAGGGTGAGCCATCCGATGCCAGCTCCGAATCAATGGCGTCCAGGGTAGACCCGATCCCCGCCAACTCCTGCCCGGGCGACCCCCTTTCCGCCTGGCCCTGCTCGGTCGCTCCTGCCTGGCCGGTGCCGGCCGGGGCCGCGGGTCGGCCTGCGGGTTGCTCGGTTGACTCGCCGCAGGCGGCCAGGCTCAGGACGAGGCCCGCCGTACCGACGAGCGCGACCAGGCGGCGCATCACTTCACCACCTGGCAGTGCTTGGTCTTGAACGCCTCGAGTTCACCCTTGATCTTGCCGAGCTGCTCGAGTCGCCCGGCCCGGCGCTCGGCCCGCTTCTCGAGCTGACCGGCGACCTTCTCGTGCCCCTTGGCCTTCTGCTTCGCCGCCCGGGCCTTCAGCCACGCCACCGAACCCTTCACCTCGGCCCCGCCGTTGATCCTGGTCGCCAGCTTCTCCCGCCGGGTGATCAGCTTCGGCAGCACCTCGGCACACAGCCGCTGCGACTCCTCCGCGCTCAACGTGATCGGCGCATACGTCGGCGTCGGGGTCGGATCAGCCGCCGCCGTACCTCCGACCAGACCGCTCAGCAGTACGACGGCCGCCGTACCCAGAGCCATGCCGCGGGACCTGCGCATCTCGCCACTCCTCGTTCTCGACGAACCCGGCCCACCGCCGGACGGGAACCACTCTCCCCGTCCGGCATTCGAGAACGATCGCCCGAGTGTTCGGGCTTTGTAAGAATCCCGCGGTGTCAGGTCCAGCGGGAGCGGGCGAGTAGGGCTGACGCGGCGGCGACGCCGGCGGTGGAGGTCCGGAGAACGGTGTCGCCGAGGCGGACCGGCTCGGTGTCGAAGGCGGCCAGCTCGGCGGGGGCGATGCCGCCTTCGGGGCCTATCACGATGACGATGTCGCCGGACTCGGGCACGCCCAGACCCGCCAGCGCGGTCTTCGCTTCTTCATGCAGTACGACGGGCAGCGCGGCACCGGCCACCAGGCGCGCAACCTCCGCGGTGGTGGCGATCGCGGTCACCTCGGCGAACCAGCTGCGGCGGGATTGCTTACTCGCCTCGAAAGCCCACGCCTGCCATTTCGCAACTGTTTTCGCGGATCGCTCCGGGTTGCTGCGGAACTGACTGCGCTCCGCGTTCCACGGCACGATCACGTCGGCCCCGACCTCGGTCAGCATCTCGACCGCCAGCTCGGCCCGCTCACCCTTGGGCAACGCCTGCACCACAACCAACCGGGGACTACTCGCCGCCACCGTCCCCCGGTTGTCCACAGCAACAGTCACGCCAGTCTTGGACGCAGCCGTCACCGCACCCTCGGCAAACGCCCCACGCCCGTCGGTCAGCCGAATCCGCTCCCCCGGACCGATCCGCCGTACCACCGCCGCGTGACGTCCCTCGGCACCACCGAGCGTCAGCTCGTCACCGGACAGGTCTTCCGCGAAGAAGACCGCGATGCTCATCTAGTGGGCGCCGAAGGCGTCGCGGAGGCGGCCGAAGACGGTTTTGTGGGTGGCCTGGACCTGGCCTTGGGGACGCTCCTCGCCGCGGAAGCCGGCCAACTGCCTCAGCAGGTCAGCCTGGGCGTCGTCGAGCTTGGTGGGCGTCTCGACGATGATCTGGACGATCAGGTCACCGCGGCCGGCGTGCCGCAGACGCGGGACACCACGAGCGGTCAGTGTCATCGCCGTACCGGACTGCGTGCCCGGCCGGATCTCCAGCGGGGTCGTCTCGCCTTCCAGCGTCGGCAGGTCGATCGTCGTACCGAGCGCCGCCGCCGTCATCGGCAGGGTGACCGTGCAGTGCAGGTCGTCGCCGTTGCGGGTGAAGATGTCGTGCGGCTCGACCTCGATCTCGACGTACAGGTCGCCGGCCGGACCGCCGCCGGGACCGACCTCGCCCTGGCCGGACAGCTGCACCCGGGTGCCGGTGTCGACGCCGCCGGGGATCTTCACGGTGACGGTACGACGGGAGCGGACCCGGCCGTCGCCGGCGCACTCGACGCACGGGTTCGGGATGGTCGTGCCGAAGCCGCGGCAGTTCGGGCACGGCCGCATCGTCCGGACCTCACCGAGGAACGAGCGCTGGGTGTGGGTGACCTCGCCGCGGCCGTGGCAGATCTCGCAGGTGACCGGCTCGGAACCGGCCGCCGCGCCGGAGCCCGAACAGGTCGGGCACAGGACGGCGGTGTCGACCTTGAGCTCCCGGGTGGTGCCGAACGCGGCCTCACCCAGATCGATCCGGAGCGGGATCAGCGCGTCCTGGCCGCGCCGGGTCCGCGGCCGCGGCCCGCGGGTGGCACCGCCGGTCTGGCCGAAGAAGGCGTCCATGATGTCGGTGAACGTGAAGGCCTGCCCGAAACCGGCACCGCCCGGTCCCGCTCCCGCGGCCGCGAACGGGTCGCCGCCGAGATCGTGCATCTGCCGCTTCTGCGGGTCGCTCAGCACCTGGAACGCGCGGCCGATCTCCTGGAACTTGTGGTGCGCGTCCTCGGAGTCGTTCACGTCCGGGTGGTACTGGCGGGCCAGCTTGCGGTACGCCTTCTTGATCTCGTCCGGTGAAGCGTCACGGCTGACGCCCAGGACGGCGTAGTAATCGGTGCTCATACTCCAGACCAGGGGTTGGTGGTGTAGGTGTTAAGTGTCGGCCAGGATTTGGCTGACGTAGCGGGCGACGGCGCGGACGGCGCCCATCGTGCTCGGATAGTCCATGTGGGTCGGGCCGACGATGCCGAGCGTGGCCAGCGCCTCCGACTTGGACCCGTACCCGGTCGCGACCACCGAGGTGGTGGCCAGTTCCTCGTACGGGTTCTCGTGCCCGATGCGGACCGTGAGGGTCTGCGGGTTGGTCGCCTCGCCGAGCAGCTTGAGCAGGATGACGTGCTCCTCGAGCGCCTCCAGCACCGGCTTCACGTTGCGCTCGAAGTCGTCGCCGTACCGGGTCAGGTTGGCCGCGCCGCCGACCGCGATCCGCTGCTCGCCGACCTCGTCGGTGAACGCCTCCAGCAGCGTCGTCACGATCGCCGCCACCAGTGGCCGGTCGGCCGGCGGGAACAGCTCGTTCACCTGGGCCAGCGAGGTGGTCGCCTCGGCCAGCCGCTGACCGGCCAGCGCCGTGTTCAGCCGGGAGCGCAGGTCCGCGATCAGGTGCTCGTCGACGTCGTGCGGCGGCTCGACGATCCGCTGCTCGACCCGGCCGGTGCTGGTGATCAGCACCAGCAGCAGGCGGCGCGGTGTCATCGTGACCACCTCGATGTGCCGCACGCTCGACCGGTTCAGTGACGGGTACTGCACGATCGCGACCTGGCGGGTGATCTGGGCGAGCAGCCGGACCGTACGGCGGACGACGTCGTCCAGGTCGACCGCACCGGCCAGGAAGGAGGTGATCGCCTTCTTCTCGGCCCCGGTCAGGGTCTTGACCGTGCTCAGCTTGTCCACGAACAGCCGGTAGCCGGCGTCGGTCGGGATCCGGCCGGCGCTGGTGTGCGGCTGGGTGATGTACCCCTCCTCCTCCAGCGCGGCCATGTCGTTGCGCACGGTCGCGGGCGACACGCCGAGGTTGTGCCGATCCACCAGCGTCTTCGAACCGACCGGCTCGTGTGTCGCCACGTAGTCCTCGACGATGGCGCGGAGAACATCCAGCTTGCGCTCGTCCAGCACGCGCACCACCCTCTCTCGCCATCGACCGTCGACACTCAGCGGACCTTGGCACTCAAATGATCCGAGTGCCAGTCTACCGAGCCGTAGTAGCCGCCAGTGCCAGATCGCGGCGTGGGACGGGTCTCAAGCGGCCTCAGGCGACTTCGGGCGACGCCCCCAACGGTACGGCGGCAGGCCGCTCGACCGTACTCGTGACGTCCACGGGCTGATCCTGGGCGGCCGCTTCGAGCACGGTCTCCAGTACGTCGAGCACGTGGTAGGCCAGCGCACCGTCGGCCCGGTGTGGCTCACCGGCGCGGATCGCGCGGGCCATGTCCGCGACACCGACGCCCCGGCCGGCTCCGGCGTACCCGCCGGCTACGGGGAGTTCGGACCAGTCACGGTTCGTGGCGGTGGCGATCTCGACCTTGCCGTCGAAGCCGTTCGGGTCCGGCACCGAGAGACTGCCCTCGGTCCCGTACACCTCGATCCGCGGCAGCCGTGCGGCCCACACGTCGAACGACATGAGCAGCGTGGTCAGCGCGCCGGACTCGTGCTCCAGTACGCCGGTCACGTGCGTCGGCACCTGGACCGGGAAGGTCTCCCCGGCCCGCGGACCGGTGTGGATCTTCCGCTCCTGCTGCGACTGGCCGGCGCGTGCTGTCACCCGCCGTACCGGACCGAGGAGGGTGATCAGACTGGTCACGTAGTACGGGCCCATGTCGAGCACCGGACCGCCGCCGGGCTGGTAGTAGAACTCCGGCGCCGGGTGCCACAGCTCGTGGCCGGGGGTGACGAAGGACGCGGTCGCGGCGGTGGGTACGCCGATGTCGCCACGGTCGATGGCGACGCGGGCGGTCTGTGTACCGGTGCCGAGCACGGTGTCCGGCGCACAGCCGACGCGCAGGTTGTTGGCCGCGGCGTACTTCAGCAGCGGCTCGGCCTCGGCGCGGTCCACGGCCAGCGGCTTCTCGCCGTACACATGCTTGCCCGCGTCCAGCGCGGCCTGGTGCACCGCCGCGTGCGCGGCCGGGATGGTCAGGTTGAGCACGATGTCGACGTCGTCGGCGGCGTACAGGTCGTCCGGCGACAGCGCGCGGATCGCAGGGAACTTGTCGGCGATCGCCTGGGCGCGGGCGACGTCGAGGTCGGCGACCGCGACCACGTCGACACCGGGCAGCTTGCCCAGGTGGTCGAGGTACGTGCCGGAGATGACCCCGGTGCCGACGATGCCGATGCGTGTCACTTGCTCGCCCACAGCAGCCCCCGCTCGATGATGGTCCGCACCTCGGGGACTTCGAGGTCGTCCAGCTTGTGGCCGACGGTGCAGACGAAGACCTTGCCCGCGCCCCAGGTCCGGGTCCAGACGGCCGGCATCACGGCGCCCTCGATCCACGGGTAGTCCGGGTGCGCGCGGAACGTGGTGGTGGCCAGCACGGTGTTCGTCGGGTCGTAGTGCACGTAGTACTGCTCGGTGTGCACGTCGAAGTGCGTGATGCCCTCGACGATCGGGTGCTCGGCGACGATGTCGATCCGGTAGTCGGTGAACCCGTGCGGGTGCGAGATGAACTGGCCGCCGGTGACGAAGCTGTAGTCGGCGTTGTTCCGGAACGAGTCGCAGATGCCGCCGTGCCAGCCGGCGAACCCGGTGCCCTTGCGGATCGCCGCGTCCAGGCCCTTGAAGTGCTCGGGCTCGATCTGGCTCATGGTGACGCACTGCAGCACCAGGTCGGTGCCGTCCAGGTCGAGGTAGCTCTCGGTCGTGTCCGAGACGGTCACCTCGTACCCGCTCTCGCGCAGATAGGGGATGAACATCTCGGTCGCCTCGACCGGGGAGTGACCTTCCCAGCCGCCCCGGACCACCAGTGCACGTCGTGTCGTCACGCCGTCCGCCCTTCGAAAGTTTCGGTACCGAGCTCGGAAAGATTGCGGAACCGCCACCGAGACACTAAGCGCCGCCCGACCGGCCTTCAAGTGCGATTCCGTCGGTTGGATAGGCCCTCCAGATCGCCGGGTTCGCAGCAAGTACTGTCGACGCCATGAGTACGTGGGTCGAGGTTGGCAATCGTTCATGGGTCCGCCGGTACGACGAATGGGACCTCAACGTCGGCCTGGTCGTGGGCACCGACGGCGCATTGGTGATCGACACCCGGGCCACGGCCGAGCAAGCCGCCGAGCTGCGGACCCACATCCGCGAGGTCACCGACGAGCCGGTCCGCTGGGTGGTGAACACCCACGCGCACTTCGATCACGTGGTCGGCAACAGTGTCTTCACCGACGCCACCGTCTATGTGCACGAGAACGCGGCGGCCGAGGAGAACCTGGACGGTACGACGTTCGCGGTCGCGAAGGTGATCGACCTGGGCGACCGCCGGGTCGAGTTGCTGCACCTCGGCAACGCACACACGTCCGGCGACACCCTGGTCGTCGTACCGGATGTGGATGTGTACTTCGTGGGCGACCTGATCGAGGAGTCGGCGCCACCGTCGTACGGCCAGGACTCCTTCCCGCTCGAATGGCCCGACACGATCGACCGGGTGATCGGTCTGCTGTCCGACACCTCGAAGGTCGTTCCCGGTCACGGTGCGGTGGTCGATGCGGAGTTCGTCCGCGACCAGGCCGGCGATCTGGGCACTGTCGCGAACACCATCGCCGGCCTCCATCACGCCGGCACGTCCTTGGACGACGCGCTCAAGCACACCGACGACTGGCCGTGGCCGCTCGAGCACCTGCAGGACGCGATCAAACGCGGCTACGAATCCCTAGGTACTCCCCGCCGACCCACGCTGCCCCTCCTCGGCCCCGGTTAGATCTATCCGTAGTTGTCCGTTGACAGGACGTCACCCCAGAGCGCAACTTGTTCCGAAGTGCAGACAACTTCGTTGCGGGGGTTCGTCCTCGACCGGATGGGGTGGTGGGACCGATGGCCACGATTGAGCAGACCGTGCATCCCGACGGACGGGTCGAGCTGACCGATCCGGAGGCGGTGGCGAACAGCCCCTACGGGAACGCGGAGCTGGCACCGACCCGGTTGCCCGAGCGGCACTGGACGACGTACAACTACGCGGCCCTGTGGATGGGGATGGCGCACAACATCCCCAGCTATCTGCTCGCCGCCGGTCTGGTCGCGCTCGGGATGAACTGGCTGCAGGCGTTCATCACCATCACCCTCGGGAACCTGATCGTCCTCATCCCGCTGCTGCTGAACAGCCACGCGGGCACGAAGTACGGCATCCCGTTCCCGGTCTTCGCCCGCGCCTTCTACGGCGTCCGCGGAGCGAACTTCCCGGCGTTGCTGCGGGCCGTTCATCGCCTGCGGCTGGTTCGGCATCCAGACCTGGATCGGCGGCCAGGCGATCTACGTGATCATCGGCGAACTGGCCGGGGACGGCTGGACCAACGCGGCCGCGCTCGGCGGGCACCCGTGGACGCAGTGGCTCAGCTTCGCGTTCTTCTGGGGGATCCAGATGGTCCTGATCTTCCGCGGGATCGAAGGACTGCGGCGGTTCGAGAACTGGGCCGCGCCGCTGGTCACGGTCGCCTTCCTGGCGCTGATGATCGCGATCCTGGTCAAGGCCGGCGGACTCGGCCCGATCCTGGACCAGCCGTCGAAACTCGGCTGGGACGCCGACTTCTGGAAGATCTTCGCGCCGTCGCTGATGGGCATGATCGCGTTCTGGGCGACGCTGAGCCTGAACATGCCGGACTTCACCCGGTTCGGGAAGGGCCAGCGCCAGCAGGTCTGGGGCCAGATCATCGGCCTGCCGACGACGATGTCGTTCATCGCACTGGTCTCGATCATCACCACGTCCGGCACGGTGCTGCTGTACGGCGAGGCGATCTGGGACCCGGTCGAGTTGACCCGGCGGTTCGAGAACCCGCTGGTCGTCACGATCGGCCTGATCATGGCGATCCTGGCGACGATGTCGTGCAACGTGGCCGCCAACGTGGTCAGTCCGTCGTACGACTTCGCCAACGCGGTGCCCCGCTGGCTGAACTTCCGCACCGCGGGTCTGGTCACCGGCGTGATCGGCGTCGTGATCCAGCCGTGGCGGCTGATCTCCGACCCGGAGATCTACATCTTCGTCTGGCTGTCCTTCTACGGCGGCCTGCTCGCCTCGGTGGCCGGCGTCCTGATCGCGGGCTACTGGCTGATCGACCGCACCAACCTGTTCCTGGCCGACCTCTACCAGCCCGGCGGCCGGTACTGGTACACCGCCGGCTGGAACTGGCGAGCCGTCGTCGCCACCCTGTTCGGCTCGCTGCTCGCGGTCGGCGGCGCCTACTCCAACCCCGGCGCCGGCCCGTTCCCCGTGGACGGCCTGATCCCGTTCCTCAAACCCCTCTACGACTACTCGTGGGCAGTCGGCCTGGTCGTCGGTCTCCTCACCTACCTGGCTCTCACCGTCACGTCGCCCTCACGCCGATCCAACGCGACCCACGCCGCTCCCATGTTCTGACGAGTCCCGTACGACGCTCAACCGCGCGCCGGCTCGGGTCGCGTCCCGGCGGCTGGTGGGCTGCCATTTCGGGGGTTGACCCCTCAAGTGGTGGGTTGCCCCCCGGGATTCTGAGGGGGCAACCCACCAACTCAGGGGTTGACCCCTCAGATGGATGCCCCAAACGGAGGGCTCGCGGCCGGGGTCTCGGGGTGAGTGGGTGTGTGGCTGACCGGTCAGACGCCGTTCAGGACATACGGTTGTCCGGTGGCTGATCGGTATGGGAACGACGTGCTGGCCGGGGACTGGCGGAAGCCCAAGAACGGGCGGACCGTCGAGGTGGAGCTCGAGAAGGGCATGGTCGTCGAGGAGCCGAGCTCGGGCTTCGTCGGCGCGGTGGTCCGGTGGGAGCACGGCGTGGTCGATCTCGAGGACCGGTTCGGCAAGATCAGGACGTACCCGCTCGGGCCCGGCTTCTGGCTGGACGGCAAGCCGGTCAGCCTGAAGGCCCCGAAGAAGGCCGGTCCGGCGAAGAAGACGCGGACGGCGTCCGGCTCGGTGGCGGTGGACAACGTCCGGGCGAAGGTGGCGCGGGCGAGCCGGATCTACGTCGAGGGCCGGCACGACGCCGAGCTGGTCGAGCGGGTCTGGGGTGACGACCTGCGGATCGAGGGCGTCGTGGTCGAGTACCTCGAAGGCGTCGACGACCTGCCCGGGATCGTGAACCGGTTCCAGCCCGGCCCGGGCCGCCGGCTCGGCGTCCTGGTGGACCACCTGGTCGAAGGCTCCAAGGAGTCCAAGATCGCCGCGCAGGTGACGAACCGGCATGTCCTGGTCGTCGGTCACCCGTTCATCGACATCTGGGAGGCGGTCAAGCCGTCCTCGGTCGGGATCAAGGCGTGGCCGAAGATCCCGCACGGGCAGGACTGGAAGAAGGGCGTGCTGCAGACGTTCGGCTGGCCCGCGACCGACCAGGCCGACGTGGCCGCGGCCTGGAAGCACATCCTGTCGAAGGTGAACAGCTACGCCGATCTCGACCCGGCGCTGCTCGGCCGGGTCGAGGAGCTCATCGATTTCGTGACTCTGGATTGATCTCCGGGATCGTCGCCGCGATCCGCTTCTGCACCCAGTTCTCGGACCCGTTCGACGTACACGATCACGACGCCGAGCCCGACACCCACGGCGAGCACGAGCCCGGCGAGCAGCGCCGCGATGATCCGGATGGCGGCGACATCGACGACACCGGCCACGACCAGCAGCGCGACGCCCAGCCCGATGGCTGCCAACGGCAACCACCGCTGGAAGATCAACGGCCGTTCGGCCGGTGTCAGCTTCGGGCTCCGCACCAGCCGCTCCCACAAGGCACGTCCGGGCCGGCTCGGTGAACCATCGTGCGGCCCGCAGCAGCCGCGACTTCGGCTGGTCCTTCCGGCCCGCCATCGCCTTGATCCAATCCCCTGGCTGCTTGCCGAGCCCGTCGGAGACCTGGACCATCCGATCGGCCAGGCCCTTCGTCGTCGCCCGGCCCTCACCGGACTGGTTCAGTTCGTCGCGCATCGTGGTGAGTGCGGACAGCACGTTCGCCTCACGGAAGTCGTCGGCCAGCCGCTGCACCCGCTCGGCGACCTTCTCGACCTTCCAGTCCTCCGCCACCAGCACCTGCTGCTGGGTCTCGCGGATCCAGGCCGGATCGGCGCCGAGCATCGCGCCCAGATGCGCGACACAGTGCAGCCGGCCCATCAGCCAGTCCCATCGCCGCCAGTCCGCGGCACCGAACGCACCGAAGTGCCCGACCTGCGTTCCGTAGAGGATCCGGTCCTTGAGCGCGTTCGCGACCGCCCCTTCCTGCAGATCGTCCAGCAGCGTCAGCGGGATGTCCGGCCCGAGCCGGAGGAACTGGAACGGCGCACTGCGCTGCTGCGGTGTCCGGGCCGACGTGCACCGCGACACGATCTCCACCTCGAGCGCGGTCCCGACCAGGTCCCAGCCGACGGCCGCGATCAGCCCGGCGAACGCGTCCCCGAGGGCGCGTTGCACCTGCAGGTCCTCGAAGATGCCGCTCAGCCCGACCGCGACCGTTTCCGCCCCGCCGGGCAGACCCAGCTCCAGGTCGGCCTTGGCGAGCCGTTCGGACAACGCGTCCCGCACCGCCTGTGTCTTCATCAGGCAGTCGCTGGTCGCCTGCAGTCGCTGCTCCAACTCATCGCGCTCCGGCAGCGGGGCACTGACGAGCTTTGTCCGCAACGAGCGCAGCACCAGGCGTACGACGCGTTCGGCGGCACCCGTCCCCCACGGCCAACTGGGGTTGCCGTCGGCATCGTTGCGCAGCGGAACCGTCGAGCCGTCCGGATCCGGAACCCAGGGATGCTCGGTTCCGAGGATCTCGTCGATGTCCTGCTCCGACAGTGCGGTCGCGGTATCGAGCACGGTGGTCTGCTCCTGGTTCGCGACCGTCACCGCCTCCCACACCTCACCGGCGGCCCGGCCGCGCGAGTACGTCGGCTGCAACGCCTTCGCCGCCGCGCGCAGCCGATCCCGCTCGTCTGGTTGCTCCATGCAACGATCGAACAGCCGCTGGGTGTCGGACCAGGACGCGTCCGCCTCCAGCAGCAGCCGCTCGAGCTGCTCGACGTCGGACGCGGAAGTCCACCTCCCGCGGGAACTGCACGGCCGACAACGCCGCCTTCCACCAGCTTCGGCGTGTCGGTGCCGACCAGCTCCGTCGACGCATGGCCGACGCCCGCGGACGGTACGACGTACAGCACATAGCGGCTCGCCCGGCCCGCCACCGGCCGGCGGGCGACCACGTCGAGCAACGGGCCCGAACGGCGCGTTGTCGAGCACGCCGCCGTCCACCAGCCACGCACCGGGCTCGGCGGTCGTGGGCTGCAGCCGAGGCGGTGAGCCGGCCAGCTTGGGCGTCTCCTGGACCGGCGAGAACGCGGCCGGGAACGACGCCGACGCGCGCGCGGCGAGGGCGAGCAGCTTGGTGTTCGACAGCTCGTTCTTGTCCGTGACCGAGAACTTCCGGGTGCGACCGTCGTACGTCGCCGTCTCCTCGCTGGTGAAGCGGAAGAGGTAGCGGTGGTCCGGTACGACGAAGCACTGCCCGGCCGCGTCCGTCGCCTCGAACTGCTGCACGCCGAGCCCGGAGGCGGTGACGAACAGCGTGACCGCCTCCTCGGCGGTCGACTCACCGGCCTCGGCGACGCCTTTGATCAGGCTGTCGAGCTCCTTCAGGAAGTACCCGCCGTCCAGGACCGAGCTCGGCTTCTCGCGGGCCGACGGCACCAGCTTCCCGACCTCGAGCGAGCCCAGCCCGACCCACTTCTGCCGCAGCCACGGCCCGTCGTCGCCGTCCGGATCGAGGGTCGACCCGTTCGAGATCGCGGTCGCCAGCAACGACCCGTTCAGGCCGCCGGCACTCGTCCCGGCGATCACGTCGACCACGACCCGGCGTCGCTCGTCGCCTTGGTGACACAGCTCCCGCCACCGGTCCGCGAGCACCTCGTCGTACTGCTGCGACGGCGGTGAGCCCTCGGCACCGGAGGCGCGCCGGATCAGATCCAGCTCGTGCGTCACCCCACCCATCCAGACGGCCAGGCTGACCCCGCCGTTCAGAACCAGCGCGATCCGCACTTCGTGATCGGTCATCCATCCCCCTCAGGACACTCAGTGTCAGGGATACCACGGTGGTGACGAGCAAAGACAGTCGTCGCAGCGGAGAGTGAACAAAAGGGTGACGCTAACCGTTGTCGAGGGCATCACTCGACGTCATTCTGTAGCTGGGGGTGGTCGTCATGGGCAGAACAGCTTTGGCGGTCGCGTTGTTCGCGGTGCTGATGGCCGGCTGCGCGGACACGCCCAACGGGAACGGAACGCCGTCCCCGGGACCGACCACGGAGTCGACCGGGGAACCGTCGCCGGAGCCGACCGACCCGGAGAGCACGCAGACCGAGGTGGACAAGCCGTCGATCAAGGTTGCCACCGCGCCGATCGGCGGAGCACCCGACGAAGCCGGCGTCCGTCAGTGCACCCCGGTCTCCTGGCTCGCCGACGACATCCCCGACGGTACGACGGTCACGCTCGGCTCACCCGAACTCGATCCGAAGGACGTCTTCGAACTCGACCAGTCGGCCTGCTCTGACGATCGTCGACAGTGCGCGAACGTCGTCTGGACAACCGACGATGTCGACTCGTGCTTCGTCGGGGCGCGGCAGGTCGCCGCCGGGGACAAGAACGTCCACGTCCTCGTTCCGGCGAAGGTGACGTGTGCCACCGAGGAAGACTGCGCGCGCATCGACGAAGAGGCCAGGAAGCGGGGCAGTCAGGTCTACTTCATCACCGGCGAACTCGAGACGACCGATCCACCTCCGACAGAGCCGCCTCCGACCGAGTCATCCCCGACCGAGACCCCCTCGGGCGGCTGACGGATGGCTGACGAGCAGTCCCAGATCGAGCGCTGGGTGAGTTTCGCGACGAAGTTCGTCCCGCCGATCACCCTGGTCAGCGCGCTGCTGTTCTACTTCGGCTACGTGTCCGCACGGTCGCAGTACGAGTACTTCGGCATCGACGTCGACACCATCGGCCTGAGTACCCAGGACTACGTGATGCGCAGTCCCCAGCCGCTCCTCGTCCCGCTGCTCGTCATCACCCTGCTCACGGTCGCCGGCCTGCTCCTGCACAACGCGATCCATCCGACCGAGACCGGCGTACGACGTGCCGCGCGGGCGACCGTCGTACTGCTCCTGCTCGGCGTCGCCGGCCTGCTCGCATTCCCCCTGATCGGACACCTGCCGTACTACGCCATGGTCGTGCCCGGTGTGATCGGTCTGGCCTCGGCCACCCTGGCGTACCTCACCTACCTGCGGCGCCAGGTCAGCCCGCACGTCACTGGTCAGCGGTCCCTGATCGCCCTGCTCGTGGTCGTCACCGTCACGTGCGCGTTCTGGGCCACGGCGACGACAGCGCAGTACTCCGGTCGCGGTCTGGCCAAGGCGGATGCGGAGAACCTGGACAAGTTCCCGGTCGTCATCCTCGACACCAAGGAGAAGCTGGCGCTGCGGTCACCGGGAATCGAGGAGACCGCGTTGCGGCCGGGCGAGGGCCAGACCTTCAACTACCGCTACCGCGGACTGCGCCTGCTCGTGGTCGGCGAGAACCGGATGTTCCTGGTCCCGCGGCAATGGAATGCCTCGAACACGACTGTCGTCGTCCCGTTGGACAGCTCGAGCCGGGTGCAGTTCCAGTTCGAGAACGATCCGCCGTAGGCCGGAGGTACGGCGTCAGGCGGAGTCGCGGATGATCAGTTCGGTGCCGTAGATCTCCGGGCTGGTAAGTTCCGCGCCGCCGATCTTGGCGAGCAGGATCTCGGCCAGCCGGGCGCCGAGCTTCTCGATCGGCTGGCGCACCGTGGTCAGCTTCGGCGTCGTGGTCGTCGCCAGCACCGAGTCGTCGAAACCGACCACCGCGACGTCGGTCGGCACCCGCCGGCCGCGCTGCGACAGCACCCGCAGCGCTGTCGTCGCCATCAGGTCGTTGGCCACGAACAGTCCGTCCAGGTCGGGGAACTCGTCGAACAGCCTCAACGCCGCCTGCTCACCGCCGTCCGGGGTGAAGTCGCCGAAGGCAACGGCCTCGGGCAGCCCGGCTTCCTTCATCACGTCCTTGTAGCCGGTGAGCCGGTCCAGACCGGCGGTCATGTCCAGCGGCCCGGCGATCGTCCCGATCTTGCGACGCCCGATCGACAGCAGGTGCTCCACCGCCGTCCGCGCACCCGCGACGTTGTCGACGTCCACACTCGCCACCGGTACGTCGACGCCCAGCGGCCGCGCGCTGAACACGATCGGCAGCGGCAGCAGCGCCAGCTCCTGCAGCACGTTGTCACGACCGTGGTGACTGACGATGATCGCGCCGTCGACGTGGCCGCCGCGCAGGTACCGCAGCAGGCGCTGATCGTCACCTTCGGCGGGCTCGATCAGCAGCACGAGCTGCGAGGACGTCGGCGCGAGCGTCATGCTGACGCCGCGCAGGATGCCGGCGAAGAACGGATCGGAGAAGACCCGGCTGTCCGGCTCCGGTACGACGATCGCGACCGAGTCGGTCCGCCGCGTCACCAGTGCCCGGGCGGCCCGGTTCGGCACGTAGCCGAGTTGGCCGATCGCGCGCTCGACCGCGGCCACCGTGTCCGGCAGCACCTTGGGCGACCCGTTGACCACGCGCGACACAGTGGCGCGGGATACGCCCGCGAGTGCTGCGACCTGCTCCAACGTCGGAGAACCAGAGTCCTTCATCGGTCCTCCTACGGACGACTGAGTGACCTTCACACCGTAATACGTCCATGGCCGATCGCGGTCGAGGCTCAGCCCTTCTTCCTCGTGTTGGCGGCCTTGTCGGCCAGGTCGAGGGCTTGCTTCCAGGCCGCCTCCGGCGTCTGTGTGCCCTCGTCGACCCGGGCCAGCGCGGCAGTGAAGACCTGGTTGATCTCGCCCTCGCGCGGACCCTTGTGCTGCTTGAGGATCACGTTCTTGGCCCGGTTGATGAAGATCTGCCCGACCGGCGCGTTGTTGAAGTACTGGTTGACCTGGCTCTTCACCTGCTGGTCGTCGTACGCGTCGAGGGTGGACGGGAACGAGCCGACCTTCTTGAACACCTTCACCTGCTGCTCGGGTGCGGTCAGCCAGGCCGCCAGCCGGGCCGCTTCCTCGGGCTGCGGCGACTGCTTCGGCACGGTCAGGTAGGAACCGCCCCAGTTGCCGCCACCGCCGGGGAACACGTCGGCGACGTCCCATTTGCCCTTGCCGAAGCTGCCCGCCTTGTCCTGGATCACGCCGAGCATCCAGCCCGGGCAGGCGATGGTCGCGAACTTGTCGGTGCGGAACGCCTGGTTCCAGGGGTCGCTCCAGGCCGGCAGCTTCGCGGACAGGCCGTCGTTACTGCCCTCGACGATCTGCTCCCAGACGCTCCTCAGCCGCGGGTTCTCCGCGCCGAGATAGCGGTCCTGGTTGGAGTAGTACGCCTGGATCAGTTGGTTGCGCATCGCTTCCCAGGTGAGCACCGCGGAGTCGTACCAGGCCGAGCCCGGCACCTTCTGCTTGAACGTCCGGCCGGTGGCGAAGTACGACGTCCAGTCCTGGAACAGCTTGGCCACCTGGGCCCGGTCGGTCGGCAGTCCGGCCCTCGCGAACAGGTCACGCCGGTAGCAGATCGCCTCCGGCCCGATGTCGGTGCCGTAGCCGATGATCTTCCCGTCCTGCGTGGTGGCGCCCGCGACCTTCCAGTCCAGCCAGCGGTCCTTCAGGTCGTCGGCACCGAACTCGCGCAGGTCGACGAACTTGTCCGCCCTGGCCAGGTAGTTGTAGATCCAGCTGACTTCCATCGCCTCGATGTCGGCCAGCCCGGTCCCGGCCGCGAGGTTCCGGTCCAGGTTCTTGATATGGGCGTCGACGGTCGGTGCCTTGCGGTCGACGATCTTGATGTTCGGGTGCTGCGCCTCGTACTCGCGGTAGAGGTCGTCGTACCCGAACTCGTTGAAGGTGGCGATGGTCAGCTCGATCTTCGGCCCGTCGTACGCCTTGTTGCCGGAGGCATCGGACGTGCCGGAGCCGCCGCAGGCGGACGCCAGCAGGACCGCTCCGCAGGCAAGCAGTACCGCAATGGGGCGATGGCCGGCACTGGGCCGCATGTGGAGCTCCCTGGAACTGGACGGAGTTGGAGAGCGCTCTCGGATCGCGAAAGTAGGCTGAGTTTCGAGCGTTTCAACCGGGTATGTCAAGCATCACATTGTCACGCTGAGATACCAGCCGGTTCACGTCAGGACATATGCGCCCGTGTCGTCACGCAGCGAACCGCGCCGATCACCGAACGCTGACCACAGGGAGTGATCGTCAGGACCGTGGCGGCCCGACGGACTCGCGGACCACGACGACCGTTCCGAGGGTGACCAGCGGCTGCTGGTGGGCGAACGGGTCCGCGTTCTTGTCCTGCCCGGCCAGGCCGGCCCGGACCGCCGCGCGGCCGAGCTCCTCCAGCGGCACCCGGACGGTCGTCAGGGCCGGCTGCAATTCGGTCGCCACCGGTACGTCGTCGTACCCGACCACCGAGACGTCGCCCGGCACGGACAGCCCGCGGTCCCGCAGCGCCGCGTAGACGCCGGCCGCGACGATGTCGTTGGCCGCGAAGATCGCGGTGAAGTCGAGTCCGTCGTCGAGCGCGCGGAGGGTCTGCTCGTAGCCCCACTGCCGGCCGAAGGCGCCGGTGCGGACCAGCGCCGGGTCGAGCGGGAGCTTGCGCGCGGCGAGCGCCTGCTCGAAGCCGCGCAGCCGGGCGGTCGTCGTGGACAGAGCGGTCGGACCGCCGAGGTACAGGATCCGGGTGTGGCCCGCACTCAGCAGGTGGTCGGTGATCGCCGCCGCACCGCCGGTGTTGTCGTACTCCACCGCGTACGCCGACGGGTCGGACGACAACCCCGGCCGACCGCAGAGCACGAGGCTCGAGCCGGCCGCACTGAGCTGACGGGCCCGGTGGCTCACCGCGGCGAAGTACTCCTTGTCCTCGACCGCGCCGCCGACCAGGATCACCGCGTCCGCGCGCTGCTCGAGCAGCAGGTCGACGAACCGCAGCTCGGCCGACTCGTCGCCCTGGGTCGAGCAGACCAGGCAGAGCCGGCCGGAGGCAGCGGCCTCGGCCTGCACGCCGCGGGCGATGTAGGCGAAGAACGGGTCGACGATCTCGTTCACCACGATGCCGACCACCCGGGTGGTCGCTCCGGCCAGCGCCCGGGCGTGGGCGTTCACCACATAGCCCAGGTCCCGCATCGCCCGCTCCACCGCGGCCCGGGTCGAGGCCGCGACCGGATAGTTGCCGTTGACAACTCGGGAGACGGTGGCCGTGGAGACGCCGGCGCGCTCGGCCACGTCCCGGATGGTCCGGGCCGCGTCCGGGTCACGCCGTCGGGCCCGCGGCCGCGGTGGTTCCGCCGCCATCCATCACCACCTCCTCCTCGTGTCCTCCCGCCATCCGGACGATGCAGTGCAGCCCGTCCACCTCGACCTCGACGCTCTCGGCGAGGGCCTCCGGCCACACCGTGTCGCCGGACAGTACCACCGCCGACACCAGCAGCAACGGACCGCCGGGATGCACCTTCGGACCAGGTACGGCGTCGCCGAGTGCGGACCGAACGCGTTGGTGTCCAGGTCCCGTCGTACGCCGGCTTCGTCGTACCCGTGGAGTCCGACGACGACCGAGGTGAGGCGATCGGGGCGGACGGCCTGCGCCCAGGTGTCGGTGGCTTCGACGTCGGGCCGGCGCTCGTCGGCGATCGCGTAGCCGCCGTGGCGCACCATGACTCCCTCGGGTCCGTCGATCAGGACACAGCGCACTTCGATGCGACCGTGGACGACCGAGGCGACCTCGATCCGCCACGGGTCGTCGTGTCCGGGCAGCCAGGCGTTCCACCACGAAGCCGCCGATTCGCCGAGCCTTCGAATCCGGCCGCGGTGGCTGATCTCTCCACGCGCCTGACGAGGGCCACGTGGTTGTCGACCCGATCGGGCGAGATCTCCGGCGCGGTGCGAGTCGGTACGCGAGCCGGTCGTAGTGATGGTCGGCCGGTGGCTCTGGGTGGCGCTCGGCGGGTCGGCGCTCCGCGTCGGCGCTCGCGGCTCGGCGCTCGGCGCGTGGTCGCTGCCGTGGTTGAGCAGCCGGACGATCCCGTCGTGCCGAGTGCCCTGCACGACGAAGCCCGGCGCGGGCATCACGCGGCACCTGGTCGTCCTCGTCGATCGGCAACGCGGCCTCGCGGTCGGTCCACACCAGATGCTCGGCCGGCAGCAACAGTCCGAGAAACCCCTTCGACGCCCAGTACGGCGATCCAGGTCCGGAGTACGCACTGCGTCACCGGCAGGAAATGGTGGTGCCAGTCCGAGCGACAACAGGCCCACGCTCATCGGGTACGCCGTGATCGACGAAGTGACGCAACATGCCCGAGCACAACCGCCGCGTCTGCCCCGGCGACAGCGAGTGAATCGTCCAGCGACATCCCCATCCAGTACGGCGCTGCCGCTGCCATCCGTAGCACAGCGACCTGCCGTGGTGGACCGGTGCACCGTCGCCACCGACCAGGTGGACCGCGTCCTGCGAGGAACCGCCGAAGCCGCTCGCCGATAGACGGTCAGCCGGTCGTCGGCCGCCGTACCGGCCATCCGGGTCCAGAGGCCCGGATAGAGGTGCATGGCCCAGCCGATGTAGTGGTCGAAGTTCTGGCCGTCGCCGTCGGTGTACCAGCCGTCGCCGACGTTACCAGTCCTCGATCCGGTCGAGGCCGCTGTCGATGTCATCCTGCGAGTACGGCGCTCCGACGGACGCGAGGAACTGTTCGCCGACGACCTGGAACAGGCGCCAGTTGTTGTCCCAGGTCTTCGAACCGACGAAGCCGCTCAGCCAGTCGACCACCTTCTGCTGCTCCGGGCCGTCCAGCCGGTCCCACAACCAGGCCCGCGACTCGTGCAGCCCGACCGCGATCGCGGCGGCTTCCACCATCTGCTGCGAACACGGCGTCAATCGCGGCCACTCGTCGGCCCCGGCGACCAGGCCACGGGAGTACCGCTCGACCAACTGCTCGTCTCCTTCGGTGGCGGCGATCCGGAACGCCGCCAGGAGGAACGATCGGGCGAAGCCTTCCAAGCCGTCGCAGTCCGCGCCCGACCAACTCCCCCGCCCAGGCAACCGAACCTGCGCACCACTGGACGAGAACCACGGCGTCAACGCATCAAGCAACTCATCCGCAACCGCCAGCCACGTCTCCCGGGTATAGCCCGTGCGCGAGGACAACAACCGATCGGGCGCAGGCAGCCGCGCAATGCTGCCCGTCGCCAGGCGGCCGGTTGTCACGCGGTCGGTTGTCATGCGGCCGGTTGTCATGCGATCCGCCCGAGGTCCACTCGGTCAATGCCGTGAGCCAACTCGAGCCCGGCGGCCAACCGCTCGATCTCTCCTACCGCGGCCTCACCCAGTCTGACCACTTCGTTGCCCATGGCACCGGCAATGTGCGGGGTGACGAAGACATTCGCCAACTGGAGCAACGGTGAAGCGGCCGGCAGCGGTTCGGGATCGCTGACATCGAGGACCGCGTCGATCCGCCCCGACACACACTCCCGCTCGAGCGCAGCCTGGTCGACCAACCCACCCCTGGCGGTGTTGATCAGCACCGCGCCATCCGGCATCGCGGCCAGCAGCTCTGCCGAGACCATGCCTCGCGTCTCCGGCAGCAGCGGCGCATGCAGACTCACGATGTCGCTAGCCGCGAACAGCGTCTTCAGGTCACACCACGTCGCACCGAACGCAGCCGCCTCCGTCTCACTCAGATAGGGATCGCTCACCAGTACGTCGACATCGAGCCCACGCAGTCGCTCGAGCACCAGTCGCCCGATCCGCGACGCGCCCAGGACGCCGATCGTCGTACCGAGGTTGCCGATCACCGGTGCGCCCGGGAGCGGCCGGCTGCGGTCGACCGTCCGGTACCAGTCGCGATGGCGGAACGCGCGCTTGCCCGCGAGCACGATCGCGGCCAGCGCGAACTCCGCGACCGGGATCGCGTTGGCCGCGGCCGCGGACGAGACGACGATGCCCCGGTCGAACACGACCGGGTCGACGAAGGTCTTCATCGTGCCGGCCGCATGCACGACCGCGCGCAGCTTCGGTGCCAGGTCCAGCACGTCCGCGGTGATCGGCGGGCAGCCCCAACCGGTCAGCAGGACCTCGGCCTCGGCCAGCTCGGCCCGGACCGCGTCGAACGAGCCATCCAGCACCGGGGCGGCGTGCTGCATGCCGAGCAGTTCGGCGATTCGCTCGAGGCGGTCCCGCACCGGTGGGGTGACGACTTGCGCCCAGGTCGCTTCCGGCATCGCCACGAGGGTGCGCAGACGCGAGTCCTTGGCGGCTTCAGGGTTCGGCACGAATCACTCCTAGTAAACGGTTACAGGAACCGTAGGCTGGCGCTAGCTCGCCGGTCAAGGCTGATGGACGGAAAGCCTTGACATCAGGCGAATACCGTCTCTAGGTTGTGTCGTCATCCGGACAGCAAACGGTTACTGTCGAGGAGGATCATGCATCGCCTCAGCCGACCTCCCGGCCCGGCACCGGCCACGGCTCGCGTTCGCTTGCGGACACGGCTGCGCCGGGATCGCACGATGCTGCTGCTGGTGCTGCCCGGGTTCGTCTATTTCGTCGTGTTCCACTACCTGCCGCTGCTCGGCTACATCATCGCCTTCCAGGACTACCTGCCGTTCCTCGGCTTCCGCGACAGTCCGTGCGTCGGCCTCGAGCAACTTCGCGCGCTGTTCAGCGACCCGGGTTCTGGACCGGCCGTCGCTAACACGCTGAGTTCGCGCTGCTGCAGCTCGTCTTCTTCTTCCCGGCGCCGATCGCCCTGGCGCTGATGCTGAACAGCATCATCAGCTCGACGGTCCGGCGGCTTCATGCAGAGCGTCGTCTACCTGCCGCACTTCATCTCCTGGGTGATCGTCGTCGCGCTCTGCCAGCAGGTGCTCGGCGGCGCCGGCGTGCTGCCGCAACTGCTGCGAGCTCGGGCCTGGCCACGATCAACATGATGACGAATCCCGAGCTGTTCCAGTGGCTGGTGGTCCTCCAGCTGATCTGGAAGGAGACCGGCTGGGGCACGATCATCTACCTGGCCGCGCTGCTCAACATCGACGCGCACCTCTACGAGGCGGCCGCCGTCGACGGCGCCAGACCGCTGGCAGCGGCTGTGGCACATCACGCTGCCGGGCATCGTGGGCGTGACCATCCTGCTGCTGATCCTGCGCCTGGGCAGCATCCTGTCGGTCGGCTTCGAGCAGATCCTGCTCCAGCGGAACGCCGTCGGCGCGGACGCCGGCGAGGTGCTCGACACCTACGTCTACTTCAACGGCATCGTTGGCGGCGCAGTGGGGCATCAGCCGCCGCCGCCGGCCTGATCAAGGGCATCGATCGGCATGGTCGCTGGTCCTCGGCGCGAACAAGGTCGCGCACCGGCTCGGCCAGGACCGGGGTCGTACCGCGAGTGAGCGCGATCCGCCAGCCGCACGACCTGTGCCGATCCAGGCCACGCGCCCCGTGGATGGAACGCCGACGCCGCGTCGGGCGCTGGCGTCAAGGTCGATCGTCCTCGTCGTCGTCGTGCTGCTGGTGATCTTCCCGTTCGTCAGCGTCGTCGCGACCAGCCTGGCCGAGCGAACCGGAGATCATCGACGGCGGGCGGGTCATGTCCTGCTCTGCCCGAGAACCGACGCTGGAGGCCTACCGGACGATCTTCGCGGGCGGCGTCGTCACGCGCGCGCTCGTGGTCAGCGTCGGCATCACGCGTCGTCGGCACGCTCGCTGAGCATGGTCGTCACGATCGGCTGATGGCCTACGGGCTGAGCCGCCCGATCATCGGCGGCCGGGTCGTCCTGCTGACTGGTGCTGTTCACGCTGCTCTTCACGCCGGGCATCATCCCGAACTACCTGGTGGTCAAGCAGCTCGGCCTGCTGAACACGCTACGCCGCGCTGATCCTGCCCGGCGTGATCAGCGCCTTCAACCTGGTCGTCATGCGCAGCTTCTTCATGGGCATCCCCGCAGGAGCTGATCGACAGCGCCCGGATCGACGGCGCCAGCGACTTCGCGATCCTGCTGCGCATCGTGCTGCCGCTGTCGAAGGCGGTGCTCGCGGTGGTCGCGCTGTTCTACGCGGTGGCGTACTGGAACGCTTCTTCAACGCGCTGCTGTACCTCAACGACACCGCCAAGTGGCCGCTGCAGCTGGTGCTGCGGCTGTACGTCCTGCAGGGCCAGCCGCGCTCGGCAGCGCGGCGCCGAGTGACCCGGTGAAGCCGCCGCCTCGACCGCAGTCGCTCCAGATGGCGGTCGTGGTCGTCGCGCTCGTGCCGATCCTGCTGGTCTACCCGTTCCTGCAGCGCTACTTCACCAAGGGCGTGCTCACCGGCGCCATCAAGGGTTAGGAGAAAACCGTGACCACCTCATCGGCCGGCCTCAACCGCCGGAGCTTCCTGCGCAGTGCCGTCGGTGTTGCCGTGATCAGCGCCGCCGGCGTCCCCACGCTGGTTGCCTGCAGCAACGGCAGTACGGCGGCCGGCACCGCCCGGCCTCGTCCCTGACGTTGCCGACGTACGTCGCTTCGCCGGGCCGAAGCCCGATCTGCCGGGCACCGCGGACGGCGTACCGCCAGGCTTTCCGCAGCTACCCCAAGGAGCTCGTCAAGACCGTCTCGCAACCGCCGTTGAGCGGCGGCAAGGTGTCGGTGATGACCAACATCTTCGACCCGCTGCCGCCGTCGAAGGACAAGAACACCGCGTGGCAGGAGGTCGAGCGCGCGCTCGGCGGCAGCCTGGACCTGACCATCGTCCCGGCCAGCGACTGGGAGACGAAGTTCCAGACCGTGCTGGCCGCGAACGAACTGCCCGATCTGGTCCTGTTGTCCGATCCGTCGGTTGTCAACAATCTGCCGGCGTTCTTGTCAGCCAAGTGCACCGACCTGACGCCGTACCTGTCCGGTGACAAGGTGAAGGACTACCCGAACCTGGCCAACATCCCGGCCGTCATCTGGCAGGCCTGTGTGGTCGACGACAAGCTGTACGGGCTGCCCATCCCGCGCAGCATCACCGGCGGGGCCGGCTTCTACAACAACCACCACCTCGACCAGGCCGGTATCGGCTACCCCACCTCGGCCGAGGAGTTCCTCGCCGCGTGCAAGACGCTGACCCGGCCGCAGCAGGGCCGGTGGGCGATCGTGAACTCCAAGGGCAACACGTTCTTCACGATGATCCAGCAGATGTTCGGGTCCCGAACGGCTGGCGGCTCGAGGGCGGCAAACTCGTCCGCAGCTTCGAGACCCCGGAGTACAAGGCGGCGCTCGAGTTCGCGGTCGAGCTCGTCAAGGCCGGCGTCGTCGTACCAGGCTCGGACGGGATCGACAGCCAGGCCCGGAAGAACGCGTTCAAGGCCGGCAAGGGCGCCTTCGTGTACGACGGCTTCCCGGCGTACCCGGACTATCTGAAGGACATGAAGCGCCTCGACGCCGCCAATGACCCGCGGGCGTTCGTGCCGATGGCACCGGCCGGCGGCAAGGCAAACACCTGGTCCGACAACATCCTGTTCGCCTACACCCTGATGAAGAAGGCCGACGAGGCCCGGGCCAAGGAACTGCTCGGGGTCGCCAACTTCTTCGCCGCTCCGTTCGGCAGCACCGAGAACCTGCTGCTGACGTACGGCGTCGAGGGCGTCGACTTCACCCGGGACGCCAGCGGCAACCCGAAGCAGACCGCCAAGGGCGAGGCCGAACTGACCGTGCCGTGGAAGTACATCGCCGGTCCCCCGCAGGCCCTGTTCAACGCCTCCGATCCGACGTACGTCGACAAGGCACATGCCGACCTGGTCAAGCTCATCGGCATGGTCGTGAAGGACCCGACGGCCGCGCTGATCTCGCCGGCCAACGACAAGTCCGGCGGTGACCTGGGCAGGCGCTGACCGACGTACGCAACGATGTGATCGCCGGCCGCAAGCCGTCAGTGCCTTCGACGCGGCGCTGAAGAAGTGGGCGAAGGACGGCGGGGACAAGATCCGCGGCGAGTTCGAGTCGGCGCTGGGTGGGACGAGTCCGCGATGAGTTGGCTGACCGAGGCAAGGTTCGGGCTGTTCGTCCATTGGGGGATCTACGCGGCGGCCGCCCGGCACGAGTGGGTGAAGTCGTACGAGCGGCTCACCGACGCGGACTACCAGCCGTACTTCGACCACTTCTCGCCCGACCTGTTCGACCCGGTCCGCTGGGCCGACGACGCGTGGGACGCGGGGATGCGGTACCTGGTCATCACCACCAAGCACCACGACGGCTTCTGCCTGTGGGACTCGAAGCTGACCGACTACTCGGCGCCCAACACGCCATGGGGCAAGGATCTGCTCGCTCCGATGGTGGACGCGTTCCGCGACCGTGGTTTCCGGATCGGGCTCTACCACTCGCTGCTCGACTGGCACCACCCGGACTTCCCGGTCGACTCTCTACCACCCACAGCGAGGTGACGTCGACTTCATCGACCGGACCGCGGATCGGGATGTCAGCAAGTACGCCGACTACCTGCACGGCCAGGTCCGTGAGCTGCTCACCGGGTACGGGCCGATCGATGTGATGTGGTTCGACTTCTCGTACGCCGGTCGCGGCTTCAACGCGAAAGGGCCGGACGAATGGCGATCCGAGGAGCTGCTGGCGATGGTGCGCGAGCTTCAGCCGGGCATCCTTGTCAACAATCGACTGGGGCTCGGGCAGGGTGACTTCACCACGCCCGAGCAGGTTCAGCCGCCGGGGAACGAAGTTGCTGCGGGCAACGGTACGCAGGTGCCGTGGGAGGCGTGCCACACGCTGAACGGCAGCTGGGGCTACCACCGCGACAACCACAACTGGAAGTCGCTCGGCCCTGCTGATCCGGATGCTGGTCGACTCGGTCTCGAAGGGCGGCAACATGCTGCTCAACGTCGGGCCGAACGGACGCGGCGCGTGGGAGCCGCGGGCTCTCTCGGTCCTCGCCGGCATCGGCGACTGGATGCGGCTGCACGAGCGGTCGGTGCGTGGGTCGGCCCGAGTGCGTACGTTCCGCCAGCCGACTGCCGCTACACCCAGAACGGTAACCGTCTCTACCTCCACATCTTCGCCTGGCCGATGGGCCACATCCACCTGCCCGAGCTGGCCGACAAGGTGGAGTATGCGCAGTTCCTGCACGACGCTTCGGAGGTCCAGCGGGTGACCGTCGATCCTGCGGCGCCGGCTCACACCTACCTGACCGGCCTACCGGACAACACGTTGACGTTGAAGCTGCCGAACCGCGCGCCGGACGTCGACAGCTGTGTGATCGAGCTCTTCCTCCACGACTGAGCGCCCGGAACGCTGCGCGACTGAGCGCCCCGAATGCTCCGCGACTGGCCGCCCCGAACGGCGAAGGCACCCACCTCGACCCGGTGGGTGCCTTCGTCTTTCGCTCGTCAGCCAGGTGGTGTCTGGCGGATGGTGGTCGGGTCGGTTGGGGGCGGCGTCAGCTCGAGCTCGGCCAACTGTGCGACCGCCTCGGCGTCGACCGGGACACCCCAGGCGCGGAAGAAGTCGCTCAGGTCGTGCCCGACGTTCCTGCTCGACAGCACCACCAGGTTGCGCAACCGCAGCGCCTCGTCGGTGTAGGAACCGGCGTACGGGCGCTCGACTCGCACGAGCTTGTGCAGATCGGGCCAGAAGCGGTCGCCGAACGCGATCCTGAGCTGCTCGAACATGACCAGCTTCTCGTACGGATCGAACGTCTTGCCGTAGTCCACACCCTGCTGCCGCAGCTTGCCCGGCGCGCTCTGCCACGGCGTCAGCCCGGTCTTCGCATCCGGCGCGTGCAGCCGCGGCTGCTGCCCGTACTTCGTCGCGAAGACGGCGTTGACGGCCAGCGAGTAGATGTTGACCGTCACCTCGGTCAACGAGCTCGGCTTGTAGGTGATCTGCTGATGCTGATGGCCGAGCTCGTGGTAGATGCCCCAACCGCGGGTCCGCAGCCCGGCGACAGTCAGCATCCGTCCTGGATCGGCGGCGGGAACGACATGTGCCCATGCGTCGCGTACGCACCGACGCCGGTGATCGCCGACGGATACCCGACGAAGTGGTACGGATGCGGCTGCCGCACGTGCAACGGCGACGACCCGTCGAATCCGCTGACCTGGTCCTCGATCCGGACGATCTCCTCGTACGTCGACAGCAACGTCGTGTGGTTCTCGGTCCGATAGGTCAGCGCCGAGGCCCGTTCGACGGTGATCAGCGTGTGCGGTGCGACGAGTTCGACGTACGGCGTGGTGCGTTCGTCCAACTGGCGCTGGAACTCCGGCTCCGTCGTCCGGCCGAGAACGAAGTACGGCATCGGCTGGACAGTGTCACCGAGGCTGACCTTCGCCTGACCGGTGGATCCGATCAGCTTCAGGTAGACGACGCCGCCGCCGGCGTCGGTGATGGTGTTGCGGCCGAGTTCGAGCGAGTACTGGCGCGGTGCCTTGAACTCCGGGCGGGCGTCGGCGTCCGGTGCGCCGATCACCAGTGTGGGCAGCAGACTGCCCTGGTGGACCAACACATTGAGGGCCGTGTCGGCGGGCAGGTAGAACCCGGTGGTGCGCAGTTCGGTGTTGCTGAGCGAGTTCTGCGTTCGTTCCAGTTCGGTGGTCCGCGCCGAGGGGAGGGCAGGGATCACGAACGTGTGGAACTCCTCGGCCGTCGCGGTACGGCGGGCGGCCGCGGCGGTTGCCGTGGGTACTGCGGTCATTGCTGCACCGACCGCGGCGGCGGACAGGATCCGGCGCCTCGAGTAAAGGGGTGGTCGGACGTGCGGCATCAGAACCTCCTGGTGTGGTGCCAGCACCCGGCGACCCGGCCGGCTCCATCCGCCGACCCCGGTTGCTTGCGAAATCTGGTCCCCCCGACTCCGGCCTTCAGCTCCGCGCGTCAGCGCCGGGCTTCGGCTTCGCGCTTCGGCGCCGTGCCTCAGCGCCGGGCTTCGGCTTCGCGCTTCAGCTGCGGCTGAAGGTTGCGGTGTGGGTTGCGCCGCGGCTGCCGCCGACGGCGATGTCGAGCGCGATCTGCTTGCCTGCAGCAACGACAGTCACGGACTCGTCCTTGCTCAGCACCCGGGCAACGCGATTGTCGACAATCAGACGCAACGTCTCGACAGTGCGACTCGGCTCGGACACAGCGACCGTGATCGTGCCACCTTCCGTCCCGACGACGACCGACGCCGGTCCCGACGCCGAGATCCCGCCGGCCGCGCCGGCGATCCAGAAGTTGGCCAGCGTCAGCTGATCACGACCCGAGCGAATCGCCTGAGCCTCGGCAGTGTTCGCCAGCACCGTCACGCCCGGATCCGCAGCCCGCCCTGCCGTCCGCGACCGACTTGCCCCAGGCAACAGAATGTAGGCGTACTCACCGACGTCCGTGCCATGCTCAACCACCAGCGACACATACCGCCGGGTAAACGGCGTCGTCGATCCGCCCGTGTCGTTGCCGATGTTGATCTCGCGCCACGTCCCGGTGCGATCCTCCCGCGTGGCGCGCAGCCGCCCGCCTTGCGGGAACACATACCCGCCGACACCTTCAAGGTGTGCCCACCCCGCATCGTCGTACGAACCGTTGCCCGGCTGGGTGATTCCGTCGACCACCAGAGCCGCCGTACCATCCGCGTGCAGGTTGCGGTTCTCGACCACGGTCTCGACCGGGTAGCCGTCGGTGCCGATGATTCCGGCGCCCAGGGCAACGATCGAGTCGGGCAGGCAGAACCACGACTTCCTGGCTTGCAACGTCCTGTCGTGATTGATCAGATGCATGCCGACGGCACCGACCTCATTCTGGTACGACGCTCCGCCGACCCACTCGGCGTACGCGGCGATGGTCCCGGTGCCACCGCCGGTCCCGTGCGGCTGCCGTGGTTTCGTGCTGACCGTCGTACCGGGCATGCGGTGGGCGTCGACCGTCGGCCAGTACGCGTCGTAGAACTGGCCGTGGTCGTCGTTGTAGAGGTAGGTCATGCCGTCGCCGACGTACCAGCCGCGGAGGTTCTCGCCGTTGCCCCATTCGTAGCGGGCCATCCGCTTGGACGACATGGCAATCGCGAACGTCCAGCCCGGGCGGCGATGGACGACGCGGTCCTGGTTGTGGAACTGGAAGTGTGCCGGGGTGGCGGGTGCAGCGACCGTACTGGTGCCGTCGAGGACCGCCTTCGCGCGGGAGATGTCCGGAATCGACGCACCGGTCAGGTAGTCGGCGAGGCGGTCGCGGGTGATCCAGCCCTTGGCCAGCGCCTTGTAGCGGCTCGCGTACGGCTCGGCGACACCGCTGGCGAGCAGCAGCACGCTCGCGGTGGTGCCGTGACCGTTGCGGTGGTCGCCGGCGCGTTCGCGGGAGATGGCGCGGCCGGAGACGCTGTCCATCATCAGACCGTTGACAATGAACGGCGCGAAGCTCGCCTCGACCGCGTCCAGGATCACCGCGCGGTTCGGGTCGGTGATCTGCCAGGTCGAACCGCCGAGCAGGGAGAAGAGGTTCGCGACGCCGCCGAGCGCGACGTTGCCGTAGGTGCCGACGTACGCGAGGTTGCCGTGCTGGACGAACGAGCCGTCGCGGTAGAAGCCGTCGCCGCTGGTGACGTAGGTGAAGACGCTGTTCTTCCCCGACTCGGCGACGTCGCTGAGTGCGTCGCGCGCGGCGGCGATCTTGTCGGCCGACTTACCGACGATGCCGCGGAGGGCGACGATCAGCGCTTTGTCGACGCGGTTGGCGCCGGTCTCGCGCAGGTTGGGCGAGTTGGTCCGGCGGTTCGGGTCGGGGACGAAGCGGTCGACGGCCCTCAGATACGACGTGAGTTGGTCAGCGCCGAGGGCGTCGTACGCGAGGATGCAGGTGTCGAGCAGCGCCCGTGGTGCGCCGATCTCCCAGAACCACCAGTTCCCGGTCTCGGGCAGGGTCTCGTTGTAGGCCCGCTGGTTGAGGAAGTCCAGGGCGCCGGCGAGTTTGTCGGCGGGGTCGGCGGTGAGCGTGGTGCCTGGGGTCGCGCGGGCCAAGGCGATGGTCTTCAGCCTGGTGTAGCTGATGGAGAAGTTCCCCGAGGTCGAACTGAGCGGGAGGTCCGGCCAGAGCGCGGTCCGATCGGTGTCGATGATCAGATTGTCGACAAACTCCTGCGCCTGAGCGGTCAGCTTCGTCAGGGCGTCGGCGTACGCGGGCTCGGTGGGGTCGAACGCACCACCGGTGTTCAGGTCGGCCCATCGGTCGCGCAGTACGTCGAACTCGTCAGCGGCGGCGGCTGTCCGGGTGCTGCGCCAACCGGTGGCGGCCAGTGCACCGGTGGCAAGTCCGGCCTGAATCAACAGACGTCGACTGACGAAGGGCGGCATCGCAACTCCTCGGGGCGGGAACAGTAAACGCTTACCGACCAGCATTCCCGTTGCACACAACAGTCGTCAACAGCCCACGATGATCACTTCTGATCACTTTCCGGTCGGGATCAGCACGAGCGGCTCAGCGAGCAGACCAACTGCGAGGTCTGGCGCCAGCTACTGCCCGAGGGCAGGTTCAGGGAAGAAGGTCGCGGACTACGGCGTCGGCGAGGAGGCGGCCGCGGTTGGTGAGGACCAGGCGGTCGTCCGACAGGTCGGCCAGGCCGTTCTTGACGATCTCGTCGACCGCCGCGCGGCCGGCTTCGTCCAGGACGTCCAGGGGGAGGCCGGCGGAGAGGCGGATTTCCAGGAGGACACGTTCGATGCGGCGGGTTTCGCGGTCGAGGGTTTCGCGAGCATGGGCCGGGCTTTCGCCGGCGTTGAGGCGTTCGGCGTACGCGCTGGGGTGCTTGACGTTCCACCAGCGGACGCCGCCGACGTGGCTGTGCGCGCCCGGACCGATCCCCCACCAGGTGTCGCCGCGCCAGTAGAGCTCGTTGTGGCGGCAGCGCGCTTCCTCGGTGCGAGCCCAGTTCGAGACTTCGTACCAGGTGAGGCCGTGCCCGGAGAGCATTTCGTCGGCCAGCACGTACTTGTCGGCCAGGTCGTCGTCATCCGGCATCGGCAGCTCACCCCGGCGGACCCGCCGAGCCAACTGGGTACCGTCCTCGACGATCAGCGCGTAGGCGCTCACATGGTCCGGTTCTGCCGACAGCGCCGACTCCAACGACGTACGCCAATCCTCGAGCGACTCCCCGGCGTCCCGTAGATCAGGTCCAGGTTCACATGCTCGAACCCAGCCGCCGTCGCCTCCTTGACCGCCTGCAACGCCCGCCCCGGTGTGTGCTGCCGATCAAGAATCTTCAACACGTGCGACGCCGCGCTCTGCATCCCGAAACTCACCCGCGTGAACCCCACCGCGAGCAGTTCCTCCAAGTACCGCGCATCCACCGACTCCGGATTGGCCTCGGTCGTCACCTCGGCCCCGTCCGCCAGCCCGAACTCGTCCCGCACCGCCGCCAGCATCCGACCCAGATCCTTCGCCGGCAGCAAAGTCGGCGTACCGCCCCCGAAGAACACCGTCTCCACCGGCCGATCCAGACCGCCGAGCACCCGCCGCGCCATCCGGACCTCTTCGACAGCGGTCTCGGCGTACGACGCCTGCGACCCACCCCCGCCGAGCTCCTTCGCCGTGTAGGTGTTGAAGTCGCAATACCCGCACCGGGACGCACAGAACGGCACATGCAGATAGAAGCCGAGCGGCCGGCTTGCGGCTTCGCGTACGGCGGCTTCCGGCAACGCCCCATCCCGAGGCGCAACCTCCCCCTCGGGCAATGTCGACGGCACGCCCCCATCGTACGGACTGCCCCACACTCTCCTGCCCCACGCCCTCACAGCGGGATGCAGTCATGGACGGTGCACTCACGGTTTGAGGCCGCGTAGGGTGCTGGTCGGGGGTGTGGCAGAGAGTCGGAGGCAGGGTCTGTGTTGGTTCGGCGAACGGTCAAGGTGCTGCTGCTTGACGAGTCGGATCGGTTGCTTCTTCTCAGCGGTGATGAGATGGCCGACGGCCAGTCCATCTGGTTTCCTGTCGGCGGCGGGATCGAGGACGGTGAGGAAGCCGTCGCCGCCGTCCTGCGTGAGATCTACGAGGAAACCGGCCGTCGTGAGGTGACGATTGGACCAGAGGTCTGGCATCGGCAGCACCTCTACTCGTGGCGAGGAACGCAGACCGATACGCATGAGCGATGGTTCGTGGTGCGCACCAGCCAATTCATTCCGTCGTCACGAGCATTGACCGAGGAAGAACAGAGCTACATCACCGGCTTCCGCTGGTGGACCGCCGAGGATCTCGCGTCGACCACGGAGAAGGTCTTTCCGCCCGACCTCGGCACGCGTCTGCTGCACCTACTGCGCGACGGCACACCGGCAACGCCCATCGACATCAGCAATGGCTCCCATCGGCCTTGATCAAGGGGCAACAGCGAGCATGGGCGCGGGGGCGCGTGGGAATCATGACGTGGCGCCGGTGTAGCGGTGCAGGCCTCGACGCCAGGTGGTGGTGCCTAGGACGGCTAGGAGGGTGGCTGCTACTGCGGCGCCTAGGAGGACTTGCCAGTTGGGGCCGCGGAGGAGGGTGGCTGAGGGGACGGAGGCGATCAGGGCCATGGGGAAGATGTAGGTCAGCACAACCCGGAGTGGTCGGGCGAAGATGTCGGTTGGGTAGCGGCCTAGCTGCCAGGCGGAGTGGTAGAAGACATCGAGCTGTAGCTTCGGTGCCCAGAACGCCAAGCAGGCCAGCAGAACGCTCAGCGCCCACGTGACCACCAGCGCAGCAGCGACCAGCATCAACCAACCCAGCACCCCGGCCGCACCAGGCCGCTCGTCGGCGACCGCGATTCCCCAGCCGAGTACGCCGAGACCGGGCACCAGCTGGATCAGGGTGAGCGGCGACGACAGCGACAGGCTCGCCAGGAACAGACTCGATGCCGGCTGCAACAAATAGCTGTCGAGCTTCCCGTTCCGGATCCCGTTGTCCGGGAACCACGACAGGTTGGGATCGATGAAGGTGCCTCGCAACCCGGTGATCAACTGATAGGTCCCGATCAGGACGAGAGTTTCGGCCTTAGACCAGCCGGCCAGCGTGTCGGCCTGCGTGAAGACGATCAGTAGCGGCGCGATCGCCGTACCGAGGCCGACAAACGCCAGCGCCACATCGAAGACCAGGTTGATCCGGAACGCCATGCTTCGCCGCAGCGACATCGAGAAGCTCGCGCCGAGGAGACTCAACAGCTTCATGAGCCCACCGCCGTGTACCGCCGTACGCCGGCTCGCCAGAGGAACCGTACGGCGACCAGCAACACCACCAGCCAGAACAGCTGCCGTCCGAGCGCACCACCCACCGACCCGCCGTACGCCGCGATCTCGGCTGGCAGACCGCTCATCGCGTAGAACGGCGAGGCTTCCGCGACCTGCCGCCAGACGTCGGGCAGAAAGCCGACCGGTGCCGCCGTACCACCGAACAGGAAGATCAGCGAGCTGCCGAATCCGACGATCGAGTGGACGCGCTCGGTCCAGAACGCTGTCATCGACAACAGGAATGTCCACAAGAAGATCAACGCGGCAGCGAGTACGACGAACGGAACGCTGAGCAGCACCGACCGCCAGTCGAAGCCGGTACCGAGCGAGATCCCGGTGATGAGTACGACGGGCGCACCGAGAAGGGTCAGCCACGCCCGGATCGCCAGATTCGCACCGAGGACGCCGATCACCACCGGCTGCGGCCGCAACAGCTCGTGGCTGATCGTTCCGTCGTAGATCCGCTCCGAGAAGGTGTGCTGCTCGAACGACTCCGTCATCAGCGTCACCAGGATGATCGCGACGTAGTAGCGCGCGATCGTCGGATCGTCCGGGTAGACCGCCGACCAGACGAAGAGCCCGATCAGCGGCCCGATCACCGCCTGGACGACGAGGGTCGCCAGGAACCACCAGGCGCCGGACCACTCCAGCACCTCCTGACGGAGCCGGAACCCCAGCAGAGCAAAGGTTCTCATCGCAGGCCTTCCCGGTACGCCCGGTCGATGACCTTCTCCAGCGGTGGCTCCTCGACCGCCAGATCCACGACGTCGAGTGCTTGGAGCAGCCGCGACGTCGTCTGAGCGACCTCGTCCCGCGGCACCCGCAGTACCCACATCCCGTCCGACGACTCCACCACCTCGCCGAAGTCGGGCCCCGGCCCACCTCGTGCCGTGATCCGGATCAGCTTGTACGGCGACAGTCGTGCAGACAATTCGGCCAGCGGACCGTCGTACTCGACCTTCCCCTGGTCGATCAGGATCAGCCGTGGACACAGGGATCCGACGTCGGCCATGTAATGACTGGTCAGCAAGACCGTCGCACCCGTTTGGGTCACGTAGTCGGAGACGAACTCGCGGATCTGACCGGCCGCGGTGACGTCGAGACCGATGGTCGGCTCGTCGAGGAAGAGCACCTCGGGCCGATAGATCAGCGCCAACGCCAGGCCGACCCGCATCCGCTCGCCGAGGCTCAGGGCCCGCAATTGCCTTTCCAGCAAGGGTTTCAGCCGCAGCAGGTCTTCCAGTACGGCGAGCGTGCCGTCGAACTCCGGTCGCGGCACGTCGTACAGGAGTCGCTGATACTCGAGCGAATCCATCACCGTCAGTTCCTGCGAACCGCCCACCGGCTGACTACCGCGCACGAACGCGATCCGTTTGAGGAAGCCGGTACGGCGCTCCCACGGCACCGTCCCGAGGACGCGGATGTCGCCACCGGTCGGGTGCAGGATCCCGGACAGGATCTTCATCGTGGTCGTCTTGCCGGCGCCGTTCGGACCGATGAACCCCACCACCTCGCCCGGCTCGATCGCGAACGACACGTCGTCGAGCGCCTGCACCTCGCGATACTCACGTCGTACCAGCGAACCCAGCGCCGCGCGCAGTCCCGACTTCCGGACCGGCGCGCGAAAGGACATGGACAAGCCGGACACCTCGATCACCGTCATGAAGGTGACCGTAGAAAGAAAAGACGCCAGCTGATGGCTTGTTTTCCTGTCATAGTCGTACGGTGCGCGCCGAACGGCTTCTCCGGCTCCTGCTGCGGCTGCAGACCCGCGGCCAGTCGACCGTGAACGAACTCGCGCAGTACCTGGACGTTTCGCCGCGCACGGTCCAGCGCGATCTCGATGCGCTCAGCCTGGCCGGCGTACCGGTCTATTCGGTCCGCGGCCGGCGCGGCGGGTGGGCCCTGCTGCCCGACTATCGCACCCGGCTCACCGGGCTCGCTCCGGCCGAGGTGATGTCGGTGTTCGTCGGCGCGACCGCGCATGTGCTCGCCGACCTCGGCATGGATGCGTCGAGCGACCTGGCGATGTCGAAGCTGATCGCGGCACTGCCCGAGAGCGCGCGGCGCGATGCGGAGTTCGCCCGGCAGCGACTGCTGATCGATCACGCCGGGTGGGACGATCGCCGGGAGGCGCCGCGCTGGCTGGATCTCTGCCGGCAGGCGATCTGGGAGGAACGGCGGATCACGATCACCTACCGGGACCCGGCCGAGCCGTTCGACGTCGAGCCGCTCGGTCTGGTCGCCAAGAGCAGGACGTGGTACCTCATCGCGCGTCGACCGGACGGCGCGTTCCGCACCTACCGCTTGAGCCGGGTGACCTCGGCCGAGGCGACCGACAAGCCGTTCTCACGACCGACCGATTTCGACTTGTCCTCCTACTGGGCCGAGGCGCAGCAGCATTTCCTGGCCACGCGGCCGTCGTACCCGATCGTCCTCCGTGTCCGTGACCGGGCCGTGCTCCGCTTCCGCCCGACCGTGCCGCCGCTGCCCGACGACGACGGCTGGTTCATCGTCCACACCGACCTCGAGAACCGCAACGAGGCCTGCGCCGCCGTCCTCGCCCAGGCCGGCGACGCGACAGTCCTTGCACCGAAGGAACTCGCGGGCCTGGTGCACCGCGCGGCCGCCGAGATCCTCACCTCACACCAGCCGCGACCGTGAGCGTGCCCGCGGCGGGATCGATGGTCGCGACGGTGCCCAGCGGTACTGTGGCCGGCTGGCGACCGTGCCCGATCGGCAGACCGCCGAGCACGGGTACGGCGAGCAGGTCGAAGCGGTCCCGCATCACGTCGAGCACCGACCACCCGTTGGCGCGCTCCTCCTCGAAGCCGTTGAACTGCCCCACCGCGATCCCCTGGAGATCGTCCAGCAACCCGGATTTGATCAGCTGCGTCAACTGCCGATCGATCATCCCGAGCCCGGTGCCGAGGTTGTCCTCGATCAGCAGGATGCCGCCGGCGAGGCTGGACAGTTCGCCGCCGACCGCATGCGCGACCGTGTTGAGATTGCCGCCCATCAGGAACCCGGTCGCCCGGCCGCCGGCGGTCAGCCCGGCGCTCAACTCCGTCGGGTCTTGCTTGATCACGACCTCGTCCGTGGTCATCAGCACCTTGCGAAGACCTTCGGCGCACTCGGCCTCGTCGTTCCCGAACGGCCCATGGATACCGGCCAGGCCGCACTCCTTCCACAGCGACAGGTGGACGGCGGTGATGTCGCTGAACCCGACCAGCGGCTTCGGATCCCGGCGTACGGCGGCGAAGTCGAGCTGATCGCTGATCCGGTACGCACCCTTGCCACCCCGGGTCGCGAAGACGGCCCGAACCCCGGGATCACGGAACGCGTCGTTGAGATCGGCGAGACGATCCTCGTCGGTGCCGGCCAGATAGCCCACGCTGTCGAACACATGCTGCCCGAGCTCGACCTGCAGACCCCACCCGGTCAGCAGTTCCACTCCCCGCGCCACGAAGTCGCGATCAGGAGTGCTCGCAGGAGACACCACCCGCACCCGATCACCGGGCTCGAGCCGCGGCGGAATCAGCACCGTCATGCCGGAGACTCTCGCAGCCGCCTCCGACAATCTCTGCCGGGTTCCCTTCGCAGGTGCGCGGCAGAGTCCCTTGCCGTCACGCTCCGGCGCGGGAGAAGCGGGCTGACCAGTCGGCGGCCAGGGTCTTCAGTTCCGGTGGGGTGATCACGGTGAAATCGGCGCCGAGCGAGCCGAGCGTGAACAGGAGGCCGTCGAGGGTGTCGGTTTCCATGAGCATGGTGCAACTCCGGGGTGTGCGCGCTCGGACGTCCGCCCACCGTCCGACGAATCCGCTGACAGTCTCGGCGGGCGCTTCGACGTCCACCTCGACCTGGTAGCGGCCACCGGGCGAGCCGCCGAGCACATTCGAGCGCACGAACTCCGCGACGTCCTCGAACGGCCGCCGACGTTGGGCGAACGTCGTACCGGCGCCCTCGGCCGCCACGACGCGGTCGATCCGGAACGTCCGCCAGTCGTGGCGATCGAGGTCGTAGGCAACGAAGTACCAGCGTCGTCCGAGCGGCACGAGCTTGAACGGCTCGACCAGTCGGGAGGACCGCGTCCCGTTGGCCGCGCGGTACTCCAGCCGGATCCGCTCAGAGTCACGGCACCCGAGGGCGAGGGTCGACAGCACGGCATGGTCGATCGGGAAGCCCGGATTCCAGGACGATGGGATTGTCGACAATCGTACGGCGTTGAGCCGCCCCCGCAGCCGTCGCGGCAGAACCTGGACGATCTTGGTCAACGCCCGCAACGCGGCGTCGCCACCGTCCCCGGACGCGAGATGGGACTGGATGGCCACAGCCAGCGCCATCGCCTCGTCGTCGTCAACCACGAGCGGCGGCAGTGCGGCTCCCGGGGCGAGGGCATAGCCGCCATCAACCCCCGGATGCGCGTCGACCGGATACCCGAGCTCGCGCAACCGCTCCACATCACGCCGCAAGGTCCGCGCCGACACTTCCAGCCGCTCGGCCAGCAACGGACCCGGCCAGTACCGCCGGGCCTGCAGCAACGACAACAGCCGCAGGGTCCGGGAACTCGTGTTCGCCATAGCTCCACGATGCCTGACATTGCGGTCAGGAACTGGCCGCGATGCTCCCTACGGTCGGAGAAACCACGACCTGAAGGAGCAAGGATGTCGATCACCACGACCACCCACCTGAACTTCCGCGGCGACGCCCGCCCGGCGCTGGAGTTCTACCAATCCGTCTTCGGCGGCGAACTCGCCGTCGTCAGCTACCAGGACGCGCACAACGTCCAGGACCCTTCCGAGGCCGACCAGCTCATGTGGGGTCAGGTCCAGGGCGACAACGGGATCCATCTGATGGCGTACGACGTACCGTCGAGCCTGCCGTACGACGCCGGCGTCAACTCGGTCTTCGTCTCCGTCCGCGGCAAGGACGCCGACGAGATCACGGCCCACTGGAAGGGCCTGGCCGAGGGCGCGACCATCATCCAGGAGCTGGTACCGGCCGCCTGGTCCCCGCTCTACGGCATGCTCGAGGACCGCTTCGGCATCACCTGGGTCCTCGACGTCACCAACTGACCGGTCGCACGCTGGACAGTCCCCGACCAGCGAGGGCCGGCAGCGATACCTTGTCGGCGTGACGAGAGAGCCGCGGTTGGAAGTCGAGTACTGCACGCAGTGCCGGTGGCTGTTGCGCGCGGCATGGACCGCGCAGGAGTTGCTGACCACCTTCACCACCGAACTCGGCGAAGTCGCCCTGATTCCCGGGACCGGAGGAGTCTTCGACGTCCGCCTGGACGGCGAGACCCTCTGGTCCCGGAAAGCGCAGAACGGTTTCCCCGAGATCCCGGCCCTCAAGCAGTTGGTCCGCGACCGCATCGCCCCCGACCGCGACCTCGGCCACTCCGACCGCCGCTGATCACGGGATCTGCAGCACCGGCGCGATCGTCTTGGTGCGGGAACCTTCGTAGGCGGCGAGGAGGATTCCCAGGACGGCGATCCCCTCTTCCTCGGTGTGGATCGGACGGGTCTTGCCGAGCAGGGAGTCGGCGAAGTGGCCGACCTCGGCGACGAAGGTGTCGACCGGTTCCAGGTCGAAGGTCTCGGTCTCGCCGGACCGGAGCTGATAGGTCAACGAACTGCCGTTGCTGGTCAGGGACCCGAGTTCGCCGACCACGGAGAAGCGTTCGGTGTCAGGCGCCGGTTGGTAGGCCCAGCTGGTCACCAGCTGACCGACGACGCCGTTGTCGAACCTGATCAGCACCTGCGCGGAGTCCTCGCCCTCCATGAACTTCAGCCGATACGTCGACAGCATCGCGGTCGCCTCGACCGGTAGCCCGCCGGCGAGATGCAGCATCAGGTACGTCGGGTGGTACCCGGTGTCGATCAGCTCGCCACCACCGCTCGTCTTGCTGCTCGCCCGCCAGCCCATGCTGCTCGGGTCGAAGTTGTTGTAGAAGCTGTCCGTCGTACGGACCTCGTAGACGGTTCCGATGGTCCCGGCCTCGAGCAGCGCCTTCGCCTTGGCCACGGCCGGCAGGAACAGCTGGTTGTGCGCACACATCAGCGTCACGCCGTTGTCCCGCACCGCCTTCCGGACATCCGCGGCCTCGTCCGCGGTGAGGCAGAGCGGCTTCTCGCACAGGATGTGCTTACCCGCCTCGGCGGCCGCGACGATCGCGTCCCGATGCAGGTGGTGCGGCAGACAGATGTCGACGGCATCGATGTCCTCGGACTCGAGCATCCGGCGATAGTCGACGTACGGCGTGGCGCCCAGTTCATTGCCACGCGCAACAGCCGTCTCCTCGACCGCGTCGGCGACCGCGGTGATGCCGATCCGTTCGGCGTGCTCGAGATAGCCCCGGATGTGGGCGCCCGCGATGCCACCGCCGCCGATCAGCCCGACCTTGATCTCTGGCATGGAAGTCAGCCTCCGTAGGAGATGGTTCGGCCCTGTTCGGCAGCCTCGTTGGCGGCCACGACCAGGCGGGTCAGCTCGACCGCCCGGCTCAGGTTCTCGTCGGCCCGGGTGCCGTTGTCGATGTGGTCGACCCACTGGCCGAACGGATCCTGGTTGTGCTCGGGCACCGGTACCTGCCGCTCACCGACCTGCAGGATGTTGCCGGCGTCGGTGTAGGTCAGGCTGCTCTCGGTGCCGAAGATCTCGATCGTGAAGGGGTTGCGACTGGTGAATCCCGCCTCGATCACGCCGACCTTCTGGTCGCCGTATCCGACGGTGACAACGGCGTTGTCCTCGAGCCCGCGCCCGTTCACGGAGCGATAGATCGCGCTGACGGAGTCAGGCTGGGCGCCGAGGAACAGCTGCGTCAGGTAAACCGGATGGCAGCCGAGGTCGGTGAGTGCTCCGCCGATCGCGGCCTTCTGGTCGAAGAACCGCTGCGGCAGCCACCCCTCGGCGCCATCACGCGGAACAGCCCCGTCATGCGACAGCCGGACCCGGCCGTACGTGACCTGCCCGAGCTCGCCGCTCGCGATGACTTCGCTGATCGCCTGCGTGTACCCGTGCGAGAGCCTCGGCAGCGAGACCACCACCTTGGCGCCGTTGGCGTCAGCCGCCGCGAGGATCTCCTCCGCCTCCGCCACGGTCGGCGCCAGCAACTTCTCGGTGAAGATGTGCTTCCCCGCGTTCGCGGCCCGGACCATGATGTCGCGGTGCTCGTTCGTCGGCGTGGTGATGGTGACCGCGTCGACCTCGCTCAGCAACGCGTCCAGGTCCTGGGTGAACGGAACCCCGAACTGATCGGCCCCCGCCTGCCCCAGCGTCACATCGTCGTCCCACACCCCGACGAGCTCCGTCCCAGGATGCGCCTGAGCCTGCCGCGCGTAATCCCCCGCGTGAACATGCCAGAACCCCAGAACCGCAACTCTCAGCGGCTTCGACACCGTTGCCTCCTCGCTGAACCCACTCGAACGGAAACGTTCCCGCCTTACCTTGCCAACCCCAGCCCGCCCCCACACCCCCACCGGCGATTCGTCCCACAACCCGGACCATCCCCGCCGGCGCACATCAACAGACCACCAGCCACACAGGTCTATTCAGTACGACGCCACAGGCCGATTCACGTGCGGTCCGATGGCTGTCGACGCGAGCACCACCCGGGCGGCACAGTCGATGCTGCGATCACCGAGTCGTCAATTTCGGCTCCCGGAACTGCACAACCCCAACCAGGATCGACAACTCGGCAACACGCCTTCAACCAGCGGGCGACAGCACGCGCACCTGAGGGGCGGGCGGGAGGGGCGGCGAGCACGGCGACGGAGGAGCCGCGCGTGGGGCCGCGTGGGCTAATCCTCTGGGTCGGTGCCGTCTTGGTTGAGGCCTAGGTCTTGCATGCCTAGGACTTTGTCGGCGAAGTGTTGGTGCATCCAGGCCAGGTGGTCCCAGCGGCTGTCGATGATGCGGTGGGTGTCCCAGGCCGGGAGGTCCTGCTGGGCGAAGATCGCCATCTTCTCCGGGTCGACCTCGTAGACGTGGTCGAACCGCATCACCACGTCGTCGGTGATGCGCCGCGGGTCGGGTGGTTTCTGTGCGGACAGCCGGAAGCCGAACATCACGAGTCCTCGTAGGCCTGGTCGAGCAGGTACTTGCCCGGGTTCATCACGTTGTTGGGATCCAGCGCCCGCTTGATCTTCTTCATCACGTCGAAAGCCCCACCGAGTTCCGCCGGCACGTACTCCACGTCGCCCTCCCGGCTGGCCCCGTGGCAGGCGCTGATCGAGCCGCCGTACTTCAGCGTCACCTCGGTGATCTCGCGTTTGCAGTTGAGCCACGCCTCCCACATCTCGTCGTCGAGTTTCTGCTCCCAGATGCCGATGTCGATCTCGACGAGGTAGTCGCCCCACGGCTTGTAGGCGCCGTTGGTGTAGGCGAAGATGCCCCAGTCGTCGAAGATGCCGTACCGCCGGATGTAGTGGTCGGCGATCGCGTGCCATTCCTCGCGGACCCGGGGCAGCACGCTGTAGTTCAGGGCAGCGTCCTCGCAGTGCCAGGACATCGGCACGACCTCGCCGGTGCGCAGCCGGCCGTGCAACGGGATCGCGTACCGGTCGTGGCGGGCGGCCCAGTCCCCCTGGCTGACCTCGTCGCCCAGGTACGTCCCGCCGGACTCTCGCGCGATCCGCATGATCTCCCGCGCCGCGGGCACGACCTCGGCCTCGTTGCCGTACATCGCCACCGCCACCACGCTGCGCAGCCAGTCGGGCTGCTCGATGTACGCCTCGTCGTCACGGCGCAGGTACGCGAGCTTCCACTCGTCGAACAGCACCACCCCGGCCAGCGTCGCGAACCCCGACTTGGCCAACGCGCCCGTGCTCTGCCACGCGGTCTCGTAGTCGCGGTACCCGAAGAAGGCCGCGAACTCCACCTGCGGCCGCGGCACCAGCTCGAGCGTCGCCTCGGTCACCACACCGAGCGTGCCCTCATGGCCGAAGAACAGCGGCTTGATCGTGTACCCGGTCGATGCCTTGCGCAACTTCCGACCGCCGCCCTCGCCGACCCTGATGACGTCGCCGGTCGGCAGCACCACCTCCATCGAGCAGACCAGGTCGCGGGTGTGGCCGTAGCGGGCCCCGATCAACGACCACCCGCTGGTACCGATCCGGCCGCCGACCATCGAGCACGGATAGCTCGCCGGGTTGTCCGGGAACATCACGCCGTGCGGCTGGAGTACTTCGTTGAGCTTGAGCATGTTGATCCCCGGCTGAACCGTGACCGTGCGATCCACCAGGTCGATCTCGCGGATCTCGTTCATCCGCTTCACATCGAGCAGGATCCCGCCTCGCAACGGGGTCGCTCCGTCGGTCAGCCCGGTCCCGGCGGCCCGCGGCACCACCGCCGTACCTGTGCGGTTGGCGAGCCGGACGATCTCGGCGACCTGCTCCGTCGTGCGCGGCAGCACCACCACGTCCGGGACGTACTCCCGCCAGCGGTGGACCGGGAACGGCGCCGGCGTCCGCGTCCGGTTCCACCGCGCCGACTTCCCCGTGAGTACGCCGTCCTCGCCGAGGATCCCGACCAGTTCGTCGTACAGCGCGTCCGAGATCGCCATCGTGGTCATCCGGTCACCGCCGTCACCTCGAGCCCGGCGGACTCGGCCACCAGTTCCATCAGATCGCGGACCTCGATGTCGTGAGCCTCCCCCGCCGCAGCGAGCGGACGCTCCGACCAGACGCACGCACTGACCAACAGATCGACCTCCAACGCCGCTGCGCGCTCGAGTCGCTGCCCGCTGATCGCCGCGGTGATCTCCGGTCGTTCGATGCTCAGCCCACCGCCCGCACCAGAGCAGTACGACCACTGCGTCACGTGGTCGACGTCGCGGAAGTCCAGGCCCGGGATCGCCCGCAGGATCTCCCGCGGTGACTTGTGGATCCCCTTGCGCTTGTTCAGCCGGCAGGGATCGTGGTACGTCGCCACCCGCTCGATCGGCACCGTCAGGGACAGCTTCCCCTCCCGGATCAACTCGGCCACGAGCTCGGTGATGTGCACGATCTCGAACTCGTACGACTCACCGAAGTACTTCGGATAGTCCTCGGTGAACGTGATGTAGTCATGCGGATCGAGCGTGATGATCCGGCTGGCCCCGATACTGCGCCAGTCATCCACGTTGTGTACGGCGAACTCCCGCGACCGCTCCACGTACCCCATCTCGGCCGCCGGTCCGCCGCAACACCACTGCTCCTGCATGAGCCCGAACTCGACCCCGCCCTGCTGCAGGATCTGCGCCACCGCGCGCGGCAGCGTCGTACGGTAGAACGCCGCCTCGCAGTCGACGAACAGCACGGTCTCGCCGCCGACGCCGAGTCCGAGTCCGTCCGCCCAGTTCGCGACGTTCTCCTGCGCGACCGGTACGTCGAGAACCGGCTCGTTCTTCCGGTCGACGGTTGCCTCGACCCAGCGCTTCCAGTTCGGCTGCTCGATGCCGGAGTCGACGGCCAGCGCCCGCATCGCTTTCACGACGTCGACGGTCCGCGTCCGCGCCCGGTAGAACTCGCCGGCCATCAGCGTGTTCGGGCAGCGCAACTCGCAGGCGCCGCACTGGGTGCAGTGCACGTAGTCGTCGGCGACGTCGGCGACCGTCAGCGCGCCCTGCTCCATCGCGACGATGTTCGCGTGGAACGCGGTCGGCGAGTGGTTCTCGTTCTGCGTGACCTGCATGACCGGGCACACGTTGCGGCAGAACTTGTGACCCGAGCTGAAACAGTTGTACGCCGGGTCACGCCACTGCTTCACGAAGTCCCGCTGCTGGTCCTCGGCTTCGGTGGTCATGGGGCCTCCCGGCCTGGACTGAGGAGTGGAGGGAGCGAAGCGACCGGAGTGACGAGGGAAGGCCGGGAGTCAAAGCCCCATGACCCGCCGCGCCGGAGGCGTGGCATCAATACGCCCATGGGGCCTCCGTTATCCGAGTTCGGGCATCACCTTGTCGTGGATCAGGCGCAGCTGGCCCTGGACGTCCGGGACGCCTTCGATCTCCTTGCCGCTAAAGGCTTTCACCATCATCGGGTCGGTGACCGCGGCGATGATGTGGTTCACCCCGGTGGGCAGGATGTCGGTCTTCAGCTTGGCGACGCACTCCTCCGGCGTACCGGCCACGGACAGGGTGGCGGCGATCTCCGGTGAGGTGAGTTCGATGGCCCGGTCGATCTCGCCCGCTCCCAGGGCGTCGATGATCGGCTGCAGATCGTCCCGATTCAGGCCGTGCCGGGCCAGCTGGTTGGCCGGCATCGACGAGATGTAGAAGCCGACCATGATCCGCGCGGCCCGCTTGGCCGCCTCGGAGTCCTCGGCGACCGCGAAGACCACCCAAGCGCCCAGGTCGAAGTCGTCCAGGCTGCGGCCCGACTTGTCCAGGCCGAGCTGGACGTGCTCGGCGACGTACTCGTAGTTCTCCCGGGAGTAGCCGAGCGCGTGGTGCATGCCGTCGGCAATCTCTCCGGCGACCTCGAACGACCGCGGTCCGCCCATCGCGCCCATCTTCAGCGGGATCTTCTCCTGCACCGGCCGGGCGAAGGTGAACAGCCCGCTGTACTTGAAGAACTCGCCGTCGAAGGTGATCGCGCCGTCGTCGAGGAAGCGGCGCATGACTTCCATGCCCTCCCGGACCCGCGCCAGCGGCTTCATCGTCTTCCAGTCGATGTTGTACTGCTCGAGCAGGCCGAGGTTGCCGAAGCTGACCACCGCCTCCGCCCGGCCGCCGGACAGCTCGTCGAGCGTGGCCAGCATCTGGCAGATGTGCGTCGGCTCGCGCAGGATCACGTGCGTGACGTTGGGCCCGAGGCGAATGTTCTTCGTCTTGTCGGCGGCCGCCGCGAACAGCAGCCACATGTCCTTGTGCCAGGTCTCGTCCACGCTGTACGCGGCGTAGAAACCCAATTCGTCCGCGGTCTTGATCATGTCGATACAGTCCGTGAGCGGATAATCGGGCAGTTGGACGTAACTGAACCGCACCATCGCCTACTCCTCCCCATTCACGCCGAGCTCTCAGGGCAGCAGTGAAAAACGGGCGGCAAACTGCGGGCTCGGTCCCCATCGCCGAATCTTTTTACTGTAAACAGCAACCGGGAGTTTGTCTCTGCCTCGTCAACCCCCGACTACCCGGAGGACTCGCTCGTGCACACGGTCGGGGTGGCTGAGGCGTGGGAGCGGATGAGGGGGTTGGCGCGGTCACGGCCGAGGTTCCACTCGAGCCAGTCGTTGTCGCTGGGCTCGCGATCGGCCATCGCACAGCCGACCACGTCGTCCGGGAGACTGGCCAGCACCGGGACGGCGTCGTCCGACAGGCCTTGCAGATAGGCCCAATCCACCTTGCCGGTTTCGGTGTAGCGGTCGACGTTGTGCTGAGCGACCCAGGCATCCGGGTTGAGCATCGCAAGCCCGAGCAGGAGACTGGCGCCACTGAGCAGCGCGGCCCGCGGCAGCCAGGCGGCCCTCATCGTCACGCCGGCCACCATCACTGCGATCACGAGCAGACCCAGCCAGCCCTCGAAGACGTCGACGAGCAGGCGGAGCTCAGTGAAGCCGTACGCCTCCTGGTAGACGTGCATCCGGTAGAGGGCGGACGCGACCACAACCAACGTCAGCAAGCAGAGCAGGCCGAGCGACACGCGCAGCCAGACAACGTCCGTCTTCGTGGCACGCGGCGCCTTGCGAGCGGCGGCCCACACCACGAGCAATGTGAGTGCAGTGGCGACGGTGAGCTGGCCGAACCCCTGGTGGACGTACTCCGCATAGGTCAGGCCGGTGATGCGCTCGAGGTACTCGTGCCCGCCGAAGTTGGCCGTGGCCTGCGCTGCCAGGAAGACCAGGAAGACCGCATCGACGAGCAGGACCGGCACAAGCCACTCGTAGCGCCGTGCGACCGGACGCACCGGACCGGTCCCGGCTTCGACATTGGGCGGATTCAGTCCGAGGTACGTCGCTGCCAACACCACACCACCAACAGCGACGGTGATGAAGGCCCGCAGTACGAACGAGTCGAGTTTCAGATCCGGGACGACCACTCCCACCCACTCCGCGAAGACCGCATCGGCCGACGCGAACAGCAGTCCGAAGACAACGACTCCCAGCAACGACCAGAGGACCGTCCGCAGTGCCGCGGCACTCGTCCGCAGACCCTTTACCGCCTGTGCCGAGCGACCCAGCCACGGAAGTCCCCGCAGCCCGGCCAGCGGCCAAGCCACCCCGGCTGCCACGAACGCCGGCACGGTGCGGCCATTCACCAGACCGGCCATGCACACTGCGCCGCCCGCCATCAGGCACAAGACCACGATCCACTCGGCGTCCCGCAGTACGGAGGTTGCGGCCAGAAGTACGCACAGCGCGGCACAGGCCTGGGTGAAACGCGACCGGCGGTTGACGCTGAATCGGAGGATCGCAGCCCCGGCCGCCAGCAGTACGACGAACGTGCCGAGACCGAGGTCGCGGAACGGCAGGACGATGGCGGCCAACAAGCCGACGCCCAGGCAGTACAAGACGGCACGGACGTTGCCGGGAAGTCCGACCTCCGGCCAGAACTTGCCGAACAGCATGTCCATCCCCGACTCCTGCACTCGCGCTGGAGGTGCAGCGGGTGCGGGTGCAGGTGCGGGCGTCTCGACCGGCTTCTCCATAACTGACTCCTGTGCCTTCCTGGTGACGTGAGGGTGTTGCCGTGGTTCGCGCGGCAGATCGACCCGGACCCGCGCACCGGCGCTGCCCGGCGCGGGATCGACGAAGTGGATGCTGCCGCCGTGCAGGTCGGTGACCCAGCGGGCGATCGCGAGACCGAGTCCGGTACCGCCGCCCCCGTCGGCCTCCGTCAACGTCCCGAACCGTTCGAAGACGCGATCGCGGTCGGCGACCGGGATGCCGGGCCCGTCGTCGGCGACCTCCAACCGCCACCCTGTGGCCGTGGCCTGGGCGGTCAGTTGGACGACGCCGCCGGTGGGACTGTGCCGGGAAGCGTTGTCGAGCAAGTTGGCGATCAGTTGGTGCAGCCGCGCCGGGTCCGCCGGGACTGTCAGATCGGGCGGAGTGACGCGTAGGTCGTACCGGACCTCACGACCGACCACTCGCGCCTCGGCCACGGCGCTCTCCAGCAACTCCAGAACGGAAATCTGCGTGGTGGACAGGCGAGCCGCTCCGGCGTCCACGCGGGCCAGGTCGAGCAGGTCCGAGGCGAGTGCCGAGAGTCGCTCTGCCTGGTCGAGCGCCGTACGCAATGCCACGGGATCCGGCTCGGCGACTCCGTCGACCAGGTTCTCGAGTACGGCGCACAACGCGGCGAGCGGCGTCCGCAGCTCATGGCTGACGTTCGCCACCAACTCACGGCGCTGTCGGTCGACGGCAGCCAGGTCTTCGGCCATCCGGTTGAAGGCCCTGGCCAGCTCACCGACCTCGTCGCTCGAGGTCGCGGTGACACGGGCGGAGTAATCGCCGCGCGCCATCCCTCGGGCAGCGGCGGTCATCTCGCGCAGAGGCGACGTCATACCGACCGCCAGCAACTGGGTCACGCCGAGCGCCAGCGCGACCGTGACCGGGATGCTGAGCCAGGCCGGCACGCTGCCGACGGCGCCCACCGCCGCGACGATCGACGCCACGATGACACTGACCGCGACGAGCAAACCGAGCTTGACCTTGACCGAGGTGACCTGGTCCAGCACCGGGCTGCTGCTCACGTCGTACTCCCAGGCTCGAGGGCGTAGCCGACGCCATGCACTGTCCGCACCCGATCCGCGCCGATCTTGGCCCGCAGCGCCTTCACGTGGCTGTCGACCGTGCGAGTCCCCGACGCACCCGGCCAGCCCCAGACTTCGGCGTACAGGTTCTCCCGGCTCAGGACGACGCCCGGCGTGGCCGCCAGACAGAGCAGCAGATCGAACTCGGTCGGCGTCAGATGGACCTCGTCGTCCGCGACCCAGGCTCGCCGAGCAGCGGCATCGATCCGCAGGTCGCCCACCTCGGCGGCCGGGCTGGCGGCCAGCTCGGCGGCCCGGTCGACCCGCCGCAGCAGAGCTGCCACCCGGGCCACCAACTCCCGCATCCGGAACGGTTTCGTGAGGTAGTCGTCGGCGCCGACGCCGAGCCCGGCCAGGATGTCCGCCTCGTCGTCGCGCGCGGTCAGCATCAGCACCGGCACGGGCCGTGCGGCCTGGATCCGCCGGCACACCTCGTGGCCGTCGAACCCGGGCAGCATCACGTCCAGGAGAACCAGATCCGGTGCGGTCGCCGCGAACTGCTCGACCGCACCCGGTCCGTCCCAGGCCTGGACGACGTCGTACCCCGACCCGCGAAGCCGGTCGGTCACCGCCTGATTGATCACCGGCTCGTCCTCGACCACGAGGATCCTGCGGACTGCTTCGTCGACTGCCACGCTTCGAGACTAGGAGCCGACCTGGTCAGAAGGGCACGACGACTCGTGAAGGTTCTGTGCAGGTTGATCGCTTACGTGGATCTGGCTTGGGTGACGAGTTGGCCGTGTGGGGTGTCGGGGAAGCGGGCGAGCATGGCGCGGATCTCGGCGGCGTCGACGTTGGCGCCGAAGAGTTCGGTGTTCGGTTCGAAGCGGACGCCCTCGGCGAGTGCGCCGGCCACGACCGGGTCGAAGCCCAGCGCGTCCACGATCGCCGCGACCTCGGCGGTGTCAGCGGGACTCACCGGCGATCGCGATGGCCTTGCGGCCGGGCGATCCGGCCGGGCGGGCGCCGTCTTCCAGGTCGTGGTAGCCCATGTGGTTGAACGCCTTGACCACGTGGGCGCCGGCCAGGAAGGCCTGGACGATCTCGCTGGACGACGTCCGCGGATCGGTCAGGTCGTCCCGGATGCCGTCGACCTCCCACCAGTAGTTCATCGCGTCGATCACGAGCTTGCCGCGCAACGCCTCGGCGGGAATCGTGCGGTACTTGCCCAGCGGGAGCGCGAGGATGACGACGTCGGCCCGCGCGGCCGCGTCGGCCGCCGTGGTCGCGACCGCGCCGGGCGTGACGATCTCGACGATGAGCGCGATCTTCGAGACCTCGCCGGAACCGGCGATCAGGACGCGATAGCCCGCCGCGACCGCGAGCCGGGCGAGGACGGTGCCGACCTTGCCGGCACCCAGGATCGCGATGGTGGGTTTCATGCTTCCTCGGCGAGCAGCTCGCGGACCATCGGGATGACCTTCGTGCCGTACAGCTCGACCGCTTGCAGCCGCGCGCTGACCGGCAGCGAGCCGCTGGTGTAGATCAGATCGAACCGGCCGACGCCCAGGCTCTGCACGGCTCCGGCGATCCGACGGGCCACCGTCTCCGGCGAACCGACGTACATCGAACCGTAGGCAACCTCGGAGTCGAACTCCTCCCGGCGGATCGGCGGCCACCCACGCAGGGCTCCGATCCGGTCGCGAACCACCTTGTAGCGCGGGTAGAACAGCTCCTTGGCCTCGTCGTCGGTATCGGCGATGAAGCCCGGCGAGTGCATCCCGACCGGATGCGCGACGGTGCCGAACTGTTCGGCCGCCCGCCGGTACAGCTCGAGGTACGGCGCGAAGCGCTCCGGCGACCCACCGATGATCGCCAGCATAGCGGCAACCCGTACGACGCCGTACGCACGACCGACTGGGGTGATCCACCGACCCCGACCCAGGTCGTCAACCGGCCCGACTCGGTCTTGGGGTACACGTCGGCATGGTCCAGTGCGGCCCGGGTGGTGCCGCTCCAGGTCACCGGCTTCTCGTCGAGCAACTGGGCGAAGAGCTGCAACTTCTCCTCGAACAGGACGTCGTAGTCGGCCAGGTCGTAACCGAACAACGGGAAGGACTCGGTGAACGAGCCGCGACCGAGGATGACCTCGGCCCGCCCGTTCGAGATCGCGTCGACCGTCGCGAACCGCTGGAACACCCGGACCGGGTCGTCCGAGCTCAGCACGGTCACCCCGGACCCGAGCCGGATCCGCGAGGTGCGCGAGGCGATCCCGGCCAGCACCGTCTCCGGCGTGGAGATCGAGTACTCGGGCCGGTGGTGCTCGCCCAGAGCGATGGCGTCCACACCGAGCTCGTCGGCGAGGACTGCCTCGTCGATCACCTGGCGGATCGCCGCGGCGTCGGAGACGAGTCGGCCGGCGTCGTCCTCGGGGATGTCACCGAAGGTGTCGAGGCCGAACTCGAGGTCGGTCATGTGAGCCACTCCCTATCTGATTGACATGTGAATCATATGAGTTCAGGTTGACATGTCAACACAACTCGGGGCCGGTTTGATTCCCGGGCCGGACCCATCCGCTGCCGACTCGCCTCCGAACTCTCGTCGGTGGCCCGGCCGGTCCGGTGGGGTCTGTTGACGAGGAGGGAACGAGCATGAAAGACGCAACACGCCGCGGCTTCCTGGTGTTCGCGGGTGCGGGGACCGCGGCAGCGGTCGGGGCCGTCGCAGCACCGAAACTGATCGGCGACCAGGCCGTCGACGCGGTCGACGCCGCACGGCCGTTGGAGGCCGCGGATCTGGCGAACGCCGAGTCGTTCGTCGTCCACGTCAAGGACGTGAAGTCCGGCCGGCTGGTGATCATGGTCGGCGAGCGCGAGGTCCTGGTGACCGATCACGAACTCGCCGCGCGCCTGGCCGGCGCGACCACCGCCTGACCCGGCAGCACACGAGCCCGCCGCGGCTCCTCATCGGTACCCCTCAGCCTGAACTGCCTTTACTGGAGGACCTGTCATGTCTTCGCACCGCGAAGCGCCGGAGATCTCGAAGGACCCGGTCGCCGACAACACCGACGTGTACGCGTTCGTCAGCCCCGACGAGCCGGACACCGTCACGATCATCGCCAACTTCATCCCGTTCCAGAACCCGTACGGCGGCCCGAACTTCTACGAGTTCGGCGACGACGTGCTCTACCAGATCCACATCTCCAACAGCGGCACCGGCAAGGCCGACATCAGCTACCAGTTCCGCTTCCGTGCCGAGATCCGGAACAAGAAGACCTTCCTGTACAACACCGGCCCGATCGCGTCCCTGAAGGACCCGAACTGGAACCGGCCCCAGTTCTACTCGGTCACCCGGGTCGAGCGCGGCCGCTCCCGCATCCTCGCCCGCGACCTGGCCGCTCCCCCGGTCAACGTCGGGGTCCGCAGTACGCCGAACTACGCGAAGCTGGCCCGGACGGCGATCCACACGATCGGCCGGAAGCGCAAGGTGTTCGCCGGCCAGCGCGCGGACGCGTTCTTCGCCGACCTGGGCAGCATCTTCGACCTGGCCACGCTCCGCCCGTTCCAGATGGCTCACCTGATCCCGTCCGCGGCCGCGATGGGTGTCAACGGACTGCAGGGCTCGAACGTGCACACGATCGCGCTTCAGGTCCCGATCACCGACCTCACCCGGGACGGCCGCAAGCCGAGCGGGGTACTGGATGCCAAGGCCGTCATCGGTGTCTACGCGTCGGCGAGCCGGCGGCAGTCCAGAATTCTCGACGCCCAGCTCGGCGTTCCCGTCGGGCACGGCCCGTACAAGCAGGTCTCCCGGCTGGGCAACCCGTTGTTCAACGAGGTCATCGTTCCGATGGCCGAGAAGGACCGGTGGAACAGCCGCCCGCCCGTGGAGGACAAGCGGTTCGCGAAGTACGTCGTCAAGCCGGAACTCGCCGGGTTGCTGCCGGTGCTGTATCCAGGGGTGTTCCCGAGACTGGCGGCGTACAAGAAGGACCGCGCCGACCTCGCGGCGATCCTGCTGACCGGCATCCCGAAGGGCGTCGTCCCCGGGTTCCAGAACTACACCGGTCCGGTCCAGGCCGACATGCTGCGCCTCAACGTGGCCGTGCCGCCGACGGCCTCGCCGAACCCGCTCGGCCTGGTCGCCGGTGACGCGGCCGGGTTCCCGAACGGGCGCCGGGTGATCGACGACGTCGTCACGGTCGAACTGCGCGCGGTGGCCGGACTCACGATCCCCTTGGTCGACCCGTCGTACAAGCCCGACGACGCCGCCGCGGCCATCAAGGACGGCACGTCGAACACGAACTCTCCGCTGCTCGACTGGTTCCCCTACCTCGGGACGCCGGCCGGCGGCTCGCAGTCCACGCCCGGAACGCCGGCCGCATCATGAGTAACACGGTCGAGAATCCCCATGCGGGCAAGGGTTCCTCGGTTCCGCTCGACATCGGCGGCGAGATCGGTGCCCTCGTCATCGAACTGCCGGCCGAACTCGAAGACCAGGAGATCGAACTGCGCCCGACCGGCCATGACCACGACCACGAGCACGACCACGGTCACGGTCACGGACACGGGCATGGTCACGGTCATGGATCACGGGCACGGGCATCACCTGCCGCATGTGGCCGTCGTCCCCAGGCCGGCGGCGGACGGGACGGTCCTGCACTCCGCCGTCTTCTCCGAGGTACGCCAAGGCAGCTACCAGCTGTACGTCCGCCCCGACGGCCCCGTCCAACTGACCGTGGACATCCACGGCGGTCAGGTCACCGAGGCCACCTGGCCGAGTCCCTAGGCGGATTCATCACGGCAAAGCATGACTGTGCGTACGAATCTCCCGTTGTTCACGGCCCGGCTCGCGAGATTGGCTTGACCCGAGCTGATCACACGAGGAGGGGTTGTGGCGGAACAGAATTCAACGGTGCTCGCGGTGGGTGCGAGTGGCAGGATCGCCGGACTGGTGGTGCCCGAACTTGTTGCCCGAGGCACCCGTGTGCGAGCACTGGTACGCAATGAGACGCAAGCAGAACTCGCACGTCGGCGTGGTGCGGCCGAGGTCGCCATCGGTGATCTCCGGGATCCGGACAGCCTGGTCACCGCACTCGCCGGCGTGCACGGGGTCTTCCACATCGGACCGGCGTTCGCGGCCGACGAGGCCGACCTGGGTGTCCGGATGGTCGAGCTCGCCGGCCGCGCCGGCGTCCGCAAGTTCGTCTTCTTCGGGGTGAACCGGCCGACCAACGGATTGGCCAACCACACCGCCAAACAGCCGGTGGAACAGGCGTTGTACGCCTCCGACCTGAGATTCACCGTCCTGCAGCCGGCCACACTGTTCCAGAACATCGGCGGCGCCTGGCCGAGCGTCGTGGAGCACGGCGTGTTCGCGGAACCCTATTCCCGCAAGGCCCGGGTCAGCCGGGTCGACGCTCGCGACGTCGCCGAGGTTGCCGCGATCGCGCTCACCGAGGACCGCCTCGATCACGGGACCTTCGAGCTGTTCGGCGACGGGCCGCACGACCGGGAGGAGATCGTGGCGCTGATGAGTGAGGTGCTCGACCGGCCGATCGAGGCCGTCGAGCTCGGCTTCGACGCGTGGAAGACCGCCGCCCGGCTTCCGTACGACGACGCACAGTTGGCCATGTTCGCCAGGGTGTTCGCAAGCCTCGACCACAACGACTCGATCGGCAACACCCTCGTCCTACGGACCATCCTCGGCCGCGAGCCACGCACGCTGCGCGCCTATCTCAACGAACTCGCCGGCGGGGTTGTCTGACCGAGCGTACGACGCTTCGACCGCTCAGCGACGTACGACCGTTCAGTCGGCGCAGGCCGCGAGCAAGGACTGCACCGGGCGGGACGGGACGCCGGGGCGGGTGGCGAGCGACGTCGGAGCGGTCAGTCCGGCGAGCGGCCGCAACGCCACCCGCCTGACCGGCGGAACCTCCGACCCCGCGTTGAACACGGTCCACGAGGCAGGACCGACCCCGATCTCGGCGAACGTGTCCTGCAGGGTCGTGAACGGCGGGCCGGCCGGCGGATCTACTCCGGCGTCCCGCAACGCAGTCCTGATCAAGTCGTGGAACTCCGGATTGCTCTCGCGGGGAGCAAGTCGCAGCGGCACCTCGGCGAGCTGCTCGAGGTGCAATGTCTCCTCGCGAGCCAACGGATGGCGCTCAGGCAGCGCCACGATCAGCTGCTCCTGCCACACCGGAATCAACTCGAGCCCGGGCGCGGACCGCATCACCCGCACGAACGCCGCATCGAGGTCACCCGACCGGACCGCTGCCAACCGATCGGCACGCGATGCCCTGGTCAGCTTGACGGACAGGGCCGGAGCTGTCTCCGCCAGCTTGTCGAGCACTCGAAAGAGCCGGTCGCCAAGCCCGTGACTGCTGCCGATCCGGAGCAGATCGCCTTCTGTTCCGAGGTCCGCGGCGATCTCCCGGACCCGCCTGACCGCGGCCAGCGCTTCACGGGCCTCCGGCAACAATCGCTCGCCGGCCGGGGTCAGTCGCACGTGTCTCGTCGTACGGTCGAACAGGCGTACGCCGAGATCCCGCTCCAACCGGCTTACCTGCTGACTCACGGCCGGCTGTCCGACGTACAGCCGCTCGGCGGCACGAACGAAGGTCCCGGCCTCCGCCACCGCCACGAAGTACTCGAGCTGCCTGATCTCCAACGCCTGCTCCTATCCCTCGGCGCCGGTCAGGGACCAGCTGGCGAGGACGCTCAGCGCTCGTCGGGAGGGCGAGTTGGCCTCGGTGGTGTAGACGAACAAGGTGGTGTTCGGGTCGCCGGGCAGGGTGAGGGTCTCGTACTCGACGGTGAGGTCTCCGACGATGGGGTGGCGCAGGCGCTTGGAGCCGTGGGTGCGCTGGTAGACGCGATGCTCGTCCCACCACTGGACGAACTCGGCGCTACGGGTGCGGAGCTCGGAGATCAGTTCGGCGGTCGCGCGATCGTCGGGGTCGTTGCCGGCTTCCAGCCGCAGGCTTTCCACCGCGGCGCGTGCCTGCACCTCCCAGTCGACGAACAGCGTCCGCGGCTCGTCGTCGAGGAACATCCACCGCGAGTAGTTGCGCTCGGGACCGGGGAAGCGCTCGAAGTCGGTGAAGAGCGCCTTGGCCATCCGGTTCTGGGCAAGCACATCGCCTCGGCGTCCCAGGATCATCGCTGGTTCACCGTCCAGCGCATCGAGAAGCTGATAGAGCCCGGGACGGACGCGCTGCACCGCGCGTGCTCGCGGCCGGACGGTCGTGCTGCTCAGGCCGATCAGGTCGACCAGGTGCGCGTGGGCGGCCGTGTCCAGGCCGAGGGCACGACCGATCGCATCGACGACCGCGGCGGACGGCACGATCCGGCGGCCCTGCTCGAGCCGGGCATAATAGTCGGTCGACACACCGGCGAGGAGCGCGACCTCTTCCCGGCGGAGTCCCGGCACCCGTCGGGTCCGGCCGTCAGCCGGTAGACCGGCGCGTGACGGGTCGCACTGGCTCCGAGCGCGCCGCAGGAAGTCTGCGAGCTCCCGGTTCTTGTCTGCCATGCCACCCATTCTCCCCGCCGGGGTGTGACCGCGCAGTGTCTCTACCTGGACCTCTGCGTCCTAGGTCCGCGGGTCCCAGGTCCAACAAGGCTCGGGATGCGCCGCTACGGCGCTGATTTCGCGGCCAAGCTGATTCCCGAGGTCGCCGTACGACGGCGCCGTACACACCCCGACAGCACGGAACGAGGATCACCATGAACTACCCGACCGACCGCCCCGCCACCTGGTTCGTGACCGGCACGTCCCGCGGCCTGGGACTCGAGGTGGTCACCCAGCTGCTCCGTCGCGGTGACAGTGTCGCGGCGACGACCCGCTCCACCGAGCGCCTTGTCGCAGCGCTGCCCAGCGACGTGGACACCTCGCGCCTGTTGCCGCTCGAGCTCGACCTCCGCGACGAGCAGGCCGTTGCCGCAGCTGTGAAGGAGACCCAGGACCGCTTCGGCGGCGTGGATGTCGTGGTCAACAACGCCGGCTACGGCTTCCTGGCCGCGGTGGAGGAGACCAGCGCCGGCGACGTCCAGGCCATGCTCGACGTCCAGGTCGTCGGAGTGTGGAACGTCCTGCGCGCCATCGTGCCGGTCATGCGCGCACAGCGGAGCGGCCACATCGTCAGCGTCTCCTCGGTCCTCGGCCTGACCGCCGTACCGGGGTGGGGCCTGTACTGCGCCGGGAAGTTCGCGCTCGAAGGTCTCACCGAGGCGCTCGTCGGCGAGGTCGCCGACTTCGGCGTCGACGTCACCATCGTCGAGCCCGGCTACTTCCGTACGTCGTTCCTCACCGGCGACTCCCTGGCGCTGCCGGCCCAGACCGTCGATGCGTACCCGGGGCTGCGCGAGATGGTTCAGAACCACCTGGAACTGCAGGGCCACCAGCTCGGCGACCCCGCCAAGGGAGCCGCCCGGATCATCGACCGCGTCACCGGCACCACCGGCGGACCGCTGCGCCTGCTGCTCGGGTCCGATGCGCACGCGTACGCCACCGCCAAGGTCGAGGCCCTCCGCGAGAACCTGGATCAGACCCGCGAAGGCGCTCCGGCCACCGATTTCGTCACGACCTGACTGTCCACGACGGAGGCGGTGCCGGAGCTTGGCGAATCGTTGCCGCGGCTTGCCACGACGATCAGGAACACGAGCACCACACCGCAGATGACGAGGAGGCCGAGGACCAGGCCGGTTCGGGCTCCGGGCGCCGGATTTCCCTGGCCGAGTGGGTCCTCGTCATCACCGCCGATCTCGGGCCCCCAGCCGAACGCGGCCAGCGGCGGATCGCCACCGGGCATCCCCGGCAGCGGATGGCTGCCATAGGACGGCATCGATCCGTCGGGCAACGCCGGCGGCGGCTCCTCATGCGCCCCCGGCCAGTCTTGATCTGGCACCGTGGTACCTCCCCCTCACACCTGCGGGCCACTCCCCAGTTCCCCTGCAGCAGGTGTGAAAACGAATGTACGACGCGGAACCAACCAGGTGCGAGTGAGGGTGATTTGGGACCCGCGGGTTCCAAATCACCCTCACATCAGAGCTACTTCGCGATCGTGTAGCGGATCATGTCGGTTCTGAGCACGTCACCCGAGACCTTCACGACACGCAGGGTGTGCTGCCCGTCCTTCAGACCGGCACGGGTGAACACCTCCTGCGTCGTGGTGCGCGCCTCGTTGCTGAGGTTCACGCGGCCCGCGAGCTTGCCGTCGAGGTAGACGTCGGCTTCGCCCTGGTCCGGACCCAGTGCCGTGACCCAGTCGACGCCGGTGCCCTTGAAAGCGAACTCGAATCGCCGCGCCGTCCGCGGTCGCCGCGTGTACGTCGTCGCGGTAGTCACCACGGAAGCGGAAGTCCAGCTTCGTGGTGCCGGTCGGCTGGGTCGCGAGGTACTCCTTCTTGATCGTCACGACCCTGCCCTCGACGGTGTAGTCGGTGCCCTTGACGAGGTTCTTCGCGCCGTTCCCGATCGCGACCAGCTCACCGGGATCGCGCCCGATCTCGGTGCTGACATCGGCCTGCGCGGACGGCTGCTTGTCGAAGGACGCCGTACCCGGGTTCAGCAGGCTCTCCTGCCGGACGTTGAGCTTGTCCAGCAGCATGAACTGTCCCGACTTCTTCACCGCGCGGATCGTGTGGGTGCCGTTCGGGAGATCCGAAATGCTGTACACGACCTGCTGAGCGCCTCGTCCCTCCTCGCGGAAGGTGCTCACGGTCTGCTTGAACTGACCGTCGATGTAGATGTCGACATCACCCTGCGAGTTGTGCGTCTCCGTCACGTAGTCGACGCCGGTGCCGACGAAGCTGTGGGTGAAGGCGTCGCCGTTGGTCTCCGTGTACTGCACGTCGTCCTGATAGTCGCCGAGCCCGCGCCCGGTGCTCCGGCTCCACGACCCCGTGTAGACGATCTGCGGGTCGTCGTTGTTCAGCTCGACGGTCCGTACGGTGGAGGTCGCCGCCGTCCCCGCCGCCGGCGTACCCGTGTCGGTCACCGTCACCGTCAGCGGCTCCGAGACCGCCGCGACCTCGCGGTTGCCGTTGCGCTGCCAGGTGCCGTCGTACGCGACCCGCAGGTCGTCGTCGTTGACGCGGATCGCCGCGTTCTTCTGCGGCGTGACCTTGAACAGGCGGGCGCCATGCGGCGGCACGGTCGCCGCGGTATAGCCGGACGCGAACTGACCCAGATCCTTCTTCGCCCACAGGTCGCGCACCGTCCCGGCGCCGTCCAGGCCGAGATCGGCCCAGTTCACCGTCATGTTGGCCTCGGTGGTCCCGAGGTTGAACAGAGCGACGGTGTACGAACTGTCCGCGTTCAGCGAGTACCACACCTGCCGATTGGTCTTGGTCGACACCGGCTGCGCGGGACGCCCGGCCTGGTTGACCGCGAGCACCTCGCGGTTCGTGAGCAGCTCCAGGCCGTAGGAGTCGAGCTTGGTCATGTCGTTGCCGACATAGAACGGAGCAGCGGAGACCGCCCAGAGTGTCGCCGCCGTACGGCGCTCGTCCTTGGTCAGACCGTCCATCGTGCCGTTGCCGACATTCAGGGAGTCGAGATCGTTCCAGCCGCCCGGTCCACCGTGGCGCCACCAGTCAGCCACCCTGGGAAAGAGTCGCGAGATGTTCGGCCAGGCCGTGAGCGCCTCACCGGGGCAGTAGCACTCGACGTCCCAGTCGACCCGCCAGCCGTTCGCCCACTGCTTCCAGTAGTCCGCGTAGTTGATGTCGAGCGCCCAGGAGAGCTCGAACCAGATGCCGTGGCGAGCGAGGGCCTGCGACCAGCCCTTCACCTCGTCGCGCGCGTCGAGGGAGAGATCGTTCTTGCCCGAGCCCGGCGTCACGCTGTCGAACTTGAGGAAGTCGACACCCCACTCGGCGAAGAGATCGGCGATCGAGTCGATGTACGCCTGGGCGCACGGCTTCGTCATGTCGATGCGGTATCCGAAGCCCCAGTAATCCCCTTGCTGCAACGGCTTCACCGCCAGGTCGCCGGTCGTGCACCCCGGGTGACCGTACACGGGAAGGTTGGCGTCCAGCATCGCCTGGGAGATCCCCGGGATGCTGTAGAGCCCGACCTTCTGGCCGTTCGCGTGGATGTGGTCGATGACGTCCTGCAGACCGTCCGGGTACAACGTCTTGCTCGGCACGGGCCGGCCGTAGTCGTCGGTGCCGCCGTTCCACCCCGCGTCGATGTTGATGTATTCGTACCCGTAAGGCTGGAGTTTCTGATGCATGGCGTCCGACTGGGCCTTGAGTCTGGTCCGCCGTGATCCAGCTGCCGCCGTTGGGCGAGTAGACCTGCATGCTGTAACTGCTCCAGCCCATGTACGGCGTCCGCGCCGCCGCACCCGCCGGCCCGAGCGACTGACCCGCCGTGGTGACGCCGGCCGGAGTGCTGATGCTCGCCGCGCTGGAGGACTTGGACGTCGAGGTGACTCCGCGCGGCCCTGGCTGCGGGCCACTCGCGTCAGGTGCGGCCGAGGACGGGGCAGACAACCCGACGGAGCCGACGGCGACGACGGCGAGCGCCGCGAGCACGCCTCGCATCGCCTTGTTTCGAAGGGATCTGGTCATGAGCGGGTGACCTCTCTGATCTGACAGCCGAGACCCCTGGTGCTCGCGGTCTTCGACACACGTCGCCAGGAACACGGATCCGATAGGATATTGGAGCCTTTACTTAACTCTGTCAAGATTTGGAGGCTCCACGGCTCCGGTGTTCTGACTCAGCGCGGTCAGGAGAGGGCGCTGACGGCCTGCTCGACGGTCATCCGATCGGCCGGGGACTTGGCGAGCAGTGCTTCGATGATCGGGCGCAGCGGCCCTGCGTTCACGAACGGAGCCGGCCGGGCCTCGACCACCGCAACCAGCGTGCTGAACGGGTCGCCGGCGCCGAAGGGCGACCGCCCCTCGACGGCCGCGAACAGTGTCGCGCCCAGCGAGAACAGGTCGGACGCCGGGCCGACCGCGTCACCACGGGCTCGCTCCGGTGACATGTACGCCGGACTGCCGGCCATGGCCTCGCTCGACAGGGTCTGCTCGTCGTCGATCGCAGTGGCGATGCCGAAGTCCATCAGAACGACCCGCCCGTCGTCGCACAGTTGGACGTTCGCCGGCTTGACGTCGGAGTGCACCAGGCCGGCCCGGTGGACGGCCCCTAGCGCGTCGACCAGATGTTGCGCGATCCGCCGTACCTCCGCAGTCGGGAGCGACCCGTCCGAGGTCAGGGCCTCGGCCAGGGTGCGCCCCGACAGGAACTCCATGACGATCCAATGGTCACCGGAGTCCTCGACAACATCCTGCACCTTGACCACATTGTCGTGATCCAGTCGCGACGCCGCCCGCGCCTCGGCCAGTGCACAGGCGCGGACCTGCTCGGACGCGTGGCCAGGAAGCACGACCTCCTTGAGGGCTACCCGCCGCCCCAGCAACTCGTCGTCGGCGAGCCAGACACGGCCCATGCCGCCGCGGCCGAGCAACGTGTGCAAGCGATAGCGGCCGGTCACCAGGCGCCCTGAGCCGACGACCGTCGGTGTTGACTCCACCGCGACTGTTGCCATGATCGCCTGCCTCTGCGGGTCCTGATGCGCCTTCCGTGCTCTCTACACGGACCCCGGAACAAACCGGTTCGATGTCCGTCGCTGACTATTCCGATCGTCCTCGTCCTACGGATGCAGCACATCGTGGATATCCCCGGATCGAACCCCGGTCGTTACACACCGCCACCCTGAGCCTTAGATGCCTCGGGCAACTTCTTCTCCCGGTGCGCAGATTGGTTTGAACCGGCCGGCGGTAACGCCCGTGTAGGCCGCGTAGACACAGCGCGGCGGACGGCCGTGACCAACAGGGAGGGATCACATCATGAGTAGTAGGACCAAGCGTTTCCGGCGGGGTCTCAGCGCGGCAGCTGTCGCGGCCGTCGCCACGGGCATCGCCCTGAGCCTGACCGGCACGGCATCCGCGGCGCCTGACCGCCGCGTCGTGGTCGACACCGGCCAGCTGATCGTCACCGGCACGAACCAGGCGGACGACATCACGTTGAGTGTGCCGGCTGCCGACACGTCGGTGGTCGAGGTCGACTTCGGTGACGGTACGACGAAGCGCTCGGTGAACCGGAGCGACTTCACCCAGATCCGGATCAACAGCCGGGGCGGCAACGACGTCGTACGGATCGACTACGGCGCCGAGGTGCAGCCGTTCACGATCATCGACACCGGCAGCGGCAACGACAGCGCGTTCGGTGGCAGCGGCAACGAACTGTTCCGCACCGGCTCCGGCAACGACACCGTGGACGGGAACCGCGGCACCGACACGGCGCTGCTCGGCAACGGCACCGATTCGTTCACCTGGGATCCGGGCGACGGCAGCGACGTGATCAAGGGCGGGCGCGGCCAGGACACCATGGTGTTCAACGGTTCCGCCGCCGCGGAGAGGTTCGTTGCCGCCGCCAACGGTGGGCGACTGCGGTTCACCCGGGACGTGGGCAACATCGTGATGGACACCGACGACCTCGAGCGGGTCAAGCTGAACGCGCTCGGCGGCGCCGACACGGTCACCGTCGACGACCTGCGCCGTACCGATGTCCGGAGGGTAGACATCGACCTCGGCGCACAGCTCGACGCGAGCGGCGGCGACTCGGCGGCCGACGCCGTGACCGTCACCGGCACCAACGGCAGGGACCGCATCAGGGTGTCCGGCTCCGACGGGAACGTGCGAGTCTCCGGCCTGAGCGCGGACGTCCGGCTGAAGGACGCAGAACCGGCAGACAGCCTGACCATCGACACCAAGGCCGGCCGCGACCGGGTCACCACCGGCAATCTCACCCCCGGCACGATCAACCTCAGCATCCTCTGACATCCGACCCCGGCGTCCGCCTCAACCGCGGGCGCCGGGCGGCTGTCTGTTCACGGAACGTCAACCTGTAGGCACACGGCGTATGTGCAGTGGTGGGTCCGGCATGTCATCGTCGACTCGTTGTTTCCGCCCCGAGGTCCCGCCGTACGCCGGCCGGACCTGACGTTCCTGAAGGAGCGATGCATGCCCGAATCCGCCCCTCCCGCTCCACGCCGCCGTCGTGCGAAGCGCCTGCTCGGCGTCGCGCTCGGCACCGCGGTGCTGATGGTCACCTCCGCCGCGGCCGCGTACGCCGCCCCGCCGCCGCATCTCCCGCAGAACGCCGACGGGTACGAGCAGTCGTTCTCGCCGGCCTACGACTACGACACCGACGGCTGCTATGCGACGCCCGCCATCGGCCAGGACGGCACCCTCAATCCCGGCCTCAACCCGACCGGCGCCGTGAACGGCAACTGCCGGGACCAGTCCGACCTCGACAACTCACAGACCTATGCCCGCTCGAAGTGCAACAACGGCTGGTGTGCGGTCGTGTACGCCAGCTACTTCGAGAAGGACCAGGCCGTGCCAGGCAGCAGCCTCGGTGGTCACCGGCACGACTTCGAACACGTCATCTCCTGGATCAACCAGTCGAGCAACCAGGTCGAGTACGTGACCACCACCCAGCACTCGAGCCAGGTGACATACCCGAGATCCCAGGTGCGTTTCGACGGATCGCATCCGAAGGTCGTCTACCACAAGGACGGCGCGAGCACCCACTTCTTCCGGCTCGCCAACAGCAACGACGACCCGCCGGAGAACCACTACCACAACTGGCGGTACCCGCCACTGGTCGGCTGGACCGGCTGGCCCAGCACCTCCCTGCGTGACCACCTCATGACCGCCGACTTCGGCTCCGCGACCATCAAGATCACCGACACCAGCGACCGCTTCCGTTCCCTCCTCAACAACTCCAAGCCCTCCGGAATCCCCTTCGACCCCTGGTCCTGACGTTGCCGTTGGAGTCGCCTGACGATCATCGAGCAGGCGACTCCACCGGCAGGGTGGGTGTAGGCGCGGTGACCAGCAACCAGCCGGGCACGGCCAGCATGACGGCCGCGACTCCGAACGACACCGCCATGCTGGTCACGACAGCGAGTTGCCCCAGCGCGACCGCGCCGGCCGCTCCTCCGAGGTAGAGGATGAGCGACTGGATGGAGATGACAGTCGCCCGCTCGGTCGCAGCCACCTGGCTGTGCAGCAGTTGCGCCATCGGGCCTCCGACGATTCCGAGACCGACGAACATCAGCAGATACGCTCCGCCCGCCGCGAGGATTCCGCCGAAACCCTCCACAGCAGTCGACCCGGCCAGGCAGGCCAGTGAGAACACACTCACGGAGAACCCCACCAGGCAAACCGCCCTGGCCGAATCGAGTCTGCTCGTCAGCCTCATACTCAAGCCGCCACCCAACGCGTCGGCCGCGAACCCGGCTGCCGCGACGAGGCCGTAGGCAAGCACTCCCCGCTCAGGTGACCCCGCCAACTCACCCATCCAGGCCGGCGTGAGCAACTCGATGACGGCCAGAGCGACCCCCATCCCGGCTCCGGTCAGCGAGATCCGGATCAGCAGCGCGTTCCGTACGGCGAGTCTCAGCCCGGTCGCGATCGCAGCAGGAACCCCGCTCAGCACGCTGCGCACCGTCGTCGTCGCGTACTTCGGCTCGGGCATGGCGAACATCGTCACGACCAGCCGCACCGCATCACAGGCGGCCGCGATCAGGACTGGCACCGCAAGGCTGGTCTGCAGGGCGAACGGGATCAGTGCTCCGGCTACCGTTCCCACCGCCAGCGCCGCTGACGACGCCATCAATCCGAGCGACAGTCCACGGCTCAGTTCAGCCTCGGACACCTCGGCTCGCGCCTGGACGGTGTCGACGAACCACGCCTCGACGGGACCGCTTCCCAGCGCCCGGCCGACACCGCGAAGGATGCTTGAGGCAACGAGTAGCAGGATGGATTCGGCCAGGCCGAGCAACAGCAGAGCGACCAGGCTCGCGGCCGCTGACGCGACGATCATGGACGACGGCCGACGACATCGGCGAGCCCGCCGGTGGGCAACTCGAGCACCATGATGGTGACGGAGTACGCAACGCCCAGCGCCGCGACGGCGGGCAGGCTCACGCCTCTGTCCAGCAGCAGAAGAACCAGCACCGGGATGAAGAGGCCGGTCGGGAGCCAACTCAGGAAGCAGATCAGCGCGAAGCGTCGAGTTGCCCCCGACACGGTCATGGTCGCTCGCCGGCCCGCGGAAAGGCGCTGACCACGATGGAGACCTTCGGCGCATCGGGGTTCCCGGCGTCTCGGGCCTTCAACTCGTCGACGTGTGCGTAGAACCGCTCCCACAGCTCTTCGACGGAGGCAGGCGTCAGATTCACCAGCAGGTCACCGATCCCGGCCGCTTCGAGCCACTCCGCGGACACCGTGGTCTGGTCCTGCTCGAACGACTCGACGTTGGACACCAGGATCTGCGCCTGCTGCCTGCGCATCCAGCCGGCCGCTGAACGACCTGCATCGGTCGCAGCCATCTCGGAGTTGCTCCAGCTCGTCGTCGCGTGCTTGGCACGCCAGCGCCGCGCCCTCGGATGCCCGTCAGAAGCGACCTCCTCGACGAATCCGTACTGCGCGAGCTTCCGCAGGTGGTAGCTCGTCGCCCCGGTGTCGGTCTCGAACCGCCGCGCCAGCTCAGTCGCCGTCGCCGGCCCGTGCTCCCGCAACGCGCCCAGCATCCGCACCCGCAACGGATGAGTCAGCGCCTTGAGCTCCTCCCCCTCACGCACCACCCTGTCGGCCCCCATGAACCGACCATACGCTTACAGAACAATCTATGCAAAGAAAGTTCTGCATTCATCTTGCGATGCTGGGCGCCGTGACCGAGGCATGGGTGAAACACCACGTGGAGCCGCCTCACCATGAAGGTGCAGGCGACTCCACAGGGCTTTCGATCAAGCGGGCGTAGCGGCCGGCGCGTGGCGGGTTGGACCTACTCGTACATCTTGTCCAGGAGGTCGGCGTACTGGGTTTCTACGTGTTTGCGCTTGAGTTTCAGGCTGGGGGTCATTTCGCCGGTCTCGACGGTGAGGTCGCGGTCGAGGATGGTGAACTTCTTGATGGTTTCCCAGCGGTTCAGGCCGGCGTTGAGTTCGTCGACGTACCCCTGGACCATGCCGCGGGCCGCCTCCGAGCTGACGATCTCGTCGTACGGCTTGCCGGCCATGGCGTTCTGGGCCGCCCAGCCCTGGATGGCCTCGGGGTCGAGGGTGACGAGAGCGCTGACGAAGTTCCGCCTGTTGCCGTGGACAACGAATTGGCCGACGTACGGGCAGATCATCTTGAACCGGCCCTCGATCACCTGCGGGGCGACGTACTTGCCGCCGGAGGTCTTGAACAGGTCCTTCTTCCGGTCGGTGATGAAGAGGAACTCGTCCTCGAAGTGGCCGATGTCGCCGGTGTGGAACCAGCCGTCGGCGTCGATCACCTCGGCGGTCTGCTCGGGCTGGTTGTGGTAGCCGCTCATCACGCCGTCGCCGCGGATCAGGATCTCGCCGTCCTCGGCGATCTTCGCCTCGGTGGCCGGGAAGATCGGGCCGACGCTGCCGAGCCGGTACTGGCCGGGGCGGTTCAGCGACGAGCCGGCCGCGGTCTCGGACAGGCCGTAGCCTTCCAGGATCAGCAGGCCGGCCGCGTGGAACCATTCGGCCAGCTGCTTGTCGAGGGCCGCGGAGCCGGAGACGAAGAAGCGGATCCGGCCGCCGAACCGGGCCCGGATCTTCGACAGCACCAGTTTGTCGGCGAGCGTGTACTGCGCCGCCAGTGCACCACTCGGCTCCTTGCCGGCCTGCCGCAGCACGGACACGCGAGCACCGACCCCGAAGGCCCAGTGGAAGAGCTTGGCCTTGACCCCGCCCTCGTCCTCGATCATGGTGACGATCCGGGCGTGCGCCTTCTCGAAGATGCGCGGCGCGGCGGCCATGAAGGTCGGCTGGACGACGGCCGCGTTCTCGACGATCTTGTCGATCCGTCCGTCGATCGCGGTGGCGAACCCGATCTGGAACTGGACGGCGAGCAGCACCTGACCGAACACGTGCGACAGCGGCAGCCAGAGGAACTGCAGGTCGTCCGGGCTGAGCACCCGGATCCCCTCCACCGCTGCACCTTCGTACGTCCAGACCGAATGCGGCAGCCGGACGCCCTTGGGACGCCCGGTGGTCCCGGACGTGTAGATCAGCGTGCACAGGTGGTCCGGCTGGATCTGGGCCAGCCGCTCGTCGATCGCCTCAGGGTGTTCTTGCAGATACTTCGCGCCGAGCTCGTCCAGCGCCGCCAGCGAGAGAACCCAGGACGCGTCGTCCGCCTGGGGCTCGCCGTCGATCAGGACGACCTTCTGCAGCGAAGGCGTCTCGGACCGGTGCTCGCGCAGCTTCTCCAGCTGGCTCGCGTCCTCGGCGAACACCACCTGGACCTCGGCGTCCGCGACGATGAACGCGACGTCGGTCGCCATCGTGGTCGGGTAGATCGTGGTGGTCGCGGCAGCCGCGAGTACGGCGGCCAGGTAGCACTCGACCCACTCCATCCGGGTGCTCGAGGCGACAGCCACCCGTTGCTCAGGCTGTACGCCGAGAGCGATCAGGCCGGCCCCACGGCGGCGACCCAACTCGTCGAGCTCCCGCCAGCTGGCGGATTTCCACTGGTCCCCTGACGGGTATCGGAAGGCCTCGCGCGAAGGGGTCGCGGCGACCCGATCGAGGAACATCGTGGCCATGTTCTCTTTGCGGTTGCTGAGCAGCGCGAGCTGGCCCTCATCGGCGACTGGCGTCATTGTCTGGCCTCCATCGGGGGTCAAGTAACCGGAGGGTAATGGCTAGCGGGCACGGCTGACTATGCCCCTCGCTCACCCGCCCCTACTTCTCCATCACGTTTCCGCAACGTGCGCACGGCCTGTGGCGCGTGTCTCACTGTCAGTTCTACTCCTGGCCGGGCGGACCGCGTCAACCGCCGCGCCGCAACTGATCCAGCGCGCGGCGGACGACCTCGGCATCAGGATGGTCCATCGCCTCGAGGATCTCCAGCGCCTCGGTCCAGCTCAGCCGGGCCGCCTCGGGTTGACCCGCTCGTTCCTGGACCTCGGCCATCGACGTCAGGCACTCGGCGGTCTCGTGGCGGCGCCCCTGGGCGTGCAGGATGGCGACAGCGGTCGCGTAGCTGGCGATGGCCTCGTCGAGGCGGCCGGAGCCGGCCAGGGCGAACGCCATGGTGTCGCTCACCACCGCACGCCCGTACTCCGAGTCCTGCTCCTCGTAGAGCTTCAGCGCCTGCTGCGCATAGTCGACCGCCGCCTCGTACTCGCCGAGCTGACCGTAGTACCAACCGAGGTTGTTCAGCGCGTTCGCCCGAGCATCGACGTGGCCGGTCCGCTCGTAGATCCGGAGCGCGCGCGTGGTCTTCTCGATGGCCTGCCGGTGCTCCCCCATCCGGCTCAGCACCCGCGCCTGGCTCAGCGAACCATGCGCGACTCCGGCGTCGTCGTCCAGCTCCTCCGCGATGCCGAGCGCCAGCTCGTGCTGCCGGATCGCCTCGTCCCACTGCCGCAGCGCCATGTGGCCGCGGGCGAGATCCCGGCGGGTCTGCGCCTGCTTGCGCAGATCGCCGAGCCGGACCGCCGCATCGAGCGCCAGCAACTCGGACTCCATGTACCCGGGCCGGCCACGGAAATCCAGATAGTCCGCGATCGTCCACACGTACAACCACAACAGCCCATCGGCCCGGCCGGCAGCAGCCCGCAGTACGGCGTGATTGTTCGGCTGCTCCGAGTCGAACCATGCGAACGCCTCATCGCGGCTCGACAGCGGTACGACGTCGACACCAGGATCCAACCCAGGCAGCTCGACCGGATCCCGCCTCGGCGCGAGCAACAGCGCAGCCGCGTTGCCGGTGTGCACCAGATACCCGAGCAGCCGCTCGAACGCCTCGTCGGCCTCCTGCTCCTCACACAACTCGCGCGCGTAGCTCCGCAACAGGTCGTGCAGCGCATAGCGATCCGGCCCGAGCTCAACCAGTTGATGGTTCGCAACCAGTACGGCGAGCATGTCGCGAGCCTCACGCTATCGGCAGACCGGCCAGCGCGGCCGCGGCACCAACGGTGATCTCTGCCCCGGGATGCTGAGCCAGCAGCCGGAACAACCGGGCGAGTTCGGGCCGCAGCTGCCGGTACGACCAGGAGAAGATCGTCCGTACGTCGACCCCGTCGGTGGTCGCGAGAGCATCGAGCGGTGCCTCGCTCAGCGTCTCGACGAACGACTCCAGCTGCCGCCTCGGCCGCAACGCGATCTGTGCCCCGAGCAACGAAAGTGCCAGCGGAAGCCCCGCACACCGGGCGATCAGCTCTTCGGTGCTCTCGGCATCTTCCTGCAACCGGCGCTCACCAACTCTTGCCGCCAGCAACTGCCTGGACTGCGCCGGATCGAGTACGTCGAGCTGGATCGGCTCCGCCTGCTCGGTCGCCACGAGTCCGGCGAGCTCGTTCCGGCTGGTGACGAGGGTCAGGCAGTGCGCCCCGGACGCCGCCAGCGGCCGCACCTGTTCGGCCGACCGGGCGTTGTCCAGTACGACGAGGACCGCGCGGTCCGCGAGCAGACTCCGGTACAACGCGATCTGCTCGTCCGCAGCCATCGGCAGCCGATCGGCCGGAATCCCCAAGCCGGCCAGGAACCGTGGCACCACGGTCAGCGGATCCGCGGGTTCGATCGCGGGTGAGTACCCGAGCAGGTCGGCGTACAGAATCCCGTCGGGGAAGGTGTCCGCGACCTGCCGGGCCCAATGGATCGCGAGGGAGGTCTTGCCGACTCCGGGCGGCCCGATGACGAGTCCGAGGTGCGCGCCGGGAAGCAGTCCGTTCAGCCGCTGCAGGTGTTCGGTCCGGCCGGCGAAGGCCGGTACGGCGGTCGGCAACTGACGCGGAACCACCATGCTCTCGGTGTCCGTCGCCTCCAGCAGGTCAGCGTGAACCCCCTGCAGTTCCGGACCAGGGCCGACACCAAGGATCTCGCGCAGCCGGCGGGAGACTTCGGCGTACGTCGACAACGCGAGCGCCTGCCGTCCGGACGCGTGTTGCGCGCGCATGAGTTGCGCCCAGAACCGCTCTCGCGTCGGGTAGCGCTCGACGAGTTCGGTCAACTCCGGGATCACTCCGGCCGCGTCGCCGAGCGCCAACCGGGCGTCGAACGACAACTCCAGCGCCTGCAGATGTTCCTCGACCAGGCGCGGGATCATCTCGCGAGTCAGCGCGCCCGCGTCCAGACCGGCCAGCGGTTCGCCGCGCCAGAGTGTGAGGCCCTCGGTGATCAGCGCGACCTTGTCCGCGGGATCTCCGGCCTCCCCGGCGCGGCGGACCAGGGACCGAAACGTTTCGAGGTCGAGCCGACTCGGGTCCGCATGCAGCGTGTAACCGCCGTCGCCGGTGCGGATCATCGTCCGCCCGGTGTCCCCCAGCGCGGCCCGGAGCCGGGAGACGTAGATCTGCAGCGCGGCGCGCGGACTGCTCGGAAGCTCCTCGTCGTCCCACAGAACGTCGACGAGGTCCTCGATCCGCACCGTCCGATTGAGGCGCAGCAACAGCGCGGCCAGCAGCACCGCCGGCTGGTGCGACGGCAGCGGAATCACCTCTCCGCCGGCGGTCCGCACCTCCACTGTCCCGAGCAGGCGAAAGCGCAGCCCCGAAGGCCCGCTCATCTCACGCTGCTCCAGCTCGGTCACCTCCCCTGCTCCCGGCCGAAGAATCGCCGTGAATCACCAGCAGGAACGCACACCTTATCGCCGCGTCAGCCTGTGCAGCACTTCTCCAGATGACATTTTCTTGACATTAAGGCCGAGCCGGGGCACGCGTCCGGAGTCAGCGCCCGGCCAGGAGCTCCGCGATCTGGACCGCGTTGAGGGCGGCGCCCTTGCGGAGGTTGTCGTTCGAGACGAACAGCACCAGGCCGCGGTTGTCCGGGACCGACTGGTCCTGGCGGATCCGGCCGACGTACGACGGATCCTGGCCGGCCGCGAGCAGCGGCGTCGGGAGGTCCGCCAGCGCGACACCAGGAGCGGCGCCGAGCAGCTCGGTCGCCTGCGCGGGCGTGATCGGCGCGGCGAACTCGGCGTGGATGCTGAGCGAGTGACCGGTGAAGACGGGCACCCGGACGCAGGTCCCGGCGACCGGGAGGTCCGGGAGGTGCAGGATCTTGCGGCTCTCGTTCCGGAGTTTCTGCTCCTCATCGGTCTCACCGGTGCCGTCGGCAACGATCGATCCGGCCAGCGGGAGCACGTTGAACGCGATCGGCCCGGCGTACACCTTGGGCTCTGGCAGCGTGATGCCTGCGGTGCCGCGGGCGAGCCGGCCGCCGGGCTCGACGAGGGCGCGCGCCTGGTCCTCGAGCTCGCTGACGCCGACCCCACCGGAGCCGGAGACGGCCTGGTACGTCGACACCACCAGCCGGGTCAGCGTCGCGGCGCGGTGCAGCGGGGCGAGCACCGGCATCGCGGCCATGGTGGTGCAGTTCGGGTTGGCGACGATGCCCTTCGGCAGGTCGGCGAGGTCGCCGGGGTTCACCTCGGAGACGACCAGCGGTACGTCGGGATCCATCCGCCAGGCGGACGAGTTGTCGACCACGACCGCACCGGCGGCGGCGACCTTCGGGGCGAACTCCTTCGAGGCCGTCTTGCCGTTGGAGAACAACGCCAGCTCGAGCCCCGCGAAGTCGGCAGTCGCGGAGTCCTCGACCGTGATCTCGCTTTCGCCGAACGGCAGCGTCGGTCCCGGCCGACCGCGCGGACGCGAAGTACCGGATCTCCTCCACCGGGAACTTCCGCTCGACAAGCAGCTCCCGCATAACACTGCCAACCTGCCCCGTAGCCCCAAACACTCCAACTCGCATGGGGACGACAGTAACGGGCGGGTGCCGCCGTCGCTCCGGAATTCCAGCATGCGTACGGACGAACGGGTAGAGGTAGCCGCGGCATGGCCCGCCCGGGGCGGTCAGGCGGGTACTCGCCGCATGCCGGGCGACTACTACCCGTTCGTCCGTACGGTGTCAGGCGTCGGCGACCAGGACGCCGCCGTTGGCTACGTCGGTGGTTTCGATTTCGGTGAAGACGATGCGGACCGACTCGCGCTTGGCGTTCAGGATGGAGATCGCGGACTCGGTGACGGCGGCGACGAACTCGCGGCGCTGGTCGAGGGTGCGACCGGACAGGAGCTCGACGGTGATGTTCGGCATAGAAGTCACTCCAACTCAGTAGTGTTCTGTGTCACGGGACAGTGTTCCAGGAATCAGCCGACCGCGGCCGACCGTCTCGCCGCGACGTCGTCGGTCTCGTCGGGGTCGTTGTTCAGCGAGTCGACCAGCTCGTCGACGTCCGGGCGCCGTTCCGGCAGGAGCAGGCCCAGCCCGACGTACACCACCAAGGAAGTTGCCAACGGCAACGCGACGACCAGGGTGGTGTCGGTGGACTCGATCCCCCACTTGACGATCGCCCAGACCACCAGGCCGGAGGCCCAGGACACGAGCGCGGCCCGCGCGCCGCTGCGCTTGAACCAGGGCAGCAGCCCGAGCATCAGCGGGATCGAGATCGGCCCCATCGTCGCGGCCACCAGGTCGACGACGATCTTCAGGACCACGCCCTGCCCGTTGGTCAGGATCGCGATCAGCATGCTGAGCGTGACGAACGTGAAGGTGGTGATCCGGGCGAACTTCAGCGCGCCGGCATCGCTCAGCCGGCGCACCTTCGGCACCAGCACCGGCGCGAGGTCGCGGGTGATGACGGAGGAGATCACGTTCGCGTCGGAGGCGACCATCGCCATCGTGTGCGAGAAGAATCCGGCCAGCACCAGCCCGATCAGACCGGTCGGCAGCAGCAACTGGGCGAGCTCGACGTACGACTGCTCCGGCTTGCCCGGGCTGACCAGCAGCGGCGCGGCGCACATCGGGATGAACAGGATCAGCGGCCAGACCAGCCACAGGAACGACGACAGCAGCGCGGACCGCTTGGCCGCGGAGCCGGACGGCGCGGCCATGTAGCGCTGCGCCAGGTTCCACATGCCGCCGTTGTACTCGAAGGTTTTGATGAACAGGAACGCGATCAGGAAGATCGTCGTGTACGGCCCGTTCAAGGGATCGCCGTGGCCGGCCGGCAACTGGTCCCACATCGTCCACAGCGTCGGAAAGCCGTCCAGCTGAGCCATCACGCCGACGAACATGGCGATCCCGGCCGCGAACTGGATGACGAACTGGCCGAAGTCGGTCAGTACGTCGGCCCACAGACCACCGAGGGTCGCGTACGCCATCGTGACCACGCCGGTCAGCAGGATGCCCCACCGCATCGGCACTCCGGTGAATCCGTTCAGCAGGATGGAGATCGCGACCCACTTCGAGGCGATGTCGACCACCTTCAACGCGGCACCGGAGTACGCGAGGGCCTGCTGGGTCGGCAGGTTGTAGCGACGGGCCAGGTACTCGAGCGGTGAGACCACGCCGTGTTTGGCCCGCAATCGGTTCCAGCGGGCCGCGAACACGAACGCACCGATGCCGACGCCGACACCGATCGAGACCGCCCACCAGACGTAGACGGTGATGCCGTGCGTGTAGGCGACCGCGGCGAAGGCGACGAACATGACCGCGCTGTAGCCGGACCGTCCAGTCCAATGCGGTCATTTGTGGAACCTCCCAAAGGCAGTCGGGGCGCTGTGGTGGGACGGTTCCATCTGCCAGAACAGAGTGTCAAGTGGCGGAACCCGGAACATTTTCCGGTGCTGTTCCGCTAGTCAAGCAGTTTGACAGACGGTTCCGTGGAATAGAACCTTGTTCTGTGAACGCTCAGCCGCCTCTGCAGATCAGGCACGCCACCCACCCCGACCAGGTGCCCGGCTTCGACACCGCCGCGCTGCGCCGGCACTACCTGGTCGACGACCTGTTCGTCCCGGACACGATCACCGCGGTGCTCACCCACCACGACCGGATCGTCCTGGCCGGCGCGCGGCCGGCGAGCGGGCCGCTATCGCTGGGGACCTGGCCGGAGCTGCGCAGCGAGTACTTCCTCGAACGCCGCGAGGCCGGCATCGTCAACGTCGGCGGACCAGGCACAGTCACTGCCGACGGGACGAAGTACGAGCTGACCACCGGAGCCTGCCTGTACGTCGGTCGCGGCGTCCGCGAGGTCGTCTTCGACGGCCCGGACGCGGCCTTCTACCTCTTCTCGGCGGCCGCCCACACCGACTTCCCCACCACCTTGGTCAACCCTGGCGAGGGAAACAGGCTCGAACTCGGCGACCAGCAGACCGCGAACCGCCGCACGATCGACCAGTACATCCACGCGAACGGCGTACGCAGCTGCCAGATCGTGCTCGGCGTGACCACACTCCACCCGGGCAGCACCTGGAACACCATGCCCGCGCACACCCACGACCGCCGGACCGAGTGCTACCTGTACTTCGACCTGCCCGAGACCGAGCGGATCGTCCACCTGCTCGGTGAACCCGACGAGACCAGGCACCTGCTCGTCGCCGACCGGCAGGCCGTGATCTCGCCGAGCTGGTCGATCCACTCCGGCGCGGGCACTTCGTCGTACAGCTTCGTCTGGGCGATGGCCGGCGAGAACCAGGCGTTCGCGGACATGGACGGCGTCGACGTACAGGACCTGCGGTGACAGCTGACCCGTTCAGCCTCCAGGGCCGTACGGCGCTCGTCACCGGAGCCCGGCGGGGTATCGGCGCGGCCATCGCCGCCGGATACGCCGCGGCCGGCGCCGAACTGATCCTGATGGCCCGGGACACCGCCCTCGAGGACACCCTCGAGGCGATCAAGCAGAACGGCGGCGGCGAGGCGACCGTGGTCATCGCCGACTTCGCCGACCCGGCGGCGGTCGAGGCGGCCGCCACCGAACTGGCGAGGACACGGCGGATCGACATCCTGGTCAACAACGCGGGCACCATCCGGCGCGCCCCGGCGGCCGGGACCACCACCGCCGACTGGGACCACGTGATCGACGTGAACCTCAACTCCACCTGGGCGGTGACCCGGCCGATCGGTGCCGCCATGGTCGAGCGCGGCGCCGGCGCGGTGGTCACGATCGCGTCGCTGCTGAGTTTCCAGGGCGGGATCACCGTTCCGGCCTACACTGCGAGCAAGCATGCGGTCGCGGGACTGACCAAGGCGCTGGCCAACGAGTGGGGTCCGGCCGGAGTCCGGGTGAACGCGATCGCGCCCGGATACATCAGCACCGACAACACCACCGACCTGCGCGCGGACCCCGGTCGCGAAGCGGCCATCCGGGACCGCATCCCCGCCGGTCGCTGGGGACGGCCGGAGGATGTCGTCGGCGCCGCGGTCTTCCTGGCCTCGGCGGCCGCCGCGTACGTCAACGGTCACGTCCTCGCGGTCGACGGCGGCTGGCTGGCCAGATAGGCACTGCGCCGAGGAGAGAGAGGGGTGACAGGATGACCGACTTGACGTCCTCCCCGCCGCGATGGACGGGGATTCCAACAACTACGCGGAGGTAGCGTGTTGAGGTTCACGCTTCGACGAGACCCGAACGGGCGTCTCTCGACGTGCGCTGACGGCCCGTCCGGCCGCGATGTTGACTGCCGCGTTCACGTCCGCATTCGCTCGATGCCCGCAGGCCACGCACCGGAACACCGCTTGACTCTCGCGGTTTCCCGGCGCGCAACGCCCGCAGACGCTACAGGTCTGCGACGTGAACGCGGGGTTGACCTTCTCGACGCGTTCGGCAGCCTTGTGCTCCAGGCGCTGGACGAGCAGGCTCCAGCCGTTGGCCAGGATGCCTCGGTTGAGACCGGCCTTCGCCCTGGCACGGTTCGGCAGGTGGCTATCTGGCCGTTCGGGGTCGGGTTTCGGTTTGGGGCTTTTGGTCATCTGCGCGACCCGCAGGTCTTCCACGCGGATGACGTCGAACCGCCGGGCCAGGCCGGTGCTGGTCTTCTCGACCCAGTTCTTGCGGCGGTCGCCCGCGCGGACGTACAACTTGGCGATTGCGGCCTTCACCCGCTGACGCCGGTTCGAGCCGCGACGGCACCGGGCCAGGCGACGTTGCAGCTGCTTGAGCCGTGCCTGCTCACGGTCCGACAGGTCAGGGCAGGTCAGCAGTTCTCCCGTGGAGAGTGCCGCCGAGACGGTGACACCACGGTCGACACCGACGACTTCACCGGTACCCGGTGCCGGAATCGGCGGCGGCACCGCGGCGAAAGCGATATGCCAGCGACCAGCCCGGTCGCGGGTGATGCGGTACGACTTCGCGTCCGGAATCGCACGGGACAGCCGGAACCGTACCCAGCCGACCTTCGGCACCAGCACCCGCGCCCACTTCCGGTTCAGCTGCTCGTGGCGGCCGGCTTGTGGACCGACTATGCGGAAGCCCTCGTTCAGCCCGGCTCGGCGCCAGGTCGGCCGCCGGTGGGTCCCTGTGTAGAAGTTCCTGACGGCCTGGTCGAAGTCCCTCAGCGCCTGCTGCTGCGCCGTCTGCGAACCGGCACGAAGCCAGCCGAACACGGCGCGAGCCGCGGTAAGCTGCCGTGCTTGCTCGACGTACCCCGGCGTAGCGCCTTTGTCGCGGGTCCACATCGACCACTGTTCAAGGGCAAGGTTCCACAGGTACCGGGCGTGCCTGCACTGCTCCAGCAGCGCAGCCTGCTGGACGGGAGTCGGGTCCATCCGGAACCGGGACATGGCACCTACCCAATCAGCCGGGTCCGACAGTCCCCGATTTCGAAGGGAGGCAGTCGTGGCTCCTCCCGACCCTGAAGGACGCGGATACCCCGCGGCGAACGAGACGGGTTCGCCCTCGGCGATCGACAAGACGTTGATGGTGCTTGATGCCGTTCTGGAGCACTCGCGGTTCACCGACGTCGTCAACGCGACCGGTCTGGCCAAGTCGACCGTGCACCGGATCATGGCGTCGCTGGTCGAGCACGAGTTCGTCGCGCAGGCCGAGGACGGTTCGTATCACCCGGGCCCGAAGGCGCTGCGGCTCGCCGGGCACGCACTCACCAACGTCGACCTCGCCACGGTCGCCCGCCCGGTGCTCGCCGACCTGGTCGCTCAGACCCGCTGCACCGTGCATGTCGGACTGCTCAACGGCGACGAGGCGATCTACGTCGCGCGACTCGACGGCCCGAAGCCGTACCGGATGCCGTCGCGGGTGGGCAAGGCGTTCTGGCTGCACTGCACCGGCATCGGCAAAGCACTGCTGGCCGAGAAGGACGACGACGCGCTCGACGCCCACATCACCCGGACCGGTCTCCCCGCCCGCACTCCCCTGACGCACACGACCGCGGCCGCGTTGAAGGCGGACCTCGCCCAGGTGCGGTCCCGCGGCTACGCGCTCGACGACGAGGAGAACGAACCCGGCATCCGCTGCGTCGCCGCCGTCATCCACGACCACACCGGCGCCGCGATCGCCGCGGTCAGCATCTCCACCCTGTCGCTGGAGCAATCCATCGCCCAGGTTGCCCTGATGGCTCCCGCAGCCATCGAGGCCGCGCGCAAGATCTCCGCCGCCCTCGGCTACCGCGAGCCGACCTGAACCGCCCTCGGCTACCGCGAGCCGACCTGAACCGCCCTCGGCACGAGGTCGGTGCGGAACCAGTCGACGGTCCGCCGGAGCCCTTCCTCCGTGGGGATCTTCGGTTCCCAGGCGAGCAGGTCCCTCGCCCGGCTGATGTCCGGCCGGCGCACCCGCGGATCGTCTTCCGGCAGCGGCCCGAAGGCGATCTCGGACGGTGAACCGACCAACTCCTTGATCCAGCAGGCGAGGTCGAGCATCGACAGTTCGTGCGGATTGCCGAGGTTGACCGGACCCGGGTCGTCCGCGTGCATCATCCGGATGATGCCCTCGACGGTGTCGTCCACGTAGCAGATGGACCGGGTCTGGCTGCCGTCGCCGGCAACGACGATCGGTTCGGCTCGCAGGGCTTGGCGGATGAAGGTCGGGACTGCCCGCCCGTCGTTCGGCCGGAGTAGCGGCCCGAACGTGTTGAAGATCCGGACGATCCCCGTGTCGACGTCATGGGTCGAGCGGTACGCCGTCGTGATCGCCTCGGCGAAGCGCTTGGCCTCGTCGTACACCGCGCGTGGACCGACCGGGTTGACGTTGCCCCAGTAGTTCTCCGGCTGCGGATGCACGAGCGGGTCGCCGTACACCTCCGAGGTGGACGCCAGCACGAACCTGGCGCCCTTGTCGCGGGCGAGCCCGAGCGCGTTGTGGGTGCCGATCGAGCCGACCTGGAGAGTCTGGATGGGCAATCGGAGATAGTCGATCGGTGACGCCGGCGAGGCGAAATGCAGCACCGCGTCGACCGGTCCGGTGACGTGGATGTAGTCGGTGACATCACCGCGGATCAGGCGAAAGCCCGAGTGGTCGATCAGGTGGGCGACGTTGTCCGGACGCCCGGTCAGAAAGTTGTCCAGGCACAGCACTTCGTAGTCTTCGGCGAGGAGTCGCGCACACAGATGACTCCCGATGAACCCAGCTCCCCCGGTCACGACAGCGCGACGCATGGTTCCCCCTTGCTCAATGCCCCCCAAGCAATGAGTGCCGATTATGCACCGGCTGTTTGGATCTGGCTACCCTGCTCCCGCCGCGCCACAGCCCACCGTACGACGGGCACGAACAGCACTCCGATCAGCGCGAACCAGACGCCGAGGACGAGCCAGCCAGGGGTGCCGAGGCCGAGTGGGAGGAGGGCCAGGACGGTGGGGGCGACCATGGTGCTGATGGACATGCTGGTGTTCCAGACGCCTTGGTACTGGCCCTGCGCGTGATCGGCGGCGAGGTCGAAGCCGAGCAGGAACGAACCGGACGACTGCAGCAACTCCCCGATCACCTGGACCAGCGCACCGAGCGCCAGGAGCCCGACCGCGAGCGCCGCGTTGCCCCAGGACGCGCCGGCGAACAGCACCATGGATGCCATCAGCAACAATCCGGCGGTCCGGGTGGCCCGGGCGGCGGTGGTCGGATCGGCGATGCCGCGGGACGACCGGACCTGGAAGAGCCCGACGACCACGGTGTTGATGATCAGCACCAGCGCGACCGTCCATCGGGGTGCGTCGGTGTGGTCGACCACCCACAGCGGGATCGCGACGTCCAGTACGGCGTACTGGATCGACATCGCGGCGTTGAGTGCGGCCACCGCGAGGTAACCCCTGTCGCGCAAGGCGATCCAGACCGGTCCGTCGTCACTTCTCGGCTGCGGTGCGACCCGTGGAATGGCCAGGACGACGAACGCCGCGACGATACTCAGTGCCGCGTCCAGGACGAACATCACGCGGTACGCCGTACTCGTGTCGAAGTGCAGTGCGACGACAGCGATTCCGGCGCCGGCCATGATGCCGATGTTGGTGACCGCGCGCAGGTAGGCGCGGGCGGCGACCCGGCCGGCGCCTTGGGTGATCGCGGCGATCAGGGCCGCCCGGACCGCGCCGGCGCCTCGGTCGATCACGGTGAGCACGACGGAGACGACGAGGAACTGCCAGAACGTCTCCACGAGCAAGTAGAGCAGCGAAAGGCCGCAGACCATCAGGCTGAGTACGACGAACAGCGTGCGCGGACCGCGGCGGTCGGCCAGATGGCCCATCGGCACCGCCGACAACAGACCGAACAGCCCGGCGATGGTGAGGCCGAGACCGACCTGGGCGATCGACAATCCGACGATCCGAGTGAAGTACAGGACACTGACCGTCATCAGCAGCCCGTTGCCGACCCGGCTGAGCAGGGTGGCGAGAGCGAGCGGTCGCAGCGGTCCAGGCGCGGGCAGCAGACCACTCATCGCCGCCCACCCTCTGAGGGGTCAACCCCTGACCTGGTGGGTTGCGGACCCAGATTCTGACCGGCCAACCCACAAACTCGGGGGTCAACCCCTGAGATGGCGGTGGGGGTTCGGTCCCGCGCCCTCACGCGCGGGCCGCGACGCGCTGCGCGATGTCGCGGAGTTCGTCCATCAGGTCTACTCCGGAGTTCAGCATCCGTTGCATCTTCGCCGGGTCCTGGGCGCCGAACATGTGCCCGATGGTGACCTCGTGGTCCGGCCTGCTCAGCACCTCGACCGGATCTCCCGCAGCGATCGTTCCGGTCCGCAGCACCTTCAGGTAGGCGCCTGGGCAGCCGGCCTGGTGGAACCTCTTCACCCAGTGCGGCTCCTGCATCCGGTGCTGGAACGTGATGCACGGGATCCGCGGCGCCCGGACCATCACCTCGACCTCGTCGCCGATCCGCCAGACCTCACCGAGCAGCGCACCGGTGATGTCGACGCCTTCGGTGCGCAGGTTCTCCCCGAACAGACCCGTCGGAATCTCTCGATCGAGCTCGGCGGCCCACCACTGCGCGTCCTCCTCGGCGTACGCGTAGATCGCCTGATCGGGACCGCCGTGGTTCTTGATGTCGCAGACCCGGTCACCGACCAGACCAAGCTCACCGACGTGGACCCGGCCTACCTGCGGACGCTTGTCGATCGCGGTCAACCCGGTCTCTTTGGGACCAGGGATCAGCTTCTCCACCACGTTGACCGTCAACAGCCGCATGCCGACCATCATCCGTCGCGACGGGCCGCGGCTCCACTGGTTTAGGTCGTGTCTGGTAATCCCGCGCCGTAGCGAGCAGGTGCTCGGTGCGGTAGCTCGGCGTGCTGGAGTGAAGGCCTCGATGTGGGTTTCATCGTGGCCTTTGCTCCAGTGCGGCGAGGTGCCGTGCCGAGTGCCGCGCAGTAGGCGGGGGATTGCCAGACACGGCCTAGTCCTGGATGGCCTTCACGATGGCGATGTTGCGGGTGAGCCAGTCCTGGGGCAGCGACTCGTCGGTGCCGGCCTCCTCCAGCGTCCACAGCACGTTGAGCATCTGCCGGACGATCACCCAGTCGCGGGCGCGGTCCTCGTCGAGCGCGGCGGCGTCGATCGCGGCGTAGAACCGCTGCCGGACCGCGAACCGAAGGTCTCCGGAGGCAACGACCTCGTCCCAGCGGTTCCAGATCAGCGGAGCGACCTCGTAGTGCGGGTCGCCGGACAGCGGCTTGGGATCGATCACCAGCCAGGGTTCCCGAACCCCTGCCAGCACGTTGAAGTAGTGCAGGTCGGTATGGATCAGCTTGCCGTCGCAGGCCGGGTCGGTGCTGAAGTCCTCGGCCAGCGCGACGGCCTGCTCGACGTACCGATGTGGCACCGGTGCCGAGGCGGGCAACTGGCGGAACCGTTCGATCCAGCGCTTCAACTCGCCGGAGAGCGTCCGGTACTGCGGACCGGCCGCGATGTGCAGTCGTTCGTAGGTTGCGCCCACGAGCTCGCAGGCCTCGATCGCGTCGATCGTGGTGAGGTCGCGGGGCTCCAACCGCTCGAGCAGCAAGGCGAACCGGCGCGGATCGGCGCGCAGCAGCTGGACAGCGCCGTTCCCGCCCCAGTCCCGGAGCGCGAGGTGCTCGGTCTCGGCCTCCCAGTGCGGGAACTGCACCTTGAGTACGGCGTCCTGCCCGTCGGCCGTGGTCACCGGCACGACCACGGCGCAGTTGCCGTACGACGTCGTACCGTCGACCCGGAGGTTCCACTCGTCGAGCAGTTCGCGGGTCAGTCGCGGCAACCGGTCCAGCCAGTCGGCCCAGTCCTGACCCCGCGACGCGACAACCAGGAAGTCCGCCGGGATCTCGACCCGCACTACTTCTTGGCCTTCTCCCCGGTGTCCGAAGTGCGCAGCGCGGCGATGAAGGCCTCCTGCGGGACCTCGACCCGGCCGACCATCTTCATCCGCTTCTTGCCTTCCTTCTGCTTCTCCAGCAGCTTGCGCTTCCGGGTGATGTCACCGCCGTAGCACTTGGCCAGGACGTCCTTGCGGATCGCCCGGATCGACTCGCGGGCGATGATCCGGGACCCGATCGCGGCCTGGATCGGCACCTCGAACTGCTGCCTCGGGATCAGTTCCTTCAGCTTGCCGGCCAGCGCGACGCCGTACGAGTAGGCGTTGTCGCGGTGCACGATCGCCGAGAACGCGTCGACCGTCTCGCCCTGGAGCAGGATGTCGACCTTGACCAGCGCCGCGGCCTGCTCGCCGGTCGGCTCGTAGTCCAGCGACGCGTAGCCCTTGGTCTTGGACTTCAGCTGGTCGAAGAAGTCGAAGACGATCTCGGCCAGCGGCAGCGTGTAGCGGAGCTCGACCCGGTCCTCGGACAGGTACTCCATCCCCTGCAGGTTGCCCCGCTTGGTCTGGCACAGCTCCATGATGACGCCGATGAAGTCCTTCGGGCTCAGGATCGTCGCCTTGACCACCGGCTCGTAGATGTCGGCGATCTTGCCTTCGGGGAACTCGCTCGGGTTGGTGACGACGTGCTCCTTGCCGTCCTCCATCTCGACCCGGTAGACCACGTTCGGCGCGGTCGAGATCAGGTCCAGGTCGAACTCGCGCTCGAGCCGCTCGCGGACGATCTCCATGTGCAGCAGCCCGAGGAAGCCGCAGCGGAACCCGAACCCGAGCGCGCCCGACGTCTCCGGCTCGTACTGCAGGGCCGCGTCGTTCAGCTGCAGCCGCTCCAGCGCGTCCCGCAGCGTCGGGTAGTCGTCGCCGTCGATCGGGAAGAGCCCGGAGTACACCATCGGCTGCGGGTGCTTGTACCCGCCGAGCGCCTCGGTCGCGCCGTGCACGGCCGCGGTGACGGTGTCACCGACCCGGGACTGGCGGACGTCCTTCACACCGGTGATCAGGTAGCCGACCTCGCCGACGCCGATACTCGGCGACTTCATCGGCTCCGGCGAGATGACACCGACCTCGAGCATCTCGTGCACCGCACCGGTCGACATCATCTTGATCCGGTCCCGGTGGTTCAGCTCGCCGTCGACCACCCGGACGTAGGTGACCACGCCGCGGTAGGTGTCGTAGACCGAGTCGAAGATCAGTGCCCGCGGCGGCGCGTCCTTGACGCCCTTCGGCGGCTCGACCTGGGCCACGATCTCGCTCAACAGCTCATCGACGCCCTCGCCCGTCTTCGCCGACACCCTCAGGACGTCCGAGGCGTTGCAGCCGATGATGTGGGCGAGCTCGGCCGCGTACTTCTCCGGCTGGGCGCTGGGCAGGTCGATCTTGTTCAGCACCGGGATGATGTGCAGATCCGCGCTCAGCGCGAGGTAGAGGTTCGCCAGCGTCTGGGCCTCGATCCCCTGCGCCGCGTCGACCAGCAGCACCGCACCCTCACACGCCTCCAGCGACCGCGACACCTCGTAGGTGAAGTCGACGTGACCGGGCGTGTCGATCATGTTCAGGATGTACGTCGTCCCGTCCGGGGCGAGCAGGCCGCCCGGGGAGTCCGGTTTCGGCGCGAACGGGAGCCGGACCGCCTGCGACTTGATCGTGATGCCGCGTTCCCGCTCGATGTCCATCCGGTCCAGGTACTGCGCCCGCATCGAGCGGTCGTCGACGACCCCGGTGATCTGCAGCATCCGGTCGGCCAGCGTCGACTTGCCGTGGTCGATGTGGGCGATGATGCAGAAGTTCCGGATCAGCGACGGGTCGGTACGACCCGGCTGCGGCACGGTCGTGGGGCCAACGGGCACGGAGGGGATCCAGTTCGTCTAGGGGTCTTGCTGGGTTCTTGCTGGTCAACCGGTCAATCATCCCATGCGGGGCCAGCGGATTCGAAAATGCCGAGCGACGGCACCGCCGGTCACCTACCGTTGTGACGCATGGCGCACGCTGCTGGGGTCCGGTTGCCCTTCGAGGAGGTGCCCGCCGACGTGCGGGCGTGGGTGGAACGTGCTCTCGGGTCGGTGGTGGTCTCCGCCGCGACCCAGCAGGGCGGTTTCTCCCCCGGCGTCGCCGCCCGCCTGGTGACCGCCTCCGGGCCGCCGTGCCTTCGTCAAGGCAGTGGGTACGTCGCTCAACCCCAAGACGCCCGAGCTGTTCCGTCAGGAGATCACCGCGGTCCAGGCAATCGGTCCACTGCCGTCAGCTCCGGTGCTGTACGACGTGTACGACGACGGCGACTGGGTCGGACTGCTGTTCGAAGACATCGAGGGCAGACTGCCGGCCCACCCCTGGGAGCAGCACGACGCCGATCGGGTCCTGGACGCCGTAGCCGAGTTGACCGAGGCCCTGGACCCGTCACCGTGGCCGGACGCGCCGGTTGCCGCCGTGCGGAGCGCCGAGTTCCTGAGCCGCTGGGACAACGTGATCGCTGACGGTCTCGACGTACCCGACTGGGCAGCTGGGCGCGAGGAGGAGCTGGCAGAGCTGTCCCGGAACGGGCTGCGGGAGCTCGCCGAGGGGAAGGCGCTGGCGCACTGGGACCTGCGGGCCGACAACATCATCCTGACCGACGACCGCGTGGTGTTCATCGACTGGGCGCACCCGGCGCTCGCGCCGCGCTGGGCGGACACCGTCATCCTGCACGCCGACATGCGCGAGTCGGTCACGTTGCCAGAGCTGCCGGACGACGTAGCCATCACCGGCTTCCTGGCCGCCATCGCAGGCGGCCTGTGGTGGGGCGCAGCCCAGCCCGCCCCACCCGGCCTGCCCACGATCCGCACCTGGCAGCGCAACCACGCACTCGTCCACCTCGACTGGGTGCGCGAACGGCTGAGTTGACCTCATCGGCTGCCGCTGCGTCTGTTTGCGGTTCGATCAGGGTTGAACCGGAGCCAGAGATTCGTTGGCCTGGGCGGTCAGGATCGCCTTGCACTCGCGCCGGGTGATGCGGTCAGCAGCAGCGCCAGGACGGCGAGCAAGGCGACTGGACGGATCAAACGCATGGGGACGACTCCTTGGTGTCGGCATCAACACCAAGGAAGACGTCTCAGACCACGAAATGCTGAACAGCCCTGACATGGAACGAGGGCGGCCTCCTGACCGGAGGCCGCCCTCGTTTCGTGGTGCTAGCTGTCCACGCGGACGATGGTTGAGCCGGAGCCGTCTGCGCCGTCGGAGTACTGGAGACGGCCCAGGTACCGGGTGCCGGCGGTCAGGCCGGTCCAGGAGGCTGTGACGGTCGCCTGGGCGGCTACCTGGACGGGCTGGGTCGCGGGAGTGACCGTGAGGTTGCCCTCAGCGTTGAGGAGGGCCCAGTGGTTGAGCTTCACCTGCTGCTCGTTGGCTCCCGCGAACAGGTCGACGTACACGTCGTACGACCCTCCGGCCGGTGCCGGCAGGTTGACCTCCTCCTCGGCCGACCCGCCGGCGCTGCTGCCGAGCAGAGCCGTCGTACCCGTCTTGTAGACGAACACGTCGAGGTCGGTGCCCGCCGGGTAGTCCGCGTCGAACGTCGAGAACCGGGCGTGCTTCACACCGGCCGGGACGTTCACGGTGAACTTGGCGACGTGGTCGTTCGCCGCCGGGTTCGTGGTCGGGAACGAGACGCCGCCCGGGTTCTTCAGTGCGGCCTCAGCCACGGTGGCAGCGGTCAGACCGACCGCAGTGGTGTTGAGCGTGCCGGTGTACCCGGCCGTGATCGGCACCTGCACGGACCCTGCGGTCCCGGTCCCGTTGACCTGCACCGGCGCCTTCACCGTCAGCGGCTTGATCGCCACCGTGCTGGTCACCGCGTGCTTGGTCGACTTCCAGGTCAGCTTGCCGAACGTGTACTGCTCGAGCGGCGCACCGGTGTTCTCGACGGTGACCTTGTACGTCGACGTACGGCCCGGCAGCGTGACCAGGACCTGCGGCGTCACCGTCACCTTGAAGCCCTTCAGTCCCTCGACCTTCGGGACGTAGATCTCCGGCAGCGTGCCGACGTTGCGGACCGTCCGGGTGATGGTCTGCTTACCGGCCAGATCGCCGACCGCGATCGTCGGGTAGTTCAGGTCGCTCGGGTCGATCTTGCCGTTCGCGCACAGCTCGTGGGTGGCCGGCACCTGACCGGAGCCGCAGACGAACTTCGTCCAGTCCTCGTACGACGAGTCGTAGACCAGGCCCGGGTCCATCGCCTTCTTGGGCTGCATCAGGCCGGCGCCGTACCCGAACGGCGTGGCCGGCGAGCCGGAGTCGTTCTGGATCGGCTGGCCGCTGGAGTCCTTGTCGGTGCCGGTGGTGAGCAGCGCCGACTTGATCGCCATCGGGGACCAGTTCGGGTACTTGCTGATCAGCACGGCCGCGGCGCCGGCGATGTGCGGTGACGCCATCGACGTACCGCTCATGAACGCGTACTCGCCACCGGCCGCACTGAAGGCGGTCGTCGCGGCCAGGACGTTCGTCCCCGGGGCCATCACGTCCGGCTTGAGCAGGTCGCCGTTACCCGCCAGGGACGGGCCGCGGCTGGACGAGCTGGCGACCTTCGGTGCGGTCACGCGGACCGGCGTACCGGCGCTGATCGTGGCCGTCGGGTTCGCGGTGCCGCCGACGTACGCCTTGATCGCGGGCGCGGCGACGTGGTCGAGGTGCACGGACGGGACCGAGTGCAGGTCCGCGTCCAGGGTGCCCGCGGTGATGTTGACCAGGATCATGCCGACGCCGCCGGCGTTCTTCACCTGCAGGCTCTTGTCGACGCGGGCGTTGCCACCGCGGTCGCAGACCACGATCTTCCCGGTCACCTTGGCCGGGTCGAGCGTGTCCGGCATGCACAGGAGCAGGTTGGCCGGGTTCGCACCGGCGAGGCCGGCGTCCTTGGCCAGGACGACCGGAGTGCTCGGCACGCCGGAGCCGATCCCGGCGCCGGTGTAGGACTTGCCGTCGCCGAGCGTCACCGTGGTCTGGATGTCGCGGTCATGGGTGCCGTTGGCAACCGTCGTCACCCACGGGTAGTTCTTGCCGACCGTGCTGACACCCGGGCCGGTGTTGCCGGCACTGGTGGCGACGAACACGCCCGCCCGGGCCGCGCGCAGGAAGGCGAGGCCGGTGGCGTTCACGAAGGTCGAGCCGGAGCCGGAGATCGAGTAGTTCAGTACGTCGACGCCGTCCGCGACCGCTGCGTCGATACCGGCCACGATGTCCGCGTCGGTACCGCTGCCGCCGCCGGTCTGGTCCACCGCCCACAGCACCTTGTAGATCGCCAGCCGGGCGTGCGGGGCGATCCCGGAGCCCTTGCCGTAGTCGCGGCCCATGACGCTCATCTCGACGCCGTAGTTGCCGCCCGCGGTGCTGGCCGTGTGGGTGCCGTGGCCGCCGTAGTCACGCGGCGACTTGAACTCCTCCGGGATCGGACGGGTGCCGATGCCCTTGTCGAAGTACCGGGCGCCGATCACCTTGTTGTTGCAGGCAACGGGCGCCTCCTCGCCGGTCTGGCAGGTGCCCTTCCACTTCTTCGCGATGATCGCGTCCGACGTCCTGGTCGTCTTCAGCGGCGCGAAGCTGGCCCGCTCCGGGACGTAGCCGGAGTCCAGTACGCCGATGATCACGCCGTCGCCGGCCTTGTCGATGCCACCGGCCTGCTGCCAGGCGCCGCCCTTACCGGACAGCCCGAGGAACCGCGGCGTGTCCACGGTGTCCTGGTGCTGCATCTCGTTCGGCTCGACGCTCTTCACACCGGACGTCTTGGCCAGCTTGACGGCCTCGTCGTACGACATCTGCGCGGAGAAGCCGGCGTAGGTGTAGCTGTAGTCGTACAGCTTCTTCACGTCGGGCACCTTGGCCAGGATCTCCTGGCGCTCGCGGGCCAGGTGCTGGACATAGCCGACCACCTGACCGGCGGTCTTCACCAGCTTCCCCCCGGGCACGACGCGGGTGGACGGCAGGCCGGCGATGCCGCCGCCGTACTCGGCCACCGGGGCGTCGTCGAGCTGGACGATGTAGGACCCGGTCGACGACTCCTTGACCTGCGGGTCTGCGGCAGCGGGTGTTTCCTCGGCCTGAAGCGCGTCCGCGGCACGCGCCGCGAACGGGAGGCCGACCAGCGACGCGACGAGCGCGGTGGCCAGGATGATCGGAGTACGGCGGGGCACTGAGTTCCTCCAGGGCTTTGGACGGCGCGATGGTGGAGCTTGGTCTCGCTGCTGGACCGGTGACGACCGCACGCACCACACCCCCTGCGATGATCAGCGTCACGCGGGCCCGAGTATGCCCGTGGCGGGGACCGATGTCACGCTCAGCACTGCAGGTGTCAGCGCCCAGTCAGCTCCCGTTCGCTTACAGCAAGGGAAAACCCGATGCCGGACCTGAGCGAGTCCATCACGGTGTCAGCGCCGGCGCTGTCGGTGTACGGCCTGGTCAGCGACCTGCCGCGGATGGCTGAGTGGAGCCCCGAGTGCACCCGCGTCACCTGGTCCTCCCGTACGCCGGGACCGGCCGCCGGAGCCCGGTTCGTCGGGCACAACCGGGTCGGCGCCGTCCGCTGGTTCACGTTCGGCCGGGTGGTGGACGCCGTACCGGGTGAGCGCTTCAGCTTCGTGGTGACCTTCGGGCCGATCCCGATCTCGCAGTGGTCCTACGACTTCAAGACGGTGGAATTGGGGTGTGAGGTCACCGAGTCCTGGACCGATCACCGGCCCGCCGCCTTCCGGGCGATGTTCCGGCCGTTCTTCGGCGACCGGGTGCGGGCGAACGATCGCGGGATCAGGATCACACTCGAGCGGCTGAAGACCGCTGCCGAGACCGCATGATCCGGCGAGCGACCCAGGGCGCCGCCGACGCGGGCTCAGGCGGGCTCAGGCGGGTTCCCGGTTTGGTCGCGGGCGGGGCTTGTTGGTAGTCTGGCTCTTCGCGCCCCCACGGGTGATGGTCAACCGTGCGCGCGACACCTTTCCTGTATTGACCGCACACACCTGATCGAGGCTCTGCTCCGTGGCGAACATCAAGTCCCAGATCAAGCGCAACCGCCAGAACGAGGCTGCGCGACTTCGCAACAAGTCGGTGAAGTCGACCCTCAAGACGGCTGTTCGCCGCTTCCGTGAGGCCGCCGACGCCGGCGACTCCGCGAAGGCGCAGGAGCAGGCCCGCGTGGCCGGCCGCCTGCTCGACAAGGCCGCCAGCAAGGGCGTCATCCACGCCAACCAGGCTGCCAACCGGAAGTCGTCCATCTTCAAGAAGGCCGCCTCCCTCTAAGCACCGCCAAACGATCGGCCGTCCCCCGCGGACAGGCCGATCGTTTTTGCGTCCCCGAACCCAGCTGACCGATTGGCCAGCTGGGTTTTGCATGCCGACGCCCATTCGCACCGCACACCCGCGGGTGCGCCGCTCAGCGGCTCGGCTCGTGGGCGTTCGGCGCAGTCGAGCTGGATGGGTCAGCGGCGGCCGTGAGCTCGGCTGACGGTGATGACCATCCGTTCGAGCGCGTACCCGGCGTCACCGGAGGCGCCCTTCACGTCGGCATCCGCCTGGGCTACCGCTTTGATCGCGGTCGCCAGACCGCCAGGCGTCCACCCGCGGGCCTGCTGCTTGAGCTGCTTCAACTTCCACGGCGGTACGCCGACCTCGCGAGCCAGGTCGGCCTCACGCAAACCGCCGGGCGCGCTGGAGAACTTCGCGAGCCCGCGCAACCCGCCCGCCATCGCGCTCGTGACGAGCACCGGCGCGACCCCGCAGTCCAACGCCCAGCGCAGCTGCTCCAGCGCCGGCTCGGTCCGCCCCGCGATCGCCGCGTCCGCGACCGCGAAACTCGTCACCTCCGCGCGACCCCCGAAGTACTGACCGATCAGCTCAGGTGTGACCGCTTGACCGCCCGAGTCCGACACCAGCTGCGAACATGCCCCGGCCAGCGCCCGCAGATCATGTCCGACCGCGTCGACCAGCGCCGATGCCGCCCCCTCGTCCACCGACCCGCCGTGCAACCGGATCTCCCCAGCCACGAACTGCGGCAACTCCCACGTCTTCGGCGCGGTCGCGACCACCTCGTTGACCGATGCCTTCCGCAACTTGTCGAGGACGGCCTTGCCCTTCTGCCCGCCCGAGTGCACCAGCACGACCAATACGTCGTCCGAGGGTGCGCCGGCGTACTCGATCAGATGCGGCGCCATCTCGCTCGGCAGATTCTCCAGCGCCCGCAGCACCAGCACCCGCTCACTCGCGAACAGCGACGGTCCGGTCAGCTCCGCGAACACCCCGACATCCAGCGTGACCGCATCGACGTCGGTCACCTCGATCTCGGCGCCGCCCTTCGACACCGCCGCGATCGCCGATCGAACGGCCCGATCCGCCAGAAACGCCTCGGCCCCGGTCACCAGCAGCACATCGCCCAACTTCGGCGCAGAACCCCTACGAGCAGCCACGCCGCAACCCTCCCACACCCCACCGACACCACGGAGGTGAAGGTGGGCACGGCGCCCGTGAGCGGTCTCGAAACCAAGTGGAGGACCAGGAGCCGAACCGTCAGGATGGCGGCATGACCAACCCCGTGGCGCCCGTCGAGGCGCTCATCGTAGTCGACGTCCAGACCGCCTTCGTCTCGGGCGCCGACCCCGTACCCGACGCGGCTCGGCTGCTCGACCGGGTGAGCGACCTCCTGGACCGTGCACGGCAGGCCGGAGCAGTCGTCGTACACCTCCAGAACGACGGTGCACCCGGCGCAGACGACGAGCCGAACACGCCGGGGTGGGAGCTCTACCTTCCGGTCAAGCCCGGGTCTGGTGAGCATGTGCTCCGCAAGCTCCGGGACGACGGCTTCGACGGGACTCCGCTCGGCGAGATCCTCGTCGGCGCAGGCGTGCGGGCGGTGGCGATCTGCGGGCTGATGTCGGAGATGTGTGTGCAGGCAACCTCCCGCACAGCCCTCGCCCGTGGCTACCGAGTCGTCCTCCCCCACGACGCCCACGCCACGTATGACGTCCCGGCGGTTCCCGATGTCAGCGACGCCGTACCGGCGCACGTCGTCTCCCGAGTCGCCGCCTGGGCTCTTGGCGACCAGGCCGAGAACACGGTCCCAGCGGAGGCCGTCACCTTCACTGACGCTTCAGCGTGAGAGTGCTTGCTGGTTGGTGGTGAGGGTGAGGTGGTTGCCGGGGTTGGTGATGGTCAGCGAGCCGTTGGTGAGGGTGGTGGCGGTTCGGGTGGACTGGTGGGACAGGAGGTCGAGGGTCCTGGGGGCCGGGTGGCCGTAGTCGTTGTCCCGGCCGGCTGAGATCAGGGCGAGGCGGGCGTCGGTGGCGGCGATGAAGGCGGCGTCTTGTTGGGCGGAACCGTGGTGAGGGACCTTGAGGACATCGGCGCGGAGGTCGGCGCCGGTGGCGAGGATTGCGCGTTGGGACTCGGGTTCGAGGTCGCCGGTGAGGAGGATCCGGAGGCCGGAGACCTCGACCATCATGGTGATGCTCGCGTTGTTCTCGGGTGAGCCCTCGTCGGTGGAGGTCGCCGAGGACGTGCCCGGCGGTGGCATCGCAGGGACACGCGCCGGCCACAGTGTGGTCCAACTCAGCGACCCGACCACGCGCTTCTCCAGATAGGTCACCGTGCGCAGGCTGACGCCGTGATGCTTTGCTAGGTCGACGACCCGGTCGTACTCAGCGGGCGGTGAGAAGTACGGCGTTACCTCGATCTCGTCGACCCGCCGATCCTTCAGTACGCCGGCCAGCCCACCGGCATGATCTGCGTGGAAGTGGCTGAGCACCAGGACCGGGACGTACTCGACTCCAAGCTCACGCAGACACAGATCCATCGCGGCCGGATCGGGACCGGTGTCGACCACCACAGCCGCTTTGTCGCCTGCCCGCAGTACCAGACCGTCTCCTTGGCCTACGTCGCACATCACCAAGAGCCAGTCGTCCGGCGGCCAACCGATCGAACCGACCGGACGCAGTACGACGACGGCCAGCACGACGACCGCGAGCAGCATGGCGATCGGGCGGGCCAGGATGCGGTGCAGGCCGAACACGAGCGCGACGCACAGCAGGGTCAGTACGGCGACTCCTACCGCCGTGGCCGGCCAGGCGTTCGCGGCGCCGGGGAGGTCGGCGCCTTCGCGGGCGATGAGGATGATCCAGCGAGCCGGCCAACCCGCTGCCCAGCCGACCAAGTGGGCCGCCTCCGTACTCACCAGAGCCACACCGGCCGCGGCGAACCCGAGGATGGTCGCCGGACCGACGGCCGGACCCGCCAGCAGATTGGCGCCGACGGCAACCAACGACACCTCGCCGGACAACCAGGCGACGACCGGCGTACACGCGAGTTGCGCGGCCAACGGACACGAGATCGCGTCAGCCAGCCACACCGGCATCCACTTCGCCAGCGCATCCCGCCAGTCTGGGCCGAGAAGCACGATGCCCGCGGTCGCGAGCACGGACAACGCGAACCCGGCCGATCTCGCCAGCGACGTGTCCAGGAGAAGGAGACCGATCACCGCAAACGACAGACTCCGTACGGCGCGACGACGCCCTCCACCGCTCGTCATCGCCGCCAACGCGATCAGACCCATCGCGGCCGCACGGAGGACGCTCGGCTGTGGTCTGGCCAGGATCACGAACACGACGACCGTCATCAGGCCGATCGCGGTCAGACCACGAGCACGTACGCCGATCACGCGAGCGAACGGAAGCACGAACGCCAGCAGCAAAGTCAGGTTGGTGCCGGACACCGCCGAGAGATGAGTCAGACCGGTCGTCTGGAAGTCCTCGGTGAGGTCGGCGGGCAGGCCGGACTCGTCACCCATCACGAGCGCGGGAACGAGACCGCGGACGTCGTCAGGCTGGCCGGCGACGGACTCACGCAGACCGGCTCGGACCTTCTCGGCGGCGCGCAACCACCAGGGCGGTTGGTCCACGGTCCTTGGAGCCGAGCGGATCGAGAGCATCGCGGCGACATCCGATCCACGCTCGACCGCCTCGAGCCGACCGTTCGCATCGACCCGCTGCCCGAACCGCACCTGTTGCCACTGCGTCGACCCGATCACGAAGACCGGCGTACGCACCCGAGTCGCGGTCCCCCGCGCTCGCACCTCCTCGATCGTCGCCTTCACCACCACGTACGGCGGCCGCCGGCTGCCCGGACTTCGCCGTACCGATGGATCGCCGTCGATCTTCAGCCGCACGCCGACCGACGCACTCTCCGCCGCCAACCCCGTCACCGGCCCGGCACGCAAACCTTCGACCTGCAACGCGGCCGCCAGCCCCATCCCCGCGACGACAACCAACACGCCCACCGCAGCCCATCCGGCCTGAGTCCGAACGGCACCGCGCAGCCGCACAGCCAGCACACACGCGAGGCCGAGGCCAACGGCTGCGGTCAGCACGCCGACGAGCGGTCGCTGGGCAACCAGCAGAACCGCCGCCAACCAGCCTGCAGCCGCCGGCACCAACAGCCGCACATCAACCGGCTCGATCTTCTCCTCAACCTCACCGCCCCCGCCGGCCTCGGGCTGGGCGGGTTCGGTGGGGTTAGAGGCGGACATGCGGTTTGAGGGAGTCGAACTTCTTGGGGCCTACGCCGGGGACCTCCTGGAGTTGGTCGATGGTGGTGAAGGGGCCGTTCTGCGTGCGGTAGTCGAGGATCCGCTGGGCCAGCACCGGGCCGACGCCGGGGAGGGCGTCGAGTTGGTCGAGGGTGGCGGTGTTGAGGTTGACGGGTGAGCCGCTTGGGGCCGTCGACGGGTTGGACGTGGTGCCTGGCGCGGTGGACGAACTGCCGGGTGGGGCGGGTTGGCCGACGATGATCTGTTCGCCGTCGGTGACCTGCCGCGCGAGGTTGAGGGTGGTGAGGTCGACGCCGGGGAGCGGGCCGCCGGCGAGGATGAGTACGTCGGCCACGCGGGAGCCGGTGGGCGCGCGGACCAGTCCGGGGCGGCGTACCTTGCCGGCGACGTGGACGACGACGGTGCCCGCTGCCTGACCGGGAGCGCCAGGCGACTGTTGCGCGCCGGCGAGGCGGCGCCCCGACGGCTGGGTGCCGGGTGAGGGTTGGGCTCCGGGTGACGGGCAGGATTGGCCGCTGGGGCACGGTTGGTTGACGGCGGCGCCGGAGGTGAGGGCGGTGGGTGGGCGCGCGTCGGGGAGGGTCTCGGGGCGGGCTCGGAACACTGACCACGCGGCCCAGGCCAGACCGATGGACAGTACGACGGCCAGGACCACGACATGGCGTGGTGACAGAGTCCAGCGGGCACCTCGTAGTCGCTCGGGCCGGACGGCTTCGGGGATCCATCCACCTCGCACCTCCTCATCACGCTCCTCCAGTTCTCTGCCGGCTTCGTCGTGCCGAGGTGCGCGGGCAGCGAGACGAGCCAGCGCACGCTCGCGCGCTCCCGGGTCGGGAGCGGCGGCACGGCGAAAGACCTTCACGCCAGAGAAAGTACGAGTCCGCAGCCCCGCCGGAACGACGAATTGAAACCTGTGGAAATCCCGGAGGAGTGGGATCAGCCCGGTGGACGGCGCGATAGGTGGACCGGCGAAGGCGGTGCGGCGGGGCCAGGCGGCAACCGGGCGGCCACCGGGGGCAGCCGGGCGAGCACCGGGCTGGGTCAGTGAGGGGCTATTACGACAGCCAGGAGGCCGGGGCCCACGTGGGCGCCGATGACGGCGCCTACTTCGCGGAGGACTATTTCGTCGGCTTGGGGCAGGCGTTCGGAGAGGCCGTCGGCCAGCGTGTGGGCCTTCTCGAGGTTGGCCAGGTGGTGGACGGCGACCTGGACCGGGCCGGCGCCGGCTCGTTGGACGGCTATGTCGGCGAGGCGGGCGATGGCGCGGCTCGAGGTGCGGACCTTCTCCAGCGGGACGATCCGGCCGCTGCTGATCGTCAGCAGTGGTTTGACCGCGAGCGCCGTACCGAGGAGGGCCTGGGCGGCGCCGATGCGGCCGCCGCGGCGGAGGTATTCGAGCGTGTCGACGTAGAAGTACGCCGAGATCGACGCCATCCGGACGCGCGCCGCGGCCTCGACGGCCGCCTGGTTCTCCCCCGTCGCGGCGCAGGCGGCCGCGGCCAGGACCGGGAACCCGAGGCCCATCGCGATGGAGCGGGAGTCGATCACCCGGACCGGGATCGGCGACTCCTTGGCGCCGATCATCGCGGCCTCGACCGTTCCCGACATGTCGCCGGAGAGGTGGATGGACACGACCGACTCGGCTCCGGCCGCGGCACAGGCGGCGTACGCCTCGGCGAACGTCTGTGGCGCCGGGCGGCTGGTGGACACCGGAGTGAAGGTCTTGAGCGCCTCCGCGACCGCGTCGGCCGAGGTGGCGCCGTCGTCGTACGACGTACCGCCGATGACGACCTGCACCGGTACGACCGTCAGCGGGAGGCGGAGCACCTCGTGCGTAGACAGACCGGCCGTGGAGTCGGTGACGACGTGCACGCGGGCTGACATGCAGCGAGGTTACCGGACAGTTTTTGTCGGCGCGCGGTGTCAGACTCCGCAGATGAGGGAGACAGCAGCGGAAGTCGAAGAACTGCAGGCGCTCCTCGACTCGGCGTACAAGCGCTCGACCGAGCATCTGCGCAACATCATCACGGGCCCGCGCCGGCTGGACGCCGACGCACTGGTGCGGGTTCTGACCGGCATGTGCACGCTCAACCTGGCCACTGTCACCGCTCGCGGGGAGCCGCGGATCAGCGCGGTCGACGGGCACTTCCTGCATGCGCGGTGGGTGTTCACCACGGCCGGCTCGGCGGCGAAGGCCCGGCATCTCAAAGCCAGGCCGGCCGCCAGCATCTCCTACGTCGACGGCGAGCGGATCGGCGTGTTCAGCCACGGCGACGTGGAGTTCCTGACGCCGGAGCACGCGGATTTCGCCGAGATCGAGACGCACCTGACCAAGCACTACGGAAGCTCGCCGTCGAGCTGGGGGCCGGACATCGTGTACTGCCGCCAGCAACCGTCCTGGATGGTCGGCTACGGCGACCAGGCCGCGCTCCTCGCGGAGGTCGACGAGCAGAACGCGAAGCGGAAGAAGAAGTAGGCACAAGGCAGCGAGGTGAAGGCCTACCCCTCCGGGGCCTTCACCTCGCTCTGCTGACTTCCCCTGTGAGTCAGCTTCACCTCTTCGCGCCGGCTCCCCCACCTGACCGGCGCTTCACCTCACTGTGCTGACGTCCCCTGTGCGTCAGCACTTCACTGCTGCGCCGGCCTCCCCTGTGGGCCGGCGCTGTGCTGACTCCCCCTGGTTGTCAGCCGAGTTCAGTCCTCGCCGAGCTACTCCCCGTGCCGGTTCCGCGAGATACCGGCCTGACCGCGAGCTCGTCGAGGTCCCGGGAGGCCCCAGCGGCTGACCCTGCCGACGGGTGACCAAACCCGCCGGCTTCCCCGTGTCAGCCGAGCCGGCACTCGTCCCCTGTGTCGTGTGCCCGGCCCAGTGCTGGGACCCCGCCCCGGGTGTGGTGCCCTGACGGCGCACGGCACCCGGTTCAGGCAGGACAGATCCACACGACGCAGCACCCCGGAGCTCTCGACAGCCGATCGGCGCCCCCACCGTCCGGCCGCCGGATGCCCTCCGCGTCGCCTCCTCCAAGCTGCTCGGCAGTCCAGCGCAGCAGCACTCGTGATACCACGCTGTCTGAATCACGGTTCACCGCCCATTCCCTGCCTGTGCCCGGCTTCGGTCTCTGCTTCGTGGAACCTGCCCTACGGCTGTAATTCTTCGGCCGGGGGCCATGTCAGGACGAGGCAGAAGAACCGGCAGTTACCCGGCAGCTTCAGCAGAAGCGCGTCATGAAAGCGCGGTGAGTACGTCGTTCGCCAGCCGCTGCACCGCGGCCGCGGGGTCGGGCTCGGGCCACCCATCGGCGACCGTGGCGGTGTCGCACGACTCCTGCAAGACCGCCCACGCGGTAGGCAGCATCGGCGGGTCCATGGACCGCTGCCACGCCAGCAACTGACCGCACAGGACGTCAGCAGCCGCAGACTTCCCCAGTGCGTGCAGCACGGCCACGGCCTCAGGCAGTACTTCGAGCAGGTAGACGACCCGGCCCTCGAGCAGGAGCCGGTTGACCGCGTCCCGGATGCACAGCCGGGCCTGCTCCACGTCACCGGCGTCGCGGGCGAGTCGCGAGCGGTAGAGCATGACCAGGTAGTCGAAGTACCCGCGGTGCCCCCGGATGTCGGCGTCCGCGGCGTCGAGCAGCGCCCGCGCCTCGTCGTACTGCCCCTCGTGGTACTCGACCATGGCCAGGCAGCCGGCCACCTTCGTACGCTCGGGGTCGTCGGAGGCCTGAACCTCCCGGGCGAGCAACGCCCACCGCCGGGCCTCGGACAGGTTGCCCAGCTCGACCTCGATCCGACTGAGCGCCATGTAGGCGATCTCGTCCGGGTAGACGCCTGGGTTGATCAGCGCGGCCTCCCAGGCGAGCAGCAACTCCTTGGCCTCGGGCAGGCGTCCCCAGCGCAGCAGCGCGAGGGCACAGGTGGCCTGGACGGTTGCGGACCGCTGCACGTCGCCGTGCTTGCGTGCGTCCTCCACCAGCCCCGGGACCTCGGCCATGCTCTGTGCGTCGAGCAGGTGCGAGCCGGACGACACCCACCCGCCTCGGGCCACCAGACCCATCTCTGTCTCGCCCGGGATGAGCTGACGCGCTTCGCCGTAGTACCGCCGGGCGCCACGCACGTCACCGGTCAGACTGGACAGCCGGCCGGCGATGGCCAGCAGTCTCCCGCTGACTTCCTTGTCCGCGACGTTCTCGGCGCACAGCGTCGCCCAGCGGATGCCACTCTCGGCCACACTCGCCTGGTACTGCCACGCGACCCGGAAGCCGAGCACGATCCGCGCAGCCACGTCCCACTGCTCCAGCTCGGCCGCCCGTTCCAGCGCCACCTCGAACAGTGCGGAGTTCGCGTGGGCGGCCCGATAGCGCCGGTCACGGTCCGGCGAGGACCAGGCGCCGCCGAGTCCGTCGACGTACGTCGAACACCACGCGACCGCCCGGTCCCGGAACTCGACCAGGTCGTCGTCCTGCGACGACAGACCGGCGTACGCATGCTCCCGGATCGTCTCCAGCAGCTTGTAGCGGGCGCCGTACAACTGCTCGAACTCGGTCACCGGCTGCAGCAGCGACTTGTCCACCAGCTCGGCCAGCAGCATCGGTACGTCGGCCGCGTCGATCGGATCGCCCGTGCACACACCCGCCACCGCGTCCAGCGTGAACGGCGACCCGAGCACCGAGGTCCGGTACAGCAACTGCCGAGCGGGATCCGAGAGAGCGTCCACACTCCACGCGATCGTGTCGGCCAGCGTCCGCTGATGCGGCGCCCCGAACCGCCGCGGCCCGGACAGCAGCCGGAACCGGTCGTCCAGCGCGGCCAGGATCGTCTCCACCGACAGCGAACCGGCCCGCGCGGCCGCCAGCTCCAGCGCCAGCGGCAACCCGTCCAACCGGCGACACAGCCGGGCAACGGTCGGCGCGTTCTCCTCGGTCAGCTTGAAGTCGGACCGGACCCTGGCCACCCGCCGGCAGAACATCTCCACTGCCGGGCTGGCCGCGATCTCGTCGAAGTCCTTGTCGTTCGCCGGTACGCCGAGCACCGCCACCCGCCGGACCACCTCGTCCGGCAGGCCGAGCGGGATCCGCGACGTGACCAGTACGCCGACGCCCGGGAAGCTGCGGACCATCCGGTTCGCCACTGTCGCGACCCCGTCGAGCACGTGCTCGGCGTTGTCCTCGACGATGACGAGGTCGCCCGGCTGGCGGCCGGACAGTACGTCGTCCAGGTCCGACGTACCGGGTGCTGTGCCGAAGGCGTCCAGGATGGCCGACGGTACGGCGGCATCCCGCTGAACGGTCGTGAGGTCGACGACCACGACGGTGGTGTCGACACCGGAGAAACGGTCGGCCGCGGCGAGTGCGAGTTCGGTCTTGCCGACACCACCGGGACCGACGAGAGTGACGAGCCGGTTCTGCCGAAGCAGCGCCTCCAGCTCGAGTAGCTCCTGCTCGCGACCGACCAGACCGTCCGGAATGGGCCTGGTGCCGCGCCAGCGCAGTCCGGTCGGGGCAGGGTCGGCGACAGCTATGACCGGTCGCGCTGTCCCGTGCCCGGCTGCGGCGAGGAAGCGTTCGGCGTCACCGTCCTGCAGACCGAGCGCTGAACCGAGCAGGCGGACGGAGTCCTTGCGGGGCCGGGCCACGCGGCCGGCCTCCAGCTCACGGATGGTGCGCACACTGAGCCCGGCCCGATCGGCCAGCTCCTCCTGCGAGAGCGCTGCCTGAACCCTCAAGTCGAGCAAGAGATCGGCGAAACCCCGCCGTCCCTCAGCCCGGCCATCCGTGTCCGACAAAGCCCGTCACCCCTCTAGAGCCTCACGTTCCTGTCACAACATAGCGTGACTGGGCGGCCCGTGCCGGGAACGCCCGGTGAGGTGAGATGCGGCGCAGATCACACGAAACGGTTGATGAGGGCAACGAGTTTGATTCAGGTTCGAATTACTGAACCCAGCGGAATGACTGTTTCAAGCAGTCGCGCGAACCGAAGCAGATTCATTTTCACCGGCGTACAGGGAAAGCACTCCGGTCCAATCGTCGAGTCGGGCACTGGTATCGGCCCGGCCAGTGTCGGCATTCAGCAGGCTCCCGTCACAAATGCCGCGGGTAGCGCGGATCAGGAGATCGGTGCCAAGCCCCACCCACTGGGCCCGAAGAGTGTCAAGCGCTGCCATGCGGACAATTCAAGCGGAGTCGTGTTTCACATGCGTAACGCAACCCGCAACATCACGATAAGTCACAAGAATTCCGGCACGACTTGTTACCCGGTGGTCCATTAACCGGGCAGCCAGGAAAGTCGTACCTGCCGGCGCGGATTGTCGACGTTGGTGTCGACCAGACAGATGGATTGCCAGGTGCCGAGCATCATCCGCCCGTCCAGCACCGGGACGGAGGCGAAGGGAGCCACCAAAGCAGGCAGCACGTGGTCGCGACCGTGCCCCGGGGTGCCATGGCGGTGGTGCCAGCTGACGTCGCGCGGCAACAGTTGCTCGAGCACCGCGAGCAGGTCGGTGTCGCTGCCCGCGCCGGTCTCCAGGATCGCGATCCCCGCCGTCGCGTGCGGCACGAACACGTGCAGCAGTCCGTCGCCCTGGGCCTGGTGGGCCTCGCGGGCGACGAACTGCTCGCACCTACTGGTCAGGTCGAAGACGACCTCGGTACCGCCGGTCGCGACATCGATCAGCTCAGAACGCATCTGAGCAGCCTAGGGCACGTCTCCCAGTTCCCTGCAGTAGCGAGCAGGTGCTCGGCGGAGTGCAGCGCAAGGCGGAGGGCGAGGCACGGAGTGGGGTTCTCCGTGCCTCGCCCTCCAACGCGGCGATGTGCCCGCCGAGTGCCGCGCAGCACGCAGGGAACTGGGAGACGTGCCCTAGCGCCCTTGTCCGGTGGTCAGCCACCGGACAAGGGATTACGCCGGGACGATGTTGACCAGCTTGGGGGCGCGGACGATGACCTTGCGGACACCGCGGCCGTCCAGTGCCTTCTGGACCGCCTCGGAGGCCAGTGCCAGCTGCTCCAGGTCGGCGTCGCTGATGTCCGGTGACACCTCCAGCCGGTCCTTCACCTTGCCGGCGATCTGGACCACGCAGGTGATCGCTTCCTGGACCAGCAGCGCCGGGTCGACCTTCGGCCAGCCGGCCTTGGCGACGGTCGGCTCGTGGCCCAGCGTCTCCCACATGTCCTCGGCCGTGTACGGCGCGACCAGGCTCAGCAGGATCGCCACCGTCTCGGCCGCCTCGCGCACCGCCGGGTCGGCCGCACCCGGGCCGGCGTCGATCGCCTTCCGGGTCGCGTTCACCAGCTCCATGATCCGGGCGACCATGACGTTGAACCGCATCGAGTCGATCAGCTCGGCCGCGTCGGACACCGTCCGGTGGGTGACCTTGCGCAGCTCGACATCACCGGTCGACGGATCCGAGCCCAGCGGCGCCTCGACCGATCCCGCCAGCCGCCACGCCCGTTGCAGGAACTTCAGCGAGCCCCCCGGCGACATGTCGGCCCAGTCGATGTCGTCGGCCGGCGGACCGGCGAACACCATGGTCAGCCGGACCGCGTCGACGCCGTACTCGTCGATCTGGTCGCCCAGGTTGACGCCGTTGCCCAGCGACTTGCTCATCGACCGGCCCTGGTTGATCACCTGCCCCTGGTTCAGCAGCCGGGTGAACGGCTCGACCACGGTCAGCAGCCCCATGTCGTGCAGGGCCTTGACGAAGAACCGCGCGTACAGGAGATGCAGTACCGCGTGCTCCTTGCCGCCGACGTACTGGTACACCGACATCCAGCGCTCGGCCACCTCCGGGTCGAACGGGCCCTCGGTGTAGTCCGGCGACAGGTAGCGCAGGAAGTACCAGGACGAGTCGACGAAGGTGTCCATCGTGTCGGTGTCCCGCTCGGCCTTGCCGCCGCACTTCGGGCAGTCGACCTCGACCCACTCGCGGTCGGCCGCCAGCGGCGACACGCCCTTCGGCGCCAGGTCGGAACCGCGCAGGTCGGGCAGCTCCATCGGCAGCTGGTCGTCCGGGACCGGCACCTCGCCACAGGACGGGCAGTGGATGATCGGGATCGGCGCGCCCCAGAACCGCTGCCGGCTCAGCAGCCAGTCGCGCAGCCGGTAGTTGATCGTCCGCTCGCCCAGGCCCTTGCTCTCCAGCCAGTCGATGATCCGCGCCTTGGCCTCGGCGACCTCCAGCCCGTCCAGGCTGATCTCGGCGTTCGCACTGTTGATGGCCGGGCCCTCGCCGGTGTAGGCCTTGCCCTCGAAGTCAGGCGACGGCTGCACGGTCCGCACGATCGGCAGGCCGAACTTCTCCGCGAACTCCCAGTCCCGGGTGTCCTGACCGGGCACGGCCATGATCGCGCCGGTGCCGTAGTCGGCCAGCACGTAGTCAGCCGCCCAGATCGGGATCCGCTCACCGGTCACCGGGTTGATCGCATACGAGCCCAGGAAGACACCGGTCTTCTCCCGCTCGGTGCTCAGCCGCTCGATCTCCGTCTCGGACTTGACCGCGGTCAGGTACTCGTCGAACGCGGCCTGCTGCTCGGGCGTGACCAGCTCGGCAGCCAGCTTCGCGTCCGGAGCGACCACCATGAAGGTGGCGCCGAACAGCGTGTCCGGGCGGGTGGTGAACACCCGGATCGGCTCATCGCGACCCTCGACCTGGAAGGAGGCGAAGGCACCCTCGGACCGGCCGATCCAGTTGCGCTGCATCAGCAGGATCTCTTCCGGCCACTGCAGCAGCTCCATGTCGTCCAGCAGCCGCTGGGCGTACTCGGTGGTCTTGAAGTACCACTGGGTCAGCTCCCGCTTGGTGACCTCGTGCCCGCACCGCTCGCACCGGCCCTGGATCACCTGCTCGTTGGCCAGCACGGTCTGGTCGTGCGGGCACCAGTTCACGTACGACGCCTTGCGATAGGCCAGCCCGCGCTCGAAGAACCGCAGGAACAGCCACTGCGTCCAGCGGTAGTACTCCGGGTCGGACGTGTGCAGCCGGCGCGACCAGTCGAAGCTCATGCCGTAGCGCCGGATCGACTCGGCCTGGGTCTCGATGTTGGCGTAGGTGTAGGTCGACGGGTGCTCGTTGCGCTTGATCGCGGCGTTCTCCGCGGGCAGCCCGAACGAATCCCAGCCGATCGGGTTCAGGACGTCGTACCCCTGCTGGAACCAGTACCGCGACAGCACGTCGTGCAGCGCGAACACCTCGGCGTGCCCCATGTGCAGGTCGCCGGAGGGGTAGGAGAACATCGTGAGCGCGTAGCGCCGCTCGGCCGAGCCGTCGTCGCGTGCCTTGAACGGGTCCAGCTTCTCCCACACCGGCCGCCACTTGGCCTGGATCACGTTGAAGTCGTATCCACCCCGGTCGATCGGGGCGTCGTCCACCTGCTCGCTCACGGTCCTACTCCTGATTTCGTGTGTCGTTGAGCCTAAATCTGCCAGAAGGCGTACCTAGAAATGAAAAAGCCCCTCGCACAGGAGGGGACGCCGCACTGACCGGCGCTCTAGCGCCTGGATGCCAGTACGGCTAACTAAGGAGCAGGCTCACTCGCATAGGCCTAGTCTAGCGCGTTCGGCCGGAGTCCGGACAACAAGGCATCGAGGGCGAACTCGAACCGCGCATCGGCGCCCCGCGGCGCGGTCGCGCTCACCGCCTCGGCCAGCAACGGGAACACGGCCGGATCCAGCGCCGCCAGGTGGTCGACCGGATCGTCCGCCGGCGCGGGCGCGGTGACGACGTGCCCGACGACGAAGCCGGTCACGGCGTACAGCACATCCAAAGCGTCAGCGGGACGCAGACCAGCCGCCCGCATGCTCTCCAGCGCAGCCTCCATCACGTGCAGGTTCTGTGCGGTGACGGCAGGCCGGGACGCGACCAGAGGTACGACGTTCGGATGTGCGAGCAGCGTGGTTCGCAGCTCTTGCGCGTACCCACGCAGGCCGTCGTGCCACGACGCCGACTCGAACGCCGGCGGGGCAATCGGTGCGACGAGCAGCTCGACCAGACCGTCCAGCAACGCGTCCTTGTTCGGCACGTGGTGGTAGATGGTCATCGCTTCGACATCCAGCTCGGCGCCGAGCCTGCGCATGGACAGCGCCTTCAATCCTTCTCGATCGGCCAACGCGAGAGCGGCCAGCAGCACGGCCTCACGGGTGAGTCCGACGCGCTGTCCAGGGGTACGGCGACCGCTCATCGGACTCCTTGTTTGGTGATTCTTACGTCGTAAGTATACTCAAACTTACATCGTAAGAATCAACGGAGGAACGATGACCACCATCGCCGCACCACCCCGCTCGCCGGCGACCTATGTCCGGCCGGCCCTGTTCACCGGACTCGCGCTGACCGTGCTGGCCACGATCGCCCCACTGATCGATCTGCTGACGGCCGACAGCATCGGCGACCACGTCCGGGCCGCCTATCCCGGCTGGTCCGCCGACCTCGTCACCAAGGACCGGAACGCCATCACCATCTACCTGATGGCCGTCGGGGTCCTCGGCCTCGTGGGCTGGCTGTGGTCGATCACGGCCGTGGCCCGCGGCAACCGCCGAGCCCGCGGGATCAGCACCACGCTGTTCGTCCTGGGCGCGACCATCCAACTCACCAGCCTGTCCATCGGCGGCGAGGCCTACACAACGATCGTGCCGACGTTCCACGGCGTACTCGGCGTCCTGCCCTCGCTGGCCGGGCTAGTCGCAGTCATCGGCCTCTGGCGCCGCCGGTAACCACCGTGCTAGACGAACTCGGTGCCTCCGGTGCGGCGGTGGTCGCCGGGGGTGCGGCCGTAGTGGCGGCGGAAGGCGGTGGAGAAGGGGCGTACGTCGGAATAGCCGCAGGCGCGGGCTACCTCGGTCACGGTGACTGAGGGGTCGAGCAACAACTGTGCGGCTAGTTCGAGACGTAGCCGGCGCAGGGTGGACATGATCGACGCACCGGTCTGCTGGTGGAACAGGCGTTCCGCGTGCCGCTCCGACAGGTGTGCGACCGCGGCAACGTCCCGCACCGTGATCGGGCGAGACAGGTTGTCCCGTAGGTGCCGCTGCATCGCTTCCACCACCAGAGGACCGCGCTCACGTACGACGGGCTCTACTGCCAGGTCCTCGCCCAGCGCGAAGGCACGGGCGGTCTCCATGACCAATGTGGAGCCGAGAGCCGCGAGTGCGGTGCCGTAGCCGGACACAGGCGCTGCCGCTTCGGCTGCCAACGCACTGATCAGTGCAGGCAGTGAACCAAGCCGGTCCGACATGGCCGGCCCGTCGGAGCGTGCGAGCCCTGACCACCAGCCGGGCTGGTCTGCCTCGGCCCCGCCGTGAAACGTGAAGCCCCAGAACGCGATGCCCAGGGGTTCTGACCGGCTGGACTCGATCTCGTGGACGTCGCCCGGGCGGGCGATGAACACCGACCCGGTCTGCACGTCGTACTGCGTTTCTCCCGAGTTGAACCGACCCGAGCCGGAGTACGCCAGGCAGACCTCGTGGAACGAGTGGCTGTGCCAGTAGTTGCGCCAGTACTCCGGCTGGTAGTGCCCCCAACTCAGGAAGTCCGCGCGGAACCCGTCGACCTCGCAGGACTCCAGCAGCCCGGCGAGGTCGACGAAACGGTCCGCCTCAGCGACATCCGCGAGGGTCAAACGGCACTCCTGCCGGTCGGGTCGACTCCACGCAGCATCATGCCCTGACCGAGGGAGAACTCGTGCGTCTTCACCGTCGGCGGGTCCGACGGGTCGCGGTACTGGATCAGCCAGGTGGTCCGGGCCTCGTCACTCACGTTCACGCCGGACCCGTGCACGGTCAGGTAGGTGAAGAACAGTACGTCGCCCGCCTCCGCCGGCTGCGGTGTCGCCGACTCGAACGGTACGTCGGTCAGGTGGTACGAGCCCTCCGGGTCGTGCTCGCGCGGACCGTCCTTGTGGCTGCCCGGGATGACCCGGACACAGCCCTTCTCGACCGGTGCGTCGTCGAAGTGGAAGATCGCCGCGCCCATCCGGTGGTACTTGTGCGGGAAGAACGGGTAGTCCTGGTGCAGCGGGAACGGCGAACCGTTCTCCGGCGGCTTCACGAACAGCTTGGTGTGGTGCAGCTGCACGTCGTCGACCCCCATCACCGCGGCGGCCACGTCGGTGAACCGCGGGTCCACCAGCAGCCGGGAGAAGGCGGCGTCGTAGAACTGTGCGTCGTGCAGATGCTGGAGCCGGGTGGCGCCGCCGGACAGGCCCATCGCCGACTTCCAGGTCGGGTCGTCCTTACGGTTCAGCGCCGCCAGCAGGTCGTGGCTGCGCTGCCGGTAGTAGGCGGCTTCTTCCTTGCTGAGCAGGCCTTTCACCAGCACGAAGCCGTCCTCGGCGTACTGCTGGGCCAGCGTCGAGAGGTCCGCGCCGCTCGATGTGATCGTCATCTCGAAGTCCTCCTGATCGGGTACTTCGAGCGTAGGAAGATCGGCGCCCGGACGGCAGGACCGCTCCGGACGCCGATGTTCGTCAAACGGACACGGATCTCCAGGCCATCACAATGAGCCCGCCACGGGCAGGCTGAGCGCGCACCGGCGCCGGAAGGCGCCGATGTGATGGCTTGGCGGTCCGCAATCACAACCCGAGCTGTCCGAGCCGGACGCTGATCCGGGGATCCGTGACACGACAGGGGAGCTCGAGCGCACCCACGGATCGCCGTCGAAGTACGTCTGGAGGATCTTCTCCGCCGTACGCGTCGCCGCAGCGTCCGCGCGGTCCGCTGCCGCTGCTTGAAGGTGACCTTCTCCTGGTTCGAGGTGCCCACGCGCGTTCCCTCCACCCGGATCTCCACCCGTGGCCGGTCCGCTTCGGCGGCCGGGGCTGCGTATGGTGCCGATGTGACGTCGCGGAAGCTGGGGCGGTTCGCCCTGCACGGGGAGAGCGGCTGGCTCGGCCGTGCGCTGACCACCGGTGTCGCGATCGCCGTACTCACCACCGCCCGGCCGGCCGAGGGCTGGGCCTGGTTCGTGCTCGGCGGCGGGTTGGCCGTGTTCCTGGCCGGCACCGTGCTGATGACGGTCCGTCCGTACGTCGCTCTCGCCCTGCTCGGAACCGTGGCGGTGAGCAACGCCCTGATCGCCGGTCTGCCCGACTCCAACGCCCTCGTGCTGGTCCTGGTCGCCGTCGCCGACATCGCTGTGATGTCCTTCCCCCGGTACGGCATCCTCCGCGGGAACCGGCCGATCGTTGCCGCTGGCATCGGTGTGGCGGCCGCGTTCGCACTGTCCGCGTGGTGGTTCGAGCGGCCGGACAGCTGGTACTTCAGCCAGCTGCTGTGGACCGCGGTGCTGACCGCGTTCGGGCTGAACCGGCGGCAGTACGAGGTTCAGGTTCGGCAGACCGAGCAACTGCTGGAGCAGACCCGCCGGGCGCAGAGCGAACACGCCCGTGCCGCGGCTCTCGACGAACGCGGCCGGATCGCGCGTGACCTTCATGACGTCCTGGCGCACTCGCTCGGCGCGCTCAGCGTGCAGCTCGAGCTGGCCGAGGCGCTGCTCGACGAGCGCGGCGACACCGAGGGTGCACTCGACCGCATCCGGCGTTCGCGGCGGCTCGCCGTACAGGGGTTGAGTGAGGCACGGAACGCGGTGGCCGCGCTGCGAGCGGACGACGTACCCGACCTGCCGCAGGCGCTCGCCGCGCTTGCCGACCAGCACGAAGCGGATCACGGCACGGCGGTCCGGCTGGACGTGGCGGGGCCGACCGGCCAACTCGGCGCGGGCGCAACGGTCGCGCTGCTCAACGCGGCACGGGAGGCGGCTGACGAACGCGGCGAGGCATGCACCCGGGCAGCCAGTGGATCTCGGGCTTGCGTACGCGGGCGGCGTACGGCTGACGGTCCGGAACAAGGGTGCGACGGCCGGGGAAGGGTTCGGGCTGGCGGGGATGCGGGAGCGGCTGGCCCTGGTCGGTGGAACGCTGACGGCAGGTCCGGACGGAGACGACTGGCTGGTGGTCGCGGAGGTGCCTGATGAGTGACGGGATCCGGGTCGTTGTCGCGGACGATCAGCAGGTGGTCCGGGAGGGACTGGTCGCCCTCCTCGGCCTGCTGGACGGCATCGAGGTGACCGGCGCGGCCGCGAACGGCGTCGAGGCCGTCGATCTCGTTGCGCAGGGCAACGTCGACGTGGTGCTGATGGACCTGAGGATGCCGGTCCTCGACGGCGTCCAGGCGACCGCGCGGATCACCGCCGACTTCCCGGAGGTCGCCGTTCTGGTGCTGACGACGTACGCCGATGACGAGTCGATCGCGACCGCCCTGCGGGCCGGGGCGCGGGGCTACCTGACCAAGGACGCCGGCCGGGCCGAGATCGGCGCGGCGCTCCGGTCGACGGCGGCCGGGCAGTCCACCTTCGACGCCGAGGTCTCCCGCCGGCTGATCGCCGGGCTGACACCGGGCCGGGTCAAGGAGACCGACGGGCTGACCGCCAGGGAGACCGAGGTACTGCGCCTGATCGCGCAGGGACTGAGCAATCCGGAGATCGCCGAGCGGCTCTACATCAGCGAGGCGACCGTGAAGACGCACATCAACAACACCTTCGCCAAGATCGGCGCCCGGCACCGCGCCGAGGCCGTCCGCTACGCCTACCGCAACGGCATCGCCGACAGCTAGGGCACGTCTCTCAGTTCCCTAGACGCGGACCTCGGCCACGACCGGGCGGTGGTCGCTACCGGTCGAGGTCATCACCCAGGCCTTCGTCGGCGTGACGCCGCGGACCATGATGTGGTCGATCCGGGCCATCGGGAACTTGGCCGGCCAGGTGAACCCGAACCCGTAGCCCGCCGCACCCTGCGCCGAGCGCAGTCCGGTGGTGAGCGGGGCCAGGCTGCGGTCGTTCGCCGTACCGTTGAAGTCGCCCATCACGACCACGCCGGCCAGCTTCTCGTCGGCGATCTGCCGGCCGAGCGCCTTGATCGTGTCGTTGCGCTGGCCGGAGGTGAAGCCGCTGGCGCCGACCCGGACCGATGCGAGGTGGGCGACGTACACCGCCACCTTGCCCTGCGGCGTACTCACCTCGGCCCGCAGCGCCCGCGTCCACTTGAAGCCGACGTCGACCGACTTGCTCTCGGCCACCGGGTACTTCGACCACAGCGCCACCGTGTCCCGGGAGACCTCGTACGGATACTCCTCGGCGAACGCGGCCTTGTAGATCTTCATGTCCGCGGCGGTGATCTCCTCGAGCGCCATCACGTCGGCGTCGGCGGAGAGCAGGTCCTCCGCGGTCTTGCGCGGATCCGGGTTGGCCGCGTCGACGTTGTGTGACAGCACCCGCAGGTCGTGGGCACCGCCGCCCTTGCCCGGGACCAGCAGGTTGCCGAACATCAGGCCCCAGACGACCGCGGGCACCAGCAACGCGACCCCGGCGACGGCGGAACGTCGTACCAGCGCCGCTACGGCCAGGACCGGTACGGCGAGGCCGACCCAGGGCAGGAAGGTGTCGAGCAGGCTGCCCAGGTTGCCGACCGAGTTCGGCACCCAGCGATGGAAGAGCAGCGGCAGGGCGGACAGCACCGCGAGGACGGCGATCACCCAGCCACGGCGCCACTTACTGCCCTCGCGGCGCCGTCGGCTGGTGGTGCGCGTCGGCGGCTTCCGGGAAGCAACGGCGGTCTGGCGGTCCGGCATGCAGTGATTGTTGCGGACACTCGCTCCGGACCAAAGTCCGCGCCGGGTCGGGAACCGCTATTTCATCCCTAGGAAGGACCGATCCGGCCGAAATGAGTAGGGTTCTGGTGAGCACGCTGGTGCGAACTGCAGATCCGCCCGACAATGTGGGTATGGCGTCTGCGGAGACCACCGAGCCGTTCGTCGTGAAGCGCAGCGGCCTCGGCACCACCAGGACGATGCTGTACCTCGGCTCGCTCGTGTTCGGTCTGATGATCCTGCTCACAGTGCTCTGCGTGGTCGTCGCGTTGGTGCGGGGTGAGCCCATCCGCGAGCCGCTCGAGGCGGTCTGGCTGGCCTGGGGCGGGATGCCGCTGATCTTCGCGGTCGGGTTGCCGGTGCTGCTCCTGGTCGGGCTGGTCACGACCGCCGAGGAACGGCACCAGGGCGAACCGGACGACGTACTGCTGTCGATCAACGAGGCCGGCGTCTACCTGGGCGGCGAGCAGCCGCGCACGATCCCGTGGAGCGACGTGCACGGCATCTGCCGGGTCGAGCGGCACGAGGTCAACAGCGAGTGCGAAGAGGTGTGGCATCCGTATCTCGTCGTACTCCGGTACGACGGCGACGCACTGCCCCCGAGTTCGAAGGCGTGGGGCCCGTCCGAGCAGTGGCCCGGCACCGTCGAAATCCTCGGCCGCCCCCTCCCCTACGAAGACCTCGTAACAGCCGTAGCCCGCTACGCCCCCCACGTCCAAGTAACCGACCGCGGCCGAGTCCCGGACTACAGCCCTTTGCGCCGAGCAAGCTTCTCCGAGGTCCGACAGGACGTCCATGGCTCCCAGAGGGCCGAGGCCGAGGAACCAGACCTCGTCGTCGACGCGGGCGACCTGGCCGTTCTTGACCGCCGGCAGCGCCTTCCAGAGGTTGCCGTTGACAACGACAGTCTCGGCGGTGGTCTCCGGCTTCCCGTAGCTGGAGTAGAAGATCCAGTCCCCGTCGGCCTTGGCGATGTTCTCCTGCGACACCTCGACCGCGAGGTCCTGCACGTCCTGGATCTTCGGCCGGGGCAGCCCGATGTCCTTCACGATCACGCCGATGAACGACAGGTTGCCGTAGAGCCGGATCTCGGCCGGCCGGAACCGGACCAGCGAGATCGTCGGCGCGCCCTGCACCTTCGCCTTCACCTCGTCGGCGCGCTTCTGGTAGTCGTTCAGGATCCCGGTCGCCTTGTCCTCCTCGCCGACCGAGTCCGCGACCAGCAGGAAGTTCTCCTTCCACGGGAACCCGGGCCGGATGCTCATCACCGTCGGCGCGATCGCGCTGAGCTCGTCGTACAGGTCGTTCGCCCGCAGCTTGCTGCCCAGGATCAGATCCGGCTTCAGCGCGGCGATCGCCTCCAGGTTCAGCTCGCTGATCCCGCCGACGGTCTTGATCCCCTGCGCCTTGTCCGCCAGGTACGACGGAACACCCGCCTGACCCGCGGTCGTCGCCATCCCGACCGGCGTGACGCCGAGCGCCAGTACGTCGTCGAGCTCACCACTGTCCAGGACGACGACCCGCTCGGGCTTCTTCTCCAGCGTGGTCTCGCCCAGCGCGTGCTTCACCGTCCGCGGAAACGCCCCCGGCCGTGCGTCCGACCCCAGCTTGGCCGTCTCCTCGTCCGCGGTCTTGAAGAGCCGCCCGCCGGTCGCCACCTCGGTGTCGCCGACGCCTGCGTCGGAGGTCTTGGTGTCACTGCCACCACATCCGGCCAGCACCAGCAGGGCCGCAGTAACAACTATTACGCTGCGCATCTTCACGAACGCGAGGATACAACAGCTTTGGTTAGGCTGACCTAATCAGGTCCAGCTGTTGACCAGCCGCCAGCTCCACCGTCAGCTCGCCGTCCGGCAGCGCGATCCGGTACGTACCGCCATGCGTCGCATGCACAGTCGCAGCCGTCAGTACGCCGTCCCGCCAGCTCACGTCGAAGCTGAGCCCACCCCGCGCCCGCAGACCGCGGAACGAACCGTCCGGCCAGTCCGCCGGCAACGCCGGCAGCAGCCGGATGGTGTCCGTATGGCTCTGGATCAGGAGTTCGGGGATGCACCCGGTCATGCCGAAGTTGGCGTCGATCTGGAAGATGTCGCCGTCGCGGTGCAGCAGGTTGTCCGAGACCAGCCGGCTCAGGTAGTCGCGGATCACCGCGGACGCCTTCTCCGGCTCGAACAGCCGCGCCCAGAGCGCCACCAGCCAGGCGGCCGTCCAACCGCCGTTGGTCGCGCCCTTCGTCCGCAGCTCCAGCGAGGCACGGGCCGCCGCGGCCCATTCCGGCGTACGGATCGGGTCGATCTCGGCACCCGGGTAGAGGCCGTACAGATGCGACTGGTGGCGGTGTTGCGGCTCCGACGGTTGCCAGTCCGTCGGCCATTCGAGCAGCCGGCCGTCGGTCGTCGTACCGATCTCCGGAAGGCGCTCGCGGGCCGCGCGAGCCTTTGTGGACAGCTCGGTGCTCAGGCCGAGCGCGGTCTCGGCTTCGGAGAGGTTGGCGAACAGTTCGCGGATCAGCCAGATGTCGTACGTCGTGGTCAGGTCGACAGAGGCCTTGTCGCCGGACGGCAGGACGAAATGGTGCTCCGGCGCGGTCGACGGGATGAACTGCAACCGGCCGTCACGATCCTCGACCAGCATCGACAGCACGAACTCGGCTGCCCCGGCGATCAGCGGATAGGCCCGGTCGCGGAGGAAGTCCAGATCCTGCTGGAACCGGTAGTGCTCCATCAGGTGCGCGGTCAGCCAGACGCCGCAGGTCGCGCACATCGCCCACACCGGGTCGTCGCCGCCCTCGCCGACCGGCCAGGTCGCGCTCCAGATGTCGGAGTTGTGATGCGATACCCAGCCCGGTGCGTCGTACAGGATCCTCGCCGTCTCGGCACCCGACTCGGCCAGACCCTCGAGCAGGTCTGTGAGCGGGTCGAAGCACTCCCCCAGACCGGTGAGGTCAGCGGGCCAGTAGTTCATCTGGGTGTTGATGTTGTTGGTCCAGTCGCTGGCCCACATCGGCCGGCGGTCCTCGTTCCAGATGCCTTGCAGGTTCGCCGCCTGCGTCCCGGGGCGGGAGGACGCCATCAACAGGTAGCGACCGAAATTGACCGTCAGCGCGACCAGGTCAGGATCGTTGCCACCGGCAGCAACCGCCGCGACCCGCTCGTCCGTCGGGGCATCGACGACCTCGCCCAGGGTCAGCTCCGCGCGGTCGTACAACGCGAGGTGATCGTTCAGATGACGCTCGCGAAGTTTGTCCGCGGCCACCGCGTCCAGCGCGGCGGTTGCCTCCCGCCAGGCCACCAGCGGATCCCGCCCCGGCGGCACCTTCCATCCGGCGAACGTACTTGCCGCCGACAACAACACGGTCAGACTGTCGGCTCCACGTACGGCGACGCCCACACCGCTGACGTCGACAGTGCCACCGACGGTGTGTGCCCGCAGCGCGACACCGAAGCCGATGCCGCGCCCTTCCTCGTAACGGATCGGGTCCGGACTCTGCCGGTACTCGATGGTCAGATCCGACGGCGCGTGGCCGACGACACCATAGGTGCCATCAGCAACTTCCACCCGGACCGGGTGCTGACTGGTCAGCTCCAGGTCGAGATCGATCGCCCCCGGCCGGTCCGCGGTGATCGTCCACACCATCACCTGGTCCGGTGTGGACACGTACGTCTCCCGGCGGAACCGCACGCCGTCGACCGTGTAGTCGACGGCGGCGGTCCCCGTGCGGAGGTCCAGGCTCCGCCGGTAGTCCTGTGGTTCTCCGGACGCCCGGATCAGCAGGTCGGCGAGCGGTTGGTACGACTCGACCAACGGACCCTGCAGTGCCCGGGTCCGCTCGGTCGCCGCCAACCGATCACCGTCGTCCAGCAACAACCGCCGTACGTCGGCCAGCACCTCCGGGCCGTCCGTCACGGCCAAGGTGCGCGGGCCGTCACCCGACCAGACGTCGTCGAGATTGAGCGCGATCCGCTCCTCGTCGATCCGGCCGAACACCTTGGCGCCGAGGTGCCCGTTGCCCAACGGCAACGCCTCGAACCAGTCGGGTGCAGCGGTTGTGAACCACAGTTCGTGGGTCATGGGGCCTCCCGGCCTGGACTGAGGAGCGGAGGGAGCGAAGCGACTGGAGTGACGAGGGAAGGCCGGGAGCCAAGGCCCCATGACCACGCGGGTGCCGGAGGCCCGGCCAAAGGCACAGCTACTTGCTCCCGGACTTGTACTTGTCGTAGGCCTGCTGCTGGATCTCGAGGTAGCGCGTCATCCCGGTGCTCTCCAGACCCTTCACGTAGGCGTCCCACTCGGTGTCGATGTTCTTCGACCCGGTGATGAAGGCCAACTGGTTCTGGTTCACGTAGCTGTTCAGGTTCGTCTGCAGGGTGGCCAGCTCGCCGCTCAGGCTCGGGTCCGGCCAGACCGAGGTCTGCGGGAACCACTGTGCCTTGTCCTCGTGACCCTCGTACAGCTTGGTCGCCTGGAACAGCCGCCGCTCGAGGCCCGCACCGGTGTAGATGTCGGCCGGCACGACCTGCGCGTTCCGGTACGCCAGTGTGTTGTTGTACTGGCCGAGCGCACCCCAGTTGATGTTCTTCGGCGCGTCCTGCTTCGGCTCGTACAGCGGCTTGACCTTGTCGTCGAGCGCGATGTCACCCGGACCCGGCTTGGTCCAGCCGACCCCCTCCGGGCCCATGTTCGTGATCATCTGACCCTCGTCTGTGTAGATGTAGTCGAGCATCTTGATCGCCGCGACCTGGGCCTCCTTGCTGGCCTTGTTGGTCAGCATGAAGGTGTAGCCGGTGGAGCTCGGGTAGTTCAGTCCGGTGTAGCTCTTGCCCTCAGGCCCGGTCAGTGGCGGCACCGCGTCGTACTGCTTGTCCCGGCCGTCCTTGGAGTCGAGCTGGACGAAGATGCCCGGCCACAGGACCGGTACCGAGCCGAGCAGGACCGCCTTCGGGTTGTTGCCCTGGGCCTGCAGCGCCTGCGCGTTCTGGGTGAACGCGGCCTGGTCGATCAGGCCTTCCTTGTAGAGGGAGTTGATGTACTTCAGCCCCTCCTTCCACTGCGGCGACGTCACCGGCGTGACGACCTTGTCCCCGTCGAGGGTGAGCAGCGACCGGACACCGTTGTTGGCGCCGACGGGGTCGTAGGCGAACGCGTTCATCAGGTACGCGATCAGGCTGCTGTCCTGCGGGTCGGTCGTCATCGGGATCTCGTCGGCCTTGCCGTTGCCGTTCGGGTCCTGGGTCTTGAATGCCTGCAGCACCTTGCGCAGGTCCTCGGTCGTCTTCGGCATCTGCAGGCCGAGCTTCTTCAGCCAGGCGCTGTTGATCCAGAGCTTGTCCGGGTAGGTGCAGTGGTAGCAGTCCGCCCACTGCGGCAGTGCGTAGATGTGACCGTCCGGCGCGGTCGACATCTCCTTGTACGTCTTGTTGGAGTCGAGCGCCTTCTGGATGTTCGGCGCGTTCTCCTTGATCAGGTCCTCCAGCGGCACCGCAATGCCCTGCTGGCCCAGCTTGAGCACCTCGGCCTGGGTGAACGCGTCGATCCACGGGATCAGGAAGAACAGATCCGGGTAGTCGCCACTGGCCAGCGCGATCTGCCGCTTCTCCTTGGCCGGCCCACCGTCCTGCGTCGTGGTCTGCCAGCGGAACTGGATCTTGAACTTGTCGCTCATGATCTTGGTGACCTGGTTGGTGTCCAGGTTGTGTCCTGGTCGGCCGGGGTGAAGGTGTCGATGATGACCTTGCCGTCAGCCCCCATCTCGTTCGCCGCCCCCGTCTCGCCGACTTGTCCGAGCTGCACGCCGCGACGGCCAGCGTCCGTGGCCACCACGAACGTGGCGACTGCTCTTGGTTGAGCGCATTTCCTTGTGTTCCCTTCTGGGACGAGACTTATCCCTTGACCGCGCCGACCATCACGCCCTTGGTGAAGTGGCGGGCGATGAACGGGTAGATGACCAGTACGGGCAGGCTCGAGATGACGATGAGCGCGTACTTGAGGACGTTGGCCAGCTGTTGCTGTTCGAGCTGCTGGGCCACGTCCGGGTGGCGAGCCACCCGTGGTGGTGTTCAGGATCAGCATGTTCCGCAGCACGATCTGCAGCGGGTAGAGACCCGGGTCCTTGAGGTAGACCAGCGCGTCGAAGTAGCGTGTTCCACTGGAAGATCGCGTACATCAGCGCGATCACCGCGATCACCGGTTTCGACAGCGGCAGCACGACCGACCAGAGGAATCGCAGATCGCTGGCGCCGTCGAGGACCGCCGCCTCGTACAGGTCGTCCGGGATGGTCGAGCGGAAGAACGTGCGCGCGATGATCACCTGCCAGACCCCGATCGCGCTCGGGATCACCATCGCCCAGCGGGTGTTCAGCATGCCGAGGTCCTGGACCACCAGGTACGTCGGGATCAGGCCGCCGGAGAACAGCATGGTGAAGATCAGCACGCTCATGATCACGTTGCGGCCGAAGAACGTCTTGCGCGACAACGGATAGGCGATCGCGATCGTCAGGGTGACACTGATCAGCGTGCCGCCGATCGGCGTAGATCAACGAGTTGTAGTAGCCCCGCAGGATCTGCGGATCGCTGAGGGCCTCCTGGTACGCCTGCAGGCTGGGCTCGACCGGCCAGAGCAGCACCCGGCCGGCACTGACCGCGTCGCGCTGCTGAACGAGTTGGCGACGATGTAGATCAGCGGCAGCAGCACCAGCGATCAGCGCGATCCAGCAGCATGATCTTGACGCCGAACAGGAACACCTGGTCGGTCCGCGTCTCCGCGATCTCGGTCGACTGCGCCGGGCGTTCCGCCGCTACGGCCGGTACGATCGCCTGCATCGTCGAATCGGCTCATGACCACAGTCCGTTTCCGGTGATCCGCTTGGCGGCGAAGTTCACGCCGAGCAGCAGGAAGAGGTTGATCACCGAGTTGAACAGGCCGACCGCCGTCGCCATGCTGAAGTCCGCGTTGAGCAGGCCGGTCTTGTAGACGTAGGTGGCGATGATCTCGGACTGGGCCAGGTTCAGCGGGTTCTGCAGCAGGAACGCCTTCTCGAACCCGATCGACATGATGTTGCCGACGCCGAGCACCAGGATGATCACCGCGGTCGGCATGATGCCCGGGCAGGTCGACGTGCAGGATCCGCTGCAGCCGGCTGGCGCCGTCGATCTTGGCCGACTCGTGCAGCGCCGGGTCGATGCCGGCCAGCGCGGCCAGGTAGATGACCGCCGAGTACCCGGTGGTCTGCCAGACGTCGGACCAGACGTAGATATGCCGGAAGTAGTCCGGATCGCCGAGGAAGTCGACCGCCGGGATGCCGAACAGCCCGATCGCGTCGTTCGACGAAGCCGATCCGCGGCGACAGCACCAGGATCGTCATCGAGACGACCACCACGGTGGAGATGAAGTACGGCGCGTAGGTGACCAGCTGGACGGTCTTCTTGAACCAGCCGTTGCGGATCTCGTTCAGCGCGATCGCCAGGATGATCGGGATCGGGAAACTGGCCAGCACCGTGTAGGCGGCCAGGATGAAGGTGTTCTTCACCAGGGTCCAGAACACCGGGTTGGCGAAGAACAGCTCGAAGTTCTTGAAGCCGACCCAGTCGCTGCCCCACGGCCCCTTGATCGGGCTGTAGTTCTTGAACGCGATCACCGCGTTGGAGATCGGGATGTACTTGAAGATGACGAAGTACGCGAGCGGCACGATCACCAGCAGGTACAGCTGCCAATGCCTGCGCAGGCTGCGGGCGGCCGCGGTCCGCCGGCTCGGGCGTGGGATCCGGGCGGGTTGGGACGCCTCCCGCCGTACCGGTGCCGGCGGTGCGGCCGGTTTCAGGGTTGCGCTCACTCCGGTGGTCCTTTCCGTCCTGCACTGGTTCGGCGGGATCAAATATCCGATAGGATGACCAGCCGCAATTCAGGGAGGTGCGCGCACAGCAAAGAAGCCCATCCGGGAGTCGTTCTGAGCCGACGACCCCACTCGGGCGAGGTTTGTTTCCTCCGTGAACTATGTCGCAGTCAACCCGCCCGCGACCGCCCCTGTCAAGACCGAGTGGGGTATCGCGAACCGCTCTAGTCCGCGATCGCGCCACACGAGAGGTTGAGTACGGCGGCCGTCATCGGGCCGGCGTGATCGGACGCGGCGAAGGCGGCAGTGTGGGCGACCTCGGCGACCCTGGGCAGCCGGCCGAGTGCGGTGCCCTTGAGCAAGTGGTCCAGACCACCTTCCTCGATCCCCCACTCCGGGTGACTGTCGGGGGTGAAGTTGGGGCGGAGGGCGACCACGCGGACGCCGTACCGCCCGACCTCTCCGGCGAGCGCTCGGGTGAGCGTCTCGATCGACGCACAGGCCAGGCTGAACCCGCCCATCTCGAACTCGGCCCCGGACTCCCGCGACGCGGACGACGACAGCATCAGGATCACGCCGCCGCGCTGCTCGATCATCCGGCGCGCGGCCGCGGTCGAGGTGATGAAGTTGGTCCGGGCCGCGTCCTCGACCGGCCGGACGAAGTCGTCCACCGACAACTCGACCAGCGGGACGCTCTGCTTCACCCGCACGCTCACCGCGTTGAACACGACGTCGATCCGGCCCTCGATCGAGGCCATGTGCTCGTTCACCGCGTCGGCGTCGTACGCGTCGACGACCGCCACGGAGGCTCTGCCACCGGCCTCGGCGATGTCGGCGGCGACCTTCTCCAGCTTGGTCCGGGTCCGGCCGGCGAGGTGAACGGTGGCGCCCTCGGCCGCGAACGCCCGGGCGATCGCACCGCCCATCGCGCCTCCGCCGCCGTACACGATCGCGGTCTTGTTCTCGAGCAGCATGGTGGTGATCCTCTCGTCGGTCCTGCCTGTCCACAGGAGCGACGGAGCCACGCGGCGATTCTCTACATCGGAGCACGAAAAACCTGACCCGACCATCACGGGGGAACGGCCGGGCCAGGCACTTCCGATGGTACCTCTGATCACCGCTCGTGGTTGGGTAAATCGGAAGCGGACTCGCCGGATTCTGACCTACCCTGTCGCCATGCAACGTCGCTCCTGAAAGCGCACCTCCGCAGCCCACCCGTCGGTGGTCGCCGTCGTGCGTCACGTCAAGCGTTTGACCTTCACCGGTCGCGCTTCGTCACGTCCGCACACGCTTCCGGGAGCGACCCACAATGCCTGCGTTCCGTTCGGCCGATCCGGTCCGTACCTATTACGCCTTCAACAGCGCCTGGGCCTTCTTCGGCGCGCTCGCCTTCACGCTCAGCATGGTGTACTACGTCCGCGACGTCGGACTGGATCCGCTCGAGATGGTCCTCGTCGGCACCACGCTCGAGCTCGCCTGTTTCCTGTTCGAGGTGCCCACCGGCATCGTCGCCGACCTGTACAGCCGCCGGCTGTCCATCATCATCGGCTTCGCCCTGATCGGCGCCGGCCTGCTGCTGCAGGGACTGGTACCGACCTTCCTGGCGATCCTCGCCGCCCAGGTGCTCTGGGGTGTCGGCTACACCTTCACCTCCGGCGCCGACCAGGCCTGGATCACCGACGAGATCGGCGTGGATCGCGCGGCCAAGGTGTTCGTCCGCCGGCAGCAGTTCGCCCTGGCCGGAACGATCGCCGGCACCGTCTCCGCCGGCGCGCTCGGCCTGATCAGCCTGCCGCTGCCGATGGCGCTGGCGGGCGCCGGGATGATCCTGCTCGCAGTGGTGCTGGCGATGGTCATGCGCGAGGAGAACTTCCACCGCACACCGAAGGGCGAGCGGGAGACATTCCGGCAGATGGGCGAGATGTTCAGGCACGGACTCGGGGTCGCTCGGCGGCGTCCCGTCGTACGGACGCTGCTTCTGATCAGCCTGATCTCCGGGCTGTCCAGTGAGGCCTTCGACCGGCTGTGGTCGGTGAAGATCCTCAACTTCACCTTCCCGACGGTCTTCGGTACGTCGGACCCCGCGTTCTGGTTCACCGTGCTCGCACTGATCGGCACGCTGCTGTCGCTGGTCACGTCGGTCGTACTCAACAAGCTGTCGCCGGAGCGACTGAGCGCCGTACATCCGAACGGCATACTCGCGGTCCTCAGCCTGATCGAGGTGGCCGGCGTGATCGCGTTCGCGCTGCTGGATCACCTCTGGCTGGCGCTGGCCGCGATGTGGCTGCGGTCGATCACCGGCGCGCTCGCCTGGCCGATCGAGTCCGCCTGGCTCAACCGGCACGTCGACTCGAAGTCACGCGCCACGGTGATCTCGATGGTGTCCCAGGCCAACGCGATCGGTCAGGTCGTCGGCGGCCCACCGCTCGGCGCCGTCGGCCGCTCGTCCCTGCGGACCGCCCTGCTCGCGTCGGGGCTGATCCTCACCCCGATCCCCCTGCTCTACCTCCGGCTGCGCCCAGCGCCGGCCTTCGTCACTCGTCGATCTTGACGCGGATCTCGACCCGGCGGCGGTCGTACGACGACTTGATCAGGCTGGCGACCGTGGTGACGAACAGGGTGCCGGCGATGAAGCCGAGCGAGGTGAGGATGCCGATGTGCGGCAGGTGGATCGCGCCGATGTCGTCGATGTGCGAACCGTGCAGCGCCTCGATGATCAGCTTCACGCCGATGAAGGCGAGGATCACCGACAGGCCGACGTTCAGGTAGATCACCCGCTCCAGCAGCCCGCCGATCAGGAAGTACAGCTGGCGCAGGCCCATCAGCGCGAACGCGTTGGCGGTCAGCACGACGTAGGCGTCCTGGGTGAGCCCGAAGATCGCCGGGATCGAGTCGAGCGCGAAGATCACGTTCGCCATCCCGATCGCGGCGATCACGATCACCAACGGCGTCACCATCCGGCGGCCGTCGACGCGGGTGGCCAGCTTCGCGCCGTCGTAGTCGTGCGACAACGGCAGGATCCGGCGCATCCCCCGCAGTACGGCGTTCTCCTGGCTCTGCGACTGACTGATGGCGGTCTCGTCGTTGTCCCCCTCGAGCGCCAGCCGGATCGCGGTGTACACCAGGAACGCGCCGAACAGGTAGAACACCCAGCTCGCGGCCGCGATCGCCGCCGCGCCGGCCAGGATGAACACCGCCCGCAGCGCCATCGACACCACGATGCCGATGTAGAGCACCTTGTCCTGCGCCAGACTCGGTACGGCGAACCTGGCCATGATGATGACGAACACGAACAGGTTGTCGACGCTCAGGCTGTACTCGGTGATGTACCCGGCGACGAACTCACCGCCGGTCGTCCCCGACCCCGGGCTGAACAGGAACAACCCGACCGCGAACAGCCCCGCCAGGCCGACGTAGAACAGCACCCACCGGGTCGCGTCCTTGATCGTCACGGTGTGATCGCGCCGGGCGATCACGATCAGGTCGAACGCGACAATCGCCAGCAACCCGGCAATCGTGAGCACCCAGACGGCAGGGGGCATGACAGAGACCATGACGAACCTCCGGACGACGGCGTAAAGCAGGGTCCGGAGGTCTCTTCCGCCCGGACGATCCGGGCCGGCAGCACCGGTTCGGCCGCCCAGGCCTCCCGTGATGACGACACTGCCGCGTTCGGGCACACGTCACCGCGGACCCGAGAGGAATACTCCCCTCCACAAACAGCACAACTATATCCACAACCAATGCAACCACCGGATCGTATACCGCATACAGCCTCCAGCGCCAGTGGTCTGCGGCTCACGTTCGCGGTGAGGCGACCTGCTCGAGTCGTCGATTTCGGCTCGTCGCACCGGCGTGTCGTGAGCCGAAATCCGCGACTCGATGAACGCCGGTGTTCCAGTCGCGAGCGCAAATGGGTGGGTGGGTAAAAAGTTTCCGTTTCGGGGCTGAAGGCTGTGAGATTTCCCGGGATCGGAGTACAAAGAACTTCAGTAGGTCTTACCGCCCCTAGACCTGGAGGAATTTGTCATGGCCGGAATCAACGGCGAAGTTTCGTGGTTCTGTTGCGGGAACGCGTGGGGACCCTGCGCCAGCACCGGGCGAGGTGCCTGCGGCACCTGTCACTCGGGCAACTTCCAGCACGCTTGGCCGAACGCCTCGGCTGCGTGCCTCGAGATCACCCGGCCGGACCGCTGCGGGATCACCGGGATGTCCCGGCGTACCTGCGGGTTCCGGCATTCCACGACCAACCTGTGCAACGGCTCGCGGGTGGTCACGTCGATCGCGGACTGTGGTCCGCAGACCGACCTGTTCTGTGGTGAGCGTGCCTGCTGCGGCGGGACGTGCGCCTCCAACCGGATCATCGACCTCACTCCGGCCGCGTTCTCCGCGATCGGCAGCCTGAGCGCCGGCCTGATCCCCTGCACCGTCGACGTCGGCTGAGAGGGGTGAGTTGAGATGACCACAACGATGGACCGCAGGTCTTTGCTCACCCGCGCCGCGCTCGGCGCGACCGGCCTGGTCGCCGCTACCGCCATGGGCTCACTCGCTCCTGAGACCGCGTTCGCCGCGGCCACGCAGTACCCGGACGCCGGACAGCCGGACCCGAATTTCGCCGAAGGCCTGATCATCGGACGGAACCAGGATCTCCTGCAGGTGCAGGGTTCCGACGGCCGGATGCACCGGATCCAGCTGACCGGTGTGACCAGTGTCTGGAAACTCCGGCCGACCACCTCGGACCAGGTCCGGGTCGGTGACGGTCTGTACGCCCGCGGCGTGCTGATGCCGGACGGAATCCTCGCCGCCGAGTCGGTGTGGGTGAACATCGTCAACCTCGCCGTCAGCATCAACTCGATCGGGCGTTCCGCGCTGCAACTCGACCACCACGGCCAGAAGGTCGTCGGGCATCTGCAGCCCGGCCTCACCGCGGCCGTCTACAACGGCACCCCGGCGGTGTCGGACCTGTCGATGCTCAAGGTCGGCCGGCACGCCCAGGTGATCGGCGCCTGGCGACCGGGGACCAACGAGATCGACATCGCGACCATCTACGCCTCGAACTGAGCGGGAGGCGCGATGTTCGCACAACAGGTGGCGGCTGCCCAGCCGTTGCTCATCGGGTTGCTCTTGCTCTGGTCGTCGTACGGCAAAGTCGTACGGCGGGACAGCGCGGAGCGTACGGCGTTGCCACGGTTGGTCGGCGAGAAGCGGGCCACGCCGGCGTATCGTCTGGTCGGTGGAGTCGAGGCGGTCGTTGCCCTGGCGTTGTTGTTGCCACCGGCACTGACCGTCGAGGCGGTCGCGGCCGTGGCTCTGGCCGTCGGCTTCACCGGGTACCTGATCTACGCCAAGATCGTGGTCCCGGAGGCGTCCTGCGGCTGCGTCGGTTCGTCAGCCAAGCCGGTTGGCCGGCGGGCGATCGGTCGCGCGTTGTTGCTGCTGGCAACAGCGCTCGCCGCGACCACGGCAGCCAGCGGATGGTGGACGGCCGAGGCCGGCGCGATCGTGTTGGTGCCGGAGGCCGCGGTGTTCGTCATGTTGTCCGCCGAACTGGATCGGTACTGGCTGCTGCCGTTGCGCCGGCTGCGGTTGCGGATCACCCATCCACTCAGCAACACCGCGACTGACGCCGTACCACTGGCGGCAACGCAACGACGACTGCTGCTCAGCCCGGCGTACCGTGCGGTCAACGGGCTGTTGCGGTCCGACATCCACGACTACTGGGACGACGAGAGTTGGCGGTTCGTCAGTTACACCGCCAGGTACGACGGCCGCCCGGTGACCGCCGTCTTCGCCGTACCGCATCACGACTCCACGCCGGAGTCCGTCCGGGTCGCCGTCGTCGACGAGACGTCGGGTCAGACCCTCTACCGCCCGACCGTACTGGCGACCGCCGGCTGACAACACTGTGAAACCCCCGCGGAGCCCCGGCGGCTCCGCGGGGGCTCCCTGCTGGCATCGGTTGAGCGGTGGTGGTGTGATGCCGGGCATCGTCAGGAAGGTTCTCCTGCAGGGGATCGCGCTCTACCCAGGCGCATTCGGGGTGTCTGCCGCGGTCCAGGAGAACAAGGCCGACACGACGAACGTGCCCTCTGTCACGTGGTGGGAGACCTGAAACTCCAGGTGGACGTCGCCCACATCGTCAGCCCTGAAGACGTGTGTGCTGTAGCTGCGGTCGCTCCTGGCGCGACGCTCGACCCCGTCGCGCCAGCCTGCGACGGCTTCGACGGGAAAGCCCCACTCCAACGCGTACTCGCCGATGAGCCGCTGAGTGGCATCGGCGTCGAGACCGGCCGACGGACGCTGCACGATCAGCCGGTCGGGATTCCCTCCGGGTGCCGAGGACAGCAGCACTGCCTCGGCCGCATGGGTGCGGTAGGGCCCCCTTCCCGGCAGGTTGACGGTGAGCTCGAACGGTCGACGGTCGGGATTCATCCAGACCCGGCTGTCGGCGTCCGGCTCGAATCCGGCCGATGCGCGATCAGCCGGCCTCGTCAGATCGATCGTCCGGTCCTCGGTCAGGGCGTCCGTCAACGGCTTCGCGGGCGGAATCGCCGACAGGTCCTGGCTGACGTCCAGGTCCCACCGGGTGCAGGCTGCGACGAGGAGACCGGTGGCACGCTCACGGAGCCGGTGCGGAATCGCGCGCTCGGCAACCGGAGTCCCCGCCAAGGTGTACGCCTCTGTCGCGTGATCACGGATGAACGCGAGACACTTCGGCAGCGTGTCCTCCTCGATCAGCTTCCAGCGGTTCGCGAACACAGCGATGTTGCCGTTGGCCAGGGGCGTCCGCAGACTGATCGCGCCGCGTGGCAGGCGCGCGACGAGCGCCCACGGATAACGCTCGGGGAAAGACTGCGCACCGGGTATCGACGCTGCACCGGCGAGCGTGAGCAGATAGGTGAACACCAAACCCGCCGGCCGATCATGGCGCATCATCTGCAGGTAGAACCGGTCGATGATGTCCAGCTGCTCACGCAGCAGCAGCGCGCGGTTGCCGCGATCGACGAGCATCGTTTCGTCGTCCGCGCGTCCGCGGTCGATATCGCGCCACGCCTCCCGGGTCGCCACGTCGATGATCCTGAGGCGGTAGAGCTCATCGATCGCGCCGAAACCGCCGGTGAGATACGCCTCGTGCATCGTCGCCTGGTCCTCGAAGATCTTCTTCTGCATCCTCAGGAACATCGTCGAATAGAAATCCATATCGACCGAGCCGCTCCTGACGAAGTGTCTGATCGGTCGCCCGAACACTGCCACGGTCGCCTTGCGCGCGGTGTCCGGGAAATACCCGAGATCCTTGAAACCCGCGTAGAAGGACGGACCGATCAGGCTCGCCATACCGGCCCAGGTGAGCTGGGGATGCGCGCGGAAGAGCCTCCCGTAGTAGTCGTACACAGCCTCGGCCGTTCGCCGGTTCGCTGCGAATCCGCGGCCGGGACGCCAGGTGTTCCGGTCGATCCCCGCCCTGTCGAGCGCCTGATCGAGCCAGGCCTCTTTGACGGAATGGGCTGTCACCGACGTTGCTGCCATGATGTGTCCCCCCGAGCCGACCGAAACCCGCCCTTGGGTTCCCGGCAATGCGAACCCATTCTCGTCCGGTTGACCCTGCCTGTGAATCGACTGGTGAGTCAGCGGCCGAAGTCGGCGTATTGGGGAGTGTTGGTGGTGAGGGCTTGTTGGGCCAGGGTCAGGCGGCGGGTCAGGGAGGGGCGGAGGCGGGGGCGGGCTTCGGCGAGGGTGAGGAATTCGTGGGATCGGGCTTCGACCGGGTCGATCTTCAGTTGGGCGATGGTGGCTGGATCGAGGACGCCGCCGTCGAAGACGAAGGCGAGGGCGTCGGTCCAGACGCCGAGGGCCGGGACCCAGTCGACGACGAGGAGGGGGCCGATCTCGAGGGTCAGGCCGATCTCTTCCAGGACCTCGCGACGGCAGGCCTCGTACGGCGATTCGTCGTACTCGGCGATCCCGCCGGGGATGTCCAGGGTCGGCTTGTAGGTCGGCTCGAGGAACAGGATGCGGCCGGCCTGATCGCGGATCAGCGCTCCGCCGGCCGCGGTTTTCCGCGGCAGCCTGGCCGCGATCCCGGGGTTGAACTCCTGCTCCGGCTCGCCCTCGGCGAGCAGATCGCCGCGGCGGATGTCGTCGTCCACGGCTCAGCACCCTCCCAGTCGCGGTGCCGATCCGCAATCCGGCCTTGTTTTCGGTCCACCGAAATCTTATGTTTTCGGTGTGCCGAAAACTGTCGCGGTCCTGCCGCTGATCCTGGCCCTCGGGGTGCTGCCCGCGTGCTCGCCGAGCCAGGCGTCGGGCAGCGACGAGCCGGTGGTGCTGACCACGTTCACCGTGCTCGCCGACATCGCGCGGAACGTGGCGGGCGACCACCTGAAGGTGGAGTCGATCACCAAGGCGGGCGCCGAGATCCACGGGTACGAGCCGACCCCGGGCGACATCCGGAAGGCCTCGGAGGCCGACCTGATCCTGGACAACGGGCTCAACCTGGAGCTGTGGTTCGCACCAGTTCGTCGAGTCGGTCGACGTGCCGCACGTGGTCGTCTCCGACGGCGTCGAGCCGATGGACATCACCGAGGACTCCTACGCCGGCAAGCCGAACCCGCACGCGTGGATGAGTCCCGGTGAACGTGCAGATCTACGTGGACAACATGGTCGACGCGTTCTGCGAGCTCGACCCCGGGCAACGCGGCCGACTTCGCCGCGAACGGCGAGGCCTACAAGGCGGAGCTGCAGGAGGTGCAGGACGAGCTCGTCACAGAGCTGGCGGCCGTGCCGGAGAACGCAGCGCGCACTGGTCACCTGCGAGGGCGCGTTCTCCTACCTGGCCCGCGACGCCGGGCTCACCGAGAAGTACATCTGGCCGGTCAACGCCGAGCAGCAGGCGACGCCGCAGCAGATCACCTCGGCGATCGAGTTCGTCGAAGACCAACGCACGTCCCCGCGGTGTTCTGCGAGTCGACGGTGTCGGACAAGCCGATGCGGCAGGTGGTCGAGGCCACCGGCGCCGAGTTCGGCGGCACCCTGTACGTCGACTCGCTGTCCGAGGCCGACGGCCCGGTGCCGACGTACCTGGACCTGATCCGGTACGACGCCGGACACGATCATCGACGGCTCTGACGGGCGGCACGCTCATGACCGCCGCGATCGAGGTCGAGAACGTCGTCGTCCAGGTACGGCGACGTGCTGGCACTCGACGGCGTGTCGCCTGACCGTCGGGCCGGGCAGGGTGACCGGCCTGATCGGCATGAACGGATCCGGCAAGTCGACGCTGTTCAAGGCGATCATGGGCATGGTCAGGCCCGACGCAGGGCCAGGTCCGGATCGACGGGACCGACCCGGCGCATGGCGCGCAAGCGCGGCCGGATCGGCTACGTCCCGCAGAGCGAGGACGTGGACTGGACGTTCCCGGTGTCGGTGCGCGACGTGGTGATGATGGGCCGCTACGGGCATCAGGGCTTCACCCGCCGGCCGCGTCCGGCCGACCGCGCCGCGGTGGCGCGAGGCGCTGGACCGGGTGGAGCTGACCGAGTACGCCGACCGCCAGATCGGCCAGCTGTCCGGCGGGCAGAAGAAGCGCGCGTTCGTCGCCCGCGGCATCGCCCAGGGTGCCGCAGATGCTGCTGCTGGACGAGCCGTTCGCCGGCGTGGACAAGCGGTCCGAGGCAACCATCGTCGGCCTGCTGAGGGAGCTGGCCGCCGACGGCCGGACCATCCTGGTCTCCACCCACGACCTGCACGCCCTGCCCCAGCTGGCGGACGAGGCGGTGCTGCTGCTGCGCCGGGTGCTGTTCCACGGCTCGGTGGCCGAGGCGCTGCGGCCGGAGAACCTCGCCCTCGCTTTCGGTCTCGACGTACTCGACCAAGAAGAGGGTGCGGCGTGACTCCGGTCGACCTCCTGCTGGAGCCGCTGCAGTACGACTTCATGGTCCGCGCGCTCGTCACCACGGTGCTCGCGGCCGTCGTGTGCGCGGTGCTGTCCTGCTGGCTGGTGCTGATCGGCTGGTCGCTGATGGGCGACGCGGTCTCCCACGCCGTGCTGCCCGGCGTCGTGATCGCCTACATCATCGGGGCACCGTTCGCGCTCGGCGCGCTGGTGTTCGGGTTCCTCGCGGTGGCGCTGATCGGCGTCGTCCGCGACACCAGCCGGGTGAAGGAGGACGCCGCGATCGGCATCGTGTTCACCACGCTGTTCGCGCTCGGGCTGGTGCTGATCTCCGTGACGCCGAGCCAGACCGACCTGAACCACATCATCTTCGGCAACATCCTCGGCGTCTCGACCACCGACCTGATCCAGATCGGCGTCCTGGCCGCGGTGGCGCTTCGTCATCCTGGTGCTGAAGCGCCGCGACCTGACCCTCTACGCGTTCGACCCCACCCACGCCCACGCCATCGGCCTGTCACCCGCGCCGGCTCGGCGCGCTGCTGCTCGGGCTGCTGGCGCTGACCGCGGTGGTCGCGCTCCAGGTCGTCGGCGTGATCCTGGTGGTGGCGATGCTGATCATCCCGGGCGCCACGGCGTACCTGCTCACCGATCGGTTCGGGCGGATGCTCGTGATCGCGCCGGTCATCTCCGCCGTATGCTCGGTCCTCGGCATCTACCTCAGCTACTGGCTCGACGCCGCCTCGGGCGGACTCGTCGTCGTGGTCCAGGGTGTCGTGTTCGCCTTGGTCTACCTGTTCAGCCCACGCCACGGGCTGCTCGGCAGACACCTGACGACCAGTCGCCGCCGCGCGGCCGCGATGGGATGAAGCGGAAGGACGCGATGGAATCCAGAGTCGTCGAGAACTATCTCAAGGCCGTCTTCAACGCCCGCGAGTGGTCCGAGGAACCGGTGACCGTCGGCGCTCTCGCCGGCCGGCTCGGCCTGTCACCGTCGTCGGTGTCCGAGCTGGTCCGCAAACTCACCGAGCGCGGGCTGCTCTCCCACGCCCGGTACGGCGCCATCGAACTGACCCCGGAAGGGCAGCGGATCGCGCTCGCCATGGTCCGCAAGCACCGGCTGATCGAGACGTTCCTGGTCGACTACCTGGGCTACACCTGGGACGAGGTGCACGAGGAGGCGGAGATCCTCGAGCACGCGGTCTCCGACACCTTCATCGATCGGTTGGCGATTCGCCTCGGCGAACCCGACCACGACCCGCACGGCGATCCCATCCCCCGCTCGGACGGGACTCTCCCGGACGACGACCAGCTCCGGCTGGACACCGTCGGCGTAGGCGTGCGGGCCCGGGTCGCGCGGGTCTCCGACAGCGATCCCGAGCTCCTGCGGCAGCTCGACCAGCTCGGCATCACGATCGGCACCACCCTCACAGTCAGCCGCCGCCACGACGCGGCCGGCACGATCGACGTCGAACACGACGGCTCGTCCATCGCCCTGGGCCTCGCGACCGCTTTCGCAATCCGCGTCGTACCAACCAGCTGAGAAGCTTCTGCTCGTACGTCGGTTAGGTCGACCCGCGAAGGTGCGCGAGCTCGCGTGGCGCAACCTTCCCCATCCGCCGCGGAAACTCTGTCGGCTCCGCCAGATCCTCACCCATTCCGGCCCTCCAGACCATCACGCCAGGACCGCCGTCCCGCGTTGATAATCCCATCACCCGGCGCCGTTGGAGACTGCGGTGTGTAGGGCGGTGCGGGCGGCGGTTATGGCTGGGTGGTTGGCGGTGCCTCGGCGGTAGGCGAGGTGGGTTCTGCGGCGGATGGGCAGCGGGGTCAGCACGACCGTGGAAGGTCGCGCGACGGCGCCGAGGTCGGGGACGAAGGCGACGCCTTGACCGGCGGCGACCAGCGCGAGTACGGCGCCGAAGTCGTCGGCGTGATGGCGGATGCGCGGTGTGAATCCGACTGCCTCACAGGCCCTGATGGTCAGCGCATGACAGAGCGTCCCCGGAGTGCCGGCGATCCAGGAGGTGTCACGCCGGGCGGTCAGGGGTTCGGCGGTAAGAGCGGCGAGGTGAACGGTCTCCTCCAGCAACGGTTCGGTCTGCAAACCCTGATCGGACGGGATCGGTACATAGTCGTACTCCTGGATCAACGCGACATCGAGGCTCTCGTCCCGGAGAGCATCGGGCACCGCTGCCGGATCCAGTTCGGTGACCGTCAGGTCGAGGCCCGGATGGTCGGTGCTCAACGCGACGAGGGCCGGCGTCAGGATCGTCTGGACCGCAGTCGGAAAGACCCCGATGCGCAGTACTCCGGTGAGCGCTGTTGCCGTAGCCGCCAGGTCGGCAGCGGCCTCCTGCAGCGTCGCGAGGATCTCCTCGGTGCGCTCGACCAGACCGTGTGCGGCCGGCGTCAGCGTCACCCGTCGGCCGGTCCGTTCCAGCAGCGGTACGCCGGTCTCGCGTTCCAAGGCGGTGAGCTGTTGGGACACCGCCGACGGCGTGTAGGCGAGCGCCTCGGCGACGGCTGCGATCGTGCCGCGGTGCGCGAGTTCGCGGAGAAGCCGGAGTTTGCGTACGTCGAGCATAAGAAGACCTTACGCTCAACGACAGAAATGCGAACTGGACCTGAACAGCAGACCTGGGTGATCGTCAAGGCATGTCACTCACGGGTCTCTTCGTTCCGCTGGTCACGCCGTTCACACCGACCGACGAACTCGCTTCCGACGCGCTGGAGTCGCTGGCGCACGCCGTACTCGATGGCGGAGCGACCGGGATCGTCGCGCTGGGCACGACCGGCGAACCAGCGACACTCACGGCTGCGGAGCGTCGCCGGGTCGTCGACATCTCTGCCGATGTGTGCGCGCAGCGCGGCGCGCAGTTGATCGTCGGCGCCGGGTCGAACGCGACCGCCGCCTCCGCCGACCTGCTCGCCGACCTCGATCCCCGAGCCGCCGCCGCACTCACCGTCGTTCCGTACTACACCCGCCCGTCCGAAGACGGCGTCGTCGAGCACTTCCGCCGGCTCGCTGCCGCCAGTCCGGTGCCGCTGATTGTCTACAACGTCCCCTACCGCACCGGCACCTCCTTGGGAGCCGATGCTCTCGGCCGAATCGCCCGAATCCCGAACGTTGCCGGGTTCAAGCACTCCGTCGGAGCCATCGACGACGCCACGGTCGCATTCATGAGCACTATGCCGGCCGAGTGCGCCGTCCTTGCCGGTGACGACCTGTACGTCGCTCCGCTGCTGGCGCTCGGCGCTTTCGGGGCAATCCTGGCCAGTGCCAACGTGGCCACCCGTGCGTATGCGGACCTGGTCACCAGCTGGCGAGACGGCCCGACAGACCAGGCCCGCCGCCTCAACAACCGCCTCCTCCCGCTGTCCCGAGCCCTCTTCGCCGAGCCCAACCCCGCTGTCATCAAGGCCGTCCTGTCAGCTCAGGGCCGGATCCCGAGCCCTCACGTCCGCCTACCGCTGCTGCCGGCCAGTCCGCGGGCAACCACCTTCGCTCTCGAGGCCGCGGATTCGATCAGTTTTCGAGAAGCCACTGCCGCGCGTGGCTCCTTAGCATGAGGAGTGTTCCCCACCGGATCACACAGACAGGAAACTCCCATGGCGGCCGCGCAGAAACGCACAGCGAAGAAGACCAGCACAGCGAAGACGAGCACCACGAAGTCGTACGAAGGCTTCACCGAGGACGAGCGCGATGCGATGAAGGAGCGCGCGCGGGAGCTCAAGTCGTCCGCACGCGGCGGCAAGGTCGACGAGGAGGCCGCCGTACTGGAGAAGATCGCCGAACTGCCGGACCACGAGCGCGCCATGGCGGAGCGAATCCACCAGCTCATCAAGGAGAACGCACCCGAGCTGAAGGCCAAGCTCTGGTACGGGATGCCCGCATACCACATGGGCGGCAAGAACGTCTGCTTCTTCCAGGGCGCAGCCAAGTTCAAGTCGCGGTACTCGACCTTCGGCTTCAACGACCCGGCCAACCTCGACGACGGCGCGATGTGGCCCACCTCGTTCGCGCTGACCAAGCTGACCCCTGCCGGCGAAAAGCAGCTCACCGCCCTCATCAAGAAGGCCGTCAGCTAAACCACCTCAGGGATCCAGGGCGGCCTCGCGGATCAGTTGGCCCGATCCGCCTGGTAGGCATGTGTCAGCACCGGAGTCGTCTGCCAGCTGGAGTCCACATGAGCTATGGCCCGCCGCCCGAACCGAACGCGTACTCCGCGGCGCAACAACCTCAACCGCAACAGCCCTGGACCGACCCGCACGGCCGCGGGTGGCCAGGCGGACCGGACCTCGGCGCGGCAAACCGCTGGCCGTGATCGGCTGGATCGTCTCCTTCATCGCCCTGATCCTCGGCCCGATCATGCTCGGCCAGCGCGTCGTCCAGGTGTCACTTGCCGCCGAAGGTTTCCAGTAGGACCTGGCGCTCGGCATCGGTGAGGTTCGTGGCGATGAGCTTGCTGTGCAAGCCGTGGAAGCGTTCGCCCACCCGGTCGAGATCGCCTTGCTCGGTCACCACGAAGAGGGCCGAGGTTCCTGGTGTCACCTCGGTGCGGATCTTGTGCAGTTGCTCCTTGGAGATGCCGGCATCCTGTGTCGACTTGCTGATCGCACCGATCGCTGCACCGGCCACGCCACCGATCACGGGTACGAAGAAAAGTGCCCCGAGGAGGACGCCCCAGAAGGCTCCCCACCCGGTCCCGCGCCAGTTCTCCTCGTGCCCCTGCTTGGTGGTCGGCTGCGAAGCGCCTTCCGGCCACGAGACGATCGCATGGTCGAGGATCTTCACCAGCCCGTCCCGCTCGGCGTCCTTGAGGACCGACTCGGCGCCCTGAGCCCCGTCCGGACCATCGAACTTCCACACTGTAAAGGCGGTCATGTCGCGCTCCTTGCCTCCGATCGAACCGCGCGGCCCATCGGCTCCGATCACCACGGTTCCTGCCTCGTTCCCGGCCGCGGCGACACCCAGCCGCCGCACCGCCCCCATCGTGTGCGCCATCAGCCCCGCCAACGTCACCCCACCAGGATGAATCCGCCACCCCGAACGGCGAGCTCACGCCCTGAGGCGATCCAGTCGGGTGCCGCGACCAGGACACGAAGTCGTGGTCGACGGCATACTCTGGCCAGCGGCAGTGGGGCGTTCGACAAGGAGAGAGGTCATGGCAACTTTCAACCAGTCCGACGACCTGCAGGGAGCGGAGTTCGTCGGTGCGAACCTGCTTGGCGCGCGATTCGTCGAGTCTGATCTGTCCGGCGTCGTGATGCGCGGCGTCGAGCTGCGGAAGGCGGACATCGACGCACCGTGGCTCTCCGACGGCGAGAACTTCTTACACGTCAACGGCGTCGACGTCATCCCCTTCGTCGAGGCCGAACTCGACCGCCGCTTCCCCGGCCGCGCCGACCGGCGCGCCGCAGATCCGGACGGCCTTCGCGCGGCCTGGGCTGCGCTGGAGCGCACCTGGGCAGCCACCCTCAAGCGCGTCGCGGCAATGCCGGACGGCACCGTCGACATCTCGGTGGCCGGCGAGTGGTCGTTCGCCCAGACGCTGCGCCACCTCGTCCTGGCCACGGACACGTGGCTCGGCCGGGCGATCCTGGAGCTCGAGCAGCCCTACCACCCCATCGGTCAAGCGAATCCCAGCGCCGCGGAAGACGGCCTGGACATGTCGAGGTTCGTGACGGACAAACCGTCGTACGCCGAGGTCCTGGAGGTCCGAGCGGACCGCGTCGCAATGGTCCGCAACTTCATCGCCACCGTCATATCGGACGACCTGGCCGCGGTCCGCAAGAACCCGTGGGCGCCCCAACACCCAGAGACGACCCGCTCGTGCCTGCACGTGATCCTCGAGGAGGAGTGGGAGCACCACCGCTACGCCGTACGCGACCTCGACACGATCGAGACACAGCCCGACACATGAGCTGAACGCGGACCGGCTCGCCGAGCCGGCGGGCGCCGGTGTGACCTCATTCGATCAGGTCCGGGTCGTCCATGAACTTGCGGACATGTTGCGCACAGCGGCAGGCGACCGCGATCTTTGCGGCCCACTCCAGGGCTTCCTCCCGAGTGGGTACGTCGACGATGGTGGCGCCGCCGAGGAGCTCCTTGGTCTCCGGGTACGGGCCATCGGTGACCATCCCGTCGACGGCCACCAGGGCGTGTTCCACGTCGTCGTTCTCGTAGTCCAGCCCGCCGCCGAAGACGAACACGCCGGCGTCCTTGGCCTCCTGGATCACCGCGTGGGCGGCCTTGCCCACCTCGGGGATGTCTTCCGCGGGGATATGGTCCATCGAACCGTTCCCGAACGAGATCAGGTACCGCGTCATCCCATCACTCCTTGTCCCGGCGGCCTTCCTCCGGCCGCCTCTCACCCCTGCAACGAACGCCTCGCCCCGGATCCGACAGGCTATCGGCAGAAACTTCAGAGCCAGTCCATTGGTAGTTTGCCCGCAGTGTGTCCTCGACCATCACCACGGGCGCAGGTGCTCGACCGTGACGCCGTGTTGCTCGGCCAGCCGCTGGGCGATCAACGAGCGATGGCAGGCCTCTGGGTCGCGCTCGACACAGAGCAGCGCTGCGGTTCCGCTGCTCGGCAGCGCCGACACGATCGGTGTGAGGTCGGCGCGGTCGAGGATCTCGGTGGTGTAGCGGCGGGCGTACTCGGCGGCGAGTTCGTGGCGCGAGCGCTTCCCGACCCCTTGGCGGTCATCCTCGGCGTACTGGAGCCGGCGTAGCTCGGTGGTCGGGGCGAGCTCGAGGTGATGCTCGTAGGCGATCCGGGCATCGGCGAGGGCGGCCTGCAGCCGGTGCGAGTTCGCCCAGGCGTACTCGGGTCCGCGGACACCGCGGCGCTGACGTACGTCGAGCAGGAGGCGGACGTCAGCGTGCCGCAGTCGTCGCAGGAAGGACTCGCCGTCGAAACCGTAGACGCCGATTGTCACCATTCTGAGCACCGGAACCCACCCATCTGCCTGCTACCCGTGCCGGTTGAACCGGCACGAGTAGCGAGGCGGCGAGGTCGCATCACGCGACGGCGGTTCCCTCCAGCTCGACCATCTGGCCGGGGATCGCCAGCCGCGTCACCCCGAGCATCGTGGTGGTCGGCGCCACCCCGGCGGCGCCCAACCGCGACGCCAGCACGCCGTAGTGCGGGAACAGCAGATCGACGTCGGTGGTGTAGACGTTGAGCCGGACGAGGTTCGCGAGGGACATACCGGCCTCGCCGAGCACGGCCTCCAGGTTGTCGAGGCTCAGCGCCAACTGCGCCGCCATGTCACCGTCATGCTGGGGCTTGCCGTCGCCGCTCATCGCGGTCTGCCCCGAGCAGTACAGGGTCCGGGTGTGCCCGGAGACGACCTCGCCCTGGTTGAATCCCATCTCCACCGACCACGTCACCGGGTTGACCGCCGTTCGTTCCATTGCCACATCAGCTCCATTCGATTCATTGCGAGTCCTCCGGACGTCGTGTCGAGCGAGCCTCGCAACAAATCACGACATCCTTGGTCATGTATTCGGTAGAGTTCTCGTATGCGCGCCGACCGGTTGGTCTCGCTGGTGCTGCTGCTGCGCCAGCGCGGTCGGCTGACTGCCGACACGCTGGCCCGCGAGCTGGAGGTGTCCACCCGCACCGTGCTGCGCGACATCGAGGCGCTGTCCGCGGCCGGCGTCCCGGTCTACGCCGAACGCGGCCGGCACGGCGGCTTCGCGTTGTTGCCCGGTTTCCGGACCGAGCTCACCGGGCTGAACCACGACGAGGCCCTTGCCCTGCTGACCGCCGGATCGGGGCGCGGCGAGCAGGTATTCGGCCTCGGCTCGGCGCTCGCTTCGGCCATGCGCAAGGTGGTCGACGCGCTGCCCGAAAGCCATCGGGCCACCGCGAGCGACGCGGCCCAGCGATTCCTCGTCGAGCCGGAGACCGACCTGCTCTCACGCCGGCTGGTCACCGAGGAGGTGCCCGACACCACGATGATCGAGGTCCGGCGCGCGGTGCTCGCCGGACACAAGCTGCGCATCCACTACGCGGCCACGGACCAGACCCCGCAGTGGCGCACGGTGGACCCGATCGGCCTGGTCACCGTACGCGACCGGGGCTACCTGCTGGCCACGAGATCCGGCGCGGACCGCACCTACCGGCTGTCGCGGGTATTGGCCGCCGAGGAACTCCCCGAACCGGCACAGCGACCGAACCGGGTCGATCTGGACCGGATCTGGCGGGAACGCTGCGCGCAGTTTCTGTCCGACGGCCACATCACCGTGCTGGTACGGGTGAACCCGGCGCGGCGGGAGGACCTGCTGAGCACCGCGCTGGCCGTCCGCGCCGAGGAACCCGAGGCAGACGGCTGGCTGCGGCTGGAGGTGACCTTCCAAGATTCACGACACGCCGAATGGGCGCTGTGGCAGCTCAGCACGGACGCGGAAGCCCTGGCCCCGCAGTCGTTGCGCACCTCCCTGCGCAACCGCGCCGCCGCGATCGCCACCCGCTACGAGGTGTCTTGAGAGCTGGGGGCTTGCGGCAAGACCCTCGCCGTGGCGCAGAATCGTCGGCCGAAGGTATACCTGCGGAAATGGGGGCACGACGTGCGTGCGTTGTTGTGGAGGTCGCGGTGATCGAGCAGTACGTGCTGGATCTACAAGAGGTCGACGAGACGCAGGTCGCGGTTGTCGGCGGCAAGGGCGCGCACCTGGGCGGGCTGTCCCGGATCGAAGGCATCCGTGTACCGGCTGGGTTCTGTGTGACGACGTACGCCTTCCGGCGCTTCATGGCGGAAGCGCCGTCGATCGACGATCGGCTCGATCAGCTGTCGCGCCTGAACCCGGACGATCGGGAGGCGATCGGCGCACTCAGCGCGGAGATCCGTCAGACGCTCGAAGGGGTCGCCATCCCCGACGATCTCGCAGCGGCGGTCACCGACGCGCTCGCACGGCTCGGTGAGCAAGCGGCCTACGCCGTACGATCCAGCGCGACGGCAGAGGACCTGCCGACGGCCTCCTTCGCCGGCCAGCAGGACACCTACCTGAACGTCGTAGGCCCGGCGGCGATCCTCCAGCATGTCAGCCGGTGCTGGGCCTCGCTGTTCACCGAGCGGGCCGTGACCTACCGCCAGCGGAACGGCATCGACCACCGTACGGTCCACATGGCCGTGGTCGTGCAGCAGATGGTCTTCCCGCAGGCGGCCGGCATCCTGTTCACGGCGGACCCCGTCACGGGCAACCGGAAGGTCGCCACCGTGGACGCCGGCTTCGGCCTCGGCGAGGCCCTGGTCTCCGGCCTGGTCAATCCGGACGTCTTCAAGGTGCGTGACGGCGAAGTCGTCGCCAAAGCGGTCGCCGCCAAGCAACTCGCCATCCACGCCCTGCCGGCCGGCGGCACGCAGGAAGTGGCGATCGACCCGCAGCGGCAGGAGCAGCCGGCGCTGACGGACGCGCAGGTCCTACGGCTCGTGCAACTCGGGCGGCGGATCGAAGCGCACTTCGGCCGCCCGCAGGACATCGAATGGTGCCTGGTCGATGATGACTTCCGGATCGTTCAGAGCCGGCCGATCACGACCCTGTTCCCGATCCCCGAGGCCGGCGACCAGGAGAACCACGTCTACCTCTCCGTCGGCCACCAACAGATGATGACCGACGCCATGAAGCCCCTGGGCATCTCCGTGTGGCAGCTGACGGCCATGGCTCCGATGCACGAGGCCGGCGGGCGGCTGTTCGTCGACGCCACCACGCATCTGGCCTCGCCGGCACGACGCGCCGGCTTCCTGGACGTCGCGGGGAGGTCCGATCCGCTGATCAGGGACGCGCTGGAGACCCTCCTCGACCGCGGCGACTTCGTCCCGGCGCTCCCCGACGCGGGTCCCGGCGGGCCGCCGGTCCGGGGCGCGTCCGCCCCGATCGAGACCGATCCGGCCATCGTCACCGAGCTGATCGAGCGCAGTCAGGCGTCCATCGCCGCCCTGCGGCGCGACATCCGGACGAAGACCGGGCCGGCGCTGTTCGACTTCCTGCTGGAGGCCTTCCAGGAGCACAAGCGAGTCCTCGGTGATCCGCTGAGCATGCAGGCGATCATGGCGGGAATGGACGCCACCTGGTGGCTCAACGACCAGCTGCAGGACTGGCTGGGCGAGAAGAACGCGGCCGACACGCTCACGCTGTCCGCCCCCAACAACGTCACGTCGGAGATGGGACTGGCGCTGCTCGACGTCGCCGACGTGATCCGCCCGCATCCGGAGCTGGTGGCGTTCCTCCAGGGCGTCGAGGACGAGGGCTTCCTGGACGAGCTGCCGAAGTACGCCGGCGGGACCGAAGCGCGCGACGCCATCGAGGCGTACCTCGACCGCTACGGCATGCGCTGCGTCGGCGAGATCGACATCACCAGGCCGCGCTGGAGCGAACGCCCCACCACGCTCGTGCCGCTGATCCTCGACAACATCAAGCTCTTCGAGCCGGGTGCCGCCCAGCGGCGCTTCGAACAGGGACGGCAGGAGGCGCAGAAGAAGCAACAGGACCTGCTGGAACGCCTGCAGGCCCTGCCAGACGGGGAGCAGAAAGCCGACGAGACCCAACGGATGATCGACCGGGTCCGGACCTTCATCGGCTACCGGGAGTACCCGAAGTACAACATCATCAGCCGCTACTTCGTCTACAAGCAAGCCCTGCTGGAAGAGGCCGAGCGCCTCGTGCAGGCCGACGTGCTCCCCGAGAAGGAGGACATCTTCTACCTCACGTTCCAGGAGCTCCACGACGTCGTACGCACCAATCAGTTGGACGACCAGCTGATCCAGCAACGCAAGGACGCGTTCCGGTCCTACCAGGCGCTCACACCGCCCCGGGTCCTCACCTCGGATGGCGAGGCCGTCACCGGGTCGTACCGGCGCGACGACGTGCCGGCCGGTGCCCTGGTCGGCTTACCGGTTTCCGCCGGAACCATCGAGGGCAGGGCCCGCGTCATCCTCGACATGGCGAAGGCCGATCTCGAAGCCGGCGACATCCTGGTCACGGCCTACACGGACCCCAGCTGGTCGCCCCTGTTCGTCGGAATCACGGGCCTGGTGACGGAGGTCGGCGGCCTGATGACCCATGGCGCGGTGATCGCCCGGGAGTACGGCCTGCCGGCCGTCGTCGGCGTCGAGCAGGCCACCCACCTGATCCAGGACGGCCAGCGGATCCGCGTCCACGGAACCGACGGCTACGTCGAACTCCTGCCTTGATCCATGGGTGCTATCACCGCGGCTCGACCTCGATCACGACGTTGCCGATCTTTTGGCCCGTCTCGACGTACTGGTAGGCCTCGACGATCTGGTCCAAGGGGTAGCGCCTGTCGATGACCGGTCTGAAGGTTCCCGACTCGATCAGTTCCTTCAGGTGCCTCACGATCGCTTGGCTGTCCCTCGGAATCGGGAACCTGACCGACTTGCCAGGAAGCAGCGGGGTGACGAGCGCGAGGACCGGGTTCTGGCACAGCGGACCGAGGTCCGAGGACAGATACAACCCGCCTGGTTTCAACAGTCGCCGGCAGCGGCCGAAGGTGCTCTTGCCGACCGCGTCGAGCACCACGTCGTACTGCTGATTGTCCTTGGTGAAGTCCTCCGTCGTGTAGTCGATGACCCGGTCGGCTCCCAGACCCCTGACCAGTTCGAGGTGGGCGGTGTCGCAGACGGCGGTCACCTGGGCTCCAAGCCCTTTGATGATCTGAACCGCCGCCGAGCCGATGGCTCCGGTCGCGCCGTTGATCAGGATGGCCTGGCCGCGGTGGATCTTCGCCGTCCTGATGAACGCGAGGGCATAGTGCGCACCTTCGGTGCCCGGGGCAACCTCGGCGAAGGTCAGGTTCGCTGGGATGCTGGCTATCGAACCGTTCACGGGAACGGTTAGGAGCTCGGCATGGCAGCCGAATCGTCCTTCGCTGTAGCCGAAGACGCGCTCACCGATCTTGAATGCAGTGACACCGCCTCCGACAGCCTCGACCACCCCGGCGAACTCGGTTCCCATGATGGTCACTCGTGGCTTTCTGAGTCCCGTGGAGAACCTCGCGATGAAGGGCTTGGCCACCCGATAGGCACAGTCCGTTCGATTCACCGTCGTCGCATGGACCCTCACCAGCACCTCGTCCTCCCGAGGAACCGGCTCCTCCACCTCCCCGACCCGAACAACATCGGGCGGCCCGTACCTGGTATGAACCGCTGCCCTCATAAATGAAGGCTAACGAGTAGCACCGCCGAAGGACTCAGACGCCGCGGCAAGTGAGGCATCGCGGTACGACGCGTTACGTGTCGTACCCAAGTCCGTCCCAGGGTTCGTAGTACGCGATGAAGTCTCCCGGCTCGATGTTGATGGAGTACACGCCGTCGAACTGATTGACCACCCAGCCAAAGGTCACACCCTCGACCCCCTCGGCGAACGGCTCGACCTCGATCGGCTCCAGGACGTACTCGCCGAGCTCGGCCAGCCGAGAGGCAACGAGCTCGTCCGCACTGGCCGAAGCTGCCTGACCTGGAGGAATCCCTGCAGGACGAGCAACCTTGTCGACTCGCACCTCGTCGAACGTGCCGTCGGCCTTCCACAGGAACAGGCCGACATAGGCCGACCTTGCATCGAACAGTTCGTCGCTCAGGAAGAACTTCCGTCCGTCCTCGGCGGTTCCGGCGTACGGCACGTGATAGTCGTCAGGAACGATCGTGAAACGCGCGGGTGCTTGGTCCATGGCAACTCCTTCACCCGGGCCTGCCGGCGTCGACGCACACCCGGCCAGTACGGCGCACAGCCCAAGCGCGACTATCCACAGCCAGCCGGGGCGCAGTGCGAAACGAGGCGCGGCTCGCCTCGACTTCTCGATCATGAACGCTGCCGTCAAAGCCACAGTGATTCCTGCCAATCCCTGCTCGGAAATCCGGCAGACGGCGATCTACGAACTGATCCTAACGACGCGGCCCGCGGCGCACTCGTTCGTGTCCACGTCACTCCAGGGCAAGTCCTGGTCCCGGTCGACCTTCGGCGGCACACTCGGTCATCCGGAGCCACCGCACCATCGGCGAGGACAGACACATCGTAGGTGCCGAGTTTCCGTAGCCGCGATCAGGTTGAAAGAACACCGGCATAGCGCGTCCAGGGAGAGATGCCGCCATGATGTCTTCGTGACCAGCAGCCCAGAGTGGTGGCGCGGACAGACGCCGCCCCATGACGCCCAGGTCCCCGCATCGGTAGAAGAACTCGTCTCGGGATCCGTGACGACGATCGACGTGGACGCGATCACACCCTCACCCCACTCTGGGCTTCGGAGCGTGCACTTCTTCCGGGCGACCGTCTCAGGCGTCCAACTGTGGCTCAACGACATCGGTCTTGTGGTCGAGTGGTCGGAGTTTGAGAACTGCCACTTCCGGCAGCGCGTCCGGCCCGTGCTGAACGTGTACGGCTTCGCGGCACAAGGCTCCTTCGCCCACCGGCCGGCCATCTACCGCAACTGCACCTTCGAACGAGTCCGGTTCAAGACGCTTGGCGGCTTCAGCACCGATGCCGGCCGCTTCGAGAACTGCACGTTTGTCAACTGCCGCTGGGAGGGCCACTTCGCCTACGGCACCGACCTGGTCGACTGCCGGTTCATCGGCCGCATGAACGGCTGCGTGTGGGGTGGGACGGACCGGGACTCCGAGAGGCGCAGCATCATCACCGGCAATGACTTCACCGAGACCAAGTTCTCTGACAACGTGGCCTGGCGACGGGCCTTCCCCGTCACAGAGCAGATCTGGCCGGAGGGGTTCATCACCGCGGTCGATGACACCAATTTCGACGGCTGAGGGTCCTAGCATGCAGCCCAATCCTGGTTCTCATCGACGCGTGCTGAAGAAGTCCGCGGTGCGCCGTAAATCCTCTACGTCGCCCTACAACGCTTCTACGTCACGGGTCTCGCGTCGGGTGCCGTCAAGGGCTGATTGGTACAAGGTTCGGGTGAGAAGCACCACCGGCTCATAATTTGGTATCTGAGATGCCAAATACCTAGGGTCGTTGCTGTGCAGCTCACCCGATCCACCGACCTCGGGCTTCGCATCATGATGCGGCTCGCGGTGCCCGCAGTCGATGACTCGGCACTGACCACTCAGTCGGTGGCGGACCAGATGGCGGTCAAGTACACGCATGCTGCGAAGGTCGTGGCCCGCCTACAGACCCTGGGCGTCGTCGAGACCCGTCGTGGACGCCTTGGTGGGTTGCGCATCACCGAGCACGGCCGAACGATGTCGATCGGCCGGCTCGCCCGTGAGCTCGAGGGCATGTCGGAGGTCATCGAGTGCGAGGGACCGAATCCCTGTCCGCTGCGCTCCGCCTGCCGCTTGCGGAAGGTACTGCGGGATGCGCAGGAAGCGTTCTTCCGGGAACTCGATCCGTTCACGGTGACCGACCTCACCTGGTCGCCGACCGCGGACGTCCTGCGCTCGCTCTCGGTCCGTACCTCCAGCTAGCCCACCCGTCCAACCAGCTGTGGAGGAAATCCATGTTGTCAGCCCAGTCGACCGAGGTGGTCAAGGCCACGCTGCCGGCGATCGGCGCCGCGATCGACCAGATCACGCCGATCTTCTACCGGCGGATGTTCGCCGCGCACCCGGAGCTCGAACGGGACCTGTTCAACCGCGGCAACCAGGCACAAGGTGACCAGCAACGGGCACTGGCCGGAGCGATCGCGGCGTACGCCACCCTCCTGGTCGACGAGACCGCCCCCGCTCCCAGGGATCTGCTCGCTCGCATCGCGCACAAGCACGCGTCCTTGGGGATCTCCGCGGACCAGTACCCGATCGTGCACAAGCACCTGTTCGAGGCCATCGTGGAGGTGCTGGGGGACGCTGTCACCCCCGAGGTCGCGGCCGCCTGGGACGAGGTCTACTGGCTGATGGCCAACGACCTCATCGCGATCGAGAAACAGTTGTACGCCGACGCGGGCGTCGACCCCGCGCACGTGATGCGGACGGTCGTCGTACGGGCTCGGGTCCAGGAGTCGCCGGACACGGTGTCGTTCGTGCTCGCCTCGCCGGACGGTTCGGCGCTGCCGACGGCACGTCCCGGTCAGTACATCTCGGTTGCCTGCACGCTGCCCGACGGTGCCCGCCAGATCCGTCAGTACAGCCTCACCCGGGCCTTCCGGCCCGACGAGTGGGCGATCAGTGTCAAGGCCATCGCCCCCGCCCAGGCCGACGACGGCTCGCCGATTCCCGAGGGTGAGGTGTCCAACTTCCTGCATCGCACTGTCTTCGAAGGTGACGAGCTCACCGTTTCGCCGCCGTTCGGTGACCTGGTCCTCGAAGACTCCGACGCACCAGTGGTGCTGATCTCGGCCGGCATCGGCTCGACCCCGATCATCGGCATGCTGCACTACTTGATCCACACCGCTTCGGCGCGCGACGTCATAGTGCTGCACGCCGATCGCTCTCCGGCCCGGCACGCCCACCGGCAAGAGCTCAAGGAACTCGTCGACCGGCTGCCTACGGCCACCCTGCACCGGTGGTACGAGGACCTCGGCGGGCGAGCTGTGCGCGATGACCTCCTCGCCGGTCTCGTCGACCTCGACGCCGTGAAGATCCCCGCTGATGCGCAGGTCTACCTCTGCGGACCGTTGCCGTTCATGGAGTTGGTGCACCGCAGACTGATCGACCGCGGGCTGCCGGAAGCCAGCATCAGCTACGAGGTGTTCGGCCCGGACAAGTGGCTCGCGGCCGTCTGACCGCAGAGGGCCGGCATGCCAGCCACTAAGCCTCGATCCACCGATGAGTTTGGTGGGGTGGATGTGGCGTAACTCGAGGATGCCCTTGCGGGCTGGGAGATTGGGACTTGTCTAGGGTTCCAGATCGCCGAGCACGAAGGGCATCCGTCGAGCGCAACTGTCTCACAGGCCGCGAGCCATTCGCGCGAGTTCGATGATCCGAATCTTGTGTCGTCGGGTGGGCTGGTGCCGGTGGTGGCGCTGGCAGAGTCCTCAGGCCTGCGGGAGTTGGACGATGAGCGGTTGAGTTTGCCGACGGACAAGGGCGCGAAAATGCCGATGACAGGACTCTTCGGGCGGGCATGCTGTCCTCGTGTCGACCGACGAGCACGCGGAACTGCTCCGTCTCGTGACGTACCTGATGTCGGGTGAGGGCACGGAGGCAGAGCAGGACGCGGCGCAGAAGGAATTACAAGAGCCCGCGTTCCTCACCCGCGCGTGTCGAGCCTGATCTTCTGGCCGCACCAGGAGGGGTTTGACCGCGAGTTGACGGCCGACGAGGTTGTGGACGTCGCTATGGCCCACCGCCCGATCGAACTCTGACGCCCGACCCAGCCGGCAGCATGCGTGCGCTTCGGTCATTTGGACAAGCCGCGAGTCGGGCGCGTAGCCGTCCCGGTGTGGCTATGGCCTTCCGCCCTGTTCGGATGGGCCTGGACCTACGAAAGCACCAGTGCCGATGGGCACTGCATTGGGTTGAGAGCCCTAGTTGCGCTCATCCATGGAAGGTCGGCGAGCAGTTCCGCGGTGCAGGGCCAGATGCCCGCCGAGGAAGCCCGCACCCGCCATGACCAGGTTCCCGGCTATGGCAAGCTTCGTGCCGGTCCGGTGCCTGCCGCGCAGTCGCGCGACGAGCGAGCCGGCAAAGAGGAGAATTGCAAGGTCCGCGCTGAGACCGTGAACCGCACCGATCCGGCGTTCGGCGCCTGACAGCTCCGCCCAGTCGCCGGCGCCTGCGAGGGCCGTCGGCACGGACGCCAGCAGTCCGAACCCGGCTAGGAGAGTTGCCCCGCGACGCGATTCGGACCCTCCAGCGAGGTCGAGAAGGGATGTGCCGAGCCAGCACCCGGTGGTCACGTCGGTAAGCGACGGATGTAACGAATGACCGAGCACGTCGGTGTGCAGTGGGCTGCGTCGTGCCCATTCGATCAGCGGCCCGTAAGCCAGCTCCTGAGCACGGGCCACGCGCTCGGAGAGCGGGCTCTCGCCGACCGCGCGGACTGCGCGTTGCGGCAAAGGTTTTGATCCCACGCTCTCAAGATACGCTCACGGCCGTCGCCCTTGGAAGCACTCGCTGAGTACGCCGGCCGTGACCCTGGTCGGTGTCGCCGCTGTACCCACCCCCGTAGACAGCGTGCGGTGCGGCCATCCGCACATGCTAAGTCGTTCGTCCGGTAGGGCGCTCCACCTTGACGGCTCCGGCGCGTCTCGCGGGGGCTGGTGAGCCGAGGCCGAGCGGTGTTTCCCATGAGCCGTGGGCGCGGGTAGCGTCTGTCATTGCGGGTCCGGGAAGTGGCTGATCCGAAGAGCCGATGACCGGGGTGTGTAGGTCGGCCGCGCTGGATTGTCAAGACGCCCCCGAGTGCTCTCCCGGGCCCGTTTCGCCGGTCGTCGCGGTCTGGCGTGGCGTCGCTGACGAGCTGGCGGTACACGGCGTCGGAGAGCCGTCGTTTCAGGCAGCGCAGCGCCTCCATCGCCGTCTTGCCGTCGGCGAGCTTGCGCCGGTAGTAGGCCCGGCCTGCGGTGTCGTGGCGGATCTGCACGATGGCGGCGATGTGCAGCACGTGGTTCAGCCGCCGGTTCCCGGCCCGGGACAGCCGGTGGCGGATCTGCTCGCCGGAGGAGGCGTCCAGGGGTGCGGTGCCGGTCCAGGATGCGAAGTGGTTGCGGTCGGCGAAGCGTGCCACGTCCCCGACGTCGGCCAGATCCGGGCAGCGCCGGCCGGCCGATGCCGTAGCAGGTCCATCAGGTGCGAGCCACGCGCTTGCACCGCGGCGTTCAGCTCCTTCTTGATCGCTTTCAGCTTGGTGTCCACGCGCGACCAGTCGGCGATCTCTTCCGCGGCCATCCGTCGCATCGTCTTACCCACCACAGTTCTGGGCCTCACCGTTGCCAGCAGTCGCTTGGCCTGTCTCGTCGACTGTCCCGCTTCGCCCGCCGGGAATCAGCTCGCTCGAGCAGCCGTTGCAACCGGTTCACTGTCTCCACCCGCAGGTGCGAGAGCTCATCGCGGCGGTCGGTCAGCAGCCGCAGCGCCACCAGCTCCTCGTCGAACGCCAGCTCCTGCAGCCTCGTCGTTCGCAGCGCCACCATCGCGACCGCGTGCGCGTCGACGGCGTCGGTCTTGCGGCCCTTCCCGGTGTTGAACACCCGCATCCGGTAGCCGCAGTCCGCCGGTCCCGACCGAGCCACAGTCCTGAGACTCACTCACCGCAGCGGGCGGCGGAACCCGCGGCGCGGCGGCGCTCGCGCTCATCGGACCACGGTCATCTCACTGGACTCAGCCTCGTGCCGGCCGCTTCGCGTTGTATTGGTTGAGAGCCGCGACCAGGGCAAGCCCGGCGGCCTCCACGACATCCGTGGACGACGCCCGTACCGCAACCCTGCGGCCCGGCAGCTCCACCTCGAGCTCGACCTCTCCGACAGCCTCACTGCCCGGGCCGACTGAGTACGCCCGGAACGCGACTACCCGCGCCTCCACGCCCGTCGCCTGCGAGATCGAATTGCACACCGCGTCGACGAGCCCGGTGCCAGAACCCTCAGCGTGCACCTGTTCCCCAGCCCGGGAGAGCTTCACGTTGGCGCGCGGCCCGTCCTGCGTGCCCCCGGAGTACGTGATGGCGTCGAGCTGCCAGCCGGTGGACGTCTCCGTCATGCGATCCCCCTTGATGTCCAGCAAAGCCAGGGTCGGTACCTTCCTCGGACGCATATTGCGCCCGGCGCCCTAATCCGGAGCCTAACCGGTCCGACCTGCGAACGGGCCACAAACAGATCTCCGCCGCTGAACTCCGGCCCATCACCGTGCCGACCGCGGAGTTGGCATTCCGCTCGCTCGATGCCCTCTCAGCGAAAGCCGCCGGGCTGCGGGGCCGGATTCGCGGCTCATGCCAATGAGCGTGCCTGGCCGGAGCGGCTCAGAGGGCGAAGAACGACGACAGTTGGCGGGCGAGGGCTGACATCTCAGCACCCGCCTGAGTTCCACGACAACCGAGGCGCTCCACTTGTCGTCGATGCTGGGCGTGATCCACCAGCGGAGATCGACGTGCCTCCCTCGGGACGGAACTGTTGACCTGGCTACCGCGCCACCCGCAGAGCCCTTAAGCCCACGCATCTACCGCGATGCGCGCTCATGCCGAGGAGCGCTTACTCGGCCTAGACCAAGTGATCTCACCTGACTCCTTGGTCCGGCCGGAGTGCGGTCTCAGACGGCATCGAGGACGAAGAAGAGAAAGCACATGAACGACCTGCCTTCTTCCAAGCCGGGGGGAAGCACCTCCAGAGGAGTGTCCGGCGCCGGAGGTGGCTCGCTGACGATAGCGATGCGGAACCCTGCTGCAGTAAAGGCATCCGTCATGGCGTGCAGTGGTCGGTGCCAGAAGGTCAGCCACGTCACCTGTCCGTCGAACGTGTAATCCTCGGAGTACTTCGTCACCGCGAAGTAGTCGGCCTCGGGATACACGATCGCGTAGGCGCTGGGGTGGTTCACCGAGACCAGCAGGCGACCGCCTGGCTTCAGCACCCGACGCAACTCCGAGAGTGGGCCGGACCAGTCCTCCAGGTAGTGCAGGACGAGCGATGCGACGACGTCATCGAACTCGGCGTCGGCGAACGGCAACGGCGCGCCGAGATCCGCGACGTGCAGGTCGGCGTCTTCACCCAGCCTCTGGCGGGCCAGATCAACCATGGCTGCACTCGCGTCGATACCGGTGACGACGGCGCCCCTGGCGCGAAGCGCTGCCGACAACGGCCCGGAACCGCACCCCGCGTCAAGGATCCGACGGCCTGAGACCTCACCGGCGAGGCCAAGCATCGCCGGCCGGGCGTAGTACGCGTTGAAGAGGTTGGACTCGTTCTCCGCCGAGTAGGCGTTTGCGAAGTTGTCGTAGTCGCTGGTTGTCACCGTTAACTCGTTCTCCAAGAGGGCCATCTGTAGTTCTTACCGAACCCATGCGGGCAAGACGAACAACACGCCGATCGTGCTTCCAGGAACGCACGCTCATGCCGCGATCCTCGCAGTCATACCGAATCGAGGACTTCGGCGGCAGGCTACTGGCGGGATGCCTGGCTCGTGCACGTCTCGGCAATACCATCCGCGTGACTCTGCGTTCGATCAACCCCAGGTCTGGAAGGCGCTGACTGCGGAGACGCTCCTGCAGGCTCTGGCGGAATCGTTGAAGGAAGCACCTACTGGGGCGGCAGCGGAGCTCGCGCTCCTGCCGAGGTCCGGATGGTGTGCCTCCTCGAGTGGAAGGCGTAGGCGCAGTGATCCGGTCGGCCTGCCGGACCAGCCGCTCGGCGGACGTCAGACAGCGGAGGCGGTACGGCGTCGGCGGCGTAGGCCGAGCATGTGTGGCAGGCCGGAGCCGGCGACGGCCAAGGTTCTGCCGACGCGTCCGAGCAAGGATGGTTCCGGCAGGAGAGGGAGTGAACCCGGGACGTCCGCCAAGTTCACGAAGTACGCCCGAACCGGGCCGATCCCTTCGAGGTCCTGAGACACCTCGTGCGCGGGGTCAGGCATCGGGGTGGTTGCGGTGTCGTAGAGCTCCTCGGAGAGGAGCAGGTACTCGGGGACCTTGACGGGGTTCTTCAGCAGCCGATGGACGAGGATGACGTCGATCCCGACAAGCTTGCGCCGCTCCCTGATGGTCTGGGTGGCGACCTCGCCGATGTGCGCGACGAACTTGAGCTTCAGGTTGTTCGCCTGGGTGCAGCCGTCGCACGGGCACAGGTTGGTCACGACATACTGCCGCTCGAGGTGGAACGCCCGGTGCATGGCCCTGGCGGCCTCGAGAGTCAGGGCGACCGTTGCGTCACTGTCCGACGTGTCGGCCTGACGAGCGAGAAAGGCTGCGTCACCTTCGATTTCGATCAGGTCGAATCCGGGCACGGCATCGATCACCTTCTCCAGAAGCCGCGCGGTGTTGACCTCGGCGTGCGCAAGGCTCATTCGATGGAATCGCATGTACTCGGTGTAGCCGCCGATGTCGGCGATAAGGAGAAGTGAACGCCCAGACGTCATAAGAGACACTAACCCCGGATTGTCGACCGCACCGGGAACCGCTTCTGGAGCGCCCAGGGGAATCTGAGCTATTGAGGCGGTTGCTCGGGGTCACGGGGCGTGAAGCGATCGAGCATCGAGTCAACCACCGCCCCCGCCTCGCGGGCGCTCGGGGTGTAGCCGAGCACGACTGGGAGGAAGCGGTCGGAGCGCAGCGCCTTCAGTCGGAGTTCGCTGGCGGCTCGCACGGTGGCGGTCCGGCGGATTCGCCGGAGCAGGGCGATCTCTCCGAACCCCTGCCCCGGACCGAGCGTTGCCACCACCTGTCCGTCCCCGATCACCTCGGCCTCGCCCGACTCGATCACGAAGTAGTGGTCGCCGACGTCGCCCTGATGGAAGACGACGTGACCAGCGGGCACCTCCACCGGTTCCAGGCCGCGAGCGAGTTGCTCGATGGCGGGCAAGGGCAGGACGTTCAACATGGCCACCCGGTGCAACATGTCGATGTCGTCATCTCGTACGCCGATGGACCGGTCCATTCCTCGCAGTCGCGGCCACGAAGCCACGGCAAGGATCGGACAAAGCAGACCGACACTCACGAGCGCAGGGCGTACGCCGGCCCCGTCGACCACCAGCGAGGCGACGAGCGCTCCGACCCCGATGGACAGGGCGACCAGGCTCTCCAACACTCCGAAGACCCTCGCCAGCACCTCGTCTGCGGCGAGTCTGGCCAGCAGCGTGAAACCGCCGAGATCGATCAGCGAGTTCCCGACGCCGACACAGGCCAGCAGGCACAACGCCGCTGCCTGTTGTGGGAAGACGCCGATCAGCGTGACCGGCATACCCCAAAGGGCCACCCCGACTGCGAACCACGCTCCGAGGCGCCGAGTGCCGACCAGCAACGACGCGGCGAGTGAACCCAGGACTGCACCCGCCCCGATGGCGGCGGTGAGGATTCCCACGCCCGGTTCGCCGGTCCCCAGCAGTTCGATGGCGACCACGACGGTGAGTACGGTCAGCGCCCCGCGGGTGAATGACTGCGCCGCTGCAAGGCCCATGATGAGGGCAAGATCGCGGCTCCGGCTGACAACTCGAATGCCTTCGACCGCCGACCTCATGAAGTTGGTCTCTCTCGGGGCAGATGGCCGCGGAGGTGCGTCGTACTTCAGCCGCAACAGCAAGGCTGCAGCCCACAGCGAGGCGCCCGCAGCCACAGCGAACACGACGGTCACGCCGGTGAACTGAAGCAGCAACGCTGCCAGCAGCGGACCCATCAACGTCGCGGCGGCGTCCAGCAGCCCACGGACCACATTGGCGCTGGCGAGCTCGTATCCGGTGTGGCAGAGCGACGGGAGTAATGCGGAGTGCGCGGGTCGGTAGAGCGTGGCAGCGATGGTCGACAACACCGCCAACGCATACACGATCTGCGCCGGTCCACCCACGCCCACGACGACCGCAGCCGCACCGGTGGCGACACCACGCAGTACGGAGACCAGGATCAGTACGCGCTCTCTGCGGCCCTTGTCGGCCAGCGGCGACAACAGGGGGGTCAGTATCGCGGACGGGGCCATGCGAAGGAGTCCCACCAGCCCGACGGCTGTCGCACCACCGTCCCGGTAAGCCAGGATCCCGAGCCCCACGGTGAACGCCCACTCCGCCGTCCAGGCTCCGAGGAAGCTGAGTTGGGCGCGCCGTAGGTTGGGGTTTCGGGCGTTGCTGGTGAACGCGCCCGCGGCATTGCCCAGCCTGCGCCGGAGTCCCCCACCCGCCATCCGGCGATGGTACCGTTCCGCGCCTGGCATGGCGCGACGCAAACGCACTCACCTGCCAATCGCGACCTCCCTCCTGTTCACTGGTGTCGTGGTTGCGCAGGAGCAGCGCCTGGGGATGGCGCACTTGGCCGATGGCGGGCGGGTGGCCTATGCCCTGACAGGCAGCGGGCCGTTCCTGCTGGTTGCGCCGGGATGGCTCAGTCATCTCGAGCTCGGATGGGCCATCCCCGCCGAGCGCATGTTCCACGAGTCGCTGTCGTCGGGCCGTACGTTGGTGCGCTACGACCGCCCTGGTTGTGGCCTCTCGGACGCGTACGACGGCCCTCGCACGATGGAGCTCGAGCTTGCCACGATCGCCGCGGTGACCGAAGCGCTCGGCATTGCCCGCTGTGACGTCCTGGGCTGGTCGCTTGGGGCGGCGGTGGCCGCGCAGTGGGCCGCCGATCAGCCGGAGAAGGTTTCGCGTCTGGTGCTGTACGGCGGCTGGGCGACCGGTGACGCCATCGGCGACGAGGACAGCAAGCGGCACATGCTCGGGCTGCTTGCCTCTCACTGGGGTCTGGGATCAGACCTGCTCACCGATCTCTTCGCACCCGAGGCTGATGCCGGCACCCGCCTCGCGCTCGCCCGCTACCAACGCGCAGCCTCCTCGCCCGAGACAGCAGTCGCCTTGTTGCGTCTCGCGTACGACCTCGACGTGCTTCCGAGCCTCTCGCGGGTGCAGGCGCCGACGCTGGTGCTGCACCGGAGCGGAGACCGGGCCGCTCCGTTCGACCAGAGCAGGGTGCTCGCCGACGCGATCCCGGGCGCCCAGCTCGTGGAGCTCGTGGGTCGCTCGCACCTTCCTGCCATCGGGGATGTGGAGTCGCTGGTCGAGCAGATGCGACGCTTCCTCGGACTGCCACGGCTACGAAGGACCGTTCCCACGGGACTCACCACCCGCCAGGCAGAAGTCGCGGCCCTCGTGGCGGACGGCCTGACGAACCGCGAATTGGCCGACCGCCTGGGCATCACCGAACGATCCGCCGAGTCGCACCTCGAGCGGATCCGGCTGCGGCTCGGGTTCAGATCTCGTTCGCAGGTCGCAGCCTGGTACGTCGCGCGAAACCCCCACAAGTGAGGTATTTCCACGGCTGCGCCGCGGACGGCCGCCCCCGCAGCATGGAGACATGACCCGACGTCCTGCCCATCTCCTGCTCTCGGCCACCGCCTGGTTGGGGTTCTTCGTTGTCACCGTATGGACGATCGCCTTCCTCGCCGGCGTGGTCGTCCCGAGGACCGTCGACGGACCCGACCGCACGACGACCGCTCGCGCGATCGCCATCGACCTGGCGCTCCTACTGTTCTTCGCCGTCCAGCACTCGGTGATGGCGCGTCGTCAGGTGAAGTCATGGCTGAGTCGGCGGATCCCGGCGGCGCTCGAACGTACTTCCTACGTGCTCGTCACAGACATCTGCCTCGCGCTCCTGCTGGTGCTCTGGCAACCCTGGGGTGAGCAGATCTGGCACATCGAGGGCCCGGTCGCGGTCATCGCCTGGTCACTGTTCGCTGCAGGTTGGGTGCTGGCGATCACCGCAACCTTCGCGGTAGATCACCTCGAACTCGTTGGGCTGCGGCAGGCCGGATGGGCGGCCGCCAGAGACCCCGGTCTCACCTCTGACCTCTACGTCGGCGGTCTCTACGCCGTCGTACGGCACCCGATGATGACGGGGCTGGTGCTGGCCTTCTGGGCGACACCACAGATGGGCGCATCGCATCTTCTCTTCGCCCTCGCCGCGACCGGCTACATCGTCGTTGGGATGAGGTTCGAGGAGCACGACCTTCGCAACACGTTCGGAGCGTCGTACGACGAGTACGCCGCCCGCGTCCCCGCCCTCCTGCCCAGACTCCCCATCCGGCACAGGTCGCGGAGCCACTCATCGGCCGCCCATCAACTGCGGGACAAGGCGAGGTAGCGCCACGGCTGTACCGCTTGGCCTGTAGGGTCGCGCTGCGTTGCTCAGGTCGCCGTCGGGCTAGCAGGGAGTGGTGTATGGGTGCGTCAGAGTGGAGCTACTTCGTTCCTTACCAGGAGGATCTCAACCAGGCTCTGCAGGACCTGCGGCAGCAGGTGTTCTCCACTGAAAAGTACTGGTGGTACGGGGACAGCGAGTATCTCTCGCCTGCCAACCGCGTGTCCCGGCCGGCGCGGCTGGAGGACCTGTTCGACGACGAGTACGTTCGCGAGGAGGGGACGCACTCCATCCTTGATGTCTTCCGAGTGGTCGACCCTGACCGGCCGCGGGACTGGTACGACCACGGCACGATCGTTCCGGCTACCGCCGATGAGGTTCGAGCTGCAATCGGTACGGATCGACCAACCCGAACTGATACTGCCGAGCTTGATGACAAGCTTCCTCGAGCCCGGTGGGTTGGTCGCTGCGCCTTTCTGTACGACGAGCACGGCAATCCCACCGAGATCACGTTCTGGGGACACTCCGGCGACTAGCATCTGCCCGAACCTTCGAGGCTGTGGTGCGGCACTCTCTGCGCGGAGAGTAAGCCGCACCAGTCACGGACGGGCGAAGGACCAGACTGGCCGCACCGTGGTCTCGCTCGCCGTCAGATGCAGGTCGGCCAGCAGCAGACGTAGAACGTCGTCCACGTAGGACAGCCCCTCGGGTTCCGTACGCCAGACTTCTGCGACGGCGAACCCATCGCCTTCGGGGTAGACCACGTGCGACATGAGTCCAGGCGGCGGCCCACCTGTCTCCGACATGGCCTGGCCCACCCGGGCGTCGAGTTCGTCGAACTGATCGCGGGTAGCGGAGGTCACCGACAGTGTGGCCCTGTACGTGGCGATCTGCCTGCTGGCCTCTTTGATCGCGATACCTGAGAGTGCCGTCGAGCACACCAAGGTATGGGGACTCATCTGGGGGATCACGCTCGGCCTCGCGATCGCGCACTGGTTCGCCTTCCGTGTCTCGGCACGGATGGTGGGGGCCGGCACGATTCGCTCTTCCGATGTCGAACTGGCTGGTGCCCAACTGGCCGGCGCGGCCGTCGTCGCCTTGATCGTCTCCGCCGGTGTGCTCCTACTGCCCGACTCGATGGAACTCGAGGGCGCCGAGTTCCTCCTGGCCGCCTTGATCGCGCTGATCGGGTTCGCCGTAGCTCGAGGCGCCGGCTCGTCCCTCTTCCGGGCCGTGGTGTACTCGCTCGCCGTGCTTGTGTGCGCAGTCATCATTGCCGCCCTGAAGAACCTGCTGGCCGGGCACTGACCGAATCCCTCCCGATCGTTGCGGATCGCAACGGAGAGCAACCCGTGCCACTCCGAAGGCGCGGACGTTCAGCTGAGCGTGGTGCGCGCTCCGGCCGATCCTCCGGTGTCGAGGGTTTGCTGGATCCGCTCCAGCCTCGAGGTGATCTCCGCGAGTTGCGTAGTCAGCTGCCCGATACCCGCCGCTTCCGCGGTCTCGGAGTCGGCGATCCGCTCCTGGCGCGCCCGCTCTACGAAGCTGGAGGTGATCGCCGCGGTCACGATCGTCACGAACGCGATCGCCTCCAGCAGGAACAGCGCCCCCACGAACCGCCCAGCGGGGTTCTCGGGAGTCACGTCGCCGTACCCGACTGTGGTAACCGTCTGCAACGCCCACCACAGCCCCGTACCCAGGTCCGGGAACTCCTCCGGATCAACCACGGTGATCAGCACGCCGCCGACCAGCACGCTCACCAGCGTTGCGGCGACGATCACCGCCATCGCCTTGCGCACCGACAGCGGGGCGCGCCGGAACGCGTCGAACCGGCGCATCACCAACAAGTGAACCATGACGTCCGATCCTTCCTGGAAGGCAATAGCCACGATCGTCCCACCGATCACCGGCAATGGCATCGGCGGGAAACCCCGCCGCGAGGTGAGTTGCTCGTTCCTTCCGCCGTGCCGTTACGGGCAACTAACAGGGGTGTCACATCGAGAGCGGACGTCGCGAAGCGACAGCGAAGACCCTCTCGCTGCCTGTGCAGGAGGTTGCGTGCGCAGCCGATGGTGGCACGTAGCCACCCCCCAACGTCACTGTGTCGCCCAGTTTGGCAATTGTCTGCCCGGAGGCGTCGATCAGTGCGATTGAGCCGTCGCGGATGGCTACTGACGATCCTTGCGGCCAGGCCACATCGATGTGACGTCCCGCTTTATCGACGACCAGGCAATGTGCAGTTTCGTCCACCGCAAGTGTTCCCTCCAGACGCGCCGCCATGTTGCGTACCGGGCCCTGCTGGACAGTCAACCCCGGCGTCTGAAGTGCATCGCTCATGAGCCGATTGTCACTCAGTTGGTCACTCAAGAGACTGACCGCGCGCGGCGAGCGTCGCCTGGGCCACCCCTTACTCGCTCTGGTAACCCTTCGCCTGCGTGGTGAACAGACGTGCGTAGGTGCCACCGCCGGCGAGCAATGACGTGTGGGTGCCGGTCTCCGTGACAGCCCCGTCGTCGAGTACGACGATCAGGTCGGCATCGCGCAACGCCCCGAGCCGGTGCGAGATCAGTACCGAGGTGCTTCCCGCGCGCAAGGTGCTGATCCTGGCGTGCAGCTCGGCTTCGGCCTCCGGATCAAGGCCCGCGTTCGGCTCATCGAGGATCAACAGATCTGTGTCGGCGCGGAGGAAGGCCCGGGCCAGCGCCAACCGCTGCCACTGTCCGCCGGACAGAACGACTCCGGTCCCGTCCGACCCGTCGTCATCGGCGAACATCCGGCTGAGCATGGTCCGGTAGCCGCTCGGAAGATTCTCGACGACATCGTGGATGCCCGCCTGCGCGGCCGCCGCGCTGATCCGATCCGGATCCTCCAGCGCGGTGAGGTCGCCGAGCGCGATGTTCTCCGCCGCGGTGAGGTCGTAGGACATGAAGTCCTGGAAGACCGCACCGACCCTGTCGCGGAGACGGGCCGGATCGAGATCGCGCAGGTCGACTCCGTCCCAGGTGATTCTGCCCTTCGTCGGGTCGTACATCCGGCACAGGAGTTTGACGATGGTGGACTTGCCCGCACCGTTCTTTCCGACCAGACCGACGGCCAGGCCGTACGGAATGGTGATCGACACGCCGCGCAGCACCCACGGCAGGTCGTCGCCGTAGCGGAACCACACATCGTCGAGCACGATCCCGCGGCGTAGTTCCGGCGTCGGGACTGGATGCTCCGCAACGGGCAGCTCCGGCGGAGCGTCGAGTACGACGGTGTAGTGGTTGAAGATCATCAGCTGCTCGTTCGTCTGCGCCAGTAACGACACGATGCCTGTCACCGCGGACTGCACCCCTGCGACCGCGGCGATGAACAGGGCGATGTCGCCCGCGGTCAGCTCACCGCGGCCTGCCGCGAGGATCGCCCAGACCAGCCCCGCACCGGCAACGACAGCGCCGAAGAGCTCAAGTCCACTCTGCACGAACAGTTCGCGGCGATCGAGCGCGCGCCGGGCGGCGTGAATACCCGACATCGTGCGCATCATCCTGCCGCGCAGAAAATCGCCGGTGCCGAACAGCCGGATTTCCTTGCCGGCGCGCTCGTCGGACAGCAGCATCTGGTAGAAGAGCTCGCGGCGTTCGTCCGGGCTCAGTCGGATGGTGGTGTTCACCCGGCGTTGTGCCAGTGCGAATTCGGCCAGGAGGGTCGGCAGCGCGGCGACCAGGACGACGCCGGCGATGAGCGGGCTGATGACAAACAGCGATCCGAACAGGCCGAGCGCCGTGATCACGTTCTTGACCAGTTGGATTGTTGCGATGGTCAACTGCGCCGGAGCACTGTCGGCGGCTTCTGCAAGTCGCAACTGGTTGAGGAACTGCGGATCCTCGAACCGGCCGAGTCCAGGGAAACGGTTCACCGTCTGGTACAGCCGGTCCTTGGCCGCTCGGCTGATCCGCCGCTGCGCTTCCGCGGAGAAGTACTGCGTGATCTGCGGAAGCGTCGCGGTCAAGGCGCCGAGCACAGCAAGGGCGATCGCCATCGGAAGCAGTACGTCGATCGCGGTGCCGCCGGTCACCGAGTCGATGACCAGCTTGGTCAGCCAGGTGACCGCGACCGGGAGCACCGCCCCCACCAACGCGATCACACTCAGCAGCCCGAGCTGCGCGGGTGCCTCCCGAAAGGCCAGCGCCGACCGCGGGCGCCAACCCTCGCACCGTGCTCCACCTGCGCCGGTCCTTCGTCGTCATCGGGCCCGACTCTTGGCAGGTGGACGCATTGACCTGGTGACCACGCCAAGTACCGCATCCCCCGCGGTGAAGCCCCAGTGCCGGGAGTCCCCGCTGCGGGCCGGATTGTCCCCGAGCAGCAGCAGCCGTCCCTCCGGCACCAACGCACCCGTGAAGTCGATGTCGTCGTTCTCGGCCCAGCTGTGCCGGATGACCGGCGGTATCTGCTCGCCCGCCGTAGCGGCGACGCGCTTGATCACCCAGGGCCTTGCCGTCGCGAACTCGTGGGAGTGCGGACGGGCAACGACGACGACGTCACCGGTTCGGACTGCGGTCAGCGGAGCGCGCCGGACCAGGACCCGGTCGCCGTCGTACAGCGTCGGTTCCATGCTCGGACCTTGTACGTCGACCACCACCAACCGCCGCGCTCGCGCGAGCAGTACGCAGGACGCGGCCACAACAGAGGCGGCGATGACGACGCGGACAACTCTCGACAGCACAGCGAGATCTCGCCGGGGTCCGGTCAGGCCGATGCGGGGACTGGCAGCGTGGTGACTTCGATCGCCGTCGCGGTGATCGTGCCGGCTGCGACCACGGCGTAGGTCGGGAACGCAGTCACGCCGAAGGCGGTGGCGATCGGTCCGCCGTACCCCTCGACGACGACCCTGGCGCTGTGGCCGAGAATGCCGATCAGCTCGGACGGATCGTCATCGCTTTCGGCGACGACGATCGTGAGCACACTGTCCTTTCCACCAGGTACTCCGGCGGCGTGTGCGGCGAACTTCGGCGCGCTCTCGATGCAGGGTGCGCAGGACACCGAGAAGAATCCGACCAGTGTCTCCGCAGTCAGCGCCTCCTTGGTCACCGGAACGTCGTCCGTGCTCACCGCGGTGAACTCGTCGACCTCCGAGCCCGGAGCCCGCATCGACTCCGCGGGCGCACTCCCCATCGCGCCGTACGGGATCCTCGCGATCGCCTGGTCGTGCTCCTTCAGCCGGCGAATGACACCGAACAGCAGCAACAAGTTCAGCACGCCGACAATGCCGACCACGACTACCAGCGCGGTGAGAAACGTCGTCAAGGAATCCAGCCTCTCGTCAAGTTCTTGCTGACCTACGACGTGGCTGTCGTAGTACCGAACAGACCGATCAGGTCGTCGAGCCGGGCGGTCAGTGCGACGCCGATCAGCGCGGCGAAGGCGACAACGCACGCCGGCCCGAAGTCCAGCGATGACGTTCCCCCGCTCAGGCCCGCGGCGATGCCGAGGGCGCCGAACGCCCCGAGGGCGGCATTGCGGGCCACATGCTGCGTGCCGAGCGGCGAGGTCGACGCGCCGAAACAACGGCAGGGCGCCCTCTGCCCACGACGCAGGGAACGGACGATGGCCGCCGAAAAGACGGCGAGCAATCCGATGCCGACGGCAAACCCCCACAGGACCAGCGCGGGGACGATCAGGGCGAGCACGATGGCGATCTCGGCCGCAACGGCGGCGACGGCGAGCTGTCGTGCCCGTCCTGCACCCGCTCCGGTCAGCCTCGCGGTCGCTGCCATGAAGTTCGCGAACGCGGTGCGCGAATATAGCTTGGAGCCTGCGGACACGGCGAACACACCGCCCATCAGGACCTGACAGCCGAACTGCAGATACTCCACGCCCACCTCGTCACCTAGATCCACGTCGTGTACCCGGGATTCTGCGGTGGCGGCGTTCGTTCGAATGCCGCCACCGATCACCGGTCTACGGCGCGCATTCGGAGACAGCTACACACGTAGTCGTCTCCGTCTGGCACCCCGGGCCCGAATAGCACACCCTGGTCCGGTACCTGCGGTTTCCGTTGCAGCCACCGCACTGGCCGATCACGCGGCACGCCGGACAGGCCGCTGATGCTTGGATCCTTGGCGCGAAGACGGAGAGCAGGCCGTCGCTCATGCTCTTGATCAACGTTGTCATAGCTACCTCCAGGTCGGGCTGCGGAACCGATCACCGAGCTGCCGAGGAGGCTCACGGTCGATGCTCCTCGACCCGGCGCAGACTACGAGCCACCGGCAACAACACCCTGCCCGTACTCCACCCGTACAAGACCGTTGTTGCGCCATCAACACAACCGTCCGAACCACCCGTACCAGAGTGAACTGCGACCGCCGATACAACCGTGGGCCGCTGGTATCGAGTTGCTAGGGTGGCTCGCCATAAGGCACGCAGACGTCGCGGTCGAGGCGCCACAGCAGCGACGAATGGAGGGTTGGGACGCGATGTTCCTGCTTCAGATGTCGGGCGTTCCAGGTTCTGGGAAGTCCACCGTCGCCGCCCACGTCGTAGACACGTATGGTGCGGTTGCCGTTGACTACGACGTCATCAGGTCCGCTGTTCTCGACGCGGGCTTCGACGTCGCCGGTAGTGCCAAGGCGGCGTACGAGGTCATGTACGCGCAGGCGCGTCACGTGCTCGCTCAGGGCCATGATGTGATCATGGACAGTCCGTGTTTTTGGCCGAGGATCCTGACCAAGGGCATGGAGATCGCCAGGGAGCACGATGCCAGCTACAGATACATCGAGTGCCAGATTCGTGATCTGAAGCTCCTCGACGAGAGGCTACGTCGGCGGCCGCGACTGAGAACCCACCGTCGCGGCGTCGACCATCCGCCAGTGGACCTCGGTGACGAGCTGGTGGACGGCGAGGCGCTGTTCCGCGATTCGATGGACCGCGTTCAGCGTCCCTCGGACAACTACCTCCAGCTGGACATGCACCGACCGCTGTCCGAAGTGCTGCCCGAGGTCGACGTCTACCTGAAGCCATAGGCTGAAAATGCGTCGAACTTGACGGTTGGTGTCAAGCGCGCAGGGCAGGCCTCCGCGTCGCCCCGATAGCTGCCGTAGCTGTCATCTCCACGTGGAGCGCTGGACCGGTTCAGTCGCGCGTGCTCGGGGTCACCTCGCGCACCATCACGCAGTTGCCCTGGCCCTTGGGCCGGTCGTAGGTGAAGCCCTCGCGCTCGTACATCGTGCGGGTGCCGTTGTAGAGGAACGACGAGTTCTTCTTCCGGACCCCGCCGGTGTCGTGCGGGTATCCCTCGACCAGGCCGCCGCCGGCCTGCGCGATCAGCTCGACGGCTCCGCGCAGCGCGATCGCCGCCAGGCCCTGACCGCGAAGGCCGCGCTCGACCAGGATGCAGGTGACCCGGTAGTCGGGCAGTCGCTCGGCAGTGGCCACGTACTCCTTGCGGTGCTGGATGTTGGGCAGCTCCTCGGGTGATCCGTACTCTGCCCAGGCGACGGCCCGGTCGCCGTCGTAGACCAGCGCCGCGTGCGCGATCTCGTCGGCCACCAGACGTTGCTTGAGCGCCCGGTTCCCCTCGGCGCTCTGGCCTTTCTCCGCGCAGTCGGGATGGAAGTGCGTGCACCAGCAGCTGGCGAACATCCCCTTGTTCCGCTCGACGAGAGCTGCGAAGTCGTCGAACGTCTCCGGCGTGAGCGCCTTGATCATGAAGTCGGACATACCGGCAACGTACCCCCTATTCCGGACGTTCTGCGTCCGGTAGCTCACGCTGCCAGGGCAGCGTACGCGCCGTCGCGGCCGGGGAGCACGGCCGGCGTGCCGAGCTCGACGACCCGACCCGACCCGACCCGCCTCGATCGAGCGACGTCCCGAAAGACCCATCCGAACGGCATTCCGGGACGGGGATCCGTTGCGAAGTGGGTCCTTGAGTGTGACCTGGATTTCCAAATCGGGGCGCACGGACCGGTACGTTCAGACCTTCCGGATCCGGTCGGCGATCTCCGGCCTCGCCGCGAACCCGGCCGCCTTGTACGTCGCGACGCCGCCGACGTTAGAGCTCGGCGTGCACACGCGCACGCTCGACGAGCCCATCTCCCGCAGTGCGGCCGCCCCGGCGACGGTGATCGCCCGGCCATAGCCGCGGCCGCGGTGGTCCGCATGGACGCCCATCGGCTCGACCAGTCCCGGCTTCCCCGGGCCGGCCGACCAGACCGTCACCACCGCCGCGGGGTTGCCCTGGTCGTCGTAAGCACCCAGGCATCGGGCGTCGGCGTAGAACGGTGCCGCGGACATCTCGTGCCGGTACTCGCGCGTGGGCCTGGTGGTGTTGAACGCGGACCGCAGGACGTCGGCGAAGTCCTGTGCCTGCTCCAGGCCGATCGCCTTGATCCGCACGCCGGGGTCCTCCACCGCTTCGGCGAGGTCGCGGAAGAGCGGTGTCCACGGCTCGTCGACACCCCAGCCCTCCTTGGTCAACAGGTCGTGGAGCAGCAGGCCTTGCGGCGCCTCGATGGACACCGCTCCTTCCGGCAGCACGCCGCGCTCAGGCAGCGAGAAGTCCTCGACGAGCCGCCGCGCCAAGTCCTCGTCCTGGAAAGCGTCGGGAGCGACCGTCATCCGCACCAGCGTCGGCGAATCCAGCATCCCGACAGCGAGGATCCGTCCGTCCCGGCTCCAGGTCCGGACCACAGCGGCCGTCTCGGCCGTTCCGAACCGGTAGTTCCAGCCGACGTCCCCGGGATGCAGCTGCATCGGCGCTTCCTCGTGCTGCCACTCCCGCAGCGCCGCAACAGCCTCGCGCACCCCGTCGGCCGTCGGCGTACTCAGCACAATCGTCATAGCCGGAATCTGACACTCCGTCTCGGTGGCGTGCAACCGGTTAACGTAGCCTCCCGGGTCATGCGAGAGGCCGGTCTCCCGAACGGGAAACCGGCCTCTGACCTGCGGTGGAGCGTAGGGGATTCGAACCCCTGACCTCTTCCATGCCGTGGATTTCACGTGTGTTGCGGGCAGTTTGGCTGCCTTTCATTCGAGTCCACTAACGTCCAGTGCTGTCCGCACCGGCGTGGGGTCGTTGCCTCCCAGTTTGCCTCCCGAAAGGTGGCTCTGCCCGACCTGCGCTCTCTGGGTAATGAGTCGCCCTGATGGAAGGGGGCTCGGGCCCGCCGACGAACGTCTGCGCTTGACTGCAGGCTAGAAACCGTTGCCGATCTGAGTTCCTTGGAAGCCTGTTTCAAAGCCCAGTGTCCCCGTCGGATCCTGTTCGCCGTTACCCTCGTACCGCCAAAACAGGAGGTCGCCGTTTTCCTTGACTCCATAGAAAATCCGAGCGCGTCCGCCCTGGTCGGTCGATCCGCCGAAGAGGTGCCGGAAGTCCGTGAAGCCACGACCGATCTGGTTTCCCGAATTGTTCCCAGGTTCCGTAAAGCCATTGGCCCCTGTTGGGTCCTGCTCGCCCTGGCCGGTGTACTGGAACCAGAGCAAGTCGCCGTTCTCCGGGACGGCGAGAAACGCACCGCCGCCAACGCCCACGATGTGGCGGAAGTTCCGAAAGCCTCGGCCAATCTGATTTCCCTGGTTAGGTCCCTCGAAGCCTAGTGTCCCGGTCGGGTCATGTTCCCCGTTGCCGCTGTACCGGAAGAAAAGCAAGTCGCCGGCATCGTTTACCAGGAAAATTGTCATCCCCGTGGCGTGGCCCTCACGAGGCGAAACGAAAACGTGAGGGAAGCTGTGAAAGCCGTTGCCGATCACGGTGCCCTGGTTAGGTCCTTCGAAGCCAAGCGTGCCTGTCTCGTCTTGCTCACCGTTGCCAGTGTACTGAAAAAAGGTCAGGTCGCCGTTGGGCTGGATCGCAAGAATGATCCCGTCGCCGCCTCCGAGCATGCGCAGCATACCTCCAAAACCACGGCCGATCTGGTTCCCCGAGTTGTTTCCGGGCCCCGTGAAGCCCTTCGCCCCCGTTGGGTCCGGCTCGCCTCTGCCGGTGTAGTGCCAAAAGAGCAATGCGCCTGTGTCCTGATTAACGCTGAAGGACCTACCGACGAGGGGAAGCCCGCTGTCCACGGGCGTGGTGCCGTTTCCCCCATAGAAGATGTGTTTCATGCTCATTTCCCGCCCCTTCCTGATGGACACACGTCCATACCGCCCCTACTTGTGGACCGTACTCTTAACCCTGATCTTTCGCGAGCGGTCGCTGTCGCCTGGAGGCCGGTGTTCGGGCTGATTCTGACAGGCTGGTACGACGGTGACCGAGTTGTCATTTCGGGTGGCCGCCCAGGGCGGCCAGGTCGCTGATGACTGCATCCCCACTTCTGACGGCCGACGTTTGCCGACTGCATCACCAGCGCCAACGTCGGCGCCACCCCGCTCACGCTGCCTGACCCCGCTGCTCGAGGAAGAACCACCCGTAGCAGCTCTGCTGACCGCCGCGCTGAGTGCGCCGAGGCGAGTACGTCTGGCCGGCTGGCGCAGCTGCTGTCCAGGATGGTTATCGCCCGAGGCGGCAACAACACCCACACATGCGAAAGGTCCGGACCGTGGTTTGGGCCTTTCGTTTGGTAGCTGGGGGGCAGGACTGAACCTGCGACCTCTGGGTTATGAGTAGCCCGGGCGGTGTCTCAGGGGCAACGGCAGGTGTCGAGAGCTGCATGTACTCGGCCTGACCGCCGTCCAGTTCGTCTCCTGCGTCTCATCCGATCGGCCAGCTCCCGGAACGCCTTGGGTACGGATCTGGGTACGTGACTCACGGTTCGCCTCCCGACCTTGTGGCTCCGGCTCACTCGCCTCCTGCCGGAATGAGATCTGACGGATCGAGGCCCCGGACTGCGGGCGGTGCCGGGTGGCATCCCCGCCGGTGCTCACCGCCAACTCGAGCGGCGCCGCATCGACCACCAACCGCGGTCCACCCCCTAGCCAGCGGACCGGGCGCGGTCCCCTGCATCCGCCGGTCCTGCCTAGCGACAACCACGAGGGCGCACTAACTGGGCGGCGGCGTCACGAGGACCAGCTTCGAAGGGTCGACATCGTCTCGGCGCCGGTCGGCCGTCGAAGTCGATGACGCTTGAGCAGGCTGAGGCGCTGTTGGAGGCAGCGGAACAGAAGTCGATGCGGGCGTACATCGTCGTCTCGCTGTTGACCGGCGCCCGGACGGAAGAGCTGCGGGCTCTCACCTGGGATCGACTCGACCTCGACGGCAGACCGAACGCCGACCCGCAGGTTCCACCATCAATCCAGGTCTGGCGCTCAGTCCGAGAAGGCGGCGACACCAAGACCGCGAAGTCTCGCCGGACACTGGAGCTGCCACAGCGCTGTGTGGCCGCCTTACGCGCCCATCAGGAACGCCAGAACAACCGCCGCGACGCTGCCGGGAAGCGGTGGATCTCAACCTCGTCTTCGCGTCCGAACTTGGTACGCCGCTGGACGCTGCCAACGTCCGGCGATCGTTCCGAGCCGTGGTCAAGTCCGCCGGCCTGGTCGCAACAGACTGGACCCCTCGTGACCTGCGGCACAGCTTCGTCTCGCTGTTGTCCAGCAGCGGAATACCGATCGAGGACATATCGCGTCTAGTCGGCCACGTCAGCACCAACGTCACTGAGAAGGTCTACCGGCATGAGCTGAGACCGGTGATGACGAGAGGGGCCGCGACGATGGATCAGATCTTCAGGCAGATGGACGACGACCACAGGTAGGAACTGGAGTCTTAGCCTCCCGTTTTGCCTCCCGGGTCAAACAGGAGAGGCCCTTTCCCGGTCGGGAAAGGGCCTCTGACCTGCGGTGGAGCTTAGGGGATTCGAACCCCTGACCTCTTCCATGCCATGGAAGCGCGCTACCAACTGCGCCAAAGCCCCGCGGTGTCTTGCGACTCCGGAAGTTTAGCGGATGAGCGGCGCCAAAGAAAAATCGGGGGAGGGCTTCTCGGCAGCAGCAGTCGGAGGCGGCTGGAGGCCGTCCCACGACGCGAGCATGTTGCCTTCAGTCACCGTCTGTCTGTGCCCCGCTCCCCTGCCGTCAGTCCCCAGCAGGCCGATGGCAAAGCAGGCAACACACCAGTTTCGCGGCTGCCGCCGGAGGCGCCAGGAGTACGGCGCCGCGGAACGGCGCCCTGGCCACGACCGCCGGTCGACCCGCCGAACACAGTGCACCGGATACCGGTCTGCCGCAGCCGCCGAAGGCGGGAAACAGAGCTGTCGCCGCGGAGCGGTGTCGTTCAGCGTTGGGGGTCGTCGCTCATTACGGGTTCGGGGAGGGAGCCGGCGTTCCATTCTTCGATGCGCCAGCGGTGGTTGCGGCTGGGGAGGAGGGAGACCCAGTTGCAGTTGGACAGGCCGCCGAACGCGGGCCAGTGGGCCGGCGGGATGCCGAGGAAGACGCAGATGCCGACGCGGGCGGCGAGGCCGTGGGTGGCCAGTACGACGGTGTCCTCCGGGCCGGCCTGGTCGGCGGCGCGTTCGAGGGCGGCGGCGAAGCGGATGGCGACTTCTTCGACGGTTTCGCCGGCGGTGCCGCGGCGTTGGGGTTCGCCGGCGCGGATGCGGGCGGCGGCCTCGGGGTGGATGGCGGCGAGTTCGGCCATGGTCATGCCGGCCCAGTCGTCGACGTCGATCTCGCGGAGTGCTTCGTCGTACTCGATCTTGAGGCCGGTCAGCGCGGCCAGTTCACCGGCGGTGGCGGAGGCGCGCTGGAGGTCGCTGGCGAAGAGCCGGGTCGGCGCCAGGGCGGCCAGCCGGGCTGCGGCGGCGCGGGCTTGATCCACTCCGACGGAGTCGAGGGGGATGTCGGCTTGGCCCTGGATCTTGTCCTGCAGGTTCCACTCGGTCCGGCCGTGACGCCAGACGATCAGACGGCCGGCGGTCATTCGGCGGCGGAACCAGGGACCGGCGACGGCAGAGCGATGGTCGGGCAGTCGCGCCAGAGCCGCTCGAGGGAGTAGAAGCTGCGCTCCTCGGAGTGCTGGACGTGGATGACGATCTCGAGGTAGTCGAGCAGCACCCAGCGGCCTTCGCGCGCGCCTTCGCGGCGGACCGGCTTGGCGTCGAAGTCGACCCGGAGCTTCTCCTCGACCGCGTCGACGATGGCGCGGACCTGGCGGTCGTTCGAGGCGGACGCGACCAGGAAGGCGTCGGTGATGGCGAGTTGCTCGGAGACGTCGAAGGCGAGAACGTTCTCGGCCTTCTTGTCGTGGGCCGCTTCCGCCGCCGCGGTGAGCAGCTCGATGGCACGTTCGCTGGCTGGCATGTAGTTCCTTCTAACGGTTGGTGTAGAGCTCACGCTTGGCGATGTACTGGACGATGCCGTCCGGCACGAGGTACCAGGTCGGATTCCCCTTGGCGACGCGCTGGCGGCACTCGGTGGACGAGATCGCCAGCGCGGGCACCTCGAGCAGGGTGATCCGGTCCATCGGCAACTTGTCGAGCGGCAGTTCGAGGCCCTCGGTGCCGGGCCGGGTACAGCCGACGAACTGGGCCAGTTTGAACATCTCGTCCACGTCGCGCCAGGTCAGGATCTGAGCGAGCGCGTCGGCGCCGGTGATGAAGAACAGCTCGGCGTCCGGGTACAGCTTGGACAGGTCGCGCAGGGTGTCGATCGTGTACGTCGGCCCGGGCCGGTCGATGTCGACCCGGCTGACCGAGAACCTGGGGTTCGACGCGGTGGCGATGACCGTCATCAGGTAGCGGTCCTCGGCCGGCGAGACCTTCCGCTCCGACTTCTGCCACGGCTGGCCGGTCGGGACGAAGATCACCTCGTCCAGGTCGAAGTACGACTGCACCTCGCTGGCCGCGACCAAGTGCCCATGGTGGATCGGGTCGAACGTGCCGCCCATCACACCGAGGCGCCGGACCCGCTCCACAAATGCCACGTCTGCCCTCAGCTGTGCGGCCGGCCCTTGCCCATGATGACTGTGACGGCAAGCAGCAGGAGGAGCACGAACAGGGCGAACCCGCCGTACCACCACGGCGAGATGTGCGCGGCCTCGGAGCCGGCCTCTTCGACAGCCGCGAGCAGCGGCAGCAGGTGCGTTTGCATGACGCAGAGCCTATCTCGTGTCCACCGACACAAGCGCGAGCGGGCCGACCGAGGCGCGCGGGTCGGTCAGTTGTGGCGGACGTAACGGGTCAGCAGCCGGCGCCAGACGGAGGGAGCGGCGTGGGCGCGCTGGTACTGCGCGGCGACGCGGTGCAGCTCGTCGATATGGGCACGGGCGACTTCGGGGGTGATCATGATTCCTTCACTGGGTTGCTAGGGCGGTCTCGGGACGGACGATCCCGACACCACACATTCTACGTCGAATGCCTGAGGTCGAACAAACGAATTAAAGGTAGACTAGTCCGCAGACCTATGAATCTGTGGTCAACGAGGGGGATGGGCCGATGGACGCAATCGACCGGCAGTTGATCGAGGCACTCCGGGCGAACGGCCGGTCCAGCTGGGCCGAGCTCGGTCGCGTGGTCGGATTGTCCGGCCCCAGCGTCCAGGAACGGGTCCGCCGGCTCGAGGAGCGCGGTGTGCTGCTCGGGTATCGCGCGGTGGTCGCGCCGGACCAGGTCGGGCTCGGCACCAGCGCGTTGATCGGGTTGTTCCAGCGCGACGACGTGGAGACCGACGAGATCGTCGACCAGGTCCGCGGGATCGTCGCGGTCGAGGATTGCTGGTTCGTCGCCGGCGACCAGGAACTCGTGGTGAAGGTCCGCGTACCGGATGTCACCGAACTCGAGGCGGTCGTCGGTTCATTGCGCCGCGTCAACGGCGTGGTCCGCACCCGGACGACGGTCGTCCTGTCGACCCGCTGGGAGGGCCGCCCGGCGCCGCTCCCCGAAGAGGACTAGTACGACGCCGGCCGCAAGAGCGAGCGCGGCCGCGACCGGGAACAGCAACCCCGGCGCATGTTCGTACGCCGATCCACCGAGAGCCGGCGCGAGAAACATGCCGCTGATCGACGCAGCGGCGTACAGACTCGAATACCGGCCGACCATCCCGGCAGGCGCCGCGTCGGCGACGTGGGCGGTGGCCGTCGGCTTGTAAAGCATCTCCCCCGCCGTGATCACCACGATCGCGACCGTCGCCCCGGCCAACGCCGGCCAGACCCCGAGCACGGCCAACCCGACGCCCACCAACGCGAAGCCCACCGCGATCACGCGGAACGCACGATGACCTCGCAGCCGGACCGCGAGCGGCGCCTCACAGCAGACGATCACCACTGAGCTCAACCCGATCAGTACGCCGTACGCGACCGCAGGCGACCCGGCATCCCGCAGCAGCAACGGCATCGTCGCGAACACCTGCCGATACACCGTGTCCACCACCACGATCGTTGCCAACAGCACCAACACGGACCGGTCCCGCAGCAACGCCCGCCACATCCCCGACGACGCGACCGCGAGGGTACGGCGGCCAGCCGGCACCCACCGCCACACGATCGCGGCGAGGACCAGACTCGACACCGCATCCAGCACGAAGACCAGCGAGAAGTCGTACGCCGCAAGTAGTCCACCGAGCGGCGGCCCGATGGTGAAGCCCGCGTTGCTCGCCGTACGCGACAACGCGATGCCCTCCCGCCGGCGCTCATCCGGCAGCGCGGTGGCGACCAGCGCACTGAGATTCGGCCGACTCGCTCCCCCGAACAGCCCGGCCACGCCCGCCACAACTCCCAGGACGGCAGTCGGCACCACAGGCATCGCCAGACAGGAGACCGCCCACAACAACTGACTGGCCACAGCCGCAGACCGAAGGCCGAAGCGGTCGCCGAACCAGCCGCCACCGAGATTCCCGCCGAGCAGCCCCACGCCGTACGCCGCCGCCGCGAAGCCGGCCTGTTGCGCTGACATCCCGCGGTCCTCGACCAGGTACGAGCGTCAGGTAGATCCACGCCAGCGCCCCCGCGGAACTGACCAACTGTCCGACCATCACCGCCTTGAGCCACCCCGGCAGTTCAGCGATCCGTCGCCAATACATGGCACCCCCAGGTAGAGTGAGTTCCCAATAGAAACTTACCTCAGATCAGGGGGTTGTGGTGCGGCGGAGCAGCTTCGAACCCGAGCCGGACTGTGCGATCGCGCAGTCCCTCGGCGTGATCGGCGACGGCTGGGAGCTGCTGATCGTCCGCGACCTCGCCAGGGGCGTGGATCGCTTCGACCACCTCGCGGAATCGCTACACATCTCCCGCAAGATCCTGACCGAGCGACTGACCGGTCTGCTCGACAGCGGGATCGTCGAGCGGTCGGCGTACCAGGACCGCCCGACGCGCTACGCCTACCGCCTCACCCCGCGCGGCCGCGCCCTCCTGCCCGTGCTGGTCGCGCTCCAGGACTGGGGCGACCGCTGGCTCCTCGGCGACGGCTCGCTCACCGGCACCAACACGGACGACGAACCGCCCGCACAGCGGATCCACCAACTCGCCGGCCGCCGGGTTCCCGAGATCGCGTTGCCCTCGACAGAGAACATGACGCTCGACGTGGTCGACGCGGACGCCCGGGCGACCGTGCTGTTCGGGTACCCGGCCACCGGACGGCCGACCCCGCTTCCAGACGGCTGGAGCGAGATCGCCGGTGCCAGCGGCTGCACCATGGAGAATCGCCTCTTCGCCGCGCGGTACGACGAGTTCGCCGCCGAAGGGATCGCGGTCCGCGGCGTCAGCACCCAGCGCCCGGACGAGCAGCGAGCGTTCGCGGCCGCCGAGGAGATCCCGCACACCCTGCTGTCCGACCTGGATCTGGAGCTGGCCGCCGCACTCAGGCTGCCGACATTCCGCGCCGGCGGCTACGAACGGCTGAAGCGAGTCGTGCTCGTGATCGGCGCGGACCGCGTCGTCCAGGCGGTCCGCTACCCCGTCACCGACATCGCGGAAGCCGTCGAATGGGCGATCACAAGAACGCCTTGATCTCGGTCGCGATTCGGCCGACCGCCTGAGCACTCCCCCGCGGGTTCGTCCCACCTGGATCACTCGACGCGCCATGGTCGAGGCCGTCGAACTCGATCCGCCGGCAGTGCGGCAGCGCCTGCTCCAACGTGTCCCGCCACGGCTTGAGCGCCGCCAGCCCTTTGCTGCCACCCATCAGCAACACGTCCGCTGACACCTCGCGGAACGCGTCGAACGTCCCGGCCAGTTCGGCGATCAGCGCGCCCTCCTGGTGGATGGTCGGGGCCAGCTTGCGCATGGTGATCGCGTCGGCGCCGAGCTGACGCTCTTCCTTGACCAGCATCTTCTCGGTGATCCGGGTCAGCATCCGCCGCGGCATCACCTTCAGGAACGGCGGCGCCAGCTGCAGGCCGAACATGCTGGTCACCATCGCAGCGGGAATGTCGCCACGAGCGATCTCCTGGTCGAAGCGCGCCAGCCAGACCCGGTGACTCGAGCCCTCCATCACCAACGCAGGCTCGTAGACGGCCACCTTGCGAAGGACCGGCAGCGTGCGCGCCGCCTCCATCACGACCGCACCGCCGGCACTCACGCCGAACGCAGACTCGGCGCCGGCGAGGGTCAGCACGGCTTCGACGTCTTCCACCTCGGTACGAGCGCAGTGGTCCGGCCGGTGTGGACCGGACAGCCCGCGCCCGCGCCGATCCAGCAGGTAGACGGTGAAGTCGTCGGCCAGCGCCTGCGCGAGCAGCGTGTGGCTGCGACTCGACTCCATGCTGCCGTGCACGAGGACGATCGCGGGACCGCGGCCGGTCTTCCAGTACCCGATCCGGGTGCCGTCGCGGGATTCCACCGCGCCCTGGGTCAGTTCCGTTGTCATCATGGATCGATAGTCACATACGATCTAGTTTCATTGCAACTAGTTTCGGAAACACGTAAGCTGACCGCGTGACTCTGCGCCGCTCCCCCTTGGCCCTCGCGATCCTCGGCCTGCTCGAGAACGGACCGCTGCACCCGTACGGGATGCAGCGGCTGATCAAGCAGTGGGGCAAGGACCAGGTCGTCAACGTCGGCCAGCGCACCAGCCTCTACCGGATGATCGACCGGCTGGAGGACAGCGGCCTGATCGCGGTCGGCACGACCGAGCGGGACGAGCGCTACCCGGAGCGGACGACGTACCACCTGACCGAGGAAGGGCGCACGGTCTGCCGGCAGTGGCTCACCGAGATACTCACCACGCCGCGCAACGAGTTCCCGGAGTTCCCCGCTGCATTGTCGTTCGTGATGCTGCTGATGCCGGAGACCGCGGGCGAACTGCTTGCGGAACGCCGCGACCGCTTGACGCAACGAATCGCCGACTTCGACGCCGAACTGACCGGGGACCACGACATTCCCCGGTGGGCCCTGCTCGAGACCGAGTATCTGAAGGCGATCACCGAGGCCGAGGTGCGCTGGATCGACACGATCGTCGACGAGCTGCGGAGTGGTTCGCTGACCTGGAAACCCGGACCGGTATGACCGAGGTCGAGGTGTGGTGGGGCCGGATCGAGCAGGTCCGCGCGGAGTTCGCCGACGAGCTGGATCCGGTCGAGCGGCAGCGACTCGAAGCCTATCGACGGGATGAGGACAAGGCCCGGTTCCTGCTGGGCTGCACGATCGTACGGCGCTTGCTCGCGACCAGACTGTCGTTGCCTGCCGCAAGCATCAGCCTGGATCGCACGTGCCCGGACTGCGGGAAGCCGCACGGCAAGGTGCGGGCCGATGGCGCCGAGCTGTCGGTGACGCATTCCGGTGACCTGGTCGGCGTGGCGATCAGCGATCGCCCGGTCGGACTCGATGTGGAGAAGGTTGATCCAGGCATCGATGTCGACGGCGTGGCACGGATCAGCCTGTCAGACGCCGAGCTGGCCGCACTCCCCCGGAATGGCGGGAGGGCGCAGGCGTTCACGACGTACTGGACGCGCAAGGAGGCGATCGTGAAGGCGACCGGGGACGGGCTGCGGACAGATCTCCGGACGATCACCGGCGCCCCATCTGGGTTCCAGGTGATCGAACTGACCGTTGATCCGGGGTACGTGGCGGCTCTGGCGGCGGTTTCGGCCGAGCCGCCCGTCGTCCGGACGAGGTCTGCTCAGGTCCTGATCTGACCCTCGCCGATGACGACGTACTTCGTCGACGTCATCTCCGGCAGGCCCATCGGGCCGCGGGCGTGCAGCTTCTGGGTGGAGATGCCGATCTCCGCGCCGAAGCCGAACTCGCCGCCGTCGGTGAACCGCGTGCTGGCGTTCACCACCACCGCTGCCGAGTCGACCGCGGCGACGAACCGGCGAGCCGCGGCCTGCGAGCGGGTGATGATCGCGTCGGTGTGGCCAGAGCTGTAGCGGCGGATATGCTGCACGGCCGCCTCCAGCGAGTCGACCACGGCCGCGGACAGATCGAGCGAGTTGTACTCCTTCCCGAAGTCCTCCTCGGTCGCCGCGACAACCTCCTTGCCAGCGGCAACCACTGCTGCGTCGCCGTGGACTGTCACACCGGCGGACGCCAGCGCCGGCAGCGCCTTCGCCAAGAAGGACGACGCCACCGACGAGTGCACCAGCAGGGACTCGGCCGCGTTGCAGACGCTCGGCCGCTGGGTCTTGGCGTTCAGCAGGATCTCGAGCGCGAGGTCCAGATCCGCGTCGGAGTCCACATAGACGTGGCAGTTGCCGACACCGGTCTCGATCACCGGCACGGTCGACTCGCTCACCACGGTCTGGATCAGCCCGGCACCACCGCGCGGGATCAGTACGTCGACCAGCCCGCGCGCCTGCATCAGCTCCTTCACCGCGGCCCGGTCCGTCGGCACGCCCTGGATCACATCCGACGGCAGACCCGCTGACGTGACGGCTTCCCGCAGTACGGCGATGATCGCCTCGTTGGAGGCGGCGGCCGAGGAGGAACCGCGCAGCAGCACCGCGTTACCGGACTTCAGGCAGATACCGGCCGCGTCGGCGGTCACGTTCGGGCGGGCCTCGTAGATGATCCCGACCACGCCGAACGGCACCCGCACCTGACGAAGCTCCAGCCCGTTCGGCAGCGTGTACCCGCGAACGACCTCACCGACCGGGTCGGTCAACCCGGCGAGCTGCTCGAGACCGACGGCCATCGCGTCCACGCGGGCCGGGTTCAGCGCCAGCCGGTCCACTGTCGACTCCGGCGTACCGGCCTCGCGGGCGGACGTCACGTCCTTGGCGTTCGCCGCGACGATCGGGTCCGTGTTCGCCCGCAACGCCGCCGCCATCGCGTGCAGCGCCGCGTCCTTGGTCGCCCGGGAGGCCTCCGCCAGCGTGTACGACGCCTCACGCGCCCGACGGGCCAGCTCGATGATCTCGCTCACCCTCCCATCGTAGGGTGAACGCCCGTCGGCCCGCCCAGCCGTCTCACCCTCAGCCGGCGACCCAGTAGGTCCGGATGTTGGTGAACTCGCGAAGCCCGTGCGCGGCCAGTTCGCGGCCGTAGCCGCTCCGTTTCGTCCCGCCGAAGGGCACCCGCGGATCGGAGGCCACGACCGCGTTGACGAACGCGACGCCCGAGGTGATCCGCCGCGCCAGCTCGACGCCTCCAGAGGCATCCCGCGTCCAGATACTCAGGCCGAGCCCGTACTGCGTCGCACCGGCCAGCTCAGCCGCATGGTCACGATCCCGAGCCACCACGACGGCGGCGACCGGTCCGAACGTCTCCTCGTCGAAGACCGGCATCCCCGGAGCGGTCCCGGTCAGCACGGTCGGCTCGAAGAAGTATCCAGGTCCGTCGATGCTTCCGCCACCTGCCGCCAGCACCGCCCCGGCCGCAAGGGACTCGTCCACCTGCCGCTGGAGAGCAGCCCGCAGGTCGTCGCGAGCCAGCGGACCGACCGCCACCTCACGATCGGTCGGATCGCCGACCGCCAGCCCTTTGACGCCGAGGACGAACCGGTCGATGAACTCGTCGGCGACCGCCTCCTCGACGATGAACCGCTTCGCGCACACACAGCTCTGCCCGGAGTTCGTGAACCTGGCCCGGACCGCCGCCGCGGCCGCCGCCTCGACATCCGCGTCGGCGAGCACCACGAACGCATCCGAGCCACCCAGCTCGAGCACAGACCGCTTCGACGCCCGACCCGCGGCCGCCCCCACCGCGGCCCCGGCCCGATTGCTGCCGGTCAACGTGACAGCCGCGATCCGATCGTCCGCGATCAGCCCTTCGATCGTCGCCGGCACGTCCGGCTCGTCCACCGCCAGTACCCGGACCAGATGCTCCGGGAAGCCCGCGGCCCGGAACACCTGCTCGATCGCCAGGGCGGACCCGGTCACGTTGGGCGAGTGCTTCAGCAGGACTCCGTTGCCAGCGGCAAGCGTCGGTACGGCGAACCGCAAGACCTGCCAGACCGGGAAGTTCCACGGCATCACCGCGAGCACCAAACCGATCGGCTCGTACGACACCCAGGCCCGTGCACCGTCGACCACAACCGGCTCGTCCGCGAGGATCGCGCCGCCCTGAGCCGCGTAGTACTCAGCGGTGACCGCGGACTTCTCGACCTCGCCTTCGGCCTCACCGATCGGCTTGCCCATCTCGGCCGTCATCAACGCGGCGAGTCCGTCCCCAGAGGCGGTCCGAAGCTCCGCAGCCAGCCGGGTCAGCGCCTCCAACCGCGCACCGACCGGCACCGCACCCCACGACGCGGCCGCCTGCGCGGCCTGTACGACGACCTGCTCGAGCTCGGCCGAGGTCATCGCGCCGTACGTCGCCAGCGTCTTCCCGTTGGCGGGATTGATCGTGGTGATCATCGGGCGCTCAGCCCGCCACGGTCGTTCTCCGACAGGTGCTCGAACGTCTCGCCTGTCGCGGTCATGGTGCGGGTGACGTCGCGGCCGCCGTACACCCAGTAGATCCGCATCGGGGTGGTGCCGCGGTTCAGGAACCGGTGCGGGACGCCGGCCGGGACCCAGGTTGCGTCGCCGGCGACCAGGTCGAACTGCTCACCGTCGATCTCGGCGACCGCGTCACCTTCGAGGATCAGGACCGATTCCTCCACGTTGTGGCTGTGCACGGGGAGTCCGGTGCCGGCAGCGAAGACGGTCTGCCCGGTGGTGATGCGGTTGATCTCGGAGTTCCAGCGGCCGACGTACGGCAGAGTGACGACCCCGTTGCCGCGGTCGAACGGGATCGATCTCGCCGGGACGGATCAGCAGAGTTCATCGGTTGTCCTCGGATGCGTGGTGGATGAGGCGACGGGCCACGGTGACGGCGAGGCTGCCGGGTACGACGTGCTCGGCCATGGCTTCCCGCCAGACCTTGAAGTGCGGCGTCGATCGATGCGCCTCGACCGCAGCCTCGTCGGCATACAGCTCGTACAGCGTGAAGTGGTCGTCGTCGGTGGTGTCCTGGCCGGCGTCGAAGTAGAAGCAGCCCGGCTCTTTGGTGAACGAGTTCTCGGCCTGGGTCCGGATCGCGTCGGCGAAGGCATCGCGATGTCCAGGGAGCACCTGGAAGGAGACGGTGAGGCTGATCATGCGGCGAGTTCCTCCGTGGGTGGCAGGGCGACCTGGGTCTCGGCGGCGAGGGTGACCAGGCTGGTCCAGGTGGTGGCGGTCAGGGTGATGCCGGTGACGGTGTGCTCGGCGAGGTTCCGGTCCTCCAGTTCGCCCGGCACGAGGATCTCGGTCCGCCCACGCGGCGGTCTCGGCCGATCGGGTTGCGTCGACGAGCGCTTCGGCGCGTTCGGCGTACGACGCCGGGTCGTCCATCGCGGCGATGTCGATGGTGAGCAACAGGTGCCCGACCCCGCTCGGCGCATCCGGCTGGTAGGGCCCGGCTACGTCGGCTCCGAAGGCACTGCCGGTGAGCACCCCCGCGAGTACGTCGAACATGAACGACATGACGTAGCCCTTGGGCCCGGCCATCGGCAGGATCAGTCCCTCGATCGCGCGGCGCGGGTCGGTGGTCGGGTTGCCCTCGGCGTCGGCGGCCCAGCCCTCGGGGATCTCGGTCCCGCGCTCGGCCGCGAGATAGACCTTGCCGCGGGCAACAGCCGTGTTGGCCAGATCCATCACGACGGTCCCGTGCCGTCCGGCCGGCGCCGCGATCGACCAGGGATTGGTCCCGACGCTCTTGTGCCGGCCGCCCCACGGCGCCATCGCCGGGCTGGCGTTCGTGCAGAGGAGAGCGACGCAGCCCTGACTCGGCCGCCTTGCGGGTGAAGTACGCCGCAGTGCCGAAGTGGCCCGAGTTCCGGACGCCGATCGCACTCACGCCGTACTCGCGGGCCCGCTCGACGCCCAACGAGATCGCGTGGTCGGTGACGACCTGGCCGATGCCGTTGCGACCGTCGAGCACGACCAGCGCACCGGTGTCCCGGACGCGCTCGATCCGGGTGATCCGCTCCATCGCGCCGCTGCGGAGGCGGGCGACGTACCAGGGCAGCCGGAGCATGCCGTGGGAGGCGTGACCCCACAGTTCGGCGGTCACCAGCGTGTCGGCCAGCAGGTGCGCGTCGGACCCGGGCACGCCTTCGGCGCGCAGCACGGCCTCGGTGAACGACAGCAGCGCTTCCGGGCGGGTCCGCTGCGCAGATGCCATCCGCTGCTCCGATCGGGTGGTGACGATGGACCAAATGAAGCATACTTGTATACAAGTGTGCAAAGGGAGAGACCGAATGACGGACAAACTGCGGCGCGCCTCCGGCGGCCAGCTCGTGTACGCCGAGCTGAAGCGGCAGATCCTCGTCGCTCGAGCTACCGCCGGGCCGGCGGCTGTTCGAGCCGGAGCTCTCCCAGCAGCTCCAGGTGAGCCGGACACCGCTGCGTGAGGCTCTCCGCCTGCTGCTCGCCGAGGATCTGGTCGACCAGCTGCCCACCGGCGGGATGGTGGTGCGGTCGCTGTCGGCCCAGGAGATCGACGAGCTCTACACCGTCCGGGCGGCGCTGGAAGGGTTGATGGCCGCGGAGGCGGCGGAGCGGATGACCGACGAGGCTGCGGCGGCGCTCACCCGGCTGGTGGCGCGGAACGAGCGGCTGGTCGAGTTCGCCGAGGACGCGATGAACGCCGGTCACGACTTCCACCTCGAGATCGCGGAGATCGCCGGCACACGGCTGGGCGGCGAGGCTGCACGCAGCAGGTCGATGGTCAGATGGCGCGCTACCGGGCCTTCACGAACCAGTCGCAACTGCGCCGGACGGCCGCTCTCGACGAGCATCGCGGCATCCTCGACGCGTTGATCACCCGCGACGCCGGCCCGGGCCCGCGAGCTCGCCGAGGCCCACGTCCTGACCGCGCGCGACACCGCCCTGACTGCGATCGGCGAGCGCCTGCCCTGAGAATCAGCCGTCGGACGCAGTCGGTAGCGGGCGGTATCGGCGCTCGGGCGCCGGCCACGCCGTACCGGGGACGCATCTCCGCCTTGCCGATGGTCACCAGGTGTTCGAGATACCGCCGCGTGCTGCTCCGGGACAGGCCGGTCACCGCCGCGCAGTCGCTCGCGGACATCCCGTCGTCCGTAGCGTCTCCGAGCGCCTGGACCACGAGATCCGTGGTCTCCGGGCTGATCCCCTTGGGAGCGGGTCCCCGGCTCCCCTGTGCGCGGAACACTCGGTCGATCTCCGCCTGGTCCACGTCGGTCAGGCGCTGCGAGCTCGGTCCGGTGCTCGGCGTACTCGACCAGCTTGCTCCGCAGCGACTCGATCTCGAACGGCTTCACCAGGTACTGGAACACTCCGCCGCGCAACGCCGTACGCACACGTGTCGAGGTCGCGGGCCGCGCTGATGACGATGACGTCCACCGGGTAGTCGGCCGACGACTCGCGGAACCGCCGCAGGACCTCGAGACCGCTCATGTCCGGCAGATAGATGTCGAGCAGCACCAGGTCCGGCCGCAACGAACGGACGGCGGCCAGCGCCTCGGTGCCGGTGCGCGCGGCACCGACCACCTCGAACCCGGGCTGCCGGGACACCACGCTCGAGTGCAGCCGAGCCACCATGAAGTCGTCGTCGACGACCAGCACCCGGATCATGTCCGCACCACCGGAGCCAGCATCGGCAGGGTCGCCACGAACACGGCTCCCGCATCGTTGTGCACGGTCACATCGCCACCGCGCTTGCGGCAGATCACCCGCACCAGCGCGAGCCCGATCCCGTGATCGCCGGACTCGCTCGTCTTCGTACTGAAGCCATGCGCGAAGACCCGATGCTGCATCGCGCTGTCCACACCGGGCCCGGAGTCCCGGACCTGAATCCGTACGGCGCCGTCGCGCTCGAGCACCGTGACTGCGACGAACGGATCGGGCGCTCCCGCGGCAGCGTCGAGCGCGTTGTCGACCAGGTTGCCGAGCACGGTCGACACGTCGGTCGCGAGCCTCTCGTCCAAGCGCGGCAGCAGGCTGCCCGGCTCGATCTCGAAGACGACCCCCCGCTCGACGGCCTGCGAGGACTTCGCGATCAACAGTGCGGCGACGGCCGGATCGGCGACGCGAGCGGTCACGCCCGCGGTCAGCTCGGTCTGGTCCGCGGCGACCTGCTGGATGTAGCGCAGTACCTCCTCGTACTCGCCCAGCTCGACGAGCCCGCTGACGATGTGCATCCGGTTGCTGAACTCGTGCGCCTGCGCGCGCAGCGTGTCGGTGGTGTTGCGGGTCAGATCGAGCTCACGCTGCAGCTCGAGCAACTCGGTCCGGTCGCGGAAGGTCGCGACCCAGCCGATCTGCCGGCCGTGGCTGCGGACCGGCATCCGGCTCAGAATGAGGACGCGGCCGTGCAGCGGCAGGATCTGGTCGGTGGTCGGCTCGGGTCCGTCGAAGATCTCCAGCAGCCGGCCGGTGTCGTCCACCTCGCGCCAGCACCTGGCCGGCCGAGGCCAGCGGGATGCCGAGCAGATGGGCCGCCTGGTCGTTGACCATGGTGATGCGCCGCTGCAGGTCGACCGCGAGCACGCCTTCCTTGATGCCGTGCAGCAGAGCCTCCCGCTGCTCCACCAGTCCGGTGATCTCGCGCGGCTCCAGGCCGAGGGTCTGGCGCTTCACGGTTCTTGCCAGCAGCAACGACCCCAGGACGCCGAGCAGGCTGGCGATGCCGAGGTAGGTGAGCAGGTTGGGCAGTGCCTGCCGCAGATTGGCCAGCAGCGAGGGATACTGCCGGCCGACCGCGACCACGCCGACGGTCTCCCGGGTCCGCTCGCTGATGATCGGCGCCATCGCGAGCGCGGCCCCGGTCTGCTCGTCCTGCCCGACCCAGGACCGGCCCAAGAACGCGTCTGTTTCCTGCAGTCGCAGGGTCGAGGTCTTCGGCAACGGATCGGTGGAGGCGATGATGCGCCGGTCCCGGATCGCGACCAGGACGTACGTCGAGCCGGAGAAGGTCCGCCCGGACGTCACCGTGGACTGCGCCTGGCTGGTGAAGCCGGGAGCGCCGTTCGACTCGGCCGCCGCCCGTACGCCGGATCCGACGGCCAACTGCTCGGCGACGGCGAGCGCGCGCCGGCCCTCGGTGTCGCGGAAGCGCGCGTTCGACTGGGCCAGCGAGACAGCCGCCACACCGACCAGTACGACGAGGACGATCAGCAACTGCATGGCCAGCATCCGTCCGGCCAGCGTCCATCGACGCCGGCCCACGAGCAGTCGCCACCTCGCAGTCACGGCTTGATTGTGCTCGGGAGCGCCGGATCGCGCCATCTTTGGCGTGAGCACAATGAGCACAACTGACTTTGCGTTCACAACGGTGACACCGCTACCGGTCACACGGGACGCTGACGGCGACCGGACCCCGCAGAACAAGGAGACCGCCGTGAAAGCACGGACGTGGTTCACCAGTATCACCGCCGTCCTGGCGCTCGCCGTCGCGGCCACCGGCTGCGGTGTCAGCGCCGACGACAACGCCGCCGGCGGAACCGACACCGGGCCGGTGAAGGGCCTGCGCATCCTGGTGCCGAACTCCCCCGGCAGCGGCTACGACGTCACCGCTCGCGCCGCGGCGAAGGCGATGCAGGACGCCAAGCTCGCCGACAACGTCGAGGTGTTCAACACCGCGGGCGCCGGCGGCACGGTCGGGCTGCAGCGGCTGGTGAACGAGAAGGGCAAGGAAGACATCCTGATGCAGATGGGACTCGGCGTCGTCGGGGCCGTCTACACCAACAAGTCGAAGGCCACCCTGCAGGACACCGTCCCGATCGCGAAGCTGATCGAGGAGGCCGAGGCGATCGTCGTACCGAAGGGCTCGCCGTACACCAGCCTCGACCAGCTGGTCGCGGCCTGGAAGGCCGACCCGGGCAAGGTGCCGGTCGGCGGCGCGTCGAACGCGGGCGGCCCGGACCACCTGACCCCGATGCTGCTGGCCAAGGCGGTCGGCCTCGAGCCGAAGTCCGTCAACTACGTGCCGTACGACGGCGGTGGTGAACTGCTGACCGCGTGCTGGGCAAGAAGGTGGCGTTCGCGGCGACCGGGATCGGCGAGGTCGCCGAGCAGGCCAAGACCGGCGACGTGAAGATCCTCGCGGTGACGAGCGGAGAAGCCGGTCGAAGGCATCGACGCGCCCACGCTGAAGAGCCTCGGCGTCGACCTGGTCTTCACCAACTGGCGTGGCATCGTCGCGCCGCCCGGAGCTGTCCGACGCGAAGAAGCAGGAGTTCATCGACCTGCTGACGAAGATGCACGACTCCGAGCAGTGGAAGAAGACCCTGGCCGACCAGGGCTGGACCGACGCGTTCCAGACCGGTGACGAGTTCAAGTCGTTCCTGGACTCCGAGAACGACCGGGTCGCAGGCGTACTGCGGGAACTGGGTCTCGTGGCCTGATGAGCACCTCGTCCACGAGCACGACGCAGGGCGGCAGCCCGGCGCAGGGCCGCTCCGAGCTCGGAGTGGCCCTCCTGCTCCTGATCCTCGGCGGCTGGGCGGTGGTCGACGCCCTGCGGCTCCCCGACGTCCAGGCCCGGGGGCCGATCGACGCGAAGACGGTCCCGTTGCTCGTCGGGGGGCTGCTGATCCTGTCCGCCGTACTGCTGACCGTCGACATCCTCCGCGGCGGCCGGGGAGAGCAGGAAGCCGGCGAGGACGTCGATCTCGGTCACGGCAGCGACTGGAAGACCCTCGGCCTGCTGGTCGCGGCGTTCGTGGCCAACATCCTGCTGATCGAACGGCTCGGCTGGCCGATCTCTGGAGCGGTGCTGTTCTTCGGCTCCACCTACGCGCTGGGCAGCCGGCACCTGATCCGCAACGCGATCATCTCGATCGCGTTGTCGGTCGGCACCTGGTACCTGTTCAACCTCGCGCTGGGTATCGCCCTGCCGGTCGGCATCCTCAAGGGAATCCTGTGATGGACGCGCTCACCGAACTGATGAACGGATTCGCCACCGCGGCCCATCCGACGAACCTGCTGTACGCCTTCGTCGGCGTCCTGCTCGGTACGGCGATCGGCGTCCTGCCCGGGATCGGTCCGGCGATGACCATCGCGCTGCTGCTGCCGCTGACGTACTCGCTGGAGCCGACCCAGGCCTTCATCATGTTCGCCGGCATCTACTACGGCGGCATGTACGGCGGCTCCACCACCTCGATCCTGCTGAACACCCCGGGTGAGAGCGCGTCGGTGGTCACCGCGATCGAAGGCAACAAGATGGCTCGAAGAGGCCGAGCCGCCGCCGCGCTGGCGACGGCGGCGATCGGATCGTTCGTGGCCGGCACGATCGGCACACTCGGTCTGGCCCTGCTCGCGCCCGTGGTGGTCAACCTGGCCATCAAGATGGGTGCACCGGACTACTTCGCGGTGATGGTGCTGGCGTTCGTCGCCGTCACCACCGTGCTCGGCTCGTCGAAGATCCGCGGCGTGGCCTCGCTCGCCATCGGGCTGCTGATCGGCCTGATCGGGATCGACCCGACCTCGGGTCAGCAGCGACTCACGCTGGGCATCCCGGAACTTGCCGACGGCATCGATGTGGTCGTGGTCGCGGTCGGCCTGTTCGCGGTCGGCGAGGCGTTGTGGATCGCCGCCCACCTGCGTCGTACCCCAGCCGAGATCATCCCGGTCGGCGCGGCCCGGATGAGCCGGGACGACTGGGGGCGGTCGTGGAAGCCGTGGCTGCGCGGCACCGCGATCGGCTTCCCGTTCGGCGCGATCCCGGCCGGCGGGGCGGAGATCCCGACGTTCCTGTCGTACGTCACCGAGAAGAAGCTGACCAAGCACCCCGAGGAGTTCGGCAAGGGTGCGATCGAGGGCGTCGCCGGTCCCGAGGCGACGAACAACGCGTCGGCCGCGGGTGGTCTGGTCCCCCTGCTCACGCTGGGGATCCCGACCACCGCGACCGCCGCGGTGATGCTCGGCGCCTTCCAGAGCTACGGCATCCAGCCCGGTCCGCGGTTGCTGGAGACGCAACCGGAGCTGGTCTGGGGACTCGTCGCCAGCCTGTTCATCGGCAACGCCATCCTGCTCGCGCTGAACCTGCCGCTGGCCCCGATGTGGGCCAAGCTGCTGCGGATCCCCCGGCCGTACCTGTACGCCGGCATCCTGTTCTTCGCCAGCATCGGTGCCTACGCCGCGAACCTGTCCACCTTCGACCTGTGGCTGCTGCTCGTCCTGGGCGGCCTCGGTTTCGCGATGCGCCGCTACGGTCTGCCGGTGGTGCCGGCGATCATCGGCATCATCCTCGGCCCGACCGCCGAGGAGCAGCTGCGCCGCGCCCTGCAGATCAGCGACGGCCAGATCAGCGGGCTCTACAACACCTGGTTCTCCAAGCTCGTGTACTTCGTGATCCTGCTGGTGCTGGTGGTTCCGCCGATCGTCGGCCGGCTCCGGCGTCCGAAGACGACCACCGAACTGCAGCACTCCGAGAAGGGAGAGTAGCCGTGGCGATCATCGTCGGATACGTGCCGACCGCCGAGGGCGTGGCCGCTCTCGACAGTGCCATCGAGGAGGCCAAGCTCCGGGACCAGCGGCTGGTGGTGGTGAACTCCAGCCGCGGCGAAGCGCTGGTCGACAAGCGGTTCGCAAGTCACGACCAGTGGGACTCCGTCGAACACCGCCTGGCCGGCTCCGGGATCGAGCACGAGCTCAAACAGCTTGTCGAAGGCAAGGACGCGGCCGATCAGATCCTCACCCTGGCGCACGAGATCAACGCCGAACTGATCGTCATCGGCCTCCGCCGCCGCTCTCCCGTCGGCAAACTCATCATGGGCAGCCAGGCCCAGACCATTCTCCTCCAGGCCGAATGCCCAGTGCTGGCGGTCAAGCCTTAGAGCAGCACCAGGTCGTCGCGGTGAACGACTTCGCGTTCGTACGCCGCTCCGAGTTCCCTGGCCAGATCGCGGGTCGAACGGCCCAGCAGGTCAGGGAGTTCGGTGGCGTCGTAGTTGACCAGGCCGCGGGCGACGACAACGCCCGCGGGTGAGACCAGGTCGACGGGGTCGCCGGCGGAGAAGTTGCCTTCGACACCGGAGATCCCCGCGGGCAGCAACGACGTACGGCGTTCTGTCACCGCACGGACCGCGCCTTCGTCCAAACGCAAGCGGCCCTGACCCGAGGTGGCGTGGGCAAGCCAGAGCAGGCGGGTCTTCCGACGACGGCCGGTCGGATGGAAGAGCGTGCCGACCGGCAGGCCCTTCAGCGCCTCACCGACACGGGCGGCCGACGTCAGGACGACCGGAATCCCTGCCTCGGTAGCGATTGCGGCCGCCTCGACCTTCGTCTGCATGCCGCCCGTTCCGACGCCCGACGAGCCGGATCGGCCGATCCTGAGCCTCTGCAGATCCGCGGGTCCACGGACGTCCGCGATCATCGACGTACCAGGTTTGCGCGGATCCCCGTCGTACAGACCGTCGACATCCGACAGCAGCAGCAACAGATCCGCGTGCACCAGGTGACTCGTCAGCGCAGCCAGCCGGTCGTTGTCACCAAAGCGAATCTCGGTGGTGGCGACCGTGTCGTTCTCGTTCACGATCGGTACGACGCCCAACTCGAGCAGCCGCGCGAACGTCCGGTACGCGTTGCGGTAGTGGCTCCGCCGGGTCACGTCGTCGACCGTCAGCAACACCTGGCCGACCCGCAGCGCATGAGCCGCGAACGCATCGCTGTACCGGGCCATCAGCAGGCCCTGTCCCACCGACGCGGCCGCCTGCTGCGTGGCCAGGTCACGCGGTCGCGAGCGCAGCCCCATCGGCGCCAGCCCGGCCGCGATCGCGCCCGAGGAGACGAGCACGACCTCGGTGCCTTCCACCCGTCGCGCCGCGATGGCGTCGACGAGCAGCCGGAGACGTTCCAGGTCGATCTTGCCGCGCTGGGTCAGCGATGAGGAGCCGACCTTCACGACGATCCGCGTGGCCTTGACGACCTCCGCGCGTTGTTTCATCAGGGGTTCAACCGTTCTGGTCGAGTTCCTTCTGTGCGTCGAGCTCCCGCGCCTCCTTGCGCGCCAGCTTCTCCGCCTTCTCTGCAGCTCGCTTCGCCTCGGCCGGGGACATGTCCACCTCGTCCTCGACCCAGCCCTGCTTCCACTCCGAACGATCCGTCGACGCCCGCTGGAGGTGGTACTCGGTGTCCTTGTCCCGGCGCCGCTGCGCGGCCGGACGCGGCTCCTCCAGCCGGTGGTCCTCACCACGCCGGGCCAGGATCTCCGCACCGGCCTGGACCTCGGGCGCGAAGTCGAACACGATCGCGTTCGGACCGTCGCCGATGACGACCGCGTCGCCCTCGACCGCACCCCGCTCGAGCAGTTCCTTCTCGACGCCGAGCCGGTTCAGCCGGTCGGCCAGGTAGCCGGTTGCCTCCGCGTTCGCGAAGTCGGTCTGCTTGACCCAGCGCTCGGGCTTCTCACCCTGGATCAGCCAGCCGCCGTCGTCCGGCAGCTTCTTCACCTTGAACTCGACCCCGCCCTGCACCTGCGGCCGGATCACGATCCGCGTGGTGTCGGGCTTGTCCGCCTCGGCCCGCCGCTGCGCGACGATCTCGGCCATCGCGAACTTGAGCGCCTCCAGGCCCTCGTGGCTCGCGGTCGAGATCGGGAACACCCGCAGCCCGCGCTGCTCCAGCTCGGCCTGCACCATCTCGCCGATCTCCCGGGCGTCCGGTACGTCGATCTTGTTCAGGGCAACGAGTCGCGGCCGGTCCTCGAGCCCGCCGTGCGCCTGCAACTCGGCCTCGATCGTGTCGAGGTCGCTGAGCGGGTCCCGGCCCGGCTCGTACGTCGCACAGTCGATCACGTGCACCAGCGCGGCACACCGCTCGACGTGCCGCAGGAAGTCGTGCCCGAGGCCGCGCCCTTCGCTGGCCCCCTCGATCAGCCCGGGTACGTCGGCCACGGTGAACGTGGTGTCACCGGCGACGACGACGCCGAGGTTCGGGATCAGGGTGGTGAACGGATAGTCGGCGATCTTCGGCCGGGCCCGGCTGATCGACGCGACCAGCGACGACTTGCCCGCACTCGGGAATCCGACCAGACCGATGTCGGCGACGACCTTGAGCTCGAGGACGAGCGTGCGCTCCTCGCCGTCCTCACCGAGCAGCGCGAACCCGGGCGCCTTCCGCGCCGAGCTGGCCAGCGCGGCGTTGCCCAGCCCGCCCTTGCCGCCCTGGGCCGCGACGAACTCCGCGCCCGTTCCGACGAGATCCGCGAGCACTTCACCGTCCGCCGTACTGATGACCGTGCCGTCGGGGACGGGCAGGACGACGTTCGCGCCGTTGCTTCCGGCCTGGTGGTCGCCCTTGCCCTGGGCACCGTTCGTGGCGGTGCGGTGACTGGACCGGTGGTAGTCGACCAGGGTGGTCACATCGGAGTCGACCCGGAGGATGACGCTGCCGCCGTCGCCGCCGTTCCCGCCGTCCGGGCCGCCGAGTGGTTTGAACTTCTCCCGGTGCACCGAGGCGCAGCCGTTTCCGCCGCGGCCCGCGGTGACGTGCACCGTGACCCGATCGACAAAGCTGGGAATCGCCATCGGTGGTTCTCTACTTCCTGTTGGGGTGGTGGACCGCCAGGCCATCACAATCATCGCCCTCCGCGGCATCCGCGCTCACAGGATCACCAGGGGGTCGTTTGTGATGGCCTGGGGGACCGCTTCGGCAGACAACGCGAAGGGCGGGCCGCGGTATTCCGCGACCCGCCCTGTGCAGAGCTCGTGAACCGGGTGGCGGTGTTACTCCGCCGGGACCGGGACGATGTTGACGACGCGGCGACCGCGCCGGGTGCCGAACTCCACCTGGCCCTCGGCCAGCGCGAACAGCGTGTCGTCGCCGCCACGGCCGACCAGGTTGCCCGGGTGGAAGTGGGTGCCACGCTGCCGGACGATGATCTCGCCGGCGTTCACCAGCTGGCCGCCGTACCGCTTCACGCCGAGCCGCTGCGCGTTGGAGTCGCGACCGTTTCGGGTCGACGCCGCTCCCTTTTTGTGTGCCATGTCTGGATCAGCTCACTTCTTCTTAGCGTCGATCGCGGTGACCTTGACCTGGGTGTAGTGCTGACGGTGCCCCTGGCGCTTGCGGTAACCGGTCTTGTTCTTGTACTTGAGGATGTTGATCTTGGGGCCCTTGGTACGGCCCAGGACCTCGGCCGACACAGCCACCTTGGCCAGCGCGGCGGCGTCGGTCGTCACGGTGTCGCCATCGACGACGAGGACTGCGGGCAGCGAAACCGTGTCGCCGACCTGGTCCGTCAGGCTGTCGATCTCGATGACATCGCCGACGGCGACCTTCTGCTGGGTGCCGCCACTGCGCACGATCGCGTACACCGTGGATCTCACTCTCTGCTGGTTCGGAAGTTCTTACGGGGGCCTGCACAGACCTGCTAGCGGCCCACACAAACATGGCACGCGGAACGCGCGCCGAAGCTCAAGTTTACGGGTCGCCTCACAGACGGGTCAAACCGGGTCAGTTGCCGGTGGTGACCAGCTCAGCAGGCTCGCTGCCAGGACCGGTCCCCTCGTCACTCTGGCCGGCCGACTTGCCCCGGCCACGGCTGCTCCGCCGCCGCCTGGTGCTGTTGCGTCCGGACCCGTTCTGCTCAGCCTTGTCCGCCTCGGCCGCATCCCCCTCAGCGGTCTCCGGTACGACGGTCGTCGCCACGGCACCGCCTTCCGGGAACCCGACCGCCTCGGCGCTCACCGGCTCGTCACCGGCGACCGGGTAGCCGGTCGGCTCCCCCGTCGTACCGGCGTCGCCCGGCTCGTCCGTCTTCTTGGCATCGGTCACGGTCGACGCGGCCGCGATCTGGGCCAGCCGCTGGGCCGCGTCGCCGTTGGACTGGGCGGCGTCCGGCTCGGGGGCCTGCTCGTCCTCGCCGCGACCACGGCCCCGGCGCCGCCGGGAGTTCTTCCGGCCGCCCTCGTCGGCCTGCGCGGCGGGCTTCTGGTCCTGACCGCCGCGGCTGTCGCGCCGGCGGGACTCCTTCGGCTCGTCGTGCAGGATCAGGCCGCGGCCACCGCAGTGGTCGCAGTTCTCGCTGAACGCCTCGAGCAGGCCGGTGCCGATCCGCTTCCGGGTCATCTGGACCAGGCCGAGCGAGGTGACCTCGGCCACCTGGTGCTTGGTCCGGTCCCGGCCCAGGCACTCGACCAGCCGGCGCAGCACCAGGTCGCGGTTCGACTCCAGCACCATGTCGATGAAGTCGATCACGATGATGCCGCCGATGTCGCGGAGCCGGAGCTGCCGGACGATCTCCTCGGCCGCCTCCAGGTTGTTCTTGGTGACGGTCTCCTCGAGGTTGCCGCCGGAGCCGGTGAACTTGCCGGTGTTCACGTCGACGACCGTCATCGCCTCGGTCCGGTCGATGATCAGCGAACCGCCGGACGGCAGCCAGACCTTGCGGTCCAGCGCCTTCTTGATCTGCTCGTCGATCCGGAAGTTCGCGAAGACGTCGCTGTCACCGCTCCACTTCTCCACCCGGTCGGCCAGGTGCGGGGCGACGTCGGCGACGTACTCGCGGACCTGGTCGTAGGCGTCGTCACCGGAGATCACCAGCTTGGTGAAGTCCTCGGTGAACAGGTCGCGGACCACCCGGATGAGCAGATCCGGCTCGCCGTGCAGCAACTGCGGGGCCTGGCCGCCCTTCGACTTCTTGTCGATGTCGGTCCAGTACTTCTGCAGCCGGCTGACGTCGGCGGTCAGCTCCTCCTCGGACGCGCCCTCGGCCGCGGTCCGGACGATCACGCCGGCCTCGTCCGGGACGATGTCCTTGAGGATGCCCTTCAGGCGGTTCCGCTCGGTGTCCGGCAGCTTGCGGCTGATCCCGCCGTTGCCGCCGCGCGGGACGTAGACGACGTAGCGGCCGGGCAGGCTGATCTGGTTGGTCAGCCGGGCGCCCTTGTGGCCGATCGGGTCCTTGGTCACCTGGACCAGCACGGATTGACCGGACTTCAGCACCGACTCGATCTTGCGCGGGCCGTTGGCCCCGCCGAGGGTGGCCCAGTCGACCTCACCGGCGTACAGGACGGCGTTGCGGCCCTTGCCGATGTCGATGAACGCGGCCTCCATGCTGGGCAGCACGTTCTGCACCCGGCCGAGGTACACGTTGCCGATCAGCGAGACCTGCTCCTCCTGGGCGACGTAGTGCTCGACCAGGACGTTGTCCTCGGAGACGGCGATCTGGGTCAGGTCGCCACGGGCGCGGATCACCATCGTCCGCTCGACCGACTCGCGCCGGGCCAGGAACTCGGCCTCGGTCACGATCGGGGCCCGGCGGCGGCCGGCCGCGCGGCCCTCACGGCGACGCTGCTTCTTCGCCTCCAGCCGGGTCGAGCCCTCGACCGCGGTGATCTCGTTGGCGGTGTTCTTGCTGCGCGGCTCCCGGACGCGGACGACGGTCTCGGCCGGGTCGTCGGGCGAGTCAGCACTGTCCTCGCCCTTGCGGCGGCGGCGACGCCGGCGGCGCCGGGACGAACTACCCGAGCCCTCCGCGTCGTCGTCGGACTCGGCCGAGGCATCCTGCTCGTCGTCGGAGCCGGCCTCGGTGTCCTGGTCGTCCTGCTCGTCGTCGTCCGAGCTCTCGTCGGAGCTGTCCTCGGCGCCGTCGGCGTCACCGGACTTGCGGCGGCGACGGCCACCGCGGCGACGGCGGCGGCGACGGGTGCCCTCGCCGCCCTCGTCGCCGTCCTCGGACTGTGCGGACTCGGCGTCCGCGGTCTCGTCCTCGTCGGTGACCTGAGTCGTCTCGGTCGCGGTCCTCTTCGCCGTCGCGGCCTTCTTCTCGGGCGCCGTCTCCTGCACCGGCTCGGCGGCGGCCTCGTCGGCCTCGCGAGCTTCGGTGTCGCGGCCACGCCGGTTCCGGCGGCGGCGCGTCGTGGTCGGCTGCTCGTCGGTGCCCGGCTCGGTGGCGGCCTCAGGCGTCGCCTGGGCAACCTCCGGGGTCGCCTCGACCGGGCTCGTCGCCGAGGCCTGCGCGGGAGCCTGAGCCGGTACGTCGACCGGAGCCTGGAACAGCACCGTCGCGGCAGCCGGGGCCCGGCGCCGGGTCCGCCGCTGCGGAGCCTCCTCAGCCGGTACGTCGGTCGGGTTGGCGCCGGCCTGGGAGTCGGCGACGGGCGCGGTCTCCGCGTCGGCGACCGGGCCGTCGGTCACCGGGGACTCGTTGGCGAGCAGGTCGGCCTGCGCGGCCGCCCGCTTCGAGGTGCGCTTGCGGGTGGTCTTCTTCGCGGGCGCCGGGGCGTTCTCCACGACCGGTCCGCCGTCGGCGACAGACGTCTCCGCCGCATCGGCCTCGGTCAACTCCGGGAACGCGTCCTGAGCGGCGGACTTCTTCGCCGTTGCCTTCTTGGTCGGGCGCTGCGCCGCGGTCTTCTTCGCCGGTGCCTTGGCCGCAGCCTTCTTGGCCGGAGCCTTCTTCGCGGCGGCCTTCTTGGCGGCCGCCTTCTTCACCGGCGCCGGGTCGGCGGTCTCGCCGTCGGACTGGGTGGGGACCTCCTCGGCAGCGGCGGTCTTCTTGGCCGTCCGCTTGCGGGTGGCGGTCGTCTTCTTGGCAGCGGTCGTCTTCGCGGTCCTGCGAGCGGGCTGCTGCTGGGCGGGGGCAGCCGATTCGGCTGCTTCGGTGGTCGGCTCGTTGTCGAGCATGTGGTGCGGGTCTCCTCAAGCCTTCCGGCGCATCCTGCGACCCTGTCACGGTCCGGCGCTGCCCGAGGGCGGTCACGGTTCGCCACGCCCGGCGTCGGTGCCGGCGCGGCGGAAGCCTGCTGGATCCGCTCCGCCCGTGCTCAGGGCTCGGAGGGAGCGGCGGCGTCGCCCTCCGCTGTATGCGTCTGGTGGTCTTCCGCCTGGCCGGTCGCGGTCGCCTGGGTGGCGTCGCGGTCACGAGCGAGCGGGTCGTCCACCGTGCCGGAAGCCGCGATGAGCGGGCCCTGGGCGAGCCTGGTCAGAAGAGCCGGGCCCGTCACCGGGAGCGTCGCTACTTCGAGCACTCCGGCGAGAACGTCGTCGGGTCTCACGGCCGGGGTTCCGTGCCGTAACACCACTTGCAGTATCGCACACGTCGCAACCGGCGCCGGTTCGTGCGCGACGGTGAGTCGCAGAACGGCGTCCCGACAATCGAACGATCGAAGTCCCCGTTTGGTCATGCGCTCGACCAGAACTTCCTCCCGGGCCAGGAATGACTCCACCGCGGCGCCCGCCTGAGCCTCATCCACGCCTGGCAGCGCGATCAGCCACTCGCTCGCCTCCAGCCGGTCGGCCAGCGACCCGGCCCCGGCGACGACCACCTCGAGCACGTCCAGCCCGGTCGGCAGCGCCTCGTCCAGGGCGGCCCGGACCTGGTCGGCATCCCGCTCGTGTGTGAGCGAAATCTCCAGATACTCCGCCTCCGACGCCGCTCCGGTCGGCGCGGCACCGGCGTACGAGATCTTCGGGTGCGGGCTGAAGCCGTGCGAGAACGCGACCGGCAGCTCGGCCCGGCGGACGGCGCGTTCGAACGCCCGTTGGAAGTCCCGGTGTGACGTGAATCGCAGCCGCCCCCGCTTGGCGAACCGGACCCGCAGTTTCTGGACGGCGGGAAGTTGCTGGGACGGCGGTGCTTGAACAGGTGCCACGACGGCATTGTCTCAGCCTCCGGCAGGTGGTCCGCCGCTCAGGTGCCGTGGGAAGCGATTACCGGCGTCCGGTCGTCTCAGGGCTGCGCGGCTGATTTGCCGGTCAGGTAGAGGGCCCAGCCGAGCAGGCCGAAGGCGATCGTGCTGAGCACGACCCGGACCAGGTTGAACGCCTGCCACTTGCGCTCGTCGAACGCGGCCCGGGCGGCGGCGACGTCGATGGTGGCCGGGTCGCCGGCCGCCCTGAGCGCGTCGTTCATCGGCACGTTCACCGCCATCGTGACGATCACCGTGACCAGGTAGAGGGCGAACGCCACCGCGATCCACGGCAGCGCCTTCTCCTTCAGGCTGAACAGTCCCGCGAGCAGCGTGAACACCAGCGCGCCGAGGAACCCGAGCAGCAGGAACAACGGGTTCAGGATCGCCCGGTCGACCGCCTGGAAGGCGCCGACGAAGGTCTTGTCGTCCGTCTTCGCCAGACCGGGCATGAAGGCGTTCGAGTAGATCCCGTAGATCCCCGCCATCAAACCCGTCGCCATCGTCGCCGCCAGCAACGAGGCCACCCGCAGTCCGTTCATTGGTTTGATGGCGCGGAGCCCCGTCGTTCATGACCCGGACGAAACGCCATCTCCCTCCTTCAGGTTTTGTCGGTACGTTCGGATAGTGTTTTCACCGGTTGCGATAGCCAAGCAACCGGTAGTAGCAGGACCAGTAGCAACCGCGGCCGGGCGGGCCGTGGCAGCGCGGGGAGCCTTCTTGCGCAATCAGGCACGGCTGTGAACCGCGAACCTCAACCCGCAAGGGTTGGAATCCCCTGCCTCCGGGTGGTGGGAGGACGTCAACTCACCCCTCCAGTACGACGACGATTGCTTTCCGGTGCGGGACCATCCCGCACCGGAAAAGCTAGGGCACCGGACCCTCGCACGGACATGTCGCCGAAACTCACAACCATGTCAGCGGGACTCACAACCGCGCGCACTGGCCGGTCCGAGGCCCGGAGACCTGGTTCGGCGCCTCCAGATTGACCGGCGCCGGCGCGTTACCCGAGCAACTCAGCGGCCCGCCCACCGTGTTCCCGGCCAGTACGGCGGCCTCCGTCGTACGCGAACTGGTCACGGACACCGGGCCCTCGACCGAGGATCCGACCGCGACCACGCTCCGGGTCACCCCGTCGACGCTCACCGGCCCGCCGACCCGGCTCCGGAGCAAGTGGAGGTCGGCCGCACCGTCCGCCCGGACCGGACCCGCCACGCGGCTGTCGGTGGCAACGAGCGACGCGCCCGGGCCGACGAGGACCGGACCGTTGACGGTCGCGCCGACCAGGCAGGTCACCCCGGACCGCAGGTAGAGCGGATCGTTCCGCACCCCGGTCACGGTCGTCGTACAGGCAGGGGCCGGACGCAGCAAGGTCACCGCGAACCGGCTCGGCGTCCCGATGTTGCCGGAGGCATCGATGGCCCGGTATTCGACCAGGTGCCGCCCGTACCCGGACGGGACGTCGTCCCACGGCACCACCCGGGGCACGCCGAGCTTGCCGTAGACGAGCTGGTCGATCTCGGTCCCCTCGGCGGTGAACCGGAACGGCGCGGAGGCGTCGGTCGGCCAGCCGTAGTAGTTGTACCAACCGTCCCCGTTGACCCGGAACTCCGGAACGACGTACCCGTCGCTGTCGTCCGTCGCCGCGAGACCCATGGTGAACGCGTCGTTGTAGATGTACTCCGGCCCGGTCGGCTTGGTCACCTTCAGCAGCGGCTTCGACAGGGTCGACGCCACCACCGGCTCCACGCCGTCGACCGACCAGGTCAGCGTCTCGCCGCCCGCGGTCGCGGTCAGCGTGTGCCGGCCGGTCAGCCTCAGCGGCTCGAGGTCGAAGTCGCGGTCGTTGCCCGGGTTCGCGACCGGTTTGCCGTCCAGTCGCCACTCGATCGGCGGCTGCGAGGTGCTGGACTGTGTCGTTTCGGCGTACACGACCTCGTCGGCGCTGACCGGATGTTCGGTCGACGTCGACCCGGTGAACTCGACCGGGCCTGACGACGGCTTAGCCGTGAGCGTGGTGTCGACGGTCCACGAGCGGGAAGCGGTCGGCCGTACGGCGGGATCGCGGACGAACGCGGTCGGGTCGACGACCTTGGCCGTCAGCGTGTGCGGACCGGGTGACAGGTCCACGGTCGAGAGGTCGACGGCACGGCTGTTCGCGGTCGGGAGCGTCGTACCGTCCAAGGTCCAGGTGACGTCGAGCTCGTGGCTGACCGGGTGCAGGGTCTGCAGCCACACGATCTGGTCGGGGGCGACCTGGCCGACCGGCGTACTGCCCTGGAACAGGTTGGCCCGGGACGAGATCCGCTGGGTCATCCGCTCCCGCGAGATCTGGTCGAAGTAGTAGCCGAGGGTCTTCATCATCGAGTGCCGGCTCGGTCGCCAGACTCCTGAGCCGGCGTACATGCCGCCCTCGTACCGCCCGATGGTGCCGCCGGACTCGGACGGCTCGCCGAGCCAGCGGAACCACTTCTTCTGCTGGTCCAGCATTTGCTGCTCGGTCAGCAACGAGTGGTGGATCGAGGACGGTTCGGCTCCCTCGTACGGCTCGCCGCGGTCGCCGCGGGCGTAGTAGTCGTACTCGTCCTGCAGGCCGCCGAGCGAATGGCCGAGCTCGTGCGGGGTGATCAGGGCGGAGAGCGCGTTGCCGCCGGACGCCGTCGCGTAGGTTCCGCCGGCGCCGCCGTACGTGTCGCTGTTGCCGATAGCAAGGATCTGGCGGTTGGCCGCGGTGGTGCCGGCGACGAGGTCGGCGTACTGGGTGGCCGCGGTCGAGCTGACGGTCAGCAGGCGCTGGACGCTGTTCGGGTTGCAGCCGCCCCAGAAGCCCATCTGCAGCGGGGTGTCGACCTTGGGCGAGGTGAGGTCCGGGTCGCAGTCGACGCCGCTCTCCGGCGACGGGATCTCGACCGCGTAGACGTTCAGGTAGTTCCGGTACGACTTGAACGGCTCGATGCTCCAGAGCACGTTCAGGTGCTTGTCGACCTGCTCGCGGAACTTGGGCAGGTCGGCCTCGGTGTACCCGTCGCCCATCACGACCAGGTTGAACCGCGACTCCGCCGGCCCGGTGACCTGGATCGGGACCACCTTCGCCGCGGCTTCCGTCGTACTGGCTCCAGCGGCCACCGGGAGGCCGGCGAACACGGTCGCGACCACTCCGAGCACAGCTGTCAGTCGTCTGGTCCTCACATGCCCTCCCCAGCCAGGCACCGCCGTCGTACGTTGCCGTGAGCAGCTTACGAAGGTACGGCGACTCGTGTCAGGAGTTCACGCGTGGCGACGTACACGCCAATCGGGGCCGTCGTGCGGCATCATGAGGGGTCGGGGAACTGTGAGGAAAGGACATCGATGACGGAACCGGCGCAGTCGCCGCGGCCCGAGCCGGACCGCGGACGACCCATGGACGACGCCGGTGACGGTGACGGCAAGGGCATCTACTGGGTGCTGAAGAACGTGCTGATCGGTCCGCCGGTCAGGCGCATCTTCCGGCCGAACGTGATCGGCGGCGAGAACGTCCCGGCGGCCGGTCCGGCGATCATCGCCAGCAACCACCTGTCCTACGCCGACTGGATCTTCATGCCGCTGGTGCTGCGCCGCCGCGTGACCTTCGTCGCGAAGTCCGACTACTTCACCGGTGCCGGGATCAAGGGCCGGTTCCAGCGCGGGTTCTTCAAGGGCACCGGCCAGGTGCCGATCGACCGGTCCGGCGGCTCGGCGTCCGAGGGTGCGATGCGGGCCGGCATGAAGGTGCTGGAGCGCGGCGAGCTGTTCGGCATCTACCCCGAGGGCACCCGCTCGCACGACGGCCGGCTGTACAAGGGCCGTACCGGTGTCGCCCGGCTCGCGCTGGAGGCCAAGGTCCCGGTCATCCCGTGCGGCGTGATCGGCACCGACAAGGTCGCACCGCCCGGCAAGATCGTCGCCTCGGTCGCCGCCCCGACGATCAAGTTCGGCGAGCCGCTGGACTTCTCCCGGTACGAGGGGATGGAGGGCGACCGGCTGATCCTGCGCGCCGTCACCGACGAGATCATGTACAAGATCATGGAGCTGTCCGGCCAGGAGTACCTCGACATGTACGCCACCAAGGCCAAGCAACTCGAGGGCCGCGCGGTCACCGGCGCACCCAAGAAGGTCCGCAAGTCGGACACCTGATCCGTCTGCCGAGACGACGGGTGGCGCCCCGGGCGTGCTGCGACCCGAGTGCCGGCGTCGTCCAGGTGCGTGCATCGGGGCGCCGCAGAGGGAGCCTCGATGCGGGGTTCATCGTGGCTCCCTCTGCGGCGCCGCGAGGTGCGTGCCTGGGCGCCGTCCGGTGCCGGGTCGCAGCGCGCCCGGGGCGCCCACTACCCTGGGAGATCGTGGACGGACCGATCGCTTACCAGGGTGAGCCAGGCGCCAATTCGGCGATGGCCTGCACCGACATGTATCCGGACCGCGAGCAGCTGCCCAGTACGACGTTCGAGGACGCTCTCGAGGCGGTCAGCAGCGGCCGGGCCGGGCTTGCGATGATCCCGGTGGACAACTCGATCGCCGGCCGGGTGGCGGACATCCACCACCTGCTGCCGGAGTCCGGGCTGCACATCGTCGGCGAGTACTTCCTGCCGATCCACTTCCAGCTGCTGGGCGTCCCGGGTACGTCGATCGACCGGATCCGGACCGTCCGCAGCCACGTGCACGCCCTCGGGCAGTGCCGCAAGATCATCCGCGAGCACGGCTGGTCGACCGTCGTCGCCGACGACACGGCGGGCTCCGCGCGCGAGGTCGCCGAGCTCGCCGACCCGACCGTCGCCGCGCTGTCCCCCCGGGCCGCGGCCGGCCTGTACGGGCTGGAGACGCTGGCGAGCGACGTCGAGGACGAGCACCACAACACCACCCGATTCCTGGTGCTGTCCCGCGAGCCCGAGGTGCCGCCGGTCGGTTCCGGCCCGGTCATCACCAGCTTCGTGTACCGGGTCCGCAACGTGTCGGCCGCGCTGTACAAGGCGCTCGGCGGGTTCGCCACCAACAACGTGAACATGACCAAGCTGGAGTCGTACCAGCTCGGCGGCATGTTCTTCGCGACCCAGTTCTACGCCGACATCGAAGGCCACCCGGACGAGCCGAACGTCGCCCTGGCGCTGGAGGAGCTCGCCTTCTTCTCGGTCGAGGTCCGGCTGCTCGGCGTCTACCCGGCGCACCCGTTCCGCGCCCAGATCGCCGAACCGGCTGCGAACAGGGCGCTTCGGCCGCACCACTAGGCGATCACGAGCGCGTTCAGCCTCCAGTGCTTGGTGGCGTCTCCGGACAGTTCGAGTTCGACGTCGCCACCAGGCACGGTGAAGTGGAGCCAGCTGAACTCGCCGGTGGCGAGTGACCCGCTCGCGGCGAGCTGAGCACCGGCTGCCTTGACGTACGTCGGGTCGGACGGCTGCGTGCCATCCCCCACCAGCATCCAGACGTCGTGTTCGCCCTCCGGTAGCTCCAGCCGCAGAACGCGAGCTCTCGTGTCGTTCACGAAGTCCCGCCGCAGGTCGTCGAGCACAGCACGGTCCCGCGACATCGGTCCCGGACCGACCCACGACGACGCATTGGGAGCGAGGCGCTGATAGCCGGGCAGCAGCGGACTGGTCTCCGTCCCCGCATCGAGCGCGAGTACGGCGGTATCACCCGGCGGCGTGGTCAGCACCTCAGCCGTCCGACTCCTGTCGGTCACTTCACCACTTGCAGCGACCTCGACGTCCAACGCACGAACCTCCGGATCCGGCCCTGGTACGACGGCCACCTCGAGCTGCACGATCTCGCCGGCCGGGATCGAGGCGGTCGTCGTGCCCGTCGTCCAGCCTGGCGGTGCCGGCACTCGTACGGTCGCGTCCATCGCAGCCCCTGTGGTGTTGGCGACAGAGACCGTCACGGTGTTCTCGCGGCCGCAGAGCATGGGCGAGGGTGCCGCGACCTCGGTCACGACCAGCGGTGGCAGCTCAGCTGTCTCGTCCGGGATCACCAGGGAGACCAGATGCCAGTGTTGATCGGTCACACTGCTCAGCTCGAGGTCGACGTCCCGACCACTGGCACCTCCGTCGAGGACCACCTTGACCCAGCTGAACTGTCCGCCCAGCAGGAACCCGCTCTGGGCGATCAGCTTGCCCTCGGAACGGATGTAGGTGGGCCAACAGTCCGCATTCGCATCACCGATCAACAGGTAGGCGTCGGAGATGCCGGCCGCGACATGGAGTCTCAGCGTGCGTGGGCTGGTGTCGTTGACGAAGTCGCGTCGGAGTACATCCAGCCGAGCCCGGTCGCGCGACTGCGGCGCCGTACCGACCCAGCCGAAGCCTCGCTCGGGATCCCACGGGTCCGACGGTGACAGTCGCCGATATCCCGGGAGCACGGGACTCGAGGCCGCGCCGGCGTCCAGTGCCAGCCGGCACCGCGCACCGACCGGTGCCACGATCACAGATGTCTGTGTCCCGAGCACGGGCAGGCGCCCCGCGGCGGCAGCGATCTCGATTTTGGCGATCTGCGGCGTCAGCGGTGGGGTGACCGGCACCTCGCAGGGCACGAACTCACGCGGCGGTATCGAGACAGTGCTCTCTCCACTGGTCCACCCGGTGACCTGCGCGGACAGCTCCACCTGACGCGGCGACGCGTTGCCCGCGGTGAGCTTCAGCAGGTTCGGCCAACCGCCGAGGAGCAGCCCGTCACCTGTCTGTCTGACTTGAGCCCACGTCCTCGAATTGTCCAGGACCCGTCCGGCCTCGAAGTAGTAGCCGACGATCGAGTCCCGCCACAGCGTCGCCTGGATCGCCTGCAGGTCAAAGCGTTCCAGCGTGGTGGCGTACCGACTCCGGTCGACTCTCGACTTGAGCGAACGCCAGAGCTCGCGCAGCCGGTGTGCGTCGTCGCGCCCTTCCCAGTGGGTGTCGTAGATGTGCTGGACGACTGTCTTGCCGGAGTGCAGGCGGTGGCCGTACGGCACGTGGTGCAGGAACAGGAGCAGCTCGTCAGGACAGCTGGCCAGCGACTCGTACTGCTGCGCCACTGGCGGGTGGTAGTGGCCGCTGTACCCCACTCCGGTAGCCACCGTTCGGTCGAAGCCGGTCCCCTCGCGGTCGGCCCGGTTCCAGGGTGCGTTGCCCGCCGGGCTCGGGGTGAAATGGTCGCCGGCAATCATGAACCCGACGCCGAGGGGCGAGGTGTAGTCCTCGTAGATCTCGCGCGACCCGAGCAGCATGCCGGTCAGCGTCCGGACCACTCGATCGTCGTCGCCGAACGTCATCCGGACCCACTCCTCGGCGACATCCGCGGCCTTCAGTGCGGGATTCCACGCGAGGCGGGCATAGCCGTGGGTGTTGGCCGCGGCCAGCGGATGCCTGGTCCAGTTGCGGTCCGAGCCGAAGTTCATCACGCCGGCCGCACCCTCGACGATGCCCGCGACCGTCGTCCCCGGACCCGCCGCGTGGGTGTCGAAGTCGTAGACCTCTTTCCACTGCGGCACCAGATAGCACAGGTGCGTCGACTGGCCGGTGTACTCCTGCGTGATCTGCAGCTCGGCCATCGTCTTGGTCCGCGGCATCGCACCGAACAGCGGATGCACCGGCTCCCGGACCTGGAAGTCGATCGGCCCGTTCTTGACCTGTACGACGACGTTCGCGGCGAACTGTCCGTCGAGCGGCTGGAAGGTCTTGTACGACTTGCTCGCCCAGGTCACCGGGTCGAAGTCGTGGATGAACGCCCGCCACATCACGATGCCGCCGTACGGACGGACCGCCTCGGCCAGCAGGTTGGCGCCGTCGGCATGGGTCCGGCCGTAGGTCAGCGGGCCGGGCTGGCCCTCGGAGTCGGCCTTGACCAGGAAGCCGCCGAGATCGGGGATCACGTCGTAGATCTCCCGGGCCTTGTCCCGCCACCACTGCTTCACGGCCGCGTCGAACGGGTCAGCCGTCGGCAGGCCGCCGAGCACGATCGGGCAGGCGAAGTTGGCGGACAGGTAGAGCGTGACGCCCCACTCCCGCAGTACGGCGGCGAGGCCGGTCAGCTTCTGCAGCATGTCGGTCGACAGGAACGTCGGGTTGGCGTTGACGTTGTTGACGACGGTCCCGTTGATGCCGACCGAGGCGAGCGTTCTGGCGTAGGCGAGGTCTCGCGGGCCGGTGTCCGGCAGGTCGTGCCACTGGAAGATCGAGTCGCCGGCGTACCCGCGTTCGACGCTGCGGTCGAGGTTGTCCCAGTGGTTGACCAGGCGGAGGTTCTTGACCGGGCGTTCGCGGATGTCGAGGTGGGTGAGGTGGCGCTGCGTCTGCAGCAGTCGGAGCAGGTGGAACGCGCCGTACAGCACGCCACGTTTGCCTTCGCTCGCGATCAGGATGGCGTTCTGTCGGGTCCGTACGACGTAGCCCTCGGGGCCGAGACGGCGGAGCTCGGCGCGGTCGACGTACTGGGCGATGTACGGCGACGTGTCGGGGGTGCCGATGATGACCGCGCCGTCGTGCTTGGGGATGGTGTGGCGCGGGACGGTGCGGCCGGTGATGGCCGAAAGGCCTTGCTGGAGTTCGGTTGCGGCCGAGTTGATGACGTCGCCCTGCGGCGCGACCAGGTGGGTGACGGCGCGGCGGTATTCCTGCAGGCGGGACGGGCCGGCCTTGCGGTAGCGCAGCCAGAGTTCGTGGCCGTCCTCGTCGGGCAGGCCTGGGCCGGCTGACGCGGTCAGTGGGTCGAGCAGACCGCCGGCCGCCACCGCTCCGCTGGTCAGCAACAACTGTCGCCGGGTGAACTCCATGCTGACGTCCTTCCGTGTAGGACCGCTGAGGAACCGGTTCCTGACCGTAGGCTCGGCGCTCCCCCGCGTCAAGGGTGAGGTGGCCCGGGATTTCGATTTCTACAGGTGGTTCGGTGGCAGCGCCGGACAATTGGTCTACGATACTGAGGAACCGGTTCCTGATTTCAAAAGGAGGGAACGCGTGCGCCGGACCAGGCAGGTGACGATCCTCAGCGTGGCCGCGGCCGCCGGCGTCTCGAAGTCCACCGTGTCGCGGGTCATGAACGACACCCCGAACGTCGATCCGCAGATCGTGATCCGGGTCCGCGACGCCGCCGCACGCCTGGGCTACCGCCCCAGCGGGACGGCGCAGAACCTGTCCCGCGGCCGGACCGGCATCGTCGGCGTCCTCGTCCCCGACCTGGCGAACCCGCTGTTCGCGACCATTCTCAAAGGCATCTCGGCCGAGGCCGAGCAGGACGGCTACCGCACCTTGGTTGCCGATGCCAACGAACAGCCCGACGCGGAGCTCCGGCACCTGAACGAGCTGGCCCGGCAGAGCGACGGCCTGATCCTCTGCGGTCCGCGGATGAGCATGCCGGATCTGGCCGGCCTGGCCGATCTCGACGTACCGATCGTCGTCGTCAACCGCAAACCGGCCGGCAGCCTGTTTCCCTCGGTGACCGTCGACAGCCGGGAGGCGGTCGCGGATCTGTGCCGGCATCTCGACGCGCTCGGTCACACCCGGATCTGCTACCTCACCGGACCTGCGCACGCGGCCGCGGACGGCGAGCGCTGGTCGGCACTGAAGTCCTCGATCCGGAGCCGGACCAAGCTGTCCCGGGTCGCCGCCGGTGCGATGCTGGACGACGGCCACGCCGCGGCCGAGGCCGCCCTCGCCACCGGCGCCACCTGCCTGATCGGCTTCAACGACCTGGTCGCGCTCGGCGCGGTGGCCAGGCTGCAGGAGCTCGGCATCACCGTCCCGGACCAGATCTCGGTCGCCGGCTTCGACGACATCGTCTACGCCCGCTTCACCTCCCCCGGCCTCACCACCGTCGCGATGCCGAAGACCGAGTTCGGCCAGGAGGCCTGGCGCCTCCTCTCGCCGTACCTGCACGGCCGCAAGACCCGCCGGACCAGGACCCTGTCCGCCACCCTCATCATCCGCGGCAGCACCGGCCTCCGGCAGAATTCAGGGGCGAGGCCGGGCCCGGCCGCATAGGGTTCGGCGCGTGCACATCGTGACGGTCGACGGCCGGGATCCAGACGTCTTCAAGCAGTTCTTCCGGGTGAAGGACGATGTCCGCCGGGAGGAGCTCGAGTTCCCGGCGGGGCTGGGCCTGGAGGAGGCCCGGGTCCTGATGACCGGGACCCACTCCGACCTGAAGGCCGACGGGATCGGGCTGGTGGACGGGGACACCTGGGCGGGGATCGTCTGGCTGGACTGGTGGTTGCTCGGCAACACCGACACCGTCGACGTCGAGTTCGCGGTCGCTCCGCCGTACCGGCGCCGTGGCGTCGCGACCCGGCTGCTGGAGGTCGTGATCGACCGGGCCCGCGCCGAGGGCCGCCGGGTGCTGTCCGGCCTGAACATGGCCGGCGATCCGGTGACAGGCGAGAGCCCGGGTACGGCGTTCGCCGCGGCGCGCGGGTTCGTCCGCAAGCACGCGGAACTGCACCAGGTCCTCGAGCTACCGGTGCCGGACGAGCAGCTGGCGGCGTTCGATCAGCCGATCCCGGGCTACCAGATCGTGCAGTGGCGTGAGCATGCGCCCGAGGAGTGGCTCGAGCAGTTCGCCGAGCTGCTCACCTGGATGACCGAGGACGTTCCGCACGGCGACCGCACCGTCGAGGCGACCCGGTGGACGCCCGAGCTGATCCGGGAGGCCGAGGCCCGCCGGATCGCCCAGGGTCGCTTCACCTACACCACGGCCGCCGTCCACAGTGCGTCCGGCGAGCTGGCGGCGTACACCCAGATGGGCGGCACTCCTGCCACCCCCGACCGCCGCAACCAGTACGACACCTACGTCCGTCGCACCCACCGCGGCAACCGCCTCGGCATCGCCGTCAAGGCGCCCAACCTCCGCGCACTCCAGGCGGACCTCCCCCAACCGGTCGCCCTGCACACCTGGAACGCCCCCGAGAACGCCCCGATGATCGCGGTCAACGACAAGCTCGGCTTCCGCCCCGTCGCCCAGCGCACCATCTGGGAGCTCGAGATCTAGCGGTGTGTCTCAGTTCGACCACCTGTTCGGAGGGCGACGCGTCCCCCTGGCGAACCATCGGCGTCCGGTGGGGCGGCGGGCAATTGCACCGTGACGCGGAGCCCGCCGGCGGGGCGGGGGGTGAGGGTGAGGTTTCCGTCGTGTGCTCCGGTGATGCTCTTGACGATTGCCAGGCCGAGGCCGACCCCCGCGTGGTCGGTGCGTACTCGCGCGGTGCCGCGCTGAAACGGCTCGACCAGCGTTGAAACCGCGTGCGGGGTGAGCTTCTCGCCCGTGTTCTCGACTGTGAGCACCACAGTCTTCTGGCGAACGCTGGTCGTGACCCACACGGTGCCCTGTTCGGGCAGGTTGTGGACGATCGCGTTGTGCACGAGATTCGTGGTCAGCTGCAGCAGGAGCGCGTGTGAGCCGATGGTGGGGGCGATGTCGCCGGAGGTCTCGATGGCGACGCCGCGTTCCTCTGCGAGAGGGAGGAGCCTTTCAGCGGCTTCCTCGGCTGCGAGGGACAGGTCGACGTGTTCCCGGGTGAAGGACCGCTGGTTTGCGCGGCTGAGCAGGAGCAATGCCTCGGTGAGGTCGATCGCTCGACTGTTGACGAAGTGGAGGCGGTCGACAAGTTCGCCGGTGTCGCGGTTCAGGTCGTTGCGGGCCACCTCGAGCAGTGTCTGCGTGATCGCCAGTGGGGTGCGCAGTTCGTGGGAGGCGTTGGCGGCGAATCTCTGCTGTTCGGCGTCGTGTGCCTCGAGCCGCTCGAGCATGGTGTCGAAGGCGTCGGCGAGTTCGCGGAACTCGTCTGTGCGGCCTTCCAAGTGGATCCGGTGGGAGAGCGATCCGTTCGCGGCCAGGCGGGTGGCATTGGTGATGCGAGTCAGGGGCGCCAGCATGCTGCCGGCGAGGATCCATCCTCCCAGCAGGCCGAACATCAGCAGGAACACCAGCATTGCGGCTGCCTTCGGGCCGAAGGCATCCAGCAGGTCGGAGCGGTCGGGTACGGCGATGCGGCCGGCACCGCGGACTGGAGCGCCGTCCTGCGGCGGGGTGGTGATCACCTCGGGGACGTAACGCAGCAGGAACACCCACACGACCGCGAGCAGCAAGGCCCCCGCAACCAGAATGAACCCGGCATAGCTGAGGGTCAGTTTGAGGCGAACACCCAAACCAGGCTGTCTGTCCACGATCCCCTCCCTCGCGTCAGGATGCTGTGTCGATGCGGTAGCCGGCGCCGGCGACGGTGGCGATGATCCCGGGTTCTCCGAGGCGTTTACGCAGGGCCGAGACAGTGATGCGCACGGCGTTGGTGAAGGGGTCGGCGTTCTCGTCCCACGCCCGTTCCAGGAGCGCTTCGGCGCTGACGACACCGCCTTCGGCAGCGACGAGGACTTCGAGCACTGCGAACTGTTTCCGGGTGAGCGCGACGTAGCGGCCGTCGCGGTAGACCTCGCGGCGGAACGGATCCAGCCGGAGGCCCGCGATCTCCCGCACCGGCGGCCTGTTGTGCGCACGTCTGCGGTCAAGTGCTCTGAGCCGGAGCACAAGCTCTTGCAGCGCGAACGGCTTCGTGAGGTAGTCGTCGGCGCCGAGCTCGAAGCCGGACGCTTTGTCGTCGAGCCGGTCGGCCGCAGTCAGCATCAGGATCGGCATACCGCTGCCGGAGGCAACGATGCGTTTGGCGATCTCGTCGCCGGAGGGGCCGGGAACGTCGCGGTCGAGGACGGCGATGTCGTAGGCGTTGATGCTCAGCAGCTCCGAAGCGGTGTCACCGTCACGGGCGATGTCGGCCGCGATCGCTTCCAGGCGCAGCCCGTCGCGGATGGCATCTGCCATGAAGGGTTCGTCCTCGACGACCAGCACACGCATACTCTTGATGGTACGGACCGGAACATATCGTCTGCGTATCGAAAACGACATACGTGCTGACAACACCACGCTGCCTTGACTGGCGGCATGACCTCCAGCGGATCAGCACCAACCGCAACCCGCCATACCAGATCGACGACCCTCGCTGCCCTTGTAGTCGTCAGCGCGACGCTTGTCGGCGTCCTCACCTGGCAGACGCTCGCGACCTCGTCGTCCTCGGCTCCCTCACCCGTCGACACTCCTCGCGGCGACCACAAGGGCGCGCTCGGCGAGGCTGACGGCGCCGTCCCGGACGGCACGACGATCTTCGATGACGACATTGCGGCCGTGGCCAACCTCGACCCCGATCTCCTCGGTGCCCTCCGCCAAGCTGCGACGGCTGCCGCGGACGACGGGGTCGAGTTCTTCGTCAACAGTGGCTGGCGTTCCCCGGAGTACCAGGCACAACTCCTCCGTGAGGCGGTTGCGAAGTACGGCTCGGCAGAGGAAGCCGCCCGTTGGGTAGCCACTCCCGACAAGTCTCCGCACGTGTCGGGAGCCGCGATCGACATCGGGCGCTCCGACGCCACGAAATGGCTGTCCAAGCACGGCGCCCGGTACGGGCTGTGCCAGATCTACCGCAATGAACCCTGGCACTACGAGCTGCGCCCCGAGGCCATCGATCACGGTTGCCCTCCCCTGTACGCCGACCCCTCGCACGATCCAAGGATGCAGCAGTGACCAGGAGGTCGCAGGCGTGAGTCTGACCGTCGGGCCGATCAGCGCCGCCGAGCACCTGGCGTTCGTGCAGACACAGCGGTCGGTCAGCTTCTTGCAGACCCCGGCATGGGGCCAGGTCAAGACCGAATGGCGCAGCGAGAGCCTCGGCTGGTACGACGGCCGTCAGCTGGTCGGAGCCGGGCTCGTCCTGCACCGCCCGGTGCCGCGGCTCGAGCGCTTCACGCTGGCCTACCTGCCCGAAGGGCCGATCATCGACTGGACCGGCGAGATCGACGCGTGGATCGACCCGCTGGCGGCCCGTCTCACGGCACACGGCGCGTTCGCGATCCGGCTCGGCCCGCCGGTGCGCACGAACACCTGGAGCGCGGCACAGGTCAAGGAGGGCATCGCCGACCCCGGCATCACGCCACAACCAATCCCGCAAACCACCGGATGCCCGTCGCCACCTCGGACACGAACTGGGGACCTAGCACACCGCATAACCTGTCCGAGGTCCCGAGATGGTGTCCCAGCCCTCAACCAGGGTCAATGAGCCTCGCCGAAGGCCACGACTACGTGAGTGCGGCGGCGATCTCGTCGAGGCGCGCCGCGCGGGAGGCTTTGACGAGCACCACATCGCCGGTCGCGAGGTGGCCGCGCAGCCAGTCGACGGCCGCGTCGTTGTCGGCCAGCGCCACCGCCTGCGTCTCCCGCACCGTCGGCGATCGGCCGGGCGGCCGCACCGACCGCGACCACCACATCGGCGCGGGCGGCGGCGTACTCCCCGACGGCGCGGTGCTCGGCCTCGCTGTCGTCGCCGAGCTCGAGCATCTCGCCGAGGACGGCGATGCGGCGTCTGCCCTCGATCGCCGCCAGCGCGTCCAGGCCGGCGAGGGTCGACTCGGGGTGGGCGTTGTACGAGTCGTTGAGCAGCGTCACGCCGCCGGCGACGTCGCGCAGCTCCAAGCGCCACTTCGACAGCGAGGCGGTGGCCAGCGCGGCCGCGGCCACGTCGAGGGGTACGCCGGCCGCCAGCCCCGCCGCCGCGGCAGCCGACGCGTTGAGCGCCTGGTGGGCACCCAGGAGCGGCAGCGCGACGGGAGCCGAGGCGTCGGCGGTCTGCAGCACGAAGGACGGCCGGGCGAGCCGGTCCAGCGCCAGGTCGAGCACCCGCACGTCAGCGTGCTCTGCCCGGCCGAAGGTCAGCACCCGGCCGTCGGTGAGGGCGCGCATCGCGACCACCCGGGGGTCGTCGGCGTTGAGGACGGCGATACCGCCGGGCGCCAGCCCCTGCACCAGCTCGCCCTTGGCTTTGGCGATGGCCCCGCGCGACCCGAACTTGCCGAGGTGGGCCCGGCCGACGTTGAGGACGACGGCGATGTCGGGCGCGACCAGGCCGGTGAGATCGGCGATGTGGCCGATGTGGCGGGCCCCCATCTCGAGGACGAGGAATCGGGTGGCCGCGTCGGCGCGCAGCATGGTGAGCGGCACGCCGAGCTCGTTGTTGAGCGAGCCGATCGTGGCGATCGTCGGCGCGGCGCTCGACAGCACCGCCGCCAGCAGGTCCTTGGTGCTGGTCTTGCCCTGGGAGCCGGTCACCCCGGCGACGGTCAGCCCGTCGCGCAGCCGGGCCGCGACGTGGGCGGCGAGCGCCTGTAGCGCGGCCTGGGCGTCCTCGACGACGACGGTGGGCAGCGCCGTGGGCCGCGAGCCGAGCACGGCCACCGCGCCGGCCCGGCCTGCCTGGCCGGCGTAGTCGTGGCCGTCGACGTACTCGCCGGTGAAGGCGACGAAGAGGCCGCCCGGCTCGGCCTGCCGACCGTCGAGCACGGCCGGCGCGGTCACCGTCACGGCGCCGTCGCCCTCGACCGTGCCGCCGACGACCGTGGCGATCTCATCGAGGCTGAGCGGGATCATGCGCGGACAGCCCGAGGGCCGACGATGTAGAGGTCGCCGGAGCCTGGTTCGCCGGGCCCGAGCTGGGCCTGCGTACTTGTGCGCTCGCGCCGCCGCATCGCTCGGACGCGCAGGGCACGGATCACGAACACGGCGGCGAGGGCGAGGAGACTGAGTGTGGAGGTCACACCTCCAGTCAAGGAAGCGTGGTGTTGCGGGCACGTATCAGGATTCTGATATGCCGACGATATGTGACGACATATCGTCGACATATCGAAAATCGGATACGTGCCCGCAACACCACGCTGTCTTGACTGGGACGCATGACCTACAGCGAACCGGTGCGACCGGCGCCCGCCCGCACTCGATCGCTGGCGTCCTGGGTTTCCTCGGCCGCCCCAGAGATGGGAATGACGATCTATGGATGCGGGCAGGACGAGGCCGTCGTGTTCCGGGAGTTGGCGCCCCGCCTCCACGTCACGCCGACCATCACCGAGGCAGCGGTATCCGAAGCCAATGTCGACCTGGCGGTCGGGAACCAGTGCATCAGCGTCGATCACAAGACCCTGATCGCGAACTCCACGCTCCTTGCGCTCAGCCGGGCCGGCGTCACGTACATCTCGACGAGAAGCATCGGCTACAACCATGTCGACGTGGAGTACGCGGAGCGCATCGGTATCTCCGTCGAAAACGTCGCCTACTCGCCCGACAGCGTGGCCGACTACACGCTGATGCTGATGCTGATGGCGCTGCGGAACGCGAAATCCATGATCCGCCGTACCGACGTTCATGATTACCGGCTGAGTGCTGTCCGCGGGAAAGAACTGCGCGATCTGACCGTCGGTGTCATCGGCACCGGACGCATCGGCGCAGCGGTCATCGACAGGTTGCGCGGCTTCGGCTGCCGAACGTTGGCCTACGACATCCGTACCAGCACCACTGCCGACTACGTAACTCTCGATGAGCTGCTGCAGCTCAGCGACATCGTCACGCTCCACACCCCGCTGACCGCGGACACGCACCACCTCCTGAATCGTGAGCGTTTCCAGCAGTTGAAGCACGGCGCGCTCGTCGTCAATACCGGACGCGGCGCGCTTCTCGATACCGAGGCCCTGGTGCCGGCGCTGGAAAGCGGCAGATTGGGCGGCGCCGCGCTGGATGTCCTCGAAGGAGAAGAAGGAATCTTCTACGCGGATCGCAGGAACAGGCCCGTCGAGAGCCAGACGTTGGTGCGGTTGCAGAGATTGCCGAACGTGCTGGTCAGTCCGCACACCGCCTACTACACCGACCGCGCTCTGAGGGACGCGGTGGAAAATTCCGTTCGCAATTGCCTGAAGTTCGAGCGCAGAAAGCAGCAGTGGATATGAAGATCGGAATCATCTTCGGCGGCTGCTCCGAGGAGCACCCCATCTCCGTCAAGTCCGCGCAAGAGGTAGCGCGGAGCCTCGACACCGAGAAGTACGAACCGCTCTACATCGGCATCACGAAGAGCGGGGACTGGATGCTCTGTGACGGCCCTTACCCGGACTGGGAAAGTCGCGGCGGCCGGCCGGCGGTGCTGTCGCCGGACCGGAGCGTGCACGGATTGCTTGTCCTCGAGGAGGGGAAGTACGAAACGATCAGGCTGGACCTGGTGTTGCCCGTCCTGCACGGCAAGCTCGGTGAGGACGGCGCGGTGCAGGGCTTGCTGGAGCTCTCCGGCATCCCCTACGTAGGCTGCGACGTCCAGAGCTCGGCCTTGTGTATGGACAAGTCCCTTGCCTACATCGTCGCCAGGGGCGCCGGAATCGCCACGCCGGAATTCTGGACCGTCGCGGCGGACGAGACGGTCGATGCCGACCGGTTCACCTATCCCGTCTTCGTGAAGCCGGCCCGCTCGGGATCGTCGTTCGGCGTCAGCAAGGTATCCCGGAGCGAGGAGCTGCGGACCGCGGTGAAAACCGCACGACAGTACGACTCGAAGGTGTTGATCGAGGCGGGTGTCGCCGGCAGCGAGGTCGGATGCGCCGTACTGGGCAACGACCCGGACCTGACGACAGGCGAGGTCGATCACATCTCACTGTCGCACGGCTTCTTCAGGATCCATCAGGAGGACGAGCCCGAGAGCGGTTCCGAGAACTCGACGCCGATCGTTCCCGCGGACATTTCGGCCGAGTCGCGCTCGCTCGTTCAGGAAACCGCGAAGGCCATCTACCGCGCGCTGGGATGCGGGGGACTTGCGCGGGTGGACATGTTCCTCACGGAGGATGGACAGGTCGTCCTGAACGAGGTCAACACCTTGCCCGGCCTGACCTCCTACAGCCGCTACCCGAGAATGATGGCCGCCGCAGGCCTGCCGCTCGCCGAAGTGATCGACCGGCTGGTCTCGCTGACCGTGGCAGGAAAAGCCGATGAAAGCTGACTTTCGATGCACATTCGACCGGCGGTGACCACCGATGCCCCGGCTGTTAACGAGTTGCTTCATCAGTTGGGCTATCCCCAGCAGGGCTGTGCGACAACGGCATCCCGAATCCGGACCTGGGGTGACGACCCGTCCAGCGCGGTCTGCGTGGCCGATGCCGCCGGCAACGTTCTGGGCCTGGTCGTGGTCCATGTCTGCCCGTTCTTCGAACGCGCCGGCTCGTGGGGCCGGATCGTGGCGCTGGTCGTCTCCGAGCACGCACGCGGCCAGGGCGTCGGCGGTCAGCTTGTCGCCGCGGCGCATTCGTTCGCCGCAAGTCGTGGCTGCGTACGCATGGAGGTCACCAGCGCGGACAAACGCCACGACGCACACGAGTTCTATCGAGGCCGTGGTTACGTCGACCAAACAGGAAGGTCGTCCCGGTTCCTCTGCGACCTCAACGACACCAACCGTCACTGACGATCACTCCCCGGCAAGAACGACGCGGGCTCACCGCGGTCGCTGGGCGCCGGAGCGATGCGGGGATATCGCGGGGCGAGCGTTAGTCTGGTAGGCGCTCTGATCCCGACCGGAAGTGCCCGATGACTGTCGAATCGTTGTTCCCGCGCCTGGAGGCGTTGCTGCCGGGGGTGCAGAAGCCGATCCAGTACGTCGGGGGTGAGCTGAACTCGGTCAGTAAGGACTGGGACGCGGTGAGTGTCCGCTGGGCGCTGATGTACCCGGACGCGTACGAGGTCGGACTGCCGAACCAGGGCGTCCAGATCCTGTACGAGGTGCTGAACGAGCGCGACCACATCCTGGCCGAGCGGACCTACTCGGTCTGGCCGGACATGGAAAAGATCATGCGGGACAACGGCATCCCGCAGTTCACCCTGGACAGCCACCGGCCGGTACGGGCGTTCGACGTGTTCGGGCTGTCGTTCTCGACCGAGCTCGGCTACACGAACATGCTGACCGCGCTCGACCTGGCCGGTATCCCGCTGTACGCCGCCGACCGGACCGACGAGGACCCGATCGTGCTGGCCGGCGGGCACGCCGCGTTCAACCCGGAGCCGATCGCCGACTTCATCGACGCCGCCGTCCTCGGCGACGGCGAGGAGATCGTGCTGGCCATCTCGGACGTGATCCGGGAGTGGAAGGACGAGGGCTCCCCGGGCGGGCGCGACGAGGTGCTGATGCGGCTGGCGGCGTCCGGCGGTGTCTACATCCCGAAGTTCTTCACCGTCGAGTACCTGGCCGACGGCAGGATCAAGCGGGTCGCTCCGAACCGTCCCGGCGTACCGTGGCGGACGGCCAAGCACACCGTGATGGACCTGGACGCCTGGCCGTACCCGAAGAAGCCGCTGGTCCCGCTGGCCGAGACCGTGCACGAGCGGTACTCGGTCGAGATCTTCCGTGGCTGCACCCGTGGCTGCCGGTTCTGCCAGGCGGGCATGATCACCCGGCCGGTGCGCGAGCGCAGCATCACCACGATCGGCGACATGGTCGAGAACGGGCTGAAGCAGTCCGGGTTCGAGGAGGTCGGGCTGCTCAGCCTGTCCTCGGCCGACCACAGCGAGATCGCCGACGTGGCCAAGGGCCTGGGCGACCGGTACGAGGGCAGCAACGTCTCGCTGTCGTTGCCCTCGACAAGGGTCGACGCGTTCAACATCACGCTGGCCAACGAGTTCTCCCGCAACGGCCGGCGCAGCGGCCTGACCTTCGCCCCCGAGGGCGGGTCGGACCGGATGCGCAAGGTGATCAACAAGATGGTCAGCGAGGACGACCTGATCCGCACCGTCGCGGCGGCCTACAGCCACGGCTGGCGCCAGGTGAAGCTGTACTTCATGTGCGGCCTGCCGACCGAGACCGACGAGGACGTGCTCGCGATCGCCGACCTGGCCAAGCGGGTGATCGCCACCGGTCGCGAGGTGTCCGGCCGCAACGACATCCGGTGCACCGTGTCGATCGGCGGTTTCGTGCCGAAGCCGCACACGCCGTTCCAGTGGGCGTCGCAACTCGGCGTCGAGGAGACCGACGCCCGGCTGGCCAAGCTCGGTGCCGCGATCCGCTCGGACAGGAAGTACGCGAAGGCCATCGGCTTCCGGTACCACGACGGCAAGCCCGGCATCATCGAGGGCCTGCTGTCCCGCGGCGACCGCCGGGTCGGCCGGGTGATCGAGGCGGTCTGGCGCGACGGCGGCCGCTTCGACGGCTGGAGCGAGCACTTCTCCTACGAGCGCTGGGTCGAGTCGACCGAGAAGGCGCTCGCCGACGAGCCGGTTGACCTGGCCTGGTACACGACCCGCGAGCGTGAGTACGCCGAAGTCCTGCCCTGGGACCACCTCGACTCCGGCCTGGACCGCGACTGGCTGTGGGAGGACTGGCAGGACTCGCTCGAGGAGGACGGCGCGATCGAGGTCGAGGACTGCCGCTGGACTCCTTGTTTCGACTGCGGCGTCTGCCCCCAGATGGGCACCGAGATCCAGGTCGGTCCCACCGGCAAGAAGCTCCTGCCGCTGTCTGTCGTCTGACCTGGGCCTGCTCGGCAGACCCAGGTCAGAACCCGTCAGTTGCAGTAGTACGCCGGGCTGGGCGTCGTCTCGGTCTGGTCTTGCCAGTGGGCCACGCCGATGTAGTAACCGCAGCCGGTGCCCTCGTCGAACCAGGCCCCGCCGCCGGAGTACGCGTACGTCTCGGCGACCGTGGTGAAGGGACCGGAGACGCTCGGGCCCTTCTGCAGCTCGACCCGGACCTCGGTGACACTGGTCGAACAGCCTTCGAGTCCGACCGCGACGTACAGCATCAGCGCGCTGTAGCCCACGCTGTTCGCCGTGACCAGATCGCAGGCCTGGGTGCCGGTGGTCGAGGCCTGGGCCGGCGTACCGACGGCCAGCCCGGCGGCGACGGCGGCGGTCGTCAGCGCGGCGCCAAGAAGTTTCTTCATGGTGTTCCTCTCTGAGGCGGTGAGAAACTTACAGAGAGCAACAAGGCTAGGTCAGTCAGTTACACCGGTCGACGCCGAAAGAAGCAGCTCGCTGAGCAAGAGCTGGTCAGCGCTGCCCAGAACCAGGTCGGCCGCGGCCACGTCGGCCTCGCCCACATAGGGATTCGGGATCGCGACCGCGAACATCCCCGCCGCCTGCGCCGCCGCCACACCGTGCGCGGTGTCCTCGACCGCGATCGCTTCCGCACCTGGTACGCCGAGGCGCCGCAAAGTCAGCTCGTAGATCGCCGGATCCGGCTTGTGCGTCGCGACCTCGTCACCGGTCACGATCAGGTCGAACAGCTCGATCGCGTCCACCCGCTCCAGATGACCGCGCACCCACGGTCGCGGCGAACTGCTCGCGATCGCCACCGTCAGCCCCAGTTCGCGCGCCGCGGAGATCCACTCCCGGATCCCCGGCCGGAAGTCCAGCTCCTCGTGCAGGCGGTCGCGGTGAGCGGTCCGGCGGGCGTGACTCTCGGCCTGGTCGAAGCCGGCGCCGACTGCCGCGCCGAGCAGCTCGTAGCGGGTCTCGGTGATGTCACCGCCGTGACCGGGCCAGAAGTCGTCGAGATCCAGCTCGAGCCCGTGATGCTCCCACTCCGACCGCCAGCTCTCCACCATGGTGGTCTCGGTATCCATCAACAGCCCGTCGAAGTCGAACACCACCGCCCGCACCCCGACCGGCACCAACCGCACCGCCAGCCGATGGATCTCGGCCGCAGTCAGCCCGCACTCGGCCAGGTACGCCCGCACACCGCCGTAGCGCCGGTCCAGGTGATCGAGCGAGTCAAGGATCGTCTCCGGCAGTGTCCGCGAGATGATCTCGGCGGCCGGCCGCTCGTCCGCCGGCAGCCCGGCAAGCTTCGCGAGGATGCCGAGGCGCTCCTCACTCACCGCGTAGTCGTCGGCGATCACCTTGCGCGGTACGCCGACCAGGTCGAGCCACAACGCGATCAGCAGCCCGGTCCGGTCCTTGCCGGACTTGCAGTGCACCACCACCGGCGCGTCGGCCGGCGCCGCGATCAGAGCACGGAACGCCTTGGCGATCTGGCTCTTGTTGCGGTCGAGACTGCCGCGATAGATGTCCGCGAGCAGCGGCTCGGCCGCCGCATCGCGGTCCAGGTCGGCAACCGGGTCGATCCACGGGATCCGCTGGTACGACGCCGAGCCGTCGAGCAGATGTGGTTGCCTGATCTCCCAGTCCGAGCGCAGATCGAGCACCAACCCGGCCCCGGCCGCAACGAACGCGCCCTGCCCGTCGTCGTCCAGGTTGTCCGGTGAGTCCGTCCGGAACACGGTCCCGCTGCGTGTCGGTACGCCGTACCGGGTCGGAAGTCCGCCGATGTCACGCGCATTCAGGCATCCGCTCCACACGCCGTTAGCTTAGAACAGTACCCCCGAGGGATTCGAAATCTTTCCACGTACCGTCGAACGCCTTGTGGTGCATGGCCGAGTCGATCCCGACCGCGAAGACATCCAGGCGGCCAGGACCCCATGACACCACCGAACCGGCTGGTCTGGGCCGAGTCCCGGCGGTGGCGAGCGGTTCCAGCCAGCCGGCCAGCGCGGCCACGTTCATCCGCAGGATCTCGGCCGCCAGCGCCCAGTCGAGGAAGTTCAGCGTGTCGGTCGCCGTGTGGATGTGCCCGTTCGCACTGTCCGCGCCTTCGATCGTCAGCAGGGCCGGGATCCCGGCGTTGATGAACGGCACGTGGTCGCTCGCGAACGGGTTCAGCGAGGTCTCCACCTTCAGCCCGGTGTACGTCGCGGCCGCCGTCGCCAGGTCCGCCATCAGACTCGACGACACGTTCGCCCCTTCGAGCAGCACTGTCGGCACGGCCGAGTTCCTGCTGGCGATCATGTCCATGTTGAGTACGGCGCGGATCCGCGCACGCTCGGCCGGCGGCAGCGCCGCGACGTACTGCTTGCTGCCGAACAACCCCTGTTCCTCACCACCGAACAGGATCAGCCGTACGTCGTGCCGCCACGACCGCGTCGACAACAGCCGGCCCAGCTCGAGCACACCGGCCGACCCGCTTCCGTTGTCGTCCGCACCGGGCGCGTTGGCGGCCGATCCACCGGCCTGGTTGATCGAGTCCAGGTGCGCGGTGATCAGCACGACTCCGCCGCCGCCCGTCCCGGGCCGGTCGCCGATCAGGTTCTGCGACTGACCGCCGCCGACCGTGACCGTGGACCGCGTCACTCCGTAGCCGAGGGCAACCATCCGGGCGGCCGCGAAGTCCATCGCGGTGGTGAACGACGCACTGAGCGAGTGCCGCGTCGGCAGACTCGCGAGCCAGGTCAGATCGCCCTGGTACGACGTCGGCGACAGTTGACCGACGAGGTCCGCGACAGCCGGATCCACCCTGGCCGCGGCCGGGGACGGCAGGTCGACGACCGTCGTACCGGCGCGCAACGGCTCGACCCGCCAGCAGGTGCTCGACCGGCGGCGGGGTTTGTCGGCCGACGAGATCACCAGATGCCGGCCGTGGTCGACCAGCAGGGTGACATCGGGGAAGTCGTCCTGGAAACTCCGGCCCACCTGCGTGACGAGCAGCAGGCCGGGTGCGGTCCGGGAGGCCCGGCCGAGGCGTTGGTCGGCCGGGACCCAGAGAAGGGTCTTGTCGCCGAACCGAGCCGAATGCGCACCCTCGGCGGCATCCGCGGTCGGTACAACGAGATAACGCACAGGTGCTGTCATGTCAGGTCCAGATGATCTCGAGGCGATCGGGGTCTGCGGTGACGATCCGGCCGGTGCCCTGTTGACCGCCGGTGAGCCGGCCGGTGGCGTCCCACCGGCCGGCCGGGCGGGCTTCGGGTGCGTCACCGCGGCCGATCGCCCAATCCACCCAGGTGCCGTCCGGGCGGAACTCCACCCCCCGCCGGCCACGGGCCGGCGGGAAGGCGAAGTCGTCCCGGCGGTAGACGCTGATCCCGTCGTGATCCTCCTCGAAGGAATGCGTCCACCGCCCGGAGGTGTGCTCGCTCAGCTCAGCACCGCCTGTCCGATCGCGGCCGGCGTCTCGGGGACAGTCACCTTGAAGTCGCTGATGATGCCGCCGAGCGGTTCGTACCCGGTGAGCGACGGTCCCCAGGCCGAGCCGTCCCACCACTTGTGGTACAGCTGCTTGTCGGTGCCGGTGACGAACACGTCGAGCCGGTTCGGGCCCCACGAGACGACCCGCGGCTCGTCGGTGCAGACCCCGCCCATGTACTCCCAGTCGGTGACCGACGGTCCCCAGGCGGACCCGTCCCACCACTTGTGGTACAGCGCGGAATCCGTGCCGCGGACGAACACGTCGAGCCGGTTCTCGTCCCACGAGACGACGGTCGGGGCCGTCGTACAGACGCCGCCCATGTACTCCCAGTCCGACCAGCCCGCGCCGTCGTACCACTTGTGGTACAGCGCGGAGTCGGTACCGACGACGAACATGTCGAGGCGGTTCTCGCCCCAGGCGACGACCCGCGGCGGCGAAGCGCAGACGCCGCCGAGGTACTCGTAGCCGTCCACCGACGGTGCCCAGTTCGAGCCGTCCCACCACTTGTGGTAGACCGCATTGTCGGTGCCGACCACGAACACGTCCAGCCGATCGCTGCCCCAGGCAACGACTTCGGGCGGGCTCATGCAGGTGCCGCCGAGGTACTCGTACCCGGTGACGGACGGTCCCCAGTTCGAGCCGTCCCACCACTTGTGGTACAGCGCGCGGTCGGTGCCGAGGACGAACGCGTCCAGCCGGTCCGGTCCCCAGGTGGCCAGTCGCGGCGGACTCATGCAGACACCGCCGAGGAACTCGTACCCGGTGACGGACGGTCCCCAGTTCGAGCCGTCCCACCACTTGTGGTACAGCGCGTGATCGGTGCCGAGGACGAACGCGTCCAGCCGGTCCGGACCCCAGGCCGCGACTTCAGGAGCACTCATACAGATACCACCCATGTATTCGTAACCGCCGACGGACGGTCCCCAGGCCGAGCCGTCCCACCACTTGTGGTACATCGCCAGATCGGTGCCGACGACGAACGCGTCCAGCCGGTTCGCACCCCACGCCACCACGGATCCGGCGGGTTCCGGCGTACCGCCGCCGCCGGAGCCGGTCATCAGGCCGGGGCGGACGATGTCCAGACAGGCCTCCATCCGGGCCACCTGGTCGTCGGTGAACATCACCATGCCGCGGTCGTCGGTGTAGTCCATGTAGTTGACGAACAGGTCGCCGTTCGGCCCGTTGCTGCACGTCACGTGCGGGAACGTCGGTACGCCGAAGTTCGGGCCGGCCTGGTTCGGGGTGTCGGCGACCTCGTCGCTGCCGCTGCAGCCGGTGCCGTCGTCGCCCCAGATGTGGAACAGGTTCAGGAAGTGCCCGATCTCGTGGGTCGTGGTCCGGCCCAGGTCGAACGGGGCGGCCGCCGTACCGTTGGTACCGAACCCGCTGTGCAGGATGACCACGCCGTCGGTGTCGGCCGGGCCACCCGGGAACTGCGCGTACCCGAGCAGGCCGCCGCTGAGCTGGCAGACCCAGATGTTCAGGTACCGGTCGGTCGGCCACGGGTCGTGTCCGCCGGTCGCCGACGCCTTCACCTTGTCGTCCGAGCCGAACCCGTTGACGTTCGTCTGGGTCCGGGTGACACCGGTGGTCGCGTTGCCGTCCGGGTCCTCGGTGGCCAGGTAGAACTCGACCCGCGCGTCCGCGATCAGCCCGGTGTACGGCGCCGGCACGATCCCCAGGTCGGCGTTCGTCGCCCGGAAGTCGTGGTTCAGGACGTCGATCTGGCTGTCGATCTGGGCCTGTGAGATGTTCTGCGTCGCGGTCTTCCAGATCACGTGCACCACGCACGGGATCCGCGCGACGCCGGCAAAACGTTGCTGCTGGGCCACGTACTGCGTCGTCGCGTTCTCGAGTGACGACCGCGCGGCGGCGTACTCGGGTGAGGTGGACAGCAGTCTGCGGTGCACATCCATCACAGCGCACTGCCGCCGGCTCGGAGTTTCCGTTCGCCCGTCCGCGCCGCTCATACCAGCACCACCGGCTCCGCCTCCGCCGCCCATTCCGGCACCGCCCGCTTGGCCGCCGCCGCTCATCCCCGCGCCGCCGCCGGCCCCGCCACCGGCGCCACCACCGCTCATGCCGGCCCCGCCACCGGCTCCGCCACCACTCATGCCCCCAGGCATGTTGCCGGGTGGCTTGCCGGCCCCGCCTGCTCCCGGCGCACCGCTGCCCGTCCCCGGCATCGACATCCGGTCGCCGGGCATCCCGTTCGCGGCCGGCGTTCCGTTCGCTGCCGGCGCCTCGCCAGGCATCCGGTGGTCGCCGTCGCGGTGCTTGCCCGCTCTCCCGTTGGCCTTCCTCGGCATCTCTCCCCCTTCCAGCAGGGGCGCACAAGCAGGTCGGGACCGATCGCGATCCCGGACCGACAAGGATTCCCCCAGCCCACCCCTCGATCGAAGACGGTCCTACCCGCCTTCCCCCACCGAACAGCCAGCCCCCAAGTCACTGCTCTCCGTTCACCTTCCACCCATCACCCCGAGCGCACAAGCCTTCGCAGGCAGACAGTGAACTTCGCTTCAAACCCTGCCCCCGTTGAAGAATTGCTTGAAACCTCAAGGGCGACTGATCAGCGCAGGGCGATGGATCGGATGCTCTCGACGGTCAGTGCCGCCGAGACCTTCAACGCGTTGCCCCTGACCACATCGACGACCTCGCGATCCGTGAACAGCGGCAGCAGGTCTGCCGGGATGCCGGACTTCGGTTTCTGGGCTCTGATCTCGTCCAGCCGGCCCGGGCACTTGGCGAGATACGCGCCGAGCTTGGGCCAGCGCAACGTGAGGATGGTCCAGAGAGCGGTCACCTGCTCGTGCAGCTCGTCGTTGTCCAGGTTCATACCTTGCAGAGTCTGGATGCCACGAGCGATGCCGTAGGCGTTGACCAGGCGCTTCATCATGCGTGGGTTCGGATCATCGCCCAGCAGGTCGCGGAACGGCTCGAGCAGGTGAGTGTCGGCGACCCGCGCGCGTTCGCTGACCATCTCGACCGCGACCACCTCGCGCCGGGCCTGCTTCTCGGCCACGGTGGTTCCTTCGTTCCTGGCGACTTCTCGTCGTACGTCGTCCGGCTGCAGCCCACCGAGTTCGCGGGCGGCCGCCGCACGTGCCAGGTCGAGGTCCTGCACTCCCGGCAACGACGGCGAGCGGAGGAGGCGGCCCCAGAAGGCGTCGATCCGGTCGCGCACCTGCGGTAGTCCGGTCGAGATCTGGAACGTCTTCTCCAGGAACAGGTAGCCGACCGGCCGGCCGGGCTCTCCGGCCGCGCTGCCGAAGGTCGCGTACTCGCTCGCGTAACTGTCGGCCAGCCAGTCGCGGTCGGCGGCGACCACGTAGGTCACCGGGATCTCGCGGAAGAGCGTCTGGATTCCTTCCAGGAGTTCGACCACATACGGGCCCTTGCACCGGTCCAGGTCGTCGATCATCACCACGATGTCGTGGTGGATCCACTGGGTCAGGTCGGCGAGGTGTTCCTGGACCAGACGCATCGGATCGCTGGTGTTCGCGATGAATCGCCTGGCCCCTCTGGCCGAGGTGCTGAAGACCCAGCGTCCCATCGCGTGCAGGAGTCCCCAGACCGTGAGCGCCGGGGTGATGATCGCGGCCGCGGTGACGACGAACCCCTTGAACGTGTCCGGCGAGAACAACTCCGGGTTCCCCGCTGCGCCGAACCAGCCGGCCCGCCACGCGAGGAAGACCAGGCCGGCGACCAGGATCAGCGCCAGGTACCCCGGCCAGCCGCCCTTGGACCGCCAGATCCACTCGCGGATCCGGACGGTCAACGCGCGGCGCCGGTCGAAGGTGTCGAGTTCACGAACGGCGCCGGAGTACAGCGCCCGCATCAGCCACCACCACGGCGGCTCGATCCGCTGATGGCGCCAGGCGTTGAAGTCGACCACCACCGAGCGCTTCGCCCCGGTGTCCGGATCGTCCTTGCGCAGTTCGGCGGCCAGGAAGTTGAGCACGGACGTCTTACCGGCACCCCACGGCGCATGCAGGTGCAGGATGAACGCACCGCCGCGCCCGGCCTGCGGATCGGGCGCGTTCTCGCTGTTGCGCGTCTCCTCCGCGCGGGCATCCCGGATCCGCCGCGCCAGCACCTTCGCGAACCCTTGCCGCCCCAGCTCGTCGACCACCGCCGGCCCATCCGTATGCGTCGGCACAGTCTCAACCGGCCAGGACGGAGCAGGAGACTCGGGTTCTTGGCCGGAAGCGACATCCTCGGTCGGCCACGTGAGGTACCGGTTGCTCAACTCGTCGTACTGCCCACGATCGAGCACGTAGATCTTGACCGGCAGCGATGGGTCGGAATAGATGGTGGGCGGTTTGGCCTGCCGGGTGACGCCGGCCACGATGGCGTCGAAGGACTCACCGGCCGGCAGTCCTCCGGCGCCGGCGCCGAGGAGCGGGAAGCCGAGGGTCTCGCCGCGATCCGAGGCGAGCCGGGCGGCTCGGGCGGCCGCCGACCGGACCCACTCCGCCTTGGACGCGAGACCGTCGACGACGACGGCTGCCAGCAGAATGGTGGCCGGCCCTCGCGGTCCCTTCAACTTCCGGTCAGCTTCCCAGGCGCGGACCACCTGCCCCGGCTCCAGCCGGTCGGGCAGGTCGAGCGTGCGGTCCGCCAGCCACGTACTGAAATCCGGCGCGATGCTGCCGGTCGTGCTGCACGGAATGACGACGACATCGTCACTACCGAGGAGCAGGTCGCCCAGCACCACCTCAACTGGACCAGCATCCGCCGTTGCCGACTTCGGTGCGGCCATGGGCTCCCCCTCGTCACACGATCCGCAAAGCTCTCTTCGCAGATTAGTTCGAAGCGGCGACCACGGACAGTGGTCAGGAGAGGTGTGCGAGGAGGAGCGGGTTGATGATCTCGGGGTGGGAGTAGGTGACGAGGTGGGCGGCGTTCTCGATGATCTCCAGGTGGGCGCCGGGGATGGCGGAGGCGAGCGGGATGACGGTCTCGGGTGGGATGGAGGTGTCTTGCTCGGTGGTGATGAGGAGGACGGGGGCGGTGATGTCGCCGAGCTTGTCGCGCAGGTCCGTCGTACCGAGGGCTTCGCAGCAGGCGGCATAGCCCTCGTCGGGCGTGTTGAGGAGCTGCTCGCGGACGGGCTCGACGTCGGGGAAGCCGGGCAGGAACCAGCGGTCGAGGGTCGCGTCGGTGATGGCTTGGGTGCCTTCGGCGCGGACGGTGGCGGCTCGGTCGGTCCACATCTCGGCGTTGTCGGCCGGGCCGGCCGGCGGGCAGAGCAATGCGAAGCGGTGGAAGCGGTCGGGTGCGTTCTCGGCCAGCCAGAGGCCGACCGCGCCGCCGAGCGAGATGCCGACGTACGACGCCTGGTCGACCCCGAGGGTGTCGAGGAGTTCGAGTACGTCGCCGCCGAGATCGTCGATCGTGTACGGCCCGGGCGGTGCCTCGGACTCGCCGTGCCCGCGGTGGTCGAACGCGACCACCCGGAACCGCTCCGCCAAAACGCCGACCTGCGGCGCCCACATCGCGTGCGTCGTCCCGAGCGAGGACCCGAGCAGAACCACGGGCGCATCGGCGGGACCGGTCTCCGCATAGTTGAGTCGCATAGGCCCACACTACGGACGCTGCTACTCTCCGCGGCATGACCAAGGGTGTGCCGGGGCTGGAATCTGTACGCGAACTGGCGGCGGTGGTCCGCGGCGGGTTCGTCGAGAGTCGCCACTTCGGGATCGCGGTCGCGGTCGATCCGGGCGGTACGCCGATCGTCGCGGTCGGGGACGTGGACGCTGTCGTGCTGCCCCGGTCCACGACGAAACCGCTCCAGGCCGTCGGGTGCATCGCGGCCGGCGCCTCGCTGTCGGGTGAGGAGACCGCGATCACCGCGGGCAGCCACACCGGCGAGGACCGGCATGTCGCCGTGGTGGACCGGATGCTGGCCGCCGCCGGGCTCGATCGAGGCGCGTTGCTGTGCCCGCCGGACCTGCCCGAGGACGAGGAGACCCGGAACCGGTTGATCGCCGCCGGCATCGGCCCGTCCCGGGTGCTGATGAACTGCTCGGGCAAGCACGCCGCGATGCTCGCGGCAACAGTTGCTGCGGGCGACGAAATTTCCGGCTACCTCGATCCGGCCAGCCCACTGCAGAAAACGATCACCGCCGAGATCGAACGATTGACCGAGGCAACGACCGGCATCGTCACCGTCGACGGTTGCGGCGCTCCCCTGCTCGGCGCGCCGCTGCGCGGGCTGGCAGTCAGCTTCGGCCGGCTGGCCACGGCCGCCGAGGGTACGCCGGAACACCAGGTGGCGCAGGCGATGCGGCAGTACCCGGAGCACGTCGGCGGTCGCGGACATCAGAACAGCCTGGTGATGCAGGCACTGCCAGGCGTCATCGCCAAGGGCGGTGCCGAAGGCGTGATCGCGATGGCCGCGCCGGACGGTCACGCAGTGGCAGTCAAGGTGATCGACGGCAACCCGCGGGCCACGACGGCGCTCGGCCTCATGCTGCTGAGCATGTGCGGAGTTGACGTCTCCCCCGCCGCAGAGCTGCTCGAGGTCCCGGTACTCGGTGGCGGCCAACCCGTCGGCGCGATCGAACTCCAGCTCCAACCGGCCCGGCGCGGCCGCTCGGTCCCGCGGTAGCGGACAACTTAGCGGTAGAGCGCCAGCGCTCCAGTGAGGGAATCGACGGCCGACCGCGGCCCGTACAGCCCGACGCCCAGATACTCGATGTCTTCAGCCTTGGTACCGCTCAGGGTCGCGGACATCTGCTCGTAGGTCCGGGCGCGCTGGGCGATCTGGTGCATGTCGTGCACGGTGACGCCGTCCCGGACCGCTGCCTGGGCGCGGAGGTCGTGCAGTTGCCCGGCCGATGCCCGCAGTACCGGAATCGGGTGCGCGCACATCCCGGTGTGCGGGTTGCCCGACCCGTCCTCGGTGTCCGGGCCGACCACATCCTCGTGGTGGTCGCCGAGGGCGACACCGAGCAGGGCGGCAGTGTTCAGAGCGACGCCGACCGGCGCCTCGGCCGCGATCACCAGGACCATCTTGTTCGTCAGCACGGCGCCAAAGTTATCCCGCTGCACGGGACGATGCCCGATCATCCGAACGTCGTTCGGCTGACCTGCCAAACTTCCTGGTATGGACGAACTTGATACGGCGCTGCTGCGGATGCTGCAGAACGACGCACGCCGGACCAACCGGGACATGGCCGCCGAGCTCGGCATCGCGCCGTCCACCTGCCTGGAGCGGATCCGCGGCCTGCGCGACCGCGGGGTGATCAGCGGCTACCACGCCGAGGTCGACCTGAAGGCGATCGACCGGTCCACCCAGGCGATCATCTCGATCAAGCTCCGCCCGCAGGCGATGGCGGTGGCGACCGCCTTCCAGGACTACGTCAACCAGTTGCCGGAGACGCTGGCGATGTTCATGGTGTCGGGCGGGTCCGACTTCCTCGCGCATGTCGCGGTCAAGGACACCCAGGCGTTGCGCGACCTCGTCCTCGCGCTGGCGAAGCGGCAGGAGATCGCCGACATCCGCAGCTCGGTCGTCTTCGAGCATCACCGCCGTACGACGATCATGCCACTCGGTTCGAGGTCACAGGCCGAGCGCTGACAGCTTGTCCGGGTTGGCCTGGACCCGGATGGCAACGATCTGGCCGTCGTCGAACTCCAGGTCGAGGACATGCCGGAACGCCGGCACCCGCACCTCCAGAGCCGGCCCTGTCACCAGCTCGAGCGGAACGACGCTCACCTCCTCGTGTGCGTAGATCCGGCTGAAGAATCTGGCCACCTGCTCCCGTCCGGTCACCGGCTTGCGCGCGATCCGCGGCATGCCGCCGCCGTCACTCCATTCGGTCACCGACTCCTTGAGCATCGACTCGAGCCGGGCGAGATCGCCGTCGCGCGCGGCCGAGACGAAGTCGAGTAGCAGTCGCTGCTGCTCGACCGGCGTCGGCTCGAACCGTGGTCCCTCACGGTCGAGCGCCGTACTCGCCCGCTTGTGCAACTGCCGGCAGTCCTCCGCCGACCGGCCGAGGATCTCCGCGATCTCGTCGTACGGGAGGACGAACGCGGTCCGCAGAACGTAGACCGCGCGCTGCGGCGGGGTGAGCCGCTCCATCAGGTGCAGTACGGCGAGGGACAGGTCGGACGTGTCGACCGAGGCGAACGGGTCCGCCGGCACCGGCTCGGGCAGCCACTCCCCCAGATAGCTCTCCCGTCGCGTCTGACGGGTCCGCAGTGCGTCGATCGCGAGCCGCGTCACCACCCTGGTCAGGTAGCGACGCGGCTCGAGCACCTGGGCGCGGTCGACGCCGGACCACCGCACGTACGCCTCCTGCAGCACGTCCTCGGTGTCGTGCCAGCTCCCGAGCAGCCGGTACGCAAGGCTCGCGAGCATGCCGCGCGCCGACTGGAACTCGGGCAGGGTGCTGGTCAAGCGGCGAGCACCGGCTGCTTCCGGCTCGTGATCGTCAGACGGTTCCACAGGTTGATGGTGCCAATCGCGAGGAGCACGTTCGCAGCCCCCTCCTCGCCGAACTGCTCGACGACGGGATCCCAGACCTCATCGGGTACGCCGGTCCGGCCGAGCAACGTGACCGCATCGGTCAGGGCCAGGGCGGCCCGCTCGCGCTCGTCGTAGAAGGAGGAATCACGCCAGGCCGCCAGTCCGAACAGGCGTTGCGTGCTCTCGCCGGCCTTGGCGGCGTCGGTGGTGTGCATGTCCACGCAGAACGCGCACTCGTTGACCATCGAGGCCCGCACCTTGATCAGGTACAGCACCGTGTGGTCCAGAGCGCCCTGCACGTACTTCTCCAGGCCGAACACGGCGCGGAAGCCGGCCGGCGCGACCTTGCTGATATCGATTCGCTGTTCCATACCGACACGACGGTCTGGCGCGGAGCAGACGTGACAATGGCGGCTGTGACGCCGGTCACGCGCCCTTCTTCAGCACCTGCTGAGCCTTGGAGACCGCGGCTTCGGTGGCGCCCTCGAGCTCACCTTCCTGACCCGCCAGCAGGGTGACGGAGACGACGACGTCCTCGACTCCGGTCGTGGCGGCGGTGAACTCCAGACCGCGGCGCGAGCCGGAGGTGGCGGTGAGCCGGAACGCGAACGGGTCCGTGCCGAACTCCGGAGCGGAGATCTCCTCGACCTCCATCGAGTAGCTGCCCGCACCGATCCTCATCGTCACCTTCGGGCAGGAGCTGGCCGCCTTCCGGTAGGCGTGCTGCAGGTAGGCGACCTCGTCCTTGTTGCCCATCGCATCGATCCCGAAGTCGAGGAAGGTGCCCTCCTGGCCGGCCGAGAACGAGCGATGCGTGGTGGCCTTCGCTCCCGGCGCCTCGGTGGCGTTCAGGAACTTGACCAGCGTTTTGCACTTGCTGCTCGTCGACGAGAACGGCTTCTCGGCCTCACCGGCCGGACCGTCTTTCTCGATCGCGTAGCCGTCGGGCAGGTCAGCGATCTCGAGCAGCGCCTTGGCGAGTTCGGCGGAGGTGCGCTTCACCGTGGCGGCCGGCGTGCCACTCGCATCGGGTGCCTCCGGTGTAGCGGTCGATGCCGGCGTACTCGCGGCCGGAACGGCCTGTCCCGCCTCGTCCTTCCCGTCGCCACCACAGGCGGTCAACGAGAGGCCGAGAGCGGCGACGAGGGCAAGCGGGGGCAACGCGAACCTGGTCATGGGGCCTCCCGGCCTGGACTGAGGAGCGCAGGGAGCGCAGCGACTGGAGTGACGAGGGAAGGGCGGGAGTCAAAGCCCCATGACCCGCCGCGCCGGAGGCGTGGCATCAATACAGTCATGGAACCTTCCAGAACCTTGTGGCCGGGCGGACCCACCGGAGGCCGAGCAGGCAGCAGCGTACCTGACCTGTCAGGTCTTTCCGCGGAAGGACTGACTAGTAGCGATGCGAGCGCAGGTGGATGTTCTGGAGTAGACCAATGGCGAGCAGGCAGGCGAACATCGACGATCCGCCGTAGGAGACGAACGGCAACGGCAGCCCGGTGACCGGCATGATCCCGAGCGTCATCCCGATGTTCTCGAACGCCTGGAACGCGAACCAGCAGACGATCCCGGTCGCGACCAGCCGGCCGAACGCATCCCGCGCGTTGATCGCGATCCGCAGCCCCCGGAACAGCACCAGCGCGAACAGCACGATGATCGCGCCGGCCCCGATCAGCCCGAGCTCTTCCCCTGCGACGGTGAAGACGAAGTCGGTGTGCTGCTCGGGCACGAACGCGTTCTGCGTCTGCCCGCCGTGGAACAGCCCTTGGCCGAACACCCCGCCGTTGCCGATCGCGATCCGGGCCTGGTTCACGTTGTAGCCAATGCCTTGCGGGTCCTGGGACGGATCCGCGAACGCGATGAACCGGGCCAGCTGGTAGTCCTTCAAGACCTGCAACCTGATCGCCAGCGCCGCCACCACCACGCCCGCCGTGACGAGGCCGAGCATCCAGCGTTTCGGTACGCCGGAGACCGCGATGATCCCGAACACGATCGAGCCGAGCACCATCACCGTGCCCAGGTCGGGCTGCAGCATCACCAGCACCACCGGTACGGCGGCGACCGCGATCGCCTGCGCGACGTCGATGGTCCGGGCCGTCTCGCGGTGGTCGGTCTCCCCCTTCTCCGCGATCAGCAGCGCCATCCCGACGATCACGGCCAGCTTGGCGAACTCACTGGGCTGGATCGACATCCAGGGCAGCTGGATCCACGACCGCGAACCGTTGATCACGGCACCGACCCCGGGCACCAGCACCAGGATCAGCCCGACGACCGAGGCGGCGTACAGGACCGGGGCGAGGATGCGGACCCGGCGGTGGTCGGTGACGGCGGCGCCGATCGCGAGCACCAGGCCGATGGCGAAGTTGAGCGCGTGCCGCGCGAGGAAGGCGTACTGGTTCCCGTCGGTCAGGGACGTCCGATTGTGGGTCGCGGACCAGATCAGCATCGCGCCGATCGACGACAGCGCGACCACACCCAGGACCAGGACCCAGTCCACGTGCCACACCGTCGACCGCCGGTCCATCCGCGGTCTGGTCCGGATCGGCGTCAGCAGCGCCATGATCGCGACCTCATGGTGTCGGCTTCTTCGGCTGCTCGGCCGGGGGCGTCGGCTTGATGTTGTAGAGCGTCTCGTAGATCTTGCGGACCGCCTCACCGCCGGCGCCCGAACCGGTACCGGCCTGGCTGATCATCATCACCACGGCATAGCGATCCGTGTACGACGCCAGCCACGAGGTCGTCTGCTTGCCGTAGACCTCCGCCGTACCGGTCTTGGCCCGGATCTGCACCTGGTCGACCGGGAACCCGTTGAACTTCCAGGCCGCCGTACCGGTCTTGACCGTCTCCTTCAGGGCCCGGTCGATGTAGCGCAGGTTCGACGCGGCACCGGCAGCTTCGCCTTCGGCTTCGGCTTGATCTCGTGCGGCTTGCCGTTCGCACCGATCCACGACTGGACGACCCGCGGCTCGTACAGCGTGCCGCCGTTGGACAGCGCCGAGTAGACCGTGGCCAACTGCAACGGAGTGACGGTGGTGTCGCCCTGGCCGATGGCGAAGTTCACCGCGTCACCGGCGCGATACCGGTACCCGTCGGCGCAGAACTCGCGGGAGAACTGCTTCAGGAACGCCGAGGTCCCGGCCGGCGGGTTCTCCGCGAGCTTGCAGTAGTAGTCCTTCTGCGAGTCGTAGTACTCCTTCTTCCACTTGCGATCCGCGATCCGGCCGGCTGACCTCACCGGGCAGGTCGATCCCGGTCGGCTTGCCGAGGCCGAACTTCTGCGCCATCTCGACCAGCGGGTCGCGGGTGCTGATGTCGCTGGAGTTGCCGCCCTCCTTCAGCCAGAGCGCGTACGCGATCCGGTAGAAGAAGGTGTCGCAGGACAGCGACAGCGCCTGGTCGAAGCCGATCATCCCGTAGGACGCGGACTCGTAGTTCTTGAACCGGCGGTTGCCGACCTCGAAGTACGACGAACAGTCCAGCCGGGTCTTCGGTGCTGTATCCGGCGGCCATCGCGGCCGCGGTGGTGATCGGCTTGAACGTCGACCCGGGAGCCAACTGACCCTGCAGCGCACGTGAGACCAGCGGAGTACCGGACTTCGACGAGTACAGCGCATCCAGCTCGCGCTGGGAGATACCGCCGACCCAGACACCCGGGTCGTAGGTCGGGTAGCTGGCCATCGCGACGATCCGGCCGGTCTTGGTGTCCATCACCACGGCGGCACCGGAGTCGGCGACGTACTTGCGTTTGGTGATCTTGTCGTACTGCTTCCGCGCGGTCAGGATCGCGTTGCGCAGTTGCGCTTCGACCGAGGCCTGGATCCGCGCGTCGATCGTGGTCACCAGGGTGGCTCCGGGCACCGGCGCGGTCTGCTTCTTGACGCCCGTCGTGTACCCGACCGCGTCGACGATGACGTCCTTGACGCCCGGCGAACCGCGCAGGAGCTTGTCGTACGTGCGCTCCACGCCGGCCCGGCCGACCAGGTCGGAACGGTGCGGCACCGAGTCCTGTCCGGCCTTCTCCAGGTCGTCCAGTTCCTCGGTCGTGATCGGTGACAGGTAGCCGAGGATGTGTGCGGCGTTCACCTTGTACGGCGACGGGTACGCGCGCAGTGCCTGCGATTCGGCGGCCACGCCCGGGAAGTCCTCGCGGCGTTCCATCACCTCGATCGCGACCTGCTCGCTGACGTCCTTCGCCACCGGGATCGGCTGGTACGGCGTACCGTTCCAGCACGCCGGCGGCTTCGAGGCGCCGGGCTCACCGCAGAGCATGGTCCGTGCCTTCAGGTCCTTCGGCTTCTGACCGAGCACCTTCGCCAGCCGGGTGATCACCACGTTCTGCTGGCTTTCCGGCAGCTTCGCCAGCACCGAGCGGTCGACGGTGATGACCAGCGACACCCGGTTGCCGACCAGCGTGCGGCCCTGCGAATCGACGATCGTGCCGCGCGGTGCCGGCACCAGCACCTGCCGGGTGTGGTTCTGCGTCGCGGCCTGGGTGTAGTCCGCGTTGGACATCACCTGCATGTACCAGAGCCGCCCGAACAGCGTGCAGAACAAGGAGAAAACCAGCACCCCGATCACGAACAACCGCAACCGCGCCTTGAGAGGAGCCTCGAAGCCGTCGAAGCTCATCCACGTCCTCGCTTCGCTCCGGGCGCGGATGAGGCACGAGACACACTGCGCTTGATGATGAGCTCGCTTCGCTCGCTCATGGCAGCACCCGGCGCCGTTCGCGCGCGGCCACCACGCGGCCCATGATCCACATGACCAGCGGGATCACCACGATCGCACCGACCACGTCGTACCCGGCGGCGATACCGAGGCGGACGCCGAACTCACCCCAGTCGACCGACGGGTCGTGCAGCAGCGATCCGGTAGCGCAGTAGATGAACAGGGACAGCGTGGCCCCGAGCACGACCGTCGCGGCCACGATCAGCGGTCCGACCGGGCCGGTCGACGTCTCACGCCGGATCAGACCGGCCACATACCCGGCGATGGCGAGCGCGAGCGCCCACCGGCCGGCGGTGTGGTCGGCCGGCGGCACGACGTCGAGCAGCAGACCACCGGTGAAGCCGGCGATCGCACCCCACTCCGGTCCGCGGGACAGCGCCAGCGCGATGACCACGATCAGCACCAGGTCGCAGGTGACCCCGGCGACCGCGATGTTCGACAACACCGAGGTCTGCACGGTGACCGCGACCATCAGGAACAGGGCGGCCAACCCGATGCGTAGTGCTATCACGTCAGTTCCCCTTTCCTGGTGTGGCTGATGGTTTGAGTGGTGTGCGGGGCGTCCGGGCCGGCGGACCGGTCACCACGCCCACGGTGTCGATCCGGGTCGGATCGACGTACGGCTTGACGGTCGCCGTGGACCCGAGAGCATCCCTGGTTCGGCGTCACCGACGTGACGACGCCGATCGGCACGCCCGGCACGTACGGCGCGTTGCCGCTCGAACCCCAGGTGACGATCCGGTCCCCGACCTTCGGCCTGGCCTTGAGGTCGACGAGCTTGTAGTCGAGGGTGCCGCCCACCTCGCCCCGGCCGGAGACGAAGCCGAGCGCCATCGAGGCGTTCAGCCGGCCGCCCACGGTCGAGTTGCGGTCGCCGATCAGCAGCACGGTCGCGGTCGCCTGGGTGGTACGGACCACCCGGCCGACCAGACCGTCGCCGTTCAGCACGGTCATGTCGACGTGGACGCCGTCCGCCGTACCGGCGTCGAGCGTGACCGTGTGGTTGAAGCTCTGCGCACTGCCGATCCCGATCACCCGGGCAGGGGTCATCGAGTACGCCGGCGCGAGTTTGAGCAGCCGATCCAGCTCGGCCGCCCGGTTGCGGGCGTAGTCGGTGGTGTTCAGATCCTGGTGGAGCTTCTCGTTCTCACTCTTCAGTTTTTCGTTCTCTGCTTTCAACCTATCCATTTCCGCGAACCGGTCGCGGAGGTTGTCCACAGGCTGCCGGGCCGAGCTCGCGGTCGACTCGAGCGGGCCGAAGACACTCGCGGCGGCCTGCCGCAGCGGGTCCACCGGCGAGCCGGCCGAGCGGCGGGCGTCGAGCACGATCAACGTGAAGCAGGCCAGGATCACCAGCACGAGCACGGTCCGCCGACGGCGGATCGTCCGGGGTGTGCCCGCCGAGCGGAGCGGCGCCTCACCGGCCGAGCGGAAGGCGCTCCGGGCCGACGGGGTACCGAGGTCTTTGAGCATCGGTGGAACCTCAGCGCCGGGTGTCGGTGACCAGAATGCGGTTCAGGGTCTCGATGTTGTCGACACACTTGCCGGCGCCGAGGACGACGGCGTCCAGCGGGTTGTCCGCGACGTGGATCGGGATGCCGGTCTCGTGCCGCAGCCGCTCGTCCATCCCCTTCAGCAGCGCGCCGCCGCCGGTCAGCACGATGCCGCGGTCGACGATGTCGCCGGCCAGTTCGGGCGGGGTCTTGTCCAGGGTCGCCTTGACCGCGTCGACGATCGCGGTGATCGGCTCCTCGATCGCCTGCCGGATGTTCGACGACGACACCTTCACGGTGCGCGGCAGGCCGGAGACCATGTCCCGGCCGCGGATCTCGGAGTCCGGCCCGTCGGTGGTCGGGAAGGCCGAGCCGATGGTCATCTTGATCTGCTCGGAGGTGGCCTCGCCGAGCATCAGCGAGTACTCCTTCTTGCAGTAGTTCACCACCGCCTTGTCGATGGCGTCTCCGGCCACCCGGATCGACTGGCTGGTGACGATGCCGCCGAACGAGATGACCGCGACCTCCGTCGTACCACCGCCGATGTCGACGACCATGTTGCCGGTGGCGTCGCGGACCTCGAGGTTCGAGCCGAGGGCGGCGGCCATCGGCTCCTCGATGATGTAGACCTTGCGGGCACCGGCCATGTAGCCGGCGTCGCGGACCGCGCGCTGCTCGACCGCGGTGATCCCGGACGGTACGCAGACCACGATCCGCGGCTTGGCGAAGTACCGGCGCCGGTGCACCCGCTGGATGAAGTAGCGCAGCATCTGCTCGGCGGCGTCGAAGTCGGCGATCACGCCGTCCTTGAGCGGCCGGATCGCGGTGATGTTGCCGGGCGTCCGGCCGATCATCTTCTTCGCCTCGTGCCCGAACGCGACCGCCTCGCGCGGTTCGTCGGTCCGGGTCGCGACCACCGACGGCTCGTTCAGGACCACACCGCGGCCGCGCACGTAGACGAGGGTGTTCGCCGTACCGAGGTCGACCGCCATGTCGCGGCCGAGCATGCTGTTCGCCATTGCGGCGCCTCCCGCTCGATCCGGTTCTCAGGCTAAGCGCGCGACCGTGGTCGCCTGCGCATCGACACGGGCCCGGATCCGGATCACCAGGTCGACCGCGTACGCATCGTATCCGACCGATGACCAGCCGAAGGCCTCGGCCCCGAACGGTTCAACGGCTTCAGGGCAGGTCGGGGAACCAGATTTTGATCTCGCGGTCGGCTGATTCCGGGGAGTCCGAGCCGTGGACCAGGTTCTCGCGGTTCGACAGCGAGAGGTCGCCGCGGATGGTGCCCGGAGCTGCCTTGCGGCCGTCGGTCGCGCCGTTCAGGGCGCGGACCACCTCGATCGCCTCGTCACCCTCGAGCACCAGGGCGATCATCGGGCCGCTGGTGACGAACGCGCGCAGCGGCGGGTAGAAGTCGCGCTCGACGTGCTCGGCGTAGTGCTGGTCGGCCAGGTCGCCGTCGATCGTGCGCTGGTCCATCGCCACGATCCGGAGCCCCTTGGCCTCGAACCGGCCGAGCACCTCCCCGACCAGGCCACGGCGCACCGTGTCGGGCTTCAGCAGGACCAGCGTGCGCTGCGACATCAGTCAACTCTCTCTCGAAATAGGTCAGGCGCGCCGAGCCTAACCGGTGTGGGCCTGCTTCGCCGCCTCGATCCGGCGGCCGAGGACGATGGCGGCGACCCAGAACGACGCGAAGGCCAGGCCGAGCACGAACATCACCGGTACGACGAACCCGAGCCCGACCGCACCGACCTGGACCACCCAGCCCAGGGCGTATCCGACCTGAGTGCGCAGCAGCCCGGTCGCGACCAGCGCCAGGACCGCCAGCCCGAGGCAGACCGACAGCGCGACCGCCGGCCGGACGTCGGCGATGGAGATCATCACCGGTGTCACCAGAGCGATCACCAGCGACTCGAAGGCCAGCACGATCGACGCCAGGGACCTCATTGCTCGTCCCCCGGCTCACTGTCGGCCGTCTTCGGCTTGCGGACCAGCAGGGCGCGGGCCTCGCCGGCGGTGATGACGGATCCGGTGATCAGTACGCCGCCGGTGCCGAGAGCCACCGCGTTCTCCTCGGCCAGCCGGATCGCGTCGTCGATCGCATCTACCAGGTGCGGCCGGACCAGCACCCGCTCCTCGCCGAACACCTCGGCCGCGAGCTCACCGAGTTCCTCGGCCGGCATCGACCGCTCGACGAAGCTGTTCCGGGTGCAGACGACCGTCTCCATGATCGGTTCGTACGCCTCCAGGACGCCGTACACGTCCTTGTCCTTCATGCAGCCCAGTACGCCGATCAGCGGCTGGAACGTGAACGCCTCGGACACGGTGGCCGCGGTCGCCTCGGCGCCGTGCGGGTTGTGCGCGGCGTCGACGACGATCGTCGGGCTGTTCCGGACCACCTCCATCCGGCCCGGGCTGGTCACCTCGGCGAAGCCGGCCTGGACGAGTTCGGCGGTGACGCGGCCCTCGGTCTGCGGGCTGGCCCCGAACAGCGCCTCGACGGCGGCGACGGCGACGGCCGCGTTGTGGGCCTGGTACTCGCCGTGCAGCGGGAGGAAGATCTCGTCGTACTCGCCGCCCAGGCCCTTGATCGCGATCAGCTGGCCGCCGACCGCGAGTGAGCGGGCGGTGACACCGAACTCGATCCCCTCCCGGGCGACCTGCGAGCCGACCTCGGCGGCCCTGCGGAGCAGGACCTCGAAGACGTCCAGGCTCTGCTGCGCCATCACCGTCGTACCGCCGGGCTTGATGATCCCGGCCTTGTCCCGGGCGATGGTGACCGGATCCGCGCCGAGGATGTGTGCGTGGTCCACCGCGACCGGGGTGATCACCGAGACGGTGCCGTCTGCGACGTTCGTGGAGTCCCAGGTGCCGCCGAGGCCGACCTCGATGATCGCGACGTCGACGGGTGCGTCCGCGAAGACGGCGAAGGCCATCGCGGTCATCACCTCGAAGAAGGACAGCGGGTGTTCCTGCTCGGCGTCGACCACGTCCAGGTACGGCGCGATCTCCTCGTACGCCTCGACGAAGCGCTGCTCGCTGATCGGCTCGCCGTCCAGGGTGATCCGCTCCCGGACCGACTCCAGATGCGGGCTGGTGAACCGGCCGGTGCGCAGCCCGGCCTCGCGGACCAGGGCGTCGATCATCCGCGCGGTGGAGGTCTTGCCGTTGGTCCCGGTCAGGTGCACCACGGGGTACGCCTTCTGCGGATCGCCGAGCAGCTCGACGAGCCGCTGGACCCGGTCCAGGGTGGGTTCGATCTTGTGCTCCGGCCAGCGCTGCTGGAGCCGTGCCGATACGTCGGCGTAAGAAAGGTCGCTCATCAGAACACCGAGTCTAGTGAGCGCTGTGGATAACCGGTCGGAAGCACCCCTTGACAACCACTACGATTGTGCGCATGACCCAGACGTCCCGCGTTCCAGACAAGCCCACCCTCGAAGGTCTCGAGGAGAAGTGGGCTGCCGTATGGCGGGAGCAGCAGACTTACGCCTTCGACCGGACGGCCGAGCGCGCCGATGTCTTCTCGATCGACACGCCGCCGCCGACCGTCTCCGGGGCCCTGCACGTCGGGCACATCTTCAGCTACACCCACACCGACCTGGTCGCGCGCTACCAGCGGATGCGCGGGAAGAAGGTCTTCTACCCGATCGGCTGGGACGACAACGGCCTGCCCACCGAGCGCCGGGTGCAGAACTACTACGGCGTCAAGTGCGACCCCTCGCTGCCGTACGACCCGGACTTCACCCCGCCGGCCAAGCCGGACCCGAAGAAGCAGGTCCCGATCAGCCGGCAGAACTTCGTCGAGCTGTGCGGTGCGCTGACCCACATCGACGAGCAGGCGTTCGAGGCGATGTGGCGCCGGGTCGGCCTGAGCGTCGACTGGTCGTACCTCTACACCACGATCTCCGAGCACTCCCGCCGGACGTCGCAGCGCGCCTTCCTGCGCAACTTCGCCCGCGGCGAGGCCTATCTGGCCGAGGCGCCGACGATGTGGGACGTCACGTTCCAGACCGCGGTCGCCCAGGCCGAGCTCGAAGCCCGGTCGTATCCCGGCGCCTACCACCGGATCGCGTTCCACGGCGCCGACGGGCCGATCTACATCGAGACCACCCGGCCCGAGCTGATCCCGGCCTGCGTCGCGCTGATCGCCCACCCCGACGACGATCGCTACAAGCACCTGTTCGGTACGACGGTCCGCTCGCCGCTGTTCGGCGTGGAGCTCCCGGTCCTGGCGCACGAGGCGGCCGAGATGGACAAGGGCGCCGGTATCGCGATGTGCTGCACCTTCGGCGACCTGACCGACGTCCAGTGGTGGCGTGAGCTGCAGCTCCCGGTCCGCACCGTCATCGGCCGCGACGGCCGGCTGCTGCGCGAGACCCCGGAGTGGCTGCAGGGTTCCGAGCTGTACGCCGAGCTCGCCGGCAAGACCGTGTTCAGCGCGCGCGAGCTGACGGTCGCGAAGCTGCGCGAGAGCGGCGACCTGGACGGCGAGCCGAAGCCGACCGAGCGGATGGCGAACTTCTACGAGAACGGCGACAAGCCGCTGGAGATCGTCTCGACCCGGCAGTGGTACATCACCAACGGCGGCCGGGACGCTCACCTCAAGCAGGAGTTCGTCGACCGGGGTAACGAGCTGGCCTGGGTCCCGGAGCACATGCGGCACCGGTACCTGAACTGGGTCGAGGGGCTGAACGGTGACTGGCTGATCTCCCGCCAGCGGTACTTCGGCGTCCCGTTCCCGGTCTGGTATCCGGTGGATCAGGACGGCGAGCTCGACTACGACCACCCGCTGCTGCCGCGCGAGACGGACCTGCCGATCGACCCGACGTCCCAGGCCCCGTCCGGGTACGACGAGTCCCAGCGCGGCAAGCCCGGCGGCTTCCAGGCCGATCCCGATGTGATGGACACCTGGGCGACCTCGTCGCTCACGCCGCACATCGTCTGCGGCTGGGAGCGCGACCCGGACCTGTTCGCCCGCACCTTCCCGATGGACCTGAACACGCACGCGCACGAGATCATCCGGACCTGGCTGTTCTCCCGCGTCGTCCGGGCCCACTTCGAGAACGGCACGCTCCCGTGGGCGCGGTCGATGATCTCCGGCTTCGTCGTCGACCCGGACCGCAAGAAGATGTCCAAGTCCAAGGGCAACGCGATCGTCCCGTCCGAGATCCTGGAGAAGTTCGGCTCGGACGCGGTCCGGTGGCGGGCGGCGATGGCCCGGCCGGGGCTGGACTCGCCGTTCGACGAGTCGCAGATGAAGGTCGGCCGGCGGCTGGCGATCAAGGTCCTGAACGCGTCGAAGTTCGTCCTCGGATTCGGGGCGACGACGGTCGACCCGGCCGCGGTCACCGAGCCGATCGACCTGGCCATGCTGCAGCGGCTGCGGTCCGTGGTCACCGACGCGACGGCCGCCTTCGACCGGTACGACTACACCGGCGCGCTCGAGGTCGGCGAGCGGTTCTTCTGGACGTTCTGCGACGACTACGTCGAGCTCGTGAAGGAGCGCGCGTACGGCGGCCAGGGTGAGGCGGCTGCTTCGTCGGCCAAGGCCGCGCTGGCGGTTGCGTTGTCGGTCCAGCTGCGGCTGCTGGCGCCGTACCTGCCGTTCGCGACCGAAGAGGTCTGGTCGTGGTGGCAGGAGGGTTCGATCCACACGACCCGCTGGCCGGAGCCGGATGCCGACCTCGCGGTCGCGGCGCAGGAGCCCGAGGTGCTGGACGCGGTCGCCGAGGTGCTCGCGGGCATCCGCGGTGCGAAGTCGGAGGCCCAGGTCTCGATGAAGACCGAGGTCAGCAAGGTCGAGGTCAGCGGTCCGGCTGCCCGGCTGGCGCTGGCCGAGCGGGCCGAGCCCGACCTGCGCGCGGCCGGCCGGATCACCGGCGAGATCGTCTGGAGCCCGGACGACTCCGACACGGTCACCGTCGTCGCGACCCTCTGACCACAGCGGTTCACCTGGCGCCCGTCTCCTTCCGGGGAGGCGGGCGCTACCGTTTCCACCTGAACGACTACGCTGCGGAACCGGCTTTGTGTCGATGTGGAACTATCAGGTCGAACCGCGCGACCGCACCGTCCCGAGGAGCCCCATGAGCGACCCCACCACCCCGGACCGCCCGACCCGCGAGGCTCCCACCACCCCTGCCACCGCCCAATCAACAGCAAACCCGGCCGACTCGGCAGGAAACGCCGTCAGCTCCCCTGCGTCTGCCGGAGGCGCCGACGGGGCGAGGAACGGCTCCGCCGGCAAGGCAACCGACGACACCATCGAGCTCGCCGCAGTCGGGGACAAGTCGGCCGAGAGCAGCAAGGCAGCGGACACCACGAAGTCAGCCGAAGGCGCGAAGGCGAGTGCTGCTGGTGGTGCGGCTGCGTCCGGTGGAGGCGGCGAGGCGGCTGGTGCTGCCGGGGCTGCTGGTGGTGGGGGTTCGGGTGGGAAGAAGAAGTGGTATCGGCGGATCCGGGTTCGGCGGAATCCTTGGTTGACCATCGGTGGCGTGCTGGTGGTGCTGCTGGCGCTCGCGGTCGTCGGGTACCTGTGGGGACTCGGACCGCTCAACCGGCTGAACGCAGCACGCGGGATCACCCCGCCGGGCCAACTCGCAGGCCTTGACCGGATCACCGATCAGGAGATCCGCAACCAGCTGCAACTGGACCAGACCCGGGACGCCCTGAGCCGCATCAACGACGGAAAGCAGGCAACGGTCGAGGCGTACGGGAACCTCGACGGCAACCGGATGTTCGTGGTGATCGCCCTCCGCGGCAAGGTCGACATCGACAAGACCGTCACGGATTCCGGCGCCACCCCCGAGCAGATCAAGAAGGTCGGCCAAGCCACCTGCGTCGAGTCCACCGGCAACCTGCCGACGCAGTGCTACCGCGGCTCCAACACCCTCACCGTGATCGCCCAGTCCGCCAACGAAGGCGTCAACGTCGACGCGGTCGGCCCGGTGGCCGAGGAAGCGTTCAACGCGATGAAGTGACTCAGCCCAGGATCCCGACGATGGCCGTCATCAGCGGGATGGAGAGCAGGGTGCTGAGGAGGACGGCGCTGCGGGCCAGCGTCCGGCTGGCGCGGTAGTGAACCGCGTAGACGTACACGTTCTGCGCCGTCGGAAGCGCCGCCAGCAAGGTCGGCGCGATCAAAGCAGCTCCCTCGAGACCCAGCACCCAGCGAGCGACGACGTACGCCGCGACGGGTTGCAGGACGGTCTTGAGCACCACCGCCAGTACGACGTCCCGCCGCAAGGTGATGGATCCCTTGGTCCCCGCGCTCAGACTCAGCCCGTACGCGATCAAACCAACCGGGACAGCGGCCGCGGCGAGTAGATCGATCGGGCGCATCAGCAGAGCCGGCAACTCGACGTCAACTGATGCGACCAGCAACCCAAGCAGCGAAGCCACAGTCAGCGGATTCCGCAACGGCCGCAGCAGCACAGTCCGCACCGACACCCGCCGCCCGGACCCCTGCCGATCCCCATCGAGCACAGCGAACGCGATCGGCGCCATCACGAGCAACTGGAACAACACGATCGGCGCAACCAACGCACCGTCTCCGAGCACATACGCGGCCACCGGCACACCCAGGTTGCCCGCGTTGACGTACGACGACGCGAGTACGCCGATAGTCGCCTCGGACCGGGTACGACGCCAGATCAGCAACGCGACCACCAGAAAGACGAACTGCACCACGAACAAGCTGGCCACATTGGTGACAAGCACCGCCGAGAAGATCGAATGCAGATCCGCCCGCGCGACCGTCGTGAACAACAGCGCCGGCGTGGCCACGAAGAACGCCAGCCGCGACAGGACCAGCTCGTCCTGAGCCCGCAGTACGCCGGTCAGCCCGACGACATAACCGAGCACGGCGACCGAAACGAGCGCGACGAAGGCACCAACGACGGCTGACACAGCCGGTCAGGAACTCAGCGACTTCGACACGGCCGCGATCGTATACGAAATCGCGGTAGGCCCTTTCCGGCCACCCATCCACTGGACACCCCGCGAGACCTCCCCCGCACCGGCACGAAACCGTAACCTGTCAGATGCTGACGAGTCAGCGGCTGGATCCGAAAGATTCCACCATCGACGAACAGGATGGCCGGCATGACTACTTCCGCGCGACTCCCCCGCGCCGCGGTGATCGCAGCTTCCGTGCTCGCGACCGTGGCCACGCTGAGCGCCGTACCGACGGCGTACGCCGACAGCACCGCAACCGAGGCAACGGCCGCGACCGGGCTGCCGCTCGGCGACCAGGACCTGGCCGAGACCCGGACCAGCGAGACGCTGGCCAAAGGCGTGACGCTGACGAAGATCGTGCGCGGCACCGAGCCCGCGCCGCCCGACCAGATCAACACGACGACGCGCGGCCCGTGGGTGATCAACGTCCTCACCATCGACCCGCGCACGGCGAAGGGCCGGCTGAAGGCGACGTACGGACCCGACCTGGCGAAGGTGGAGAAGACCTCGGACCTGGTCCGCTCCGCCGGTGCGCTGGCCGGCGTGAACGCGTCGTTCTTCACCTTCACCGCCAGCGTTCTGTACCCGGGCGACCCGGTCGGCCTGGGCATCTTCGACGGCAAGCTGCTGAGCGAGCCGTTGACCGACCCGGCCGAGGCGAACCTGCTGATCGATGCCGACAGCAACAAGGCCCTCACCGGCCACCTGCGCTGGACGGGCGAGGTCGAGAACCGCACGACCGGCGCCGAGCTCCCGCTCGAGTTCGTGAACCACCCGCCGGTGATCCCGACCGCGTGCGCCGAACTGCCCGACCAGACCACGTGCACGGAGGCCGGTGACGTCGTACTGTTCACCCCCGAGTTCGCCGCCGCGACCCCGGCCGGCCACGGCATCGAGGTCGTCCTGGACCGGCGCGGCTGCGTCGTCCGGACCGCGACGACCCGCGGTACCAGCCTCACCGCCGGCCAGACCTCCCTGCAGGCCACCGGCAAGGACAGCGTCGCGCTTCGGGACGTGACCGCGAACGGATGCCTCACCAAGGACATCAAGGTGTCGGACCAGAACGGCAAGACGGTCCCGCTGCACGACGGCCTGTACGGCGTGACCGGTCGCTACCAGCTCACGTCGGGCGGCGAGATCGTCGTACCGGACGGGACCGGCAGCTTCTTCGACCGCAACCCGCGCACGATCGCCGGTACGACGCGTGACGGCAAGATCCTGCTGGCGACGATCGACGGCCGGCAGACCACCAGCGTCGGTACGACGATGGACGAGACGGCCGCGGTCGCGGACGCGCTGGGCATGCACGACGCGATCAACCTGGACGGTGGCGGCTCGACCGCGATGGCGCGACAGGACGGGACGCTGGTGAACCACCCGAGCGGCACCGGCGGCGCCGAGCGGGCAGTCGGCGACGCGATCGTGTTCGTGCCTGGCCGTTAGCTGCTGCCCAACGGTCGTGCGACTCTGAAGGAGTGCGACTGCGGTTGCTGCCATTGTTCGTGACCTGCCTGGGGGTGGCCGGGTGTGGCGGCGCGCAGTCGGAGTCCGGAAAGGAGCCGGCCATGACCGCACCCAGCACCATCACGGTGACGAGCAGGGCGTTCCAGGACGGCGGAAAGATCCCGAAGAAGTACAGCTGCGACGGCGACGACGTGTCGCCACCGCTGGCCTGGAAGGGCCTGCCGGTGAACACCGGCGCGGTGGCGCTCGTCGTCGACGACCCGGATGCGCCGCGCGGGACCTTCACGCACTGGGTCCTGCTCGACCTGGAGCCGATCAGCGCCGGCATCAGTGAAGGACAGGTGCCGGCCGGCGCCAAGCAGGCCGCCAACTCGGCGGGCAGGCCCTCCTACTTCGGGCCTTGCCCGCCGAGCGGCACGCACCACTACCGCTTCACCGTCTACGCGCTGTCCGAGGCGACCGGCCTCCCCGACAGCGCCAAGCTCGACGACGCCCTCCACGCGATCGACACCCGAGCACTCACCCGCGGGCGGTTGACCGGCCTGTACTCCCGCTGAGGACCTAGTAGCCGTAGTCAGTGCCCGAGCTCGGCGGTGCCTGGGTCGGGGCGGCAGCCGTCGTCGCGGCACGCCAGGTGAAGGTGGTGCTGCCGAAGGCATCCTCGAGGTTGTTGCCCTTGCTCTGCCCCGGCCCGGTGTCGAGTTTGAAGGTGTAGAGCGGCTTGCCCTCGAAGGTGAGCTGGCTCACGCCGGTGTCGGACCGTTTGAGGACGGCCAGTCCGTCCATCGATTTCGCCGTACTCTCGGTTCCTTCGACCGGGAACCAGAAGGTCAGGCAGCTTTCGGTGCACTTGATCGTGCCGTCGGCCTCCTGGTCGGCGAAGTACAGCGTCTTGCCGGCCGAGTCGACCAGGGTCTGGCCGACGCCGTCGACCTCCCGCACCGAGACGGCGCTGGTCGCACCGGTCGGACTTCCAGCTGTCTCCTCAGACCCTCCACCACCACATGCGGTCAAGGTGGCGAGCGCTGCGGTTGCTCCGAGCAACATTGTCATGATTCTCATCCGGGTAGCTCCTCTCCCCGGACAAGTACGCGCGCACCCCTCGACAGGTTCAGTTGAACCTTTGACGGCTCGGCTGCGTAGTTCAAGGGTGTGGATGACGAGACGGTGATCCGCGCGCTGTACGACAGGTACCGGCGCCCGTTGTTCGGCTACGTCCTGCGTTCGGTGGGCGGAGACCACCAGTACGCCGAAGACATCGTCCAGGAGACGATGACGCGCGCCTGGGCGCACTCGGCCGAGCTCGAACCGGACCGGGCCGGGCGCTGGCTGTTCACGGTCGCGCGCAACCTGGTCATCTCCGGGCAGCGCAGGCGGGCCGCCCGGGTGAAGGAGGTGGCGATCGAAGGCCGCGAGTTCCCGGCGCTGGGCGACGACATCGACCGGGTGCTGCAGGCGTGGCAGGTGGCCGAGGTCCTGCGCGGGCTGAGTCACGATCACCGGCAGGTGGTCATCGAGCTGTTCTACCGGCGACGCACGGTCGCGGAGGCGGCCGCCGTACTGGGGATCCCACCCGGCACGGTGAAGTCGAGAAGCTACTACGCGCTGCACGCGTTGCGCGCCGCCCTGGAGGAACGAGGAGTGACGGGCTCATGACGTGTCCGGAGAGCATCGCGATCGGCGCCTACGTCCTCGGTGCCCTCGACGTCGAGGAACGCCGCGCCACCGAACAACACCTCGCCACCTGCGAGTCCTGCCGCGAGACCCTGCTGCACTTCGCCCCGCTTCCCGGCCTCCTCCACACCGTCCCGCTCGAAGACCTCGAGTCCACCGAGTCGTGGATTTCGGTCGACGAACCCACCGGATCCTCAACCGAACTCCACGATTCGACGAGAGTTGTGCGCCGTATCCGGCGGAGAAAGCGGATGCGGTGGATGGTGATGGCCGCTGTGGTCGCGGTGATTGCGAGCGCGGTGGGGGTGGCGGGCTGGTTGGCGGTGGGTGGTGAAGAGCCACCTCAGGCGATCACGTGGACAGCGACCGACGGTGTGGAGGGGATCGACACGACTGCCAAGCTGACCGGTCAGCCCTGGGGGACGGACATTCAACTGCACATGGCCGACCTGCGTCCTGGTGAGCATTGCCGACTTGTCATACATGCACGCAACGGTGACGTGGAGACCTCCGGCTGGTGGGCGACGACGAGCACCTACCAGGCCGAGGTGCCGGCCAGTACGTCGATTCCGTTGACCGACATCGACCGCCTCGAGGTGGTCACCTCGACCGACAAGATCCTCAGCACGCTCACTCCGGAGAGCCGGTGAGGTAGCCTCTTGCAATGATTGCAATAGTGGTCGTGGCGGTGTTCTTCGCGGGCATGGGCCTGTTCGGGCTCGCCGCGCCGGCCGCGTTGGTGCGACCGTTCGGGATCCAGGCGGCCAGCCCGAGCGCGCGTACCGAGGTGCGGGCGGTGTACGGCGGTTTCGGACTCGCGATCGCCGCGCTCCTGGTGGTCGCGGCCGTCGATGAAGGGATCCGCCGGGGTGCGGTGATCGCGGTCGCGGTCGCGTTGGCCGGGATGGCGGCCGGCCGGTTGGTCGGGCGAGTGTTCGACCGGCCGGCCGCCTTCTATCCGATCTGGTTCTACTTCTGGGTCGAGGTGATCCTGGCCGCGGTTCTGTGGTTCGCGGTCGACTGAATCACCAACTGTTGTTGGAGAAGTCCTGACCCAGATAGATCTGGTCGTACGTGTTGCCGTCGTTGTCGTCGGTGTAGGCGACCGCGACCTGGGCGAACGGCGAGACCGCGACCGTCATCTGCTCCTGCCGTCCGTCGGGCAGGGAGTTGAGTTGCTGGGCCGACAGCCGGCCCGCGTCGGTGCCGTCGACGCCGAAGCCGCGGACCCAGACGTTGAGATCGGTCGCCTGGACCGTCCAGCCGACGACTGTCTGGGACTGGTCGTCGATGCCGATCGACGGCGCCTTGCCACCGGCGGCCACCTGCACATCGGCGAACCGGGCAGTGCCCGTCGCCGTGAAGCTCCGCGTCCACGAACCCGCCGTACCGGTGTGGTCGGACTCCCACGCGACCGCGAAGTCGCCGTTGAAGTTGGCCGCCGCCGACGGATGTGTCTGCTGGCCACCGGCGTTCGAGTTCGCGACCCGGCGCGACAGCGTGGCCGCACCGTTGGTCCGGCCCAGCCGGATCAACCCGATCTCGTACGACGAGTTGGCGTCGCCGTCGTCGTCCCACACCACGACCGCGTCGCCGGAGGCGGACACCGCAACGTCCGGGTTGTGGTGCTGACCGGTCGTGGTCGATGCGGTGACTTCCCAGGCCCGCGTCGTCGGACCGGTGTACCCGGCCGCCTTGACGGTTGCCGGCGTACCGGTCTGGATGTCCTCCCACACCACGGTGAATGCGACTGCACCACCAGCCGGCGCGCCATCGGGGTCCACACCCACCCGCGGGTTGATCTGTTGCCCAGTCGCACTGCTGTTGGCGCTACCCGACGCGGTGACCGTGCCAGCCGTGTTCACCACGCGATAGGGGATGTTGTAGAAGCCGTTGCCGTCCGGGTCATCCGCCCACACGACGACGGCATTGCCCTTGTCGTCCAGCCCGACATCCGGGTGCAGATGACGCCAGGTGGTCACACCACTGCTGCCTCCGGCGGACAGCTTCACCTCGTAGAGCGCCGTACCGTTGCGGAACGTCCGCAGCCAGATGTCGCTGTGCACGTTGTCGGTCGCGTTGTCCGTGTCGCGGTCGTCCTCCCACACCACGGCGACGTACCCGTTGCGGTTGGTCGCGATCGCCGGTGCGTCCTGGTCCCCCGTCGACACGCTGTTGGCTGTCGACCAGGTCGGGGTGGCGATGTGGGCCTGTGCGGCCGGCGCGGTGAGCACGAAGGAGGACGCCACGACCGTGGCTGCGACTGTGACTGTGGCCAGTGTCTTCTTCATATCTCCCTCACACCGCCTGCAGGCCGGGCTGGCCCTCTTGGATCACGAACGACTTCACCGTCGTCGCCGCGGCGCCGTGTTCGGACACCTTCGCGACGTTCCGGAAGTCGGCCCGCAGCTGGGTCGGGCTGATCGTCGTACGGACGTAACCGCGGCGGTTGTTGAAGAACTTCAGCCACGGGTTGGTGCCGACGTCGGGAATCGTGGTCGAGCCGTCGCCGTCACCGCTGGAGGTGACCGAGCTGGTGACGAGCTCGCTGCCGATGGTGGCCGAGCTCGCGTTGTTGTAGTCGGCCTTCAGATCACTCGCCCACGCGCGGTGCACGTCGCCGGTGAGTACGACGGGGTTGCGCGTACCGCGTGCCACCCAGCCCTGCTGGATGCGGGCCCGGGAGGCGCGGTAGCCGTCCCACGAGTCCATGCTCGCGCCGGTGCGAGTTGAACCGCCGGGCGAAGAACACCTGCTGACCGATGATGTCCCAGGTGCCGTAGTGCTGGGCCAGACCGTCGAGCAGCCAGGTCTCCTGCGCGTTGCCCGGCAGACTGCGAGACGCCAGGTCCGCGTCGGAGCAGATCTTCCAGCCGTCACCGCAGGCCTGGTCGTTGCGGTACTGCCGGGTGTCGAGCATGTGGAAGGTGGCCAGGTTCCCCCACCGCAGCCGCCGGTACAGCGGGATGCTGTTGCCGCTGTTCGCCTGTGCGGGCCGTAGCGGCATGTTCTCGTAGTACGCCTGGTACGCCGACGTCCGACGAGCCGTCCACTGTGCAGTGGTGAGTGACGGCGTGCTGTCCGCCCGCACCATGCTGGCGTAGTTGTTCTCCACCTCATGGTCGTCCGGTACGACGATCCACGGTGCGACCGCGTGAGCGGCCTGCAGATCCGGGTCGGTCTTGTACTGCGCGAATCGCCGACGGTAGTCCGCCAGCGTCACGATCTCGGTGGCACCCGCGTGCGTACGGGTCCGTCCGGCCACAGCGCCGTACTCGTAGATGTAGTCGCCCAGGTGCAGGATCACGCCCGGGTTGTCCTCGGCCATCCGGCGGTAGACGGTGTAGTACCCCTCCTCGTAGTGCGCGCAGGAGCTGAAGGCCATGACCAGGTCTCGCCCTGCGGCGCCAAGGGCCGGAGTCGTCCGCGTCCGGCCGACGGGCGAGAGGTGACCCTGGGCACGGAAGCGGTAGAAGTAGTCCGAGTCGGGATTGAGGCCGCCGGCAACGACATGCACCGAGTGGGCGCTCGCGTACCGCGCGGTGACCGAGCCTGACGCGACCAGCGTGCTGAACGTGTCGGTGGTGGAAACCTGCCAGTCGACGGTCACGTCGGCGGTCGCCATCCCGCCCTGACCGTCGGCGTTGAGGGGCGATGGCGCCAGCCGGGTCCACAGCACGACGCTGTTCGCATCCGGCTCACCGGACGCGATGCCCAACTGGAACGGGTACGGGACGGCAGCGGTCGCCGCGATCACAGCCGAGCGGACCGGGAGAGCACTGACACCGGCGGCGGCAAGCCCGCCGAAGACAAGAGTTCTGCGACTGATTGGGCTCATGGGCCTCACCTTCACTACTACTCAGGGCGGGGGTTTCCCGGACGGATGAAGCTTGAGGAGCCATCCGGGGAACCTTGAGAGTGCGTGGTGCTTGATACCCATAGTGGGACAGTTTGTGTAACTTTCCTACCGTTCAGAGCTGCCTAGTTGAGGGCAAGCGCGAGCAGAATCGCGGCAGGAACCCCTTCCAGCAAGGTGTTCAGCCAAAGCCTCCGCTCCGTGAAGACCAGTACCACGGCCAGGAACACGTGCTGGGCTGCGGTGAAGATGATCAACGCCTCACCCTGCGGCAGATGATCCGTCTGCACGAGTACGACGCCCGCCAGCAGCGCCACCGCGGTCGTCAGGTTGTAGAACCCCAGGTTCACCGTCCACAGCCGGACCGCGTCGAAGTCGCGCGGCTCGGTCAGGAAGAGCGGGTACAGCCGCGGCAGGCGATAGAGGAACGACTCCATCACCCACACCATGATCAGCGTCGCCGCGATGATCACGGCCAGCACCTGCGCCGCCGTACTCATGAGGTTGTCCGAGCGAGCGTGACCCCGTGCCGGCTCGAGATCTCCCCCAGCGCGGCGAAATCGGTCGGGTCGGCGGCGGCCAGGTCGGCGAAGAACTCGCCCATCCTCCCGGTCTGGCTGACGGCGAGGAACTTCGCCGACGGTGTCAGGACCGAGAACGTGTTGAGCGTCCCGGCCGGGATGCTGATCGACGCTCCGGGCCCGAGGTCGTAGCCCTGGTCGTCTGCCTGGACCAGGATCCGGCCCTGCAGCACGTAGAACGCCTTGCTCCAGGACTCGCTGTGCGGCGGCGAGGCCGGACCGCGGGGTGCGTCGATCTCGAAGATCTCGTACTGCCCGCCGCTGTGCTCGCTACCGACCTTGACCGTGACGGTCGCGTCCGGAGCGGCGTACTCCGCGCCCGTGCCGGCTGTGCTCAGGTGCACCGATTCCGTCATGACGACCTCCCCTAAGAGTTGTTGACCTGAAGGTAGGAAGCCGCGGCGGCCGGATCCATCCCGTCCGGCGGGGCTTCTCGCGAGGGCGGAATCCCCACATTTCGGGGATAGGCGGGCGGTTGACGGCGGCGCATACTGAGCGCATGTGGGAGGGCCGGGCCCGGGCCGCGCGACGGGACATCGCGGCACTGGCGACGTCGGGACTGGGCGTCGCGGAACTGCACGCCGCCGCGATCGAGGTGGTCGAGCAGGTGATCGGGAACGATCTGACCTGCTGGGCGTCGATGGATCCCGGCACGCTGGTGATCAGTTCGATGACCAGTAACCGCGTGCGCATCCCAGCGGAGTACGAGCTGCGGCTGGCCGAGACGGAGTACGCCGAGAACAACCCGAACTCGTTCGCCGAGCTGGCCCGGCGACCGTACCCGGTGGCCCGGCTGTCGGATCTGCCCTACCGCGAGGTCGTCGGCCATCGCCGGCTGAACGAGGTGTGGCGGCCGCTCGGGATCGACCACGAACTGCGGGCGGCCTTCACGGTCGACGGGGACTGCTGGGGTGCGGCCGGGTTCGTCCGCGGCGGGACCGAGTTCACCGATCGCGAGGTGGAGTTCCTCGGTTCGGTGGGACCGGCGATCGGTGCGGCGACGAGAGTGGCGGTGCGTACCGACGCCCACGGGTATCGCGGCGGGGTCGGACCGTCGATCGTGGTGACCGGACCGGGCGGCGAGCCGCGCGCGATCACGCCGGCGGCTCGGAGCTGGCAGGACGCACTGAACGAGATCGCGCCCGGGCGGTTCAACGTGCTGTTGCGCGCCGTCGTGACCGGCACGCAGGCGGCGTCCAGCGGGACGTTCCAGGCCCGGATCCAGACCGCGACCGGTGGCTGGGTGGTCCTGCAGGGCAGCCGGTTGATCAGTGATGACGACCAGTCAGAGGTCGTGGTTACGATCGAGCCGGCGTCCGGCCATCACCTGGTCGGCATGCTGCTGGCGGCGTACGGCCTGACCACCCGGGAACGGGAGATCTGCCTCGAGGTGATCTCCGGGCACACGACCGCCGAGATCGCCGACCGGCTGTCGATCTCGCCGCACACCATCCAGGACCACCTGAAGGCGGCGTTCGCCAAGGTCGGCGTCCGCAGCCGGGGCGAGCTGGTGGCGACGCTTCGCCCGGACGACCTCACGTACCGCTGACCGCCAACTGCTTGCGATAGGCACCGGGCGCGACACCGAAGTCGCGCTTGAACGCCTTCGCGAAGGCGAACTCCGACGTGTACCCGATCTCCTTGGCGACCGTGGCCAGCGGGCGATCGTGATCGCGCAACAGCCGCGCCGCCGTCGTCATGCGCCAGCGGGAGAGATAGGTCAGCGGCGGCTCACCGACGGCCTCGGTGAAGCGCCGTGCGAACGCGGCACGGGACAGACCGACGTCCGTCGCCAGATCGGCGACGGTCCAGGTCGCACCGGGCTCGGCATGGATGAGCTCGAGCGACCGGGCGACCGCGGTGTCGGTCAGCGCGCGCGACCACCCGCTCTCGGTCGGGCATTGTCGATCCTCCAGCCAGGCACGCAGGATCAGCACCAGCAGGGCATCGACCAGCGGCGGTACGACGGCCGCCGCGCCCGGCCGGTTGGCGTCGAGCTCCTCCCCCAGAACGCCGATCGTGGTGTGCAGGGTCCGGTGCCGCCCGGGATCCGCCGGGACGAGCACGACGTCCGGAAGGTTGCTCAGCACCGGATGCGGCCGCTGCCGATCGAGCCGGTAGGTCCCGCACAGCAACAGCGACCTCGCGCCTTCACCTGTCACCGGATGCTCGATCGCGGGATCGAAGTCCACCAGCGGTGAATCAGGATGGTCGGCCAGCGCGTGCTCGACACCCCGCGGCAGCAGCACCGCGTCACCCGGACCCATCGCGATCGGTGCACCGCCGTCGGGCGGCAGGAGCCAGGAACTCCCCTGCAGGACCAGGTGGAACGTCGCCCCCGCGGACTCGGTGAACCGCAGACCCCACGGCCCGCGCACGTCGGTCCGGCCGGAGGTGGCCGGCCCGGCGCGCATCGCGGTGACGACGTCGGCAAGAACATCCATGCTGTGCATCATACGCCAGTCCACAAAGACGATCAGACATAAAGGAGCGCGAAATAGACATAGAACCGCTCTCAGGCGCCGCCTACGCTCGGTGATGCACACCCTCCCAGGACCTGGAGTACAGATGAGCATCGTCGTCACCGCCGCCACCAGCCAGCTCGGACAACTCGTCATCGACGAGCTCCTCGAGCGCGTCCCGGCCGATCAGGTCGTCGCCGTCGCCCGGGACGCCGGGAAGGCCGCCGGCCTCGGGGCCCGTGGCGTCGAGATCCGGATCGCCGACTACAACGACCCGGCCGCGCTCGCCCAGGCCTTCCAGCCGGGCGACACGGTCCTGCTGATCTCCGGGATCGACCCCAATCGGGTCGAGCAGCACCAGTCCGTCATCGACGCCGCCAAGGCTGCCGGGGTCTCGCGGCTCGCCTACACCGGCGTCCTCGGCGGACCGGAGGCCGACTTCGACCTGGCCGCCGACCACAAGGCGACCGAGCAGGCAGTCCTCGACTCGGGCCTGCCCTACACCTTCCTCCGCAACGGCTGGTACCACGAGAACTACACCGCCCAGCTCGCCGTCCACCTCGAGCACGGGGTCGTCGGGAGCGCCGGCGAGGGCCGGATCGGCTCCGCCTCCCGTCGCGATTTCGCGGCCGCCGCTGCCGCCGTACTGACCGGTGACGGTCATGAGAAGAAGGCGTACGAGCTGAACGGCGACTCGTCGTGGACGCTGGCCGAGTACGCCGCCGAGCTGTCGAAGCAGTCCGGGAAGGACGTTGCCTACGACAACGTTCCGGCCGAGGTGCTGCTCGGCATCCTGACCGGCGCGGGGGTTCCGGAGCAGTTCGCGCCGATCCTGGTCGACGTCGACAAGGCGATCGAGCGCGGTCTGCTGGCCGGCCGCGGCAGCGACCTCAGCCGCCTGATCGGCCGCCCGACCACCCCGATCGCTGACACGATCGCCGCCGCCCTTCAGGAGAAGTAGCAGCCGGTACGACGTACGGGCGCGCCTCGCCCGTGGATGCTGGTACGACGCACGGGCGCCTGTAGCCGTACGTCGTACCAGCGTCGGAGACCAGGCCTGAGTCGAGGGACGGCTTACCCGGGCGCCGGGCGCGGTGGTCGGTACGACCACACCGAGGGCGAGCGCGGCCGCCAGCAGGCCGCGGGAGATCCATCTCATGAGTGCTGCTCTCGTGTCTGGTGACGTGGGCGGAAGACAGTCCACGCTTTCGCCAGTTCACAAAGCCATCGAGGCTGTCTACATTCCGGTCCGGAAGCGCTCCCAGATTGCGCCCAGGTATCGGTGTCAGCTGAGGTCCAGCGTGCTGCCCGACCAGCGGAAGGTGATCACACTCGACACCGGCACACCGGGACACAGCTGACCGACCGTCCCGCCGACGATTCGACCGGGGTTGGTGGTCGCCATGGTGAGTGCCTCCGGCAACGAGAAGGCGGCGGCCGCCCAGGCGACCCCGTCCGACAGCGGTGCGGCCGCTCCGGCCAGGTACGGCGTACCCCTGACCAGCAGCCGCCCGTCGGCGGTGAGCTCGACATCGCCACCGACGGCGGTGGAGTATTCGCCAGGCGGTTGCCCACCGATCGCCACCGAGTCGGAGACCAGGAAGGAGCGATCGAGACCCTTCGCGCGCACCATCGCCACGAACGCCTCGACTGGTAGGTGGTGCCCGTCAGCGATGAACCCCGCACTGAGGCGGTCGTCGGCCAGCTGCGACCACAGGTAGTTGGGGTGACGCGGCAGCTGGGCATGGGCGCCGTTGCCGAGATGGGTGGACAGCGTCGCGCCCGCGTCCACCGCCGCGCGAATCTGGGCCGTGTCGGCATGGGTGTGGCCGATCGCGACGCGGGCGCCGATGGATCGCACCGCGGCGATGAACTCCGCGCTGCCCGGCCAGTGCGGCGACAGCGTGATCAGGCCGATGAGCCCGTTCGCGGCCTGCTGATACTGCTCGAACTCGGCGAGATCGGGCGGCCGGACGAAGGCCGCGTCATGGCAGCCGCGCGGCCCGTCCTGATCCGAGATGTGCGGGCCCTCCAGGTGGATGAACGGGATTGCCTGAGCCACGTCGGGGTGCCGGCGACATGCCTCGGCGACGACGCCGACTGCACGGCTGATCCGGTCCGCGCTCGCGGTGACGAGAGTGGGCACGAACGTGGTCACGCCGACCGCCCTGAGGGCCTCCCGCAGCCCCACGACCGTGTCGACGTCGAGGTCATCGCCGTTCAGGTCGAAGCCGCCGTACCCGTTCACCTGAAGATCAACGAGACCAGGGCTGATCCACGGCAGGTCTGCATCACCCGGCTCGCGGTGGATCGCGGTGACGCGGCCGTCGGCGTATTCGAGGCGGAGGAGCTGCCCCGACCACGGATCACGTCCGACTAGAGCCATCTGACCCGATCCCGGAACCTGCCGATGAACTCCGCGTTCGCCTCGTCACCGCCCGGCGCATTGCCGCTACGCCACACCGGTGGTACGACGCCCGCTTCGATCAACAGCTCGATCGTCTTGACCACGATCAGGTTGAGGGTGAACGCGTTCGCGAACGTCGAGACCGCGGCGACCCGCTCAGGCATCCCGGCCAACTGGATCACCGCGTCCCCGATCGGAACCTTGGTGTCCACGGCGAGGTCGACGAGTTCGTGCAGGTTGGCGCCGGACGGATGCCGGGCCGGATGGGTCGGCGCGGTCTGCTCGGCGTGCGTCCGCGAGCTCACCCCGATCGTCCGGACGCCCCGCTCCTTCGCGGTGAGTGCGGCGTCGATCAGGGCCGCGTTGATCCCGTACGCGTTCACCAGCAGGAGCAGATCGTCCGGACCGATCCCGGCGTTCTCGATCACGATCCGGCCGTAGCCCGGAGTACGCTCGACAGCCATCGACCTCAGTGCGCCGTTGGACAGCAACGTCCCTTCGTCGAGCAGTGCGGAGACGTGCATCAGCCCGCCGGCCCGGAAGAAGATCTCCTGTGCGGCGAGGTTGGAGTGACCGCCTGGACCGTAGACCTGGATCAGCCGGTCGGCCGCGACCTGGTCGGCCATCAGCCGGGCGGCGGCGGCGATCGAATCCTTCTCCTCCACCTCGATCCGGCCGAGGAGCTCCGTGATCACGGTCAGGTACTCACTCATCGGCGTACGCCTCCTGGTCGAGAAACAGCCGGGTCCGCGGGTGCGTGTGCAGTGCACTCGCCGGTACGGCGGGATCCACCGTGCCGGTCAGCGTCCGCCGGACCGCGTCCCGCTTCGCCGGACCCGACACCATGCAGAAGATCTCGCCCGCGGACAGCAGGAACGGAACGGTCAGCGTCCAGGCATGCGTGGGTACGTCGTCCAGTTCGGCGAACAATCCTTCGTCCACCTGCTGGGTCCGGCTAGTGTTGTCCAGAGCAACTACCTGGGCGACGTCGGTCGTGTCGAAGTCGGCCGGCGGATCGTTGAAGGCGAGGTGGCCGTTGACGCCGATCCCGGCGAGCACGATGTCGATCGGCGCGGCGCTGACCAGCTCCGCATAGCGAGCCGCCTCGGTGTCTGGATCCGCACCGCCGCCCGGATCGATCACGTGCAGCGGCACCTTGGCGGTGAAGTGCCTGCGCAGCCACTGGCCGAACCGCTGCTCCGCGTCCGGCGGCAGGCCGACGTACTCGTCCATGTGGAACGCCTCGACCCGGCTCCAGTCGATGTCCTCGGCGACGGACAGCTCCGCGAGCGTATGCAGCTGACTCGGCGCGGCGGCCAGCACCAGCCGGGCCGAGCCTTGCGCCTGGATGGTCCGGCGCAAGGACTCGGCCGCTGCAGCTGCCGCAGCCGCCCCAACGGCAGCTGGATCCGGCAAGACGTCGACGTTCATGCAGAGGTCAGCCGGGTGTGCTGTTCGCCCAGGCCGTCGGCCCAGACCCGGAGTATGTCGCCCTCCTTCAGATACCGCGGTGGCTTCTGGCCGGCGCCGACTCCGGCCGGTGTGCCGGTGCTGATCACGTCGCCCGGGTAGAGCGTCATGAACTGCGAGATGTACCGGACCAGGTAGGCGACGCCGAAGATCATCTCCGCGGTCGAGCTGTCCTGCAGTACATCGCCGTTGACGTCGAGTCCGAGTGTGATCGCCTGCGGATCGGCGACCTCGTCGGCGGTCAGGAGCCACGGGCCGATCGGGCAGAACGTCGGTGCGTTCTTCCCCTTGTCCCATTGGCCGCCGCGCTCCAGCTGGAAATGCCGCTCGGAGACGTCATTGACCAGCACGTAGCCGGCGACGTGTTCCAGCGCCTCCTCGTCGGTCTCGAGGTAGGACGCCGTACACCCGATGACGACACCGAGCTCGACCTCCCAGTCGGTCTTCTCGCTGCCGCGCGGGATGACCACGTCGTCGTGCGCGCCAACGACGGTGTCGGGTGCCTTCATGAACAGGATCGGCTCGGCCGGCGCTTCCTGACCGCCCTCGGCCGCGTGGTCGGCGTAGTTCAGCCCGACGCAGACGATCTTGCCGGGGCTGAGCGGCGCGGCAAGACGCACGTCCTCGAACGCGGTGGCTGTCTCCGCGCCGCCGAGGGCCGCGCCGGCGCGCTCCCGTAGACGATCCGGATCGAACGCCCCAGGCTCCCCGGGCAACGTCGCGACCCTGCCGTCCTCGGTCAGGACTGCGTCGCGCAGACCCTCGTCGGTATGGACACGCAGAAACTTCACTGCTTCCTCCAAGCTCCTTGTTTGGCCCAGTTCAGGTAGGCGATACCCAACGCATGCGACCCCTGCGACGGGACCAGTTGCACGGCGTCGTACACCCGAAGGGACTGCTGATAGACGAATTCATCGTGCTCAGCGTAAGCACCCCAGCGCGCGCACTGGACCGCATTGGCGGGTACGGCGTCCGCCGTACCGTCGACGCGGAGCCAGACCTCGGTCGCGGATCGGGTCACCTTCTTCGTGAACGTCGCGGTGAACCGCTGGACGTCCGCGGCCAGGCCGTTGTCGATCCCCGCCTCGTAGGCCGCCTGCACGAACTCCAGACTGATCGCCGCGTGGCTGATGTCCTCGATCTGCCGGGAAGCCGGGTACGACGGTGTGTACTCCGAGATCCCCGCGGTGTTGGGATAGCTGGCGTACAACTGGCTGTACGGCGGCCAGTACGGCCAGACGTACGCTCCGTCGGCGCCGAGAGTGAGCCCGACTCGGTATGCCTTGAGCAGCTGCTCGACTCTGGTGCGGTGGCGCCGCTCTCCGGTGGCGCGGTACAGCTCGACCAGCACCTGGCCGAGACCGTGACTCTGGTTGTACGGCTGGATCGTTCCGTCGAACGGAATCGGCGCGCCCTTCGGCCAGACATAGTCGCCTGATCCGTCCGGGCGGGCGGCGTACTCGCTGTCATGGAACGCGACGGCCTCGCGGACGGCGCCGAGGATCTCCTTCGCCTTGCCAAGGCGAGCACCGCGCCGCAGCCGGGGAGAGTGCATGACCATCCGCACGTAGCGCGCGAGCGGGAAGGCGATCATCCCGGTGTGGACGGCGAACACGTAGAACTGCGGCTGGAAGGCGATCGTCACTGGACTGGGCGGAGTCGCCGGAGCAGGCGACGTCCTGAGGTCGACGGCTGTCCAGCGGAGCCCTGCGGTGTAGGCCTTGTTCACCGCAGTCACGACGTACGACTCGGCCGATGGGTCGAGCGAGACGCCTTGCAGTGTCACGACAGCGGTGGTGCCCGGGTTGCGGAGGATCAGGTCGAAGGTGCCGCCGGAGACGTTCGCCACCTCGGCCGTCGACTCGGCTGACCTCGCACCGGCCCAGCGGAGTTGGACGGCGGCGTTACTGCTGCTGTCTTGGAGCACGCCGTGGCCGGCCGTGTAGTTACCGGCCGCACGCCACACCTTGGCCGAACGGCCGGCGTAGTCCGTCACGCCACGCGCCTTGTCGGTTGTTGCCATCAGGTGGGTGGCTCGTTCCTCGAAGGTCTGCAGGTAGCGCAAGTCGCCGTACGCCTCGTACATCCTGAGCAGGCCGAGCAGGAAGTACGACTCACCCCAGGCGTAGAGGCCGGCCTCGTTGTGCTGGGCGTTGGTCGCGAGGTACGCCGCTTGCGCCGTGTCGAAGGCTGCGGGGGAGTCGTAGACGAGTGCGTCGGCGAAGGCGGGGGTGGCGGAGGATGCGCTGGCCGAGGTACCGGTCCAGGCGAGGACTCCGGTGGCAGCGGAGCCCAACAACAGACTGCGTCTGGTGACGTGCAAGTTCATCTCATGGCCTCACTTGCTAACGGTGGCGGACGAGAAAGGAGAAGCGGAAAGATCCGGGGGGCCGCGTGCGGGTGCAGGGTGCAGGAGCGGAGTGCGGGTGCAAGAGCGGAACGCGGGTGCAGGAGCGAAGTGCGAGGTGCAGGAACGGAGTTCGGGTGGAGGCTGCAGGGTGCGGGAGCGGGAGCAGGGTGCGGGAGCGGAGTGCGGGTGCAGGGAGCGGGGTGCAAGGAGCGGGGTGCAGGTGCAGGAAGCGGGAGCGGGAGCGAGGCGTGGGAGCGGGTGGGTGGGGTGTGGGTGGTCAGCCTTTGACGGCGCCGCCCATGCTGTCGAGGATGCGTTTCTGGAGTAGGAGGAAGACTGCGACGACCGGGATCAGCGAGATCACCGTGCCGGCCGCGAGACCGCGGACGTCGGTCCCGCTGACACCGCTCAGGTAGGCGATACCGAGCGCGATCGGGAACTTGGACTGACTGGTCAGCGTGACCATCGGCCAGATGAAGCTGTTCCAGACCGAGACGAACCCGAGGATCGCGAGCACCGCCAGCGTCGGGGCGACGATCGGCACCGCGATCCGCCAGAAGATGGAGAACTCGTTCGCACCGTCCATCCGGGCCGCCTCGACGATCTCGTCCGGGATCTGCGAGAAGGCCTGCCGGAGCAGGAAGATGCCGAGCGAGGACAGGATCGCCGGCAGGATGACAGAGGCGAACGTGTCGGTCAGTCCCAGCTGGCTCATCACCAGGAACCGCGGGATCAGCATCAGCTCACCCGGCAGGAACATGATCGACAGGAACAGCATGAAGAACACACCGCGGCCGCGGAACGCGATCCGGGCCAACGGGTACGCCGTCAGCGCCGACACCACCAGGTAAACCGGGACGGTGATGCCGACGTAGATGAGCGAGTTCACCAGGAAGCGCGCGTACGGGATCGTCGTCCAGGCTTCCCGGAACCAGTCGAGCACCGGCGGCCGCGGGATCAGGTCCGGCGGGAACCCGAAGACGTCCTGGTCGGCCGGCTTGATCGCCGAGCTGAGCAGGATGAGGAACGGGCCGATGAACAGCGCCGCCACCGCGATCAGCAGCAGGTAGAAGCCGATCCGCCGTACCGTCCGCTGGTCGACGTGTGGCGTCCGCCGGTACAACCTCCGCGCCGTCATCAGCCGTCCTTCCGGCGGGTGACGAGCAGGTTGACCGCGGCCAGGACGATCATGATCGCCCACAGCACCAGGCCGACCGCGCTGGCGTAACCCATGTCGTAGTCCTCGAAGGCCTTCGACCAGATGTAGTAGCCGAGGGTGAGAGTGGAGTCGAGCGGACCGCCGCGGGTCAGCACATAGACCGATTCGAAGGCGCGCATCGCCTCGAGCATGCTGAGGATCAGCGTGACCGCGAACGTCGGCCGCAGCGACGGCACGATCACGTGCCACAGGCGTTGCCGACCATTGGCACCGTCGATCTTGGCCGCCTCCAGATGATCGGACGGCACCGACTGCAGACCGGCGAGGTAGATCATCATGAACAGGCCCGCGTTCTTCCAGGCCTCCAGCAGGACGACGGTCGGCAGTGCCCAGTGCCGGTCGAAGAGGAAGTCGATCGGCCCGAGCCCGACGACCTGGAGCATCCAGTTGACGACGCCCTCGCGGTTGAACACGTACTTCCAGGCAACCGCGACGGCCACCATCGAGGTGATGACCGGCAGGTAGTACAGCATCCGGAACGCCTGGATCGCGCGCAGCTTGACGTTCACCAGCATGGCCAGGAACAGCGGCGCGATCACCGTCAGCGGCAGGAACATGACCACGAACAGCAGCGAGTTCCGCAGCGCGATCCAGACCCGGGGGTCGTGCACGAGCCGGACGAAGTTGTCCAGGCCCGACCACTGGATCGGGTTGACGATGTCGTAGTCGGAGAAGGCGAGCTGGATCGCGATCACCGCCGGCCAGGCGAACATCGCGACGTACAACAGCAGCCCGGGCACCATGAAGAGGTACGGCGTGTACCAGCGCTGGCCGACCACGCGGCCGCTGAGACCCGATCGGCGACCGAGACCGACTCGGCCACTGACACTCGTCATGGACGCCGCCTCTCGCGTCTGAAACCCGGCTTACGGATTTGTGTTGCAGATGACCGTAGCTCAGAAGGCAGCCGGTCGCCAGCCGTAACTCCGATGATTTTCCACAGCAATGAGTTGACGGCAACAGCGCCCGTCGACCACGATGATGTCTGGAAGCACCGTTTAGGACATTCCATCTCTGTGAGGAGCTCGCGATGGCGCGACGCACACGATCCCTGCTGCGGGGGCGGCTGATTCCCACCCTCGCCATGGCCCTCGGGCTGTCGATGACGCTCGGCGCCTGCGTGTCCGGCAATCCGGCCACCGGGGACGCGCCGGAGCAGTCGGGTGACGCGTATTCCGGCGAAGTCGAGTGGTGGACGATCAACCTGCAGAAGAACTACGGGCCGGACATCCAGAAGTGGATCGACGCCTACGAGAAGGAACACCCCGACGTCACCATCAAGTGGGTCGACGTCCCGGGTCAGGACATCACCACCAAGCTGCTGGCCGCGCTCGCCAGCGGGAAGGTGCCGGACGCCGTCAACATCACCTCCGCGACCACCGGCCTGTTCGCCGGCTCGATGGCGGACCTGAACTCCTTGTTCAGCAAGGAGGAGATCGCGGCCTACGCCCCCAACCTGACCGACCCACTGGTTGCCGACGGCAAGCGGATCGCCATCCCCTGGTACAACGGCGGCACCTCGCTCGGCTTCTACAACAAGGACCTGCTGGCCAAGGCCGGCTTCGACCCGGCCAAACCGCCGAAGACGTACGACGACGCCCTCGCGCTGGCCACGGCGTACAAGAACGCCACCGGGAAGTCGGCCACCAACTTCATGGCCTACTCCAGCGTCGTGCAGGCCAACGGCATCCCGCTGCTGTCGCCGGACAAGAAGACGGCCGCCTTCAACACCCCCGAGACACTCGCCCTGGTGGAGAAGTTCAAGCCGCTCTTCGACTCCGGCGCGATCGCCCCGGGCAGCCTCGGCGCCAACCCGCGCGAGCTCCCGCAGTCGCTCGAGAACCGGCAGATCGCGTTCAACCCGGCGGCCGTGTCCAGCAGCCTGCTGAACATCGAGAAGAACTCGCCGGCCGTCTACGGCTCGATCGTCGTCGGTCCGCCGGTCACCGGCGCGGACGGGAAGTACTACATGTCCGGCCAGCAGATCCTCACCATCCCGGCGAAGTCGGACAACCAGGCCGCCGCGGCCGCGTGGCTGAAGTTCGTCACCGCACCCGAGCAGCAACTCGCGCTCTGCAAACTGGTGCCGATCTACCCGTCGTCGCTGAAGGCACTCGAGGACCCGTTCTTCACCGACATCGCGGGTACCACCCAGGCCGACGAGGCCCGCAAGGTCCTGCTGGACACCTTCAAGAACAGCGTGGACGCGTCCCTCGGCTCCGGGAACGACGAGCAACTGCGCAAGCTGTTCGATGACCAGATCCGCGCGTACATGTCCGGCACCACGTCGGCCAAGGAAGCGCTGGACACCGCCGAGAAGGCGTGGAACGAGACCCTCGCGAAGGGCAGCAAATGAGCAGCACCATCCGGATCGGCATCGTCGGCGCCGGGATCATGGGACGCGGTAACGCGCTGTCCCTGTCCGGTCTGCCCGAGGTCGAGGTCACGGCCGTGACGAGTCGCTCGGCGGACAGCGCCGGGCGGCTGGCGGACGAGATCCAGGGCCGCGGTGCGCCGCGGCCGACGATCCATCCGGACCTCGATGCCCTGCTGCGGGACGAGAACGTGGACGCCGTCGTCCTGACCACCCCGGACCACCTGCACGGCGAGATGATGGTGCGCGCGGCCGAGGCCGGGAAGCACATGCTGGTGGAGAAGCCGCTGACCACGTCGGTCGCCGAGGCGGATGCCGCGGTCAAGGCGATCCGCGAGCATGGTGTGGTGGCGATGTGTTTGTTCAACCACCGTTGGGTTCCCGCCTACGCGCAGGCGCACGAGCTGCTCGCGGATCTCGGTGAGGCCGCGGTGGCCTACGCACGCAAGGACGACACCATCTTCGTCCCCACAGAGATGCTGTCCTGGTCCGACCGCACGACCTGTGCCTGGTTCCTGTCCAGCCACGACATCGATCTGGTCTCCTGGCTGCTGCGCGACCAGGTACGGCGGGTCTACGCGACCGCCCGCTGGGGGAAGTTGCGCTCACTCGGCATCGAGACGCCGGACGCCATTCAGATCCAGGCGGAGTACGCACGCGGCGCGGTGGCCACGTTCGAGTCGGCCTGGATCTACCCGAACACCTTCCCGACGGTGGTCGATTCGTACGTCTCGGTCGTGACCGACAACGGCGTGGTTCAGTTGGATCGACAGAAGGAGAGCGTCGTACTGGCGACTCCGGCTCGCTACACCTATCCCAGGAACATGCTGCAACGCGTCATGCACGGCATCCCAGCCGGTGCGTATGCCGACGCGATCGCCCACTGGATCACCTGCTGCCGGACCGGTGCACAGCCGCTCATCACCATCGAGAGCAGCCGCAACGTGACCGCAGTGCTCGAGGCCGCGCACACCTCGATCGAGACCCGGCAGCCCGTCGACGTCTCCATGCTGGCCGACCCGGGGAACGGATGACCACGATCAAGAGTCCCGAGAAGCCGCGGCATATCGACGCCCGCGTCAACCGGATCGGGACCGACGACCTCATCAAGGCGTTCGGGGCGCCCGCAGGTGTCGACGACCTCGCCACGCTGCGCGCCTTCGTGGGCGGACGGCTACGGCGGCCGGCGTGGCCGTTGCCCGAGTGGACCGATGCGATTCGGTCCACTCCGGCCGCGCAGGCCGTTGTCGCCGACGCGGCGCCGCTGCTCACCGGCGTGGAGGTGACCGGGCGCGAACACGGCCGCTCTCGCCGTTACGGCTTCCACTACCTGAACTGGCTTTCACCCGGTGTCCACGCCTGGCTGCTGACGGGCGACGATCAATACCTCCACGCCTTCGAGCGGCACTTCGACGACTGGGTCGAGCAGCGTGACTCGGTCATCGGCGAATGGCCCGGCCTCGATGTCATCTGGTACTCCCTCGGGACCTGGGCCCGGTGCCGGAGTTTCCTGCCCGCGTTGGAGGTTCTGACCGACTCCGCCCTGTCAGACCGCGTCTGGGGCCGGCTGGTGGCGACCCTCGTCGGCGGTGCCCGGTGGGCGTACGACGAGCATGACGTGTTCCGGCACGGCAACTGGCAACTCGTGTGCGCGACCGAGCTCCTGCACATCAGCGCCGTGCTGCCGGATCTGGTCGAGGCGGGAAGTTGGGCGTCGCGGGCACGGCAGCGGATCGACGAGCATCTGCTGTTGGACGTGTACGGCGACGGTGGACACTACGAGCGCTCCCCCGGGTATCACAAGATGTGCCTGAGCGCGCTGCAGACGGCAGCGTTGATTGACGGCCGGTTCGCGGAGCACCCGAAGCTGACGGCGATGCATGACTGGTTGTGCGAGCTGGTGTCTACCGGTGGTTGGATCCCGCACCTCCAGGACAGTCATATCGAGTGGCCGGCGTTGAGTCTGCTGCGCGGCAGCTACGTGCTCGACAACCCTTCGCTGGCACGCGTTGCGGCGCAGTGGCTGACACCTTCCGTGTTTGCGACTGAGGCGGCGGCCCTGCCTGCATGGGAGGACGCAGCCAGGCAGCAGCGCTGGGCGGACACGATGGCGACTGCCTATGACTACGAGGTCCCGGCGCCGCCGCCTAATACCGTGCTCGCCGACTCTGGCTATGTGATCCTTCGCGGCGACCACACCCGTGCCGTGATCAACTACGGCCCGCACATCGAGCACGAGCTGGAGTCACACTCGCATCGCGCCGTACTCGACCTGGTTCTGGACGGCTGGGGGCACCCGCTGTTGTGGGAGGCAGGTGGTCCGCCGAGCTATGACGATCCGGAGTACCTGACCTGGTACCAGTCGGGTCGGGGGCACAACACCGTGCTGGTGGACGATCAGGAGCTGGGTACCGATCGCGGTGTGAGCATCGAGCCGCTCGTCGACACCGGTCGCGTCGCCGTGTTCTCGGGCCACCACACCGGGAACGTCGTGCCGCAGTCGCGGACCATCGCGATGGTGCGGGAGGAGCCGGCCCTTGTGGTCGTGTCCGACACCGCCTCGGCGGAGGGCCATGTGTTCCGGGCGTGCTGGCAGTCGATCAGTCCCTGGCAACAGGTTGGACCGCTCGCGTACGACGCTTCGGCGCCGGACGGGCCGGGGTTGCTACTGATCGAAGCCGGCGAGGCCGCGACGACTGAGGTTGCAGCCACCGAAGGTGTCGCGCGGCGACCCCTGGCTGGCGGGGTCGCCGAGTACGGGCCACTGCACTCGCTCGTGCTGACCCGGGACACTGGCGTGTTCACGACCGTTCTCGTTCCGCATGAGGGGGCGCAAGCGGCTGACGTTCGGGTGACCGCGGTGGGGTCATCGCTCACGGTCGACCATGGGAACACCGTCGACCGGATCGACGCTTCCAGCTGGGTGCGGTCCGTTGGCGGACTGTTGTCGTGGGCAACTGGTTGGCGGATTCGGGAGTTGCGTGACCGCGAGCAGGTGTTGTTCCGGAGTGCGGCCGAGGCCGATGTCGAAGCCACGGTCGTCGATGGTGGCCTGCGTTTCGAGGTGACCTGTGCGGGTCGCTGCGGTCTCTGGGTGCCGCGCGGTCAGGGGTTGCTGCTGAACGGTGTGCCGATCACCGCTGAGGGCGACGACGACGGGTGGACGCACCTGACCCTGCCTTACGCCGGGCGCTGGACCATCGAGGGGGCACGTCATGACTGATGACGTGACCAGCGGCTGGTTCGACGCCCGCATCGTGACCGGGGCACATCCCGCGGCGCTGATGCCGAGCAGCGACCGGGATGCGATCGCGGCACACCTCGATACCTATGCGATGTCGGGTGCGCTTGTCAGCGCGATGGCTTCATGGCTGCACGATCCGGTCGGTGGCAACGCGGAGGCGAGTGCGGTCGCGCGCAGCCTGTCCGATCGCGGCGTGCTGGCGTGCTGGACCGCCGTGCCGCCCACGCCTGGTGAGCTGCGTTCGTTGGACGGCCTGGTTGATCAAGCGGTGGCCGAAGGGGTCGCGGCGTTCCGGTTGCATCCGCGTTCGCACGGGTATTCGCCGGTGGCCACCGCGATGCACGAGCTCTATGCCGCTCTCGCCACCAACGGTCTGCCGTTGTGCGTCGACGTCACCGAGGTCGATTGGCATCACCTCGACCACATCGCCACCCGGTTCCCGACTCTGCCGATCGTCGTGTCCAACCTCGGGTACCGGCAGTTGCGCAACCTCTGGGCAGCCATCCGCGACCACGAGAACCTGTACGTCGATCTCGTCGACTTCGCCGGTCACCAGGCGATCGAGTGGATGGCTGCCCGCGGGCTGGCCGACCGGTTGTTGTTCGCAACCGGACTCGGTCTGCGCGACCCCGGCGAGAGCATCGTCCGGCTCGCGTGGTCGGGTCTCGACGACGACACGGTGGCGCGGATCGGTGCCGGCAACGCGGATCGGTTGTTCGGCGTCCGTCGTACCGCGATGGCGGAGCAGTTGGGAGGGCGAGCATGATCGGCCGGCGGCCACTGCGGAGGGTGGTCGACGTTCACGCGCACCTCGGTCCGTACTCGCTGTTCTACATCCCCGAGCCGGACGCCGCGGCGATGGTCGGCGTGATGGACCGGACCGGGACCGAGGTCACGGTGGTCGCCGCGAACCGGGCCATCCAGCAGGACGCGCACCTCGGCAACTCGCAGGCGCTGGCCGCGGTCGATGCGCATCCAGGCCGCATCGCGGCGTACGCGGTCATCAACCCCTGGCAGGACCCGGAGCGTGAGCTCGAGCGACTCGCGGCCGACGACCGGTTCGTCGGAATCAAGGTGCACCCGACCTTGCATCGCTACCCGGTGACCGGCTCGCGGTACGCGGCGGTGTGGGCGTTCGCCGAGGAGACCGGGTGCCCGGTGCTCAGTCATTCCGAGCATCAGTCGGCGTACGACGCTCCGCCGCTGTTCGAGGCGGTCGCGGCGAAGTATCCACAGGCACCCGTGATCCTCGGGCACGCCGGGATCACGCCGGCCGGTGTCGACGAGTCGATCGAGGCCGCCGTACGGCATGAATCGCTCTGGCTCGAGGTGTGCGGCTCACAGATGACCGGCCCGCTGATCATGGAGATGGTCGAGCGGGTCGGCAGTCAGCGGGTCCTGTTCGGCTCCGATTTCCCCTTCATCGACCAGCGGATGTCACTCGGCCGAGTGGTGTGCGCGCCCCTGACCGACAGTCAACGTCAAGATGTTCTGAGCGGGAACGCCCGCAGACTGTTCCGGTGGCGACCGCTGCCGGGAGATCCAGGGGTGGAGCCATGAGTGAAGAGGTGTTTGCGGCGGCGGGTGAGCGGTTGCCGCCGGTCACGGTCGGGTTGTTCGGGCCGCGCAAGCTGGTGAAGACGATGGCGGAGGTCGGGCAGCAGGTCGCCGACCGGTCTCCGCACGGCGTGAAGTTCGTATCAGGCGGGTACGACGACCAAGCCGAAGCCGAAGAGCGGTACCTGAAGCTGCGGGACCGGATCGACTCGGCCGTGTTCCCCGGGCCTTGGGTCTTCGACCTCGCCACGGCCGGGCACTGGCTCACCGTCCCGTCGACGCACCTGCCGCTGACCGGTGCCGCGCTGTACGCAGCCCTGCTGCGAGCGTCCCTGACCATCGACGACGTCGACCTGAGCCGGGTGAGCATCGACTCACTGTCCGCGGCCGATGTGGAGGAGGCGTACGGCGAGATCGGTCTCGATTCCGCGGACGTGTACGACATCCCGTACGACGGACCCGAGTCCGTGGCGGGATTCGCGGCCTTCCACCGGGAGAAGTGCGAGCAGGAACGCACCACGCTGGCGCTGACGACGATCCTGTCGGTCGAACGCGAACTGCGTACCCAGGGCATTCCGGTGCTGCGGATCGCGCCGACCCGCTCGAGTGTGCGCGATGCTCTCGAGACCGCGGTCCTGCTCGGCCAGGGCACGCGGATGGGTGCACACCAGCTCGCGATGATCGCGGTCCAGCTCATCCCGACCGGCACGTCCCGGGCCGAGTCCGGCGATTACTGGCAGCAGGAGCTCGCCGTACTGACCCATCAGAAGCTGTTGTCGGAGGCACGCCAGGTCGGTGCGACGGTGGCACGTCGCTCGGACACGCTGTTCCTCGTCACGACCACGCACGGAGCCCTGACCCGGTTGACCGAGCAGTTCACCGTGGCGCCGTTCCTGGGCGCGTTGACGGCGCAGCTCGGCGTACCGGTCGCTGTGGGGGCGGGCGCGGGCCAAACCGCGCGGGCGGCTGAGGCCAACGCGTTGCTGGCGGTCGAGGACTCGGTCGGCCGCGAAGGCAAGGTCGCGGTCTACCTGGACGGCACGACGGTCCGGACCGAGCTGCCACCAGGTCGAACGGTCGCGCCACCGACAGCGCTCGACCTCATCTCGCCGGTCGACCAGCGCGCCTACGAGATCGTCACCTCGATCGCCGCGGCGACCGCGCCGGAAGCCGGCCAGCAGGTGGTCGTGGATGTCGAGAGCGTCGCCGACATCATGCAGGTCACCCAGCGGACCGGGCGGCGGATGCTGAAGGAACTCGTCGAGGCCGGTCTGGCCTGGCCGTTGCCACCCGCCCGATCGACCGGAGGCGGCCGGCCCCGCCAGCAGTTCCGGCTGCTCACCGAGAAGCTCGACTGACCCCTGGAGGACCTGTGCAGACCGTTGCCCGAGGCCACGAACAGACCGATCGCCTGTACGACCGCGCCAAGCGCGTCATCGCGGGCGGTGTGTCGAGCGACGCCCGCCGCGCGGACCAGCCGCTGTTCGTCGACCACGCCCGCGGCGCCGAACTCTGGGACGTGGACGGCAACCGGTACGTCGACTACGTCCTCGGGCAGGGACCGAACCTGCTCGGTCACGCGTCCCCGATCGTGGCCTCGGCGGTCTCCGCCCAGGTCAGCCGCGGCGTCGCGTACGCCGCCCAGCACGAACTGGAAGCGATCGTCGCCGAACGCCTGTGCCACATGGTCCCGTCGGCCGACCTCGTGCGCTTCAACAGTGTCGGGTCAGAGGCCGTCCATGGCGCGATCCGGCTGGCGCGCGGGCACACGAAGCGGCCGAAGATCGTGAAGTTCGAGGGCAACTACCACGGCTGGCTCGATCCGGTCCTCTACAGCGTGCACCCCGACCTCGCCTTGGCCGGGGACGCCCGGCATCCGGCTGCGGTCGACGGTACGGCGGGCCAGCCTCGAGGCGGCGCGGACGACCTGATCGTGCTGCCCTTCAACGATCTCGCCGCCGTAGCGGCGGTGCTGGAGGAATCCGGCGACGAGATCGCGGCCGTGATCCTCGAGCCCCTGCTCTGCAACACCGGCTGCATCACGCCGGCGCCCGGCTACCTCGAAGGGCTACGCGACCTCACCCGGCAGCACGGTGCGTTGCTGATCTTCGACGAGATCATCTCCGGATTCCGGGTGGCTCCGGGTGGTGCGCAGGAGTTGCTGGGCGTCGTACCGGATCTGTCGGCCTTCGGGAAGGCGATGGCCGGTGGGATGCAGGTGTCGGCGCTGGTCGGCTCGCACGAGGTGATGGGGTCGATCGCGAACGGGACCGTGGCCCATGCCGGCACGTTCAACTCGCACCCGGTCGCGATGGCCGCGGCCGACGCGGTGCTCAGGCATCTCGACGAGAACCGCGACGCCGTCTATCCCCCGCTGGTTGCTGCGGGCCAACGGCTGATGGCTGGGCTCCGGGATTCGGCGAAGCGTCACGGCGTACCGATGCTGGTCGACGGTCCCGGGCCGGTCTTCCAGACCTACCTCACCGACCAGCCTGCGGTGACTGACTACCGGAGCTTTGCGGCCTGCGACAGGCCCGCGATGGCGAAGTTCCACGCGGGCCTGTTCGCGGCCGGGATCAACATCGTTCCCCGAGGGCTGTGGTTCCTGTCCACCGAGCACACCGACGAGCAACTCGACGAGACGATCGCCGTCGCCGACTCGGTGCTGGCGTCTCTCTGAAGCCCCTTGCAGCGATCTCCGCTACGACGCTCTTCGGGGCGGCGGCCGGCTTCGGTCGCGTCCACCAACAGAAGGAGGCCGGGAGTCCGCCGTACAGCGGATTCCCGGCCTCTTTCGTCAGAACTCAGGCAGTCTTCTCGCGGCGCTCGCGCTTGCGCTCGATCTGGTCGCGCGGGATGAGCGTGGGGTTCACGTTCTCCAGCACCACTTCACCGGTGACGACGACCTTGGCGACGTCCTCACGGCTGGGCACCTCGTACATCACGTTGAGGAGAACCTCTTCCATGATGGCCCGCAGCCCGCGGGCGCCGGTGCCGCGCAGCAGCGCCTGGTCGGCGATCGCCTCGACCGCGTCGTCGTCGAACTCCAGCTCGACGTTGTCGATCTCGAACAGCCGCCGGTACTGCTTGACCAGCGCGTTCTTCGGCTCCGACAGGATCTTGATCAGCGCGTCACGGTCCAGCGGAGACACCGTCGTGATGACCGGGAGGCGGCCGATGAACTCGGGGATCAGACCGAACTTCAGCAGATCCTCCGGCATCACATCCGCGTACCCGCCGGCCTCCTTCGGCTTCTCCGGCTCGCGCGAGGTGTTGAAACCGAGGGTCTTCTTGCCGACCCGCTGCTCGACCATGTGGTCCAGGCCGGCGAACGCGCCGCCGACGATGAACAGCACGTTGGTGGTGTCGATCTGGATGAACTCCTGGTGCGGGTGCTTACGTCCACCCTGCGGCGGCACCGAGGCCGTCGTCCCTTCCAGGATCTTCAGCAGAGCCTGCTGGACGCCCTCGCCGGAGACATCGCGGGTGATCGACGGGTTCTCGCTCTTGCGGGCGATCTTGTCGACCTCGTCGATGTAGATGATCCCGGTCTCGGCCTTCTTGACGTCGTAGTCGGCCGCCTGGATCAGCTTCAGCAGGATGTTCTCGACGTCCTCACCGACGTACCCGGCCTCGGTCAGCGCGGTGGCGTCGGCGATCGCGAACGGGACGTTCAGCATCCGGGCGAGCGTCTGGGCCAGATAGGTCTTGCCGCAGCCGGTCGGGCCGATCAGCAGGATGTTCGACTTGGCCAGCTCGACGGCCTCGTCCTTGGCGTGCCGGCCGGCGGTGGAGCTGCCCTGCCCGTCACGGACCCGCTTGTAGTGGTTGTACACCGCCACCGCGAGTGCCTTCTTGGCCACGTCCTGTCCGACGACGTACGCGTTGAGGAAGTCGTAGATCTCCCGCGGCTTGGGGAGTTCGGTGAGGCCGACCTCGGAGCCCTCGTTCAGCTCCTCCTCGATGATCTCGTTGCAGAGATCGATGCATTCGTCGCAGATGTAAACGCCGGGACCGGCGATGAGCTTCTTGACCTGCTTCTGGCTCTTACCGCAGAACGAGCATTTCAGCAGGTCGCCGCCGTCACCTATGCGTGCCACCGGGACAGATCCCTTCTCTGAGCAGTCGAACCGTGGGCCAAGGGGGCGTAGGCCGCTCGGACCGGGTGCCGTAACGCTAACCCGGATCCGATTCGACGGTACCGCGCCGGAGGCCGAAACGCCGGGCCTGGCGCCGCGTTGTGACTACGCCGGTGGCGAACGCGCTGGGCTCTTGACAGCTTGGCGTCAGCACCGTTGGTGCGGGTCGAACGTGATGGAAGTGCTTCAGTCCGCGCTCCCGGCCGGGCTGGACGGCGGCCGGGAGACACGGATCGAGGCTCAGACGCCGGCCGGGACCGGGGTCTTGAGGGTCTGCAGTACATCGTCGATCAGGCCGTACTCGATCGCCTGGTCGGCGGTGAGGAACTTGTCCCGCTCGATGTCGCGGGAGACCTCCTCCAGCGACTTGCCGCTGGCGTCGGCGATCATCTTCTCCAGCAGCGCGCGCAGCCGGAGGATCTCGTTCGCCTGGATCTCGATGTCGCTGGACTGACCGTAGGTGCCCTCGGTGGCCGGCTGGTGGATGATGATCCGGCTGTTCGGCAGCGCCAGCCGCTTGCCCGGCGTACCGGCGGCGAGCAGCACGGCGGCGGCCGAGGCGGCCTGGCCGAGGCACACCGTCTGGACGTCCGGCTTGATGTAGCGGACGGTGTCGTAGATCGCGGTCAGCGCGGTGAACGAGCCGCCCGGGGAGTTGATGTAGATGCTGATGTCACGGTCGGAGTCCATCGACTGCAGGCACAGCAGCTGGGCCATCACCGCGTTCGCGATCTCGTCGGTGATCGGCGTACCGAGGAAGATGATCCGGTCCTCGAACAGCTTGGTGTAAGGGTCGATCCGGCGCATGCCGTACGACGTGCGCTCCTCCCACTGCGGGATGAAGTAGTTCATTGATGCGTCCTTAGCTGACGGAGTGGGAGATCAGGAGTTCGGGCTGCCGGAGCTCAACTGAGCCGCGCTGGCGACCACGTGGTCGATGAAGCCGTAGTCCTTGGCCTGCTCGGCGGTGAACCAGCGGTCCCGGTCGGCGTCGTTCTCGACCTGCTCGAGCGGCTGGCTGGTGTGCTCGGCGATCAGCTTGAACAGCTGCGCCTTGATGTGCAGCGACTGCTCGGCCTGGATCTTGATGTCACTCGCCGTACCACCCATACCGCCGGACGGCTGGTGCATCATGATCCGCGCGTGCGGGAGTGCGAACCGCTTGTCCTTCGCGCCGGCGCAGAGCAGGAACTGGCCCATCGAGGCGGCGAGGCCCATCCCGACGGTCGCGACGTCGTTGGAGATCCACTGCATGGTGTCGTAGATCGCCATGCCGGAGTCCACCGAGCCGCCCGGGGAGTTGATGTACAGCCAGATGTCCTTGTTGGGGTCCTCGGCGTTGAGGAGCAGCATCTGCGCGCAGATCGCGTTCGCGTTGTCGTCGCGAACCTCGGACCCCAGGAAGATGATCCGGTTCTGCAGCAGGCGCTGGTAGATGTGGTCGTCGAGTCCGCCGGATCCGTTGCCGCCCGCGGCGGTGGGGCTGGCTGCAAATGTCTCGTTCACGAAGCCGACATTACTGGGCGGCGGCGGCAGACCTAAGGCTGGGCCACAGGTGTTCGCTCACGGCGCACCGTGTCTGCCCTGAGCGAATTTGTTTCCGGTCAACAACTTTCACCCGGCGGGCGTCAGGCGGTAGACACGACCCGCGCCGGAAGCGATCGAGGCGCCGAACGCTCCGGCGGCCAGGCCCGCCGGTTGGTATTGCCCGTCGCCGGGCGTGAACTCCTCGACCGGTTCGCCACGAACAGCCAGCGCCGGCTCACCAACCACAGAGCGCAACTGCGGCGAAGGCGTGAACTTCGTCGTCCCGGCCGGCAACGGGTCCTCGTTCGCGTGCACCACCGACTCGCTCACCAGGTGCTTGAGCTGTCGGCCGATCGGTTGCAGGTACGTCGTGTTGATCGCGGCCGCGTCGTGATACAGCCGGCTTGGCTTTCCGTCCTTGGCAATGAGCGCCGTACCGAACTCGAAGTCGGGGCGGCCGACGGGAGTCCAGTAGGTGAAGTACTGGATGCCCTGGCAGCCATAGGCAAGGCTCATCGAGATCTGCCACTGCAGTTCCTCCCGGGTGGGCGATTTGAGGTTCCAGTGGTCCACTGCCTGGATATCGGCTCGTCGGCCAGGCGGAATCCGGCGAACGCAGGCGACGCGGCGGCGTACTCGTCCCGGACTCGCTTGACCGAGTCCAGCCAGCCGGGGCAGACGGTGGCGCCACCGATCCGATCGTCCGACGGCAGGGCGGCCAGACCGCTCGCCTCGCAGGCCCGGATCATCTGGAGGCTCCGGTCCCAGAGGTAGACATGGTTGCCCGCCAGTTGTGCTGGACCTTCTGGTCCTGGTCGAGCGCGAAGACCCCCAGGTGCCCGGTCCCCCACGACGCGACTGCGGGTGCGGAGGTGAACGTCTCGGTACCCAGGTCGGTCGCTCCACAGGCTCCAGCCGCCGTTCAGCATGCCGACGTTGGAGAAGGAACGGTCCTTGATCCGGCCATCCGGGCCGAGGGCGTTGTCGGTACCGCGGGCGAAGACGTCGATGCGGCCGGCGGTCTTGGCCGCCTGCACTGTGGCCGCCGTACACGCTGCTTCAGCCCGGGGCGAGCGCTCGCGAGGCCGCCGGCTGCTACGGCCACAGCGGCCAGCAGTCTCAACTTCATCAGGCGTTCCTCACGGCAGTCCTACGATCCGCCGGTAACGCTAGGGAACGCCGCTTTCAGATCGCTTTCAGTGGCCTGACACGCAACAACGGCCCGGATCCACAGGGGATCCGGGCCGTTGCGCCGTACTGCTGATCAGGCCTTCGCCGGCTCCTCGGCAGGAGCCTCGGCCGGGGTCTCGGCCTCGGCCTCGGCGTCCGGGTCGGCGTAGGAGCCGTCCGGCTGCAGGGTCTTCAGCTCGACCACGTTGCCGGAGGCGTCGGTGACCTTGGAGTTCTCGACCAGGTGCGCGAGCGCCTTGCCGCGGACGACCTCGGAGACCAGGCTCGGCACCAGGTTGTTCTCGACCGCGTGCTGGGCGAACTGGTCCGGGCTGACGCCGGAGCGCTGCGCGTGCCGGACGATGTGCTCGGTCAGCTCCTGGTCGTTGACGCTCAGCTCCTGCTGCTCGGCCACCAGGTCCAGCACGAACTGAGCCTTGATCGCGTCCTCGGAGCGCTTCTTCAGGTCCTCGTCGAACTCGTCCTGGGACTGCTCCTCGCCCTCCAGGAACTGCTCGAAGGTCATCCCGGAGTACCCGAGCTGCTGCTCCAGGTTCTCCTTGCGGGCGGCCAGCTCGTCGGTCAGCAGACCGTCCGGCACCGGCACGTCGACCAGGGTCAGGATCTTCTCGAGGACGGCGTCGCGCGCCTCGCCGGCCTGCTCGAGCCGCTTGCCGCGCTCCAGCCGGCTGCGGACGTCGGCCTTCAGCTCGTCGGCGGTGTCGAACTCCGACGCGGTCTGCGCGAACTCGTCGTCGAACTCCGGCAGCTCCTGCTCCTTGACCGCGGTCACGGTCACCTCGACATCGACGTCCTCGCCCTTGAGCGCGCCGCCGACCAGCTGGGTGACGAAGGTCTTGCTCTCGCCCGCGTTCAGCCCGGTGACCGCCTCGTCGAGACCGTCCAGGAGCTGGCCGCTGCCGACCTGGTAGGACAGGCCGGTGGCCTGCGCCTCCTCGACCTTCTCGCCGTCCTTGCTCGCGGACAGGTCGAGGGTGATGTAGTCCTTGTCCTGGACCGCCCGCTCGACCGGGTTCAGCGAGCCGAACCGCTGCCGCAGCGACTCGATCTGCTCGTCCACCTCGTCATCGGAGATGGCGATGTCCTCGACCTCGGCCTCCAGGCCCTCCAGGTCCGGCAGGGTGATCTCGGGGCGCACCTCGACCTCGGCGGAGAACTGCAGGCTCTCCTGGTCGTTGAACTCGGTCACGTCGACCTCGGGCCGGCCGATCGCCTTGACCTGGTTGTCCTGCACCGCCTGCGAGTACAGCTTCGGCAGCGCGTCGTTGATCGCCTCCTCGAGCACCGGCCCGCGACCGACCCGCTGGTCGATCACCTGCGGCGGCACCTTGCCCTTGCGGAACCCCGGGACGGTGATCTGCTTCGCGATGCTCTGGTACGCCGCGTCGAGGCTCGGCCTGAGTTCCTCGAACGGCACCTCGACGATGAGCCGGACCTTCGTCGGGCTCATGGACTCGACGGTGCTCTTCACGGTGGCGGTTCTCCTTGATCGATGACTTCACAGCACGGGAACAGCCCGCACCGCAGGGGTACTGCAGGGGGTTTGTCGGGGCGACAGGACTCGAACCTGCGGTCTCCTGCTCCCAAAGCAGGCGCGCTAGCCACTACGCTACGCCCCGCAGTGACCGCACGAGTCTAGTCGACCCGACGCAATGCTCGTGCCACCACCCCGGCCGACCGGTATCGGCGGGTTGGTTTTGAGTCCACCCCGCAGAATGTGGAATCATGTCCGAGCACCGCGGGTGTAGCTCAATGGTAGAGCCCCAGTCTTCCAAACTGGCTACGCGAGTTCGATTCTCGTCACCCGCTCGAACAACAGAGGGCTCCCAGCCACAGCGATTCGGTGGCTAGGGGCCTTCTGTCACGTACAGGCCGGTTAGCCCCAGAAGCCGCCGCCGCTGCCTCCGAGCGTGACGGTGTCCTTCTGCTTCTGGCACCGTTCGCATTCCAGGTAGTGAGCGCCGCCCTCAGGGTTGCGCTTGTCGACCCACCGGTGAACGCCGATCCTGCAGAGAAGTCTCCCCATGATCAGATCGTCGTCCGCCGACGTACCCAGCACAACAGCGCGATTACGAGGGTCAGCCGGGGCAGGCCGGCCGCGATCAGGTCGCTCGCCTCAGGTAGCGGGGTCCCACTCGATGTAGTCGGGGTCAGGGTCGATGGTGAAGCGGACCGCGTCGACTGTCGTCGTGCCGGTGAGCCAGGCCTTTGCGATCCTGTGCCCGCCGTCCATCAAGCGCCCGTCCGCCGACAGGATCACCGGATAGCTGAGGTCAGCCTTCTGGATGCGGTCGGCGTGCCGGGCGACCATTCGGCACGTGACCGGCGTACCCCCGAACCAGCAGTCCTGGTCGAACTCCCGGATGGCGTCGATCGGTACGGGTTCGACCGGAAGATCTTCGGCCAACTTCCACAGACGTTCGCTCAAGTAGAAAGCTCGGCCTCCAGGCACGGTGCGTGAGTGTCGTTCAGGCATCGCACCATCATCGCCCGGTGCGCCCGGTCCGGGGGGTGGTTTAGGGTCCTCGGGGTGTCGAGAGTTGGGGATGGGACGACGCGGTTGGTGGTGATCCGGGGGAACTCGGGGTCCGGGAAGAGCACGACGGCGCAGGAGGTGCGGCGGCGGGTCGGGCGCGGGGTCGCCTGGGTCGAGCAGGACTATCTGCGCCGGACCCTGCTCCGCGAGCACGACCGTCCCGGCCAGCCGAACATCGGGCTGATCGACCAGACGGTCCGCTACGCGCTCGACAGCGGGTATCACGTGATCCTGGAGGGCATCCTCTACAGCCCGACGTACGGCGAGATGGTCCGGCAACTGATCGCCGACCACGCCGGCCAGACCGGGGTGTACTACTTCCAGGTCCCCCTCGACGAGACCCTACGACGCCATGCCACCAAACCGCTGGCGAAGGTCGTCACCCCAGAGCAATTGCGCAACTGGTACCAGCCCTGCGACCTCCTCGGCGTACCGGGTGAGCAGATCATCGACAAAGCCAGCACGCTGGACGACACCGCCAACCGCATCATCTCCGACCTCACCTGGACGGCGGGCGGTACTACGCCCCACCCAGTCGAGGACTGACTGTCTCCGGAAGGCTGTCGAGGGTCCGGAGCGGTGAGAACAGGGCAACCAGGGCACCGGTGAGCATGCCCGCGGTGGCCAGGACGAGCGTGGGGCGAATGCCGATCGCGGTAGCGAGTACGCCGGAGACAGCGGCCCCGACTGCCTGACCGCCGGTCACCAAAGTGCGCCAAGTCGCGATCACCTGCCCCAGCAGGTGCGGCGGGACGAGGGCCTGCCGGAGCGTGCGCTGCGGGACGCCGAAGAGTGACATCCCCAGCCCGGCAACGGCCTGGCCGACGTAGACCATCGGTGCGAGACCGGTCGCCAGGGCAGCGCCGGCAAGAGACGCGAGAAAGGCCCCGGTGAGATAGGCCCGACCGATGCCTACCCGGCGGCACCAGGCCGCGGCTACGAACGTCCCGGCCACTGCGGCGACGCCGAATGCTGTGAGCGCGACTCCGACGAGCGCCGGCGACCAGTGCAATTCGCGAATCAGGTAGAGGACCACCAGCGGTCCCTGCATCGCCCCAGCGAGCGCCGCGACGGTCGCCGAGACGGTGAGCGGCGCCAGCACGCGGTTGCCGAAGATCACGCGAAGCCCGGTCGACAATCGCACTTCGGAACGCTCACGAGCGGGCGCCCTGACCGGCTCACGGATCAGGTACGACGCCACCGCCGACACCACGTACGACGCCGCGTCGAAGGCGATCGCGAACGGTGCGCTGATCACCTGCACCAGAAACCCGGCCACGGAAGGTCCGGCAGTCGATGCCAGGTTGAAATTGAGCAGTGCGGCACTGTTGGCCCGTATCAGGTCCTCGCGCGCCACTAACGCCGGCATCAACGTCTGTGACGCCGTGTCGGACAGCAGCGTCAGCAGTCCGGTCAGTACGGCGACCACGTACAGCTGCTCGATCCGCAACGCGCCGACAGCAGCCGCCACCGGGACGGAGCCGAGCAACACGAAGCGGCCGAGGTCCGTCCAGATCAGCACCCGCCGCAGCGACCACCGGTCGACCCAGACGCCCGCCGGTAGCCCGAACACCAGGTGCGGCGCGATGGTCAGGGCTGCCAGGAAACCCATCTCCACGGCGGAAGCCTGAAGCGTCACGACAGCGACCAGCGGCAAGGCGACGGTGGTGATCGCACTGCCGGACGCCGAGACCAGCTGGCCGATCCACAGCTTCCTGAACTCACCACTGACGACCCAGGCCATGGCCAGCAACCTGTCACCGAGGAGAGTCACCCGACCACAGTTGTTCGCCCCCAGCAGAGCGTGTTCACTGCCCGCGAACCGGTCCGGACCATGCACGCTTCCGTTACCGGTGGTTACTGGCTAGGGTGCCGCCCTGTGTCGAGGGTGGGGGTTCTTGTGGTCAGGATGCGGGTGAAGGTGGCTGCGGTCGCCTGCGCGATCGCGCTGGTGCCGATCGTCGCGAGTCACGTGATGGCGGCCGATCCGCCGGAACATCTGGGCGAGGGCGTACTGGTCGCCAACCGAACAGCCACGGCACAGGTCGGCGATGTCGGCCTGTCCGGCGCGCGCGTGGTGACAACGGACAAGACCGATCACACGCTCTGGGAGACCAGTAATAACGGCACGACCTGGACGGCGACCGGCGGCTCCAGCGACTCCAAGCCCTTCCAGCTCGAGGGCTCCAGCCTGCTGACGTTCGAAGCAGGCACGGCCAAAGTCAACGGCCTCACCTTCCCGGCAACCGACGAGGTGATCCTGGGCAAGGGCGGCAAGCTCGTCTCCCACCGCACTCCGAACGCGGCCACCGCAGAGGTGTACGACGTAGCGACCAAGACCAAGCTGGCCGACTTCGCACCGCCGTTCGCGATGTCCGGCTCGACGGTCTGGAAGATCACCGAGCCCGGGCATCTCACCGGCAAAGACCTCACCACCGGCACCGACAAGACCGTCCTGGTCGCCAGCGCGTGCACCGTGGGCCCGGACCGCGTCAACGGTCGCTGGGCGCTGCTCAGTGGCTGCAACCAGGTCGTCGACGTGATGGGCCCAGAAGCCCCACGCAACCTCAAGGTCGCGGCCGACTCCCAGCTCGGCAACGGCTTCACGGTCCAGAAGACAGGCGACCAGGACCTGCTCGTCACCGACCTCAACAACCAGGGACTCACCCAGCGCCGCTACGGACCGGCCCGGCAGCAACCCACCAGCTTCCGCGCCGACGGCTCCGGCCTGGCCAAGATCGTGTACGCCGACCCGGACTCGAGAACTCGCGTGATCACCCTGAGCTGGCTCACCGGGGACCCGCAGCAGCGACCGGACACCGTCGCGCCGGTACTGAACAGCGCGACCGCAGGCGACCGGATCCGCGACAACACCAGCCTGTCGTTCGAGTGGGCCTTCACCGACCCGCAGGACCCCAACTCCCCCGCGACCGGCGTCGACTCGTACGACCTGCGCATCCAGCAGCGACCCAACCGCACCTCGCCGTACGGCGCCTGGAACCAAGTCCCGTCCTGGCAGGGTCTGAAGACGACCGGCGCCAGCTACACCGCCCCGATCGGCACTGACACGTGCTGGCAGGTCAGGGCTCGCGACTACGCGGGCAACCTGAGTGCGTGGAGTACGTCGTACTGCAGTGAGGTCGACGGGACCGCACCGTCGCTGGTCACGCTGCGGATCGGCGACCGGGTCGCGGTGACCGCGCCGGTCACCTTCCGCTGGGCCTACAAGGACGACACCGACGTGGAGTCGTACGACGTCGTCTACAAGATCGCCGCGCCGGGCGTTGCCCTGGGCAAGTGGATCTACCCGCCGACCTGGCAGAACACCAAGATCACGTCGATCACCTGGACGCCGCGGCTGGGCTGGGACGAGTGCTTCCTGGTCCGCTCCCGCGACTACCTCGGCAACCTGTCCGCCTGGTCGCCGCAGATCTGCACGGTCGCGCCCCAGGACGACCGGGCGCTGACCTCGGCCGGTTCCGTCATACGGTCCACCAGCACCCTCGCGTTCCAGGGCACCACCTCGATCCTCAAGGCGAACGGCGCCTACCTGACCAAGACGGCCGAAGCCGGCGCGCGGATCGCTCTGGTCGCCATCCACGGACCGGGGCAAGGTCGTGTCGACGTCTACCACGCGAACATCAAGATCGGCACAGTGTCACTGGCAGCCACCACGACAGCCCGGAAGGTGACCTACCTGCCGATCACGCCGTTCCGGACCGGAGCGGTCAAGATCGTCTCCACGTCGACCGCGCCGGCCACCGTCGATGGCATCGCGTTCCTCAGGGTCAATCCGTAGACCTATCGCGATCCGTAATGACTGTGACCCCCGTCACCGCGTGGTGGCGGGGGTCGCCTATTGCGACACGAGGTAATTCATCACCAAGGAATGGAATTAGAAGGACAAGCGCTTACCCGTAGGCGATACTGGAAAGTGCGCCGTTTTCCGGTCGCGACCCCCTACTTCACGCCAAGCATGATGGGAAGTGCGCCCGTCCAGATGCCCTCAGAGAGACCTGTCCAAGCGCCCTCTATCGCAGCCCCTACCAGCAGAGCACCCGAACGCAGCCGCAACCTCTGGCGGCTCCGCCCCTATCTCCGGCCACACCGCTGGCGCCTGGTGACGATGTTCTCCACCGCCGGCCTGGGTGTCGCCGTCAGCCTCACCGTTCCCCTCGTGACCCGGGCGATCATCGACGGTCCGGTCACCCGCCGCGAGCTGGACCTGCTGGTCCCGCTCGCACTGCTCGCCCTCGGCCTCAGCATCGCCGAAGTCCTGCTCGTCTGGGTTCGCCGCTGGGCGCAGTCCCGGACGGTCAGCGACCTCGAAGCCACTCTCCGGCACGACCTGTACGTGCGGTTGCAGTCCCTCCCGATGGAGTTCCACACCCGCTGGCAGAGTGGGCAGCTACTCTCCCGCGTCACCACCGACCTGTCCACCATCCGCCGGTTCATGGGCTTCGGCCTGCTGTTCCTGGTGATGAACATCCTCCAACTGGTGGTCGTCACCATCCTGCTGCTGCAGCTGTACTGGCCGCTCGGCGTCGTCGTCCTGCTGGCGGCGGTGCCGATCATCGTGGTGTCGCTGAAGTTCGAGCGGAAGTACCTGGTGATCTCCCGCCAGGTCCAGGACCAGCAGGGCGACCTGGCCACCCGGATCGAGGAGTCCGCGCTCGGTTTCCGGGTGATCAAGGCCTTCGGCCGGCGCCAGCACGTCCAGCAGCAGTTCGACGACGGCGCCGTCACGCTGTTCGACACCTCGGTGGCCAAGGTCCGGCTGGCGTCGAGGTTCTGGAGCTTCCTCGGAGTGATCCCCAACCTGACCCTCGTGGTCGTGCTGCTGCTCGGCGCGCTCGCGGTCGGCCGGGAGGCGATCACCCTCGGCACCCTGGTCGCGTTCATCACGCTGATGCTGTCGCTGATCTGGCCGGTCACGTCGCTCGGCGCCATCCTGGCGATGGCCCAGGAGTCGATGACCGCGGCGGACCGGATCAGCGAGATCCTGGACACCTGGTCCACCATCCAGTCCGGCGACGAGGAGCTGACGAACCCGCGCGGCCACCTGCGGTTCGAGAACGTCAGCTTCCGGTTCTCCCCCGATTCCCCCGAGATCCTGCACGACGTCAACCTCGACCTCACCCCCGGTACGACGCTCGCACTCGTCGGCGCAACCGGGTCCGGCAAGACCACCCTGACCGCACTGGTGCCACGCCTGTACGACGTCACCGGTGGGCGCATCACCATCGACGGTCATGACGTCCGTGACCTGACCCTGCATTCCCTGCGCGGGGCGGTCGCCTCCGCGTTCGACGACCCGACGCTCTTCTCGATGAGCGTCCGGGAGAACCTCACCCTCGGCCGGCCGGACGCGACCGAGGCCGAGGTCCAGCAAGCGCTCCAGGTCGCGCAGGCCGAGTTCGTCAACGACCTGCCGTGGGGGCTGGACACCCGGGTCGGCGAGCAGGGCATGTCGCTGTCCGGTGGGCAACGGCAACGGCTCGCACTCGCCCGAGCCGTCCTCGCCAAGCCCGCGGTCCTGGTCCTCGACGACACGCTCTCGGCGCTCGACGTCCACACCGAGGCGCTGGTCGAGGAGGCGCTGCGCAACGTGCTCGCCGACACCACCGGCATCGTGGTGGCACACCGCGCGTCGACAGTGATGCTGGCCGACCAGGTCGCCCTGCTCCAGAACGGGACGATCACCCACGTCGGTACGCACCACGAGCTGCTCACCGACGTCCCGGCGTACCGGCTGCTGCTCGCGGCCGAGGAAGAGGAGGTGCACGCATGACGACGACCCAGCAGACACCTCCGGACGACGCGACCGAGGAGGAGAAGTCGGCGGAGGAATCCTGGCGGGGATACTTCGACGACGAAGGCGACCGGGAGTTGTCGAGGGCAACGACCATCCGGCTGAAGGAGGACTCCCGCAAGCTGCTCGGCGAGCTGCTCCGCCCGTATCACAAGCTGATCTGGGTGCTGGTGGCGATCGTCATCGTCGAGAACGGCGCCCGGCTCGCGGTGCCGTACCTGGTCCACATCGGCATCGACAACGGCATCCCGCCGATCCTGGCCGGTGAGGGCGCGAAGACGCTGATCACCGTCGTGAGCGTCGTGTTCGCGATGGCACTGCTGCAGGCGTTCGCCCGGCAGCTGTTCCTGATGCGGTCCGGGAAACTCGGCCAGACCATCCTGCTCGGCCTCCGCCGCCGGGTGTTCGACCACTTCCAGCGGCTCAGCCCGTCGTTCCACGACAAGTACACGTCCGGCCGGGTGATCTCGCGGCTCACCTCGGACGTCGGCGTGATCGACGAGATGCTGGCGAACGGTTTCGACAGCCTGGTCACCGCCCTGCTGACCTTGATCGGTACGGCGATCCTGCTGCTGACACTGGACTTCAAGCTCGGGTTGCTCGCACTGCTGTCGTTCCCGGCGCTGATCCTGATCACCGCCTGGTTCCGGCGCCGGTCCGCCGTCGTGTACCGCCGTACCCGCGAGGCCGTCGTCCTCGTGATCGTGCACTTCGTCGAGTCGATGACCGGGATCCGCGCGGTCCAGGCGTTCCGCCGGGAGCCGCGCAACGAGGAGATCTTCCACGGTGTCAACGACAAGTACCGGGAGGCCAACCTCGAGTCGTTCCGGCTGAACGCGATCTTCATGCCGTCGATCAAGGGCGTCGGCAACATCACCATCGTCGCGATCCTGGCGTACGGCGGTTACCAGGCGTACCACGGTCACGTGACGGTCGGCGTACTGACCGCGTTCCTGCTCTACCTGCGGCAGTTCTTCGAGCCGCTGCAGGACATCTCGCAGTTCTACAACACCTTCCTGTCCGCGAGCGCGGCGCTGGAGAAGCTGTCCGGGGTGCTGAACGAGAAGCCCGACGTACCGGAGCCGGTCAAGCCGACCCGTCCCGGTAAGAGCCGCGGGCACCTCGAGCTGCGCAACGTGCGGTTCCAGTACGTCGACGGCGTACCGGTACTGCCAGGTCTCGACCTGGACGTGCCGGCCGGTCAGACCCTCGCACTCGTCGGTACGACGGGTGCCGGCAAGACCACCATCGCCAAACTGGTGGCACGGTTCTACGACCCGACCAGCGGACACGTGCTGCTGGACGGGACCGACCTGCGTGACCTCACCGAGGACGACCTGCGTGAGCGGGTGGTGATGGTGACCCAGGAGAACTTCCTGTTCACCGGCACGGTCGCGGACAACATCCGCTTCGGCAAGCCGAGCGCCACCCTCGACGAGGTCGTCGAGGCGGCCAAGGTGATCGGCGCGCACGACTTCATCATGGCGCTGCCGGAGGGGTACGAGACCCAGGTGGAGAAGCGCGGCAGCCGGCTGTCCGCCGGCCAGCGACAGCTGGTCGCGTTCGCCCGGGCGTTCCTCGCGGACCCCGCCGTACTGATCCTGGACGAGGCGACCTCCAGCCTCGACATCCCCAGCGAGCGGCTGATCCAGCGCGCACTGCGGACCATCCTGGCCGACCGTACGGCGATCGTGATCGCGCACCGGCTCTCCACGGTGGAGACCGCGGATCGGGTGCTGGTGCTCGAATACGGCCAGATCATCGAAGACGGCGCACCGGACAACCTGATCACCACCGGGGGGCACTACTCCGGATTGCATCAGGCTTGGGAAGAGTCGCTGGCCTGAGTCCACTGTGATTGCGGGCGCGTGGGGGCGGTTGACCCACGCGCCCGCTGTGCGTGATCCTCCGCGTGCTTGTCGGCAGGTGATTGCTCTGAGGGATGGTGGTGGGGTCATCCCACGCGCCGCTATGCGCGCTCGTTCCTCGCGTGCTCGCTGGCGCTCCCGCCCACCCGGTCTTGGGTTGGTGGGCTATCGCCCACAGTTCGCGTGCTGCCGCCCGCGACGTGGCAGCTCCTTCGTCGCCTGCATGTCGAGTGCACCGAGGTGTCGTCTGCAGGTGATTGCTTTGAGGGGATGGCGGTGGGGTCAACCTGCGCGCCGCTACGCGCGCTCGTTCCTCGCGTGCTCGGCGCCGAGGCGTGCGATCGTGGCGGAGTCGAGGTCGACTGCCCGCGTCACAGTGAAGTCAGAGTGTGGAAGGGCCGTGGTGAACAGTCGACGGCCCATCGTGCCGAGTCCGACGATGCCGAGGCGGATCGGGGGCGAGGTCATGGGGCCAAGTCTCTCCCGAGTCGTCCTGTCGGAGCAGGCCGGTAGCGTGACAGACATGCTGACGACGCTGGCGGTGGAGAACTACCGGTCACTGCGGCGGTTGGTGATGCCACTGCGCGGACTGAACGTCGTGACCGGCGCGAACGGGACCGGGAAGTCCAGCCTCTACCGTGCACTCCGGCTCCTCGCCGACGCGTCCCGCAACGGCGCCGTCGCCGCTCTGGCTCGCGAAGGCGGCCTCCAGTCAACCCTGTGGGCAGGCCCGGAGAACGTCCGCAAAGACCGTCCGGTGCAAGGAACGGTGCGGACCGGGCCGGTGACCCTCCGGATGGGCTTCGCCTCCGAGGACTACGGCTATGCGGTCGATTTCGGGCTGCCGATACCGACGACAGGTATCCGCAGCGAACCGTCGGCGTTCAACCTCGACCCGGAGATCAAGCGTGAGGCGCTCTGGGCCGGGCCGTTCCTGCGCCCCGCCGCTCTGCTCGTCGAGCGAGGCGGTGGAGGAGCACGCATCCGCGACGGCGACGGCCACTGGCAGGACGCAGGCCATGTGCTGCAGTCCTTCGACAGCATGCTCAGCGAGTTCGCCGATCCACAACGGGCGCCCGAACTGCTCGCGCTGCGGGAGCGGATGCGCGCCTGGCGCTTCTACGACCACCTGCGCACCGACGCGGATGCACCGGCCCGGCAGGCACAGATCGGGACCCGCACCCCGATCCTCGATCCTGACGGAGCCGAGGTCGCGGCAGCACTACAGACCATCCGCGAGATCGGCGCCAAGGGCGCGCTCGACGAGGCGATCGAGTTGGCATTCCCCGGCAGCCGGGTCGAGATCGTCAACGCGGCCGGCCGCTTCGAGATCGCCTTCCGGCAGCACGGCCTACTCCGACCACTGTCCGGCGCCGAACTCTCCGACGGCACCCTCAGATACCTCCTCTGGGTCGCCGCCCTCCTCACCCCAAGACCCCCCGAACTCCTGGTCCTCAACGAACCCGAAACCAGCCTGCACCCGGACCTCCTCCCCGCCCTGGCAAACCTAGTAGTCACCGCCGCCAAGGACACCCAAGTCATCGTCGTCACCCACTCCCGCCCCTTCGTCGCCTCCCTCGACGCCCTGACCGACGACCTCCACACCATCGAACTAGTAAAAGACCACGGCGCCACCACCCTCGCCGACCAAGGCCCCCTAGACGAACCACCCTGGAAATGGCCGTCCCGCTGATGAGTCCAGATCGACCCGCCGCCAGGCGAGGACTCACAACTCCGGGACCTCGCCGGATCCGCTGACGAGGGCAACGATCGTCGTACCTCGGGCGAACGCTCCGCGACTCACCTGGTCGAAGAGTGCGTACATCATCTTTGCCTCGTACACCCAATCGAGCAGCACGCCATGTCTGGCGTCGAAATCCTCGATGAAGGCGTCCAATTCCGGCGTCCGCTTCGCATATCCACCGAAGTGAACCGGTCACACCGAGCACAGCGCAGGACTGCTCCGTCGTGGACGGTAAGCACGCCGATCGACAGATATCCGATCAGGCCGGCCCATGAACCACAGGCAGACGACACCGCAGGGCAGTCAACGGCGGGCGACGGAGCCCACGCACTGCGCGGCAGCGCGCAACTGCGGCGACAGCACGCATGTCGCGGGCGATCGGCCCGCAATTTGCAACCGGGCGGGCGGGAGCGCCGGCGTAGGAGCGGGCGTAGCGGCGCGTGGGGGAGAAACTCAGTCTTTGATGGATTCGAAGCGGACCAGGATCAGAGAGCCGATGGCGGAGAGGAGGAAGCCGGCGATGGCGCCGGGCCACCAGCCTGAGCGGACGGCGTCGGCGAGGACGAAGACGCCGACGGCTGCGGGCGCGATCGTCTGGAGGGCGATCATCGGGGTGGTCGCCAGGGTCACCGAACCTCGTTGGAGGGCCAGCGAGTAGAGGATGAAGGCGAGGGCGCCGCTGATCGGCAGGGTGTACGTCGTCGGGCTGCGGAGCAGTTCGCTGATCGAGCCGTCCTGCAGCAATCGCGCCGAGATGGCGACACCGGCGTACCCGAGACCGGCCAGGAGTCCGAGCAGCGCGGTGGAGACGCCGTGTTCGGATCGGCTGGCGAGTGCGCCGAGTACGCCGATGACCACGAGACCGACGATGACGCCGATGGTCAGGCCCTGGTGGCGGGCGCTTTCACCGGCGTCACCGGCCGAGACCGCGAGCAGGCCGAGGCCGACGCAGACCGCGAACACCGCGGACCATTCAATGGCGCTCAACTGGTCTGACATCAGCCGGGTCGCGAGCAGGGCGGTGACCACCAGGCTGGCCGCGATCCCGGCCTGGGCGAGGTAGAGCGGAAGCTCGCGCAGGGCAACGAAATGCAGCGCGAAGCCGGCCAGGTTCAGCGCCAGCGCCGCGAGGAACGCGGGCTGCTTGAGCAACGCGACGACGAACCCGCCGAGCCGCCGCGGATCGAATTCCGACTCGGTCGGCACCTTGCGCGAACCGACCGCCTGCAGGATCGAGGCGATACCGAAGAGCACCGCGGCAGCGAGTGCCGCGCCGAGACCAAGGACCACCTACGCGACCTTGCGTCGGGGCACCCAGAAGGTCAGGTACAGACTGAGGACCCCGTAATACAGGAGATAGGACAGTGAGACGGCGACCACGATCGGGTTCGGGTCCGGCATCTGGGCGAGCAGTACGGCGTACGACGCGAGCCAGATCGCCGTGGTGAGCAGGTTCACCGACCGGAACGCCTTGGTCCGGGACGGGTAGACGTACTTCACCGGGACGAACACCAGGATCGAGCAGACCACCAGGATCACGCCGGTGGTGACCGGGCTGAGGCCGAGGATCACCACGTAGAACGCGACCACGTTCCAGTAGCTGGGGAAGCCGAGGAAGAAGTGGTCGTCGGTCTTCGCGTCGACCCGGCAGAACTGGTAGCTGGAGGCAAGCAACGGCAGCGCGGCCAGCACCGCGCCCCAGGCGCCGGACGGCAGGTAGTCGCCGGTCCAGAGCAGCACGATCGGGGCGAACGCGTAGGTCAGGTAGTCGACGATGTTGTCCAGCATCGCGCCGTCGAACCACGGGATGGTCTCCTTCACCCGCAGCCGGCGCGCGAGCATCCCGTCGGTCCCGTCGATCACCAGTGCGGCCAGGCCGAGCCAGAGCGCACGGACAGCGTCGCCGTCGATGGCGGCGATGACGATGAGCAGCGCGAGCACCGTTCCGCTCGCGGTATAGGCATGCAGTGCCAGTCCGGCCAGACGCAACCGCGTCGACCCGACGAACGGTTCCCGCACCGCGTCGTGTGTGGTCAGGACGACTCCCAGAACTCGGTCGACGCAGCGCGCGCCGGGCCCGGTCGTTGAAACCGAACCGGCCCCAGCGTCTCACAACCGCTGGGCCGCTTCGGTCACCTGTACCGTTCCGCCGGAGATCTGTTCACAGACCTTACCGAGATGGCTCGGACCTTCCCCCTGATGCGCGGTGGCAAAGCTCTGCTCGTCCTGGTCGGCCTCGGTCTGCTCGTCCCCGGCATCCCGTACCGGGTGCTCTGGGTGACCGACGGCGTCCTGAAGATCGCCGCCGGCTCCACCATGGTCTGGCTCAGCTACCAGATCTAGCTGACCGGCTCCAGCACGAACTGCGGGATCTTGCGGGAGGTCTTCGTCTGGTAGTCGGCGTACGGCGGGTAGGCCGCGACCGAACGCTGCCACCACTCGTCGTACTCCTCGCCGTCGATCTCGCGGGCGACGTACTCCTTGGTGACGTCACCGTCCTGCAGCGTGAGCTTCGGGTCGGCCTTGAGGTTGTAGTACCAGACCGGGTTCTTGGGCGCGCCGCCGAGCGAGGCGACGGCGACGTACACACCGTTGTGCTCGACCCGCATCAGCGGCACCTTGCGGATCTTGCCCGACTTGGCGCCGCGCATGGTGAGCAGCACGACCGGCCTGCCCATGATGTCGACCACGTCCGTGGTCCCGGCCGCCTCGACTTTCTCCACCTGGGTGCGCACCCAGTTGGTCGGGCTGGGGGCGTAGTCGTCACTGTTCGATGTCATGTCACCGATCTTAAATGGTGATACATCAACATCAAGAATCCAGGCGTGTCTTCGCGAGGGCTGCCTCGACCTGAGCCGTCTCGGCGATCTCCGCGATGACAGCCAGCCGGCGGTCCCATTGAGCGGCCACATCCGCAATCCAGGCCGCGGTCTCGGTCAACGCCTGAGGACGTAGCTCGAAACGAACATCCCGGCCAACCCGGCGACTCTCGACCAGCCCGGCCTCCCGCAGTACGGCGAGATGCTGCACCACGGCCTGCCGCGTCACCGGCAACTCCCCCGCCAACGACGTCGCCGTCAGTCCACCACCCGCGGCCAGCAACTCCACAACCGCCCGCCTCGTCCCATCACCCAACGCCCCCAGCACCCCATCCACACGTACGACGGGAGCGCCGGCGCCCGCGGACGAGTCCAGCAAGGCGGCCTCGTCCGCGTCGAGGCGCTCGGGATCGGGTGGCGATGAGATCACAGCGCGGGCGCCAACTCCGTCAAGGCGGCGAGACCGCCGTCCCACCCCTGCGCCGATTCCTCCGCCCGCTTGACCTGCTCCTCCGCCAAGACCTCCAGCCGGTCGAATCCGCTCTCCACGACCAGCAGCCTGGTGCCCTCACCTTCCGGGGTGAGGGTGAACTCCACGAGGTTCGAGTTCCCCGGCATGGGCTCCACGTCCGGCTCGACGGCGTACCGATAGGCGAACCGCCGGCCCGGCTCGACCTTCTCCACGAACCCGCGATACTCCCCGTGCTCGTCCCACCGCATCACCAGTCGCCCACCCGGACGCAGGTCGATCTCCGCCCCGCCGAACGCGTACCACCGGGCAAAGTTCTCCGGCTGCGTCACGGCCGCCCACACCACCTCCGGCCGCGCTTCGACGTACACCTCACGCTCCACCCTGCTCTCCATGTCCCCAACCCTGCCACCTGGCAGGCCGATGTGCAAGTCACGGCTTGCACATCGGATTCAGACGGCAGGATTGGAGTTGGGTGGCGGTGGCGATGGTGGCTTCGATCCAGCGGCGACGGAGGAAGTGAGCCTTGAGCAAGCGGTGGACGCCGTCGAGGACGACGAGGCGGCCGCGATAGGCGACCAGGTTGATCGGGAAGTCGAGGTCGGCATCCATCACCCGCTGGTAGTGGGCGCGATAGTTCATCGGGGTGGCGGCGACCTGGTTCGGGGTGACCTTGAATCGTTCCCCGTCGAGCTGCCACAGCGGCAGGTCGAACATCCAGATCAGGTCGGCGGTCTCCACCGGCTCGACCTTCAGATCGAGTTCCCACAGCTTCTCCAGCTGCCAGCGGTACGGCGGGAACGCGGCGCGGACCGGGTCCGGCATCAGCGCGAGCAGTTCCTCGAACGAGACGTCCGGCGCAGCCCGATCGGCCTCCGCGTCGAAGGAGACATCCTTGTCGATCGTCACGACGGTGCAGGCTACGCCATCCCCGGAGGCATCCGTGGAGACATCCGCTGCAGGCAGAAGCCGAGCATCGGTGGAGCAACGGTGTCAGCCGTGTGCCGTCCGGTGGATGATCACGATCGCGGAGTCGTCCCCCGGCCCGCCGGCCGCGTCGACCAGGAGCGCGGCCCCGCCCTGGAACCCCTGCGCCACCAGGCGTTCGGCGTGCCCCGCCAGCCGGTCGGTCCCCCGACCGATGTCCCGCAGCGGCGTCTCGACCATCCCGTCGCTGTACAGGAACAACGCGTCGCCCGGCTTCAGCTGCCCGTGGTTCACCGCGAACTCCGGCGCATCCATCAGCCCGAGTAACGGCCCGTCGGCGTCCCGCGTCTGCCACCGCCCCGACCACGCGTCGAACTGGATCGCGGGCGGATGACCGGCTGTCCGTACGTCGAAGTCCCCGGTCTTCAGATCGACGGCGACATGCACCACGGTGGCGAAGTCGTCGTCCCAGTCCTGGCGCCGGATGTACCGGTTCGCCGACGGCAGGAAGTCCTCCTCCGGTACGACGCCGAGCAGTCCGCCGAACGCACCGGACAACAGCAGCGCCCGGGTGCCCGCGTCGATTCCCTTGCCCGAGACATCGACCAGCGCGACCTCGAGGACGTCGCCGCGGGTCGTCGACACGACGAAGTCCCCGGAGAACGTCGAGCTGCCCGCGGACCGGATCGCGGCGTCGGCCTGCCACCCGGACGGCAGGTCCGGCAGTTCGCCCTGGGCGGTGAGCGTGTCGCGCAACTCCATCAGCATCGACTCGCCCCGCGTGCCCGGCACACCGAGCCGGCTGCGGACCTTGGCGCTGGTGATCACGATCCAGCCGATCGCCCCGAGCACCAGGACGAAGCCCAGCTTCGGTAAGTCGGGCGGCCGCGACATGACGACGAACGAGCCGAAGGCCAGGCTGATCAGGGTCAACGCGACAAGCGGCCGGAAGCCCAGCACCAGGCCGCCGAGCAACAGTGGAACGATCAAGCCCGAGGCCGGGACCTGCTCCGGCCAGGCCAGACTGAAACCGGCGATGGCCACCGACATCAGCAGCAGCGCGGCGAAGGCCAGGTGGCGGGATCGGCGGGCGCGCCGCAGCAGCGCATCGACCCGGCGGCCGATCCGTCGTACCTCAGCGAGACCGCCGCTCCTGTTCATGGTGTGAAGAACATAACGGGACTGGCCGGTCCGCGCATCCAGTCGTAACACAACTGATGACTGTCAGCCCTTGCGAGTGAGGCCGGTGCGCTGGCATTTCGGGCACCAGAACAAGTTGCGTCCGGCCAGGATCTCGGTCCGGACCACCGAGTGGCAGACGTGGCAGCGCTGCCCCTGCCGGCGGTACACGTACACCTCGCCACCATGGTCGTCCTGACGTGGATCACGTCCCATCGCCTCGGGAGTGTGGTCGTCGGCAACGGTATCGATCCGGCCGGTCTCGACGCCGTACTTCATCAGCTCGAGCAGGTCCTCCCACATCCCCTGCCACTCGCGCTTCTTCACCAGGTGGCCCCGCGTCCTCGGATGCAGCTTCGCGCGGAACAGCACTTCGGCGCGATAGACGTTGCCGACGCCGCTCAGTACTTCCTGCTCCATCAGCAGCTGCCCGATCGGCAGCTTGCTGCGGTGGATCCGTTTCCATGCCAGCTCAGGATCCGCGTCGTCGCGCAGCGGATCCGGACCGAGCCGGGCCATCAGGGCCTCGCGTTCGGGATCGGTCAGCACCTCGCACACGGTCGCTCCGCGCAGATCGGCGTACGCCGTCTCGTTCTGCAGCCGGAGCCGGACCTGGCCGACCGGCTCGGGCATCGGCGCCGGCCCGAAGTCGACCTTGCCGATCAGACCGAGGTGGATGTGCAGCCATCCGGCGCCCTCGAAGTCGGCAAGGAAGTGCTTGCCGTGCGCCTCGGTCTGCCGCAGAACCTGCCCGTTCAGCCGGGCGGCGCCGTCTGCGAACCGGCCCTGCGGGCTGGACGCCAGGACCGGGCGGCCGCCGAACGCGTCCCAGACATCGTTCGCCAGCCGGTGCAGGGTGTGACCTTCAGGCATGATTCCCCTTATGGGTCACCCGCCACCAGGTCCCCAACCATTGGTCAGGATGCCCCGGTTCAGCCCAGCTTTGGCACGGCGACGGTTCGAAAGATATCTGCCTGGTCGCTTGGGATCTGGCCTGGGTTTTGGCCGCCTGGTCATCGGGGCAATCCGAAGGTTCTCTACACGGATGACATCGAACCTCCGTGCGAGGTCGGTGCTGGTCTTCTCGACCCAGTCCTTGCGACGGTCAGCAGCGCGGGCGTACAGCTTGGCGATCGCAACCTTCACCCGCTGACGCCGTTGGGAGCCACGACGGCACCGGGAAAGGCGGCGTTGCAGGTGCTTCAGCCGCACCTGTTCGGTCTCCGACAGCCCGGGGCAGATCAGGAGTTCGCCGCTCGACAGGGCGGCCGAGACCGTGACGCCGCGGTCCACACCGACGACCTCTCCGGTCCCGGGTGCGGGGATCGGCGGCGGAATGACGGTGAACGCGAGGTGCCAGCGACCCGCTCGGTCGCGGGTGATTCGGTACGACTTCGCCGCCGGAAGGTATCATGACAGGTTCGTCAGGAGCCAGGGGCCGCAGCGGCCCACCCACCCCGGCGGTCGTCGGTACGGGCCGCTCGATGCGGGCCCGCGACGTCTCCCGCCCGCGTCAACCGGTCAACCGCCGCCCGATCGAATCGGCGCCGGTCGAGCCGGAGCCGGCCGCTGACGACCAGCCGACGACTCAGGGCAGCGGCGGGAGCTCGCCGGTCGACTCGTAGTCGGACAGCATGTCGATCCGTCGGGTGTGCCGGTCCTCACCCGAGTAGTCGGTGGCCAGGAACGTCTCGACGAACGCGGTCGCGTCCTCCTCGGGGTGCATCCGCGCCCCGACGCTGATCACGTTCGCGTTGTTGTGCTCGCGCCCGAGCCGCGCGGTGTCGGTGCTCCAGGCCAGGATTGCCCGGACCCCCTTCACCTTGTTGGCCGCGATCTGCTCTCCGTTGCCGGAGCCACCGATCACGATGCCGAGGCTGCCGTCGTCCTTCGCCACCGCCTCACCGGCCCGCAGGCAGTACGGCGGGTAGTCGTCGACCGCGTCGTACACGGCCGGGCCGTGGTCGACGACGTCGTGTCCGGCAGCCTCGAGGTGCTGGACCAGATGGTTCTTCAGTTCGAAGCCGGCATGGTCGGAGCCGATGTGCACTCGCATGGCTGCAATCTACTGTCCGCCTCCGTGCGCGCGGACGCCGCCCGGGACTGTCAGTGCGGCGGTCAGACGCGTCACCTCGGCGTAGGCGGTCTCGTATTGCGTTCCGGACGGGTGCAGCGTGTACACGGCGACGATGGTCCGGTCACGTGGTCCGACGGTCCCCGTGGTGTGCAGTGCATCGCTGACGAGGTCGACCGGCGCCTCGACCGGCTTGGCCGTGTCCTTGCGGTAGCCGCTCGACCCCAGGAAGCCGGACCAGCCCTGCTTGATGCTGAAATCAGGATCGAATACCGAGGCGATCCCGAAGTACTGGTCGAAGCCGTCCGTGCCATGCCGGGTCGGCTGATGCAGCAGACCCATCACCAGCTCCCGCACCGGCTCAGGCGCCTGGTCCAGGATGTAGCGATAGATCCGCACGGTGTCGGCCGCGGTGATCGCGACGTATCCCCAGTAGCCCGGATGGGTGGCGGGCGGCCCGGCCGTGTGGGTCAGGCCGAGCCGCCGCACCATTCGGTCGACGATGGCGGCACCACCGAGCTCGTCCCAGTAGTAGCTCGCCGCGTCGTCGTCGCTGCTGCGCAGCATCACCTCGAGCCGGGTCCGGTCCGCGGCCGGTACGTCGTACGCCGGAGCGCGGTCCCAGAGGTAGTCGAGCACGATCAGCAGCTTCACCACCGACGGCGGACCGGAACCGGTGATCCGCGTTGTGCTGCTGGACGAACAGCCCGGTACTCCGGTCGAAGACGGCGATCCCGGCCGTCACGCCGTCGGGTACGGCAACGATCTCGGGCAGCTCGTCGTGCAGCGTCATCTGGAACCTACTCACCAAGCGGGGACGTCTTTGGTGAGCAACCTTCACCAGTCGGCGCGGTTCGAAACAAGCCCTGAACCACAGACCGAATCAGTCGAAGACAGGCCCGCGATCCCGGGTCCGCTTGATCTCGAAGAAGCCGTCGGTGCCGGCCACCAGGCGGACACCGTCCCAGAGCTTGCCGGCCGCCTCGCCCTTCGGTGCGGGCGTGACCACCGGGCCGAAGAAGGCGCTGCCCTCGACGGCGATGACCGGCGTACCGACCTCCATGCCGACCAGGTCCATGCCGGCGTGGTGCGACTTCTTCAGGGCGTCGTCGAACCGGTCGCTGTCGGCAGCCTCGATCAGCGACGCCGGCAGACCGACCTCGGCGAGAGCTTCCTTCACCACATCACCCTTGCCGTCGCCGATGCCACGACCCTCGACGTGGATCCGCTGGCCGAGCGCGGTGTAGAGCGGCAGCAGGACCTCGCTGCCGTGGGCCTGCTCGGCCGCGATCAGCACCCGGACGGGGCCGCGGAGATTGCGCAGGTTCTGCTTGTACTTCTCGTCCAGATCGTCACGCCCTTCGTTCAATATGGCCAGGCTCATCACGTGCCAGGTAGTGGTCACGTCCCGGACCTGCTCGACCTCGAGCATCCAGCGAGACGTCATCCAGGCCCAGGGGCAGGCCGGGTCGAACCAGAATTCGGCGGAGGCAGTCATATTCACCATCATACAAAATCGAACGATTAGGCACCGGTTTGGTATCCATGCCCGATGTCGCGGGGAAACCCTCGGCGAAGCAGGCTGCCAGGTGCATAGGATGCCGACATGCCTGGAACCAACCTGACGCGCGATGAGGCGCGTACCCGTGCGGGCGTTGTCAGCGATGTCGAATACGCGATCGAGCTCGACCTGACCAACGCCCCGAGCGGCGCCCCGACCTTCCGGTCGGTGACCACCGTCACGTTCGCCGCGACGGCCGGCGCGAGCACCTTCGCCGACCTGATCGCGGAGACGGTCCATGCGGTGACCCTGAACGGCCGCTCGCTCGACCCGGACACGGTGTACGACGGCGCCCGCATCCAGCTGGACGAGCTGGCGGAGCGCAACGAGCTGACGGTGGTCGCGGACTGCACCTACTCGCGCACCGGTGAAGGGCTGCACCGCTCGGTCGACCCGGCCGACAAGGAGACCTACCTCTACACCCAGTTCGAGGTACCGGACGCCCGCCGGGTGTTCACCACCTTCGAGCAGCCGGACCTCAAGGCCCCCTTCACGTTCACCGTCTCCGCACCGGCCCGCTGGGTGGTCATCTCGAACGCGCCGACGCCCGAACCCACGTCGTACCAGGGTGAGAACGGCGAGGAGCTGGCCCGCTGGGAGTTCCCGGCGACCGAGCGGATGTCGACGTACATCACCGCGGTCGTGGCCGGTCCGTACCACGTCGTCACCGACTCGTACGACGGCCCGCACGGCAGCTACCCGTTGTCGCTGCTGTGCCGCCCGTCCCTGAAGGGCGCCCTCGACGTCGACGACCTGTTCGAGGTGACCAAGCAGGGCTTCGAGCTGTTCGAGCAAGCCTTCGGGACGCCGTACCCGTTCCACAAGTACGACCAGGCGTTCGTGCCCGAGTACAACATGGGCGCGATGGAGAACGCGGGGTGCGTGACGCTGCGGGACGAGTACCTGTTCCGCAGCCGGACCACGCATGCGGAGATGGAGAGCCGCGCGAACACGGTGCTGCACGAGCTCGCGCACATGTGGTTCGGCGACCTGGTCACGATGACCTGGTGGGACGACCTGTGGCTGAACGAGTCGTTCGCCGAGTGGGCCAGCCACTGGGCGCAGGCGGTCGCGACGACCAAGTACGCCGGTGCCTGGACGACCTTCTGCAACGCGCGGAAGAACTGGGCCTACCGGCAGGACCAGCTGCCCTCGACGCACCCGATCGCGGCCGACATGGTCGACTTCCACGCGGTCGAGGTGAACTTCGACGGCATCACCTACGCCAAGGGCGCCTCGACGCTGCGGCAGCTGGTCGCGTTCGTCGGTGAGGACACCTTCATCACCGCGCTGAAGGAGTACTTCTCCGACCACGCGTTCGGCAACACCGAGCTGACCGACCTGCTGAAGCCGCTGGAGAAGGCGTCCGGGCGCGACCTGGACGACTGGACCGAGCGCTGGCTGCGGACGGCCGGCGTCAACACGCTCCGGGCCGACTTCGCGGTCGACGCCGAGGGGGCGTTCACGTCGTTCGCGATCGAGCAGACCGCGGCGGAGAACTTCCCCGTCCTGCGGCCGCACCGGCTGGCGGTCGGCCTGTACCGCCGTACCGACGAAGGCCTGGTCCGGACCGAGCGGTTCGAGGTCGACATCGACGGACCGCGCACCGAGCTGGCCGAGCTGGTCGGCGCGACGCAGCCGGACCTGGTGCTGCTGAACGACGACGACCTCACCTACGCCAAGATCCGGCTGGACGAGCGGTCCCGGGCCACCCTGGTCGAGTCGATCGACCAGCTGACGGAATCGCTTGCCCCGGGCCCTTGCCTGGGGTGCGGCCTGGGACATGACCCGCGACGCCGAGATGCCGGCCAGCCAGTACGTCGGCATCGTGCTGCGCGGGATCAAGGCCGAGACCGACCTGACCGGCGTTCGCTCCCTGCTCGGCCAGGCGACCAGCGCGATCAACCTGTACGCCGCCCCGGACAACCGGCCGGTGCTGCGGGCGCAGTTCGAGGAGGCGCTGGCCGAGCTGCTCGCCAACGCCGAGCCGGGCAGCGACCACCAGCTCGCGTTCGCCCGGGCCTACAGCTCCGCGGTGTTCTCCGACGCCGGCGCCGACCGGCTGACCGCGTGGCTCGACGACCGCGAACTGCCCTCAGGCCTGGTGGTCGACACCGATCTGCGCTGGACGCTGATCGTCGCGCTGGCCCGGCTCGGCCGGATCGGCGCCGACGAGATCGACGACGAGCTGACCCTGGACACCACGATCACCGGGCAGGAGCGGGCCGCGCAGGCACGGGCCGCGCGGCCGACCGCCGAGGCCAAGGAAGACGCGTGGCGGATCGCGGTCGAGTCCGGGGACACCCCGAACGAGACGCAGTTCCGGACCATCCTCGGCTTCCAGCAGCCCGGTCAGGAGGAGCTCCTCCGGCCGTACGTCGAGAAGTACCTGAGCGCAGCCAAGGACGTCTACACCCGGCTCGGCTCCTCGATGGGTGAGAACGTGCTGGTCTACCTGTCGCCGCGCACCCTGGCGGAGCAGCCGACTCTCGACGCGCTCACCTCCTGGCTGTCGACGGAGTCGTCGTCGGTGGACGCTCCCACCCTGCGCTACGTCAGCGAGGCCCAGGCCGACCTGACCCGCGCTCTCGCGGCCCAGGCCCGCGACGCGAGCTGAACACCGTGCCGGCGGTCTCTCGCTGAGACCGCCGGTGTCGTGTTTGGACCACGGTGAGGTAAGACTGGGTCGGTGCCCGCTTCTGACCCCGCCCTGGCCGGTGCGGCAGCCGTTGCGCTGACCGGACTGGCCGAGGCGTACCGCCCTCGCCCTGTCACTCCCCTGATGCCGTGGCGCTATCCGCATCGCCTGGTGAAGCCGTACATCATCACCGCACGCGGACGGCAGTGGGACGACCAGATGGTCGACGCTGCCCGTGCCACCGCCACCCGGCAACTGGAGTTCGACGACGCGATGGGGGCGGTCGGACTCGGCGTCGTCGTACTGCATCTCGGCGACGACGGGATCTACCTGGTCGTACAGAGCTGGGCCAAGGACTTCCAGTCCCGGCAGAGCATCTTCAGCGGGATGGACGTCGACGATCTCCGGCCGGCCCCGATCGGTGCGGCCCCGTGCGTCTGGGAGCTGGAGGTGCTCAGCCACGAACGAGCGTCGTACGTGAACCACATCCTCGGCGCCGACGTCGACGTGGACACCTGGCTCGACGACGCCCTCGACACCCGCCCACAGCCCAAGCACGACGGCATCCCCTCCGGCACCTAGCCGCAGGTCGCGTTGCGCCGTGGGAAAGCGCCGGACAGTGGCAGCGCGAACGCTGCCGGTGAGGTTCAAACGATTGTTCTTCGGCGGATAGTGAGGGGTCGGCTGCGGGGTGCGATTCCTTGTCCGGAAGGAGATTCTCATCACGTGAGCAGTACTCATTTATGCAGTGGTTCGGTTTAAGCTGCACGCACTATCCGCCACAGGGGAATCTGGGGAGGGACCCTTGCCGTGACACCCGTGGATCACCGGAGGCCACCCGCCCGGCGACAACAGAAAAGCCCTTCCACTCCGAGTCATTCCCCCCATTCCCACGCCCGCAAGCCCCAGCGCTCGCACAGTGCGGTCGGTGCGGCCGTCGTGGCCGCCCTCGCGATGGTCGCGGTGTTCGCATTCATCCTGACGCGGGGAACCTCTGCCCCGCCTACCGACGAAGGCCCGGGGGCGGGAGCGGCGGCGAACGGCGGAGCCGGACCACCGGTGGCGAGCGCGCCGACCCAGAGCGCGTCCCCGTCGGTCAACACGTCCAAGGCGGATCGCAAGCCGCCGGCGTCCTCGGCCTCACCGAAGGCCAAGGTGCAGACGAGCGCGACGCCGAACACCGGCCCGACCTCGCCGGCCTTCAAGCGCGGCCAGTGGATCGCCGTGATCGACAAGTACCCGACCGACGTCGGCATGGATGCCGATCAGCTGGCCAAGGCCGCCGCGATCAAGATGATCACCGCCGGCGTTCCCGCGAAGGCGATGCTGGTCGACGGACAGTACCCCGGGATCGCCAACAGCTCCCTGCAGCCGGTCACCGACACCTGGATCGTCTACCTGGGTCCGGGCCCGTCGTCAGCGCAGATGCTGGATCTGTGTTCCGCGCCGAAGACCCAGCGCGCCTACGCCAGCCCCTGCCCCACCTACGAACCGGCCGGCGCACCCGGCTAGGCGATCGGGTCGGTCGCGAGCCGGGCGTGCAGGTGAGAGTCATGCCGCTCGCCGGACGGCTCGACGAAGAATTCGCGCATCGTGCCTTCCAGCCGGAAGCCGGCCCGAGTTGCGACGCGGCATGAGCCCGCATTGACGAGGGCGTGGTCCAGCGACAGCCTGTGCAGTCCCAGTCCGTCCTTCGCGAAGGACCAACGCGCGGCTGCGTCCAGTGCTCGGGCAGCAAGCCTGCGACCGCGTGCGGACGGGCTGACCCAGTACGCGACGACCGCCTGGTCGGGTAGCCGGTTGACCTCGCGGATCGACACCGTCGCGAGCACGTAGTCGCTGGCAGCGTCCGCGACCGCGAAGACCGCGTTGCCGCGGTCCCAGCCGTCGATCCGGGTCTCGAGCCACCGCGTCGCCCGCTGCTCCGCGGGTGTGCGGATCACCGCCGTACCCGCGGTCCAGCGAAGGATCTCCGGATCCCGCAGCGCTTCGGCGACCGCGGGTTCGTCCGTCCACGCGAACGGACGCAGAACCAGGTCGTCGAGCTCGATCCGGTGTGGCTGGAGCAGCCGGCTCACTGCTTGTGCGGCTCGTTCGCGTGCAGCAGCGGGGCCTGTTGAGCGTGTGCGCCCAGCTGCTCTACGCCGGTGACGAGACCGCCGGTCAGGTCACCGGTGGCAAACGAGGTCTGCATCGCCAGCGCGGCCAGGCCGGCCGCGGTGTCCGAGAGCTGCCGCTTCGCCAGTGCCCCGGTGACGATCTCCAGCCGGCGTCCGGCCGGGTCGACGTACACCAGGACCGTGTGGTCCGGGTCGTCCAGCTCGTTCAGCAGTTCGAGTGCGAACGGACGGGTCTCGGAGTCGGCACCACCGACGTACACGGAGAAGTGCAGGCCGGAGACCTCCTCGGCGTGCCGGACCGCCTTCTCGATGTCGTAGAGCTGGTCAGGGGTGAATGCGTCACCAGCTGGCACTTGCGCCTCCGGTCGTACGGGCGACGCCTGCACCGGCGCTCGCAGTGGCACCCGGTGCGGCAGGCAACTCGGGCAGGTTGGCCGGGTCCGGCTTCGTCACGGTCGGCCCGTTGATCCAGACGGGCGGGGCCCACCAGGACAGGCCTGGGCGGTAGCGCGGACCGTTCGCGATCGACGGCGCGAAGACCAGGAGCGCCACCACCGCGATGACCAGTGCGGGGATGCCGACGAACACCAGCAGGGCGTGGCCGGAAACTTCAGTGATCACACCCAGAGCCTAGTCCCCCGGCTCCCCGCACCTTCCTACGGCCTCAGCTCTTCTGGCTCAGCAGCCGCCGCAGTTGTAGTAGGTGATGTCCCAGTGGTTGCCCTCGTTGGCGTAGATGTTGCCTGCGCCCGAGCGCCACTGCGGGGCACCGTCACCGCGGTCGGCGATCCGGGTGAAGGTGTTGCGGATGTAGTTGCTGACACAGGTGTAGACCGAGATGTCGACCTTGTACCCGTTCCGGTGGCTGTAGGTCCCGGACGCGTGGCCGACCTCGGTGCCGCCGGTGATGTTCACCGCGCACCCACTCGCCTGCTTCAGCGTGCGGACGCCGTACACGGTGCTGTCGTTGATGTTGGTGAACGACGTGCAGGTCGGGTTGTTCCAGTCGGAACAGCCACCACTGGACGACCAGGTGATCCCGGCCGCGCGGAAGATCGCGGTGGCCTGTGAGTGCGTCATCTTGGTGAGCGCGGCGGCCTGCTCGACGGCCACGACACCGGGCAGCAGACCGGCGAGGACGGCGACGACCGGGACGAGAACTCGGCGGAGCACAGTTTTCATGGGGACACTCCTTGAAATACGGGGCGGATATTTCAAGGAGTGCACTGCCCAGGAAAGTTATTGACGAAACGTCCGGTTGAATCAGAAACGAACATCCGAACACTGGAAGAAGGCGTTCACCGTGTCGTGGATGGTCCAGACGGCGATGATCATGTGCCGCCCGGTCCGGCCGCTCGGCGCGGTGCCGGCGTGGCTGACCTCGTTCGTCGGCCGCCCGCCGTTCATGTCGACGGTCAGGAACGGGTTCAGGTCGAGCGCCGCCCGGGTCAGCGGAGCGTTCTGATCCCAGCCCTGCTTGGTCATGTAGTACTTGAAGTCCGTGGTGGCGTGCGGTGCGGTCAGGTACCAGCGGAAGTTGTAGCTGAGACCTGCGGTGAGCTGCTCGGCCGGCCAGGCACCGCCACGCTGGTCGTCCAGCTCGGCGAACTGGCCGAGCCCGGCGGAGCAGAGCTTGCCGTCGGCCGGACCGGACGCCGGGAAGCCCTTCGGACCCTCGACGCTCTGCGGCTCCCACTGGATCTGGCCGCAGTTCGTGACAGTGCCGTTCTGGCAGTGTTTGGCGCGACTGGTCGGGCCGGTCGTGTACCCGTGGCCGTACGCCAGCGGGACCGACGTATTGACCGTCAATGCCAAGGCGCCGACGGCGATTCCGGCCAAGCTGAGTTTGCGTAATCGGAGCATGCGGACAACTCCTTCAACTGTTGGGGCGGAAAGACAGTGAAGGAAGGCGCCTTCTGACAGATAGAAAACAACCGTTCAAATCTATTGTCAACGGTTCGTGAGCGACTGTTTACAGCTAGCTAGATGTTCAGCGCACCGATCAGCCGGCGGAGCCGCTGGTTGTTCGGCAGATCCTCGATCAGCACCGGCGACCCGTCCGATCCGCCGAGCGGCACCCGCCAGTTCGGGTACTCGTCCGTGGTGCCCGGCTGGTTCTGCGTACGACGCTCGCCCACTGCATCCGTCAACGCGACACCGACCAGCTTCGCCGGGGTATGAGCGACGTACCGGTGCAGCGCCTCGACGATGCGCTCGACGTCGCCGTCGGTGTTGCTCAGTAGATGCCGCTCGCGCAGTGCGTTGAGCCACGAGTCCCGATCGGCCTCGTCGACCTCGAGCTCCTCGGCGACCGGCCTGGTCAGCAGGCCGAGCTGGTTGCGGAGCTCCACGTGGTCCCCGGCCAGGTAGCCGGCGGTCGGAGGCAGGTCGTGGGTGGTGACCGTGGCCAGGCACAGCTCACGCCACCGCTCCGGCGCCAGCGGCTTGCCGTCTGCGTCTCGCTCGAACCACAGCACCGACGTACCGAGGATGCCGCGCTCGGTCAGGTAGTCGCGCACCCACGGCTCGACCGTGCCGAGGTCCTCCCCTATCACGGTCACACCGGCCCGGGTGGCCTCCAGAACGAGGATGCCGACCAGCGCCTCGTGGTCGTACCGGACATAGGTGCCCTCGGTCGGCCGCTCCGGCGACGTCACCCACCAGAGCCGGAACATGCCGAGGATGTGGTCGATCCGCAGGCCACCGCCGTGCCGCATCACCGCGCGGACAAGGTCACGCCAGGCGGCGTACCCGGTCTCGGCCAGCGCGTTCGGGCGCCAAGGCGGCTGCGACCAGTCCTGCCCCTGCTGGTTGAACGCATCCGGCGGAGCCCCGACATGAATACCGGGAGCCAGCACGTTCTGCAGCGCCCACGCGTCCGCACCGTCCGGGTGTACGCCGACAGCCAGGTCGTGTACGACGCCCAGCGACATGCCGGCCGCCTTGGCCCGGGCCTGGGTACGGGCGAGCTGGTCGTCCAGCTGCCACTGCAGCCAGCAGTGGAACTCCACCGCGTCCGGGTTCTCGTTGCGGAAGGCAACGACGGCCGGAGCGGTCGGGTCCCGCAGCTCCTCGGGCCACTTGCTCCACTCCGGCCCGTGGACGTCGGCGATCGCGGCCCAGGTGGCGAAGTCGATCAGACCCTGGCTCTCGCGGTCGCAGTAGGCGCCGTACTCGGCGATCCGGCCGATCGACGGCCGTACGCCGAACAGCAACTGCAGTGCCTCTCGCTTGGCCGCCCACACGGTGTCGCGGTCCAGTGCGGTCGCGTCCTCGCTCAGAGCCCGGGTCTGCAGGCTCGAGGCGCGGACCCGATCCCGCTCAGCTGGTGCAAGGTCGCCGTACTCGTCGATGTCCTCGATGCGGAGGTAGATCGGGTTGCCGAAGCGCCGGGAGGCCGGCAGGTACGGCGACGGCTCCATCCGCCCGGAGGTCTCCGCGGCGTGCAGCGGGTTCACCAGGACGAAGCCGGCGCTCAGGTCGGTCGCGGACCAGGCAGCCAGGTCCGCGAGGTCGTGCAGGTCACCGATGCCCCAGGAGCGACGGGAGCGGACCGAGTACAGCTGCAGCACCCACCCCCAGGTCCGGTGGAGCTTCTCCGGCGCCAGCTTGCGTGGGGTGACGATCAGCGTGCTGACCGAGATCTCCGGATTGCCACCGATCCGCGCGCACAACCGGTGATAGCCGATCGGCAGGTCGCCCGGCAGCTGGAACGTCGCCTCACCGACCTGCACGCCGTCGATCCACTCCGGCTCGACCCAGTGGTCCTGCTGCGCGATGTCCCGCCGATGCCCGCCGTCTTCCAGGTCCACCCACACCTCGGCGGCGGACCCGTGCGGCAGGTGTACGGCGAACCAGGGCGTCCAGCCCTCCCGCATCACCACAGTGGCCGGCAGCGTACGACGCCAGCGCGCCTGGCGGTGCTCGTCCAGCGCCTCGGTCGCGTTCGCCGGTGTGGAAGCGTCGACACCGAGTGCCGCGAGTACGGCGGACACCACCTGGCTGGAGACGATCACATGCTCGCCCTGCCAGTTCCAGTACTCCGTCGCCACGCCATGGGCAACCGCTAGCTCGACAAGGGCCGGAGTAGGAGCAGTCACCTCAGCGAGTCTGCCGTATCAACCCCTCCAGCGGGCAGACGCCGCGCGCCGTTGTTACCGGTTCGCGCGCCTACCGCTGAGCAGGAGCACGGCGACCAGCAGAGCCGTACTGGCGACCACCAGGCCGATCGCGACACCTGCCATGTTGTCGGTGAGCTGGTAGAGCGCGGTCGGCCAGATGACCAGCAGGATCGCGCAACCCACCACCGCGTACGCCGACGCGTGCCGGCGACCGTACGCAACCAGCAGGGCGGCCGGACCGGCGGTGCCGACCGCGAGCGCCATGATCTCGCCGCGATCCTGGATCAGCCAGCAGATCGACGAGCTGAACATCGCGGCCCCCGCCAGCGACCATGCGGTCACCTGGTCCCGGACCAGCCCGAGCATCACCAGCACGAACGCGACCAGGATGAATCCGGTCCCGGCGATCCCGGCGCTGTTGTCCGCTGTCCCGGTGTCCGGAGTGAGGACATCTGCCGTGATCACCAACACACCGACGAACAGGATCGCAAAAGTTGCCACCAGCAACGAAGAGCCGGCCAGCCACCAGAGACCTATCCCGGCCAGTGCGAGCGCGACGGCGACCCCGACGATCCGCCCGGTCTCCCCTTCGATCGCGACGTACGCGGCGAAGCCGGCCACACAGCATCCCAGCGACGCCAGCGCCGAACTGAGCTGCTCGCGACGGCGCAGCACACCGAGGACGACGGCGGCGCCGAGCAGGATCACGGCGGCGCTCGTTCCGGTGCTCACGCGGGCGGCGCGACCCATCTCACCCCAGTTCGCGACCGTGAGCAGCGCGACCGCGCCGAGGAGTAACGCTCCGCCGATGTAGCCGAGCACCTCGATCAAGGCACTCGAGTGCATCGCCGTCGGAGGTGGCTTGGGCTTCGCGGGAGCAGCTTCGGCCGGCTGTGGCCGGCCGGGGTCGGCCAGGGCCGCCGCGACCTCGGCGTCCGCGGCGTCCCGCAGCGATTCGGCCTGGTACTGGCGCAGCACACCCGCGCTCACGAGCCTGGACAGCTCGTCGTCCAGCCGGCTGGGCAATGCGATCGTCTCCCTTGTCAGCCCGTTGCGAGGCACGTCTAAGATCGGGCGGCGAGATGCCTATTCTGACCAGCTACCTTGTGTCCTCAGTCAGTCACCCCCTGTTTTCGCTGCCGGAGGCCTTCCCGACCTTCTTCCGGTACGGCAACGACGGCAACCTGGAGGTGACCGACCAGATCGTCGTGGTCCCGGCCCGGATCGCCGGGCTGATCATCGGCTTCTTCGTGCTCCGGTGGCTCCTGCACAAGGTGATCCGCCGGTTCGCCCGCCGGACCGGGAACGGCGCCGTCGCCGGAGTCCTGGCGAAGTCGAAGATCGGCCAGGGATTCGTCGAGAACACGCTGGCCAACGAGCGCCGGACCCAGCGGGCCGAGACGATCGCCTCACTGCTGTGCAGCACGGTGACCATCGTGCTGAGCGCCGTCGCCGTGGTGATGGTGCTGGCCGAGCTCGGCTTCAACATCATGCCGGTGATCGCGTCGGCGAGCATCATCGGTGTCGCACTCGGCTTCGGCGCGCAGACGCTGGTGAAGGACTTCCTGGCCGGCATCTTCATGATCTTCGAGGACCAGTACGGCGTGGGCGACCTGATCGACATGGAGAAGGCGACCGGTGTCGTCGTCGCGGTCGGCCTGCGGATCACGACCCTGCGCGGTGAGGACGGCACCACCTGGTACGTCCGCAACGGCGAGGTCCTCCGGATCGGCAACCTCACCACCCGCGACCCCGCGAGCTCCGCGCCCTCCGGCGTCGGCAGCGCCACCGAACGAGCCGAAGACGCTACGCCGGAAGACGAAAGTGCGGCGACCGGAACACCGAACGGAAGCCGAGCTTCCGATACAGCCGCTCAGCCGCCGAGCCCTCGACGACCTGCAAGGTGAGCCGACCGCTCGCCGCATCCCGCCGCGCCTGACCGAGCAGCGTCGAGGCCAGCCCTCTCCCCGGTACGCCGGTTTCGTCGCGACCGCGTAGATGCCGAAGACCTGGCCCGTGCGGAACACCAGCGTGATCGAGGCCGGGTCGCCGTCGACCCGGAGCAGGTAGAGGGACTGGTCCGGCTCGGCGTAGTTCCGCAGCGCCATCTCGCGGAGCTTCTGCCGCCACCAGTCGACGTCCGGATCGTCCTCGCCCAGGAAGGCGGCGGCCTGAACCTCGGCGAAGGCGACGGCGTCCTCGTCCGTGCCGATCGCGGCCAGCGGCTCACCGGCAGTCTCTGAGGCCGGTGCCTCCATGTGTACAAGCACCTCAGCCGGCTCGAATCCGACCTCCATCAGCCGCGGCTCCCAGCCAGTTCCGCTCCAGGGCACCAGACGCACAGCCGATGTCCCGTCCGGGATGGCGGCATCCGCGCTCAGCGGGATCCAGCACGAGAAGAAGTCGTCCTCCCCGATCACGTCGATTCCCGCGGCGCTCCGCCGTACCTCGCCGCGATGAGCAGCCAGGAAGGCCAGGTGGTTGTCGAGCAGCGCAGCATCGTCCGGCACACCGGCAGTATGACCCCGCACCACGCCGCCGTCTGGCGACAACACGACAACAACCGACCTCGCCGGTGCTCACCACAAACAGCACGCCGCCCGCGCAACACAGTTGCGCGGGCGGCGTGCGAGTAAGTGTCAGGCGGTGAAGCTGACCTCGAGAGTGATCGGAGCGGCGAGGGCCTGCGAGACCGGGCAGTTCTTCTTCGCGCCCTCGGCGAACTCGGCGAACTCGTCCGCGGTGATGCCCGGCACGTTGCCGACCACCGTCAGCTTGATGCCGGTGATGCCCTCACCCGGCTGGAAGGTGACGTCCGCCTGGGTGTCGAGCGCCGCCGGCGGGTTGCCGGCCCCCGCCAGCGCGTGCGACAGCGCCATCGAGAAGCACGCCGAGTGGGCGGCGCCGAGCAGCTCCTCCGGGCTGGTCCGGCCGCTGGCCTCGGGCTCGGTGCGGGCGGCCCAGGTCACGTCGAAGCTACCGAGGCCCGACGACTCGAGGTTGACCTGACCGGCCCCCTCCAGCAGCGAACCTTCCCAGTGGGCCTTGGCAGTACGGGTTGCGGCCATGCTCGTGTTGTCTCCTTCGAAAGAGAGATTCAGCGACCGGACACGTCGATCGCGCCCGGGTACTGCGGTTCGTCGGTGTTCACCATGCTGTGCGCCGCCATCACCATGTAGGTCCAGATCTCCTCGTCCCGATCCGGTGGCAGTGCGATCTCGTCCAGCGCGGCACGCATGTGGCCGAGCCAGCGGTCCCGGGCGCTCGGGGTGACGGCGAACGGGGCGTGCCGCATCCGCAGCCGGGGGTGCCCGCGCTGCTCGGAGTACGTCCGTGGGCCGCCCCAGTACTGCTCAAGGAACATCCGGAAGCGCACCTCGGCCGGGCCGAGGTCCTCCTCCGGGTACATCGGGCGCAGCTCCGGGTCGGCGGCGACGCCGCGGTAGAAGGCCGCCACCAGCCGGTGGAACGTCTCCGCCCCGCCGACAGCGTCGTAGAAACTCAGTTGCTCAGTCATATCCGTCCCAGTGTCTCAAGCCGTCATAACGTGCTTGAGCAGGGCGTCCCGTTCAGTGGACGCGAGCGGTCTTTTGGTGTGCGTCTCGCCGTCCACGGTGACGATCACCGACACCGCCTTCGCGTAGACGTCCTCGCTCTCGCCGCTGCGGTCGACGATCCGGGAGCCGAGGGTGTACGACGCCTTACCAACGGACTCGACCCACACGTCGACGTCGTACGGCGGATGCCTGAGCAGGATGGGTCGCAGGTAGTCGACGGTCTGGCTGACCAGGACACACGGGTGATCGGCGAAGAAGTCGCCGGTAGTGCCGATGACCTCGGACAGGAACGCGATCCGGGCCTCCTGGAGGTAGTCGAAGTACCGGACGTTGTTGACGTGGTCGTAGGAGTCGATGTCGGACCACCGGACCAGGACGGGGTGCCTGAAGGTCATGAGCCCACCAGCTTCGAGAGAGCCTCGCGTTCGACCGGGGTGATCCGGCGCAGGCGGTTGGCGGCGAAGTCGAACGGCACCAGCCGGGTGCGCGCCTCGACGTACGTCGTCCGCTCCGGCTCGGCGTCCAGGATCTCGTAGTCGACGGTGAACGAGGCGGCCTTGATCTCGCTGATCCACAGCTCGATCCGGACCGGTTCGGACCGGAAGTGCAGCGGAGCGCGGTACTGCACCTCGTGCCGGGCCACCAGCAGGCCGGTCTCCAGGTCGTCGGCGCCGAGTTCCTTGGCGGTCCGGAACAGGAAGTCGACCCGGGCGTCCTGCAGGTAGTCGACGTACCGGCCGTTGTTCACGTGGCCGAGCGCATCCATGTCGCCCCACCGCAGCGGACAGTGATAGACATGGCGGTTCTCACCGGCGCTGTGATCATCCACACGGCGATCATCGCATCCGTGGTACTACCAGGGTGACGCAGCGTGGGTAATGTCATCCCCGGCACAGCACGGACCGAAGGAGCTACGTGATGACCGAGCAGCGGGTGGCGATCGTGACCGGGGCAGCCCGGGGAATCGGCGCGGCCGTCGCGCAGCGGCTCGCCAAGGACGGGAATGCGGTCGCCGTGCTCGACCTCGACGAGGGCGCCTGCGAGGCCACCGTCAAGGCGATCACCGAGGCGGGCGGCAAGGCCGTCGCGGTCGGCTGCGACGTCAGCAAGCCGGACCAGGTGACCGCCGCCGTGGAGCGGGTCGTGTCCGAGCTGGGCGCGCCGACGGTCCTGGTCAACAACGCCGGCGTGCTGCGCGACAACCTGCTGTTCAAGATGTCCGAGGACGACTGGGACACCGTCATGTCGGTGCACCTCAAGGGCAGCTTCCTGATGTCGCGCGCCTGCCAGGCGCACATGGTCGAGGCCGGCTACGGCCGGATCGTGTTCCTGTCCTCGACCTCGGCGCTGGGCAACCGCGGCCAGGCGAACTACGCGTCCGCGAAGGCCGGCCTGCAGGGGCTGGCGAAGACGCTGGCGATCGAGCTGGGCAAGTTCGGCGTCACCGCGAACGCGATCGCGCCCGGGTTCATCGAGACCGACATGACCGCGGCCACCGCGGCCCGGGTCGGCGTCGACTTCGAGGAGTTCAAGAAGGCGACCGCCGCGACCATCCCGGTGAACCGGACCGGCACGCCGGACGACATCGCCGCGGCCGCGTCGTACTTCTGCAGCGAGGAGGCCGGGTTCGTCTCCGGTCAGGTCCTGTACGTCGCCGGCGGACCTCGTAACTGACACCGCACTGAGGACGGAGAGAGATGGCGCAGTCGTTCACCGGCATCGACGAGGTCGTGCACGCGGTCGGCACCCAGCTGGGTGAGTCCGCGTGGCTGGAGATCACCCAGGAGCAGGTGAACACCTTCGCCGACGCGACCGGTGACCACCAGTGGATCCACGTCGACGTCGAGCGCGCGAAGAAGGGCCCGTACGGCGGCACGATCGCGCACGGCTACCTGACCCTGAGCCTGATCGCGCGGTTCGGCGACGAGCTGTTCTCGGTCAGCGGTGTCACCGCCAAACTCAACTACGGCGTGAACAAGGTCCGCTTCCCGGCCCCGGTGCCGGTCGGTTCCCGGGTCCGGGCCGGCGCTTCGATCTCCAGCACCGCCGAGACGCCGGCCGGCATCCAGGTCTCACTGAACTGGGTCATCGAGCTGGAGAACTCGACGAAGCCGGCCTGCGTCGCGGAAACCGTCGTACTGCTCGTTCCCTAAAGAGGGCAGATCAGGACGGCGTGGGTGGCGACGCGGTCGTAGCCGAGCCATTCGTTGACCGCGATCATCGGGGTGTTGCCGTCGTAATTGGCGGTGTAGGCGCCCTGTACGCCCGCATCGGCGGCTCGATGCAATGCGGCACACTTGACCAGCTTGGCCAGACCGCGACCGCGGTACTCGGGCATCGTGGCCGTCATCTGCGACCAGATCTTGGTGTGGTCGCCGTTGCCCAGGGTGAAGCCGATCACCTGGTCCTGATAGACCGCCGCCATGCTGAGATCCAGGACCATCGCCGGTGACTTCCACACTCCGGCGAGCCAGTCGTCGTACGGTCGCGTGGTGATCTTCGCGTCGCCCGGCTTGGTGCGCTGGGCGACCACGTCCGCCTCGTAGAGCCGGCTCGGGTCGACCTCGTTCAGCGGCACCAACTGCACCCCGGACGGCACGCCCGGAATGTCCGGCGCCTTCCGCGGGTCGATCCCGGCGTAGTGCACCTGCCGGGTCTGCTGGTACCCCCAGCGCGCGGCCCACTCGACCGTCGACGGATCCGCGAAGACCCGTGCGCTGGCCGCCCCGGCCGACCGCAGTTCCTCGTGCGTTGCCTCCAGCAACTTCGCGCCGATCCCCCGGCCCCGATGGTCGGGCCGGACCAGCACCCGTAGCTGGCCGTCGAGCGGCTCCGATCCCGCGATCAGCCCGGTCGACGCCCAGCCGACGACCTCGCCCGCGTCCAGCGCGGCGAAGGTCCCACGGCCCGGAACCGGTGCGGACTCCAGTCCGCGCTGCAGTGCCGAAGCCGTGACGACCAGGTACGGCGCATGCTCGTCGTGCAAGGCGATCGCGCCCTCGACATCCCCCGGCTCAGCACGCCTGATATCCATCAGAACTCCTTCGGCGAAGTTCTCCGGAACATAACCCGCGGCGGGCGCGGAGCGAATGCGAAATCGATTACAGCTTTGTCTCAGCGCGTTCTTACCGCACGTCGAATATCGACCGTTTACGAGCCCAGCGGGCGCAGTAATGCCATTTCCGTCTGCACCCGGCGATAGCCGAGCCAGTTGTTGATGGCAAGCATCGGCCCGTTCTCGTCGTCGTTCGACGTGTAGGCGGCGGTGATCCCGGCCCCGGCGCACCGACGCAGCGCGACCGACTTGACCAGCTTGGCCAGCCCGCGCCCCCGGTACGACGGAATCGTCCCCGTCATCCCAGACCAGGCCCGATCGCCGTCGGTCTCGACCGCGGTGAAGCACGCCACCTCGTCACCGGCGACCGCGGCGATGCTGAGCGACTTGTCGAGGGCCGGTCCGTTCCAGATCTCCTCGAGCCAGCGGTCGTACTCGATCGAGTCGAGCGGAGAATCGCCCGGCTCGTCCAGCGACGCGACCGAATCGGCGGCGTAGGCCTGGCGCGGATCGAGCTGATCCATGGTCACCAGTTCGATGCCGTCCGGGGTCGGCGGCTGATCGGGCAATACGCGTGGATCGACGCCGGAGAAGTGCATCTGGCGCGTTCCGTCGTACCCGCGGTTCCGGGCGAACTCGAGACCGTCGGGGTGCACGAAGGTGCGCGAACGAACGGCGCCGACCTCGCTGAGGTGCTGGTGCAGCCGATCGGCCAGCGCGCTCCCGATGCCCTGTTTGCGCTGGTCCGGGTGCACGTAGATCGAGACGTGGCTCTGGCCCGGTTCGCTGGTCCAGATGTTCAGCGCGGCCGATCCCCAGGCGACGACCTCGCCGTCGGACTCCGCGACCAGAGCGAGGAAACGCTCCGCCGGCGCCGACACGGTGATCATGTGCCGGGTGGCTGCCGGCGACATCACCTTGTAGGCGAAGACCGCTCGCCGTACCGCCGCCACCCCGTCGGCGTCGTCGCCCACAGCCGGCCGGATCACCACCCGAGTCGTCATGCCCGGACCCTAACCAGCGCGCCTGCGGACCGCCACGGATTAACGGCCGGGGACGAACAGCAATGGGATCGCAACAGGTGCGCGCTCGCTGTGATTCTGTCGTGTAGCGGACTGGTATTAGAGTGGCCCGGTGCTGTCGGACTGATCGCCCCGACCGCCGGAAGTGCCATCGTGCTGGGACACGACGTGGTCACCGGCGGCGGGCAGTCCACAGGCCCCCTCCACACCCGGCTTCCTTCCGCGCTCAGGTCCCCTCCACCGCCCCGAGCGAAGCGAGGGTGCTCTTGACAGTGTTTGCCCGTCAGGAGTGAATAGCACCTATGCAGATTACGGATGGTGCGGCCGCGGCCGAGGTGCTGGCCGGTCTGATGGTGTCCGACGAACCCCGGCCCGAGTTCGCCGCGGCGTTCCAGCCCTTCGCCCGGCTGATCGGAAGCTGGGATCTCGACGTCACCTGGTACGACGACGCCGGCAACGTCACCCGGCAGACCAAGGGCGAGTGGCACTTCGCCTGGGCCCTCGACGGCCGTGCGGTCGCCGACATCTGGATCACTCCCAGCCGGGCCGCCCGTCCCACCGACGGCGACGGCGAATGGGGTCTCACCATCCGCATCCACGACCCGGAGCTCCAGGCCTTCCGCTCCACCTGGATGGGCCCGAAGTACGCCTTCGTGATGACCTTCATCGGTCACCCCGGCGACAACTCCATCACCCTCGACGCGCGCGAACCGCTAGCCGCCAAGACCCGCTGGATCTTCACCGACATCAGCGATTCCGGCTTCCACTGGCGCAACGAGGACGAGGACGCCGAAGGCAACATCATCGTCCGCCAGCGCTTCGTCGCCACCCGGCCGGCTCGGCCGTAGCTCAGCCGACGATTCCGCCGTTCAGGGTCAGGCCACCGTCGATGGTGATGGTCTGGCCGGTGATCCACGACGCCTCGTCCGACAGCAGGAACCACACCAGCGAGGCGACGTCCTCCGGCGTACCCAGCCGTTGCAGCGGGTACGTCGACGCGACCTTGTCCTCACGCCCTTCGTAGAGGGCGCCGGCGAACTTGGTCTTCACCACCGCCGGAGCCACCGCGTTGACCCGGATCTCCGGGGCCAACTCGACCGCGAGCTCGGCTGTCACCCGGGACAGCATCGCCTTGGTCGCGCCGTACCAGCCGATCCCCGGTGACGGCGACAGGCCGGCCACCGAGGACAGGTTGACCACCGCACCGCCGTGCGCACGCATCCACGCGTTCCGGCAGGCCTTCACCCAGGCGATCGTGGCCAGCACGTTGGTGTCGACCATCTTCGTCGCGACCGCAGGATCGACGTCGAGCAGCTTGCCGTAGATCGGGTTGATGCCGGTGTTGTTCACCAGCAGGTCCACCGACCCGTACGTCGCCACCGCGGCGGCGACCACACTCGCACGGTGCTCCGGGTCGGCCGCCTTACCCGCGACGGCGAACGCATGCTCCCGGCCGCCGAGGGACTCGACCGCCTGGTCGAGCGTCTCCTGGGTGCGGCCGGTGATGACGACGCGCGCGCCATCGGCCACCAGGCGCTGCGCGATCGCCAGCCCGATCCCCCGGGATGCTCCGGTGATGATCGCCGTACGGTTCTCCAACGACATCAGCTGAGACGCTCGAGGACGACAGCCATCCCCTGACCGCCGCCGACGCACATCGTCTCCAGGCCGAACTGCTTGTCCTCGAACTGCAGCCCGTTCACCAGCGTCGTCATGATCCGCGCGCCGGTCGATCCGAACGGGTGGCCGAGCGCGATCGCACCGCCGTGCACGTTCAGCTTGTCCTCGTCGATGCCGAGCTCGCGGGCCGAGCCGATCACCTGGACCGCGAAGGCCTCGTTGATCTCGACCAGGTCGATGTCGCCGATGCTCATCCCGGCCCGGGCCAGCGCCTGCTTCGACGCCTCGATCGGACCGAGGCCCATGATCTCCGGCGACAGGCCGCTGACACCGGTCGACACGATCCGCGCCAGCGGGGTGAGACCGAGCTCGCGGGCCTTGGTGTCGCTCATGATCACGACCGCCGCGGCGCCGTCGTTCAGCGGGCAGCAGTTGCCGGCCGTGACCGTGCCGTTCTCCCGGAACACCGGCTTGAGCTGGCTGACGCCCTCCAGCGTCGTGCCGGCCCGCGGACCGTCGTCCTTGCTCACCACGGTCCCGTCCGGCAGCGTCACCGGGACGATCTCGCGGTCGAAGAAGCCGTTGCCGATCGCCTTCTCGGCCAGGTTCTGCGAGCGGACCCCGAACGCGTCCTGGTCGGCCCGGGTGATCCCCTTCAGCGTCGCCACGTTCTCCGCGGTCTGGCCCATCGCGATGTAGATGTCCGGGATCAGCCCGTCGGCGCGCGGATCGTGCCAGGTGTCGTTGGTCTCGGCGTACTTCTCGGTCCGCTGCACCGCGTCGGCGAAGGCCTCGTTGAACGAACTCGGGTCGCCGACGCCGGCCGAGCCGAAGTTCTTGTACCGCGACACGCACTCGACGCCGGCGCTGACGAAGATGTCGCCCTCACCGGACCTGATCGCGTGGAACGCCATCCGCGCGGTCTGGGTCGACGACGCGCAGAACCGGTTGACCGTGGTCGCCGGCGTGTTGTCCCAGCCGAGCTGGACCGCGATCCGGCGGGCCATGTTGCCGCCGTGCTCGTCGTGCGGCTCCGCACACCCGACGGCCAGATCCTCGATCTGGTCACCGGTCAGCCCCACCTTGTCGACCGCCGCCTTGATCATCTGTACGGCGAGGTCGTCCGGACGGATGTCCTTGAGCGACCCCTTGTTCGCGCGGCCGATCGGCGAACGCGCGGTGGACACGATGACTGCTTCAGGCATTGCAGGTCCTTCCTAGAGACCGATCACAGGCCCGATTACAGGCCCAGGTCGCGGCCGATGAGTTCCTTCATGATCTCGTTGCTGCCGGCCCAGATCTTCGTCACCCGGGCGTCCCGCCAGGCGCGCGCCACCCGGTACTCGTTCATGTAGCCGTAGCCGCCGTGCAGCTGGACGCAGGCGTCCAGGATCTCGTTCTGCACGTGGGCGCTCCACCACTTCGCCTTCGCCGCGTCCACGGCGGACAGCCGGTCCTCGTCGTGGGCGACGACGGCGTTGTCGACGTACGCCTGGGTGACCTCGGCCTTGGTGACCAGCTCGGCGACCAGGAACTTGTTGTACTGGAACGAGCCGACCGCCTGGCCGAACGCCTTGCGCTGCTTCACGTACTCGATCGTCTCGGTCAGGATCTGGGTGGCCTGCGCGATGTTGCAGACCGCGGCGCCGATCCGCTCCTGGGCCAGCCGCTCCATCATGTGGATGAAGCCGCGGTCCACCTCACCGAGCACGTTGTCGTCGGGGACGAACACGTCGGAGAAGAACAGTTCCGACGTACCGGACTCGGTCTGGCCGACCTTGTCCAGCTTGCGGCCGCGGGTGAACCCGTCCATGCCCTCCTCGATCACGAACAGGCTGATGCCCTTCGCGCCCTTGGCCGGATCGGTGCGGACCGCGGTGATGACGAGGTCGGCCATGTCGCCGTTGGTGATGAAGGTCTTCGAGCCGTTCATCACCCAGCCGCCGTCGACCTTCTTCGCCGTGGTCTTCAGCGCGGCCAGGTCGGAGCCGCCGGACGGCTCGGTCATCCCGATCGCGGCGACGTACTCACCGGAGCAGAACTTCGGCAGCCAGCGCTGCTTCTGCTCCTCGGTGCCCAGATCCACCAGGTACGGCGCCGCGCAGTCGAAGTGGATGCCGAAGCAGCTGGACAGCGACGCGGAGACCTTGGACACCTCCTCGGCGAACACCGCGTTGAAGCGGTAGTCGCCGACGCTCGAACCGCCGTACTCCTCCGGCACGTCCAGCCCGAGGAAGCCCTGCTTGCCGGCCTCCAGCCAGGCGGCGCGGTCGATCGTCTTCTCTTCCAGGAACTGCTCCATCCGCGGCACCAGCGAGCGGTCGCAGTACTCCTTCGCGCTGGCCCGGAAAGCGTGGTGGTCCTCATTGAAGATGACGCGCTGCATCGTGGCCCTCCGAGGATTGAGACGATTTCGCTGTGTGCGATTTATCGCTTCGCTAAGCGCTTGCTTAGCTTCGCGTGCCTAGGGCAGGGTGTCAACGTGTCCGCAGTCACCAGCCCCCTCGTCTGGGAGCACGTTCAGCCGGCCGCCGCGCGCCGGCTGCTGACCGGCGCCATCGACGCCTTCGCCGAGCGGGGATTCCAGGCCACCACCACCCGCGACATCGCGTCGCGCGCGCGGGATGAGCCCGGCCGCGCTCTACGTGCACTACCCGTCGAAGGAGCGGCTGCTGTTCGAGATCAGCCTGTACGGTCACCGTGCGGCTCTCGACGTACTGCGGGATGCCGACACCGGCCCGGCACCGGCCGACCGGCTCCGCGGCATGATCTCCGCGTTCACCGCCTGGCATGCCGAGCACCACACCATCGCCCGCGTCGTGCAGTACGAGCTGGTCGCACTCACCCCGGAACACCTGGCCGAGGTGGCGACGATCCGGCGAGCCATCTCCGCCCAGATCGAGCAGGTGCTGGCCGACGGCGTGGCGACCGGGGACTTCGCGGTGACCGACCTGCCCGGCACCACCCTCGCCGTCCTCTCGCTCTCCATCGACGTCGCCCGGTGGTACACACCGCACCGCGGCGACCCGGAAGCCTTGGGCAAGCTGTACGCCGACCTCGCCCACCGGATGGTCCAGGCATAGCAAAGACCCCGCACCAGCTGAACTGCTCCCCAGAAGTTGGACTGAGAAATTCAGTTTCAACTCCTGGGGAGTGTTCGTATGGATCGACGTAGTTCGTTGACTGAGGCGCAGCGGTCGGTCGCAGTAGGTTTGTTCGAGCGGGGGCTGGGGTCGCGGGCTGCTGCGAGGCAGTTGGGTGGCGGCTCATGACCCGGTCAGACTGCTGTATCAGCGGTGGCGGATCTGGGGCAGAGGAGCGCTGTTGACCAAGCCGACGAAGCGGTCGTACTCGTTCGAGTTCAAGCTGGCTGTGGTCGAGCGGTTCCTGGCGGGTGAGCCGGTGACAGCGCTGGCGGCCGAGCACGAGTTGTCCTCACCGCAGCTGGTGAAGGCATGGGCGCGGAGGTATCGGCGCGAGGGCGCTGATGGGTTGCGGCCGAAGCCGAAGGGCCGGCCGCGGAAGGACCCGGACGCGCCGGTCCGGCCGGAGTCGGAGTTGGAGCAGCTTCGCCGCGAGGTTGAGCGGTTGCGGGCGGAGAACGCCTACCTGGGAAAAGTACGGGCCTTGAGGGATCAAGAACGGCCGTGAGGGTTGCCGCTGTGATCGCACTCAAGGCCGAACACCGTCTCGACGTTCTGCTGGCGGCCGCGGGTTTGGCCCGATCGACGTGCTTCTACCACCAGGCCCGGCTCGGTATCCCCGACCCGATGGCGGAGTTGAAGACCGCGATCACGACCGTGTTCGAGGCCGCCGGCCGCCGCTACGGGCACCGGCGTGTCCACGCCGTACTGGCCGCGCGGGGCTGGCAGGTGGCGAAGAAGACCGTCCTGAAGCTGATGCGCCGGCTCGGGCTCGAATGCCCGGTCCGGCGGAAGAAGCGTTACAACTCCTACCGAGGACAGGCCTGCAAGACCGCCCCGAACCTGCTGGCCCGCGACTTCACCGCGACCGCCCCGAACCAGAAATGGGTCACCGACGTCACCGAGTTCAGCATCGGAGACCGCAAGATCTACCTCTCACCGGTGATGGACCTGTTCGACCGGCAGATCATCGCCTACGCAATCGACAACTCACCGCACCTGGCCCTCACCAACAGCTCACTGCGAGACGCTCTGGCAACCCTCGAGCCCGGTCAGGCTCCGCTAGTGCACTCCGACAGTGAGGCTGTTCTTGCCAGCTTCCAGGGTTCCTGACCCTCACAGCGATGGACACGTCAGGATGGTTGGTGTCGGGCGCTCCCAGAGCTTCCTGACCCTCACTCCGATCGACGAAGTGTTGTCTTTCCTCGGATCTGTCGGTGCTCTGGGAGCGGCCGGTGAGGCGCTACGCCTCGCCGTCGGGGTGACCTAAGGAGAGCCTGCGCTACCAGGTGCTCATCACTGTCTTGTCCGCCGGTTCGGTCGATGCGCGGTGCCGCCCCTGCCCAGTCGAGCGAGATCGGAGAGGACGACATGACCAGCATTGCTGATAGTGCCCAGCTGGGCCAGCGGCGGGCAAGAACGGGTCCCGACCTGGTGGTCTACGGCGGCGTGGACACGCACAAGGAGCTCCACGTCGCGGCCGTGGTCGACGCCGGCGAGACGGTGCTCGGCACGCGGACCTTTTCCACGACCCGCGCCGGTTATCGCGCGTTGGTGGCCTGGATGGGCGAGTACGGGCTGGTGGCGCGCATCGGTGTCGAGGGCACCGGCTCTTACGGCGCCGGACTGACCCGGCATCTGGCCAGGGCCGGCGTCACCGTCTTGGAGGTCGACCGGCCCGACCGCTCGGACCGGCGGCGCAAGGGCAAGGACGATGACCTGGACGCGATCAACGCCGCCCGGGCCGCGCTGCACAACCGTCGGACGTCGATCCCCAAGTCCAAGGACGGTGCCGTGGAGGCGCTGCGGGTGCTGCGGACAGCACGAGCCCAGGCGGTCCGTGAGCGGCGAAACGCTCTGCAATTGCTGCGGATGACGATCGTCGCGGCGCCGGACGAGGTGCGTGACCAGGTCCGCAACCTCACTCGCATGCAGCTGATCCGGGTGGTCGCCGCCTGGCGCCCCGACGTCTCGAACGTGGCCGACCCGGTCAGCGCCTACCGGGTCGGGCTCAAGTCGATGGCGCGCCGCTATCTCGAACTGTCCGACGAGATCACCGGCCTCGACGACCTGATCAACCCGCTGGTCGAAGCACTCGCACCGCAACTGATCGCCAGGCTCGGCATCGGCATCGAGATCGCCGGACAGATGCTCGTCACCGCCGGCGACAACCCCGCCAGGATGAAGTCCGAGGCCGGGTTCGCGATGCTCTGCGGCGTCGCCCCACTGCCGGCATCATCAGGGATGACCCAGCGGCATCGGCTCAACCGCGGCGGGGACCGCCAAGCCAACCGGGCCTTGCACCTGGCCGTCGTCAGCCGCATCCGGATGGACCCCAAGACCCAGGCCTACGTCGCGCGCAAGACCGCCGAGGGCCACTCCAAGCTCGAGATCATCAGGTGCCTGAAGCGCTACCTCGCCCGCGAGATCTACTACCTGCTCAACCCCGGCCACCAGCACATCGCCCGCCGCCCCTACCACCGGCGACCAGCCGCGTGACCTCACACCCCGGCGGCCCCTCCACCGCCGCCAAAACCAGCCGGAGCGCAGACGCGGTCAAGATGGAGCACCCCACGGCTGAACGACCTTGACCGCGTCGAGCACCGGCACACCATCACAAGCGGAGGAGCCGCCGAACCAGCCCTTGACACACAGGAGAGCATCCAAGGGTTCCAGTACCAGCACGCCTCCTGGCAGCACCTGCTCGCCAGCGCCGGCGCGACCCAGTCGATGTCCCGCAAAGCCAACTGCTACGACAACGCCGTGATGGAAAACTGGTTCGGGCACCTCAAAGAAGAACTCTTCAACCACACCCGGCACACCACCGCCGAGGCCCTCACCGAAGCGCTGCACGACTACATCCACTGGTACAACAACCACCGCATCTCAACACGACTCGAGGGCCTGAGCCCGGTGCAATACCGGACCCAAGCCCTCGCGGCCTAGACACCCCATAACCTTCTACTTAACCAGTCCAACTCTCGGGGACCAGTTCAAGCTGGTGCGGGGTCTTTCGGGTGCTTGCGTCAGACCTGCAGGGCGGCCTGGACGTCGAGGTGGATGTCCACCTTGTCACCGATCAGCAGCTTGCCGCCCTCGAGCGGCACGTTGAAGTCGATGCCCCACTCCTTGCGGCTGATCTGCGCGGAGGCCTCGAAGCCGATGATGGTCTGGCCGTAGGCGTTCTGGTCCACGCCGAGGAACTCGACCGCGAGCTCGATCGGCTTGGTCACGTTCTTGATGGTCAGCTCGCCGGCCAGGATGTAGTCGTCACCCTCCGGCTTGAGGCCGGTGCTGACGAAGGTCATCTTCGGGCTGTTCTCGGCGTCGAAGAAGTCACCGGACCGCAGGTGGCCGTCGCGCTGCTCGCTGCGGGTGTGGACGGAGCCCAGCTCGACGGTGACAGCGGTGGTCGACTCCTCCAGGGAGTCCTTGACGACGATCTCGCCGGCGTACTCCTGGAAGGTGCCGCGGACCTTGGTCATCAGGTGCCGGACGGTGAAGCCGATCTCGCTGTGCGCGGCGTCGATCGCGTAGGTACCGGCGACCAGGCCGGGGATGCTGCTGGTCGGGGTTGTGCCGGTGGTGACGGTCTCGCTCATTGGTTCCTCTCGGGTCTTACGTGGGGGCGTACTGGTCAGGGGCGACGCAGTCAGTAGTTCAAGTTTCAACCTATTGACTACGACAGTAGGCAGTAACGGTTTAAAAGTCAACTACATTCCCGGTACACTGTTCCCGTGACGATGACGACTGAGACCCGGTGGCTCAACGCCGAGCAGCAGGTGGCGTGGCGCGCGTACCTGCTGGGCACCGCGCGCCTGATGGCGAAGCTGGACGACGACCTGCGTCAGTTCGGCATCGGTATCAACGACTACGAGATCCTGGTCCGGCTCTCCGAAGCCCCGGACCGCCGGCTCCGGATGGCCGACCTGGCCGACCGGTTGCACCAGAGCCGCTCCCGGCTGACCCACACCGTGGGCCGCCTCGAGGCCGCCGAACTGGTCCGCCGTACGTCCTGCACGAGTGACAAGCGCGGCGTCTGGGCCGAGCTCACAGAGGCCGGCCTCGCCCTCCTCGAGCAGGCCGCCCCCACCCACGTCGAAGGCGTCCGCGACAACCTCGTCGACCTGGCCGACCCGGACGACTTCGTCGCGGTCGGACGCGTCTTCGACGCCGTCTCGGAGCACATCGGCCAGCGCTGAGTCACTGCGCTGCCGCGGCCGGGGTGATCTCCAACGAGAGCTCATCCCGGTCGGCGCCGCGATAGGCGAGCATGGAGTCACGCATGCGCCGCTTGGCCGGTGGCAGGTGGTTCACCGCGCGCATCGCCGTACGCATCCCGGCGAGCGCCAGCCGCCCGACCACCGGCTTGTGCACCGGGTCGTCAGCCGTCATCTGCGCCCGCGACTTGATCACCGCGTCGAAGCCGTACTCGATCATCCTTGCCTCGTACTCCCGCACGGCCGGGATCAGCTCCTGCCGCCCATCGCGTACGGCGATCAGCTGCCGGCAGAGGTTGACCGCGTCGCGCAGCGCGGTGTTCGCGCCCACGCCGCGTCCTGGCGTCATCGTGTGAATCGCGTCGCCGAGTAGCGTCACGTTGGTCGTCCGCCACGGCTCGAGCGGGACCGAGGTCCAGATGTTCACCGGGAAGCAGGTACCGGGATCGGTCAGCTCGAACAGCCGGCGCAGATGCGGATGCCATCCCGGAGTCAGCTCCAGGGCCGCATCGATCAGTTCAGGCCCGCGCAACTCCATCACGTTCGCCGGCAGCTTGTCCGCGGTCGCCGACAGACCCCAGTTGATGTAGTCGCGGGTGTTGTCGAACTGCAGCCCCGGCCAGCGCCGGATCAGCTCCTCGGTGTTGCCGCCGATACCGCTCTTCACGATCCCCTCGCGATCCCACTGGAACTCCATCACGTGCAGGATGCAGGCCAGCCCGCGCGGAGCGTTCACCATGGTGATCCCCTCGAACACCTTCGGCGGCACGAGTTTCGCGCTCTCCGCGGTGAGCGGCAGCTTCCCGGCGATCGCGATGATCCCGGTCTCCTCCGTCTTCGCGTGCGGCAGGTACTGGCGTCGTACCCGGGAATGAGCCCCGTCGGCCGCCACCAGCAGATCGCCGGTCGCCTGGGTCCCGTCCGCGAAGTACGCCGTGACGCGATCACCCTCCCGCTCGAAGCGGGTGAACTCCTTGCCGAACTCGACCACGTCCTCCAGCCCGGTGAGCAGCACCTGGCGCAGGGTCATCCGGCTGATCGACTTCTCGCTCGCCACCGGATCCGTCGCCGGCGGCAGATCGAGCGACAGCACCTCCTTGAGGTCCTCGGTCAGCATGTTGAAGTACTTCGGGTCGCGCGCCTTGGTCGCCACGAACGTGTCGTACAACTCCCGCGGCAGCAGCGCGTGCAGTGCGCGGCTGCCGTCCGGGTCGATGCCGACCCGGTAGCCGTGCAGGCCATCGGTCCGTAGTGCGTCCCGCTCGAACACGGTCACGCCGATCCCGGCGCGCTTCAGCCCGTGCGCCAGCGCCAGACCACCGGTCCCGCCGCCGATCACCAGCACCTTCATCTCCAGCTCCTTATCTCGGTTCTTCAAGTATCTTGGTATTCCGAGTATCTTGGAGATCCGAGAGAAATACAAGCCCTATGCTGAGGCGAACCATGACCAGTTCCCGAGAAGAGCTCGCCGGCGAGATCCAGCAGCGGATGGTCCGGCTGATCGCGGAGGTCGTCCTGTTCAACCACGCGGTCTCCGCAAAGGTCGGCCTCGGCGCCAGCGATTCCCAGTTCATGACGCTGCTGCAGACCTACGGCCCGCTGACACCGCGGCAACTCGCCGAGCACACCGGTCTCACCTCCGGCACGGTCACCGGCGTCGTCGACCGGCTGGAGAGCCAGGGCCTGGTCACCCGCAGGCCCGACCCGAACGACCGCCGCAAGGTCGTGGTCACCCCGTCGGCCGAGGCGATCCAGGAGAAGCTCGTTCCGCTGTACGCCGAGCAGGGCGCCAAGATGCACGCGGTGCTGGCGACCCGCACTGTCGACGAACTCCGGACGATCTCCGCGTTCCTGGCCGACGCGGTCGAGGCCGGACAAGACGCTGTAGCAGAGGGCTAAAAGCTTTGGACACCCTCCGCCGCGCCCCGCAGAATCCCGTGACGTGACGGACTACCACCAAGACGGCCGAGCCGGTATCGACGCTGCCCTCGTACGGCGCTTGATCGCGGAACAGTTCCCGCAATGGGCCGACCTGCCGGTCACCCCGGTGAAGATCGACGGCTGGGACAACCGGACGTACCGCCTCGGCGCGGAACTGACAGCCCGACTGCCAACGCACGACAGCTACACGGCTGCCGTGGACAAGGAACACCATTGGCTGCCGATCCTCGCGCCGGCGTTACCAGTGCCGATCCCCGAGGCTGTCGCCAAGGGCGAGCCGGGCCAGGGCTACCCGTACCACTGGGCGGTCAGGCGGTGGATCGACGGCCAGACCGCCTCGCACGACACCGTCGCGGACCTCGACGACTTCGCGCGGGCGATCGCCGAGTTCATCCGCGCCCTGCAGGGCGTCGATGCCACCGGCGGCCCTGACGCCGGCGCGCACAGTTTCTACCGCGGTGCGCCGCCGGAGAACTACCACGACGAGACGATGGAGGCGCTCGCCGTACTCAAGGGACGGATCGACACCGACCTGGCTCGTGAGGTCTGGGAGTCCGCGCTGGCGACGTCGTGGGATCGGCCGCCGGTGTGGTTCCACGGCGATATCGCGAGTGGCAACCTGCTGGTCCAGGACGGTCGGCTGTCCGCGGTGATCGACTTCGGCACGTCAGGGGTCGGCGATCCCGCCTGCGATCTGGTTATCGCCTATACGTTCTTCGCCGGGGAATCGCGCTCGGTCTTCCGGGACGCGGTCGCCCAGGACGCCGGGACGTGGGCGCGCGCCCGGGCCTGGGCACTGTGGAAGGCGCTCATCACCTACGACACGTCGGACAGCAGCCACCAAGTGATCACCGAAGTCCTCGCCGACCACCAGGCACAGGGCTGACTAGACGAAGGCCGTGACGCCTTCGTACTCCGCGACCGGGGCGACGCCGACCGCCTCGTACTCGAGCACCACCAGGCCGCTCGTCGTCACCTCCTGCTCGACGAGTCGAAGGCCGACGGCTTGGCCTGGATGCTCCAACAGCCGTCGCCCTGACCCGACCACGGTCGGGGCGACGACGAGCCGGAGCGTGTCGACCAGACCGGCCGCCAGCAGGGCATTGCCGAGTCGAGCGCTCCCGTGGATCTGAAGCTCGCGTCCCGGCTGGGCCTTGAGCTTCCCGACCGCCTCGACCGCGTCACCGGTGATCACGGTCGTCGGGTTCCAACTCGCTTCGCTGAGGGTGTTGGTGACGACGTACTTCGGCAGGGAGTTCATCCGTTCGGTGTACGGGTCGTTCGGGTCGGTGATCTGCGGCCAGTCCCGGGCGAACGCCTCGTACGTCCGCCGGCCGAACAGGATTCCGTCGGCGAGGCCGAGCCAGTCGGACGTACGCCGTACGAACTGCTCGTCCAGGTAAGGCACGAGCCAGCCGCCCCGGGTGAAGCCGTCGCTGGTGTCCTCGGTCGGCGACCCCGGCCCCTGGCTGACCCCGTCGAGGGAGACGAACTCGGTCAGTACGAGCTTCATCGCACGGCCTCGCTCTCGGCGACAGTGGCCAGTTGCTCGGTGACCGAAACCCAGCCATCGGAGAAGCCGAGCTTCTCGTGCAGGGCCCGGGCGTCCGGATCGCCGTGCCGGACGATGATCCGGTAGTCCGTGCCGTCCGGGTGATCGGCCAGGGTGACCTCGGCTGTCATCGCGATCGGGCTGGGATTCGCGGGATGCAAGGTGCTGTCGATCGCATTCGTGTACACGAGCCGCTCGAGTTCGTCGACCACGAGGAAGGTCGCGTCGAGATGCGGGCCGAACTGCACGCCGTCGTCGCTCAGCTGGGTCACGATCCCACCGCCGGGCCGGACGTCCAGTCGGTCGACCCGGCAGACAGTCGGCGCCGGCACCCACCACTGCGCGAAGCGGGCCGGATCGGTCCACGCCCGCCAGACCACGGCGCGCGGAGCGCGGATGATCCGCTCCAGGGTCAGATCGAGATCCGGGTTCATTCCTGTTCCTCCAGTGAATCGGTGACGAGACGTTCGAGCCGGTCGGTCCGCTGTTCCCAGATCCGGCGCTGCTCGGCGAGCCAGTCGTCGAGGAGGGCGAGCCGGTCGCGGTTGAGCACACAGGTGCGCACCCGGCCGACCTTGACCGTGCGGATCAGCCCGTTGCTCTCCAACGTGCGGACATGCTTCATGAACGACGGCAGCGTCATCGGAAACTCACCGGCAAGCTCCCCCACACTCGTCGACCCCCGCCCCAGCCGCCGAATCACCCCCCGCCGAGTCGGATCAGCAAGGGCCACGAACACCCCATCAACCTCCGACGAATACTGTGCCATGAAGCTAAGTATTAACCCCACCAACACTTAGCGCAAGAGCAAAGTATTCCCCCGCAAGCTCCGTCTCCCATCGCGTCGTTCCGCCGGTCAACGTCCGGCCAGCTCGGCGACGACAGGAGCGAGCGCGTCAACGGCGTTCGCGCCGACGACGACATAGGAGAAGCCACCCTCCTCCCGTCGGCGCAGGATTTCCTCGGTGGCTGCCGCCGGGTCACTTGGAAGCACCAGCAGCGAGTCCGCTGCGCGCAACGCGGCAGGATCCGTGTCGGGGGGTGCCATGAACGGGGAGACGGCGTCGCCGACCACCGCCACGTGGTGCGCCAGTTCGAGGTCTCCGAGCGCGCGAAACTCGGTCGCCAATCGCATGATCTCCGCCCGAGAGTCGCCCGGCATCGAGGCGAACGCGACCGTATCCGCCAGGTCGGCCGCCAGCGCTTGGGCCTTCGGGCCACGCACGGCCATCACCACCGGCGTACGGAGGTCCGCGCCGTCGAGTTCTCTGAGCGACGTGACAGTGTCGCGCACCTGAGACAACCGCTGGCCCGGTGTCACCACTGGAAGGCCCAACTCACGCAGTTCGTCCTCGATCCCGGGCCTGCCCGTGCCGATGCCCATCTCGAAGCGACCTTCGGTCAGCACCGACAGTGAGTGCGCCTCCCAGGCCAAGCTCCAGGGCGTGCGCAGCGGAGAGGCATACACCCACGTACCTACCCGCAGGTCGGCGAGAGTCGCCGCGACAGCCAGCGTAGGACCGGGAGCCGGCTGCCACTGCTGAACGTCGGGCATCAGGAGGGTCGAGAAACCGCTGTCGGCGATACGGCGCACCTGGTCTCGCCACGCCGGCAGATCAGTTCTTATCGGGGCAACAACACCGAACCGAAAGCTTCTTGCTCCGCCGGTCGCCTCATTGTCGGTCATCTTCACTGTCCTCTCGCTTCGTTTCGACCGAGCCCTGTGCGGGTCTCGACATCGCAACGAACGAGATCGGGCAGATCCGACAACCACGCGCCACCAAACAGCAGCGCCCACCTCGCCGCAGGGCGAGGTGGGCGCTGGTACGTCGTCTGATCAGTCCCGAGTGAGCTTCCGGTACGTCACGCGGTGCGGACGAGCGGCCTCCGGGCCGAGACGCTCGACCTTGTTCGCCTCGTACGACGCGAAGTTGCCCTCGAACCAGAACCACTTCGCCGGGTCCTGCTCGGTCCCCTCCCAGGCCAGGATGTGCGTCGCCACCCGGTCCAGGAACCACCGGTCGTGGGACACGACCACAGCACAGCCCGGGAACTCCAGCAGCGCGTCTTCCAGCGACTGCAGGGTCTCGACGTCCAGGTCGTTGGTCGGCTCGTCGAGCAGCAGCAGGTTGCCGCCCATCTTCAGCGTCAGCGCGAGGTTCAGCCGGTTCCGCTCACCGCCGGACAGTACGCCGGTCGGCTTCTGCTGATCCGGGCCCTTGAAACCGAACGAGGCGACGTACGCCCGGCTCGGCATCTCGAAGTTCGCGACCTTGATGTGGTCGAGACCGTCGGAGACCTGCTCCCAGACCGTCTTCTTCGGGTCCAGGCCGCCGCGCGACTGGTCGACGTACGAGATCCGCACCGTCTCGCCGAGCTTCAGCGAGCCGGCGTCCGGCGTCTCCTGGCCGACGATCATCCGGAACAGCGTCGACTTGCCGACACCGTTCGGGCCGACCACACCGACGATGCCGGCCCGCGGCAGGGAGAAGTTCAGGCCGTCGATCAGCTTGCGGTCGCCGAAGCCCTTCTCCAGCTTGGCGGCCTCCAGGACCGTGCTGCCCAGCCGCGGACCCGACGGGATGTTGATCTCGTCGATGTCGAGCTTGCGGGAGCGCTCCGCCTCGGCCGCGAGCTCCTCGTACCGGGCCAGCCGGGACTTGCTCTTGGTCTGCCGGGCCTTCGCGTTCGACCGGACCCACTCGAGCTCGCGCTCCAGGATCTTCTGCCGCTTCGCGTCCTTACGGCCTTCGACGACCAGGCGCTCCTGCTTGGTCTCCAGGTACTTCGAGTAGTTGCCCTCGTACCCGTAGGTCCGGCCGCGGTCCATTTCCAGGATCCACTCGGCGACGTTGTCCAGGAAGTACCGGTCGTGGGTGATCGCCATGACGGCGCCCGGGTACTTCTGCAGGTGCGACTCGAGCCACTGCACGGACTCGGCGTCCAGGTGGTTGGTCGGCTCGTCGAGCAGCAGCAGGTCCGGCTGCGCCAGCAGCAGCTTGCACAGCGCGACCCGGCGCCGCTCACCACCGGACAGGTTGTCCACCAGTACGTCGGCCGGCGGGCAGCGCAGCGCGTCCATCGCCTGCTCCAGCTGGGCGTCGATGTCCCAAGCGTTGCGGTGGTCCAGCTCGGTCTGCAGGTCACCCATCTCGGCGAGCAGCGAGTCGTAGTCAGCGTCGGGGTCGGCCAGCTCGGCGGAGACCTCGTTGAAGCGGTCCAGCTTCTGCTTGGTGTCGCCGACGCCTTCCTCGACGTTCTCCAGCACCGTCTTGCCCTCGGTCAGCGGCGGTTCCTGCAGCAGGATCCCGACCGTCGAGTCGTCAGCCAGCCGGGCCTCGCCGTTGGAGGGCTGGTCGAGCCCCGCCATGATCTTGAACAGCGAGGACTTACCGGTGCCGTTGGGCCCGACCACGCCGATCTTCGCGCCGGTCAGGAAGTTCAGCGTGACGTTGTCGAGAACGACCTTGTCGCCGTGTGCCTTCCGGACGTTGCGAAGGGTGTAGATGAATTCCGCCATACCCCAGAGCCTATGTGCTCACCCCCGCCCGACCCCAATCAGCCTCTCAGTTGTCCACAGATCAGGAATCGGTACGACGCAACGTGCCGCGCCGCCTGCATCTTCTCCGGTGACAGCGCATCCGCGATCGATCGGAAGGTGGCCATCATGAGCCTCAGCGAAACCTATGTGACCGTGCAGGGCTGGGTCGGCAGCGAGCCTGATTTCAAGGAGATCGGCGGACAGACGGCCCGGGCCACGTTCCGGATCGGCTCGACACCACGTCAGTACGACCGCAGCCTCGGCACGTACGTCGACAAACCGACGACCTGGTTCACCGTCGAGTGCTGGCGTGCCCTGGCCCAGAACGCCTTCGAATCGGTGCATCTCGGGCAGCCGGTCCTCGTCACCGGCCGGCTGCGGACCCACGAATGGACCGACGATGCCGGCGAATCCCGCAGCCGCGTCATCCTCGAAGCCTTCTCCCTCGGCCACGACCTCACCCGAGGTACGACGACCTTCACCAAGGCTCCTACGCGGTCCGCCACGGCGTCGAGCACCGACGGCGAGACCACCGCTTCCGAGTCTGCCGGCGCGCTCACCGTCGTCCCCCCGGACGGCCAGGCCGACGCGTCCGCCTCGCCCTACCCGGCCGACGAGTTCACCGCGGCTCCGAACCCGCTCACTCCCACCACCCGGGTGTCGGAAGCGGCATGACTATCTCAGTCTTGACTTATATAAGTGCCGAGCGGCATTCTGGGCTGCACACCAGCCGGAAACGAGAGGGAAACAGCCGTGATCGACATCCTCGAGCACATCAACGCGGTTCAGCGCGACGTCAGGCGGACCGGGGAGACGGTCACCGTCGTGATGCGCCGGTCCTACCAGGCCGAGCCCGAGGAGCTCTGGGACGCTCTGACGGATCCGGAGCGGATGCGCCGCTGGTTCATGCCGGTCAGCGGCGAGTTCAAGGTCGGCGGCACGTTCCAGTTGGAGGGGAACGCCGGCGGCGAGATCCTCGAATGCGAACCACCCAAGCGTTTCAAGGTCACCTTCGGCGGACCGACCAGCCTGCTCGAGCTGCGGCTGCTCGCCGGGCTCCGGCGCCTCGACCGAGCTGGAGCTCGAGCACTCGATGAGCGACGCCCCGGCTCCGGGCGGTTCGGGCGCGCTCTGGGTCGGTCCCGGCTGGGACGGCGGCTTCCTCGCCCTCGGCCTCTACGTCGCCGGCGAGATCGACGAGAACACCGATCCGGTCGCGATGGCCGACTCCCCCGAGGTCGTCAAGTTCAACGAGCAGTCCGTCCGAGCCTGGATCGAAGCCATCCGAGCCACTGGCACCACCACAGAAGAGGACCTCACCGAAGCCGCCAAAATCTCCATGGCGCAATTTGCCCCCGGCGCAGAGATCTGACCGACGCCCAGTCCGCCAGGCCCACGACCTCCAAAGATGGAGGTCTGGGCGAGGGGTTAGCGGCGGGCGGTGGTGAGACTGTCGCGGCAGGTGGAGTAGGCGGTGAGCTCTTCGCGGGCCGGCGCCACAACGTGGCTCTCGGCAACCTTCTCCAGTTCGGTGCGGAGAGCCTTGGCGACGAGTCGACCGCGCCGCGCGGCTCCAGTGTTGGCGAACAGGCGGCAGGCGAACGCGACGCCCAGTCCCAGGACTGCGCCACCGATCAGCATCATCGTGGCGTAGGGGATGCCGTTCCACTTCGGCAGCGGCGGGTCGTCCAACTGCAGGAAGCCGAACACAGCGATCGCGGCGAGCCATAGCCCACCACCGAGCGCCACCAGGAACAGCACCCACTGGGTGAACCGCATAGCACTCCACCAGCCTGGGTTGTTGCTCGCACCGAGATCGGTCCGGGCAACTGCCTGGTCGAGCTCGTCGCCGAGCGACTCCTCGCGACGACGGATCGCCGTACGCACGGAGTCCGCCCAGGGACGCGACAGCCCTTCGGCGGCCTTGTTGGTGATGGTGCGGACGGCGGTGTCCATCCGGGCCCGCTGCACCGGTGTTGCCGCAGGCAACGAAGAGCGCGCGATCGCGACCTCATGCGAGGCCGACTTACGCAGCGCCTTGCCTTGTTGCCTCGACACCTGATCCAGGTGCAACCGTCGCAGCGGATCCGGCCGGAACCGGCCGAGCCACTTGGTGACCGGCCAGCCCGTCGCGGCACGAGCACGCTGCAGGTACGAGCGTCGTACCGCATCCACAACGACCGGGACACCACTCGCGTCGGACAGTGCCTCGACGAGTTCGGTGATGTCGCTCTTGGCGATTTCCGGAGTCTTGGCATTGCCACACTGGCTTGCCATCCGGTCCGCCACCCGGTCGACGTCAGCGGCGAGCCGTTCACGCGCGGCCCGCTTGTTGTTGACCCGCTTCACCAGCAGAGCACGCAACTCGTCCAGGCCGTCGCCGCTCACCGCGGACGTCGCCACCACGTTCGGCGACTTGAGGCCGTCCGCCTTGAGCAACCGGTCGAGGTCGTTGAGGCAGCTCTTCCGCTGATCCAGCGTGAGCTTGTCGATGTGGTTCAGCGCGAACACCATCACACCGGAGTGCGAGGTGAACGGCTTGACGTACCGGTTGTGCAGCGCGGCGTCGGCGTACTTCTGCGGATCGACCACCCACACCAGCACGTCGACTAGCTCGACGAGCCGGTCGACGATCAGCCGGTGCTCGACCTCGGTCGAGTCATGGTCGGGCAGGTCGAGCAGGACCAGACCGTCCAGGTCCTCCGACTGCGCCTCCTCCAGGGAGCTGCGGTGCTGGACCTGGTGACGCCGCGGAATACCCAGCCAGTTCAGCACTTCGCCGGCCGGCTCCTCGCCCCACACGCAGGCGAGCGGCATCGAGCTCGTCGGCCGGCGAGTACCGATCGCGGCCAGGTCGAGCCCGGTCATCGCGTTGAACAGCGACGACTTACCGGACCCCGTCGCACCGGCCAACGCGACCACAGTCAGTTCGCCGGACATCCTCAAACGATGTCCGGCGCGTTCCACGATCTGCGTGGCCTCGGTGAGTACCACCGGGTCCAGCCGGCCCTGACCGGCCTCCGCGGCCGCCTCCAGTGCCTCGATCTTCGTCAGGACATCGGTCGAGCCCTTCACCAGGCCTTTGACCGTATCCACAATTCCCGTCACGTGCAGTCCTCCACCGCGCGCGCGGCCTCCGTCAGTTGCCTGACCGCCTCGGGATCAACCGGATGCTGGTCGAGGACAGCCAGATAGCGGGCGAATTCGGCATCCATCAGGGCATGAACCCTACCGTCTAAGTCTTCGCGAGCCTTGGTCACCAGGGTCCGAACGGCCTGATCGCCGAAGACGGCCTCCAGCAACTTCTGCCCGACCACGGCGGTTCCGGCGCCGACACCCACCTCGGCACCGGTGATCCCGGCCGTGCTGGCGAAGATCACCACCATCAACGAGAGGCCCAGGCCGTTCACGCCGTACGCGAGCATGCGGGCGGTCGAGCGCTTGTCGGCGCCCTCCTTGCGGACCAGGTCGAGCACGTAGCCCTGCCAGTCGCGGACCGCACGCCCGGCCGCGGCCGGGAACTCCTTCGACATCCGGCCCAGGTCGCGATCGCCGGCGGCGAGCAACTGGCGGCCCGGCGCCGTCGACTGCCACGACTCCTCGGCCCGTTCGGCGGCCGCCTCGGCATGTTCACGCAGCAACGACTCCAGGCCGGACTCGACCGCGTCGTTGAGATCCCGGGTCGGCGGCGGCTTGCCGACGACCGTCGCCTTCATCTTGTCGCGCATCCGGCCGACGTTGGTCTGCAGGCCCTTCAGCAGTTCACCGGTGCCGACGAACTCCTGCCAGCGGGCCAGCACCTCACCGCGCAGCAGCGTGCCGTCCTGCGTCGCCTTCGCGATGTCCTTGACGGCCCGGTCGTACGCCGTCTCCGCCGTCGACCGCAGCTCGATCATGGTCTCGGCCTGCGCCTTGACCGCGGTCGCGAACGGCGGGGTCTTCTTGACCATCGCGCTGACGGCGCCGTGCAAGGTACGCCGGACGACCGCCGCGCGAGCCTCCGCGTCAGCCGCCAGGTCGATCAGCCAGTCCTTGATCGAGGCAACGGTCTCGCCCGGCAGCATGCCGTTGCCGTCGACAACAGTCTCCCGGATCGAGAACAGCGGCGAGTCACCCAGACCGCGCTCGAGCAGCATCTGCGCGAGGTGCCCGGTGATGTCGTCGATGGTGTCTTCCGGCGCCCGGTCCAGCACCACGGCGACCGCCGTACTGCGGTCGGACGCGCTCTGCAGGAAGTCCCACGGTACGGCGTCGGCGTACCGGGCGGCCGTGGTGACGAACAACCACAGGTCCGCCGCGGCCAGGAGCTGGGTGGCGAGATCGCGGTTCGCCTCGACGACCGAGTCGATGTCGGGCGCGTCCAGGATCGCCAGACCCTGCGGAACGGTGTCGGCGGCAACCAACCGCAACTGGCCCGGGTCCTCCGTTCCACCCGGGCTGTCGCCGCTGGACCGCGCCATACCGGGCAGCACCCGGTCGCCGACGAACCATTCCGCGTCGGCCGGGTGGTGGATCAGCACGGGCGAGCGAGTGGTCGGGCGAAGTACGCCGGGCTCGCTGACGACCTTGCCGATGATGGTGTTCACCAGCGTCGACTTGCCGGCACCGGTCGAGCCGCCGACGACGGCGAGCACGGGAGCCTCGAGCTGTACGAGCCGGGGCAGGATGTAGTCGTCCAGCTGATCCAGCATCGCCTTCTGCTGCTGGCGAGCCTCATCGGCCCCCACCACGTCAATCGGCAACTGACTGGCCGCCACCGCGCCCCGCAACCGCATCAGCGCCGTAATCAAAGCCATAGCAGCCTGCTCAGCAGCCATCCGCTCAGCCATCTGCTCAGCAGTCAGCTCCTCAGGCTCCTCGCCTTCGTCAGCCGCCACGTCACCCGACCGCTCGCCATCAGACCCCGAGCCCTCGGCCCCAGCCTCCTCATCAGCCTGGTCGGACCCGCCCGCCGCCGCACCCGCCTCTTCAGCCGAGCCCGCACCGTCCACATCACCCGACTGCTCGCCATCGGACTCGGCACCGTCGGCCCCTGCGCCATCGGATGCAGCCGGTGCGCCGGACTCCTCGGCCGCCGCGTCCACCTGCTCGGACGAGCCCTCACCATCCGCACCAGCCGCCTGCTCGCCATCAGCCCCCGAGCCCTCGGCCCCGGACCCCTCATCAGCCTGGCCGGACTGCTCCGCCGCCGCATCCAGTTCCCCAGCCGAGCCCGCACCGTCCACGTCATCCGACTCTGCGCCGTCGGACCCTTGGCCATCGGATGCGCTCGCCGCGTCGGGCTGTTCGTCCGCCCCGTCCGCCTGCTCAGCTGAGCCCTCGGCCTCCGCGCTAGCCGACTGGTCGGCGTCGGACCCTGGGTCCTCAGACCCAGATCCCTCGTCGGACTGGTCGGCTTGGTCCGCCGCGTCCGACTGGTCAGAGAACGTCTCGGCCTCTGCGTCAGCCGACTGTTCGCTCTCCGACTCTGCAGCGTCGGACGCAGGCGCCTCGTTGGACTGCTCGGCTGTCTCGGATTCCTTCGAGGTCGGGTCAGCCTGCTCGGCCGCTGCCTCAGCCTCCTCGGATCCGTTGGGCTCCTCGGCTACCGCCTCGGGCTCGCCGGAGGCTGCGTCCGACTGCTCCGCCGATTCCGACTGCTCGGACGCTTCGGACTGCTCGGATGCTTTGGGCTGCTCGGATGCCTTGTCAGCCTTGTCCGATGCGGCATCGGCCTCTGTCGGAGCCGGCTGGTCGTCGTCAGACTGCGCCTCGGCGGACTCGCGTCCCTCCTCGGCGGACTCGCGGGTCCCTCCTCGTTGCGGACTCAGGTCCTGCCGTGGACGACTCCGGCTGGTCAGACGCGGTTTCATCGGCTGATTCGGCCGAGTCGGCGGGGGTGCTCTCGTTGGATGCCTCTGGGGCAGCCTCTGCAGGCTCTTGTGGCGCCTCGGCGGGGTCGTTCGCGGGTTCACCCTCCGCCGAGGTGTCGGCTTCCGCCTGAGCGGGCTCAGGTGCGTCGGAGTCTGCGGGACCGTCCGTGGCGGGGTTGTCTGTACCTGCCCCCTTCGGGAGACCGACGATTATGTTGCCGTACTCCAACGGGAAGCCGTCCGGAGATTCCTCCGGCTCGTACACGACACCTACGGTCGAGCGCTCCAGCTCAGCCTCGGCACGCTTCTCCGCGGCAGTCTCGTTGACGGCTGCCCCCTCAGCAGCTGACTCGGCAACAGGTTCCGCGGCCACCGCTCCCTCGCCGCCAGGCTTCGCGTCGGCACCTTCCTCCGCGGCGGACCCTTCGGCAGCAGGTTCGGTCGCGGGATCTCCGGACGCTGGTACGTCGGCAGTCGCGTCGGCCCCGGCGTCCTGAGCCTCGTCAGTCGACGCGTCCGCCGACCCGCCGCCGGCCGACTCCTGCGCCGGCTCCTCTTCCGACTGCTCGGCCGGCTTCCCGGCCTGTACCTTCACGTCGGCCGTCGCCTCGTCGCCGTCCTTGGACGCGGGTCCCTCGGGCTTCTCCTTCGGGTCCGCGGTCGGGGCAGGCTTGGAGTCGGCTGGTTCCGGCTCGGTGGTGGGCGGCGTACCGGGAGACGGGGCTTCCGGTGTGGTGGCGGATTTGCGGCGCCTGCGGCGCCAGAAACCTTTGCCCTTGGCATCGGACTGGGCGATCAGGTTCGCCAGCTCCTGGGCAGGCTGATCCCGGCCCGGAACCCGCGGCTCCGAACCCTCACCAGCTGCTGACCTGGTGTCAGCCACGGCGTCCGCCCACGAGCACAGAGTGCCCGGTCGGACAGCGCAGAAGCAAAGTCATCGTCATCCCCGTTTGGCGGCGTGGACGGGTGGCAGTCACTGCGATGGTGGATACGGACCGTATCCCCCCGGCGGTCCTTGCTGATCAGGGGGTCCCGGTGGGTAACCGGGCTGGCTCGCTGGGTAACCGGCTTGACCCGAGGGATACCCCGCCTGAGCGGGCGGGTAACCACCGGCCGGCGGACCGCCCGGCGCAAGCGGAGGCGGGCCCGGAGCCGGCGGCCCACCGGGACCGCCCGACCCCTGGAACTGAGGTGCGGCCTGGGCGAACGCAGGCATGGGCGGGAACGGCACGCTCGGGCGCCGGGCCCGTAGCTCGTCCAGCAGCCGCTTCTCCGTCTGCAGCGCGTCCGGGCCGATCACCTGACGGACGATCTTGTCTCGCAGGTAGGCCAGATCGGTCGCGTTCTGCTGGAACGCCTTCGCGGCCGCTTCGGCCTCGGGTCCGTACCGCTTCGCGTTCTGCCGCAGTGCCTTGCGGCCGCGCAGTGTCGCGATCAGCGGTACGTCGGGAGCGACCAGCCAGCCGAATCGGACGTAGTCGTACAGCCGGGACGCGATCATCTTCCCTTCCCGGGACCGCATCACCAGGGCGAAGACGACCATGCCGATGAAGATCGGCACCATCAGGAAGAGGTAGGCCATCAGGAAGCCGGTGCCGTTGGCCCAGCTCGCGACCGCGTTCCACAGGCCATGCGCCAGGACTGCGGTCAGGTAGCCGACGAGCGGGGCCAGGAAGCGGACCGCCGTACTTCGATGTCTGACCGCGATCCCGATCCCTATCGCGGTGAACGAGGTGAAGAGTGGATGCGCGAACGGGGAGAGGAAGCCGCGCAGGAAGAACAGTACGAAGACACCGCGCAGGCCGGCGTCGCTGCCGGCCTCCTCGGAGAGCTCACTGAAGATCCGGCCGTAGTAGAGGATGTTCTCGGTGAAGGCGAAGCCGACACCGACCATCCCGGCGTACACCAGGCCGTCGATGATGCCGTCGAACTCCTTGCGCCGGATCAGCGCCAGCAGGAGGATCACGGCCCCCTTCGCGAACTCCTCCACCGGAGGCGCGACGAACACCGCGGACCGGAAGCCGCCGCTGCCGGTCTCCTCCAGCAGCATCGAAACCTTGGTGTTGATGAACAGTGCGACCAGGGTCGCGATGAAGGCACCCCAGCAGAGCGCGAACAGAATGTACTTGGTCGGCTCCGGTTCGTAGCGGTCCAGCCAGAGATACAGCGCGATCACCGGGATGACGGGGACGAACGCGAACACCAGCCCCCAGGTGAAGCCGCCCGCGCCGGTCGACTTGGCCACGATGCTGAAGATCACCAGGCCCGCGATCGCGAAGACGACCGCGATCACGATGCCGATCAGGATGCCCTGGTTGCGCCGCTGGCCCGGGACCGGATGGCTGCCGAGTACGTTCGGCTGCGGGTACGGTCCGCCGGGCGAGTACGCCGACCCCGCCGCGGGTTGCGGCGAGCCGGCCGGGCCTGGTGAGGGGTAACTCATGCCCGCAGCCTAGTTGGAGAGCCGATCCGGTGGCAGGACCGCCCACGCAGCGTTACCTGGATGGAACGACAAGCCTGTACTTCGACCCGCCCAGCGATAACCCACGCGCACGATCCACCTCCCATCTGAGAGACTCTTCCCTGCCACGCGCCCGTAGCTCAGCTGGATAGAGCGTCGGACTTCTAATCCGTTGGTCGCAGGTTCGAATCCTGCCGGGCGCGCCGTGTGATGTCTCAAGACATAGGCGACAGCTGAACCTACGATTCGTGGGTTCAGCTGTTCGTCATTTGGGGTGTTTGGGCGCTGGTCCGGGTGGTCTTCCGGTGGGCTGGTAGTCCTTGGTGGGGTCGAGGGTGAGTTCACGCAGCAGTTCGCCGGTGGCGGCGTCGACGACGCGGATCTCGAGGTCCTGGACGAGGAGCAGGACGTGGGTTCGGGCGTGGGTTCGCCCGATCCCGATGTGGTGCAGCCGGCCGTTCACGCGCAAGGTGACGACGCCGGTGTGGTCGACCTTGTCGGTGCGGACCCGGTGGTGGACCTCGCCGGTCCGGTCGGCGCTGGGGGTGGCTTTGGGGCGGGCGGTGTAGGCGGTGGCCGGGGTGCTGCGCTGCGGTAGCGATCGGTGCGGTCGGCGGTGGTTGTATTCGTCGACGAAGGCGTCGAGCAACACCTGGAGCTCGGCCAGGGTGGTGGGCTGGACGGGTTGGGCACGGAGCCACTTCTTCATCGTCTGCTGGAACCGCTCCACCTTCCCGCACGTGGTCGGATGGTTCGGGCGGGAGTTCTTCTGGGTGATGTTCAACCGGCGGAGTTCGGTCTCGAGGCCGTTGCGGCCGCCCTTCCCGCCCGCCAACCGGGTCGTGTAGATCATGCCGTTGTCAGTCAAAGTGGAGGCCGGTATCCCACACCGGGCAACGGCTGCACGGAAACTGGTGACCACGATCGCCCCGGTGATCCGGACGTGGGCAGTGATGGACAGGGAATAGCGAGAGTGGTCGTCCAGCCAGCTGATGACCTCCACATCCACTCCCTCGCCACCAGCGGGACGGGTGAGGCGGTAGTGGGTGAAGTCGGACTGCCAGCACTCGTTCGGCTGTTCGGCGGCGAACCGCAGGTACGACGACCTGGGCCGCTTGGCCGGGTCCGGAACCACCGTGCCGGACCGGGTCAGGATCCGGTGGATCGTGGCCCGCGACAGCACGGTGTTGTGGTGGTGTTGCGGGTGCCAGCCGATCGTGTCCGCGCCGGCATCCAACCCGGCCTCGGTCAACTGTTTGCGCAGCGCCAGCACCAGCTCCACCGTCTCGGGGCGGGGTGGCCCGCGGCGAGGTCTTCGGGCGCCGCGACCGCGGCTCGAACACCGCCTCACCCTCGACCGCGTACCGCGCCAGCAGCCGGCTGATCCACCCCTGCGACACCCCATACGCCCGCGCCACCTCCGACTGCGACCGCCCCGCCAGCACCGCCGTGATCACCAACCGCCGCTTCGACACCCCCGAAGCATCACGCCAACGCACCTATTCCGATGACTTGAGACACCCCATTCCGATGTCCTGAGCCACAACACCTCCGAGCGCACCACGTTTGACCTGGGGAAACGCAAGCCCAGTCCTCCGCCGATCGTGGCCGGGGACTGGGTTTGGGACTGAACACGCCTAATCTTCACCATGGCGAGGCGTGCGAGACCACGAGGACACATCGAAGAACGGCCGGGCGGGAAGCTGAGGGTCCGGGTGTATGCAGGCCGAGACCCACTCACTGGCCGTGAGAGGTACCTCAAGAAGACATTTGACGATGAGAAGCAGGCGGAAGCCGTTCTGACCAAGCTCCTCAACCAGTCGATGAACATCGGCACCCGCGCACTCAAGTCACGGTGCGCCAAGTGATCGCGAAGTGGTTCGAAGTAGTGGTCCACGAGGAGACCACCCGCACGAAGAACGAGCAACTCGTTCGCGACTACATCGAGCCGTCGCTAGGGAAGCTGCAAGCAGGCAAGCTCGACGTGGAGCTGATCGAGACCTTCTACGCCAAGCTGCGCAAGTGCCGGAAGCTCTGCGACGACCGCCGCGCCGCGGATCACGAGTGCAATCCCCTGTCCAGTAGCTCGGTCCGACAGATTCACGCCATCCTCCGCGGGTCGCTCGATCGCGCCGTGAGGTGGCAGTACATAAGCGTCAATCCTGCGGCGCTCACCGAACCTCCGGGGCTGAAGCCGCCTCAGCCTGACCCGCCCTCACCCGAGGAAGCGGCCCGCCGTCCTGAACGAGGCCTGGATGGACCCGGCCTGGGGAATGCTGCTGTGGCTTGTCATGGTGACCGGCTGCCGACGTGGAGAGCTTTGCGCGGTCCGGTGGACCGACGTTCAACTGGTCCGTGGCTCCCTCATGGTTGAGCGCGCTCACCCGCAAGCTCAGCGAGAAGAGAACGAAGTCGAGCCAACAACGCCGAGTATCACTCGACTCGTACACGGTCGAGCTTTTGCAAGCATACAAGGCGAAATGCGAAGAACAGTGCCTCTCGCTCGGCACAACGTTGACTCGCACCGCCTTCGTGTTCTCGAACAATCCCGACTTCTCCGAGCCAATCAAACCGGACACCGTGACCCAGCGGTACCGCCGACTGGCCCAGAGAAACGGCCTCCGCAGCACGCGTTTCCACGCGCTGCGCCACTACTCGGCAACAGAGCTGCTCAGCTCGGGCGTCGATCTCCGAACCGTCTCCGGTCGACTCGGTCACGGCACAGGTGCCACAACGCTACGGTTCTACGCGGCCTGGGTAAACGAAGCCGACAGCCGAGCCGCGGACGCTATCGCGAACGCTATGCCGCGACCAGTCGCTGGCCGGCGCTCCCCGCGGAATCCATACGAGGCACTGGCAACCAAACTGCGCGAAGGCATCGCCGACGGCACGTTCCAAGCCGGCACACCGCTACCGCCGACAAAGGAACTCGCAGCAGAGCACAGCGTCTCAGTCGGAACTGTCACCGAGCTGTGGCGCTTCTGAAAGCCGAGGGCCTCGTCCAGGCCAGCCGCGGACGACGCGCGACAGTGATTGAAGCGAGTTGAGCTCTGCGAAGCGCGTGGAAGCTCTCGACGCGACATGGGACCGTGCTGTGGCATGTAGCTCACTGGCCGGGACTTTGACCGCATTCGGCGGCAGCACGTGCGCACTGTGAAGGCAACGGGAATCCGCCGGGCTCTAGCCAAGATAGGGGCGCGGCCCCTATAGAAGGGATCGGCGCACTGCCGTACGACGGGCGCCCACCGATCATAGGGGAGCAGCCGTGCTGGAAGAGGAAGCCCGCGAGTACCACGCCGCAGGCCGGCCGGGGAAGATCACGGTCGCGATCACCAAGCCGTGCGCGACCCAGCACGACCTCGCCCTGGCCTATACACCGGGCGTGGCGGTCCCGGTTCGAGACATTCAGCAGGACCCGCTGGAGGCGTTCCGCTACACCGCCCGCGGGAACCTGGTGGCCGTCATCACCAACGGCACTGCCGTGCTCGGCTTGGGCAACGTTGGGCCGCTGGCCGGCAAGCCGGTGATGGAGGGCAAGGCGCTGCTGTTCAAGCGGTTCGCAGACGTGGACGTGTTCGACATCGAGATCGACGCGACCGATCCGGACGACGTGGTGCGGATCGTCAAGGCGCTCGAACCGACCTTTGGCGGTATCAACCTCGAAGACATCAGCGCACCGCAGTGCTTCGAGATCGAGGAGCGGCTGTCGGCCGCGATGGACATCCCGGTCTTCCACGACGACCAGCACGGGACCGCGATCATCAGCGGCGCCGCGTTGCTCAACGCACTCGAGCTGGCCGGTAAGGACATCGGCGAAGTCCGGATGGCGGTCAACGGCGCTGGGGCGGCGGCGATCGCCTGCTGCGAGTTCTTCATAAGCCTCGGCATGCGGCGAGACAACATCGTGCTCGCCGACACCAGGGGTGTGGTCTACCGTGGACGCGCCGAAGGGATGAACCCGTACAAGGCACGGCTGGCGACCGACCGTGGGGTGCGCACGCTGGGCGAGGCGATCGACAGAGCCGACGTCTTTCTCGGGTTGTCGGTTGCCGGCACGGTGACGAAGGACATGGTTTCGTCGATGGCCGAAGCGCCGATTGTTTTCGCACTGGCCAACCCCGATCCCGAGATCAGCTATTCCGACGCCCGGGAGGCCCGCGGCGACGTGCTGATGGCGACGGGGCGGTCGGACTACCCGAACCAGGTCAACAACGTGCTCGGCTTCCCGTTCATTTTCCGTGGTGCGCTCGATGTGCGAGCCCGGGCGATCGACGCAGGTATGAAGGTCGCCGCGGCGCGGGCACTCGCGGATCTGGCTAAGGAAGATGTGCCTGACACGGTCTTGCGAGCATACGGTGTCGACCGCCTGGAGTTCGGCCCGGAGTACCTGATCCCCAAACCGCTGGACCCGCGGGTGCCGCTACGGGTTGCTCCGGCGGTGGCCGCAGCCGCCATGGCTTCGGGGGTCGCGCGGAACCCCCTCGCCCTCGACACCTACACCGAGCAGCTCGCGAACCGGCTGACGCGTGGTCGTGAGGTGATGAGCGTCGTGACCCGCAAGGCACAGACGGCGCCCAAGCGGGTGGTATTTTCCGAGGGCGAGGAGCGCAAGATCATCTTGGCCGCAGCCAGGATCCAGCAGGAGAACATCGGGGCGCCGATCCTGCTCGGGCGCGAGGCCGTCATCCGGTCGGTGATGAACGAGCTGCGAGTCACCGTGCACATCGAGATCGTCGACCCCGCCATGTCCGAGCGGGTCGACGCCTACGCCGCCGCACTGCACGAGAGACGGCATCGTAAGGGAATTACGCTGCGTGAGGCCTATGCGTTGCTGGGCCAGCCGAACTACTTCGGCGCCATGATGGTGCAGGCGGGCGACGCCGACGCCTTCGTCGCCGGACTGACCTACCACTATCCCGACGTCATCCGGCCTGCGCTGGAAGTGATCGGGTCGGCGCCCGACGTCTCGCGGGTGGCTGGGCTGTACGTGATGATCACCGAGGACGGGCGTGCCGTCGTCCTCACCGACCCGACGGTGAACTTCGATCCCACGGTCGAGGAGCTGGCCGACATCGCGATCATGGCTGCCGACCGGGCAAGCGGGTTCGGGCTCAAGCCGCGGGTAGCGTTGCTGTCCTTCTCGAACTTCGGCTCCACCAGACACCCCCGCTCGGTGAAGATGGCCGAAGCCACGAAACTGGTGAAATCGCGGCGACCCGACCTGATGGTCGACGGCGAAATGATGGCCGACGTCGCCCTCTCGCCCACCCTGCGCGACGACGACTACTCGTTCTCCGACCTGGTAGGCGAAGCCAACGTCCTGGTATTCCCGAGCCTCGAAGCGGCCAACGTGGCCTACAAGCTGTTGCAGTACCTCGGTGGAGCCGTGGCGATCGGACCGATACTGGTCGGCATGGCCAAGCCCGTGCACGTACTGAGTCGTGGCGCGGACGTGACCGATATCACCAACATCGCCGCGATAGCCGTCATCGACGCCCAAGACGCAGCGAAGCCGGCCGCCACCTGACAGCCTGCGGTGTGTCGATCGACCCGCATTCAGCTCGGTGGTTCGCTGGCGATACTGCCCGTGCGTCCGAGTGGACACGATCAGAATCGTGTCCGGTGACGCCGAGTCTGGGTATGCTCTCCGTCAGTTCACAGGCGCCACACCAGTCACACGTTGGAATCACTCATCCCTCCGTGGCGAGTACGTCGGTGTGCCGGTCGAGGCCGGCCGGTTCGGAGCGGGCGTAGGCCCGGTACTGGCGGATCTCGTCGCGGCGTCTGCGATGGATCAGGTTGGTGGCGATGCCGTAGAGCCACGGCAGCGCACCCGCTGGCGAACCGGCGTACCGGTGCCTGCGTTCGAGGGCGATCAGGAACGTCTGGCCGAGGAGATCGTCCGCTCGGTGCGCCCGAGCCGCCGGGCGATGTAGCGGTGGATGGTGACGGCGTGCCGGTCGAAGAGGAGGGCGACCTCCTCGGGCGTCTCGCCGAGCAGTTCGGCGTCCGGCAGAGGCTCAGGACCCAGCTCGGGCAGACCGGTGACGGGCTCGATGGGACGGCCTCGGCAGGCGCCGGGGCGACTCGGAGTTGACGCATACCTGTTTCTGCCCGCTCGGCCGAATCAGGTTCCCGCACCATTCCCGGAGCCTGCCACGCTCCCGGGTCGTCAGCGAACAGGTGTCAGCCGGATCCTGTGCTGGCCTCGCCCACACCCTGTGCTGGAGGCGCTTCCAGTGAGTACGGGCGCTTGTCAGAGCTCGTAGCGCAGCAGGAGCACGCTGTTGTCGAACGGGGTGGCGTCGGCCAGCGTCAGGCTGCGTCGATCGTCGAAGAGGCGGGTGCCCTTGCCGCGGGACGCAGGGCAGACCAGCATCCGGACCTCGTCGACGACGCCGGCCTCGAGCAGGGAGCGCATGAGTTCCAGGCTCCCCCACAACCAGATGTCCTTGCCGCTCTGCTCCTTGAGCTCCCGGACGGTGGCGGCCGGGTCGCGCGTCATGGTCGCCGCCGGGAAGTCGCCCCACGGCGCGTCCGCCAGCGTCGACGAGGCGACGAACTTGGTGAGGCTGTTGAGCTTGCGGCCGTACTCGCCCTGCTCCTCGGCGTACGGCCAGTAGTCCTTGGACTGGCTGTAGGTGGTGGCGCCGAGAATCATCGTGTCGACCGAGTCGATGAAACCCATCAGGTTGTTCTGGAAGGGGTTGTCGGTGACCTCGTCGTCGAACGGCTCCCCCGACACGAAGCTGAGGCCGCCGTCCTCCTCCGCGACGATGTTGTCGACAGTGACCCACTGCTGAACTATCAGCTTCCGCATGACTGTCCTCTCGTTCCTGTGCGCATTTACCCCTGAGACGGAGCAGTCAGGCCGGTCTCGACATCCCGGCGCACATTTCTCGAGAGGAATTCGGCACGCCGGGAGCCCGGCAGGTCCGACCAGCGTCGTTGCGGAAGTTTTGCAGCGCCTGTGCATCCGGATCCCGGCCCGCGGCAGAACAATAGGCAAAGCGAGCTGACTCCTGCCCGGCGTCCGAAGCAACGGAGAGTGAGAGTGCCCGAATCGCCCTGGTATCTGCGGTCCCGTCTGGTCGCGGGTCTCGTCGTCGTGGCGGGGATCGTGTTCACGGCCGCGGCGTTGCTGGTCCCCGCCGCGGAGCAGGCAGCGCCTCGCTCCGGTACGGGCCTGTCCACCTCGGCGGAGTCCGCCGAGCTTGAGCAGCTCCGTGCACAACTTCCGGAGCCGGACACGTCGTCGGCACTCGTCGTCTTCAGCCGGTCGGATCAGGCAGTCCTCAGCCCGACCGACCGTACCGCTGCGCAGGAGAAGGCGAGCACTCTCGGCTCTCGCGTTCCGCTGCAGGTGTCGCCGGACGGCCGGGTCGCGCTCGCGGTCCTGACCCTGCCGGCAGCCGACGACGAAGCCACCGCCCAGAAGGTCGACGACATCCGCGCCGAGCTGGCCGGACTGCCCGCTGGTCTTTCGGCGGACGTCACCGGCCCTGCGGCCTTCACCACGGATCTGACGCGAGTGTTCGACGGTGCTGACGCCCGCCTGATCCTGGTGACGGCCGCCGTCGTCGCCCTGCTGCTCCTGCTCACCTACCGAAGCCCCGGTCTGGTCCTCATACCGCTCCTGGTGGTCGGCCTGACCGAGCAGGTCACGAGAGGTGTGTCCGAGCAGGTCCTGTCCAGGCTCGGAATTCCCGGCGGGGGCGCCGTCGCCGGCATCGTGAGCGTCCTGGTCTTCGGCGCCGCGACCGACTACGCACTCCTGCTGATCGCCAGGTATCGCGAGCAGCTCCGGATCTCGGAGCGACCGCTCGACGCGATGAGAGTCGCCGTACGGCGTGTGTCCGAGCCGATCCTGGCCAGCGGCGGGACGGTGATCGGCGCGCTCGCACTGCTCTTGCTGGCGAGCAGCGAGACGCTGCAGGGCATCGGCGTGGCCTGCATCATCGGCATTACGTTCGCGATGATGTCGGGACTGGTCATCCTACCGTGCGCGCTCGTCCTCTTCGGCCGCCGGGTGTTCTGGCCCTTCGTGCCCCGCACAGGTGACCCCGCGACCGAAGGCAAGCTCTGGGGACGCCTCGGCCGTGCTGTCGCTCGTCGGCCGGCCACCGTCCTGCTGCTGTCGAGTCTGCTCCTGGCCGGGCTTGCCCTGGGCGCGTTCGACGTACGAACGGGTCTGGCGCAGAACGAGCAGTTCCGGGTGGAGCCCGAGGCGGTCCGCGGCGCGAAGGTCCTGGCCCGGGCGTTCCCGGCTGGCGCCACCGAGCCGGTCGTGGTCATCGGTCCCGCGGCGAAGGCGGACGACATCGCCCAGGCGGTGACCGGAGTACCCGGGGTTGTCGACGTACGACCGGGAAGTCGCGACGCCCGGCTCGCCCAGTACGACGTGATCCTGGAGGCGCAGCCCGGCAGCGAGGAGTCGACGGCCACGGTCCGCGAGCTCCGCGACCGACTCGATCAGGTCGACGAACGCGTCCTCGTCGGCGGTGGACCCGCGGAGAGCGTGGACGTGCAGCAGGCGGACCGGCGTGACCGACTCCTGATCATGCCGTTGATCCTGCTCGTCGTCGGCCTCGTCCTCGTTGCGGTCCTCAGATCGCTGCTGGCTCCGCTGCTGCTCCTGATCACCGTGGTCGCCTCGTTCTTCGCCAGTTTGGGAGCGAGTTGGTTGCTGTTCGACCATGTCGTCGGTCTTCCGGCGCTCGACGGGTCGGTCGTCCTGCTGTCGTTCCTGTTCCTGGTCGCGCTGGGCGTGGACTACAACATCTTCCTCAGCACTCGCGCCCGCGAAGAGGCCCTCGGGCACGGCACGCGTGAGGGCATGCAGAGATCGCTCCGTGCCACCGGTGGGGTCATCACCAGCGCGGGTCTGCTGCTGGCCGCGGTCTTCGCCGTACTTGGCGTCCTGCCGCTGATCACGTTGACCCAGGTCGGCGTCATCGTCTGTGTCGGAGTCCTGCTCGACACTCTCCTCGTGCGGACGGTCGTCGTGCCCGCGTTGGCCTTCCTCCTTGGCGATCGCTTCTGGTGGCCGGCCGTCCTGCGACCGAGGTCCGCCGGAATCCCTGACCAGGAAGCGCATCCGGCCGGGGCGGTCGCGGAGAAGTAGTGCCAAGAGCGGCGGCGACGAGGCGGCCGCTACCCGTCCGAAAGGTTGTCCGATGCGAAACACCACACGACGCCTGACTCGCTACCTGACCGCCGGAGCGGTCGCGGTGGGAATGCTCGCGACCAGTGTCATCGCTACCACAGCGCCAGCCGGTGCCACCCACCCGGCGGGGACCAGGAGCCTGGCCAGCGTGCTCGCAGCCGACGGCGACACCTTCGACCGCAACTGGCACGACTACGACGTCCTCACGCAGGCGGTCGGCGCCGTGCTCGCCGCGAAGCCGAACAGTCCGGTCAAGGTCCTGGCCGACGGAACGGTCCGGCTCACGGCCTTCCTGCCCAGCGATCGCGCGTTCCAGCGTCTCGCGAAGGATCTGACCGGCACGAAGTACCGGACCGAGTCCGAACTCTTCAGCGCCTTGGCCGGGCTGCTCGGCGTGGACACGATCGAGTCGGTCCTGCTGTACCACGTCGTTCCCGGCGCCACGATCGACAGGAAGGCCGCGCTGCGGTCCGACGGCGCCAAGCTCACGACCGCGCTGCCCGGCGCCACCATCACCGTCGACGTGCTCAGCAAGCGCGGCCGTCAGATCAGACTGATCGACGCGGACCGGAACGACGCCAACCCGCGGATCAACCCCTGGGCCTTCGACATCAACAAGGGCAACCGGCAGATCGCACACGGAATCTGGCTGGTACTGCGCCCTCTCGACATCTGAGAGCCGGCGTTCGTCGCGGTCATGCGGCTTCCGGGCCGGATGGCCGCGACGCACCCAGGTCCCGCGCGATCGCGGTGGCCGCGCGACGACCCGAGACCAGCGCACCCTGGAACGAGCTGGTGTCGCGGTGGTCGCCGCAGACGTAGACGCCGTGTTCGGTCCGCACCGAGCTCGTCAGCGGATGCACCGGCGTCTCCGCGGCAGGGCCTTGGTGATCCGGTACTCCGCCAACAGCCGCCGATCGGCTGCATCCCGTGGACCAGGAATCGCCAGGTGGCCTGAGTTCGGGCGAGGAGTTCTGGTGCGATCAGGATCTGGCGGATGGTCTGCTGGTTGATCCCGTACAGCGTCGGGCCCCAGCCGCGTAGAAGTTGCCCGATGATCACAACCGCGATCACCAGAGCCGTCGGCCCTCCTGCGGCGGCCATCACCAGCCCGGCCAGACTTGACAGCGTCATGCCAACGATGAAGGCGGGCCCGTTGCCGAGCCGGCCGGTAATCTGCACCCCGATGATGGCGCCGGCGATGCCGGCGACCTCTGCCACCGCGATGACCAGGCCGACCAGGGCAGTCGACAAGCCGAGGTCACGGACCAGGAACAGCACCACGATCACAACCTGCATCTGACCGGCCAAGCGCCGACAGTGGCGGCGATCGTGGTCGCCCTGAGCGCTGGGTGCTCGAGCGCCGCCCGCAAGCCCCCTAGATCACCTTGAATATCGACTCGTTGGCCGGGTCGGCAGCAGTCGATCGGCCCGTCACGGTGATGCGTGCCTTCGAGATGGCCGACAGCAGGAGCTGCGTGGTCATCAACGCCGCGCAGAGTCCGAGGCCGGCACTGACGCGCACGCGCGCACCGTCGAGCACAAGCGCGTCGTCCGCGCCTGGGTCACCGACCTAGCCCGCCTCGAAGGCCGCGGGTTCTCGTCGACACCGCGGGCCCCACCCGACATACCGTAGGACCGACACCCTGCGCCGATTGACGAACAGTCTGCACCACAGTTCGGCGGGAGCGGCTCTGCAGTGGTCGTGGGCTATTGCTGGAGGACGCGGCGGCCGGTCAGACGGATCGGTGTGATCCGCACGAACTGGGTGCGCAGGCCGACCGCCCATGGCTTGGGACCCTGCTCGCCCCACAGCTCCACGAGGGTGTCCGGGTCGTCGACGAGCTCTGCATCGCCGACGGCCACGACGCTCCACCCGCTCTGCAGGAACTCGTCGATGTCGTCGATCTCGAAGGCGACCCGGCTGTGGCGCATCGCGTTGGCCAGTGCGCTGTCGGCGGCAGTTCGGAAGAAGATGCTGCGCCGGTGGACGACGTAGTTGACGGGCAGCACCTGTGCACCGTCCGGGCCGTTGAAGCCCACCCGTCCCACGGACTTGGCGGCTAGGAGCTCTCGGCACTCCTCGGGCGGTAGGTGCTGGAAGAGCGCCGGCTTGAACCATCGGTTGCTGCTGGCGTCGCTACTCATCTCTCAGATGTACCGCGGTCCCTCCTGTTGGCGGACCGGCCGTAAGTCCCGAAACGGTGGGCCAAACGCCAGCCGTTGTATGCAGCGAACGGCCACGCAGAATGGAGCGCGCGCCTGCGTCCGCTACTGTCGCCCGGCGGCTTGCCATCCGACTTCGGCCGAGTGGCCCTGCCGATGCCAGTGTGCCGCAGACGGTCGCCCGCGCAGGCCGCCACCTTCGAGGAGAGCCGAGCCCTCGCGACCTCGGGGGCCCCGTCGAGGCAGAGGAACAGGCCCCGCTTGAGCGCTGCCCCGAACGACAGAGTGGTACCGCCTACGATTGCGACGGGCACAACGAGGAGGCAGTCAGCATGCTGGTACGCGAAGTCATGACGTCACCGGCCATCACGGTGACTCCGTACACCACGGCAGCGAAGCTCTGAGGCTGCTGAACGGGTGCCAGATCACCGCCCTGCCGGTCGTAGACGACGTCGGCATCGTCGTCGGGGTGGTGAGCGAGGCGGACCTGCTCGCGCTGGTCCCGGACGGCCCGCGCTCAGAGTGGGCGCCGGCAGCGAGGTCACCGAGGCTGTCACGCTTATGAGATCGACCGTGATGAAGAGCCTGTACCGAGATCGCCCTGCGAGACCTCATGAGGCGACTGGGAAACGAGCGGCCGACAACGGGCTATGGGCCACAGCCGGTCCGGATGACCGCCGGGTCCAGGGCCGTGCTTGCCCCAGCCAGACAATGGGCTCAGTTCAGTCCGTGGCTGGCCCGGATGGGGACGCCACGCTCATCAGTTCATCCTGGGAACGCTGTGGGAACAAAGAGGCGTCGATCCGAGTCAACTGGAGTCAAGACCGGCCGAACTGGTGTGGGCTAGACACACCTGGCGGGGCGTATGTCGGTCGGGTGCGTCGGTAGCCACGCACGTGGTCCTCGAGACCGCAGACAGTGCCTGCCATCTGGTCTCGACTGACTGATTCGTCGGCGGATGTGGCTCAAGCTGAACTGGTAACTGTTCTGACCGATGACTAGTTCCGGATGGTCTGTCCGTTGTTGCACCTGTCGGCAAGGATGCTACCGAGTGTCGTCGGCGACCGTGGTTTTCAGTTCGATGCGGGATGTGATCCCGCGTTTGGCGAAGATCTTGTGTAGGTGGTACTCGACCGTGCGCGGGCTCATGAACAGTCGGCTGCCGATCTCCGGGTTGCTCAAGCCCTCGCTGGCAAAACGGGCTATCTGCACCTCCCGCGGAGTCAGATCGGTGCCGGTCTCGACGGTTCGCCGGCGGGCGTTCCCTCCGGTCGCCCGTAGTTCGCGCGCTGTACGTTCAGCGAACGCTTCCATGCGCATCCCGGTGAACATCTCGTGAGCGCGACGCAACTGCTCGCGCGCCTCGAGGCGACGGCGCTCGCGGCGCAGCCATTCGCCGTACAGCAGGCGAGCGCGGGCGACTTCTGGGCGCAGACTGGTGTTACCGAGCCGGTCGATCGCCTCAAGGTACAGGGCTTCGGCGCCCACGCCGCGCTCGACGATCGCGCGAGAGCGAGCTTCGATCCCACGCGCCCAGTTGGTGTGACTCGGCTGGGTCGACTCCATGATCCGCCCGAGCGCTCGCCCCGCGAGGACCTCGTCGCCGCAGCGCACCGCAGCCTCGACCAGCTCTACCGGTGCCCATTGAGCTGGAGCGCCTGGTACCGGCGGAGCGCCACTGGCCTGCTCAGCAGCGGCACAAGCCTCCTCGTACCGCCCGAGGCCGTTGTAAAGGACCGCGCTTGCCCACTGGCCGATGGTCAGCGCGGTGCCCTCGCCCCGCGGTGCCGCCTCGCTCACCGCTGCTTGCCAGAGTCGCTCGAACTCGGCCGGCCTGCCCCGCCAGGCGGCGAGCGCGAGGCCACTTTGGTTGGTGGTCTGCATGCCCGTGACCGCCGTGATCGTGTCCACTTCCGCGCTGAGCGAGGCCGCCTGTTCCAGATTCCCGTCGAAGACGTGTCCGTAGACGCGTGACATCAACGCGATGGGTAGCACAGCGAGCGCGCCTGTGCTGCGCGCCAGGAGAACGTGCCGGTCCGCCAGCGTGCGCCACGCACCGTCATCCCACCGTGCCAGGGCGGCGACGACGGCAAGCCAGAGCCAGCGGCGCTCCTCCTCGCCAGAAGCCTCGTCGGCGAGGAAGGCTCGCAGCACTCGTTGTAGCGACGGTGTCGCCGAGCTGACACCTTCGGTGAAGAGCTGGCCAAGTGCGTCGAGCAGCAGGTCGGCTGCTCTCGGCGGGTCGTCCGATGGAGGCGGCGCCGCACACGCTGCCACGGACGTCTCCAGCAGGCCGACGCCTTCCGCCAGACGGCCGGCGTACATTGCCGCGGCCATCGCTTGCAGGTACGTGTCGCGCGCCAGCCGTATGTTCAACGGCTCCAGTTGCTTGGCGGCGTCGAGCAGCAACGCGGGAGCTAGGCTGCCATGATCCGTGGCATAGGTGATCTCCGCGCGCAGTAAGGTCGCATGCGCTCGCTGTCGCTCATCCAGCGGGCCCGCTTGGGCGGCGGCGAGCAGTTCCTGTGCGGCTTCAACCGCGCCAGCCTCCTGTGCCGCTTGCGCGGCGGCGAGCGAACGCTCCGCCCGGCGTGGAGGGTCCGGAGTCAGCATGACCGCTCGCTGCATGAAGGCTGCCGCAGCGGCCAAACCACCCCGTGCCTGCGCGAAGCCGGCCGAGCGTTCGAGTTCCGCTGCCACCTCCTCGTCGGGCGCGGACGTCGCGAGCGCGCGATGCCATGCGCGGCGTTCCGGGTGAGCGCCGGCGTCGAGTGCGTGCGCCAACGCCGCGTGCGCGCTGATTCGCTCAGTGGGCGACGCAGCCCTGTACACAGCCGATCGGACGAGCGGGTGACGAAAGCGGATCCGCGTACCGAACTCGATCAGATGATCAGCGTGTGCGGCAGCTTCCGCGTCTGCGCCGATACCCAGTATGTCGGCGGCGCGCCAGACCACCACCGGATCACCAAGGCGCTCCGAGGCCGCTAGCAGCAGCAACCGCCGCGTGTCGGCGGGAAGCTGCTCGAACTGCCGCACGAAGCTTTCCTCGATGCGGCGGGGCAGCGCTTGTGCACCGGGAAACCCGAATCCGCCCGCCAGTTCGGCGTACGACGACCCGCGTGGCAGTTCGAGCAGAGCCAGCGGGATACCGCGTGCTTCGGCGACGATCCGTTCGCGCACCCGTTCGTCCAGCGGTCCGTGGACCACTGTGCGGAGCAATCTCCGGGCATCACGATCGCCCAGCCCGTTCAAGGCGAGCTTCGGCAAGCCCCAGTCCTCGACGGCCCCTGATTTGCTTGCCGAGCCGTCCTCGATGTCGCGGCGCGCAAACACGCAGGCCACCGACTCCGCGACCAGCCTGCGAGCCACAAATGCCAGGACTTGCGCTGAAGCCTGGTCGAGCCATTGGACATCGTCCACGACGCAGATGAGCGGCCGATCCTCGCCCGCGGCTGCGAACAGGCCAAGCACCGCCAGACCCAGCAGGAAGCGGTCCGGCGGCGGTCCGGTGCGCAGGCCGAACGCCGTACCGAGCGCGCTGCGTTGGGGCTCCGGCAGCCGATCGAGAAGACTCAGGATCGGCATGCACAACTGATGCACGGCCGCATAGGCGAGCTCCGTCTCCGACTCGATGCCGGTGGCTGTGACCACTCGGCAGTCGGAGGCCCGTCCAACGAAGTAGTCCAGCAAGGCCGACTTGCCCACCCCCGCGTCGCCGTGGACAACCAACGCCTGGCTCTCCCCGGCGCGTACAGCAGCCAGTAGCCGATCAAGCGCATCACATTCCGTACGCCGCCCCAGCAGCCTGGGCGGAGACTGTTGGAGCGTCGGTGAGGCGTCGTCTCTGTTCGTCGCCATGCCACCCCCGCTCGGCGTGTCCTGAATAACTGTAGTCAGCGATTCAGGCTGCCGCCTCATCGGGTCTGAGGCTTGCGAACTCGAGAAGGAGATGACTTGTGTGGAATGGCAACCGCAGGTCGTAACCAAGCGAGGCGAGCTACGTGGCCAATACCCCCCGCTACTGCCTCATGGCCGCCGCTTCGCGGATGAGGGCGGCGACTGCGGCCGATTCTGGGATGCCTACGCTGTGGGATCCCCCGGGCAGTTCCACCGTCCGCCGGGATCCCGCCCGTTCCGCCATGAACCGCTGAACGGCGGCCGGGATGTTCTTGTCGTCGCTCCCGAACAGGAACCAGGAGGGAGTCGTCTTCCAGGCCGGTTCACCCGACGCCTCGTTCAGTGCGGACTCGGCGATCGGGCGCTGCGTCACGGCCATGATCGCGGCATCGCGTGCGGGCGAGTCAGCGGCGAACTGGTTGTGGTAACGGTCTTGCCGGATGTAGAGGTCTGTACTGCCGTCGGGCAGTTTGACCGGCGTAAGCGTGTCACCGAGGCTGCCACCCTCGTATCGGCCGGCGAGCTCCGCGGCACTTTCTCCCGCCTCGGGGGCGAAACCGCCGATGAAGACCAGCGCCTTCACTTTGCTGTTGCCGGTCGCACCGTTCGAGATCACCGTTCCGCCGTACGAGTGGCCGACGCAGATGATGTCACCGTCGATGCCCGCCAGGACACTGCGCAGGTACTCCGAGTCGAGCGAGACCCCGCGCAGTGGGTTCGCGACCGCCAGGATCGGGAAGCCGTCGTCGAGCAACTCGGCGATGACCCCGTTCCAGCTCGCCGACTCGGCGAAGGCTCCGTGCACGAGAACGACAGTGGGCTTGCCCGGGTTGCTCGTGGTGGTGATGCTCATGGTCTGCTCCTTGGTGATCGGTCGGCTCATGCGGCGCTGTCGGCAGTGCCGAAGGCGTCACGGAGTACTGCGATGGCCTGGGCGACCGCGGCGCGGGTCGCGTGGGTCTGGCTCAGTGGGTTGAGCATCATGAAGTCGTGGGTGATGCCGTCGTAGCGAACCGTTGTCACCGGCACGCCCGCGGCGCGGAGGTTCGCCGCGTACGCTTCGCCCTCGTCCCGGAGTACGTCGGCCTCGTCGACGATCAAGAAGGCGGGCGGCAGATCGGTCAGTTGCTCTCGGGTGGCTCGCAGAGGTGAAGCGGTGATCTCCAGCCGCCGTTCGGCGTCCGGCGCGTAGGCGTCCCAGAACCACTCCATCGCCTTGGCGGTGAGGAAGTAGCCGGTGGCAAACTGCTCGTACGAGCCGGTGTCCATGCCGGCGTCGGTGACCGGGTAGTACATCGACTGGTGGACGAACCGGACATCGCCGCGCGCCTTGGCCATCAGAGCGATAGCCGCGGTCATGTTTCCACCAACCGAGTCGCCCGCGACAGCGATCCGGTGAGGGTCGAGGCCGTGTGCCGCGCCATCGCGGACGATCCAACGGGCGGCAGCGTACCCCTGTTCGATTGCGACCGGGTAGCGCGCCTCGGGCGACCGGGTGTACTCGACGAACACGATTGCGGCCCCGACGCCGACCGCGAGTTCCCGGACCAGCCTGTCGTGGCTCGCGGCGTTACCGAGAATCCAGCCGCCACCGTGCATGTACAGCACCACCGGTAGTGGAGAGGCGCGTTCCTCGGCCGGACGATCCGGACCTGTACGTCGCCCACTTCGGCGGGGACCGTGATCCACTCGTCGTCGGCGGGCATCAGCGGCACGGGTTCGGCCTGGACATCGTCGAGGATCTGGCGCGCCTCGGCGGGTGTCAGTTCGTATAGTTGCGGCGGTTTTGCGGTGGCTTCTACGAATGCTTGTGATGCCGGCTCGAGGACGACCCGTCGAGACGTGAGGACGGACATACCGATCTCCTTCCGGAAAGTGCTCCCATGCCACACCGGGCATCCCGAGCCGGGACGGCAATCTGTGGCACAGCAGCGATCGTCCGGCGCGAGCCACCGCGCTCGCATCCGTGTATCCCTAGCACCCCCTCACACCGGGGTATTCGTCACATTGCGCTGAGACCAGTCAGGACGGCGCGAACGACGGGTTCGGCGTTCGGCCGCCCTATGTCACCAAATCCGTCCTGACCGGCCACCCGGCGTCGTAGTCCGGTCAAGTCCTAGGGAGTGGAGTACGACGGTTGGTCCTTCGTCGTTGTCTGGTTAAGCGCTTCGCGTCGGTGTGGGTGTTGTCCTGTGGGTTGTCGGTGGTGATGAGGACGAGGCGGCTGCGGTTGAGTACCTCGAGGCCGAGGTAGCGGCAGCCGTCCGCCCATTCGTCGTGCTCGACGTCGGTGCAGCGACGGATTTCGCGGTTCAGGTCGGCCCTGACCTCAATCCGGCTGCCGATGACGCGCGAGAGGACCGAGTCGTCGTTGCCTGCCCTGCACTTCACGGCGCATGTATTGGTCCTGGCTACTTGCGTCGACGAGCGCTTGGCGTGTGGTCGATCCCGTCTAGCCCGCAGGCGTCGCCACCCGCATCGAGACGGCGAACCGTGCTGGAGACCGACCAGTGTCTCAGCCGAGTCCAGCCCCATCTCAGTTGCCAGGGGTGGGGTGAACACGCTCAGCAGTTCAGCGTGGGAACACCCTGGGAACAAAGACGCGTCAAACCGAGGCAAGAAGAGTGGAGAACCGCCGCACTGGTGATGGCTCGTGACGCCTGGAGGGGCGTATGTCGGTGGGGTGCTTCGGTTTCCTAAACCGTGCGTCGGTTGCATGAGCTGCGCCGGCCGATTCTCCCAGAGCTGCCTGGAGCGGTCTCGGATCCGTGAGCGCCTCATTACGAGTCCGTTGCCCTGAGCCCCAACCACCCGACGACTCCCGACCTTGAGCACTGATCATGCTCGGTGGCCGGGGGTCGTCGACGCCGTTCAGGGCCCTTCGGGGGCACCTCGGGGGCACCACTTGCGCGGATCGGTCTGTCGGGGAGCCATGGCCAATCCGGTGGCACCGCGAGGATCCGTTAGCGGGCCGATCGATGGCGGCGACAGCGCGAGTCGCACGCCACGCTCACGTACCGGCCGTTTCCGAGGCCGTCGGCCTTCACCACGCTCCTGTGCTCGACGCACATCTCGCCCGCGCGCGGGTCTGCCCACCACTCGCTGCCCATGACTGATCTCCTGACTTGTTGCTCGAAAATCGAGCATTGAGCGCATGATAGAGGTGAGTGGAAGGTTAGGACTACACGACGCCTGATTTCGCGCCATGACGACCGATCGCTGAGCAGGCAGGATGCGGGCGTGGAGCCGGAGGAGCTGGACGGTTTGATCGCGGGCAACGTGCGCGCGGCGCGAGCTCGCGCCCGGATGCGCCAAGAGGACCTCGCCGACGAGCTTGGCTGGTCGAGGCCGGTGGTCGGGACACTCGAGGCCGGCACCCGCAGGGTCACCCTGGCGGACGCCGTGCTGCTCTGCCGGGCGCTCGACATCACCCTCAATGAGCTGCTGCAAGGAGCGCCAAGCGAGGTATTCCGTTCACTGGGCCTCACTGATGCTCAGTGACGACCTGAGACACCGCAACGGCCCCTCCCGGATGCCGGGTGGCTCAGGCCGAGTCGATCTGGTGATTTGACGGTCCCGGGCCCGGACTCGCGTCCACCTCGACTGGTCACCCCTGGCTATTCCGAACCCTGGTGTCAGAACCGATCCGCATGCCAGCAACTCCGCGCGGTGCTGGATTCGAAGTGTACAGTTCTGTACATGAGTGACACCTTGCCAATCACCGAGGCCCGGAGCCAGTTCGGCTCATTGGTCCGCCGGGCCTCGACCCGGCGCGAGCGGATCACCATCACCGACCACGGCCAGCCGGCCGCGGTGATCATCAACGCCCAGGAACTGGCCGACCTCGAAGACGACCTCGCGGTCGCCAAGTACCGCGCAGAGCAGGCGGCGGGGACGCTCCGTACGGTTCCGAACCGGGAGGTTCGCGAGCGGCTGGGCCTGACTGAGGCGTGACGTACGAAGTCATCTGGAGCGAACGCGCGCTCGACCAAGCCGCAGGCTTCCTCAAAGACGACCCAGCAGGGCTGGAGCAACTCCTCAGCACGGTCGACCTCCTCGCCGATGACCCTCGACCGGTGGGCACGACCGAATACGGCTCACCAGACCTACGGCGCCTCCACGTCGGCCGCTACCGCGTCCTGTACGACGTCAATGACGCCATTGTGACCGTGGTCGTGATCCACGCCGGACGGCTCGGGTAGACCTCACATCCAGCTCGGCTCGACATCCGGTCCTGCAGCCCCCGTGGAACGGTTTGTGGAACGAACTGGCGAGTAACAGAGTTGCCAGAGTCGATCACCATCGAACTCACGGCGTCTTGTGAGGCTCAATTCGGCCCCTGTCGACCGGGTCCGGCGGCCTTCTAATCCGTTGGTCGCAGGTTCGAATCCTGCCGGGCGCGCAATGTGATGTCTCAAGACATAGGCGACAGCTGAACCTACGATTCGTGGGTTCAGCTGTTCGTCATTTGGGGTGTTTGGGCGCTGGTCCGGGTGGTCTTCCGGTTGGCTGGTAGTCCTTGGTGGGGTCGAGGGTGAGTTCACGCAGCAGTTCGCCGGTGGCCGCGTCGACGACCCTGATGTGCAGGTCGTGGATGAGGAGTAGGACGTGGGTTCGGGCGTGGGTTCGCCCGATGCCGATGTGGTGCAGCCGGCCGTTCACGCGCAAGGTGACGACGCCGGTGTGGTCGACCTTGTCGGTGCGGACCCGGTGGTGGACCTCGCCGGTCCGGTCGGCGCTGGGGTGGCTTTGGGGCGGGCGGTGTAGGCGGTGGCCTGGTGTGGGAAGGAGCGGTGCGGACGGTGCTGGTTGTAGGCATCGACGAAGGTGTCGAGCAGCACCTGGAGCTCGGCCAGGCTGGTGGGGTGGTGTAGACCATGCCGTCTTCAGTGAGCGTGGAGGCCGGAACGCCGTACTGGGCAACGGTTTCGCGAAACGACGCGACCACGATCGGGCCGGTGATCCTGGGGTGGGCGGTGACGCGCAGGGCGTAGCGGGAGTGGTCGTCGGGCCAGCTGATGACCTCGGCATCGACGCCGGGACGACCGCTCGGGGTGGTGAGCCGATAGTGGGTGAAGTCGGATTGCCGGCACTCGTTCGGCTGTTCTGCGGCGAACCGCAGGTACGACGACTAAGTAGAGCCTTCAGGGCGCGCGGGGGCGACCGGATGTCGGGCCCAGCGTTCTCCTCACGCCGGTTCCACTCGGCTGCGGTCTCGCGAGGCCAGGAGGACGAACTGCCACAGGCGGTCAGTCTGGCGGCGGTTGTCACCGCCGCCTTTCATCTCGATTGACGGGCGAGCGTCCCGATGGGCGACACGGCGACCTCGGGGATCGGTGGACGGGTTCTAGCCTCGGGTGAGGGGTGATGGCGCCATGGCGATTGGCAGCGGGGCACAGGAGCTTCGCGGGCGGAGTGGCGAGTGCGCGTATCTGGACAATCTCGTGGCCGCCACGCGTTCCGGCAAGGGCCAGGTTTTGATCGTCCGTGGCCAGGCAGGCATTGGGAAGTCCGCGCTTCTCGACTATGTGACCGGACGTGCCGACGGGTGCCGGGTTTTGCGGTCGGCCGGGGTCGAGTCCGAGATGGAGCTCCCCTTCGCCGCTCTGCAGCAGTTGTGTGCTGCGATGCTGCAGCTCAGCGAGAGCCTGCCGCCTCCGCAGCGTCAGGCGCTCGCGGTCGCGTTCGGCCTGGAGTTCGGCGGGCCACCGGACAGGTTCCTGGTCGGCGCGGCCGTGCTGAGCCTGCTGGCCGAGGCGTCCGACCACAAGCCACTGCTGTGCGTCGTCGACGATGCGCAGTGGCTGGACCAAGCCTCCGCGCAGGCCTTGACCTTCGTTGGCCGGCGTCTGTTCGCCGACCACATCGGAATGGTGTTCGGTGTCCGGGACCCGGTGACCGGGCCGGAGTGGCGAGGTTTCCCGGAGTTGGTGGTCGGCGGTCTGGCGGACCCCGACGCGGGGGCCCTGCTCGATGCGGTCGTGCCGGGGCGGTTGGACGAACGTGTACGCGATCGGATCGTGGCGGAGACCAGGGGCAATCCGCTGGCTCTGCTGGAGCTGCCGCGGGGGTGGACCACGGCCGTGTTGGCCGGTGGGTTCGAGCGGCCGGATGCCCGGCCGCTGGCCAACCAGCTCGAGCAGACCTTTACTCAACGGGTGCGGTTGCTGCCGCCGGACACGCAGCGGTTGCTGCTGACTGCCGCCGCCGAGCCAGTCGGCGACGTACTGCTGCTGCTGCGTGCTCTCACGATCCTCGGTGTCCCCGTGACCGCGTCCGCTCCAGCCGAGGCGGCAGGCCTGATCGAGTTCGGTGCACGCGCCCAGTTCCGGCATCCGCTGGTGCGGTCGGCGACGTACCGGGCAGCGTCGTCGGCTGACCGCCGCGAGGTGCACCAAGCCCTCGCCGAGGCGACCGAGCCAGGCGTCGATCCCGACCGGCGTGCCTGGCACCGCGCCCACGGCGCAGCCGGTCCCGATGAGGACATCGCCGCCGAGCTGGTCAGCTCCGCCGACCGGGCGCAGCGCCGTGGCGGTGTCGCGGCCACCGCCGCGTTCCTGCAGCGGGCGACCGAGCTGACCCCGGACCCGGTCACGCGCGCGCGCCGAGCCCTGGCCGCCGCCCAGGCGACTCTGCGGTCCGGTGCCTTCGAGACCGCGCTGAAGCTGCTCGTCACCGCCGACGAGTCGTCGGCGGACGACTTGCTCCAGGCCAGACGGGACCTCCTTCGGGCGCAGGTCACGTTCGCCTCCGGTCACGGCGCGCGAGCCGCGCGCGAGCTCCTGGACACCGCCCGCCGGCTCGAACCGCTCGACGTCGACCTTGCCCGCGACACCTACCTCGACGCGTTCACGGCCGCGATATTCGCCGGGCGGCTCGCCCCCGGCTCGCCGCAGATCGACGTGGCGCGCGCCGTTCGGTCAGCCCCGCAGCCGGCCACGCCCCGCAAGCACGATCTCCTGCTCGAGGCCCTGGCGATCTCGTTCACCGACGGCTTCCCGGCGGCGGTACCACTGGCCAGGCAGTCCATCGCAGCGTTCGCGGACCCGGACCTGGCGGATCCAGGCGATCTGCGCTGGTTGTGGCTGGCCGCCAAAACCGCCGTCGACCTGTGGGACGACGAGCACTGGGACGCCCTCACCGCCCGGCACGTGCGAATCGCCCGAGAGCAGGGTGATCTTACTGAGCTCCCACTTGTGCTGAACTCCCGGCTCGCCCTGCACCTGTTCGCCGGCGAGTTCTCGTCGGCCTCCTCGCTGCTCGCGGAGATCCGGACGATCGCTGACGCGACCGGAAGCGGCTTGGCGCCGTACGGCGCGATCAGCCTGGCCGTCGTGCGTGGCGACGCCGACGAGGCCACCCCACTGATCGCCACCACCAAGGCCGAGGTCATGGCGCACGGCGAAGGCGCCGGGATGGTCGTCGCCCACTGGGCGAACAGTGTGCTCATGAATGGCCTGGCCAGGTATCAGGAGGCGCTCGCCGCGGCTCGAGCAGCGATCGAGGACCCGAAAGAGCTCGGCGTCGCCGCCTGGTCCCTGCCGGAGCTGGTCGAGGCGGCGGTCCGCAGCGGACGACCCGAGCAGGCGGCCGACGGCTTCGACCGGCTCAAAGAGATAACGCAGGCCAGCGGAACGGACTGGGCCCTCGGCCTGCTCGCTCGATCGAAAGCCCTGCTGGCCACCGGACCGGTAGCAGAGACCGGCTACCAGGACGCCATCGCGCACCTTGGCCGGACCCGGGTCCGGCTGGACCTCGCCCGCACCCATCTGCTGTACGGCGAGTGGCTCCGCCGCGAGGGCCGTCGCAAGGACGCCCGCGGGCAGCTGCGAACGGCGTACGACGCCCTCACCACGGCCGGCGCAGACGCTTTCGCCGAGCGCGCCCGCCGGGAACTCGCGGCAACCGGCGAGGTCCACGAGCGAGCGGGCCGCGCCATCGACGCGCTGACCCCGCAGGAGGGGCACATCGCCGAACTCGCCGGTGCCGGCCTGACCAACGCCGAGATCGGGGCCCAGGTCTTCCTGAGCCAGCACACGGTCGAGTGGCATCTGCGCAAGGTCTTCACCAAGCGCGGCATCACTTCGCGACGACAACTCCGCCCTGCCACCAAAGCCAAACCGGGTCTCAAGGGCTAGCACAACCGGCCGGGGAGGGCAGCCCGGGTCAAGCCCCACAAGCACATTGAACAACTTAAGGGAATCCATGTTCTGGTCGAGAGCCGTGAGGCTTGGCCTGTGTAGCCGGCGCGACGACTGCATCGTGAAGGACAGGCTCGGACTGTTTCGCAGGATGCGGGATCAGTGCAACGCGACGGCCAGCAGCATGACGGACGGCTCCAGAGCGTTCAGTTCGTGACGTTGCGGTGGCACCGCCACCAGATCGCCCAGACCGAGCTCGACCTCAGCGTCACCAGCGTGGAGCAAGACACGCCCTCGCAGACAGAGCACCGAGGCATCGGCGGGGCTCTTGTGCTCACCCATCACGCGCCCCGCGTCGAGCGCGGTGAGGGTCTGACGGAGGCGGGCGTCCGGCCTGCTGTAGATCGTGACCGAACTGCGCCCGCTCTCTCCGCGGACGTAGCTTCGCAGGCTGGCCGTCCGCCAGTTCGTCGATCGACGCGACCTCCATCACGCGATGATCGCACGCGACCCCACGCCCGCACAGGCGGTTCCCAGGCATGTGTCCCGTCGATCACTTCCGCGGCGGCGACGCGTACGTCAAGTAGAAGCGGCACGTCGTCGTACGAGCAGCGTGACGTCACGTGATCGGTGTCTTGGCAGCTATCGGCGTACGTCTGTCATCCTCGCGTTACTCCACCTTCGTCGGCACGTCCGTGTGGTGGTTGGCCCACTCGAGCGCATAGTCGGCCACCGCTTCCCAGCCAGGCGCGCCGGCGGTGAAGTGCGGGCGTCCGACGAACTCCTTGTACTCCACCACGGCCCGCGACTTGCCGAGACGCGTCGCGGCCTCCTTGCTCACCGAGGCCGGGATCGTGTGGTCCTCGGTGTTTCCCATCACGAGGAGAGGAGCCCGGTCGTCCTTGTGGAAGTCGACCTTGGTGACGGCGTGCGGGTTGAAGTTGGCGAACGCCGCCTCGAAGATCACCCGGCCCGGCGCAGGGACGGCGTACCGCTCGTAGGCCGCGCGGGCGGCTTCGTCGTCCATCGTGTTGGTGAAGGCGTAGTGGAACTGCTTCGCCGTCATCGCGAAGGTTCTGTGCTTGTTCGCCGGGTTCCTGAGCGCTGGGAAGACGCCGCGAAGCAACGTGGGCGGCAGGCGCAAGACGCCTTTGACCGGTGCTGGTGACAGAGCAACCCCGGCCGTGCCCAGGCCGCGGTCGAGCAGCAGCTCGGTCACCAGTCCGCCGGTGGAGTGCCCCATGATGATCGGCGGAGTGGGGAGACTGCGAATGATCCGGTCGTAGTGGTCGACGACCTCGGCGATTCCGAGCCCGTTCAGGACCGACGGGTCGCGCCGGAGCTCCTCGACGTCGCCCTCCATCCGCGGCCACGCCGGCGCGAGCACCTCATGACCGCGCCTTTCGAAGCGCTCCTTCCAGCCCTCCCAGCTGCGCGGCGTGAGCCAAAGACCGTGAATCAGAACAATTGTGGGTGCCATGAGGCGACCTCTCCGGAGCCGCCGACATGCGGCGGGCTGACCGGTAGTAGTGAACCGATCGCACCATCGGGCACAATCGATCAGTGCACTAACTGAGACAGGATGCCAGCCGGATTTGTGACACATCCCCATCGCACCGGACTTCTCGCGCCGCGGCCACCCGGCGCTCGATCTGTCGAACACGTCGGTCCCCCCGTGACTGTCAGTCCGATCGGGTGGGCACCAACTGTCCACCCGCGAACGAGGTGAAGACGGTCGACCGCTTGAGGTACACGTCGGTGTTCGGAGTCGGCGGCAGCGTGGCGGGGACGAGGTCGAACACAGTCGCCGGGTAGACCGCGAGCGCCGAGTCCGGTCCCACGAGCGCCGGACCGGCGTACGTCATTGCACAGAGCAACGATCTGTCCAGAGGAGAAGTACGGGAATCCGCTGACGGTGATGGACAAGTCATGGAGACAGGTCACAGAAGGAGGCCTCGGCCATGACGGACGACGAGGTAACCCGCAACCTCCAGGGCATGGATGAGCTCGACTTCAACGGATGGAACCGAGCCGACTGGCACGGCGCGTTCGCCCGCTGCCACACCGACGACGTGCACGTGGAAGTCAAAGGGCAACCGACCACCCGTGGCATCCAGGACCATATCGAGGCTATGAAGGCTCTGGTCGAGTCCACCGGTAGCACGCCGATCCAGGTCGCCTCCCACCCGATCAGCTCCGGCTCGGAAAGGCGGAGTTTCCGAACCAAGTTGGCCGCCACCACGAGGTCGTTCATGGCCGGCGCCGGCCGCGCAGCTCGGCGAGCTGCTCCTTGAGCTGTGACCTGTTGGCTCGTAGGTCGGGCTGTCGGGGCAGAATCACCGTGTGAAGAAACCCGAGGCCAACCCCGTAGTCGCGCGCAACCGCAAGGCTGCCCACGACTACCATCTGGGCGAGTCCTGGGAGGCGGGGATCGTGCTCCAGGGTCCGGAGGTGAAGGCGCTCCGTGCTGGACGGGCGTCCCTGGTCGGCGGCTTCGCAATCGTCGAGGACCGGGAGATCTGGCTGCACGGCGTGCACATCCCGCAGTACTCCCAGGCCCGCTGGTTCGACGGCGGCTCACGCCGCAAGCGGAAGCTGCTGCTGCATCGTGCCCAGATCGACAAGATCGAGCGCAAGGTCAACGAGGGCGGGCTGACGATCGTCCCGGTAACCCTCTACTTCAAGGACGGTCGCGCGAAGGTCGAGATCGCCCTGGCCCGCGGCAAGAAGACCTGGGACAAGCGGCACACACTCGCCGAGCGTGAGGCGCGCCGGGAGGCCGAGCGCGCGGTCAGCCGCCGGCTGAAGGGCCGCCCGGACTGACCAGCGGCGCGCACGATCGCGTCCTTGAGGCCGTGTAACTCCAGTACACCTTTGCTCACCTAACCTTTCAGCCGCTGAAGGTTAGTTGTCGAATATTTCGATGTCGAAATATCGTGTCGGAATGAGCCAAGTTGCAGCCATCGATGTCGTCGCCGCCGCCACCCAGCTGATGCGCGCCGGGCAGTGGGCCACCGCGACCAGCCTGCTGACCGCCGCCAGAGCCGATGATCCGGCCGAGCGTGAGGTGCTCGCGCTGGCGCTCGCCGAGGTCGCCGTCGACGAGGACTTCGGTCAGCAGACCGACCACGCCCGGGCAGCTCTCGCCGCCGCCGACGCAGTCCTCAACGGATCGTGGGACCTGGCGATGCTGAAGTTCCGGAATGACTACACGGCCGCGCTGTTCCATTCAGGTGATCGAGACCTGCGCGAGCGCGTGCTGACGCTCATCGAGGAGGCTCCTGACGATGCTCGGCGGGGCACGGCGACCTTCTACGCGGGCGTGATGGCCGACAACCTGCACGAACAGCCCGCGCAAGCGGTCGAACACTACAACGCAGCGTTGGAGCTGGGTGAGAAGGTCGACGACGAGTTGCTGGTGGCGCTCGCGCTTCGGCATCTCGGGCACCACGCCCACACGGCCGGCGATCTGGCGCTCGCGCGGATGCAGTGGGAGCGGTCGACCGAGCTGCTTCAGAAGGTCGGGCACCTGCGCGCCACGCTCGCCCAGCAGGCCCTCCTCGCGGTCCTGCTGCGCGACGAGGGTGACGTCGCGGGATCACGGGCCCTCGCGACCGAGGTCAACCGGTGGGCAGCTCAGTTGGGCCTCCCGTTCATCGCCCATGAGACCGCCGAGCTCATGGCTTGAGCGGTACGGCGAACTCCGCGCGAACGCCGGCGCTGAACACCACCTGATCGGGCGGTCCGGCGTACGGATCGCAGCAGCTCGTCGGCGTCCAGGGCGGTGATCTTCGCGGTGTGGTGGATCCGGCGGGTGCTGGTTCGGCAGGTACCAGGTCCGTCGTGTGTCAGTGGTTGGAGCGGAGGAGCAGGTTCAGCGAGCTGTGGTTGGACAGGCCGCCGAGCGCGCCTAGGGCACGGAACGTCAGGGTGATGTCCACGATCGTCGGTGCGTCGAAGCGGACTCGGATGCCGCCCTCCTGGCGCGGTTCGCCGGTCAGTTCGTGCGCCGGGAGGTCGAGCTCGATGCCGGGCACCGGATCACACTCGATCTCCAGCAGACCCGTGACGTAGCCGTCGTTGACGATCGTGACATCGATCGCGTGCCAGTCACCGGTGGGCAGGCTCTCGACCCGGGTTGCCGTCCGGGCGACGTTCACCCGGGCCTCCGGGTTGATCGTGACCGAGATCGGTGCCGCGGTGTCGACCGGGCCGCAGCAACCGGCCGGTTCGCCGTGACATCATCAGTCCACCTCGCATTCGTCCCGCCGGGCCAGGTAGGCCGCCTGGGCGGCGTCGTACGCCTCCCGGGCCGCTGCTCGCTCGGTCTCGCGGATGAAGCCGGACTTCGCCGTCCACAGCGCGTCGACCGAATCGTGCAGCCACTGTGCGCTCCGACGGGACGCCCGGATCGGCCGGCCGGCGATCTCGACGAAGATCGGCTGGGTGTGCACGCTGCGCAGGATCCGCAGCGCCACCCAGGACGAACGCTCCAGGGCCACGTCGAACTCGACCGCCTGCTCGTTGCCGTCGGCAAGCAGCTCCTGGACCGCGACCGGGATCCCGTTCACCAGCACCTCGACCTGCACGGTGCGGGACCGGCCGATCCGGGCCCGCTCGAGGTGCCAGCCGACCGGTGCGCTGTACGCCGGCCGGCCCGCCGCCGGCAACGCGGGCGGCTCGCTCGGGCAGCCAGGCCGCGACCGTCGCGGTCACCCGGACCGGTCCCGGCGTACCGGCGGTGAGCTCCCGGCCGGTGTCGCCGTCGACGGCGAAGTCGTACACGTGACTGCGGCCGTCGCCGAAGTACGACGCGCCCTCCTTGAGCCCACCGAGCCACGCCTCCAGGGCCTGATCGCCCTGCGGTGGCTCGGGCAGCCGGACATAGGTACGCCCGACTCCCGGGCCGTCGTCGTAGATGCAGGGGTAGTCGGTCTCGCCGAGCATCAGCGTGCGGTACCCGACGTTGAGCAGGTGGTACCAGATGTTGAGTTCGGCGGCGGGAGCGAACTCGGCGCCGCACTGGAAGTCGGCGGCACCGAGCGGTACGTCGACGATGATCTCGTTGGAGCCGATCGACTGGAACTCCGGGATGACGTGGTTCGGCAGTTCGTCCGTCCCGACCGAGAGGCCGAGCCCGCAGTGCGCGTACCCGACCATCGCGTTCTGCGCATGGCCCCAGCGCATGATCGGCAGGTTCCACGACGGCCAGTCCTCGATGATCTTCGTCCCGGGATAGTCCTGGTCGGTGAGTCCGAGCAGGATGACGTGACCGGAATGGCTGGACGGGAAGCCCGACACCTCGAGGTCGTACCGGAGCAGGCTCTGGCCGTCGCTGTCGGTGTCCTGCGGATCCCAGGTCATGCCTTGGGCCCGTTGCATGTCCGGGTACTCCAGCTCGGCGCGCGGGCTGATCGACGAGCCGCTGAAGAACTGCTTCTGGTGGTAGTAGCACGGCCCCCAGGTGAGCACGCTGCCCATCCACAACCCTTCGCCGCGCACGTGCCGGATCATCGTCTCCGGGGTGACGCCCTCGCTCGGCACGCTGTAGTGCGAGCAGCCGCCGGCATGGATGTGCGGGTCGCCCGAGTAGTAGCCATGGGCGGCCGGGTCGGCCCAGCGATCGAGCTCGATCGTGACCGCCTCGGTGTCGTCCGACAGTTCGACGTCGACGCGGACCTCGCGGTACTCCGGTCCGCGGAGTGCGGAGATCTCGTACCGGCCGGCCGGGAGTGTGATCACCTCGCCGGTCGCCCGGTAGACGTGTTCGTGGAAGAACATGTCGGGCGCCAGCCGCATCGCCTTCGACGGGTACGCCCGCCGCTGGGAGTCGCGCACGGTGAGCGCCGCCACGCAACTGCTGCCGTCGGGCTCCCGGATGTCGAACCGGATGTCGCGGGCCGGCAGGCAGTCGAACTCGAACGCCGCGGCGTACTGGCGGCTCTCGAACCCCATCCGCTGGCCGGCCTTCGCGATCGGCGGCCGGGTCAGGCTCTCGATCGCCTCCTCCACCGCCAGGACGAACGTCAGCTCGCCCCGGCGGCTGCCGCCGTCGCGGCTGTACAGGCTGATGACCTTGTACTCGACGTCGAGCCCGGACACGTCGGTCGGACCGGCGAGCTTCGCCTGCAGCCAGCTGCGCTCGATCCGCGGCACCTCGGTCAACGTGTCGTGCAGCGTGATGCGCGCGGCGTGGCTATGGCTGTCGATCACCCCGAGTACGCCGGGCGCCGGCGCGGCCAGGTTGCCCACCAGTTGGTGCGGGTTCGCGATCCGGACCAGGAAGCTGCGCCAGCCGTGCTGGACCAGTCGCGGTCGTGCGGCACCCGGCGTACTGGCTGTCAGGCCTTGCTCGTCGATCATCACGTCAACGAGGACATACGGCCGCAACAGTTCCTCGACCTCGGCGCTCCGCGCGGCATCGCCCTGCGAGTCGTCCGCCAACTTGGCCAGCCGACTACTCAGGTCATCGGGTAGCGGCTCACCGATGTCGCGAAGTCTCTCAACGGCTCGAGTAGCGGATGCAAGCAGCGGCTGAAACACAAGGCCTCCTCGTGGCGCATCGACCTCCGAGCCTAGTGCGCGCCACGAGACGTCGCCTCGCATTTTCACCCGGGTACGGCGGGAGCGGTCGCCGACCCGGGTTCGGTGTCGTCAGGAACTGCGGAGTGGGCGGAAGGCGGCCCGGACCTCCTTCGCGAACAGGTCGGGCTCCTCCCAGGCGGCGAAGTGGCCGCCCTTGTCGACCTCGTTGAAGTAGGCGAGGCCGGGGTAGACCGCCTCGGCCCAGCTGCGCGGGGCAGCCCAGAGCTCGCCGGGGAACGTCGTGAAGCCGACCGGAACCTTGACCGGCGGAGGAGCCTGGCCGGAGGCCTGGGCCGCGGCGACGAACCGGCCGAATTCCCAGTACCACCGAGCGGCCGAGGCGCCGGTGCCGCTCAGCCAGTACAGCGTGATGTTGTCGACGATGCTGTCCCGGGTGAGGCCGCCGGTCGGCTGCTTGTCGACGAACGCCTGGGACATCTTGTAGTAGCTGTCGGTGTCGTGGTCGAGCATCCAGGCCGCCAGCCCGACGGGTGAGTCCAGCAGCGAGTAGCCGATGGTCTGCGGCCGGGTGGTCTGCTCCAGGAAGTAGGCGAAGCCGTCCGTCATGAACGTGTTGAGCGCCTCGTGCGCCGCGCGTTCCTCCTCGGTCTCCGCCGGCAGGAGGTCCTTGATACCAATCGCCCCGGCGAGCAGGTTGACGTGGATGCCGAGCCAGCCCCTCGGGCCCGATGCGTCCCATCGCGTCCGTGACGGCGGCGCCGACGTCCCCACCCTGGGCGACGTACCGCGTGTAGCCGAGGCGCTTCATCAGCTCCGCCCACGCGCTCGCGATCCGGCCGTTCTCCCAGCCGAGCTCGGTCGGCTCGCCGGAGAACCCGTAGCCGGGCAAGGACGGCATGACCAGGTGGAAGGCGTCCTCGGCCTGGCCGCCGTGCGCGGTCGGGTCGGTGAGCGGACCGACGGCTCCGAGCAGCTCGACGACCGAGCCCGGCCAGCCGTGCGTCATGATCAGCGGCAGGGCGTTCTCGTGCTGCGACCGCACGTGGATGAAGTGGATCTCGACGCCGTCGATCTCGGTCGTGTACTGCGGCAGGGCGTTCAGCTTCGCCTCGAACGCGCGCCAGTCGTGATCGGTCGTCCAGTAGCGGGCCAGCTCCTGGACCGTCGCCAACTGCACGCCCTGGGAGCGATCGGTGACCAGTTCTCGGGAGGGCCAGCGGGTGGCCGTGATCCGGCGATGCAGGTCGGCGATCTCTTCTTCCGGTGTGTCGAGCCGGAACGGACGGATTTCGTTCTCGTGGGACATGTTCTCCACCTGCCGGGTAGGTCGACCGGCGCCGGGGCGCGGTCGGAGGGATCGGTTGCTCTTCAGCCTCGCGCGACGGCCCGGGCTTCGCCCCCGTCAGACACCCTGGCCCGGCCCCGGGTCCGGTGCCCGCCCGGGCCGTTCTGCAAGGCTGGTTCGAGCCGACCGGCACCGGCCGACGGAGGCCGGGGTCAAGATCAGGAGAGCGCATGCCCGAGCCCATCACCCAGCACGGCATCAAGATCGCCGGGGAGAACCCGATGATCATTCTGTATCGCCCCGGCAGCGACGACATCGTCGTCCTGGTGAGCATGTGGACGGCGCGGTACTCGCCCGTAGGCTCGGGTCGCGCGCTGCTGATCTGGGCCGATCCCGTCGAGTCAGGTCTCGGTTCCGACGCACCGGTCGGGATGTACGCCGACAACCCGGAGCTGGCCGGATACGTCTGGGAGCACTTCTATCGCGACTACGACACGATCCGCGGCCGCGGCATCGAGACCGGTCCGCCGAGGCCGGCCCGGTTCGCCGAGGCCTCCGGCGGCGACCGCTTCCACCGGATCACCTGCGTCACCGCCGGCACCACGATCGAGCTCGAGTGGCGCGACGTACTCGACACCTTCCAGGTGATGACGCGACTCACCGGCTTCGAGACCTCGGCCGTCGCCCGCCCGTGTGCCGGGGCCGAGGTGCGTGTGAACGGGGTCGCGGCACGCGGTGAGATCCACCAGCCCGAAGGATGGTTCGGCAGCTCCGCGGCGCTGGCGTTCGCCGAGACCTGGCGCGAGATCTGACCCGCGCCGACGCATCACTCCGGCGGCTCTCAGGGTTTTCCCAGTGAGTTCTTAGCCTGCTTTGTGGGCTGTGCGGGAACGTCGTCCGTCTAACAAGTTGTTGACACCACTACGGACGAGTGGACGGGAGTCGCTGTGACAGGTTTGGGGATCGCCGAGGCGCCGGGGACCCTCCTGGCGCAGGACAGGACCGAGTTGCGCTACCCGGCCGGCTCGGTGGTGGTGCTGGCCGGGATTCCGGGCGCGGGGAAGACGACGTTGCTTCGCCGGCTGTACCCGGAGGGCGGTGACCACCAGGGCGTGCGGGTGTTCGACTCCGAGCGGCTGCGGGCGCGCTGGATGCCGGTGCTCGGGGCCATCCCGTACGCCGCGTGGCGGCCGCTGCTGCATCTCGCGTACTACGTGAAGGTCCTCAGCGCGATGCGTACGGGCCCGATGATCCTCCACGACTGCGCCACTCGTCCCTGGGTACGGCGCTTGATCGGCTGGCGAGCCCGGAAGTCGGGACTCGCGGTGCACCTTGTCCTGCTCGACGTACCGGGCGATGTTGCCCGCTCTGGTCAGTGGGCCCGCGGACGGGTCGTGCGGTCGGGAAGCATGGAGACGCACTGCCGCCGCTGGCCGGAGTTGCTGGCGCAGGCCGTCGCCGACCCGAGTCAGGTTGTGCCCGGTGCTGTCTCCGCGGTCGTCCTCAGCCGCCGCCAGGCGAGCCGACTCGAGCGCATCACTTTCGAGTCGGCCCAGTCACGCTGAGGTAGTCAGACAGCTGGTTGGTCGAGGCGGACTTCGGGGACGGTACGGCGGCGGTTGCGCAGCCAGTGGCCGAGGGTCTCTTGGTCCTCGCGCCTCGCCTGGCTGGTCCTCGCCTACCTGCGTTCCGGAACTGTCGGTGGCGGGTGATTGGCTCGGGTTCTTGATGGGGAGGTGTTGGCGTGAAGGTTCGGGTTGCGCATGAGGTGCTGGCTGACGCGGTCGGATGGGTGGCGAAAGGGCTGCCGAGCCGGCCGAGTGTGCCGATCCTGGCCGGGATGCTGGTGGAGGCCCGCGACGGGCAGGTGACGTTGTCGGGGTTCGACTACGAGAGTTCGGCGCAGGTGAGCGTGCCGGCCGAAGTGGCGGACGAGGGGCGGTATCTGGTGTCCGGCCGGTTGCTGGCCGACATCTGCCGCAGCCTGCCGGGCGACTCGGTCGATCTGAGTGGCGAGGCGGCTCGGGTGCGGGTGAGCAGCGGGAGCTCTCGCTTCGTGCTGCAGACCCTGCCGCTCGACGAGTATCCGGCGCTGCCCGACGTACCGACGGCGACCGGTGTGGTGAGCGGTGAGTTGTTCGCCCGGGCGGTCAGTCAGGTCGTGAGTGCGGCCGGTCGGGACGACACCTTGCCGGTGTTCACCGGGATCCGGGTGGAGATCCGCGGGACGACCGTCTCGCTGCTGGCCACCGATCGGTACCGGCTTGCCGTCCGGACGTTCGAATGGGAGCCCTTCGATCCAGCGGTCGAGGCGAATGCGCTGGTGCCCGGCCCGGATGCTCGCCGATGTGGCCAAGGCGATGACCGGTGACGACCTCACCCTCGCGCTCGGTTCCACCCGCACAGGGGACGGGTTGATCGGGTTCGAGGGGGCCGGCCGGCGGGCGACGAGCCGGTTGATCGACGGCGACTTCCCGAGGGTCCGCAGCCTGATCCCGGCGGAGTCCGCGATCACCAGCACGGTGCGGGTCGACACGGCGGTCCTGGTCGACGCGGTGAAGCGGGTCGCACTGGTGGCGGAGCGTACGGCGCCGTTGCGTCTGACCTTCGCGGACGGTACGGCGACCTTGGACGCAGGCAGCGGGGACGAGGCGCAGGCCTCCGAGTCGGTGGACGTCGTACTGACCGGTGAACCGGTGGTGGCCGGGTTCAACGCGGGCTACCTGCTGGACGGGCTGTCGTCGATCGGCGCGCCAGTCGCGCACTTCGCGTTCACCCAGCCCACCAAGCCGGCCAACCTCACCGGCCTCCGCTCCCCCGACGACAGCCCGTCAGACGAGTCGGCCTACATCCTGATGCCCATGCGCCTGCCAACCTGATGCCTTCAGACCTGGAATGCGTGTTGGATGAGGCACTGATCGCGCGATACCTCGCTCGACAGGATGCGGATGACCAGCCGGTGGATCTCGTCGTCCTGATGGGTTCCGCCGTGCTGGAGTCGGTCGAGGTGGCCGCGGCGGTCTACCACGCGGGACGAGCGCCGAAGATCCTGGTCAGCGGTGGGGTCGGGCACTCGACGGCGCACCTCGAGGAGGCGGTGCGGCGGCGAGGTCTCGAGGTCGACGTCGGCGGACGGCCCGAGTCCCACGTGTTCCGCGACCTGCTCATCAGGTCGTACGACGTACCGCCGGAGGCGATCGCGGTCGAGGACCGGTCGGCGAACTGTGGTGAGAACGCGGACTTCACCCGGCGGATGATCGATCGACCGAGCCGGCTGTTGCTGATCCAGGATCCGACCATGCAGCGGCGGACGCATGCCTGCTTCGAGCGGTCCTTCAACGAGGGCACGTTCCTGATCAGCCGGGCGCCACTCGTCCCGCACATCGCGCCAGAGCACGTGAGTGCCGGCCCGGGTCTCCCGGAGATCTGGAGCCGGAGCCGGTTCACGTCGCTCATCCTCGGCGAGATCCGCAGGCTGCGCGACGACGCCGACGGCTACGGCCCGCGCGGCCGGAACTTCATCGATCATGTCGACATCCCTGTGCCGGTGCTGGCCGCCTACGAACGCGTCGCCGCCGCGCACCCCGAGCTCGTCAGACCAGCCGGGGCCTGAGGCAACTACTTGTCATCCGATGAAGTAGCCGGTCAGAACCTCGGCCAGCGTCTCCGGCGAGACCGTGTGGAACGTGCCCTCGTGCCCCTCCACCTTTCCGTGCGGCAACGCGGCCCCAGCCTCACGCACCGCCTGCTTCAACCACTCCGGACTGGCGTTGCTGTACAGCGCCAGCGTCTCCGCGGACACAGACGACAACAGATCCACGGGTACGGCGCTGTCCCGCATCTGCAGGCCGTCGTACACGAGGGTGTGCGCCATCGCCTCCAGCCCGGCCCACATCGGCGTCTCCCGGATCTGGTCGACGACCTCCTTGGGCTGCCCGACCGCCTCCACCATGAACAGTTCGGCCGCACCGCCCGGGTTGCCGGCGTCGACGTACTCCTGCAGCCGCTCGAGGTAGCGCTCCGGCGCCGGCGGCGAGCCCTCGACCCGGAACGGCGGCTCCATGATCGCCAGCTTCTCGAACGGCAGCCCGGCCTGCAGCAGCACCATCACCCCGGACGAGAACGCGCAGGCGAACCGCGCACCGGTCGCCGAGCGCAGCGCCTCCAGATCCTCCCACTCCCGCTCGACCGCGTACAGCGTGGTGTCACCCGAGTCACCGCGGCCGCGCCGGTCGTAGTTGACCACGGTGAACGTGGCGGACAGCGCCTCGGCGTACGGGGCGAAGAACGACCGGTCGGTGAAGGCGCCGGCGATCAGCACCAGCCCCGGCCCGCTGCCGTAGGTGTCGTACGCGATCTCGGTGCCGTCCTGCGAAACAACCTTCTCCATCACCAAGCTCCTTCTCAACGGGACTCCCTGCTCACCCGTCGAACAACACCCGCGGAAATAGACCACTTCGAAATGTGATCCACATCACACGACACTACCGCGGCGCCCGAGACCTTCCGAGAGTCGACGCCTATCACTACAGTTGGATTATGTATACAGACGACTGGTATGCGGTCCACAGCAAGGCCGGGTCCTGATGCTGCTCCGCCAGCTGGAGTACCTCGTCGCCCTGGCCCGGGAGAAGCACTTCGCCCGCGCCGCCGACGCGTGCTACGTGTCCCAGCCGTCGCTGTCCGCCGCGATCCGCAAGCTCGAGCAGGAGCTGGACGTGCCGATCGTCCGCCGCGGCCGCCGGTTCGAGGGTCTCACCCCCGAAGGCGAGCGGGTGCTGCTCTGGGCGCAGCGGATCCTGGCCGAGCAGGACGCGCTGCGGCACGAGCTCTCGGTGATGCGCGGCGGTCTGACCGGCACGCTCCGGCTCGGCGCGATCCCGACCGCGATGCCCGTCGTCTCACTGCTCACCACCCCGTTCTGCGAGCGGCACACGAACGCAAGGGTCACCATCGAGTCGCTGTCGTCGCGCGACATCACCCAGAAACTCGCCGAGTTCGATCTCGACGTCGCGATGACCTATCTCGACGACGACACCCTCGGCAACGTCCGCAAGACCCCGCTGTACGAGGAGCGCTATCTGCTGCTCACCCCGCAGCACAGCAAGCTCGCCGAGTTGCCGGTGGCAACGTGGGCGCAGGTCGCCGAACTGCCGCTCTGCCTGCTCTCCCCCGACATGCGCAACCGCCGGATCATGAACGGCTACTTCACCGACGACGGCGTCACCGCCTCACCGGCGATCGAGAGCGACACGGTCTCCGGCCTCTACAGCCACCTGCACGGCAACCACTGGTCGACGGTGATCTCCCATGCGTGGCTGCACATGTTCGGAGTGCCCGACGGCATGCGCGTCGTACCGCTGCAGAGCCCGGCTCACGGCCCGCGGGTCGGCCTGGTGATCGCCGCACGCAGCCCCGAGCCGGTGCTCGCTCGTGCGCTGCTCGACGTCGCGCGTCAGGCGGGGGTCCACAAGGCCCTCGACGATCTCCTCGACGTGCACTTGATGGGCTCCGGCTATCTCGACATAGCGAGCAAGTCTTTGACCGTCGGCACGTGACGCGGTGACTGTGGAAGTCCCTTCACCTCAAGGAGATTCCACATCATGGCGAAGATCATCTGTGTCCTGTACGACGACCCGATCGACGGCTACCCGACGTCGTACGCACGTGACGACCTCCCCACCATCGGCCACTACCCCGGCGGCCAGACCACGCCGTCCCCGAAGGACATCGACTTCACGCCGGGCCAACTGCTCGGCAGCGTCTCCGGCGAACTCGGGCTGCGCGCGTTCCTGCGAGAGCCAGGGCCACACGCTGGTCGTCACCTCCGACAAGGAGGGTGCCGACTCGGTGCTGGACCGGGAGCTGCCCGACGCCGATGTGGTGATCTCGCAACCGTTCTGGCCGGCGTACCTGACCGCCGAGCGGATCGCGAAGGCGCCTAACCTCAAGCTCGCGGTCACCGCCGGCATCGGCTCCGACCACGTCGATCTGGACGCGGCGATCGCGCACGGCATGACGGTTGCCGAGGTCACCTTCTCCAACAGCATCAGCGTCGCCGAGCACGTCGTGATGATGACGCTGGGCCTGGTCCGCAACTACCTCCCGTCGCACCAGGTCGTCCTCGACGGCGGCTGGAACATCGCGGACTGTGTGGCCCGCTCGTACGACCTCGAAGGCATGCAGGTCGGTACGGTCGCGGCCGGCCGGATCGGGCTCGCCGTACTGCGCCGGCTGGCGCCGTTCGACGTCAAACTGCACTACACCGACCGGCACCGGCTGCCCGAGTCGATCGAGCGCGAGCTCAACCTGACCTTCCACCCCGACGCGGCCGCCATGGTCCCGCACTGCGACGTCGTGACGATCAACGCACCGCTGCACCCGGAGACCGAGGGCCTGTTCGGCGACAAGTTGCTCGGCACCATGAAGCGCGGCGCCTACCTGATCAACACGGCCCGTGCCAGGATCGTCGACCGTGACGCTGTCGACCGCGCGCTGCGGAGCGGGCAGCTCGCCGGGTACGCCGGTGACGTCTGGTACCCGCAGCCGGCGCCGGCCGACCACCCGTGGCGGACGATGCCGCATCACGGCATGACGCCGCACATCTCCGGCTCGTCGCTGTCCGCCCAGGCCCGGTACGCCGCCGGGACCCGGGAGATCCTGGAGTCGTGGTTCGCCGGGACGCCGATCCGCGACGAGTACCTGATCGTCGACGGCGGCCGGCTGGCGGGCGCCGGCGCCCACTCGTACTCCACCAGCGCACCCGTGTAACCGGGATCACGCCCGGGGTAACCGGGATCACGTGAGACGAGGGCATAACCGGTGAGTACGGCTGGTTGAATGTATACAGAAGCCAGTATTTCCCGGATCACCCGATCTGGGAACGGAGAGTCTCCGGACGGTTCCGGAGCGGAAAGGCAATGATGATCTTCACCCGTAGGTTCGGTGCTCTGGCGGCTCGCCCGCAGTTCCCGGATGCCCCGGAGCTGCAGCAGGAGCTCGCCCTGGACGTCGAGCTCGCCCGCGAGCTGGCCGAACTCACCGACGACGCCCGGATCACCGACAAGGCCGAGCGCCGGGCGGACGAAACCGCCGCCTGACCCCACGCGCCGGCGATCTCCGGCGCTGAAATTCATATGTCCGGTCATGGCACTTGGTAGACTGTCTACCAAGTGCCATCATGATCTCGTCAGCGCTTGTTCCGGGAAGGACCTCATGACGACCATCAGCGCGGGTAGCACGGACCCCGTCTCCCCCGGCGTGCGGCACGTCAAGCGGCCGACGCCCTTGCGTGAGTCCGTTTACGAGGCCCTGACCGAGATGATCATCGACGGCACGCTCGAGCGTGGCCGGCACCTGGTCGAGGTCGAGCTGGCCGGCATGCTGGGCGTGTCCCGGCAGCCGGTCCGCGAGGCCCTCCAGCGGCTGAACAACGAGGGCTGGGTGGACCTCCGGCCGGGCTTCGGCGCGATGGTGCACGTGCCCGCCGAGGACGAGGTCGACCAACTGCTGGCGGCCCGTGCGGCGCTGGAGTCGGAGTCGGCACGGCTCGCGGCCCGGCATGCGACGAAGGACGACGTGGCCAGGCTCAAGGAGCTGTGCAAGGTCGGTACGGCGCACCACGAAGCCGGGGACATCGACGGCGCCGTGCGGACGAACGGCGAGCTGCACAGCCTGATCACCCAGATGTCCGGCAACAGGTTCCTGGTGGACTTCGCCGCCCAGGTGGACCGTCGGGTCCGCTGGTACTACACGCCGGTCGCGCCGGTTCGTGGTGCCGCCTCCTGGCGGGAGCACAACCGGCTGGTCAAGGCGATCGAGGTCGGCGACGAGGACAAGGCCGCGCAGACCATGCGCGAGCACACCGAGCACACCCGCAAGGCCTACCACGACCTCCAGGCCGGCACCGCCACCCCGGACCCGGCTCCGGCCGATCCCGCCCCGCGCCCCCGTCGCCGCCGTACGACGAACTGACGCAGCACGAACTGACCACGGAACAGTCGCCCGCAACCGGACAGGCTGCGGGCGACTGGCGAGGGAATCAGGCGACACGCTTCTTGCGGCCGCGGCCGGTGGCGGCCTTGCGGGCCTCCAGGGCGGCGGCGAGGTGGACGTACTGCTTGACCGTCCGTTGTGCGTACTCGTTGCGATCCAGGATGCGCGGCCACCAGTGGCGGCCGACCTGCTCGTGCATCCAGAGGAAGCCGATCGCGAATCCCATGCTCACCAGCGCACGGAAGGCGAGGAACTTCCACGGCTCGGCCGGCAGCCCCGGGCTCCCGGTGACCGACCACTCGGTCGCTACCGCGTGCACCAGGAGTGCCAGCGGGAAGCCGATCACCCAGTAGACCGCGGCCGGGGCGAACACCCCGGCCGGGATCTTGCCCAGGGCCAGCAGGACGGCGTACCCGGCGCCGAACAATACCAGCGGTACGCCGAGCGCCAGGCCGCTGACGACCGCCCAGCCGGCCGGTTGACCGACCGCCGCGCCCAGGGCACCGGCGACCAGGCCGCCGGCCACCCCGACCGATGCGGCCGGGACCGAGAACTCCGCGAGCTGCTTCACATCGGTCATCTCAACCCACGACCACACCGAAGCGAGCCAGGCTGTAGAACAGCAGGCCGAGGTAGAACACCGCGCCGAACCCGATGATCAGGTTGCGCACCGGCCCGGGCCTGATCGGCTTGGGCAGCAGCCGGTTGTTCACCAGCAGCAGCACGATGCAGTAGGAACCCATCGCGAAGGTGGACAGGAAGGCGAGGATGTCCAGGATTCCCGCCGGACCGTCGGCCGGCCCGAACAGCAGGATCAGGATGCCGAAGGTGATGACACCCCAGAGGAATCCGGCGTACAGCCTCGACATCGAGAACCGCTTGGCCCCCGGCACGAAGTAGTACGTCATGTCCGCCTGACCGCGGGAGAACGAGTCGAACAGACCGAGGGTCGCGTTCAGCCCGATCAGCGCGATGAAGCCGAAGAACAGCGACCCGAGGACCGGACCGCCGGCCGAGGCGAAGGCATCCGACATGGCGCTCAGTGCCGCCTCCCGGTCACCGCCCTCGATCAGGCCCGCCACGTCCGGGTTCGTCCGGGCCGCCGACATGGCCAGCACCGTGAACGAGACCGTGACCAGCATGGTGATGCCCCAGAAGAGCAGCAGCGCGTCGAACGTGACCCACTTGCGCCAGCCCTTCCACTTCTGCATCTCGGCCGGGTCGTCGGTGTCGAACATGAAACCCCGCGACGGCATCGACTCGGCCTCACCCTCGGTCCGCAGGCCGCGGACCTTCGGGATGTGCGCACCCATACCGGCCCCGCTGTCACGCAGTTGCAGCGTGTACCACATCTGCTGCATACCGGACGGCCCGGCGAACGCGATCGAGCCGACCACGATCGGGAACCAGGCCTCGGACAGTGCCTTGTCCGGGAAGTACCCGAACGCGAACATGCCCGTCACCGTGTTCGCCAGGTCGTCCCAGTTGCCCACGATCGCGGCGATCACCGACGTACCGACGACCAGTAGGCCGATCAGCAGGCCGAGAAGCTTCTCGAGGAAGTTGTAGATCACCGAGAGCATGCTGAACAGCACACCCACGAAGATCAGCGCGACACAGGCCGAGACCTGCCAAGGTATGCCGCTGACCTCCTCGAACGCGGCGGCCCCGGCCGACAGGTGGCCGGGCCACATATAGATCAGGATCGCCGCGACGTAGAAGAACCACATCAACGGTTTGAAGATCCGGGCCGCACCGAAGAAGATGCTCTCCCCGGTCGCCATCGCATAGCGGGCCATCTCCAGCAGGACGAACGCCTGCAGGGTGACACCGACCATGAACAGCCAGCGGATGTCCGGCCCGAACACCAGGACGAGCCGGGGCCACATGTAGGACTCACCCATGCCGACGCCCAGCGCGACCAGGAAGACGGTCGGACCGAGGATGTGCAGGGAGGGCGGTGCGTCCGGAAGCTTCCGGATCGGCATCGGTTCGAGCCGGCCCGCGCGCCAGACCTGTTCGGTTACTGCCCTGGCGGTGGGCTCTTCGGGTATTCCTGAGGTCTTGCTCGTGACGTCCAAGGCGGACTCCTTAGATCGACGCCAGCTGCTGACTTACCGCTCCCCCGTGCACTCCCCCCGGTCCAAACGCATCACCGGCTTCCTCCGAACGATTTTCGACGGACCTGTCTATGAACCGAGCGGACCCGCGTTCCGGGCCCAGCGGTACTTGGCACCGAGCACCTGGACCGGTGTCTCGGTGGTGTACGGGTACGCGACCACACCGTGGTCGAACAGGTACTGGCTGGCTTCCTCGACCTCGACGTCACCGGACAGCGAGGCGACCACGGGCTTGTCGATGCCCTTGGCCCGGTACTCCTCGACCACCTCGGCGACCAGCTTCGCGAACACCATCGGCGGTGTCACGATCGTGTGCCAGTAGCCCAGGATCAGCGCGTGGATCCGGTCGTCGGAGAGACCCGAGCGCGATGGTGTTGCGGTACGTCGACGGCGGCTCGCCGCCGGTGATGTCGACCGGGTTGCCGGAGGCACCGAACGGCGGGATGAACTTCTTGAACGCCTCGTCCAGGTCGGCCGGCATCGACATCAGCTGCAGGCCGTTGTCCACACACGCGTCCGACAGCAGTACGCCGGAACCGCCGGCGCCGGTGATGATGACGACGTTCTCGCCCTTCGGCGTCGGCAGCAGCGGGATGCCGCGGGCGTACTGGAGCATCTCGTTCAGCCCCGGCGCCCGGACCACGCCGCTCTGCCGGAGGATGTCGTCGTACACCTTGTCGTTGCCGGCCAGCGCGCCGGTGTGCGAGCTGGCCGCCCGCGCGCCCATGTCGGTACGCCCGGCCTTCAGCACGACGACCGGCTTCTTCTTCGACACCCGGGCCGCCGTCTCGGCGAACGCCCGGCCGTCCTTCAGGTCCTCCAGGTGCATGGCGATCAGGTTGGTGTTGTCGTCGTTCTCGAAGAACGTCAGGAGGTCATCCTCGTCGATGTCGGCCTTGTTGCCTACCCCAACGATCGCGGAGACGCCCATCCGGCTGGACCGGCTGAAGCCGAGGATCGCCATCCCGATGCCTCCGCTCTGTGACGACAGCGCGACACTGCCGCGGACGTCGTACGGCGTGCAGAACGTCGCGCAGAGGTTCTCGGGCAGGTAGTAGTAGCCGTAGATGTTCGGGCCGAGGATGCGGACGTTGTGCTTGCGCGCGATGGCGACGACCTCGTCCTGCAGCTCCTGCTCACCGGTCTCGGCGAACCCGGACGGGATCAGGATCGCCCCGGCCACACCCTTCTCACCGCACTGCTCCAGCGCGCCGGCGACGAACTTGGCCGGTACGGCGAACACCGCGACGTCCACGTCGCCCGGTACGTCGGTGATACTCGGGAACGCCTTCAGCCCGAGGATCTCGTCGGCCTTGGGGTTGATCGGGTAGATGTCACCCTGGTAACCGCCGTTGACCAGGTTCTTCATCACCGAGTTGCCGATCTTGCCGGTCTCGTTCGAGGCCCCGATCACCGCGACCGCTCGCGGTTTCATGATCCGGGTCATCGCGGTCAGGATCTCCTCCTGGCTGTACCGCTCGACCGGCTTGCCGGCCTCGGCGTCGACGATGATCCGGAAGTCCACCGCGGTGGCGCCGTCCGGCCCGGCCAGCACCGGGTTGAGGTCCACCTCGGCGAACTGCGGGAAGTCGGTGACCAGGTCGGACACCCGCTGGACCAGGTCGGCCACGGCGTCCTTGTCCACCGGCTTGGCGCCGCGGACGCCGTCCAGCATCTCGTGCGCGCCGATCCCGTCGATCATCGAGCGGGCCTCGTCGGCCGACAGCGGGGCGAGCCGGAAGGTGACGTCCTTGAGCACCTCGACCAGGACGCCGCCCAGCCCGAACGCGACCACCTTGCCGAACGTCGGGTCGGTGACCGCACCGACGATGACCTCCTGCACGTCACCGCCGGTCACGAGCATCTTCTGCACCTGTACGCCGGTGATGTCCGCGTCGGCCTCGTAGGCCTTCGCGTTGCGTGACGATCTGCTCGAACGCCTTCGCCGCCGCCTCGGCGCGAGTCGACGCCGACGACCACGCCGCCGGCGTCGGTCTTGTGCAGGATGTCCGGCGAGACGATCTTCAGCACGACGGGGAAGCCGATCTCGGCCGCGAGACCGGCCGCTGCCTCGGCAGTCGTGGCCAGCCCCTCACCCGGCGTCGGGATGCCGTACGCGTCCGCGACCTGCTTGGCCTCGGGTGCGCTCAGTGAGGTGCGGCCGTCCGCCAGAGCCTGGTCGAGGATGGTCTGGACTGCTGCCTTGTCATAGGTCATGCGCTGAGCTCCTCTTCAGATGCGACGGTGCTGATGAGGGTGCGCGTCAGACGACGCCGGCGGCCTTGAGTTCCTCGAGCTCGGCAGTGTCGATGCCGAGCGAGCCGTAGATGACGGAGTTGTGCTCGCCGAGACCGGGTGAGGTCTCGACCTGGACCGGGGAGTCGGACAGCTTGATCGGGCAGCCGACGGTCTTGAAGCTGCCGCGCTGCGGGTGCTTCACCTCGACCACGGCGCCGAGCTCGGCCAGCGTCTCGTCCTCGATCAGCTCACGCGTGGACATGATCGGCCCGCAGGGCACGTTCAGCGCGTTGAGCTTGTCCATCACCTCGAACTTGGTGTGCTGCTCGGTCCACTGCTCGATCAGCGCGAACATCTTGTCCAGCTTGGCGAGCCGGGCCGCCGGCGTGGACCAGTCCGGGTCGTCGGCCAGCTCGGGCTTGCCGATCAGGCTCGGCGATCGGCGCCCAGCCGGGCGGCTGGACGATCACGTAGATGTAGTCGTTCGGGCCGCCCGGCGCGCACCTGAGCGCCCAGCCGGGCTGGCCGCCGCCGGAGGCGTTGCCGGACCGCGGCACCTCGTCGCCGAAGTGCTCGTTCGGGTACTCGGGCAGCGGCCCGTGGGCCAGCCGCTGCTGGTCGCGCAGCTTGACCCGGCTCAGGTTGAGCACGGCCTCCTGCATCGCGACCGTGACCCGCTGGCCGCTTGCCGGTGTTGGTCCGCTGGTAGAGCGCGGCCAGGATGCCGGCGACCAGGTGGATGCCGGTGCCGGAGTCACCGATCTGGGCGCCGGTGGCGGTCGGCGGACCGTCCTCGAAACCGGTCGTGCTCATCGCGCCGCCCATCGCCTGCGCGACCACCTCGTAGGCCTTGAAGTCCTCGTACCGGCCCGGGCCGAAGCCCTTGATCGAGGCGAAGATCAGCTTCGGGTTGATCAGCTGCAGCCGGTCCCAGGTGAACCCCATCCGGTCGATCGCACCGGGGGCGAAGTTCTCCACCAGGATGTCGGCGTCCTTCACCAGGTCGGTGAAGATCTCCTTGCCGCGGTCGGACTTCATGTTCAGCGTGATGCTGCGCTTGTTGCAGTTGAGCATCGTGAAGTAGAGGCTGTCGACGTCCGGTACGTCGCGCAGCTGCTGGCGGGTGATGTCTCCGGTGGGCGCCTCCAGCTTGACCACGTCGGCGCCGAGCCAGGCGAGGATCTGCGTGCAGGAGGGTCCGGACTGCACGTGGGTCATGTCGAGGACGCGGACACCTTCGAGGGCCTTGATCGGACGCTGCCATGCGTTGGTCCTCCAGCTACTTGTGCGGCTACTTGTACATCGTCTGGTTCATGGTTCCGGGGGCGTAGGCGTCCGGGTCGACCCAGACGTTGATCAGCGACGGCAGCCCGGACTCGCGGGCCCGCTGCATGGCCGGCCCGATGTCCTTGGGGTCGCGGACCTCCTCGCCGTACCCGCCGAGCATCTGGGCGAACTCGTCGTACCGGACGTCGCCGAGGGTGTTGCCGATCCGGCCGCGGTCGTGGCCGTACTTGACCTCCTGGCCGTAGCGGATCTGGTTCATCGAGGAGTTGTTGCCGACGACACCGACGAAGGGCAGGTTGAAGCGGACCAGCGTCTCGAAGTCCCAGCCGGTCAGCGAGAACGCGCCGTCGCCGAACAGCGCGACCACCTCCTTGTCGGGCCGGGCGTACTTCGCCGCCAGCACGAACGGGATGCCGACGCCGAGGGTGCCGAGCGGGCCCGGGTCCATCCAGTGGCCGGGTGACTTCGGCTGGACCACGCCGCCGGAGAAGGTGACGATGTCGCCGCCGTCGCCGATGTAGATCGAGTCCTCGGTGAGGAACTCGTTGATCTCGTGCGCCAGCCGCAGCGGGTGGATCGGGTTGGCGTCGGACAGCTGCCGGGGCAGCCGCTTCTGGTACGCCGCGTCCTCCTCGGCGCGCAGCTCGGCGAACCAGGCCTTCCGGTCCGGCCGTTGCGGACCCGGCCGGACGAGGCCTGGGTGACGGCGGCCAGGATCGCGCCCGGGTCGCCGACCAGGCCGAGGTCGACATCGCGGTTCTTGCCGACGGTGCGGTAGTCCATGTCGATCTGGACCACGGTCGCGCTCTTCGGCAGCCGGCGGCCGTAGCCCATCCGGAAGTCGAACGGCGTGCCGACGATGAGGATCAGGTCGGCGTTGTTGAACGCGTACCGCCGGGACAGGTGGAAGTGGTGCGGGTCGCCTGGCGGCAGCGTGCCGCGGGCCGACGCCGTTCATGAACGCCGGGATGTTCGAGCGTGCGGGCGAACTCGGTCGCGGCCTCGCTGCCGCGCGACGTCCAGACCTGGCTGCCGAGCAGGACCACGGGCTTCTCGGCCCGCGACAGCAGGTCGGCCAGCGCCTCGATGTTCGCCGGGTCGCCGATGCTCCTGGTCGAGGCGCGGTAGTGGCCGGCCTCCGGGATCGTCGCCTGGTCGACCGGGACCGAGTTGTCCAGGATGTCGCGCGGGATCTCCAGGAACGACGGGCCGGGGGCGCCGTTGTAGCACTCACGGAACGCCATCGAGACCATGTCGGCGGCGCGTGCGGTGTGCGGCACGGTCGCGGCGAACTTGGTGATCGGCGTCATCATGTCGACGTGCGGCAGGTCCTGCAGGGAGCCCATCTTGTGCTGGTTCAGCGCGCCCTGCCCGCCGATCAGCAGCATCGGGCTCTCGGCCCGGAACGCGTTCGCGACACCGGTGACGGCGTCCGTCGTCCCTGGTCCGGCGGTGACCACCGCGCAACCGGGCTTGCCGGTCACCCGGGCGTAGCCGTCGGCCGCGTGCGCGGCGACCTGCTCGTGCCGGACGTCGACCACCTCGATGCCCTCGTCCACACAGCCGTCGTAGATGTCGATGATGTGACCGCCACAGAGGGTGAAGATCACGTCGATCCCCTCCGCCTTCAGAGCCTTGGCGACCAGGTGACCACCTGAGATCGTCGCCGGCTGTGAACCCTCGGACTCCTTCACCTCTGCGACTGGTTGGGTCTCCGACACTGTCTGCGCCATCTGCAGTCATCTCCTCGGAAGGGCCGGGGTGCGCCCCTGTCGTGTCAACACAGAATGTAGATTGCATACCGTATGGTGTAGTCGTAGTCTTATCGCACGCCCCGGTGGTTGTCCAGAGTTCGCTCCCAGGAGGCTGCGATGACGATTCACGACGATCTCGACCGGACCCGCCAGGCCGTGCAGGCATTGGAGAAATCCCTGCTGGCGTTGAGGAATCAGCTCGGTCCGCATCTCGACGTACTGCGGCTGATGGACGATCTCGAGCGGTGCTCGACGGACCTGCGCCGCCTCGAGCAGCAGGTCCGTGCTCCTCGCCGGCACGAACTGGTGGTGATCCCCGAGGGCGACTACGACCACGGTTTCTGGGCCGATGTCGAGCACGAGGGCCTGGGAGCGCCGGACCGCCGGGCGCCGTGACCGGTCATGGGGCCTCCCGGCCTGGACTGAGGAGTGGAGGGAGCGAAGCGACTGGAGCGACGAGGGAAGGCCGGGAGTTCGAGCCCCATGACCCGCCGCGCGGCAGCGCGGCATTCAGCACCGCCAGGCATTGTTTTAGTAGCTGCCGCAGGCGTACGTCGCGGTCACCGTTCGAACTACGAGCGGTGACCGCGACCGCTTCCGCGGCCTGTTCGGTTGCGACGAAGGTCCGGTAGAACGGCTCACTCCAGCCGATCCGGCCGAGCAGCGGCAGCCACCAGCGTGCCGCTCCCCCGGGCTCCTCGCGGCCGGTCATCAGGTGGATCGCGGTCTGATGTGCTCTCGCCAGCCGGACCCGCTCGTCCTTCGTCAGCTCGCCGCCGGCCAACGCGGTCGAGACACACAGCGCGACCACGCGGGCGGACGGTTCGAACCCTGACCGCGCGGTGCCGATGAAGCTCGATGCCAGCGGCAGCAAGGCCCGGCGGCCGGTCGAGCTGCTGTGATCGTGAACCGCCCTGGCCACCGCACTCAACGTCGGATGCACGCTGGTCGGCCGATCCGTCCACGGTTCACGGGCCAGTTTCGACACCAGCTCCATCACGCAGGGATCGGGCCGGACAGCCCGGCCGTAGCCACTCATTCGCCCGACCCGGCGACCGGCGTACCCAGTTGCGGCCGAACGGGCAGCGCCGGCCTACCGGGTTGTTTCAGGAACCGCACAGTCAATGCGGTCAGGACGCCGAGCAACCCCGCACCGAGGAACAACGGCCGGTAGCCGACAACTGCCACGAGCGAGGCCGCGACACCAACGCCGATGAGTCCACCGGCAGCCTTGGCGGAGTACAGGATCGCCTGGTTCTGCAAGAGGCTGTTCTCACCGAAGAACTCCAGCACCAGGTTCGCCATGATCGCGTAGAACGCCCCACCGCCGAGCCCGGCGAACATCGCGCACAACACGAAGGCCGAGCCCGCACCGGCCTCACCGGCGACGACCAGCCCGACATGCGTGAACCCCTCGACCATCAGTACGGCGGCCAGCACCCGACGCCGGCCGAATCGGTCCGACAGGTGCCCGGCCAGCGACCTGCCAAGACCGTTGACCGCGGCAAGCATTCCGGCCGCGAACCCGGCCACCGCGACCCCCAGCTCAGCGGTGACGGCGTAGCTCACGACGAACGCGATGCCGAACAGGGACAGCGCCGTAGATCAAGGCCAGCGTCAGCCACATCAACGGCAGGGCACCGGTCCGCATCGCCTCGGCCGGGCGGTAGTGCCGGACCGCGGGTGCGTTGTGCGGGATGCTCCGGTTCAGCTTCCGGTCGATCGCCCACGCCTGCGCATCGATGTCGGCCGGCCACCAGTGCCGCGGCGGATCCTTGAGAACTCCTCCGGCGATCAGCACCACCAACACAGCAACCAGAGCAGTCACATCGAAGACGACGCGCTGTCCACCGGGCGTCTGAAAGATCGTCAGCAAGGCGATGCTCGGCACCGCGCCGAGCGCGAAGCCGCCGGTGACGAAGCCGATCGTCGCGGTGCGCCGATCGGGGAACCAGCGTGCCGCCGTGGTGATGCAGGCGGCGTACACCAGTCCGGCGCCGGCTCCTCCGACGACCGCGTAGCCCAGCATCATCAGCGGATAGCTGTCCGCGTGGGCGAGCGTGGCCAGGCCGATCGCGGCGAAGACACCGCCGGACACGACCAACTGCGTCGGTGTCGCCCGCCGTACTCGCTGGGCCCAGGCGGCCGGAACAGCGATCAGAGCCTGGCAGGCGACGAAGATGGCGAGCAGCCACATCGTCGGCACGGCACCCCAACCTCGACCGTCCTGCAGGCCGAGTGCTGCGGTGCCGAAGGAGTACTGCAGTGGGCTGATGGCGACCATGCAGGCCCAGGCGGCCCACAGTTGCCAGCGCCGGGGGTGGCCCGTCAGGTCCCGGGCATCTTCGCCGACCCGGTAGCGGCGACCGTAGACATCGCGCACGTCCCGGGGCGGTGGAGTCGCGTGATTCATCGTCGCCTCCTGACTACTGCATACCGTATGGAACCTTGGTACTCCTCCGGCGTACGGCTGTCCAGACCCGGCGTGTTGCGGATGGACCCTTGTGACGCGATGTGCATACAGCATACAGTCGCCGATAACCCTGATGAGGAGGCGGCTGCCGTGGACCTGATGGAGTACCAAGCCAAGGAGTTGTTCGCCCGGCACGGCGTCCCGGTGACGCTCGGCCGGGTGGTCGAGGATCCGGCCGACGCCGCCGCGGCGGCCGAGGAACTGGGCGGCCGCGTGGTGGTGAAGGCTCAGGTGAAGACCGGCGGCCGAGGCAAGGCCGGCGGCGTGAAACTGGCCGCTCCCCCGACGAGGCGGTCGGCAAGGCGCGCGAGATCCTCGGCATGGACATCAAGGGCCACACCGTCCGCCGGGTGCTGCTTGCACCGGCCGCCGACATCGCCGAGGAGTACTACTTCTCCTACCTGGTCGACCGGGCCAACCGCGACTACCTCTGTATCGCCAGCACTGAGGGCGGTGTCGAGATCGAGGAGGTCGCGCACACCAACCCGGACGCGATCGCCAAGGTCGCGATCGACCCGGCGGTCGGCGTGGACGAGGCCAAGGCCGCCGAGATCGTCGCGGCCGCGGGTTTCCCGGCCGGCGCCGAGGACGTGGTCCGGAAACTGTGGGACGTGTTCATCGCCGAGGACGCGTCACTGGTCGAGGTGAACCCGCTGGTCAAGCTGGCGGACGGATCACTCGAGGCCCTCGACGGCAAGGTGACGCTCGACGAGAACGCGTCGTACCGGCACTCCGACCACGCCGGCTTCGAGGACAAGGCGGCCGCGGACCCGCTCGAGGCCGCCGCACAGGAGAAGGGCCTGAACTACGTCAAGCTGGACGGCTCGGTCGGCATCATCGGCAACGGCGCCGGCCTGGTCATGTCGACCCTCGACGTCGTCGCGTACGCCGGTTCCCCGTACGGCGTGAAACCCGCCAACTTCCTCGACATCGGCGGTGGCGCATCGGCGGAGGTGATGGCCAACGGACTGGGCATCATCCTGAGCGATACCCAGGTCCGCAGTGTCTTCGTGAACGTGTTCGGCGGCATCACCGCCTGTGACGCGGTGTCGAACGGGATCGTGCAGGCGCTCGCCGTCCTCGGGGACAAGGCCGACAAGCCGCTGGTGGTCCGGCTGGACGGCAACAACGTCGACGAGGGCCGCCGGATCCTTGCCCAGGCCAACCATCCGCTGGTGACCGTGGTGGACACGATGGACGGCGCCGCCGCCCGTGCCGCCGAGCTGGCCGCCCAGAACTGAGAGGCATGAAACCATGGCGATCTTCCTGACCGAGCAGAGCCGGGTCATCGTGCAGGGTATGACCGGGTCCGAAGGACAGAAGCACACCAGCCGGATGCTTGCCGCCGGCACCAATATCGTCGGCGGCGTGACCCCGGGCAAGGGCGGCCAGTCGGTCGACTTCGCCAAGCGGTCGATCCCGGTCTACGGCTCGTGTGCCGACGCGGTGGCGTCGGCCGGCGCCGACGTGTCGGTGGTCTTCGTGCCGCCACGCTTCACCAAGGGAGCGGTGATCGAGGCCGTCGACGCGGGCGTGCCGCTGGTCGTGGTGATCACCGAGGGTGTCCCGGTGCACGACACGGCCGCGCTCTTCGCACACGCGCAGGCGGCCGGGACGCGGATCATCGGGCCGAACTGCCCGGGCATCATCAGCCCGGGCCGCGCCAACGCCGGCATCATTCCCGGCCGACATCGCCGGCCACGGCCGGATCGGTCTGGTGTCGAAGTCGGGCACGCTGACCTACCAGATGATGTACGAACTGCGGGACTTCGGGTTCTCCACCGCGATCGGTATCGGCGGCGACCCGATCATCGGGACCACGCACATCGACGCGCTGAAGGCGTTCCAGGACGACCCGGACACCGACGCGATCGTGATGATCGGTGAGATCGGTGGTGACGCCGAGGAGCGGGCGGCCGCGTTCATCAAGGAGAACGTGACCAAGCCGGTCGTCGGGTACGTGGCCGGGTTCACCGCGCCGGAGGGCAAGACGATGGGTCACGCGGGTGCGATCGTGTCCGGCTCGTCCGGTACGGCGGCCGCGAAGCAGGAGGCCCTCGAAGGCGTCGGCGTCCGCGTGGGCAAGACCCCGTCGGAGACAGCGCACTTGATGCGCGCGGTGATGGCGGTGTCGGTATGACCGCGATCGGATTCATCGGCCTCGGGATCATGGGGTCGCACATGGCGGCCAATCTGGTCCGGGCGAGTCACAGCGTCACCGGGTACGACGTCGTACCGGCGGCCGTCGATCGGGTGGCGCAAGCGGGCGGTAAGCCGGCCGCGGACATCGCGGATGCCGTGAACGGTGCCGAGGTCGTCATCACGATGTGCCGGACTCGCCGCAGGTCGCGGAGGTCGTGCTCGGGCCGGGTGGCGTGCTCGCCGCGGTTCAGCCCGGCGTACTGCTGATCGACATGAGCTCGATCGCACCGGAGACGTCGCGGGAGGTCGCCACCGCCGGCGCCGACCGTGGGGTGCGCGTGCTGGATGCGCCGGTGAGCGGTGGCGAGCAGGGCGCGATCAAGGCATCGCTGTCGATCATGGTCGGCGGCAACGCCGAGGACTTCGAGACGGCCCGGCCGATCTTCGAGGATCTGGGCCGGACCATCGTCCACGTCGGCGGCCACGGCGCCGGCCAGACCGTGAAGGCGGCGAACCAGTTGATGGTCGCCGGCATCATCAGCCTGGTCAGCGAGGCGATCGTCCTCCTCGAGGCCTCGGGCGTCGATGGGGAACGTGGCCTCGAGGTCCTCGCCGGCGGCCTGGCCGGCAACCGCATCCTGGACCTCAAGTCGGCCTCGATGCTGGCTCGGCAGTTCGAGCCCGGCTTCCGGATCGACCTGCACCACAAGGACATGGGTATCGCCCTCGCCTCGGCCCGCGCGGCCGGCGTCGCCCTCCCCGTCACCGGCGTGGTCACCCAACTGGTCGCCGCGGCTCGGGCCCAAGGCCACGGCTCCCTCGACCACTCCGCTCTCCTGAAGGTGGTCGAGCAACTGTCCGGCCGCTAACCACCGCCCGTCCCCATCTCAGGGGTCAACCCCTCGGGTGGTGGGTTGGCCCCTCGGATTCTCGGGTGCCAACCCGCAAGCTGAGGGGTTGACCCCTGAGATGGCGCTGGGTGGAGCGGTCGGATGGCGCTGGGTGGATCGGTCGGATGGCGCCGGGTGGATCGGTCGGATGGCACTGGGTGGATCGGGGCGTGGCCGGGTAGGCGGGCGGCTATGGGTGGGGTCTGGGTGGGGCGGTGCTGCTTCTGACCACGAGTTTGGTTGATACGGCGACCGGGTCGTGGTGGTGTTCGCCGGCTTGGATCTCGCGGATGAGCGCGTCGACGCTGAGCCGGCCGACATCGGCGAAGTTCTGCCGGATCGTGGTCAGCGGCGGCCAGAAGTGCGCGGCCTCCTCCATGTCGTCGAAGCCGACCACGCTGATGTCGTGCGGCACCGCCCGGCCCCGCTCGTGCAACGCGCGCAGGAGGCCGAGCGCCATCTGGTCGTTGGCGGCGAACACGGCCGTGACGTCCGGGTTCGCGGCCAGCTGACGGCCGGCCTCGTACCCGGATCCGGGCGACCAGTCGCCGTCCAGCACCGGCGGGACCTCGCATCCGCGCTCGGTCAGCGTGCGCTCCCACGAGCGCCGGCGCCGGTCCGCGGCGAACGACGTCGGCGGGCCGCCGAGGTGCCAGACCGTCTTGTGCCCGAGATCGAGCAGGTGCTCGGTGGCCAGGCGGGCGCCCTGGGCCTGGTTGGTGTCGACGATCGGGTAGTCGTAGTGGGCGCTGGAGTCGACGACGACAACCGGCAGCCCCTCGGGCAGCAGGACGCCGGCCTCGTCCAGGGTGTGCGCCTCGATGAGGATGATCACACCGTCGACCGCCTGCTCCCCCAGCCGGCTGAAGGCGTTCGTCACCGCGCGCTGGTTCACGTCGAGCACCGGCAGCAGGTTGATCGCGTAGCCGCTGATGGTGGCCGCGGCGGCGACCGCGTCGAGCGTGCGCGTCGTACCGAAGCTGGACAGCTCGAAGACGATCACGCCGATGCTCCGGAACTGCCCGTTGCGCAGCGCCCGGGCAGCACTGTTCGGCCGGTAGCCGAGCTCGCGCATGGCGGCCTGCACCCGGTCCCGGGTGACCGCGTCGACGTTGTGCCGCTCGTTCGCGACCCGTGACACCGTCTGCCCGGACACCCCGGCCAGCCGGGCCACGTCGGCCATCGACGGGCCGCGTCGCCGCCGTACCGGAGACTCCTCCGCTGACATCGGCATCCTCCTCGCTTGTGCCCGCAGTGTAGACATGTTGACGTAAACACGCTACCGTCTCGGCGATCGATGTTGACGTCAACATCGCGTGTGTCGGCACGAGTGATGAAGGAGGCCGGCGGAGGCATGAGCCAGTCCGTTGCACTGCGCCGAAGGCGCGGGAGGTTCGGCCAGGACGGGAAGGGATGGGTCTTCGTCGGCCCGTTCCTGGCCGTGTTCGCGCTCACCTTCCTGGCGCCGATCGGGTATGCGATCTACCTCAGCCTGTTCCGTGACCAGGCGTTCTTCGGCGGCACCGTGTTCGTCGGCCTGGACAACTACACCGAGGCGCTGCAGGACCCGAAGTTCTGGGAGTCGTTCGGCCGGGTCGCGGTGTTCCTGGTCGTCCAGGTGCCGGTGATGCTGATCCTGGCCCTGCTGGCCGCGCTGGCGATCGACAGCGCGCGGCTGCACGCGGCCGGGTTCTTCCGGATCGTGATCTTCCTGCCGTACGCCGTCCCGGGTGTGGTCGCGGTGCTGATGTGGGGCTACATCTACGGCAACAACTTCGGCCTGGCCGCCGACCTGAACCAGTGGCTCGGGACGACCGCGATCCAGCCGCTGAGCAGCAACTGGATGCTGCCGTCGATCGCCAACATCGTCACCTGGGAGTTCGTCGGCTACAACATGCTGATCTTCTACTCGGCGCTGCGGACGGTCCCCGGTGAGCTGTACGAGGCGGCCGCGATCGACGGGGCCGGGACGTTCCGGACGATCCGGGCGGTGAAGCTGCCGGCGCTGCGCGGCGCGATCGTGATCGCCACCATCTTCTCGATCATCGGCAGTTTCCAGCTGTTCAACGAGCCGAACATCCTGCGCACGCTGGCGCCGAACGTGATCACGACGTACTACACGCCGAACATGTACGCCTACAACCTGTCCTTCGCCGGCCAGCAGTTCAACTACTCCGCCACGATCGCGATCGTGATGGGCGTCATCACCGCGATCATCGCGTACGTCGTCCAGCTGCGCGGATCCCGGGAGGCCCTCTGATGAGCACCTCGACCACGACTGTTCGGGCGCCTCGCAACGCCGGCACGGCGCGCAGCGCGCGGAAGACCGGGACGTCGCCGTTGCGGCCGAAGCGGTCGCCGCTGCTGACCGGGTTGATGGTCCTCTACCTGATCTACACGCTGGTGCCGCTGGCCTGGTTGCTGATCAGCGCGACCAAGACGCAGAACGACCTGCTCTCCAGCTCCGGCCTGTGGTTCGGCGACAGCTTCGCGTTGTTCGCCAACATCAAGGACACGCTGACCTACAACGACGGCATCTTCCTGCGATGGCTCGGCAACACGCTGCTGTACGTCGTGGTCGGTGCCGGCGGTGCGACGCTGCTCGCCACCGCGGCCGGGTACGGCCTGGCCAAGTACAAGTTCGCCGGCCGCCGCGCGGTCTTCGCGATCCTGCTGGGTGCGGTCGCCGTACCGGGGACGGCGCTGGCGGTGCCGACGTTCCTGATGTTCTCGAACCTGGGTCTGACCAACACCGTGTGGGCGATCATCATCCCGTCGCTGGTCAGCCCGTTCGGCCTCTATCTGATGTGGGTCTACTCGACCGACGCCGTACCGGTGGACCTGCTCGAGGCGGCCCGGATCGACGGGGCCGGCGAGGTCCGGATCTTCTTCACCGTCGCCCTCCGATTGCTTGCCCCCGGCATCGTCACCACCCTGCTGTTCGCGGTGGTGTCGACCTGGAACAACTACTTCCTCCCGCTGATCATGCTCAGCAAACCCAACCTCTACCCACTCACGGTCGGGCTCACCCAGTGGAGCAACCAGGCGACCGGCGTGGGTGCCCGCCCCATCTACAACCTGGTGATCACGGGGTCGGTGCTGACCATCGTGCCTCTCGTGGTCGCCTTCCTCCTGCTCCAGCGGTTCTGGCAGTCGGGCCTGAGCGCAGGCAGCGTCAACGTGAAAGGGAACACCATGAAGTCTCATCGGCGCATCCGGCAACTGGTGGTTGCCGGAGCCGCACTCACGGCCCTGGCGGTCGTGGCCGCCTGCGGCGGCGGATCGGATGCCGGCAGCAGCGGCAGCCAGACCACGGGTTCGCCCGACGCGGTCGACGCCGCGCTCAAGGCGGGCGGCACCATCACCTACTGGAGCTGGACGCCGTCGGCGGAGGCCCAGGTAGCGGCGTTCCAGAAGCAGTACCCGAACGTCAAGGTGAACCTGGTCAACGCCGGCACCGGCAACGACCACTACACCAAGCTGCAGAACGCGATCAAGGCCGGCTCGGGTGCGCCGGACGTGGCGCAGATCGAGTACCAGGCGCTGCCGCAGTTCGCGCTGCCCGGCTCGCTGGTCGATCTGAACCAGTACGGCTTCAGCCAGTACGAGTCCGCCTACACGGCCTCGACCTGGGCCGCCGTCCACGCCGGTGACGGTCTGTTCGGTCTGCCGCAGGACTCCGGGCCGATGGCGCTGTTCTACAACAAGGAGGTCTTCGACAAGTACGGGATCGCCGTACCGAAGACCTGGGACGAGTACGTCGCCGCGGCGAAGAAGCTGCACGCGGCCAACCCGAAGTCCTACATCACCAACGACTCCGGTGACGCCGGCTTCACCACCAGCATGATCTGGCAGGCCGGCGGTACGCCGTTCAAGACCGACGGCAAGAACATCACCATCAACCTGCAGGACGAGGGCTCCAAGAAGTGGACCTCGACCTGGAACCAGCTGGTCGAGGGCAGCCTGGTCTCGAGCATCCCCGGCTGGACCGACGAGTGGTTCAAGGCCCTCGGCGACGGCACCATCGCCACCCTGCCGACGGGCGCCTGGATGCCCGGTGTGATGGAGGCGTCGGTCAAGGCCGGCGCGGGCAAGTGGCGGGTCGCCCCGATGCCGACGTACGACGGCCAGCCGGCCACCGCGGAGAACGGCGGCAGCACCGAGTCCGTGCTCAAGCAGAGCGCCAACCCGGCACTGGCCGCGGCCTTCGTGCGCTGGCTGAACCACGGTGAGGGCGTCAAGCCGTTCCTGGCCAGCGGCGGCTTCCCGGCCACCACGGCCGACCTGAAGGACCCGGCCTTCGTCGACAAGCCGAGCGCGTACTTCGGCGGGCAGCAGATCAACCAGGTGCTCACCGGCGCGGCCGACACGGTCGTCAAGGGCTGGAGCTACCTGCCCTACGAGTTGTACGCCAACAGCATCTACGGCGACACTGTCGGGAAGTCGTACCAGTCGAAGTCCGATCTCAACACCGGCCTGAAGTCCTGGCAGGACGCTCTGGTTGCCTACGGCAATCGAGCAGGGCTTCCAGGTCAACGGCTGACCCACCTTCCGCCCCAGAAAGACAACAATGACCGACTTCGCGATCGGTGAGTCCGATTTCCTCCTCGACGGCAAACCCTTCCGGATCCTGTCCGGTGCACTGCACTACTTCCGCGTGCATCCACAGCACTGGGCGGACCGGATCGAGAAGGCCCGCCTGATGGGACTCAACACCATCGAGACCTACGTGCCGTGGAACGCGCACAGCCCGGCCCGTGGCGTCTTCGACACCGAGGGAATGCTCGATCTCGGGCGCTTCCTCCGTCTGGTCGCCGAGGCCGGTCTGTACGCGATCGTCCGTCCCGGTCCGTACATCTGTGCGGAGTGGGACAACGGCGGACTCCCGGCCTGGCTCTTCCGCGAGCCAGGCATGGGCGTCCGCCGCTACGAGCCGCAGTTCATGGTGGCGGTTCAGGAGTACCTCGAGCAGGTACTACGGATTGTCCGGCCGCTGCAGGTGGATCAGGGCGGACCGGTCCTGCTGGTCCAGGTCGAGAACGAGTACGGCGCGTTCGCCGACGACCAGACCTACCTGAAGTCGGTGGCCGACATCATCCAGAACGCCGGGATCACGGTGCCGCTGGTGACCGTCGACCAGCCGGTCGACGCGATGCTGGCGGCCGGCGGACTGGACGGCGTACTGCGGACCGGTTCGTTCGGATCGCGGGCCGACGAGCGGCTGGCCACGCTTCGGAAGCACCAGCCGACCGGGCCGTTGATGTGCATGGAGTTCTGGGACGGCTGGTTCGATCACTGGGGCGGACCGCACCACACCACCAGTGTCGAGGAGGCCGCCGCCGAGCTGGACGCGCTGCTGGCGGCGGGCGCCTCGGTGAACATCTACATGGTCCACGGCGGCACGAACTTCGGGCTGACCAGCGGGGCCAACGACAAGGGCGTCTACCGTCCGACCATCACGTCGTACGACTATGACGCCCCCTTGGACGAGGCGGGGAACCCGACCGCGAAGTTCCACGCGTTCCGCGAGGTCATCTCCCGGTACGCGCCGGTCCCCGACGTTGTCCCGGCGTCGGGGGCGGCGGCGCCGGAAACCTCCGCGGCGCTGGGTTCGCCGATCCGGCTCCTCGCGGACCCCGCGGCTTGGGGTGCCTGGAGCGAGCACCCGGTCATGCCGACGCTCGATGCTCTGGACGCGCGGCTGGCGCTCTTCCGGACCGACATCGACGTCGACCGGCCGGCGTTGCTGAGTGTCGACGAGGTGCGGGACCGGGCGTCCGTGTTCCTGGACGGCGTACCGATCGGCGTCCTCGATCGGGAACGGCACGACCGGGCCCTGATGGTGCCGCACGGACGGGGCCGGCTCGAGATCGTCGTCGAGGACCAGGGCCGGGTGAACTACGGGCAACGCATCGGGGAGCCCAAGGGCCTGATCGGTCAAGTCCACCTCGGCTCGTCGGAACTGACCGACTGGTCCGCGGCTGTGATCGACCTCGACAAGGTGCCGCACCTGTGGGACTCCGTGGAGCTGGCGTCGGATGCCCCGGGTGTCGGACCGACGGCTTGGCGGGCCGGCTTCGAGGTGGCCGAGCCGGTCGACCACTTCCTCTCCACCGTTGCCTGGGGCAAAGGCTTGGCCTGGGTCAACGGCTTCTGCCTCGGCCGCTACTGGCGCCGGGGTCCGCAGGAGACGCTGTACGTCCCGGGTCCGGTACTGCGGCCGGGACGCAACGAACTCGTCGTACTGGAACTCGATGTGATGGCCGAGCCGGTCGCACACTTCGTCTCCGGCCCGTCTCTGGGGCCGACCGAGCTGTAGCGGTCTTTCGCGGTGGAACAGGTGGGTCCGGCGTCGCTGTGGCCGGACCCACCTGGCTCTTCAGGTCGCCGCCGGCGCTTGGGCCATGCCGACCTTGGTGGCGAGCAGATCGGCGACCGCGTGGACGGCGCGAAGCGTCGGTGCCGGAGTGCCGGTCAGGTCGGCCAACTCGACGACGGCCGCGAGGATGACGTCGAGCTCCAGCGGCTTGTCCTTCTCCAGGTCCTGGAGCATCGACGTCTTGTGCTCGCCGACACGTTCGGCGCCGTTGATCCGTTTGTCGACCGAGATGTCCGGATGGCAGCCGACCGCGGCCGCGATCTCCAGCGACTCCTCCATCATCAGCCGGACCATCGCCCGGGTGCCCTCGTGCGTGGCGATCTCCACCATCGTCGCCCGCGCCAGCGCGCTGATCGGGTTGAAGGCCGCGTTGCCGAGCAGCTTGATCCAGATGTCCTTGCGGATGTCCTCCTCCACCGGGCACTTCAGCCCGCCGGCGATCATCGCCTCGCTGAAGGCGACACACCGGTCGGAGATGCCTCCGTCCGGTTCCCCGATCGAGAAGCGGGTGCCTTCCAGATGGCGTACGACGCCCGGCCCCTCGAGCTCGGTCGAGCAGTACACGACACAACCGACGGCCCTTTCGAGCGCGAGCACCTCGGTCACCGAGCCACCGGGGTCGACCGACTCGATCCGGCGACCCTCGTACGGGCCTTTGAGACCGTGGAAATACCACCACGGGATGCCGTTCTGTGCCGCGACGACGACGGTCTCGTCGTGCAGCAACGGCTGGAGCAGCGGGCCGGCGGTGGCGTAGGAGTTGGCCTTGAGACCCAGGAAGACGTAGTCGACGGGACCGACGTCGGCCGGGTCGGAGGTGGCCGGCGTACGGGCCTCGAAATCACCGCGCGGGCTCAGGACCTTCACGCCGCCGGACCGGATCGCTTCCAGGTGGGCGCCGCGGGCGATCAGGTGCACCTCGGTCCCGCCACGGTGCAGGGCCGCGCCGACGTAGGCACCGATTGCTCCGGCACCGAGAACAGCTACCTTCATCAGTCCCTCCCTGCTGAGACGCCGATGTTGCCGGGTTCGGCGCGGGTGTAGCCCTCGGCCATGTGGGATGCGCCCTCGACGTGCCGGGCGAGGACGTGCTGGAGCTCGCCCTGGGCACGGACGGCGGCGTAGAACGGGTTGATGGCCGCGCCGGGCAGGCCGAACAAGTGGGTGACGCCTTCGCGGCGAAGGATCTCCACGGCGGCGTGGGCGGCGGTCATTCGGGGCATGCCAGCTGCCTTTCAGTCGGTGGGTGAGATCCAGTCGAAGCTCTCCGCCGTCGTACTGCTCGGCTTGTACTCCAGCCCGATCCAGCCGTCGTACCCGGCGGTTCGCAGCTCGGCGAGATGCTGGTCGATCGGGATCTTCCCGGTACCGGGTTCGTTCCGGCCGGGGGCGTCGGCGAGCTGGACTTGGGCGATCCGGTCCGCGTACGTCGAGATCGCCGCCGTCACGTCGTCCCCGTTGACAGTCAGGTGGTAGAGGTCGGCGAGCAGGCCGAGGCCGGTGGCACCGGACTCGCCCCGGACCCGGTCGATCACCGCGACGGCGTCGGCCGCCGTACGGAGCGGGTAGCGGTCCGCGCCACTGACCGGCTCGACCAGTACGACGCCGCCGAACGAGCCGGCCGCGGTGGCGGCGAGGGCCAGGTTCTCGGCGGCCAGCTCGTCCTGGTCCTCGGGCCGGACGCCGTCGACGCGGTTGCCGTACAACGCGTTGAAGGCGCGGCAGCCGAGTCGCTCGCCGATGCCGAGGGTGACCGCGATGTTGTCGCGGAACTCCAGTGACCGCTGCGGCCAGGAGACCAGACCGCGGTCGCCGCCGGGCATGTCGCCGGCCGCGAAGTTGAGTCCGGCCAGCTGCACACCGGCGTCCCGGATGGCGCGTTCGAACGCGTCCACCTCGGCGTCACCGGGCAGCGGTGTCTCGAAGGGCCACCAGAACTCGACCGCGCCGAAGCCGGCCTGCCGTGCGGCCGCGGGTCTCTCCAGGAGCGGGAGTTCGGTGAACAGGATCGAGCAGTTGACCGCGTAACGGGCGGAGTGCATGAGTGTCCCACCTTCCGGAGGGGCTTGGTATACGGGATACAGTAGGCGGGAGCCTGAATGCGGTCAAGATCACATCCTTGGCAAGCGCTCGCCGTTTGTTTGGCAGGATGGCGGCATGACCTGGCCACGGATGGTGTGGATCGGTGGGGCGCCGGGGGCCGGCAAGTCGACCATCGCGCGGGATCTCGCCCGCCGCTGGGACCTGCCGCTGCACCCGGTCGATCTGTGGACCTACGACCATGTCGGGCGGATGCCACCGATGCGATCACTGGCGGAGGACCTGGCGGACGGGCCCGAGGTTGCGGCCGAGGCGTTCGTGCGGATCTCGCGGACGCGGCTGGAGCTGGTGGCTCTCGACGTCCGGGCTCGCGGACTCGGCGACGTACCCGCCTTGGTGGAAGGGCCGCAGTTGTTTCCGTCGCTGGCCGACGGGGTTGCGGCGGCGGTGTGGTTGGTGCCCCGATGCCGAGCAGACCCGGCGGGCGCGTGAGGAGCGGCTGGCGCGAGCGGAGGATCCGGAGGGGCGAGCCCGGCTGGACGGGTTGCTGGCGCGGGACGCCGTACTGGCCGAGTTGGTACGGCGGGAAGCGGTGGAGCTCGGGCGGACACTGATTGAGGTTTCAGCTTCGCCGGACTGGGCGGAGATCACTGCGGCGGTCGAGAGAGCTCTGGGGTCGTTGCCGCGGCTCGAGTCCGGTGGTGAGTTGCAGAAGCAGCGGCAGTACGAGAACGAGGCCGCGTGTCGGCAGGGGCGGTTGTGGCAGGAAGACATTGGGCTGGCGAAGCTTCCGCCGTACCCGTTCGCCTGTGAGTGCGGTCGGTCCGGGTGCTCGGCGGTCTGGTCCGGTACGCCGGACGAGTACGACGTGCGGCGGGCTGACGGACCGTTGGCGGTCTGCTAGGGTTTCCGGTGGTTGCAGTTTTTGCAGTTCCACGTTCGTTGCGAAGCGCCCGCGGATTGTAATCCGCCGGGCGTTTTCTCATTCCAGGCCCTGGTCTGTTGTGAGAGGGCTCGTTGCGGCAACCCGGGCGCCGGCACCTGCCGGGCCCGTACCGTGCCCATCTTGGGCCCACACAAGGAGTACAGCATGGCCAGCGGAACAGTGAAGTGGTTCAACGGCGAAAAGGGCTTCGGCTTCATCACCCAGGACAGCGGCGGCGCCGACGTGTTCGTGCACTACTCGGCGATCGCGACGGACGGCTTCCGTTCGCTCGAGGAGAACCAGAAGGTCGAGTTCGACGTAGCCCAGGGCCCGAAGGGCCTGCAGGCGGAGAACGTCCGCCCGGTCTGAGCTTCACTTCGACAGGCCCGGTCCCCTCAGGGGGCCGGGCCTGTTGTCATGTGGTCCAGAGGTACTCGCCGTCTTCGAGAGTGTCGGTGCGGGTAAGACCGGCGGCTGCGGTGACCGCGGCCGATGCGCCGTGGTCGGGGTGGACATGGGCGATGATCCGCTCGACACCCTGCTCGTTCAGCCAGGCGACCAGGCCCAGTGCGGCCTCCTTCGCGTAGCCGCGGCCCTGCCAGTCGGTGCCGACGACCCAGGCGATCTCCGCCGTACCGCCGGTGACGGTCGACTGCACGTAGCCGACGAGTTGGTCGTCGTACTGCAGCACCCAGTTGAGCCAGTGCTCGTCGTCACGAGCCGGTCCGGCGAGCTGACGGCGATAGCGGTTCTCCAAGCCCTCCACGGCGGGCGGCTCGCCACCGGTGAACGTGTACAGATTCGGGTCGGCGAGGACCTTGGCCATCTCGGCGGCGTACTCGACCCTCAGCGGAAGCATGGCGAGCCGCGCGGTCCGGAACGTGGTGGCGATCACGGCTCAACGGTAGCGCCGGACGGGTCGGTCGCTCCCTCCTCGACCGATCCGCCCTGCGCCACCATCCGCATCCGGGCATTCGTGTGCAGATCGAACTGCGGACTCCGCTGGTCCCCCACCTCGTACGGCGCCACCCGCTCCTCGTAGTGCAACTGCGGACCGGCAGCGACCCCCAGCAACTCTCCCGTCTCCACGGACTCCCCCTGTCTGACCGTGAGGTCGGAGAGCTGGTCGTAGACGTGCCGGATCGCGTTCGACTCGACCATGACCCGGTCTGCCTCGGCACTGAGCACCACACCGGCCAGGGTCGCCCTGATCGGAGTGCCTGGCTCGGTGCGGTAGTCGCGACCGGGGTGATCCACCCCGTCGTACTCGCGAACCACCACTGGGTTGTGTACCGGCGCTGCCATGGTCAGATGGTGCTGGCCGACCTTCAGAAAGCCTTAAAGCCGGGCCGGCACCGCCGGATAGGCCGCCGGCTCGACCTCCAGCTCGGCCATCCGCTGCACGTAGGTGCGGTACGCCCGGCGGGCTTCACCGTGCGCACCACTCGCCTGGAACGCCGACACCAGGCCCAGATGGGCGCGCTCGTCGTACTGATCCCGCTGCAGGATCCGGAGCAGGTACCCGGCCGCCGCATCGGGGTCACGCCGGCCTCGCTCCGCCAGCACCCGCGCCACCCGGACGTAGAGCGCCCGGGCCTCCTCGCGCATCCCTGCCGCCCAGTCGGCGTACACGTCCTCCTCCAGGAAGTCCCCGCTGTACGCCGCCTCTGCCGCCCGAAGCAGCCGCAGGTCACGCGTGTTGAGGCCCTCCCGCGCATCGTGCAGGAACATCTCCGCGTCCACGGCCGTCTGCTCTCCGTCGAGCCAGATGGTGGCCCGGTCGGCGCCGACGAAGTGGTCCGGCGAGTACTTCTTCCCCGGGTCGAGGACGAATCGCACAGTCGAGAGGGCAACGGACAGCCTGGGTGAGGCGACGGACTCGTCCTGGTCCGGCCAGAGAAAGTCCAGCAGTTGCACGCGGGCAACCGGGCGGCAGCGCCGCGCCACCAGGATCTTCAGCAGGTCCCGGGCCTTCTTCGACGGCCACTCCCCTAGTTGGACTGCCTTGCCGGACCGGAGGACTCGGAAGCCACCGAGGCACTCGACCCGGACGGGGACTGGTCCGGTCTCGTCGCTGGCCGCCAGCGCTGCCGCCGCGTAGCGGGTTGCTCCCGCGGCCAGGAACTGCTGGTGTGCGCGCAGAGCGAGCTCACGGCTTTCCGGACCTTTCGTGCGCTTGGCAAGCATCAGCTCGGCCCGTGCCTGACCCAGCTGGTCGCCGAGCTCGCTGCGGATGTTCAAGACCTCGTGCAGCACCTCGCCACCGCCTGCCGCGGCGAGCAACTCCAAGGCATCTGCCAGGCCGGCCCGGTCGCGTCGTTTGCGGCAGAGCGCGGCTGCTTCCTCTGCGGTGGCCGCAGCCTCGGTCTGGTTGCCGGCGTGCAGTGTGACCCACCCCAGTGCGACCAGGGCACCGGACAGACCGAGGACAGGGCCGTAGGCAACTGCTTGGCGAGCCAACACGGCCAGCTCAGCTGCGCGCTGCGGCTCCTCGACCGCGAGCACTCGAGCCAGACCCGCAAGCGAAGGCACCAGGGCCTGTATGTCCTTGGTTTCCTCGGCGATCGCAGAGGCCTCCTCGAAGCAGGCTCTGGCCATCGCACGGTCACCACGCTCGCGGTAGACCTCGCCGAGAACGGACAGCGGTTGAGCGACTCGCTTGGAGTCCAGCTTCTGGTAGAGCGCTCGCGACGCCTCCAGTTCGCCGATGGCCTCGTCCAAGCGGCCGAGCCTGAGCAGGGCCTCGCCACGGTTGTTCAGAGCCAACGCACGGAACACGGCGAAGCCCGCGCGGTCCGCAAGCTCGAGGGCGATGTCGAGCTCCTTCAGACCGAGTGCGTAGTCGCCCTCCGCGATGTGGTGCGAGGAGCAGTTCACCCGGATCCGGATCGACTGCAAGAGGTCTCCGGCCCGGTCTGCGTGCTCCAGCGCGCGGACGTAGTGGATGGAATTGCCGTGTGGATCGCTGTCGACTGCTGCCAGCATGGCGAGGACGGTGTGGGCGATGGCCAAGGCGCCGTCGTCTCCGGAGACCTTGGCCGTCGCGTGCGCGGCGGTGATCAGCACTCGGCACTCCTCGAACTCACCACGCAGCCAATGTGCCCCGGCCCACCACGCCTGCAGCAGCGCCTCGTCTGTGGGGTGCTGCCCGTCGATCCGGCCGCGCTGGTACGTCGCGATCGCCACATCCGTCTGGCCACGCAGGTGGTGGATGAGTCCGAGTCGCCAAGCGATACCGACCGGAATCTCACCCTCAGGCTCGATGATCCGGTCGAAGCACTCCACCGCACCCTGCCAGTCACCGAGCACCTGCCGGGCTTCACCTTCCAACTGGTCCATGCCCGGGTCCCGCAACTCTGCGGGCAATGCGGTCACCGCAGCGACCACGATCTCTGCCAGACCACCGCTGACCATCGCATGGCCCCGCTCAGCCAACATGCGTGCGGCCGCCGCCGGTGCGACGACTTGGTAGCAGCTCAGCGCATCCCGATGCTCCCCGATCGACTCGAACCACCTGCCGGCTTCCAGAGTGAGCTCGGTCATCTCCTGCTCGTCGATGATCAGCCTGTCCCTGGCGAAGTTCTTCACCAGTGGGTTGAGCTCGTAGCCGTCCGCGTCACCGGCCGAGACGAGTAGTCCCCTGGTGCGGAGCTGCTGGAGTGTCTCCGCGCTGTCTGCCAGTCCCATTGCCTTGCACAGCCCGGAGCCGAACCGGGGTAATACAGCCACGCTCGCGACCAAGCGCCGTACCGCTGGGGGCTCCGCTGCGAAGACCTCCTCGGCCAGGTAGTCGTACAGCGGGCCGTCCGACCGCAGAGCTCGTCGCAACCGGCTGGCACGCTGCTCTGCCGGCGCAGTCCGGAGTGCTTCGACGGCAAGGCGTACGGCGGCCGGCCAGCCCTGCACCGCGGTCTGCAACGACTCAGCGAGGTCGTCGGTGCCTTCACCGAGGACCTTCCGCAGTACGGCGAGGGTCTCGGGGACTGTGAACGCGAGAGCGGTCGCGTCGATCTCCAGCACCTGACCACGGCCCCGGAGACGGTCGATGCCGAAGGGCATCTGGGTGCGGGAGGCAACGACCAGGTGGAGGTTCGCCGGCGCGGTGCGGACCAGGCCCTCGATCAGTCTGGCGGCGGGAGAAACCGGATCGATCTCATGCAGGTCGTCCAGGACGAGCACCAGGTCGCTGCTGAGGTTCTGCTCCAGGGCGTCGGCGAGGAGAGCGGCGTACGCAAGAGCACGGGTCTGCTGCTCGGCATCGGCATCCGGCCCGCGAGGACTCTGCAGCTCGGCCGGGATGGCTTCGAGCGCGGGCACCTGGCGGCGGAGGGCGCTGACCAGACCGGACACCATCGCTGCGAGCGACGCGTCCTCCGCGCGCACCGTGTGCCACGCGCACGGCCGTCCCGCCGCCCAGGCGCTCAGCAGCGTCGACTTGCCGAACCCGGCATCCGCCACGACGGTCAGCAGCCGTCGCTGCGCGCCCTCGTCCAGCAACGTCGCCAGCCGAGGCCGACCCACCGTCCCCGCCACGGACTCCACCGGCCGCTCACCTCCTCCCCAGACTCGAATAGAACAGCACCCCAGCCCACCGGCCGCAACCGTGCTGACCCTGATCTCCCGGTTGATCGTGAAAATCTCCTCGTTGAGCCGGGCAACCTCCCGGCCGCGCGGGAGAACCGGCCCTTTCCGGAACGTCCTGTTGCCGAATCGGCAACGAGATGTGGGGGTTCGCGCCGGCTCGGCGGAGACTGGGCACATGGTGGAGATCGAGTGGGGCGAGTGGGCCGGGCACCTGCGGGAGTCGGCCGCGAACGAGGCCGACTGGAACGCCGCGGTGGCGGCCGGACTGGTCCGGGACAGCGACAAGGTGGCCGCGGACGTCGGCTGCGGCGGCGGCGGGATGGCGAAGGCGCTGGCCGCGGCCATGCCCGCCGGTACGACGGTGGTCGCGATCGACGCGGATCCCGACGTACTGGAGCAGGCGCGGGAGCACACGGCCGGAGCGGTCCGGTGTGAACTGGCCTCGATGGACGACGGCGCCGAACCGTTGCGTAAGGCAATCGATGCGCCGGCCGACCTGATCTGGGCGTCGGCCTCGGTGCACCACGCGGCGGACCAGCAGGCGGCCGTCGACGCGCTGGCGTCACTGCTGGCACCGGGTGGGCGGCTGGCGCTCGCCGAGGGCGGTCTGCCGGCGCGGAGCCTGCCGTGGGACCTGGGGGTCGGCGAGCCTGGGCTCGAGCTGCGGCTGGACCTGGCGCAGGACAGGTGGTTCGCGGCGATGCGTGACTCGCTGCCGGGGACGGTGCCGATGCCGTACGGGTGGACTGATGCGCTGACCCGCGCCGGGCTGACCGACGTGAGCACTCGGAGCATTCTGACCGAGTCTTCGGCGCCGCTGTCCGATGAGAGGCGTGACCGGCTGGTCTCTCAGTTCCAGCTCCGGGTGGATCGGTTGAATCCGGACGCCGAACCTGCGCATGGGCACGGGCACGGTCATGGCCATGGGCATGTGGAGGTGCAGGAGTGGCTTTCGCGGGAGGATCTGGCGGTGTGGGCTCGGCTGCTGGATCCCGGGAGCGAGGAGTTTCTCGGGCGGCGGACGGATCTCGCCGTACTGTCGGTGCGCAGCATCCACATCGGCCACGCGCCGCGCTGAGCGCCTCTGGATCCGTGGCTGGGTTCCGGGACCGGGTTACGGGGCTCGGTTCCGGGGTGGAGACGTACGCCACGCCGGGGCTCGGGGCGGTGGGTACGACGGTGTCGGTCCGTCACCGTAAGGTGGGTGCCCATGAACGACCGGCTGGTGTGGATCGACTGCGAGATGACCGGCCTCGACCTGGCGGCAGACGCCCTGATCGAGGTCGCGGTTCTCGTCACCGACTACGAACTGAACGTGCTCGGTGACGGGATCGACCTGGTGATCGCGCCACCCCCGGCCGCGCTCGAGCAGATGGGCGACTTCGTCCGCGACATGCACACCGACTCCGGCCTGCTCGCCGAGCTCGCGCACGGGATCCCCCTCGCCGACGCCGAGCAGCAGGTGCTCGACTTCATCTCCGGGTACGTCAAGGAGCCGCGCAAGGCCGCCCTGGCCGGCAACTCCGTTGGCACCGACCGGACCTTCCTGGTCCGCGACATGCCCCGCGTCGAGGCGCACCTGCACTACCGCAACGTCGACGTCAGCTCGATCAAGGAACTGGTCCGGCGCTGGTACCCGCGGGTCTACTACGCCACCCCCGCCAAGACCGGGAATCACCGTGCGCTGGCGGACATCACCGAGAGCATCGCCGAGCTCAGGTACTACCGCCAGACCGTCTTCGTTCCCCAGCCCGGCCCCGACTCCGACACCGCCCGGGCCGCCGCCAGCCTGGTGTCCGACACAGGCAACGGGGCGACCGCCGACCCGATTTCTGGTAATCGGCCATCATCGCTATGATTGCTCAGCCGTCGCAGTCAGGGCGGCAATGGTGGGTGTAGCTCAGCTGGTAGAGCACCTGGTTGTGGTCCAGGTGGTCGCGGGTTCAAGTCCCGTCACTCACCCGAAGGCGAGGGCGATCTGTGTCCGCGGAGAGCGCGGAGCGGGTCGCCTTCGGCATTTTGTGCGCGGTCGCTTCGCTCCGCGCGGGCGGGGGCTTCGCCACCCGCACCCCCTGCGCCCCTTGGCCGCCGCTGCCGGGGTTGCGCCTTCGCTTCGCTCGGCTCCCCTGGCTGAGGTTGTCTTTTGGCTTTCGGTTGTGGCTGGGGTCGGATGGCAGGATGGCGCGGTGAAGTCTTCTGGGAGTTTGTGGTTCGGGTACGGCGTGGTGCTTGTGGTCACGTTTGGGGTCGGGGGGCTTGCGTTTGTGGTTTGGGTGCTTTCGAAGGTCTTCTGAGCGGGGTGTGATCTGCCGGGGTGGTCGGTGCGTCTTCTAGGCAGGAGCGTCGACCGGAAGGCTGCGATGAGGGGTACTGAGGACTTCGAGGAGTTTGCCCGGGCGGGGATTCCGGGGTTGTACCGGACTGCTTGGTTGCTGACCGGGGATCGGCATCATGCCGAGGATCTGGTGCAGGACACGTTGGCGAACATGCTCAAGACGTGGTCGCGGATCGAGAATCCGGGGGCTTATGCGCGGGCTGCGCTGGCCCGGAACTTCATCTCGCAGCGGCGACGGCGTCGTTGGTCGGAGCGGCCGACCGCGGAGGTGCCGGAGCGGGTCGAGCGGGTCGGTGACCCTGAGTTGCGATTGTCGTTGCAGAGTGCTTTGGCGGAGCTGGCGCCGCTGGATCGGGCTGTCCTGGTGCTGCGGTTCTTCGAAGATCGCAGCGTTGAGCAGGTCGCGCTCGATCTCGGCAAGAACGCCAGCGCGATCACCACCCGGACGTCCCGTGCCCTCGACCGCCTGCGCGCGGTCCTCGGCGACGGCGCCGACCAGCTGATCGCCCACTGACCTCACCGGGAGAACTCATGAACAACCTGAACGACACCCTGCCCGGTCTGATGCACCGGGCCACCGAGAACCTCGAGCCGGCCTCCACCGACCTGCTCGAACGCTCGGTCCAGCAAGGCCTGCGCCTACGCCGCCGCCGTACGACGCTCCTCACGGCCAGCGGGGCAGGCGCCGTACTGGCCACCGCAGGCCTTGTGATCGGCACTACCCAGGTGCTGGGCCGCCCGTCTGACACCGCAGTCGCCGGTACGACGCCGACGCCGTCCGCCACTCCGTCGGCGACGACCAAGCCGGCCGCGGTGACTCCGAAGGAGACGCTGGCGACATTGCGGTCACTGATCCAGCGGCCCGGGCTGACCTTGACCAAGCCGACGACGTGGGGCGGCGGCAAGGAAGGCTTCAACGCCGTCGCGTACATCGTCAACGACGGACAGGGTGCGTCGCGGATCGAGGCGATCGTGGAAGGCAACTCGCAGGCCCCCAGTTGCAACGAGGGCGGCACCGGCGGCAGCAGTTGCACAGTCCGGCCGGACGGCTCGGTGCTGTTCACCGTGACCGAATCGCCGGAGTACCCGCCGGACCGCAACGTCGACGGCGTCGTCTCCAACCACGCCGACCTGTACTACCCCGACGGTCGCCACCTCGGAGTCACCAGCTACAACGCCCCAGCGGAGAAGGGCTCACCCCACACCCGCGCCAAGCCCCTCTTCACACCCAAGCAACTGATCACCATCGTGGAGAGCAAGACCTGGAAGTACCCCGCCGGCGGCGCCGTCAAGCCCACCAAGAGCCCCGACACAAAGATGAGAACACCCAGGTAGCAGACCAAGGCCCGGCTGCCAGGTGGCAGCCGGGCCTCATGTCGTTTGCCGTCGACAGGCCCGCGGTGGGTCTCAGTGGCGGAGGAAGCGGACTGCGTCGGCGATGACATGGCCGGTTGGGGTGTCGGTTAGTTCGACGGTGCTTGTGGTTCCGGCGGGGAAGTCGAACATGCCCAGGGAGACCCATTCGCCGCCGGGTCTCGGTGTAGCTGCCGTCGTACGTGTGCCGCCCGAGCGTCACCGTCTCGCGCCCTCGGTCCGCCGGCCGATCTGGGCCGTGCGCAACGAAGTCCCCCGGTGGTACTCCTTCAGGCCGAAGGACAGCCCCAACGCCTCCGGCAGGAGCACCTGGGTGAGCACGCTCCGCGTGTCCCACGTGTTCCAGCCTCGCGCCACCTGTTCCTGGATCTGCTCGTACGCCGCTGCACTCTCAGTCGTCATCGTTCCCTCAGCTACTCGGGACGTCGTGGACCTTCAGCGTCGCATCCAGATCACGGCTAATACGAATTACTCAGGGTGTCGCTCGCACGATTGCCGCGCTTCGGCTAGGCCGGTGGGCGGATGATGCGCTGTTCGATGGCCCGGGCGACGGCGGCGGCCCGGGTGTCGACTTCGAGCTTGGTGTAGATGTGCGAGAGGTGGGACTTGATCGTCGCCTCGCTGACGAAGAGGCGTTTGGCGAGCTCGCGGTTCGACTGGCCGGTGGCGAGAAGGCCGAGGATCTCGACCTCGCGGTCGGTGAGGAGCGGGCCGGACCGCTTCACCAGGCGGGCCGCGACCGCCGGCGCCAGGACCACCTCACCGCGTGCGGTGCCGCGGATAGCGCGAAACAGGTCTTCGGGCGGCGCATCCTTCAGTAAGTAGCCGGACGCGCCCGCGTCGATCGCACTCAGGATGTCCGCCTCGGTGTCGTACGTCGTCAGCACCAAGACCTGCGGCGGCTCCGGCAGCGCACGCAGCCGTGCGGTCACCTCAGCACCGCCAGGCCCGCGTCCGAGGTTCAGATCCATCAGTACGACGTCCGGACGCACAGCCGCGACCAGTTGCTCCGCACTGTGCGCGTCAGACGCCTCACCCACCACAGTCAGGTCATCCTGACCGTCCACGAGCGCACGCATCCCGGCACGCACCACAGGGTGGTCGTCGACCAGCGCTACCCGGATCACGACTTCTCCAGCGGTACTGAGGCTGCAAGCGCCGTACCTTCGCCAGGCTCACTCTCCAGCACCAGCGTGCCGCCAAGTGCTTGGAGTCGGTCCCGGATGCCAGCCAGACCGCGTCCACGGTCCGGGTCAGAATTGCCGGCGCCCAGGCCGCGACCGTCGTCACGGACGTCCAGTACGACGGCATCCGGCTGGTAGGTCAGTGTGACCACAGCAGTGGTCGCAGCAGCGTGTTCGAGCACGTTGGCCAGTGCACCACGCGCAGTACGTAGCAGAGCCGTCTCCACCTCCGGACCGAGTGCTACCGCCGTACCGTGCACCTGAACCTGCACATCGACCCCACTGTGCGCGGCCAGGCGCTCACACGTGTGCCGCAACGCATCAGGGAGCGCTGGCCCGCCCGCAGCGAGCTCTGCGGGTGCCAGGTCGCGGACTACCCGCCGTACCTCGTCCAAGCCGTCGCGGGCCGTTGCCGCCGCCTGGGCCGCGTGCTCGCGGGCAGCGACGGGCCGGTCGTCCCACTCGCGTTCAGCGGCCTGCAACAGCAGATTGATGCTGGACAGCCCCTGAGCGACGCTGTCATGGATCTCTCGCGATAGCCGCGCCCGCTCAGCCAGTACGCCGGCCCGATGCTGCGCGTCAGCCAGGTCACCCTGTGCCGCATGCAGGTCGTCCAGCAAGGCCTGCCGTGCCAGTGCGTCGCGCTCCAAGGCTCTGTACGCGCCGACAGCAAGCACAGCGACGCACACCGGGCCGAGCACGATCGTCGGGTCCAGCCGGTCGGTCATCCGGGTCCACACGACCACTGTGGTCACGACCATCCCGGCCACCACCGCACAGGCCGGCCAGAACGGAAGCACCCGCAAAGCCACGAACGACAGCGGTACGGCGCACCACGCGAAGGACGGCGCCAGCAACACCAGCCCGAACCACACCGCCACCAGCAGAGCCAGCCACACCCGCCCGGGCAGCACCCGGTACGCCGCATAGGTCGCCAGCAGGACCAAGGCCCCGGCAAGCACCCACGGTGCCCGGTCACCGAACCCGTGACCGGACAGGTACCGCACGGCAGAAGCGACCACCAGTACGACGAATGCCGCGTGCAGTGCTGTCACCAGCCCGTCTGCACGGCCGAGAACGCCGGCAGCCCAGGCCGGGCGCGAGGCCGCAGCACCCGGCTGGGACTCCGGTGCGGCCGGCTGGGTCCCCGGTGTGGCCGGCTCCGAGGCCGGTCTACTCGAGCGCGAGCGTGAAGTGGTCATGTCGAGCCGATGGTAGGCCCGAAAGACCCGCTACCGAATCATCCGTTCGGCTATCCGATCGTCCCCGAATGCCCGTCGTACCCGCGCCACCCCTGGACCAGGCTGGACACATCCACTACTCCTGAAGCGAGGTCCTCATGTCCGTCCGTTCCCTCTCCGCGACCCTGGCGCTGTCCGCCGCACTGCTCGGCGTCGGCGTCCCCACGGCGTCCGCCCGGCCTGCCAGCTACGAGCTGCCCGGTGACACAGGCGGGTCCAAGTTCGAGGGCATCGGGTACGACGCACGCTCGCAGCGCTTCTACGTGTCGGAGACGACCGGCGGCGAGATCCACCGCGGTCAGCTCCGCTCCGCAGCCGCCACGGAGTGGTTGCGCGGCGACGGCACTGACGGCCGCTGGACCGCCCGCGGCGTGACTGTCGACTCACAGGGCCGGGTGTACGTCGCCGGTGGTCCGAACGGCATCGATCACCCGGGCGCGCCGGACTTGTGGGTCTACGACCGGTCCGGCCGGCTCTTGGCGGCACTGCGCACGGGAGTGGCCAACGCGTTCCTCAACGACGTGGTGATCGGGCCGGACGGAGCGGCGTACTTCACCAACTCGAACGCGCCGCAGGTGTTCCGGGTGACCGAGCGGCACGGCCGCTGGACCGTCCGGACCTGGGCGGACGCCACTGCGACCATCCCGACCCAGACCGGGTTCAACCTCGGCGGTATCGAGCTGTCGCCGGACCGCCGCGCTCTGGTCGTCGCCCAGGGCAACGTAGGCAAGCTGTGGCGGTTCGACCTACGGACCGCCAACGTCTCGCCGGTCGACACCGGTACGGCGGACCTGGTCAACGCCGACGGGCTCGTGCGGGACGGCAACCGGCTCTGGGTGGTACGGAACTTCTCCCGGGTGCTGAGCACGCTGCGGCTGTCGCACGACGGCCGGACGGCCACTCTGGTCGCGGCGACCCCGACTGACCCGACCCGGGTGATCACTACCGCGAAGCTCGCACAGGGCCGGCTGCTCCTCGTTGACAGCAAGTTCGACGAGCAGGTCGCCGCACCGCCGTACGAGGTCGTCGCGCTGACACCGCCGCGCTGATGATGAGGCTGACCGCTCTGGCTGCCGCCATCCTGGTGGCGGCAGCCTGCTCCCCCGCAACGCCCCCAGCACCCAAGACCGCGACTCCGACTCCGCCCCCGACTTCGACTTCGACCCCGACTTCGACTTCGACCCAGCCGAGGACCTCCGCCGTGCAGCCAACGGACCAGCAGTTGATCGCCGCCGCCTGGAAGAACGACGTGCCCACCGCCCGCCGGCTGATCGAGGCAGGCGCCGACGTCAACGCGGTCGACGACACCGTGCAGAGCGCCTTCCTGATCGCCGCGAGCGAGGGCTACCTCGAGCTGCTCGACCTGACCCTGCAGCACGGCGCCGACGTCCGCAGCCTCGACAGCTACCGCGGTACGGCGCTCATCCGCGCAGCCGAACGCGGCCACGCCGCTGTGGTCGGCCGACTCCTCCGGGCGGGTGTGACTGTCGACCACGTCAACCGCCTCGGCTGGACTGCCCTGCACGAAGCAGTCCTGCTCGGCGACGGCAGCGCTCGGTACGTCGACACAGTCCGCCTACTCATCGCAGCTGGGGCCAACCGCGACCTGCCGGCCGAGCGGGACGGAACGACCCCCGTGCAGGCTGCACGCGGTCAGGTAGCCGAGGTGCTCAGCGCCAAGCCGCCAACTCGCGACCAGGCCCCCGCGGCGCTGCTCGCAGCAGCCGGAGCGGGTGACGCCAACCGCGTCGCGGCCGCCCTGGCCGCCGGCGCACCACTCGAGTCCCGTGACGGCAATCGCCGTACCGCACTCCTGCTTGCGTCCCTGAACGACCACGTCGACGCGGCCCGTCTCCTGGTCGCACTCGGCGCCGACCCTGATGCGCAGGACGACCGGCAGGACTCCGCCTGGCTGGTCACCGGCGTCACCGGCAGCGTCGCGATGCTCGAGACCCTGCTGCCGGCCAACCCCGACCTCGCCCTCCGCAACCGCTTCGGCGGCATCTCTGTCATCCCCGCCAGCGAACGCGGCCACGTCGACTACGTCCGCCGGGTGGTCCAAACCCCCATCAACGTCAACCATGTCAACAATCTGGGCTGGACCGCCCTCCTCGAGGCCGTCATCCTCGGCAAAGGCACCGAACCCTGGCAGCAGATCGTCACCATCCTCCTCACCGCCGGCGCCAACCCCTCCCTCCCCGACGCCGACGGCGTCACTCCCCTCCAACACGCCACCAACCGCGGCTACGACGAAATCGCCCACCTCCTCCGCACAGCCGGTGCCCGCTGAGCGCGTGACACGATGGTGGGGTGCTGGTGTTTTCGGGTGGGGCTGGTGATGAGGGCCTCGAGTTGGCTGTTGGGCATGCGTTGGTGCGGCGGGTGTCGGATGGTGAGGTGACGGAGGCGCTGCGCGTGTATCGGCCTGCGGCGCCAGTAGTGGTGTTCGGGCGGCGGGACACGCGGTTGCCTGGGTTCGAGGCTGCGGTGCGGGCTGCTCGGGCGGCTGGGTTCGAGCCGTTGGTGCGGGCGGTGGGTGGGCGGCCCGTGGCTTATACGACCGAGGCCGTGGTGGTTGATCACGTCAAGCATGAGCGGCTGGCGCCTGAGGGGATGGACACTCGGTTCAAGGAGTTCGGCTTGATGTACGCCGACGTGTTGCAGAGCCTCGGGATCGACGCGCGGGTCGGCGCCGTACCTGGTGAGTACTGTCCCGGCGCGCACAGCGTCAACGCGCGAGGTGTGGTGAAACTGGTGGGCACCGGTCAACGCGTCGTACGGAACGGGTGGCTGTTCAGCGCGCTCATCGTGGTGGGCGACGACGCGCGTCTGCGGCCCCTGCTGACCGAGGTCTATGGACACCTGGAACTGCCGTTCGATCCGGCGTCGGTGGGTTCGCTCTCGACCGAGGTGCCTGGTCTGACTGTCGACAGCGTCGAGCGAGAGGTCCTGGAAGCGTACGGCGCGACGAGCCCGCAGCCGTTGGACGACGCAACCCTCGAACTGGCGGCCGAGCTCGCTGCCGATCACCGGGTCAGCGCATGACCGGCCTCGCGGAGATCGCTGAGGGCGTGCGCAGCGGCCGGCTGGATCCCGTCGTACTGGTCGAGCAGGCACTGCGGCGAGCCGAGGACTCCAAGCACTTGAACGCCGTGGTGCACCTCGACGCGGACGGCGCCCGCAAGACTGCGGCCGACCACGACCGGGCGGGCGCGCTCGCCGGCGTACCCGTTCTGGTGAAAGAGATCATCGAGGTCGAGGGCCTGCCATACCGCTGTGGATCGGCCTCGATGGACGAGGTCGGCCAACGCGACGCTGAGGTGGTCGCGCGGCTTCGGGCTGCCGGTGCGATCGTCATCGGGCTGAGTCACACACACGAGTTCGCTTACGGCTGCACCGGTACGTCGAACCGGGTCGGTCCCTGCCGTAACCCGCACGACCCGACCCGGATGACCGGCGGCTCGAGCTCCGGCGCCGGAGCGGCAGTGGCGGCCGGGATCGTCCCGCTCGCGATCGGAACCGACACCGCCGGCTCGGTCCGCATCCCAGCCGCGCTCTGTGGAGTGGTCGGCGTCAAACCGGCGTACGGCACCTTGCCCGTCGACGGGGTCTTTCCGCTCGCGGTGAGCCTTGACCACGTCGGCGTCCTCACCAATTCCGTGGCAGATGCGGCGTACGCGATCGCGGCCTTGACCGGCACGGCCCAAGCGGCCCAAACGACCCCCATGCGACTAGGTGTGGTCGTCAACGAGGAGTACCTCGACTACACCGCCGAGGTCGGTGCCGCGTGGTCGAGCGCGATCAGTCGATTGTCGACAATCGACGTACGCCTGCCCGATTGGACCGAAAGCTTCCAGACCGCCGCCGACCTCCAAGGCCCGGAAGCGGCCGCGAACCATGTCGGCCGCAACCTCGACCTCTACCAACCCGACGTCCAGGAACGACTGCGCGAAGCCGCGGCCGTCCCTCTCACCCGGTACGACGCCGCCCGCGCCAAGGCAACCGAGATCACCGCCGCCATGACCGACCTCCTCCACCAGGTCGACGCCGTCATCACGCCAACGGTCCTCACCACAGCCCCGCCGATCGACGCCGTCGACGATCCGGCAGGCTCGCGAGCCGTCCGCGCCCAACTCCTCAAGAACACCCGCCTCGCCAACCTCACCAAACACCCCGCCATCACCATCCCCCTACCGACACAGGGCCTCCCCGTCGGCCTCCAAGTAATTGCCAGAGACAACAACCAGGCACTGGCAGCGGCCGACTTGATCTCAAGGAGACTTGAAGTCTGAGAATCCGGCGTATGGAGATGACATTGCGGGTCGAGGTCTTCGCCCAGGATCTCGACCGGGCCGGCCGGTTCTATCGCGACGTGCTCGGCTTCGAGGAGTTGTCCCGGCAAACCCGCTACCTGTGGATGGGCCGCGGCGCCGCGCGGATCGGCATCGGCACCGCCACGGAGCCGGTCGATCCGGCAGTACGACGGGTACCGCACGGGACTGAGATCGTCCTTGAGCTGGACGACATCGACGCCGAGTACGAGCGAGTGCGCGCAACCGGCTGGCCGGTGGAGGGCGCCGTACAACTGCAGGACTGGGGCCTGCGGGACTTCCGTCTGTTCGACGCCGACGGCTACTACCTACGGCTGACGTCCCGACCGGTCCGACAGACAGCGGGAGGGTAGGTCGAACCAGCGGAGGTGGTCGAAGTCCGCGTTGACATGACCTTCGTGGTCGGGGTTCTCCTGGCAGGTCGAGAGGAGCTCGCGGGCCTCGGTCAAGTAGTCCGACAGGGCTGACTCCGGAGCGGTGTGGTCATGATGCGGGTAGCGGAGAGTGCCGTCGGCGTCGTACCCGACCTGGGACAAGCGCATCGGCGGCTCGACCGGGCCGCGGTGGTGGCGCCACAGGCCGTTCGTCGGGTCGAATCGGTAGTCGCCGAGCAGCCGCCACCCGTCGCGGGCGACCAGCTTCACGGCCTCCACGACGTACGTGAAGACGGCTTCCGAGATGAAGTAGTTGAAGTTGACTCGCACCCAACCGGGCTTGATCCCCTCGCACCCGTGCAGGATCTCCTCGGCGAACTCGTGCGACCGCTCCAGGTCGATCCCGAGCAGCGTGTGCCCGTACGGACCGGCGCACGAACACCCGCCGCGCGACTGGATGCCGAACAGGTCGTTCAGCAGCGCGACGACGAAGTTGTGGTGCAGATACCGCCCGGACGGCGCCTTCACCACGAACGACACGATCGACAACCGCTCGGCGTCGAGGTTGCCGAGGATCTGGATGCCCGGCTCCGCCTTCCACGCCTCGACCGCCCGGCGCAGGTACGCGTCCTCGTGCGCGCGGATCACGTCGATCCCGACCGCCTGCTTGAGCTGGAACGCGAGCCCGGCCCGGATCGACCCGATGATCGCCGGCGTACCGCCCTCCTCGCGATGCACCGGATCCTCGAGGTAGCGGTGCTCGAGCGGATTCACGTACGCGACCGTCCCGCCGCCCGGTACGTCGGGAACCCGATTGTGGAGCAGTTCACGACGGGCCACGAGTACGCCGGGAGTGCCCGGGCCACCGATCAGTTTGTGCGGACTCAGGAAGATCGCGTCCTTGCACTCCAGCGGGTCGTCGCCGTACATGTCGATCTCGACGTACGGCGCCGCGGCCGCACAGTCCCAGAACGACAGAGCGCCGTACCGATGCAGCAGCGCCGAGACGCGACGAGTGTTGCTGACGATCCCGGTGACGTTGCTGGCCGCGGAGAAGGAGCCGATCTTGAGCGGGCGGTCGCCGTACTCGACCAAGCGCGACTCGAGCTGGTCGATGTCGATGTGGCCGTCGTGGTCCTGGCTGATCACCACCACGTCGGCGATCGACTCCCGCCACGGGAGCTCGTTGGAGTGGTGCTCGTACGGCCCGATGAAGACGACCGGGCGCTGCTCCGGCGGGATCTGGTCGGTGAAGTGGTACGTGTCGTCGAGCTCGGCCGGGATGCGCAGGCCCATGATGCCGATCAGCTTGTCGATCGCGCCGGTCGCGCCGGAACCGCAGAAGATCACCGCGGTCTCGTCGTCGCCGCCGACGCTGTTGCGGATGATCCGGCGGGCGTCCTCACGCAGGCGGGTGGTCTGCAGACCGGTCCCGCTGGACTCGGTGTGGGTGTTCGCGTACCGCGGCAGGACTTCGTCGCGGATGAAGTCCTCGAGGAAGGTGAGCGCACGGCCGGACGCGGTGTAGTCGGCGTACGTGACCCGGCGCAGACCGTACGGCCCGGGCATCACCTGGTCGTCGCCGATCACCGAGGCCCGGATCCGGGCCAGCAAGGGGGTATCGGGCGGCATACCGGCCGTCGCTTCAACCTGCTCCCCCTGCATGGTCATGGCGTCAGAGTAGAGCCAGCGAGTGACTTTCGTCTCGTGCCGTCGTGCCACGTTGTGGATAAGGTCGTCGCAGTCGACAGCGAGGGAGTTGGGGATGACGCTTTCCAGCGAGCTGTGGGACCGCGGCGGGGCGCCGGTGTACGACCAGATCGTCCGGCACCCGTTCATCACCGGACTGACCGACGGCACGCTCGACCATGACGCGTTCCGCTACTTCATCGTTCAGGACAGTCACTATCTGCGCTCGTACTCGCGCGCGCTGACCCTGGTCGCCGGCCGCGCGGTCGACGAGGACGCGGTCAGCATGTTCGCCCTCCACGCCGCCAACGCGATCGCGGTCGAACGCGAACTGCACGCCTCCCTGCTCGGCTCGCTGGGCCTGACGTCGGCCGATGTCGACACCGCGGGATCCGGTCCGACGACGACGGCGTACATGTCCTATCTGACCGCGGTGTGCGCGACGGGCACGTACGCCGAGGCCGTGGCCGCCGTACTGCCCTGCTACTGGATCTACCGCGACGTCGGCCGCGAACTGCTGAAGCGGTCGTCGCCGGACCCGCTCTACCGGCAGTGGATCGAGACGTACGGCTCGGACGAGTTCGACGCGGTGGTCGAATCGGTGCTGGCGGTGACCGACGGGCTGGACGTGAGCGCCTCGGAGCGGGAGCGTTGTCATCAGCACTTCAGGACGACGTGCCGCTACGAATGGATGTTCTGGGACGCCGCGTACCACAAGCTTGATTGGCCGGTCGGATGAAAGACTTCTACGACGTCGTGATCGTCGGCGGCGGGCACAACGGCCTCGTCGCCGCCTCCTACCTGGCCCAGGCCGGGCTGTCCACGCTCGTGCTGGAGCAACAGGCCCGCACCGGTGGCGCCGCAGTCAGTCAGAAGGTCTTCCCGGGCGTGGACGCGCGGCTGTCGCGGTACTCGTACCTGGTCAGTCTGCTACCCGACAAGATCGTCGCCGACCTGGGGCTGACCTTGGAACTCCGGTCGCGCTCGGTCGCGTCGTACACACCGGTACGGCGCTCAGGCCGCGACGTCGGCCTGATGGTCGAACGCCCCGAGGGCGCGGCGACGCGTGCTTCGTTCGCGGCGCTGACCGGGAGCGATGCGGAGTACGACGCGTGGTCGGAGTTCTATGGCGCGGTCGGGTCACTGGCTTCGGCGATCGCTCCCAGCTTGCTCGAGCCGTTGGTTGCGGCCTCGGAGCTGCGGTCCCGGGTGCGACTCGGGGCTGTGGGACGAGCTGGTCGAGCGGCCGTTCGGCGAGTCGGTCGAGCGGCGGTTCGCGGACGACACCGTGCGGGGCGTGGTGGCGACGGACTCGGTCATCGGGACGTTCGCCGGCCTGCATGACGAGTCGCTCATCCAGAACCGGTGCTTCCTCTACCACCTGATCGGCAACGGGACTGGTGAGTGGCGGGTGCCTGTGGGTGGGATGGGCGCGGTCACGGACGCCCTGGCGGCTGCGGCCCGTCGGGCCGGCGCATCGCTGGTCACCAACGCTTCCGTGACGTCGGTCGAGGCCGACGGTGTGAGTGCGTCCGTGACGTGGCTCGGCGGTGACGGCGAGCGGTCTGTCGACTGTTCGTACGTGCTGGCCAATGTCGCGCCTGCCACGCTGAATGCGCTGCGTGGTCGGCCGGTCGGCGACAAGCCCGAGGGATCGCAGCTCAAGATCAACCTGCTGCTCTCCCGGCTGCCTGCGCTGAAGTCCGGCGACGACCCGCGGAAGGCCTTCGCCGGGACGTTCCACATCGACGAGGACTACAGCCAACTCGAGTCGGCTTACCGGTCAGCTGTGGACGGTGTGCTGCCGGCCGTTCCGCCGTCCGAGGTCTACTGCCATTCCTTGACCGATCCGTCGATCCTGTCCCCGGCACTGGTTGCCTCCGGCCACCACACGCTGACCGTCTTCGGCGTCCACTTCCCGGCCCGATTGTTTGCCTCCGACAACGATGCGGCCCGGGACGAGGCCACTCGGCGGGTGCTCGCCGGCCTCCAGTCGTACCTCGCCGAGCCGCTCGAGGACTGCATCGCCCGCGACCGCGACGGCAACCTCTGCGTCGAGGCCAAGACGCCGTACGACATCGAGGAATCCGTCGGTATGCCGGGCGGTCACATCTTCCACGGCGACCTGCAATGGCCCTGGGCCACCGACGACGCCGACGTCGGCCGCTGGGGCACCGAGACCGACGTCGCCAACCTCCTCATCTGCGGCTCCGGCGCCCGCCGCGGCGGCGCCGTCTCCGGCCTCGGCGGCCACAACGCCGCCATGTCCCTGCTCGCCCAGCACCCCTGACGTAACCGATTTCGCATCTCCCTCCCACCCCTGCTACGATCCTCATCGTTCGAACGCAAGACAACACAACACAGGCGCCGCTAGCTCAATTGGCAGAGCAGCTGACTCTTAATCAGCGGGTTCGGGGTTCGAGTCCCTGGCGGCGCACAAAAGCCCAGGTCACGCGAGTGTCCTGGGCTTCGTTCTTGCCCGGCACGGACCCTTTACGTGCCCCTTTGCCAGAACGTCCCTTCGCAGCGAGCGCCCACCATCTTGTTCAAGTCGGCTTCGCACCCTTGAGTTGATCGTGACTGTGCGTCACATCACATCAGTTCGCATCGCTGCCGTCTTCCCGGATTCTCCGCCGCGCCCGGCGTTGAACTGCCAACCATCACCCCGGTTGGAGGCCTGAGATGTCGAGACCACCGCTGCCCATCGGAAGCTGGGGAAGCATCTCGACCAGCGTCGAGAAGACCGACGACAAGGCAAGCCTGTCGCCTACCGCGCCCAAGACGAAGTTCCGCGACCACGACGGCCACGTCCGCGTCGTCTCCGCATTCGGCAAGACCAAGACCGCCGCCGAACGCGCCCTCCTCACGAAGCTCCAGGACCGAGCCAAGACCAGCCAGTCGGGCGAGCTGACCGCGATGCACAAGATCAGCCACCTCCTCGACCTCTGGGAGAAGAGATTCGAGGGCCTGGTCGCCGACGGCACACGCTCCCCAACCTCCCTCGACACCTACCGGCGCGCCATCAAGAACCACATCCGCCCCGCCCTCGGCGAACTCCGCATCGGCGAAGCCACCACCCCACGCATCGACACCGTCCTGTCCAAGATCAAGAACACCGCCGGCGCCCCGACCGCTAAGACCTGCCGCGCCGTCATCTCCGGCGCCATGAAACTCGCCGTCCGCTATGGCGCCACCTCCGTCAACCCCGTCCGCGAAGTCGACGCCATCGAAGCCAAGCCCAAGAACCCACCCCGAGCCCTCACCGCCGAAGAAGTCACCCTCCTCCGAAAGAGCCTGGCCGCCGACGAACGCGCCGTCCAGGCCGACCTCCCTGACCTGGTCACCTTCATGCTCGGCACCGGCGTCCGCATCGGCGAAGCCCTCGCCGTCCTCTGGCACCAAGTCGACCTCGAAGCCGGCACCGTCGAAATCACCCACACCATCGCCCGCGTCACCCGGCGAAGGCCTCCTCCGCAAGACCACCAAGTCAAGAGCCGGCGAACGCGCTCCTCAGCCTCCCCAGCTGGGCCGCTCGCCATGCTCCGCAGCACGCCACGCCGCCGGCATCCGCCTCGACGACCCGATCTTCGCCGACACCCTCGGCGGCTTCCGCGACCCCTCCAACGCCCGCCGCTCCCTCCGCACCGCCCTCTCCCCCGTCGGCAGCACCGCCCGCCGCGACCTCGGCCAGTCCCTCCGGGCCCTCCGCCGCAACGCCGGCATGACTCGCAAGCAGGTCGCCGAAGCTCTCGGCTGGCCCCAGACCAGGATCGAGCTCATCGAAACCGGCCGCATCAAGGTCGACCAGCAACCCGTCGCCGACCTCGTCAAGACCTACGGCATCAACCTCGAGGACTCCCCAACCCTCTCAAGCCGAGATCGACGACAGCCGCCCAACCGGCCGAGTCCGACAAGCTCGCCTGGATCCGTTCCCACGCACTCCGCAAAACCACCGCCACCGCCCTCGACGAGGCGGGCCACACCGCCCGCCAGATCGCCGACCAACTCGGCCAAGCCAAAGTCTCCATCACCCAAGACGTCTACCTGGGCCGCCGAGCCGCCAACCCAGCCGCCGCCGAAGCCCTCGAACAAGCCTTCGAAGACCCCGACTTGATCTGATCAGTGGCTGCATCCGAGGCCGGTGCTCTCCGACTTGGCAATGCGCGGCGTTCAACCGGCCGAAAGGACGAGTCGTCGCAGGCCCGGCCGGACAGCACTGCGATCGCAAGGAGACACAGCCGCGAGACCGTCGGGGGCGCGGTATTGGACGGTGCTGGCCGAGGATCTGCGGGTGTGCCGTGAGGCGGATGAGTTCTTGCGGCATGTCCGTTTGGTCGGGCTTGCGCCGGAGAGCACGACGAGCGCGTATGCGACAGCGGTCGCGCTGTATCTGCTGTGGTGCCGGCAGGTTCACAGGGATTGGTGGGATGCAGCGGATCGGTTAGTACTCCAGTCGTAGATCGTTATGTGGCCTGACCTCGGGGCCGTCTGCCGCTGGCGGAAACTCAGGTGGCCTCAGCGCACCATCTGGGTAGAGTCGGGCGGTGCCCGAGCTGAAGCGGCTGCATGCTGGCCATGCCCCGGCGGTCCTGGCCTTCGAGCTGGCGAACCGCGCCTACTTCGCTGCCTCGATCTCCGACCGCGGCGACGAGTACTTTGACCAGTTCACCGACCGGCACAGCGCCTTGCTGGCTGAGCAAGAGGCCGGCATCTGCGCCTTCTACGTGCTCGTCGCCGAGGATGGCTCGGTTCTGGGCCGGTTCAACCTGTACGACTTCGAAGACGGCACTGCCAAACTCGGCTACCGGGTCGCGCAGCACGTCGCCGGCCGCGGCGTGGCGACCGCGACCGTCCGGGAGCTGTGCCGGCTGGCGGCGGCGCGGCACGGGCTGCGCACACTGCGGGCGGCCACCTCCCGCGAGAATGTCGCGTCCCAGAAGGTGCTGGCCAAGGCCGGGTTCGTCCCGGTTGGCCCGGCCGACCCAGCCGACCTCGGCGGTAAGCCAGGCACCTGGTATCAGCGTGACCTAGGAGTCCAGCCGTAGAGCGTGATTTTGCTGATGGACTGGCCGCAGGAAGGCTGCGGCCACCGCTGATCATCGGTTTGTGAAGACTAACGATCGTTCGGTGGCCGCAGGTCACAGCGTAGACCCTGCCCGCTGGCAGGAGGCGTTCGAGGTCCTGATGGGCCGCGTAGCGGGCCGGTTCGCGCGGGTGGAGCCCCGGCGTCGGGTACGGGACTCGGTGCTGGGGCTGCTGTCGGACCTGCCACGCAAGAACTGCTGGTCGATCGCAGAGTGGGCGTGCTGGAGCACCTGAGCGACGAGGATGCGGTACTGGTGGTCGACGAGACCGGGGACGTGAAGAAGGGCACGCACACCGTCGGTGTCCAGCGCCAGTACAGCGGCACTGCCGGGAGGATCGAAAACGCGCAGGTCGCCGTCTACCTCGTCTACGCAGGCCGCCGCGGGCACGCGGCGGTGGACCGGGAGCTGTACATTCCACGCTCGTGAACGTGCGACCCGGACCGCTGCCGGGCCGCGGGCCTGGCCGAGGACACCGTCTTCGCGACCAATCCGGAGTTGGCCGCCCGCATGATCGGCCGCTTCCTGGACGCCGGGCACCGCGTGAGCTGGGTCGCAGGCGACGAGGTCAACGGCGGCAACCCGAAGCTGCGCTCCGCGCTGGAAGAGCACGGGGTCGGCTACGTGCTCGCCATCGCCTGCTCGGCCGAAGTGACCACCGGCGCCGGGAAGTTCCGCGCGGACGCCCTGGCCGCGAGGGGTGCCGAAGCGAGCCTGGCAGAAGCTGTCGGCCGGGGCCGGCGCCAAGGGCCACCGCTTCCACGACGGGGCCGTCATCGACCTGGCCGAACGCCGGCCCGGCGATCACCGGCCGCTGATCCGCCGCAACCGCACCACCGGCGAGCTCGCCTACTACCGCTGCTGGTCACCCGCCCCGGTGCCCCTGACCACCCTGGTCCGCATCGCCGGGTCGAGATGGCGGGTGGAGGAGTTTTCCAGGCCGGAAAGGGCCTGGCCGGACTGGACGAGCACCAGGTCCGGCGCTTCACCTCATGGTCCCGCTGGGTCAGCCTGGCCATGCTCGATCAGTGCCGCGCCCCTCACATGTGTCGCCGCATGCCGGAACCGGGTCGACAACCCGGACGGCTGACGCGCGCGCATCCGCTGAATGCACCGACCCGTCTCCACCAGGCCGCCGCTACATCCTGTCTGGCGCGTCGAGGAGGCGATGTAGCAAGGACACGAACTGGCGCCGCTGAGCGTCGGTGAGCGGAGACAGGGCGACCTCCTGGACGTCATCGACGATCCGATCGAGCCGCCTAAGCTCCCTGAGGCCGGCCGCGGTGATGGTGACGATCTTGCGGCGCTTGTGGTCGGGATCGACCTCGCGTACGACGAGGCCGGACGCCTCCAGCTCGCCCAGGGCGAGGGTGACATCGCTGCGGTCGATCCCCGTGTCTCGTCCGAGATCGGCCTGGCTCGCCGGTCCCCACTGCTCGAGCGCCGCCAAAAGCCGGTAGTGGTAGCCCCGCAGCCCCTCGCCCCGCTCCTCGAAGGCGCTGGACAGCAGGCCGGAGGAGCGGGCGAATGCGCGGCTGATGAGCCAGGTCGGACGGTCGCCGACCCGGGCCGGCGTGCGGCGGGCTCGGTCGTGATGTGCGGGCACGCTCGAACGATACCAGTGTTGGGGAGTCCAACATTGATGTATGTTGGCGAGACCAATATTGATCGTGCCAACACAGGAGCCGCTCGTGACAACCCAGACTTCGCTGACATTGCGGTCGTGGCAGGGACGCCGGGTCCTGCTGTTGCTCTGCGCCGTCGCCTTCCTCGACTTCGTCGATGCATCGATCACGAACGTGGCGATGCCCCAGATCCAGAAGGCCCTCGGATTCTCGCTCGAGAGCCTGCAGTGGGTGCCCTCGGCCTACCTGCTGACCTACGGCGGCTTCATGCTCCTCGGCGGCCGACTGGCCGACCTGCTCGGTCGGCGCACCATGCTCATCGCCGGCGCCGCGCTGCTCGGGCTCGCCTCGCTCGCCGGAGGGCTCGCCCAGGACTCCGGCCTCTTCATCGCCGCCCGACTCGGCCAGGGCATCGGCGCCGCGCTCATGCTGCCCGCTGCGCTCTCGACGCTGACGACAACATTCACCGCCCCGAAGGACCGACACTCAGCACTCGGCGTCTGGGGCGCGGTCGCGGGCCTGGCGTCCGCGGCCGGCATCCTGCTGGGCGGCCTCCTCACGGAGGGACCCGGCTGGCGCTGGGTCATGTTCGTCAACCCGATCGCTGCGGCTCTCGTCATCCCCGCGGTGATCGCGCTGCTGCCCCACGACCGGCCGACCGCGCGGACCGCCAGGTTCGACCTCGTCGGCAGCAGCCTGGTGACCGGTGGGATGCTGCTCCTCGTCCACGCGCTCATCAAGGCGCCGGACCGTGGCTGGGGCTCGAGCTGGACCGTGCTCGAGCTCGCCGCCGCGGCCGTGCTCCTGGTCGCGTTCGTGGTCGTCGAGCGCTTCACCCGAGACCCGATCCTGCCCCTCGACATCTTCCGGGTCCGCGGCCTCGCGGCCGCCAACCTCACCGGCCTGATCGGGTTCGCGGGGATGCTCTCGATGTTCTACTTCCTCACCCTCTACATGCAGAACGTCCTCGGCTACTCGCCGATCCAGGCGGGCGCGGCGTACCTGCCGCTCACCGTCGCCGTCGGCATCTCCGCGGGCATCGCCTCGAAGCTGCTCTCCCGGATCGGCAGCCGGGTCGTGATCTCGGTCGGCGCGCTGATTGCCGCCGGCGGCCTGCTGCTGCTCGCACAGATCCCCGTCGACGGCGGCTACGTCGCGCACGTCCTGCCCGGCATCCTGCTCGTGGCGCTCGGCATCGGCCCGGTCTTCGTCGGCGTGACCGCCGCCGCGAACGCGGGCGTCGGCACGAGCCGAGCCGGTCTCGCCGCAGCGATCCTGAACTCCTCCCAGCAGATCGGCGGCGCACTCGGACTGGCGATCTTCTCCGCGGTCGGCGCGGCCCGGATCGGGCACCTGCTCGCCGGCGGGACGCCCGTCCCCGAGGCCACGACGTCCGGGCTCGGCCGCGCACTGGCCACGGGAGCGGCGTTCGCGGCCGCGGCCGCCGTGATCGCGTGGGCGACGAGGAACACCTTCGAGGAGTCGCCCGAACCGATCGCCCGTGAGCGCGTCCTGGTCGTCGGCCGCAGCCCCGGAGTTCTCCTCGATGCCGTCGAGATCCTGCGCGCCAAGGGTTATGCGGCCGATGCGACCAACCAGTTCGACGACGTACTAGACGACTATGACGTGACCGGGATCGACCTGCTCGTGTTCGGCGGAATGGTGCCGACCGACACCAAGCAGCACCTGCGTGACGAGATCGGCCGCCGTAGCCCCGAGACCGCGGTCATCCAGGGGCTGGTCGGCATCGCGGCGGTGATTGCGGCGCAGGTCGAGGCGTACTTCTCCGCCGCCGTGCCTGGCGGTTCCGCGACGTACGACGGCCAGACCCGATCGGTGCGGCTGACCCTCGCTGAGCCCGCCAGGGTGACGGTCGAGGCTCGATGGGCCATCTTCGCCCCGCCGACCCTCTCCGACGCCTCGCTGCCGGTTCTCGAAGGTCTCCTGGATAACGGCGTACACGTCATCCCGCTCCCGGACGACGTGCCGGCCGAGGCGTCGTACGTGACGATCACCGTCGGAGCGGCCGTCCACGTCCTCACCGTCGGCGGCATCCCCGAGACGATCACGACGCTGGTCCCGGCCACCGCGTCTGACAGTGTGCTGCCTCCCGTCAAGCCGGTCCGGACCGGCGCAGAAGGGCGTCGGCTATGAGCGTCCACGATCGCGAACCGGCTGGAGATCGACTTCCCCGATGATGAGTCCATGCGCATCTCCCACGAGGCGATCGACCAGGCGCTCTACGTCCAAAGCCGCGGCGCGCTAGAACGAGAGCTGGCCGGCCGCTTGCGCACCGGACGCGCGCTGGCGCTCCCCGCTCCGGGGCCCGCCAGCGGGCCAACGGTCACGTCACGCCGGACGTGATGATCAGCCAGCGGCCCGCCGAGGTCGAGGACCGTGCCGTCCCCGGGGCACTGGGAATCTCAATGCTGTTGTCAAGCGGCTGGGGCAAGGACGGGCGGTAGGGGTTCTTGGTAGGTGGTGCGGTCGCGGAGCATGGCCCACATCGTGTTGATGCGTCGTCGGGCGAGGGCGATGAGGGCCTGCTTGTGGGGCTTGCCTTCGGCACGTTTGCGTTCGTAGAACGCCCGTGATGCGGGGCTGCACTTCAGGCTCGAGAGCGCGGCGAGATAGCAGGTTCTCATCAGGCGCCGATTGAAGCGCCGCGGCCGGTGGTGGTTGCCGCTGATCCGGCCCGAGTCTCGTGGCGCCGGGGCGAGGCCGGCGACGCTGGCGAGCCGGTCGACGTTCTCGAACGCGGTCAGGTCGCCGCCGGTGTTGGCCAGGAACGTCGCGGCCAGCACGACGCCGAAGCCGGGCATGCTCAACAGGATCGGCGCGTCGGGGTGTTGCTCGAACCGTTGCTCGATCTCGCTCGTCCAGCTGGGCGATGTCGGCGTCGATGCGCCATGATCTGCTCGGCCAGCCGCGCGACGAGCCGGGCGCCGGTCGCCTGGGTGGCCAGCACCGTGTGCTGGGCGTTGGCGGCATCCACGGCTTTGGCTGCGACGGCGGCAGCGTTGCGGGCGCCGCGCTTCTTGAGCCAGGCCGCCAACCGCGAAGACCCGATGCGCCGGATCGCGTCCGGGGTCTGATAGCCGGCCACGAGGATCAGCGGCGCCTTCTTGGAGTAGTCGAAGGCGGCTTCCAACGCCGGGAAGTACTCCAGCATCGTGGCCCGCAGCCGGTTGATCGAGCGGACCCGATCGAAGATCAGGTCCGTGCGCCGAGCGGTCAGCAGCCGCAGATCGGTGCTGATCTGGTCGCCACCACGCACCGGCTGCAGATCGGTGCGCATCCGGGCCTGGTCGGCGATGATGCGCGCGTCCTTCGCATCGGTCTTGCCATCACCGCGGTAGGTCGCCGCCGCGTGGTGAACGATTCGGCCCGGGATATAGAGCAACTGCTGGCCGTGGTCGGCGAGCAACGCGATCAGCAGCGCTGCTCCACCGGCGTTCAGGTCGGTGGCCCACACCACCTCCTCGCCGTCGGCCACCCGCAGCACGGCCGCGATCAACTCCAGCAGCGCGGTCTCGTCATTGACCACCCGCTGGGACAGCAGCACACGCCCCGCGGAGTCGATCACGACGCAGTGGTGCGTCCGCTTACCCGAGTCGATACCTGCCCACACCGCTGTCATCTGGCTCCTCACGTCGCGACAACCGAACGGGGTTCTCCTTGAACGGCAGCCACGCCGGCACGTCCTTACCCAACGATCCGTTCGCGCGAGTCTCAATGAGCGGTCGAGCCACCAACAGGACAGGCGGGCGGCCATTCCCAGTGAGCCGTCACCGACCACACGACCGGCGCGGCAGGGAGACCTGAGCCATACCCACCTGCCCCAAGGAGAGCGATCAGGACCCTACGACAGCCCCGAGATCACCGACCTGAAACGTAAGGAGGGCGACCTCATCATCGGCACCAACCGGTCAGCGATCGGCGCCTTGGTGGAGCGCACCACCCGGTTCACCATGCTGATCCACCTGTCCCGGATGGAGGGATACGGCATCGAACCGCGAGTGCAGAACGGCCCCGCCTTAGCCGGCTACGGCGCCGAGGCGATGCGTGACGCGCTCACCACGCAGATAGCCACGATGCCCGAACAGCTGCCCCGATCGCTGACCTGGGACCGCGGCGGAGACCCCGACCGGCGCCGTGACGACAGCGATCAACGGGCCGGCACCGAAACCCGCCAGTCCCGTCGACTGGACTCGTGCACGACAGGTGTCGGCCACTGTCGGTCTGAGCCCAGGGACTGCCTGACCAGGTCGAACGACCGTTCAGTCGACGACCGGGAACACCTACTACCCCAGCAGAATTGACCTTCACCCAGGCGTCCCGGCGGCCGGGGGTGTAGCGGGTCGGGCGCCTTTGACGACGAGCCCTTCCACACCCACCGCGGCGGGCAGCACCTCGAACCACTCGGTCGCTTCGGCGATATCGCTGGTGACGGGGGTCAGCTGTAGCGGCGGTGCCCAGCTGGCGGCGAGTTGCTCGAGTCGCCGGCGGCGAGCTGTCCACCGCTGGGTGCGCAGATCGACTCCACCGATCGCCAGCAGGTCGAAGGCAGCGTAGGCGGCAGGTAGCTGGGCGGCCTTGGCGCGGGCCTTGGCCGGGCTGGTGACAAGTCGCTGCTGCAGGGCGTCGAAGCTGAGCCGGCCGTCGACCAGGATCAAGAGCTCGCCGTTTATCTTGAGCCGGATGCTGGGTTGTGCTGTATTGCTTGGCCGTGAGCGTTGTGGACATGTCCACAACGGCGGGGTTGACCTGGTGGCCGCCGCGCGCCGGATTCTCATCTGAACTCGGGCGGGGTGACACGGTGGCCATGGGCAACTTGTCGCCCGAGTTCACCGGGCCGGTCGAGCTCGCCCAGGCAGTCGAGCGGCTGCCTGGTGAGCACGGCAGGCCGGGCAGGTCACCTACATGCTCGACGGAAATCATGGAGCACCAGGACTCCCAGGGCGGGGGCGGTGTCATCTCCAACGGCGACACCCAGTTGATGACGGCCGTGGGTTGCTCCACTTCGAGACCCGGCCGGAGCACCTGGTGCTGAGCGGCCGGCCTCCGACGGCATCCAGCTCTGGGTGACCCTGCCGAACGCACTGACGTGGGCCCCACCCCGCTACCAGGACATCCGCGGCGGCGATTCCGCGCTGCTGTCCACGCTGGACGGCGGTTCGCCGATCCGAGTGATCGCGGGCTCGGTCGACGGGCACGACTCGACCCACACGCCGATCACGTTGGTGCACGCGACGGTCAGCCAGGGCGCTGAGTTGGTCCTGCCCTGGCAGCCGGACTACTGGCGCGCTCATCTACGTGCTGGCCGGGCAGGGCAACGGTCGGCGCCGAGCACCACCCGATCCGCAAGCAAAACTGCCCCTCGCGCCCGGAGTCATAATGAGCGTACGCTCATGAGCGGAGTGTTCATGAACAGCCGCTCATATCGAGGAGACGACCATGACAGAGGTGTCGGTCCGCGGACTGACGAAGCATTTCGGCTCGGTACGCGCCGTCCAGGAGCTGACCTTCGAGGTGCCGTCCGGGCAGGTGACCGGCTTCCTCGGGCCGAACGGCGCGGGAAAGACGACAACGCTGCGGATGGCGTTGGGCCTGGTCCGCCCGACGGCCGGTGATGCACTGATCGGAGGGCGCCGGTACGCCGAGCTCGCCCAGCCGCGGCGCGTCGTGGGTGCGGTGCTCGAGGCGACCAGCTTCCACCCCGGCCGCCGGGCCCGGGACCACCTCCGCGTACTCGCACAGCCGGTCGGCGTACCGGCCGGGCGGGTGGACGAGGTGCTCGAGCTGGTCGGTCTCACCGAGGCGGCGGACCGCCGGGTGAGCGGTTACTCGCTGGGCATGCGGCAGCGGCTCGGCCTGGCTTCGGCACTGCTCGGGGATCCGGAGGTGCTCATCCTCGACGAGCCGGCCAACGGGCTCGACCCCGCCGGGATCGCCTGGCTGCGCGACCTGCTCCGGAAGGAGGCGAAGAACGGGCGCGCCATCCTCGTGTCCAGTCACGTACTCAGCGAGGTGGCCCAGACCGTCGAGCAGGTCGTGATCGTGCACGAGGGACGGCTCCGGTTCGCGGGCCCGCTCGACAGCCTCGGCGAGGACTCGCTCGAGACCGCCTTTCTCAACCTGACCGGCGCGCAGTGAAGGAGCAATGATGACCGGGATCAAGAACGAATTCCTCAAGCTGCGCACCGTCCGCAGCCCATTCCTTCTGCTGACTGCCGCCCAGCTGGTGGTGCTGGCAGGTGTCAGCGGACTCTTCGTCAGCGGTGCGGATCTCGGCGACCCGGCGACACCGCTGCGTGCGGTCGGGCATGCCGGCCTCGTCTCCATCTTCTCCCTGGTGCTGGGCATCGTCGGCGTTGCGGGCGAATACCGTCACAAGACCATCACCGACACCTACCTCGGTATTCCGCGGCGCGAGCGGGTGATCACCGCGAAGCTCCTGGTGTACGCCGCCGCGGGTGCCGTGCTCGGTCTGGTCAGCGCACTGGTGGCGTTCGGTGCGACCGCCCTCTGGCTGTCCGGCAAGGGCAGCTCCCTCGACCTATCCGATCCCGCGCTCTGGCGGACACTGGCCGGCTGCGTGATCTGGAACGCGTGCTTCGGCGCGATAGGGGTGGGACTGGGCGCCCTGATCCGCAACCTGGTCGGCGCCGTCGCTGCGGCACTGGCCTGGATCGCCCTGGTCGAGGGCATCGTCGGCCAGCTCGTCGGGGGCTTCGACCGCTGGCTGCCGTTCAACAGCGGACTGGCCCTGGAAGATGTGCCGGCGACCGGAATCGACCTCCTGCCACAGTGGGGCGGCGGGCTGGTGCTCGCGGCGTACGCGCTGTTGTTCGCGCTGGTCGCGGTGTCGACTACGGTTAGGCGCGATGTCTCCTAGACGCGCCAGAGCCGTGCGGGGCCGGGTCGGCGACGACCCGGCCACTGCGCTACGCGAGCACCTGATCGACACCGCCGAGAAGCTGCTCGGCGAACGGCAGGTCTCGACCATTACGACCCGCGACATCGCCCGCTCGGCCGGGGTTTCCGACGGCGTGCTCTACAACTACTTCGCGGCCAAGCACGAACTTCTCGTCGCCGCCCTGGTCCGCCGGTACGCCGGGTCGGTGACCCGGTTCGACACCGACCTGCCGGCTGCCGGCAGTGGCACCGTCGAGGACAACCTCATCGCCTACGCGCAGGCCGCGGTGGACCTGGTCACCGAGACCCTGCCGACCGCGGCTGGCCTGATGTCGGAGCCGACGCTGCTGCACCGCTTCATCGAAGAGATCCACCAACAGCCGTTCGGCCCGCACCGACTGCGCCAGCCCATCGCCGACTATCTCGCCGCCGAGCAGCAGCTCGGCCGCCTGGGCGCCTTCGACATCGAAGCCGCGGTCAGCCTGATCATCGGGCCCGCCATCATGCTGGGATTCGCCGCACTCATCGCCGGCGCCTCCCAAGAGGAACTCGCCGAGCAGGTCCCCGGGATCGTCCGGACGTTGCTCACCGGCATCCAGGCCGGGGGTCAGTAGGCGCCGGAGTTGTCGAGGTCCCTACGTTCTCGCGCAGCCGATGGATGCTTGAGCACCTCATCGAGGTCGGCCCACCGACGCCGATTCCAAGGGGCAGGAAGGGCGAAGAACGGCGTTCGCCCAGCATCATGCCCATCGTGCACAGCACAACGTTGACGAGGCGCAGGAGACGTTCGTGCGTCGCGCCGCGTCCAGAGACGCCGCGAGGCGTACAGACTTCCCTCACCGCGAGCAGTGTCGAAGACACCGCGAACCCCAGAGCGTCCAGAACAGGAAACAGGGACCTTCATCGGCAAGTCGTGGACGTGTTGCACGCCCCTCTGAAGACCACAGATAACACCGTCCAGCACCGCTCCGTCGGGGAGCTGCTTCTCTGCGGCGGCGACGATGTCGGGGAACCGGTCGCTGATGTCGTTGCGGTTGCGGGTCCACAGCCGCGCCGTGGCGCCGCGGCGCACCAATGACCCGTCCCACTTCACCTCGTAGCGGGAGCCGCCCGGCAGAGCGTGCGGGCCGGGGATCTGGTCGACCGAGCGGGCCAGCGCAAGCTCGACCGGTCCGGCCAGATCGGGCGGGATCCGTACCGGCGGTTCAGTGCGCCGGCGTGCGGTGGCCATCACCACTCCCGCGCCGGGGGCGGTGAAAGGGCGGCCATACGACGATCACGACTTGCTTCACGGTGAGCGACGGATCGCGCTGCGGGCAGTATCGGTGTACTGGTGCAGAGCACTTATTTCCGGCCTGTCGTATTCCGTGGCGTGCGTGACGTGGCGTCTGATCTCCAACGGACTGCCGCCCGCGCCACGAAGGTGAGTCCGCATCTCAGACCGGAGGCCAGCAGGCGAGACGTCCTGATCTAGCCGAGATGAGCGCAGTGGGCCAGGGCAGACCTGACGTAGGGGTTCGCGCGCTCTGTTTGGGAGCGAGTGACGAAGGCGAGTGACCATGTCGCCACTCAGCGTGTGTGCGTCAGTTTGCGTCGACCTCGCCGAGACGGAGAGCGAGCGCGACCACGTCGCGGCTTGAGGACGTGCCGGTCTTGCGGAGCATGTTTGAGACGTGGACGCTGACGGTCTTCTCGCTGATGAAGAGCGCGGTAGCGATCTCGGCGTAAGTGCGGCCGGCGACCAGGTGCCCGAGGACTTCGCGCTCGCGGGGTGTGAGCGGGGTCAGCCTGTTCGCGGGGTGCCTCACGATATCGCGCTCCCGTGGCTCGCTCAGGGAAACGCGAGCGGACAGCGCGAGCGACTCGACGTCGCGGCTCAACGGCACGGCCCTTTGCTTGGTGGCGAACTGGTAGGCCTTGCGCAGCGGTTCGGCTATGTCACTTCGGGAAGCTCCCGACCGCCAGAGCGCTTCGGCGTACCGGTATTCGGCGACGGCTGTCTCCCAGCCGAGCTCGGCGGCTCGAGCTTGGTCGACGGCGAGCCGCCATGCCTCTGCTGTCGCGCGGTTGTGGACGCGCTCGGTCTCGGCCTGGAACAAGGCCTGGCGGGCCCGGCTGACCGGGTCGACTGCCTCTGGAGGAGCTATCTCCTGTCGCAGGCGGACGAGTGCGTCGAGTCGACGCTGCATCAGAACTGCCTGGGCCGAATCGCCGTGGTCGCGGCTCGCGGCGGTGAGGTCGGCGCAGGCTCGGGCTGCCATCTGCATGAGGAGTTCGACGTGCCCTTGGTCGTGAGCCTGGATGGGCAGGCACCGCTCGACGAGCGCCAAGGCCTGCTCGGGCCGGTCCAGGGCGATCAGATGTTCGGCGAGCCTGGGTGAGGCCTCCATGCCGAGTCTGGTCTCGAGGGTAGGGGACTGCTCACGAGCTCGGGCGAAGTGCAGGAAAGCGGTGTCCAGGTCACCGCGACGGACGGCAAGCGTGCCAGCGCCCAGACGGACATACACCGAGCCCTCGTAGTCACCGACGAACCCGAGACCGTCGATGGCAGCGGTCTCGGCATCATCGAAGCGGCCCAGTTCGGCGAGGACCTCCGACAGGACGCCGCAGTACCACACCGCCCTGACCAGGATTCCCTGGTCCAGGTCGAAGCGAACCTCCTCAGTGACCGAGTCGGCAAACTCTCGTAGACGGCCGGAAATCTCGAAGTAGTTGCTTCGCGCCCCGAACGCCATCGAGATCAGCTCCAGCTCCTCCGACTCACGAGCCCAACGCATGCATTCGCGGACATGCCAAAGGTCGGCTTCGTCGCCCTGACCGCAGGCCCAGTGCCAGGCACGATGCGCGAGGCACATCGCCCGGGGAGACCCGGACCGCTTCGCGATGCTCAGCGACCGCTCGGCAGCGGCGACGGCCCCATCGTGGTCACGGGTCCAGGAAAGGCAGTCGCCAAGACTGGCCCACGCCTCGGCGTGCTCGCCGCTGTCGGGAAACGCCTCCGTGAGCGCCACGATGCCACGTGCCCCCCGCACCGCATCGTCGGGATCCCACTCGACGTCGAAGATGCCAGTGAGGAGCTCAATGCGGTAGCGGCCGGCGCGGAGAACGTCACCAGCAGCTTCGACAATGCTCAGTGCATGCTCGAAGTGCCGCATGGCGCTCTCGGTATGGCCGACCCTCCCTCCGGCACGACCGGCCCGCTCGTGGAGCCCTGCCAGGTCGTGCTTGCCGATCAGTTGCGCGTCCACGTCTGGCCAGAGCCGTAGCGCGCGTTGCACGTGCTCCTCCTCCTCTCGCCACATCCGCAGCTCGTGCGCGGCGTCCGCCGCGGCGAGCGATCCGTTCACACACGCGTCGAGCTGGCCGGCGCCCTCGTAGTGCAGCGCGAGATCACCGAGTCGGCGCACCTCCTCAAGGCCTTCCGCGGTGAGACCGGCGAGCTGGTCAGCCCACACCGCGTGAATCGGTGCCGCCTCCCCGGGCAGATAGGTCGACCGCAGAACGTCGGCCAGCAACGGGTGCCGGAACCAGATCGCGGTCGCATCCGGCCGGACCAGCACACCCGCACCGATTGCCTCCGCAACCGCAGCCCGAACTGACGTCGCCGCCGACCCGTCTGCTGCGGCGTGCGCCTGCTCGAACCGGGTCAGAGGAACAGGACGACCAGCGACTGCAAGAATCCGGGCGGCCTCGCGCGCCGGCCCGGGTAGCCGGTACCAGACATCAAGAAGAGCACGTGAGAGGTCCTCCTGCATGCCCGCAGGCAGGGTACGAGACGTCGCGTCCAGGTCGTGGCAGAGCAGCTCCACCAGATACGGGTTCCCGCCAGTGCGGTCATACACCGCCTGGACCAGCGACGACGCGGGCGCCGCTTCCAGCAGAAGCGCCACCTGCTCGGCGGTCTCGGTGAGATCCAGGCGGGCCAGCGGGAGCTCCGTCACGGCGGGCAGTCTTCGCAGATCGGCCAGCCAGCCGTGCACCGGGTCGTCGGCCGAGACTCCCTCGTCTCGCACGGTGGCAAGCACCAGCAGCCGCTCATTAGCCAGGCCGGCGAGCAGATAAGTGAGGGCATCACGCGACGCCGGGTCGGCCCATTGCACGTCGTCCATAACCAGCACGGCGGGTCGCCGAGAGCCGATAGACCTGATCAGCGACTTCAGCACATGCATCAGCCGACCAGCGTCTGTTCCGGACGCACTGCCTAGGGACGGCAGCAGTTGTGCGGCTTGCGGGACCTCACTCAGGACCCACTGCCTCTCGGACTCGGCGGCCGACTGCAGCCAGCGTTCGACTGCCGTCACCCAGGGCAGGAAAGTCGACTCGATCGTCCCGAATCGGACACAGGTACCCCACAGGACCGCAAGACCAAGCTCGCGAGCCCGGTCGCACACAGCGCCGACGAGCCGGGTCTTGCCGACGCCGACCTCGCCCCGCACGACGAAGGCCTGCGGCACACCGTCCGCAGCCTCGTCCAGCGCCTGAGCGAGAAGCTCAAGCTCCCTAGCGCGCCCCGCAACGCGGTGCGGAGAGCGCCCCACCGTACTCATCAGTCTGAGTGTCGCGCCTATCGCTGTCGATGTCAGCCGAACTCGATCGTGTCCCCGAAAGGTCCAAGGCGCTCTGGAGCCGGCCTTTGCTGCTGAAGGGATATGTTCCTCTCGGAAACTGCCTCGGCCTAATGCGAGCATCGCGTGGACGATGCGCGCTGCCGCGATCCGTGCAGTCACGTGCTGTCATGCCGATATGCAGCTCTGGGCAGATCCACCTACGGAGTCACGTTGCATCCAACGCAACATCGTTGAATCGGTTACGTCCGACCAGGTCACAGACCCGAACCGAGCTATCAGCCACACACCGACCAACGCCATGACCTGCGGATTCGCCGTTCCGGCGCCTTTGTCGGATGCTGGATCAGATGCAATTCCGCTCAGAAGTGCTCCGGGACGTTCGCCCCTTCGCACTTCCCGCACAGCCACTGTCCGGCCACGGCACCAGCATGCGCCTGAGACTCAGCTCATGTCGCCGTACGGCGACCGGTTCGGCGGCGACAACGCGACGCCCTCAGCCTGGGCTTTGGACCGGATCGCGTCCTCGGTCCGGCCGAGTCGCACGCTCATGACACCGACGGGGGTGTTCCCTGCGGCCAGTTCGCACAGTTGCCGAACGTCATCCTCGGTCCATTCCTCGCCGCTGTGACGGCTCGACGTCGCCTCAGACATGGATCATTCCTTGTCGAACGTAGTCGCCTTCAGCACCGGCACCCACCGCCAACCACAGTTGCACTGCGTGATCGCACACCTGCGAACGGCTGCTCGTGGCAGGCTTGAGCCATGTGGTCGTTACGCATCGGCCGCGAGCCGTGCGAACCTGCTCGAACAGGTCCATGGTCGATGACGACAACGCGGCCGAGCTGAAAGGGCCGGACTACAACATCGCGCCAACCAAAGCCGCGCCGGTCGTGATCGCCCGAGCCCCGTCGGATGGTCCGAAGGAAGCCGACCCGGTGCGGACAGTTACGGCTGTTCAAGTGGGGTCTTTTACCGAACTTGTCGCTGTCTTCGCTTGGTCAGTCCTTCTGGGCTCGCGCGTGGCTCGTCGCCCACTCGAGCGCGTAGTCGGCCACTTGCTCCCAGCCAGGCTCGACACCGGTGAAGTGTGAGCGGTCCGGAAACTCGTGGATCTCTGTCGTCGCCTCGGAGTTGCGGTACTTCTTCGCGTTCGAGCGGATCACCGAGGGCGGCATCAAGTGGTCTTGGCCGCCAATGATGAAGAGCAGCGGAGCACGGTCGTCCAGGTCGTAGTCGACCCAGGTTTCCTGGTGGCCCGGCTTCCAGTTGGCTATCAGGCCGTACGCCCACACCCAGTTGCCGGGCGCCGGGATGTGGAGACGGTCGTACATTGCGTCGGATTCTTCCCGGCTGACCGTGTTGGCGAACGCATAGTGGAACTGCTCCTTGGTGAAGCCCACCGCGCGGTGCCGGTTGGCCGGATTCTTGAGAACCGGGAACAGGGACTTGATCTGGGACGGCGGGTTCACCCGCACCCCCTCGGGTGGCGCCGAGTCGATCACCACCCCGGCGGCGCCCAAGCCGCGGTTGACCAGAAGTTGGGTGAAGGTCCCGCCGAAGGAGTGGCCCATGATGATCGGCGGACGCTCCAGGCCCTCGACCACCTCGCTGAGATGGTCGAGCGTTTCGGGGACGGACGCCTCGGCGATGATCTCGGGCCTTTCACGCAGCGCCTCCACCTCGATCTCGAATCCCGGGTACGTCGGCACGATGACTTCATGTCCCTTCGCACGGTAGTGCTCCACCCAGCGGTCCCAACTTCGGGCGGTCATCCAAAGCCCGTGGATCAGCACGATCGGCAGGGCATTGGTCGTCGGCTCGCTCATGATGCTCCTTCCGATGGGGGATGCAGCCATCGTCGAACCCTTGGGCAGCGGTCGCAAGGCTCCGATGGATCAAGTCGCGGCCCAGCGCACGCGCGGCACGATCTTCCGTGAACTTCCTACCGGTCCGCACACATCGGCTGGTCGCGCTTCACTATCGGCGGCAAATCCGTACGTTCTCCTGCCCGATGCTGGCACGATGCCTTGTGGATGTGGATGTGGATTGGCCCGACCGACGCAGCGACGTTCTCAACGCATTGGACCTGCTGGCGTCAGAGCCGCCGGCCCTCGACAACGAGGGGCGGGACCCTCGATGGCCTGACTTGACGAACGCGGTCCACTGGCTGGTGGATGACACCTTTTGGGACGTCCAAGACCCGGCGAAATCGATTGGAATCATCCTCCGCGACGAACGAGAAGCCAGCGCTATTCGAAGGGTGGTCGCCGCCGTCGTGGCTGTATCGGACAGGCAGGGCGCCACCTCGACCGACGCTCGATGGTTCGGTGACGAGGGTTGGGCCCAAGTTCGAGCCGCAGCGACCGACGCTGGCTCGCCCCGAGATCAGCCGACCGGCTCTCTCCGTCGCCGACCGGATCACCGTCGGCCCGATCTGGGCAAGGTCCGACGATCACGCCGGACTATCCGAAGAACTGTGTCCCGCGAGTTGTTTCATGCCTGACTTCTCGCCACGATTCTCAACACCGGCCTGGCCCCGCTGACCCCAGGCCCAGCATGTCAATGTTCGAAGTCGTCTGCACAGATGTCCGAATTCGTCTGCACAGCCGACATGGGTCAGAGCGATGCTGCAAGTTGGGTCAGTACAGCCTTGAGGAGTGGGGAGCCTTGGGCGCCTTCTTGTACTGCGGCGAACAGATGCCGGCGCGGCTGTTGCCCGGCGACCGGGTGAACTGTCAGGGCGGGTGGGAGGTTCTGCTGGGCCAGCCGGGGAAGGAGGGTGACTCCGTGGCCGAGCGCGACCAGTTGTGTCACAGCCAGCCAGTCGTCGACCTGGTGGCGAACGTCCGGGGTGAACCCGGCCGCGGCGCAGGCGGTGGATGTGATGGAGGCGCAGCAACCACCAGGAGACCCAGTGATCCATCGGTCCTTGGCGAGCTCTCGTAGGTCGATCGCGGAGTCTCCGGCACGTGGATGATCAGCTGGTACTGCGATGTCCAGCACGTCGGCGCCCAACTCGACCCGGTGGTAGCGCGGGTCGCCGACGGTCGGGGAGCCGTCGAAGGCGACCGCGATTGCGACGTCCAGGCGGCCGGCGTCCACCGCGTCGAACAGTTGTGGCGGCTCGCTCTGGCGGACCGTGACGACCAGGTCGGGATGCTTGGTGGCGAGGCTGCTCAAGGTCGCCGCCAACAGGCCTGCCAGGGCGGTGGAGAAGGCGCCGATGCGTACGGTGCCGCGGAGCGTCTCATCGAAGGTCTGTAGGTCGTGGCGGGCGTGCTCGAGCTGGGCGAAGACCGCGTCGGCGTGGGCCAGCAGGGCCTCGCCGCGGGGCGTCAGCGCGATCCGGCGGCCGTCCTTGCGCGTGACCGGGAACCCGAGGTCGTGGGACAGACCGGCGAGTTGCTGGGACACCGCCGACGGGGTCAGGTGCAACGCCCCGGCGGTCGCGGTGACCGTGCCACGTTCGCGAAACTCCCGGAGTACGCGGACTCTCCGCAGATCATCCATGAAGTCGTGGCTTAATGGTTTCATGTACAAAGAGTAGATGGACCGGAAGGTCTTTGCCGCAACAGACTGGTCGGCATGACCACACCACCGATCCGCCTCGGCATCGTCGGCCTCGGCGCGATGGGGCGGCATTTGCTGGCCGACGCGCTCGGCCACCCGGATTTCACCGTCACTCACGCGGTCGATCTCGCGCCGGAGACCATCGCCTTACTCCAGGCCGAACACCTGGGCGTCAACTTCAGTACTTCGATCGCTGACGTGATCGGTGCCGACGATGTCGACGCGGTCTACCTCGCGACGCCACCCGCGACCCACGCGGCGCTGGCAGTGCCGGCGTTCGAGGCCGGTCAGGCGGTGTTCTGTGAGAAACCGCTGGCCGTGTCAGACACCGATGCGGCGGCGATGCTCGCGGCGGCAGCCAAGGCGGGGCAGCCGGCGGGGGTGAACTTCGTGTTCTCCGATCGGCTGTCAACCCGGTACGTCGAACAGGCGATTGCTGACGGCCAGGTCGGCGAAGTACTCGGAGTCGAGATCAGGTTGGCGTTTCCGGTCTGGCCGCGAGGCTTCCAGGCGGAGGCGACCTGGGTCGGCGAGCGGGCGCAGGGCGGGTTCGTGCGCGAGGTGTTCTCGCACTTCGCCTATCTCACCGACCGGTTGATCGGCCCGCTGCGCGCGGTGCACACGGAGTTGGAGCACCGGAGCGTGGCGAGCGAGACAGCTGCTTACGGGCTGCTGAAGGTAGGGAAAGTCCCGGTCCAGATGAGCGGGATCGTCGGGGCTGCCGGCCCGGAGACCTACGAGTGGATCCTGCGCGGAACCAAGCAGTCCTACAAGCTCACCGCCTGGCGCGACCTGTTCGTTGCCGAGGGCAATACTTGGCGTCCGGTCGAGCTGACCGGCGCGCCCGGCTCCGAAACCACCCGGCTGACGCTGTTCGCGCAGGCCATCCGTGGTAACCACTCACCGGACCTGGCAGGCTTCGCGGCGGCCGAACGCGTCCGGCAGGCCGTCGAAGCGTTCCACCGGTGAAGGTGATCGAGGCGGTCGACCGGGACACCCTGCGTCTGGTCGAGCGGGCGTCGATCCCTTTGCAAGCAGGCGAAGTGCGGATCGCGGTGGTGGCGGCCGGCGTCAACTACCTCGACATCCAGGAGCGTACGGGCGCCTATCCGCGCGAGTTCCCGTACGTCCCCGGCGGCGAGGGCAGCGGCGTGGTCACCGAGGTCGCGCCGGACGTCTCCACGCCGATTGTCGGCCAACGCGTCTGCTGGCAAGGTGTCCAGGCGTCGTACGCCGACGAGGCGGTGGCGCCGGCCTGGAAGGTGATCCCGCTGCAGGCCGAGGTCAGCCATCAGCAGGCCGCTGCGATCTTGCTGCAGGGGCTGACCGCGCAGTACCTGACCACAGACTCGTATGCCGTCCAGCCAGGCGACCTGATCGTCGTCCACGCGGGCGCCGGTGGTGTCGGCCTGCTCCTCACCCAACTGGCCAAATCCCTTGGCGCAAAGGTCATCACCACCGTCTCCACCCAGCAGAAGGCAGCCCTGTCCCAGGCCGCCGGTGCCGACCAGGCAGTCGCCTACGAAGACCTCCGGTCCACGGTCGCCGGCCGAGCCGCAGCCGTCTACGACAGCGTCGGCCGGACCACCTTCGAAGACTCCCTCCACGCCCTGGCCCCGAGAGGCACCCTCATCCTCTACGGCCAATCCAGCGGCCCAGTCCCACCCTTCGATCTGTCCCGCCTAGGCCCCATCGGCTCCCTGACCGTCACCCGCCCCACCCTCCGCCACTTCGTCAGCACCCCCGCCTCCCTCCACAGCCAAGCCGCACTCCTGTTCGACCACCTGAAAACCGGCACCCTCACCCCACCCATCACCACCACCTACCCACTGGCTGACGCGGCCGAAGCCCACGAGGCGCTCCAGTCCCGCAGCACCACCGGCAAGCTCCTCCTGCTGCCAGCCCCCACACCGGGAAGTCCAACGGCCCTCACTCGATCGAAGAAGAACTGGGCGTGACCCGTTTTGACGGACATCCGAGATCAGGAGCTTGTGCTCCGGAAGGATGTTCATCATGGAGTCCATGGGCAAGAAGAAGCCGCGGTCTCGTCGTTCGTTCACACCCGCGGGTCGAGTGAACTGCAGCTAACTCAGCTGCGGGGCCATAAAGCCAGTGAACTACAGAGATCGCATCGACTACCGGATGAGGGTCGCGGTTGCGGTGTCCGGTGGGTACCAGCCCTCCGGGTCCTGGTATCGGGCCGTGAAGGTCGTGGTTCCGTGGGGGAGGGCATCGGCTACGGTGTAGGTGCCGGTGTCGGTCATCACGACTCGGGCGAGAAGTCGCTCAGGCTCGCCGTCGGTGCGGGCGTAGATGTAGATGAACTCGACGTCCGCGCTTCCGCTCCTGGAGATCGGTGACGTCCAGGTCGCCGTCACGTAAGCGGTGTCCTTCTCCTTGCCCGAGCCGGCCTGGGCGGCGATGCCGATGTCGCTGGTCGGAGGCGTCGGCGGATGGGCCGGACCGAACGAGTGGAGCAGGAGATCCTGGTCGCCCGAGGTGACGGCCCAGGCGCGGGTGCCGCCGGAATTCACGAGCAGGGAACCCGGCTGCAGTTCGTCGCCGCCACGGAAGTTGACCGCATACTCCGGATCCACGGTGTCCCTGGCGTGGATCAGAACGTCAGCCTCAGTCGAGCTGCCCCAGTAGCGGGCAACAGCAAGCTTCGAACCGTCACCAGACCAGGCCGCATCGAACGGGTAGGCACCCGTGGGATAGATCGCGCCATCGGACAAGTCGGGCAGCCGGTACGAGTGGTGTTCATAGGGCGCGCCGGCCGACTCGACCACCTCGGCCGCATCCGGGCTGATCGCCAAGTCCTGGAGGTTGCCGCCAGTGTTCCAGCGCTCGCTGACAATCGATGGCGATGCCGTACTGACGTCGATCACGTACGTCGTGATCGGTGAGGTCCTCGCACTGCCTGCGACGACCAGCCCATCGCTCGCATCGATCACGGGATCATCGGGTGCGTCTGCGTACACCACCGGAACCGTGTCGGGCGCCGTCCAGATCAGCAGACCGCTCGAGCCGATGCCACAGTCGGAGTAGCCGGCAACCACCTTCTCCCCGGCCTGCTCGACTGTGCGAAGGCACGCTCCAGCGGGACCGGCGTACGTCCCTGACGGCGTCAACGTGTCCGCGTCGACAGCCGTGATGTGATCGGAGTTCTGCACCACCAGGAGCGTGCCGTGGTCGTTGGTCAGCACGACATCCGCCGCGTTGGCCAGCGCGGTCACCTCGGTCTGCAGCACGCCGTCGAGGTCAGTGATGACCAACGGCAGACCGCTTCCAGTCCCTTGCGCGAGATAGAGACGACCGCGGTCCTCGTCGAGCTCGATGGCGCTGAAGGCTTGGACTGGCAGAGGGGTCCCGACGCTCTTCAGCGGCACCAACTCACTCGCCGAGTCGGGCGCTGCATAGGTCACTTCGGTCGACGTCACGCTCAACAAGATCAGGCTGCAAATGGCCAGTCGACGTACGCGCACACTCAGTCCTCCCCAGACATAGACATCGAACATCCTTCCCCGACGAGCACTCAGGCTAGGAGGAATCTCACCGATCAGCAAGGAGCCCCTGGACCGAGTCATGTCCGTAGGTGGACGAGCACAGCGCAACAGAAGACCGAGTACGCCGCAACCTTGCGCTGCTGGCGATCGATGCCTACGGCAACCGGCAGCGGTATTCGCTGTCCAGACGTTGCGCGACCTTCGGTGTACACCTATCGCAAGGCCCGCCCACCTGAGCCGCACCCGGGACTGATCGAGTGCACTCGGGCCCTGGCGGTACGCATCTCTGCAGTACCGGGTCGCAGCATGTTCAGGGTGGTTGAAGCCTGCCTGTGGGTGTCAGCGCTGCCCAGTACGGCGGTGATCGAGCTCGATCCAGCCATGACGGTCCGGTCGCCGCGCATCACCGGGTCGAGATTGTTGTCGTGTAGCTCGTGCGGTCGATGGCGACTCCTGCACGTATGCACTCGATCGACGATTAGCCCGCCCTCAGCGATCAGTGCGCGGCGTCGTACTCGACTGTCTGTCGGCTTCGGTGACGACGCGATGGACGACGGTGTGCGAGATCCCGACGCCGGCCGCGATGACGCGAAGGCTTTCCCCCTCGTCGCGGCGGGCGAGGATCGCTCGGCGCATAGCTGCGTCGACGACGGTCGGTCGACCGCCGACGCGGCCGCTGGCGCGCGCCACATCAAGGCCGCCTGCCCTGGCACGGAGAACCAAACAAGGTCCGCAGTCTCCTGTTGTCAGAGGTCGTCAGGCTGCGCGACAAGGGTGACCCGATTCGATCTGCCGGGGCCGCCCTGCTGATCGGTGCCACGAGGGCAGAGATCCAGCGGTTTATCGCCTTAGGCAAGCTGCCCTTGGTGCCAGGCTCTCGAACACCAGGTGACAAGGCGGCCGACCCGCTGCGCGGTCGTGGATTCCCTGAGTTGGCGAAGTTCCTGCTGAATCACGATCCGAAGAGCAAGGCTGTGCCGGGTGACGAGTTCGCCACGGGCCTCGGGCGCTCGGCAGTGGACAACTTGAGATTGCAGCAGTGGCTGCGGAAGGAGTACAGCAATGTCTCGCCGCCTCAAGCGATGGCCGACACACCACTGCTGAACACCTCTGAGGTGCAGCAACTCCTCGGCATCGTTGCCCTCAGTCACAAGGCTGCGGCGAGCCTCATGTCGAACAAAGACGCCATCCGCCCACTGCTCAGACACAGCTGGGAGGACAAAGGCGCGGCCGTCGCCGGCCTGACCGACTGGGCTGCGAAAGCAGCTCTGAATCCGGCGTCGCCTGAGTACGACATGGCCAAGCGTGCTACCGCGGACCTGATCAACGCAGTAACCGTGAACGGATCCGACGAGAACAACACCGACTACCAGATGTTCAAGCAGTCGCTGGACTGGGTCAAAGCCAGCCCGGAGATCGCGCAATCATTCAGCAAGCTGATCGCGGCCAATCTGAGCGACTTCGGTGATCCCGAGCCATCGTCTGTGACCGGCCCCGGAGACGAGAACCATCTCCGCATCTCCACCGACCAACGCCATCGCTTCGCCATGCTGGCCTCGACGGACCAAGAGGCCCGCATCGTTCTCCGCGTCGCTGCGGAGGCCTACAAAGCCGACGCCCTCAAGGACCCCAGTTCAGTCGAGGCCAAGTCAGCGGGATTCATCGATGCCATGGTCACCGCCGCCGGCCACAACGCCGTGTACTACGACCACATCGGCGATGCGGATGCGAAGAACAAGGCCGCAGCGGCTGCACGTGCCGACGACGAGATGGTGAAGTCAGTTGCCACCTATCTCTTCGGACAGCTCGCCGGTGGCATCAAGGGCGGCGGTCAGGTGGCTGACGCCGGCAAATGGGTACTGTCTCGGATCATCGATGAAGGTCTCATGCAGATCCCCGAGCCCGAGACGGTTCTGCCTACCGGTGTCGACACCGACTCCGACGCCACGGGTGTGGGAGTCGCCGAGAACCACGCCGCCCACGACCTTGCCAACGCCCGCGTCCGCACCGGAAACACCGCCGTCCTCGACCCACAACTACTGGAACGGGGCAGCGATGGACGGCCACTGCTGATCTCGAATGTCCGTCAAACGGGTCAGGCCCACAGTCGCGCGGCGAGTGACACAACTTGTGGACATCGTCGACTGTCCCGGTTGACCGCTACGCCAACGCTCGCAGCGCTTCCTTGCCGATCGTGCGGGCAGGCTTGGCAGTCGCTTCGGCGAGCCGACCAGCCGACTTGACGGCAGATTCCCGTAGATCGAGGTTCCGCTTTCCCACAGCCTTGAGCGCCATCGCGATGGCCTTCCTCACGTACGGACGGTCGTCGATGGCGTGCTGTTCGATCAGCGCCAGGCCTGCCACGAAGCGTTCGTCACCTGCGCCTTTGTCATGCAGCGCCAGACTCCAAATCAGAGCGAACGCCGCGCGCTTGACGAACTCCTCAGGTCGGTTCGCCCATTGCTCGACCTTGCTCCACGCGTCTGCGGTCCGATCGAACAGGTTGAAGCACACTGTGTCGCAGATCGCCCAGTTGTCGAAGTCGTCGCACCAACGGTCCATCTGCGCCGAGTCGACCAGATCCGGTTCATCCACCATGCACGCGACCATACGGGCCTCGTACAGGCCGGTATCCCACAATGTCGCGGCCAATTCATGACTGCGTCCGAACTGCCTTGCGACGTCTTTCATGCTCGCCATCGAGACACCCAACGCACTGCGAGTGTGGATGCCGTAACGCGTTGACATCTGCTCGCGGATTTCATCGGACGCAAGGGTGGTCAGCATCTCGATGACGGCTGAATTCATGTTGCTCATCCTGCAGTATGACTGAGTTCCACAGGTCCTCTTGACTTCCTCGCGCACCCGGAATCCGCTGGCCGGTGATCGTGCGCCGGTAGGAGCCGCGGGTGATGTGTTCCTGGCTGGGGTTCAGCAAATAGGAGACCTCGCGGGCGAGGTAGCGCTTCAGGCACTCATCGCGGCAGCGCGTCCAACTCCTCGCCAAGACCGGCATTCTCGCGGTCCATCGGTGTCCGCCCAGCCAGCCCGCTAGGAATCTGCAGGCGCCCGCGTCCCCGTCCACTGGCCGGGCGTAGCCCGTCAGAGAGCGATGACAGCTTTGATGAAGCCGGGCGGCTTGTTCTGTAGTGCTTCATACGCCTGGTCGACCTGTTCGAGGGGGTATCGATGGCTCAGCATGTCGGCTATCTGCAGCTTCCCGGCGCCCAGCAGGCGGAGCGCGGCCCGGGTGCTGTCGGCCAGCCGATGCCGGTCGCGTACGTGGGCGTTGACGACGTCAAGCGCCTTCCAGTTCCACGACTGCACGTCAACGGCGCGGCTGGCTGCCTGGTGGAAACCCAAGATGGAGAGCGTCCCCTGCTCGGTGGCCAGCGCTGATGCCAGGTCGAGACCTGGTTGAGTGCCGCTGGCCTCTACGACGAGATCGAAGCCGTCGGAGCCTAGTGCGGGGTCGTCGGGCGCTGACACACGGGTGGCTCCGGCTCTGACCGCGGCATCCCGGGCGTCGGAGCGTGGGTCGACCGCCCAAACACAGGAGGTGGGGCTGAGCGTCAGCAGCCGGGTCATCACGAGACCCATGAAGCCGAGACCCACCACTGCAGTGCGGGCACCGGGCGCCGGCATGGCGCGCCGGTAACCGTCGACCACACACCCAATTGGCTCGCCGAGTGCCACGCTGGGATCGAGTCCTGAGGGCACCGGAACGATGTCGACCGGAAGTGCGTAGACGTAGTCGGCCAGGGCAGGCTCCAGCCGGCCGGTCACGACCTGACCCACGCGGAAGCCGTCGACCCCGTCCCCGATGGCGTGGATGGTGCCGACCGGTTCGTGACCGGCAGGGATGGGCGCTTGGCCTTCGGCCGGGCCGCCCTGCCACTCGGGCAGTTCACTGGCGCACAGACCGACATGGAGAACTCTCACCAGTACCTGTCCGGCGGGTGGGCGCGGGAACTGTTCCAGCCGGATCGTGAAGGTTCGGGCTGCAGTGATCTCGGCGACTCTGCCGGTTAGCGCGCTCATCTGGGTACTCCTGCTGTGTGGTCGTTCGAGCTGGCAGACTCCGACGGATCGGAGAAGGCGCTGGGGACAAGCCAGTGCGCGGCCTCGGACGGATACTTGACGCCGATCTGTTCACGCACCGTGTCGAGGGTCCGCATCACCTCGAGCGAGTGACTCCACGGCACCAGAGGCGACTGCAGCAGGCCGGCCCGCAGGCAGCGTGCGGTCTCCCGGATCTCGTGCATGTACCCGAGGCCTTCGTACGGCACGGACACCCGCTCCGGCTCGGCGCCGTCGCGGTGCAGAAGGAACCTGGCAGGTCGGAAGAACGGCGCCTCCAGGGTAATCCGGCCGCGCGTGCCGGTGATTGTGGCCACGCATGAGCTGCCGGCCTCGATGCTGCAACTGAGCAGCGCCACCGCGCCGTGCTCGTACCCGAACAGGATTCCGGTGTTGGCGTCCACTTCCTCTGTGGTGAGTCGGGCTGACGTCGAGATCGTGGCAGGTACGCCGAGCAACAAGTGGGCCAGCGACACCGGGTACACCCCCAGGTCGAGCAGCGCACCACCGCCCAGCCTCGGGTCGCGCAGCCGGTGGCCCGGCTCGAACGGCCCGGCGAGCCCGAAGTCCGCGTGCACCGCGCGCGGCGCCCCGATCGCGCCGTCGGCGATCATCTCCACCATCCGGCGGATCGCGGGGTTGGTGTGCATCCACATCGCCTCCATCAGGAACACGCCGCGTTCCCGCGCCTGGTCGATGAGCCGCTGCGCCTCGCCAGCGCTGATCGTGAACGGTTTCTCGCACAGCACCGCCTTGCTTGCCGCCAGGCAGACGCTCGCGGCCGCGTGGTGCGCGATCGGCGGCGTCGCGACGTACACCACGTCGACGTCAGGGTCGGCGGCCAGCTCTGCCCAGCTGCCGTATGCCCGCGAGATGCCGTGGCGGGTCCCGAACCGCGTTGCGGCGGCCGCCGAGCGTGATCCCACCGCCACCGCCTCGGCATCAGGCACCAGGGCCAGGTCCTCGACGAACGAATCGGCGATCGCGCCGGTCGCCAGGATTCCCCACCTGATTGGGTCGCTCACGACGACAGCTCCAGCAAGGACTCGCCGTCCGTGTACCGGGCGAGTCGCTCCGGGTCAATCTCGATGCCGAGGCCGGGCCGGTCCGGAATGGACAGCATCCCGTCGTCGTCGAGCTTCCAGGCGTCAGCGGTGATGTCGTCGACGTACGAGGAACCGGCGATGTACTCGACGAGGTCGGTGTCGGGGAGCGCGGATGCGAGCTGAAGGTCGGCGGCGAGGCCGACGGCGGTGTTCCAACCGTGCGGGATCAGGCGGATGCCGTTGTCGTGTGCCATCCACCCGATGCGCCGCTGCTCGCTGAGGCCACCGACCTTGGTCACATCGGGCTGGATGATGTCGACTGCGTGGCCCTGTAGCCACGGCAGATAACTCTGGCGCCGGGTCAGGACTTCGCCGGCCGAGATAGCCACCCGGGTGGCGCGGCGGAGCGCGGTGTAGTCGTCGATAGCGTCCGGGCGCAGCGGCTCTTCGAACCAGTGCACGCCGTACGCCTGGAGCATGTCGGCGGTGCGCAGCGCCCAGCTGTACCCGTGCGGCCAGAACGCTTCGCTGCCACCGGCGTCGACCATCAGCAGGGAGTCGGCGCCGATGGTGTCGCGGGCGGCGGACACGATGCGTTCGTCGAGGGCGTCGCTGTGTCGGCCGAACGGGCCCCAGCCGATCTTGAACGCGCGGAATCCCTTGTCCTGCAACGCATCCAGCTGGTCGGTGAGGGCATCCGGCTGGTCCATCAGCAAGGATGCGTAGGGACGGACCCGGTGCCGATACCGCCCGCCGAGCAGTCGGCCGACCGGCTGGCCCGTGGCCTGACCGAGCAGGTCCCACAGCGCGATGTCGATACCGCTGATCGTGTGGGTGAGCGATCCGCCGCGGCCGAGCCAGAATGTGCTCTGGTGAAGTTTCTCGCTGACGCGTTCCGGCTCGAGCGCGGATTCGCCCATGTACAACGGCGCCAGGACATCGAGTGCGGCCCGGACCAGGTTGTCATTGGTGAAGACGCTGCCGATGCCGGTCAGGCCCTCGTCGGTGTGCACAGTGACGAGCGTGTGCACCGCGTCGTCGGGTCGCAGCTCGTCCCGCCATCCCCCGGCCGGAGTCGCGCCGGTGAGTCCGACGGCCCCGATCTCGCGTATCTTCATTGTTCTCCCTCGCTTTGGTAGGTCCGAACCGTGATCGCTCAGCGTCCGGCTGGCCTATGAGCGGACGCTCAGAGGTTGTTCCAGTTCTGGTCGCGGGCGAGGTTGGGTAAGACGCCGCACCATTGGTGCGGCCACAGGTGTAGGTGGTGTCGAGGCCGCGGCTGCCCTGGAGCGCGGGCGAGCGAGTTGGGCATCGGGTCAGCGTCAGACTCTGGTTGAGCGGCAGGTGGCAGCGGGTGGCGCTCCAGGTGGGTGTGCCGCGTGACGATCGGCGAGTCGGCACGAAGCACGGCCGAGTAGTCCGTGGCGGCGGTGAGGTCGTTGTGCCGATCACTGCGGCTCCCGGGGATGGCGTGGATTGTCAGAAGGTGTTCGCGCTTTTGGCCATCAGGCCGCCATCGCAGACAAGGTGGGAGCCCGTGACGTACGAGGCTTCCGCAGAGAGCAGCCAGGTCACGGCGTTGGCGATCTCGCTGGGTTGAGCCAGCCTCCCGAGTGGAATCTGGTGGCTGGCTTGCTGGATCAGCTCGTCGTGCGCCTGGGGGCGCTCGGTCTCGATGGTGTCGAGAAGCAGCAGGGGTGTGTCCGTTGCGCCTGGAACCACGGCGTTGACGCGGATGCCGTGCGGAGCGTAGTCGATGGCGAGGGACCGCACGAGCGCTGAGATGCCGCCCTTCGAGGCACCGTAGGCACTGTTACCGCCACCTGCGAAACCGACGAAGGCGGACGGGGAGGACGTGCAGACGATCGACCCACCGTGCCCGCCAGCGATCATCGCCCGGATGGCATGACGGCAGCACAGGAAGGTCCCCGTGAGGTTGACCTGCAGGACGCGTTGCCAGTCGGCGAGCGGCATCAGGTGTGCCGGCTGGTTGATCTCGATGCCGGCGTTGGCATGTAGACCACTCGGCGTCCCCAATCTCGCGACGCAGTGGGCGAAGGCCTCCTCGACGTCGTCCTCGTCGCTCACGTCGCACACCAGGGGCACAGAGTCGGGTGCGCCGAGTCGCCTGGCCTCGTCGGCGACGTCACCAGCGACGTCGGCGTCGATGTCCAGCACGCCGACCCGGGCGCCGCGCCGGGCACACGCCAGCGCGACAGCGCGTCCGATGCCGGACGCGGCACCTGTAACGATGATTGTGTCGCCTACCACGGTGGTCCTTTCAGGATCGCCACAGCGTTCGCTCGCACGACGCCACCGGTGCCCCACTGGGCACCGGCCATCGGCCGCGAACTTGAGGGGTGTTGGATTCGGCTAGGTCATTTGTCTGCTTGACCGGCGGCGAGCAGCTCGGCAGCCGAGCCGATGATGTGCTCCTCGAGCGCCTTCCGAAGGCCGTCGTCGTCCTCGGCACAGATCGCCGCGAGGAGAAGACGGTGCTCTTGCGGTATCTCCTCCAGCCTCTGATGACGGGGCGCCAGCCGGTAGATAAGTGCTCGGATGCGAGGCTGAACGCTGCGCCACAGTTGGAGCGCGTGCAGGGAGCCGGCTGCCTCGACGGTGATCTCGTGGAACCGGACGTCGAGGTCGTTGATCAACGCGAGGTCTGAGTTGCGGACACCTTCGTCCATGCGCTCGACCAGTTGCTCCAGTTCGCCGAGGCGGTCGGTGCGTAGCCGCTCCGCAGCCAGCGGGACCGCGTAGGTCTCGATGGCGAGTCGTACCGGCAACAACAGGCCCATCAGCTCGCCTACGTTGAGGTCCGCGACGTACACCCCGTAGTTGGGGACGTGCTCGACAAGACCTTCGCTCTCCAGGTGACGAAGCGCCTCTCGAACCGGCCCGGGACTGACCCCGAACTCGCTCGCAATCACGTCCTGCTTGAGCTGCTCGCCGGGTTTCCGCACACCGGTGACGACCTCCTCGCGGAGCAGGTCGAGGACCTGCTGGCGCCGGGAAGACGCGGGCAGCAGCCCGCGCCGAGCGTTGGCGACGGAGCCGGACTCTATACCTGTCGGGGACATCAACGACCTCTCCATGTGCTTCCTCGGTGACGCCTGGTGTCAAGCGTCCGCTCCGTCACGATACTGCTTGACAGATTATTTATAGTCAATAATAGTCTCTCTCGAGGCGATGCTCAAGCGGGCATCCAAACGCCAACACGGACCAAGAGAGCCTGGCCCACCGGCCGGGGTGGAACGGAGACACGCATGACCGTCCAGAGCCGGCAGTCCTCATCTGTCAGTCCTGCCGCGCAGAGCATCGATGTCCAGACGCCGTGGTGGCGCGAGGCGGTCGTGTACGAGAACCACCTGCCGAGCTTGCGAGACGGCGACGGCGACGGAGTCGGCGACCTCGAAGGGCTGATCCAGAGCCTCGACTACCTCGGCGGCACGCTCGGGATCGACGCGATCTGGGTCGGGCCGTTCTACCGCTCTCCCCTGCTCGACCAAGGCTTCGACGTTGCTGACTTCACCGATGTCGAGCCGATCTTCGGTGATCTGTCCACGTTCGACCGGCTGATCGAAGAGGCTCACCGGCGTGGGCTGAGAATCATCGTCGACTACATCCCGAACCACACCTCGGACCAGCACCCGTGGTTTGTGGAGTCGCGTTCGTCACGAGAGAACCCAAGGCGCGACTGGTACATCTGGGCCGACCCGGCGCCCGACGGCGGGCCGCCGAACAACTGGACCGCCGAGATCGGCGGATCGACGTGGGAGCTCGACGAACTCACCGCGCAGTACTACCTGCACACACACCTGCGTGAGCAGCCCGACCTCAACTGGCGCAATCCGGAGGTCCGGGAGGCGATGCTGGACGTGCTGCGCTTCTGGCTGGGCCGGGGCGCCGACGGCGTCCGCATCGACGTCGCGCACCTGCTGATGAAGGACCCGGAGCTGCGCGACAACCCACCCAGCCCGCCCGGGCACGCCAACCCGTTCGAGCTGCAGCACCCCGACTTCTTCGGCCAGCTCCACCTCAACGACCGCTGCCACCCCGACGTCCACGGCGTGCTGGCCGAGATCCGGTCCGTGCTCGACAAGTTCGACGCGGTCGCGATCGGCGAGATCGAGGCGATGGAGTGGGACGCGTGGGCGCAGTACTACGGGGACGGGCTGCGCGGCGTGCAGCTGCCGTTCGCGTTCAAGCTGATAGAGACGCCGTGGCGGCCGGACGCGCTGCGCGAAACGATCCGCTCGCTCGAAGGCGCGCTGCCCGACGGCGCCTGGCCGGTGTTGGCGCTCGACAACCACGACCGCTCGCGGCTCGCCACCCGTCTCGGGCGCGCGCACGCGCGGATCGCGGCGATGCTGCTGCTGACATGGCGCGGGACGCCCGTGCTGCTCTACGGGGACGAGCTCGGGCTGGTCGACCAGGACGTCCCACGTGAGCGCCAGCGCGACACGTTCGGCCTGACCGTCGAGGGCGGCGTCTCGCACGACCCGGCGCGCACGCCCATGCCGTGGGACGGCAGCCCCAACGGCGGCTTCTCCTCCGCGTCGGAGGAGTCGCTGTGGCTACCGCCGTGCGTCGAGTACGAAACGATCAACGTCGAGGCGCAGCTTGCGGATCCGGCCTCGATGCTCAATCTCTACCGCGAGCTGCTCGCGCTGCGCAGGCGCAGCGACGCGTTGCGCCTCGGGACGTACGCCGAGCACGAGGCGGGCGACGAGCACACGCTCGTGTTCGTCCGCCAGCTCGGCCGCGACCGCTTCGTGGTCGCGCTGAACCTCGAGCGATGAGCCGCGCCGCATCGAGCTAGCCGAGACCGGGGAGATCGTCCTCGCAACAGGGTTCGACCGGCACGGAGAGCGCGTCGCGGGCGGCCTCGGGCTGAGGCCGGCCGAGGGCGTCATCATCCGCATGGAGGTCTGACATGGTGCGAGCGGGCTTTGGCAAGATCGAGCTGTCCGTCCCGACCGGCGTCGAGCTGGTCGGCTACCCAAATCGTGAGGGTGGCGCGGTCGGGGTGCTCGAGCCTCTGCACGCGCGGGTGCTGGTGCTGGAATCGGGGTCCACACGGGTAGCGCTATGCAGCCTCGACCTCTGTTGGGTTACGGAGGATGTGGTGGCGGCCGCCCGCAAGCGCCTCGCGTCGCGGGGCGTGGTCCCGGCGGAGGGGCTGTCCATCAGCGCAACGCACACGCACAGCGGACCGGACGACGGCGATCCCGGCTGCTGGCCCGGCGGCCTCGACGCGCTGATCGAAGCAGCCGTCCTTCAGGCCTGCGAGCGGCTCGAACCGGCGCGGGTTGGCGCCGGCTGGGGAATGCTCCATGGCCACGCGGTGAACCGCCGTCGCTTGGAGGACCCGATCGATCCGGCGGTGTTCGTGATCCGCGTCGACGCCGCAGACGAGCGGCCGCTCGGCGTCTACTACGGCTTCGGCTGCCACGCGGTCACGATGGGCCCGGACAGCCGGCTCGTGTCGGGCGACTGGCCGGCGATCGCCTCGCGCACGCTGGAGGCCGAGCTCGGAGACGGCGCCGTGGCGGTGTTCGGGCAGGGCGGGTCGGGTGACGTCAACCCGTTGACTCCGCAGGTCCAGGACCGACTCGCCGAGGGGCGCGGCGTCGTCTCGACGGCAGCGAAGCGCTACTACGGGCCGCTCGAGCGGCCTTCGAGATCGGTGACCGCATCGGCGGCTCCAGCGAAGAGACGGCGCTCGTTGGGAACGCCGTCGCGCAGGAGGCGCTGCGGGTGCACCGCGGGATCGCACCACAGAAGGTCGAGGGCCTCTGGACGCGTCAGCTGAAGCTGGAGGGGCGACACGGACGGTCCGCCGGGGGGCACGCCCGACCCGGACCACATCGCGTGGACGTGGAAGCATGCGTCGCGCGCCGACCGCGAGGACCCGCTTGAGGTGATGGTGGTCGGGATCGACGGCCCCGGCATCGTGCTGGTCGGTCAGCCGGGCGAGTTCTTCGCAGACACCGGCGTCAACCTTCGTGCGGCGCTGCGCCATGCGGGCGTCGCGCACCTGTTTATGGTCGGCTACGCGAACGGCTGGCGACTCTACCTGCCGCCCCAGCACGCGTTCCCCGACGGCGGCTACGAGGTCGGATGGGCATGGGCGCACCGCTTGTCGGAGACGCTCCAGGACGACATCCGCGCGCGAGTGCTCGAGGCCGTGTGCCTGCACGCCGCGCCGGACGCAGAACGGGCCGCATCACATGCGACCGGCAACAGCTAACGCCGCCGCCACCGGCCCGGACACATCGGCTACAAGGCGGCACATCAGCCGATATCTACCAGTGGGCATGGGAAAGGTTTTCAGATGAGGATGTTTCCAAGAAACGAGACATCTCGATCGCGCCAGCTTCGACGGGTGCTACCCACCATCGCCATCGTGGCGACTGTCGGCGCCGCGAGCGGGGCATGCGGTGACAGCTCCGGTGACAGCGACACCAAGGGCATGATCGAGATCACCTGCGCATCCTGCCAGCAGAGCCCGACGGATCCTTCCCTGCAGTACGGGTACGACGCGGCGCAGGCCTTCAACCGCAAGTTCGCGGGCAAATACCACATCAAGACGCTCAAGACCCAGCTGGCAGGATCGGGCGCCGATCGTCTGCAGTACTACCAGCGCCTGGCCATCGCCAACGACCTTCCAGACGTGTTCCAGATCAACCCCGGCGAACTACGGACGCTGAGCAAGACAGGCAAACTGATGGACTTCGCGCCGGTCCTCGACAAGGACGGCGCCTGGAAGTCCTCGTTCCACGACGGCGCCTTCGACGCCATCACCGCCGGCGATCATGTCTGGGCAATTCCGGAGACCCGGGACGGAATCGGCATCTACTACAACAAGACGATGCTGCGCAACGCCGGCGTCGCCGAGTTCCCCACGACCTGGAACGAGTTCGAGGCCGCCTGCCGAATGATCAAGGCCTCAGGCAAGACCTGCTTCGCTATGGACGGCGACTGGGTCACGCTGCTGATGTGGGCGAACCTGATCGGCACACAGCCGAACGGGGCCGACTTCCTCAACGGGGGCATCCGCCACGGCGACTACTCGGCCGATCCGACCGTCGTACATGCGACGGAGACGCTCAAGCGCTGGCACACGGAGGGTTTTGTCAACAACGACGCGTTCTCCGGCGAGTACCAGAACGCCGCGACCGCGTTCGTGCGCGGTCAAGCCGCGATGATCGCCAACGGGCCCTGGATGGTCGGCAGCGACATCAAGACCAAGAACGCCATCAAGGGCCTCTACAACCAGATCGGGTACGAGATCTCGCCAGGATCGACGGCAGATGCCCGCGGCCTGATCGTCATCTCGGCCGAGGGCAGCTTCGCCAGCGGTACCACCGACAAGCGCAAGCAGGAGGCGGTCACCGCGTTCATGAAGTTCCTCACCTCGCACGATCAGGCGCTTGCGCAGATTCGTATCGAGGGAGCCTGGCCCGCGGTCAAGTTCGAGCCAACGGCGGCGGAGCAGAAGACGCTCGAGCCGCTGGCGCTCGCGCTCGTCAAACAGGCGAACTCAGTGCCGCTGACATACCCACACGCGTTCTACAACGGACCCGCCCCGTTCGAAAACGTCTGGAAGAACCTCTGGCCGTCATATGCGAAGGGACAGATGAGCACGCATGACTTCCTCAGCAAGTTGGCGCATGACGCGCAGTCGCCGACCGGCGGCTGAGCCAGGCGAAGCCCGTGCCGCGATGGAGGTACTCGAACGCACCGAGCGAGGAGGCCGTTCAGCGGCCCACGTCGCGCCGATGAGCATGCCGGCACGACGCAGGCGCCGATCCCGGCCTGCCGGCCAGCGGCCGCAGCCCGGGATGGGCTGGCCAATCACCCTTTCGGTGCTGCCCGGGTTGTTGCTGTTCATTACGTTCTTCGTGGTGCCGCTTGGAATGCTCGCCGTCACGGCGCTGGCGGATTGGAGCGGGCTAGGTTTCAAGCTCCTCGGCCTCGACAACTTCACGAGCATGGTGCACGACCCGACGTTCTGGAAGGCCGCGCGCAACACGATGCTGTATGTGGCCGCAGGCGTGTTCGTCGAGGTGCCACTGGGAGTCCTCGCCGGCATTATTCTCGCCCAGCACATCCGCGGCTGGCGCGTGTTCCGGACGGTTCTGTTCATCCCCTTCGTGATCTCCGGCGCGGCGTACGCGCTCGTCTTCGCGCTCTTCTACAACCCACGCTACGGGCTGCTGAACAGTGTTTTGGGGCTCGTCGGTCTGAACCACGGGCACGACTGGCTGTTCTCTACCGCGACGGCGCTGCCGGCGGTCGCGAGCACGTTCGTCTTCATCCTCGGGTTCGTCATCGTGCTCGTGATGGCGGAGATCTCCTCGATCCCGCAAGAGCTCTACGAGGCGGCCGAGGTGGACGGCGCCTCCCGGCTTCAGCGCCAGCTGAGCATCACACTGCCACTGCTGCGCAACGTGATCGGGACCATTGTGCTGATCACGGTGCTCGGGTATCTCGCGCTGTTCGACGTCGTCTTCATCCTCACCAAAGGCGGACCGAACGATTCGACCCTGACGCTTGCCCTGTACGCCTACCGCGCCTACGTCAACAATGTCTGGGGCTACGCCAGCGCCGTCGGCATCGTCATCGTGCTGGTGGGCCTGGTGTCGATCCTGAGCGTGCGGCGCCTCTTCCGGCTCGGGGAGCGGACGCTATGAGACGCGCATCGCTCAAGCGCCTAGCCAGCGGCCTCGGCATCTACGGCGTGCTGGCGGTCCTCACCGTCCCCGCGCTGCTGCCGACCCTCTGGGTGATGCTTTCGTCGTTCAAGACGGGGGGCCAGATCTTCTCCGGCTCAGGGCAGATCCCACATCCGTTCACACTCCAGGGCTACGCGGATGCGTTCGGGCAGGTCCACCTCGAGCGCTACCTGTTCAACACGGCCCTCTACGCAGTCGGCGGCTCCCTCGGGGCGCTCATCACAGGGCTGCTCGCCGCCTACCCGATGGCGCGCTACCACTTCCCTGGCCGCAACACTCTCGTGGCGTCGTTCAGCCTCGCACTCGCGATCCCAGTCGTGGGTCTGGCGACGCCGGAGTTCTTCGTCGTACGCGAACTGGGCTTGTTCGACAGTCGGCCCGGCTTGGTCATCTTCTACTCGGCACTGTTCTTCCCGTTGGCGTTCGTGATTCTGCGAGCGTTCCTCGTCAGCCTGCCGCCCGAACTCGAGGAGGCCGCAACCGTGGACGGTGCCGGCTACTTCAGGATCATCGCCAGGATCGTCGTGCCGCTCTCGCGGCCGGCGCTCGCGACCGTGATCGTGGTCGTGTTCGTCGGCATCTGGAACGAGTTCTTCTTCGCCAACCTGCTCACCGCATCTAGCGAAACGCAGAATGCTCAGCTCGCGCTAGCCAGCTTCCGCTCGCAGTTCAACTTCAACGTCAGCGCGATGCTCGCCGGAACCACGATCGTCATGATCGTCCCGATCATGACCTTCCTGCTGCTCCAACGGCAGGTGATCGCCGGACTTACGGCTGGGACCACGAAATGACAACCCAGCGAGAACTGCCGCTCCGCAGCGGCAAGCACCCATGACTAGGAACGTGAGGACATTCGCGTGACCGGAACACAGACCTGGGCCATCGGCGACGGATGGATACCACCCACCAGCACCGGACCAGAACCCACCATGACCAGCCACGAAAGTGCCTGCATTCTCAACGCAACCAGCGAGCGGGCGGAGGTCGAAATCATGATCTACTTTCACGACCGTGAACCGGCCGGCCCATACCGACTCAGCATTCCCCCACGCCGTGTCCACCACCAACGGTTCAACGACCTTACCGACCCGGAACCGGTCCCCAGGGGCGTGGATTACGCCGTTCTCATCCACTCCAGCGTGCCAATCGTCGTCCAACACACCCGCCTCGACTCCAGGCAAGCAGAAAACGCACTCATGTCAACCATCGCGTACCCAGTGCCGACCAGATGACTGATTGTCGTGGCACGCAAGAGTCCAAGCCGTTGAACAGTCACAGAGGCGGGACGGCATAGAAGGCTCGCTCACGTTCCCCTTCGTCGTCGATACGCCAACGGCTGGCTCGCCAGCCTTCCGCAGGCCGCGCCGTCCGGCTGGCGGCTACGAAGTCGCCCGGGCGCAACTGCTCGGGCTTCCAGAGACGCTGCCGGAAGAGGTCCAGACCGCGGTCCTCAAGGCCGTGAAACAACGCGGCGTCCCTCTCGCTTGAGCGCCATCGATGCGGTCCGCTGCGAGGTTCTCTCCTCGCCCCTCTACCCACATCAGAAAGTGAAGCCAGTGACAAGCAAAGCCCTGCCGGCCATCCTTGGCGGATCGCCCGTCGTTGCGAGCATGGATGAGCCCAGATGGCCGCCCGTCGGCACGATCGAGAGCGCCGCCCTCGCGGAGATCACCGAGCACGAGCAGTGGGTCGGGTTCAGCCACATGCCGGCGAAGTGGCGCGCGATCCTCGAGCAGGTCGTCGCCGACACGACCGGATACAGCTACGGTGTAGGCCAGCCGAACGGCACGCTCGCGATCGGCAGCGGACTGCGCGCCCAGTTGATCGTGCGCGGCGAGGAATGGGCACGCGGCCGCGACGAGGTGCTCGTCGCGGATCTCACCCACGCCTCTGCGCACCACGGCGTGCTCGTCGGCCTCTCACCCCAGCTCGGTCGCGTGCCAAAGCTAATCCCAATCGACGCGAAGCTCGACGCGACGATGAACGAGGCCGTCGTGGAAGAGTACCTGGCGCACCACGCTGACCGCGTGCTTGGAGTCGTGCCAGCGACGATGTACGGCAACTTCGGCGCAATCGAGCGCTTCGCCGAAATCGCCGAACGCCACAACATCATGATCCACCACGACAACGCGCTCGGTGGAGCCGCGCGCTACGACGGCCGGAAGGCGCTGACGGCCTCGATCTCCGGACAGGGCGAAGGCAAGGCGACGCCGTCATGCGAGGGCGGCCTGACGCTCAGCTCCGATCCAGAGATCGCCTGGTGGATCCGCGCCGACACCGACTGCGGCCACGGCGCAGGCCGCCTAGACCCGATCCCGTTCGCCGACCGGCCGACAATCCCGGCGGGCAACCAGCGGATGGGCGAGCAGCCAGCCGCGCTCATGCTCATGCAATGGCTGCGCGCACTGCACGCGCGGCTGCAGATGCGCGAGAGCCGCCGCCTCGTGAACGAGCTCATTGCGGACTCTGACCTATTCCCAACGCCGGTCCTGTGGAACCCACCGATAGACGCCGAGTACCCGCCGTTCTTCTCCCTCTACCTGTCGTGCACCGACGCACTCGAAGGAGAGCTGGGGCTGACGCCGCGCGACCTACGCGCGGTCTTCTGCGCCGAGGGCATCTTCGCAGAGCCCGGCTTCACGCCAACGCACCAAGATATCGGCTGGAAGCACGTGACCGAGGGCCTCGACCTCTCCTACACCGGCTCCGCGCGCGTGTTCGACCGCGCGGTCTTCATGCACGCCAAGTGGCTGCGCGACCCACGCTTTCCCGACTGGATGCGCGAGACCCTCGAACGCGTCGTCACGCATAAGGACGCGCTGCGCGGAATCGCCGAGGCCCTGCCTGATCCGGTCTGCTGAGCGTTGCCGAGGCGCCGTCCTACCCGGACGTCCTCCGTCCCTGCCACCACTGTGGCGCGCGCCTTGTGCCAGGAGCGAGTTTGCGGGCTGTCTTCGAACGACAACGCCAACGGCCTCTTGCGTCACCCTTTGGGTCACTGATCGGCTCCACGCCTCCAGGTGCTGGGGTTGGCGGGCTATGCCCGAGACGCATTACGTCCGGACTCATTGGCATTGGCCTGTTGACGGGACTACTCCCAGACTTTGAAGCATGACCGCTCCGAATGCACCCCTGCACGGCCTCGTCGTTGTCGCCCTCGAGCAAGCCGTCGCCGCACCATTCGCCAGCCGTCAGCTCGCCGACCTCGGCGCGCGTGTCATCAAGGTCGAGCGGCCGGAGGGCGGGGATTTCGCCCGTGGATACGACCGAACCGTCAACGGACTAGCAAGCCACTTCGTCTGGCTCAACGCCGGTAAGGAGAGCGTCACCGCGGACCTCAAGACCGCGGACGGTCGACGTCTGCTTGAGCGGCTTCTCGCATCCGCGGACGTGTTCATCCAGAACCTGTCACCGCGAGCCGCGCGTGCCCTCGAGCTCTCCGCTCACCAGGTAACGGCGAGACACCGCAGCCTCGTCGCCTGCGACATCTCCGGCTATGGCCACGGTGGACCCTATGAGACGCGAAAGGCGTACGACTTGTTGATCCAGGCCGAGACCGGGCTCCTCGACATCACAGGTTCCACGGCCACGCCGTCGAAGGTTGGGATCTCGATCGCAGACATAGCTGCCGGAATGTATGCCTACTCGGGCATCCTCAGCGCTCTGCATCAGCGTCATCGGACCGGACAAGGCCAGGCACTAGAGGTGTCGATGCTCGAGGCTCTGGGCGAGTGGATGGGATATCCCTACCTCTATAGCCGGTACGGCGGCAGGCAGCCCGATCGGAGCGGCGCAAGCCACGCCACCATCGCGCCATACGGTCCGGTGATGACTCGGAGCGGCCAGCCGATCCTGATTGGCGTCCAGAACGAGCGAGAGTGGAGCATGTTCTGCAGCGAGGTACTGCGGCGTCCTGAAGTCTCCGAAGATCACCGATTCGCCACCAATGCGGACCGGGTCGAGCATCGCGCAGAGCTTGATCGGCTCGTCGCCGCGACCTTCTCTGAGCTCGACATCTCCGAGGCGGTCGATCGGCTCGAGAGTGCCGGCATCGCTCACGCCCAGCAGCGAACGCTCGATGAGTTCGTTTCGCATCCGCAATTGGCGGCGCGAGGGAGGTGGCGTACGACGCAGACACCGGTTGGTCCCGTGGAGCTACTCAAACCCGTGGTCACCGCCGATTGGCCGACGGTTTCGGGGTCGGTGCCTCGACTCGGCGAGCACACCGACAAGGTCCACGCTTGGCTGGATGGACGGCACTCCGAGCCAGGCCAGCTGTTCGAACCCGAAGCTGACCAGGAGAAAGAAGTACAGGCATGACACAAGTTCAGGATGACGGCGGGCTGGACACCGGAGAGGTCAAGGCCCACCAGTTGCTGATCGGTGGCAGACGGATCGACGCGCTGTCGGGCCGGACGTTCGATACCGTGAACCCCTTCACCGGAAAGGTCTGGGCGAAGGCGGCAGATGGCGGCCCCGAGGACGTTGACGCTGCCGTTGCAGCCGCTCGAGCCGCGTTCGACGGTCCCTGGGGCGCACTTACCGGATTTGAACGCTCCGCCTTGATGCATCGACTCGCAGACCTTGTCGCAGACAACGCGGCGACGCTCGCAAGGCTGGAAGTCAAAGACTCTGGCAAATTGCTGCGCGAGATGGTTGGACAGATGAAGGCCATGGCCGCCTGGTACCGGTACTACGCCGGAGTCGCGGACAAACTGGAGGGGCGCTCGATCCCGACACCGAGCCCGGACTATCTCGTCTACACGACCCGCGAACCTGTCGGCGTTGTCGCCGCGATCACTCCGTGGAACTCCCCCTTGCTGTTGCTCACCTGGAAACTCGCACCTGCACTTGCCGCAGGGTGCACGATGGTCGTCAAGCCGTCCGAACACTCGCCGATTTCGACGGTCGTCTTCGGCTCCTTGTTGGAGCGTGCAGGATTCCCGCCCGGCGTCCTCAACGTTGTTACGAGTCTTCACGGCGAGGTAGGGGCAGCGTTGGCCGGCCACCCAGGTGTCGATGCGGTGGCGTTCACCGGCGCGACGTCAACCGGCCGCTCGGTAGCAGGTGCCGCTGCGAAGAACCTGAATAGGGCAACACTTGAACTGGGCGGCAAGTCGCCACAAGTGGTCTTCGAGGACGCAGATCTCCCCGCTGTCGCGAACGGCATCGCCGCTGGTGTGTTTGCCGCAACGGGGCAGACCTGTATGGCCGGTTCCCGTCTCATTGTCCAAGACACAGTCCACGACGAACTGGTACGGCTCGTCAGTGAGCGAGCGTCGACCTTGCGACTCGGCGATCCGCTGGAACCGTCGACCGAGATGGGGCCGGTCGCGAACCAGCCGCAGTACGAAAGGGTCGTTCGATATCTGCGAACCGCCGCCGACGAAGGTGCCCAGACCGTCTGCGGTGGACCCGACGATGAGCTCGGCGGACTATTCGTCCGCCCGACGATCCTGACCGGAGTGGATCCTGAAGCGACCGTGGTTCGCGAGGAGATTTTCGGGCCCGTACTGACCGTCCAGGCGTTCAGCGACGAAGCGGAAGCCATCCGGTTGGCCAACGACACGCCGTACGGATTGGCCGGCGGTGTCTGGACCAATGACCTTCGCAGAGCACACCGCGTGGCCGGGAGAATCCGCGCCGGGAACGTCTGGATCAACGACTATCGGGTAGTAGCGCCCAGCGTCCCCTTCGGTGGCTTCGGCGACAGTGGCATCGGGCGCGAGAGCGGAATCACCGCGGTCGACGAATATCTCGAGACCCGAGCGATCTGGGTCGAGCTCAGCGGTCGGGTACGCGACCCATTCGTGATGGGATGACCACGACCGAATTGCTCGTGCCAGGACCGGCGGCCGGCCTGGCCGCCCTTCTCGACCTGCCGACGGAAAACATCCGCGACGGATGGCAACTCCCACCGCTATGGCATTGGGTCTACTTCCTGGAACGCCCGCTGCAATCCGAACTCGGACCGGAAGGCCACACCCGCAACGGCATACCGAGACCACCCCGCGAAGGACTTCGCAGGATGTACGCCGGCGGCCGTGTACACACCCACCATCCATTGATCCTTGGACAGGAGGCCGACGTCGCGACTGAACTACTCGGAGCCCGCGAACGCACCGGTCGCTCTGGGTGGATGACCATCGTCACAGTCCGGCGCACGATCCGGCAGCGGAACAGAGTCGCCGTCACCGACGAGATCGACATCATCTACCGCGAGCCCAGTCCATTGGACGCCGTGGGCATCACCGCCGACCCGCCCGGCGGGGGGATGACCGGGACCGAGGTCAGGATCGACTCGGCCTACCTCTTCCGGTTCTCGGCCTTGACCTACAACGCACACAGGATCCACTACGACATCGACTACTGCCGCGAGGAGGAGGACTATGCGAATCTCGTGGTCCACGGTCCCCTTCAGGCACTGCTCATGAGTGAAGAAGCCCGACGTCATGAGCGCGAAGAGACAGGCACCAGGTTCGACTATCGGCTAGTCGCCCCACTGGTTCTGGGTCAAGGTCTGTATGTGGAGGCGACTGGGTCGGCGGATTCGCGAGGCTGGACGACACTTGTCAGTGACCGTGACGGCCGCACGACTGCCATGGGTCGGCTGAGCAGCTTGGCCATCGCGTGACCGATCACGCTAGCCAGAGACCCACTGCCACCGAACGTGCTCACCGGGACCGTGGCACCGCCTCCTCGACCACCTGGCTCTTCGTCCCAGGTGATCGCCCGGACCGGTTCGAGAAGGCAACCGAATCCAAGGCCGATCAACTAATCATCGATCTCGAAGACTCCGTCGCATCTGCCGCGAAGGCACCTGCCCGTGAAACGACCGCACGATGGCTCGCCAGCGGCGGCACAGCGTGGGTGCGGGTCAACGGAGTCGAGACCCCTTGGCACGACGACGACTTGCGAGAGCTCACGTCCGCCAGCGGGCTGCGGGGTCTCATGGTGCCCAAAGCAGAGGATCCGTCACAGCTGACCGGCGTCGCACGGCGCTGCCCGCCTGGCATCCAGCTGATTGCGCTCATCGAGACTGCGCGTGGCTTGGTCAATGTGGACCCCATCGCACGCTGCGCAGAAGTGGCTCGCCTAGCCTTCGGCGCGGTTGACTTCTCACTCGACATCAACACCGCCGACTCGGCCGGCCCGCTGCTGTTCGCACGTAGCGTCCTGGTTGTGGCATCCCGAGCCGCGGGAAAGCCATCACCGATCGACTCCCCCACCACAGATCTCTCCGCCGAAGCCGCCGCACAGGACGCACGTGTCGCACGGTCGCTGGGATTCGGCGCGAAGTTGTGTGTCCACCCTGCTCAAGTGGACGCAGTGAAGAACGCGTTCAAGCCCACACAACGTGAGCTGGACTGGGCACGGACCATAGTGGCAGCCAGCTCCTCCACGGCAGGGGTAGCGGCCGTCGCAGGTCAGATGTTCGACCGACCGGTGATCGAGCGCGCCAAGCGAATCATCGACCTCCATGAGCGCGATGAAAGTCATGCGTCTGGCGCATGACTGCTCGCAAAATACGCACTTCAGGTGCCATCGCTCGCAGTCGATACTGGCCATGACATCCGTGAATGCGGCGGCGGACAGAGATCTCTCTCGTCCAACAATGCCGCCAGTCAGAACCTCATCCGAAGAAAGGTGCTCATGGCGGCCATTCCCGCTCCCCACGATTCCATCAAAGTTGGTGACGCAAAAATCACCTATCTGCCGGACGGAGTCGCACATTTCAGCACTGGCGTCTTTCCGGGCTCGTCCGAGGAATGTTGGGCGCGCCACGCGGCACAGACACACGACGGCCGTTGGGTGTGCAGCATCGGCGGGTTCCTGATCGAATCAGGAGATGCCAAGGTGCTGGTCGACCTCGGATTCGGTGACGCCGAACTCGACATCCCGGACTTCGTCACGGTACGCAGCGGGCGACTGCTGACGAGCCTCGGCGAAGCCGGCGTGACACCCGACGAGGTCACCACGGTGGTGTACACCCACATGCATGCGGATCACACAGGCTGGACCGCCACAGGCGACCAGTTGACATTCCGCAATGCTCGCCATCTGGCTGGACCGGGTGAAGTGAGCCACTGGCTCGAACATGCCGACGAACCGTTCGCCCCCGCACAACAGCTGGCCTTCGCCAAAGACATCGAGGACTCCGTCGACGGCGAGGTCATCGCACCCGGCGTCAACGTTCTGCATGCCTCTGGACACACCCCAGGACACCAGTGCGTCGTCGTCTCCTCGGGAGACGAACGCGCCATGATCCTCGGCGATACCATCCACTGCGCGGCGCAGACGCAGGAGCTGGACCTCACCTTCATGTTCGACGTCGATCCAGTCAGCGCCCGGCGTTGGCGTGAGGACATCCTCGCCAAACTCGAGGATACCGATACCACGGTGGGTGCCTGCCACTTCAGCGGCTCAGCCTTCGGTCGAGTCATGAGTGGCCAAGGTCGAAGGTACTGGACGCCACTCGCCGGATAGCCACCATCACACGGCGCGCGCCGACCCCTCGTTACACTGCGACTGACTGTCATAGTGACGTGCGGTCGGCGCCCGTCGGCCCTGACTCCGCTCAGCGGATCTTTGGGTGAATCGAGATATCGAGTGGAACTGAGTCAGGTCGGTCTCAACGAGTTGCGCTGGTTTCTGATGGTGGCTGAAACCCAGAACGTCTCCCGCGCCGCGATCAGGTTGAACATCTCCCAGCCGGCGCTCTCCCGGACCATCAGGCGACTCGAGCAAGCGTACGGCGTAGAACTGTTCGACCGGCCGAACCGGCGCCTCCAGCTGAACCGCTATGGCCGGGCGCTGGTGCTGCGCGTCGAGGCCGCGCTCCGCGAACTCACGCAGGCAGAAGACGACATCGCGACCCTGCTTGGACCTCGTGCCGGCATCGTCGAGCTCGCCTTTCTCCACTCGTTCGGCACCTGGCTCGTGCCGGGGCTGATCGCGGAATACTCCCAGGACGACACGCAGGCCCGATTCCTGCTACACCAGGACTCGGCTGACGAAGTCACGGCCCGTCTCACCGACGGCCGGTCACACATCGTTCTGATCAGTCCGCGACCAAGTGATCCTCTGGTCGGCTGGGTGCCACTCCAGGATGAGCCGCTCGCTCTCGCAACCTGGTCGACGCATTACCTCGCCGGCCGCGCACAGGTCGGGCTGATGGAGGTGCTGCATGAGCGATTCATCGCAATGCCCCGCGAGTTCGGCCTACGGCAGATCACGGATGTCTTGTTCGCCGCCCGAGGCGTCCACATGGATATCGTCCTCGAGAGTGCGGAGATCGCCACGATGAAAGCCTTGGTGCGTTCCAAGCTCGGCATCGCCATCGTTCCCGGTGGTGCCAACGCGCCCGCGATCCCGGGTGTGGTCCTGATCCCTCTCAGCGACGAAGACGCCTACCGGACGATCGGCGTGTCTTGGCACCTGGAGCGACGCCTGCCTGCCGCCGCCAGCCGCTTTCGCGGCTGGTTGCTCTCCCGCGCCCAGTCAGCTGACGACTCGACACCATCAGAGCCCCCCGTCGACCACGGTGCCGACTGATCTCGCTGGCCGCGGCAGCGACCACTGTAGTAGCCGTATGCCACGCTGATTCCGATCATCGACGGCAGCACGCCTCCGCTGAGGACCTCTCGCCGTACCATTCGGCCCACACAGCCGCTTCACGCGTCCAACCAGGTCTGCAGCGGTCGGAACAAGCGCTCGCCCCCGCGTATTCGCGTTCCTCCGGCGAGGTCAGGCGACGGTCAGCGGCCTCGACGGATACTCACGCAGGACAAGCGGTGCTGATTGCCGGCTAACAATTGCCCCAAGCAACTGCTGTCGAAGGAACGCTGCTGCCGCAGTATTTGCCCCCAGCAACCGCCGCCGCTCGCTCAACGACACCGCGGCACCGCATCATTCACTGAGCCCTCCTACGAGGAGTGACAATTCAAGCCTCGAAGGTCGCCGCGCCACGCCCAACACCAGAAACCCGGATAGCGAGTTCCAGGACCGCCGCTCGTGGCGTTTCGGGATCGGGCTCAGACATCGTCTCCTCACGAGGAGGCTGCGCAGTCAGCTTCCGCTACGCCGACCGCCAGCACTGGGGCGCGACCGCGAAGGCACTCACGCCTGTGCCGCAGTGAAGTGACGGCTGTGCCTTGATTCGTCGGCCGGCGAGAAGATGTACGCGTCTGGCCGTAGTCTCAGACCGAATGCAGCCGCCTCGGCCTTCTTCCGTTCGTAGCGTGCGCGAAAGCAGCAGTCGTGTCTCGTGATCAAGGACCGTACGGCGCTGTTGTTGAGTCTCATGTCCTTCAGCGTCAGCGTGACCTGGCCGGCGCGACGGCGCGAGCAGCACGAGGTTGGCGCGGCGGCGGCGAACCGTGTGCTACGTCGCCAGCCGGCGCAGCGCCTCCTGCGACGGCGAGCCTGGCTCGATCGCGAACGTCACGAGCCACTGGTCGGGTTCTCCGCTGGGCTTCATGACGTCGATGGCGATTTCGATGTCACCCGCCGTCGGGTGCCGCAAGTGGCAGGCAATGCCGGCCCAGTCCGCTACCTGGTGCTCGGCCCAAAGCCGGCGGAAGTCAGCGCTCGACGAGTGCAGCGACTCGATCGCGGCGACCACCTCAGGGTCGTGGGGATAGCGGCCCTGGCACAGCCGCAGGTATGCGACGTGCTGGCGGGCCAGCGGTTCCCATTCAGTGTCGCCGATCATCGACCGGAAGGGCCCGTCGAGGAGGACCAGGTGCGGCCAGGAGCGCCGGGCGGGTGGCAGGGTGTCGAGGTCGCCGAGGAGCCGTCCGGCCGACTCGTTCCAGGCCACGATGTTGCCGTGCCGGCCGTGCACGAACGCGGGCGCATGCGCCATGCCCTCGATCAGGCACAGCAGGTCGGTGCGCACCTTCGGCTCGCTCGGCCCGCGATCGAACCGCGGCGGGTGGATGAGGTTGGTCAGATGTTCCCGCTCGTCGCCGGTCAACCGCAACGCGCTGGCCACGGCGTCGAGGATCTCGGTCGACACGCTGCGGCCGTGGCCCTGCTCCAGCCGGGTGTAGTGGGTGACGCTCACCCCGGCGAGCTGGGCCAGCTCCTCGCGGCGCAGACCCGGGACTCGGCGGCGCTCGCCGTATCGGGGCACGCCGACGCTCTCGGGCTGCAGCCTAGCCCGGCGCGACATCAGGAAGCCGGTCAACTCCGTACGGGTGTCCACCACGCCAAGGGTAGCCACGAGGTGGGTACCCAACCCAAGGTTCTGGCTGTGCCATGATCCGGATCGCATGCTGATCGGCATGGCAACCAATCTCATCACCCGGGAGATCCGGCTGGCCGGGCGCCCGCACGGTGAACCCGGCCCGCAGCATTTCGAGCTGGTCCGCGACACGGTCCCCCCACTCACCGACGGGCAGATCCTGGTCCGCAACACCTGGATGTCGGTCGATCCGTACATGCGCGGGCGGATGGACAACACGCCGTCCTACCTCCCGCCGTTCCAGGTCGGCGTCGCGCTGGAGGGCAGCGCGGTCGGTGAGGTCGTCGACTCCCGGTCCGACAGCGTCCCCGTCGGCGCGACGGTGTCCCACTTCCTGAGCTGGCGGGACTACGCCGTCGTCGATGCCGCAGCCGCGCAGGTGGTCGACGTCACGGCCGTGCCGCCGCAGGCGTACCTCGGCCCGCTCGGCACCACTGGCCTGACGGCGTACGCCGCGCTGACCGAGGTGGCGCCGGTCCGTTCCGGTGACACCGTGTTCGTATCCGCCGCCGCCGGCGCGGTCGGCAGCGTGGCGGGCCAGGTCGCCCGGCTCCTGGGCGCCAGCACGGTGATCGGCTCGGCCGGTGGCCCGGACAAGACCAAGAAGCTCGCCACCGACTTCGGCTTCGACGTGGCCATCGACTACCAGGCCGGCCCCGATCGCCGAGCAACTTACCCGAGCGGCACCGCAGGGCATCGACGTCTATCTCGACAACGTCGGCGGCGATCACCTGGCAGCCGCGATCGGCGCCGCGCGGACCGGGGCGCGGTTCGCCCTCGTCGGGGCGATCAGCTCCTACAACGCGACCAGCCCGGTTCCCGGCCCCGAAAATCTCTACCAGGCGTACTGGAAGGAGGTGACCTTGCGCGGCCTGCTCGTGACCTCATACTTCCACCGGTTCCCCGAGTGGATCGAGCGCGCGAGCGGCTGGCTGAGCGACGGGTCCCTGCGCACCGCCGAAACCGTAATCGACGGTCTGGAGCAGGCCCCGGCCGCCTTCCTCGGCGTGCTCGGCGGCGCCAACACCGGCAAGATGCTCGTCCGCCTCGGCGACCAAGGAGCACTGTGCACGCGTTGATCCACGACTCGCGCGCCCCACAAGGGCTGCGCCTCGACGAAGTCCCGGATCCTCGGCCGCGCCCGCACGAGGCGCTGGTCGAGGTGGCGGCGGTCTCGTTCAACTACGGCGAGCTCGCCTACCGGTCGCCCGACATTCCGCCGGGCCATGTCTCCGGCTGGGACACCGCCGGTGTGGTCGTCCAGTCGGCCGCCGACGGCTCAGGCCCGCCCCAAGGTACTCGTGTGGTGTCCTTCGGCTGGAGCGGTGGGTGGGCGCAGTTGCGCGCCGTCGACCCGGCCGAGACGGCCGTCGTCCCTGACGGGGTGGACCTGGGCTCGGTCAGCGCGTTGCCGGTCGCCGGGGTGACTGCGCTGCAGGCCGTCCGCCAACTCGGGGCCGTACTCGGCCGGCGGGTCCTGATCACCGGCGCCTCGGGCGGCGTGGGCCGGTACGCCGTCCAGCTCGCCACGCTGGCCGGCGCGCACGTCATCGCCTCGGTCGGCGCACCCGGCCGCGCGGAGGGTCTGGTCGCGGACGAGGTCGTCGTCGGCACCGACGGCCTGTCCCACCTGTCCGAGCCGGTCCATGGCGTACTGGACAACGTGGGTGGGCAGCACCTCGCGCTGGCATTCGAGCGGCTCGACGACGACGGGGTCGTCCAGGCGATCGGCAAGGCGTCTGGCCAGCCGACGCGCATCGACTTCGAGCTGGCACGGACACGGTCAGCGCGGGGACGGCTGCAGAACTTCAACCTGCGTACCCCGGTCGGCCCCGACCTCGCCTACCTGATCGGCCTTGTGGCCCAGGGCAGGCTCGATCCGCAGATCGGCTGGCGCGGCCCCTGGGAGCGTGCGCCCGAAGCCGCCGAAGCGCTGCTGTCCCGCCGCGTCCGCGGCAAGGCCGTGCTCGACCTACCGCCGCACCAAGCCTCCTGAGGACCTCCTGAGGCCGACTGGCCGTACCGAATCCGAATCTGACGTCTCGTCGAGGGAGCTCCAAGGCATAACAACCGTTCATCGTCGTCGGCGGCACCGGCGAGACCCGCTGTCAGCCAGCTCGGCGGCGCTGGTCCGTGGCGGACATGCCGAGCCGGTTGCCGCCGGTCGCGCTGGGTCGCTCCGCCTCCCAGTGCGACGAAGTCCGTGACAGGGTTCATGCTGGGCTACACATCGCGCGAACTCCGGCGGCGCGTCAGCCGTGTACCGCCTCGCCGCCCGCCGAATCCTCAGCCTCCCCGAACGGCCGCCATCTGGCCATGCGAGCCGACTCGCTCTAGCGATTCACCACCACACACGGCCCGAACGTGCCGTTCTTCAGGTAGCTCATGGTCACCGAGCCCTTCATGCGATCACCCGGACCGGACCCCGGAGCGCCTTCGTGGGGGAAGGAGTTCACTTCGATCGTCAGCGTCGTACCTTTCAGCTTGGCCGGATCGGCGACGGTCATCCTGCCGCTGCCATCGCTGTTGATCAGCGGGAACCCAGGCTTGTTCGGGGACCGGGATCAACTACACCGGCCACCCCGGCTGGCGACCGCCGGCAGGCCTGCCGCCCGGACAGGTAGTGCACATCGGCTGAGACGCCGACCTTGGCCAGCTCTCGCTCGAGCCCTTCGGCATCTTCGAACCGCACGATCTTGACCGGCACCTGCCCGGTCGACTCAACAGTCACCGAGTACGCCGGTGAGGTGGCTTGCTCGCCGCCCAGCAGTGGCACCGCTACCGCGGTACCGGCTGCCAGCGTCATGCAGGCCGCCAAGCCGATGAGCAAGCGGCGCTTGCCCCGGCCTCGTCGGGTCTGGGCCCGGTCGGCGACGACGGTCTTCAGTTCGGTCAGGAGTTCGTCCTCGAACGTTTTCATGAGGTGACCTCCGCGGTGCTGTCTTCGAGGGATGCGAGAGGGAGTACGCCAACGCGCAGCCGTGCGCGGGCCCGGTGCAGCCGGATCCGGGCAGTAGCGTCCCGGATGCCGAGCACCTGGGCCGCTTCCTTGGGTGAGGTCCCGTCCAGCGCGACCAGCTCCAGTACTGCGCGCTCGCCGTCGGGCAGGTCGTCCATCGCGCGCAGCAGGCTCCATCCATCGGTGGCGCCGGTGCTCGTCGTTCATATCTCGGCAGGTCCGCGAACACTTGCACATCGGCAGAAGGTTCCGCCGCCTGACCTGGCGCTCGATTCCCGGCGACGCTGCGGACGCGCTGATCTAAGCGCTCCGCAGCCACCGAGATCGGGCGCCAGTGTCCGTTACGGCGCGTCGCCAAATCCTCCCGATTCGACTACACACCAACGTCGCTCGTTACTCGGAAGGACTCAAGCGGCATTGGCGATGTCCCTTCAACTACGTTTACACCTCAACCGAAACTCAATCCACAAGTGCACCACCGGACAGATTGACAACTGTTCCGGTCATGGCTCCAGCCCGATCGGAAGCCAGGAACGCGGCCGTCTCTGCGATCTCAGAGAGCGTGGGCAGCTTCTTGAGAAGCGTCCCCTGCGCCAGGCCCCCTTCGAGGAATTCCTGGACCGACTGCCCAGCTCCTGCAGCGACTTGCTTGAAGAGGTCGCTGGTGTAGGAACCTGCTGCCGGCGCATCGACAACAGCGTGTGGACGGATATCGATGACCCGGATGTTGCTGGGTGCCAGCTCGGCGGCGAGAAGCCGCGAGAACGCCTCCTTGCCAGCCGCGCTCACGCCGTGCCCCAAGATGCCGCCCAACGCCAGTTTCGCACCGGGCTCGGACAACGTCAGGATGACGCCAGGACGCTCGTGACCCATGTGCAGCGCAACGGCCTTGCTTGTGATGAACAGCGTCCGCAGAAAACCATCAATCGGCCGCATGAACTCCTCCAGCGAGAGATCCGCCAGCAAAGTCCCCTGGTCGTGCATGACGCTCACGGCGTTGACGGCGATGTCGATGCTGCCGGCCGTCGCCACGATCTCATCGGCGTGCTTTTCGACCGCCTGTTGATCGAGAACGTCAACTTGCGCGGTCTCGACCGTTCCGCCCGTGGCGGTGATATCACGCGCCACGGCGTTGAGCTTCGCCTGCGTCCGCCCGGCGATGAAGACTCTCGCGCCTTCCCGGGCAAATACTCGCGCGATAGCGCCGCCAATAGCGCCCCCGCCGCCATAGATTACAGCGTTCTTATTCTCAAGCAGCAAGCCACTCATGTGTTCCTCCAGGTGATTGATGATTGATTTCTTTCCTGATTACGCCGCAGGCTAGGGAGTCACATCCGCCGGAACTGCGGGCTCTGGCGCGTCCGCAATTGCGGGAGGCTGCAGGAAACTGGCGGCCCAGGCGACTGGGATGCATTGCGGTCATTTCGACCCCGACGACGGCCAGGAGTACCTCGAACCTATCCGAGACGGAAGTGGCCGTGCTCATCTTCTGGTAAGGCATGTCTGTTCCTAGTTGAAATGGCTCGTTCGGTAGTCGTTAGGTTGGCCGAGCCGGTAGTGAGGAGGCCATCAGAGTCTCCGTCTATAGCAACCGCTTAGCTGCTATGAAATCTATAGCAACTGAATGGTTGCGTCAAACCTGAGGGTCGTCAAGCCAGTGGTTTGGCTCAGCAGCCACCTCGGGCCGTTGGGGTGGTAAGTAGACGCCCTGTGGCTGGCGCCATGCTGAGCAGACCGTCCGGCAAGTCTCTGAATGAAGTCAGCGGCTATGTACCGAGCAGTGCGCCACAACCTCCAATGATCAGCGCTGTCTACGGCATGCGGTGATGAGGTCATCGACAGCAGTCAATAGTTGCCTCGAGCATCGCTCTTCCCGCTTTTAGCAGCCCTAGGTGCTCCTCATCGAAGAGGGTGTCATTGAGGTGCTCAAGCGCGTTCCGCCCACGAGTGGGGGAGTGCTCGTCGATGAAGGTATCCCGGTAGGTGGTGCGGATGTTCGCGTCGCGTTGCTGGTGTAGCAGGTGCGCGTCCTGGCGTGGCCTCGCACATTACGGCCTGCGCGGTGATGCCTGCGTCCTGTCCAGTGAAGCACCGCGGACAGCTCGGCACCCTCGCGGCGCAGGGCCACGCCGGACGGATGGTCACCTCCGGGGATGATCCGTCGTGCACCACACCTCGGCGTCGGCGATGAACGCACTGGACATCGGCTTGGCCATGTCTACCGTGACGTCCCCGGCCAGCCGGGTGCCGCCGACCGAGATCGAGCCGTACCGGCACGGAATCCACACCGTCGACAGGATGTTCGGCGTGCCGCCAAGGTTGTACTCGTCATTGCGCGTCAGATAGCGCTCGATCGGGCCGGTGATCTCCACCGACACGTCGTCGGCGGTGGCGCGGAGCCCGTCAGCGTGATCGAGGTCGAACTCGACCGGCGCGACAGTGTGCTCGGGCTCGGTCCAGCCGATGCCGTCGCTGACCGAGGTGAGGTGTCGGTTGAACTCCTCGCCGAGCCAGGCTCCGAGAGCGGCGTTCGGTCCGATGATCCGGATTCGCTCGGGCGTGCCGAGCACGAGTGCGTTCCCGCTCCCGTGCAGCGACCAGTCGACGCGCCAGACCGAGGCGTACGCCGTCGCATGGTCGCCGTCGTACAGGGTCACGCAGGGGTTGGCGCCCATGATTCGAATAGTCATTGCGGAAGCGTATGCCACGAGATCGGCAGCAACGATGCGGTTTGAGCCTGCTCGAAGTCATCACACCTGTGACAGTGGACTGCGGACACCCGCGAACGGCGAGAGGCAATCCATGGCGATTTGGGTGAGATCGAACCGTGTCGGTGTGGGGACCATGCGGTTCGGCTTGTTCGCCATGGGGATGGTGCCCTCGATGCAGGACCGCGTGGTGAGCCTGGCCGGCCCGGGTGGACAGTTGGCGTGTCGGCGAAGTCCGCGTCACCGGCGACAGTTGCAGCGGCGGGCGCCATCGTTGCGGCGAGTTGCTCGAACCAGCCCCGGCGGGGTCGTCCAGCGCTGCCTGATCCACGGGTCCGGTGGCGCCGGCGATCACGATCTGCCTTGGCAGCCTGTCGCGGTCGTGCAGCGAAACGGTACGTCGCGCAACTAGGCCCCTGGGATGCCTGTTGCATCCGAGGGGCCTAGTGCTTGGTGCGCTGCTGGTCAGCGCTTCAGGCCGTAGGCGGCGGTGATTTCCTGCTCGATCCGGTTGCCGTCGCCGTCTGTCCCGGTCAGCCGCAGCGACGGCGCGCCACCGGCAGCACTGACCGGGTGCACCACGGTCGTGACGTACTTGCCGTCGGCAACCTTGGTCAGCGGAGCCCGGCTCCACTGCGTTCCGTCGTACGACAGTTCCAGCCTCGCGTCAGTGAACGGTGCCGTCATCGCCCCGTGCTGGTGCCGCAGCTTGAGCCCGATCGTCACCGGTGCACCGGTCGGCACCAAGCCGGAGGGATCGGCCTGCGGTAGATCGAGATCTGCCAGCACGAGCGGCATCACCTCGTCCGCTCCGCCGCGGGCAATCCAGTTCCACGTGGTGCGGACGCGTTTCGAGTATTTCCAGAACGCCGACGGCCGGATGGTATCGAGCGTGGCCTGGTATGCCGCCGATCCGTCCGGAACACCGTCAACCAGCACCCGGGTCCACGGGGCGGTGGCGATCTCCTCGCCATTCCGCTTCAGCGTCAAGGTGGTGCCCTCGCCCGGGACCGCGTCCTCGCCGTACTCGCGCTGGTTCTGGAACTGCGCGACCTGGAACTGCAGATCGCCGTCCTGCCGCCGGACGCCCATGAACTCCTCGCCCGGGGCGTCGGGCAGCCCGCTGTTCTGCACCGGCGCTATCCACCGCACCGCGAGCTGCTCGCCCGGTCGGTAGGTCCTACCGACCTCGGTGGCATAGAAGTGGTGCCGCGAGCCGTCACCTGCGGCGTAGGAGCCGACCCAGACGGTTTGGTTGGCCTGCACGAACGAGGTCAATCGGTACGGCGCCCGGCGGCTGACGCTCCGGCCGACGAAGAGGCTGCCGCCCGGTGTGTACCCGCCGCGGGTCGTGTAGACCTCCATGCCGGTGGTGTGTGCTCCGAACGTCTCCTCGAGCCGGGCCAGCTGGTTCGGTGCTACCTCCACCGTTCCGACCGCGGGGATCCGCCCGGGCCAGGACTGCGTGAGGTCGTATAGGTACGACGGCTCGGCCTGCCCGACGACCCGGATCGTGACTGGTTCTGATGCCAGCCGCTCGAGCAACAGGCCCGCGGTAACCCGGGAAATCCGCATCGCCGGGATCGTGGCCTCGATCGGGTCGCCGCGGCCCTGCCAGGCGCCGTAGACCGCGTTGTCGCCTGGGCGATCGGTCGTGTAGATCAGCGCGCCGGTGGCTCCCGCTGCTTCGGCGAGCTTCACCAATTCGCCGTTCGGCCGCGGATCGACCTCGGTACGGCGGATCACGGCCAGCTTGCCATGAACCCCGGCGAGCTCCGCAGGTGTCGCCAGCCCTGCGTCGAACAAGTGGAGGTCGCGGCTCCCCGTGAACGTGGGTCCGCCCCAGAACGGCAGAACCGCGAGCCCTGGGCCATTGCGCACCGCCGCTCGATACGCCGGCACGAACAGCCGGGACCCGAGCACGAACTCGGAGCTGCCGGTGATCAGCGGACGGCTCGCGGCGACCGCTGCCGATCGCTCGACAGCGGCGCCCCAGTCGATGAGGAAGCCGCCGGTGATCGCGCCTGCCTGGTTCTTTGCGAGATAGCTCATGGTCCTGTCGGCCGGCACAACCTTGTCGTCGTCGCGCGGGACGATGTCGGCCGGGCGAGTTGTCCGCATGTCCAGCGTCACCCTGGTGTCGCTGGTCAGATTGATCTCGTGGCCGGCAACCAGGTCGAAGGTCTCCGGCCGGCTGTCGGTTGCAGGAGAGAGTGTGGCGCCGATGACCTGGTATCGACCGGGGGCGAGCCGGACCGTCGCCGTGCCGTTCTCCATGTCTGGCAGACTGCCGATCTCGAGCGGATCCGAGTCAAGCGGAGCCACGGAGTAGCTGAGGTCGGCATTCATGCCGCCGCGGTCAATGCCGTTGACCGTCAGCGAGTACCGCTCGGGTTCAGTCGACCAGTTGATAGTGGTGACAAGAGGATCAGCTCCGGCGGCTAGCGCAGTGATCCGCCCGGCGAAGTAGCCCGCACCCGCGGCCGTCCGGTCGCTGGTGACGGTGACCGTCGCCTGACCGTTCGCGGGGACGATGAGTCGGTTCGCGCTGAGCCTCGTCGCAGTCTGGGCGGGTTCGACGGACACGGCCAGGTCGAGAGTGACTGGCGAGCCGGTCGAGTTCCGGTACGTGAGAACGCGGCTGATCTCGTCCTTGACCGGGTAGGGCCACAAGAGCCTGCCGAGTTCGAGTTCGCCGATGTCGACAGTGACACCCGTCGTGGTCGCCTGGTCCGCGTCGACCCGGCCGGCACCCTCCTCGTCCGACCTCGCTCCTTGTGGATCGGCGGTCGACTGCAACTGAACCTTGAGCTGCTGGGCCTTCCAGTCAGGGTTCGCCTGGGCGACCAGCGCGGCAGTCCCGGCGACGTGTGGCGTCGCCATCGAAGTACCAGTGAGAGTGCTGTAGTGCTCGCCGACCGGGTCACCGAGAGCGGTTCCGGCGGCCCGGGCGGCCACGATCCCCGTTCCAGGTGCGGCGATGTCCGGCTTGCCCGCGCCGTCGCCGAGGCGAGGCCCGCGGCATGAGCTGTCGTGCAGCGAGCCGTCCCGCTGCATGTTGCCTACGGCCAGGGCGTCCGTGGCGGCTGCGGGTGATGTGATCGAGAACTGGCGGATTTCGTCGCAGTTGCCAGCGGCAACGACGAAAAGGGTGCCGCTCTCCCGGCTGATCCGATCGAGTGCGATCGACTGCTCGTCGGTACCGTCGCTCGGAAACCAGCTACCAAGGCTGAGATTTACCACGGCCGCGCCTTGGGCGGCGGCCCACTCCATTCCGGCGATGAGACCGGACGCCGTTCCGAAGCCCTCGTCGTCGAGGACCTTGCCGTTGAGGAGCGAGGCCTCCGGCGCTACGCCTCGATACTTGCCACCGGAAGCGGCCCCGTCGCCGGCGATGGTGCTCGCCACGTGCGTCCCGTGACCGACGTGATCGATCATGTCGGGCGATTCGGTGAAGTTGGCCGACTGGACGATCCGGCCTGCCAGATCGGGATGAGTGAGATCGATCCCGGTGTCGAGGACCGCGACCTTGATCCCCCGGCCGGTCAAGCCCCGTTCCCAGGCGTCCGGAGCTCCGATCTGCGGCACGCTCTGGTCGAGCTTCGCCGAGATCCGCCGGTCGAGGGTGACTCGCTGAACCACCGGCATCGCGGTTAGGCCAGTCCAGAAGGTCGAAGCAGACGACTTGTCCACAGCGCCGGCTCGTGCACCGAGGCTGGTCAGGACCCTGGTACCGCGGAGGCCTCGCACCGTGCTCTGCTTCGCCCGGGTGGTTGCAGCGGCCCGGCTCCCGGCGTACCTGATCATCACCGGGATGCTCGGGGATCCCAGGTCGTCCCGCTTCTCGGCGAGCAATGTGGTGACATCGAACAGCGTGCGATCCAGCCGGCCGGATGACACACCAGCCTGGGCGGCCGTCGGCACGACAAATGTGTGCCCAGCGGAGTACGTCGTGATCGCAGCGGTGGAGCCGCTGCCTACGCCGGGCTCGAACGTCACCAGTTCGGGCTGATCTGGACGTAGGGTCACCTTGACTCGGTCTCCAGTGATCAGAGTGATGTATTTCGGTGCTTCTGCCTTCGTCGACTGAGGCGGTGGAGCAGCGCCACTCACTCCGGCAGTCTGGATGAGCGGGGCTGCGACCAAGGCAGCCAGGAGCGCGATCCAGGTCCGCCGGAGACGTACCGATCTCGCCGCATCATGGTTCGTGGAGGTCATGCAAAACGTCCTTTCGTGGTCCTGCGCGCACGACATGAGGTACCGCTGAGTGATCCAGGCGAGCGTGATGGGGTGACTCGTCCTCAAGGGTGTGGACGGTGACACCAGGGAAGCCCGCAGGCAGCTTGAGCGCGCAGAACCTACAGTCGCCCAGCGACACAGAGGTATTCGGCCGTCAGCTCAGTCGGCGTGCGGGTGCCAAGGGTCATGTCGCCAGCCAATCGATTCAACGCGCTCCGGCAACCCGCCCAGGCGTGCTTGTAGCTTCGGAAAGCGTGCGGAGTATGCGCTCTGGCGAACTCGTCGAAATCATCCAGTGCCCTGTCTCATCCACCCTCTCGTCGCCTCACCTCACTTGACGCTGCAGCAACCCCATCGCGTTACACGCGTGCCCGCCTGGAGTAGATTTGCGGGTTTCATGTCCCTGCTCGCGAGTGCGGTGTTTGTGGGCGGCGTCGTTGTCCATCACCAGGTGCAGCTCGCGGGCGGGGTGGGCGCGGGCGACCTGCTTGAGGAAGGCCAGGAACTCCTGGTGGCGGTGACTCGGTTTTTCGCCGCGCTGGAGATCGCCACCGGTCCAGGTCACCCGGTCAGATGATGCGCCTGAGCTTGGGCATCAACTCGTCCATCCGCGGCCGATCGAGCTGCGCTGTAACGTCCCGGCTGGTCCGATGCGTCGTACAGGGTGATGCATCGAAAGAAAGGCAGCGATGAGATCGACGACAGACGATTTCGAGGAGTTCGCCAGGGCGCGGACACCTCACCTGTACCGGACGGCCTGGCTGCTGGCGGGCCGTCGGCACGACGCCGAGGACCTGGTCCAGGAGACGCTCGCGAAGATGTTCCGGGCCTGGCGTGGCCTGCAGCGCATCGACAATCCGCCGGCGTACGCGCAGACGGTGCTGGTGCGGACGTTCATCTCCCAACGCCGCCGGCGCAGCTGGACCGAGCAGCCGACCTCGGCGCCACCGGAGCGGGCCGAACGTCCCGGTGACGCCGACCTGCGGGTGGCGCTGCAGAACGCGCTGGCCGAACTGGCTCCCCTCGATCGTGCGGTGCTGGTGCTGCGGTTCTTCGAAGATCGCAGCGTCGAACAGGTCGCGCTCGATCTCGGCAAGAACGCCGGTGCGATCAGGACCAGGACGTCACGGGCGCTGGACCGGCTCCGCGTCGTACTGGGCGATGACGCCGTCGACCTGATCACTCTCTGAACGAAGGAACCCGATGAACAATCTGAGCGATAGCCTGCCCGACCTGATGCACCGGGCCACTGAGAACCTCGAGCCCGAATCCACCGACCTGGTCGAACGCGGAATGCGCCACGGCGCAACGCTGCGCCGCCGCCGTTCTGCCTTGCTCAGCGTCAGCGGGGCGACTGCAGTCGTGGCGACGGCTGCCATCGTCTTCACCGGCACCCAGGTCTTCGGCGGCAGCGCCCCGGCACCGGCTTCCGGTCCGCAGTCGGGCGACGTGGTCGTCACCAAGACACAGGCCGGCGGGCCAGTCACGCAAAAGGAGACCCTCGCGACACTCCTCAGCCTGCTCCCGTCCGACCTCAAGGTCAGCAAGCAGCAAACCTGGGGTGACAAGCCTTTCAACGGGGCCTCCGCAATCCTCGACGACGGGCAGGGACCGTCCAAGCTGTCGATAAGTGTCAGCTCTAACGACCGAACCTGCTTCCAGCCGCAACCCGGTACCTGCAAGCGTCGCTCAGACGGTTCACTCATCACGACCTTCACCGAGCAGCCGGTCTACTCCAAGGACAACAATCCCGGTGGAGTGGTGTACAACTCGGTGCACATCACGCGTCGCGACGGCGAGTCGATCAGCGTGCAGAGCTTCAACGCCGTCGAGGAGAAGCAGGTTGAGCACTCGCGGGCCAAGCCGGTGCTGTCCGTTGCCGAGCTGACCAAGATTGCTGACAGCAAGCTCTGGCGGTTCCCCCCGAAGCAGCCGGTACCGACCGCGAACACGAGCAAGGGCGAGCCCAAGTCGCCCGGCGCCGGGAAGCCGACCGTCCCGGTCCAGAAGACGCTGCAGACCCTGAGGGAGGTGCTGCCGAACGGTCTGCAGTACTCCCAGCCGAAGGTCTGGGGAGGGGGCACCGGAGGCTTCAACAGGGCGAGCTACGTCGTCAATGACGGCAATGGCCCAGCCCGTGTCGACGCCTTCGTCACTCACGAGGTGCCGGTCACCAGGTGCGCCCAGGAGCGGGCAATGACGTTCTGCCAGGTGCGACCGGACGGTTCCGTGATCGGCTGGATCAAGAACGCGCCCCAGTACTCCGACGCGCGGCAGGCCAAGGACGGTGTCCTGCAGAACTCTGCCGAGATCCACTATCCGGACGGCCGCTTCATCAGCTTGTCGAGCTACAACGCCGTCCAGGAGAAGGGCTCCAGGTACACCCGCCCGCAGCCGGCGCTCACCACAGACCAACTGCTGGCGATGGCCGGCAACGAGGACTGGAAGTTCCCGGGAACTGGCACGAAGTAGGGATCTCCTCGTCCGTCGCTGGTCCTCTCAGGGGTGGATCAGCGTCGGCGGACGAGGGCGTGGTCGACGTCAGTCACCTTCCTCAGCTTGACATGGCGGGTGGTGGACGGCCGGGAGCGACGGGCTACACCCGCAGTCATTCGGCTACCTCGCGGGCGAGATCGTGCGCCGCGTCACGGGCCAGTCGGACATCTCGGCGGGCGGTGTGATGACCGCGCGTGCCGCCGCCCGCATGTACGCCGGGCTCCTCGGCGAGGTCGACGGCGTGCGGTTCATCTCGCCCAGCCGCCTGAACGATATCGCCACGGTGTCGATCAGCGGCACGGACGAAATCACCGGTCAACACACCAGTCGAGGCCTCGGCTACGAGATCGGGTTCCGGTCGCCCCTGGACAGCGCCACAGTGTTCGGCATCGCCGGCAGCGGCGACTCGCAACGGTAGCCCGCCGACGAGACATCGACCGCCGCCTCACAAGTAGCGCAGGAACCAATCACGGCACACCACGGCCGCTTGCCTCGTCTTCTCCGGATCTCGGTAGAGCTGATGGTGGTCGGTGTCCGCAACGACGTGGAGCCGTTTCTCCGGCGTGGGAATCGCCTGATAGGTAAGGGTCTCAAGGTCCGACCAGGTGAAGTCGTCGTCATCCGCCAGGACCATGAGCGTCGGCGTGTCGACCAGCTGACGAATGTGCGGTTCGACGGCGTACTCCATCAGGAGCTCAGCGGACGCGACGGTGTTGCGGTTCTCGTACGTCGGTGCTTCGGCTTCCTTCAGCATCTGGAAGAGCGGAGGGCTGCCCGGAAACGGCCACGTGCACAGTTCGGTCTCCGGCGTCGTGGAGGAATGCTTCATGTAGTCGTGCTGACCGGTCGCGTACAGCTTGCGACGGCTCTCCAGCGTGGCTTGACGCAATCGGCGGAACCCCATCGTCCCATGCGCGCGACGCATGGTCTCGAGACCGTCGACGACGGGCACGATCGAAGCGACGGCCCGCACGCGAGAGTCCAACGCTCCGACGATCAGCGAATGCCCTCCGCTGTACGAGATCCCCCACACCCCGATCCGCCGCGGGTCGATGTCGTCGAGGGTCTCGACGAAGCTGATCGCGTTGCGGTAGTCCTGGATCTGCCCTTGGGGATCCAGGTGCTGCCGCGGCTCGCCCGCGCTTCCCCCGAACCCCCGGTAGTCGAAGACCAGTGCGGCGAAGCCCGACTCGGCGAACACCCTCGCGTACCGGGGCTGTACGAGTTCCTTGACGTAGCACCATCCTCCTGCCATCACGATGACCGGATGTGGGCCAGGGCCTTCCGGGCGGAAGACCAGCGCCTCGAGCTCTACGCCCTCGCTGTTGAAGTGAACGATCTCCGACACGTCGGAACTCCTTGCTGGTAGTGGTGAGGACGGTCAGGCAGTGAGCCAGCCGCCGTCGACGGGAAGCACTGCACCCGTGATGTAGGAGGCCTCGTCAGAAGCGAGGAACGCGACAGCCGAAGCCTGCTCGGCCGCTAGTCCGAACCGCTTCATCGGTATCTGGGCGGTGAGCGCCGCGGCCCTGTTCAGGTCCTCACGCAGCGACAGGTTCATTCCCGTCTCGGTGACGCCGGGCGCGATCGCGTTGACCCGGATACCGCTGGCTGCCAGCTCGAGGGCGAAGGACCGGGTCAACATGAGTACCGCCGACTTGGACGTCGTATAGGCGATGTGGTTGGGTGCGGCTGTGAACGACTCGATAGAGCAGATGTTCACAATGGCTCCCGGTAGCCCCGAACGCAGCCGCTGACGGACGAACAGGCTCGCGAGCCGGTAGGGCGCCTCGACGTTCACCGCCATCGTCACGTCCCAGTCGGTCACGCTGTGGTCGACGATCGGACTGCGGTGCAGCACGCCGGCGGCGTTGACCAGGATGTCCACGGGGCCGAGATCGTCGATGAGCTGATGATCGATCGGTTCACCGAGATCCACCTGGAGCGAGGACGCCCGATCTCCAGCCTCGAGCAGCCAGGGTCCCGTGACGACGTTGCGGTCCAGCGCTATGACGCGGGCATCCTCCGAGAGCAGCCGCTCGCAGACAGCTTGACCGATCCCGGAACCGGCACCCGTGACGAGGGCAACCTTGTCAGTGAAGCGACTCATGGCAGTCGGTAGCCTCCGTCGACGTAGACGATCTCACCGGTCATGTACGACGCGTCGCGGCCACACAGGAACGAGACCACCCCAGCGACGTCCTCCGGCTGACCGAGCCGGTTCTGGAGCGGTACCTTCTGCTGCAGTTCGGCGTCGTTCGGTGGGGCACAGTCAGTGCGGATGATTCCCGGGGCGACCCCGTTGACGCGGATGCCCGAGCCGGCCCAGTCGTAGGCCATGGCGCGCGTCAGACCCACGAGCCCACCCTTGGTCAGGGCGTAGCCGGCCTGCGGGGGGTCCGCCCAGGCGACCTCCGACTCGATGGAGCAGATGTTGACGATGGTGCCGGTCACCCCGGTCGCCAGCCAGTGCCGACCCAGGTCGCGCCCGAGGACGAAGGGTGCGGTCAGATTCACCGCCATGAGTTCACGCAGGGTTTCGGGAGCCAACTGCCAGCAGGGGCTGTAGGCGATGGCGCCTGCGTTGTTGACAAGGACGTTCACCTGGTAGCCGGCCGCCAGGATGCGCTCAACCAGGCCGTCACGAGTCAAGGCGTCGCTGAGGTCAGCGCTCACGTCGACGAAGCCCGGCCCTCGAAGGCCTGGGCTGCCGCTGCGACTGACACCCACAACCTCATAGCCGTCTGCCAGTAGGCGCGCTGCGATGGCTGCGCCAAGGCCGCGGCTCGTGCCCGTCACCAGGGCGACCCCGCTCGTTCCATCAGTCACGGTGACCGCCCGGTGCGCTGTCGTCCACGCTCATGAACAGCTCGGCGAGGGAAGCGAGGAATCTGGCCGCGTCAGCGCCGTCCAGCACCCGATGGTCGGCGACCAGCACCGCGCAGGCGACCGTCTCGCCCCAGGCCGGACGTGTACGACCCAGACCCAGCACGGCGACCTGAGGCGGTGTCAGCATCGGCACGACCGCATCGCCGCCCAAGGCACCGACGTTCGAGATCGCGAAGGTGGCACCGGCCATGTCGGAGGGCAGAAGCCGGCCGTTGCGGGCCCCTTCGACCGCCCGTCGACGCTCGCGCGCCAGGTCCGGCCAAGGGAGACTGTGTGCTTCGCGAATGACGGGTGCGACCACTCCCCCGGGACTGTCCGCAGCCAACGCGATCGCCGGTTCGGCATACCTGAGGACGTAGTCGTCGATGAACTGGCCGTTCAGCTCCGGATGCCGCATCAACGCTGAGGCGGTGACTCGAAGAACCACGTCGGTCAGCGTCACCGGATGACCCGCGGCGCGCAGTCGCTCGACCGTCCGGGTGGCCTGCAGCATGGGAAGCTCTCGCTGAACCGCGAACTGCGGGATCTTGGCCGACTCCGTCATCAATCGTGCAAGGGCGCGACGGTGTCGCGACAGCGGCTCGCGTACCTGCGAATCCGCAGCCGCGGAGCGCGGTCCGCCCACTGAGGAGGTGCGTGGTGTCCGCTTGCCCAGTGGGACCCCATACAGTTCTCCCGCCGCGGTGAACTGCGACGCGCTGCTCGACAGTTGCATCGCGCCGTCCCGGACGACCAGCGGTGGCGCCGGGATCGGTGGCAGGGCCGTCACCTGCGCGGCGACAGCAGGTTCCTCCAGGGAAACCTCGGAGGGGTTCTTCCCAGTCGTGGAAGCGGCAGGCGCGCGCTCGGTGTCATACGGCTCTCCGGGCTGTGCCAGTCGTGCCACCAGATCACCGGCCAGGACGGTGTCACCGGCTTTGCGGACCTGGACCGCGAGCACCCCTGCGTCCGGAGCCTCGATCTCCATGCTGGCCTTCGCGGTTTCCACCTCGAGCAGCGGCTGGCCCTCCGCGAAGGTGTCCCCCTCCGCCAGCAGCCACTGTGTGAGGATCATCTCTTCGTCGTCGCTCATGGCGACCTTGGGCATCAAGAAGTCCTCCACGTCACTCCTCCCAGGCGTTGAGTCGGCCGGCCGCTTCCACGACACCCTCGACGGTGGGAAAGACAAGTCGCTCGAGGTCAGGTGCGTACGGCGTGGGCACCGGCCGGCTACCGAGCGAGAAGACGGGGGCGCGGAGTACGTCGTGTGCTTCGGTGCCTGCCACCATCGCGATGGTGGCGGCCACGCCGAACAGCGGCGGGTCATCGGCGAGGCAGAGGACACGCCGCGTGTGACGCGCTGTCGAAGCGATGCCTGCCACGTCGAGCGGCGCCAGACTGTTCAACCCGAGGACCTCGACGTCGACGCCTTCGGCTGCCAGCGCCTCCGCCGCCTGCAGCGCGAGGAGGACTCCGTGCCCGTAGGTGACGATGCTGAGGGAGGTACCTTCACGGTGCAGGGTCGACGTGATGGTGGCCGGCGCCAAGCCGCGCACAAGAGTCCCCGGCTGGCGATACAGCCTCATGTCCTCGAGAACAATGACCGGGTCGTCCTGCACGAGCGCCCAGCGCAAGGCGTCGTAGGCGGCCTGCGCGGTGGCAGGCGCCAGCACGGTCAGCCCGGGGATGCCGGCAAGATAGGCATGCTGGGTCTGCGAGTGCTGCGCGGCGAACGAACCCAGTGGGCCTTGTCCGACCCGGACAACCAGCGGGATCGAGACCTGGTCGCCACTCATGTAGCGGAGCTTCGCCCCGTTGTTCACGAGCTGATCGAAGCCGAGCAGCAGGAAGCCGGAGAAGTCCACCTCGACGACCGGCCGGATGCCGGCGAGCGCTGCCCCTACCCCGCATCCCATGGTTGCGGCCTCGGAGATCGGGGTGTTGATGACCCGGTCCGGACCGAACTCGTCCACCAGACCCTTGGTGGCGCCGAAGGGAAAGCCGGCCCGGATGTCCTGACCGAGCAGGACGATCGACGGATCCAGTCGCATCGCGTCTTCGTGAGCAGCGCACAGGGCTTCTGCGAAGGTGGTCCTGACCTGCGTCGGTGGGGCCGAGACCCTCGTCATGCGCGCACTCCTGTCATCAGCTCGTGCTCTGCCGGTACCGGGCTCTGGACCGCGAAGGCGAGCGCTGCGTCGGCCGCAGCCCCGGCCTCGGCGTCGAGCCTGTCGACGGTGGCAGCGTCAAGGCCCGCGGCGTCCACCAGCAACGTCAACGGGTCCCGTTCGGTCCAACCTGCGAGCTCCGCCTTGGTGCGATAGACCCCGTGCGGCGGGTCTCCGCGCGAATGGCCCATGAATCGGTAGGTGATCGCCTCGATCACAGCCGGCCGGCCCTGCCGGGCACCGTCGATGAGCCTGCCGGCCGTCGCTGCGACCGAGATGACGTCCTGACCGTCGATCGATTCGGCCTGCACTCCGAAGGCCCTGGCCCGGGCGACGACGCCTTCTCCGGCCGTCGACTCCTCGGCCGACGTAGTGATGGCGTAGGAGTTGTTCTCGCACACGAACACGACCGGCAACGACCACAGTGCCGCCAGGTTCAGGCTCTCGTAGAGGACGCCCTGGTTCACCGCGCCGTCTCCGAAGAAGACGACGCAGACGCTGTCGGTGCCCCTGACCTTGCTGGCCAGCGCGACGCCGACGGCAAGGGGTACCGCGCTTCCGACCACCGCCATGGTTCCGAGAAAGCCGTTGGCCACGTCGGTGGAGTGCATCGACCCGCCCTTGCCGCGCGAGACGCCGTCGACGCGACCGAAGAGCTCGGCCATCAGCCGTCCCGGATCCACGCCCTTGGCCAGTGCGTGACCATGGCCGCGGTGATGGCTGAGCACTGTGTCGGCCTCCCTCAGGGCGCCAATCACTCCCACCGCGACAGCTTCTTGTCCGATGCTCGCGTGAACGGTTCCGTGGACTTCGCCGCGTTCGTAGGCGCGGTACGCCAACTGTTCGAATCGACGGATCAACGCCATCTGGCCGTACAGGTTCCGGGCGGTGTCCACATCGATACGGGCGGCGTCGACGTGGGCCGTCACGCTGTGACCTCGCGCTTGGCCGACTGCTCGCCTCGGCTGCTTCGCAGCCGCGCCGTCCGGGGTTGATCGACGTGACCGTCGTCAGTGAGCTCCACCAGATAGACGTCACGGGCTTGGCCGGGCGAGACGTAGCCGTCGCGGACGTCACGGGCCACCGCCGTAGGGTCCCTCCGGGCCGGGTCGCCCCAACCACCGCCGCCGGCGGTCCACTGCGAGATGACCTCGCCCGCGCGGAGCGGGGCATCATGGACCTTGCTTCCGAACTCCGGCGCCGCAGCTCGCTCCTCGGTGCTTCCCGGGTTGATCACGAAGGCGGCCGCGCCGCCATTGTGACCGCCGTCAAGCCCCCACGGCGGGATCCTGACCCGATTGGCGACGATGGACAAGGTGGCGTCGTGGTCGAGGACGCGATGGTCGCGACGGATCCCGAGACCGCCCCGGTGGATTCCCGGTCCGCCGCTGTCGGTGCGGATCTCGTAACGCTCGACGCGGACCGGGAAGCGCTCCTCGACCACTTCCACCGGCACGTTCCACGTGTTGCCGACGATCGACCAGATCGCACTCAGCCCGTCACGGTTCCTGTTACCTCCCCAGCCACCTTCGGGGTACTCGTAGATGACATAGCGCTCCTGGGTGCGTGGGTCGTGTCCACTGATGATCATGTTGTTCGACGAGCCGTGGTCACACGCCATCACGTGCGGCCCGCCGTCATCGCCGGGCGCAATGGTGGCCAGCGCCCGGAAGACCGTGTTGTGGATGATGCAGGTGACCTCATTGCCACCGGTGCAGGCCGCGGGGAACCGCGGGTTCACCACGGTGCCTTCCGGGGCGATGATCCTGATGGCGCGGTAGCAGCCGGCGTTCGGCTGGATGTCGGGATCGGTGGCTGCCTGGAAGACCATGTAGACGCCTGCGTAGGTGTAGCCCAGCACACTGTTGAGCGGCCCTTCGACCTGCGGTGAGGAGCCGGTGAAATCCACCTCGGCCTGGTCACCGCGGATCCGGACCGTGACTTTGACCGCCCGCGGGACATCGGTCAACCCATCGTTGTCGATGTAGTCGCTCGCCTCGTAGTCGCCGTCCGGCAGCCGCTCCAGCGCCTCGCGGGTACGGCGCTCGGACTGGTCGAGGATCATCGTCATCGCCGCGTCGACCTCGTCGGGGCCGTAGCGCTGCGCCAGTTCGGTCAGTCGGTTGATGGCTGTCCTGTTCGCCGACATCTGCGCCGCCAGGTCGACCCGCAACTGCGCCGGGAGCCGGGAGTTGCCGATGATGAGGTCGAGCAGGTGGCGGTCGAGGACCCCGGCCTTGACGAGTTTGACCGGTGCGATCCGCAGCCCCTCCTGGTAGTTCTCCCGCGCCGCCGCGTAGAAGCTGCCGGCCGCCGTGCCGCCGATGTCCAGGTGGTGGGCGCGGTTCACGGCGAACCCGAGCAGCCGGCTGTCGAAGAAGACCGGGGCTACCAGGGTGACGTCCGGCAGGTGGGTCCCGCCCAGGAACGGGTCATTGAGAATGACCATGTCTCCTGGCTCCAGGCCGTCGGTGGCGAAGGCCGTCGTCACGGCATCGGTGGCGAAGGCCATCGACCCCAGGTGGATGGGGAGGAATTCACCGTGACTGACCATCTGGCCTCGTGCGTCGAAGACGGCGCAGGAGTAGTCGTTGCCTTCGTTGAAGATGGGCGAGCACGAGGTCCGCGACAGTGTCACCCCCATCTCGCGCGAGATGGAGGTGAGTGCGTGCCCGATGACCTGCAGGGTGATCTGGTCGATGTCAGGCATGGATGCGACCTCCCGGTACTTTCGTGACGATCAGGTTGCCTGTCTTGTGTTGTTCGGCGCGCCATCCGGGCGGCACCAGGGTGGTGGCGTCCTCCTGGTGGATGACCGCGGGACCCACGAGCGCGGTTCCCGGCTGGAGTGCCTCTCGACCGACGACGCGTGTCCCGACGAAGTCGTCCACGGATTCGAAGTACACCGGGCGGGTGCCGGCGTCGTCGCCGGTCTGAACGCTCGCCCAGTCCCAGAACACCTCGGGGGTGGGTTGCAGACCCGAGCCGGTCACCCGCAATGTCACCAGTTCCACCGGCACGTCGTCGAAGGAGTGGCCGTACTGGCGAGCGTGGAGGCTCGCGAAGGCCTCGCCCAGCCGCTCGAGCGAAGCGGACGTGACGACGGAGCCTTCGTGGCGGACGGTGAGCTCGTGTGCTTGGCCCTGGTAGTGCAGGTTCGCGGAGACCTCGATCCCAACCGCTTCCTGGTCGATGCCTTCGGCGGCAAGCAGTCGGTAGACGTCGTCGGTCAGGGTCCGCACTGTGCGCGAGATCTCCGCTGCGGCAAGGCTTCCGATCGCCTTGTTCACCGACCGCAGCGCGTCGCGCCGTGGCCGGGCAAGCGCCGCTCCGAAGGCGGAGGTGCACCCCGGGAACGGAGGAACGATGACTGTGCCGACGTCCAGTTCCTCTGCAATGTCCAGCGCGTGAACCGGACCGCCACCCCCGAAGGGGACGAGCGCGTAGTCACGGGGGTCACGCCCGCGCTCCACCGAGATCGCGCGCACAGCGTTGACCATGTTGGCGTTGACCAGTCGCAGAATCCCGGCAGCCGCCCGCTCGACGCTGATGCCGAGCGGCTCTGCCACCTCAGCAGCAATCGCAGCTCGTGCGGCCGGGAGATCCAGGTTCAGGGAGCCGCCGAGCGGCGTGCCCTCGGAGTAGCGCCCGAGCACCAGGTTGGCGTCGGTCACGGTCGCGTGAGTCCCACCGCGCCCGTAACAAGCAGGCCCCGGCGTACTGCCCGCCGAGGCAGGACCGACCCGCAGTGCCCCACCGGTGTCGATCCAAGCGATCGATCCGCCACCTGCCCCGATCGTGTGGAGGTCGAAGGTCGGGTACGCGATGTCGAGGCCGCCCAGCGTCAGGTCCAGGCGCTCGTCCGGTGACCCTTCCTGTACGCCCGACACGTCGCAGCTCGTGCCACCCATGTCGAGAGTCAGCACGTTGTCGTACCCGAGCTGTCCAGCGAGCCAGTTCGCTCCGGCAACTCCTCCCGCAGGCCCTGACAACAGGGTCGGGACGGGTGCAGCGGCTGCCACCTCAGCAGCCAGCGAGCCGCCGGAATTCGTCATCACCGAGAGACGACCCGGGATGACGCCCCGCACCTCGAGAGCTCCGGCCAACTCGGCGACGAAGTTGCGCACCACGGGGGCAACGTAGGCAGCGGTCACCGTCGTGGACGTCCGCTCGTACTCCCGCAGCACCGGGAGCACCTCGCTCGAAAGGAAGACGACGTCGGCGCCACCCTCCTCGAGGATGATGTCGCGGGTTCGGCGCTCGTGCTGACCGTTGCGGAACGAGAACAGGTACGCGACGGCCACCGCGGTGACACCGTCGGCGCGGAGCTGTCTCCAGGCTCGGCGAACGTCGTCCTCGTCGAGGGGGTGCACCACGCGGCCCTCGGCATCGACTCGCTCGAGCACCTCCTTGCGCCAGCGCCGTGGTACCAGCGGTTCGGGGATTGATTCGTCGAGGTCGAACAGCCGCTCGCGGTGGGTACGGCGAATCTCCAGGACGTCGCGGAATCCGGCGGTGGTGAGGAGACCGGCCGGCGCGCCGCGTCTGGTCAGGATCGCGTTCAGCCCGAGCGTCGTACCCACCTTGACATGGCTGATGTCGGCGCCGTCGACCTCCGCGGCGTCGAAGGCTCGAAGGATGCCGTCCGCGGGCTGCCGGTAGTCGGTGGTCGACTTGAAGCAGCGGGTCCGTCCGCTCACCTCGTCGAGGACGACGACGTCGGTGAACGTTCCTCCGACATCGATACCGATTCGCTTCACTCGTCCTCCTCACCGGCTGGTCGTGCGGCGACACGCGCGAGTGCGCCGTCGACGGCGTGCAGGACACTGTCGATGTCGGAGTCCGTGTGTTCGCTCGAGGTCACCGCCGGGTGGATCGGCGGCCACAGGACGCCGTCGGCCACGCACCCGAGCAGTACGTCGGCCGTCCGGCCAAGGTCGCCACGCAGGACGTCTCGACGGTTGTGCACCTCGCTCACGCCCAGATGCAGCTGCACGATCGAGCCGACACCGGTAACGGCGGCCGTCGTACCGTGTTTGGACAGGAGATTCCGTAGGCCACGCCGCAACCTCTCCCCTGCCGCGTCCGCTCGGGTCAGGGCGTCCTCGGTCTCGAGAACCGTGAGCGAGGCCGCGCCGGCGGCGACCGACAAGGGATTCTCCGTGAACGTCCCTGACTGGAACACCTTCCGAGCGCCGGCACCGGCCCCGAGGGTGTCGTCCATCAGGTCGGCGCGGCCACCGAAGGCGGCGAGCGGAAGGCCGCCGCCGAGAGCTTTGCCGATGCAGACCAGGTCCGGCGTCACACCCAGGTAGGCGGGAGCCCCGGCCAGGCCCAGCCGGAGTGCGCACAGGACCTCGTCGAAGATCAGGACGATGCCGTGGGCCGCGGTCGCCGCCCGAACGGCGGCAGCGAACTCAGGGCGAGCCGGCACACCGCCGCCGCTGGAGAAGCTGACCGGCTCCATGATGACGGCGGCCAGCTCCGAGCCGTGCTCGGTGATGATGGCGGCGGCGCTCTCGGCATCGTTGTAGGGCAGCACGACGACTTCGTCGAGCAGCCGCGGGCTGAGCCCGGCGTAGTCGAGCACGGGTTCGGGACGCCGGGGCGTTCCCTGGAGGCGCGAGCTGTGGGTGGAAACCAGGAAAGCGTCGTCACTGCCGTGGAAGTTGCCCTCGAACTTGGCGATCTTGAGGCGGCCGGTCGCTGCCCGGGCGATTCGAACCGCTGATCGTGTCGCCTCCGAACCGGTGTTGGCGAATCTCAGCCTCTCGAGGTGCGGCATGTGGGCCTGGAGCCGCTCGGCGTACTCGATGGATGCACGGGTCGGCATCATCGGGTTCACCATGCTCAGCGCCTGCTTGCGGATGGCCTCCACAACAGCCGGGTGCCCGTGGCCCAGCAGCAACGGGCCGGCGCCCATGAGCAGATCGACGTAGTCACGGCCGCTCACATCTGTCACGTACGCGCCATGGGCGCCGGTGACGAAGACAGGGTAGGGCGAGAAGAACTTGGCCTGTCCGCTCACCCCCTGTGGAAAGACCCGCTCAGCCCTGGTCCACAGTTCCCTACTGGCCGAGGTGGCGGACTCGAAGTGCTGGCGGGCACCGCCGTGACCAGGCGAGCTGCCCGCGATCAGTGGGGTTGTCGTCGACATGAGTCTCCTCCTTCAGCACCGTGATTCAGCACAGTGAGCTTGTATCGTTCGGCGAACCTGGATAATGCGGAGCGAAGTTTCACTGACGTCTAGTCGAAAGGCGATCCATGAGCCTGCCGAGTGCCGAGCCCGACCCGCGCTACCACTTGGAGGCGGCTGCGAGGACCATCCAGCTGCTCCGGGCGGTGGGGCAGCACAGCCCGGTGACCATCGCCGGACTGAGCGCGAAGCTCGGCTGGACGAAGCCGATGGTGTATCGGCTGGTTCGCACCTTGCATTCCTGCGGGGCACTCAAGGTCGGTGACGACGGCTACAGCCTCGGGCCGATGATGATCTCGCTCGGGTACGCCGCACTGCAGTCGGTTCGCCTGGTGGAGGCGGCTCGTCCGCTGTTGGGCAGGATTCATCACACAGACGACCGAGTCGGTCGTCCTGACGGTGCTCGACGGGACGGACGTCGTCTACGTCGACTTCCTCGAGACCGACCACCTGCTCGTGTTCCGGGCACCGGCTTGGCACCCGTCTGCCGGCCTCCCACACCTCCAGCGGACATGCCCTGCTGAGCTCCCACACCCCCGAGGAACTCTCGGTGCTCTACGCCGGATACGAGTTCGAGCCGCCCACCGTGCATGCCGTGTCGTCTCTCGACATCCTCGAGCGACGTCTTGCGACTGTGCGAAGGAAGGGCTACGCGCTCGTCGACCAGGAGGTAGCGCCGGGTCACCGTTCGGCAGCGGCTCCGATCCTCGACCACACCGGTCGCGCTGTGGCCGCTGTGAGCATCTCGGTCCCCGCGGCCCGGGTGACCTTGAGCCAACTTCGTCGGATGGCGGAGTCTGTCCTGCTGCCTGCAGTCCACGCGCTCAGCGCCGAGCTCGGCCATCTGCCCGAGCAGCAGGGCTCGCGCTAGTGCCATGAGCTGACCAGGGATTCCATCAGGCCGCACGCCTCGTCGACACCTCGTGACCAGGGCAGATCGACGATCACCTCGTCGAAGTGCAGATCGGCTGCTTCGGCCAGTCGAGTGGGCAATCGTTCGAAGGCTGCCGGCGAGCAGTGCAGTTTGAGGACCCGCCGACCCGAGCCGAGCCGGCCGGCGCGCGCCGCTTCAGCCTCGAAGAGCGCCACGGACTCCGCCAGCTTCGAGGTGGTCCAGGTGTCGACGAATCCGATCGCGAGCCAGCCGTCCCCGATCCGGGCCGCGCGCCGGATGGCCGGTGCGCTCATCCCGCCGATCAGCAGGCTGGGCCCGTTCTCCTGTTTCGGCTGCGGGCTCAGCAGGAGGCCCTCAGGTACCTCGAGCTCGCTCCCGCGGAATCCGGTCGTGCGCCCGGACCAGCAGTCCCGCAGGACCGTGGTCATTTCGTCCAGCCTGACTCCGCGGGTGGCGAATCGGTGGCCGAGCGCCTCCATCTCCACCTGGTTCCAGCCGGTTCCGATCCCGACCACAAGCCGACCCTCGGACAAGTGATCGATCGTCGCCAGCTCCTTGGCCGTCTGCAGGACGTTGCGTTGCGCCAGCACCAGGACGGCCGTACCGATGAGGCAGCGTGCAGTGACTCCGGCCAGAAACGCGCAGGTGCTGAGCGCCTCGAAGTAGGCGTCCGCGGCGTTCCAGGTGATCCGGCCGTCGGCACTGTAGGGGTAGCGCTCTATCGGCGCTTCTTGGATGACGAGGTGGTCGCTGACCCACAGACCATGCGCGCCCGCGCGTTCCGCCCCCCGCGCCATCGCCTCGATTCCCAGCTCCAGTGCCGGAGCGCCGCTGTTGGGAAGATTGCCGGAGATCTTCACGTCCGCCCCTCCCTGCCGCTGGAGTACGGCAGCCGTGCGGTCAGTCGCAGGGACCTCAACAGGACGGCCAGGACGATGGCGAGACTTTGGACGAGTAGCTGAGACGAGGTCGGCGCGCCGAGCGCCAGGGTGATCTGCACCAGCTGTGTGAGGAAGAGCGCCGCCAGCGCGGTCGCCACGACACTCCCGCCGCCGCCCCTGAGGGGCGCACCACCCACGATGACGGCGGCAACGGCGGGCAACAGATACGGGTCCCCGAGGTTGACTGTCGCCGTGCCTGCGTATCCGGCCAGGAGGACGCCTGCCGAGCCCGCACAAACGCTGGAGACCACGTAGGCGGCGGTGACGTGCCGATGCGTGACGATACCGGCCGCTCTGGCTGCGGCCGGCGACGCACCCGCGGCCAAGAAGTTGCGCCCGGCAACCAACCGGGTCTGGAAGCCGGCGAGCATCGCCACGACCGCGAGGGCGATCAGGATCACCGTTGGAAGCCTGAGGGGCGTCGTACGCACGAACTGAGCCAGAGTGTCCGGGGCGGCCACCGGTAACCCGTCGGACAGCGTCCAGACGACGCCCATGACGAGCGCGTTGGCGGCGAGCGTGGCGACCAGCGGTGTGATGGCGAGGCGGACCACGAGAAGGCCGTTCAGCAGACCCACCGCAAGCATCGCTGCCACCACCAGGCCGAGCGTCACCGTCAGATCCCGTCCGGTTGCGGCGCTGGTGCAGGCAATCATCGCGGTCAGTGACATGGTGCCCGGCACAGAGAGGTCGAAGCCGCGCTGCTGAACGACCAGAGTCTGACCGGCGGCCGCGATGGCAAGGGTTCCGGCGAGCGGCAGCATGGAGTACAGACTTGCCGACTGCAGCGTCCCCGGAGCGACCAGCAAGCTCAGCACGACGAGCGCGACGAGTGCGGCCCAGATGCCGAAGTGCGGTAGCCGCAAACGCCGCGCGTCCTGGGACAGCTGCCCGAGATCAGGCGCCGGGAGGTGCCGCGAGTCTTGGATCTGCGTGGAGTGATTCATGAGGCCGCCGCGAGGTTCCTGCTCTTGCTGTACGCAGCGACCGAGATCAGGAGCGCACCGCCCAGGATGTACCAGCTCCAGGCGGTGTCGAGCTGGAGGAATGCGGTCACCGCGTTGACTTGGCTGAGCAGCAGCGCCCCCAGGAGGGCTCCGACGAAAGACCCTCGCCCGCCGAAGATGCTGGCCCCTCCGACAGCGACGGCAGCGATGCTGCCCAACATGTAGGTCAGGCCCGCTGAGGGGTCACCGGACCCGACCTGGCTCATCAGCGGAATCCCGGCCGCGGCTGCCAGCAACGAGCAGCCGACGTACGCCAGCAGCCGGTACCTCTTGTCGGAGATCCCGACCGTGCGGGCGGCCTCGGGGTCCGAGCCCACCGCTCGCAGCCGGACACCCGTTCGCGACCACAGCAGCAGCGCCTCGAGGATCAAAGCCGCGACGAGAACGACGAGGAACACGACCGGAACGAATCCGATCCGGGTCGAGATCGTGTCGATGAGCTGCCCCGAGATGAGGCCACCGGGGACTGGCCGCAGAATCAGCGAGATTGCCTGCAGCGTCATGTACGTGGCCAGCGTGGCTATGACCGGTGAAAGTCCGCCGAGATCGACCAAAGCCCAGTTGAGCGTCCCGACCGCGACGCCCGTCAGTACCAGCAACAACCACCCGAACACCTGGTTCGTCGCAGTGGCTCCGTCCACGAGGTAGAACGATTCGAGGACCACGACGAGACCCATGAGCGGTGCTACCGAGAGATCGATGCCTCCCGTCAGCATGACCAGTTGCTGGCCCAAGGCCACCAGACCAAGGGTTGCGGTCAGGGCCAGGATGCCGCCCAGGTTCACGGCGGACAGATACCGCGGGTTCGCAGTGGTGCCGAGGATGCCGAGCAGGATGATGCCGATCCCGACCAGGCCGAGAGGCGCGGTGTGGCCGGCGAGCCATTGCCCCAGCCGGCCCGCGCGATGGCGGTGCCTGACTCGCTCGGCGGTGGCGGTGACGATCGACCGTGCGATGTTCGGCTCGGTGAGGTCGGCACCTTCGTGCGTCGCGACGACCTTGCCGCGGGAGAACACCTGGACCCTGTCGCACAGCCCGGACAGCTCCAGCGAGTCCGAAGACAGCACCAGCACGGCGGTGCCGGCTTCAGCGTATCTGCGCAGATGCTGGTAGATCTCCGACCTCGTACCGACATCGACACCTTGGGTCGGTTCGTCGGCGAGGATCACCCTCGGGTCGGTGGCCAGGACACTGGAGATGACGACCTTCTGCTGGTTGCCGCCCGACAACGTGCCCACCGCGACGTCGAGCGACGGCGCCTTGACCTTGAACTCGGCGCTGGAGCGGCGGGCCTGATCACGTTCGCGGCGCGGCAACAGCACGCCGTACCTGGAGTGTCGGCTTCGGCTGCGCATCGTGAGATTGCTACGGACGTCGTACTCCGCGATGACGCCTTCTTGCTGGCGGTCGCCGGGCAGATACGCCAGTCCCGAGCGCAGCGAGTCGTGGACGTTCCCGAGCGGCGCGGCAACTCCGTCCACAGCGATGGTGCCTGACGCCGGCGTCAAGCCGGCGAGGGCACGGAGGAACTGACGCTGCCCGTTGCCCTCGATACCCGCCAGGCCGACGATCTCCCCTTGGTGGACGCGAAGATTCACGTCATCGAAGTGCGCGCCGCACAGGCCGGTCACCTCGAGGATCACGCGGCTTGCGCTGCCGTCGGACTTGGCTGGAAAGATGGCGTCGAGGGGGCGCCCAGCGATGAGGTTGACGATCTCCTGCTCGCTGAGCTCGCCGGCGTCGAAGGTTCCGCGGGTTCGGCCGTCACGAAGGACGGTGATCCTGTCCGCGACCGCCCGGACCTCGTGGATCCGGTGGGAGATGTACACCACCGCGGTGCCGTCCGCTGCCAGACTCCGGATGCGCGCCAGCAACCCGGCAACGTTCGCCGCGCGGAGGTGTTCGGTGGGCTCGTCGAGGATGAGGACCTTCGGCTTCTGCGCCAGGGCTTTGGCAATCTCCACGATGAAGCGTTGTTCGGGAACGAGCGTCTCGACCCGCGCTCTCGGCTCGATCTGGGCGTCGTGGCCCGCGTCGCGAAGCAGTCGCTCGGCCCAGGCCTCGGCCTGGAGCACCGCGCCAGGCCTGGGCTGCGCGATCAGCATGTTCTCGGCGACCGTCAGGTCTCCCGCCAGTGCGGGGTGCTGGCGGACCATGGCGAGGCCCAACGCGCGTGCCACCCTGACGCTGGGTCTGGTCATACCGACGTTGGACACCATGACCGTCCCCGAGTCGGCTCGGAGCGCTCCAGCGGCGATCGCCATGAGCGTCGACTTGCCGGCCCCGTTCTCGCCGACGAGAGCGTGGGTCTCGCCCGGCCTGGCCTCGAAGGTGACGTCGTCGAGGGCGAGGACGCCTGGGAATCTCTTGCTCACCCCGATCAGCGACAGCCCTGCGGCGTCTGCCGGTGCGAGCGACGGGTCGTGCGGCGGGCTTGCGCTTGGCGTCACTGGGACCCTCCTTGTCGCGTGCGTGCTGGTCCGTCCGGGACTGGGCTCCGGGCTCAGCGGAAGAGCTGCGCCAGCTCCGCCTCGGTCAGCGGTGAGGAGAGGTCGGCGTCGAGCGGGAGGCTCTTCACGCACCGCGGCTCCTTGCCGTTCGCCGAGTCCATGAAGGGCGGCATCCGGAAGATCTCGGCCAGGGCGGTGTCGCGATCGTTCGCGGCCGCGACGCCCTTGCGAATCGCCAGTTGGGCCATGTCGTTGGTGGAGTCGACCGAGAAGACGGGGAAGGGCCTGCCCTGGTCCTTCAGCTTGTGCCACTTGCAGCCCAGTTCGTTGCTCGTGGCCAGGGACGCGATCGCCGGGACCTTCACTTTCGCATTGGCGAAGGCGTCGATCGCGGCCGCCGCGGTCACGCCGTAGTCGGTGATCACCCCGTCGATCTGGGGATACTTCGCGATCAGGCCGCTGACCGCTCGCTGGGCGTCGACCTTGTTCCAGTTGGTGGTCACCGGCTCGTCAACCAGCAGTTTGACGTCAGGATGCTCGCGCAGCGCCGCCTTGATTCCGTCCAGCAGCTGTGCGCTGGTCGGAGCCCCGGGGATGCCACCGAGGAACACGATGTTTCCCTTGCCGATGGTCTTCGCCATCCAGCTGCCGAGGTCCTGTCCACCGGTCTCGGCGCCCATCACGACCTTGGCCGTGTAGTCCTCGCCCGGCGTTCCCCCGGGGTCCCCGTCGTACGGAATCACAGTCACCCCGGCCCGAGCGGCGGCGCGCAGCGCCGGCAGCTGCGCAGGTCCGAAGTCCGGGTAGACGATCAGCACGTCCACGCCCTGGCTCACCAGGCCGTTGATGTCGCCGGTTGCCTTCTGCTGGTCACCGTTGGCGTTGGTGTAAAGGATGTTGCCGTCCACGGCAGGGCACTTGGCGACCTCCTTGCGGATGACCTCCAGTGAGATCTGCCGCCAGGCGTTGCCTCCGAAGCCGTCGGACAGGCCGACCTTCAATGGCTTGTCGCCGCACCAGTCCGCGGTGTCGACGTCACGCGCGACGGAGACCGTCGCGGTCTGGCTCGGCGTCGCCGGGTCCTGAGAGGCGGTTTGTGATGTGCAGGCTGCGAGGGAGAGAAATCCCAGCACAGCCACAGTTGCGGTGAAGACCTTCATGGTGATCCTCCATGCTGTCGTGCCGTGTAACCGCCGACGGGCTGTCAGATGTCGTGTTGCTCGTCCCTCGAGTTGCTGGGATACAAGCGCTCCGCGTAACGTCTGTCAATACGCCAGTTCGGTGAGCGATACGCACCGGATCGAGCCTGCTAGAGGCCGTCGGTGTATCCCTCGTGCAGCAGCTGACGAAGGTCGGCCGCGTTCAGGTCCGCCTTCGGCCGCTCGGCGTTCTCCAGGGTGAAGACGTCTCGACCGAGCGTGGCAGCGGCTGCCAGCGTCTCGTGCGTTTCCCACAGGCCCGAGCGAATGATCGACTTTCCGCAATGGAAGTAGACCTCTTCGACGGCGACCACCAGCGCGAGCCGGACTGGTCGGGCAGTGGGTTCGAAACGCGCGAGCACCCTTGGGTCGTCGGTGATGCTTCCCTGCCCGTTCACGCGCAAGGTCTCGCTGAGACCCGGTACGAAGAAGAGCAGTCCCACCTGGGGATGCTGTGCCACGTTCCTGAACGTGTCGGCAAGGTTGTTGCCTGCCCGATCAGGTAGAGCCAGCGCCTTCTCGCTCAGCACCGTGGCGAAGCCCGGGCCGTCCCCGCGGGGGCTGCAGTCGGCACCTGCGGAGGAGGCCGAAGCTATGCACGCGAACGGCGAGTGAGCCAGGAAACGACGGGCAGTCAGCCCGATCGCCGAGGAGATCTTGGCCTGGGCCAGGGGCTCTGGCGATTCCAGCTCTGCCTCGAGATCTTCGAGGCTCAAGCGACGAAAGGACTCCGGTGACTCAAACATCCAGCACCAGCGCTTCCCCGGACGAACTGCGGCTGACGCACGTGAGCATCTGATCGCCGGCATCGTGCTGCCGAGGCGTCAGGACATCGTCTCGATGCTCGATCTGTCCGCTCAGGACCGGCACGGCGCATGCGCCACACAGACCGCTACGGCACCCTGACGGCATTGCCACACCTGCACGTTCGAGTGCTGTCAGGAGACTGATCTCAGCGGGCACCTCCAAGGTCAACTGCGAGCGCCTTGCTTCCACCTTCATCGGACGCGGCGCGGACAGCTTTCTGACTCGTGGCTTGAACCGCTCCACATGCACCAGTTGAGGGATCCCGGCCGCTGCGGCCGCGGCTTCCACCTCTGCCAACATGCCGGCCGGGCCACAGCAGTAGATCTCAGTGCCCTCGGCAACCTGCGCCACGATCGCGGCGATGTCCATCCGCTCCCCGGAGTCGCGGGGATAGAGATGCACGCGGTCGGCGTACGTGTCCAGTTCCTGGCGCAACGCCATCGCGCTGAGGCTTCGGCCTGCGTAGCGGACGACGGTCCCCCGCTGGGCCGCCCTGGCCTCGCGGACCATCGACGAGAACGGGGTCACGCCGATCCCGCCCGCGATGAACAGGTACTGCGAAGCGTCCACGAGAGCGAAGTGGTTCCTGGGCCCACGGATTGTCAGGAACTGTCCCGGCCTGAGGAACATGTGGATGTACTCGGAGCCGCCCCGGCTCGCGTAGTCGCGGTTCACAGCAACCTGGTACCAGGACAAATCCTCAGCGGCAGCTATCAGTGAGTACTGCCTTGTCAGCCCGTTCGGCAGAACCACATCGATGTGTGCACCAGCCGACCAGGAAGGCAGCGGCCCGTCGGCCACCGTCCTGAGCTTGACCGCCACGACCGTGTCGGCCAGATGAGACAGCTCAACGACCTGCACGAACAGGTCCGTCGCCACGGTGCCGACCACATCATTTCCCGACCGTCGCGTGAGGTCCGAGGAAGGGGTAGTCGGTGTAGCCGACGTGATCGCCGCCGTACCAGGTGGAACGGTCGCTGGGCGCGATCGGCAGGCCCTCGCTGATCCTCGCGACGAGGTCCGGGTTCGCGATGAAGGGCCGACCGAACGCCACGGCATCCGCCTCGCCACCGGCCAGGGCAAGGGAGGCCCGCTCTTCGTCGTAGTCGTGAGCAAGGATGATCGAGCCGTGGAACACGCGCCGAATCTCGGCCTTGAAGGCCGAATCCACCAGTGGCGTGGGACTGGAGCTTGCGCCCAGGTAGTTGGCGTTGTTGGACTCGACCAGATGGACGTAGGCGACGCGCTGGGCCTCGAGGTCTTCGACCACCCGCAGCGTCGTGTCCAGAATTTCCGGGTCGAACGTGTCACCGTAGTCCACATCGGGCGAGAGCCGTACCCCCACCCGGGCGGGGCCGGTCACCGACACGACGGCTTCGACGACTTCCCGCAGGAACCGGATGCGTCCGGCGACTCCACCGCCGTAAGCGTCGGATCGGTGGTTGGTGGTGGAGCGCAGGAACTGGTCGATGAGATAGCCGTTGGCCCCGTGGATCTCCACACCGTCCATCCCGGAGTCGAGGGCCCGCCGGGCGGCCTCCTGGAACTGCGTGACAACGTCCCTGATGTCCGCACGTGACATTTCTCTGGGAGGCGAGCACGGAATGTTTCCCTGCCAACCATCGGCGCGCTGGAACCAGACCTGTGCAGTGGGAGACGCGATCGCGGATGGGGCGATCGGCCGGCCGCCGGCGATCTGGTCGGTAGAGATCCGCCCGACATGCCACAGTTGCAGGAAGATGCGACCTCCCTCCACGCTGTGGACCGCCTCGCTGACCGCCGACCAGCGCTTCACCTGCTCGGACGAGTAGATGCCGGGCGTGAGCGAGTATCCCTTGCCAAGACGGCTGATTACCGTGCCTTCGGTGACCACCAGCCCTGCCGATGCGCGTTGCTGGTAGTAGGTCGGAGCCATCACCGAAGGAAGGTCGCCAGGCTCTTCGGCGCGCGATCGGGTCATCGGTGCCATCACGATCCGGTTTTTCAGAACCATCCCGCCTCTGAGGGCGACGGGGTCCAACAGTCTGGGCGCTTGGCGATGAGTCACTGGGATCCTTTCGGTGGTGCTCCGCGGCAGGGCCCGGTACGTCGTATGGCGCGCGCGGACCAGGGCATGCCGGGCTGATGATTCGGGTGCGTGGCTCGGAGCAGGGGCCGGCTGACCGGGGTCCTTCTTCCCGGCGAGGTCGTCACTTGATGGTCGGGGTCGGCGCCGCGACCAGGTCCTAGGAGAGGCTCGGGACCTGATTCCTCACTTGCGGTTCCTCCGGCGGACCTGATGCCCGCCCGTGGTGCCGCCGCGCCGGTCCGCCGAGGACCAGCTCGCGGTGTCCCAGCAGACCTTCGGGTCGCCATCTCAAGGCGACGATCAGGGCAGCGCCCAGGACGGCCGAGGAGATTCCGGCCGGCAGGTCGACGGAGGCACCGTACACCGAGACCCCGCCCTCGAGCCTCCGCAAGATCTCGTTCAGTGCGGTGATGAGCGCGGCGCCACAGAGCGCGCCGGTGACACTGCTGATACCGCCGATGATCGCCATGGTGATCACCAGGACCGTCTGGGCCAGGTAGAACGACCCTGGGGAGAACGCCGTCAGCAGTTGGGCGTACAGAGCACCGGCGAGACCGGTGATGAACGCCGAAACGATGAATGCACTGGTCCTGACCCGGACGACGGAGATCCCAGCTGCGGCTGCCGCGGTCGGCTGGTCGCGGACGGCCCTGGCATTCCGACCCTGTTTCGACCACTTGAACAGCGAGCTCAATGCCACGCTGATTGCCAGACAGCTGAAGACGCCGGCGAAGGTGGTCGTCTTGGGTACGCCGAAGAACGCCTGGGGACCGCGGGTGATAGGCGTCGCCTGTGCGATCACGTTGTTCACGATCACGAGCAGCCCCAGCGTGGCGATGGACGCGGCGGCACCGGTGAGCCTCATCAGCGCGGGCCCGGCGATCGCCGCCGCGGCGGCGGCAACGAGCCCGCCGATCAGCAGTGACAAGGGGATTCCCACGGCCCAGCTTGCGAGCACAGACGGCATGTCCGGCAAGAACAGCGCCTTGTCGGCCACTGGTATCGCCGCGATGCCGCCGGCGTAGGCGCCCAACGCCATGAAGCTGAGATGGCCGAACGACACGATGCCCGTGCTCCCGGCGAAGGCCTGGTAACCGACCGCCAGGATGGCGTTGATCCCGAAGAGGAGGACGATCACCGACATGCTCGGAACGCTCCACACGACGGCCGCGCCAACGGTCAGCAGCAAGCTGGCGAGCACCGCACCGGCGACAGCGCGGCTGGAGCCGGCCGCGGTCACCGGGTGATCTCGTCTGAGGGCAACGACTCGCCTCATCACGCCTCCGCTTCCTTTCCACCAGTGAGACCTTGGGGCCGGAACAGCAGCACCGCGATCACGATGGCGAAGACGATCGCGGGAGTGAACGGGACGGTCGACGACGGGAGCACCGAGCTCATCGTGACCTCGACGACCCCCAGGGCCAGGCCGCCGGCAACAGCGCCTGAGATACGTCCCAGGCCGCCGAGCACGAGCGCGATGAACGCCTTGAGGGTCGGCTCGAGGTCGGACCTGGGTGTCACTGCTCCGATCTTGGTGAACCACAGGACGCCGACGACGCCGGCCAGGACGCCACTGATCGCGAACGCGATCATGAGGACCCGGTTGGGTCTGATGCCCATCAGCTTGGCGACTTCCGGCAGTTCGGCGGCAGCGCGCAACTGCGCCCCGAAGGACGTCTTGCCGAGAAGGAGGTAGAAGGCTGCCAGCGTGACCAGGGCGATCGCGATGGTGACCAACTGGAGGACCGGCACGCGCAGGCCGCCCAGATGCAAGACCTGGTTGAGGATCTCGGGTGCTCGCAGGACTCGCGGTCTCTCACCGAAGATCAGGATGGCGATGTACTGCACCACGAGCAGGACGCCGAAGGAGGTGATCAGCAACGTGCTCGGCGGGGCACCGATGAACGGCTTGAAGGCGAAGAACCCCATCGCCAGGGACAACGCGGTGACGAGCACGACGACGAGGAGGACCGCGGCGGCGAAGCCGACGCCCGACGCGGTGAGCACGATCACACCGTAGCCGGCGCCGATGAGGAGAAAGCCGTAGGCGAAGTTGATCAGGTTCATGACGCTGAAGACCAGGGTCAGTCCGAGTGCCAGCAGGGCATACATCGAGCCGACGCTGAGGGCGTCCAGGGCGCCCTGGATCAAGCCGGTCATGATGCCACCGCGGCGTCGATACCGAAGTAGGCCTGAATCAGTCGTTCGTCCTGGCCGGCCTCGGCAGAAGTCACGTCGAGAGCCTTGCGGCCCAGCTTCAGCACGCAAGCGCGATCGGCGAAAGCCAGGGCTCTCCTGGAGGACTCCTCGACCACGATGACTCCGCGCTCGGCCGAACTGAGGGACACCAGCGACTCATACATCTCGGCGGCCACCTTCGGCGCCAGCCCCAGGCATGGTTCATCGAGCAGGAGCAAGGCCGGGCGCGCCATCAACGCCCGGCCGATGGCGAGCATCTGCTGCTGGCCACCAGACAGGTTGCAGCCCTTGTCCGAGCGCCGCTTGGCGAGTACGGGGAAGGTGTCGTAGACCTGGTCGAGCCCCTCGAGCGTCAGCTTGCGGCCCTCCCGTCGGCCGAACCGCCGACGAGCCGCCAGCGCGCCCATCTGCAGGTTCTCCTCGATGGACAAGGTCGCGAAGATGCCTCGTCCCTCGGGAGCCAGTGCGATGCCGAGCGACGACCGATCCTCGGCCGACAGTCCGGTGATGTCCTCGCCCTGGAAGTGCACGGTGCCCTCCCACGGCCGCAGAAGGCCTGCGATCACCTTCATCGTCGTGGTCTTCCCGGCACCGTTCGCACCGAGGAGCGCCACCGAGGATCCGTTCTCGAGGTCCAGCGAGAAGTCCTTGAGCACCGCCGTCGCGCGGTAGCCGACGGTGACGCCTCGCAGGCTGAGCAGAGGTGTGTTCATGAGGCACCTAGGTAGGCGTCGACGACTTCCTTGCGCTTGAAGGCGTCGGTGGGTGAACCCTCGAAGAGGGTCTTACCTTCGTCGAGGACCTGGATCCGGTCACTGATGGTCGTCACCAGTTCCATGTCGTGGTCGATCAGGATCACGCTGCAGTCGAAGTCTGCCCGGATCCGCAGGATGAGTTCGCGCAGCGTCTGCGTCTCGTCGTCGTTCAGGCCGGCTGCCGGCTCGTCGAGCAGCAGGACACGAGGTCTGCCGGCCAGGGCCCTGGCGAGCTCGACGCGCCGCTGGTATCCGTACGGCAGCGACTTGACGACCTCCCTGCTCACCTCGTCGAGAGCCAGGAGGTCGAGAAGCTCCTGCAGCTGCGCCAGGGATCCACGCTTGGGCGACGCGTTCTCACCGACGCGAACGTTCTCCCAAACCGTCAGCTCTGCGAAGAGCTTCAGGTTCTGGAAGGTCCGGCCGAGGCCGGAGCGGGCCCGCGCCTTGCTCGACGCACCGGTCACATCCTGGCCTTCCAGGACGACGGAACCGCCGCTCAGCCGGTGCACGCCGGAGATGCAGTTCATCAGTGTTGTCTTTCCTGATCCGTTGGGCCCGATGAGCCCGAGGACCTCACCGTCGGCGAGTCGCAGGTCGACCCCATCCAGGGCGGCCACCCCGGCGAAACGCTTGACCGCACCGCGAACGTCGAGCCGCACATCCGGTACGGACGAGTCGCTGTCCATGGCGACGGTGTCGGTATCGATGTCGAGCACGGGTCACTCCGCCTTGTCGCGTGCCTTGTACGTCGCCTCGACATTCCATCTGCCGCCGTCGAGCTTGACCATGGTCGGGTCCCACACGGCGTAGCCGTCCTGCCAGCGGCTGAGCGTGCCCCCGGGAACGGGCAGCTTGCTTTGCTTGCGGATTGCGGCGGCAGCTGACCTCGCGTCGACGACGTCCTTCTGCTGCAAGGCCACATTCACGGCCATGAAGGTCTGGTAGGCCCCCGGGGCGTTGGCCTGCTCCGGGAACATCTTGAACAGGCGCTGGTAGCTGTCCACGAACTTCAGGATGCCGGGATCGGTCTTGGCGTCGATGCCGGCGCCGTCGAAATAGACCTGTGCCGCGTAGTGGATGTCGTTCGACTGGTTCGCGCCCACGAGCCGGGGAAGCTCACGTGTCTGCAGGGTGATGTTGCCCAGCACCGGCGTTCTGACCCCCGCAGCCCGTAGCTGCTTCACGAACGTTCCAACGGACGGATAGACGGCCAGCGCCTGGACGACGTCGGGGTTCGCGGCCTTCACCGCCGAGATCACCGAGCTGAAGTCGGCCTGACCGCCGAGGGAGTCGACGCGTTCAGCGGCGACGACCTTCCCGCCGTTGCTCTCGTAGAACTTTCGGTACGCCTGATCCTGCTCGGTGAAGTAGGCAAGCCCGGTGTCGATCACCTGGAAAGTGCGCTTCCAGCCGCGGTCCACCGCGAGCTGGGCCTGCGCGTCCCCGAGCTCCGTGGTCGTGATGCCGCCGCTGAAGAACAGGTCCCCGACCGCCTTGCCGAAGACCGTCGACGAAGCCGCCAGCGACAGCGTCAGCACACCGGCGTTCTGGCCGACCCGGGCGGCCGCGACACCGCTGTCGAAATCATCGGCGACGACCAGGATCTGAGCGCCCTCGTCGATCAGCGTGCGAGCGACCTGAGCACCCACGGCGGGATCAGACTTGGTGTCTCGGGCATCGACTTTGAGCGGACATCCCTTCACGCCGCCGGCAGCGTTGATCTCGTCGACGGCGACCTCGAGTCCGCGCCTGCCCGCGACGTCGAAGAACGACGCGAAGCCGCTCTCGGCCTTCGCAACGCCGATCAGGATCCTGTCGTCTCGGCACTCCAGGGACCCGCTGCCCTGGCTCGCATCCACAGCATCGTCGCCGGCGCTGCATCCGGCCGCTACCGCCGCGGCGCACAGCCCGATCACGGTGGCCTTCGTCCACTTCCTCGAAAGCTCTAGCACCAGTTCCTCCAGTGTTCGGAATGCGAGCATCCGCTCGAAACGTGATCCGAAATTAAGCCTTCCGCCCACCGGGAGTCAAGCCTCTGAGTCGACTACTCCTCTCTGGATTGCACAGTACGAGCGTTGGCTCGTATAGTGAGCAGCGAGTTCAGCCGCGCCGAGAAGCCGAGATTGCGAGCACCCGCCATGCCCGTCGAAGAGCGCATTCCCGCCCCGGATCGATCCGTCAACAAGGGAACCCTCACCAGCCGACGGCACACTCCGTTGGTGCGGAGGCTCGCGAAGGAACTTCGCGTCGACCTCGACAAGGTGGCCGGGACCGGCGCTGAGGGCAGGGTCCGGAAGAAGGACATCCTGGCGGCAGCGGGCGATTCCAGCCGTCGCAGTCCTTCCGCCGTTGGGCATCCCGGCGGCTCGACCTCGCTGGGCGGGCCTACGGACACCGTCTCGCCGAGGCGCGAAATGATCGCCGGGAGGGTGGTGCTCGATTCCCCGCGGGCGAGCGGCCAGCTCACCCAGGTCCTCGAGGTCGACGTCACCAACGTGTCGCGCCTGCTGGACTCGGTGAGCGCCGACTTCGCCGTCCGCGCGGGCGTCGGACTCACTTACTTCGCTTTCGTCGCCAAGGCCACCATCGACGCACTCAAGGCCCATCCGTCGATGAACGCGACGGTCGACAGCGACAAAGGTGAGGTGACGCATTCCGCTGCCGGGCAGCTCTCGATTGCTGTTGACACACCTCGCGGGCCGCTCAGTCCAGTCATCAAGGACGCGGGAGACCTGAGCCTGGCCGGCCTGGCCCGCAGGATCGCCGACCTGGCCGGCCGCGGCCGGCAAAACAGGATCACCCCCGACCAACTGGCCGGCGGCACGTTCACGATGACGAACACCCCGGGTGTGGGCGTGCTCTTCGACACGCCGATGCTGAAGCCACCGCAAGGGGCCATCCTCGGCACCGGCACCGTGATCAAGCGGCCGGTGGTCGTCGATGACCCGGATCTCGGAGAGATCATCGCGGTCCGGCAGACGGTCTACCTGTGCCTGACCTACGACCACCGACTGGCCGGCGCCGCGGACGCCGCCCGGTTCCTGACCGACATCAAGCAGCGACTCGAAGCCGGGCGATTCGAGGTGTGAGCCCCGCGAAGGGGCGTCTTCAGCGGCCGAACCGGTCGATCTGCTTGGCCCGCTCACCGATGTCGGCCGCCGCCGCCAGCAACCGCGGGGCCAGCTCGGAATCGAGCTCACCCCGCTGGATAGGCCGGGCGATGGACAGGTTGACCGCCGCGATGGGCATCGAGTCGGCTCCGATCACCGGCGCGGCAACCCCCCTGACTCCCATCACGACTTCCTGGTCGTTGAAGGCATAGCCGCGCTCTCGAGCTCGCCGCAGTTCGTCCGCCAGCTTCGTGCGGTCGGTGATGGTGTTGGGGGTCAGCTTCTGGAAGTCGCTGCGGTCCATGATCTCGGCCACGCGCTCTTCCGGCATGAATGCGAGCATGGCGCGACCCAACGACGAAGTGACCATCGGCAACCGGCTACCGACCACCAACCTCAACGCCAGCAGGTCGTCATTGAGCAGCCGGGCGACGTAGACAACCTCCACGCCGTCAGGCATCGCGAAGTTCACCGTCTCCCCCGTGTCATGGCGAAGCGCCTGCAACGTCGGCATGGCCATGTCGACGAGACCGATGCCGCCGAGCACCGCCTGCGCCAGGGAGAGCACCTTGAGCCCGGGCCGGAACGTGCTCTGCCGGATCTCTTCGAGATATCCCAGTTGACGGAGGGTCTGGCAGAAGCGGTAAGCAGTCCCACGGTTCAGACCGGTCAGCTCGGCCACCTGGTTGGTGCTCAGCGAGGAGCGCCGTTCGTCGAAGAGTTCCATGATGGACATTGCCCGAGCCACGGACTGGATACCTCCGTCGGCACCGCCACTTTTCGAGCCGTTGTTCGCTTCGTGAGCCACGAGTTCAGGATACCCAGACGGCGAGGCGCCAGGCCCGGCGGACGGCCGTGTCGGACGCTCCGTCAGGCCATGGTGTCGACCAACGAGGCGCGCAGCGCCTGTGTCTCCTCGACATCGATCGCTCCGTCCTCCGTCAATCGGACACCGTAGATCTCAGCCGCACGTTCGACGGAGATCCAGCGCTCCCTCACGTCCCGGCGAACCTGCTCGGCGGGTCGCTGCGACGGCTGCCCGTAGCCGCCTCCGCCGGCGGTGATGGCCACGATCGTTTCACCGTCCTGAAGCTCGATCAGGCCCTGGGAGCCAAGTGGCGTCAGCTCGCCGTCGAGGCCACGCCGGAAGTGCTGACTCAGTCCGCCCGGCAGGCCACCCCGTACGCCGAGGGCGGGGTGGAGAGCGCCATCTGTCCCGTAGGCCACAGACAAGGTGGTCCCCACCGGCCCGTACTCGACGTGCGCGGAGGGAGCCCCCCGGTAGCGGCCCGCCCCCTCAGTGTCCGCCACGAGCTTCTGGGTGTGGATGCGCACTGGGTGCGCCATCTCAGCTCCCTCGATGCTGTCGCGTCGCAGCATGCCGCCACAGCCGACATGGAACATCGTGAGCCAGGCGTCGGTCCACGGCGTACCAGCGCCGCCGGTGACCGCAAGAAAGATCTGGTTCACGAAGTTCTTACCGGAACGTGGATCTCGTCCCGAGACGACGGCGGCCGCAGCGGGGATCACCGCGCCGCATTCGGCCATGCCGGCGCTGTCCGCGACCTCGGCGAACGAACGCTGAACCAGGTTCGACACCCGGTCCGCCAGGTTTGTCGTGGCGGCCGAACAGCTGGCCGGGTGCTGCGGTATCCCGACCGCACAGTTGTCCCGCAGCTCTACCTCGATGCGACGCAGGCTTCCGGCGTTGGGCGGAACCCCGTCACCGATCGAGTTGAACACACCGAGCATGGCGGCCGTCCGAGCGGTCGACTCGGTGAGATTGAGCCCGTTGGGAAGGCAGTCCACGTTGTCGCGCAGGTCGATCCGAATGCGGCCCTCGTCCGGCTGAACGAGGATGTCGACGTTGATCTCGACGCCGTCCGGAGCACCCGGGTACGGGTCGTGACGGGTGGTGCCCCTGAAGCCACCGGCCGGAAGATCGGCGATGGCGGCAGCCATCAGGTTCTCGCTGTAGTCGAACCATTCACCCACGAACTCGTCGAGCAGGTCCCAGCCGACCTCGCGGCCCAGCTCGAGCACGCGTCGCTCTCCGAGGCGGACCGCTCCCAGAAGGGCCAGGTAGTCGCCCCACCACTGGTCCGGGACCCGGATCCGCGCCTTGAGCATCCGGATGATGTCGTCGTTGTCCTGATAGTCCCGCTGTACCCGGCAGGCGTCGAAGATCAGGGCGCCCTCCTCGTAGACGTCCCGAGCGTTCGCCATGTAGGTGGTCGGCTGAGAGTTGCCGCAGTCTGCCTGGTGGGCTTTGGCCAGGACCGTGAACCGGTGAACTCCCTCGTCGTCGATGACCGGGACGACCATGCAGTGGTCGGCAGCGTGGGAGTTTCCGTTGTAGGGCGAGTTGTGCAGGAAGGCGTCGCCTCGCCGAACCTCGGGGTAGGCAGCACTGATGGCACCCGAGATGAGGTCCGGACCGCTCATCATGTGGATGGGCAGACTCTCCGCCCCCATGACGAGCTCGTGTCGTGCGCTGACGATGCAGCAGGAGAAGTCGTGGGCGGCGTTGAGCACACCCGAGCGACTGGATCTGAAGATCGTGTTCATCATGGCTTCGGTGATGACATTGAGCCTGCTGCTGAGCACCGCCATCCGGACGCCGTCCATGATCACACCGTCCCTTCTGTTGTGCTGCCGTGAGCCCAGGCCCGCGGGTGCGTCGGTCCGGCCGCGCCCACCGGTACGACGTGCAGCGTGCCGGATGCCTTGCGAGTGAACCTCGCGCCGTCCTCGATCAGTACTGCGGTCGTTGCGGTCTCCACGACGGCCGGCCCGTGGTTGACGGAGTCGACCGGGATGTCGGCCAGGCGCCAGACCTGGGCGGTCCTCCAGCCCTTGCCGGGCAGATAGATCTGCCGCCGTGTGGGCTTGCCGCCCTGGGCCTCCATCACCGGCGGTCGGGGGTCGCTCAGCTGGCACCGTGCCCGCGCATGCCAGCTCTCGATCTCGATGGGCGCGGCATGATCTGCCACCGCGAACGTCTCGAAGTGAGCAGAGTGGAAGGCCTTGACCAGCTGGGCGACGCCCTCCGTGGTCGTCGTCAGGGCTTCGTCGACGGGAACCTCCAAGGTCCAGACCTGATTGGGATAACGGGCTTCCATCGAGAACTCGATGCCGCTGGAGATGATCGACGGACCTGCCGCCTCGATGAACTCCTCGGCGCGCCCCCGGACCTCGGCGATGCGCTCGGCGACACGGGCGAAGTCGAAGTTGTCCGAGGACGTCTTGCCGTTGACCTCGAAAGCCCGGGCCAGCTCAGAGATCAAGGCCCCCGCGGCGCTGAGGGCCGGACCCATCACCGGGACGATCACCTCGGGACAGTTGAGCCGCCGACCGATCGCGACGGTGTTGAAGCCTGCCGCACCACCGCCGCCCACAAGGACCGCGCGAGACGGGTCGATGCCCTGGTGGCTGGTGATCTCCTCGATCGCGCCCACCATGTGCTCCGTGGCCAGCTCGTAGATTGCTGCCGCCGCCTCGTGCACGCTGATACCGAGGGGCTCGGCGACATGCTCGGAGATGGCTCGTCGTGCCGCTTCGAGGTCAAGACGCGTCCGACCGCCCAGGAAGTACTCAGGGTCCAGGTAACCGAGCACCAGACAGGCGTCGGTCATCGTCGGCCGGTGCCCACCCCGGCCGTAGCAGGCAGGTCCCGGCACCGCGCCGGCGCTTTCCGGACCGACGTGCAACATGCCGCCGGCGTCGACACGAGCCACGCTGCCACCACCAGCACCCACACTGCGCACATCGACGGAGGGGAAGCCCGTCATGTGCCCCAGGAACGGCTGCCCGATCCACGACTCACGCGTCCACGGAATCCGCCCGTCCCTGACAACGCTGACGTCATAGCTGGTACCACCGGTGTCGGCGACGATCGCCATGTCGGAGACAGCGTCGTGGTCGGCGAAGAAACGGCCGGCCACCGGTGCCATCGACGGCCCCGAGTTCAGCGAGTGAATGGGAGCGTCGGCCACGTCCGAGGCGTCGAGAGCACCTCCGGAGGACGTCATCATCAGCAGCCGCCCACCGAATCCGGCCTCGGCCAGGCGAGCGCGCGCGCCGGCGATGTACTCGGTCATCAGCGGCTTGAGTGACGCGTCGATGGCGGCAGACGAGGCCCGCCGGTACTCGCGCAGCGCCGGGTTGAGGTGGTGCGACAAGGTGACCGGAACGCCAGGAAGTTCTTCCGTCAGCACCTCCCCCACCAACAGCTCGTGGGCCGGGTTGACGATCGACCAGAGCAGGCACACAGCCACCGCCTCGACCTCGTGCGCACGCAGCCTGCGCGCGAGATCGACGACGTCGCGACGATCAAGCGGACGGACCACCCCTCCCTGGGCACCGATCCGCTCCGGGATCTCGAAGGTGAGCGACCGGGGAATGTACGGATCCGGGTAGGCACGTCGCTGGTTGAAGATCCCGGTCCGGCCGCCCTCACGCAGTACCAGGACATCGGGATGCCCCTCGGTGGTGATCAGCGCGGTCTTGGCGACGTTGCCGGTCAGCACCGCGTTCAACCCTCGGGTGGTGCCGTGGAACAACATCTCGCCGTCGGTGAGCAGATCACGCCGGGCACGGCCCAGGTCGTCGGCCGCGACCTGGAAGGCGTCGAGGATTCCCTGAACGGGGTCCGACGGGGTCGTCGGGCTCTTGTAGATACTCAGCTGACCGTCCGCAGCTTCGATCACCAGATCGGTGAACGTTCCACCGGTGTCTACCGCGAATCTCATGGCGCGCTCCCTCCCGGAGCCAGAACGGGTGGACTGGTGCGGACTCTTTCCCAGCCGGCTGGAGTGGTGCTCATCGCACCATGGTCCGCTCGAGGCTGGTCCAGGCGGCGGCGGCCGGCAGATCCTTCGCCGTCTTCAGGCCCACGGCCGCGTTGAGGACGCCCGGGATACTGTTGACCAGCTGGGCGGAAGTGGCCGGGATGGCGTCCATACCAGGCCGGAGAGTGACCGAGACCGGGTGCGCCCCGTTGAGCGTGAAGGTGTCGCTCGCCTCCATCCCCGCTTCGACGGGACGAAGGTGAAGCACGAGTTCGAACGCGATCATCTCGGTACCGTTCACCGTTCCGCTCGCCCGCTGGACGAAACCTTCGGTGACTCCCGCGGGCAAATTCCCGTAGGTGGTGCTCACGGGCGTCTGTGCGACGAGAGGGTCGAAGACCTCCTTGACCGGAGCGTCCAAGGTGAGCCCGAGGCGTTCGGCGACGAGCTGGATGGACTCGGGGAAGCCGACGTGCCCGGCAATGGTTCCCGCCTGGTGGCCGGCCTCGAACTCCTCCGGTGTGTAACCGATGCCGAGTCGGCGATGGATGTTCTGGCCGAATCCCGCCACGTCCACGACGCGGCGTCCGGTGATCGACTCCACGTCCCAGCTGCACCCGGAGGCGGCGATGAGGAATGTGTCGAAGATGAATCCGGGATTGACCCCGGTGCCCAGCACGGTGGCGCCGCCCGACTTGGCGGCAGCGTCGATCCTCGCCGCGGCGTCGGCATCGCGTGAGAAGGGAAACGCGAGCTCCTCGCACGGGCTCACGACGTTGACACCGGCACTCGCGCAGGCGATGACGTCATCGGTGGTCTCCTTCAGAAACGATCCGGTGGCGTAGACGATGATGTCCGGCTTGAGCGCCAGCAGCTCGTCCAGTTCGCTGCCCACGACGATGTCGGCGGTGCGCGACGAGCCCACGACCTCCCCCAGCGTGCGACCGATGTCTTCGGGAGCCTTGGTGATGGCGCCGGCCAGTGAGAAGCCGCTGCGGTGGTCGATCAGCAGGCGAGCAGCTGCTTTGCCGATGCTGCCCAGCCCGCACAGTCCGATCTTGATGTCTCGGGACATGAGGTCCAACCTCGTTCACTCAGTGGATTTGTCGGCATGAACTGCTTGCGATGACGGGTCGGGTGACTCGGCCGGCGGGTGCCGTCGCCACCCGCGTTACGAATCGAGGGCGGTCCGGAAGAAGCCTGCGACCTTCTGGGCCACCGCGTTCTGGCGGTCTCGATCGGCGTACAGGGTGAGATGGTCGGCGTTCGAAACGATCATCGCTTCCTTCGCCGTGCCCGGAATGGCTTCGAAAGCCTTCAGCGCCAGATCCCAGTGGGTGTGGTCGTCACCCTCGGCGATGATGAGCAGAGTGGGCTTGGCGAGCAGCCGCGGCAGGTACGGGAAGACGCTGTAGCCCAGCAACAGATCGGAGGACTCAGCGGTCGACTCGCCACGGTACGCGGGCGCCTCACGGTCCTTGAGAGCGGCGAAGGTCTGCTTGCTCCTGGGAAAGGGCCACGTCGCCAGGGCGCCTTCCTCGGCGGGCTGATGCGGGAAGTAGGTGACTTCGCCGGTGCGGTGCTTGTGACGGCGTGCCTCGAGGATGTGCTCCTGGAATCGCCGAAATCCCAACGTTCCGTGCGCCAGCCTCATGTTGGTGTAGCCGTCGGTCACTGGCACGATGCCGCACAGTGCACGGACCCGGGAGTCGATGGCCCCGAGGATCAGGACGTGTCCCCCGCTGTAAGAGATTCCCCAGACACCCAGCCGGGTGGCATCGATCTCGTCAAGCGATTCGACGTGGTCGAGAGCGCTGCGGTAGTCGGCGAGCTGCTGGGCAGGGTCGATGTGCTGACGCGGCTGCCCCTCGCTGCCGCCGAAGTTGCGGTAGTCGAAGACCAGCGCGGCGATGCCGGCTGCCGCCAGCGCGGCCGCATATGTGGGCTGCGCAAGCTCCTTCACGTAGCACCAACCGCCCGCCATCACCACGCAGGGGAACGGCCCGTCGCCGGCAGGGCGGAAGTACAGGCCCTCGAGGGCCAAGCCGTCGGAGTCGAAGGTCACCGTCGTCGGAGAGACGTCGGTGGCGCTGTCGCTGCTCATGGACTGCCCTTCTGCTAGAACTTCGCGAGCTCGAGAACTGACTGATGGATACTGGCCGGGGTGGGAACAAGGGCTTCCTCGAGCGGCACACCGACCGGGATGGGAATGCGACGCGTACCCACCCGGGTCACGGGGCCGTCGAGGTCCATGAAGAGCTCCGCCGCGGCCCAGCTCGCGATCTCCGACCCCCAGCCACCGTATTCCACCGCCTCGTAGACGACCGCCAGCTTCGCCGTCTTCTTCAGAGAACGCGCCACCGTGTCCAGGTCGAGGGGCCACAGGTAGCGCATGTCGATGACTTCGCAGGAGTATCCGTCGTCGGCGAGCAACTCGGCGGCCTCCAGGCTCATGCCGACCATTCGCCCGGCGGAGACGACCGTGACGTCGGTGCCTTCTCGCCGCACCGCTGCACCGAGGCCGCGGAATCCTTCGGTGCGGTCGATCTCCTCGGCGAGCCGGAAATAGAGGTTCTTGTTCTCGAAGAACATGACGGGGTCGTCGAGACGAATCGACTCACGCATCATCCAATACGCGTCGGAGGGCGTGCTGGGCATCGCGACGACGAGGCCCGGGGTCTGGGCGAACCAGCTTTCCAGGCTCTGCGAATGCTGGGGCCCGTGGTTGGTCCCGGCCCCGCCCGGCAACCGAACGACCATCGGCACGGAGAACTGCCCGTTGCTCATGTAGTGGATCTTGGCCGCGAAGTTGATCAGCTGGTCCATGGCCAGCATGACGAAGTCGGAGAACATGATCTCGACGACCGGGCGTACACCCTCTGTTGCCGCTCCGGCCGCGAAGCCGGCCAGCGCACCCTCGGAGATTGGCGAGTCCATGACGCGGTCGGGACCGTACTTGTCGATCAGGTCCTTGGTGACGGTGAACACCCCGCCCAGCGCCCCGACCTCCTCGCCCATGAGGACCACCGAGTCATCGGCGGCCATCTCGTCGTCGAGTGCCGCCCGAATGGCTTCAGCGAACTTGAACCTGGCCATGCCACTCCAATCCCTCACTGGCGTACACGGTCATGAACGCGTCCTGCGGAGTCGGAGACTTTCCGGCCTCCGCCTTGGCCACTGCTGCTGCGACGATGCGAGCGACGTCGTCGTCAACGGATGCGGCGTGCCCTGGAAGAAGGTCGTCCAGCTTGTGACGCACCGCCGCGATCGGATCGTTGGATTCGAGCCAATCGGGGCCGTCGGTCTTGGCGCGATAGCGGTAGTCCGCGTCGTTGATGCTATGCGCGCGCACCCTGTAGACGACGCACTCCAGGAAGGCCGGCTGCCCACCGCGGACCTGCGCTACGAGCTCCTGGGCGGCTTCGTAAACAGCGGCGACGTCTCGGCCATCGACACACTCGGCGCGTACACCCATCGCCCGTACGATTTCGGTGATGCTGCCGGGTAGGCCGAATATGGTCTCGACCGGCATCGAATGGGCCCAGCCGTTGTTCTCACACACGAACAGACAGGGCGCCTGCCAGAACTTCGCCAACCGGATGGTCTCGGCGAACGTACCGTTGGCGAACGCACCGTCTCCTCCGAAGGAGACCGCGATGTCGTCGCTCCCGGTTCGCTTCTTTGCCCACGCCACACCAGCGGCCCACGGCACACCGCCGGCAACGATGGCGGTCTCGCCGTAGAAGCCTGAAGCGCGGTCGTGCAGGTGCATCGAGGCGCCACGTCCTCCACTGGTGCCGTGAGTCTTCTTGTACAGCTCGGCGATGACGGCGTCAGCGGAGACGCCCTTGCTGAGTGCGTGACCGTGCCCACGATGGTTGCTGGTCACCGCATCCGAGGGCCGCAGCGCCGCACAGACCCCGGCGGCACAGCTCTCCTGCCCCAACGACGAATGGAAGGAACCGGAGATGCGGCCCGCTCGATGGGAGCGTTCGATGGCCAGCTCGACGGACCGCGTCAGCACCATGAGTCGGTAGAGCTCGAGAAGCTGCTGCGGGCTGGTGATGCTCATCTTCCCAGCCCTGACCAGTCGCCACATGGATGCGTTGTCAACGACCATTCCTCTCTGTGCTCGCATATCGTGCATGTGCTCGTATTGTGCACACGCTCGAACTCAAGATGTCAAGGGGGAGCCCTGTTGACGCTCATCGACCCGCCCGCCATAATCCGAGCATCCGCTCGGATAGCAAACATCGAAGGGCCTAGCTGCCATGCACTTCTCGGTGTGGCTCTGGCCACACGGCCGCTGGGGTGGATTCGACGGAATCGGACGAGCCGCGCAGCGCATCGAGGAGCTCGGATTCGAGGCATTACCGCGATCCGGCGCCGGGGTGGATGATGTCGCTGTGGCTCAACCGGACCTACCGAATCCGCCTACCGCCGTGGTGGACGACCGCGCGATCCAGAATCGTGCGGCCGCCGACGTCTTCGCGCGACTGGCAATGGAACTGCACGACGTCGACGGAGTCGAGGAGACGGTCGATGCGGTGGTGCAGTTCGCGCTGGCCGCGTTGCAGTGCAGCTTCGCGGGCGTGCTGATCGCTGGTGGACGGCGCCCGAAGGTCCTGGCCTCAACAGACCCGCGGGTCGCCACGCTGTACCGGCTGCAGATCGGAGCCGACGCGGGCCCGGTGATCACAGCGATCCGCCAGCAGACCGTGGTCGAAATCGCCGATGTGACGACAGACTCGCGATGGCCGGCGTCCTGGACCGCCCAGGCGCGCGCCGCAGGTGTCCGCAGCGTCGTCCACCTGCCGCTGGTGGTCGGTGGGAGACCCACAGGGGTACTGAGCCTCTACAGCGACGTGCCGCAGGCGTTCGACACCGATGATCTGGCGGTCGCGCACATCCTGGCCAGGCACGCCTCGGTCGCCATCGCCAACGCGCGCCACGAGGCGACGCTTGCCCAGGCGATCGACGCCCGCAAGCTCGTCGGACAGGCGATGGGCATCTTGATGGAACGCTACGACCTGGACAGCGACCGCGCCTTCGAGGTGCTGAAGCGCTACTCGCAGCAGACCAACCGCAAACTGCGCGACGTCGCCCAGGAACTGATCGACACCCGCCGCCTGCCCCACTGACGCGGCACGAATCAAACGTTTAACCGACGGGAACAGTCGTAAGAGGACAGTGCCGCCCCGCGGATCGACACCGTCCAAGGTTCCTGGTGTTGAGACCACAGCACCGGGAACCGCCCAACACTTCGTGCCATCCCTGCCTCATCGATGGTGGTTCCTCAGGCCCCGCTACCAGCGGCAACGGCATCCCCGGCTGCCGGGCCTTTGCGTACACCAAATTCGGCGTCGCCGAGGAGGTGTCGGCAGTCGTCGGCGTCGGCGGCACTGAGGTTGCGGAGGCCGGCGGCGGCAGCGATCCGCACCGTGGCTCGGCAGACGTGGCGGCAGCGTCCAGAACAGCCATCCTGTGATCACCGGGGATCGGCTGGCCAGGTCGCCGCCTTGGCGGCAAGCATCGTCGTCTCCACGGACGAGCTGTTCGAGAACCGGGAGCGCTTCGGCACCGGGCTGAACGGCTGCGTCGTAGTTCGGCTCATCCGGGTCCAGTTGGGCTCGCACGTCGTTCATTGTGACCGTCATCGTTGATGCTCCGCTGTCCGCAAGGTCGTCGTACCTGTCGGCGACGTCATGGCAGGTCGGGTGGGTCAGCCGGCTGGCTCGCATGCTGAGAACCTCGGTCGTCGCCAGGTCCGGGGGCGGATTGGTGATGTTGGCGGCTCCGTTGCCGGTCATGAGCCGGTTGTTGTCGGTCACGTGGCGAAGCGTGAGCACGTGGCCCACTTCGTGGCCGAGCGTCCACTGCGTGGCCCCGCGGGCGACCACCGCCCCGGCTGTCCGGCCGGATGTGTCGCACAGCCGTTCGAGGGAGGTACGGTGCTCCGGACGAAGTAGACGACCACGTCGTTTGGCCCGGCACTGTTCCGATTTCCGAATAGCTGGGTCTGTTCTGCCGTTGTTGGCGTTGCCTAGCGGGCAGTTGCCGACGTCGACATCGTTGAGTGCCGGCAGGTTCAGCGTCTCGGTACTGACTCGGTGGACCCGCACGCCTACGGCCTCGTACACGCGGTACATGGCCACGAGCATCTGGTCGATGCTGATCGTCGGGTTTGTCAGGATCTTGCAATGCAGGCGGACCAGTTGTTCTCCGATGCCGATCTGGTTGTCGGCGGTGTTGAGCAGCCACCCACCGAACCATGTGCCGTTGGGCGCAAGCATCGGATTCGCGAGCGTGGTCCCAGACTGCTTGAGCACGCCAACGCCCCATGGGCTGCTGACTGGGATCTCGGCCCGACCGTCGCCGTCGAGGTCGCCAATCGGGCCGTACCGGTTGTCTGCGGTATTCAACAGCCACCCGCCGAACCTGGTGCCATTGGCCGCCATGACCGAAGATCTCAGCGTGCTCCCGCGACGGCCGTGCGCCGAACTGGAACCTGCGGAATCGCCCAAGAACTGATCGACACCCGAAAGCCTTCTTGCTGACGCCGATGCCCTGGGCGACGTCGGGTTCGCATCAGTCCTTGAAGGCGTCCTTGGCCTTCTCGCCGGCCTGCTTGACGTCGGCTTTGGTCTGATCCGTTTCGCCCTCAGCTTGCAGGTCGCGATCGTCGGCCGCCTCGCCGGCCTTCTCCTTCGCCTTGCCTTTGGCTTCCTCGGCCGCGTTCCTGAGTTTGTCGTCTGTACCCATCGAGCTCTCCTGCCTAGTCCCATTGCGCTAAGCCCGTTGGTTCCCGCCGTCGCATGCTGCATGCATGCAGCTTGGGCTTGGCGCCGTGACCGGGTGCTCGTATGTCGATCCTTGTGAGCGCGGGGCGCACTCGATCGTGTACGAACGGAAAGCACCGTTGGCCGCCGGTCGAGCGCATGCCACGGTAATACAGCCAGGGCCGCGGGGTACTTACATCTCGGCGCATTCGACTGCAGCATCATCGTCGGCGAAACGCCGCCTCGGCCGAAGCCCCGGCAACCTGGCCCTCAGCGAACAACAACGGCTCCAGAGGTGATCACATGGCCTCGGCAACAACGTCGCACGTGCTGCCCGGGACCACCGCGGTGGGTCGTGCGTACGGCGGACCGGCGCACGGACAGTCCTGGCCCGTCGACGACGATAACCCACCGGAAGCGCTCGAGATCGCCCCAGACAGCCTTACCTACCGACTGATCCACCACCCGCGGACCCACTTGCCCGCGAAGGATCATCTCGGCAATTACCTCTACATGCCGGTCAGCCCACAGGCCGCTGGCCACAACCCACTCCAGCCTCCGCCCGCCCGGGGAGCGCCAGAGGAGAGTTGCATTCGGCCACGTGACCAGCCGAACGTTCCCTTCAGGTTTCGGAACACGATTCCTCCAGTGGAACCGCGTGTCCCAAGCAGTCTCCCAGAGCTGCTCGTCCCCAGTCGCCGTCGTCGCCCAGCCGCTGAGTCAACCATTTCGGCTACCAAACCATCCCGATTCGAGGCATCCTATGGCACCCGCCGGCCCCCTTCGGAACCGCCCGACCCAGCACCCAAGGGCAAGCGAATTCGCACCGCCGTTGCGCGACACCAAGACTTTCGGCCAGCTGGAGCGCACCCGCAACTCCATCGCAGTGAAGGCGCTCCGTCTGGACGCCTCATGAGCGCGCACCGCGGCAGCGCTGACGATCGACCGGACCACGACCGTCACCGACTGGATCACCTCGAACTGCCGGCTCATGTGAGTGTGTGGGTGCACGGTGGCTGGCATCCCGGATGGCTTATCGCCTGTGAGAATCAGCCGTCCGGATGGTATGGCCTGGTCCAGTACGAGGACGAGCACCACACCGAGGTCACTTCATGGATGGCTGCCGAACAGATCATGCCCGGCAGCGGAGGTTGAGCATGTTCGGGCTCGGGTACCGGCGAGATCCAGGCTTCCTGACCTAGCTGAAGCTAGATCCCGTGAGCGATGCGGTCGTCGGCGCCGGATCTCATGGACTGGTCGCAGCCAACTTGCTGAACGACGCCGCGGGATGTGGTGCTGGTGGAGGCGAACGGTGGTGCGGTCCGCAGGAGATCGTGTGCCACCCCGACAGACACCGGCCGGCTGGGACGGTCGATGGCGGCTGAACGAGGAGCTGGGTACACCCTCGACCGTCCAGCGATCAGGTCCAAGGCCCAGGCCGAGGCATAGCCTCTCCCCGCCGAACCGCTCGCCGCACGGCACGACGAGCTGAGCCGCGGCCGACTGGCCGAATTTCTCCGCATGGATCCGCGGATCCTCATGGTGCGGGTACCCGGGGCGGGCACGGCCGCGAGTTCGTGCTGGGTGCTCCCGGTCAACGGGCGGACTCCTGTCGGGAGCTCCCACATCTTGCAGACGGCACGGTCGGTGGAGTGCGGCCAGAACGGCGGGCTGGGTCTCCACCACCGTGCCGCACACGCGGAGGCGGACGATGAGCACAGATCCACGCACGCGGTACGGCGGACCGGACCAGCAGGAACCTGATCAGCAGGAACACCCCGGGCGCAGCAGCGCGATGGAGCCCGAGCCCGACTACGGCGAAACGACTTACCGGGGCAGCGGAAAGCTCACCGGACGACGAGCCCTCATCACCGGCGGCGACTCCGGCATCGGACGAGCGGTCGCACTCGCTTTCGCCAGAGAAGGCGCGGACGTGATGATCTCTCATCTCGCGGCCGAGGAGAACGACGCACGCGAAACCTGCCGCTTGGTCAGGGACGCCGGTCGCAAGGCCGTGTCGCTGGCCGGGGACATCCAGGACGAACAACACTGCCGGCGACTCGTCGAACACTGTGTCGAGGCGCTCGGCGGCCTCGACCTCTTGGTCAACAACGCCGCGTACCAGATGTCCCGCAAAGGCATCGCGGACATCTCCACCGAGCAGTTCGACCAGGTCATGAAGACCAATGTCTACGCGATGTTCTGGCTCTGCAAGGCCGCCCTGCCACACCTGTCCGCAGGCTCCGCCATCATCAACACGACCTCCATCCAGGCCTACGAGCCCTCGCCGAACCTGCTCGACTACGCCACCACCAAGGCAGCCATCCTCAACTTCACCAAAGGACTGGCACAAGAACTTGCATCCAAGGGAATCCGCGTCAACGCCGTCGCACCCGGCCCGATCTGGACACCCCTCATCCCAGCCACCATGCCGGCGGAGAAGGTCGGTGAGTTCGGCGCCGACACCCCGCTCGGCCGCGCCGGACAACCCGCCGAACTCGCACCGGCCTACGTCTTCCTCGCCTCCGACGACTCGACCTACATCACCGGCGAACGCATCGGCGCAACCGGCGGCCGCCCACTCCCCTAACCCGCCACGGCCGGATCCGGCTGTCCGGCCAGCCCGTCACTCGTCCTTGTTCTCGTCGGGGTGGGTAGTGATGCGGAGTGCGAGGCGGTCGAACACACGATCCGGAATCAGCCGGCGGACGGCAGGCAGAGCAGTTGCCGCGAGCCCATTGGCGTACCGGGTGCGCGGTCGACTCGCGGTCACCGCACGCACGATCAGCTCCACGGCTTCCTGCGGGCTGGCACTTTCCTTGCCTCTGCGCTGCACGCGCCGGCGCAACGCGTCAAGGCGGTCGCGGTAGAGGTCGTTCGGCGGAAGGGAATCCAGTGTCTTGGCGGCCTTCGACCAGATCGGGGTGGCCAGCGGCCCCGGCTCCACGATCAGCACGTGGATCCCTTCCGGTGTTCAGCTCTTGCCGCCAAGCGTCCGCGATCGCTTCGAGGGCGTACTTCGATGCGTGGTACGCGCCCGCGAAGCCGGCCGCGACGCGACCACCAACCGACCCGACGAAGACCACCCGGGATCCCTCGGAACGCCGCAGCATGGGCAGGAACTGCTGGGTGACGGCAACCTGGCCGATGACGTTGACCTCGAACTGGTCCCGCAGACTCTGGATGGGCAGTATCTCCAACGGACCAAAGAATCCCTTGCCCGCGTTGTCGACCAGCGCGTTCAATCTGTCGCCGCCGAGCGCCAGGTCGACCTCCCCGGCAAACGTCTTGATTTGGTCCGGACTGGTCACGTCGAGTTGGTGAACTGTCACGTTGTCCGACGTCTGCCGGTCGAGCACGTCTCCGTCGTCCCGGGAGTGGACGCCCGCGAACACGCGCCAGCCGCTGCGATCCAACGCTATCGTCGCCGCCGCTCCGATCCCGCTCCCAGCACCGGTGATCACCACGCTGCGCATCGCATTCCCTTCCGCCGCCCGAGGCCCGCCCTGTGCCCGACGGACCCGCCTTCATTCGGAACGAGAGCACCACATTGGAACCGTTCAACGGTGTGGCGCCTGCGCGCCACGCGGCCGGGTTCGCAGGCGCCAAGGAATCTGCCCGGATTCGTTGCGACGTATCAGGGCTGAGAGATGTCCTCCATCACATCACCTGTGTCGGACTTGCCTAAACTGCGTGCGACGTCGGCCATGGCCAGCATGCCGACGAGGTCATGGCCGTCGATCACCGGCAAGCGCCGTACCTGGTGCTTGCTCATCGTTTGAAGGGCCTCTTCGGCGCTGTCATCGGCACCGATCGTGACTGGTTTACCCTGTCCGAACTGCCCCGCGGTCGCCGAGGCCGGGTCGCCGCCGTCGGCGAGACACTTCACCACGATGTCGCGGTCGGTCAGCACGCCCTTGAGGCGGTTGTCCTCGCCGCAGATCGGCAACGCCCCGACGTCCAGATCACGCATCTTCCGAGCCGCGTCGATCAGTGTCTCGTTCTCGCCGACACACTCGGCGCCGGCCGTCATCAGGTCACGTGCGGTCGTCATGTCGAACCCCTCAATCTTCAGAGAACTCGTACTGCGACGCTCACGTCAGTGCCCCACTGCTCACCGCACATTCCTGCCACCCGCAGACACTTTCCGAGCAGAGCAAATTGCGGCTCAATCGCGAGTTGCCCGGCGTGACGCCTTCTGTGTCGGCAGCGTCGTACATCTGCAGCCGGGGTGGACGGCTAGCGGCGGTCGAAGACGTCATCCGGTCCGGGCTCAAGCGCGGCCAGGGGTACGTCGCTGACGACCGCATAGTGGCCCGAAGGCGGTAGCCCTAGGTCCTCGTCGATACCTAGTACTCGTGAGTCGCACCCCGTCGGAGCGCCGGTGGTGAGGATGTAGTCGATCCGGTGGTCCTCGAGCCACTCGCCGTTGCCCAGATAGGGATTACGAGAGCTGTAGGTGACGCCCTCTCCCATCTCCGGCTGCCAGCAATCGTCGAGTTCGGCGAGCAGCAGTTTGATCTCGGGCCGGTCAGGCGGTGCGTTCAGATCTCCCGCAACCACGACCGCGTCACCGGCCGATTTCAGCTCGGACACCAGGGCGGTCAGAGCGGCGGCCTGCGCCAGGCGTTCGCGGTGATGGTCCTCCTCCCAGTCCAGGCAACTGGTGACGAAGTGCAGGCCGTTCGTGCCGAGCCGAACCTCGGCCCGCAGGGCGACAGTGCCCTCCGTGAGCTTGTGCTTCTCGACGGCGCGCAAGGGAAAGCGGCTCAAGATGCCGAGGCCGAGACGGACATCCGGATCCGGGTCTCGCGGCATCCGGGACGCCGCAAAGGCAGACGACATCCCCAACTCAGCACCGAGTGCCTCTGCCTGGATCACGTCGTCGACGCACCAGGTCTCCTGCAACGCGACGAACTCCGCCCGCTGCGCTCGAACAGTCTCGACGATCGCGCGTTGCCGCCGCGGCCAACTGTCTCCGAAGCGTCCCCAGACATTCCACGTCATGAATCGCATCAGGACCGCCCCTTCACTGACCGGAGTGCGTGGCCGGTTCGCGTTGGAAGAGGATGCGCTTGGCTCCCAGGTCACCGTCGAACTCCACATCTTGCAGCGCCATCGGCCGTGCCAGGTGCCGGCCATCGGCGGTCATCGTGGTCAGCATGCAGATGGTCGCCCTCTCCACCAACTCCGCGACCTTCGCCACCCCGTCATCAGCCATGGTCACTCCTCCACTGCCTCCGCCGACGATCGAGCGCGACTGGTACCCCCCGCTCGGCGCTGAATGCACGACCCGAGCACTAATTCGGATCGCTGGGGCATCATGGATGTATGGACCAGGCCAGTTTCCAGCGGCCTGTCGGCTGCGCGGCTCCCACCAGAGCGCGAGACGACCGCGACAGACGTCGTACGCGGGACCGCCGACAGGTTCGCCCGGCTGGCGGTCGAGCTGCTTGATACCTGCAGCGTGCAAGAGGCCGTGGACGCCGTGGTCGACTTCGCCATCCAAGCCCTCAACTGTTTCCACACCGGCGTGGCACTGTCCGTCCGCCGCGGTCCTCAGATCCCTGCTGTGACTGCCACGCGCGCCACGACGAGTCCATGGCCCAGGCCATCGAAACCCGCAAACCCCCGCACTGATCTCGAGGGCGACTCGAGTTCCAGCAATGAGCATTGGATGAGACTTCTCGGTAAGCGCGCCGTGGGTTTACGGGTTCTCGGCTTCTCGGGCCGGGGCTTGTTCTGCTTCCCCCGGTGGGCGGCCTCGTCGTCTGCAGCGCCGGCAGACTTCTTCCGGTTCGTCCGTGCCATCGCCTTGCCGGGTCCGGAGTTGCCGCCGGGCGTCTGCTTCGTCGACGGGCGATCGCTCGGTGCGGTGACGGTCGGATGGGCGGTCGTCGGCCTGGCCGGCGTGCCAGGTGCCACCGCCGGCGTCGTGGCGTCGCCACCGCCTGGGCGGAGATCGCCCGTGAGCTCTGTGCCACGGGTGTCCAGCAGTACGCCGGCAGTCGCCGATGCGGTGAGCGCGATCGCGGCGACGATGCCGGCGAGCACCGGTCTGGAGGTCGTCCGAGGCGCGGGCAGACTGGTCGTCTCTACGACCGGGCGGCCCGCAGTGACAGGCGGTGGTGCTGCGGTGTCGGCGATCTCCGCAGCGGTCGGCCGGCGTTCCGGATCCTTGTCGAGCATCCAGAAGATCAGCGGCTCGAGGCCGGCCAACTCGGGCCGGAGTTTGCTCGGCGGTGCCGGCTCGTTCTGCACGTGCTGGTACATGATCGACGCCGGCGAATCAGCCATGAACGGCGGATGACCGGTGACGAGCTGGTAGAGCACGCAGCCGAGCGCGTAGACATCGGACGGCGGCTCGGCCGGCTTGCCCAGCGCGCGCTCGGGCGACAGATAGTGACTCGTACCGACGATCTGCCCGGTCGACGTCAGTGTCGTCGTGGCGTCGTCCAGGAGCCTGACGATGCCGAAGTCGGCGACCTTCACCGTGCCGTCCTCGGCGAGCAGCAGATTGCTCGCCTTGATGTCGCGATGCACGATGCCCTGCTGGTGGACGGCAGCCAACCCAGCCGCCGCCTGCCTCACCACGTGCTCGGCCCGCTCGGGCGTGAACAGCCCGTTTCGTCGCAGTTCGTCGGCGACGGAACAACCCGTCACCAATTCCATCGCGAGGTAGTAGCCATCGCCGTACTCGCCGAAATCGTAGGCAGCCACCACGTGCGGGCTACGAACCCTTGCCGTCGCCCGCGCTTCCCGAAGGAATCGCTCCGATGCGGCGAGTGTCCGCGGGACCGGCAGCATCAACTTCACGGCGATCTGTCGATGGAGCACCTCGTCCGTCGCGCGATGAACCTCCCCCATCCCACCACGGCCGAGCACCCCGCCAAGCCGGTAACGGCCGGCGACGAGTCCCTCGTCGGTTTGCCTCACCGCAAGTCGGTACCCGCTCCGCAGCAACCCATGTACACCGACTGGCACTCACTCATCGCCGCGAAGGGGTGCGAGCAACCGGGCTGCTGTCGACCTGCGCAACCAACACGGTGCCGCTCAGGGCCGGCGCCAGGAGTCGTCGGCGAGGTGGCTGCCGGCCATCGGGCCCATCTGGAGCATGCCGCCGTCGGCGACGATGCTCGTGCCGGTGACGTACGACGCTTTCGGCGAGGCGAGGAAGGCGATCACGGCGGCGATCTCGCGGGCGTCGCCGGGCCGGCCAAGCGGTACACCGGGACGGTTCTTGCCGTGCGGATCCTCGTCGGTCTGGCCGGTCATCGGCGTCGCGATCTCGCCCGGCGCGACGGCATTGGCGGTGATCGCGTACTCGCCCAACTCGAGCGCCAGCGTCTTCATGAGCAGGCCGAGACCACCCTTGGCGGCGTCATACGTTCCACCCGGTCATGGTGACGGTCCCAATCGGCGCCTGGGTCGGCGGCGCCGCGTTCGATGTCATCGCACTGGCGAGCTCCGAGCGAGAGGCGGTGTTTGCCGAAGGCGCCTACTGGCTGATCGGCACCTGCATCGTCGGCGCTGTGCTCGCCGCAGCGTTCGGACTGATGGACCTGCTCGCCATTCCCCGCGGCACCAAGGCCTTCCGGGCAGGCCTGACCCACATGGTTCTCAACCTCATTGTGGTCATCCTGTTCGTCATCAACTTCGCCGTCCGCGCCGGCCAGGGGTATGAGGAGGCCAGTGCCGTCGGCTTCGTCCTGAGCCTCGTCGCGCGAGCGTTGCTCGGCATCTCCGGTTCCTTGGGCGGCAAGCTCGCGTACCACTACGGGGTCCGGGTCGCGAGCGAGGCAACCCAGAAGGCAGGCTTCCGCTGACTACCTCACGTATGCGATCGCATGGTGCTGAGGTCACGGGAACCACTACGACGCGGAGTCCTTCCCGACATTGAATCGCTCCTCGTACAGGTCTCGTGCCTGGGCGAGGGCCTCCTGGCTGATCCTGGCCAGCGGGTGAACATCAACGACCACCGGCTCATGGTCGGGTCCCCAGCCTGCGACCTCGCCGGTCAGGAGCCAGGGATAGCGATCCTTGTCCTCACCCAATTCTGCGTACTTACAGACCCGTCGCGCTACCCAATCCGCCGGCGGCCGCGGCCACCACGGCTCTGGAGTGACCGTGGTCGCGGACAGGCCGGGCAAGTCCACCTCCGCCTCGTAGTCCCGACTCGGCCCAGCGTCGGCGTCGTGCCAGGGCCCCTTGGAGTAGCGCAGGAGTACGCCGTCCTGGGCAGCGACGAACTCGACCAACTCGGCCAATGTCTGGATCACCGGCAAGTCGCGGGGTGCCTCGCCCGCGATCAGTTGCTGAGGGGACATCTCGCTCATGCCGCCGAGGTACCAGATCAGGTGGAGCGATGCCGCTAGGCAGGTGGTTTTGTCCCCGCTCGAGCAGGTAAGGCACCTCGGTTGGCGCGGGCTAGCGCGCGTCCGGATGCGGCGTACCACTGGGTTGCCAGGACGACCGCCAGTGCCACTTCGATGCGAAGCCGCGCCGCAGCGAGATAGAGCGCCATGAGGATCAGCGCAGACAGTGCCCGGACCAGGTCCGCGACACCGAATGCTGACTCGGCCGAGCCGTGGCCGCCGTGGAGCGGTATCACCGATCAATCCGTCTCGGCGGCTCGCACCTGCCGACGGGCGCTACGCAGAAGCGCTGCACCGACGAGAAGCATGACGCCGGCCAGAATGTTCCAGGCCCAGTCTTACGGCGCGATGTCGACGTGGTACCTGATTTGATGGAGTCCCATGAGCTTGTGCTGCACCGTTCCGTCGTACAGCTGAAAGAATCCCGCGCCCACGAGGATTCCGGCGAGCAGGCCGCGCCCCACCAGCCCAGCGCGGCGGCGTAGGTCGGCCACCATCACCAGTCCGATCACGACAGCGAACCAGCCGAACGCATGGAACAGGCCGTCGGACACCAGTCCCACCGCGGGTGTCGACCTGTCGTAGAAATGGTGCCAGTGCAACAGCTGGTGGAACACGGTCTCGTCGACGAACGTGGCGATCCCGACTCCAACCAGAACGCCAGACCACACCGAGCGAGTCAGTCGCGGAACCCCATACCCGGCAGGCAATTGAGAACGGCCGGTCGGCCGTACGGCAGCCATCACGCTTCACCTCTCAGGAGGTCTATCGGTCGGGGTCATGGGAAGCGGAACCAGGTCGCTGCTACGCCAGAACGCCTGCCGCGCTACACCCGCGCAGTACCCCGAACGCGCGCCAACTCACCTCGCGGCCACGAATCCGGACCCAGTGGTACTGGCTTGCTGGCTGATCATCCGGGTACTGCGCTTCGTAATACGAGCGCAGGATTGTGATGTCGCTGACTGATCGGTTGACGGGTGCTGCCTAGACGGCCGTCCAAGAGACGTTTCGACATGCCGCAACTGTCCGGCGTGCGGCCGCCGTTCACCCGCGCGGGGTGCTCTTCGAGGCGGAGTTGGTGTCGGGTGGGTCTCCCCTGCCGGAGGGGCGGCACGAGGCGCTGACAAAGCTCACCAAAGGTGCAGGCATGCCAGCAGGTCTGCCCGATGTTCTCGGTCTGTCGATCAGAATCCTAATGGGAGCCGGCACTCCGTGGGACCTGCTGCTGTCCAGTGCCGGAGAAGGTCGCTTGACGCGGTGGCTGCCACTGCCGGCACGCGACTGGACCACCGCTCGCCGCGGCCACGCGACAGATTCCAACACCTGAAGCGAGTACGCCGGCCGAAATCTCGGCGGAACGCATTCAGTCCTTCGTGGCGGGTACCTGCGCCGTCCGGCCAGGTGTGGTCCAGTCAGGAGCTGCGTCTGGCTCAGAGAACTCTGAGGTCGACGAAGGAGTGGCGATGTTCCGTCATACGAAGCGGTTGCAGTTCGAGGCCAAACCCGAACGCCCTGATCCGGTCTACGCGCGCAAGCTGCAGGAGCTCATCGGCGGCGCCTACGGTGAGATGAGCGTGACGATGCAGTACCTGTTCCAGGGCTGGAACTGCCGCATGGAAGGCAAGTACAAAGATCTCCTGATGGACACCGCTACCGAGGAGATCGGTCACATCGAGATGCTGGCCACCATGGTCGCGCGACTCCTCGAAGGTGCCCCCGCGACTATGACGGCCGAGGCCGTCCAGGACCCGGTGATGGCAGCCATCATCGGCGGGATGGACCCGCAGCAAGCGATCATCGCCGGCGGCGGCGCACTCCCGGCCAACTCCCAAGGAGTGCCCTGGAACGGCGGCTACATCGTCGCCAGCGGCAACCTGCTCGCCGACTTCCGCGCGAACGCCGCCGCCGAGGCGCACGGTCGGCTGCAGACAGCACGCCTGTACAACATGACCGACGATCCCGGCGTCAAGGCAACGCTGCAGTTCAACCTCGCCCGCGACACCGTGCACCAGAAGCAATGGCTGAAGGCGATCGAAGAACTCGAAGCCGACGGTCTCGAAACGCCAATCGTCCCGAACGCGTTGTTCGACGAGGAGGACCAGGAACACAACAACACCATCTGGGGCCTGTCCGATGGCACCGACGGACCCAAGGGCGGCTGGACCAAGGGTGATGACCCGCTGGAGTACCTGACCGATCCCGAACCTCTCGGCGGCCCGGCCTCGGCCCCGGCACCCGACCCGGCGCTGTTCGGCACCTACTCCCCCGTCCAGGACCTGAAGGGCACGGTGAAGTCCCAGGCGAAGTCGGCCGCCCAGAAGGTCACGAAGAAGAAGAAGACGAAGAAGTAGTCGCCGCGGCAGCGCACCAGCTACCAGACGGGACGCCCACCCGAAACCGGTGAACGTCCCGTCTGGTGTGGCAGCTACGGCGGGAGGTACGCATCCGGACCGCTGCGCGACTGCCTCGCGGGAATTCCCCCTCCTCCTGCAGCGTTCCATCCACTAAGCCGACGTTTCTCGTTTTGGTGATCGGCGCCTGGACCCGCGCAGGGATCTCCGGCGGTGGAACTACGTTCCCCAGAGCAGGTATGCAGAGCCGCTCTTTCCCTAGTGACCACCGTCACCCCAGCCAATTCGGCTACCAAGCCGTCATGATTCGAGGACGTCCATGGCACCCACCGGCGCCCTTCTGGACCGCCCCACCCGTCGCACCAAGGGCAGCGACTTCACACCGCTGCTGCGCGAGATCAAGAGTTCCGGCCGGCTGGAGCGTCGTACCGGCCAGTACTTCGTCTCCATCGCCGTCAACCTGCTCTGTCTGGCCGCCGTTGTGGCCGGCCTGATCCTGCTCGGCAACTCCTGGCTCGTGCTACTGGTCGCAGTACCGGCCGCGATCTTCACCACCCGCGCCGCGTTCTTCGGCCACGACGCCGGGCACCAGCAGATCGGCCGGTCCCGCCACCTTCATGACGCGGTCGGACAACTGCACGCGAACCTGTTGCTCGGAATGAGCTACGGCTGGTGGAACGACAAGCACAACCACCACCACGCGAACCCGAACCACACCGACAAGGACCCCGACGTCGCCGCCGGCGTACTGGTCTGGACGCTCGATCAAGCCGAGGGCCGCACCGGCCTGCACGGCTGGCTCAGCCGCAACCAGGCCCGGATCTTCTTCCCGCTGCTCACTCTCGAAGGCCTCGCCTTGAAGGTGTCCAGCATCACCTACCTGCTCGGCCGCCGTCCCCGCCGCAAAGCCGCGCTCGAGCTCGGTCTGATCGCCGTACACCTCACCGTGTATCGGCCAGATGGTTCTCGATGAACCCGCGGCACTGGTACAGCAGCGCACGGGATCGGGTCTCGACAGGCAGTGTCCGCTCTTGGTCGAGCCGTGCGGCCAGCCCGACATTGACCAGGTCCAGGACGGCCGAGCCGATCCGCGCACCGTGCGCGCCATCGTCGGCATCGAGGTGCTCGGGCAACTGCCGGACCAGGCCCGACACCAGCGCCGCGGTCCCGTCCGAGCCCGGGATGGCGACCCCGGTCAGACCCGCCACCCGATGCTCCGGCAGCGGGCTCAGCGCCTTCGGGTACGAGAGCATGATCGCGCGCCGCTCGGAGTAGGCGCAGCGCAATGGCCGGGAGAGGTCGCTGACTCCGATGTCCCCTGGTTCGAACCGGCACCACCGTCCGTCCTGCTCGCTGAGCGTGACACCCTCCGCCTGCACGAACAACACGAAATGCCCGGGATCAGCCCGCGGACGTGCGCCGCCGTACGGAGTGCCTCACCCGGCCCGGAGCGGGACACGGCCACTTGCAGCGGACCGACCGTCCCGATCAGTAGTTCGTCCCGGCCGTCCGGTCCGTCGTCCAGCCCGAGGTCCAGCCCACCGATATTCGCGGCGACGACCTCGTTCCAGTACGCCGCCCGCGTGGCCCTGGGCTCCGCGACGGCTCTCAGCAGAGTCCGCATTCCCGCAGTGTGTGCACGCAACGGCTTACCTGCAACCAGGTTCCCCGGAAACCGGACACTCAAGGCTGAGGTGGTGAGCCAGCAACATCTCAGCGAGCCGCTGACGATGCCGGCCGCACCGATCATCAGACGGCGGCCAGTCGACAGCCTTGGCCGGCACCTGGGACCGAAACCGATCGTGTAGTGAGCAGGCGGATTGGGCACCTGTAGCGGCAAGGAGCTCCGGTGAGGCCGAGGCTCCTCGTCCTGGCCGGATTCGGAAGGCGCCGTTGACGATGACCGACTCGACGATGGCAGGCCGCCTCCTCGCCGGGCGGTACAGGTTGGCTGGGGCGTTGGGTCGCGGAGGCATGGGCGTGGTCTGGCAGGCCCGCGACGAGCTCCTCGGCCGGTCGGTGGCGATCAAGGAAGTACTGCTGCCGCCGGAACTGCGCGATGAAGAACGCGAGGTCCTGCGGCGGCGCACCCTGCGCGAGGCCCGCTCCGCCGGCCGGCTCAATCACCCGAACGTAGTGACCGTGTACGACGTCGTCGAAGCGGACGGCCGTCCTTGGATTGTGATGGAGCTGGTCCGATCCACCACGCTGGCGCAGGCGATCCGCGAGTACGGACCGTTGCCGCCGGGAGAGGTGGCTCGGATCGGCCTGCAGGTGCTAGCCGCGTTACACGCCGCACACCGCGCCGGCGTACTGCATCGTGACGTCAAGCCGAGCAACGTGCTGCTCACCGGAGACGGCCGGGTCGTGCTGACGGACTTCGGCATCGCCACCTTGGAGGGCGATCCGTCGCTGACGACGTCGGGCACACTGCTGGGGTCGCCGGCGTTCATCGCTCCGGAACGGGTTCAGGGTCAGGGCGCCGGTGTGGAGTCGGACCTGTGGTCGCTGGGCGCCACGCTCTACACCGCAGTGGAGGGGCGGCCGCCGTACGACCGGGGATCCACGCTTCCTACGCTGACGGCCGCGGTGACCGAGGAGCCCGACCCGGCGCGGCTGGCTGGGCCGCTCGGGCCGGCGCTTGACGGTCTGTTGCGCAAGGACCCCACGGATCGCATCGACGTCTGGGAGGCGAGACGTCTACTTCACCAAGCCGAGACGGCGTCTGAGGCTCCCTCCGGTCCGCAGGGAGCTGAGGCTGTCGACACGTCGAAGGTGGACAGTGGTCAGCGGACGCGGATGCTGCCGGTTCCGCCGGTCGTTTCGCCGCCCGGGCAGTACGGCGATGCTCAGCCAACCGGAGACGGTTCGCCGGTGGCGACACCGGCCGATTCCACGTCATCAGCCGACGGTCCGGTCGCCGAACCCGATTCAGCCTCGTCGGATGGGAGGAAGTCGTCCAACGGAGATCTTCCGAAGGTTGTCGGTGCGATGCTCGCCTGTGTACTGCTCGCGGTCGCCCTGATCGGTTGGGCGCTGTTCCGACCGGGCGACGACGACCAGGGAAGTCAGTCGGAATCGACCGGCTCACCGCAGACCAGTGGAGTCAGCAAGGCGCCACCCAGTACAGCGGCGCCTTCGAGTACGCCGCCACCAACCACACGCCGGCCGTCGTCGCCCGCTACCAGCAGACCTGCCTCTCCTAGCAGCCGCACCACCGCGGCCGAGTCTCCCGCGACCGAGCGTGGTCCGGTGCCCGCCGGCTTCGAGCGGCACACGGACCCGACCGGATTCTCACTGGCAGTGCCGGCTGACTGGACCGTGGAGCGGCGAGGTGAGCGCGTCTACTTCCGTGAGCCGGGCAGCGCGCGCTTCCTGCTCATCGACCAGACCAACCAACCCAAGCCGGATCCAGTCGCTGACTGGCGTCAGCAAGAAGCAGCCCGCGAAGACGGCTACGCCGACTACCAGCGCATCCGGATCGAACCGGTCGACTACTTCGAGAAGGCTGCCGACTGGGAGTTCACCTACGCCACCCCCTCCGGCCGCCGCCACGTCCTCAACCGCGGCGTGGTCACCAGCGACAACCAGGCCTACGGCATCTACTGGTCCACCCCCGACACCCAATGGGCCGAAAGCCGCTCCCTCTACCAAACGTTCACGGAAACCTTCCAGCCAGCCTCATGACCCCGCCCGGAGCACGGGCTGGGCAGTCTCAAGGGCCTCGATGACGCGTACGGCTACCGGGTCGCACCCCGGACCGGAGCCACCATCGGCAGACCAGCGACCACCAGGGTCTTCGGTACGACTCTGGCCATAGGTTGACCCCCTTCGAGAGGACCGCTCTGTCGCGACCAGCATCGCCGGGGTTCAAGGCACGTGTCGGCATAGCCAGCACCGCTCTTTTCGTCCTGCCTGCCGGAAGCCTGATCCACCTGCTCGCAGCAAATGCCGCCCTGCGCCCAAGGGGTACGCCAGCTGTGGATTCCGACAGTTCACCCTGACCGCCGCCTTGACGACATAACGGGTGCTGCTCAGACGACCGGTCCAGTCGCGCACCCTGCGGAGCGAACGCCCGCTCAGCCGCGAGTCCGGTCCCACTCGGGAGGCCGGTGACGACGACTCGTGTCACGGCATGAACAGCCGCTTCACAGCGCCGTCCTGCTTGTTCTGGAACATCTCGTATGCAGCCAGGCCTTCCGACAGCTTTCCCCTGCCACGTCAAAGCTTTCACGCCCGGCGGTACCCGCACACCGACGGCGAACCAATTTTCGGGTTGCCCGCGGGTACAGGTTGTGTGTGAGCGAGAACGAGCGTCTGATCAATGCGTCCGTCGAGGATGTCTTCGCCGTACTCACCGACAGCTGGAGCTACGCGTCCTGGGTGGTCGGCGCCTCCCGCATCCGCGACGTCGAGGCCGGCTGGCCGGAGCCCGGGAACAGCATCCACCACTCCGTCGGCGCCTGGCCCTTGCTCATCGATGACGCCACGACGGTCGATCTGTACGAGCCGCTGCGCTTTCTTTCTCCGGCTGAAGGTCCGTGCGTGGCCGACCGGTGAGGGAATCGTCGAGTTCGAGGCGACCGACAAGGACACCCAGTGCCACCTGGTCATGCGTGAACGCACCTCGAAAGGGCCGGCCACACTCATACCGAAGGCGATGATCGACCCGGTCCTGCGCCTGCGCAACGCTGAGACTCTCGAACGTCTGGCTCGACTGGCCGAGGGCCGCACCTCCTAGCGCGGCACGGAGTCGGCTTTGACGGCGTTTCGCTTGCCGAGTGGACGAGGCTCACCTTTGGTGGTGTCCCGTGCTGTCTGCTGCTCGGCCTCGGCATTGATCTCGGCTCCCAGCAGTACGGCGTACGCGGTCAGCCACAGCCACAGCATCAAGACCACCACCGCGGCCAGACTGCCGTAGGTCTTGGCATAGTTGCCGAAGGTCTGGACGTAGATCGAGAAACCGATCGATGCGATCAGCCAGATGACGGTGGCGACGACGGCTCCCGTGGACACCCAGCGGATGCGGGGCGCGTCCCGATCCGGCCCCAGTCGGTACGTCACCGCGAGCGCCACCGTGATCAGCACGATGGCGAGCAGCAGTCGCGCCACCGCCAGCAGGATCCGGACCGGCGTTGCGACGTCATTCCCGATCGCCGCGCCGGCCGCGAACAGGCCGACTGCGAGCAGGACGAAGACGATCGCGCCCAGCGTCATGCCCAAGGAGAGCAGCTTGCGGCGGACGAACCCGCGCGTGTCCTCCTCGTCGTAGGCCAGATTCACCGCGGTGAGTAGGTAACCCACGCCTCCAGACGCGCTCCACAGCGCGGCGACCACGGCAACCGCGAGACCGATCCCCAGTCCCTGCCGAGGTGCCGATGTCAGGGCATCGAGCTGCTGCAGCAGCAGATCGCGCCCTGACGCCGGCATGGCCGCGGTCAGATCCTTGGCCTGGTTGCGGATCGTTGCCGGATCCGCAACCAGGCCGTAGGTGAGCACCGCGGCGACGATGGCCGGGAACAGCGAGAGGAACGCGAAGAACGCGACACCGGCCGCGAGCAGCGGCACCTGGTCGGCCTTGGCCTCCGCCCAGGCCCGCCTGGTCACCTGCCACCAGCCCGCCGCCGGGATCTCTGTCGGCTTGTCGGCCTCCAGCCCCGGAACGTCCGGCCGCCGTTCGTCGCTCATCAGCTCGAGGAACCGGCCTGCCGGACGTTGTCCGCCGAGTCCCTCGCATCTCCCGCCACCTGCTGAGCCGCCGACCGGCCCTCGTCCGCCACCTCGCCGGCCGCCTGGGACGCCGATTGCCTGACCTCTTCAACGGCGTCCTGGGCCGGCTCCTGCAGATTCTCCCTGACCTCTTGGGCCACCTGGGCAGCCTGCTCCTTCACCGGGCCGGCGGCGTCCATCGCTTGATCCCTGACCCCCCGCGCCAGCTCGCGTTCCTTCGTCGACGCAGGGAGTACGGCGGCCGCGACCCATCCGGCCGCGAAGGCGATCGCTCCGGCGGCCAACGGCGCACCGCGAGTCCGCGCGCGAGCCATGTCCGGTGCTGAACCGACAGCGTCACCAACCTTGCTGCCGGCGTCCTGCATCGACGAGACCGCCGAACCTGCAGTGTCGCCGACCGATCCCGCGGAGCCCATCACGTGCTCCTTGAGCCGATGTGCGCCGTACCGGGCGCGATCGACCCGCCGGCCGACAACGCGACCGGGACTGACCTTCTCCGTCAAGGCGTCGACGTCGCGGCCCACCTCACGCCGCGTCTGCTCGATGTCTCGCTTCAGCTGTTCCGGGTCTTCAGCCATTTCGCGTCCTCCTTGAGTGATTCGACGGTCTGGTCGGGTCTCGGATCGACCTCCCGCAGCTCCTTGCGTCCGGTCATCGCCAGTACGGCGGCAACGACCGCCCAGATGGCGGCGACGATGAGCGCTGCCCAGATGAGGTCCATGGCCTCGTCCAGCGCCCACATCACCGTCAAGGAGATGAACAGTGCGACCATCCAGCCTGCGAAGGCCGCACCGCCGAGCATGCCCGCACCCTTGCCGGCCTTCTTCGCCTCGACCTGGAGCTCTGCCTTCGCCAGTGCCAGCTCCTGGCGGGTCAGCTGTCCCAGATCGGTGGTCAACTGGGAGACGATCTGACCGACCGACTCGTCCATCGACAACCGGTTCGGACCGCTGTCGAGTGGTGATCCGCCGACGGTCATGTCACTGACCCGATCCGAACCTCGGTGTCACCGGTGCCCCCGGATCCGGGTCCGGTGCCACCGGGGTGGGCACAGGAGGCGGCGCCGAGGTGGGGGCGACCGGCGGAGCAGTCGTCGGTGCCGGCGGTGGGACGAGATAGTCGTCTGTTGCCGGACCACCGGCGGAGTACATCGGCGCACCACGTCCGGTGGCGGCGCCGTCCGGCGTGCCCGTGCCGCCGGCTGCAAGGGCACGCGTGAGGCGACCGGCGACGACTCCGGCGGCAACTGCTGCCAGCAGGAACGTGCCGGGTTTGCGCCGGGCAAAGCCGCGCACCTCGTCCAGCAAGTCGCCAGGCTCGTGCTTCTGCAGGAAGTCCGCAGCCTGATCCGTGAACTCGGCACCGTGCTCAGCCAGCTGAGCACCCAAGCCGGACTGACCGTGCTCGGCCATCCCGCGCAACTCATCGCCTACCGAACGCAGGCTGTGTACGGCGCGGTCCTTCTGCTGGCTCGCCTGCCCGACCAGTTCGTCCCGCGTCTGACCGGCCAGCCGGCGCGACTGCCGGCCGAGATCCGACCGCACGTCCGATGCCTTGTCCTTGACGGACCCCGCAACCTGACGCGCGGCCTCGGCCGACGTCTCTTTCAGCTGCCCGGCTTCGTCCCGCGCGGCTTCGGTCACGCCTTCTGCCGGTGGACTTGCGGCGTCCATCCGATGATTCGTATCCGTCATGTGACGGCTCCTTCCAGGAGCGTTGATGACGTTGCGAGGCGCGCGTTCGATCTGCCGTACGTGAAGAACGGCACCATGAGTCGAGGAGTGGCCTGCTCAGGCCGAAAGGCGCAGCATCTCTGCCTCGCAACAAGGACGTGCTGAAATGGCACACTTCCGTACCACCACTGAAGCTGGACGCCCGGTACCCGCAGCTACACCCAGCAATCCGACCAATTCAGGAAGGACCGGTCGCGCGCGCTGGTGCTGCCCTCAACGCGCACGACCTGAGCCGACCAGCGGTCCCGAGCCCAGTAGCCAACCTGCCCCGGGCGGTACCCCTGATGGCGGACCGCATCCTCACGTCCTGCGTCATGGGATGTCCACCCGTGATGGTCGAGACGCCACCTCGGCCGAACTACGGACGCTATCCGCGGGCGTCCTGGTCCAGCAGACGGTTGACCGATCGTTCGAGCACCGCCCGGCTCTCCTCGTCGTCGAGATCGGTGCCGACCCGTTGAACGGCGTCGGCAACGGTGCGACCGCCTTCGTACTGCGTGACGACGCGAGGATCAATATAGGAGGCGCGTGCGACTGTCGGCGTGTTTCCCAGGTGCTCGGACACTTCCTCGAGCATCTCCTTGACCGCCGCGTTCAACGCCTTCTTCGTCGTTGGCGGGTCTGCCTCCGCCAGGTCCACTGCGGCGTGCATGGTGGCGGTCCAGGTCCGCAGATCCTTGACGGTGTAATCGTCACCGACCAGCTCGTGGAAACGTTCGTTCACCATGCCGGCATCGATCTCGTGATAGCCGGCAGCGTCCCGGTAGACCAGCAGGCGGGGATTCTTGTGCCGGCCCCGCTTCAACGACTGTACGGCGACCACCAGACGGTCGTCGTCCAATTCGATCGTCCGCCGGTGCCCGCCCTTGGCAACGAAGTCGAACACCACCTTGCCCTTGCTGACGTGGACGTCATCGCGCAACAACGTGGCCGCGCCCCGGCTGCCGTACTCCTCGGCGTACTCGGTGTTGCCGGTCCGGAAACGCCGTAGTCGAGCATTCTCAACGCGACCGCGCGAACCCGACGCCGATCCAGGCCGCTGGTACACAGGTCCGCGTCGACGGCTTCCCGGAACGCCGGCAGCTTGCGGGCCAAGTGTCGTACCCGGTCGAGCTTGTCCTCGTCCTGGGCCGTGCGCCAGGCGTCGTGGTAGAGATACTGCCGTCGGCCAGCCTGATCGGTGCCAATGGCCTGGATGTGACCGTTCGGGTACGGGCAGATCCAGACGTCGGTCCACGCGGGCGGGATGGCCAGCGTCCGGATGCGCTCGACGATGTCTGTATCCCTGATGGGTTTACCGTCACCATCTGCGTAGCTGAATCCACGGCCACGTCGCCGACGGGAGAAGCCCGGCTGGTCCGGATGGCTTCGACGAAGTCGCATAACCCAGCGGTACCCGCCTCCATGTCCTCGAGCCCGACATCCTCCGGATGGCGCACTTGAACGACGCTTCAGGCCGGTAGACGTGGGTACCCAGGTATCGTCCGGCCGTGGTTTGACCCTAGCCACCTCCACCGGGCAGATCGTATTCAGGCGGCTCCCATGTCGTTCACCAGCCTGCAGCCCCAGCCCGATCTCGCGGATTCCCGCACCGAACGGGCCGCCACCGCGGAAAGACTCCTCCGCGAAGCTGCCGCAACCACCGGTCCACGGCGCGAGGAGCTCCTGAATCAAGCGATCGTCGCGTCCGTTCCACTCGCCCGCACGCTGGCGAGCCGCTACTACCGCCGCGGCGTCGACTCCGAAGACCTCGATCAGGTGGCCTACGAGCATCTGGTGAAGGCAGCCCGCAGCTATCGGCCGACCGACGACTCGGACTTCCGGTCGTTCGCCCTGCCCACCATCCGCGGCGGCATCCGGCATCATTTCCGGGACCACGCCTGGGCCGTCAAGATGCCTCGTCGGCTGCAGGAGATCCAGACGCAGCTGACCGTGACCGAAGCGGCGCTCGCAACCAGCCTCGCACGCTGGCCAACCTGCGACGAACTCGCCGAAGCCCTCGGCCTCGACGTGAAGGAAGTCGTCGAGGCCCAACGTGCTCAGGGATGCTTCAACCCGTCGTCCCTGGACATTCCACTGCACGACGAGACCTCGATGACACGCGGCCAGCAGGTCGCCGATCCTGCCGACACATACCAACTCGTCGACCAGATCGAGTCACTCCGCCCGGTCGTCGCCAACCTGCCGGACCGCGATCGCCTCATCTTCCAGCGCCGCATCCTCGAACACCGGACCCAGGCCGAGATCGGCTCCGAGATCGGCGTCACCCAGATGCAGGTCTCCCGCCTCCTCAACCGCATCATGCTCCAACTGCGACTGGCGTTGTCCGCCTGACTACACATCGCCGCGGTCCCGGCATGGCTTCCGGTCAGACGTCGGCCACACATAGGGTAGGTCCGGCGGGTCGTCGAACAGCGGACCGCGCGAAGAATCTGCAGGGCGTCCACCCGTTGCTTGCCCAATCGCAGGGGTCCAGCACAGCCGCGCATTCCGCGAATCCCGCAAACGGCAAGAACGACTGGACCATGCGGCTCACTGGGTTTCGTGTGCTGAGCGAAGGAACTCGGTCAAGCTGCGGGCGAGGTCAACCGGCGCCTGTTCTGCCATGTGGTGGGTGGACTTGATGCTGTGCCCTTCGACCTGCCTGCACCACGGCCGCCAGACCTCCACTGGATCGCCGTACATCCGTTCCATGTCGTCGTCGGTCGACCACAGCGCCAGCGTCGGGCACTCGATCCAGCGGCCGGCGGCCCGGTCAGCTGTGTCGTTACGGCGATCGATCCCGAGACCGGCTCGATAGTCCTCCAGCATCGCGTGCACCGTGGCAGGATCACGGATCACGGATCGCGGTCAGGAAGTCCGCATGGTTCTCCGGACCGAGTGTCTGCGGCGCGTTCGTGGTCCAAGCGCCGTACCAGGTGTCCGGATCGGCACAGATCACCCGCTCCGCCGGCTTCTCCGCTTGTGCGAAGAACCACCAATGCCACCAGGCGGCAGCGAACTCCGCCCCACAGCGCTCCAATGCCTCCACCACCGGTACGCCGTCCATCACGACCAGCCGGGACACCCGCTCGGGATGATCCAGCGCGGCCCGGTAGGCGACGTACGCGCCACGATCGTGCCCAGCGACCGCGAACTGGCGATGTCCGAGGACGTCCATCAGACCAACGATGTCGCAGGCCAACGCACGCTTCGAGTACGGCGTATGGTCCGCATCCGTGACCGGCTTCGCCACCCCGCCGTACCCACGCAGATCCGGACATATCACCGTGAAGCCGGCATCTGCCAGCTGCGGAGCCACGGCGTACCAGGTCGTGTGCGTGCGCGGATGGCCATGCAGCAACACCACCACAGGGCCCGATCCACCTTGCCGTACCCGGATCCGCATCCCAGCTACGTCGAACTCGCCCAATTCAAATCCTTCGAACACTCCCCCGCAGTACCCGACCGCCAATCATCCCCAGTCCTTCGCGAACTGCTTCCATAGCCTGTTGCCGCCAGCAACACCGCGACCGCCACCGGCCTGCGTCGTCCACCACCCGACCACCGGTCCGCTAGTCGTACAACCCTGGCCCCCAGACAGGATTGCGAGGACAGCGCCCGGGTTACAGGGGCGGTGATCGACCTTGGAGGCGACCATGAGTTTCGACCGACCTGGCCTGGACGACAAGCACAAGACCGTCAGCGACACGGAACTGAACGAGGCGCTGGAGAACGACGAACTGGAGAAGGGCAGCCTGGACTTCGATCAGGTCGAGCACGACGACGGAGAACGATCGACGGAGCCCGAGCCCAACACAGTACGACGTGCGCCGCGCGAAGAAGACGTCACGACCGGCTCGGAAGGCGAACCGGTCGAACCGACTGACTGACCGCCGCACAGTACGAGAGGACAGCAGAATGTCTGTTGACGTGGTTGATCTGATCATGCAGGACCACCGCGAGGTGGAGCGGCTCTTCGATGAGCTCAAGCAGAATCCGGACAAGCGCCCGAACCTGGTCCCCGTGCTCACCACCTTGCTCACCGCACACAGCCGGGCCGAGGAAGCAGAGGTCTACCCCGTCGCGGCCACCGAGGCCGGCGAGAAGGAAGAGGTCTCGCACAGCCAGCAAGAACACGTCGAAGCCGATCAACTGCTGGCCAAGCTCGCCAAGACCGACCCCACCTCGGCCGAGTTCGACAAGGCGCTCCAGAACCTCATCGACGCGGTGTCGCACCACGTCGAGGAAGAAGAGACCAAGGTCCTTCCGGGGATGCGATCCAACCTGTCCGACCAGCGCCGCAGCGAACTCGGAGAAGCCTTCGCCGCCAGCCGCAAGCAGCACCTCGGCGAGCAGCCCGGCGACATGACCCGCGACGAGTTGGCCCAACAGGCCAAGAACGCAGACCTGTCCGGCACGTCAGGACTGCCCAAGGACAAGCTGCAGCAGAAGCTCCAACGCGACGCGAAGAGCTGACGACGAGGGGCAGTTCGGAGGGCAGAGCCACCGCCCCTCTCGGTGGAGGCCGGGTCAGGTTGGGTACCGGCAGCGGTGGATCCTCCGTCACCCGGTAGATCGGTGCGATGTACCTAACGCAGCCCAGGAGGTAGCGATGCCAGGGAAGTCGGCGAACGTCAAGAACGAGAAGCAGTACGAGGCCCTCAAGGACAAGGGGATGTCCAAGGAGGGCGCCGCCAAGATCGCCAATGCGCCGAAGTCGAGCGAACACGGCGGCAAACAGAGCGGCAAGGGCAGCAGCAGCAAGCAAGGCGGCACCGCCGCCCAGAAGAAGGAAGCCGGCCGTAAGGGCGGCAAGGCAGCCGCGAAGAAGAACTGACACGACCCCGTGGGCCGACCTGCCAACACAGGCGACCCCACGGGGCATCAGCTCGATATCTCGGCGAGTCCGAGGTGACACAAGCGACGAGCTGGACACCCTCCAGAATTTCCTAAACTTCGATCTGCTCCACCTGCCGCTGCGGCCGCCGGCTAGTGAGGCAGGCTCCAAACGTAGGCCGGCTTTGTGTTTATCGCGGTGGGGCTGTCTGCGACGTAGGGCAGGGGAGGTTCAGGCGTCCGACCGAACCGGCTAGATTCACCGGGTCCTCCGTCCAGGACGACACTATCGGTACCGTGCTTCGCGCCTTCAAGTCTGCTAACGCAGTCGGCGGCGCCTTGGTACTCAGCCACACCACAACCCGACCAGCCGAGAACCGCTCATCCTCGCCTGTCACCCCGACAGGATGAGGCGACAACCCGCGCTGAGCGGCCAGCATGACTCCTAGGTCGGGCCCGGTGTGCCCAAAGTCGGAGAGGGATACGGATACGCGCGTGCTGGAGCTGGAGCCATCGATCGACGATCTGACTGTGTATCGCCGGGCGGTCGAGGCCGTGATGTGGGCATGCCAGCGGTCAACTACCAGATGATGTACGACGCGTCGGCTCGCGCTGGTGGGCCGGGAGACAACCAGGTCGTGTTCTGGCCGAGGCTGCTTGAGCCGGGCAGTACGTCCTGGCTCGGGAACAGACGGTCGTAGGAGCCCATGCTCATGGCGCCACGCTGGAGGATGGCCTCGTGGATCAGTGCGGTCCCGACCGCGCGTGCTGTCTGTGCGGGGATCGCCTGGGTGAAGAAGATCCACACGTGCGCCCCCGGTACCGGACTGGGAGATCTCCAGCGCAGCGGGGACGCCTGCAGTTCGGGCGGCCTTGACGTACGCCAGGGCGTCGAGCATCGCGGTCTTGCCGTCGAAGTCGGCAGCCAGCCACCAGCAGGTGTTGTCCGGGAGCATCGGGTACAGGCCAATGAACAGGTCCTGCCGCGACCGCGCGGCCAGGTGCTCCGCGACGACGTCCGGAGTCAGCGGGAGCAGACGGGCGGTCGCGCGAGTCATACCCTTGCGCCACCCACCCGCCGCCACGGGCATCCACCCCTTCTTTCCCGTGCGCGGGTCCTCCCAGTGCCTGGCGTAGGTGTCGTTCCTGGCACGGAACAGGTCCAGGTAGAGGGCGAGCTTCTGCTGCGGCGTCGAGTCTGCCATCGACACCAGCCCGCCTGGCCCGATAGGGGCCGCGAGTTGCTCGGCCGCGAGCGTGGTGTCCTGGCCTCGTAGCTCCAGCAGACGGGACAGGCGCGCATTCTCGGCCCGCAGCCGGTCCCGCTCGGTCCGCAGCTCGGACAACTCACGGCGCAGGTCCGGGCTTCCGCCGCCATCGCGACCGTCACGAAGACTCACGCGACCATCCTGCCAGCGCCCAAGACCGCCCTGTCCCCCAACGCCGGCGACAGGCCGCGCGACGACATGTCCCGGGACTTGACTTCCGGCCAATTAGTCCATTGATCCAAACCGGCACATGCCTACAGCACAGATATGCGGAGCGGCATTGCCTGTCTGGACAGAGCTTGGAGGCCGGGAAGCCGGTCGAACGCCGTCTATCCTCTGGTCGTGGCTGCCTTCCCGCCGAATTGGTGCTCTGCTGGCTGCGGTGGGCAAACCATGAGGCCAAGGCTCTGACGTTTCTGAGCATGGAGCCCGCCGTCGGCCACGCGTCTCCGCGCTGCACCACAGGTTCCTGGACATTCAGGCTCCCGACCGGTTGTCGTGGGAACGGTGAACCTGCAGCAGAAGTACTGCATCTACTCCTTCGAGCCCGCCGGTCTGGTCCGCAGAGAGGCCAACGACAAGGGCTTCATCCGGCATGTCAAAGACAACGCCGGTGGAATCGCGGCCGTGCTGGCAGGTCACCTGCTGGCCGTCTCCAAGCGGCGCCGAGTCACACACAGCCAAATCTTCGGAAAGACTGCCGTCAACGAAGCCGGCGGCGCGGACGCCGAGCGATCCCCGATCCGGAGGCTCGCGCTGCTGCATGGGCTACTCGACGCGCCTCTCCCCGCACACCAAGCCGACATAGCACGACGAATCGGGCTGCGGGAGATGACCGTCGGTATGTCCGCTGCGCCCCTGGCGGAGGCGGGACTGCTCGGCTACAAGACCCAGCCCACCTACACGATGACGTCCAGCTACCAGGTGACCCGACCATTGCCGACGGCAACCGGGAGCGGCAACTACGCCCTCCACACCTAGCCGTCGCCTAACATCAACAGCCGACGGACGGCCGACGCCGTGGTCATCACCCGGGACGAGGTCGAAGCACATCTGAGGACCCTGCCACGGTGGCGGGACTCCCAGACGCTTCGCGGTGTGCAGCGGATCATGGTCCGGCTGACCGACCACGGTCACATCGTTCCGCTCCAAGGACTTCGTCGGTCAACGTCGCCACACGGCCTTCACCCTCACCGCCCGGCAGCGACAGTTCCTCGAGGATCTGGTCTCCGGTGTCGACGCGATCGCGGCCGGCGACAGACAAGCCATCAAGCACAGTCAGGACCAAGCCCGCCGGATCATCAGCGATCCCGCGCGGGTCCGGAGGCTGATCACGAAGGCGTACGGCGCGTCGAAACTCGCGACCAACCCGATCAGCGCGGCGGACAAGCAACAACGCATCCTGGCCGTCCTGCGCGCTCACAACGGCGCCACGACAGAAGTGGTCACCGCCGAGCTGAGCCCGGACCTGACCAAGTATCTCGTCGCCGGAACGCTTGCCGAACTCGCCAGAGCCGGCAAGATCCGAGGCGAGAACCAACCGGACGGACCATACAAACGGTGGCTCCTCACCTGATCGTTCCGGCACGCCCGGCGCGGCGACGAGCCTGCACGCGATGGCTATGCTGGCGCCCGTGGCAAAGCAGCTCGGAGATTCATGGCACCGTTGATCGGCCGGTGGCGGATCGTGGAGATGAGTGGATGGGACCGCGACAACATCGACCTGACCGAACCGGGTTTCATCGAGTTCGCCGGGGACGGGACCGGCCAGCTCGGGTTCATCGCCGTCCGCGGCTGGCTGGACTGCCGTCCAGCCGAGCGAGACGGCCAGGCCGGTGTCGACTTCACCTGGGAAGGAGTCGATGAGGGCGACCAAGTCAGCGGACGAGGCTGGGCGGCGCGTGTCGACCACGCGACGATCGAAGGTCATCTGTACTTCCACCTGGGCGACGACTCGAGCTTCCGGGCAGAACCCTTCAACCACGCCGACGGACTGGACGGCCCGTGAGCGAGTACCAGTACTACGAATTCCTGGCGATCGACCGGCCACTGAACGAGGACGAGCAGGCCGCGGTCCGATCGCTGTCCACCCGGGCAAGAATCACGGCCACCAGTTTCGTGAACGAGTATCACTGGGGCGACTTCCGCGGCGACCCGAACCTGTTGATGGAGCGCTACTACGACGCGCATCTGCAGGTGACGAACTGGGGCACGCACCGCGTGATGTTCCGCCTGCCCAGTGATCTGCTCGACCCCGACGTCGTCGATCAATACTGCGCCGGCGACCAGTTGAGCGCCTGGATCGCGGGCGAGTTCGTCGTGCTCGACTTCACCAGCCACGACGACGCAGGCGAGTTCGACCTCGACTATAACGCCGAGGCGAAGCTGTCGGCCATCGTCGGCGTTCGCGCCGAACTCGCCGCGAGTGATCTCCGGCCGCTCTACCTCGCGTGGCTGGCCGCCTACGGCGCCTGGGAACGCGACGAGGACGTCTTCGACAGCGACGCCGACGACGACCTCGAACCACCAGTCCCGCCCGGGCTCGGCACGCTCACCGCGGCACAGCGAGCATTGGCCGACTTCCTCCGCCTCGATGACGACCTGCTCGCGACCGCGGCCCAAACCTCCCCTCCGGTCGAAGAGATCGCCGACGATCCCGAAGATATCGCCGACTGGGTCGCCGGCCAGCCGATCGCCGACAAGGACCGGCTGCTGCGACGGGTCGTCCAAGGTGAGGCCGCGCGGGTACGGATGGAGATGCTGCGCCGCTTCCGGGACGAGATCACCCCGACCATCCCCACCCCAACCCCCCGCACCGTTGCCGACCTGCTCGACAACGCCGCACGCCGGCGAGCCGACCATGAGCGTCGGCTCGCCGCTCAACACGCCGAAGAAGAGGCGCGCCGCGAGCAGGCGCGCGCCCTGGCCCGCGAACAACGACTCGACGACCTCGCCCGCCAGGAAGACGCTGCCTGGTCACGAGTCGACGCCCTGATCGCCACCCGGAAACCGGCCGACTACGACACCGCCGTCACGCTACTCACCGACCTCCAAGCACTCGCCGAACGCGAAGACCGCCCCGGCACCTTCACCCAGCGCACCACCACCCTGCGGCAAACCCACGCACGCAAACCCAGCCTCATCGAACGCCTCAACCGAGCCGGCATCTAAACTCGATCCGCATCTCCGCCGACCAGCCAACCGCCTGCCCAGGATGCGCCGAGCCGCGCTTGCTTGATCAGATCAGCCTTCCTTCTCGGGCCGTGTTTCGTCGTACCCGACGAGAGCCCGTTCATCACGATAGGACCTACTCGGCGCAAGCCGCCGCCAGGCCATGGAACGGAGCAGCGACAACTATTGTGCCCAAAATTGGGTACAATAGTTGCTGTGGCTGATTCGACGCTGGTGCGGCTCGGCTCCATCGCGGAACGTCGGTGGGGCCTGGTCACCACTGCGCAGGCCGAGGATGCCGGTGTCTCCCGCAAGCAGCTGTCCCGGATGGCATCGGCCGGTGCGATCGAGCGTGTGGCACAGGGCGTCTACCGTATGGCCGGAGCGCCACCACTGAATCACGAGGCGATCTACGCAACCTGGCTAGCCCTTGGTGGAGCGACCGCGCCCCGCACCAGGGCCGGTGTCGCATCGATGGTGACGGCAGGCATCACGGCAGCCATCGTTCACGACGTCGGCGACTTCTTCCTCGACGGCTTCGACTTCATGGTGCCTGCACGCAAAGGAACCCGGCTTCCCGGCGTGCGTCTGCGCATACGGCAGCTGACCCGTGACGAGGTGATGCCTGTCGATGGACTTCCGACCCTAACCGTCGAGCGCACGATCGCGGATCTGGTCGAGCTCGGGACCGACATGTCCATGGTCGCCAGCGCCGTGCGTGACGCGGCACGCGCCGACAAGCTCGTCGCACCCGACCGGCTCGCGTCCTACCTCGACCCCATCGCAGCGCGACGCAGGAGTGACGGCAACTCGCTGGCGAACGACCTGTTCGAGCTGGCTGGCGTGAGCCCGGAAGGATGGGACCATGACTGAGCATGACGGCTACGCCGACTGGCGATCCCTGGAGCTGGCGATCAAAGATGCCGCAAAGAAAGCAGCCCGGCAAGCAGGTCCCGGCGTCAGTGCCGCCAGCGTCGATGCCCAGATCCGGCAGGCGCGCTTCGACCGGTTCCTCACCCGCGTCTTCGCCCAGGGCGAGCAGTCCGAGTGGTTACTCAAGGGCGGGATGAGCATGCTCGCCCGCGTGCCCCGCTCGCGCACCACCAAGGACATGGACCTCGCAGCACAGCACGCGACCAATCTCGCCGAGGCTGAGAGAGCACTGACTGGGCTGGTCGACGTCGACCTCGGCGACCACCTGACGTTCCGACTCATCCGCTCCACGCCCGCAGGCCTCGGCGACAACCAGCCCGGAGTGGCAACACGGCGCGACGTCTTCGCCTGCATCGATATCGACGATGACACCCAGATCGACACGGTCGTGGTCGACGTCGTGATCGGGCCACCGCCGGTCGGGCGACCCGAGGTGGTCGAGCCCGCCAACCGGCTCCATCTGCGCCGACCTCTGATCACACCCGTACCGGCTCTATCCGGTCAGTGACCAGATCGCCGACAAAGTCTGCGCGACCATGGACACCAACTATCCGGGCGGCAAGCCCAGCAGCCGCGTCAAGGACCTGGTCGATCTCGTCGTGCTGGCGCACACCCAGACAGTGGACCTGCACGAGCTACGAACCGCAATCACCGCCAAACAGCACCTCAGCAACATCGATCCGTTCGGGCACTTCGACATCCCCGCCGACTGGACCAGGACCTACCCCAACACCGCGAAAGGCGTGCCAGCAGCCGAATCCTTTACCGCCATGACCGCAGCACAACTCGTTGCTACCTTCATCGACCCAGCACTCGACGAGCACGCGAACACCGCGAAATGGGATCCACAGAACCTGACCTGGGTGACCGCCCGCAGCGACTCCGAGTCGGCCCCAGAGATCAATTAACACGCGATTCGCAACCAGGCCAGAAGCCGACTTCCTGGTCCTGCTGAGGGCTCCTACGCACCTCTTTACACACCTCAATCAGCGCGAGAGGATGGTTGCCGATGAGAACTGACGCGCAACAAGCAGCCGCGGAATCCGTTACCTGTAAGGGATTCCGAGCATCATTGGGCAACGCTGATCAACCTCAGCTGGAATTCAGCGGGTTCGGGGTTCGAGTCCCTGGCGGCGCACAACAGCCCAGGTCACAGAGGTGCCTGGGCTTCTTCATGCCCGCAGTGTCCCCTTTATGTCCCTCTTTGGCTCAGACCAGCTGCGACCTGAGCCATCGCTCGCTGTCTCGCGTCGCTGTCGCGGGCGATCGAGACAGCCATCCGATCTTCATCTGATCGTGACCGTGCGTCACATCACATCGTTCATGGTCGCTCGGATTTCGGCAAGCTCAGGGCGTTGAGCAGCCAACCATCACACTGGTTGGAGGCTTGACATGCCGAGGCCGCCACTGCCGATCCGAACCTGGGGACGCATCTCGACCCGAGTCGAGAAAGTGGACGCGAGAGGCAAGCCTGTTCGCTATCTGTCGAAGGCCAACTTCCGCGACCACGACGGCCGCGTGCGCGACGTGACCGCCACCGGACGTACCAAGACAGCCTCCGAGCACACCCTGCTTCAGAGGCTTCGGGACCGAGCGAAAACCAACCAGTCCGGCGAGCTGACCGCGATGCACAAGATCGACCACCTCATCGACCTGTGGGAGAAGAAGTTCAAGCAATGGGTCGCCGAAGGGAAACGGTCGCCCACCTCACTCGACAACTACCAGGGCGCCATCAAGAACCACATCCGCCCCGCCCTCGGCGAACTCCGCATCGGCGAAGCCACCACCCAACGCATCGACACCGTCATCACGAAGATCACCGAGCGAGCCGGCGCCCCGCGAGCTAAGACCTGCCGTGCCGTCCTCTCCGGGATGATGAAACTCGCCGTCCGCTACGGAGCCATCTCCGTCAACCCGGTCCGCGAGATCGAAGCCATCGAAGCCCAACCCACGAACCCACCCAGGTCCCCGACCACCGAAGAAGTCAGCCTCCTCAGAAGGCACCTGGCAACCGACGAACACGCCGCCCAGGCCGACCTGCCCGACCTGATCGCCTTAATGCTCGGCACCGGCGTACGCATCGGAGAAGCCCTTCGCCGTGCTGTGGTCCTCAGCCCGGCCCACTGCACCACCAACGGGCGGCAGCCCCGGCGCTTCGCCCGGAAGGGCACACGCTGTTCGTGAACATTCAGGCCTTGGCCGGGATGACGTTCGCGATCTGGGGGCCGAGGCGGAAGATCGGGGTTCAAGGGTCCGGCTCAGCCGCCGGGCCGGACCAGCCCGGTCTCGTAGGCGAGTACGACGGCCTGCACCCGGGTCGCCACTCCGAGCTTCGCGAGCACCCGGTTCACGTGTGTCTTCACCGTCGCCTGTGCCACCACCAGCTCGCCCGCGATGTCGTCGTTGGACAGTCCGCGCGCCATCAACACCAGCACCTGGCGCTCCCGTTCGGTCAGCACCGCCAGCTCGCCCGGCTTCCCGTTGTCGGGAGCCGGATGGCGAAGGTACTCCTCGATCAGCCGCCGGGTCAGGCTCGGCGCCAGCAACGACTCGCCCGCGCAGACGATCCGGATCCCCTCGACCAGTCGGTCGGGTGGCGTCGCCTTGAGCAAGAAGCCGGCGGCCCCGGCGCCGAGGGCTTCGTACACGTAGCGGTCAAGGTCGTACGTCGTCAGCACGAGGACCTTGCTCGACGACCCGTCGGCGGTGAGCTGCCGGGTGGCCGCGATCCCGTCCAGTACCGGCATCCGGATGTCCATCAGCACGACGTCCGGTTCGGTTCGGCGGACCACCTCGACGGCCTCGCGCCCGTCGCCCGCCGTCCCGACGACCTCGCAGCCGCGCGCCTCCAGCACCAGCTGGAGCCCCGACCGCACGAGCTCCTGGTCGTCGGCGACAACCACCCGGGTCACGAGACGCCCTCCCGCATGAGCGGGATGTCTGCCTCGACCACGAAGCCGCCGTCCGGGGTCCTCCCGCTGGTCAGCGTGCCGCCGAGCAGGCCGACGCGCTCGGCCATGCCCTGCAGGCCCAGACCCGAACCGTTGGACCCGGCCCGGCCCACTCGGTTTGCGCAGCAGACATGCAACTGCTCCGGGGTCGACGCGATGCTCAGCTGCACCGGGCCGTCGGCGTACTTGAGCGCGTTCGTCAACGCCTCCTGCACCACGCGGTACGCCGAGACGTCAACGCCGCCGGGCAGGGGCACCGTCGGAAGGTCCAGCGCCGCCACCACCTCGAGCCCGCTCTCCCGGAACGTCGACACCAAGCGGGGCACGTCGGCCAGGCCGGGTGCCGGGTGCAGGCCCAGCTCGTCGGCGTCGTCCCGGATCAGGTGGAGCAGCCGGCCGGTCTCCTCGAGGGCCTTGCGGCCGGTGTCCGCGACCGACGCGAGCAGTGCGGACGCCCGCTCCGGCGAGCTCCGGACCAGATCCTGCGCCGCCGCGGTCTGCACCACCATCGCGCTCAGCGAGTGGGCGATCACGTCGTGCAGTTCGCGGGCGATCCGGTCCCGCTCGCCGCGGACGGCCTGGTCGCGGATCAGCTCCTGCTGGCGGGCGAGCTCCTCCGACTGCATCGCGAGCTTCCGCGAGATCCGGCCGAAGACATACGGCGGGATCGCCAGCGACAGCACGAAGACGACGTCGGTCCAGTCGTTCGTGTTGTCGGGCGCGGCGAAGAAGAAGTCGGCGAAGACGAGCAGCAGGGTCAGCGTCAGCGCAACCAGCCCGCTGTGGCCCGACAGGTACCGGCCCAGACTGTAGATGCCGAGGATGTAGAACAGGATCGGCGTGGCTGCCTCGTCCATCTGGGTGCCGGTCAGCGGGATCACCATCAGGGCGATGGCCGACGGCGGCACCACGAACAGGGCATGAGTGCGGCGGAAGACCAGGCAGGCGGCGGAGATCGCCTCCAGCCCCACGGACGCAACCCAGCCGTCCGTCCCGAGCGAGGCGAGCTCGGCGGCGCCGAACGCCAGCAGCAGGGCGGGCAGCAGCGCGTCCCGCCAACCGAGTCGCGCCACCACGTCCACGGTCCGAGAGTACGGCGGAAAGGAGGGCCGCACGTCCACCTCAGGGTTTAGAGCAGTTGGACACCCGGGCTGACGATTCCGGCGCCGTCACGGACGACGCTCGAGATCCGACGACCGGAGGAGTGGACATGCACAACACACACGAACGACAGATCGGCCGCTTCGCCTGGGTGATGGCCTGGGTGGGACTCGCGGTGGGGCAGCTGCACGCGCTGGCCAGGTTCGAGACCGCCGACGGCAAGGAGGATCTCGAGCTGCCACTGACGGCGGCCTGGGCCGAGCCCTCCGCCAACCTCCTCTCGGCGCCGCTCGGCTGGGCGGACCCCGACATCGTCTACGTCACCTACGGGAAGGTGTGGTTCCCGGTGTTCGTCGCATTCACGCTCTGCGCGTATGTCGTGTACCGCCGCCGACAGTCTGCCGGCCTCGAGAAGTGGGTGTGGCGAGTGACCATCGCCGGCTACGCCCTTGCCAGCGTCGGCGTCTTCCTCGACTACTGGACCCAGTGGACCGGCAACTACAACGGCGACGGCATCGAGGGCGCCCTGTTCACGGCCGGCTGGTTCGTCAGCGTGCCGGGCCTGCTGTTGACCCTGCTCGGCTCGACGGTGCTGGGCATCACCCTGCTGGCGAAGCGGTTCCGGCCGACCGTGCCCGCCGTCCTGCTCACGCTGATCATCCCGTGCGCGTTCGTCATCCTGCAGGTCACCTCGTTGGGCAGCCTGGCCCTGCCTGCGATGTTCGCCTTCGCGATCCTCGGCCGCCGGATCGCCCGTGCGGAGTCGACCGCGGCGCCGGCGACGCCGGAAGCGGTAGCGGCCTAGGAGACGAGGTACGCCCCGAGCTCGCCGGCAAGATCCTCGTCCGCACGACGGGAGACGAGGGTCCGTCGGCGCCGTGCTCCATGCACGCGACTCATGTGGGTGAGACAAGTTGCGGGCCCGGTGGTTACCACGGCGAAGGGCCGGTGCGGTCCTCCTGGTGGGGTGGATGCCACCGAGCATTACCCGCGGGGCAGACTCAGACAGGCTGGCTTTCCCTCATACCTGGATTCTTCTGCCCGGTGGGGTGGCGGCGACGCCGGCCAACTCGAACAGTCTGGCCAGTACGTCGTCGTACGCCGCATCGAAAGCGGCGATGCCGTTTTCTTCGAGGGTGCGGCCAACGTCGTCCATGTCGACGCCCATTGCCGCCAACTGCGACATCAGTTCCGCGGCTCGCGGAACCTCACTGTCGACGGTCCTGGCCGGCGTGCCGTGATCCTCGAAGGCGGTGATAGTTGCCTCTGGCAAGGTCGTGACCGTGTCGGGGCCGATGAGCTCGTCGACGTAGCGGGTGTCGCGCGCGGTCGGGCTCTTGTTCGACGTCGAGGCCCAGAGTGGTCGCTGGACGTCTGCGCCCAGTCGAGCAAGCCGCTGCCAGCGATCGGTGGAGAATTTGTCGGTGAACAGTCTGTAGGCCAGTTTGGCCTGCGCCACCGCAGCCTGGCCGCGCAGCGCGAGTGCCTCGTCGGTCCCGATCGCTTCGAGTCGCCGGTCGACCTCGGTGTCGACCCGGCTGACGAAGAACGATGCGACGCTGTTGACGGTGGCCGGGTCGCCGCCGGTCGCAGCGAATTTCTCCAGCCCGGACTGGTAGGCCTCGATGATCTGGGCGTATCGGGACAGGGAGAACAACAGCGTGACGTTGATGCTGCTTCCCTCGGCTGTCAGGGTCTCGAGCGCGGCGACGCCTTCGCTAGTTGCCGGAATCTTGACGAGCAGGTTGGGTTGGTCGATCCGGCTGTACAGCCATCGCGCTGCGTCGACCGTCGCCGGGGCGTCGTGAGCGAGCTCCGGAGACACTTCCACCGAGACGAATCCGTCAGCCGAGTTACTCGCATCGAACACCGGCCGCAATACAGCGAGGGCCTGACGGGTGTCTTCGATGACGAGTTCCCAGTACGCTTCGTCGACCGACAGGCCGGCTCCGATCAGCTCTGCGAACTGTTCGTCGTAGTCGTGTGAACCGGTGATGCTCCTGGCGAAGATCGACGGATTCGCGGTGACGCCTCGGATCCCGTTGCCGACCATGCGCGCCAGGGTGCCGTCGCGCAGGGAGGCCCGGGTGAGGTTGTCGAGCCACGGGCTCTGGCCAGATCCGGCGTAGAGCTGTTCCAGTTTGGTCATCCTGTACCCGGTTTCTCTGACATTCGCCAGCTGCGGCTTCAGTTGTGATTGTCTACTTGTCCGTGTCGAGGAGCAGGTCGTTCCAGTCAATGCGGGCACGACCTGCCGCCCCGTCTCCCAAAACGAACCTGCTGGGGTCTCCGGCTGCTCTGGCTCCTGACGCCAGCCACGCGGCCATCCCGTGGGCGGTGCGGCGCTCGATCTCGTCGAGATACGCTCGGCGCTCGTCGACGATCCGCAACCGTTGCGTCGGCGAACTGGCCTTTTGCAGAGCCGAGAAGCTAGCACGCCAGGCCCGGCAGAGGACTTCGTCGCTCAGAGCCTCCGGCGCGACGTGAGGCTTGGACGCCTGGTCTGGTTCAGTCGCCACGACCGGGGCTTCAGCGGACCTTGACGCGCGCTCGGCACGAACATGCCGAGGTGCCGCGCTGGCCAGGTGGCCGTGTTCAGTGAGCCAGCGAACGCAGTAGCGAATCGCGTACGGGGATCCGCCGACGATGATTGCCAGCAGCAGCACCGCTGTCGGTGCGCCCAGCAAACTGCCCAGACCGATGAAGGAGACCGTGCCACCAGCGGTGAGGAGTGTGCTGGTGGCCACAATCCGTCGTCGATCCCGCGGATGCCGTGTGGGACCGGTGGGGTCCGTCAAAGCGACCATGGCCACGGTGAAGCCCGTGAGGGCCGCGAGGATGAGAATCAGGATGACGCTCGAGAGTGACCAGGTGAAGGCCATGACTGCACCAAGGGCGCCCAGCACTCCACAGAAGAGCACCCAAACGACCCGATAGACCCTCATGGCGTGTTCTCCTGCACCGTGGCGCCGGATCGGCGGAAGACTGATTGATCCACGACAACCTCCCTCTTCGTGCAGCTACGACTATGCCGCTGCCGGTCCGCGACAGGTACGGCGCCGATCGGCGAACTGAGGCCGTCCTGATCGCCGATGCCCGGCAACGAGGGCCTCTTCAGCAGGAGATGGCCCGGGGGCTGCTAGGAGTGGGTGTCCGCGCCGCGAGGCAGGTCACGCGAGGGCCACTCGAGAAGTCGTGCGCCCAGAACGGCGATGTGCAGAGTGAATCGCTGACCAGGGTCACCAGGGTCGTGGCCCGTCAGTTCCTTGACCTTGGTCAGCCGGTAGGTGACGGTGCGGACCGAGACGTTTAGGCGGCGAGCCGCATCGGTCGCGACCTCGCCGGCCGCGAAGTACGCCTCGAGGGTTAGCAGCAACGGCTGTGCGCCCCCGCGGGCCTCGGTCAACGGGGTGAGCACGGCCTGGATGAGATCGACGATGGCCGCCTGGTCGCGGATCAGTACCCGGTACACGAGCATGTCCTCTGCGTCGACGACCGCAGCGTCGAGTCGCAACCGGTCGGCCAGTGTCAGCGCTTCTCGCGCCTCTTCGTAGGAGCGGGCGATGCCGTACGAGCCGGGGTAGGAGCCGGCCCGTCGAGACGCGCCATTCGCGGCCCGAGCGGTGCCGGATCAACGCGTCGTGGATCAGGATCCCCACGCCCTGGGTGATGGTCCGCGGGGCGGTGCTGGGGGCGGTCGCCGGGATCAACACCACGAGGAGTCCTTCTTTGGTGGCGACGAGCACTTCACGGTCCCCGAATCGGTCCAGAATGAAGGCTTCCAGCATGTTCACGCTCGTGTCGCCCTCCGGGAGACCGTCGGCAAGGCGGGCCAGGACGACCTGGTGCGGCCGGCCGAGGTCGAGCCCGAATGGTTCGGCGCGTTCCACGATTCCGGCGACATCGGGGTCGCCGCGCAGCAGGTCGTCGACCAGTTCACGGCGCAGCGATTCTTCCTGCCGGATCAGTTGCTGGGTGGCGGCCTGGTAGCTGTCGACGAGGACGGCGATGGCTTCACCGACAGCGCGAAGTACCGCCTGTGCCGAGGCACGGACGGTGTCACGATCGCGGTACGGCACGACGTCGGGCAGGTCCCGCCACATCCGCCAGGCCGCGGACAGGTAGAGGTCCACGACCCGTCCGGCAGGGATGCCCTGCTCGGCGGCGCGACGGCCGAGCTCACGGACGATCGCCAATTCGTGTTCACGGGGCCGCCTCCCGGAGATGGCGGCGTCCGCGAGCAGGGTGAGGTACTCGACCAGCAGCTCCAGCGGCGCTTGAGAGTCTCCGGCGGCTGCTTGCGCGATCGCCGTCAGCCAGGCTTCATCCGCAGTGTTCGCGGCGCCGGTGCCCGGCCACCGCAGCCCTCCAGACTCGCTCATGCCACTCCCCTCACGCTGGATCGACGCAGGTGCTGGGCCACGTCCCAGTAGAGCATCCTTGCCGGACGTCGGCCATAAGCCCGGTCACAGGTTCGCCGATCGCCGCACTACCTGTCCCACCGCTGGAACGGCACAGTCGGAGCCGCAGGGCACCCAGAGCTGAAGCGGAGCGGCGACATGACGAAGGCAACTGCTGTGAACACTCGGGGTCGTCGGCCGGTTCTGGTCGGTGTTGACGGCTCGGTGTCCGCGCAGGGCGCGCTGGCCTGGGCCGCCGCAGAGGCGTCGTCGAGGCATTGTCCCCTGCGCATCGTTCACGCCTTCAGTTGGCCGGTGACCGGCAACCCCTTGGACTTGACCTTCGCTGGGGATATGAACATCGGCCTGCAATCGGCCGCCGAGTGGATCCTCACCGAGGCGAAGGCGCATGCACGCGAAGTGGCCCCCGATATCAAGGTCATCGCCGACCTGTTCGTCGGTCCCGCTGCGCCGACGTTACTCAACGAGGCGCAGGATGCCGACCTGGTGGTCGTGGGTAGCCGTGGCGTCGGTGGCTTCCGCGGCCTGCTGGTGGGGTCGGTGAGCGCTACCGTGGCCGCGCACTCTCCGTGCCCTGTGGTCGTCGTACACCCCCACGGCGACGGTACGGCGTTCCCCGCCGCGCCAATCGGGCGGATCGTTGTCGGCGTCGACGGCTCGGAGGTCTCGAGCGCGGCGATCCGGTTCGCCTTCCAGCAGGCGGCACGCCGCCACATCGGAATCATCGCTGTCCACGCCGCGATTCCGACCCAGACGGCACCCGTCTCTCCGCGTTCCCGCCGACATCGTCGAGCAGCTCGAACGGCAACTGTTCGCCGAAGCAATGGAGAGCAAACGCGTGCTCTTCCCGGCCATCGAAGTACGAACGAAGCTCGTGCACGGCCACCCCGCCCGGGCGCTGATCGATGCCTCGGCCGGCGCCGAACTGGTCGTGCTCGGATCGCACGGCCGCGGAGGCTTTGCTGGCATGTTGCTGGGATCGGTCAGTCAGGCGGTCCTGCAGCACGCTGCCTGCCCGGTCGCTGTGGTCCGTCCGCACCGATTCCCGTCCGTCAAACCCTCATCTGCGGGACGAGCCCCGCTGTGCCGCGTCGTCAGCGGACGAGCTCTCGGACCTGAAGGAGCAGTCATGACACCGACGCCGCAAGGCCTGCCCGAAAGCCTCGGGCTGCACAGCCAACTGCTCGACCTGGACCCATCAGAGACCCAGGAGTGGCTGGAATCGATCGACCAGGTGGTCGACCATGCCGGGCAGAACAGGGCCCGCTACCTCCTGCTCAGCATCCTGCAGCGGGCGCGTGACCGGCGCGTCGGCGTTGCGAACCTGCGCAGTACCGACTATCTCAACACGATCGCTCCCGATGCCGAGCCGACGTTCCCCGGCGACGAGCACATCGAGCGGCGGATCCGGGCCTACATCCGCTGGAACGCCGCGATCATGGTGCACCGGGCGCAGCGGCCCGGCATCGGCGTCGGCGGGCACATCTCCACCTACGCCTCGGCCGCGGCGCTGTACGAGGTCGGCTTCAACCACTTCTTCCGCGGCCACGACGCGCCCGGCGGCGGCGACCAGATCTACTTCCAGGGCCACGCCTCCCCCGGCATCTACGCTCGCGCGTTCCTGGAAGGCCGGCTGACCGACAGCCAACTCGACGGGTTCCGCCAGGAGCTCTCCCACGCCGGGCCGGGCGGCGGCCTGCCGTCGTACCCGCACCCGCGGCTGATGCCGGACTTCTGGGAGTTCCCGACGGTCTCGATGGGGCTTGGGCCGATCAACGCGATCTACCAGGCCCGCTTCAACCGCTACCTGCACAACCGCGGCATCAAGGACACCAGCCGGCCAGCGGGTCTGGGCCTTCCTCGGCGACGGCGAGATGGACGAGCCCGAGTCCCTCGGCGCGATCGGCGTCGCCGCCCGCGAAGAGCTCGACAACCTCACCTTCGTCGTCAACTGCAACCTGCAGCGCCTCGACGGCCCGGTCCGCGGCAACGGCAAGATCATCCAGGAGCTGGAGTCGTACTTCCGCGGCGCCGGCTGGAACGTCATCAAGGTCATCTGGGGCCGCGAATGGGACCCGCTGCTGGCCGCCGACACCGACGGCGCCCTGGTCAACCTGATGAACACCACCCCCGACGGCGACTTCCAGACCTACAAGGCCGAGTCCGGCGCGTTCGTCCGCGAGCACTTCTTCGGCCGCGACCCCCGCACCGCCGCGATGGTCGAGCACCTGACCGACACCGAGATCTGGGGCCTCAAACGCGGCGGACACGACTATCGCAAGCTGTACGCCGCCTACCGGGCCGCGACCGAGCACACCGGCCAGCCGACCGTCATCCTGGCCAAGACCATCAAGGGCTGGACGCTCGGCTCCCACTTCGAGGGCCGCAACTCCACCCACCAGATGAAGAAGCTCACCCTCGAAGACCTCAAGGCCTTCCGCGACCGGCTGTACCTGGACATCCCCGACACCGCCCTCGACGCAGTCATGCCGCCCTACTACCGCCACCGCGAAGGCACCAGAGAGCTGGAGTACCTGCACGAGCGCCGCCGCGCTCTCGGCGGCTACCTGCCCGCCCGCAGAGTCGCCAGGCAAACCGCTCCACCTGCCCGGCGAGGCGGCGTACGCGGTCGCACGGCGCGGCTCGGGCCGGCAGCAGGTCGCCACCACGATGGCGTTCGTCCGGCTGCTCAAGGACCTGATGAAGGACCCGCAGATCGGTCACCGGTTCGTGCCGATCATCCCCGACGAGGCCCGCACCTTCGGCCTGGACTCGCTGTTCCCGTCCAAGAAGATCTACTCCCCGCACGGACAGAACTACCTGTCGGTGGACCGGGAACAGATGCTGAGCTATCAGGAGGACACCCGAGGTGTGCTGCTGCACGAGGGCATCACCGAGGCCGGCTCCGCGGCGTCCTGGACCGCTGCCGGCACCTCGTACGCGACCCACGGCGAGCCGATGATCCCGCTCTACATCTTCTACTCGATGTTCGGATTCCAACGCACCGGCGACCAGCTCTGGGCGGCCGCGGACCAGATGACCCGGGGGTTCCTGCTCGGCGCCACCGCCGGCCGCACCACCCTGAACGGTGAGGGCCTGCAGCACCAGGACGGCCATTCGCTGCTGCTGGCATCGACCAACCCCGCGTGCATCGCCTACGACGCCGCGTATGCGTTCGAGCTCGGCCACATCGCCGCCGACGCCCTGCGCCGCATGTACGGCGAACCGCGACCCGGCGAAGACCCGAACGTCTTCTACTACCTCACCCTCTACAACGAGCCGATCACCCAGCCGGCCGAGCCCGACAACGTCGACGTCGAGGGATCCTCGCCGGGATGCACCGCTACTCCCCTGCCCCAGCCGGCGACGGCCCGAAGGCGCAGATCCTCGCCTCCGGCATCGCCATGCCGTGGGCACTGGAGGCACAACGCCTGCTGCAGCGCGACTGGGGGGTCCAAGCAGACGTGTGGTCGGTGACCTCGTGGACCCAGCTGCGCCGCGACGCACTCGCCACCGACGAGTGGAACCTGCCGCATCCCGACCAACCCGCCCGGATCCCCTACGTCACCAGCCGCCTGAGCTACGCGCCCGGTCCGGTGGTCGCTGTGTCGGACTGGATGCGCGCCGTCCCCGACCAGATCGCGCCGTTCGTACCCGGCACTGGTCCTCGCTGGGCACCGACGGCTTCGGCCTGTCCGACACCCGCGCCGCCCTGCGCCGCCACTTCGGTGTCGACGCACAGGCCATCGCTGTTCGGGTACTGCAGCAGCTCGCCGACAGCGGTGAACTGGACTCGTCTGTGCCTCGCGAGGCACAGAGTACCTATCACCTGACCGGCAATCCCGACCCGGTGCCCTAATCGCCGGCATCGGACTCCAGGAGGAATCATGCGTGTGTTCGTCGCCGGGGCGACCGGCGTCATCGGTCGCCGTCTGGTGCCTCTACTCCTCTCGACGGGGCATGATGTCATCGGTTTGGCACGGTCGCAGGCCGCCACCATCGCTCTGGAGCGTATGGGGGCCGATGTAGTACAGGCCGACGCGCTGGACCACGCCGCGATGCGCCGCGCAGTGCGGGTCGCCGCGCCCGATGCCGTAGCTCACCTGCTCACGGCGATCCCTGCGCGGATCAATCCGAGGCGGCTTTCCCGTGACTTCGCCCAGACCAACCGCCTGCGCACCCAAGGCACCATCAACCTGGTGGATGCGGCGGCCCAAGCCGGCACGAAACGAGTGATCACCCAGGGCTTGGCTTACGTCTACGAACCGAATGGCCCCGACCCGGCCACCGAGGACGTGCCCTTCTGGCATCGCCCGCCGAACGAGTTCGGTCCCGTGCTCGACGCCCTCCGGGAACTGGAGGACCTCACGGCGGAAGCGGGCGGACTCGTCCTGCGCATCGGTCATCTGTACGGCCCCGGCACGACCTATGCGCGCAATGGATCTTTCCTCCACCAGGTTCAGAGCCGGAACGTTCCAATCGTTGGGCAGGGCACCGGTACCTTCTCCTTCACCCATATCGATGATGCCGCGCGCGCCATCGTGGCCGCACTCGAAACCACCGCAGACGGAGCACTAAACGTGGTCGACGACGAGCCCACCCAGGTCCGTGAGTGGCTTCCGGTCCTGGCCGATCTGCTGGATGTACCTCCGCCAGTCCACATTCCGGTCCAGATGGCGCGATCGGCCTTCGGGAGCTGGGGCGTCGCCGTCATGACCGAGCTGCGCGGCGCCGACAACACCAACGCCAAACGCGTCCTCGATTGGAGCCCGAAATATCCATCGTGGCGACAAGGGTTCGAGGCTGAACTGGCACACCCGGCAGCCCGTAGGCGCGGCCACGACGAACCCATCCAGGAGGAACCATGCGCGTCTTCGTAGCCGGAGCCACCGGCGTCATCGGCCAACGGTTGCTGCCACTGCTCACCTGCAAGGGCCACGAGGTCATCGGCCTGGCCCGCTCGGACAGCGCCGGAATCGCGGTCAAAGACCTCGGCGCCGAGGTCGCCAGGGCCGACGCTCTCGACTCCGGCGCGCTGACGCGTGTGGTCAAGGACGCCAGGCCCGACGCGGTCGTTCACCTGCTCACTGCCATCCCGGCCAAGATCAACCCGCGGCGAATGCGTCAGGACTTCAGACTAACCAACCTGCTGCGCACTGAAGGCACCCGCAACCTCCTGTACGCCGCCGAACAGGCCGGCACCAAACGCGTCATCACCCAAGGCCTGGCCTGCGTCTACGACCCGCACAGATGGGTGCCGGCCACCGAGGCCTCGCCATGGTGGCGAAACCCACCAAGCCAGTTCGCGCCGGTCCTCGCCGCGCTGCAAGAACTCGAAGAGCGCACCAAGCGAGCCAACGGACTCGTCTTACGACTGGGCCAGCTCTACGGCCCGGGCACGACGTACGCACCCAACGGGTCATTCGTACGCCAAGTCCAGGCTGGACATATGCCTATCGTCGGATCCGGCTTCGGAACCTTCTCCTTCCTCCACGTCGACGACGCCGCAACAGCTATAGCCGCCGCGCTCGACAGTACCGCCACCGGCGCTTTGAACATCGTCGACGACGACCCGGCGCCGGTGCGCGATTGGCTGCCCATCCTGGCCGACATACTGGCTGCTCCGACCCCAAGACACGTGCCCGTGGCCTTGGCCAGACTGACAGTCGGCGGCTGGGGAGTCGCGTGCATGACTCAGCTCCGCGGCGCGTACAACATACGCGCCCGATACACCCTCGACTGGCGACCGCAGCACGTGTCCTGGCGACAGGGACTCGCTGAGGAGCTGACCCGCGCCTCTCAACGTTGAAGCGAGCGGTGCTCCAGGCAACGAAAACCAGCAAGGACAATCGCAGTACGTGCAACGACCAACTCCCCGCCTCCGGGTGCTGCCGGTGATCGGCAACAAGCTGCCGTCGAAGTCGGCCGACCAGGGCCAGTGCCAGTACGTCGCCACCAGGCAAGCATGGAAGGAGATCAACACTCTGGAAGGGGTGGGAGTTATGACGACTGAGGTGCCAAGCAACCGCGCACCAAGCCGGAAGACACTGTCCGACCCGGCGTACCAGGCCTTCCTGGTCCTGCGAACGGTCTTCACGGTGGCGCCGATCGTGTTCGGCCTGGACAAGTTCACCAATCTGCTCACCGACTGGCCCGGCTACCTGGCCCCGTGGATCAACGACATAGTGCCCGGCTCCGGCCAGGACGCCATGTACGCGGTGGGAGTGATCGAGATCGTCGCCGGCATCGCCGTCGCCCTGATTCCACGCTACGGCGGACTACTCGTCGCAGCCTGGCTCGCAGGCATCATCGTCAACCTGCTGACGATCCCCGACTTCTACGACATCGCACTCCGGGACTTCGGCCTCCTCATCGCCGCCCTCGCGCTGTGGCGCCTAGCCGTCAAGTACGCGCCGGCACGACACGACTCCTGACTTCGCACGCGGCTGTTGCTTTCAGCAACGCAAACTGCCGCGTCCTCTCCCCGCTCTGCTCAGTCATGCTTGCCGATTCCCGGCAAATCAACGCGATGCGACCTTCACCGAAAGTGTCACTACCCGGGGAGGCGGCGTAGCGGCAAGGTCAGAGATACCCGTTCAAGTATCCGGGAGTGTGTCATGGAGTCCCTTATCGCCACCCGAAGTGAGTTGCTCGACCGCCGGCGGCGGGCGGTCTTCGTCGCTCAAGGCCGCGATCTGCTCAAGGACAAGCGAACGGCGCTGGTGCGGGAGTTCCGGCACCACCAGACCGAGCTCCTGGACGGTCTGGAACAGCTGCGGAACCTCGCGGTCCAGGCCCGGCAGCGTCTCGACCGGGCCACCGCGGTCTGCGGCCCGGAGGCACTCGCATCGGGTGCTCTGGCCGCCGCGACCGGGATCGGCGCGGACCTGCAGTCTCGGACCGTGGCAGGGGTCCGCGTGTTCGAGCTGCGCCACGATCCCGTCCGTCGCACCCCGGCCACCCGCGGTTGGGCGCCTTCCCTGGTCCTGGCCCATCTCGACGGCGTGGCGCTGGCCTACGAGGAGCAGTTGGAATGGCTGCTGGACCTGTGTGCGGTTGAGTTGAGCGTGCGCCGGCTGGCCACGGAGATCGCACGGACCACCAAACAGGTCAATGCGCTGGACAACATCGTGCTCCCCCAACTGCGCGACGAGTCTCGCCGGATCGCGCTGACACTCGACGAGCGCGAACGCGAGGAGCACGCCCGGCTCAGGCGTGCACGTACCCGCGCGGCGGCCCGTGAGACCGACGGCAACGGACCCAACCGCACACGGAGCGCCGCATGAGCCGCACGCACGACGACAGCGAAACAACCGACCGTGCGACACCGCACGAGTTGGTGCGGAGTCTTGAAGACTCGATCGCCGCCCGGCTGGCCGCGGCGGACCAAGCCCGCGATGAGGTGGCACTGGCTCAAGTGCAGGCGGATCACCTCATCGCCGAGGCCGAAGCGCAGGCGGCGGAGGTGGCGCGGCAACGGGCAGCCGCGATCCTGTCCGCCGCCCGCGCGGAGGCCGCCCGGTTGACCCACGCCGGCATCCGCCGCGCTGCCGATCTGACCGCGATCGCCGCCCGGCGCCGCAACCAGGACGTTGCCGCCGTCGTCGCCGCGGTCCTGCCGCAAGAGACCCCCTCATCGCGGGAAGAGGCGAGCCGACCGTGATGGTGCCCCTCACCCAGCTCGAGGTCGCCGGACTCAGACCCCGCCTGGACGACGCCCTGACAGCCCTGCAGGAACTGCGGCTGGCCGAGGTCGTGACCATCGTCGATCGCGGCGAGACTCCGCCCGACCTGGCCGACCTCATTGCCCGGACGGACGCCGTGATGGCGCTCGTCGACCAGTCCGCGACGGGAACCGCGCTGAGCGACAGCGCCCTGCGGACCACCCTCGACCACCTTGAACCTCAGGTGGCGAAGCTGCTGGCCGAAGAAGAGGAGCTACGCGGCGAGGCCGAGGCACTGCCCCGGTCCGTCGAAGCCCTCGACGCGCTACAGCCGCTCGTGCCCGAACTGGGTCGGTTGAATGACCGGCAGCTGGCGAACCTGGGCCTGGCCAGTATGGCGCTGGTCCTCGACGACCCGGACTTGCGCATCGTCCCCGAGCTGAGCCGGCAACTCGCCGAACTGCTCGGCCGAGGACACTTGATGGTCACGTCCGCGGCCACGCCCGGCAGCCCGGTCGGTTGCCTGTTGGTTCTTCGTCGCGGCGACCTGCCCGAGGTCGACGCCCTGCTCGGCACGGAGCGCATCGTCGAGGTAGGCATCCCCGCCGCTTACGCCGGCAAATCGCTGCGCGCGACCGTCGAGGCTATGCGCGAACGACTCGCCGCATTGCCTGGCGAACGCAACCGCGTGCAGGCCCAACTGGCCGCCACGGTCAAGCCGGTCGCGGGATCACTGCACGCCACCATCGCCACGCTGCGGGCTCGCGCTGAACGAGCTCTGGCGGCCACACAGGCGGACCTGTCCGCGCGCACGTTCATCCTCAGGCTCTGGGTCCCAACCAAACAGACCGCACGGGTCGAGCAGGCACTGGCCGACCGGCTCGGCCAGGCCGTTGCAGTCGAGCGTCTAGACACCGATGCTCGAGCCGAGGACCAACCGGTGCTACTGCGCAACCGGCCCGGCTGGCAGCCGTTTCAGCAACTGGTCGGGCTCTTGTCGTGGCCGGCGCGCCGCGACTTGGACCCCACAGGGCTGACAGCGCTGGCGTTGCCGCTCTTCTTCGGCGTCATGGTCGGCGACGTCGTCTACGGCGCCATCCTGCTGGCGGCAGGGTGGTGGCTCAGATCGCACTGGGCCAAGAACAGCACTATCAGTGAAGTAGGCCGGGTGATGTTGCTCGGCGGTGCCTGGACGGTCCTGTTCGGCATCCTGTACGGCGAAGCACTCGGCAGCTTGGGCCACAGCATCGGCATGCCGGCACTCTGGTTCTACCGAGGCGGCCCGACCGCGCTCCAGCCACTGCTGCTGTTCTCGCTGGCCATCGGTCTGGTCCATGTCGTCTTGGGATTGCTGCTGGGTGTCTGGACAGCCGCCCGTGGACACCAGCATCGGCATCTGGCTTCGAAGGTTGGAACCCTTTTGGTGTTGGCGGGTCTCTTCGGTTTGGCTGGTGTCGCCGCCGCGGGATTCCCCGCCGAGGTATTGACCCCTGCGGTTGCCGCGCTCGTCGTCGGTATCGTCGTGGCCTGCGTATCCCAGGGCGCGCTCGGGCTCCTGCTGGGCCCGCTCGATCTGCTCGGTGCCCTCGGCAACGTCTTGTCCTACCTGCGGTTGGCGGCGGTGGGTCTCGCCTCGACGTACCTGGCCGAGGTCGCCAACCAACTCGGCGCCCGTGGGCCGCTGATGCTCGGAGTCCTCGTCGCCACCCTGTTCCATGCGCTGAATCTCGCCCTGGCCGCCTTCAGCCCGACGATCCAGGCACTCCGGCTGCACTACGTCGAGTTCTTCGGACAGTTCTACGAAGGCGGCGGCCGGCTCTTCGCACCTCTCGGCGGCTCCGTTGCCCGGGGTCCCGAGTCCGAGAGCGTCACTGCGCTGCCCTCTCCCGCCACGAACTCACCCGAGCCGGTCCCGGCCGGGTCACCTGTCTGAAAGGACAACATCATGGAACTCGGACTGATCGCCCTCGCCGCCGGTCTCGCTGTCGGCTTGTCCGCACTGGCAACCGGCTACGCCCAGGCACGGATCGGGGCCGCGGCCATGGGCGCGGTAGCGGAGAAGCCGGAACTGACCGGGCGCGCGATCCTGCTGGTGGCCATCCCCGAAACGCTGGTCATCCTGGGGTTCGCGGTCTCGGCGATGATCATCTTGCTGCTCGGCGGCAAGTGATGGCGCTGCGCGATCTGCTGACCGCACTGGAGGAAGAGGGAGCAGCAGAGCACGAGAGAGCTCAGCAGGATAGGCGCCGGCAAGCAGCTCAGCTGCTCGCCGATGCCCAGGAGCGAGCCGCCAAGATCCATCAAGACGTCGTGATGGCGGCCGAAGCCGCGGCCAGGCAGGAGGCGGAGGATCTGTTGATCACCGCGCGGTTCGGGGCCCGCCGGGCTGTCCGGACCGCGCGTGACGACGCGTTGGAGGAGGTCCTCGGTCAGGTACGCGAGCAACTGCTCGCGGTGCCCGGCAGCCCGGACGGCCCGACAATGGCGGCCGCCAGCCTGGAGGAAGCTGTCACGGCAATGCCGCACGCCACGACGGTGCACGTTCACCCGGCCGATGCAGCAACGTTGAGGCCCAAAGCTACGGTCCAAGTCGTCGGGGACCTCAAGCAAGGTGGCGCCATCGTCGAGGACGACCAGGGCCGCTACATCGACAACACCTACCTCACGCGGCTGGCGAACACCTGGCCGAAGATCCGTGCGGGACTGAGCGGCTCGTGGAATCAGGACTCATGACGCCCCGAGCCGACTTCATCGCCGGCAACACCCGGCTCAGAGCGCGGCTGTCCGCGTTGCTCGGCCCAGTCGACTACGACCAACTCGCCGGCGCATCCCGCGAGGCGGCCACCGAGCGGCTCGCCGCGTCGACCTATCGTCCCTATCTGAACCGCGACCAAGTGGGCGACCGCCAACTCCTCCAAGCGGCCGGGCGCCGGCTGCGGGACCTACTGCGCCCGGTGCGGGGACTGTACGGCGGCACGGCCGGCATCGCGGTCGGGGTTCTGCTGGCCCGGCACGACCTGCACGACACACTCGCGCTGCTGCGGGGAGCACGTACCGGGCAGCCTGCCGCCGTCCGGCTGGCCGCGGTGATGGGTGTTGGTGCGCTCGACCAGCGAACCGCCGCCGACATCGCCGCAGCACCTGACGGCGCAACCACTGTCCTGCGGCTGACCACGGACCGGCTCCCCGACCCGGTCACCGCCCGGGCGCTCCCGGCGGCTTGGGAGCACTATGAGCTACACGGCGACCCGGACGAGTTCGAGACCGCCATCGCGGCAGCCGCGATCGACGGCTGGACCGACCGTCTGGAGTGGGTCGGCCGGGCCGCCCGACCCGTCTTGGAGTTTGTCCAAGCGGAGTGCGACCGGGCCAACCTTCTTGCCGTACTGCGCGAACCGGCGCTGGAGATGCCGCGGCTCCTCCCCACAGGTCTGGTGCCCGAATCGGCGTTGCTGGCCGCCCGAAGAGGCGACCCTGAGCCGGCGGTGGCCGCCCGCCCCGGCTGGCGGCAACCTCTTGAACGGCACCTGGGCGACGAAGACCTCACCGCGCTCGAATGGGATCTGGACGTCGCCGTGTGGCGCCAGGCCGTGCGCGGGCTGCGACGCGGCGACCCCCTCGGTGCGCACATCCCCGTCGGCTACGTGGTGGCCGCCGAATGCGAGGCGCGCACTGTCCGGCTCCTGCTCGCCGGTCTCGCCCTCAGCTACGACCTCCGAGACCTGCTCGTCCGCTGACTACGACACCGACCGGAAGGACCAGCCCATGAGCGACGCGCTCGTCATCGCCACCCCCATGACCGCCATCGGTTATCTCCTCGGCGGTGCACGGACGGTCACGGCCGTCGATGCCGACGAGACCATCGCCGCGGTCGCCGCAGCGATCGCAGACGGCCGAGCCGCGGTCATCGCCGTCCACGGCGCACTCTGGTCAGCCGTCGCACCGCAGGTTCGCGCCGACTGGGCCGAACAGGCCACACCACTCATCCTCAGCCTCCCCGACGAGGACGGCGACGTCTCCGCCGCCAAAGACGCGGCGCTCCGTGACCTGCTGGCCCGCGCGATCGGCTACCAGATCACCTTCACGCCCAGCGGAGGCACGTCATGACCGTGACCGGACAACACCCCAGACGGGCGTCCGTGGGACCCGGGGGTGGAAGCAGGCAGGTTGCCACCGACATCGGACGGGTGGTGAGGATCTCCGGCCCCGTGGTCAGTGCCACCGACCTGCCCCACACCCGCCTCTTCGACGTGGTGCGCGTCGGCACCGAACAACTCCTGGGTGAGGTCATCAAGATCGACGGTGACCTTGCGGTGATGCAGGTCTTCGAGGACACCACCGGAATGCAAGTCGGCGAACCGGTCGAGGCAACCGGCGAACCTCTGTACGCCGAACTCGGCCCCGGACTCCTCGGCGCGATCCTCGACGGCACCCAACGACCGCTGCAGAACCTCAGCGCGGACGGCGATCTGTACATCGCCAGAGGCGCCGACCCGCCCCGCCTGGACCGCGACCTTCGCTGGGACTTCCGGCCCGCCGTCGATGTCGGAGACCGGGTCGGGCCCGGTGACCTGCTCGGAACGGTCCCGGAGGGACGCGCCATCGAGCACCGAATTCTCGTACCGACAGGCACCACCGGGGTCGTCACCGCAGTTCGCCCTGGGGCGGCCACCATCCTCGATCCTGTCGTCGACATCGACGGTCACCCGATGGCGATGATGCGCCGGTGGCCGTTGCGCCAGGCCCGCCCGGTCGCGAACCGACTACCCCTCACCGTGCCGCTGATCACCGGCCAGCGGGTCCTCGACCTGCTCTTCCCGGTCGCCCGCGGCGGAAGCGCCATCATCCCGGGCGGCTTCGGCACCGGCAAAACCGTACTGGAACAGGCACTGGCCAAGTTCTCGACCGCAGACATCGTCGTGTACGTCGGTTGCGGCGAACGTGGCAACGAACTGACCGAGGTGCTCGAGGAGTTCCCCGAACTCACCGATCCGCGCACCGGCGCCCCACTGATGGAGCGCACTGTCTTGATCGCGAACACGTCCAACATGCCGGTCGCGGCCAGGGAAGCCAGCATCTACAGCGGGATCACGATCGCCGAGTACTACCGCGACCAGGGCTACGACGTCGCCATGATGGCCGACTCAACCAGCCGCTGGGGCGAGGCATTGCGCGAGGTGTCGAGCCGGCTGGAGGAAATGCCCGCAGAGGACGGCTACCCCGCCTACCTGGCCACCCGCCTGGCCGGCTTCTACGAACGGGCCGGCGCGGTCCAATGCCTCGGCACGCCCGAACGCACCGGGTCGGTGACGATCGTTGGTGCCGTTTCGCCGGCCGGCGGTGACTTCTCCGAGCCCATCACCCAGAACAGTTTGCGGCTCGCGGGATGCTTCTGGGCACTCGACACCGCCCTGTCCCGACAGCGTCACTTCCCCGCCGTGAACTGGCTGCGCAGTTTCTCGCAGTACGGCCTCGACGAATGGTTCGACCGGGAGATCGGCCCGGACTGGTCCCCACTGCGCCGCTGGGCGGCCGCAGCCCTGCAAGACGAGGGCGCCTTGCAGGAGGTCGTGTCGCTGCTCGGCGTCGAAGCACTGGCCGCCGAACAACGGATCATCCTGCGCATCGGGCAAGCCTTGCGAGAAGACCTGCTCCAACAGTCCTCGTTCGACGATCTCGACGCGTCCTGTCCACCACAACGGTTGCTCGCCATGCTGCGCGTCATCCACGAGGCCGGCGCCGCGATGAGCTCAGCACTTCAGCGCGGCGTCGCCATCACCAGCATCACCTCCGCGAGCGTGTTGGCCGAGCTCGGCCGGATGCGTCGCTGGCCGGCCGACAACGTCGACGACTCCGCGACGCGCCTCAGCCGGCGGATAGCCGAAGAAATGAGCTCGCTGTGACCACCACCGAAGCCCAATCCCCCTTCACCGTCGGGCACCGCACAGTGACCCGGGTCGCCGGTCCACTCATCATCGTGGACGGGATGGACGGCGTCGGCTACGGCGAACTGGTCGAGGTCGAAACCGGCGACGGCCCGGTCCGGGAAGGCCAGGTGCTCGAGCTCGACGGGTCACTGGCCGTCGTCCAGGTCTTCGGTGGAACCGTCGGAATCGGACGCCGCGAAACCTCCGTACTCACCCGCGGCCGTGCCGCCAGGACCGGTGTTGGCACAGACTACTTCGGCCGTGTCCTCGACGGAGCCGGCAGGCCACGCGACGGCGGCCCGCAACCCGTCCCGGACGACTACCGCCACGTCAATGGCCTGCCACTCAACCCGATCACCCGCACCCACCCCGACCAGTTCATCGAAACCGGTGTCTCGGCGATCGACGGACTCGTCACGCTCGTCCGAGGCCAGAAACTGCCGATCTTCTCCGGTGCCGGGCTCCCCGCGAACAGCCTTGCCGCCCGGATCGCGGCCCAGGCACGCGTGCCCGGCGATGACGCCGAGGTCGTCGTCATCTTCGCCGCCATGGGCGTCACGCGCCGGGAGGCGGAGTTCTTCCGCACCGAGTTCCTGACCGGTGGCGCCGCCGCCCGCAGCGTCCTCCTGCTGAACCTGGCCGACGATCCCACCATCGAACGGCTGCTGACACCCCGGGTCGCACTCACCATGGCCGAATACCTGGCCTTCGAGCAGCATCGGCACGTCCTGGTCGTGATGACCGACATGACCGCCTACTGCGAAGCGCTGCGCGAGATCTCCGCCGCCCGGGAGGAGATGCCCGGACGCCGCGGCTACCCCGGCTACATGTACACCGATCTGGCCTCACTGTACGAACGGGCCGGTCGAGTCCGCGGCGGCGCCGGATCGCTCACCCAGCTGATGATCCTCACCATGCCCGACGACGACATCACCCACCCGATCCCAGACCTCACCGGCTACATCACCGAAGGCCAGATCGTGCTGTCGCGTGAGCTCGACCGGCAAGGCATCCAGCCGCCGATCGATGTGCTGCCGTCGCTGTCCCGCCTGATGAACGCGGGCATCGGGGCCGGCAAGACCCGCGACGACCACCGCAGCCTGGCCGACCAGCTGTATGCCTGCTATGCCCGTGGCCGCGAGGTCCGCCGGCTGATGTCGATCGTCGGCGAGAGTGGACTGCCCGCAGAGGATCGGCGCTATCTCGCCTTCGCCGCAGCCTTCGAACGCACCTACCTCGATCAAGGACCAGATCGCCGTACTCTGAGCGACACCCTGGAGGTGGGGTGGCAACTACTGTCGCCGTTCCCGGCGGCCGAGCTGAAGCGTGTCAGCGCTGAACAGGTGGCGCGCCACCACCACGAGGCAGCCGCGACAGCGACCGACGATTGATGGACGTTCCCCTACTTGTCTGGGTCCTGACGATCCTCGGGATCGTTGTCCTGCTGCTCTTCGACTTCTTCTTCCACGTGCGCACCGCTCACACCCCGACGCTCGGCGAGGCAGCAATCTGGTCGGCCGTCTACGTGGGGATCGCGGTCTTGTTCGGCGTCGGCGTCTGGCTCCTGGGCGGCGCGACACTGGGTAGCGAATACCTCGCCGGCTACATCACGGAGAAGGCGTTGTCGGTCGACAACCTCTTCGTGTTCCTCATCATCATGGCCAGTTTCAAGGTGCCGCGCGCCGATCAGCAGAAGGCGCTGCTCTTCGGCATCGTCTTCTCTCTCTTCGCGCGCACTGCCTTCATCTTCCTCGGCGCCGCGCTGGTCAACTCCTATGCCTTCGTGTTCTACCTCTTCGGACTCATCCTCCTCGTCACCGCCGGTCACATGCTCAACCCCGGGAGTGGGAAGGGTCGCTCAGCGAACAACGTGATCGTCCGCCTCGCCAAGAGATTCTTGCGGACCTCTGAAACCTACGACCGCGACAGACTGTTCTCCATCGACCAGGGCCGCCGGGTGATGACTCCGATGCTGCTGGTGATGGTGGCAATCGGTGGAACCGACGTCCTCTTCGCGCTGGACTCCATCCCCGCGATCTTCGGCCTCACCCAGAGCGTCTTCATCGTATTCACCGCGACCGCGTTCTCCCTGCTGGGGCTGCGGCAGCTGTACTTCCTCATCGACGGACTACTCGACCGCCTCATCTACCTGTCCTACGGCCTCGCCGCAATCCTGGGTTTCATCGGCGTCAAGCTCATCCTGCACGCCTTGCACGAGAACAACCTCCCGTTCGTCAACGGCGCCCAGCCCCTCCACGTCCCCGAGATCAGTACCAGCCTGTCGTTGAGCGTGATCGTCGGCGTGCTGGTCGTCACCGTCATCGCGTCGCTCATCGGCGTCCGGCTTCACGCCGCGCGAGCCGAGCACCATGCCACCGAATCCCACGACAAGGGGTCGAAGTCCGACCCCGCCGCCCGCGACTGAATCCCCAGCCTGACGGCGACGGACGGCCTTCAACCGAGGTCCGCACTAGCAGTCGTCACGACCCAGCGCAGCAGATCACATCGATGCCCTCGAGCTCGTTGGGTGACCCCTGATCCCGAGACCCTCGTCCGGGCACTGACGGCGAGCCGGGCTTGGAGGCCGGCTTGCCGGGCGAGTCGAGGCCCGGCAGTCGTTCACTTCGGCGCGACGGCTCGAGAAGGTCCTGTGCTGCGGAGGCCAATTCCAGGTGGGCGCGTTGCCGGTCGGCGCGCTGCTGGCGAACCTGGCCGTGGCTCACTTTGGTGCGCCCGGACATGCAACCAGTTCAGGGACCCGCGGCCGCCCCAACGTCGTACGGAGCGGTTAGGCGGTGAGGCGCTGCTCGGTGGAGGTAGAGAAGAGGTGAAGCTTGTCGGGCTGCGGGGCGAGGTGCACAATGGCGCCCTTCTCGCTGTGCATCCGGGTTCCGATCCGGGCGATGATCTGCTGGTTCAGACTGGTGTGCTCCGCGGTGCCGTAGAGGAACGCGTCCGAGCCGAGTTCCTCGATCACCCCGACCTTCACCGGAAGCCCTTCATCCGCGAGATGGAACGCCTCCGGCCGGATGCCCAACATCAGCGTCTTGTCGTCACCGGCCTTCGCCAGCAGGGTGCGTTCGATCGGTACGACGTAGTCGCCGATCTTGGCGCCGCCGTCGGTGATCTCGGCCTCGATCAGGTTCATCGCCGGCGAGCCCATGAAGCCCGCGACGAACACGTTCTTCGGCCGGTCGTAGAGGCCCAGCGGCGTGTCGACCTGCTGCAGCCGGCCGTCCTTCAGTACGGCGACGCGGTCGCCCATGGTCATGGCTTCGATCTGGTCGTGGGTGACGTAGACGGTGGTGACGTCCAGCCGGTGCTGGAGTTCGGCGATCTGCGTGCGGGTCTGGACGCGGAGCTTGGCGTCGAGGTTGGAGAGCGGCTCGTCCATCAGGAAGACCTGCGGGTTGCGGACGATCGCACGGCCCATCGCGACCCGCTGACGCTGACCACCGGACAGTGCCTTCGGCTTACGGTCGAGGTACTCCTCCAGGCCGAGCAGCTTGGCAGCCTCGGCGACGCGCTTGGCCCGCTCGTCCTTGTGCAGTCCCTGCATCTTCAGGGCGAAGCCCATGTTGTCGGCGACAGTCATGTGCGGGTAGAGCGCGTAGTTCTGGAACACCATCGCGATGTCCCGCTCCTTCGGCGGAAAGTCTGTGACATCGCGGTCCCCGATGTAGATCTTGCCCTCGTTGACCTCTTCGAGGCCGGCGAGCATCCGCAGCGAGGTGGACTTCCCACACCCCGACGGGCCGACGAGAACCATGAACTCGCCATCGGCGATGTCCAGATCCAGCCCGTCGACGGCCGGGGTGTCGGAGCCCGGATACACCCGGGTGGCTCCCTTGAACGAGACGGTTGCCATGTCGCGCTTCCTTCCTTCACCTGCAGGTACGTGCCGGACGATCCGGCCACCACCCACGTCTTCTACGGTTGCCTTTGCCGGATCGGCACCGTGGGGAGTCTCCCTGAGTTGTGACGACCCGGCCGTTGCGGGGCGCGTTCAAGCCTGCGCCGGGCTTTGCGACAGGTCCGTCAGACCATCGGGCGACCTCGATCGGGCCAGTGAAGCCGCTGCGCCGGCCCCTGGGAGTGCTCGATCGCGCGAACCTTGGTGATATCGGGGACGGTTGAGACCGGCGAGCCGTTCTTCGCGGCCCGAGCGCGGGTGATCGTTGGCTCACCAACGCTGACTGAGTTGGCGTTCTCGGGCGGCGTGGACCGTTCTAGAAACCGGAGCAGCTCGACGGGGAAGGGCAGCACCAGGGTGGAGTTCTTCTCGGCGGCGACCTCGACGACAGTCTGCAGCAGGCGCAACTGCAGGGCGGCGGGGTGTTCGGTCATCACCTCGGCAGCCTGGCCCAGCTTCTCCGACGCCTGCAGCTCGCCGTCCGCGGTAATGATGCGAGCCCGGCGTTCGCGTTCGGCCTCGGCCTGGCGCGACATCGACCGCTTCATCGTCTCCGGCAACGCAACATCCTTGATCTCCACCCGATCGATGTGAACACCCCAGTCCAACGCCGGACTGTCGATCATCAACTCCATCCCCTGGTTGAGGCGTTCCCGGTTGGACAGCAGGTCATCCAGCTCGCTCTTGCCGATGATCGAGCGCAGGGACGTCTGCGCGACCTGGCCGATGGCCGAGATGTAGTCCTCGACATCGACGGCGGCGCGGACCGGGTCGATCACGTTGAAATAGACGACCGCGTCGACGCGAACCGTCACGTTGTCGCGGGTGATGCCGTCCTGCGCGGGGACCGGCATCGTGATGATCTGCATGTTGACCTTCTGCAGCCGGTCCGCGATCGGCACCAGCAAGGCCAGTCCCGGCTTGCGGACCTCCGGGCGTACCCGCCCGAACCGGAACACGACACCGCGCTCGAATTGCTTGACCACGCGGACGCTCAGCGCCGACCCGATCAGGCTGACGACCAGGGCTGCAAGGACCACATCAAGGACAATCATTTCTTCTCCGTTGTGGAAGCGCCCACGGTCTCGTCGCTGCCGAACACTCGGCGTTCGGTGGGCGAGCTGCCGAGAGTTCGTTCCGCCCTGCTTGCCGCCGTCTCCGGCGCATCATTGCCACTCGTCGGCCCTGATCAGCGGGGCTTCGTTCACCCGCCGGGTTGGTTGCTCCGGCCCGGTGAGAGACGCGGCCGGTGGTGATCGCGGATATGGACCGCGCGCTGCCGCGGATTCATGAAGCACGGCGCACCTCCTTGCGCATCTCGCACCCTGTGGAGCGATCCGCGCATTTATATCGTATCACGATATACTTGACCCGAGCCCGTTCCCCGGGCAGATTGAGGGCGTGATCACATGCAATCTGACACGATCGAAGACGACCAGGTGGCCGAGCCACTGACAAAGGCGGACTTCGAGGCGTTGGCCCGTTTCCGTTTCGGCATCCGTCGGTACCTGCGCTTCAGCGAGCAGGCCGTGCGCGGTCACGGACTGACCCCGCAGCAGTACCAGCTCCTGCTGGCCCTGAAGGGGTTTCCCGGCCGCGAGTGGGCAACGTTGAGCGAGTTGGCCGACCGCCTGCAGTTGCGTCACCACAGCGTCGTGGAACTCGTGAACCGTGCGCAGGCCCAAGGGCTGGTGCACCGGGCCCCCCACCCGACGGACGCCCGCGCGGTCCGGGTGGAGCTGACGCCGCACGGCGAGCAGGCCATGGCCCAGCTAGGTGCGCTGCACCGCGACGAGCTTCGGCGCGTGCGCAGTGTTTTGACGCTGCCTGACTGGGGCGAACCCGCTGGCGATCAAGCGTGAAGCGCCGAGCTGTCCGGGTCCGCAGAATCTACGATCAGCCCGCCGCCGATGACGGCATCCGGGTTCTGGTGGATCGTGTGTGGCCCCGTGGGATCCGCAAGGAAGCAGCCGCCATCGACGAGTGGGTCAAGGACGTCGCACCGTCCACGGAACTCCGCAAGTGGTACGGACATGTCCCGGAGAGGTTCGCGCAGTTCGAGGTGCGCTATCGCGATGAGCTGGCAACACAGGCCGGAGAGGCCGCGCTGGACCACCTGCGCACCCTGGCGAAACGCGATGCCCTGACTCTGCTGACGGCGACCAGGGACGTGGACCACAGCCAGGCGGCGGTCCTGGCCCGGCTGCTGCAGGAGGCACGTTGACCCTTCGCTGCCCGGCTCATCGGCAAGACGGGCCTGACTCCGGCCAAGCTACTGACCGGACCGCTTCCTGATCTGCAGGCCGGGACGGCGACGATGGATGGTCAGGTAGGACAGGCCGTTGTTGCCGGCGGTGATGTTGCGGGTCGAGCTACGCGGCATCCAGACAACGTTGCCGACGGCAAGAGCTTGCTCTCCGTTGGGTGTACCGACTTTGCCGCCACCCGCGACGACAATGAGGACGACGTCGAGATCCGGCTCGGCGTGGGTGTCCACGCGCTGCCCGGCAGGTAGATGGATGAGATTCGCGTCGAGCTGGCGCCCCGGCTCGGCAAGCGTCCACCGGGCACCCGACGGCACGGGCGAGTCGTCGACGAGATCGTGTACGTCGACCAGGACCCGCACCGTCGGCTGCTCAGGCCGTTGGTCGGCTGAAGCAGCCGACGCCTCCTCAGGCATCCGCAGCGACCCGGCCGATCCGGACTCGCCATACGTCGGGTCCGGTCTGTAGGTAATCCCAGCTGAAGGCGCCGCGGTGGATGGCTTCGAACTCCCGGCGTAATGGCTTCGGGTCGTGGTTGTTGACCAGGATGAACGCCTCTCCGGGAGCCAGGCGCGCATAGCGGGCGAAGAGCCGCGGGTGACGTCCGCCGCGCGCGATGTTCCGCACGTCGATGACTGTCGGCTGATCGATCGGCTTCCCGGCGAGATACGCCCGCAGGTCTGCGGCCAGCAGCAAAGGATCCACGCCAGGTAGGCCGGCGAGCGCGGGAAGCAACACCGACTCCTCGATGCGGAGGTGAAGATCCAGTGTCGCTGCGATCATCACGCCGAGCCTGGCGGCATCATCCGCGTCGGCAGCCGCCAGTTCGTCGATCTGGGCGTCGAGTGCTGCGGCCCCGACGCGCAGAGCATCGACCAAGAGTCGGGTTTCGTCGTCCCCGGACGCGGATACGTACAGGTCCGAATCCGCGGTGACCAGGTACCGGCGCACCTCACGGAGGCAGAAGTCCACCAACTCCGCAGATCGTGGGGGATCGCCGTCGACAACCGGCCGTGCAGGGGTCAACTCCGCCAGCCCGGACCGCAACCGCTCGTGGGCCTCACGGACCACGCCTTGGGCGATGACGTCCGGATCGGTCGCGGTCGCCTGGATGAAGATCTCCGAAGCCGACATGCTGCCACTCCCTCACCTCGATGTTTTCAATAATTATTACATGTGATATTTGTAGTAATTACAAGCAGCTGTGAGGGAGTCGTCTGTGACCTACGTGATCGCGTTGCCGTGTGTCGACCTGAAGGACCGCGCCTGCGTCGAGGAATGCCCGGTCGACTGCATCTACGAAGGTGGGCGCTCCCTCTACATCCATCCCGAGGAGTGCATCGACTGCGGTGCGTGTGAGCCGGTCTGCCCGGTCGAGGCCATCTTCTACGAGGACGACCTGCCCGAGCAGTGGAAGGACTACCAGGCCGCGAACGCAGGGTTCTTCGATGAGCTCGGCTCCCCTGGCGGAGCCTTCAAGACGGGAGTCGTGCCACACGACCACGCCCTGATTGCGGCGCTGCCGCCGCAGGAATCAGCGAAGCTGACGCCATGACCAGAACCGACCACACCGCCATCGGAGACAAGCCGCGCCGACAGGCTGTGCTCGGTGCCCTGCGAGCGTCCGACGATCCGCTGGGCATCACTGAACTCGCCGAACGGCTGGGCATCCACCCCAACACGGTCCGTTTCCACGTTGACGCCCTTGTGGCGGAAGGACTGGTCGACCGCAGGCTCGAGGAGCCGAGCGGGCGGGGCCGGCCTCGGACCGTGTACACACCACACCCCGGGATGGACCGAGGGGGGCAGCGCCAGTACCAGCTATTGGCCAAAATCCTGCTCGGTCAGTTGTCCACGAGCCCCGATGCGGGAGCCGCAGCCGAGGCCGCAGGCCGCAACTGGGGCGGCTATCTGGTCGAGCACGTCCCCCCGTCCCATCAGCCCGGCGTCGCCGAGGCCACCCAGCGGTTGAGCGCGATGATGACCGACTTGGGATTTGCCCCCGAACCCGACGGCGACGCTGCCGAGCGCATCAGATTGCGGCACTGTCCCTTCCTGGAGCTCGCGGAGGAGTACTCGTCCACTTTGTGTCCGCTGCATCTCGGCCTGATGCAAGGTGCCCTCACCGAGATCCGCGCACCGATCTCGGCGACCAGCCTCGAGCCGTTCGCCGAGCCCGATGCCTGCATCGTCCACTTCTCCCGCACCCGCCGCCCCGGCGCGGGTCCCCGCTCGCATCAACGCAACAGGAGCACCTGATGTACCTCACCAGGATCGGCACCTCCCCCCGCCGCCGGGCGCCCATCCCCGAAGGTCCGACGATGGAGGTTCTCCTGGCGGCCGAGACCTCCGACAACATCGCCATGGTCCAGGTCTGGATCCCGCCTGGTGGCGGCCTGCCCGAACACGACCACGGACCGTCGGAGATCGTCCTGATCCACGTGGCAGGCTCGATCCAGCTTCAGCAAGGCGATCAGCAGCACAGACTTGCTCCAGGCTCCATCGCACACATCCCCGCCGGTGAACGGGTCAGCCTGACGAACCCGGGAACCGATGCCGCCGTCATGATGATCGTCGCCTCACCTCCCGAGTTCGTGCAGCGGATCGCAGCCTGGCCGGCCGCGTAGACGCATGTGCCTCAGCACAGCCGGTGTCGCGGCCCTGCCCTGATCACAGATGCAACCCGAATCCCAGGAGCAACGGTTTGAATACCACTCCAGCTGCCGTAGCAACAGCCGCCGTTTTCGTCTGGCTCGGCATGGTGCTGGCGATCTCTTTCCTGGAGGCGCCCCTCAAGTTCCAGGCACCCGGTGTCACTGTCCCGGTGGGGCTTGGCATCGGACGGATCGTGTTCCGGGCGCTCAATCGGGTCGAGATCGTGCTGGCAGCTGTGACGCTTGCAGCGGTCGTCATCGGGCGTCCGTCCGGCACGACCGTCGGCCTAATCGCGGCCATCGTCATCGTCCTCGCTGTGCAGCTCATCGGCATCCGCCCACGGCTCAACCGGCGCTCCGACCGAGTGCTGGCCGGGGAGAACCTGCCCCGTTCGACCGTTCACCTCTACTACGTCGCCCTCGAGGGGGCCAAGGTCATCGCCTTGGCGGCGCTCGGTGTCTCCCTCCTGATCATCGGCTGACACGCCCCTAGACCGGGACGTGCGCGGCCAGGGATACCGAGGTGTCCGCGAGCCGATCCGGGTCGACCGATTGCCGACTGCGGATCAGCTCCTCGACAGGCCCGATGCCGTCGTCCCATCGGTTGACATGCATGCCCGCGACTACCCGGTCGCCTGCCAGCCAGAATGCGTGGAACGCCTGCCCGTCAACGTCGCCTCGGGTCACCACCCGGTCATAGCCGTCCGGACCGATCCAGCCGCAGAATTCCATCCCGACGTCGTACTGATCGGTGAAGAAGTACGGCAACCGGTCGTAGGCAACGTTCTGACCGAGCATCGCCTTGGCCGCGATCGGCGCGCCACGCAAGGCGTTGGCCCAGTGCTCAGTCCGCAGATGTCCACCGTAGAATGGATGATACGAATTCGCGACATCACCTACCGCGTAGATGTCCGGGTCTTGCGTGCGCAGCGACTCGTCGACCACGATCCCGTTGTCGCAGCTGAGGTCTGCGCGTTCGGCTAGCTCGACGTTCGGGATCGCGCCGATTCCGACGACAACGGTCTCCGCCTCGAACTGGCCGGCGTCGGTCAGGACACTGGTCACGCGACCGGTCCGCTGGAACTCTGTCACGGTGTGACTCAACCGCAGGTCGACACCGTTGCGTAAGTGCAGTCCGGCGAAGAACGCGCCCATCTCACCACCGAGAGCAGCGAGCAGCGGCGCCGGCTGCGGGTCGACGATTGTCACGTCGCAGCCCGACTCCCGTGCTGCGGCGGCAGTTTCCAGACCGATCCACCCGGCGCCCACGACGACGATCCGACCGCCGGCGCCGAACGCCTCACGCAACCGATCGGAATCCTCAGCCCGCCGCAGGTAGTGCACACCATCGAGTTCCGATCCCGGCACGCGGATGCGGCGGGGTGATGCGCCTGTTGCCAACAGCAACTTCGTGTATCCGATCCGCTCTCCGGTGTCGAGTTCCACCTCGCGTGCTTCGCGGTCCACCGACGTGACGTGCCGGCCGAGGACCAGCTCCACCGCGTGCTCGGCGTACCAGTCCTCCTCGTGGACGTAGATCTTCGCTCGCTCGTCCTTGCCCAGCAGGTAGCCCTTTGACAACGGGGGCCGCTCGTAGGGCAGTTCGGTCTCGTCGCCGACCAGGACGATCCGTCCTGCGAAACCCTGTTCCCGCAGGGTCTGAGCCGCCGTCGCTCCCGCCAGACTCGCGCCGACGATGACGTAGGTGGACTGCTTGTTCATGGGTCACCTTTCCTGAATAGCGGTCTTGCGGTCGAGGTTCAGGAGTTGTGCCTTGCCGGCGCGTACTTGACGGCGAGGCGTGACAGCGCGAGGGCGGCGACCAGGAGACCGAAGTCGCGCAGTGCGACGTCGTAGAAGTCGGGGATTGTCAGCAGGTTGACGATGATGCCTGCGAGCCAGGCCGCAACCAGCAGTCCGCCGTAGCGTGGAATGACAGCGACCGCGATACCGGCGACGATCTCGATCACTCCCACCGCGTACATCGCGTCCTGGCCGGAGCCCGGGACGATGTCGTTGATCCACGGGGCCAGGTAGCCGGGCCAGTCGGTGAGCAGGTTGGTGAACTTGTCCAGGCCGAACACGATCGGCGCGACCGTGAAGACCGTTCGCAGCATCAGGAAGGCCTGGTACGCCGGATCGGACAACGCCTCCCGGCCTGGTGCCCGCAGCCTGTGCACATCACTTGTCATGACCCTCACTCCTTCTAAAGAAGATATATCTTGACTTTAGAAGCGTGCACGCCTTTCGTCAATGGGAGTTGGCTTTAGACTGCGAGGTGTGGACGGCACCAGGGACGCACGGATCTTGGCCGTCGCCACGTTGGAAGAACCAACGCGGCGACGGCTGTACGACCACGTCGTACGGCAGACCGCCGCGGTGACCCGGGACGAGGCGGCCACAGCGCTGGGTCTGCCTCGTGCCACTGCCGCGTTCCATCTCGACCGGCTGGCCGACGAGGGTCTCCTGGACGTGGTGTTCGAGCGTCGCACCGGCCGCTCCGGCCCTGGCGCCGGCCGGCCGTCGAAGTTGTACCGGCGTTCGGAGTGGCACGTGGAGGTGTCGCTGCCGGAACATCGCTACGACTTGGCGGGAGACCTGCTGGCTGCGGCCCTCGAAGACGCCGAAGCCACTGGAGAATCGCCACGGGAAGCGCTCGGCCGACGCGCCCGCCAAGCGGGCAACGAGCTCGCCGACACAGCCCGGGATGCCGCCAGTGCGGAGACCGGCCCCGAGGTCATGATGCGCATCCTCGAGGCGCACGGCTTCGAGCCGCGGGCTGACGAGGACGCGATCGTGCTGGGCAACTGCCCGTTCCACACGCTTGCCCGGCAGCACACGGACCTGGTCTGTGCAATGAACCTCTGCCTGCTGGACGGCCTACTGGCAGGTCTCGACGCCACCCAGTTGCAGGCCAGCCTCAAGCCAGAGCCCGGCCACTGCTGCGTCCGCATCGAGCCTGTCGCAACATCCGGCTAACGCGCTGGCCAGTCATGTCTTGTCCTCCTCCCCGGTCTCGAGACCGGCGTTCTCCTCCAGGTTGTCGACCCGGCCCTGGTCCTCACCCGCGTCGAGCAGGTTGTCCTTCGAGGCCTGATTGTCTGGGTACTCGGCCAGTGCGAGGTCGGGATGGTGGAAGTCGAAGGCCGGGCTCTCGGACCGGATCCGCGGCAACGAGACGAAGTTGTGCCGCGGCGGCGGCGAACTGGTCGCCCACTCCAGCGAGCGGCCCCAGCCCCACGGGTCGTCCACGCCCACCAGCGGCGCCTTGCGCGACTTGTACACGTTGTAGAGAAAGGGCAGCGTCGAGGCACCGAGGATGAAGGCGCCGACGCTGGACACCTGGTTCAGCGTGGTGAAGCCCTCGTTCGCGCCGTACGACGCGTAGCGCCGCGGCATCCCTCCGACGCCCAGCCAGTGCTGCACCAGGAAGGTGGTGTGGAAGCCGATGAACAGCAGCCAGAAGTGGATCTTGCCGAGCCGCTCGTTCAGCATCCGGCCGGTCATCTTCGGCCACCAGAAGTAGAACCCGGCGAACATCGCGAACACCACCGTCCCGAAGACGACGTAGTGGAAGTGCGCGACCACGAAGTAGGTGTCAGTGACCTGGTAGTCCAGGACCGGCGAGGCCAGGATGACCCCCGTCAGACCGCCGAACAGGAAGGTCGTCATAAAGCCGAGCGACCACAACATCGGCGTCTCCAACGACACCGAACCGCCCCAGATCGTGCCGATCCAGTTGAAGAACTTCACCCCGGTCGGGACCGCGATCAGAAACGACATGAACGAGAAGAACGGCAGACTGACCGCGCCGGTAACGAACATGTGATGCGCCCACACGGTGGCCGACAGCGCCGCGATCGCCATCGTGGCCCCGACCAGACCCATGTAGCCGAAGACCGGCTTTCGGCTGAACACCGGAAGAACCTCCGTCACGATGCCGAAGAACGGCAGCGCGATGATGTACACCTCGGGATGGCCGAAGAACCAGAACAGGTGCTGCCACAACAGTGGCCCGCCGTTCGCCGCGTCGAAGACGTGTGCTCCGAGGATCCTGTCTGCGGCGAGCATCAAGAGGGCGCCGGCCAAGATCGGGAACGCGATCAGCACCAGGATCGAGGTGATCAGGATGTTCCAGGTGAAGACCGGCATCCGGAACATCGTCATCCCCGGCGCGCGCATGGTGATGACGGTGGTGACGAAGTTGACCGCACCGAGGATCGTGCCCAGACCCGCCATCCACAGACCCATGATCCACAGATCGCCACCGATGCCCGGCGAGCGGACCGCGTTCGACAGCGGCGCGTAGCCCGTCCAGCCGAAGTCCGCAGCACCCCCGGGCGTCAGGAAGCCACTGAACGCGATCAGTCCGCCGAACAGGAACAGCCAGTAGCTGAACATGTTCAGCCGCGGGAAGGCGACGTCGGGGGCGCCGATCTGGATCGGCATGATCACGTTCGCGAAGCCGACGAACAGCGGGGTCGCGAACAGCAGCAGCATGATCGTGCCGTGCATGGTGAAGAGCTGGTTGTAGACCTCTTCGTTCACGATCTGCAGGCCCGGCTTGGCCAGCTCCGCGCGGATGACGAGTGCCATCACACCACCGATCAGGAAGAACACGAACGACGTGATCAGGTACAGCTGGCCGATCAGCTTGTGGTCGGTGGTGGTCAGCCATTTCACGGCGACCGCACCAAGACCGCGGCGCGGAGATGCTGCGGGCTGGGCGGGTCCGACCCTGTGCGTCACTGACCACGGACGGTCCTGACCGGCGCCGACATGAGTCAGCTGCTCGTTCAGCGAATCGTCGCCGGTTTGACTCGTCCCCATGGGCCGGCTCACCAGTTCGCCGGCGGATCGCTGGCCGGGAACGAATCCTCGCCCCAGACGTCGACGATGTCCCGCCCTGCTGGATCCGGACGTTGCGGAGTCGACGCCAGGCCCGTGGTTGCGGTGCGTTGGGGTTCGTCCCTATCGGGCTCCACGGGCAGGTCCTCCAAGTATTGGCATCGCAGGCAGCGACTGGCCATCGGGAGGGCCTCCAGTCGGTCTGCGGTGATGGCACGACCACACCGTTGGCAGATCCCGAAGCGGCCGATCGCGAGCCGAAACAGAGCGGCGTCGATATCTGCCAGCGCAGTCCTGGCGCCCCTCATCAGGGTGGCTTTCACCTCGCCCTGTGCACCCGCCGATGCTGCCAGCGCCTCGTATGCCAGCTCGGTGAGTTGATCGAGGCGAAACCTGCGCTGATGTTCGAGCTCCGTGCGGTACGAGCCCCGATTCGACGGTCTGCCGGTCACGTGGTGCGCTAGACGGCGCCACCTGATGCAGATCTGTCATCGAAGCCTCCTCGTCGCAACGGACCGCGGCACCGTGATTTCCCCCCTCCGTGCAGACGATGCCACCTCACCTGAGGGCCGGATAGGTGCATGCCCGGCCAAGGTCGAGCTCGGGCTTTGCCGGGTGTCGGCAACGCCGCAGACCTGTCGGCGGTCCGTGAATCACTGGCGATTCACAGCTCTCTCGCCGTCCGACGAGTTCGGCAGGTGCTGCTCCCGCACGCTGGGCTTGCCGGTAGGTCAAGGCTCGATCAGGCCGACCCGGATCGCGTAGCGGGCGAGCTCCAAGCGGTCACGGAGCCCCAGCTTCTGGAGCATGTTCGCCCGGTGTCGCTCGACCGTTTTGACGCTGATGAACAGCGTTTCTGCGATCTCCTTGGAAGAATGGCCCTCGGCGACGAGTTTGAGGACCTCCTCCTCGCGGGTCGTCAGGACCTGCTCTGGGATGGTCTGGCCGAGCCGCGCCCGATTCAGGTAGTTGCGGATCAGTGCGTTCACCGCGCCCGGGTAGAGGAAGGGCTCCCCACGCATCGCGGCATGACAGGCCTCCACCAGGTCACGGTCGGCCACGGACTTCAGTACATATCCCGCTGCTCCTGCCCTGAGTGCCTGGAAGAAGTACTGCTCGTTGTCGTACATCGTCAGCATGAGGATTTTCAGGTCCGGCCGGCGCGAGGAAAGCTCACGTGCAGCCTGCAGACCGGTCATCCGCGGCATCGCGATGTCGAGAATCGCCAGGTCGATTTCGGTGGACAGAGCCAGGTCGACGGCCTCCTTGCCGTCGCCTGCTTCGGCGACCACCTCGAGGCCCGGTTTGCTGTCCAGGATCAGCCGGATGCCGCGTCGTACCAGCGCATGATCGTCTGCCAGCAGGATGCGGATCGCTTCCGGTGCAGCCACTCTCATGCTCCATTCCGGTCGAGAGGCACCAACAGGTTCACCTCGGTACCACCAGTCGGCGAGGCACCGAGATCGAGCGTGGCGCCGACCAGCAGGGCACGCTCCCGCATGCCACGAATGCCGGCTCCCTCGTGGGCCAGGCCGAGGCCGCGGCCGTCGTCACGGATCCGGAGGCCTACAACTCCTTCGCTGTGCCGCACGGTGATCTCGACGCGGGTAGCTTCGGCGTGGCGGGCGACGTTGGTCAGTCCCTCTTGGGCGACCCGGTAGATGACCAGTTCGGTCTGCTCGTCCAACGCCGGCAGGCCGGGCTGGAATTGGTGAAGTATCGCGAGGCCGGTATGCGTGGACAGATCGGTGACCAGCGCAGTCAGCGCACTGACCAGACCGAGATCCTCGAGCACGCCCGGCCGCAGCCTACGCGCCAGCCGGCGTACCTCGTCGAGGCTCTCCCGGGTCGTCTCCTCAGCATGGCGCAGGTCCGCGCGCAGGTCGGCATCGTCCACCCGTTCGGCCGCGCGGATGAGTTCCAGCAAGACGGCGGTCAGGCTCTGCCCGACCTCATCATGTAGCTCCTGGGCGATCCGTCGGCGCTCCGCCTCCTGGGCCGACAGGGCTCGGGTGCTACTGGCCGCACGTTCAGCCTCCAACCTGGCCAGCATGTCGTTGAAGGCGCTGATCAACTGCGAGACACTGCCTTGCCCGGCGACCGGCAGGCGCTGCCCGGGTCGCAGCAGATCGACCGTGGCCATCCGGCGACTCAGGCGGTCCAGCGGCGCCAGCCCTACTTGCAGCAGTACGGCGTTGGCGACCAGCATCACCACCAATCCGCCGAGCAGCACCAGGGCCTCGGTGAACACCACCGGAACAGAGACCGTCACCGGCGCCCACAGCAACAAAGCGGTCGCAGCAGCAAGCACCACCGCATTCAGCGCGAAGATGCGCCAGAACAATGGCACCGCAAGCCTCCCTTTCTTCGCCGGAGCGGTTTCCTCGCCCGGCAGATACAGAGCGGATGGTGCGTGAGCGGCCCGTAGATGGTGCACGCCATCCAGACTGCCTGCTCCCCCATCGCAAGTCGATCCGGCCTGACACTCATCCACCAACCGGCGCATGCAGCCGGCCAAGCACCCGAAATGGGTGTCAGGCCCAATGGTCTTCGATCGCAGCATCGCCGATGGTGGAGACAGAACCTAATCACGAACCTCAAGACGGGCGACGCAGGCAGCCGGCGTACGCGGGTGACCTCCCAGGGCGTACGCCGGCCTCCCGTTTCCGTCCCCTTGAAAGGACCCGATTCACATGACGACCGACATGGGCCGCACCCAGCAACTCACAAAGCACGAAGCTCGCCAGCGTCTGGAACACGAGCGCAACTCCCGCCTCGCCCAACTCAGGGCGATCGAGGAGTCCGCGCCACATGCGGACCGAGGCTTGCAGGAGGCGCAAACCGCGGCGATCCAGCGCGTGATCGAAGAGATCGAGGCTGCCGGCGGTCGTCTGGCGGACGGCTCCTATGGAACATGCGAGCACTGCCAGACCGCTGTCCCCGTCGAGCGTCTCGAGATCCTGCCCTACGTGCGCCTGTGTGTCGGCTGCCAGCAACGTGCGAGTTGACCACCTCGCATCCCGCCTTCCTTCGAGCCATGCATACGCCACTAGTCGAGGAGCCCCGTCGTGACCCAGCAGGTCTCTGCAGACGACTACCGTCGCCTCGATCCAGAGGAACTCACCGTTCTACGGGCGAGTCTGGAAGAAGATCGCCTGTTCCGACGCCAACAGCTCCTAGACATCGCCCAGGGCGCCGCCGCCGTTGTCGGAGCGGCTCATTCATCCCACATCGAGGCGCACAGCGAGGTACGTCAGAAACTCACCGTGGCAGCGCGAACCGCACTGGCCGAAACTGAAGCCGCCCTGGCCCGAATGGACGCGGGGCGGTACGGCAGGTGCGGTCGATGTGGCCGGTGCATCAGCATCGAGTGCCTGTCCGTCCACCCGCAGGCGCGCTACTGCACGCGGTGTCAACAATTCCTCGCGACGCAAGGCTGAGCGAGTCTGCTCCGGCGCCCAATGGCAGAGCGGCGAGCTCGACGTCTGGATCCGCGACACGGCGAGTGGCTCGGCCGCGTCACCTGGATCCCGGCCTCCGCCCCGTCCACAGCCTGTACGTCCCGGAGCCGCCTGCTTACCTGTGCGAGTCGCAGGGCCTGGTCTCACGAACCGCCACGCCGCCCGTCCTTCGGTGGGATGTCATAGAGCGTTGCGGTTTCGATACCGCGATCGCGCGCCTCGGAGGTGGATGACGTCGCTCTGGGTCAGCCAGGCGGATCGGATCGAGTCACCGTCGCAGCGGACGACCGCGCGACGAACAGCCGCGTGGCCGCCGACATGTTCGCACGCTTGGCGATGGAACTGCATGACGCCGACCGAAAGCTGGTCGGCCAGGCGATGGGCATACTGATGGAGTCCGAAGACTCGAGGACCGCGGTCTGGTCGAACGCTTCCCGTGCCCGGAGGATGCTCGCGCCACCAACGCGCGACTGACTCCGGAGGGCTGGGACAAGGTGTGCGCGAGTCAGCACCAGGCCACGTCGCCACGGTCAGACAACACGTCATCGACGCACTCACCCCTGAGCCGATCACCCAGCTCACGGCAATAGCCGACTCGATCCTGAGCACCCTGGATCCCGACGGAACCATGGCGTCGCTCTACCGACGCTACGACACCTCCGCCGAGCGCTGACGCCGTACGGCAGCCCGTTTGCCCGGCTCGTCATGCGCCGATCTCCTCGGCACGGTGACAGCGGGCACAGTACCGGGTGTGCGGAACGATTCGCAGGCGCCCCACGCCGATGGCCGCCCCACATGTCTGGCAATCGCCGTACTGGCCGGTGTTCATCCGAATCAGTGCGGCGTCGATGTCGCTCAGCACCGTCACTGCGGCAGCGGTCAGCTGGCCGTGAACCTCGATCCGCGCCGCGGTGCAGTGCTCCTCCGACCTTGACCTAGCCGGATCCGCGAGATCGCGGAGTTGGTTCTGGCGAAAGCGACGGTGTTCCCGCAGCCTGACTTTCAGGGCGGCCAGTTCTTGGGCAGGCAGCCGCCACTTGCCTAGGGCAACCATCTGATCGGCCACCATCGGGCCGCCTCGACGCGCCTCGACCGCGATAGCCATCTGTCAGCCCTCCCGTTGGCTGCTGTGCCTGCCCGCCGCTGTCGCGGCCGGCGGGATGATGACGACTGGGCCATGAAAGAAGTAGTCCTGCACCCAAAGCCACAACAGCCATGATGGGCTGCGTTCGTGCTCGAGCGCCATCAGCGACCAGCCCCGTGCTTGGCCTGCTGCGCGTCGGCCGCCTTGCTGGGCGAGGCACGCCGCTCGCTCCGATAGGCCAACCAGATGCCTCCGTAACAGATCAGGGGCGTCGCGATCCCGATCAGGGCCAGCATTGCCATGTCGACCGCACCGAACGTCGCCGCACTCATTTCGCCCTCCTCAGCGCGACTCGGGACCGCCGAGTGGCGTCCGCCGCCTCGTCGGCCAAGGCCTGCCGCTTGATCCGGTTGGCCCGCGCGATGGCTCGAAGAGCGATGATGACGACCGTTAGCCCGGTCAGCATCAGTAGCACCATGTCGCTTCCGTCGAACGTTGTCATCCTTACCTTTCCTCCTTCGCTCAGCGCTTCGATTTAATCGATACATATGCTGTAGCGTAAATGGATGCAGATCTATTCCCGGCAGACTGAGCCCATGCCCCACAGCACAACCGGTCGCGGCCGGCCCAGGCTCGAGTCGACCGGCCAGCGCATCATCGAGACGGCGCTCGAACTGCTACGCGAGAAGGGCCCGGCCGCGGTGAGCATCGATTCGGTCGCGGCGCGATCCGGCGTGGCCCGTACGACGATCTACCGCCGCTACCGCGGCCGGGACGAACTGATGACCGCAGTCCTCGAACGCCTCATCGACCCCGCACCCCTGACACCCGACCTCCCGGTCGGCGAAAAGCTGCGCTGGGTGCTCGACAGGATCAGCGACATCCTGGAGAACCGGCTCGGCCCGGGCGCCACCGCCGCGATCATCGCCAACAGCGATCCGACATTCACCGCCGCGGTACGCGCCCGACTCGCCACCCGATTGAGCACACTCGCCGACCTGATGGCCCTCGACATCAAGGCAGGCCTGCTCCGCGCGAGCATCGACCCCGACACGGTGCTCAGTGTGCTGGTCGGCGCATACCTCGCAGAGGTCCTCAGATTCGGCACTCCGCGCGACGGTTGGACAGACCGGGCGCTCGAGCTCGTCACTCCCGCCGTGACACCACACCGCCCCCGACACTGACACAGCCGGCCGGACTCGCACGGCACGGCACGGCACGGCACCAGGGGCCTACCGCACTGCCTGGTGGCAAGGCCCACACTTGCAGCGAAATAGTTGCCGCTTTAACTATTTCCCATATAGTTGAATATTGAATAGCTCTGATCTGCAGGAGGAGGGTCGCTCTCGTCCTCGCGCTCGGTGCCGAGATCCAGCAACTGGACGAATCCCCGGGAGGTCCGCGATGACCGTCGTACTCACCATCTGCACCATCATGCTCGGAGTGTCCGCACTTCTTCTCGTCACCCGGATATCGCTCGGTCCGACGATGCTCGACCGGATGGTCGCGCTCGACGTACTGGTCGCGGTCCTGATCTGCGGGTTGGCGCTCGAAGCCGCGATCAACAGGCACACCACGACCCTGCCCATCCTCGGGGTTCTGTCGCTGCTCGGCTTCGTCGGATCAGTCAGTATCGCCCGGTTCACTCGTGGCAGCGACGATGTCGAAGCGGAGGAATCATGAACTGGACCACCGTCGCCGACGTCGCCGCCGTCAGCTGCCTGATCCTCGGCGCACTTCTCACCGTGATCGCGGCGATCGGGATCCTGCGCTTCCCGGACGTGCTCACCCGGATGCACTCGGCCACAAAGCCGCAGGTCCTCGGTCTGCTCCTGGTACTACTGGGCCTCGGCCTCCGGCTCCGCGACCCGGGAAGCATCGGAATCCTCGCCCTCGTCGCATTGTTCCAGCTGGTCACCTCACCGATCGCGAGCCACATGGTCGGCCGAGCGTCGTTCCGGGCCGGCCAGGTACGCCACGATCTACTCGTCGTCGACGAGCTCAGCGACGTACTCCCCGAGCATCAGGAACCGCCGCGGAAGTGAACGGCAGTGCGTCGTGGATCGGGGATCGGGCGCTCCGGGCGAGTACTACTCGCGCCCGGTGCCGGTCGATGCGGATGATGGTTCCGGGATCAACGCGGTCGCCAATGAGACTCTCTGGCGTCCGTCGGCGCGGTCGGTCTGGTACGGCGCCAGCAACTCACCGAGGCCGGCCTGAATCCGGGCGAGATCCTCTTCGTTGACGTACAGGTTCGTCTGGCCGAAGCCGAGCAGATCCCGCAACGTGGGTTCGTCCGCGGCGATGAATCGGTCGAAGTCGTCGGCAACATGGCCGAGGAACGTGAGGAAGGAACCCCGCAGTTGCGCGTCGCTCATGGCCCGCAACTCCCGCCGATCGACGTGCGCCACGCGCTCGCCGAGTGCGAACGTCCGCTCCACGGTTCCGCGCACACGTCGTTCGGCCACGACGGTCAGGATGTCCGCCTCGACCAGCGCTGCCACATGCCGGTAGAGCGTCGCCTGGGTCACGTCAGGGAGCGCGTCGCGCAGCGCCGCGGTGGTCAGCTCGCGCCCACCGAGTTGCTGGATGATCCGCAACCGGACCGGATGCATCACAACGTCGGCAACTGACGACTTCTTGGACATCTCGCTCCACCATTATTATCAGTCTGATAATGTTCTCATTGTCGAACTCAAGACTACCCGGAGGAGGCGACGATGACCGTGGTGCGCTGCAAGGACACTGGGCTACAGGTGGAGTTCGGCAGGTGGGAGCGCCTGCTGGTCCGCCGTTCATCACTCGAGGTCCCTTTCGCGGCCATCGAGCGGATCGAGGTGCTCCCGGACTGGACGGCGGAGCCACTGGGGTTCCGGTCCGGGCTTGTCGTCTCCAGTTTCTGGAAACTCGGCACCTTCCGGTACCCCGCCGGCCCACGACGGCTGGTGTCGATGCGGCGCGGGACACCCGTCCTGCGGATCGGGCTCCGCGGTCGCCAGGCCGGCGACGAATTCGACGAACTGCTGATCAGCAGCCGGGCGGCTGAAGAGATCGCCGACGCGGTTCGCGCGGTGACCACCCGATGACAGGGATGGCGATCCGGGCATCCGGCCTCACCAAGAGGTTCGGGCAGGTCGAGGCCGTCACCGACGTCACCTTCACCGCCGAGGCGGGACGCGTGACGGGACTGCTCGGCCCGAACGGCGCGGGAAAGTCGACCACGTTACGGATGCTGCTCGGACTGATTCGCCCCGACAGCGGCATCGCAACGTTCGGCGGGTCTCCCTATCGTGACCTGCCGTCGCCGACGGCCATCGTGGGCGCCGTACTGGATATCGCCTCGGCGCATCCTGCCTCCACCGCACGGGACCACCTGGCGACGTTCTGCGACCTCGGCGGTCATCCGCGCACCCGGGTCGACGCGGTGATCGACGCGGTTGCACTCGACGACTTCGCCGATCGACGGGTCAGAGGGTTTTCCACCGGCATGCGACAGCGACTGGCGCTGGCCACCGCCCTGCTCGGCGACCCGGCAATCCTCGTCCTCGACGAACCGTCCAACGGATTGGACCCCGCCGGCATCATCTGGCTGCGAACCTTCGTCCGCGAGTTCGCCGCGTCCGGGGGAACCGTGCTGATCTCCAGCCACGTTCTCACCGATCTCCAGCACAGCATCGACGACATCGTCCTGCTCGACCGCGGCCGGCCCGCGTGGACCGGAACACTGGCCACCTTCACCGACCAGGGCTCGACCCTCGAGGAGGCGTTTCTCGCCCTGACCACCCAGGAACTCATCTGATGAAGCATCTGATCCGCGGCGAGCTCACCCGGCTCGTCGCAACTCGTCTGCACCGGTGGGGAATTCTTGCGGCACTGCTCTGTGGCGGCGGACTGACCGGCATGCTCGCCCTGATCGGACCGGAGAACGCCACCCCACCGATGCCGGGCATCGACACCCCGGACGGCGCCGGAACGGTCGTTGGCGTCACCGGCGTGCTGCTGTTCGTGCCCGCTCTGATCGGCACCATCGCCGTCACCGGTGAATACCGGCATCGGACCATCGCCGCGACATTCCTGGCCGAACCCCGGCGAGGCCGAGTTCTCGCGGCAAAACTCGTCGTCTTCAGCGCCTTCGGGCTCACCTACGGCCTGCTCGCCTCCGTCGCATCGGGCACAGCGCTCGGCCTCTCCGCCCTGATCCGCGGCGTCGACCTCGGCCTCCCGGCCAACCAACTGGCCGGTCTTCTGGCCCAACTGTCCATCGCCGCAGCCGTCTACACGGTCCTCGGCGTCGGCATCGGTGCGATCGCCAGACACCAACTCGTTGCCGTCGGCATCGTCATCGGCTATTTCTACTTCCTCGAGTACGTCTTGCTGATCATCCCGGCCGTCAACACGATCTACCCCTTTCTGCCAGGCGGAGCGACCGCGGGCCTGACCAGCTTCACCTTCGTCACCGACGCCGTCGCGGAACAGAGCGCAAGTGACGGTCCAACGCTCCTGCCCGCGCCGGCCGGCGCACTGGTTCTCCTCGGGTACGCATCGATCGCCGCCGGATTCGCCAGTCTCGCCCCACTACGCCGCGACCTCACCTGACCACTGCGCCCGATCTGCGCGGTCAGAGGTCAGGGGACGACGTCCGGCGACCACGTCAGTGCGTGCCACAGAAGCCCCGCTCCGCCCACGCGTAGGGCGGCGCAGTACTAGAACGGGAGGTTGGGTTGGGTGGGTCGTGGGTTGGGTTTACGAGCAACTCGATGATCGAGCCGCCGGAGTTGTCCCACCGCGACGTCGTACGACCGCGCGTTGAACCCGACAAGTACCTGCTCGTGGAAGGTCGCGTCGTGACGATCGCGAACACTTCCGCCGGCGTTGCGTCGTACGACGCCGACAGCCTGAGATGCATATCACCATCTTGGCAGTCTTGCGTGATCGCAGGACTAACTATGCAGAGCCATGAATCTACTTGTCCGTGCCCTGGATCAGGGCGTCCCAGTCGATAGATGAACGGCCAAAGGCACCGTCGCCCAGGACGACTTGCTCGGGTCCCCTGCGGCTCGGGCTCCTGAAGCGAGCCAGGCTGCGACTCCAGGCGGATTGCGTCGCTCCAGTTCCTCGAGATACGCAAGGCGCGCTTCGACAATTCGTAGGCGTTCTGCCGACGGGTTCGCTCGCTGCAAGGCGGAGAAGCCGGCCCGCCAGGCCAGACACAAGGCGTCGTCACTCAGTTCAGCCGCCTCGACTCCGAGCTCGACAGTCGAGTCCAACTCGCGAATCGTTGCTTCGTCGTCGGGCACCGGATTGTGCTCACCACTATGTGCGGCACCTGGCCGATGGTCGTGATCCATGAGCCATCCGACCCAACGGCGAGCGAAGTACGGCGAGCCGCCGACAGTCAAGGTGAGCACCAGCGCCGCCATCGGTGCACCCAGCAACGTTCCGAGGCCACCCAACGCCACCGTTCCCGCTCCCGCTCCCGCGAGAGCCGTACTCGTGATCACTACTCGCCACCGAGTGCGCCCGAGCGGAGAATCGTCTTTGGGGGTCAGAGCGACCATGGCAACGAAGCCGCCGGTGAAGGCCCCGACGCCGAACAGGAAGGCGATCGTCGCAAGCGACCACGTGATCGCCGCCAAGGCACCAGTCGTCCCGACGATGCCGCAGAAGACCAGCCACGCAACCCCGGTACGCCCTCATCTCTCATCCTTCCGCATCCAGCCTTCGCGCTGTCACCACTGTGCAACTGCGGAGCGCGGGCGCCTACTGCGACGACCAGCCAATCCAGGGCCGGCCTGACTGCCGACGCCCGGCAAGCAAGACCACCCGAGTCAGGCACCCCGCGGAAACACTCCCATCCGCGTGGACGGGTGGGAGGTCGGCACGTCCTGCCAGTAGCAGTCGTTGCCGGTGGTCGGCCATGCGCCATTCACAGGTTCGCCGAGCGTGGCACTACTCGCCAGCCGGCCCGGATGACACGGTCGACTCCTCGAGTAACGAGCGCGCAAGCGGGGAGGCGGCATGGCGAACAGAACCGCGATGAGGCATCAGGGCCGTCGAGCGGTCCTCGTTGGAGTCGACGGCTCCGTGTCCGCCCAGGGCGCATTGTCGTGGGCCGCCGGGGAGGCGTCGTACCGGCACTGCCCATTGCGCATCGTCCACGCCTTCAGTTCGCCGACGATCGGCAATCCGACGGACATGACCTTCGGCGGACCTTTGACCGACGGCGTCCGGTCGGCGGCCGAGTGGATCGTCAGCGAGGCGGAGAACCATGCGCGGCAACTAGCTCCTGGCATCAGGATCACTGGCGAATTGTTCGTGGCCGGCGCCGCGCCCACACTGCTGCGCGAGGCACGTGATGCCGAACTCGTGGTCGTAGGCAGCCGTGGCCTCGGTGGCTTCCACGGCCTGCTCGTCGGGTCCGTGAGCGCCGCGGTGGCCGCACACTCACCGTGCCCCGTGATCGTCGTCCGGCCGCGACCGGACGGGAGAGCCTTCCCGCCCACGCCGACAGGTCGAATCGTCGTCGGCGTCGACGGGTCGGACGTCTCGAACGCGGCGATCCGGTTCGCGTTCCAGGAGGCGGCACGCCGCCACGTCAGCGTCACCGCCGTCCACGCCGTGCGGCCACAGCAGCCCGCGCTGCTGTCCCACCCGTGTCGCCGACGGGATCGACCAGCAACTGTTCGCCGAGTCACTCGATCGCAGGCGAGTGGTCGGAATCGACTTGCAGACAAGGGTTCTGCACGCTCATCCAGCTCAGGCGCTGATCGAGGAGTCGGCCGACGCTGGGCTGGTCGTGATCGGCTCGGACAGGTATGCCGGCCTCACCGGACCCATGCTCGGCTCAGTAGGCCAGGCCGTGCTGCACCACTCCATCTGTCCAGTCGCCGTTGTCCGCCCCCGTCGAGCCACAACCGTCAACAGCATGCCTTCGCCCCGACCGAAGCTTCAACTTGCCGCATCCCAGGGTCTGCCGGATCTCAAGCGCCTGTCATGACCCGGAGATGGGCTTGGCCGGTCCGCCTCTCATTGCCCCAGGCAACGAGAGGCCGACGACGCCCATCAGGGTTGCCACGCCGGGTCGGCACAACCTGTGGGTAGTCCGCCCCACTGCGGTTGTGCCGACCCGGCCGAATTAAGGGTCGCCGCCAACGTCGCTCCTTGCGCTCCGATCGTCAGTGCAGGTACTGCGTCGCCGGCCGCCGGCTCGCTGGTCTCCGGCCCAACGGCACCAGTCGACGTGGCGGTCTCAGGAGGAGTGGATCGTTCGAGAAACCGTAGTAGCTCGACCGGGAACGGAAGGACCAGGGTGGAGTTCTTCTCCGCAGCGACCTCGACGACCGTTTGCAACAGCCGCAACTGCAGAGCCGCTGGGTGTTCCGACATCACCTCGGCGGCCTGCCCCAGCTTCTCCGACGCCTGCAGTTCACCGTCCGCGGTGATGATGCGGGCCCTGCGTTCGCGTTCTGCCTCAGCCTGACGCGACATCGACCGCTTCATCGACTCCGGCAACGCAACGTCCTTGATCTCCACCCGCTCAATGTGGACCCCCCAGTCCAACGCCGGACTGTCGATCATCAACTCCATCCCCTGATTCAGACGTTCCCGGTTCGACAACAGATCGTCCAAGTCACTCTTGCCGATGATCGACCGCAACGACGTCTGCGCGACCTGACCGATGGCAGAAACGTAGTCCTGTACGTCGACCGCCGCCCGCACCGGATCGATCACGCTGAAATAGACCACCGCGTCGACGCGAACCGTCACGTTGTCCCGGGTGATGCCGTCCTGCGCGGGCACCGGCATCGTGATGATCTGCATGTTCACCTTCTGCAACCGATCCGCGACCGGCACCAACAGGGCAAGCCCAGGCTTCCGAATCTCCGGCCGCACCCGGCCGAACCGGTACACCACACCGCGCTCGAACTGCCTGACCACACGCACACTCGACGCGATCGCGATCAAGCCGACGACCAATGCAACAAGCACCACATTCATGACGATCATTTCTGCTCCGTTGGGAGGCTGGTCGGGAAGGAGTTGGCGCCCCGCGCCTCCGCGGTCTCCAGTCGGTGAGATTCCTTGGCGTATTTGCACGGCAGGCAGAGCGCCGCCATAGGAACGGCCTCCAACCGGTCCTTGGAGATGGCGCGGCCGCAGCCTTGACACTCGCCGAAGGAACCGATCGCGAGGCGGAAGAGAGCAGCATCGATTTCCGCCAGGACGGTTCGGGCTGCGTTCACCAGCGTTGCGATCACCTCGCCGTGGACGTCGTCAGCTACGCGTGCCGCTTCGTACGACAGGTCGGTGAGTTGGTCGAGACGAAATCCACGCTGCTGCTCGAGCTCACTACGGAACCACTGCACATCAATGGCGTGTCGGCCACGCGGTCCGTTGGTCGGCGCCGCCTGATCCAGATCACTCATCGAAAACCTCCTCAGGGCGACAGATCGCTGAGCTGCGGAGACTTCCGATCTGTACACAGCCACCATCGCGCCGGACGCACGGTTTCAGTACGGTCCCAATCGGCCAACGTCGGACGCTCTGATTGCCGAGGTTCGGCAACTCCCTCGGAGCTTGGTTTTGTCGTGTACGACAACTTTTCGGAGAGCCTTGCTCGTGACAGCGCACCGGTCGAGTGCGGCTGGGTACGAGGGCTGGGTCTCGCCGTTGCGCCGTCCGGCGGGGTTCGAGGTGGTACCTCTGCCCTGCACAAATGGGTGTCAGGCCCGATGGTCTCGGCCCGAGGCTTGAGTCATGGTGGTGGTACGACGCAGTCACCAGACCGACCGCGTCTCCTCAGCCGGCGTGCGCGATGCCTCCTTGGTCGCACGCCGGCTGTCATCATTCCTCAGTAATTCGAAAGGACCCCGGATCCCCATGACAACGGATGTGGGCCAGACCCAGCACCTCTCCGAGCACGAGGCACGACAACGCCTGGAACACGAGCGCAACTCGCGACTCGCCCAACTCCGAACGATCGAGGACGGTGCGTCGTACGCGAAAGATGATCTCCAGACTGCGCAAACCGCCGCGATCCGACGCATAGTCGAGGAGATCGACGCGGCAGCTCAGCGCCTTGCCGACAGTTCCTATGGGACCTGCACGCGTTGCCGAAGGGCCATTCCCGTCGAGCGGCTGGAGATCCTGCCCTACGTCGCCTTCTGCGTTGCCTGCCAGCAACGGGCGATATGACATCGGCACCACTTCAGGCGTGTCGCCCGGTCGTGAAGGGAACACAATGATCGCGCTTCCTCGGCTCGGAGCAGAGCGACGCATTGGCGGCTCGGCCGGCCGGCACTGCCTCGCACTCGATCTCGGCAGTGCGCGTACCCGCGCGTGGATGCCCGACCTCGGAATCGTCCTGGACGCGCCTACCATCACGCCCACCGAGGTCGACTATCCAGTTCGCCGGGGCAGCATTGTCGACGTCGCCGGCGCGACCCGCATGCTCGATCGCCTGCTCGGCCGCAGCGGCCACCGGCCGGCGCTCGTCGTCATGACCGTTCCCGTCCTGTCGGCCGATGCTGATCGAAACGCCGCCCTGACCGCGGTCGGAATCCTCCAGCCGCGCACTGTGCTGACCATCGAGAGCGTCAAAGCTGCTGCTCTCGGAGCCGGCGCCGACCTCGTCAGCCCTCTCCTCGTCGTCGACCTCGGAGCGGACCTGACCGAGGTGGCAATCCTGAGCAGTGGTTCGGTGATCCAAGCGCGTCGAGCTCCGCTCGGCGTCAGCGACTTCGGCGCCTCATTCACTGCCGACGATCTCGCGGCATCCGTTGGCGAAATGGTGACCGACCTTCTGCGACAGGATTGTGGTCCCCAGGTCGTCGACGCGCTCGACAGACGTCCACTCCTCGTCGGCGGCGGTGCTATGCGCCCCGCGATCACCTACCGAATCGCCGAACGACTGTCCAGCCCGATCCAAACAGCGCCAACGCCACAAACCGCCGCCGTACGCGGCGCATGCGCGGCAACGCTTGCCGCGGATCGCCACCCGGGTTCCATCCCGAACCGGCGATCCGATCCACGTGCCCGCCGCTAGCCAGCGAGAACCCGTGAGAGCGCTGTTCGCCTTCGCGGACGCGGCACCGTGCCCGACCACCCGCGGCCATGGATCCGATTTCGGCTGTGACGGTCATCGAGTTCGCCGCACACATTGCCTACCTGGATCGACTGACCGGCAGCGCAATCCTCGTCCTTCCACGACCCGAAGACGACGTCGCGCTTCGGCGACGAGGCGTTCACCTCCGACCCAGACCCGACCTCGATCCAACGCTCTGGGCGCCCTTCGCAGCGAACCTCGCGGCCGGGTAACCGTCAGCGCGCCGGCATCCCGGCGCTGGTCGACAGTTACGCACTGGTCGGCGATGTGCAGACCGCCGCCATGGTAGGACAGCCGGGTCGGCGCAACCTGGCCATGGCTTGCCCGATGGCGGGCGTCATCTGTCGGTTCGGTGAATCAAGCCAAGCCATCCCAGTTGATCGGGGACAGGTCACGGTCGTGGTCTCCCAGCACGAATGGGATGGGGTCTCCGGTCGCACGCGGTTCTGATGCCAGCCAGGCTGCAAAACCCTCGGGATTCCGCCGTTCGAACTCGTCGAGTTGGTGCTGGCGGCTTTCGACGATCTGTAGCTGCTGCGACAACGACGCAGTGTGCAGAGCCGAGTAGCTCGTCTGCCAAGTCCGGGACAACTCGCTGCTGTGGCCATCCGGCTCAGGCGATGGATCGACGGGCTGGTCGCGCTGCTTCAGCCAACGCCAGGCCCAGCGAATGACGGCCGGCGATCCACCAACCACGAACGCCAGTAGCAACGCCGTCAGGCCGGGACCGAGCAGCGCACCAACGCCGACCAGCGGTAGCACCACCGTGACTCCCACTGCGACGTACTTGACGATTCGGCGCCACAAGACCAGCAAAGGAGCGTGAACAGGCGAAGCGATCATCGCCGCCGCCGCGGCCCAAGAGGCCACGAATCCGCAGATGACCAGGGTCGTGGTCAATGACCACGTGGACGCCATCGCGATACCCGCCATGCCCAGCACACCACTGAAGGCGGACCAGATGACGCGATAGACCTGCATCTGATCTACCCCCGCACGTGTCGCACGGAGCCGGACGGGTTGTCGACGGGCCGGTCCATCGAAACCCTCCAGAAAGTTGATTGTTCAAGTACCACTACATCAACTGTGCCCTCGCGGCCGGGTTAACGGTATGACTGCCGTCGGCAAACTGGCGCCTGGTTGATCACCGATGCCCGGCAACGATCGCGACTCGCTCGTCGATGCCGACGACCTGGTAAGGGCGAGGACACCGAGGCAGATCACGGTCCGGGCAGACACAAGGACGCAACCACGATGCAAGGAGTGGTGTCGTTATGGGTTTCGCCTAGGGTTGGGCCGAAGCGTGCTTCCCCCCACAGGAATCGGCGCGACGGCGAGCACCCGGCTCGCCGGCTACCCAAGGCTCTAGGCACTAGGCACGGGGCGTTGTCAGCCTCGGGCTGGCGCGCCCGGAGGACTGCCCGCCCGAGATCTCGAACCTGCTCCACGCGCGCTTCGGCGGATAGGAGGTCCGGACCGCTCGCCAGCGCTGCAGTGGGATGATCGGGCGGTGAAGATTCTCTCGATTCAGTCTGCGGTCGCTTTTGGTCACGTGGGCAATTCGGCGGCCGTCTTTCCGCTCCAGCGCATCGGTGTCGAGGTGCTGCCGGTCTACACGGTGAACTTCTCGAACCACACCGGCTACGGAGCCTGGCGCGGGCCGCTGATCAGCCCGGACGACGTGCGAGAGGTTCTCCTGGGCATCGAGGAACGGGGAGTCCTTCCGCAGATCGATGTGGTTCTTTCGGGCTACCAGGGTGGCGAGGGGATCGCCGACGTCGTCCTCGAGACGGTGAAGCGGGTGAAGGCGGCGAATCCCTCGGCGGTGTACTCGTGCGACCCGGTGATGGGGAATGCGAAGTCCGGGTGCTTCGTCGCTCCGGCCATCCCTGTGCTGCTGCGCGACCGGGTGGTTCCGGCCGCCGACATCATCACCCCCAACCAGTTCGAGCTGGGCTTTCTGACCGGCACCGATCCTGACACCCTCGGGTCGACGCTGGCCTCGGTGGAGCTCGTGCGAGCGACCGGGCCGCGCACGGTGCTGGTCACCAGCGTTGAGCGTCCCGACCGCGAGGACGGCACGATCGAGATGCTCGCCGTCGACGACAGCGGCGCGTGGCTCGTGCAGACGCCCTACATCCCGATGAAGGCGAACGGCTCGGGCGATGTGACGGCCGCGCTCTTCACGGCGCACTACCGCCGTACGGGCGATCTCGCGGACGCCGTCGCCCGGACAACCTCGAGCGTGTTCGACCTGCTCTCGCGCACGCACGAGTCGGGAGAGCGCGAGTTGCAGCTGGTCGAGTCACAGGACGCGTATGCCAACCCGCGGATGCAGTTCACGCCACACCGCGTCGCCTGACCAGCTCACGAGTGTGGCGGCCTCTTCAATGGTGTCGGCCGAGGCGGATCGACGCGGCCATCGGGCGGCCGACGGAGAGACCCCGTTGCGGCGTCCAGTAGTCGATGTCTCCCAGGATCATCGGGATCTGGGTGGCAGCCTGGTCGCCGTAGTAATTGGGGGTGGCGGCCTGAGAGATCTCCTGGTCGGTGGCCCCCGGCTCCGGGCAGGTAGATGATGCCGCCGCGCGCCGACCTCCAGAGTGGAGTTCACGACCAGTCGCTACGTCGCCGATCGCTGACCGGCGCCGTCGGCCAGAGCATCGGGCTCTACCGAACCTCGCTGCTCACGCAGGAGCAGTTCGGAATCGGCCGCCACCTACAGCGCACTCAGGACTTACGTTCACGTTCTTGGTTGAGGCGGTGGCCTGAGAGCTCTTTACCTGGGGGACGCCCATGTGCGACACACCTCTTTACGCACCTCAATCAGCGCGCGAGGATGATGAGCGACGACAACCATTGCGCTCTACGAATCCGTGAAGTCCGTTACAAATCAGGGATTCCGCACATCAGTGACAGAAGACGATCAGCCTCGGCCGGAAATCAGCGGGTTCGGGGTTCGAGTCCCTGGCGGCGCACAAAAGCCCAGGTCACAGCATTGGCCTGGGTTTCTTTATGTCCCCAGCGCACTCAATACGCACTCCTTTGCCAGGTCTCAGCTTCGAGCTGATGCGTCGGGACCCACCACCTCTGGGCAGCTAGGCCCTTCGAGTGGGCTCCATCTGATCGTGACTGTGCGTCACAATCCCCCTCCCGGTTCGGCCGCGCTTGCGGCGAGTTGTCCAGACTCTCTCGCTGCCATTTGTTCTGTTCATCCACCATGTCGTTCACGCTCCTGTCGTTGGCCGCCACAGCATGCTTGAGCACTGCGAGGGCCCGATTGAGTAGCTCCATTACGGCATCCGACGCTCAGTCATTCACGCCTTCAAGCGTCGACCGCGCGGATCATCGTGACCAGCTGCGTAGCCGGTTCACGGAAGTGCTGGTATGGGTCCGAAGCGAGTCCACGTGCTGATCGCGTTGTCGCAGAACACGGGGACGCGATCTCGTAGCCGTGGATGTCGCCGACTTGGTCGATGCTCCAGTCGCAGCCGCTGATGCCGGCCGCTTCAAGGACTGTCGTGGCGCCGGCCGCGCTGTAGGCGACGAATCCGTGGCCGCTGGTGTCGACCAGGCCTGAATCACTCAGGCCCAGCCAATCGTTGTTGAGTGTGTAGCTGCCGTCGGAGCCGATCGTCAGCGACCAGTCGCTGCTGTCGCCGGCCCCGCCATTCCACCTTCCGACCAGCTCGGCCGGCGGTGGAGGCACCGCGATGCCGGTCCCACCGGGCGGCTCGGTCGGGTCGCCGTCAAGTGGCGTGGTCCATGTCGGGGTTGGTTCCGGTGTCGGGTCGATATCGGAACCAACCCCGACACCGCATCCCGCGAGCACTAGGGAGGCGATAGCAGCACAGACACCGAGGGCGACACTCACGCCTGTGCGCCTTTCCGGGCAAGCCGATCAGGAGCCGACGTCCCAAGCCCGCGGGCTAACGTGCCGCTCCCGCCGGTCGGCACGCCGGGCGGCGATGCCGGGGGCCTGCCCACCTCCCGGTCTTTGGTATGGCGTGGACGGTAGAGCTCCGCGGCGCCGGCCGCGAGGCTCAGCGACAAGACGAGGAAGCCGCCGTAGAGGTACCAGGGATTGCTCGGCTCATCGCCACCGGCTGACCAGAGGGCGAACTGCGACAGGCCGATGCCGGCAACACCGATCACCCGGGCCCACAGGTGGTGAAGGTAGAGGACGCCACCGAGGAGAAACGCCGGCAGGAAGAGCACGCCGGGGCCGGCGAAGGTCGGCAGACACAGTAGGGCGAGCACCCGCCACCACCGCGATCTGCCTGCGCGGCGTACGCCGTACAGGATCCCGAGCACGAGACCAGACACCCCGGTCAGCCCGAGGATGATGCCGGTGCCGGCCCAGGTGAACTGCGGCTCGGTCGAGATCAAGCGCATCCAGCCCCGAGCCGCAATTCCCCACCCGACGCCGAGCCCGAGCCCGGCCGCGGCCGAATGCCAGACGCTCACCATGACACCGGCAAACAGGCCAGCCGCGGACCGGCGACGCCGTGCTCATCGGTCGGGTCCTGATGGATCACGATCGCACGGTCGCCGGCCTGGGGGACGAACGGGACCGCGGCGAAGGCATGACCGGTTCCGCCGGCGGTGACGGTGAAATCGAGCCAGACCTCGGTCGTGTCGTCGACGCGAGGCGGGACCCGGCCGGCCAGGGTGTCGGTGTTGTAGTGCGGACCGGCCGCGGCGCCGTTGCCCGCGACACACGGACCGAAATGCAGATGCGCACCGAACACGCGACCTGCCTGGGAGCGGTCGATGCCGTGCACCTGCAGGCGGACGGAGGTCTCGCCGTCGTCGGACACCATCATGAGCACCGCCGAGGCATGGTCGAGTGGACCGGCCGTGGCGGGTGCCAGATCGCGGAGCTCGCCCTGCTCGGTCACCACGCGTGCCCGTGGGTCGTCACCCGATTGCGCGGACGCCACCGGTACGGCGACGAGCGCGGAGACGGCAAGTACCGCCGTCATGGTGTAGAACCTTGCGCACCAGAGCTGTCATGACTCCCCCTCTCACGTCCATGCTGGGTGCACGGATCACTACGACAGACGGGCCACCGGCGCGGTCGGGTGACAGCGAAATAACTTTCCCCGCCGCGTCACCCGGTCCGCGGACTCGCTCGTCCGTAAGGGTGATGGGGGCTATGAATGCGGCTGCGGATCTGCCCGCGTACGGCGTACGACGGGACGCCGACGCGCTCGTGATCGCTCTTGTTCCAGGCGGAAGCGGCCCGCCTGGTCCAGCTCGCCCGCTGGTTCGTCGACGACCGGACCGCGGCCGAGGACCTGGTCCAGGAAGCGTTCCTCCGGCTCGCCCGCAACCATCACCGGATCAACGATCAGGACCGGGCGGCGGCGTACCTGCGCTCGATCGTGATCAACCTCGCCCGCGACCACAACCGCCGCGGCCTGGTCTCGCTCCGGCACCGCCTCCCGGCCGACCCCGACGACCGGTCGGCCGAGGACCACGCCGCCGAGGACGAGAGCCGCCGCGAGGTGATCGACGCCCTGCGCGCACTCCCCCGCCGCCAGCGCGACTGCGTCGTACTTCGCTACTACCTCGAGCTGTCCGTCGCCGACATCGCCGAGACCCTCGGCCTGTCGCCGAACTCGGTGAAAACCCATCTGCAACGCGGCCTGCGGTCGCTGAAAACTGAATTGGAGGTTCAGGGATGAACCATCGCCCCGAGACTCCCGGCGAACCTTCCGAGGTCGAACGCCGGCTGTACGACGCTCTGGACCCGGCGGCGACCCGGCCGCCGGCGCCGGATCTGTTCGAGCGTGTGCTCGGCAGCATCGCGGACGACCGGGGCCGGCGGCGCCGGATCCTCGGCACCGCCGTTACTCTGATCGTCGCCATCTCGTTGCTAACGGCAATGGTCCTGCTCTTCACGCCGCGCACAGTGACCGGGGATCTGCTGCTGGATTGGTGGATCCTCGAGCTGTTCACCAACGTCCTGCTGATCGGATTGGCGCTCTGGCTCGGGCCGTTCATCAAACGCTTCGGCCGGGCGTACGCCGCGGACGTCTTCCACGACAACCCGCAGACCGGCAAGAGCTACATCGTGCTGACAGACATCGTGTACTACCTGATCTTCACCGCCTACATCCTGTTCACGGTCAACTTCGGACCCCGCGAGTTCTGGGGAGTCACAGTCGGTGCCGCACAGGTCAAATTCGAGGCGGCCCGGCTCGGCGGCATCCTGCTGATCATCGGCGTCCTGCACGGTCTCAACATCATCCTGATGCCGGTCCTCGGCCGCATCTTCTCCCTCAACCGAAAGCTGTCCGGCCGGTGACCGCCCGGCCTGAGCGTTGGCCGGCGGATCACCTAGGGATGCGACGAGCGGGGGTCCACGGTTTAGGAAACCGGTGCTCTACCGCGGGTCGCGGCCGATGAGTTCCTTCATGATCTCGCCCGAGATGCCTTGCTGTGACCGGGATGAACGCGCCTACGCTGTCGCCGTTGCTCCGGCCCCCGGCGACACCCTCCTGTTCGCCGGAGGCCGCGGTGAGTCCCGGCCGCCTTCGGGCTCGGACTAGCCTGATCGAGTGGACGAAGAGATGACCCGGCAGCAGTTGCGGAGCATCGTGGCCGCTCTGCAGTCGGCTGAGGGTCGGCTACGCGGGGCCGACATTGACAACCTGACCTACCGGAAGGTGTTCTACGCACTCGGGACAGCCCGGAAGCTGTTGCGGGAACTGGACCCCGGGCAAGCCGCGGAGGAGGTACAGCAGCGCCTCGGGCTGGGCTGAGGCTGGTTGCGTCTTCACAACATGTCCCGGAGGCGAACACGGTGAAGAACGAGGACATGCGCCGGATCTCGTCCTGGGTTGCGATCCCCGCAGTGCCGACGTGATCGACCCCAGCTGGCGGTAGATCTTCTGGATCAACTACCCAGCTGGTACAGGTTCGACAGGTCGCAGACGAGCCTCAGCCCTCAGCGGGGAGCGGCTCCAGCAGCCCAGGGCCGCTGTTCTTCACGTTGTCCACGGCCTTCGACACCGCGTACATGTCGAGACTGCCGTCGACCGGAGGCGCCCGCCGCCGCTCGGCCGGGTCGGGCCAGGGCGCGATCATGGCGCCCGAGCTCGACGAGCACGGCGCCGCGATCCGCGCCGAGCTCGGGTTCTAGCCGGCCTACTCGGTGAACTTCTCGTGCGCGGCCATCGCCGCGCCGACGATGCCGGCGTTGTTGAGCAGCTGAGCCGGCTTCACCGGGGTGGAGATCTCGAGCAGCGGCACCCACTTGTCGGCGTGCTTGCTGACCCCGCCCCCGACCACGAACAGGTCGGGGGTGAACAGGTTCTCCACGTGCCGAAGGTATCGCTGCACTCGCTTGGCCCACTGTTTGTACGACAGGCCCTCGTTGTCCTTCGCCGCCGAGGATGCCTTCGTCTCCGCGTCGTACCCGTCCAGCTCGAGGTGACCGAGCTCGGTGTTGGGCACGAGCTGGCCGTCGAGCAGCAGCGCGCTGCCGATACCGGTGCCGAAGGTGAGCATGATGACCACGCCGCCGACGCCCTTGGCCGCGCCGAACCGGGCCTCGGCGATGCCGGCCGCGTCGGCATCGTTGAGCACGGTCACGTCGCACTGGGTGATGTCGGTGAGGACCTTGTCGACGTCGGTCCCGATCCAGCTCTTGTCGACGTTCGCGGCGCTCCTGGCCACCCCGTTCTTGATCACGGCCGGGAACGTCGCACCCAGGTCACCGGTCCACTCGGCCTCCTTGACCAGCCGGGCCACAACCGCGGCGACGGGCCCCGGAGTGGACGGACTGGGCGTCAGGTACTTCACCCGCTCCGCGGCCAGGTCGCCCTTCTCCAGGTCGACGATGGCGCCCTTGATCCCGCTGCCGCCGATGTCGACCCCGAAAGCGGTCGACGTCCTCATCCTGGGCACCTGATCTCTCCCCTCGCCCGCAGTTGCCGCACCGGGTCAGCGTCCTCGCCAGGCGTCGAGCAGATCGGCACGGCCGGCCACCGACGCGTATCGACCACACATGCTCGCCAGCCGGCCACGCACCTCGGACGCCGTCAGCGATGCTGGCGGAATCACTCTAGTCCGGCCGCGACAGCCCAACCGCTGGAATCAGCGTTTGCGGTAGGTGGCGGTGTAGGTGGTGTTGACGGCGGGGGCGGTGATGGTGTGGCTTTGCGGGCCGCCGTCGGACCACGAAGTGAACCAATAGGTGGACTTGTTGAAGGGTTGTGGGGACGGGGCGCTGACGGAGTTGGCGGAGCCGACGACGACCGTGACGGCGAACGGGGTCGAGCGGGGTGCCTCGTTGACGACAAGGTTGGTGAGGTTGAGGCCCCCGGGCGTGGTCTTGAACGTGAGTACGACGGTTCGCGGGTTCAACCGGAGACTGGTCGTCGACGTCAGGCCGGCCGAGTCCGTGGCGGTCAACGTCAGTTCGAGCCAGCACGGATACGGATGGTCGGGCGTGGTGAACGACCCGCTGGCGACGCCGTTGAACGTCTGCACGGCATGCGCGTGGCAGTCGGTCGGCGTGATGCAGTGGTGGATGTTCAGGGCCCAGCGCAACGAAGACGCCGGAAGCGTTCCGTCCTGTACGTCGGTTGCGTGGCCGGTGAACGGGATCGGGTCGCCGACCTTCCAGGTGAGTGACGCCGCCGGCGAATCGATCACAACGGTCGGCGCGGTATTGCCGGCCGTGACAGTCACCGACGTGGTGTCACTCGCGCCCTGGTCATCCGTCACCCGAAGCGCTGGATGGTAGACGCCCGAAGACGAGTACGTATACGACGTCGTCGTACCGGTCGCGTCACCAAAGGTCCCGTCGCCGTTGAGATCCCACGAGTACGTGAGTGGCCTGCCTTCCGGGTCGGACGAGCTGGTGCCGTCGAAGTTGACCGTCAGTGGGACCGCGCCACTGGCCGGATTTGCGGTGAAGGCAGCATTCGGCGCCTGGTTGGCGGCGGTGTAGGTGATCCGGTGGACCGAACCGTTCTCCATGTCGACGTAGAACACGTCGCCACCGGGGCCGATCTTCAGGTCGACCGGATGCCCGGCCGCGCCGCCGGCCGCGTCGACACCCACGAACGACTGCAGCCTGGCCGGATCCGGTAATCCGTTCGTACCAGGCAGCATCGCCCAGATTTCGTTGCGCGAGTGGTCGGCGAAGAAGAGTGCGCCGTTGTACTGCGCCGGATACGACCCGCTTTGGTAGAACGCGATGCCCGTGATCGACGAACCACCGGTGCGGCAGCCGGTGTAGTTCACCACGCAGGCGTTGTGGTTATAGGCGTAGTACGGCGCAACGACCGAGCCAGGCGTCGAGTACAGCGACTGGCACGAGGTGAGACCGGCACCCTGGTAGCCGCTCTGAGCGCCTGAGCCTTCGTAGCACGGCCAGCCGAAGTTGGTGGCCGTCGTCGGTGACACCACCCGGTTGATCTCTTCCCAGGCGCCCCAGCCGACATCGCCGACCCACAGTTCGTCAGTGCCCGGGCGTTGAGTCATCCGGAACGGATTGCGTACTCCGTAGGACACGATGCGCCGCGCGTTCGGATCGGTCGACGAGAAGAACGGGTTTCCGGGTACGCCGGCACCGGTCGCCGGGTCGAGGCGCAGGATCGCACCGTCGAGCGTCGCCGGCCCGGTGGGACGCCGGACGCTCTGACTCCGCAGCGCTCCACCTTGCGCTCCGGGCGGGCTCAGCGCAGTACCAACCGCACCTGGCGGATCGCCACACGGGTTGGCCTGATCGCCGGCGTACGTCGCGCCGTACTGCCCGTAGTCGACGTTGTTGAAGCTGGCACCGTCGCCTGCGCTGGCGTACAGGTAGCCGTCGCGTCCGAACAGGAGCGTGCCGACGGAGTGGCTCGGGTACTGCTGGCACCAGTCGTTGATGAGGACCTGTTCGCTGCCCGTCATGACGTTGCCGCTGATCTGGAGGCGCGACAGGCGCGCCGACACCAGGCATCCGTCGGTGGTCGGGCCGGGTGGTGTCGGACAGGCGTCGTTCCAGGTCGGCGCCGTACCGCCGATTGGCGCTTCGTACGCGTAAAGCACGTAAACAAAGGGGTTTGCCGGGAAGTTGGGCGGGATCGCGAAGCCGAGGAGGCCGCGGTCCCAGTAGTCGTTGACCTGTGTCCTGAGGTCGGCCACCGTCACCGGGTTCGTGTCCGTCAGGCTCTGGAAGACCTTGATCACGCCGTTCTTCTGGCCGACGAAGATCCGCCCATCGGGTGCGAACTGCAGCACCGTCGGGTTGGTCAACCCGCTCAGTACGACGCTGTCGCGGAACCCGGTCGGCAACGTCGAAGCCCCTGCCGGACCAGGCCCGACCTGCGTGAGCAACGCGGCGCCCAGCAACATCGCCGCGACCGCGCTGACCAGCCCGCGCCTACGCGTGGCAAATCCCAGACGCACCATGGATGCCCCCACCCCTTGTTACCCCCGGCTCGCGGACCCCACCGCACGCCCTGTGCTTCGCATTCTGCGCGCTCAACACCTGCTGGGTAAGAGCTTCGGGCAACCGTATTCGCTGCGTGCTCACACGCTGGCGCTGAGCTAAGGGCTCGTGTCAGAAATCGAGACGCCGAGGATGTTGCCGAAGATGATGTGGTTGCCGGCCGGGTTCGAGGTTGAAGTCAGGATCCACAACGACATCGCCCGCAGCGTCGAGGACCGCGAGACCGACCGCGCCGAGCGGATCGAAGCCCGGGCCGAGATGCTGAGCGACCGGGCCGCGCGGACCACCTTGTTCGCGTTCGGGCTGGTGCTCGTGTCCGTCGGCGCAGGTGGCGCGCGACGCGCAGCGGCGGGCCCGACAATCTGACCGGAGCCACCGACGCACGCAACAACCCCCGCAACGTCGCACGGCGCTAGGCCAAGGTCTCCGGGGCGTCAACAGTTGACCTGCACAGCGGGCAGTGATTGTTTGGCCTCAGGGTGCAAGGGGGGCCGGTCCGATGGCCAAGCTCAAGATGCGTGACGTCATCGTCGTGCTGCCCGGAATCACCGGCAGCGTGCTCTCGCAAGCGACCGGGAACGGCGACCGCCGCGACCTGTGGGACGTGTCCGGCCGGGCGCTGTGGTCCTATCTCCGCTCCCGCGGCGACAGCCTTCAGCAGCTCGCCGTACCGCAGCACGATCCCCGATCCGACCCTCCCGCGACCGATGTCGCCGCGACCGGACTGGTCGACGGTTTCCACGGTGTCTTCGGCCTGGCGAAGATCGACGGCTACAAGCCGATCTACGACGCGTTGAAGAGCAGGTTCGACGTCACGCCCGGGAGTTGGTCGGACCCGCGGCCGGCGAATCTGCTGGCGTTTCCCTACGACTGGCGCTTGAGCAACCGGGCCGGCGCACAGGCTTTCGAGGCCGGTATCCGGGACAAGCTCGCCGCCTGGCGCGACCACTCCGGCGAGCCCGAGGCGCGGTTGATCCTGGTCGCGCACAGCATGGGCGGGCTGGTGGCCCGCTACTGGCTCGAAGTACTCGAGGGATGGCGCGAGACCAAAGCCCTGCTGACGTTCGGTACGCCGTACCGCGGGTCGCTCGACGCGGTCGGCTATCTGGCCAACGGCTACAAGAGAGCCTTCGTCGACCTGACCGCGGTGCTGCTCAGCTGCCCGTCCGTCTACGAACTCCTGCCGATCTACAGGTCGGTGCAGCAGGACGGCCAGTGGATGCGCCCGAGCGAGGTTCGGTTGCCAGTCGTCGATCCCGGCTTCGAAGAGGTGGCGGCCCGCTATGTCGCGGCCGCCGCGGAGTTCCACGACGAGATCCGCTCGAAGGTCGACGAGCACGCCAACGACCCGGCGTACAACAAGGCGTACGCCGTCGTGCCCTTCGTCGGCGTCTACCAGGAGACACAGCAGTCGGCCCTGCTGCAGGACAACCGGCTCACGCTCAACAACGAACTGCCGGGGTGGATCGAGGACGACATCTCCGGTGGTGACGGCACGGTTCCCCGGGTCTCGGCCATCCCGATCGAGATGGAGTCCGCCTTCGGAGCCACCTTCGTCGGGGCCAGGCACAGCGGTCTGCAGAACAGCGCGTCGGCGCTCGACGACCTGGTCGAACGGCTCCGCCAGTCGCAGAGCAGGCACATGCGGGACATCCAGGGCAGCTACGCGCCAGGGATCACCGCCGTCGATCTCGTCGTCGACGACGTGTTCCTGCCGGACGAACCCGTCGTACTGCGCGCGCGGCTGGTCGACAGGGAGAACCACCCCGTCCAGTCCGTACTGCGGGTCGTGGTCGAGCCGACCGGCGGAGCGGGTGCCACCACGCAGATCGTGCTCCCCAGGACGGACGACTACGCCGTCGCCGAGCTGGGGGAGCTCGCGCCAGGCCAGTACCGGGTGACCGTCGGGGTGGCGGGTCCGCAGTACCAGACCCTTCCGGTGACGGACGTGTTCGAGGTGGCCGGATGACCTGGCCGGTCTGGCCGAAGGGCAACGAGAAGGCTCTGGCGGGCTACGTGCTCGCGAGCACGGCCGGCTCGGTCCGGCTCGCCTCCCCGACCGCCGACGCGCACGCCGCGGGAAACCTGAGCCTGATCCTCCGCGAGTTGTACGAGGCACTACTTGCGATGGACATCCGCTGGTCCCGCGAGATGTACCGCGCCGACGAAGCTCGCCAGGAGGTGCGGCCGCCCGACGCGATCCTTCGTGGTGCGGGTGACGGAACTTGTCTGGACCTGGCACTGCTGCTGGCAGGAGCGGCTCTGGGTAAGGACTTGCTTCCCGTCGTCGTGGTACTCGACGGACACGCGCTCATCGCGGTGTCGACGGGTACTGACAGGCGTCGCGCGGACAGCGGAGTCCGCAGACAGCGCGAGAACGGCGGCGCGTTCACCGACGGGCTGTTGACGGACAGCGAGGTACTGCGCGAACTGGTCATGCGAGGCGAGTACACGTTGGTCGAGTGCACCGGCTTCGCGATGGCCAGGGACGCCATCAATCCGTCCACCCCCGAGGGCAGCGGGCGAACGGACGGACTGATGTCGTACGACCGCGCGACCGAGGCCGGACTGGAGCAACTGGCCTTCCCAGGGAGGGAGTTCCAGTTCGCCATCGACGTCGCCTATCTGCAGGACATCGTCGGGATCGAGGTCTACGACCCGAAGCCGGACGGCATGGAGCGGATCAACGCGGACCTGCGGCTGCGCTATCGCCAACTCATGGACGAGTACTCGTTCGTGGCCGGGCGGGATGAACAACTCAGCACCCTCGACCGCTTCATCGCCGAGCAGCCGTCGGGCTACTGCCTGGTGACCGGTGACGCGGGCACCGGCAAGACGGCGCTGCTGGCCGAGTGGCTCCGGCGCCTCACCGACCGGGTCGACGTCAGCCCGGTCTATCACTTCATCAGCAGGCAGTACGGCACGGCCGACCGGCAGTTCGACTTCTTCCAGTCGCTGCTGCAGCAGGCCTCCTGGGCGTGGGGCCGACCGGTGAACGCGACCGGGTCGCTCGGCATCCTGGAGGCGAGCTGGCTGGATCTGCTGGACGCCGGCCGCCCGCCGCCGGGGCCGGTCGTCATCGTGATCGACGGCGTCGACGAGATCGAGGGATGGTCCCTGTCGAAGGCGACCCTGCCGCGTGAACTGCCCGCCGGGGTGCATATCGTGCTCTCCGCGCGGTCCGTCGCGGGAACCGACTGGCGCAGGGAACTCGGGCTGCGGAATCCCCAGGTGCTGAGGCTCGGAACGTTCGACGACACCGCGGTACGCGCCATTCTCGAAGGCGCCGGCGCGCCGGCCTGGCTGCTCGAACCGGAAGCCTTCGCGGTTCTCACCCAGCGCGCCCAGGGCGATCCGTTCTACGTCCGCCTGCTCTCCGACCTGGTCGTCGATCACGAGATCGCGAACCTCGACGACCTCGCCCGCGTCGAGCACGGCCTGCGGGACTACATCGGGGCGTGGTGGGCCGATCTGAACCGATCCGCGCCCAACGCCGAAGTACGGACTCTGCTGTCGTATCTCACCGTCGCGCTCGCGCCGATGACCCAGGCCGAGCTGATCGACATCAGTGGGACCGACGGGCTCGACTTCTTCTCCTTCGGACCGGCCCTGAACACCGTGAAGCGTTATGTCCGGGGCGATCTCGAAGAGGTGGGAATCGCGTTCGCGCACTGGCGGCTCAAGGACTACGTCTCCCGTGGGCTGGGCATCGAGGGCACCCGGCAGGCGCGAGAAGCGATCCTGTCGTGGTGTGACCGCTGGCGTGAACACCACTTCCGGTATGCCCTGGCCAAAGGGGTCAGCCACCATCTGGAGGAGGTCGCGAACACACCACCCGCGGACCAGGGGCCACGGCTGCGCGCGATCGTCGAGCTCACCCGCAACCACGACTACCAGACGGCGCGGGTCGAGAAGGTCGGCGACGGCGCCGGCCTGGTGGCCGACATGAACCGTCTGGCCGCACGGCTTGCCGAGGTCGAACCCATCGACGTCAGCACGCTCGCGACCATGTCGCTGGAGTACGTCGACGCCCGAACTCGCTGGCTGCAGCCGGCCGCCGTCTTCGACCTGGCCCGGCGCGGGCTCTGGGAAGAGGCGGTCTGGCGTCTCGAGTTGCTCCCCGCCGGCGACCTGTGGCGGACCGCCGCCCGGCTGTGCATCGCCTGGCTGGCGGTGGATCAGGCCGGCGACGAGGTGCGGCGGTTGCTGGACGACGACGGTGGTGGCATGTCCCTGCTCGGGGAGTTGACTGCCAGAGTCCGCGGGGCGATAGCGCGGGATCCACAACCTCCCGTGCCCCCGCCGGGGACCGATCACGTCTTGCTCGACCAGGCGCAGCAGATCATCACGGCGCTGTCGTCCGGCAGCAACCTCGAGGGGATGAGCTCCCGGGCGACCAGCTACAGCGAGGGTCCCGATCAGTCACCGGAATTCAGCGTCGACGCCGAGGTCCAGGTGCTGGTGAACGCGGCGCTCACGAACCCGGGCCACGGCGACGCCCTGCTCGACGCGTACATCGACCTGCAAGGCGCCAACCCGTACGCAGACTACCGGAACCGCACGCTCGCGGTGCTCCTCGATGCCATCGTCCGGCTGCTCCCGGACCCGGCCCGGGCCCGGCCCCACATCGTCCATGTGGTGGAGAGCGCCCTGAATCCGTCTCCGGTCCGGTTCGGCGACTCTCTCCGGTTCAGCGTCGACCGACGGGCCGGCGCCGCCGCCTGGCCGGATCTCACCGCGACGGCGCAGGATCTCGAGCGCACGGCGGACGATCTTCTCGATCACGCCGAGAGCCAGCCCACGCCGCACCACTCCGGTGGCAACGATCTCTGGTCGTTCCACCGGCGCCGCATGGCCGCGATGGCCGAGACGCTCGCTGGTGCCGGCGATCCGGTCACGGCCGGCCGGCTCCTGGACCAGGCCGCGGGTCTCCGGCTCGGCTTCGCCGGTTTCAGGGCGCCCGCGTTCCTCACGCTGGCCGAGGCGAACCTCGTCGTACGGCCTGAGCTCCCGCAGCGAAGGCTCAGCTGTCTGGAGCTGGCGCGGCTGGCCGCGCACAACATCCAGGATCCACCGTTCGCCGCCCGGATGACGGCGATGGTGAACTGCCTGGCGCAGCGGCTGGAGCCGCCGGCCGACCTCCCTACACAGGTCGAGAGCTTCGTCTCCTCACCCTCGGCGCGAGCAGCCGACTTCGGCAGCATGCACAAGGTCGGCGAGCAGTTCTTCCTCCGCAGGCGCGAGGACCACGTCGCGATGGACGACGTCTCCCAGGCCACCACGCTCGAGCGGCTCGCTCTCGACGTCTTCCACCTGCCCATCGCGGCCCTCGCCTACGCCAATCCCGGTCACTCGCGCTTCGACGTCCTGCCGGACGGCTCCTGGGTCGTGGTGCCGGACCCGGCGTTCGCGCCGATGATGGGGACGTGGCTGTCCGCCGAGGTCCTGGCCGCGAACCTGCCCGAGGTCGAGAAGACGGCACTCATCGCCCGCCTCGTGCCCGTCGCCCTCAGCAATCCGACCGCTCTCGACACGCTGCTCGCCCGCCTGGTGGGAGTCACGCCGACGGTCGAGATCGCCGCGCTGACCGACGTCCTGCCCCTTGCGCAAACCTTCGAACCGCAGTCAGGCAGCGAGTACTACGCGTCCTAGGCCTTAGGCCGACGGCAGGTAGGTGTCCAGGTAGACCCCGAGGGCGCCGAGCGAGATCACCGAGCCGAGGAAGTCGGGGTCGTCGCGGGTGAGCGTGACGGGCTCGCCGTGCGCGCCGATGAAGGTGATCGCGGAGACCGCCGAGGCGACCGAGACCGGGCCCGACCCGTAGGACACCTGACAGCCCGGGCGGTTCCCCTGTCCGCCTTACCCAGGCAGGGAACCGCCCCGTGGGCCGATCGGCGCGCGAGGAGTTCAATCAACGAATCTTTCCACTGAACTCGTCAAGCCGTCCTAGTGTCTTGAGTCGTTAATTCGCGTGCAGTAGGCGGCGAGGGTGTCGAGGATCTGGTCTGCGGTCTTGGTCCAGACGAAGGGTTTGGGGTCGGCGTTCCATTCGTTGATCCATTGGCGGACGTCGGCTTCGAGTTCGGTGACGCTGCGGTGGGCGGAGCGGCGAAGTTTGCGGTTGGTCAGTTCGGCGAACCAGCGCTCGATCAGGTTCAGCCACGAACTGCTGGTCGGGGTGAAGTGGAGGTGGAACCGCGGATGGCGGATCAGCCACTCCTTGACCTTGGGGGTCTTGTGGGTGGCGTAGTTGTCCAGCACCAGGTGCAGATCGAGGTCTTTGGGGACGGCGGCGTCGATCAGTTTCAGGAAGCGCAGGAACTCCTGGTGGCGGTGGCGGCGGTAGTGCTGGGCGATCACCGACCCGCTGCCGATGTCGAAGGCCGCGAACAGGCTGGTGGTGCCGTGCCGGACGTAGTCGTGGGTCATCCGCGCCGGCGTGGTCGGCATGATCGGCAGGATCGGAGCGGTCCGGTCGATGGCCTGCGTCTGGCTCTTCTCGTCGACGGCCAGCACCAACGCGTTCTCGGGCGGGCTCATGTACAGGCCGACGACGTCGCGGACCTTGTCCACGAACAACGGATCTGTGGACAGTTTCCAGGTTTCGATCGCGTGCGGTTTCAGTCCGAACGCCCGCCAGATCCGCGACACCGCACTCTGCGACATCCCGGTGCTGGTGGCCATAGAGCGAGTCGACCAGTGCGTGTCCTTACCTGGCGTGGATTCCAGCGTCTTGGTGATCACCTGCTCGATGTCGTCGTCGGTGATCGTCCGCGGCCGGCCCGGCCGCGGTTCGTCCGACAGCCCGTCCAGCCGATCGGCCTGGAACCGCGACCGCCACTTCGACACCGTGCCGCGCGTGATCTCCAGTCTCTGCGCCACCTCGGCGATCGTGGCGCCGTCAGCACAGCGCAAGACGATCCGGGCCCGCAACGCCAATGCCAGCGACGTTTTCCGCCGTCGCGCCCAGCCAGCCAGGACCGACCGCTCCTCGTCGGACAACACCACCGGCTCAAGTTTCGGACTCGCCACCCACGCAGACTACCAAGTAATCGCGAACTAATGACTCAGGACACTAGTCGGGGTTGAACGTCAGGCGCATCACCGTTCTGGCGCCGGCGTTGTGTGCCTGACACTCCGGTGCCGGTTGCCTCGCAAGCGACGTACACCGGAGACGTGTAGCCATGAATGACCGATCGACACCACCGATGCCCCTTCTGAGGATGCGCGGAGGCACGTCTGAGGCACGGTTCTCCAGACGACGACTGTCGACTTGGAAAATCCACGCAATTTCAGGGCCCGGTTTGTACTGTGTGGCGATGGACGTGTTGGGGATCGAGGTCCAAACGTCACTGGCTCGGCGATGGGCTGCCTGGTTGGCGCCGGCTCGGCAGCCGTTCTTCTTGACCGCCGTCGAAGCGGCCGAAATCGGACTCGCACCTGAAAGTCCCGCACACGACCTGTCGCCCGAGCTTCGCGACACCTATGAGGTGTGGAATCTCGCCAAGGATTTGGAAGTCGTGTGGCTTGACGAAGACGCCTTTCATGCTCAGCCGCGCGATGTGCGTGCCGAGCTTGTTCGAGCGCAGGTAGGGCACGGCCGAGGAGCCGTGCCCACCATCGACGATTGGGCGGATATTCTTGATGCACAGGTGCTGCGAAAGCAGGCTGACGGACTTCGGTTCGCCTGGTGGCCGGCCCTGGTTGAGGCTCAACTCGATTCCGTCCTCAAACGAGTTGTCAGTCAAGGGCAGCTACGATGCCAGCGGCTGTCGGTGCCGGAGGAGATCTGGCGCGCGGCTGCATCCATACTTCCCCGTGCCCGAGCACTCAGTGGAACCTTCGCTCGAGGGAGCAGAGGAAGCTCCATTGCCAGAGGAAGTGCAACATACTGCTTCGCCACCGTGATGGCGGCAGCCGGTGTCGAGGGCGCCGATGATGAGCCCTTTGAAGCTTGGCTAGCCGCTCACTGCACGGTTGGAGGTCATGATGATCTGCCGGGAACCGTGCTGGTCTGGCGCGACGCCCACGCTAAAAACACGCATGCGGCGGTCACTCTCGGAGGCGGCTGGGCACTGCACAAACCAGGCCAGGAATGGTTTAGTCCTCACCAAGTTCTCACGGTTCGCGACCTCTCCCGCCTCGCTCCACCGGGGGTCGTCCTTCACCGGTACTCCTTACAGGCCGCCGCCGCCCACACCTCCCTGGAAGCGTCGGCCCGAAAGCGGACGGCCAGCGATCAACCCCGCTCCTGACCACCCTTTTGAGCATGAATCCGGCCCTCCGTGGCCGCTGCCCCCCAATACCAAGGCGCTTCCCTAGCCTCCTGCTCGCCGATTGATCCACCATCGAGGCGCTGGCTGGACAAGTTCAGTGAAGAAACCCTTCCCACTTCAGCTCGAACCTCGAACCACCCGGCATGCCCTTCGCCTCGGGCATTGCTCCTCGGCCCGGGCCAGCTCCAAACCGACCGGCCGGAGCAACTCTGGTGCCAGCGTGCCTCACCTGGCCAGTGTTGCCCTAGGCAAAGGTCTCGCGCTACCCCGGGCAGGTCTCAGCCAGCCGGCAGAATCGGTCACAGTTTCCTAAGTCAAGGTCAGTGGCACGATGGCCTGTTAACAGTGAGCTCGGTCATGGAGGCTGGGTCGGGTTCAGAGCCAGCCAGTGCGAGTGAGTACGTCTGCCGCGATATCGGTCAACGTCCGTCCGTCCGAGATGACCTCGAAATCGTCGACCGCAGACTGGTCGAGAATCTGGTCGAGCTGTCCGGCCCGGTCAAGGTGCCAGCGCATCTCTGGGTCGGCGCCCGCATGTCGGATCCGAAGACGTCGATGCAACTCGGCGAGGTCGGCACGAAGGCGACACACGCACAGTTCGACGCCCAGTGCTGCGCGATAGCGTGCACGCTCTGCTGTGGTTTCGACCACGCCCGACAGGACCAGCCGGCAGGCGCCAGCCGACAGATAGTTCCGGGCGAGCGACTCAAGGTTTCGGAGCTCCATCGCGAGGTTGAAAGGGTCGTCCGGTGGGGTCGGCCAAGACTGGCTGAGGGCGTCAAGGTCGATCACGGCATGCGGAATACGCGCTTCGGCCAGGATCGATCCGGCGGCGGCCGCAACCGAAGTCTTGCCCGCTCCGACCGTGCCGGTGATCAACAGGGCAGTCGGGTGATCATTGCTCTCCAGCCGCATCCGAGAAGGCTACGGCTCTGCCGCTAGACCCGTCCTCCCGCCCGGTGAGCCCGAGGACGGCGCCCCGGCGCCGCCCGCAGGGCGTGGCGGCACGTCGGCTGGACTTATTCAGCAAAGGCTGTTGACTGAACTCTTTTAAGCATCAACTGGTGCTACAGCAGGTGTCGGGAGAGGGTGTGGCGTGCCAGTCGTTGAGCCGGGTCGTGTGGTCAAGTTCGAGCCGGGTCTGCGGCAGCGGGTGGTGGTCCCCCGAGTTGGAGCGCCCGGCGGCGTCGGGCTTCAGCGCAAGATCGGCGCGAACGCGTTGATGGCTGGCGGTGGCGTCTCGCTTGTCGCGCGGCTGACCCTGCCCGGTGTATGCCTCCGCCCAGGCCGGCCGGTCGGGTCACCCGCTGATCGTCGCCACCGTCACCGCGCTGGCCGAGGCCGCCCGCGCCCTGTGACCAGTCTCTGACAACGGTCGCGGTGGCGGTTCCTCCGAGAAACTCGCCGGGACCGTCGCCTCCGCCGGGCTCGCCGCAGACGGCGGCGACGGTGCGTTGCGCTGATTCAGCGCGGCAACTTCGCCGCTGCTGTGCGGGCCAGCCTGTCGAAACTTGGCGCCGGCATGCCCGGACCGTAGCCGCTGAAGGCCAGAACCGAGACGGTGGTACCCCGGAGCGTGATCGCGTACGGGAAACCACCGGCCTCGCTGCCCGGGTCATTCGGCAGCGGGTAGTCGTACCAGCGGATCACCCGAGTCGGGCCGGCCGCCCCCTTGACCACCCGGTTCTCCGTGATCTTCCGGGCATGCGTCGGAGACGGCTTGCTCGCGGTGCAGCTCAGCACGGTCTTCACGATCGAGTAGTACGCCGCCTTGGCCGCGGCCGGGCTCCGATACGCCGTCACGTGCTGGCGGCCGTAGCTCGCTATGTTGTCGCCGGTGTACGCGCGGGCCAGCCGGGACGCTACATTCTTGCCCTCGGTCGAGTAGACGCCGCAGTACGTGCGCTGCAGCAGGCCCTTGTCGATCTGCACCGACCACGCCCTCTTCGGGTCGGCCTTCCTGACCTCGGCAACGGTGACCATGTGCTTCGCCCGGCTGAGAACTGTTCCGCTCGCCGCCGTGGCCGCCTGTCCTGAAGTCTGCTCGGCGTTCGCGGCCGGAAGATTGCCGTAAGCAACTGCCGTTAGCCCGATGGTGATGAATCCCGTCGCTGCCGCCTTCCAGCCCTTGCGCAGATTCTTCATCGTCTCGATTCCTCCATTGTGTTTGCTTTGCTCTCTAAAACCGTGAGACAGCGCCCTGACCGACTTGGTTGCCGGCAATTTGCGAAGCGACCACTCCGTGACATTCGGTCAGGACAACCGGGTGGCCGCCGCCCGGGCGATCCACTCGAACTGGCCGGATTGATGCCGGGAGACCACTCCCGAAAGGCAATCACCGACACGCCCGTGCCCTGCAGCGTGACCGCATACGGGATTACTGGACCGGGCCCGTCTGCGGCGCCACATCAGGCAACTCGAACGGGGCAACCCAGCTGCACCGTCGGATCCGTCGCATGCACTGAAGCTGTCGGCGGCGCTCGAAAACTGAACACTTTCGGCGGTGAAAAGTGGGCACTCGACGATTGGAGAGTGATCACTTTGGAGGACGGCCGCAACTGACGCTCGGTGGTCGCCCACCCCGACCACCGCACCCCGCAACACCCACCCCAGACCACAACACCCTCAAGCCCAACAGCGCGCCACAACCCTTACAGGAGGACCCCCATGCGTACCACCGTCACCTTCGCAGGCCGACTCGCATCAAACCCCGAGCTGACCGGCACTCCGGCCGGCAAGAACGTCGTGGAGTTCACCGTCGCGGTCAACGAGCGCCGCCAGGTCGACGGCACCTGGCAGGACGGCGACACCACCTGGCATCGCGTCACAGCCTTCCGCAAACTCGGCGAGCACATCATCGAAAGCCTCACCCAAGGCAACCTCGTCATCGTCCACAGCACCATCACCACCGAGACCTGGCTCGACAAGGAGACCGAACCCGTTCCACAGCAGCCGTACTGGCACTGACTCGCTTATCCGGCGCGGTAGAGCGATCCGCCGCCGGAGATGGCGATGGAGGCACGTGCGCCGCCGACGTTGAGGTTGACGATGAACGTCGTACCCGATTGCCGGGTGGAGTAGCTGACCGAGCCGGTCGAGCGGATGGGAACGACGAACGACAGGATCGATGCGGTCTTGCCGCCACGCGCCATCATCACGGTCGGTGCGGACTTGCGGACGAAGCTGCTGGGGTACGTCCAGCCCTGGATCGGGTTGGTCTGGGCCTGCTTGACCAGAGTCGCACCTGCCGGGAGCGCCTGTTTGAACGGGACCTGGAACAGGATCGTCTTGGTCGTGTCACCCGGCGCGATCGCGACCGCGGTGGTCCGCGACACCACGGTCGCCTTTTGGTCCGCCGGCAGGTGCCACAGCGTCTGGAACGCCTGCGCTGTCTTGGCCGAGGCCCGGTCCCACACCACCAGCAGGTCGGGATTCTTCAACACCAGCACCGACCGGACCCGGCTGATCCCGCTGCCCGGGACGTCGGCGAACGTGTACGACTCCGCGTTCGCCTTCACCGACGAGGCTGTCAGGCGAGTCGCCGGGTTCAGGTACGTCGACATCGGCGTCGTCATCACACTGTGCGCACTCTGGCTCACGGCCCACGTGCGATACGCGCCGGCGTTGTACGCCGCGTACCCCCCCTCGATCACGATGTCCCGGCCGCGCGCCGTGTACGTGATGCTCGTGTGGTCGAAGTGCCCATGGAACGCCCGCGCCGGCCCGAACCTGATGCTGTACGCCGATTCGCCTCTGAACCCCCGGCCGGGCTCGGAACCCCAGCCGGTGCGGCCGAACACATACCCGGCCGAGTAGATCCCGACCCGCCACAACGGCATCGTGCCCTTCGTGCCCAGCGACCCGGCGAACTCCATCGGCGTCCCCGCCCACGGGTACGTCGACCGCAGTTCGGTATCACCGATCTGCGGTAGCTTGCCGAGCGAATTCGTTGCCAACGCCAACCACTTCGCCAGCAGCGCTCGCCGGGTCGACATCGTCGTCCCCGGACTGACCCCACCGTTCTGCAGCACCGCGATCGCGCGGCCCCACAACGAATAGTTGAACGCGGCATACCCAGTCGACTGTTCGTTGGTCGACCCCTGTGAGTCGATCGATGTGGTGATCCCAGCCGCCAAACGCTTGACGGCAAGGTTCTTGTAATCGGCTCGGCTCAGCGTGACCCCTACCCCGAACAGCGCGATGCTCTCGTCGGTGCCATGGTTCCAGGCACCGCTCCAGTAGTTCGTCAGGAACCGCGCGTGACTGAGCAGGGCTGCGTCCACCCAGGTGTAGCGGGTCGGCAACGTGGTCACCTGCAGGCCGGACAGGATCGCCTGCCGCAGACAGATCAGCACGTTCGTGCGGTGCATCGTGGACTCCCACGCACCCACGTTCGCCTTCCACGAATACGGGTGGTCGCGGTACCAGTCGTACGCGATGGTGTTCACCCGGGTCAGCGCGGTCAGGTTGCCCTGGCCGGCCGCGACGATGCCCTGGCCGAGCCAGCGCAGCGAGTGGAACCACATGTACCAGCTCGCGTTCTTGTACGGGTTCAACGCCCAATTGATGTTGCCGCCGCCATTACCGACCTTGTACGCCGCGTACGGTCCCCACTGGAACTTGTCCGCGTACAGATTCGCCAACGGGTTCGTCGTCTGGATCCCGCTGAAGCCGGGACACGCGTAGAACGGTGCCGCCAGCGACTGGACCTGGCTCGTACCGATGTCCGTCGCCGGCGCCGCGGTCGCCGGTACGACGTTGCTCGCACCGGGCACGAACTGAGCCTCCCCCGGATCCTCCGGACCGGGCACGATCAGAATGCCGGAATTGTCCGCCGGCGTTCGATCTTGACCTGCTGCCGTTCCTGCCCCCAGCACCAGTACGGCGATCCCAACGGCCACCCCGGCCGCGCTCGTGAATCGCATGAAGTTGTGCCTCTCCCCCACCGTCGCCGAACACGGCGGCGGTCTTCTGACCGGTCTGCGCAATCCCCCGAGACTGAAAGGTGCGCCATACCACCGGCGACCGCGCGGAACTCCGCGGAGGCGGTCAGCTCGCCGAGGTTTGGTCCTCTCCCCTACCCCTAGCTTGAATCATAAGGCCGCCGATGGTTGTGCGAGTTTTGCGGAAGCACAGCAATCGCTTGACCTAGGGCGGTGATTGCAGGATCACGCCAAGGCGGATGCTGGGAGCGTCGAACGACGCGCGGCGGACCGGGGTGAGCGCCGACGGCCGATCGACGACGGCCGAGACGACAGCCACGGGCCTGACCGGGTCGGCACCGTGGCTGGCGCGGAGTCACTGGCCGTCCAAGTCGGCGACGACCACGGGGTTCTGGACCGAATGACCCGCTTCCGCGACCTCTTCACGGCGTTGTCGCAATCCCCCTGACGGTGAGACTCTCGAACTAGACCGGATCAGCGGCTCCGTCGGGGGAGTCGCGCGTCGGGTGGGGGAGAGATCGCGGGCCGGGGGCAGCCCGCCTAGGGGGAGCAATGAAGCACTCGCGCATCATCGGCGCTGCAGCGGCGGCAGCCGCGCTAATCGTCGGCACAGCAGTTCCAGCACAGGCCGACTTCGGCTCCGGAACACTGGGTAACTGGCAGGCAATGACCCACGGCATCACCGGCAACTGGGCGACCGCCGACGTCGGCGTCATCGGTGACTCAATCACCACTCGCTGTCGGAATTCGTTGGCGACGCAGGTGGCGAAGCAGGGTAAATCCCTCGCGACGAACTACTGGTCTGGCCGGCCGACCACGCCGACCGTCGACTGGCTCTTGTCCCAGCCGCGCCTTCCCCGGGTTCTGGTGATCCAGTCAGGTTCGAACGACATCTTCGATCCACGCCCAGTAGGTGCCCAGGTCGCGCGCCTGAAGGCTGGGCTGCCCTCCGGCATCACTTTGCTGTGGTCGGACGTCCAGGTCTCCCGCACCCGGTACAGCGCAGCTGTTCAACTCGCGGATCAGCGGAACTCGATGTGGGTGAACAACCAACTGCGGGAGAACCTCCCGAAAGGCCAGATCATCCCGTGGTCCTTGTGGTTCGCTTCGAGTCCGAGTCGCCTTCCGTATTACTTGCAGGACGGTGTGCATCCCTGGGCGGCGGCGGGCACCGGCCACGGTGATGGATGCGCCTTCTGGGCCGCGGTGATCATGTCCGTCGCGCGGAGGTACATGGGCTGACGGATGTCATCGCTGTCGCGGCCCGCGAGGCCGGCCAGACGCTCGGAACGATTCACGTCGAGGAGCTGCCGACCGACCCGCAGGCGTTCGACGCGCTCCTGGCCGCCGTGAAGGAACTCAACGTGCGCGCCGTCGTCACCCGACGACGGTGCATCTTGGTCGCTGGGGCCTCAACGGTTCGAATACGAGCAGCTCCGCCGAGCGACCTCGGCTGAAATCATCGTCGCCGGAACAGTACCCCTGAACTAGCGAGTCCGATCCTCCTGCCCGGCGGGCCACTCCCCAAGCCGTCTGGCGGTGCGGACTCGCTGCCCGGAATCCTCGTCCGCGAGACCCCCGTACTCCCCTGCATGTCTCGCGGGCGAGGACTTCCCAAGCCGGCGGCGGAGCGTGCCGATATCCATCCGCGCGCCGCTCCACCCTTCGCAAGCCACGACATCGAACCCGTCACAGTTTTAACGTGCCAGCGCCGCACCGACGTACTCCAGGCCGCACGGTCAGTCGCCGGCCACGTGAGGCTGCCGGTGACGGGTGCCGACGATCGCCTCCAGAAGGCTGCGGTACGTGGCGCGGCCCGCACTCGGGTCGCGTTGATGATCAGCGCCTCGGCGTGAATGGCCTTCATGCTCGCCGCCGCACCCGCTGACAGAACGCCGGCCCGGGCATAATTCCGGGCCGGCGTCTCGATCACTTCTCGGGGTAGAGCTTGGTGAGGAGCTTTCCGTCCTTGTCGTACGCCCTGACCTTCAGCGGCTCGTTGTTGGAGTGACTGTTCTTGTCGAGCGCGGTGAAGGCGAACCAGCCGTCCTTGAGCGGCGACTCGTACTGCGGGCCGGAGCCGATCTGTACGACGATCTTGGTGGTGTTTTCCGGTGCCCGCCCCCAGCCGGAGGGCAGCGACCGGCCACAGACGTTGCCATTGCAGTCCGTACCTTCGGGAAGAATCGTGGCGATCTCCTTGCCGAGTGTCCCGTCAGGCCACTGCATCCGTGGGTAGTCCGTGCCGAGGTCGTCGAGGCGCAAGGCGGTGACCCCCCAGCCGTAGCCGCCGCCCCGGATCTCGTCCACCGGCAACTGGCAGGCGATCGCCGTCTTGCCGGACGGCGAGATCGCGATCAGCAGTTCGCGGGAGAATCCGCGGTAGTTCTTCTCGCCATCCAGATCCAGACGGTCGGAGACCTGGATGTGCCACCTGGTCATGTCGACCCACGCGTTCACCGAGCAGTTGCGAAGCTGGTCGGCCGGGTCCTTCGGGAACGGATCCGCCTTCGCGGCGGCGACCAGTGCGGCCGACGGTTGGTCCCCGCCGGGAATCGTGCAGAAGAACGGGCTCCGGGAACCGCTCTTCAGGTCCCAGGCGCGCGAACTCACGGACCGGAACTGAGGGCTTTCCTTCAGCGAGCGCTTCACACCGGGGTACCGCAGCGCGCAGCGGCGTTCGGCCTCCTGCTTGGAGATCCGCTGGGCGGCGCCGTCCTCGCCGCGCGGGACACCCGGGACCGGGCTGAACTGGGAGTTCTCGGTTGGGGTACCGGCCACGCCGGGATTGTTGCCGGCGGTGGTGAGGTTGGGGATGAGGGTGACAGCGAGGGCTGCCGCTGCGACGCCGGCGATGGCGCCGCCCGCGCCGAGGAGGCGGCGGCGACGGAGGCCGCGGCGGCCCCGGGTGAGGACCGTTTCGGTGTCGAAGTGGTCCAGTGGTTCGGTGTCGGCCAAGCGGTGTAGTTCGGCGCTGACCTCGCGGGTGTCTTCCATCTCGTTCTCCTTCACAGCGCCGGACTCCGTCGCCGATCGATGGCCTTGCGGAGAGTCTCGAGGCCGCGGGCGGCCTGGCTTTTCACTGTGCCCTCCGAGCACCCGAGGATCTCCGCGGTCTGCTCGACCGAGAGGTCCTCGTAGTACCGCAGGACGACGCAGGCACGCTGCCGTGGCCCCAGTGCTCGCAGCGCTTCGAGCACCTCGTCACGGTCAGCCTGCCCGGCCGCCAAGTCGCCGTTCTGGACGGCGTAGTCCGGGACCTCGGCGCTGGTGACCTCCCGGCGCCAGGGGCGCCGGGCACCGTCGTGCGCGACGTTGACCAGCATCCGGCGGGTGTAGGCGAACGGGTTACCGGTCCGTTGCACCTTCGGCCAGGCGAGGTACAGCTTGTAGAGCGTCTCCTGGACGACGTCGTCCGCCTTGTGCCAGTCGCCGCCGATCAGGTACGCCGTCCTCCGTAGCGACGGAATCGCCGCCTCCACGAACTCGACGAACGCCTTGTCCCGCTCCGCCATCCGCGCCTCCACTCTCCATGTCCCCCTCAAGACGGAAAGACCGCTCCTTTACGTTGCACGCCCATGGCGGCATTTTGAGGGATGTGAGACCTCCTCCCAGGCGGGTCCTGGTGGAGTCGTTGTAAAACTGATTTGCCGATCTGCGTGAGGAACTGGTCGCCGCGGGTGCCGCTCGGACACGAGCCCGAGAGCAAGGCCACCCAGCGCGAGCGAGGCTTTGCAGGATTCGTCCGCGGACTTGTGCCAGGTGAACGGTTTGGGGTTGTCGTTCCAGGTCTCGGCCGCGAATCTCGGCGGCGAGATCTTTGCCGGTGCGGTGGGCTGAGCGTTGCGCTGCATAGCCGGGCGTCGAGCACGTTGTAGAGGCGCGTCTACTGGCTACGCCGTCTTCGGCGTGGAGGTGGGGGCGGGGATCCCGTCATCGATGGCAGGTGATTTGCGACTAGCACGCTTACCGTCGTTGCGCGAGAATGTCGTGGATGGTGTCGGAGCTGTCGCGTCCTGGCTGGCGCTCCTCGGATCCCCCGCAACGGCCGGTGTTGTTTGTCAACCCGAGATCTGGCGGGGGCACGGCCGAACGCGCTGCGATTGCCGAGCGGGCACGCGACCGAGGGATTGAGACCGTCATCTTTGCGCCGGGCCAGAGCCTGGAAGCGCTGGCCCGGGAAGCCGTGGCCGATGGTGCGGACGCGCTGGGGGTTGCCGGTGGCGACGGGTCGATGGCGGTCGTGGCCGCGGCGGCCGCCACGCATGGGCTTCCGTTCGTGTGCGTGCCGGCCGGGACGCGCAACCACTTCGCTCTCGATCTGGGGGTGGATCCGCACGATGTGCTCGGCGCGCTCGATGCGTTCACAGGCGGGATCGAGCGCGTGATCGACGTGGCGGACGTGAATGGCCGCCTGTTTCTCAACAACGTCTCGCTCGGTATCTACGGCGACGCCGTCCACAGTCCCGGCTATCGCGATGCCAAGATGCGGACGCTCCTGGAGACCGCCGAGAAGGTGCTCGGCCCAAGCACGGAGGTGCCGGCATTGCGCCTGGTCGACGATATGGGGCGCGAGCACCAGCATCTCGCGGTTGTGCTCGTGTCGAACAACCCCTACACGCTCGATCGCCCGCTGACGCCCGGTGCCCGGCCGGCCCTCGACAGCGGACGACTCGGGATCATCGTTCTCGACGCACCCAGCGCTGCCCCGCACCCCCCGCGGGCTGCCCCCCACGCTCCAGGGCGAGCGTGGAGCGCGCCACGTCTGGACGTCAGCGCGCTGCCACCGGTGCACGCCGGGATCGATGGCGAGGCGATCGATCTGAGCCCGCCGCTGCAGTTCACCATCCGGCCCAGGGCTCTGCGAGTCCGAATCTCGCCCCGCCATCAAGGCAGGCCACCATCTGCGCCGTTATCGCCTCCCAGACAAACGCGTCCGCTGCCAGAGGGCTGATACGCCGAGAAGGTGCGGGCCCGTCAGGGCTGCCGGTTACACACGTTCGCGGTTCGCGTCCTGCAGTCGGTAGATGCGGTCGCATCCTGCAGCGACTGTCGCTGCGGTTCCGGCCCCCACGATGGAACCGATGATCACGTCACCCGGATAGTGCACGCCAGTGTGGACTCGCGAGTAGGCGACGCCGCCCGCCAGCAACCGGATCGGCACGGCCAGCCCTGGCAGGTGCCGGCCGACCGCGTAGGCGAACGCGAACGCCGACGCGGCGTGGCCGGACGGGAATGAGTCGGATTCCGGCATCGGTACACGGCGAGCCGCAAACGTGGCGTGCTCGGCGCGATCCGGGCGCCGCCGCCGGGCAAGCGGCTTGATGCCGAGATTGACGGTCGCCGAGGTCACCCCGATCGCCAGCACCCCCTCCAGCGCTGCGCGGCGTCCACGCTTGCCACCGAGCACTGCGATCACGCCGGCGATACCAAGCCATAGCCGCGAGTAGTTCGCCGCGTTCGAGAGTCGGCGAACCGGGCCGTCCAGCTCCGGGGTTGGAGTATCCGCCACAGCGTCATACACCGCCTGGTCCACCGCCCCCAGCTCATGCAACGCCGTGGCCCACACGGATTCGGCACCCCGCCGCGCCTCGACCCGCTGCGCCAGCGCCTCCGCGACGCTTTGTTGCTGTGTGCCAACAGGGGAAGACATGAGAATGATCCTTCGATTCAGTGGTGGCCGGACATGAGGTGCGAGCGAAGCACCCGGCTAGACCAAGGCTAGACCGGACCTGACGGTCAGCACCTACGGCTACCCCAGAAAGAGCACCGGCGAGGACGGAGACGCAATGCCGCCGAACACGTCGCTATGTCCGCCTCAGCTTCACCGGGACAGGTCTGCGAGGCGTCGGTGTCGGCAAGCGCGGCAGCAGCGCGGGTGGCGTGGATCGTGTCCCTGTCCGCTCGCCGCTGAGGACCCTGGCGGCGTTGATCAGGGCCCGTGCGGTCACCGCCTGATTGCGGTTCAGGCGACCGTGCGTGAGCTCGGCGCCCTTCGGTTTGCCGGTGATGCCGGAGGTGTAGAGGATCACCGCGATGTCGTCGTCGGACCGGTTGACCGGGTCGGCCGCGGGCCCCGTCGCCGCCAGCGCGGCTTGGAAGTCCCAGTCCCCGGGCGCGACCGCCAGGCAGTCGGGGCCTGCGGCCTTCGCACCTGCCTCCGCCTCGGCGGCACAGTCATGCCAGGCAAGCAGCAGTTTGGCGCCGGAGTCGCGGATGTAGTACTCCACCTCGCGGCCCTTGAGCAGCGGGTTCATCGGCACGACGACCCCGCCGGCCCGGAGGATGCCGTAGTACGAGATCGCGAACTGCACGTTCGGAAGCATCAGCCCGACACAGTCGCCAGGCTCCAGGCCGACGCCGCGCAGCAGCGTGACCATCCGGGACGCACTGTCGTCCAGGGCCGCGTAAGTCAACACGTGATCATCCATCCGGACGGCCGGGTGGTCCGGGTATCTCGAGGCGAATTCGGTGAGGTTCTGGCTGTGGTTGGTCATGTCGGCTTCTTCGTCAGATCTTGCCGATGGCGAGCCACAGATAGGCCACGAGCAGCACGACAACGACGAGCGCTGGTGCCATCTCGGCTACGCCGTCGTGCTGGCGCAGGTGCGCGCCGACGGCGCCAACCATGAGAAGCAGCAAACCCGCCGCGGCGAGCACGCCGATCGGGGGTATCGCCAGGCCGAGCAGGACTCCTGCGGCACCCGCGACCTCCAGGACCCCGATGCGCTGGTAGGCACCGACACTGAAACCGACGTGCGCGGCCCGGGCCTGCATCGACGGAACGGCTCGGATCTTGCTTGCGCCCAGCACCGCGAAGGCGGCAGCGATGAGCGCGGCCAGGGAAACAAGGAGTGGGAAAGTCATGGCTGGATCTCCGACTTCCAGGGAATGGTGAATGCGTCGGCAACAGCCTTGCCTGCTGCTTGGTCGACCTCGTCCCGGTCCAGCTCCGGCTTCTCGAACTCAAGCCAGGCGAGGTCGTGCACCTTGACCGCCGGCGCGTCCTGGGTGCTGTCCCGGATTGTGTCGCGCAGCGGGTCGAGGGTCTTCAGGGCACTGGTCATTGCAAACCTCCTGTGGGTGATGCCGCGCGGGCAGGGGTGTCTACCGTTCCTGCCCGCCGCGGCGCGAGTGCTGTCTGGGGAACTGGGGCTTGGTGGCCGCCGGTTCGATGGGGGGATCAGGAGTTGGCTGCGGCCTTGGCGAGCCGGTCGGCGTGGGCGCGGGCGTCGATGGCGCCGAGCATCGCCAGTTGCGCGTTCTCGACCGCCCAGTCGGCGAAGTCGAGGGCTTCGGCCGCGTCGGCTTCTGCCCAGTCCGCGTCCTTGCCGGCGACCTTGGCGTCCACCTGGCGGGTCCGCTTGTCGATGTTCGCCTTGACGTCGCTCATCGTGGCCGCCGCGTCAGCCTTCAGCTGCGCCCACTTCGCCCGGGCGCTGTCGGCGGCCTGCGAGGTCCCCTGCCGTGCGTTCTGGACCGACGTGTCCAGGTCGGCCTGAGCCCGATCGATCCGCTGCCTGAGCTGTGCATCGGACTCGGCCGCGGCAGCCTGCACCGCCGACCTGGCCGTCACGACCCGCTGCTGCAAATCATCCAGCCGCGTGGAGAAGTTCGTGTGCTGCGTCATGAGCTACCACCTTCATTGGATTCCGGGCCCCGATGAGACCCTCTTGTAGTGTTCCTGCAGTACTGACGATATCGTCACTCATGACTGCTTGCCAGTTGAGGCAGGGAAATGTGACGCAATCGTCAATCCGGGTAGCCGGCGCATGCCGTGCCCAGCCCTCGCTTCCATCGCGACGGTGTGGACGGCGTCCTGCGGTGTGCTGGCGTTGCGCCGGCGATCAGGCGATCAGGCCTCCAGCGAGATGACTCGGGATCGCGTACATGAGCCACGGCGAAGCCGGTGTCGAACTCCTGGACACTCGGTGGCCCGGGCTGGCACCGACAGTACGGCGCCGGCTGCTGACCGAGGCCGACTGCAAACCCGCTCGCACTCAGGCGGTCGCGATGGTCGACTGGCTGCGGTCGGCGCCGCACCGACACGGCCTCCGACGTCACCGCCCGCCGACTCGGTGCGTAGATCGCGGCTGCCGAGACCACACTGACCAGGAGCTCACGTCCAAGTGGCAGTGAGCCGCTCGTATTCTTCGGCGGTCACCGGTAGCACGACGCCGTGACAGGGATCCTCGGGCAGGCGGTGGTCCTTGGAGGGGATCCACTCACCGCCGGCGAGGTCGGTCGTCTCGAAGGGGACGTACCGTCGTTCCGATGTGAACTCGTCGATCCAGAGATACCACTTGTTCTCGGTGTTCGACTTGTACACCAGCGGCCCCTCGCCTTGGCTGATCGTGCCCAGGCCGATGCCTTCGGCCAGCGGCTCCCACCCGGCAGCCGTCAGCGAGGTCGAGGTTTCGCAGAACACCGACTTGCCGAACGGCGCATCGCCGCTGCGGCCGCGTTCGTCCTTCAGGAAACGGTAGTAGACGCCCGCGTGGTCGATCACCGTGGTGTCGATCGTGTGCCATCCTCGGTCGATCCACACACCCGGCTCGGAGAACTCGCGGAAGTCGCGGGTGATCGCATACATGATCCGGTTGTAGCTCTCACCCTCGTGTCCGGCGTTGTCGTAGAGCGTCGAGGACCAGTGGACGAGGTAGGCCTCCTGCTCGGGGTCCCAGACCGCCTCCGGGGCCCAGGTGTTGCCGGCCTCGGCGGGTGCGACCTCGACGAGTCGTCCCTCCCCCCAGTTCACCAGATCCGTCGACTCCCAGATCATGATCGAGCGGCTGCCTCGGCGCTGGTGCCGGTCCCAATCGAGGCTGGTGTAGAGCCGCAGGTCGGTCGCGACCAGGTAGAACCGGTCGCCTTCCGGAGAACGGACGACATGCGGGTCGCGGACACCGCGTTCGCCCAGGGTGGAGTACAGGACCGGCTTGCCGCCGTTGAGGTCGTCGAAGTGCAGCGGGTCATTGCCGTCGCTCAAGGCGAAGTAGATCTGCTCGCCGTCGGCTGATTCGCGCTTGAAATGCGCGTAGAGGTAACCCACGTATTCGGGCTGCTGCCGTGGCTTTCCGTTGGATTTCATCGGACGGAGTCATCCTTGTGGGTCGCAGGTTGTTGCGAATGCCGCACCGGGAAGTACACGGTGTACGGCTCGTCGCGAATCTCGGCCAGTGGCATGAAACGCAGACCACTGGTTTGGCCGACGGTTCGGTATGTCCCGGTCCGCCACCAGCTGTGGTGTCGCTCTCGGTCAGGTGTCAGGAACGACGTCGGATTCGCGGGATCCCCGTCCAGCATGGTCTCCTGCTCGGTCAGGCCGGCCAGGACGATCGGGCCATCGAGCACAGCCACCATGTCCGGTCGGTCGGGCAACGGCACGGTGCTCAGTCCCGACGGCACGGTCAGCCGGATGCGTTGCCTGCTCCATACCTGCGACAACACAATCCAGCCGTCCCGGACCTCGACCGGACATGACTTCCCGTCAACCTCGAGCACCGGCGAACCGGTAGCCCAGAGCGGGACCCGGAGCCGGACCTCGAAGGCCGACGGTCGCTCACACCGTACGTCGACGACGTAGACGCGGCCGTTCGGCCGACCCTGCGGCAGCGGCCGTGCCAACAGCTCCTGGATTCCGGCGGCACCGTGGAAGGTCTGCCGTTGCCCGAGAGCGACCCCATCGTCGGTGTCCGCTGCGATCGCGAGCTCGACGCGACCACCGAACAGGTCGGTCCAGGACACGACCGATTCCAGGTACTGGCAGATCGAGATCCCGGCGTCGTCGACGTACACCGCAGCCTCGTCGACCGAGGCGTGTGCCTGTAGCAGAGTGCCGTGACAGCACCAGAAGTCCTCAGTTGGCCGGCCCCATTGTTTGCGGCTTCCGGTTGCCAAAGGCAAGAAGTACGCCGGCATGCCGGTGTCCGGATGTTGCTGGGCCCAGATCCCGTTGACCAGATTGCGTTCCCAGTAGTCTCCGTAGCGGTGATCTCCCGTCCACCGGAACAGAACGGCGGCAAGGCGCATCAGGTTGTAGACGAGGCAGTGCTCCTGGACCGCGTGCAGACGTGCGGACTGTTCTCCGGCCGGCTGCCACACCTCACCGCAGCTGCTGCCGCCGGTGCAGTAGGTTCCGCGCGCGTCCACCGCGGAGTCCCAGAAGGCTTCGACGATGTCGCGCCACCGCGGGTCTCCAGTGACCTCCCACGCCCGTGCGGCTCCGAGGATCTCCGCGATCTGCGTGTTGGCGTGCTTGTTGGTCAGCACATCGGCACCGGCGAGTAGTGGCTCGAAGAACCGGCGCCGGTCGTATCGTTGGATCAGGTCCGCGGCGAGGTGATCGCCAGTGAGCGCGAGGAGGTCCGCCCAGACCTCGAGCATGCCGCCTGTCTCGCGATCGAGTATGTCGTCGAGCTGTTGTCGGGACAGTCCACTGGTCCAGGTGTGGAACCACCGGGCGAAGGCCGAGGCGACGTCAAGCGCCTCTTCGTTGCCGGCGATCCGATACTGGTCGAGCAACCCCATCAGTGTCTTGTGTACGACGTACTGCGGGGCCCACACCTCACGACCCGCGGCCAAGCGTTCGAAGTACGCCGGTGGAATGGAACCTGCCCACTGCCCTCCGTTGGCCCGCTGGCAGGTCGCGAGCTCGCCGACGATGGTCGTGGCTCGTGCCGCCACCTCGCCGTCATATTCGCCGACCCGCGCCGCAGCCGACAGCCAATGCCCGAGGATGTGGCCCCGCAGATCGCAGGTCGGCGACTCCCATCCCCAGTGCCAGGACTCCGGGCCGTCGGGCGACACGACGCCCACTGTTGTGCCCCACGAGCCGGAGTAGCTCCACAGACCGGCCTCGGCCCGGTAGGGCCGCAGCAGGTTGTCGGCGCTGAGGCTTCGAAGATAACGAGCGTTGAGCAACCATCGATGCTTGGCCGGACCCTCGCACGGCGTCGATCGACCGCCCGACGCGCGGACCGTGCGCAGCATGTCAGCCGGCGCGGAGGTCGACAGCAAGGCAGTTCGCGACGTCGACCGGAGAGGCCTCGGGCAGCCGGACGACCAGGATGCCGTGAGCTTGCTCGAACGGAACTGGGCCGTGGCCGAGCAGCCTGACGCCGGTCACTACCTCGTGGTCGGCGAGACTACGAATCACTGCCCGTCCGTCGGTTGGCCAAGCCATCTGGAACGCGTAGACCGTGTCGTCCCGGCGCGTGAAGCGAAAGTCGGACGCCGTCCACCTCACGCGATCCTCGGTGAACCCGTCGATGATCACGCCCGACGGCCCCTCTCCGAACACCCGGAACGGTCTCGTGCCGTAGATGCCGTCACCACACACCCGCATCCACGCGCCGAGGTCGTCGAGCAGCTCCGTGCATTCGGCGTCGAGCGTCCCGTCCGGCAACTGCGGCACGTTGAGCAGGAGGTTCCCGTTCTTCGACACGATGTCGACCAGCAGCTCGATCACGTGGCCGGCGGTCTTGTAGACGTCGCGAACGTTGTAGAACCAGTCCCCCACCGAGGTGTCCGTCTGCCAGGGAGCGGGGTGGATGCCCGGCGTCTGGCTGCGTTCGACGTCCATCACACCGACCACGCTCACTTCAGGTCGACGATCCTTCTGCTGGTAGACAGCACGGTTGGTCCCGTGGATCCGCGCGCTGGTGTTGTAGAGATGCGCAACCGCATCGAGGCCGGGTGCGTAGCCGGCGTCGCCGAACGGTAGCGGACCGTCGGAGTACAGGACGTCGGGCTGGTACCGGTCGATCATCTCGGTCACTGCCTCGAGCCAGTACTGGTGCCACTCGGCATCGTCGCAGTACCACGGGTCCGGCACGTCCACGTCACGTGCCGGCAGGTATCGGCTGTTGTCGAGGTAGAAGTCCTTGGTGGCCGGATCGGCTCCGTCGTACGGGACACCGGCGAAGGGCCCGTACTTGTCGCTGCCCTTGTTGACCGCCGTCCAGCTGAACGCAGCACCGAGATGCTCGGTGATTCCGAACGGCAGCCCGCGCTCGTCCGCGGACGCCTTCCACAGGCCCACGATGTCCTTACCCGGTCCGACCTTCACCGAGTTCCAGCGATTGACGGCCGACTCGTAGTTGAAGAAGTTGTCGTGGTGAACCGCCTGCGCCACGAAGTACCGGGCGCCGGCCGCGACGAACCGGTCCATCAGCGCTCCGGGATCGAACCGTTCGGCCTTCCACAGTGGTACGACGTCCTTGTAGCCGAACTCCGACGGATGCCCATACGTGCGCAGATGATAACGGTATTGATCGCTGCCCTGCCGATACATGTTCCGCGCGTACCAGTCGCCGTACCGCGGCACCGACTGCGGACCCCAATGTGACCAGATGCCGAGCTTCGCGTCGCGGAACCATGCCGGGCATTCGAATCCCGACAAGGACTCGAGCGTCGCATCGAAGGGGCCTTTGGCAACCGGTTGAGACACCGTCTGCTCCTCGTCGTGGCGGATGCGGACCGGCCGGCGTCCTCCGGCCGGTCCAGGGTTGACCTACTTGTTGGGCATCTTGTCGTACGCGGTCTGCTGGATCTCGAGGTAGCGCTTCAGGCCGAGGCCCTCCAGGCCCTTGACGTAGGCGTCCCACTCGCTGTCGATGTTCTTCGAGCCGGTGATGAACTGCAGCGCGTTCTGCTGCACGTAGTTCTCGATGTTGGTCTGCAAGGTGGCGACCTCACCGGCCAGGGTCGGGTCGATCCATACCTTCCAGTACGGGTAGATCTTCGACTTGTCCTCCTTGCCCTCGTACAGCTTGGTTGCCTCGAACAACCGCCGCTCGTACCCGGCCGGGCTGTAGATGTCGGTCGCGATCGCCTCGGAGTTGCGGTACTTCTCGGTGTTGTTGTACTGCGCCAACGCCTGCCACCCGGAGTTCGGCGGAGTACCGCCCTCCGGCTGCGGGATCTGCTTGTACGTCGGCTTCAGGGACTTGTCGAGCGCGACGTCTCCGGGCTCTGGCCTCTTCCAGGTCTTGCCCTCGGTGCCCCAGAAGGCGTTCATCTGCCCTTCGTCGGTGAAGATGTAGTCGAGCAGCTTGATCGCCTGGATCTGCTCCTCCTGGGTGGCCTTGTTCGTCAGCACGAACGTCGCACCCGGCGCGCTCGGGAAGTTGTACCCGGTGTGGTTCACCCCTTGCGGTCCGGTGAGCGGCGGAACGGCGTCGTACTGCTTCTGCCGACCGTCGGGCAAGTTGCTGACCGCGATGCCCAGGTGCAGCACGGTGGCCGAGCCGAGCATAGGCACCTTGCCACTGTCACCCTGCTGCTGCAGCGCGTCCGGGTTCTGGGTGAAGGCGCCCTTGTCGATCAGGCCCTCCTTGTAGAGCGAGTTCATGTACTTGAGGCCTTCGCGCCAGCCGTCCTTGTTCGCCTGGGTGTCGACCTTGCCGTCGTTCAGTACGAGCGTCGAGTTGTTGTTTCCGCTGGTGCCCTGCGGGTTGTAGATGAAGGCGTTCATGAAGTACGGGATCAGCGCGTCCCGCACGCTCGCGCTGAGCGGGATCTCGTCAGCCTTCCCGTTCCCGTTCGGGTCCTGGGTCTTGAACGCCCGCAGCACCTTGACCATGTCCTCGGTGGTCTTCGGCTGCTCGAGCCCGAGCTTCTTCAGCCAGGTGCTGTTCATCCACAGCTTGCCCTGGTACGTGCAGTGGTAGCAGTCGACCCACTGCGGCATGCCGTAGATCTTGCCGTCCGGCGCGGTCGCCATCGCCTTCCACTCCGGCTCCGCGTCGAGGGCCTTCTTGATGTTCGGCCCGTACTGGTCGATCAGCTGGTTCAGCGGTACGAGGACACCCTGGTTGCCCAGCTTGAGCAGCTCGGCGGGGGTGAACTGGTCGACCCACGGGATCAGCAGGTACAGGTCCGGGTAGTCACCGCTGGCCAGCGAGATCTGCCGCTTCTCCTTGGCCGGCCCGCCGTCGAACGTGGTGGTCTGCCACTTGAAACTCATGTTGAACTGCTGCTTCACCTTCTTGGTGAAGTCGTTCGTGGACAGGTTCCAGTCAGCGGACTGGGGTGCGAAGACGTCCAGTGTCACGGCCGGGTTGCCGGTCACGGTGGGCAGCGGCTTGCTCTCGTCCGCGGGCGTATCAGACCCGCTGCACGCGGCCAAACCGAGTGCCAGCACGCAGAGCCCGGCGACCGCCGCGGATCTGGTTCTCCTGAGCTGAGTTGTCATGTTGTCCCTCACAGGGGTAGAGATGGTGCGAAGGATCAGCCCTTGACGGCGCCGATCATGATTCCCTTGGTGAAATAGCGCGCCACGAACGGGTAGATGAGCAGCACCGGCACACTGGCCACGACGATCAGCGAGTACTTGAGCAGATCGGCCAGTTGCTGCCGTTGGAGGACGACGGATGCGTCGATCGCGCCGCCGCTGTAGGTGTTGAGGATCAGGATGTTGCGCAGCACGATCTGCAGCGGGAACAGGTCGGGGTTCTTCAGGTAGATCAGCGCGTCGAAGTAGGAGTTCCACTGGTAGATCGCGTACATGAGCGCGATGACGGCGATCATCGGTTTGGCCAGCGGGATCACCACCGACCACAGGAACCGCAGGTCGCCGCAGCCGTCCAACTGCGACGCCTCGACCAGTTCGTCCGGGATCACGGTGCGGAAGTACGTCCGCGCGATGATCACCTGCCAGACCCCAATCGCCTGCGGAACGATCAATGCCCACCGGGTGTCCAGCAATCCGACCTGCTGCACCACCAGGTACGTCGGGATCAGCCCGCCGGTGAACAACATCGTGAACAGGATCAGGCTCATCACCAGGTTCCGCCCGACCAGCGTACGGCGCGACATCGGATACGCGATCGCGATCGTCATCACGACACTGACGACCGTGCCGACGACCGTGTAGAACAACGAGTTGATGTAGCCCTGGATGATCTGCGGATTCTCGAACACCGCCTTGTATCCGCGCAGCGAGAACTCCACCGGCCAGAACAGCACCCGGCCGGACGACACCGCCTCCGGGCTGCTGAACGAACTCGCCACGATGTAGATCAGCGGCAGCAGAACGACCGCCAGGAACACCGTCAGCAGCAGGTAGACACAGAGCATGAACACCCGGTCCGTGCGCGAATCCCGGATCCGCCGCGACCGCGCCGCCCGGCGCTCGGTCCGCTTGCTCGGCATCGTTCGTACTTCGCTCTGGACGCTCATGACCACAGTCCGTTTCCGGTGATCCGCTTGGCGATCGTGTTGACCCCCAGCAGCAGGACCAGGTTGATGACGGAGTTGAACAGACCGACAGCGGTGGCCAGGCTGAAGTCGGCGTTCAGCAGGCCGGTCTTGTACACATAGGTGGCGATGATCTCGGATTCGCTGAGATTCAGCGGGTTCTGCAGCAGGAACGCCTTCTCGAAGCCGATCGCCATGATGTTGCCGACAGCAAGGACCAGGATGATCACCGCGGTCGGCATGATGCCTGGCAGATCCACGTGCCGGATCCGCTGCAGCCGGGTCGCGCCGTCGATCTTGGCCGACTCGTGCAACGCCGGGTCGACGCCGGCCAGCGCCGCGAGGTAGATGACGGCCGAGTAGCCGGTGGTCTGCCAGACGTCCGACCAGACGTAGATGTGCCGGAAGTAGTCCGGGTTGCCGAGGAAGTCGATCGCCGGCACGCCGAAGAATCCGATCGCGTCGTTGACGAGGCCCAGCCGCGGCGACAGCATCAGGATCGTCATCGACACCACGACCACCGTCGAAATGAAGTATGGCGCGTACGTCACCAGCTGGACCGTCTTCTTGAACAGACCCAGGCGGACCTCGTTCAGCGCCAGCGCCAGGATGATCGCCAGCGGGAAACTCGCCGCGACCGTGTACACCGACAGCAGGAACGTGTTCTTCACCAGCGTCCAGAACACCGGGTTGGCGAAGAACAGCTCGAAGTTCTGCCAGCCGATCCATGGACTGCCCCAGATGCCCTTGACCACGTTGTAGTTCTTGAACGCGAGCACGGCGTTGGCCATCGGGATGTACTTGAACACCACGAACCACACCAGCGGCACGGTCATCAACAAATACAGCGTCCAATGCCGCTCAAGACTCCGCCGCAGACGGGTGATGGTGACGCGTTCACGCCGCCGGCGTCGACGCTGTGGGGCCGGTGCTTCGCCGACGGGTGGCGGGATGCTTGTCAGGACTGCCATCAGGGTCTCCTCCTTCCTCGGGCCGGGTCAGCTCAAGCTGAGACGGTGGGCTGTGCCGGCGCTCAGCTGGACTGCGATCCGCTCGCCGCCGCGGCGGACGATGCGCTGCTGGTCCCGATCCGCGGTCAGCACCGCATCGATGCCGGCCGTGCCCCAGGCGATGTCGACGGAGACCCCGCCCCGGGCGCGCAGACCGGTCACCTGGCCCGTCGCCCACTCGGCCGGTACGGCGGGCAGGAGCTCGATCTCACCGGTGTGGCTCTGCATCAGCATCTCGGCGATCCCAGCCGTCGCACCGAAGTTGCCGTCGATCTGGAACGGCGGGTGCGCGCAGAACAGGTTCGGATACACGCCGGCGCCACTGCCGACGTAGTCGGTGCTGGTGTCATCGGCCGGGGTGAGGAACGCGCGGACCAGCCGATGCGCGCCGGCCGCGTCGCGAAGCCGCGCCCGGAGGTTGATCTTCCAGGCCAGCGACCAGCCGGTGGCCCGATCACCGCGCAGATCGAGGGTCCGCGCCGCCGCGGCCGCAAGGCCCGGCGTACCGTCCGGCGTGATCGCGTCGCCGGGATGCAGACCGACGAGGTGCGACATGTGGCGGTGATGCGGATCCTCCTCGGGCAGGTCCACAGCCCACTCTTGAAGTTGCCCTCGGCCACCAACCGGCGGGTCCGGGATGCGTTTGCGGGCAGCGGCGAACTGCTCGACCAGCGGATCGGCCAGCTCGAGCGCCTCGGCGGCGAGTTCACAGCGATGGAACAGGTCGGAGATGAGCTCCAGGTCCATGGTCGCCGACACCGTCACCGACGCGGGCCGGCCGGCAGAGTCCAGATAGGTGTTCTCCGGCGACGTCGACGGCGACGTGCCCAGACTGCCGTCCGGCAACTCGACCAGCCAATCGAGACAGAACTCCGCGGCGCCACGCAGGATCGGCCACGCCCGCCGCAGGAATTCCGGATCGCCACTGAAGGCGTAGTGATCCCACAGGTGCCGGACCAGCCAGGCACCGGCCATCGGCCAGTTGGACCATCGCGGGTCACCGTCGACGGGAAGAGTCCAGCACCACGCGTCGGCGTTGTGGTGTGCCGCCCAACCGCGACAACCGTAGCGTTCTTCCGCGGTACGGCGACCGGCCTCGGCGAGCTGACCGACGTAGGCGAGCAGCGGTTCGTGACATTCGGACAGGCTGGTGGTCTCGGCCGGCCAGTAGTTCATCTCGGTGTTGATGTTGACCGTGTAGTTCGAACTCCACGGCGGCCGCAGAATGTCGTTCCAGATCCCTTGCAGGTTCGTCGGCAGGCCACCGGGACGCGAGCTGGCGATCATCAGGTAGCGCCCGTAGTTGAACACCAGCGCGGCCAGCGCGGGCGCGTCACCGCGCTGGGCCAACTGCACGTCGGTCGGCAGATCGGCGAAGTCCGGAGGCCCGGTCAGCTCGAGCGACGAGCGACGGAACAACCCCTGGTGATCCTCGGTGTGCTCGGCGACGAGTTCGTCGTACTGGCGTTCGAGCGCAGCGAGCACCTTCTCGTCGGCAGCCGCCCAGCACTCCTCCGCCGTCCGGGTCGGCACAGCCGACGGACCGTCGTACCCGGTCGCTGTGGACAGGATCAGGGTCAGCGAACTGGCGCCAGTGACCGTTAGACCCGCATCGTCCGCGGTCACGTCGCCGTCGGTGCCGGCGCGCAGGGCGACGGCGGCGGCCATGCCACGGTCGGCGCCGTCGGAGTAGCGGATCGGCTCGGGGACGTCGCGGTGTGGCGGCGCGACGCTCGCCGGGCATTGCAGCAGCAGGCCGAGTCCGTCGTGGACCCGCTGCGGTCGGGCTCGCAATTGCGACGTCAGGCGCGCCGACAATGCGAGCGCACCCGGTCGCGATGCCGTCAATCGCAAGACCAGCACTCCGGCCGGCGCGCTCACGAACACCTGCTGCCGAAGCGCGACGCCGCCGACCTGGTAGTCCGCGGTTGCAGTCGCGGTGTCCAGATCCAGCAGCCGGCCGTAGTCGGCGACCTCGGCTGCGACCGGCGCGCTGCCGTCGACCCGGACATCAAGCAGCAGATCGCCGAGGGGCAGGTAGGCCTGCGAGTAGCCGGAGTGGAATCCACGGGCCAACTCGTGCGCACGATCGAGGTCCCCGGCCGCGAGAGCCGCGCGCACCTCCTGAACTGCTTCGGCTCCGGTGGAGCCCAACGGCGTCGCCAGGGATCGCTGTGTCTCCGGACTACCGGACCAGCAGGTCTCGTCGTTCAGGGCGATCCGGTCGGCCCCGACCCCACCGAAGCACATCGCCCCGATCCGGCCGTTGCCGAGCGGCAATGCCTCGAGCCAGGTACCGGCGGGCCGGTCGTAGCGCAGCCAGGTTCCATCGGTCCGGTCCGAGCCCACCAGGTCGCTCATCCCAGGCACCTCCATCGAGTAGCCGGTGCATAAATCGTCATATGAATTCAGGGGATCGTAGCGCTGTGACGGCAGATGGTCCATACTTGGGCGGAACCTGGACAACATTCGTCTGATCTATCGGACAGCAGGGGGTCACCATGCCACGCATCTCGTCGGTAGAGGTCGTCGACGTACGTTTCCCGACCTCGCTCACCCGCGACGGCTCCGACGCAATGAACAAGGACGGCGACTACTCGGCGGCGTACGTCGTCCTGCACACCGACGACCCGGCGCTGACAGGGCACGGCTTCACCTTCACGATCGGGCGCGGCAACGACCTGTGCGTCGCGGCAGCGGCGCAACGCGGCCGACACCTGGTGGGGCGGAAGGTCGACGAACTCTGCGCCGACCTGGGTGGGATCTACCGTGAGCTGCAGTCGGACACGCAGTTGCGCTGGCTCGGCCCGGACAAAGGTGTCGTGCACCTCGCGCTGGCGGCTGTCATGAACGCAGTCTGGGACCTGGCGGCCCGACGCGCCGGTAAGCCGCTGTGGCGGCTACTGGCCGACATGTCACCCGAGGAGCTGGTCGCAGCCGCCGACCTGCGGTACCTGTCGGACGTACTCACCGCCGACCAGGCGGTTTCCCTCCTCGCCGACCGCGAGCCCGGCCGGGCACAGCGGATCAAGGAACTCGAGGCCAGTGGGTACCCGTGCTACACCACGTCCGCCGGCTGGCTCGGGTACTCCGACGAGAAGTTGCGCCGGCTCTGCGAAGAGGCCGTTGCCGCCGGCTACAAACACGTCAAGCTCAAGGTCGGCGCCGATCTGGCCGACGACATCCGCAGGTGCGGGATCGCCCGGGAGGTGCTCGGCCCGGACGGCAATCTGATGATCGACGCGAACCAGGTCTGGGACGTGCCGGAAGCGATCGACTGGGTCCGGGCGCTGGCCCCGTTCGACCCGTTGTGGATCGAGGAACCGACAAGTCCTGACGACATTCTCGGGCACGCCGCGATCCGGCAGGCGGTCGCGCCGATCGGTGTCGCCACCGGCGAGCACGGCATGAACCGGGTCCTGTTCAAGCAGCTGTTCCAGGCCGGCGCGATCGACTACTGCCAACTCGACGCAGCCCGGCTGGGTAGCGTCAACGAAGTCCTCGCGGTCTACCTGATGGCCGCCTCCTTCGGCGTGCCGGTGTGCCCGCACGCCGGCGGAGTCGGCCTGTGCGAGCTGGTCCAGCATCTCGCGATCTTCGACTACGTAGCGGTCTCCGCCTCACTGGACGGCCGCGTCACCGAGTACGTCGACCATCTGCACGAGCACTTCACCGACCCCTGCATCGTCCACAACGGGGCCTACCAACTGCCCACTCTCCCCGGCTACAGCGCGGAGATCCGCAGACCGTCACTCGCGACGTACACGTTCCCGACCGGGTCGTACTGGGCATCGCGCACCGGCACGGAGTCGGTGGCATGACGGCAAGGGCCGGACCCCGCGGGGAATCACACCTTCCGCCGGACAACGGCCGGGCAGCGCCTCGTGCCGGTATTTCGCAGACCGATGTCGTCGTACAGGGCGTCAAGAAGCTGATCGTCGAGGGCACGCTTCGGCCGGGCGATCGACTGCCGATCGAGAAAGACCTTGCCGACGCACTGGGAGTCTCCCGCGGTCCGCTGCGCGAGGGAGTCCGCGCCCTGTCCATGCTGGGCGTGCTCGAGACCCGGCAGGGCGATGGCACCTACGTCACCGCCCTCGACCCTTCGTTGCTGCTGGCACCGATGGGGTTCGTGGTGGACCTGCAGGACCAAAGCGGCGCGCACAACCTGCACGCCGTACGACGGATGCTGGAGACCGAAGCCGCAGGGCTCGCGGCGACGCGGATCAGCGAGGAAGCGCTGGCCACGGCGGACGAAGTCCTGCGCCGAACCGAGGCAGATCTGTCCGATGGCGTGCCGGATCACGAGGCCCTGATCGACAACGACATCACCTTCCACCGCGTCATCGCCCAGGCGTCGGGCAATCCGGTGCTGGCGGCCTTGATCGAGGCCCTCGGCGGACGGACCACCCGGGATCGGCTGTGGCGGTCCATCAGTCAGGAAGGCGCCGACGAAGCAACCCACGGCGAGCACAGAGCAATCCTCGATGCCCTGGCCGGTCACGACCGCGACCGGGCTCGCACCCGTATGGCCGCCCACCTGTTCGGCGTCGAGGACTACCTTCGGCAGCGGCCACCCGGCGACGAACCCATCCCCGATCTCTGAGGACTGCTCGATGCCCTTCGTTTGGCGCACCCCGAACCTGACACTGACCTTCGGCTTCGACGACGGCCCGGTCCGGTTGGCATCCGTTCACCGGGATCCCGGGGCGTCGGCCGGTCCGGTCGACCAGCCACTCGTCGAGGTGTCGGCACTCGGTCACGGCCGCTCCGTCAGCACCCATCGCCACGTCGGTACGGTCATCGGCCACCGGCTGCGATACGCGAGCCACGAAGCCACCGACAGGAGCCTGCGCATCGTCCAGCAGGACGCGGTCACCGGGCTCCAGGTCACCAGCTTCTTCGAGGCGACGGACGCGGTACGCGCCTGGACAGAGGCTCGGCTGACCGGCCCCGGCAGCCTCGAGTTGACCAGCCTGTCATCGGTCGTCGTCGCGCTCGACTCGGTCGACTTCGACCTGATGTCCGGCGACAACGACTGGATGGCCGAGAGCAGGTGGTCCGTCCGGCCGTTGCGCGAGATCGGACTGCCCGATATCCAGCGCCCGCCGCACCACCCTCCGCCCCGCACCCGGCACGCAGTGACGAGTCGGGGTTCGTGGTCGACCGGCGAACACCTTCCCAGCGGCGTACTGGTGCGAGACGGGTACGCGCTGGGCTGGCAGATCGAGCACAACGGGCCCTGGTACTACGAGATCGGTGATACCGGGCGCGGCGGCTACCTGCTGCTCAGCGGCCCGACCGACCAAGAGCACCAGTGGACGGCGACCGTCACCGCGGACAGTTCGTTCACGACCGTGCCGGTGTCGATCGTGGCGGCAATCGACCGCGACGGCGCCTTCGCCGCGCTGACCCGGCAGCGCCGCGCCATCCGGCGCCGCCGCCCTGCCGACGAGAAGCTCCCAGTCATCTTCAACGACTACATGAACACCCTGATGGGAGATCCGACCACCGAGCGGCTGCTGCCGTTGATCGACGCCGCAGCCGCAGTGGGGGCGGAGTACTTCTGTATCGATGCCGGATGGTATGCCGACGGCAATTGGTGGAGCACCGTGGGCGCCTGGCAGGCGTCGACCACCCGCTTCCCCGGCGGGCTCGGTGAGGTCATCGACCGCATCCACGACCGCGGCATGGTGCCCGGACTCTGGCTCGAACCCGAGGTGGTCGGCGTCGACTCGCCGCTCGCACGTGACCTGCCGGACGACGCCTTCCTCAGCCGACACGGCATCCGAGTCGCAGAGAACGGCCGGCACCTCCTGGACCTACGCAGCTCCGCGGCCCGCCGGCACCTCGACGATACGGTCGACCGACTGGTGGCCGAATACGGGGTCGGGTTCTTCAAGCTGGACAACAACACGATGACGGGTCCCGGCACCGACTCCGACGGAAAGTCGCTCGGCCAGGGCCTGCTGGAGCACCAGCGAGCACTGCTCGACTGGCTGGACGACGTCCAGGCGCGGCATCCCCGGCTGCTGCTCGAGAACTGCGGGTCCGGCGCGTTGCGGATGGACTACGCGATGCTCTCCCGAATGCACCTCCAATCGACCTCCGACCAGCAGGATCCCTTGCTGTACGCAACGATCGCCGCGGCGGCGCCGGCCTCCGTACTGCCCGAGCAAGCGGGCAACTGGGCCTATCCCCAGACCGGGATGTCCCGCGAGGAGTTCACCCTCTGCCTGGTCAACGGCATTCTCGGCCGGATGTACCTGTCCGGCCACCTGGACCGGATGACGCAGCCAGAGCTAGACCTGGTCCGATCGGCTCTGGCCGCTCACCGAACCGTGCTGACCCATCTACGAGAGCTGGTTCCCTTCTGGCCGCTCGGCCTGCCCGGCTGGACTGACGAGTGGGTGGCACTCGGGCTGGCCGGACCATCGACGTCGTACCTCACGGTGTGGCACCGCTCAGCCGAACCGTCCCAGGTCGACCTGCCACTGGCCCGTTGTGAGCTCAGGAACCTCTTCCCGGCTGAGGCCGACGGCTGGACCTACGATTGGAAGGACAACGCCTTGACCGTCACCGTCGACACCGCGGAGCCGTCCGCCCGCGTCATCGAATTCATCGGACGGCACGGTTGATCAGCTTGCCTGGCAGGAGGTTGGCTTAAAGCTCGGTGCTGCGGCGCAGAGACCGGCGACGCCGCGGCCGGCCCGCAGCACCGTGAAGTCCGGCCGCACCAGTGCGGCCGCAGCCTTGCCGTCTGCGAGCCACTTGTACAGAGGCGAGCCGGGTTGCACCTCGAGCACCTTGGTCGCGCGGTCCGCTAGTAGCTCCCGTTGCTGACGCGAGAGCGGTACGCCGGTCACGAACACGAACCCGCCGCAGGTCACGTCGTCGTACCGGATGTCATCCGCCAGGAGCGCGTTCGGGCACAGCCGTCCGTTGAGGGACTTGCGGAGTCCGCGTCCTTCTACCAGTGCGGATCGGCGTAGCGGCGGCGTCTCGCTATCGAGGAGGCGGTCGCGGAGGCCGGGGATCCAGTGCAGCCGCGGGGCGATAGCCCTGCGGAGCAGGTCACCGGCCCTGCCGCCCTGAGTCATGGAGACACCGACGAGCTTGGCGAGTTGGATGAGCGCCCGGGCATGCGGTTTGCGCTCCACCTCGTAGGTGTCGAGCACCGAATCGGGCAGGTCGCCGGAGAGGACCCCTGCAAGCTTCCAGCCGAGGTTCATGGAGTCGCGGATACCGGCGCAGAGCCCTTGTCCGATGAACGGCGGCGTCAGGTGAGCGGCGTCGCCGAGGAGGAACACGTTGCGGTCGCGCCAGCGGTCGGCCAACTGCGCCCGGAAGTTGTACTCCGCGACCCGCATCAGCTCGAGCTGGTCACACGGGATGCCCTCGACCCACGGACCTATGAGAGGACGCAGGGCTTCGATGGACTCGAAGTCAGCGTCGGTCTCGCCATCGAGGAGACGGAACTCCCAGCGGTAGCGGGTATCCCCGATGCGCATGTACGTCGCAGCGCGCTCGCGGGTCGCAGACCTGGTGCACGCCCTCCCACTGGTCGAGTTCGACCACGCTGGCCACGTCGATCACGAGCCAGCGCTGCTCGAACTCGAGGTCCTCCATCGTCGCGCCGATCGCCGTGCGCACCACGCTGTTGGCTCCGTCGCAACCCAGCACATAGGTGGCCGGGACGGACTCGTGCTCGCCGGTGAGCCGGTCGGTGAAGTCCACCCGGACCCGGCCCTGGCCGTCCTGGGCGACGTCGGTGACCTCGACGTTCTCGCGCAGGCTGACCGTGGTTTGGTCCTTGAGGTTGGTGCGTAGTAGGTGCTCGAGTTCGGGCTGGTCGAACATGTTGGCCCTAGGGTGCCCGTGCCGGCCGTCGTCGCCGGCCCGGTCGAACACCGCGAACGCCCGGTGGTTCCGGTCGAGCAACTGCAGCCCTCGGGTGGGCCGGGACACCGCAGCGAACTGCTCGGCGATACCGAGCCGCACCAGGATCCGGTAGATCTCGTCGTCGAGGTGCACGGCCCGCGGCTGGGGGTAGACGCCGTCCCAGCGGTCCAGCACGAGGCAGTCGACGCCGTACTGCCCGAGCAGAGTGGCGGCGGTGACGCCGACGGGACCGGCCCCCACGATGACGACGGGAGTCGGGTCGGCACTGGTCCGCGCTGAGAATGGTTCATCGGAGGTCGCCGACCAGCTCGGCCGACCCGAGGGCCGCGAAGGCCACGATGAGAAGCCCCGCAAGAATCGATGCTGGGTTCATGACAGTTCCAATCTCCAGGTGATCGCGAAGCGGTCGAGTGCTTCCTTGACCGAGGCATCGTCGGCACCAGGGGCCAAGCCGACGACCACGACGACCGCACCCTCCTCAACCGCTCCTCGGACGCCGGTGACCGAGGGCATGTCGCGGAGCGCTTCGGCGATGGCCTCTCGGCTGGCCTCGGCGCGCAGGGCGGGCTTGAACGGCTTGCCCACGAGGGTGACGGGGAGTGCGTCCAGCACAGTGACGGCCTTGGGCGCCGCCGCCTGCTCGGGCACATGGTCAGACGCCCAGGCAAGCAGCTCCTCGGGGCTCGCGGCGGCGCCCGGGGCGAGCGTGACGAACGCGACCGGCACCTCGCCGGCGTGCAGGTCCGGACGACCCACCGCCTGCGCGGCCGTGACGGCCGGGTGTGCCAGCAGCGCGTTCTCGATGACCGCCGGTTCGATGTTGTGACCACCCCGGATGATCACGTCCTTGGCTCGGCCGGCGAGGTGGATGAAGCCGTCCGGGTCGACCCAGGCCAGGTCCCCGGTGTCCAGCCAGCCGTCGCGCAGCTTGCCCAGCCCGTCCAGGACAGGCCCGTCAGGACCACGGTCGGTGACGTAGCCGGGAAAGACCGTCGGCCCACTGACGGCGAGCACGCCGACCCGACCTGCCGGAAGGTCGACCCACTGACCGTCGGCGGTGACTTGGACGGCCTTCACCTGCTGGTACGGCAGGCGCTGGCCAACGGATCTGGGACGCGGATGGTGGAGAAAGCTCAGTGCGCTGACGCAAGTGGCTTCGGTGAGACCGTAGCCCTCGACCAGCCGGATGCCGGTGGCGGACTCGAAGCCATCCCGGACCGCCTGCGGCAGGGGTGAGGCGCCGACGACAGCGACGCGTAGGCTGCTGATGTCGGCGTCGACAGGACAGCCGGCGAGGACGGAGTACACGGTGGGCACGGCACTCATCGTGGTGAGCCCGTAGCGCTCGACGAGCTTCCAGAAGTGCGAGTACAGGGCCTGGTCGCGGTAGCCCTGAGGGCCCGCCCAGACGACCCGGAGGCCCCTGAACAGCGGGGCCAGAACGGTAACGAGGAGCGCGTTGACGTGGAAGAGCGGCAGCGCAGCGAACACCACCGCGTCGTGGCGCAGCAGGCCGTTGACAGCGATCATCCAGGCATCGCTGACTTCGTTGGCGTGGGTGTGCGCGGCGAGCTTCGGCGTGCCCGTCGTGCCGCCCGTGTGGAAGAGAGCGGCCAGGTCGGTCGCCGAGGGCTCCTCCCCCACGAAGGCGTCGGGTGGCTGCTCCACCGCCAGCGCGGAGACGTAGGCGACCTGGACACCGTCGATCGGGAGTAGCTCCTCCCCTGCCGGGCCTTCCCCGGTCGGGGCCAAGGCGAGCAGGGCTTCCATCCCGGCCTCGACGGCGAGCGCCCGTGCGCTCTCCCAAGCCTCCGGCGCGAGGTCGGGACCCGCAGCCACGAGCACCCGGGCCCCCGACCTGCGCAGCAGTTCGGCGATGTGCTCCCGGGACAGCCCGCTGTTGATCGGCGCGGCGATACCGGCGAGCTCCGCCGCGAGGGTTGCGGTGACGAGTTCGTCGCAGTTCGGAGCGAGGAGCGCGACCCCGTCGGTCCGGCGCACCCCCAGCGCGTGGAGCACGTTCGCGTAGCGATGCACGTGGCCCAGCAGTTCGGCGTAGGTTCGCTCCGCCGGCTGCTCCCACCGGTCGCCGTCCGGGAGCACCGACAGGGCGACGCGGTCCGGCCACAGCCGGGCCGCCCGGAAGAGGAGCTCGTACGTCGTGCCCGGCAGGCCACGGTCGCCCAGCGGCATGGTCTCGATCCCCGCGAGGTCGTCCGGAGCGTCGTACGTCGGCCAGAGGAGGTCGCCCATCAGTCGCTCCTCACGACAGTGCGCTGCCGGCCGAGGTCGATCGCGCCGTCGTCGGTGCCGATGGCCACCTCGACGACGTCGCCGTGCTTGAGGTACTTGGGGTTCTGGGCCTGCCGCTGGAAGAAGAGCTTCCATTTCAGCGCGGGCGGCAGGAATGTGGCGATGATCGCGAGCGGCTTGGGGGGTGCGCTCAGAGCGGTGCCCTCCGGGGTCCCGGTGAGGAGCAGGTCACCCGCGTCCAGCCGCTGGAAGCGGCTCAGCGCCTGCAGCGCCTTCAGCGGGGAGTAGACCATGTCGTCGTCGACCACTGAGTCCTGGCGCAGCTCGCCGTTGACCCAGAGGCGCAGGCGTAGGTCGCCGAACCGCTTGAGCTCGTCGTCGTCGAGCAGGACCAGCGACGGTCCGACCGGCGTGAAGGTCGGGTACGACTTGGACTCGAAGAACTGCGTCTTCGGCAGCTGCACGTCGCGGGCCGAGACGTCGTTGGTCACCACCAAGCCGGCCACGAACGAGGCCCAGTTGTCCGCCGTGACCACCGTGCCCACCGGCAGCTCCCGGCCGATCACCAGGCCGATCTCGACCTCGTAGTCCAGGCAGCGCACGTGATCTGGGCGGATGATTTCGTCGAACGGGCCGCTGATCGAGCCCGACGTCTTCCGGAAGAACGCCAGCGGGATCGTGTCCGGGTTGAGACCCGCGTCCTTCACGTGGCTGGCGAAGTTCGTCATCTGCGCCACCACCCGGCAGGGCGCCGTCACCGGAGACACCAGACCGACGGTGGCCGGGTCGACCGTGTCCTTGCTCGCCCGGGCGGCCTCGATCTGGTCGGGCTCGGCGAGCAGCTCACCGGTAGTCGTGGCGTCGGTGTCGATCCGGGCGGCGCCGCCGGGAGTGCGAACCCACCAGGCGTCGGGCGTACGAAGGATCGTGATGCTCATGAACTCGTCACTTTCAGGAGGCCGCGAAGGCGGGTCAGGTCGAACTCGTTGTCGTCACGCAGCGAACGAGCCATCGACACCAGCTCGCGTAACGCCTCTCGTCCTGGGGTGAGACCCAGGAAGTCCTTGGTGGCCGGCGGCCCCCACTGGGCCAGCCCGGACACCGTCATCGGTGACCAACCGGGCTCCAGGGTGCAGTCGAACAGGTCACCGTCGGCGAAGTGTTCGACCAGGAGACCATCTGGGTCGCGCCAGTAGTCGAAGATCTGGCTTCCCTCGATGTGCCTGCCTATCCCCCAGGAGCGTTGGAAGCCCTGCTCACGGAGGTACTCCCCGCCCGCGGCCAGCGCGTCGAGATCCCCGACCTGGTATGCCGAGTGCACATACCGGTTACTCGGGCCGAGCACTATCGCGAGCGTGTGGTGGTCGGTGGGAGTCATATCGCGGTCACAGCGGATGAAGCTCATTGTCGGACCGCGCTCGCGCTGCCCCTCGTAGTACTTGAAGTCGCTGACGATCAGACCGAGGTGCTCCAGGTACCAGTTCAGGGTCTCGATGTACTTGGTGGTCTGCAGCACCACGTGGCCCAGTCGCTGGACCTTCGCGGGCTCACGCGGCGGGAGCTGCGTGGCGTTGGCTCGCCGCACGTCGTGCCCGAAGTTGAACACCTGCGTCGGCTGGGCCGGCAGGGTCGCGAGTTCGTGGGTGTCGGCGACAACCCGGACCAGCACCCCGCTCGGGTCGGTCAGGTCCGCGGTGAGCCCGCCGATGCTCTCTGGCAGCTTCTCGACCCTCGCCCCGGTGGCGTCGGCAAACCGCACCACATCGGTGGAGTCCCCGGCCCGGAAGGCCGCACCGAGGTACCTCGAGCGTGGTCCGCGGCGCACGATCGCACAGGGCGCGCCGGCGTCGGTCCCGCGCAGCTGGAGCTCGTTCGCCGTACGGCTCACGGTGGTGAATCCGAACGCGTGCGCGAAGCGCTCCGATGCGGCCAGGTCGGGCTTGGCGAACTCGAGCCAGGCCAGGTCGAGCACCTTGATGACGGGGTTCTTTGCGCGTCCCGGGTGCTCGGCGCGTAGCGCGCCCTGGTCGCTGTGCAGGTCGTTGTGAGTCCCGTGGTGACTGGTCATCTGCTGCTCCTCGGTCAATTACTGACGATATCGTCACTCACGAGCATATGCTCAGTCAAGTGCATCTGAGGAAAACGTCATTTCTGACAGCACCACGCTAGGATGGGTGCACGCCACCCGCCGATGGAGACGAAGATCGATCATGAGCAACGCACCGACGCAGCAGGCCAACCGACTGGACCGTCGCAAGGCCCGGACCCGAGCGGCTCTCATCAGGGCTGCACAGACGCTCATCGCCGAGGGCCGGACGAACGTGCCGATCCTGGAGATCACCCAGGCCGCTGACGTCGGGATGGGCTCCTTCTACAACCACTTCGAAACGAAGGAGCAGCTGTTCGAGGCTGCTGTCGAGGCAGTGATGGACGGCTACGGTCAGCTGCTCGACGACCTGACCGCCGACATCGAGGACCCCGCGGAGGTGTTCGCCTGTAGTTTCCGGCTCACCGGACGGCTCCAACGCCGGGAGCCGGAGCTCAGCCGGGTCCTTCTGAACAACGTGCTCCGGCTGCTCAGCGCCGACAACGGCCTGGCACCACGCGCCCGGCGTGACATCGCGGCCGCCGCGGATGCCGGCCGCTTCGACGTCGGGGACCTCGACGTCGCGGTCACGATGGCCGCCGGCGCCCTGATCGCCCTCGGCCAACTCCTGCACGACCAGCCGGAGCGCGACGTCGAGGAGACCACCGACCGGTTGACCGAGGACCTGCTGCGCATGTTCGGCCTAACACGGCGCCAGGCGCAGCGGATCTGCTCGCTGCCGCTACCGGAGATCGGCGCCGTCCGAGGCGACGGCTCGGCAGCCTGACGCTTCGCTTCTGTCCCGCGGCCGACCGGCTACCAACGCACGCCAGACAGCCGCCACCGCTCCAGTACCCGCGTCGCTGTCGACGACTGGTGCTGGTCAGCACCGGGACCGGCATGCTGATGGTCCCGGCCTGTCTCACGTGCTCAGCAAGATGTTCACCTCGAGGCGCTACCGCGACGACGGCCACCTCGGACTGCTCGCCGCCGATGAGCTCGGCCCGCTCGTCTCGCGGTTCCTGACCTCCCACAGAGCCGATGCCGTCTCATCGAGCCGATGACGGCTCGCTGCCCGCTCTCCCGAGGTCCGCTGGCTCGGCGAGCAGCGGATCGCAACACCTTCTGGCCATCGACGGAGGCGCAGCGAGCCGTCTGTCGAGCTACGCCATCACCAGGGAATGCGCTATAGGTGCTGCCTCAGCGCAGCCATTCACCGAGCGCCTTTACCTGCGCGTCCAGCCGCAGCATCGAGGTGGCGCCGGTCCCGAGGGGTCCCGGATGACGAAGTTCACCGCCCAGGTCAGGTAGTTCGTTGCGCGAGATCGCGAACTCACGCGTCTCCCGAAAGGAGCCGGCGGAGCTGACAGCTGCGGCGCCGTGGTCGGCCAGCGGCCACCAGGGTGCCGATCGCGGACGAGCTGCTAACTGAGGATTTCGTCATATCTTCGCCATGACAGCTTGACCAGTGTGCAGTACTGACGATATCGTCAGTACTGCAGGAACAATACAAGAGGTCTCTATCGAAGGTGGTAGCTCATGACGCAGCACACGAACTTCTCCACGCGGCTGGATGATTTGCAGCAGCGGGTCGTGACGGCCAGGTCGGCGGTGCAGGCTGGCGCGGCCGAGTCCGATGCACAGCTCAGGCAGCGGATCGATCGGGCTCAGGCCGACCTGGACACGTCGGTCGAGAACGCACGGCAGGGGACCTCGCAGGCCGCCGACAGCGCCCGGGCGAAGTGGGCGCAGCTGAAGGCTGACGCGGCGGCCACGATGAGCGACGTCAAGGCGAACATCGACAAGCGGACCCGCCAGGTGGACGCCAAGGTCGCCGCCAAGGACGCGGACTGGGCAGAAGCCGACGCGGCCGAAGCCCTCGACTTCGCCGACTGGGCGGTCGAGAACGCGCACCTGGCGATGCTCGGCGCCATCGACGCCCGCGCCCACGCCGACCGGCTCGCCAAGGCCACAGCCAACTCCTGATCCCCCCATCGAACCGGCGGCCACCAAACCCCAGTTCCCCACACAGCACTCACGCCGCGGCGGGCAGACACCCCTGCCCGCGCGGCATCACCCACAGGAGGTTTGCAATGACCAGTGCCCTGAAGACCCCCGACCGGGCTCATCCGGCACCGGTCAACCCGGCGCTGCTGCGCCATCTACAAGAGCGCAGCAAGCGCAGGGAGAACCGGGCTGCCGACCAGATTACGCGGTTCGCCGGTTCGATGAGGTTCGTATACATCCATGCCATCTGGTTCAGCTTGTGGATCGGCCTTGGCGTCGAGGATTATCCGTTCGGCCTACTGACGATGATCGTGTCACTGGAGGCCATCTTCCTGTCGACATTTGTGATGATCAGCCAGAACCGCGCCGACGAGAAACGCCAAGTGATCGCCGACCAGGAGTGGCGGACAGTCCAGCAGGAGGAGCAGCAGAACGAGAGGCTGCTCCGGCTGTCCAACGAGATCCTCGATCTCACCAAGGAGATCCACGCTGCGAGCGCTACAGCCACACCTGCGAGTCGGCCCGGAGCCCAGTGAAGAGCGGCAAGAGCCCCAGCCTGGTGGTCGTCATCCTCTACCAGTGACAAGCTGCGCGGGGTGATGCCCCTCACCAGGCTGCGGATCCTCATTCGTCGGCCCGGCGGCAACGGCTCGGTCTGCGAGCCGGTCGTACCCGGCGTGGTGATCGTCGGTGTCTCCGAGGAAACCCGAAAACGATGCAGTGTCGTTGCCCGGAGCGATCCCTAGCACTGCCTGGCAAACGTCCAGGACTCGGGGCACTCTGCGGAGTCGCTCAGCGGGGCAGTTCGCGGGTCTGCACGAACTGGTGGGCGACGTCGCGCAGTTTGGTGTTGGTGTCTTGGGAGTAGCGCCGCAGGACAGCGAACGCCTGATCATCATCCAGGTCGAAGCGTTCCATCAAGATTCCCATCGCCTGTCCGATCAGCTTGCGGGCATCCAGCGCCTGAACCATCGATACCTCATGCCGCGCGGTGGCGACCGCGACCGAGGCATGCCGCGCCAGGATGTGCGCGATCGCTTCGTCGTCGACAGTGAACGCCTTCGGCTGGGTGCTGTACAGCGACAACACGCCTGTCGTACGGTCCCCGGCCGTCATCGGGACGTGGAGCGCGCTTCCGATCCCGGCGTCCGCGGCCGCGGTCTGCCAGCGTGGCCAGCGGTCCTCGGTGGCGACATCTGAAACGGCGATCGTCTGACCGGATAGTGCGGCGAGCATCGGACCCTGACCCGATTCGATCTGGAACCGGTACAGCTTTTCGATGACCGGGTCCGTGACCGCCCCGATCTCTGCGCGGCCGTTGCGGGTTGCCAGCGCGATGCCGGCATGAGTGCAGTTCTCGGCGTGCAACGCGAACCGCACCACCGCCTCCAAGGTCTCGTCGACTCCGGGGGCGTCATGTAACTCGATCGCCAACTGCGCGAACATGCCGGCGTCGAATGCGTCGACGGGATCCAACAGCGCCATCTCGGTCTCCAAGCGGGATGCGGTTGTGGTGATGCACCCCGGGCGGCCGAATCCCGCATGCCGTGGTGCTAGCTCGGCCCTCGCATCTCTTCATTGATACGCAGGGCCTCGGCGAGCTGATCTTCCAAGATGATGATTCGACAGGCGGCCTCGAGCGCGGTGCCCTGATCGACCAATTCACGGGCTCTGGCCGCGAGACGCAGCTGATAACGCGAGTACCGGCGGTGACCACCGTCCGAACGCTGCGGCGTGATCAGTTTCGCCTCGTCCAGGCTTCGTAAGAACCCCGGCGTGGTGCCGAGCATCTCCGCTGCCCGGCCCATCGTGAAGGCGGGGTAGTCGTCATCGTCGAAACTGGCCTGCCCGGATGCCGGGTCTGAACTCATCGGTGTCTCCATGTGGGCGCCTTGGGATCATCGAACCTCCGTGCCGAAACCCCAGCTTCGCACCGCGCCGAGGGTCGTGGATTGTCACCACCTACCGACCGTGAAGGCCGAACAAGCTCGTTAGCTGTCGCCTTCAGCTTCGATGTTCTTCTCTGCGAACACCAGGAAGACTACCTCCGTCAAAACTCAATGTCTACCCTCTTCACCATAGATATTGCCACAAGCCGGCGATAGGTTCGGCAGCTCAGCAAACCCCGACGAGCCCTCGAGTCCAGGCGCCGTACCGCCGGATGGCCAGTCTGCTCGCGGTTGACTGGCCGACGGCGCCGCGGCCCTCTCCGGCGGCCACCCGACCACCGTCTACCGCCGCCGCCGATCCGGACAGGTTGGTCGAGACACTCGCAGCGCACGGTCGGACCGGTCCGGCCGTGCGAATCCGTTGGTGCACCGCTTGGACCCGCCCAACCGAGGCGGTCCGCGGAAGGACGCGACCATCCGACTCGTCCACGAGTCCGAACTACCTGCGGAAGCCGGATAGAACCCGGCCATAACCGGAGAGCTGCGGTAGCAGCCACTCGTTAGCGTCAATTTCAGACCACACCACAGGAGGTGAGTCCAATGGGAGATCCAGCTTCGCCAACGGCCGTTGCGAACCCGCGGACGAAAGAACCTCAAAGTCATCGACCTCCGTACGCCGTCGGGCCGACGACTGCCCTACTGACTCCACCCACACTTCCCCAGAAACACACGACCATGAAGCTCAGATTGCACATCCACCGCGCTTATACCGGCGGCTGGTGCGCCGACATCGATGACGACCACGACCGCCAGCCCGATGACCCCTACTGGTGTGTCGACCGCTGGCCAACCCTGCAAGACGCCCTGTCAGCCGGCTGCCAGCAACTTGCCAACCTGACCACCGCCCTGCAGGAGACCAACACTCTCCCCCGCCTGAGCAGCTACCTAGACCCCGCCGCCTGATCCCCCTCAGCCCCGCCCGATCCGCCAAGCGCCGAATTGAGCGACCCTTCCTGAGCCCAGCCGGCGGCGAGCACGGCAATCGCAAGATCAGATCAGAACACCGTCGACGACCACGAGTTCCCCACCGACGTCGCGGGTCTTGGCCATTCGCTCGACGAACCCTGCGTCAGTACTTGCGGTTTCATGATTCCTCCATGAGGTCGATGCGGCGGGATCGCCGCTCTCTTTCACGGTCGACTCACATGCCCGCAGCCACATCGGAGGCAACCCCCCAGAAACTGGCGCATCACTCCTCAGATTTCGCGGCTCGGCTGTATGGCTTCGGCTGGCTACGCCGATGATCGGTGATGTCTACTGACAGCGACCGACGACGTCGACCATGGACGGCTGCGACGGTCGCGAGCACACTCGGGAGAAGGGGGTCGCCTACCAGGGGAGGGAACATGTTCCGCCGCACGATGGTCATCAGCACCACATTGGCCACCGGGTTGAGTCTCGCCGTGCTGCCTGCCAGTCAGGCGGCCGGTCAGGACTCCCCGTGGCGCACTGTCGCATCCGGGCTCGACAGCCCTCGCGGCCTGACGTTCGGCCCGAACGGCACGTTGTATGTCGCCGAGGCAGGTGTGGGTGGCACCAGCCCATGCTTCGCGCATCCTCTTGGACAGCTCTGCTTCGGTACCTCCGGCGCAGTCACCGAAGTGAAGCGAGGGCATCAGAATCGGGTGCTCACCGGGCTCCCGTCCTTCGCGTTGCAGGGGACGCCCGAGGTGTTCGGACCGTCCGACGTGGCAATGAACGGCAGCGGCAACCTGTACGTGACGCTCGGGCTCGGTGCCGACCCGGCCGTCCGCACGGCCCTGCCTCCGGAGGGGCAGGCGGCCGCGACCCTGGTCCGTGCCAAGCCGTCGAAGGGGACGTTCCGGCTGGTGGCCGACATCGGCGCGTACGAACTGTCGGACAATCCGGACGGCGGACTCCCCGACAGCAACCCGCAGGGTCTGCTCTCCACTGCAGGAGGCCAGGTGGTCGCGGACGCCGGCGGCAACTCCCTCCTGGGTGTGCGCCAACCCGGGCGCATCTCAACCCTCGCGGTGTTCCCACCGCGACTGGTACCCAACCCGTTCGGCGGCCCAGACATCCCGATGCAGGCCGTGCCGACGACAGTGACCCGCGGCCCGGACGGCGCGTTGTACGTCGGTCAGCTCACCGGGTTCCCCTTCCCGGTCGGCGGCGCGAACGTCTACCGGGTCGAGCCGGGCGAACAGCCCGCGGTGGTCGCCAGCGGGTTCACGAACATCATCGACATCGCCTTCGGTCCCGACCACTCGCTCTACGTGCTGGAGATCGCGCACAACGGCCTGCTGTCCGGTGACACGACGGGTGCACTGATCCGCCTGGCCAAGGACGGCTCGCGCACGGTCATCGCCAGCGAAGGTCTCACGATGCCGACAGGGCTGGCGATCCGGGACGGCAAGGCCTACGTCTCGAACTGCGGCGTCTGTGCCGACATCGGCGAGGTCATCGCGATCCCGCTGCCCTGATCGGCGAGCGGTCGTGGGCCTCCCGCTGGAGTCCCACGACCGCCCCGACCGGGTGGGTGTGGTGCCCGCCTCAAGATCTCGACATCCTCACGCAGCCGGCGGTGCTCCCGCCGCAGCTGCGCGAGCTCGTCTTTCTCGCTGGTGGTCAACCCGTCGGTGCGAGTGTCGGCATCGCGCCCAGCAGAGCGCCGAGAACCTCGCCGCCGGAGCCGCTCACGTCATCCGATCGCGCCGAGGAACAGGCGCCGGGTTCGAGTGCCGGACTACCAACGTCCACGACAGAGGTCCAGACTCAGACCCGGCGGCTGGTGCGCCGACATCGATGACGACCACGACCGCCAGCCCGATGACCCCTACTGGTGCGTCGACCGCTGGCCAACCCTGCAAGACGCCCTGGCAGCCGGCTGCCAGCAACTTGCCAACCTCACCACCGCCCTGCAGGAGACCAACACCCTCCCCCGCCTGAGCAGCTACCTCGATCCCGCCGCCTGATCCCCTCAGACCCGGGCGGCCCGGGCTTCCAGATAGCGCTGTTCTGGGATGCTGGTTGTCCGTCGTGCGGCCTCCTGGTAGGCCTCGTGAGCAGCTCGGTGGTCGCCGGCCATCTCCAGTAGGTGAGCGCGTACGGCGGCCAGTCGATGATGTCCCGCCATACGCTCGTCCTTGCTCAGCTGCTTCAGAAGATCCAGACCTGCTTCGGGCCCATCCACCATGGCGATGGCGGCCGCTTGGTTCAGGGTGATCATCGGGTTCGGAGCAAGGTGCGACAGCACCCGGTACAGGGCGATGATCTGCGGCCAATCGGTGTCTTTCGGGTCCGTGGCTTCAGCATGGACAGCCGCGATCGCTGCCTGGAGCTGATAGGGGCCGGGAGGGAATGAGCTGAGGGCATCGGTGATCAGCGTGATGCCCTCGGCAATGGCTGTCTGGTTCCAGCGGGTTCGGTCCTGTTCGGCGAGCGGCACGAGCGCACCGCGTGAGTTTGTACGCGCCGCCCGGTGCGAGTCGGTGAGGAGCATGAGCGCCAGTAGACCGCTGACCTCGCCGTCTTCGGGGAGGAGTCCGTACAGAGCGCGGACCAGCCGAATCGCCTCGGTGGTCAGATCGTTGCGCAGCAGGTGTGGTCCGCTGGAGGCGGTGTTGCCTTCGTTGAAGATCAGATAGAGCACCTGCAGGACGGCGCGCAGCCGATCGGCACGCTCATCGGGTGGTGGCATCGCGAACCGCGCGCCGGCGGCCTTGATGCGCTGCTTCCCGCGGCTGATGCGTTGAGCCATCGTTGCTTCGGGCACCAGGAATGCACGGGCGATCTGTGCCGTGGTGAGACCACCGACAGCTCGCAGAGTGAGCGCGACCTGCGACGGCGCGGTGAGCGCCGGATGGCAGCACAGGAACAGCAACTTCAACGTGTCATCGCTCGAGGGTGGTTCGTCGCCCGGTGCCGGTACGACGGCCGCGCTCTCGGGCTCGGAGGCCATGACAGCGGCTTCACGATCCCGGCGAGCGCGCTCGCTGCGCCACCAGTCGGTCAGGCGCCGGCCGGCGACCGTCAGGAGCCAGGCACGTGGGTTGTCCGGAACACCTTCCTGCGGCCACTGTGCTGCCGCGGCCAGCAACGCCTCCTGGACCGCGTCCTCGCAGGCGTCGAACTGGCCGTGCCTCGCAACGAGACGACCGAGAACCAGCGGCGCCAATGCGTGCAGCGTGTCCGCGACAGTTTCCGGCTGGTTCGTCACACCTCTGCCTCGGAGTTTTGCATGATCGCACGAACCTCCATCGCTCCGCCGAACCGCACGTCGGGCCAGCTCGCGGCGATCTCCGTCGCCCGCTCGATGCTCTCGCAGTCGACGGTGAGGTATCCGCCGAACTGCTCCTTGCTCTCCATGAACGGTCCGTCGGTGACCGCGGGAAGCCCGCCGTGCAGCTTGACAGTCCGCGTGGTGGACGGATCGGCCAAGGCCTCACCGCCGACCAGTTCGCCCGACTCGCGGAGGTCCTCCATGATCGCGTCGACCTCACCGAAGAGATCGGTGCGCTCCTGCTCCGACAGTTGCGCCGCGAACTCAGGGTTGACGTAGATCAGCAGCATGTACTTCATCGTGTCGGTCCTCGCAGCCGTGCGCGCCCCGCTGGCGCGACTCACCCAATGGTCGTAGTCAACTCCGCATTCTTGACATCCACCGCGGGAGATTTCGCCCGACGTCGGAGATCCGCCGGCGGCTAACGACGACCGGCCTCGGCATCTGTGCCAGGCTGCCTGGTCCGCCGCAGAACGACCTGCATGGCGATGGCGACGGCGATCGTCACCGCTGCTCCGACTGCCGCAGCGACGTGGAGCCCGCTGGTGAACGCTTCCCGAGCGCGATCGAGCAACTCGGCGCCTTGCCCGGGAGGGAGTTGACCCGCGACCGCCGCGGCTCCACCGATTGTCTCCCGTGCGGCGTCGACGGCTGCCGCGGGAACGGCGTCGGGCGCATGGTCGACCAGCTGATCCCGGTAGATCGCGGCGCCGATCGCGCCGAGCACGGCGAGGCCGAGGGTCGAGCCCAGCACGTTGCTCGTCTCCGACAGCGATGCGGCGGAACCGGCCTCCTCAGGCCGGACAGAACTCACGACGAGGCCGGTTCCGAGTGCGAACATCGGGCCGAGACCTAGTGCGACCACCGCTATGCAGGCCACCACGACCAGCGGCCCACCGGAACTTCCGAGCTGGGTCAGCGGCAGGAGGCCGACAACCGACACGCTGAGTCCGAGCGTGATCACCGTGATCGGCTTGAACACTGTGATCAAAGTGGGTGCCAGCAACACACCAACAGCGATGCCCAGGCCGGTCGGTGCCTGCCACAAACCGGCTGCTACCGGCGACAGCTGAAGAACGCTCTGCACGTACTGGCTGGTCAGCAGGCTCACGCCGGCAAGAACGCTCGAGCCGAGCGCCATCGCTGCGAGCATCACAGCGAACGACTGCCTCGAGAACAGTCGCAGATTGATCAACGGGTGGACGAGCTGACGCTGTCGCAGCAGGAACAGCGCGCTCATCAGCACTCCGGCGGCGATCGCGACGATCGACCGGGCGAGAGTGTCGTCGTTTCCGGCGGCGAGCTCCTTGATGGCATAGACGATGGGCAGGATTGCCAGGAGTGAGAGCGTGACGCTGAGCAGATCGATCCGGCCGGAACCGGGTGCGCGGTACTCAGGCAGGAGGACTGGGCCGACCACCAGCAGCAGCACCATCACCGGGATGCCGAGCAAGAACACCGACCCCCACCAGAAGTGGCTCAGCATCAGCCCTCCGACGACGGGTCCCAGCGCGCCGCCACCGAACTGGCAGGCCGCCCACACCGAGATGGCCACTCCCCGTTGCCTGCTGTCGTGAAACATGTTGCTGATCAGCGCGAGTGTCGACGGGCCGAGAGTGGCTCCGGCGACACCGAGCAGGCCACGTGCCACGATCAGCATCTCCGGGGTTGTGGAGTAGGCAGCCAGCGCGGATGCGGCACCGAAGGCGGCCGCGCCGATCAGCAACAACCTGCGCCGCCCGATCCGATCACCCAGCGACCCCATGGTGATGAGGAGACCGGCCAGCAAGAATCCGTAGGTGTCCGTGATCCACAACTGCTCTGTACCGGAGGCGTGCAGGTCTTCGCTCAGATGCGGCAACGCCAGAAAGAGAACCCCGATGTCCAAGGCAACGAGTAGTGCCGGCAGAGCCAGGACCGCGAGCCCGATCCACTCGCGCCGCCCGGCGCGTAACGGGGTGCCGACTGTCTCATGAGATTGCATGGTTTCTCCAGCGATGTCCGTGGTGCCCTACCGGGCGTGATCGGTAGGAGGTCGGAGCCGAGGAGAAGTCCTCGACACGCATCCGGCGCGCCGGTTGCGTGTCGAGATCACGGCGGCGTCTCCGACTGATCAGCGAAAGGCGCCCGCTCAGCGGGTCGCGTGATGTTCGTGAGAGGAAATGACATGAGTGATCTGCAGAAGCAGGTCCAGGAGCTGATCGAGCACCTGGTCGAATCCGGGTCTGAGAACGGCGTCCAGGCTGCTGTGTACAAGCGCGGCGAACTGGTAGTGGACGCAGCGGCGGGCATCGCCGACCCCTCGGACGGCCGCCCGGTCACGCCGGACACGCTCTTCTACGCCGCCTCGACGGTCAAGGGTGTCACCGCCACAGTCGTGCACGTACTGGTCGAGCAGGGAGTCTTCGGCTATGACACCCGTGTCGCGGAACTGTGGCCGGAGTTCGGTGCGCACGGGAAGGAGAACGCAACGGTGCGGCACGTACTCACCCATTCCGCCGGGGTTCCCGGTGTACCAGCGGACCTGACCCTGGAACGGTTCTGCGACTGGGAGGCGATGTGTGAACTCATCGCCGATCTCGAGCCTTGGTGGACGCCCGGGGAGAAGGTGGGCTACCACCCCGTCACCTTCGGGTTCATCCTCGGCGAGGTCGTCCGGCGGGCGACCGGCAAGCGAATCGCGCAGGTGCTCGCCGAGGAAGTCGCGGGTCCGCTCGGGGTGACTGACGACTTGTACTTCGGTGTTCCGTCCTCGGCCCTCCCGCGGGTCGCTCGGTTCGAGGACGACCCGGCCGGCGCCGCCATGTTCGCCTCGCTGCCGCCCGACTTCCCGCTGTTCAAGTCAGGCCCGCGATCGCTGTTCCCGAACGCCGAACTGGCCAACCGCACTGATGTGCTCACCGCCGACATCCCGGCCTGGGGCACGCTGACCGCCCGCGGAATCGCCCGCATGTACGCCGCTCTGCTCGACGAGGTCGACGGCGTCCGACTGATCACCCCGGACCGGCTCCGGGAGATCTCCACGGTGGCGACCACCGGCAACGACGAGATGACGGGCGGTCCGGCGCAGTACGGCCTCGGCTACACCGTTGGCACGATCGGCGCGACGCCGGCCCCGCCAACCGTGTTTGGAATGGTAGGTATCGGAGGCAGCGCAGCGTACGCCGACACAGCCACCGGCGTCACCGTTGCTGTCACCAAGAACCGGTTCAATCCGACCGAGATGAACGCCTACGAGCAGGTCTACGCCCTCGCGGTCAACGCACTCGCATAACCTCACGACGGAGCGGGCGAACCTCGCCGCGATGCTTGTCGCTCGGGGCTCGTCATGGCTCGTTCATCAGGATGAGGGCTTTGATGAAGCCGTCGGGTTTGGTGCCTAGGTCGGTGTAGGCCTGGTGCCGGCCGGTCGTGTCAGCGAGGTAGCCAGGTCGAGCCCGCCCTGCGTGCCGCTCACCTCGAAGACAACGTCGAAAGCGTCGTTCATCTGATCCATGTCCTCGGGGTTGCCTGCGGTGGAGGCGCCGTAGGCCAGCGAGGCCTGCTTGGCGTCGTCTCGTACGTCGATCGCGACGAGCTCGCCGATGGGACTGGTGGCGAGGAGCTGGATCAGGCACAGGCCCATGAAACCGGCTCCGACCTCGACGACACGGCCGACCGGCTCATGGCCGAGGGCTGTCGGGGTGCCATCAGGCGGCCCGTGCAGCCAGGTCGGCAGCTCACTGGCGCACAGGCCGTTCGCGATCACCTGGACCAGCAATTCGCCTGGTCCGGGCGGGCGAACTTCGATCTCCTCGAGCTGCGAGGTCGCGGGCGCGACGATGACGCTGCGGCGGGGTAAGTGATGCATCCGATCCTTTCGATGTAGCGCGGGTGTCGTCACTTCACAGCTCCCTGCATCAGCGCCCTGACGAAGTTGCGCTGGAAGATCAGGAAGATCACCAGCGAGGGCAGGATGATCAGCAGCGATCCGGCACACAGCAGCACGATGTCGGTGCCGTACTGGCCCTGGAAGGCGCCCAGTCCCCCGGCCACGGTTCGCTTCGTCGGGTCGTCGACGAGGACGAGGGGCAGCAGGTACTGGTTCCAGCTGGCGAGGAAGAAGAGCACGGCCAGCGCGGACCACGCGGAGGTGGCGAGTGGCAGGTGGACCCGGCGGAACGTCTGCCAGGCATTGGCGCCGTCGACCTTCGCGGCTTCGGTGAGCGCCGGCTCGGCGCCGAGGAAGTGCGCGCGCATCCAGAAGACGCCGAACGGCATGAGCAGTCCGATCAGCGGCAGTACGATCGCCAGCCGCGTTCCGAGCAGGCCCATGCTCTGGAGGTCGTAGTACAGCGGGGTGATGAGAGCCTCGAACGGCAGGGTGAGCCCGATGAGCAGAAGACCGTAGATCGCCTTTCCGAACGGCACGTTCAGCTGGGCGAGGGCGTAGCCCGCGGCGGTGGCCATAGCGACCGTGGCCGGGACGACACCCAGCACGATCAGCGTGCTCGAGCGGAACAAGGCGAGGAAGTTCGCCGCGCTCCACGCGTCCACGAAATTCTGCCAGTGCGGGTCGCTCGGCCAGCTGAGCCCTTGGGGCGTGCTGCCCGGTGCCGCGAGCGCCGTGGTGAGCATGCTCAGCAGCGGCACGATCGCGAACAGCATCAGAGCGAGCAGGATGGCGGTGCGCGTGACCCGATGGGCAACCCCGGATGTCGTCATTTCTCCCTCCCGAGACGCTGGATCGGCCAGATGACCACCAGGACGAGGACGGCCAGGAAGACCGCGAGTGCCGAGGCCTGACCGACGTGCTGCTGGAGGAACGTCAGCCGGTAGATCTGCACGCCGGGCACCATCGTCTGGTAGCCGGGGCCGCCCTGCGTCGCGATCTGGATGACGTCGAAGCTCGCCAGCGCCGCGATGATGGTGAACGTCGTACACACGACGATTTCCCGCCGCAGCCCGGGGAGTGTCACGGCGAAGAACTCGCTGATCCGCCCTGCGCCGTCCAGCCGGGCTGCCTCGTACAGGGCCGGATCGATCTTGCCGATGCCTGCGAGCAGCAGCACCGTGCAGAAGCCGAGCATGACCCAGACTCCGATGACGCCGACCGCGGGCAGGGCGAACGTGAAGTCACCGAGCCATGCGCGCGTGAGCCGATCGAGCCCTACCGCGCGCAGGACCTGGTTGACCAGACCGTTCGAGGAGTACATCCAGGTCCAGGCGATGCCGGCTGCGACCAACGGCAGCACCTGCGGGATGAACAGTACGACGCGCGCGGTCGTGCTGAACGCGCCGGGCCGGAGCTCGCGGATGAGCGCGGCCGCGACCAGGCCGAGCCCGACCGGTAGCACCGTGTAGAAGAGAATGAGGACGAACGCGTGCAGCACGGAGTTCAGCAGCTCCGGGCGGGTGAAGATCGCCTTCCAGTTGTCCAGCCCGGCCGGCGTCGCCGGGCCGATGCCGTCCCAGTCGTAGAACGAGTACTGCACGGACTGAGCCATCGGGAACAGCACGAACACGGCATACATGCCGAACGCCGGCGCAACCCACAGCAGAGCGCTCCAGCTCCGGCGCCCGCGCTGGCGTGCGGTTCGGCGCCGTACGACGGGTTGCGTTGCAGCCGATGCGCTCGACCGGTCCGCGGTCGGCGAAGCCTGGTGCACCACCGGCGGGACCACGATGCTCGCCACAGCGTGATCCCTGGGTCGGTTCGCCGGGATCATTGGCCGAGGTCGCGCTCGTAGTCGGACTGCACCTTGGCCGCGTATGCCTCGGGCGTCGTCTTGCCGGCCAGCAGCAGTTGCGTCTGCGGGATGAGGCTGTTGACGTGGATCGACGCCGTCGCATCGGCCAGGAAGCCGACCAGCCCGTTGCTCTTCAACACCTCCTGGAACGCGGCGACCGTGGCGGCGACCGCCGACCCTTCGGGCGCGGTTGGAGCGGGGGCGTCCGCAGGCCCCGCGGGCACGAGGCCGCCGAGGGCGACCGTGTCCTGCCGCGCTTGCGCATTCGTCTGCACGAAGTCCAGGAACGCGGCCGCGACGTCGGCATTCGGACGACTTCGCGGGGATTCCCAGGTTGGCGGCGGCGGTCATCGCGTACGACGGTCCACCGGCATCGCCGGCCGGGAAGAGGAAGAACCCGAACCGTCCGGCCCCGGCCTTGTCCAGTCCTGGCGCCTGCCAGTTGCCGCTCGGGAAGAACACGCCGTTGCCCTTGAGGAACTCGGCCGGCGCCCGGGTCTGGTCGATGTCGTTCACGTCGGCCGGCAGGTATCCGGCTTGTCCCCAGTGCTGCAGGGTCGTCGCGCCTGTCACCGTCGCCGGCATTGTCGATGCTCGCGCCGGGCTTGGCGTAGTTCCAGTCCTGAACGGCTTGCGCGCCACCCGCCGACATCACCAGGTTCTGCAGTGGATAGACGCTGCCGCCGTCCTTGCCGTTGATCATGATCGGCTGCAGCCCCGCGCCTTTCGCCTTGCCGAGCAGCTGCTCGAACTCGGCGACGGTCGCCGGTGGCTGTGTCATGCCGATTCGCTGCGCGAGCGACTTGTTGTAGTACACCCCGGTCAGGCCGAACCCGGGTCCGGCCGCGTACAACGAGCCCGTCCCGCGCTGCTTGCCGTCCGGCCCGACGCGGGTGGAGGCGAACTGCGACTGCGGCCACTTGTCCCAGCCGTACGCCTCGGCGTACGGATCGAGATTGGTCAGCAGGTGGTCCTTGATCAGGTTGCCGAGCTGCGAGACGCGGACCAGGTCGGGTGCGTTGCTCCCGGCAAGGATGTGCGCGATGTTCGTGGTCAGGGTGGCGTAGTCCTGGTTCTCCACCTTGACGGTGACGTTGTCGTACTTGGCGTGGAACAGCTCGCCGAGGGCGGTGTAGAACGGGACGTCGACACCACTGTTGACGAGCAGCCTCAGCGTGACCGGCTCGCTGCCGACGCCGGTCGACACCGGCTTGGACGGCACCGGGCCGGCTTCGGAGTTCCCGCCGGGTGCGCAGGCGGTGAGGAGCAGGGCAGATACCGCGGCGACCGTGGCCGCCTGGACGATTCTGCGGTACGGCGTCAGCGATCGCACGACATCTCCTTCGAAGACTGATTGGGCTTGCTGGACAGGAAGGCGCGGCGTACGGCGTCACCGGCCACGCCGACGGCATGATGCGAGTCGGTCATGACGGTGAACATCTCGAAGAACCCGTGGATCTGGCCCGCGTACTCGTGCACCTCGACCGGTACGCCGGCCGACATCAGGCGCCGGGCGTAGTCCTCGGACTCGCCGCGGAGGAAGTCGTGTTCGGCGGTGATGATCGTCGCGGGCGCGACGCCGTCCACGGACTCGGCATGGAGCGGTGAGGCGTACGACGCCTTGCGGACAGTCGGGTCGGGGACGTAGGTCTCCCAGATGTGGACGAGCCGCCGGAACGTGTTGGAACCGAAGCCCGACCGGCCCGCGAACTGCGCATACCGCTGCCGGAACGCGACCTTGTAGTCGGTGTCCTGGAGGCTGTCGAGCGCCGGGTAGACGAGCAGCTGCGCCGCCAGGTCGACCCCTTCATCGCGCGCCTTGAGTGCCGCCGCCGCGGCGAGATTGCCACCCGAACTGTCGCCACCTACAGCCACACGGTCGAAGTTGCGCCGCGCCCAGGTGATGGCGGACCAAGCGTCGTCGAAGCCGGCCGGGAAGGGATGTTCGGGTGCGAGCCGGTAGTCGATCGACAAGACCGCGCAGTCAGCCCGCGTCGCCAGCGCGCGGGCGACACCGTCGGCGGTGTCGAGGTCGCCGTGAATCCAGCCGCCGCCGTGCGCCCAGACCAGCACTTCTCTTTCCGCGCCGGCAGGCCGGTAGAGCCGACCGGGTACGCCGTCCGCGTCGATCGACTCGACGGACGCCACCGGCTCGAGCTCGCCGGTCACGCCTAGGACCTTCGCTCGCGCGTCTGCTCGCACCGTCGCGATGTCAGCACTCCACGGGTCGGGCGACGATCCGAAGCTGTCCAGGAAGAGCTGGACCTGCTCGTGTGGCCGCGGCGGGGTCTCCTCGCCGCGGACGACCGGGGACTCCCGCCGGAACGGTGCGCTCATCGGATCCGCCCTTCTCGCTTGCCAACATTCCAGACTGAGTACTCGGTCTGTTTTGCAAAAGCTACCGAGTACTCAGTCAGTTGTCTATGCTTGGCGGCGACCGTCCCGACCACCGCGAGGAGATCGACCGTGCCCGCTGCACAGAAGCCCAAGACCTCAGCCAAGGGCCTCGAGACACGCGAGCGCATCGTCGACGTCGCCGTACGATTCATCGCCCGCAACGGGGCACGCGGCACGAGCCTCGCCGACATCGCCGCCGAGGCCGGCGTCTCACAAACCGGCTTGCTGTACCACTTCCGCAGCAAAGAGGCGCTCCTCAACGCCGTCATGGACCGCCACCTGACCTTCACCGAGGAATGGCTGTGGGGAGACGGACCCGACCCCGGAATCAAGATCGTCGACATCATCGCCAGACACATGACCAGCTGGCCCAGCCAGCACGACGACAAGGTCTACAGCCTGCTCGGCATGAACACCGTCGTACTCGGAGAGAACGTCAGCCCCGACACCGACCTCCACCCACGCCTGGTCGACGGCTACCGCACCACGATCGATCGCGTGACGGCGACCCTGCGCTCAGCGCAACAGCGCGGCGAGATGCGCGACGACATCGACCCCCAACTCAAGGCCATGGAGATCATCGCCTTCTGCTACGGCCTCGAGGCCGCGTGGCTGGTCGACCCGACCATCCCGGTCGCCGACGCAGCGACCCGATGGGCAGCACAACAAACCACCCAAATGGCGAACCCCTGACGACAGGGCGCCGCCCCGGGCACTCATCGAATTTCATGATCCACACTGCCCGCGGGGAGATGCCCGCGTGGCGGACGCTTCTATTCGACACATAGTTCTTGACGAGAGCCGGCTCTACACGGTCGCGATGATGGCCGTCGGCCGGCCTGGCGCCGAAGATCACGCCCCGGCTGGGCGAGCGAGTGTGAGGGCCGTCACGAAGCCTACGACCCGCGCCCCTCGGCTGGAAGTCAGCGGGGTCGGACAGTCGTCGATGGGCGTGTCTGGAGTTGGCGGAGCGGGAGCAACTATGGATGCGGTGACGCGTTGCGGGCGGCGCGGAGACCAGGGTCACCGCGCCGCCGGTTGGTCGGCCAAGGTGTCAGTGGCCGAGCCCGACCGCGAAGACGTGCACTGAACTCTCAGCCGGCAGGGTCAGTGCGACGACCTGCTTGCTGGGGTCGACGGGGATGGTCTGGGCGAAGACGCGATACCCGGCGCCGAAGTTCGCCGGTCCGTTCTGGGTGTTGCGGTACCGCGCTGTCGCCACGAGGCTTGCGCCACCGCTGATCGCGTCCCCGGTGCAGCACCAGTTGGGGAAGGTAACTGAAGCTGCGGTGCTCGTCCCGTCCGCATAGTGCACGGTGAACGTCCCAGTGGCTTGTCCGATACCGGACCCGAGCACGCCCAGCCGGTCCCCCTGCCCGTCGAGCCAGATGGTGGCCGCACCGCCCGCCACGTTGTCGGCCGACCCGCGAGCCACGTCGGGCCATGTGTAGGTCACGCCCTGAGCCGTGACTGCGGCGCCTGGCGTCAGGCCCACCTCGGCGAGTGCTTGCTCGGACCAACTGTTGCCGGCTCCGTCGTAGTTGCCGGGCCTCGGGTTGCTGTCGGCGGTGACACCGACGTTGTTGAACGCGGACTTGAGGGTGGGCTGGACGGCCGCGACGGTGACCTGGCCCTCGGCCTCGACGGTCTGGGCGCCGCCTGTACTTCGGTAGCTCGCGCCCGCCGCGAGCACGGACCAGCCACCTTGTGCATCCTGCGCCGGGGTGACGGTCCACTTGGTTGAGACCGAGCCGCCGGCGGGTACGGCGTCGAAGGTCGCGGGGGTGGCCGCTTCCACCTTCCATCCGGTTGGCGCGGTCAGCGTCATCTCGAGTCCGTGGACCGGCTGCAGTCCTCCGTTGATGAACTCCGTGATCGCCTCGGTGCCGACGCCGGGCAGCGTGGTCCCGCCTGCTGTTACGGCCAGCTGAGGTTCCGGATGAGGCGGCCCGGTCCGGACGTTGATCTCGTAGTCGGCCCGTGCGTCGGGCAACCCACCGGTCTGGTGGGCGGTGATGGTGAAGCGCGCGTTCTTGCTCCGGATCGGTTTCCCGACGATGCCGCCAGTGTCCGGGTTCAGCCGGAGGCCTTCGGGCAGTGCTCCCCCGGTCACCTCGTACCGGACCGTGGCCGGCGTGTTCGTGCCGATCCTGGCCTCGTACAGCGCCTGGGTGGTTGCCGGTGGCAACGCCACCGCGTTCAGCCGGGGTGCCGGTACAACGACCTCTTGTGCCGCGCCGATGGCTGTCCCGGCAGCGTCGAGTTCCTGCAGGGACCACTTCTTGCCCGGCTCGACGACCGTAAGGTGCCAGTTGGTGGACCGGTCGCGCAGCCGGGCTCGCTGCGCGTCGGTAAAGGCGCCGAGGTTGCGCGCCGTCTCCCACTGTTTGATCGCGTCGAGCACCTTCTGGCCGTTTTGTCCGCCCGCGGCGAGGCTGGCCACCGAGGTCTGGAATCCGGCGCCGGCGTTCAGCCCGGCGCCTCGGGCCAGCTTGCTCTCGACGCTGAGCAGGTTCTCGGAACCTGACAGGCTGATCCAGCCCAGCATGCCGGGCAGGAAGTTGTCCCGGTAGAACTCGTTGTTGATGAAGACCTGGGCCATGGACGTCGAGGCGACCTCGCCCCAGCTCGCCCGGGTGAGCGCGTCCCACGTGTTCGAGGTCATCCGGCTCGTCTCGGTGACGTAGCCGTCCTTCGCCTGGGTCTTGGCGTAGGTCCCGTTCACCAGCAGGGCTTGCCCATAGGGGCCCCAGCCGGACTCCGAGGCCGACTCGACGCCGTCGTACGAGTTGGACATGATGCCGGTGCTGTTCCAGGCCGTGGACAGCCTGGTGCTGATCTCGTCGATGATCGCGTGGCCGCCGATCGCCCCGCCGTACTGATTGACAACCATCCGAGCAGCCTGATCGCCGGTCGCATGGCTCGCGGCGACAGATCTCCACTGGGCTCGCTGTAGCCCGGTCAGTTGCCATTCGGTCCCGACCTGCTTCGCCTCCCCGTAGGTGACGAACTCGTCACCGATACGCAGGAGACGCGCGGGAAGTCCAGAAGCGAGCAGCGCACCGGAATCGAGGTACAGCGTGGTGTCGCCGGCGCCAAGCGGACGGCTCAGGAACGCCCGGCCACCAGTGGCGAGCCGGTCGTCGGCCGGCGGCGAAACGTAGGGGTCGTTTGTGCTGATGAAGTCCGAGATCGTGTGGACACCGATCCGTACGCCGTTGGCCTTGGCGAGGTCCACGGCCGCTCGTGCACCTGCATCGTTGCCGCCCAGGCTCGAGTTGAACTGGTAGTGCCCGGTGGACTGCCACGGTCCGACTGCGTTGGGCAGCGAGTAGATGTAGTCGATCCCGGCGGCGGTCGCGTATTCGGCTGCCGTCGGGATGTTCGTCGTGCGCAGATCGCCGAGCACGAGGAAGGACTGGCTACTTGCTTGGGCGGTCTTCTGCCATTGGCCGCCCTGGGTCGGGTACGGCAGGTCCTCCCCGCGGGCGATGTTCGACAGCACGGTCGGGGTCAGCTCCGGCGACGCGCCGAACAGCGCGACCTTCGACCCGGTCACCTGACCACTGTCCCCGGGCAACGGGCCGACCGGGAGCCGGTACCCGTTGCGATTCTGCCGCGACCGCTCCTTGGTGTAGTCGAAGGTGAAGGCACGCAGTACCGAACCCCACGCGGTCTTCCCCGCGGCACTGAACTCCTCGTGCGGAGCAACTTCGAGCTTTGAGGGGTTGTCGTCGACCTCACTCTCAAAGCCGAACTGCTGGTACTCCTGCGGCCAGGCACCTTCCGTACGGTCGGTCAGCGGTCGCAGTCCGATGGCGAACCCACTGTCGCGGACAACGCCGACGGTTTCACCGATGGTCTGCGTGATGGACATCGCCAGCGGACCCCAGAGCAACGTCTGCACGTCCGCACCGTCCGGCCCGTCGACCTTCACCGCCTCGAATGTGGCGTAGCCGGCCTTGTCCTCGACCCGCACGTCAACCTCGAAGCCGACGCTGTCGTTGGTGAAGACCAGCAGGTCACGATCTTTGGCCACCTTGGTCGGCCGCACCTGCTCGCCACCGATCACCAGGCTGACCAGCGACGCGGACTTGCCCGCCGCCGCGTAGTCCCGTCCAGTCCGCGAGTCATCGAGCCCGGTGACGGTGCCGGTGCCGTCCATTTCGAGGGTCAGGTAGCCGGCTGAGACTTCCAGCCCGGCGCTCGCCGCGCGGATGGTCGCCTCCTCAGCGCTGCCGGCCGCGGCGGTCGTCACCGCGCAGAAGCTCATCATCAGTACGCCGGCCGCGACGGCGGCACCGACCCGGCGGGCCGGCGGGCTGCGGAACGGATGTCTGAACAATCGGTCGGGGAGTCTCGGCATGGTCATCCTCCTGGTTGGGTTCGGGCCTGGTTGGCCGGGCTCTGGGTGCGTACTTGGACCACTCGGCCCTCGCGTCGGGATTGTTCGGCGGCGAAGACGAGGCGGTGTCCGTCGAGGGTGTCTTGGAGGTGGGCAGTGATCCGGTCGGGCCGGCCGGCCGTCAGGGCGTCGATGAAGTCGTCCATCAGGGCTTGGTCGCCGCCGGCGTGTCCTTCGGCGGCCGACGATCCGTCTCTGGATGTGTCGATGACGGTCGTGCGCTCGGTGCGGAAGTCGTAGATCTCGAGGAAGCGTCCGTCGCCGGTGAGCTGGCCGCGAGTACCGAAGATCTTGGTGTGGCGGTTCTCCAGTGGGGTGAAGGCCGACAGCGTGAACGACGCGGTGACGCCGCCGTCGTACTCGATGCTGACGACCTGGTGATCCGCCACGTCGTTGTCGCAGGCGTACACGCAGCGCCCGTAAGGCCCGGTCGCGAGCGCCTCGGTCACCGCGTCCTCGGTCAGCACACCGCCGGTCATGACGTTGGTGAAGTACTGCTTCGTGCCGCCCTCGCGCAGGCCGGTGCGGTAGAGCCGCGCTGCCGAGAAGGGGCAGTTGCTCTCGACAGCACAGTCCAGGCAGCGGCCTGCCGCACCAGGGGGACGGTTCTCCGCCCGGAAATGTGTCAGCGACCCGAACGACGCGACCCGCCGCGGCGCACGTGAAATCACATGGTTCAGCCAGTCGAGGTCATGACACGACTTGGTCAGCAGCACGAAGCTGGTCTCGTCCTGGCGGCGCCAGTTTCCCCGGACGAACGAATGCGCGAAGTGGTAGTAGCCGACCGGTTCGAGGTGCTCGACACTGATGATCTCGCCGATTGCGTCCCGCGCCAGCTCGGCCTTCAGAGCCCGGGTGTACGTCGTGTGGCGCATCACGTGACAGACCTGTACGGCGACCCCAGCACGCTCGGCTGCCTCGCTGATCCGCCGGCAGCCCTCCTCGGTAGTTGCCATCGGCTTCTCCAGCAGAAGGTCGTAACCACGCTCGATGAAGGCCAGAGCCGCCTCGACGTGTTGTTCGTCGAGCAACGCGACGACGACGGCGTCGGCGATGCGTGGAGCCTCGGCGAGATCGCGCCAGGACTCGAACACCCTCGCCGGATCGATCCGATGCCGTTCCGCGAAGGACCGGCGCGCCCGCTCCCGCGGTTCCGCGACCGCCACAACGGTGCAACTGTCCGGGCGTCGCGCGGCCAGGTCGGCGTACGCCGCGCCGCGGGCGCCTGCCCCGGCCACCGCCAACGTCAGCGGACGGCCGAGCGGTGTGCCGAGCCGCGTCGGCCCCGTGTCGATGATGGTCATCCCTTCGTCGCCCCTCCGGTAAGGCCTTTGACGAAGTGCTTCTGGAACAGCAGGTAGAGAACGAGCACCGGCAGCGAAGCCAGGAACATGAAGGCGAAGACGGCACCGAGATCCGTCTGGTGCTCCCCGATGGCCCGGTAGATCCCGACGGTCACGGTCGTGCCTTCGGCCGGACCGAGGATGATCAGCGGATTCAGGAAGTCGTTCCAGATCCAGACGCCGAGAAAGATGAACACGCTCGCGCTGGCCGGTCGCAGCAGGGGAAAGACGACCTGCCAGAAAGCTCGCAGCGGACCCGCGCCGTCCAGCGCGGCCGCCTCCTCCAACTCGACCGGGATCGCCTTCAGGAATCCCGCGAAGACGAACACCCCGAACGGCAGGTAGTAGCCGACATTGGCGATCACGAGACCCGGCACCGAGGTCATCAGCCCGAGCGTGCGGAGTACCTCGGTCACCGGAGCCAGAATTACCGCCTGCGGGACCATCAATCCGCATAGCAGCAGGACGAGCACGGCCTTCGCCGAATGAGCCTGCGACCTGGCGAGATAGTGACCGAGCATCGCGGACAGGACGACCAGCACCGTCACCGACAGCGCGGTCACCTGGATGCTGTTGACGAGCCCGAACCAGAACAGTCGATCCTGCCTGCCCAGCACCTCGCGAAGGTTCTCCAGCGTCAGATGCACAGGCAGTCCGGCCGGGTCTGTGACGATGTCCGCGCCCGGCTTGAACACGTTGACCAGCACCAGATAGAGCGGCAGGAAGAAGCACGCGGCCACGAACACTGCCAACAGTGGCCGGAGCCACGGGACCGCGAGCAGCCTCGCCTCACTGGTCACCCGTGAGGCCCGGACCGACGACAGACTTGCCTCCGTCACAGCGAGACCTCCCGGCGCTGGAGCAGGCGCAGGGCGATGGCCGAGACCACAGCGATGACGATCAGCATCACGGTCGCCATTGCCGACGCGTATCCGACCCGGTTGCCGGTGAAGCCGGTCCGGATGATGTCGAAGGCGATGGTGGCCGTCGTACCGCTGCCGGGACCGCCGTTGGTGATCACCTGGACGTGGTCGTACACCTTGAAGCCGGTGATCATCAGCATCACCGTGTTGATGGTCACCGCAGGTGCCAGCAACGGCCAGGTCACGGCGCGGAATTGCCGCAACGGCCCCGCACCGTCGAGCGCCGCGGCCTCCCGCAGCGACTGCGGCACACCCTGCAGGCCGGCGAGGTAGACCACCGTGCAGAAGCCGAGCATCTGCCACGAGATGATCCAGCTCACCGAGTACAACGCGAGATCGGGGTCAGAAAGCCAGCCCGGCGGGGAGCCGACGCCGGCCTCGCGCAGTGCGCGGTTCAGCAGCCCGTCGTCGTTGAGCAGGGCCTGCCAGATGACGCTGACCACCACCGAGCTGAGGACGACCGGCGCGAAGAAGACCGTCCGCAGCCACCGGTAGAGCCTTGCGGGACGGTCCAGCAGTAGCGCGACCGACAGGCCGAGGACGTTCGGCACAATCGTGACGATCAGCGTCAGGATCGACGTGTTCCCCAATGTCCGCAGGAAGTCCGGGTCCGACAGAAGCAACCGGTAGTTGTCGAAGGCAACCCAATCGGCGGGGGGTCGGAACGGGTTCCGGTCGGTCAGGCTGTACCCGAGACTCAGCGCGACCGGGACGGCCACCAGCGCGACGTACACCAGCAGTCCGGGAGCTGCGAAGACACCGAACCGCCACCAGCGCAGGCTGCCGGTCCGGCCTCGGATCGACAGGTCAGTCATCACCGCGTCGCCTTCGCGTATTGGGTGTCCAGGAACTTCGCGACGTCGATCGCGGACTTCCGGCCACTGATCAGGTCGGCTGCGGCCGCGAAGACGTGGTCCGGAATCCCGGGCGGCAGGGCGCCGTCGCCGGTCTCGACCGTGAACGCGTTCACCACGCCACCTGTGCGCACCGCGCGCTCGTAGACGGCGACCGTCTGCTGGTAGACCGGTCCCATGTCGGTCGGCGGCTGGTAGCCCTTGATTGCGATGATCGAGCCGTCCGCCCTGACCCCGGCGTCGAGGTTCTCCTTGTCCTCCATGAAGGCGAGCGCCCACTTCTTCGCCTTGTCGACGTCCGCCGCCTTGGTGCTGACGCTCATCCCGCCGCCGGTGTAGGCCGGGACGACCGCTTCACCATCGGCGGTCGGCCACGGGAACACCCCAACCTCGAACCTGGGCTTGTTCTGGTCGGCCGACGCGGCGAACCACGATCCCATCGGGTACATCGCACCCTTGCCATCGCGGAACGCCTGCTCGGTGTCGGCGTACGAGCGGCCCAACCCGGTCTTGTCGATGTAGCCACGACGAGCGAGATCGGCGACCTTGTCGGCGGTGGCGACGAACTCCGGATCGGCGAAGGTCACCTGACCTGCCGCGCGTTTCGCCAACCAGTCGGGATGCTTGCGATAGAGGTCGGCGCCCACGGCCGCGATCCAGGGATAGCCGGCGGCGAAGGTGTCCTTCCCGCCGCCGCCGACCACGACTGGGTTGATGCCCGCCGCCTTGAGCTTCGCGCTGACGGCAAGGAGGTCCGCGTAGGTCTTCGGCGGTGCCGAGATCCCGGCCTTGGTGAAGAGGCTCTTGTTGTAGTAGACGAGCGGGGTCGGCTGAGTGTTGTAGGGCAGTTGGTAAACCTTGCCGCCGATCGGGTTGGAGTCTGGGAACTCGTACTTCTTCAGCTCCTCCGCCGTCCACGGTGCGAACTGCCCCGACTGCGCGAACCCGTCGGGGTTCACGGCGATCATCAAGTCCGGCAGCTGACCTGACGCGGACAACTGCTTCGCGTATCCCGTCCGGTCGGCGCTTGGCGCGACCAGCTTCTTGATCGAGACGCCGGGAACCTTCGCCGAGGCACGAGCGATCGCCGCGTCCCAGTACTTCGCGTCCAGGTTCGGCGTCTCGAACGTCAGGAACGTCAAGGTGACATCACTGTCGCTCTGCGCCCCGGGTCGCCCGGCGTTGTCACCACCGGCCGTGCAGCCCGTCACCGCGACGATCGCGGCGGCCGCGACTGCGGCAAGTCTCCTCAGCATGGCTCAGCTCCTCGCTGTTCGACCCGTCCGGCAGCTAATTTTTCAGGCCGCCTTTAAAATAAGTTTCGCCAACTGAAGCACCGTTGCTCAGGTCCGGTCAAGACTCTGTCCAGAGGAACTTCTCTGCTCGCCTTGGCGCTCGGCACACCGGCTCTGAGGGCAGATGCACAGGTTTCATGAAATGGGGTGAATAATTGCCTCGAGAGGTCAACGGGAACGGAAGGGAATGCCATGCCCGCAGTCAGCGGCAACGCCCAGGTGCTCCGTCGGCTCAACGGGATCGCCGTGCTCCAGGCTCTCCACGGGGCCGAGTCGATGACGTTCGCGGACCTGACGGCGTCCACGTCGCTGTCCCGCCCGACAGTCGAGGATGCGATGGCCGACCTGATCGAGGAGGGTCTCGCGGTCGAAATCTCCCCCACCACGGACGGCCGACGGCCGGTCGGACGCCCAGCCAAGAGGTACCAGTTCCGCACCGACGCCGGCTACGTGCTGGGTGCCGACATCAGCGTGCGCAGCATCCGGGTGCTCGCCGCAGACCTGCGAGGCACCTTGCTCGCCACAACCGAGACCACGGTCGATCCCGGTCTGCCGGCCGCGGACCGACTGGACGTCGCACGCGCGGGCGCTGAAGGACGCCTTGCTCGAAGCGGAAATCCGCAAGTCCGATCTGTGGACGATCGGCGTCGCCACCACCGGTGTCATCGATCCGGCAGGCCGCGTCACGAAAAGCACCAGGCTCGCGGACTGGGCCGGCACCGATGTGGCCACGGCCCTTCGCGGCTTCGGACGCGCTGATGTTGTTGTCGGCAACGATGCTCGGCTGGCGGCACTGGCCGAGCATTGGCTCGGGGCCGCCACCGATGTGTCCACTTTCGTCAACATCCTGGCCGGGACCACGACGGCCGCGGGTGTCGTCATCGACGGCGAGGTCTATCACGGCCGCCACGGTGCCTCCGGGGAGATCGGCGTACTCGCCGAGTCCGGGTGGCAGCGGGCCGTCGACGCTCTAGGAAACGCGGGTGGCGCGGAACTGTTCAGGAGGGCGGCTGAGGGTGACAAGCGAGCGCTGGCAGCGACCGAAGACTTCACTCGCCACCTCGCTCCAGGCGTCGCCGCCCTGGTCCTCGCGTTCGACCCCGACTGCGTCGTCATCGCAGGTGAGCTGTCCGGCGCCGGCGAGACACTGACCGCACCGTTGGAGGCTTATCTCAAGTCCGTCTGCGTGTTCCCGCTCGAGGTGCGCTCGTCCAAACTCGGCCCCGAAGCCGCAGCCTTGGGCGCCGTCCGCCTAGCCCTCGACCGGGTCGAGTCGCGCCTCTTCAACCTCGGCCGCCGGTAGGCGTCGGTCCAACTCGATGTCGATCGGAGGCTCCATCGCCAGATCGACGTCCTCGCCTGCCGTGCGTTGTACGTCAAGATTTGAAGGCGACCGCCGTGTGGCTAGCCTGGAGCGATGAACGGGTATGGGCAGTTCTGCGCGGTCGCACGAGCACTGGATGTGGTCGGCGAGCGGTGGAGCCTGCTGATTGTGCGCGAGATGCTCTCCGGTCCGGTCACATTCGGCTCCATCCGTCGCGGCATCCCCCGCATCCCACCGGCCACGCTGACCAGCAGATTGCGCTCCCTTCGCACCGCCGGCATCGTCGACCTGTCCAACCGGCTCTACCAGCTCACCGAATCCGGGCAGTCGCTCGCTCCGATCGTCCGCGAACTGGCCCGGTGGGCGATGACAACCGAGAGCGCCGCCTTGTCGGAGGATGACCTCGACACCGCTGCGCTCACGTGGGACATGCAACGGAGAGTCGATGTCGATGCTCTGCCCGGGGACACCGTGGTTCTCGCTCTCGAGTTCACCGACCGACCGCCGCGCGATCGGTACTTCTGGCTGCATCTGTCCAAAACGAATGTCAACCTCTGCCGGGAGGACACCGGTACGCCGGTGGATCTCTGGCTCTGGGCGCCGACCGCCGAGGTCATCCATTGGTGGCTCGGAGACCTGACCTGGTCACAGTTGCAACAGCACCCCGGAGTCACCCTCCACGGCGACCGCGCCCTACAACGTCAGATGCAGCGTTGGTTCCTCCGGTACGCGTTCACCCGTAGCGCTCTCGCGCAGACGTCTTCTGCCTAGGTGGCATGGGTGCTCACTTGCTCAGGTATTTCATGCCCGTGTCACACATCACCGTGACGATCGTCGAGTTCGGGGGAAGCCGTTCGGCCATGCGCAGTGCGACGAGGACGTTCGCTCCCGTCGACGTGCCCGCGAACAGCCCTTCCTGCTGAGCGAGCCGCATCGCCATCGCCGTCGCCTCCTCTGTGGACACCAGCTCGATCGCGTCAGCCACCTCGTCGTGCCACAGCGGTACGACGAAGCCGGCGCCGACGCCGTCGATCTTGTGCGCACCGGTCGGGCGCTCGGACAACACAGCGGACTCGGCCGGTTCGATCGCGACCACGGCGATCGAGTCGTCGTACTTCCGCAGCCTCTCGGCGTTGCCCCGCAGCGAGGCCGCCGTACCAACGATCTGCACGAACGCATCCAGCTCACCGTCGGTCTGAGCCCAGATCTCGTCGGCCATCGTGTGGTAGGCCCGCAACTGGTCGATGTTGTTGAGCTGGTCGGTCCAGAAGCCGCCGGTGTCCGCCGTGATGACCCGGGCCGCTTCGATCATGTCGCGTGTGAGCTTCTCGGTCATGCGTCCCTGATCGCTGGCGATCACATGCACCTCGGCGCCGAGCGCCCGCATGTGGGCGAGCTTCTCGGCGGCGAAGGCGTCCGAGCTGACGATGTCGAGGTGGTATCCCTTGACAGCGCAGATCAGGGCCAGCGAGACACCTGTGCTGCCACCGGTGTACTCGACGACCCTGCCACCGGGCTGCAGCCGGCCATCGGCTTCCGCGGTCTCGATCATCGCCAGCGCCATACGGTCCTTGATACTTCCGGTGGGATTGCCGTCTTCCAGCTTGAGCAGGATCCGAGATCCGTTTGGCGGCCCGAGCCGGCGCAGGGGCAGCAACGCGGTGTTGCCGATCCGATCCAGAACAGTACGGGGCGCGGGAGCTGACGTGTCCATGCCCGAAAGTCTCGACCTGTGAGCAGGGATCGTGCAGTTCAAAGTTTGAACTGGACGTGTGGCGGGCGCGGACGTGAAGGTGCAGATCATGGGAACTGAAGAGCTGACATCGCCGAAGTCGACGAGTCAGGCAACGAGGGTCTCGGAGGGATCCGGCGAACTTCTCCACGCGGGCATGCTTGCGCATACCGCGGAAGGCGCTGCGCTGTGTTTCCTGACCTTCTGTCAGGCGGGGTTCAGCGTGATCGGCCCGCACCAGCATCCCGACGTGACCCTCGACTGCATCGCGGTGGGACGCAGTCTGCACGCCTGGGATCGCGGCGACTACGCCTCGATCCGGATGGTGCTGGCGCAGAGTACCGACCGGCTCGTTGGTGCCGGGGCTGACTTCTTCGTCTGCCCGTGCAACACCGCCCACCTGGCGCTGGAACAGCCCGGTGCAGAACTGGCATTGCCCGGTCTGCACATTGCGGACGTCGTTGCCGATCGAGCGGTGCGTGACGGGCTGCGAGTTGTCGGCGTACTGGGTACAAAACTGACCATGGATGGCCCGGTCTACCGGAGGGCGCTTGCAGCCCGAGGATTGCGCCACGTAGTTCCGCCGCCGAACCAGCGCGAACTGATTGACCGGATCATCTATGAGGAATTGGTCAACGGCGTCATCTCTGAGGAATCCCGCGAGGAATGCCTGCAGGTGATCAGGGGGCTCGAGACGCAGGGCTGTGATGTTGTGGCAATGGCCTGCACGGAGATCCCGTTGCTGATCAGCGCGGACATCGCGTCGCTACCCCTGCTCGACTCCACCAGGCTGCTGGCCATCGCGGCCTTCGACGTCGCCATCGGTCGGCAACCAATGCCGTCATGGCGCGGCGGGCCAGTGCCGACGTCATCTCCTCCTTCCTTGCGATCTGCTCTCTTCGCGGTGGAGGCCAGTGGCAACGACAACCAGTGAAACGGCCAGCACCTCCGCGGCGGTGGGCCGCTGGTCGAGCACGATCGCCCCGACCACGCAGGCAGTTGCCGGAAGCAACGATAGCAACAGGGCGAACGCGCCGCGGGTCAGTCGAGCCATCGCCAGCTGGTCACACACGTACGGAATGACCGACGAGCAGATTGCGACCGCCGCCGCGGCGGCCAGCAAGACAGGATCGGTCAGGGCCCGCCAAGCCGCCCCGATCCCGACAGGGAGCGACAGCAGCGCGGCTATGCCCATCGCGAGGGCGAGGCCGTCGATACGGCTCTGACCCGGTCGCTGCGCGACTCTGTGGCCAAGAATCACGTAGCCGGCGAACAGCGTCGCGTTGAGCGCGGTGAAGAGCATGCCGAGCCAGTCGCCAGACAGTCGCACATCGGTGAGGACGTACACCCCGCCGACGGCCAGCAGGAGCGCCGCCAGGTTGCGCAAGGTCCTCACGGCGACTGCCGCGAGCAAGATGACGGGCGCGAACTCGATCGCCGCCACGGTGCCGAGCGGCAGCCGATCGATAGCGAGATAGAAGCAGCAGTTCATCGCGGCCAGTACAGCCGCCCACCCGGCCAGCAACCATCGGGCGCCGTTGTCCAAGCCGCGCCAGACCCTCAACGGCCTCCGCCACAGCCAGAACACCACAGCCGCCAACGCGATCCGCAACCAAGCCACACCAAGCGGTTCCACTGTGGCGAACAGCAACACCGCGAGCGCCGGGCCGAGATAGTGGAACACAGCACTGACGACGAAAAAGGCATGCGCCGGCACGGCATCCAGCGCCGATCGCCTCACCGGCGAAGTCATGGATTCACCCTAGGAAAGCACGTCCACCCCCCGCCATGCCGAACCGGAGCAAACGGAGGGCTGCTACCTTCGGAATCCACTGGTGGAGGGCAAACCTCTTTCGGAACGACAAATCCGTGATCGACGCGCGAGCTCACGACTGCAACTGCGATGGGTGTTCGCAGACGACCCGATCGTCGCGCGCCGTGGTCAGGACACGAGTGTCTGCTTCGGCCGGACTACGCAGAACTCGTTTCCTTCAGGGTCTGCGAGCACAGTCCACGACTCCGTCCCGGACTGGCCGATGTCGACGCGGCGGCCGCCGAGGCTCAGGATGCGGTCGATCTCCGCCTCTCGATCCTCGGGACCACAGGTCAGATCGAGGTGGAGGCGGTTCTTGACCGTCTTGGCATCCCCGACCGGCATGAAGCAGATGCCGACCGGCGCTGACTCCTCCGGGCCGATGACGACCTCACGTGGGCGTTCGGACAGGATGCGCCAGCCCAACACTTCTGCCCAGAACCGAGCGAGTGTCGGCAAGTCATGGGTATCGATGACAATGTGGTGGAGAGAGACAGGCATGTCGTCAACGGTATCCTCGGCGCCACTGCTCGTTGGCGAGTTCGAACCTCTGCCGGCTCGCTCAGGTCGGGAGCGTTGCTGTCAGGCGGACTTGGTTGTCCTGGGTGAGCTGTATCTCGGCGACGTGTGCCACCGCGATATCGAGCCGGTACCCGGTTGTGCCGGAGTGGTTCTTCAACTGGCAGGCGCCGACGGTGCGCAGTGCGCCGCCGCGATCCCGTACGTGGATCTCGTACCGGCCGTCCGTCGGTGCGGACGAGATACTGACCAGCAGCCAGGACGGACTCCCCTGGTAGAGGAAGACCGTTCCGGACTGCTCGCCGGCCGGGGTGGCCAGCCGCGCCGCCTTGAGGTAGCGACCGTTGGCGATCGACAGGGTCTGCCGGTATTGCTCGGCCAGCGCGCGATCCGTTGCTCCCTGCTGATAAACGACCTTGGCGCTTCCGCCGGAGACGAACAGCAGGGCGGCTGCGATTCCGCCGACGGCAAGCATCATCCGACGCGAGTACCGGCGGCGTCGGCCGGCCGTTCGCGATCCCGCCATACCCAGTCGCGTCAGTACCGCGCTCTCGAACTCTGGCGGCGGCTCCGCCGGCGGTACGAGCATCAGCAGGCCGTCGGCGACCTTCGCCAGCTCATCCAGCTCAGCCCGGCACGTCGGACAACCGGTGACGTGGCCGAGTGCCCATGCGCGTTCATGGCCGGAGGCCGCGCCCGTGGCCAGTTCGGCGAGCAGCGACCGCATCGCCGAGCAGTCATGCGGTCTTGTCATCGCTCACCTCGAAATGATCGCGCAGCCGGGCGAGGCCGAGCCGGATCCTGGTCTTGGCGGTGCCCAGCGGCACTCGCTCCCGCTCGGCGATCTCCCTTGCGCTGAAGCCGTAGAACGTGGCGAGCACCACGGCCGCAGCCTGTTCTCGCGGTAGCCGCCGAAGCGCGCTCCGCATCAGGTCGGTGTCCGCGATCTGTTCGATCTGCCGGTCGTCCGACGCCTCACCGGCCATCAGCACCGTCAGCAGAACATCTGGGTCGTACGGCTGATCGCGACGCAGCCGGATCGTGTCGATCGCCGCATTGCGAGCGATGGTCAGTAGCCACGACAAGACGCTGCCTCGCCGCGCATCGTAGCCACCCGCGAACCGCCACGCGCGTACGAACGCGTCCTGGGCCACGTCGTCCGCGGTCGCCGACCCGCCCACGATCGCTACCGCCAGGCCGTACACCCGGGACTGGTAGCGCCGTACGAATGCTGTCGCCGCCTGCGGATCTCCAGCCGCCATGCCTGCGAGCAGCGCCTCGTCGCTCACTCCCATAGCGGGTATTACGCGCCGGCACCCCCGATTGGCTCTCTCGAAGCGAGATCCGTTCGGCTTGCTCGACCAGTAGTACCGCAAGAAGCCATTCGAGGGAGCTGAGAATGTTCGACAGGAAGACACAGGTCAGCGGTCGTCGCCACAACCGCATCCGCGCTGCGGCGGCGGCCGCTGCGCTCCTGGCGCCGGCAGTGCTGGTCGCCTGCGGGAGCAACGACGAGTCGGCGGGTGCGGGCGGCATGTCGCTCTCGATCGCCGAGCCCGCGAAGGACGCCAAGGTCGGCCTTCCCTTCACGGTGAAGGTCGACGCGGGTGTGCCGCTGGGACCGACCGAGTCCGGCAAGCACCACGTGCATCTGTGGCTCGACGACAACGCGAACGACTACTTGGTCGTGGAGTCGGACACGGCAGAAATCACCAGCGGGCAGAAGGCGACCTTGTCCGGCAAACCGTTGGGAGTTTCCCCTGGCATGCACACGATCCATGTCTCGCTGCGCAACGCCAACCACTCGGCGGCAGGGGTCGATACGGAGATCCCCGTCAACGTCGGAACCGGAGCCGGAGCCGCACCAACGACCACCGCGCCCTCGGGGCCCGAGACCAGCTCCCAGGACCCTTACGGCTACTGACGCCATGACGATCACGAAGCATCGGGTGCGGACGGTCGAGCGGTACACGCGACGGACTCGGTGGTACCACGCGGCCACCTACATCACTGTGCTCGCACTGTCAGGGACAGGCTGGTGGCTGCTGACCGGCCGCGAGGGTCAACCGAGCCTGGCCGCCCGGCTCACCGGCGTCGCAGACATCACGTTGCACACCTACGCGGGTTGGACACTCACCGGTCTCGCGGCGCTGGCAGTCACCGTCGGTGCCCGCGCCGCGCGGACCTTCGTGGTGGAGTCCGTGAGGGTCGACAAGGGTGATCTCCGCTGGTTCATCCGCTGGCCCGCCGCCGTCGTCACCGGCCGGTTCTCCCACCACCGCGGCCACTTCGATCCCGGACAGCGCGTGGCCAACGTCGTACTGGTGACCCTGCTCGCTGCCCTGGTTGCCAGCGGCGTCGGGCTCACGATGGTGGTTGGCGGCCCTGGGTTCGTGTGGTTGCAACGCGTGCACCGATGGGGCACCTATCTCATCACCCCGGTGCTCGCCGGGCACATTCTGATCGCCGCCGGCCTCTTGCCCGGGTACCGCGGTGTCGCCCGCGCCATGCATCTTGGCGGGCGGCTCCGGGTCGATACAGCGCGCCGAGTGTGGCCGGGCTGGCTCGACCGCCGGCTCGCCGAGGACGACGAGCAGCCTACGCAGACCCGCCAGTCCGATGCGGGCCACCCGAAGGCGTGAACGAGCGTGGGCTGCCCGATCACGGTGTCCATCGGGGCGTATCTCCTGGACGCCGTCGACCCGGCCGAACGGGAGCAGATCAGCGAGCATCTCAAGTGGTGCGAGCTGTGCCGGAACGAGGTGATCGATCTCGCTCCACTGCCAGGCATCCTGCACCACATGTTCGCCGGGCGACGACGATCCGGACTTTCGTGACTGAACCATCCGAAGACAGGCTGCGTATCAGCCATGTGTCGTCAGCCATGGGCTGCGTCCGTTTCCAGCAACCGCCGATCGTCGAGACGGAGCCATCTCGACACCTTGATCTCGGTGAGGAAGCGCTCGTCGTGGCTGACGACGATGAAAGCGCCTTCGTAGGCGTCGAGAGCGCTTTCGAGTTGACCGACGCTGAGAAGGTCGAGGTTGTTGGTGGGTTCGTCGAGGAGGAGTAGTTGTGGGGCGGGTTCGGAGTACAGGACGCAGGCGAGGGTGGCTCTCAGGCGTTCGCCGCCGGAGAGGACGCCGACCGGGAGGTGGATGCGTGCCCCGCGGAAGAGGAAGCGGGCCAGCAGGTTCATTCGTTGTGCTTCGGGCATACCGGGGGCGAAGGTGGCGAGGTTCTCGGCGATGGTGCGGTCGAGGTCGAGGAGGTCCAGGCGTTGGGAGAGGTAGGCGATACGGCCGTCCGCGCGTTTGACCTCCCCGGATTCGGGGGCGAGATCGCCGTGGATCAGTCTGAGGAGCGTGGATTTGCCGGCGCCGTTGGGACCGGTGAGGGCGATGCGCTCCGGGCCGCGGACGGTGAGGTCGGCGTCGGAGAAGATCTCGCGGCCGCCCAGGCTGACCCGTAGGCCTTCGCCGTCGAAGACCGTGCGGCCTGCCGGGACATTCGTCGCGGGGAGTTGGAGCGCGATCTTCTGCTCGTCGCGGACCGCCCGGCCGGCCTCGTCGAGGCGGGCCTTGGCTTCGTTGACTCGCGCAGTGTGCGTCTCGTTCGCCTTACCTGCCGACTGTTGCGCGTTGCGCTTCATCGTCCCGGCGAAGATCTTCGGCAGGCCCGCGTTGCCGAGGTTCTTGCTCGCGTTGCTCGCCCGCCGCGCTGCCCGTTCGCGGGCCTGCTGGAGTTCGCGCTTCTCGCGCTTGACCTCCTGCTCGGCGTTGCGCAGGTTCTTCTCGGTGACTTCCCGCGCTGCCTGCGCAGCTTCCTCGTACGCGGTGAAGTTCCCGCCGTACGACCGGACCTCACTGCGATCCAGCTCGGCGATCCGGTCCATCCGGTCAAGGAGAGCACGATCGTGACTGACCAGGAGGAGGCAGCCGGCCCAGTCCTCGAGTACGTCGTACAGCTTGCGTCGGGCAACCAAGTCGAGATTGTTGGTCGGTTCGTCGAGGAGTAGGACATCCGGTCGCTTCAGCAACTGGGCAGCCAGGCCGAGTGAAATGACCTGGCCTCCGCTGAGCGTGCTCAGGTTCCGTTCAAGCGTGAGATGGCCGAGGCCGAGCCGGTCGAGCTGAGCCCGCGTGCGCTCCTCGATGTCCCAGTCGTCGCCGACCGTGGTGAAGTGTTCGTCCGCGACGTCACCGGACTCGATCGCGTTCAGCGCCTGGATGATCGGCGCGACGCCGAGCACCTCCGCGACCGTCAGATCGCCGGCCAGCGGCAGGGATTGCGGCAGATAGCCGACCACCCCTTCGACAGTGACGCTGCCCGCGGTGGGGTGGAGCTCCCCGGCGATCAGCTTCAGCAACGTGCTCTTCCCGGCACCGTTCGGTGCGACCAGACCGGTGCGCCCGGCACCGATCGCGAACGACAACCCGTCGAAGACAGGTGTGTCGTCGGGCCAGGAGAAGGACAGGTTGGAGACAACGACAAAGGCATCAGACATGCGGAAGATCCTCAAGGTGAGATGAGATGCCGAGCGTGCAGCGGACGACGCTCAGCGAAAGACAGGAAGACGGGACGACGAAAAGGCCACGGCTCCACGAACCAGCGGCCTGTCACCTCGGGACTCACCCGGAGATGTCGTCTTCACCCATCACGTCTGATCTCCTCCAGATATCTCATCTTGCACGGTAGCAAACGGACGCGGTCCTGACAGGGCCGGCTGCCCCACCGGGACCGCAGACCCGGGGGTGGCCGGGGTACTCACAGGCGCGCGCGCTCCTGGCCGGCTCCGACAGTTGACATAGAGCACTCGAGAACCGACCCATGTCGACAACCGAAGTGAGGCACTCGTGAATCAGGCAGGCCGGCAACGGAACGTCGTGGCGCCCCCGAGGGCGCAGATCGAAACGCTGGAAAGCCTTCGCGAGCACCTCCAGTGGGCGATCGAACTGGAGCACGCCACCCTGCCGCCGTACCTCTGCGCGCTCTACTCGCTCGGCGAGCGGAACCCAGACGCGGTTCAAGTCGTCAGCAGCGTCTTCGTCGAGGAGATGATCCACCTCGCGCTGGCCGCGAACCTCCTCAACGCCGTCGGCGGGACGCCCTGTCTGGACAAGCCCGAGATGCTGCCCCGCTACCCCCGGCGCCTGCCCCACGGCGACCGCTCGCTGGAGTTCTCACTGGTTCCATTCGGACCGGAGGCACTCGAGATGTTCCTCCGCCTCGAACAGCCGGCACCGCCCGGTGCACCGGCCGAGGGTGACGACTACGAGACGATCGGGCAGTTCTACAGCGCGATCGAACAAGGACTGCACCGCCTCTGCGCCCAACTCGGCGAGCAGAAGGTCTTCTCCGGCGACCCGGCTCGCCAGGTCGTCGCGGACCACTTCAGCCACACCGCCGGACGACTGCCCCAGGTCGAAGATCTCGACACGGCCCTCGTAGCGCTGACGGAGATCGTCGAGCAGGGCGAGGGCAGCCCCCGCGGCGAGGTCTGGGACGGCGACCAGGACATCTTTCACCCCGACCGGGGCGAGGTTGCGCACTACTACCGCTTCGTCGAACTCAAGCTGGGTCGGCGCTACCGGTGCGGCGACACTCCACGATCCGGGCCCACCGGCGAGGCTCTCGCGGTTGACTACAGCGGCGTCCACCCGATGCGTCGCAACCCGCGACTGGCCGACCATCCCCTCGGCAGCCCGATCCGAACCGCCCAGGCAGAGTTCAACCACACGTACTGCGCACTGCTCCAGTCGCTGGATCAGGCGTTCAACGGCAGCCCGAAACTGCTCGGGGCAGCGGTCGACACCATGTACACGCTCAAGGCACAGGCACAGAGCCTGATGCAGATGCCCGACGGGGACGGCCGCACAGCCGGCCCGACCTTCGAGTACGTCGAACCCGAACTCCGCCGATGAGCCGGGCCGGGCGAGCCTTACACGTTGAGGAGGGAGCCGGAGAGTTCCCGGCGGGAGCCGATTCCGAGCTTCGCGAAAACCTTGTGGAGGTGCCACTCGACGGTGCGTGGGCTGAGGAACAACTCAGCACCGATCTCGGGGTTCGTGCGCCCCTCCGCCGCCAGTCGAGCAATCTGAGCCTCTTGCGCCGTGAACCCCTCCCGAGCCTCGACGGATCGCCTGCGGAGCGTCTCGCCGGTGGCGACCAGTTCGCGACGGGCTCGTTCGGCGAAGGCCTCCGACGCCCATCTCGGTGAGCAGGTCGTACGCCGACCTCAGGTGATTGCGGGCTTCGCGACGGCGGTTCTCCCGCCGCAGCCACTCGCCGTAGAGCAACTGAGCGCGGGCGTGCTCGACGCGCATCCGAGTCCGGCCGAGCCGCTCGACTGCCTCGACGTAGTAGCCCTCGGCCGCTTCTCCCTGGCTCACCTGTGCGTGGGATCGGGATTCGATTCCCAGGGCCCAGTCGGTACCGCTGGCACTGGTTGTCCGCGTCAGCAACTCGAATGCATCCGCTGCGCTGTCGGGGTGGCCGCTTCGCGCGGCGGCCTCGATGAGTTCGACCAGCGACCAGGTGGAGAATCCGAGCTCGTCGGGGTATCCGGCTCCTTGCTCTGCGGCTCTCAGCGCTTCCTGGTAATTCCCCAAACCGTTGTGGAGAACGGCCGATGAGTAGTCGACGATGCTGAGTCCCATGCCCTCACCTCGCGCTGCGGCCGCCGCAACGGTGGATCGAGTGAGACCGGAGACAAGTCTCTGGCCGTCCCTGCCACGCGGCGAGCGCCAAAGCGCCGTACGGCGGCAGGTGACTGCCCATGACCTCGTTGACCGTCGAGACCTCGTCGACCAGCGCGGCCGCCTCCGCGAACTCACCGGCGAGGAAATGAAGGCCCATGCGGCTGTTGAGTGCGATCGGCAGCACCGCCAGGGCTCCGGCTTGCCGCGCAAGGCGAAGGTGGCGTGTACAGAACACCTCCCAGCTCTCGTCGTCCCACACGTCATGGGCGGCATGCGTGGCGAGCCATAGCCAGCGAAGTGCATCGGCGACCGACACCTCGTCGGTTCGCCAGGCGTTCAGTGCAGACCGCAGTGGTGGGACGCCTTCCGCATACCCATCGGTCATCAGCAACGCCATACCGTCCAGCAACAGATCGGCTGGACGCTCGGTCGACGGAGGTGCCGCGCGGGCCGCCCGGGCGACATCGCGGGCGCCCACATCTCCGGCCAGACGTCCGACCATCAACCCCGCCGCCAACGCATCGAGGTAGATGTCGCGGGCGGCAGTTGCGTCCACCGCTTCCATCCGCCGCGCTGCTGACAGCAGCAGGGGCGGCGCGTCGCGGCCATGGCTGGAGAAGAACGCTATCTGGGCCCGGAGAACCTCCACCCTGGCACGAGTAGGCCCGTCGAGCGGCGCAGTCTCGATGTCCGCCAGAAGTGCCAGTGCCGCGTCCGACGAGCCGGATTGGTGCCGGGCCCTCGCGGCAGCCAGGATGCGGGCAGGACGTCGAGCGGAGTCGTGGGTCAATTCGATGGCACGTTCGAGAAAGGCCGCCTGCGCCGCGAGACCTCCTCGGGCGCGGGCCCGATCTGCGCACCTTTCCAATTCGACGGCGACCTCCTCATCGGGGCCGCTTGCCGCGTGCGCCAGGTGCCACGCCCGCCGGTCGGGATCAAGCTCCGGATCGGTCTCCTCGGCCAGAGCAAGGTGCACGGCTCGCAGGTCGGTCACCTCTGCGGCCCGAGCAACGGCGGATCGCACCAACGGGTGCCGGAACCGAACTCGCGCGCTCAGCTCGATCAGGCCCACCCGCACCGCCGGCGCTGAGGCTGCGAGGTCGACATCGAGCCGCTGCATGGCTCGTCCTAGCAGGCTCAGATCCCCGACGGGTTCGAGGGCAGCCGCAAGCAAGAACAGGCGCGTCGGTCCGGGAAGTGCTGCCAAGCGCTGCGCGAAGCCCTGCTCCAGGTGAGTCTCCAACGGCACGGCATCCGCCAGACCGAACCCGAAACTGAGCTCGGCCCTCGAAAGGCCGCGGGGAAGTTCCAGCAGCGCCAACGGGTTGCCCCGAGTCTCGGCGACGATCGTCTCGCGCACCCGATGGTCTACGTCGCCCGTCAGGACAGACTCGAGCAGCGCGTGCGCATCGGCGTCCCCCAGCCCTCGAACGTTCAGCGTCGGTTGCCCGGTCAGGTCGCTGTCCTCGTGCTCGCCCCGGATCGCGAAGACCAGCGCGACCGGATCGGCCAGTTGGCGACGTGCAACGAACGCGAGTGTCTGGGCCGAGATGGGGTCGAGCCACTGCGCGTCATCGATCACACACACCAACGGCTGCTCCTCCGCCACGTCCGCGAGCAGGCTCAGCACCGCCAGTCCGACCAGGAATCTGTCCGGCGGTGGCCCGATGTGCATCCCGAAAGCCGTGGCCAACGCATCGCGCTGCGGCCCGGGCAGGCGATCGAGATGGTCCAGCATCGGCGCGCACAACTGGTGCAACCCAGAGAAGGGCAACGCCACTTCGGACTCGACACCCGCCGCTCGTGCGAGCCGGCAGGTCGGCCGTAGCCCACTCGCCAAGTAATCCAGCAGGGCTGTCTTGCCGACGCCCGCCTCGCCGCGCAGCACCAGCACCTGGCTCGCGCCGGCGCGCACCTGCCCCACGAGGGCGTCAAGGGTCGCGCACTCGCTCTGCCTGCCGCGCAGCTCCGTGGGCAGCCGGTGTGACGTCACGACGACGACCGGGGACCGGGGGAACCACGTGCTGTCGTGCCCATGTGAGCCTCCAGGCGAGGTCCATGCCTGCCCAGGCGGCCTCGACGACTCACGTGATCGTTCGGGAAACACGCGCCGGATCGGGCGGGAACCCTCCGCCGGATCATCTCACACGCTCAGCACAACGGCTGGTGGCACGAACGCCTGACGGATCCTCGAAGTGGAACGAGCGCGGGCAGGACGTGGCACGCTGGTCGGGTGACCATCGACCGGTACGAGCTCGTGGGGATCTTCGGCGGCGCTGTCGATGCCGGCGTCGCCTCACTGTTCGTGGGCGCCGGCCTGTCCGCGGCAGCCGGACTGCCGACCTGGAGCGATCTCCTCGGCCCGCTCGCCGCCGAGATCGGCGTAGCGGGTGAGTTCGCGGATCTACCTCTGCTCGCCGAGTACTACGAGCAGAACGGTCCCGGCCGGCGGCCGGCGTTGGAGAACCACCTGCGCAACGTGCTGTCGGCGTACCGGACACCGGCTGAGAGTCATCGCCTGATCGCGAAGCTCCCGATCGACGAGATCTGGACGACCAACTTCGACTCGCTTCTGGAAGCGGCAGCACCCGATGCCAGCGTCGCCGCTCATGACAACGATGCTCTCGACATCGGTACCGGGCGCCGGACGATCATCAAGATGCACGGCAGCCTCAGCCTCGATGCCCCATCGGTCTGGATCGCGCCGCCGGTGATCACCCGCAGCGACTTCGAGCAGTATGAAGACACTCATCCCCGGATGTGGGCACTCCTGCGAGCGTCGTACCTCACCCGCACCATGCTTTTCCTCGGTTTCAGCTTCGCTGACCCCAACATCGACGTCCTGCTGCGGCTTGCCCGCCGATACGGCACCACAGCCGCTGACCGGCACCTCACCGCTCTGCGTCGACCGGTCGACCCCAAGGGCATCCAACTCCACGAACTGCGGGTCCGCGACCTGGAGAACAGCGGTGTGCATGTCTGCGAGATCAGCGACTTCAGCGAACTCACCCCGATGCTGCACGCAATCACCACCCGAACCCGGCCGGAACGCTTGTTCGTCAGCGGGAGTGGCGACACGTCACAGCTGAAACCGTGGTACGACAAGCTCGCGGTCGCGCTCACCACGCGTCCTCCGTCGTGGCAGCTCGCCTCGCTCGGCGGACCGGCCGGATGGGGCGTCACGAGCCGGCTCGCCGAGCTCCTGCGTGCCAACAATCGCTACACGCCTGACCGGTTCCGCATCTACTTCCGCAAGAATCCCGGAGAGCAGACGCCACTGATGGACGCGCACTTCGGCACCGCGATCTTCACCGACCTCGAGCGGGACGAACTCGTCGGCAGCGTCCTGGAGAACTGCCGCGCACTGCTTGTCATCTGCGGAGGAGACAGCACCTTCGACGAGGTCCGATCGGCTCTCGAGCGCGGAGTGAGCGTCATCCCCCTCGCATCCAGCGGCGCGACCGCACGCGCCGTCTGGGACAGCTCGACCACGCCTCCGGACCTCGGCGGCCGCCCGTGCGATCCCCAGGTCTGGCGCAACCTGGCCGACCCCGATCCGGACGTAGCCGTGATGGCCGCGATGACCGCGATCGACCAGGCGATGTGCCGCCCCAGGACCTAGAACATCAGCTCTCGCGCACGACCTCGAGCGAGGTACGGCGAATCGGCCTGCTGTGGCAGGGGTGGGCGCAGGACCAGGACAGCGACGACCAGAGTCATGACGACGGCTGTGGTCGCGAATGGAATCGGGAGTATCGGGTCGAGGAGGATGAGGACAACTGCCAGGGGGATGACTGCGTTGACGACGCGGTCGGCGGTGCCGCGGAGCGCGATCCACCAGATGCCGAGGACAAAGATCGCGATCGGGACGGTGACGGTGAAGGAGGCGGTGACTTCGCCGAGTTTGCTGTCGTGGGTCAAGACGTCGATCTCGACTTCAATGCCCGCCGACAAGGCGCCGGCTGCGGCGAAGACGAAGTAGTGAACGTAGCCGTAGCGCAGAGAGCTGCCGAACGCACTGATGGCTCGGTGATGTGGCGGCCAGAAATACAACCACCACAGAGCCGCGGTGACTACGAGGGTGAGCACCGCGATCGAGATGAGTGGACCGAGGGCCTGGTCGTCGTGCAGGGCCTCAATGATGGCATTGGCCGAGGCGAGGAGGCTCTCACCGAGCAGGATGAGGGTGAACAGGCCGTAGCGTTCCGTGATGTGGTGTGGGTGCCACGGTGTCGTGCCCTGTCTCTCGGCGACGACAGGGATGGCGATCTCGGCCGCGATGAGAATGAGCAATGCGACGGACGACATGGGCCCGATCAGGAGCAGCTGGAGCAGCCAGAGGACTTGGACGGTCGCGATGCCGCCGGCGTAGATCTGGGTGGCGCGTCGGCTTTGTCCTGCGGACCGGGAGGCGCGGAGCCACTGGGCGACCATCGCGACGCGCATGACGACGTAGCTCAGGACGAGCACGGTGAAGTCGTAGTCGGCGAAGACCGGTTCGATGCCGGCGGCCAGGACCAGTACGCCGCCCATTTGGACGATGGTGAGAATCCGGTAGAGCCAGTCGTCGGTGGCGAAGGAGGTGGCGAACCAGGTGAAGTTCATCCAGGCCCACCAGATGCCGAAGAACACCACGCTGTAGGCGATCAGGCCGTCGATGATGTGCGCCTCGGTGAAGGCGTGATGGAGCTCGGCCGCCGCGATGCTGACGGCCACGACGAAGACCAGGTCGAAGAACAATTCCAGCGATGAGGCGGTCCGGCCGGGCTCGTTGGGGTCGCGTGGCCGCATCGGGAACAGGCGAGACCTCGCCGGCGCAGCGGTGGGTGACGTCATCACCCGTCCTCCTCAGGTCAGTGGCGCCAGGTCGCGAACAGCGCGTCAGGCTCCCCGTCCGAAAGTGCGCCGCCGTAGAACGTCTCCTCCGAGACCTGGAACGCATATGGCTCCAGATCTGCGGAGAAGACCTCGACCACGTGGGTCGGGTCCATGCCGATCACGTCCGTGGTGCGCGGATTCGGCGTTGACATGACAACCCCGATGAGCGCCTTCTCCTGCATCCGCTCGATCAGCTCGCGCCAGTTGGACAGGTGCTCGATGATCTCCAGGGCGACGAAGAAATGCGCCTCTCGTGGTGGCGTCCAGTCGTTCAGATTCACGCCGTCGATGCCGCCGTCCACGGGGATGTACCGACCCCGCCACCCGTACTCCGCGCGCAGGCAGTAGTCCAGTTCGGTCATGCCGGCGCCGACGTCCACGACGGTCATGTCGTGGGTGAGGCCGCTCGCTGTCAACCAGCCGGCAGCAGCGCGGTACCGGACGGCACGGAACTCGTACTTGCCGGTGCGATCGTCCAGGTAGGAGTCACAGGACTGAATGGTGGGAGTCCAGGTCATCAGCGAGCCACCCTTTCGATCAACAGGTCTCGGGACTTCTCAACTGTCGGAGCCGAGCAGGAGGGCGCGCACCTGTGAGTACCCCGGGCCTCGCCCGGGTTTGAGCCCGCGGGCGGGCGACCGGGGCATCGACCCGGGACTACGCGGGTGCCCTGGGCCTGCCTTCACACCCAGAGTGGCGGCATCCCCTCACTAAGGGGCTCACCGCATTAGGAGGACGCAATGCAGACCCATGCCACGCCCGAGGCCGTCATTCCCCAACGCCGCCGCCGAAGAATCGCCGCGCTCGGGGCCGCCGTACTGGCCGTCCTGACCGCTGCCGCGTCCCTGACGGTGCCGGCCGAGGCGCACACCTCCAAGCCGACGATCGTGCTCGTCCACGGCGCCTGGGCCGACAGCACCAGCTGGGACAAGGTCACCCGGCAGCTCAAGGACGACGGCTACCGCACTGTGACCCCCGAACTCGGCCTCATCAGCGTCGCCGAGGACGTCGCGACCGTCAGAGCGGTGCTGAACAAGATCTCGGGTAGGAAGGTGCTGGTATCGCATTCGTACGGCGGCATCGTCACCGCCGGTGCCTCCCACGGCCGCACGGACGTCTCCGCGTTCGTCTACGCAGCCGCCCTGGTACCTGACGAGGGTGACTCGATCGCCAGCCTCGGCGCCGACTTCATCCCGTCCGAGGCCTTCGGGCACCTGATCTTCACCGGTGAACCCTTCGCCTCGCCGGCCTTCATCGACCCGGCCTTCTTCCATCAGTACTTCGCTCAAGACCTCAGCAAACGACAGGCAGCCGTGTTGAACGCCGCCCAGAGGCCGCTGAACTTCTCGATCGTCGGGACACCCTCCGGCCCCGTGGGCTGGCACAACGTCCCATCCTGGTATGCCGTTTCCGGCCAGGACCGCATGATCGACCCGGCCGAGGAACGCTGGATGGCAGAACGCGTCGGCGCCACCGTCGTCGAGTTCCCCACCGCCAGTCATGTCGGTGGAATCACCCGGCTGGCGTCACAATTCACCGCGCTCATCGAACACGCGGTGCACTCAACCCGAGTGAAGTGACCGCGAACTCCGGCCACGTCAAACGGAGCAGCTCACTGGCCAGGCCCCTCCTCGGGCCTGGCCAGTAGGCACGTGGGTTCCCCGCCGAATACCGCGTCGTGGTCGGCCATGGCCTGCTTGATGAACGAGTGTCCGACTCGGCTGCGGACGGGTGTGCCACCGCGCTCGGCGATCTGCTCGGCGACAGCTTTGCCGGCGACGACGTTGTAGACGATCGCGGAGCCGGGGTGCCCGCCGAGTTCCCGCGCGGCGATGAGGCTGATGACGTTGTTGGGAGACACGGTGTCGCCGTTCTCATCGACGAAGAAGCACCGATCGGCGTCACCGTCGAAGGCGAGGCCGACATCGGCTTGGTGCAGTCGAACCGCAGCGCGCAGGTCGACCAGGTTGGCCGGATTCAGCGGGTTGGCCTCATGATTGGGGAACGTACCATCGAGATCGAAGTAGAGCGGCACGATGTCGAGGGCGGGATCGTCCAGTACGACGGGGGCGGTGTGTCCAGCCATTCCGTTGCCGGCATCGATGACGATCTTCAACCGGCGGCTGCCGGCGAGACTGACGAGGCTGTGGAGGTACTCGGCGTACGAGGGCAACAGGTCCTCGGACTGCGAGGTTCCGGCCGGGCCGTCGAACGTATCCAGTCCCCTCGCCAGCAGGGTCCTGATGTCGGCGAGGCCGGTGTCCTGCCCGACAGGTCTCGCTCCGGCGCGGCAGAGTTTGATGCCGTTGTAGGCAGGCGGGTTGTGACTGGCGGTGATCATTGCGCCGGGCACGTCACGTGACCCGGAGGCGAAGTACAGCAGATCGGTGGAGGCCAACCCGATTGCGAGCACGTCGATGCCGCGGCTGTTGATGCCAGCTGCGTTTGTGAGGTCTCGCATGGCTGCCTGGTCCTTAGCTGCTCGGTGAGCTGAGCGAGGCGATCATGAGGACCGGTCCAGCCTGGCTACGCCGATCTTGGAGTCGGCCATGCCGTAGAACACGTAGTGCACGCCGCCGACCTCCTCGATGGCGGTCGGGAACACCACATTGGCGACTGTCCCGGTCCGTTCTTCGTCGGTCTCCGGCACGAGGAGCGGTTCGGCGGTGCGGTCCAGGACCTTGGTCACATCGGATGCGTCGAGCAACATTGCCCCGGCTGCGTAGATGACCTTCTGCGTGGTCGGGTCGAAGCCTCGCGGCTGCTCCCCGGTCACGCCGTGGTGGATCACCAACCACCCCTCGGGTACCCGCAGCGGAGCCGGACCGGCGCCGATCTTGAGCTCCTCGAAGGGGTGCTCCGACATCGCCACCAGCCGGTGGTTCCGCAGATGCACCAGGTTCCGCACATCACGCTCGACATCAGCCACCGGCACGAACGACACCCAGATCCCCGGCCGGTCGTCGGTGACGCCGGCTGGCAGGTGCACGCCTTCGCCTTCGCGGAACCAGCCGAGATCCCACATCGGCCGATGCAGCATCGCGTACGACGGCTCGCCGTCCGGACCGGTCACCGGCTCGGGGAAGAACACCGTGTCCTTGTTCGGGAACAAGTTCAGGTCGGTGTCCAGCGAAGGTTGGTACTCGAAGTGCAACGGGCCGAGCCGCTCCCAGTTCCGCAGGTCCGACGACACCGCGAGCGCAGGCTTCGGGCCGAGCGGCCCGTACGCGACGTACGTCATCACGTGCCTGCGCAGCGACGGGATCCAGGTAACTCGTGGATCCTCGACACCGGCGTTGGTCAGGCCGCGCTCCCAGCCCTCGTCGGGAGCGAGCACGATCCCTTCGCGGAACACACCGGTCGGTACATCGTCAGTGAGCTCGACCTTTGCCAGCCCGACCCGGGACACGTTGCCGGACGCAACCAGCCGGGGTAGCAGGTACAGGGTGCCGTCCGGCGTGTGACCGGTGGCGGGGTTCAGTACCCCTTCGGCCTCCAGGTCGTTGCCGGGTTCGGGCGTCATCAGGACGCCGACTCGGATCAGGGTGTAGGAAATGGTCACGGCAGCAAGCCCTTCTCGGATGGTCAGCCCTTGATCCCGGACTCGATGCCCTGAGAGATGAAGCGGCGCTGGAAGACGGTGAACAGACCCACAGCTGGGGCGGCTAGCACGCAGGCCCCGGCGAGGACGGCGCCGAACGGGTTCGCCGCGCGCGCCGACACGGTGGTCAGGTAGTTCGACAGCGACACCGCGAGCGGCTGCAGATCCTGCTGCTTGGTGATCAGGAACGGCCACAGAAACTCGTTCCACGGCCCGATGAACGTGATCAGCACCCCGGTCAGCAGGGCGGGTTTGACCAACGGGATGGCCACCCGCCACAGGATGTTCAGCTCCGACGCACCATCGATGCGGGCGGCGTCGAACAGCTCCTGCGGAAGCTGGAGGAAGTACTGGCGGAAGACGAAGACCGCGGTCGAGTTGATCGCGAACGGCGCGATCATGCCGAGATACGAATCGGCCAGCCCGTAGCTGCGCACAATCATCACGTACAGCGGGATGGTCAGCAGCTGGAACGGGATGACCTGGACCAGCAGCATCAGGCCGAATATCGCACCCCGGCCGCGGAACTGCAGCCGGGCCAGCGCGTAGCCGGCGAGGACGCCGAACACCAGCGTCCCGAGGATGACACCGCCGGTGAAGATGCCCGAGTTCAACAGGGACCTGCCCAGGTTGATCGCGGTGTCGATCTCGGCATAGTTCCTGCCGGTCAGGTTCGCCGGCGAGGGGAAAGCGCCCTTGACGCTGGGGTCCGGTTCGGCCTGCAGGCTTCCGATCAGCATGTAGTAGAAGGGGAACAGAAAGACGAAGGCTCCGATCAGCAGGCCCAGGAATCGCCATGGACTTTTCATCGATCCTCCCGCCCGACGAACCGGCGTTCGAACAGAGCCAGCAGCAGCACGCCGATCACCAGCAGGACGCCGATCGCTGAGCCGACATCGGGGTTGCCCTGCTCGATCCCTCGCTGATACATCACCAGTACTGGCGATGCGGAGGCTCCGTCGGGGCCGCCGCCACCCGTGAGCAGATAGGGCTCCGTGAACAGGTTCGCCCCGGTCACAGTCGCCAGCAGGACGACCAGTGTTGTGGCGGGCCGCACTCCGGGGACGGTGACACTCCAGAAGGACTTCCACCGCCCGGCGCCGTCCACCGATGCCGCCTCGTACAGATCCTTCGACACGTTCTGCAGCGAGGCCAGGTACAGCAGGATGAAGAAGCCCAACTGCTTCCAGGTCACGTAGATCGCGATCGTCGGCATCGCGAGCGTGGAGTTCACCAGCCAGGACGGATCCGGAGCGAGCGGGCCGAGGATGGAGTTGATCAGCCCGTTCGAGTTGAACAGAAACAGCCAGACCCCGACCACGGCCACACTCGCCGCCACATAGGGAACGTAGTAGCTGACCCGGAAGAACGTCCGCCACCGGATCGCCGCGTTCAACGCGGTCGCCAGCACCAGCGACAGCACCACCGTCAGCGGCACGTTGATCAGCAGGAAGATCCCGACGTTGCCGAAGGCCCGGCGCACCGCGGGGTCCGACAGCACTGCCGTGTAGTTGTCGAGTCCCACGAACGGCCGCTCCACGATCGCGCCGGGCGCGGTGAAGAAGTAGTCGTGGAATGACATGTAGACGGCGAACCCGAGCGGGTAGGCGAAGATCGCCGCAAGAAAGACGAGGTACGGAGTGACGAACGCAGTACCGATCGGTTGGTTGCCGAGGATCCGGCCGGACAGGGACCTCACGGAAGGCGGTCCGTCCAGGCGCCCGCCACTCCGGGTCCCACCGGCAGACCTTCTGCCGGCCGAGGTACTGCGCATCGGAGTCATGGCTTCGAGGCGAGCTGATCGATCGTCTGGGCGGCGCCGTCGAGGGCCACGCCCGGGTCGTCCCGGCCGAAGATGACGGACTTGGAGTAGGCGTCGCGGAAGGTCTGCCAGATGGTGATCGAGTTCGGTACGTTCGGCACGTCAGTTGTCCGCGCGGCCTGGTCGGCGAAGACCTTGTAGTCCGGGTTCTTGGCGAAGTAGTCCGCGTAGGTCGACGCCACGTCCTTGCGCAGCGGCATCTGCCCGGTCGTCTCCAGGAACTTGCCGTCCTGCTCCTTGCTGGTCGCGAACTTCAGCACCTCCCACGCCGTGCCGCGGTTCTTGCACGCCGAGTACATCGCGACATTCTTCGCATCCGAGAACGTATGGATCTCACCGGCCGGCTTGCCCGACGACGTCGGCACCGGGACCACACCCCAGTCGACCTTGCCCTTGTACGTCGCGATCGCCCACGGACCCACCACCGCCATCGCAGCCGTACCGTCGACGAACGCATCACCGGTGTACTTCTCCTGCGACGCCAACTTGTCGGCATACATCGTCCGCCACAAGCTCGCGACCTTCTTACCCTCCTCGGACGCGAACGTCGCCTTACCGTCCTCCACCAACTGCTTACCACCGGACTCGGCCGCATACAGCGGGTAGAAATCGAACCACGACTGATAGAACTCGTTGCTCGGCGCCGGATAGATCGCGAACTTCGCCGCCTTCGCGGCGACCAGCTTCTTCGAGGTGGCCAGGAACTCCTCATACGTCGCCAGCGGCGGCTTGACCGTGTCGATCCCCGCCTTCGCGAACGCCTTCTTGTTGTAGAAGATCATCACCGGATTCGACTTCCACGGCAGCTGGTAATACTTGCCGTCACTCGACTTGTACTGCTTGGCGACATCCCCCGAACGATCCTCGATATACGACGTACCACCGTCGAAGCCGTCCAACGGAACCAGACCGCCCTGCTTCTGGAACTGCGACACCGACGCCGGCGAGGTGTTGAAGATCAGGCACGGCGCATTCCCCGCCGTGATCGCCGCACCGATGACCTCCTCCGAACTCTTCCCAGTCGGGATCTCCTGCGCAGTCACCTTCTGGTCCGGATGCGCCGTGTTCCACGCCGCGACCATCTGCTTGCCCCAAGCCACTTCCTCGGGATTGTTCGAGTACCAGACGGTGATCGGGCCGTGCGCCTGGGTCGCCGCGCCCGTACTGCCGCCGTCCCCGCAGGCGGCGGCGCTGCCTGCTAGAGCAAGAGTTAACGCGGCAACGGCAATCTTGCGCTTCATCACACCTCCGGTGGATCAGTGCTAGGTGGCGGCGGACCGCCGGATCGTCAGTGCTGGTGATGCGTCCGATCCACGTGCAGGATGCTGGCGGTGAGTAGCCGAGGCTCGCCTGCCCGGGAGCAATGGGCACAGAGGTACAAGTCGCACTGCTCACGGTTTCCCTTCCTGATCGGCCGGAACACCCATTTGGACTGGGCCGGTGTGCCGGGTCCGCAGCGGGCGCAGGTTTCCTCGAGATCGAACGTGAGGTCTGTTGCGCTCTGCGGCGACATCTGCCCGGCCGGCATGAGGAAAGAACTGGGGATGTGTGCTGCGGTTGTCATGGCACCTGCCTAATGTCAGTTGGTCGGCGTTCTCAGTAGCCGGGTGAGATGGAGTCTTGTGTTGCGGCCGAGCTGGGGTTCGCCAGGGCCGCACCTGCCGGGGAGACGACGGTCCACACACCGCCGTTGAGATTGAGGCCCTGACCGTTGGTCTGGCCCGGGGTGGAGTCGCCGACGAAGGTGTAGAGAGGGTGGCCGCCGACGGTCAATTGGCGGTGGCCGTCGTCGCGGGTAGTCGAGCCGACCTTGCCGGTCACGCCGGGCGAGGACGTCGGCAGCGAGTCGGGCGCCGGCACGTAGGGCCAGTTGACGACGCAGGCCGCGGTGCACGTCGACATGTTGTTCTTGTCGTTGGCGAACTGGTAGATAGTGCGGCCTTGACCGTCAACGAGGACGGTGCCGAGTGCAGTGGTTTGCGCGCTGACCGGATCGCCGGTCGCCGCCGGCACGGGCACCGGCACCGGCACCGATCCGGATGGACCGCCGCAGTTGGCCGCGGTGAGCGTCAAGGCGGCGGCTGCCAATGACGCCGCTGCGAGCTGGAGGCGCCGGCGGTGGATCGTGCCTGACTTCCGATTGGTGAACACTTGTCGCTCCTACCGTGAGCTGGTCGTCAGTTGATGTGCTGACGGATCTACGCTCGCGGCCACCGGCACCTGTCGGCACCGGTAGGTCCCCGGGTTCGATCCCCGGTCTGCATGACCAGGGCATGAACGGGCAAGGCGGAGGAGCTGCTCGCGGCCCGGCAGAGAGGGGGCACCGACACGGCCAGTCGCCTCGGGAGGCTTGCCAAACCAGTGGGCGCACTCCCTACCATCGACCATGGGTCCGTCCAGCGGTCACCCGCGGTCAGTGCTGCGTGGTCGGCGCAGCGAGTGCGAGGCACTGGCCAGGCTGTTGGACGAGGTTCCTACGGGGCGGAGTTCTGTGCTGGTGCTGCGCGGCGAGGCCGGCTGCGGCAAGTCGGCGCTGCTTGACTTCATGCTCGAGCGCGCTTCGGGTTTCCGTGTTGCGCGAGTCGTTGGCGTCGAGTCTGAGATGGAGCTCGCCTACGCCGGCCTTCACCAGCTCTGTGCGCCGATGCTCGACCGGGTCGAGAAGTTGCCGCCCCCACAACGCGATGCGCTGCGGGTCGCATTCGGGCTGCAAGAGGGCGCCGCACCTGATCGTTTCCTCATCGGTCTTGCCGTCCTGACCCTGTTGGCGGGTGCGGCCGAGGAGCAGCCGCTCGCTTGCGTGATCGATGACGCACAGTGGCTCGATCGGGCCTCCGTGCAATCTCTGGCCTTCGTGGCACGACGACTGATGGCCGATCCGGTGGCCTTGATCTTCGCCGAGCGGGAGCCCAGCGACGAGCTGACCGGCTTGCCGGAGCTCAAGGTTCAGGGCCTCGGCGAGCGCGACTCCCACCTGGTCCTGGCATCGGCGATTCGTGGACCGCTCGACGTACAAGTGCGCGACCGCATCGTCGCCGAAACGCGGGGCAACCCGTTGGCGCTGTTGCAGCTGCCGCGAGAGCTGACGTCGACCGAGCTGGCGGGCGGATTCGGCCTTCCCAACACGGCGGCTGTGGCGAGCCGCGTCGAACAGAGTTTCTATCGACAATTCCAATCGCTTCCGGACGATACGCAACAGCTTCTGCTCACTGCTGCCGCTGAGCCCATCGGCGACACGACGCTCTTGCGACGCGCAGCCGAATTGCAGGGAATCGGAGGCGACGCTGCAGCGCCTGCCGTGGCTGCAGGACTGGTCGAACTCGGCGCCCGGGTCCGGTTCCGCCATCCGCTGGTCCGCTCGGCGGTCTACCAGTCGGTGTCCGTGGGCGACCGGCAGGCGGCGCACCGTGCTTTGGCAGAAGCAACCGATCTGGTGCTCGATCCCGATCGTCGCGCCTGGCATCTCGCCCGTGCGGCGTCAGAGCCGGATGAGGCAGTGGCCGACGAGCTGGAGCGTTCGGCCGACCGGGCGCGCGCCCGCGGCGGCGCGGTCGCGGCGGCCGCTTTTCTGGAACGCGCGACCGAGCTGACGCCCGATCGCGCGCGCCGTGGAGCGCGTGCACTCGCCGCCGCTCAGGCCAAGCTCCTGGCCGGCGCGCCGGACTCGGCGCAGGCGCTGCTTGCGGCGGCGGAGCTGGCGCCGCTCGGCGGCATCGGGCAGGCCGGGCTGGAACGGCTGCGCGCACAGCTGTCGTTCTTGCTCAGGCGCGGCAACGAGGCTCCATCGCTACTGCTCAACGCCGCCGAACACCTCAAGGCGCTGGACACACAGTCGGCGCGTGAGACCTACCTCGAAGCGCTCGGAGCGGCGATCTTCGCCGGCCGCCTCAGCAAGAGCGGCGGCGGCGTGGCCGACGCCGCCGGCGCAGCCCGCACGGCGCCCCGGGCGCTGCAGCCTGCGCGTGCGATCGATCTACTCCTCGATGGTCTGGTGAGAAGGTTCACCGAAGGCTACGAGGCAGGCGTGCAGCCGCTCCAGCGCGCGCTGCGCGCATTGTCCGAGGAGGAGTGCCGCAGTCAGGACGACACCCGCTGGCTCTGGCTGGGGTGCCGACTCGCCCCGGATCTGTGGGATGACGAGTCGTGGCATGAGCTGGCCACCCGGCAGCTTCGGCACGCGCGGGATGCGGGCTGGCTGACCGCCCTCCCGATCGCCCTCACCTATCGCGCCGGCGTTGACGTACATGCCGGCGAGTTCGCCTCCGCAGCAGAGCTCATCGACGAGGCTGACGTGATCACCGAGGCAACCGGCAGCCCCCCGTTGATGTACACCTCGCTGGTGCTCTCCGCCTGGCGGGGCCGGGAAGCCCAGGCCACGACGCTGATCAGGGCCAGCATCGAGGATGCAACAGCCAGGGGTGAAGGAAGGGCGATCGCCTTGGCGGACTACGCCACAGCGGTGCTCTACAACGGTCTCAGCCGCTACCAGGACTCGCTCGCCGCCGCGCAACGGGTCTGTGAACACGATGACCTGGGTCTCTTCGGCTGGGGTCTGACCGAGCTGGTGGAGGCGGCTGTGCGCAGCGATCGACCGGACATCGGCGCTACAGCCCTGCGGCGACTCGAGGTACGAACACGCGCCGCCGGGACGGATTGGGCGCTCGGAATCGAGGCCCGCTCCCGCGCGACGCTGAGCGACGGCGAAGTCGCCGACGCCCTCTACCGAGAGGCGATCGAGCGCCTCGCCCGGACCCGGATCACCGTCCACCTCGCCCGTGCTCAACTCCTGTACGGCGAATGGTTGCGTCGCGGGAACCGTCGCGTGGAAGCGCGCCAGCAGCTTTACCGGGCCCACGACACATTCAGCCGCGCCGGGGCCGAGGGATTTGCCGAGCGTGCCCGACGCGAGCTGCTCGCCACTGGCGAGACACTACGCAGGCGGACAGTCGAGACGCACGAGGAGCTGACCGCACAGGAGGCGCAGATCGCCCGGCTGGCCCGCGACGATCTCACGAATCCCGAGATTGCCGCCCGGCTGTTCATCAGCCCTCGCACCGTCGAATGGCACCTTGGCAAGGTGTTCGCCAAACTTGACATCACCTCCCGAAAACAACTGCGCCGCGCGCTGCCCGAGTCGAGCTCTGCCACCTCGCCTGCGTAGCCGGACGAGCTCCCGGCGGACTGATGACAAGGTCGATTACGCAGCACCCTGGTCGTTCTTGACGATCTCCTCGATCGGCGTCCCGTCGACGGTGAGTACGACCTGAATGTTTCCACGGGTGGCATTGGAATAGGGGCAACGCCCGTCCGCCTCGGCCATCAGTTGCGCGGCCACGGCGGGCTCAAGGTGCGGTGCGTGCAGATCCAGGGCAACCCGAAGCCCGAAGCCACCGTGTCCGGTCGGGCCGATGTCCACCCGGGAGGTGAATCGGGAGTCGCCGGCATCGAACCTGCCCCGCTGTGCGACTGACAGCATGGTCGATTGGAAGCAGGCCGCGTAAGCGATCGCGAACAACTGCTCGGGATTGGTGCCTGGACCGCCTTTGCCTCCCAGGTTCTCGGGCACCGAAAGCTCGACCTCCAGGCGGCCGTCAGTGGTGCGGCCGTGCCCGGACCGGCCGCCTTCGGTGACCGCCTCGGCGGTGTAGAGGACTCTTTTCAACGAAGTGACTGACATTTCAGAACCTTTCTCAGTTGGGTCGGGGCGCCATGCGAGGCGCGCCGTCGGCACCGGACGCAACTCAGCCGGCCGCTTCCTGCCAGGTTGGAGAGTGGTGCTGGACCGTTGTGGCCGTTGGGTTGGCGAGGTGGAGAGCGGTGGTGACGAGTCCGGCGTGGCTGAGGGCTTGTGGCGTGTTGCCGAGGTGGCGTCCGGTGCTCGGGTCGTACTCCTCGCTGAGCAGGCCGACGTCGTTGCGCAAGCTCAGCAGGCGGTCGAACAACTCGGCGGCCTCATCCGTGCGGCCGATTCCGTGAAGCGCGTCGGCAAGCCAGAAGGAGCACGCCAAGAAGGCGCCTTCCTCGCCGTCGACGCCGTCGACGTTGGTGCCCTCGGCGTCAACGGCGTACCGGAGGACGAGTCCGTCGCGGGTGAGGTCTTCTTGGATGGCGTCGACGGTGGCGACCATGCGCGGGTCTGCCCAGGGCAGGAATCCGTAGCGCGGCATGAGAAGAACCGAGGCGTCCAGGCGCGCTGAACCGTATGACTGTGTGAAGGCTCGTCGCGACCGGCTGAATCCGCGGTGGCAGATTTCGGTGTGGATCGCTTCCCGCAGATCACGTAGTTCGTTCAGCGACTCACACGGAAGGTGTTTCTCGAGAGTGCTGACGGCTCGGTCCACCCCGACCCAAGCCATCAGTTTGGAGTGGACGAAATGTCGTTGCGGTCCACGGACCTCCCAGATGCCGTTGTCCGGTTCGGCCCAGTTCTGTTCAAGCTGTGTGACCAGACCCCGTTCCAGATCTGCCGCGCCTGGGCACGGCCGATCTTCTGCGGCGCGGGTCGCGTGCAGGGCGTCGAGGACTTCGCCCCAAACATCGTTCTGTCGTTGGGTTGCCGCCCCGTTGCCGGTGCGCACAGGTGAGGAGCCGGCGTGCCCGGGCAGCCAGTCCAATGTCAGTTCGGGGAGATGACGCATGCCGTCGATGGCGTACATGATCTGCGTTCCGGTCGGGTCGCCGGCGACCGTGCGCACCAACCAGTCACGCCAGGCAAAGGCTTCTTCGACATATCCAGTGGCGAGGAACGCCTGCAGGGTGAAGGCCGCGTCGCGCAACCAGCAGAATCGGTAGTCCCAGTTGCGCGAGCCGCCGATCTGTTCGGGCAGGGACGTGGTGGCTGCGGCAAGAATGCCCCCGGTCGGTCCGAATGTCAGTGCCTTCAGGATGATGAGGGATCGCTTGACTGCATCTGCCCATGGACCGGAGTAGGTGCACCTGCTGATCCATTCGCGCCAGTACGTTTGGGTGGCCGCGAGGCTGTCGGCGGCATCGACTGCGGGCAGTTCGAGCCGCGACGAGGGTAAGTGTCCAAGAGTGAAGGAAATCTGTTGACCCGCCGAGACCACGAAGTCGCCGGTCACAGTGCCGTGTGTGACGGTCAGGGCGACGTCACTTCTGAGCCAGACGGAGTCTGGTCCTGCGGTTCCGACGAAGTGCGCTCCGATGCTGCGGAGGCCAGGCACGACCTTGCCGTAACCCATTCTGGGGGCCATGCACATGTGCATGGAAACCTCGCCCGTCAGCCCTTCCAGAATCCGGACCACGTGCGGCTCTGCGCTGGTCGGTGACATGAAGTCGGTGACGCGTACGGCGCCGTCCGGGGTGATCCATTCGGTGTCGAGGATCAGCGAATCGCCACGGTACCGGCGACGCGTGCATCGTCCGCCGCTCTGCGGCGCCAGGATCCATCGGCCGTTCCGGGCATCGCCCAGAAGTGTCGCGAACACGGCCGGCGAGTCGAATCTTGGCAGGCAGAGCCAGTCGATGGATCCGTCGAGGCCGACCAGGGCCGCGGTGCGGAGATCGCCGATGAGTGCGTAGTCCTCGATCTGCTGCGTCATCATCGGCTCCTCTGCCCACGGTGGATGACCTTGTAGCAACCGTCGCGGATCGGCCGGCCCGTCGCCCCAGTGAGGACCCGGGTCGTTGCCCCGGCCGAGTTCCCGGTAGCCAGTGCGCGCAGAGGACCGGAGGTGTCGCAGACTGGCCCGCCAAGCCGCGGCGTCCAGAGGCGGCGGCGCCCCCCAAAGGCGCCGCGCCTGGCTGAGGCCTGCTGAGATCACAGCATCTGGTCGCTCGAAGAACAGAGCCAGATCCGGGCCGGCAGTGCGCTTGGGTCGCCCCTCGGCCGTCGCTGGTGTCCGCCAGCACCTACTGCGAGTTCATTCGGCGGCCGGCAAGGCGAACGGCTGGTCCAGGGTGGCGTGGACGCGGATCTCGACATTTCCCTGCAGGGCTCGTGAGACCGGACAGCTACGTTCGGCCTCATGCGCTGCCTGCTCAAGCGATGCGGCATCCGCTTGGGCGGCTAGAGCGTGGACGTCGAGCCGGCTCGAGACGATCGTCGGGTCGCCGGATGTCTCCAGCGTCACGGTGGCGATGACCTGCAGGAACTCCGGAGGCGTTCCGTGTCCCGCAAGTACCGAACCCAGCGCCATGGCGAAGCATCCTGCATGCGCCGCCGCGATGAGCTCCTCCGGGCTCGTCTTGCCCGCCGGCTCACCGAAGCGCGATGCGAGCGTGACTGGCAGGCCACGGATCGCGCCGCTTCCTCCGGAGGTGACCCCGGAACCCCGTGCGATGCTCCCGGTCCAGTCGACCTGCGCCGTTCTCTGTACTGCTGTCATTGGGATGCTCCTTCGATCATCGATGCGCGCCAGGACCCGCGGCTGCGGATCGAGGCGTCACCCGTAGGCCTGAAACGGATCAGGCCCGGTCGATTGCCTGACTCAACTGTCATGCCGCGCAAAGCCCCATCGCGCCCGGGAGACCCCGGGCATCCCCCCGGGGAAACATCGCGCTGATCGAGGAACAACAGCACGGATGTCGACGGTGCCGGGGCCACAGGCTGCAGGCACACACTTGGACGGATATCCCGATCGATCCCAAGCTCGCAGGCAACGCACTGCGGACGCCCGGCTCGGTGATCGTCAATCTGCTAGGCCGGGAGCTCGTGGGACCGTGTTGATCGCCAGCCCGGTGCCTCCACGAATCGGGGGCTCCGACGCTCCGGAAGCCGGCTCAGCCGGCCGCGGCCGGTCAGGTAGCTGCCGATGCTGCTGCCCAGGCCGCCCGGGACATAGGGGTAGATCCTCAGCTGCTCCTTGATCCGGGCCGCCGTCGGAGCGGGATCGTTGTTCTCGTTGTGGTCGATGAACGCCCGGCCGAGCATCAGCGCATGGTTGGTGGCCGAACGACGGACGTAGAGGCCACCCTCAGGTACCGGCCCGTCGTAGCCCGGCGGGAGCAGCAGGTAGCTGCCGCCCTCGCCGCGGTCCGCGCCGGGGAGACCGAAGTCGGTGATCCAGCCGAACCACATGTCGTCGACGATGCCCTAGGGATGGACCCCAGTGGGGGCCATCACGCAGATCGTGTGAACCAAGATCGGCCTTGCGCGCGCTCAGATGTCTTCGTTTGCCTCGAGGCGGCCGGTTCGGATGGCGGTCACGAAGTCTTCGTAGTCGCGGTCGTTCTGGTCGGCGTACCGCTTCGAGAAGTCGGCGACCGCGCGGTCGAACCCGTCCGAGTCCCCCAGGCATTCGCTGATGGCGATCGGATCCCCGGATCGTGCGTGCGCCCGGGCCAGCGTCCAACCGCACGCCCGTGCGTACGCGCCGAGGGACAACGGCGACATGGCCTCCACGACCGCGGAGCCTTTCATGTCGCGCAACTGCCGCCAGTAGAAGTGGCGGGCACCATCAGGGGCTTTCGTCCAGCCGAGGAAGATGTCGCTGGCGGCCTGCATCATCCGCTGTCCATGCACGACCCGCGCTCCGGGCTGCCGGAAGCGGCTCTTCGGCAAGTGGTCCTCGAGCACCGATGCCGTGGCTTCCTTCACCTGCAGGAACAGCGGGTCTTCCCCGTCCCGCCCCTGGAGCAGAACGATCCACGCCTGCGTCCCGACGCTGCCGACGCCGACGACCTTGCGGGCGATATCGACGAGCTCGAACCGCTCCAGCAGACGGCGCCGGTCGTCCTGCAAGGTTTGCCGGTATCGGCGGAAGTGCTCGCGGATCCGGTCCTCCACCTCCGCGGGCGCGATCCCGTACGTGGCGGCCACGTCACGGAGCGGAACCACGATCGGCGGATTGCTGACGATCCGGTACTTCCCGTCGACCTGGGCGGCGAGCTTGGACAAGGCCTGCAGGCTGTCGCGGGTCCGGCTCTTGTTCATGTTCTTCTTGGCCCGCTTGAGCTCCTTGTCCGACTTCTTGCCCTTGGCGTGCACACGCACCGCCGTGAGGATGTCCTCGTCGCGGAGGTGTGCGTACCAGATGTCGAGGGTGCGCATCTGCGCGAAGTCGGCCATCGCCTCGCGGTACGCCGCCACCGACGTGGTGGTCGCGTCCCGGGTGTCAGCTTTGCCGAAGCCGTTGTTGCGAGCGGCGATGGTGAAGCTCGCGGCCATCCGCTTCACGTCGTACTCGAACGGTCCGGGCAGCGTCTCGTCGAAGTCGTTGAGGTCGAACAGCAGTTGGCGCTCGGGGGAACCGAACCCGCCGAAGTTGGACAGATGGGCGTCGCCGCACAGCTGTACGGTCAGCCCGGCCGTCGGCGTGTCCTTCAGGTCGGCCGCCATGATCTTGGCCGCGCCACGGTAGAACGTGAAGGGCGAAGCCATCATCCGGCCGTGCCGCACCGGCACCAGGTCCGGCTCGCGGGTGACGTTCTGGTCCTCCAGCAGGGCGACCGGGTCGGGGCGGCGCGCGGCCGGCTCCCACCCGGCATGGCTGGAGGGAGGCGTCCGGTTGCCGGCGTCCTTGCCCAGCGCCCTGCGATCGTCGACGGTCGCATGCTCGATCTTCGTGGTCACAGACCTCTCTTTGGTGGCCATCGACCTCTCCTCCTCGGATTGACACAGCTGTTGTGGGGTTCGGCCCGTCGGACCCCGCATCGGTTCGTCGAGCGCCGTCGCCGTTCCATCCTCCCCGCGGATCCGCCGGCCGACCTCACCCAGAACGCGTGAACTGCACTACCCGGGGCCACGCCGGTGTGCGCTCCGCACCGTCACCTGCGCGACTTCACTCGTACTGGGTGATGAACGATGACGGATCGGCTGCGATTCTCGACATCAGGGGCGGGCAGGCGCAGTGGCGGAGCAACAACCGCCCGTGTCGGTCACGGCCACCGCTTGAGGAGGAGCGATGATCGGGCAGGCTACGGCGCACTACCAATTCGCGGGGGATCAGCCGACCCTATCCGCCGTTGAGGGATCGATCCGATGAGGCAGCGGCTGACGGCGGCCTTCGCCCTGCTGGTCGCACTGGCCACGCTCGTGCTCGCTGTGGTGGTCGCGGTGAGTCAGTTCCCGCGTGGACTGGTGCTGCTGGCCTGCGTACTGATCGCTCTCACGACCGCCTGGTACGGCGTACGCCGGCGAGGGATCGCCCGGATCGTGGGGCTTGGCGTCGCTGTACTGGCGCTCGCCGGTGCGGTCATCGTCGTCGTCGCGAGCGGTACGCCGCTGGCCGATCTGCTGGTCGTGGTGGGGCTTCTGGTGACGCTGGCTGCGGCGCAGGCCGCGCTCGCCACGCACGTGAACCTGCCGACCGCCACAGCCCCCAGCCATCCGGTGCTGTTCTTCAACCCGAAATCCGGCGGCGGCAAGGCCGAGCGCTTCGCGGTCGCGGCCGAGGCGCGCAAGCGTGGCATCGAGCCGATCGAGCTGAAGGCAGGCGACGACCTCGAGGTGCTGGCCCGCGGCGCGGTCGCGGGAGGCGCGGACGGGCTCGCGATGGCAGGCGGGGACGGTTCGCAGGCGATCGTCGCCGCGGTCGCCGCCGAAAACGGACTGCCCTACGCCTGCATACCCGCCGGTACCCGCAACCACTTCGCGCTCGACCTCGGCGTCGACCGCAACGATGTCGTCGGTGCTCTGGATGCGTTCGTCGACGGCGGTGAACGGCGGGTGGACCTGGCCGAGGTCAACGGCCGCGTGTTCGTCAACAACGTCTCGCTCGGGTTGTACGCCGAGGCCGTCCAGCGCAGCGGCTATCGCAACGCCAAGATCCGCACGCTGCTCGACACCGTTCCCGACGCAATCGGCCCGGGCGGCAGCGAACTCGACATGCGCTGGAGCGGTCCGAGCGGTCAGCCGCACCGCGGAGGCGCCGCGGTACTGGTCTCCAACAACCGCTACCGGCTCGGCCACGCGGTAGGCTCCGGCACCCGCCCGCGGATCGACGACGGCTTGCTGGGAATCACCGTCGTGGGCACGGTCACCGGCCGCGGCGAGAGCGGGCGTGAGACCCAGCGGCCGTGGCGCGAATGGTCCGCGCCCACGTTCGAGGTCGACTCGTCGGGTCCCGTTCCCGCGGGTATCGACGGCGAGGCGCTCGTACTCGACGCACCGCTGCACTTTCACATCCGGCCGGGAGTTCTCCGCGTCCGGATCGCCCGCAAGCACCCCGGCGCCTCCCCCTCCGCGATCGCTCCCGACAACGCCTGGGACGGCCTGGTCGAAATCGCCCGGATCGCCTTCGGTCACCGACAACCTGCTGAGAGGCCAGAACGATGGACCTGATGGAAATCAAAGAGAAGCAGCGGATGAGCCGCGAGGACGCCGCCGGCCGACTGCACGCGCTGGCCGACGCGCTCGCCCGGAACAACGAGGTCGAGTTCGAGCGAGGCGGCCTGACGTTCAAGGTCCACGTGCCCGACCAGGTCAACTTCAAGCTCGAGATCGAGATCGGCGACGACGAGCGCGAGCTCGAGGTCGAGCTCACCTGGTGATGCGGGTGCTGTGCCGCTCAATGGATTGAGCGCGGTTTCCCAACAGACCCGTCGGCACATGCCACGAAGTCACGGCACGTCCGGTCGGTTGCCCTCGTCGTCCGCAGGTGATGTCGCCAGACCATCCCGGGTACCTGCGAGGTGCTTTGGTGCCGGCCCGGGCTCGTCCGGTTGGTTCGGAGTCGGCTCCGGCTCTTCTGCAGGTTCCGGCTTGCCTGCGATCAGGGGCAAGGCCCAGCGCGTGCGCGGGTCGGCTTCGACCAGCATCGCCTTGGTGAGCAGGCTCAGCGGTACGGCGAGAATCGCGCCGAGCGGGCCGATGACCCAGGTCCAGAACACCAGTGACATGAAGGTCAAGGTGGGTGTCAGTCCGACGGCGTCGCCGACGACGCGCGGCTGGATGATGGACTGGATGACGAAGTTGACCACGCTGTAGACGACGATCACCGCGACCATCAACCCGGGCCCGCTGTCCAGCAGGGCGATGAGCGCCGGTGGGATCACCCCGATGACGAAGCCGATGTTGGGGATGAAGTTGGTGACGAACGCGAGCACCGCCCACACGAACGCGCCAGGAACATCCATGATCCACAGGGCGACGCCGTCGACAACCGCAACGATGAGTCCGAACCCGGCCGAGACGCCCATGTAGTTGCGGGTTCCGTACGCGAAGTTGTCGAGCGCACCCACCGGGTTCGGGAACCTGTCGCGGATCGCGGCCAGGCCGGCGCGGGTCGAGTCGGTGTCGAACGCCAGGAAGAACAGAACCGTCAGCAGGAAGAACAGATTGCTGACGACGCCGAGCGTGCCGGACAGCACCGACATCGCGAGATCGACGAGTTGGCCGGGGTCGACGGCCTGGACTGGAATCACCTTCATCAGGTGAAATCCGTGCCCGCGGAGCAGCCGCGGCGGGCCGGCTCGCGCGGCCGCGCTGCCAGGTCAGGTCTGGCCGATGTCCACGCGAATGACCGATTCACCTCATCTGCGGGATGCGGGCGATGACTGCCGCTCATAGGTTGAACACGGCTCCCCAGCCCGATCGGTCGCCGAATCCGGCGTACTGGGGACCGTCCCGATCGACCGGGCGGACGCCGCGGACGCGGAAAGGTGGGTTTGGCGTTGGACTACACCGAGCGACTGCGCCGACTCGCCATCAATGACGTCGGCCTGGTGGACCAGGGCGGCGACGTCGGGGCCGACTCGGCATGGCACGAATCCATGCTCGATCCGAGGACGCTGGCGCTCGTCCGCCTTGCCGCGTTGATCGCGGTCGACGGCGCGGTGCCGTCCTTCGGGGCTCAGGCGGATGCCGCACTCGACGCGGGAGCAACCGCGGCAGAGATCGTGGACGTGCTCTTCGGCGTCGCGCCCGTCGTCGGACTTCCGCGGGTGGTGGCCGCGGCCCCGAAGCTGGCGCTCGGTCTCGGGTACGACACCAGTGAAGAGCTGGACCAGCAGCTGAAGGGCTGAAATCGGCTAGACGCCCAGCAGCCCGATCGTGGTCGCGCGCTCCACCGCGTCGTTCCGTGAGGAGACACCCAGCTTCCGGTAGATCGAGGCGACCTCCGAGCTGACGGTGTTGCGACTGACGAACAGCCGATCTCCGATCTCGCCGATCGTGAGGTGGGTCTGCAGGTACGGCAGCAGCCGAAGCTCGGCGGGGGTCAGTGGCGACCCGCCGGGCACCCCCGCCTGGGTGGACGACGTGATGATCCCGTGAAACTCCGTGACCTGGTCGACCAGCGCTCCGAGCGCCGGCCGATGGAGCAGGATGTCGTCGATCTCGCGCAGGAGGTGGCGGGCGGTCGCCTGATCTCCCCTGATCCAGTACGTCTTGGCAAGTTCGAGGCGGGACCGCACCGCCAGGAAGGGGATCACGAACGTGCACGTCGGTCGGGCCCGCATGCCGCGGATGAGCTGGCGGTCGGCGTCGTTCAGATCGCCGCGGTGCACGGACAGGCGCGCAGCCGCAGCGAAGGCGAGGACGCTCGCGGCGTAGTCGTGCATCCGATGCTCGTCGATGACTTCAAGGGCCCGTTCGACACGTTCGTTCGCCTCCGCCCACCGCCCGCGATCCATAGCCACCAGTGCGAGCTCGGCCTCGCCGTCGACGATCGTGTCGGTATTGCCGAGCTCCGCACCGGTTGAGGACGCTTCGTCGAACAGGTCACACGCCTGGTCCACCAGGCCGGCCAGCAGATGTGCCTCGGCGGACAGCAGAAGCGCGGTGTCGCGCCACGAGCTCCAGGGCGGCTCCTGGGCCATCGCGGCACTCGCATCGGCCATCATCCGCTCCGGCCCGCCGCCGCACATGACTGCCCGCAGCATTGCCCGGGCCGAGTCGAACGACGCCGTTCCGTCGCCAGGCGGCAGCTGGAACGAGGCGGTTTCCACGATCGCTGCCCACCGCTCGGCTTGAGCGGTCTGCCCGGTCAGCACCATGATCCAGCCGGCCAGCACGGCCAGCGGCGGATACCCCTCGATCGCGGAATCGCCGAGCGCGGACAGCCACCGCTGCACGGTCGAGATGTGGCCGGCGCTGTAGGTCGGCTGCACCAACGCGGTCACCAGCCGGGCACATCGGTCTCGCTCGGTGGTGTTCAGCAGATGCTCGAGCGCGAGCGCAGGGGATTCGTTGGATTCGTACCAGTCGGCCGCCCGCAGGTGCAGCTTCATGGTGACCTCGGGTTCGACGCGACGCAGTTCGCCGACCAGGAAGTCGCGGAAGAGTGCGTGGTAGCGATACCAGCCCCGCTTGCGATCGAGCGGGATCAGGAAGGAGTTCGACGCTTCGAGAGCACGCAGTTGCTGCTGGGCCCCGGATTCGCCGAGGAGAGCGTCGCACAGAGGGGCGTGGAGTTGATCGAGCACGGCGGTACGGCGAAGGAACCGCTGCGTGCTGTCAGGCAGCTGACTCAGCGACTCGCGGTAGAGATAGTCGGCCACGTATCGGTCTTCACCCGTCACCGTCAAACCCTGGCCGTGGGTGTCACGCGCGATCATCGCAGCCAGATAGAGACCGGCCGGCCAGCCTTCGGTTCGCTCCGTCACCGCGACTGCGTCCTCGCGAGAGACGCTGACGTGTGCCTGCGAGAAGATCTGCTCGGCTCCGTCCGCGTCCAGGGCCAGGTTGCTCGCCACGACTTCGATCGCGTCCCCTGAAGCCCGCAATCGCGGCAGGTGGGGCTGCTCCGAACGGCTCGCCGCCACCAGTTGAGAGCCGGCCGGAATCCCCGAGATCACCACGCCCAGCACGTCGTGACAGGCCGGCGATCGTAGCTCGTGCAGGTCGTCCAGCATGAGAACGAAGGGAGCCTGGCTCGCCTTGAGCGCCGAGGCGAGGTGGGGCGCCGCGCGTCCCAGCACGGACACTCCCAGGCCGCTCACGTCGGCAACCAGATCCGTGTCGCCTGGCGAGACTCGGGAGTACGCCGATGCCAGCAAGGCGAGCAGGGCCGCTGGGTCGTCGTCGAAGCGGTTGAGAGTCACCCAGGCGACGCGGCGAACCTCGACGAACGCCCACTCGACCAGCAGGGTCGACTTTCCGTAGCCCGCGGGTGCGGTGATGCCGACAACACGGCAGTCGCTCGTCCGCGCCGCGTCGATGAGGTCGGCGCGACTGACCGAGCCGGGGCGAGGCTGCGGGACCGACAATTTGACGTCGAGCAGCAGCCGATCCAGCTCAACAACCGTCGGCGCCGTCTCCCGAGAACCGCCCCCCACGGTCGGAGTCTACGTCGAATCCATGGTTCTGCACGCGATACCCACAGGCAGCGAACCCGCCCGTTCACGCGATCTGGACGATGCGACGGCCTGTCTTCCGGGGTGGAATCGGCACTGCGGGCCAGGCCTCCAGGCCTCGACCTGATCAAACGCATGACACCTGCCATGAACGCGGAGTGACAGTATGCAGACAGTTCCTGTCGAGGATCTGACACGTGGGCGGAAAGGGTGGCTGATAGTGCGGGGTTTGCTCCGTGCAGCCGCAAATGCGGCAGTTGTCGTCACCCTCTATTACGTTCTGCCGCTCGACCGCCGGCCTGACGCTGCCCCCGCTCTCAAGCTTGCGCTCGGCATCACAGTGCTGGCGGCAATGATCGCCTGGCAGGCTCGGGCCATTACCCGCTCCGCCAACCCAGCCATCCGGGCCACCCAGTCCCTGGCGTCCACGACGCCGCTGTTCCTCCTGCTCTTCGCGTCCACGTACTTCATCATGAGCCTGAACGATCCGGGCAGTTTCACCGAGCCACTGACCCGATCCGACGCGCTCTACTTCACCGTCACCATCTTCTCCACCGTCGGCTTCGGTGACATCTCACCTCTGGGGGAGACGACCCGCCTCATCGTCGGAGCCCAGATGCTGCTGGACCTGGTGGTCCTCGGGCTGGGCATTCAAGTGATCCTCGGAGCAACGAAACGAGCGAGGTCACAGGACCAGTGAGATCCTCCGTCGACTAGGGAAGGCTCGTCGAGCTGTGCGTGGGGTGACCGATCCCCTGACAGTCGGCGGCGGACGCGCGATCGAGGTCGACCGAGTCGCGCCACTCTGCGGCGACGGTGGCATCGAGACGGCGGAGTTCTTCCTCGAGGGCGGCGCGGTGCTCGGGCCGTACCGCCTCGAGCAGATCCAGGAGCAGTGCTCGGAGCCGTCGCGTGACCTGTACCGACGTTGCGCCGTACTCACGGATCTCAGTCAGTCCGAGGGCCACGAAGTCCTCCCAGCGAGGAGTCAGCATGACGACCGCGGCGGGCCTGTCAGCACTCTCCGGTCTCGTCCGGTTCTCGAGGTCGGTCCGCCCGATCAGGGCGAGTACGTCGCCGATGTGCTCGAGGACCTGGACGGCGGTCGTGGGATCGTTCACCGCCGGGGAGAGCGCCCTGTTCGCGATGTCGACCATCATCCGCAGGGCGAACGCGGGGTCCTGATCGAAGGTGCGCTCGTCGCCGAGCGCGATCATTCCCTCCAGCTCCGTCGCGGCACGGCCCCCGAACACACCGCCGTACCCGCGCACCAACTCGCCACCGGTCTGCACGAAGTCGCCTACCCGGCGTGGCAGGACGAGCTCGGCGCGATGGGCCTGAGCCCATTCGACCAGGCCGTCGGGATCGACGGCCTGGATCGCGCCGCCGCGGCTCGCCCGCACGACGAACGCCGGTTCTGCCCGCGGCGTCCCGTAGTCCCATCGGATGTCCGGCCGGTCGGCGAAGGCCACGGCGGCCGTGAACGTCGACCGAGCCACCTGCGCGACGTCCGCGGCGACGGCTGCGGGCCGGAGCCGGCGGATGAATCGATCAAGGAAGACGATGAAGCCGGTGAGCGCGGCTGTCGCGCCGACGATCGCGGACAGCAATGTAGTCGCGGTCGACGGCGAGTACTGCCACACCGGCGGCGTACCGATGTGCTCGTCGGCTACCGATACCGCGATGCCGAGGATCCCGCCGAGCACACCCCCGATCACCGGGACGAGCCAGAGGCTTTCGAGCACGTTCTCCCGCCGGCGGAACCGCCTGGCCCACGTCATCTCGGTTGCCACATCCGTGCAGAAGTCATGACGGTTCTCCTCGCCGGCCACCACCGATGACAGTACGTAGACCCCGGCGCCGTAGTCCTCACGCAGTGTGGGTGAACAGTGAGCCTCCTGCGCAACCAGCCCACCCGCGACAACCCGCCAGGCGCCCGCTTCGGCAACATTGCAAAACTGCCCTGAGTTCATGCGATGTGGATGATGTGGAGCCGCCGCGTGCGCGGAACGATCCCGTGTACAGGTGTGAACCTTCGAGGGGGGTGAGTGGCGGATGAGATCTCCGATCGTCCGCGCCGCAGCGGCTCTGGTGCTCGGCGTTGCACTGGTGAGCTGTAGTAACGACCAGGCCGCCGTGTGCGGTTCTGTCGACAACTTGAAGACGTCGGTCGACGACGTCAAGAACGTCGATGTCACGTCGTCGACCGGCATCTCCGACCTGCAGAACGGGTTGGTGGCAGTCGAGTCCGACCTCAAGCAGGTCAAGACCGACGCCAAGTCGGACTTCTCGACCCAGCTCGGCGCGGCCGACACAGCGCTCAACACACTGAAGTCCAGCGTCACCACGGCCAAGTCCGACCCGTCAGGCGCCAGCCTGACCGCGGCCGCCGCTGCGGCTCAGGCTTTCGGTGGTGCCGTGGAGGCCCTGACCACCAGCGTGAAGTCCACCTGCTGACGAGCTGCTCAGTTCTGCGCGGCGGCCTCTTCCTCGGCCAGTTCCGCCGCCGCAACCTCGATGGCGACGCCGATCGCGGTCACTATGTTTCCGGTCGCCGCCGCGACCCGTGAGGTTCCGACGATGGGTGCGATCGCGGTCAGCACGCCCCGAACGTCCTCGGCATCCAGGCCTACCTCGCTGCCGACGGCGAGGTTCAGCGCGTACGACACGGGAGGTGCGTCACTGGCCACCAGGGCCGCGAGCCGGGCCATCATGATCGTCCGGGGGTCGAGGCTGGAGGCCTGCACGGAGGCCTCGGTCATTGACGCCAGTAGATCCAGTACAGGGGTTTCTGATACTGCGGATGCCGACATGGGCTTTCTCCCAACAGGAAATGTGGACCGGCGACTTCGCCGCTGAACCACATCGTGTCCCCGCCCCGCCCCCGGCACATCATGCAATGTGGATGAGCGCATCTCGCCTCCGTCGTGCCGCGGTCCTCGGGACAGCGATCCTCGCCGACGTCGTTGCCCTGCGCCCCCATACCGCATGTCGTCCGGACGCACCAGGGAGAACGCCAGGCATCACCACGGGCGCGACGAAACCGGAGAAGGGCCACTGTCGGTGGTATGACCACCACTCAGAAAAGCATGGGGGTGAGGCTCGCCGACCAGGCCGACCCCGCTCAGCTCACATCCATACCGTCGACCCGGACGGAGCTCATCGATCGGCTCGCGACCGTGCCGGGCCTGGTCCGTCCCGGCATCTCGCGCTGGGACATGAAGACCCGCCTCCCGCTGCACCCACTCTCCGTGGAGAACGCGTACGGCGACCCGCGGCTGCTGCACGACCTCGCCGTACCCGGTTCGACCTTCGCCCGCCGCCTGGGCGCCGAGGTCATCGTCGGCGCCGAGACAGGCGGCATCCCGCTCGCTACCGCAACGGCACTGGCCGGAGACTTCTCCTTCGCCTTCGTCCGCAAGCCCGGCTACGTGGGACACGAAGACCACGAACCACGGGTCCGCGGGGCAGCCGTCGCCGGCCGACGGATCCTCCTCGTCGACGACGCCGTGTCATCCGGTTCCGCACTCGAGGCGTTCGCCGACGAGTTGCAGGGCGAGAGAGCGATTCTCGTCGGAGCCTTCACCCTGGTCGACATGCGCGACGTCGCGGCCTCGGTGACGCCGACCGCCGCAACGCTCCCGATCGAGTCCGTCGCCACCTACCTCGAGGTACTCGCAGCAGCAACCGACCGCGGCATCCTCGATCCCACTGTCCACCGACTCGCCGTCGACGCCCTCATCAACCACTGGCCCGACAACGACCCCCGCTGGTCACAACTGAACCAGGCAGCCTGACCTGTCCCTCAGAGTCGCTGGGAGCGCGGGCACGAAGGTGTTCGTGCCGGCTGCTTCCTCGGCCCGGATGATGTGCGTGACGGCGTTGATCATCGGGCCGGGCCGTAGGGCACGAACTTCGTTGGCTGTACGGCGAGGATCACGCGGACGTTGGCGTCGTCGAGCACACTGTCCATGCCGTACCGCTCGGCGATTCGGCGGTAGAAGGCCGACGACGGGTCGGCCACGATGCTGTCGACGGTCCCGCGCACCTCGAGCGAGCGGTACGGGTTCTCCGGATCGTGCATCGAGAGAGCGATCCGCGGTTCCACGGCGAGATTGCGAAACTTCTGCCGCAGCCTCGTGTGGGTGAAACGGATCAGCGACCCATCCCACTCGAACCACATCACACTGCTCTGCGGCGAACCGTCAGGTCGCACCGTCGACAGGTGACCGAAGATCGGCCGCTCCAGCAGATCCAGATGGGTCTCCGGCGGTCTCGGTGGTACCGGCAGGGACTCCGCAACAGAATGCGCCATACGTCGACCAACCAGTCGACGCCACCTCACATTCCCCAGGGCACGTAGACGACCAGTGGTTGGTCCCGTGGCTCTCACTGGTGTGAGCGGACGGCCGCGGCGGGACGGTGGAAGCCGGACAACACGAAGGCACCGTCTTGGAGGCATCTGATGAAGCTCTTCCGCGGGTGGCAAGGGGCGAATCACGTGCCTCAGCCGGTCGCCGACACAACCTCGCCGCCGGCGGACCCTGACAACGGGCCGGTCATCGTCCTGATCGACGGTCGGGCCAGTGACGTCGCGCCTCTCGAATGGGCCGCGGCCGAGGCCGCGGCCCGGGGATCCGAGCTGCGGATCGTGTACGCGTTTCGCTGGCCGCGCATCCTCGACCCGTCCGGTAACAGCACCGTGGATCTAGTGGCCAGAGAAGCCGCCGAGGTGGTGCTCGCCGCGGCCCGGCGCCGCGCCCGCCGGATCGCGCCGTCGCTGCGGATCATCACCCATGCCTTCCCGGGTCGACAGACCACGGCACTGGTGACACAGGCCCGCAACAGCGATCGGGCACTCGTGGTTCTCGGCCACGGTCGTCGGTCGGGGCGGCTCGAACGGTCGCTGATCCGGCGGTTGGCCCGCCGTACGACGGTCTCTGTCGCAGCGATCGGGCTGTCGACCAGGCACGCGATCGGACCCTCGGCATCCAGAGTGGTCGTCGGCGTCGACGACAACGGCGGGCCGCCGGCGGCGCTGGGATTCGCATTCCGCGCCGCGCGACGCCGCGGGACCGGGCTGACAGTCGTCCACACCTCGACGTCGGCTGACACTGAGGACGCAGTGCAAATCTGGCGGATGGCCTATCCGGAGGTCGACGTTCGATGGAGCTTCGCGCACGGGCTGGTCGACAGTGCGGTACTGGCTGAGTCGGCCGCGGCTGCGCTGACGGTGCTTGGGCCGGACCGCCGACGATTGCGCGGCTCAGCGTCGTACAACGTCCTGCGGCTCGCCCGCGGCCCGGTCGTCATCGTCCGAGCCGGCTCGAACTGAGCCTCATCGTTGCGGCTGCCGACGAGACATGACGTCAGGCTGTTGCGCGGATCAGCTGACGACCGCCATCCGGCGACGGGCTGCGGTCAGACTCTCGGCCGCACGTTGCAAGTGCTCGAAGGCAGCGCTCACGTCCGCGTCAGCTGCCTCGACGAACTGCCGCGGTGTGAGGTTGTCCGGATTGTCCGGCTCGCCTCCCGGACCCCACTTCGCCAGCTCGCCGTACCGCGCGAGGTCGAACGACCGCATCAGCTGAGCCAACGCCGACATGATCGTCCGCAGCTCGTGCAGATCCGAGACGACCGCCACGGTGTCGATGGCGTCGTCAGGCCTCCGTCTCTCCAGCTCGACAGCCCGCAGCAGTCCGGAGTACGCAGCTTGTAGCGCAGCCGTGACCTCGTTGCTTCCGGCTTCCATCGACGGCTCCTTCCTGGTGCAGCTTGACTACCGCAGCACCAGAGCGCCGAGCAAGCGCCAACTGATTGAATGTAGTACTTCGTTACGAACGCAGGCTGCCTGGCACGCGCGGCGACTTGCCCGACAGCTGATGGGACAGCCGGGCGCGTCAGATGAGTTGCTGGCCGCCGTCGATGTCGAGAGTCGCGCCGGTGAAGGCCGTGTTGGTCATCAGGTGAAGGGCCAGCAGGGCGATGTCGTCTGGTTCGACCACACGTCCGATCGGTAGCGTCGTACGGAGTTCTTCGCGGCGTGCCTCCAGTTGGTCGCCGAGCAGCGTGGCCGACAGTGGCGTGTCGACGAACCCTGCCGCGATCAGATTCACGCGTATCGGTGCGAGCTCGAGCGCGAGGTTCCGGGTCATCGCCGGCATCGCGGCCGTCAGCGCCCCGATGAGTACCAGGCCAGGCGCCGTACGACGTCCGCCGGTGCCACCCATGAAGGTCAGCGACCCGCCGGGGCGAACCTTGTCGATCGCGAACCGGGCAACGTGCAGCGGTAGAAGCAGGTGTGACTCGATGTCGCGGCGTGCCTCGTCGAAGTCGAACGCCTCCAGCGGCGCGTAGTACGGCCCTGGCCCGGTGACCAGGACGTGATCGATCGGCGTGGGCAAGTCGGAGAAGAACTCTCGGAGCCGGTCGAAATCGGTCGCGTCGAAAGCGGCCGTGTCGGCGCGGAGCTCTTTGCCGACCTGCTGCAGGCGTTCCTCGTTCCGTGCCGTGATGATCACGGACGCGCCCTCCGCCCGGGCGCGGCGGGCCGTTGCAAGCCCGATCCCCAGACTCCCACCGATGACTACGACCGTCTGCCCTGCCAGCGTGGGTCCGTCCGGTGTCGATGTCGTCATATCGCGATGATGCACGCCACCTGAGCCCGCGAGAAGACCGAACCGATGCGCCGGCACTGGAGCCCCGTTGCGCCGGATCGGTTCCGGGTGCAGTCGTAAGTTGACACGTCACCCCAGTGGTGGCCACTGGGGAACCACCTGGACCGGTCGGGCAGATCCCTGGCCTGTCCCCCGCCGTTGCTCCTCGACCGGCGACTGCCTCGCGGGTACACCAGTGATCAGCACTGGTGCGACAGGGCCGGCGCGCCTCCATAGTCGGAGGTGAACCAACCACAACAGGAGGAAAAGTGAGCACCGACTACAAGTTCGAAGCAGTCGTCATTCCCGTCACCGATGTCGACACGGCGAAGGCGTTCTACCAGCAGCTCGAGTGGCGGCTGGACGCGGACTTCGCCTTCGACAACGGCTTCCGGGTCGTCCAGTTCACCCCGCCGGGCTCGCCGGCGTCCGTCCAGTTCGGCTCGAACATCACCACGGCCGAACCAGGCTCCGCACAGGGCCTCTACCTGATCGTGTCCGACATCGAAGCCGCACGCGCCGAACTCGCCGCCCGCGGTGTCGAGGTGAGCGAGGCATTCCACCCGGCGACGCCGGGCGCGCAGTTCCAGCCCGATGGCGATCGGGTCGCCGGACCGGCCGACGAGCGCGCCAGCTACGGCTCGTTCGCGACGTTCAACGACCCCGACGGCAACACTTGGCTACTGCAGGAGGTCACCAAGCGCCTTCCCGGCCGCGTCGACCCCGCCGAGACGGCCTACACCTCGGTCGACGACCTGCAGCAGGCGTTGATTCGTGCCGCGACGGCCCATGGCGAACACGAGAAGCGCAACGGCGGCAAGTTCGACGAGCAGTGGCCAGAGTGGTACGCGACGTACATGGTCGCAGAGCGGACCGGACAGGAACTCCCGCAATGAGCGACTACGACGTCATCGTGATCGGCGGCGGCTCCCCCGGTGAGCACGCCGCCGGAGCCCTCGCCGACGGCGGCCTGCGGGTCGCCGTGGTTGAGCGTGAACTCGTCGGGGGCGAATGCTCGTACTGGGCGTGCATCCCGTCCAAATCCCTGCTGCGTCCCGGCGAGGCGGCCCAGGCTGCGAACGAGGCCGCCGCTCCCGCGACGGTCGACGTCGAGGCAGCCCTCGCCTGGCGCGACTACATGGTGTCGGACTACTCCGACGCCGGTCAGGAGAAGTGGCTCGCCGACAACAAGATCGACCTGATCCGTGGCAGCGGCCGTTTGGCCGGCACCGGCGTCGTCGAGGTGAACGGCCGCCAGTACACCGCGGATCACGTCGTACTCGCGAACGGCTCCGACCCCGTCGTCCCGCCCGTCCCGGGCCTCCGTGAGCTCGACGGGATCTGGACGAGCCGCGAGGCAACGAGCATGAAGGCGATCCCGCGACGCCTGGTGGTCCTCGGCGGTGGACCTGTCGGCGTCGAGTTGGCACAGGCGGTACGACGACTCGGCGGCGACGTCGTCATCGTCGAGTCCGCCGGCCAGCTCCTGCCGCGCGAGGCCGCGCCACTCGGTGAGGCGCTTGGCGACGTACTGCGTCGCGACGGGATCGAACTGATCCTCGGCGCGCGTGCAACTGCTGCTCGGCGCGACGGCGACGACTATGTCCTCGTCCTGGAAGACGGTCGTGAGGTACGTGGAGACAGGCTGCTGGTCGCCACCGGCCGCAAGCCGCGGGTCGACGACATCGGCCTGGAGACCATCGGAGTCACGGCAGACGCCCGAGGGGTGCCAGTCGACGCTCACCTCCAGGTCGCCGAGCGGACCTGGGCAGTCGGCGACGTCACCGGGATCTGGCTACTCACCCACGTCGGCAAGTACCAGGCCCGGGTCGTTGCCGCCAACATCCTCGGCGAACCACGCGAGGCGAACTACGACGCCGTACCGCGGACCGCGTTCACCGACCCGGCGGCCGCATCCGTCGGCGTCACCGACGCTCCCTACAGTGCGACGATCGCGCTGCGCGACGTGGCGAAGACCGCGACCTACACCCACAAGTACGCCGAGAGCAACGGATTCCTGACGCTCCTCAGCGACGGCGAACGCCTCACCGGTGCCTATGCCTTCGGCCCCGAGGCCGGCGAGTGGCTACAGCAGGCGACGCTCGCGATCCGCGCCCGCATCCCACTCGACATCCTCCGCGACACCATCCAACCCTTCCCCACCTTCTCCGAAATCTACGTCGCCGCCCTCAAGTCGCTGACTGCGATGTCCAAGAACTCCTAGGGCTCGCTGCCAGGTTCGGTGCCCAGAGAACGGGACACGCTTGGCAGCGTTCGGCCGCCGCTGTAGCGTCGAAGGCCATGTCGACCGAGAACCCCAGGAACGGCTTGCGCGGTCGGCACAACGAGTTCGTCGTCCTGGATCGGTTCGTGGGCAGCATACGGTCTGGTCAGAGTCAGGTTCTGGTCGTGCGCGGCGAGGCCGGTGTCGGGAAGACGGCATTGCTGGAGCACGCGCTGCGTGGCGTGCCAGGCTGTCGGTTGGTGCAAGCGGCCGGCATCGAGTACGAGATGGAGCTCGCCTATGGGGGCCTGCATCAACTGTGTGCGCCGCTGCTCCCGCTGCGAGAGCGGCTGCCCGGGCCGCAACGTGATGCGCTCGAGACGGCGTTCGGGCTCAGCGCGAAAGCACCTGCCGATCGCTTCGTCGTCGGGCTCGCCGTACTCGGTCTGCTCTCGGAAGCCGCGGATGAACAACCCCTCATCTGCGTGATCGACGACGCTCAGTGGCTGGATCAGGCCTCAGTCCTGACCATGGCGTTCGTTGCCCGCCGACTGTTGGCCGAGTCGGTCGGGTTGGTGTTCGCGGCGCGTCAGCCCAGTGAGCTGCGGGAGCTGGACGGACTGCCGGAGCTGGTGCTGGGAGGGCTCAAGGGCAGCGATGCCGGCGCGCTCCTCGACGCCGCCTGGCCCGGACGCCTGGACGAGCAGGTTCGAGACCGAGTGATCGCAGAAAGCCGTGGCAACCCGCTGGCGCTTCTCGAGCTACCGCGGGGCCTGACCCCGGACGAGCTGGCCGGCGGCTTCGAGCTCCCGGACGTGGCGCCACTCACGACTCAGATCGAGCAGAGCTTCCTGCGGCAGTACGAGGTCCTTCCGGACGACACTCGGCTACTCCTGCTGACAGCCGCAGCCGAGCCCGTGGGCGACCTGGCGTTGCTGTGGCGGGCCGCGACTCCGCTCGGACTGGGACCAGATGCTGCTGTGGCAGCGCAGACGGCGGGGCTCATCACGCTCGGCTCGCACGTTCGGTTCCGTCATCCGCTGGTGCGCTCGGCGGTCTACCGGGCCGCGTCCGCGACCGACCGACTGATGGTGCACGGCGCGCTGGCCGAGGCGACCGATTCCGACCGCGACCCCGATCGACGCGCCTGGCATCGCGGTCATGCGACGGCCGGCCTGGACGAGTCTGTCGCCGACGAGTTGGAGCGTTCCGCCGGTCGCGCGCGGGCTCGTGGCGGCATCGCCGCTGCTGCCACCTTCCTCGAGCGAGCCGCTGAGCTGACTCCTGACCCGGGTCATCGTGGCCGACGGCTGCTTGCCGCCGCCCGGGCCAGGATCGAATCGGGTGCGCTGGAGGCCGGGCACTGGCTGCTGTCCCTGGCGGAGATGTGTCCGCAGGACGATCTCGGGCGTGCCCAGCTCGCCCGGCTTCGCGCCCAGTTGGTGTTCGCGGTCAACCGGGGCATCGACGCGCCTCCCCTGTTGCTCGACGCGGCGGACAAGCTCGCGCCACATGACATCAAGACCGCGCGCGAAAGCTATCTGGAGGCACTCGGAGCGACGATCTTCGCAGGCCGCCTGCGCGGCGAGGTCGGCTCGTCGGAGGTGGCCGCCGCCGCCCGGAAAGGCCCTCCCGGGCGACATCCGCTCCAGCCACCGGACCTCCTGCTCGAAGGCCTGGCAACCCGGTTCACGGAAGGTTACCTGGCTGGAGTCGTTCCGCTACGGCGTGCACTGGACGCGTTCGGGCCTCAGTCCGGCGTCGATGACAACGACGTACTGCGGTGGTTCTGGCTGGCCTGGATCGCCGCGGCCGACCTGTGGGACGACGTGAGATGCCAGGAGCTGGCCACCCGGGCGATCCGGTTGTGCCGCCAGTCCGGCGCGCTCGCCACACTCCCCCTGGCGTTGGCCTACCGCGCTGTGGCCCACGTGCACGCTGGAGAGTTCGCGTCCGCGGCGGCGTTGCTCGAGGAGAGCGATGTGATCACCACCGCGAGCGGCAGCCCAGCGGTGAGGTATCCGCTGTACTTGCTGCATGCCTGGCGCGGCGTAGCTCCGGAGGCGCTTGCCGAGACCTTCGAGATCGATCTCAAGGGGCTGGTAGCCCGGGGTGAGGGCCGAGGGTTGTTCGGTGGCTCCGGGTACGCGGACGCGGTGTCGTACAACGGTCTTGGCCGCTATGGCGACGCGCTGACCGCCGCCCGGATGGGATGCGAGTACGACGACCTGGGCGTCCACGGCTTCTCCCTGGTCGAGTTGGTCGAGGCGGCGGTCCGGAGCGACGCCCGCGAGGAGGCCGAGGATGCCCTGCAACGCCTCGAGGAACGGACCAGCGCGGTCGGCACGGACTGGGCCCTCGGCGTCCAGGCTCGGTCCCGCGCGTTGCTCAGTGCCGGCCAGGCCGCCGAATCCTTCTACCGCGAGGCGCTGACGCGACTGGGGCAGACTCGCATCACCGTTCAGCTGGCTCGAGCTCATCTTGTCTACGGGGAGTGGTTGCGGCGCGAGACGCGGCGAACTGCTGCTCGCGAGCAGCTTCGAGCGGCTCACGATCTGTTCAGCCGGATCGGAGCCGAGGCGTACGCCGAACGCGCCCGTCGGGAACTCGTCGCCTCGGGCGAGGCAGTGCGCAAGCGCAGCGACGAGAAGCTCCACCTGCTCACTCCCCAGGAATCTCAGATCGCACGGCTCGCCCGCGAAGGCCTGTCCAACCCTGCGATCGGTGCCGAGCTCTACATCAGCCGGCACACGGTGGAATGGCACATGAAGAAGGTGTTCGCGAAACTCGAGATCACCTCGCGTAACCAGCTCCGCCAATTGCCGTTGAGCCGCCTCAACTCGGCCTAGCCGTGGGCCGGATCACTCCCTGACCGAGGCGAGCTTGGCTTCGAAGTGAGCCATCGCATCCAGGTGCAGGAATGTTGCCCAACTCACCCGCGCGACGCCCAGCGCGGCGAGCTCGACCAGCGACGGTGCCTGCGGCATCCGGGTGACGTTCACCGGACCCTGCACCTCCGCCATGAAGCGGCGCAGTAGGCCCTGCTCCCACAGAGCGATCGGGTACACGCAGTCAGCGCCTGCCTCGAGGTAGGCATTGGCTCGTTCGGTCGCTTCGGGAACGAGCTCGGCCAGCGCCTCGTCGTCGGCGCCGCCGAAGATCGGTTCGAGAAACACGTCGACCCGGGCGTTGATGAACAGCCGATAGCCGGCCTCTGAGGCGGCCTGACGAACCGTGGCGAGCCACTCCGCGTGCTGAGCCGGGGGTCGAAGACCTCCGGCTCGGTGGTCGGTGTCCTCGATGTTGCAGCCGGCGGCGCCCATACCGCGCAGCGCGGACACCAGGTCGACCGGCTCCATGCCGTAACCGGCCTCGACGTCCACCGTCACGGGGACCTCGACCGACCGGGCGATCCGCGCGGCCGCAGCAAGCATCTCCTCCGCCGGGGCACCCTCGTTGTCGTCGTACCCGAGGGTGGCCGCAACTCCGCCGCTGGTGGTCGCGACCACAGGGAAACCGGCCGCGACCGTGGCTCTGGCGGTGGCCACGTCCCAGACGTTCGGCAGCACCAGCGGGTCGCCAGGACGATGCAGCGACCGCAGCAGATCGCAGCGGTGCTGGAGATCGGTGGTCTGAGAGAGGTTCATGTCATCACCGGCCTTGTCCGGGTAGAGGCTACCGACAACTCCCGACCGGACACCACCCTGTGACTTCCACGAGCACGTCGTCGGTGTGGCAGCGGGCGAACACGCCCTGCCGGTCGGCTCGGTTCCATCCGTTGAAATCGAGCTCATCCATGCCCTGTTCTCCTCCGGACGGGTTGTTGCTCTGTGCAACGACGTACGCCGGTCCAGCCGACGTCACTCACTAGGACCGGGCAGGGCGGTCCGGTGTGACATCCGGGGTGGCGCTGTCACATCGCGAGGCGGTGCTCGGTCTCACAGACGAGCCGATCGGTACGCGGCCGGCTTTCCATCACACGGAACAGGACAGATCCATGACGAATCCCCTGACCAATCCGGCTCGCCGTACCAAAAGACGCGGGCGCACGGTGGCGTTGCTGCTTGCCGCCGCGGCGCTGGTCCTGGCGGGCCTCAGCCCGGTGCAAAGCGCCGCCGGCGAACAGCGCGGGGCGAAGCCGACCATCGTGCTGGTGCACGGCTCCTGGGCGGACGCCTCGAGCTGGAACGGCGTCACCGAGCGGCTGCAGGACGACGGGTACACGGTCCGCGCCATCCCCAACCCGCTGCGCTCGGTAGCGAGTGACGCGGCCTCGGTGCGCACCTTCCTGCAAACGTTGACGGGACCGGTCGTGCTGGTCGGCCACTCGTACGGCGGTTTCGTGATCACCAACGCGGCCACCGGGCTTCCGAACGTCAAGGCTCTCGTGTACGTCAACTCCTTCGCACCGGACACCGGTGAGACACCGTTCCAGCTCGTGGGACCGGACTCGGCGCTCGCGGTCGACCCCGCGACTGTGTTCGACCTCGTCCCCGCCACGCTGCCGCCGACTCCGGACACCGACGTCTACCTCAAGCGGTCGACTGTCTTCACCTCGTTCGCGCCCGAGCTGAGTGCCGACGACAAGGATCTCGTCTTCGCGACTCAGCGACCGGGCGCTCTGGGCGCACTCAACGAGCCGTCCGCAACCCCGGCCTGGAAGACGATCCCGTCCTGGAGCGCGATCGGCACCAACGACCAGATCATCCCGGCCAAGGAACAGCGGGCCATGTCCAAGCGGGCAGGCGCCACCATCACCGAGTACGACGCCGGGCACCTCGGCCTGATGACCGACCCCAAGACCGTTACCAGGGTGATCGAGCAGGCCGCGCGGGCGAGCTGAACCCGGTCGAGGCCGCCGTACCCAAGTCCAGGCCGTGCGGGCTGACGAACAACCGGCACCGATCTCAGGTTCGTCAGCCCGTCGGGCAGCGTCGTAACGCAAGAGCTTCGCGATGAACGCGAAACAGTCTGCCGAGGCACGCCCGGTTCCCCTGAGACACAGCAGATCCGATCGACCATGCCGGTCGATCGGGAACCACGAAGGATGGAATCCCCATGAACAAGCACTTTCTTGAACCAGCCGCCCAAGACTTCGCGGACGCAACCGCGAAGCCGCCCTTCCTCTACGAACTCGGTCCCGACGGCGCCCGCCAGGTCCTCGACGACGTGCAGGCGGCCCCGATCGCCAAGCTCGACGTGACCGAGAAGTGGATCACGGTCCCGGCAGAGGTCGGTGACGTCCGGGTTCGCATCGTGAAGCCTGTCGACGCGACAGGCACCCTCCCGACCGTCCTGTACATGCACGGCGGCGGATGGGTCCTGGGCAACTCTGGAACTCACGACCGACTCGTTCGCGAGCTGGCAGTCGGGGCGAACGCCGCAGTCGTGTTCGTCGAGTACGACCGATCGCCCGAGGCCCGGTATCCCGTAGCCATCGAGCAGGGGTACGCGACCGCACAGTGGATCACCAACGAGGGATCGACCGAAGGCCTCGACGCAACGCGGCTGGCAGTGGCCGGCGATTCTGTCGGCGGGAACATGACCGCTGCCTTGGCGCTGATGGCCAAGCAGCGGGGCGACGTCACCTTCGTCCACCAGTCGATGTACTACCCGGTGACCGACGCCGCGCAGGACACCGACAGCTACCTCGAATTCGCCGACGGCCCATTCCTCACCGCGAAGGGGATGGCCTGGTTCTGGGACTGCTACCTGCCCGCCGAGGACAAGCGCTCCGAGATCACCGCCTCACCGTTGCGCGCGAGCATCGAGCAACTCACCGGGCTGCCGGACGCCTTCCTGATCGTCGACGAGAACGACGTACTGCGTGACGAGGGCGAAGCGTACGCGCGCAAGCTCACCGAGGCGGGCGTGCGCACCACGTCCGTGCGCTACAACGGCATCATCCACGACTTCATGATGCTCAACCCACTCCGGGAGACAGCCGCCGCGACCGGCGCGATCGAGCAGGCGATTCGCGTTCTCCGCAAGGCACTCGGCACCGACTGACGCCGGGCTGAGTTCAGTCGTCGCCGAGGCCGGCCGAGCGGGCGCGGATGATCGCCTCCGCCCGGCTGGCGACCTGGAGCTTCGCGAAGATGCTGGTGATGTGGTTGCCGACCGTCGCCGGCGCCAGGCCCAGCCGGTGCGCGATCGCCGCGTTACCCAGCCCAGCGGCGATCAGGTCGAGCACCTCGCGCTCACGAGGCGTCAACTCCGGAAACGCCGCCTGCTCCGACCGCGGCCCGGACAGATAGGCAAGCGCCCGCCGGGCGATCCCTGGACCGAAGATCGCCTCGTCCGCCGCCACCGCGGCGATCGCACGGATCACGTTGTCCGGCGCCGCACCCTTCAGCACATAACCACGAGCACCAGCCCGCATGGCCGCGAACACCGAGTCGTCATCGTCGAACATCGTCAACATCAACACGGCCACCTCCGGCGCGACCCGGACGATCTCCCGGGTCGCTTCGATCCCCGTCAGGTCGGGCATCTGGATGTCCATCACCAACACGTCTGGACGCAGGGTCACGGCCGCACGAACCGCCTCCGCCCCGGTCGCCGCAGTACCGACGAGTTCATACCACCGATCGCCCGTTGATCGTAGGCACTCAGCGCGCCGGCCGGCTACTACGGTGACCGAATCACCAACAGATAAAAGGCTAGACTCTCGTCGGGTGAGTAAAGAACCGAACTCCGAGCACGCGGGTATCCTCTGGGTCGGTGGTCCGGCGGCGGCGGGCAAGACCACGGTGAGCCGTCTTCTCGCACGAAAGCATGGATTTCTCTGGTACAGCGTCGATGCTTATGCCTTCGCTCACGAGAAGCGCGCAGCTGCGGCCGGGCTTCATGTCCTGGGTACCGGGCCAGGAGACTTCGATCGCAGGCCGATGATCATGGAAGACATCCACTCGCTGTCCGTGGATGCAGCGGTTGTTGTCGAGGGTGCATTCGTCACTCCCAGGATGGCTGGGGTTGCCGAGAACGCCGTGTGGCTGATGCCGTCCAGAGAGGAACAACTCGCAAGACTGGAACGCAGGCATCCAGACGGTGTGCATCAGGGTCTTGTCTGGGGATGGGAGCTGGTGCGGAGCCAACTCGAGGGAACCAGTGCAAGCGTCGTCGTGGTCGACGGTCAGACTGTCGAGCAAACACTTCTGGCGGTCGAGCAGAGGTTCGGCGCGATCCTGGGATCTTGTCCCGCGGCGCGCACCACCGATGAGCGGCGGTCTTTGATTCGTATCAGTAATCAGCAACTCGCTGAACAGGCGACCGAAAGACTGCGGTTGGAACGCAACAAGGAGAATGGCCACCACGCGGTTCGCTTGTTCGATTGCGAGTGCGCCGAGGCGAATTGCAGTCAGGTTGTTGAGCTTGCCGTCGAGGAGATGCCAACTTTGCTCGCTCAGGCGCCGCCGTCAATTGTCTCACCTGAACACTCCAACTGATGGGAGCGACCTCAGCGGTCGCAGAACGGGCGGGCGAGGACGAGGTCGGCGTCTACTCGGCGCAGACCGTCGAAGCCCCACGTGTTGATGCCCTCCAGGTCGACCTCGTTGCAGATGCGCGTCGTCGGCGGTCGTACTTCGCTCCACATCAACCCAGAACCCTACCGCTGCCATGACTGCGGTTTTCTGTAAAGAACGAGTCTCGGAGTGGTAACGGCTCGTGCGCGATGCGGCATAGTCGCCGGGGTCAGGAACTCGACTCGGTGAGCAGGTCACGGGGACCGGGCCGCAGGCAGGCCACGCTCGGGAGACATCCGTGGACTCTGAGGATCAGAACGCCAGTCCGTCACCGCCTCCACCGACCGATTCGTCGCAGCCATCCGGCCGCCTTCGGCCGCGATCGCGTGGCCCGTCGTCGCAGTCGACTCGGCGGATGATGCTCGGTCTCACGGCCGCTTCGTCCGTGGCCGCCGGCGGTCTGGTCGTGGATGTGCTGAAGCGTCCACAGTTGGCCGCGGAGGCGCTCCCGTCCAGTCCGATGAAGGGTGGGACCGCGTCGAAGCCGGCGCAGCGTCCGAAGGCGGCCGGCCCGCGGACCGGTGCCGCGCGGCAGCCTGCAACGCTTGCTTCGAGGTCGGATCGCGATGCGAGCTATACGGCGACGGACAAGCCGCGCAAGCCCACTGGGCAAGGTTCGTACCCCAGTTTCGCGGCCGCGGCCAAGTCAGGTCGGACCACGGCCGGTGTATTGGTGCCCAAAGCCGGCAAGTTGACGACCACTCAGGCCAAGCGGCATCTGCTCAACCGCGTGACGTTCGGGCCCCGGCCGAGCGACATCGCCGAACTCGACCGGCTCGGCATCGACCGCTGGCTCACCCAGCAACTGTCGCCGACGATGGCCGACCCGTCCGGCAACCAGGCGTGGGCCGTGTTCCCACTGGCGGGAGCCGCGCCGTCGACCGTTCACGGCGCGGTCAAGAAGTACGCCTGGGACGCGATGTTCCAAACGGGGTTCGCCACCCTGGGCCGGCAGATCTACGGACGGCGGCAGCTGTTCGAGGTCGTGGTGGATGTGTTCTCCAACCACCTGCACGTGCCCACGCCGTCGGACCGCGGCTGGGACACGGCGCCGCAGTACGCCACCGCCGTCATCCGCAAGCATGCCTTCGGCAAGTTCTCGGACATGCTCGAGGCAGCGATGCGGCACCCGGCGATGTTGCGGTTCCTCGACAACGACCAGTCCACCCGCGAGAGCGTCAACGAGAACCTCGGGCGCGAACTGCTCGAGCTGCACACGGTCGGCGTCGCGTCGGGCTACACAGAGAAGGACGTGCGCGCCAGCGCGTACATCCTCAGCGGCCGAGGCGCCGACGACGACGGGAAGTTCAAGTACTCCGCTGATCGCCACCGCCCCGGGCGAGTCAAAGTGCTGGACTTCTCGGCCGCGAACAGCAGCGCCTCCGGAGGACTGGCACTCGGCGACCTGTACCTGGACTACTTGGCCAACCACCCCGCGACAGCCGCCACGATCGCCCGGAAGCTTGCGGTCCGGTTCGTCAGCGACACTCCCTCGCCGGCGCTGGTCTCTGCCCTGGCCAAGGTGTACCTGGCGCACAAGACCGCGATCCTGCCGGTGCTCGTCGCGCTGTTCCGCAGCAAGGAGTTCTGGGACTCCTTCGGCCTGCGGACCAAGCGGCCGCTCGAGGACCTGGTCGGCACCGCCCGAGTCCTCGACCTGCCGTTCACCGGCGAGAGCAAGGACGGTCTGCAGGGTCTGTACTGGCAGCTCAAAGGACTCGGCCACGCCCCGCTGGCCTGGGCACCGCCGAACGGGTATCCCGACGTGACAGCGGCCTGGCTGTCGGCCGGACAGATGCTGCAGCGGTGGACCGCGCACCGGGCCCTCAGCCACGGCTGGTGGAAGGGACTGAAGCACGAGAAGCTGCCCAAGGACCTGCAGCCGCGTCCCACCGACACCTACCGCGCCTGGTTCGACCGGCTCGGGCGACGCCTGATCGGCCAGCGGTTCGACAAGCGTCATCTCAACGGCCTGGAGGCGTTCGTCCAGGCCGAGCTCACCCATCGAGTCGATGTCGGGAAGATGCAGTGGCAGGCCGGCCACGTCATCGCCCTCGTGCTCGACTCGCCCGCCTTCCTGGTGCGCTGAACCAACGCCGCCGGTCACTTCCGGATCCCGGGCCTGACCAGCCCAAACGTGAACCTCGTCCCGCCCACTCGCTGGAGTACGTCATCGTGAGCACCAACGCCCCTGATCAGCCCGAGACGCCGTCAGCTCGCCCGTCGGTCGACGACCCGGCCCTGACCGACACGCTGTCGATTCTGCATCCCGACTGTCCCGACTGGCGCCGGCTCGGTCCGACGTACGCCGACGCCGCCATCCGGGCGCACGCGGCCGCAGTCACCGCCGACGCGACCGACCGCGCGGCTCGCTGGAGCTCCGGGTTCACCCGGCGCCGCATCCTCGCCGGTGGCCTCGGACTGGGGGTCGCAGCTCTGTCCGGGCAGCTGATCACCGCGCGGGTGTCGCTGGCCGCCGACAGCGCGGCGACCGACGGAACGCTGCTGGTCGTCTTCCTGCGCGGCGGTCTGGACGGCCTGTCGGTTCTCGTGCCGACCGAAGATCCGAACCTGTTGAAGGCCAGGCCGGGCATCGCGGTCCGGGCCGGCTCGCTCATGCCGTTCGATCGTGGCTTCGGACTGCATCCTTCGCTGGCTCCCCTGAAGCCACTCGCCGACGCCGGCCGGCTCGCCGCCGTACCCGCCGTGTCGACGCCGGACCTCTCCCGCAGCCACTTCCAGGCCCAGGAGTGCCTCGAGCGTGGCGGCTCCAGCGCGTCCAGCGTCCAGACCGGCTGGCTCGAGCGCGTCCTGGAAGAGCTCGGGCCTGGTACGACGTTCCGCGGCGTGGGCGTCGGCCACCAGACCCCGCGATCGATGCTGGGTCCCGCCAACCCGCTGATGATGACCGCGCTGAAGGACTGCGCCGTCCGGGGGATCGACGGCGTCGCTCCGCAGACGCTGCAAGCGCTCCGCACGCTCTACACCGGGCTCGACCACCCGTTGGCCGCGCCGGGGGTGAACGCGCTGGAGGCCTCCGCCCAGGCCGAGAAGCTCAGCGCCGTGGACATGCCGGCCCCCGTGCGCGGCTATCCGGACAACGACTTCGGCAAAGCCCTGGCGTCCATCGCGACCCTGATCAAGAACAAGGCCGGGGTCCGGGTGGCGACCGTGGACGTCGGCGGCTGGGACATGCACACCGGGATCGGCACTGTCGACCAAGGCGACATGACGCGGGCCCTGAGTGAGGTCGCCGCCGCGCTGGCCGCGTTCGCGAAGGACCTCGGGCCGGCCATGGACAAGACGACGGTCGTGACGATGAGCGAGTTCGGCCGGCGAGTCGAGCAGAACGCGAACAGTGGAGCGGACCACGGACACGGAGGGCTGGCCCTCGTCCTGGGCGGCGGCGTCAAACGTGGGGTGCACGGAGCGTGGGAGGGGCTCGCGCCGGGCGTCCTCGACCAGGGCGACGTACCCGGGACCAACGACTACCGCAACGTCCTGGCCGAGGTCACCGCACGAACCCTCGGACTCGGCACCGCCCAACTCGGCAAAGTCTTCCCCGGCTGGAAAGCCGAGTCCCTCGGCCTCATGACCTGACAAGCCTTCTGGCCTCCGCGATCACTGGTCGCAAGATCACCCCTGGCGGACCAAGCCCTGTCCGGCTCACACGCGCGATTCTGAATAGTGTGACTGACCAAGTGCCTCCGGCGTCGGGCGAACACCGCAGTACCGCCGCTCGATGGTTCAAGGCAGTGCGGCGGGGCGCGCAGTCGCGTGCCGCCGGGATCACCGCGCGGGGACGAGGGCGCGAGGCAGCAGCTCCCGAACCTGTGCCGGCGCAGCCGCCGGAAGCGGTTCTCGAGCTGCTTCGCCAACTGGGGATCGCCATGTCCCGCGCGGGAGATGCCGCTGACCGCGTCACCCAGATCCTCGACGAGATCGCCACGGTCTATGCCGCGACGGGTGTCACCTTCTTCGTCGTACCCACGGGGGTCTTCGTACGCATCGACCTGGGCAACTCGAGCCGGGTCGACTTCGAGGCCGGAACCAGTACCCCGCTACGACTGGATCAGATCGATGCGCTCTACCGCCTGATCGACGACATCCGCCATGCGGCGGTGGACGTCGACGGCGCGAGCCAGCGGCTCCGAGACCTGATGACGGCGCCACCGAGGTTCGGCGGCATCGTCGCCGTCCTGGGCAGCGGAATCCTCACCGTCGGTCTGGGGCTGATGCTGAATCCCACGGCCAGTGCCCTGCCGGCATACCTGTTCCTGGGCTTCCTGGTCGGCGGGATGCGTTGGTGGGCCGACCGCGAAATCTATCTGTCGATGCTGCTCCCTGTCGCCGCTGCCTTCTTGGTGACCTGGGTGGTGTTCGAGTGGTTGGCTCCGGCACTCGACGCCGCGCCGCTCGACATCATCATTCCGGCGCTCGTCACCTTCCTGCCGGGAGCCGCGTTGACGATGGCAACCGTCGAGCTGTCCACCGGTGACATGCTCGCGGGGTCGTCCCGACTCGTGTACGGCCTCGAACGGTTGCTGCTCCTCACCTTCGGCATTGCCATGGGCACGCAGCTCGCGGGGCCCACCGGGCTCGGTCGTGAGGGCCGAGCACTCGGCGAGTGGGCGCCATGGGTCGGGGTGCTGATCTTCGGCGTCGGGCAGTACCTGGCCTCATCCGCGCCCAGGCGCACGCTCGGCTGGCTCCTGGTCGTCCTGTACGCCGCGTACGCCGTACAGGCCGGTACCGGACGCCTCGTCGGCTCCCTGGGGGCGAGCTTTGTCGCCGCGGCGGTCGTCCTCCCCGTGTGCTACCTCATCCAGAGCCGCCGCAGCGGCCCTCCGCTGCTGGTCACCTTCCTCCCTACCTTCTGGTTGCTGGTGCCGGGGGCCCTCGGGCTCGCCGGAGTGGCCCAGATCGTGGGTGCGAACGAAGCCGCCGGCCTGGCCGACTTCATCAACGCCTTGATGTCCATCGTCGCGATCGCGGTCGGCGTGCTCGTCGGTGCCGGGGTGTCCGAGAAGGTCGGCCGCAGCAGATCGACCTGGCGCGGGATCTAGCCCGTCCGGGCGCGGCGATCCGGTGCCGGCGCTGCACACTTGAGGTATGGACCGGGAAGGTGGGGTCCGCCGCCGTGCCGGGCGACGTACCAACGTCGCACTGCTGATGCTGCTCGTTCTCGCGTTCGCGACCGGCTGGGTCGCGTTCGGCACGGGCACCACGACGCCCCAGCGGATCATCACGGTGCTGCACGGCGCGGCGGGCCTCGCGCTGGTCTTGCTCGTCCCGTGGAAGTCGCTGATCGTACGGCGGAGCAGGGCGTTCCGGTCGGCGTCCTGGCGTGCGGCTGACGGCGCCGCCCTCGGGATTCTCGTCGCCGTATCGCTCCTCGCGGGCGTCGTACACGCCCTCGGCGGCTTCCGCACCTACGCAGGTCTCACCCCGATGCAAGTGCACGTCGGCGCCGCGGTGCTCGCGGTGCCGTTGGCCGCCGCGCACGTGTTCCGGCACCCGCAGCGGCCGCGGCGCACAGACCTGTCCCGGCGAACCCTGCTCCGCGCACTCGGCCTCGGCGGTGGTGCGGCTGCGGCCTACCTCGCAGTGGATGGTACCGCCCGTGGACTCTCGTTATCCGGGCAAGACCGCAGGGCGACCGGCTCGCACGAGGTCGGCTCACAACGCCCGCAGGCGATGCCCGTCACCCAGTGGGCACTGGACGCTGTGCCAGACATCGACCGGGCCACTTGGCGACTGCGGGTCGAGGTGGCGGGTCGGCAGGTGGCCGAAGTCGACGCTGACGCGTTGCTGGCGATGGCCACCGACGAGATGGACGCGGTGCTCGACTGCACGGGCGGTTGGTACGCCGACCAGCGCTGGCGCGGGGTGAGGCTCGATCGGCTGCTGCCGGCATCGCTTCCGCCGGACGCACGCAGCGTCGTCCTGGTCTCCGTCACCGGGTACGCGCGGCGCCTGCCGTTGCGGGACCTACCGCACCTGCTCATCGCGACGCATGTCGCCGACCGGCCGCTGTCGATCGGGCATGGTGCGCCCGCACGGCTCGTCGTACAGGGTCGTCGAGGCTTCTGGTGGGTCAAATGGCTGGACCGCGTGGTCGTCGACACCCAGCCGTGGTGGTGGCAACCACCCTTCCCGTTGCAGTGACCATCCAAAACCGGTTGCCTGGTTGCGGGTACTCGCCCAGACTCCGGTCGCGTGGATGATGCCGAACTTGAGGTACTGCTGAGGAACGAGCGCTACCCGCGGTCTGCCGCGTACTCGGCTCGGTGGATGGTCGACGGGGCGATGGGGCCGAACCCTGTGTGGCAGGCGGAAGCCTTGACCGATCTCATGCCGCTCGAGCCTGGCATGCGGGTACGCGACATGGGATGTGGCGCCGCTCTGAGCTCGATCTTCCTGGCCAAGGAGTTCGGTCGTGGGCGACCGACCTGGTTGCAATGGAATGAAGCATGCGACCACGACAGTGGTACGCCGGGACGCGAGGAAGCCCAGATGCTTCGCGCCGACGCCGGTCGAACACTCGGCCTCTCCCGAGTCATCGCCCGCCGCAACTGCTAGACCTCGGAGCTCTGGCGGACGTATAGGTCGTTTTCCGCGAGCACGGAGGCTGCAAAGATGGCGGGGTGGATCGCCGAATCGCGGGAGATGGTGCCACCGGGCGTAGTCCTGGTCTGAGGCGCCGGAACGAGCGGTTTCTCGACGTACACGGCGCGGCTGAGCACAATCTGCGCGATGTCGATGTGTCCTTCGAGCCGGGGCTGACCGCGGTCGTCGGCGTGTCGGGGTCGGGTAAGTCGTCGTTGGCGTTCGACGTGGTGTACGCCGAGGCGCGTCGCCGGCTCGTCGAGTCGTTGGCGCTCGGCGGAAACAGAGCGCGGGTTCCCGCTGCGCAGGTCCGGCGCATCGAGGGGCTGGGGCCGGCGGTGGCGGTTGCTCAGAACGTCCTCAACCGGAACCCGGCCTCGACGCTGGCAACGTCGGTCGGGCTGCATCCGTTCTTGCGGATCCTGTACTCACGGTTCGCAGAGGTCGAATGCCCCCACTGCCACGTGTCCGTCCGGGCGCTCTCCGCCGAGGAGCGCCTCACCACCGCGCTGGACCTGCTCGCTCGCAAGGACAGGCTCGACGTCGATGTCGCGATCGTGCGAGGGCTGGTGGGAAGTCACGCGCGCCTTCTTGCCGGCATACGAGGACAGTTCGCCCAGGTCACCGTCGACGGACGCCCCTGGGCGGCGACCTCGTCGAGTCGCGTTCCCCGCCTCGACCCGGCGCTGCCTCACGATGTCGTCGTTCGAGTGGCCACCCTTCGGCCCGGCCTGCCGGCAGCCGAGGTCCGGGCCACTCTGGAGCGGGCCGACGCATTGGGCAGACCCGAGGTGCTGCTCGGTGGTACGCCGGTCCTGCGGGCACCGATCTGCCCGCAATGCGGCGCTTGGGTCCGACCGCTCGCACCGTCGGCCTTCCGCGGTGACACCGACACGTCGTCACACCGCATCGCCGGCATCACGCTTCAGGAGCTGATCGGTCGATCGGTGACCGAGGTCCTCGAATTCGTGCAGCGGCTCCCACTCGGGTCGCGAGCTCGACGCATCCAGGACGAGTTGCTGCGACGCCTGCGTCCGCTGCAGGAGTTGGGCCTTGGCCACCTCGCCCTCGACCGGTCGATGCCGACACTGTCGCGCGGTGAGGCGCAACGTACCCGGCTCGCAGTCGTGCTCTCAGGACGTCTCGAAGACCTGCTGCACGTCCTCGACGAGCCGACCATCGGGTTGCATCACAGCGATCTCAGACGACTGCTCGACGCGATCGTCGCCCTGCCCGGTCCGGTGCTGATGGTCGAACACGACCCGCTGGTCGTCGCCATGGCCGACGATGTCGTGGAGATCGGCCCCGGCGGTGGAGGCGCCGGCGGACGACTGGTGTTTCAAGGCCCGCCCGCAGACCTGTGGCGGGCCGGCACAGCGTCGGGCGTCAGCTTCTCCGCCGGTACTCGTCGGCCTCGATCGCGGCGCCCGCCATCTGACGACCGGATCCGCGTCACCGGGGCGAGCCTGCGCAACCTCCGCAACGTCGACTGCGAGATCCCGCTCGGATTGCTCGACGGTGATCACCGGGCCGTCAGGAGCGGGCAAGACCACGCTGGGCCACGAGGTGTTGTTGGCGTCCTTGCGCGAGCGTGGGCCTGTCGGGTGTACGACGTTCGACGCGCCGGTGACACGGGCTCGTGCGGTGGATCAGGCGCCGCTGGGCAACAATCCACGGTCGAATCCGGCGACGTACACCAAGGTGCTCGACCGGATCCGCGACGTCTTCGCGAACGAGACCGGACGCTCCGGATCGGACTTCACCTTCAACCGGGCAGAGGGTGCCTGCCCGGACTGCGAGGGGATGGGATCGGTGGCGATCGGTCTGAGCTATCTGGCGCCGATCTGGGTTCCGTGCGAGGCCTGCGATGGCCGGCGCTACCGACCCGAGGTCCTCGAAGCGACCTGGGCGGGTCGATCGATCGCCGATGTGCTGGCGCTGAGCGTTGACGAGGCCAACGAACTGTTCGCCGAGCACCCGTCGGTGACCCGCATCCTGCGGCCCCTGCAGGAGGTCGGTCTGGGCTATCTGACGCTCGGGCAACCTTCTCCGAGCCTCTCCGGTGGGGAAGCCCAACGCGTGCGGCTGGCCCGTGAGGTGGCCAAGGCGCGGACCGGCGACCTGGTGCTGCTCGACGAGCCCACGACAGGTCTGCACCCTGGCGACCTCGATCGGTTGCTCGCGGTACTCGACCGGCTGACGGACAGCGGCTGCACGGTGATCGTCGTCGAGCACCAACCTGACGTGATCGCCGCCGCCGACTGGCACATCGATCTAGGCCCGGGCGGTGGTCCCTCTGGCGGACGCCTGCAGCACTGCGGGCCGCCCGTTGCCGAGAAGCAGCCCCGGGTACGTCCTCGCACCAAGCCGCGCGCCGAGCGACGGTCCAGCGATGCCGTCCGCGTCCGCGGCGCCCGCGCCCACAACCTGCAGGCTGTCGACGTCGACTTCGCCAAGGGCCGGTTCACCGTCGTCACCGGCGTATCGGGTTCGGGCAAGTCGTCGCTTGGTCCACGACGTCGTCGAGTCCGAGGCGACCAGGCGGCTGCTCGAGTGCCTGTCGGTCTACGAGCGCCAGTCGGTCCGCGAGGGACCGGAGGCTCCGGTCGACTCTCTGACCGGGCTGGGCCCGACGATGAGCATCGACCCGTCCGGCAGGATCTTCGACTCGCGCGGGTCGGGCTTCTACGTCTGGGATGCCGACCGGGTAACCGTCGGCCGGTCCAGCGACCTCGACCGCCTGCTCGCCGTGATCATCGCGCGGGCCGGTGTCCGCACGTGCCTTGCCTGCGGCCACGACGCCGTACGCCGGACGTCCCCGAAGCCGGAAGCAGCGTGGATCTGCGGCGACTGCGGGACCAGTGCGGTGCCGATCGAGCCGCGTCATCTGGTGGGGTCACCGGTGTCGACCTGTCCGCAGTGCCTGGGCCTCGGTGTCGAGCACGAGTTCGACTTCGCCAAGTTGATCGTGGACCCGGATGTGCCCATCTTCGGCGGCGTCTTCGGCGGCAGTCTGGCCTGGTTCGGCACAACCCGCGGCGAGGAGCCGCCGATGCGGTCGCTGGCCGAGCGCTACCGGTTCGACTTTGACCGCACCCCCTGGAAGGCGTTGAGTGACGAGGCCCAACACGCCGTGCTGTACGGCGACGCGTTCTGGCGCGGGTTGAACGCGTGGGCCGCGAACGACGTCGGGGGCAAGGAGTCGACCGTGTTTCCGTGCCGGGAGTGCGGTGGCCGGCGGCTGCGTACGCCGTACCTGGCGATCCGCCTCGAGGGACGCGGGCGGGACGAGCTCTTCTCGACCCCGCTGGCCGACCTGGAGGACGTCCTGACCTCGATGACCGCGCCCGACGATCGACATGCGGCAGAGGCCCGGACCATCGCGCTGCGTCGGCTCGGCTTCCTCCGTACCGTCGGGCTGGGCTACCTCCAGTTGAACCGGACGACCTGGACGCTGTCGGCCGGCGAAGCGCAACGCATCAAGCTGGCGTCGGTGCTCGGCGACGGACTGGTCGGGATGACGGTACTGCTCGACGAACCCTCCCGGGGCCTGCATCCCTCGGAGGTGACCGCGCTGGCCCGAACGCTGACCGAGTTGCGGGCCGCCGGCAACACCGTCATCGCCGTCGAGCACGACCCGATGCTCATCCGCGCGGCCGACGACGTGATCGAGATCGGCCCCGGTCCCGGGCGGTCGGGCGGTCGCCTGGTCGATCTGGACAGCCCACAGTCGGTGACGCGGGCGGTTCTGGACGGCCAGGTTCCGGCGATGCACCGCGACCACCGTCGGGAGCCGACAGGCTGGATGCAGGTCACCGGAGCGCGGGAGAACAACCTCGAGGGACTCGACGTCCGCGTCCCCCTCGGCGTGCAGGTCGGCGTCTGTGGGGTGTCCGGATCGGGCAAATCCTCGCTCGTCGTCGACACCATCGCGCTGGGCCTGACCCGGCCGAAGACCAACATTCCCGGCCGCGGCGTGATCCGCGTCCGGCCCGGCGAACACGACGCCATCTCCGGCGCGCCCGGCCGAACGGTCGTGGCCGACCAGTCCCGCGCCGAGATCACCTCACCGGGGATGTTCCTCGGGCTCATCGGCGCCATCCGTAAGGACTTCGCCGCGAGCGAGGAGGCCATCGAGCAGGGCATCACGATCAAGGACCTGACCTATCGCTGCGACGCCTGCAAGGGCAAAGGCGTGTGGCAGCAGGACATGGCGTTCCTGCCGTCGGTGCCCCAGTCCTGCGATGCCTGTGGTGGATCCGGGTATCGCCGCGAGCCCGCCTCCCTGCGCCGGCGGGGCCGGAGCCTCGCCGACATCGAGGCCCTCACCATCGCCGAACTCGTCGACGAGTGGGGCGACCTCGACGCGGTGCGGCGGGTCGGCGGGGCCGCCGTCGATCTCGGGCTGGGCTACCTCGTCGTACGCCAGCCGGGCTGGAGCCTCTCGGGCGGCGAAGCGCAGCGGCTCAAGCTCACCAAGGAGTTCGCCCGCCCGACGAAGGCAACCGCCCTGTACGTGCTGGACGAACCCACCGTCGGCCTCCAGGCCACCGACGTCGCCGTCCTCGTCCGCACGCTCGACGCGCTCGTTGCCGCCGGCAACAGCGTGCTCGTCGTCGAGCACGATCCGGCGTTCCTCGCCGCCTGCGACTGGCTCATCGAGCTCGGCCCGGGCGCGGGCCCGGACGGCGGCCGGATCGTCTTCGAGGGCCCACCCGACGCTCTCGCCGAAGCCGGCACCTCCACCGCGCCCCACCTTCTCGGGGTGCTGCCATGAACATCGCCACCCTGCTGCTCGGAGACCCGTCCCCGTCGCTGCGGTGGCGGGCCGCCCGCGAACTGGATGGTGCCACCGACGAGGACGACGAGGTCACCACGTGGCGTACCGAGATTGACGAGAACGCGGAGATCGCCGCACTCGTCGAACAGTTGGCAGCAGCCGATACCCGGCCCTATATCGCGGGTTACCTGCTCTGCCAGTTGGCCTACCTCGGCTACCACGGGCCCGCCATGGCGGCCGCGGTCGAGACGATCTTCGGCCTCCAACAGCCGGATGGCTCATGGTCGACCCCGCCCGCCGGCCCTGGCCCGACCGAAGGCCCCCGCTTCGTCACCATGCAGACCGTGGTACCGCTGCGCGGGATCGCCGCCGCCGGCTTCGCCACCGATCCCCGTGCCGAGCGTGCCTACGAGTGGCTCCTCGGCGTCCGCCTCCAGGACGGATCCTGGCCGGCCGGCCCGAAAGCCGACCTCGGACAGGCCGGCCGTCCGACCCCACCGGAGAAGGAGTACCGCCGGTTGACCCGCGGGCTAGGTTGCCGATCGGCGACGACCGGCGCCGTCGCCTGCCTGGCCATGCACCCCGAGCGACGGCGATCCGAGGTCGCCCGAATCGGCGTCGACCACCTCCTCGCCCGCGAGACCCGGGACGCGTCGACCCTCGGGTGGGAGGTGTCCCGCCTGGTCGGGCTGGAACGGGCGATGGGACAGGTCACGTTCTACGCCACCTTCGACCTCGCCTTCCTGCTCGACCTCGCCTCCCGTTGCGGCGTCTCCGTACAGGACCGCCGGGTCCACGATCTGGTCGACTACCTGGAGACGCTGCGCGGCCCCTACGGCCTGTGGCAACACGCCGCCCATCCGCAGCTCGCCGGCTGGCTGTCCCTCGACCTCGAGAGCAGCCTTCGTCGCCTCGAGGACGGCGACTGGATCGGCAACGAGGAGCCCGCCACTCTCACCCCCTACCGACGCAACGACCGGTGAGAACCGTCCCGCGGTCGAGTTGGCGCACCAGGCTTAGATTCGGCTTCGCGGTACGCGGTCGGCGAGGTCGGCGGCGTAACTGCCGAGCAGGACCAGGGCGTGCTCGTCCGGGCTGCCGGCCTCGGCGTGATAGATGATCAGCTGCTGGCCCGGCGCACTGTTGACGGTAAAACTCTCGTAACTGAGGTTCAGATTGCCCACCACAGGATGATGGAAGCATTTGACCTCCGCTGTCTTTGCGCGCACGTCGTGCCGGCCCCAGAGTTCGGCGAAGGCGGCACTATGCAGACCCAGCCGGCCGACCAGCTCGGTCATCCGCGGGTCGTCGAGGTCGGCGCCGGCGTTGGCACGCAGCGCGGCAACGGTACCGGCGGCGACAGCAGGCCAGTCGCGGTAGAAGTGCCGGGCGGCGGGGTTCAGGAAGACCGACTCGACAAGGCTGCTCTCCTCGCCCATCCAGGCGAACAGTGCCTCGCCGAGAGGGTTGGCGGCCAAAACGTCCAGGTAGCGGCCCAGAGTCAGGGCCGGAGTGGTGGACCAGCCGTCCATCAGCCGCACGAGCGCGGGCCCGGCCAGCTCCGGCTCGCGCGAGCGCGGTCGGCTCAGCGCCGGCTCGGCGAGCTCGCGCAGGTAGGCGAGCGCGTCGACATCGAGTGACAGCGCCGCGGCGAGTGCCTCGACGACCTGGGGTGACGGGTGCCGCTCGCGTCCCTGCTCCAAGCGGATGTAGTAGTCGGTGCTCACCCCGGCCAGCATGGCAACCTCCTCGCGGCGCAACCCGGGAGTACGGCGCGGCCCCGGCGCGGGCATGCCGTGGTCCTCGGGCCGGGCGAGCGCCCGGCGTGCGCGGAGGAAGTCGGCCAACGGCGTATCGGGCATCAGAAGGCTCCCAGCGTGTCGGTTCCCAGGCTCCACGATCGGCTCAGATGCTGTTGAGCACCTTCCAGCCGTCCGAGGTACGAACGAACTCCCCGCTATAGGCTCCCCCATGTCGTAGTGCTCGCCAACGGCCGAGCTGTCCGGCACGCCCACGAAGTGGGTGTTGTGCAGGTAGTGCATCATCATCGCGTACGGAGACTCCGCCGCCCTGACTGTCTCGAGAATCGCCGTACGGCTGCGGAGCGGCTCCCAGGGACCGAACGCATCCTTGTCCTCCTCCAGAACCTTCAGCCCGAGACTCATCGCTTCTCCCGGTGGAAGACGTAGCCACCATGGTGGAGGGTGTCGGCGTCGACGAACTCGCCATCGGCGGTGAATCCGGTGTCGTCGACGTAGTCGATGCGCGTTCCGGCGATGCTGTACCTACCGGTGTAGGCGCTCTTGCGGGTTCCGCGCGCCTCGTCGTACCGGCCGTTCGGCAGCAGTTCCTGACGGATGTGGCCGTCAGCCGTCACCCACATTCCGACGTAGGAAGTTGTCGCCGGCTGGGAGTCGCCGGGAGCGGCGGCAGCGCAGGCCGCCAAGGTCATCAGCGGGGCTACCGCGAGCGTCCGGAGTACGTTCTTCGATCTCATGATTGAACCGTAAACACGTCCGGCCGGACCCGGGTGGCCCCGTCACACCCACCCTCACCGACGATCGGCCACACACTCCGAAGCGCTTCAGCTGTGGGGATTCGAGGCCTTGTGGGCGAGGGTGACTCGGAGCTGGCCCAGCCATTCCGCGGCGAGTTGGCGACCGTTGGGGAGTTGGTCGCCTCGGTCCCAGCGCCACGTTGTGATCATCGCCAGCACGAGGGTCCGGCAATCGCGCAGCAGGTCCTGATCGACACCTGGGTAGTGCTCGCTGACCTCGTCGGGTGCATGGGCGAGGTCGAATTCGACTGGCCCACGGCAGCACGTTTCAAGGTCGATGAACAGCAGCCCGTTCTTTGTGGTGAGCACGTTGCCTGGATGCGGCTCGCCGTGCAGGAGTTGCTCGGCGGGGCGGCGCTCGTCGATCGCTCGTCGCAGACTTCGTAACGTGGTACCGAGGAGCTCCCGGTCCGCGTCGGCGAGCGCCGGGGTGTGGTCACGGCTTGCCACGAGTTGTTGGGCACTCTCGACTCGATCTGTGAAGTGCGGTGCCGGGACATCGAGATTGCGCATGCCGGCATGCAGCCGCTCGAGCGTACGGGCGTAGTCGGCTGGTGAGACCGCTTCAGTTGACGCGGGTTCGTAGTAGGTCCAGAGCGTGACCACGAAGCCGTCGCGCTCATAGACGCGCGGTTCCACTCGAGGATCGAGAGCAGCCACCGGGCTTCCGGATTCGGCGAGGCGTTGAGCAAGCTCGATTTCGAACAGTGCGACCTGCTCGGCCACAGGCGCCACCCGGGCCAGGACGTCACAAGGCAGAAGGCGCACAGTGAGCTTGTTCGAATCATTGAGAATGATCGCGTCGTCGACTGGCAGCTCGAGTGATGAAGCGATCGACATGGCCGCAGCCACCGCACGCTGGGTCTCTGACGCCTGCATTGTTCGCCGTGCCCCTGTCCTGTGAGAGCCGCCGGGATCGCTCCAAGCGTTTCAGACCTTGAGGTGCATCACCGTGGCTTGGTCCGACAGGGCTCAGAAGTCGATCCGCATGACGGCGCGGCGATTACCCGGCCGGCTCACCTCGGCGTACCCGGCATCGGCGAACATGGCGAGAGTGCCGACGGACCCGCCGTCCACAAAGTCCGGATAGCCCTCCACGGCGCCGGCGCCGCGTTCACGGGCGAACCCGGCAGCGGCGCGGGCGAGTGCGCGGCCGATTCCTCGGCGCCGGTAGCCGGCGCGGGTGACGAAGCAGGTCACGGCCCAGACGGTGGTGTCGGCCTTGTCCTGGTTGCGGCCCAGCCATGGGACGCGGTAGTCGCGGAGCAGCCTCGGGTGGTCTGCCCGCGGCGCGACGGCGCACCAGCCGACGGGCTCGCCGTCGAGGTACGCGACCAGGCCGCTCGTCGCCCGTGCCTTCCGGTTTCCGCAGGCGGTCTGGTCGCGGAGCCGGGCAGCGAGCTCTTCGGGACCCTCAGACGCCCAGGACTCCTTGGGCAGCATCCGGAACCGCTGGCACCAACATCGTGAGGTGTCGCCGGTCGTGCCGAAGACCGCCTGCAGGTCCTCCCAAGCCGCCTGGTTGGCCGGAACGATCGTGAGCTGCTCGGCGGTGACCGGCTCCCGCGAGCCCGTCGGCCGGGGAACGGACACCCGCTTGGCCGGAGGCCGCTTCTGCTGACGGGGCAGCGCGTCGAACGTGAGCCGAATGTCCACCTTGTCGCCCGCGTCCAGTCCTTCGGGCTTGCGTACGGCGTCCTTCAGCGGGAGCAGGTAGCCACCGTCCTTCGGCCACAGCGACGTCTTCCACTCGGTGCTGCCGATCCGAGCGCGGATCGGGAGCATCCCCCAGCCGTAGCTGGCGGCAGAGGCCGCGGCCCGCAGCGCGACACCTTCCTGCTCCGGCACGGAGACAAAGAAGTACGGCGCCGGGCCGCGCCACTCGATGACTTCGCCGGTGAACTCTTGGTCCATAGCCAGATCCTAGGTTCAGCCGACCAGTAGGTCGCCGCAGAAGGAGCGGATGGCGCGGTTGACCGTCTCAGGCCGCTCCCACGGCATGAAGTGGCCGGCGCCCTTGACCCAGAACGGACCGACCGCTTCGGGGAAGGCGAGCGCGCACCGCTGCTCGGCGTGGTTGCCTTTGGTCACCTGGTCTTCGCCGATCAGTACCAGGGCCGGTTGCCGGACCGGCCGGTCGAGCATCTCCGGAGCCGACAGCGGCCGGGTACCCATGACGACCTCGTAGTCGGCGAAGGAGGCGCGCAGCCGGTCGGCGTCGCCGTACGGCTCGGTCAGGAAGGCCAAGTCCTCGTCGTCGAAGGCATCGGGCGGACACCACATGCGATGCCCGTAGAACTCGGCCACATAACGCCGCCGCTGCTCGGGCGTGTCCAACTCGGCGACCAAGGCGTCGGCCTCCCGCCCTTGGCGCCGTACGTAGTCGTAGACGGCAGGTTTGGGGTCGAGCGGCGGGATACCCGCCGCAGTGAACCTCTCGCCCAGGTCAGGCATGGAGTCGTCGAGGATCACCAGGCGGTCCACCCGCTCGGGGTGGCGATTGGCCAGGTCGATGGCGATCGTCGCGCCCAGATCATGCCCGGCCACGACCGCACGATCCCAGCCGAGCTGGTCGAACAGACCGGTCAGGTCGGTGTTGAACGCGTTGAAGTCGTAGAAGTCATCCGGCGCGAAATCGGAGTCGCCGTAGCCGCGCAGGTCCGGCGCGACGACGTCGAACCCTGCCTCGGCGAGCGGGACGAGATTGTGCGACCAGATGCGGCTCGTACAGGGGAACCCGTGGATGAGCAGCAGTGGCACACCGCCATCCCCGCGACGGCGCACTGCCAGTTGATGCCCCTGGCGGACTTCGATTCTGACGGGCGCGACGACCTCAGCAGGAAGAACCATGCATCTGGCTTACACCACATTCCGGACGCTGAGCTTCCGGAATGTGGCCTCAGCCGACGATCTCGTCGTGGGTGAAATTCGTTGGCCGGGTGGAAAACAAGGCTGGTAGGGTCCGGCGGTGATGCGTCCCATCATCGAGGTCTCCGATCTCACCAAGGAATTCTCGCGGCCCGATGTGCGGCCGGGCCGTTTCGCCGGCACCCGATCGCTGTTCACCCGGGCGCGCAAGGTGACCACAGCTGTCGACGGCATCAGTTTCCACATCGATCCAGGTGAGTTGATCGGCTTCCTGGGTCCGAACGGCGCCGGGAAATCCACCACCATCAAGATGCTCACCGGCATCCTGGTCCCCACCTCGGGCACCGTCACGGTCGCCGGTCAGGTCCCCTGGCGGGAGCGACGCCGCAATGCCCGCACCATCGGCGCGGTCTTCGGGCAGCGAACCCAACTCTGGTACGACCTCCCCCTGCGCGACTCGTTCGAGATCATCAGAGATCTCTACACGATGGATCCGGCGACCTACCGGACGCGGCTCGGGGAGTTCACCGAGTTGCTCGACCTGGACGAGTTCATCGACACCCCGGTGAGATCGCTGTCGCTCGGTCAGCGGATGCGCGGCGACCTGGTCGCGGCCATGCTGTACGCCCCGCCGATCCTGTATCTCGACGAACCGACGGTCGGGCTCGATGTCGTTGCCAAGGGCAAGATCCGGGAGTTCGTCGCGGAGGTCAACGCCGGCCGGGGTACGACGGTCATCCTGACCACCCACGACATGGACGACGTCGAACGGCTCTGCCGGCGCGTGGTGATCATCGATCACGGCCGGATCCTGTACGAGGGTGACGTCGAGACGCTCAAGGCGCAGTACGTCGCAAGCCGGGACATCGTGGTTCACTGCGCCGACTTCGACGCCTCCACCATCTCGTCCCCGTTCGCTAACGTGGTCGCGGCCGACCCGGTCAAGGCGACGCTGCGGTTCGACCCAGGCACGACGGCCGCGCCGAAGGTCGTCCACGACCTCACCTCGCGCTACCCGATCACCGACCTGTCCATGCTCGAGCCCGACCTCGAGGACGTGATCCGGCGGCTGTACACGGAACGGACAGTGGCTGCCGCACGCACAACGGCCACCTGATGCCCGTCGACACGCTGAGCACCCGCCTGACCGGGCTTCGCGGCTTGTACCGCTCCGGCTACCGGTCGGTCCTCGCCTACCGCGCGGACCTCCTGTTCGGGGTGCTCGGGCTGGTCATCCAGACCACCTTGACTGTAGTCGTCTGGCGCGTTCTGTACGACGGTCGCGACGAGGTGGCCGGAGTCGGGAGCTCCACCGCGGTGGCGTACGCCGTACTGGCTGCCTGTATCCAGTCCGTCGTGATGCCTTGGCAGTTCTCCTCGCTCCCGCAGCGAGTCATGCGCGGCCAGATCGGCGTGGACATGATGCGGCCGCGCTCGCTGATCAGCCAGAACCTGGCCCAAGCCGTCGGCACGATGGTGGGCCGGCTTCCGATCGGCGCCGCGGGTCTGATCACCGGCCTCGCACTCGGCGGCGTGAAGGCGCCGCACACCCTGCTCGATCTCCTGGCCTGGGTCGTGTCGATGGTGCTCGGCATCGGGAACATCCTGGCGATCAATCTGCTGGTCTCCATGACCGCCTTCTGGACCCTCGAGATCGGCGGCGTACTGATCCTCTACAGGTTCGCGGCGGCGTTCCTGTCCGGCGCCCTCATTCCCCTGTGGTTCATGCCGGGGTGGCTGCAACCGATCATCAGCTGGCTTCCGTTCCAGGCGCAGATCTACGCGCCGCTGTCGATCTGGTTCGGGACCACGCACGGGGCCGAGCTACTCGGCACGCTGGCGGTTCAGCTCGGCTGGGTGCTGGCGCTCGTCCTGCTCTTGCAGCTGGTCTGGCGTCGAGCGGTCCACAAGGTGGTGGTGCTCGGTGGCTGAGATGGTCAGGACCTGGTCCGCTGTCCGGGAGGATCTGCGCGCGAGCCGGATCCTGCTGCGAGCCGGCTGGCGTGCGGCGATGACCTATCGCGTCAGCTTCCTCTCGACGATCGTCGGCGGCGTGGCGCTGCAGGGTACGCAACTGTTGTTCATCGGGGTGCTGCTGTCGAAATTCGAGGTCATCCACGGCTGGCGGTTGAACGACATCGCGTTCCTGTTCGCGATGCGGCTGGCCGCGCACGCGATCTACGTGGTGCCGTTCGGTGCGATGTTCTCGATCGACCAGGCGATCCAGCAAGGCGACGTCGACCGGTACCTGCTTCGGCCGGCCGGGGTCTATCTGCAGGTCGTGACCCGCTATGCACCACTGATGGCCCTCGGCGACGCACTTCTCGGGTTCGGATCGCTGGCGATCTTCGCCCCGCAGTCCTCGGTGTCCTGGACACCGGGAAAGGTGGCGTTCCTGGTCGTCGCGGTGGTCGGTGGTGGACTGGTCGAAACCGGTCTGCAAACCTTCCTGGCCGGGCTGTCCTTCCGCATGACGTCAAGCACGTCGCTCCGGATCCTGGCCGACGACACCGTCTCGCGGTTCAGCAGCTACCCCCTCACGATGTTCAACCGCTGGGGATTCCTCTCCCTCACCTTCATCTTCCCGATGGCGTTCATCGCGTACCTACCGGCTACCGTGCTCCTCGAGCGCACCGACCAACTCCCGATCCCCGCCTGGCTGGCAGCCATCTCACCGTGCGGCGGCCTGATCGTCTTCACCATCGGCCTTACCTTCTTCAACCGAATGATCCGGACCTACAACAGCCCAGGCAGCTGAGACCGCCGGCTGAACGGCAGAGGTGGTGGGCTGACCTGGGCTGTCGATCGTCCGACCTGGTCAGGCGGACTTGCGGCGGAATTGGGTGAGTAGTTGGTAGGGGTAGACCGTGGGGAGGGGGCTTGCGGTCGTCAGGGTGTGCAGTTGGTCTTCGGTGAGGGTCCAGCCGGTTGCGCCGAGGTTGTCGTTCAGTTGCTCGGTCGAGCGGGCTCCGATGATGGGCGCGGTGACGCCTGGGCGTTGCAGGAGCCAGCGGAGGGCGACCTGCGCGGGCGATCGGCCGGTTTCCTTGGCTACGTCCATCAGGGCGTCGATGACCTGCCACGTCCGGTCGGTGTTGTACGCATCCCAGTTCTCGCTCGCGCCGTTGCGCCCTGACTGGTCGACTCGGGTCCCAGCGGGCGGGCCGTCCATTCCGCGCTGGTACTTGCCCGAGAGCCAACCGCCCCGCAACGGACTCCAGGGAATGAGTCCGAGGCCCTCGTTCAAACACACCGGTACGAGCTCGAACTCCGCGTCGCGGTCGAGCAGGTTGTACAGCGGCTGCAGGCAGACGTACGGCTCGAGGCCGTGCTGCCGGGCGAGATCGACACCCTTCTGCAGTTGCCAACCGGTGTGATTACTAGCGCCGATGAAGCGGACCTTTCCGCTGCGGACGAGAGTGTCGAGTGTCGACAGCGTCTCCTCCATCGGCGTTGCATCGTCGAAGACGTGCATCTGATAGAGGTCGATGTAGTCGGTGCCGAGCCGGCGCGAGACTCGCCTCGACGGCTGCCATGATGTGCTTGCGTCCGTTGCCGCCGTCGTTCGGCCCCGGCCCCATGTCGCCGTACGCCTTGGTGGCAACGACGTACGCGTCACGGTCCTGGGACTTCAGCCAACTGCCGACGATCTCTTCGGACCTGCCGGCACTGTAGACGTCCGCGGTGTCGATGAAGGTGCCACCGTTGTCGACGAACGTGTCCAGCATCGCGTGGCTGGATTGCTCGTCGGCATCCCCGCCGAAGGTCATCGCACCCAGGCAGAGTTCGCTGACTTTGAGGCCGGTCCTACCTACATAACGGTATTCCATGTGCGGATGTGCTCCCTTGTCGTTGCCCTCACCGTAGGCACGCCCCTTTTCATGAGTCCAATGCGATACATGCGCCACCTTGATGCACAGGACGCATGAAGATCTCGTCCATCGATCGGGGTCCCTCACCGCCAACCAGGCTGATGATCACCGGAAGCGGCTGATTCGGCTGCCCAGAGGCGGCGGCTGGCATTGACGTCCAGGCTGCCCCGGAGGAACGACCCGGGCGGCGATGCGCCACCGCCGCCGAACACCACGCCGATGAGCAGGAGCGGCAACAGCAGGAGCCGAACAAACATCGCCCACGGCCCCCAGAAGCCCACCCGGCCACCATCCTTCAGCCGGACGAGCTGCGTACCGGTCAGCACAGCACCCAGCGCCCGGCCGTTGCCGTAGAACATCCCGTACACCAGTGGGAGCCCGAACACCAGCCCGAGCACGCCGGCAGCCACCACCCCGTTGCCGAGGGCAACCTGCTGGTCGACCATCACCAGCGCGACCACCCCGATCGCGAAACCGACCACGACCACCACGAAGTCCACCACCCACGCCAGCAGCCGCGCCCATTCCCCGGCGCGCACGTACCGGCGCCCGTCCCCGAACGGCTCGACCCGCTTGGCAACCTGCGCCCCCAGCACGCTCACCGGATCCACATGTCGATTCACGAACGAGACCTCAGCATTTGGTCACCTTCAGGTCAGGGGTTCGGGAGGGTGAAATTTACGCAGCGCCACCGTCGCGACACTGCCCGTACTCCACCCGTACTGCCCGGCCGACCGGCCCTGACGGCGGACCGTCACCCTCGGAGTCCGTAAGCTTCTGGCCGTGCCCGGACGGACGCAGGAGGACGCGCCCGGCACCGGGCCTGCCCAGAACCCCGGCCACTTCGGTGAGTTGCTGCGGACGCTTCGCCAGGACGCCGGCGTCACGCAGCGGGCGCTCGCCGACCGGGCCGGGCTCAGTGCGGGGGCGATCCGGGACCTGGAACAGGGCAGGACCGTGAGCCCGAAGCGGGACTCGATCGAGGCCATCGCCGCCGCCCTGAAGCTGACTGGTCAGGATGCGGGACGGCTCCACGCCGCAGCGAAGGTGCACCGATCCGCCACCGTGCCTGTCCCTACCGCAGTCGGTGCCCTGCGCATCGATCTCCTCGGCCCGCTCGAGGTTCGGCACGGAGACGTTCCGGTGCCCCTGAACTCCGGTCCGCAGCGCATCCTGCTGGCCCGGCTCGCGCTCGGCGCCGGTACGACGGTCAGTCAGGACGAACTCATCGATCTCCTCTGGCCCCGCGCCGTACCCCGGAACGCGGCGAATCTGCTGCACACCCGCGTCACCAGGCTGCGACGAGTGCTGGAGGTCGGCAGGCCGACCGACCCGGTGGTCGTCGGCGGCGGCACCGGCTACAGGCTGGCAGTGAGCGAGGGCACCCTCGACCTCCTGACGTTCCGCGATCTCACGGCCCAGGCGGCGACGCGCCGAGCCGGCGGCGGCGTTGGCCAAGCTCTCGGACGCCGTGGCGCTGTGGCGCGGCGGCACCGATGTGGAGCCGATCGCGGCCAACCCGCTCTACGTAGCGATCTCCAACGAGTACACGGCCGCTGTCCGCGCGTTCGCCACGCTGGCGCGTGACCTCGGCGAGCCGGAACAGGCGCTCGAACCACTGCGTACCCTGGCCGCCCAGCACGAACTGGACGAGCCGCTGCATGTCGAGCTGATCCGATCTCTGGCCTCGTGCGGGCGGCAGGCCGAGGCCCTCGCGACGTACGACCGGATCCGGTCCGCGCTCGCCGAGCAACTGGGCATCGACCCGGGCGAGCGGCTCCGCGCGATTCAGCTCGAGGTGCTCCGGCAGCAGAGCGGGTCTCCCGCGCAGCCAACTGAGCGAGCAGTCATCCAGCAAGCTCCGTCCGCACCGCCGGACTTCGTCGGCCGCGCGGACGAACTGGAGACGATCTGTACGGCGCTCGGCCGGCCCGGCGCACTCTCGTCCAGAGTCGTCCTGATCAACGGGATCGCGGGGGTCGGCAAGACCGCCTTGGCCCTGACCGCCGCACACCGCCTCCGCGCGGAGTATCCGGACGGCCAGCTCTACGCCGACCTGCGCGGCAGCGACGCGACGACCCCCGCGCCGCTCCAGGTGCTCGGCCGCTTTCTCCGCGCACTCGGCATACCCGGCCGTCGGATCGGCACGGACGAAACCGAAGCGGCCGCCCTGCTCCGCAGCGAGCTCGCCGACCGCCGGATGCTGGTACTGCTCGACAACGCACAGGACGCGGCCCAGGTACGACCGCTGCTGCCAGGCGCCGGGCGCAGCGATGTGATCGTGACCAGCCGACGGCGACTGCCGGAGCTGGCCGCCGCCGGCATCGTGAACCTCGAGCCTCTCCCCCGCGACGACGCGGTGCTGCTGATCGCCTCCACCGCGAGAACCCATCGGCTCGATGCCGACCCCGAAGGACTGAGCGCGCTCGCGGAGGCGTGCGCCCGGCTCCCGCTCGCACTGCGCATCGCCAGCGCGCGGCTCGCCACCCGGCGGGAGTGGACGGTCGCCGACCTGGCCCGCCGTCTGGACGACAGCAACCGGCGGCTCACCGAGCTGAGCCTTGGCGAGTCCAGCGTCCTCAACAGCTTCCAGCTCAGCTACGCCGACCTGAGCTCCGATGCCCAGCGGGCCTTCCGGCTGTGCAGCCTGCACCCCGGCGACGACTTCAGTGCCGACAGCACGGGGATTCTGCTCGGGATCCCGACGGCCGCGGCCGACCGCCTCCTGGAAGACCTCCTCGAGGCGAACATGCTCCTGCAGCACACGACGCACCGCTACCGCTTCCACGACCTGCTCGGCCTCTACGCCAGTCGGCTTCTCGCCGAAGACGCCGAAACCGAAACCGCCCGGACCCGGCTGTATTCCTGGTACGCCGACGCCGTGACGGCCGCGATGGACTGGGCGTATCCCCACCTCGTGCGACTCAGCGCCTACCCCGAACCGGCCGGCTTCTTCAGCTCGGAAGCCGGGGCACTCGCCTGGCTCGACGACGAACTCCCGGCCTTGCTCGCGGTCGTGAAGGGTACGGCGAACTCCGGCGACCGGCCGCTGTCCTGGCGCATCGCCGACCAGCTCCGGGGCTACTTCCTGATTCGCAGGGATGCCGACGGCTGGCTCCCGGCGGCACAGGCCGGGATGGCCGCCGCCACCGCGGCCGGAGACGACGTCGCGCAGGTCGCGATGCTGATCAACCGCGGCCAGGCCCTGGGGGCGGTCGGACGGGACGAGGACGCACTGTCCGACGGTCTCGCCGGCCACGCCCTCGCGGTGGCCGTCGGCCGGACCACCGCCGCCGCCTATCTGGGCCACCAGGTCGGGTGGCTTCAACTGGAGCGAGGCAAGCTCGACGACGCCGACCTGTGGATGCGCCGCGCCCTGGAGCTGACCGAGGACGATCAACCCGGCCACGTCCGTGCCATCGTGCTGAACGGTCTCGGGATGACCCGCCTGTACCAGGGGGAACTGCAGGAAGCAGCCGACCTGTTCGGTTCCGCGCTGCAGATCAACGGAGCCGGCCAGGAGACATCGACTCTCACCATCCGCGGCAACCTGGCCAGCGCCGTACGGCAGTTGGGTGCGGCCGACCAGGCTGCCGGCCTGCTCAGCGACGTACTGGAGGCCTACCAGCGTCGTTCGTACCCGCGCGGCGAGTTGTCCACGCTGGACGAGTGGGCACGGTTGTACAGCCAGCGCGGAGACGGAGCAGCCGCGCTGCAGGCGGCATTGCGAGCACACCACCTCGCGATCGTCGTCCGTGACCCGAAGGCCCAGGCCCAAACCGCCTCTACCGTGGCGCAGGCCCACCTCACCCTCGGCGACACCAAGGCCGCCATCCAGTGGGTCGAAGACTGCCTCACGATCGCGCGCGGTACCTACCCGTACCTCGAAGCCGAGGCCCTGATCACGCTGGCCACCGCGCTGCACGCCACCGGCGACACCACGGCCGCGATGCAGGCTGCCGAGCAGGCTGCGTCGATCGCCGGGACCTGCGGATACCGCCTGCTCGAGAAACAGGCCACAGCCGCCGTCCCACTCCGGTCCTGATGTTCACCCGGGTGGGGTGACGTGGCTGCGGGGCAGGAGTCACAGGGTGGAGGGGGCTCGAGGGAGGCTGGGATGGCGACTCTGACGGTGTGGAAGTTCGGGACCTGGAACGGCGCCAATCAGGCGATCGCGACCCTGGAGGGGTTGGCCAAGCAGGGGCAGATCAAGGTGCACGATGCCGCGTCGGTGTCGTGGAAGCCGGACGCGCGGAAGCCCAAGACGCGGCAGGTGCACAATCTGACCGGGGCCGGCGCGATCGGCGGCATGTTCTGGGGGATGCTCTTCGGGATGATCTTCCTGATGCCGTTCGCGGGTGCCGCCATCGGTGCCGCTTCGGGCGCCATCGCCGGCTCGCTGACCGATGTGGGGATCGACGACGACTTCATCAAGTCCGTTCGCGACCAAGTCACTCCCGGTACGTCGGCGCTGTTCCTGATGTCCAGTGACGCCGTACAGGACAAGGTGAAGGCGACCTTCGACGCGACCGGACTACGGCCACCCGAGCTGATCCAGTCGAACTTGTCGAGCGAGCAGGAGGCGGCGCTGCGCGAGATGTTCGGCAGTTAGCGCCTTCAGCGGAAGAGGTCGAGGCCGTTGCCGATCATGACGGCCGCCAGTACGACCAGCAGGACGACGGTAATCGTGTTCAGGTTGGTCAGAAGCCAGGTCTCGAGGGCTTTCAGGGTCCGCGCCGACTTCTCCGCTCCGATGACGACGACCGCCAGCAGTGGAAGAAGAACCGACAGCGAAGCCACGACGACGAAGACGGCCGACGCGCCGATCACGGATCCAGGACCCAGGCCTGCTCCCCCGATGTAGGTGCCGGCGCTCAGGATCAGCGGCAGGTTCTTGAAATTCGCCACCACTGCGGCGGCACCGGTCAGCACCAGGGCGGGCGCGGAGAGCGTCAGGATTCGGTCGACGATTGCCGGGCGAGGCGGCGGCACCCCAGGATCCGGACGTCGACGCCAGTACCGGACCGCGAGTACGGCGAACAGGACGCCGACTGCGAGTTGGACGAGGTCGACTCCGTCACGCGCAGCCTCCGTGTTGTCCTCGGCGACGGTGTCGGTGAGCCAGGCGACGAGTCCGACGGTGATCGCCAACGCACCGATCCAGCCCGCGGCAAAGCACAGCCCGGCCCGAACCGGTCGGGGGGACATCAGCACCAGCACGATGCAGACCATCGGCACCGGGCTCAGGGCGATCGCGATCGCCTGCGGAAGCACCGCACCAACGACAGGCCACACCCCAACCACTCTCCCCAGAGGACACCGGCGCGGCACAGGTACGACGGACGCAGCGGTCAGGGATCCTCCGGCGGCCGGGTCGGAGGAACCTGCAGGACCTCGAGGATATCCACTCCCAACATGTCGAGGTGGTTGAGGATGCCGGCCAGCGCTGCCTGGTCGTCGAGGTATCCGTGCAGAACGGTCTGCGCAGGTTCTGGATCCGCCGCCAGTGAGGGGAACGCGTCCGTCAGGTCGCGCGACAGGTTGCCCTTGACCCGGATGACGTAATGGCCCATGGGATCGCCCCTTTCACGGCCCGTCGACACGACTCTGCTGCGTCCGCCGCCGGGAAACATCACCCTTCTCGGGCGACGGGCCGGCCTGCCGAACAGGACCCGCGCGCGTCGGGCGCCGTCCGGCGACATCGCCGCGCTCCAGGAGATGGCCACCGTCCCAACTGGCGGGACCCGACACATCACCTGGATCGGGTGACCTGCCCGGCGCCGGTCGGGCCGAGTCGGATGGTGTGAGGATCGCTTCGACGGGCGCATCCTGTCGGCATGACGGCGTTCGCTGGGAGGAGGGTCCTGTCGCTGGTGATGGCCGCCCTGATCAGCAGGGCGCGCTCCGCGGACCCTGGCGGCCGCCCGACCTCGTCAAACCCCAGCCCGAAGGCAAGGACCTCGGTCTGGTGTTCCCTGGCCATTTCCTGGACTTCCCCGGCGATCCGCTGCGTCCCGGCTGCGACTATGCCGAGTGGTCGGCCCGCATCAACGCCGTACATCCGGCGACCGTGTACGCCCACGTCGCGACGGACCCTGGCTTCCCGGGCAGCTCTCGCTGGAGTACTGGTTCTTCTACGTTTTCAACGACTACAACAACACCCACAAAGGCGACTGGGAGTCAGATCTGGTTCGCGGCCAGCCGGACGCGGTGGAGTGATGCCGATCCGCTGCCCGCCCGGAGGCAGCGCGCCTGGGGCCAGACGGTCAGTGCCGCGCTGCGGTTGTTCCGGGCCCGACCTGGCCTGTTCGCGAGCTTCGCCGCGGCCTTCGTCGTACTGAGCCTGGTGACGCTCGCTCTGGCGACGCTGCAGGTGGCCAGACGTGACGCTCCCGCCGACATCGGTGCTCCGACCGAGAATGCGACCGGCTTCTGGGCCTCTCTGGTCGCGCTGGCGATCACGATCCTCACCGTGGCGACGTACTTCGCGCTGCTGGCGGCCGTTGCGGCGACCCTCGACCGAACTGGATCGTGGCGTCCGGGTGACCGCCGCGCTCACGGTCCGCGACGTGGTGCGTTCGCCGTACCGATCGTGATCGCAGAGCGCTGCGACGGACGTACGGCGCTGCGACGCAGCCGGATCCTGGTCAGGGGCCGATGGTGGCGAACCGCGGTCCCGCTCGCCATCGTCATCGGTCTCGGCCTGGCGGCCGGGCCGATCGCCGGGATCATCCTGCTGCTCGGCACAGATCTGTCCCCACGCTGATCAACGTGGTGTCGTCGCTGCTCTTCGCCCTGGCCATGCCGGTCGCCGCCGCGGCCGTCGCGTACCTGTACTTCGACCGCGCGGTGTCGATGCCGGAGTCACCTGGATCGGGTGAGCAACCGGAGGCCGGCCGAACCTATTCTCGGGATGGCGACGGGCGCGGCGAGCACGACCTGCCATCGGTGCGCTCCGACGCCTGAGCGGACCCCGGAGGAGATCGAGATGGTCCAGGCCGACGGCGAACCGCCGGTAGCCACACCCCCAGCCGACCGAGGCCGCTTCCTGTCTGCCCACCGACTGCCGATCGGAATCATCGCAGGCGTGATCGTCGGTGCGCTGATCACCGCGCTGATCTTCATCGCCGTCCAGCGCGACGGAAGCACCGCCGGCGCCTCGCCGGCCGCGGGCCAGGCAGACGAAGGTACGGCGATGTGCGCGGCGACCCCGGTGGCCGACCAGGTCCTGCCCTCGATCGTGACGATCTCGGCGCGCCGCGGTGGCCAGGCCGGGACCGGGTCGGGGCAGATCTTCAAGGAGGGCGGCTACATCCTCACCAACGATCACGTCATCTCGGTCGCCGCCGGCGCCGGCGGCGCCGTGTCCGTCCAGTACAGCGACGGAAACAGCTCCGATGCCGTGATCGTCGGCCGTGATCCCAGCACCGACCTGGCCGTGCTCAAGGCCGCGGATGACGCCGAGGGCTATCCCCTGATCGGCCTCGGGTCGTCGGGATCGCTCCGGGTCGGCCAGCCCGTCGTCGCCCTCGGTGCCCCGCTCGGACTCGCCAGCACGGTCACCTCCGGCATCGTCAGCGCACTGGATCGGTACGTGCCGGTGCCGGGTGACGGGGTGACTCACCACCTGGTCGGCGCCATCCAGACCGACGCGGCCATCAACCCGGGCAACAGCGGCGGCGCGCTGGTGAACTGCACCGGACAGCTGGTCGGGGTCAACGCCGCGATCGCCACCGTGCCGAACGCTGCCGGCGTCAGCGGCGGCGGAAGCGTCGGCCTCGGTTTCGCGATCCCGGTGGATCTGGCGAAGCCGATCGCCGACGAGCTGATCAGCACCGGGAAGCCAGGTCACCCGACGACCGGCCTCCAGGTCCAGGAGATACCGCCCGCGCTCGCGCAGGCCTCGGGCAGTCCGACCGGTCTCTTCGTCCTTGCCGTCGACCCCGGCGGCCCGGCGGCGAAGGCCGGGCTGAAGGCAGGCGACATCATCACCAAGGTCGGCGACGAACCGGCGGTCAGCAGTGAGCAGATCGTGGTGGCGACCCTGACCCGCAAGGCCGGAGACACCCTCGAGGTGACCTACGTGCGGGACGGTACGACGGCCACCACCACCCTCACGCTCGCCGCACCGTAGGGCCGGCGGCCGCCGGCACCGGCTGCGAGGCGAGCAGGTCGAGGCCGAGCCGGCGGGCCAGGAACTGGGCGGCCAGTTGGCCTTTGACGCTGTTGCCGGCCGGATCGAGCCGCGGCCCGAAGGTTCCCAGCGCGCCCTTGCCGGGCGAGACCGTGACGATGCCGCCACCGATCCCGCTCTTGCCCGGAACCCCGACGTCGAGCAACCAGTCGCCGGAGGTTTCGTACAGCCCCGCGATCGTCATCACCGCGAGCGTCACCCGGGCGACGTCAGGATCGATCACCCGCTGCTGCGTCACCGGGCAGACGCCGCCGTCCGCCAGCGTTGCGCCCATCACCGCGAGGTCCGTCGCGGCGACACTCAGGCAGCTCTGCCGGGTGTAGAGCTCGGTCGCTTCGTCGGGATCACCGGCCAGTCCGTCGACACTCCTGAGGAGCGCGGCCAGCGCACGGTTGCGATGGTTCGTGGCCAGCGCCGACGCGAGAACGTCCTGGTCCAAGCGGAGCTCACGGCCCGCGAACCTGGAAAGACCGTCGACGACGAACTGCCAGCGCTCGTCCAGCGACCTGCCCGGCGTCAGGCTGGTCGTCGCGATCGCACCGGGATTCACCATCGGATTCGTCCGCCCGGCCGCCGACTGCTCGACCGCCTGGACCGAGTTGAACGGCAACCCGGTCGCGTTCACGCCCACCAACGCGCGGATGGCATCGACGCCCACCGCCTGACACGTCAGGGCGAACACGAACGGCTTGGCGACGCTCATGATCGTGAACGACTGACGGGAGTCGCCCGCCTCGAACACCCGGCCGTCAGTCGCCGCGACACACACACCGAACGAATCCGGATCGACGCGGGCCAACGCGGGATATACGTCCGTCACCGCACCGTCGCCGTTGTCGCGAAAGCTCTCGTACGCCGCTCGCACCAGCTCGGCGACCGTAGTCTCCACCGGCAGGCCGCCGGTGGAGATGTACCTGTCGGCGGCCGGCATGTCAGAACGGCCAGACCAGCGGGACGATGACCAGCGCAGTGAGCAGCCACCACGTCATCACGACCAGCCCGAGCTTCCAGTAGTCGCCGAAGCGGTATCCCGCCGGGCTCATGATCATCATGTTCGCGGGCGTGGAGATGGGCGTCAGCAGCGACGCCGCCCCGGCGACGGCGATGAGCATCAGGACCGGGCGCACCGAGGTCCCGGTCCCCTGCGCGGCCGCCACCGCGATCGGCGCGACGATCAGCACCGTCGCGGTGTTGCTGACCATCTGCCCCAGCGCGGCGGTGAGGACGAAGAGTGCCAGCAGCAACAAATACGGCCGGCCCGGTCCGACCGCGTCGATGATCAGGTCGGCGATGCGGTCCGCGCCGCCGGTGGTCCGGATCGCCACCGACAACGGAATCAGGGCACCGATCAGTACGACGATCTCCCAGGAGATGGCCCGATAGGCCTGTCGCGGTCCGACCACCCTGGTCAGCACCATCGCGGTCGCGGCGAGCAGACCCGCCATCGCGGGCGGAACCGCGCCGGTCGCGAGCAGGACGACCATCGCACCGAGGATGGAGACCGCGATCGACGCCTTCGGGCCCCAGGGCACGGCTTGGCGCCGTACGAGTTCCGGCGAGTCGACCAGCAGGACGTCCCGGTCCCGGGTGAGCTCGTCGAGAGCCGGCCACGGGCCGTGCACGAGGATCGCGTCGCCCTCGGCCAACTCGGTCTGCTTGTTGCCGCGATCCTTGCCCATCCGCTGTACGGCGATGATGACCAGGTCATGTGCTCGGTGCATCCCCGGGAAGACGGTCTCGCCGACGAGTGACGACCGCGGCGGGATGACGACCTCGACCACACCGGCTTCCCGGGTCATCAGGCTGTCGACCGGCGTCGGTCCCATGCTGACCGCGAGCAACGTGTTCACGGTCAGCATCGTCACCTGTTCCGACGGACCGGTGACCACCAGGACGTCACCGACGTCGATGGCCGCCTCCTCGCGGGCCCGTCCCAGTCCGTCCTGCACACCGACGATCGTCACGCCCGGGTACGGCGAGAGGTCGAGATCACCCACCTCTTGGCCGAGCAACGGCGACCGTTCACGCACCCGCAGCCGGTAGAAGCCGTTCGGCAGCGCGTAGTGAGTGTCGAGCGTCTGCGCGTGCAGGGACAGATCGGCCGTCGGGTGCGCCGGCCGGGCGGCGGGCAGGAGTTTGGGACCGAGGAGCACCGAGATGGTGATGGTGCCGATGACGAGCGGGACACCGACCACGGCGAACGAGAAGAACGCGAACGGGCCCGCACCGGCGTCGCTGGCCGCGTCGGAGACGATGATGTTGACGGGCGTGCCGGTCAGCATCAGCAGGGATCCGGCGCTTCCGGCGAAGGTCAGCGGCATCAGCATCCGCGACGGCGGCTGGCCGACGCGTACGGCGAGCATGACCACGAGTGGAAGCAGGGCCGCGACTGCTCCGTTGAGCGTGATCAGGGCAGACAACACCGCACACAGACCTGTGACGGCGATCAACAGGCGGGCTCGCTGCGTACCGGCGTACCTGACGATCGTCTGGCCGGCCCAAGCGGTCACACCGGTGGAGTCGACGCCCTCGCTCACCACGAACAGCGTGGCGATGAAGATCACCACGGGGTCGCCGAATCCCGCGAGTACGGCGGTGAAGTCCAGCACGCCGGTCGCCCACAGGGCCAGGGCGACCAGCACCGCGACGAGGTCGACGGGCAGTCTGTTCCAGACGAACAAGGCAACGGCGAGCCCCAGGATGATCAGGCTCAGCGTGCCGTCATCCATGGCTCAGATGCACTGGTGCGGACGGGCCCCACGGGATCCCGATCAGGTACCACGCGATGTAGAAGAGCATCCAGGTGAGCAGGACGAGGAAGGTGTACGGCAGCATCATCGACACCACGGTGCCCAGACCAGCCTTCTTCCGGTACTTCTGGCAGACCAGCACGATGAACGGCAGGTAGACCATCAGCGGCGTGATCACGTTGGCCGGGCCGTCGCCGACCCGGTAGGCGGCGATGACGGTCTGCGGCGCGATGCCGAGCCGGTAGAACAGCGGGATGAAGATCGGCGCCAGGATGGCCCACTTCGGGATCACCCCGGGCATGATCAGGTCGATGATGAAGACGAGCAGGATGAAGCCGATCAGCAACGGCAGCGCGCCGATGTCGGCCCGCTCGAGCAGGTCCGCCAGGCCGGTCGCGGCCAGCGTCGACATGTTCGAGTAGTTGAAGTAGGCAATGAACTGGGCGATCAGCAGCATCAGGAAGATCAGTCCGCCGAGCCCGTTGAACGTCTTCACGATGGCGTTGATGACGTTCGTGCTGCCGATCAGGGACTTCGAGCCCCGGCCGTACCCGAGGCCGGCCGCGAGGAACAGCATCGAGATGATGAAGAGCAGACTGCTCATGAACGGCGAGGACCCGAAGATCTCGCCGGTCTCGGGGTTGCGCAGCGGGGCCCCGGGGAGGAAGGTCAGCGCCGACACGATGGCGACGGCGACCAGCAGGTAGTAGACCGACCAGCGCAGCCCGCGCGACTCCAGCGCCATCTCCTCGTCGCTCGGCTGGTGATCGACCGGCGCGTCGGACGGGGCCTCGGCCGGGTCGTACTTGCCGAGTCTGGGCTCGAGCAGGCGCTCGGTGATCACCGTCATGACCACGGCGCAGAACAGCGTCGAGCCGATGCTGAACCAGAGGTTCTGGGTGACGTTGAGCTCGACGTCGGGGGCGACCAGAGCGATCGTCTCGTTCGTGACCTCGGTGATGATGCCGTCGGCCGGGGTGATCAGGATGTTCACGAAGAAGGCCGCACTGACCCCGGCGTACGCCGCCGCGATACCGGCCAGCGGATGTCGTCCGAGCGAGGCGAACGCGGCCGCCCCCAACGGGATCAGGACGAGATAGCCGGCATCGGACGCGACGCTCGAGATACCGCCGAGCAGGACGATGATGAAGGTGATCGCGCCCTTCGGCGCCACTTTCACCATCTTGCGGATCAGGGCCGCGATCAGCCCGGCCTCCTCGGCGACGCCGACCCCGATCATCGCCACCAGGATGACGGCGACGACGCCGAAGTCGTTGAAGTTCTGCACCGCCGTGGTGAACATGAACCGGATGCCGTCGCCGGTCAGCAGGCTCTCGGCGGTGATCGTCTCCTCTTGCAGCTCGAAGTCCGGCACGGCCGGCGCCGGGGGCGCGTCGTTGCCGGGGACACTCGTTCCGCCCGGGTACTCGGGCATGACCTCGGCCGTCCCCGGCTCGGCGACCTCGGTGGTCACACTCGTCCCGGCCCAGGCCAGGATCTGGGAGGTGAGGATGACGGCGACGATGAGCCCCAGGAAGATCAGGGCCGGGTGCGGAACCTTGTTGCCGACCCGCTCGATACCGTCGAGAATCCGTTGCATCCCGCCTTTCTTGACCGGCTTCTCCGGGGCCGCGGCGGTGCTCATGACCGGGCCGATCGAGAGCCGGCGTCCGCGGGCGGCGCGAACTCCAGGGCGAACTCGATCAGCAGCTTGGTGCCGAAGCCGGTGGCGCCCTTGTTCCGCCACGTCCTGGGCACCGGGAGCTGAGCCGTGCCGGCGATGTCGACATGGGCCCACGGACGGCCGTCGACGAACTCCTCGAGGAACAGCGCGGCGGTGATGGATCCCGCGTTGACGCCGCCCATGTTGGTGAGGTCGGCGATCGACGAGTCGAGCTGGGATCGGTACGGCCGGTGCAGCGGCAGCTCCCAGACGGGCTCGTCGACGACGTCACCCGCGCGCCTCAACTGCTCCACCACTGCCGGGTTGTTCCCCATCACACCGGCGATGTCGACGCCGAACGTCCGCAGGCAGGCACCGGTCAGCGTGGCGATGTCGACAATCGCGTCGACGGGCTCCTCCGTTGCCATCGCCAGTGCGTCGGCCATCACGAGGCGCCCTTCGGCATCGGTGTTCAGCACCTCGACCGTTTTACCGTTGCGCATCTTCAGCACGTCACCGAGCTTCATGGCCGACCCCGACGGCATGTTGTCGGTGCACATCAGGTAGCCGGTGACGGCCGCCGTACAGCCCAGCGCCTTCAAGGCCGTCATCGAGGCGAGCACGGCCGCGGCGCCGGTCATGTCGTTCTTCATCTGGGCGTGCGACTCGTCGCTCGGTTTGAGGCTGATCCCGCCGGAGTCGTACATGACGCCCTTCCCGATCAGGGCGATCCGGCCGGTGGGCTGATCCGGCTGGTAGCGGAGCCGGATCATCCGGGGCGGCTCGACGCTGCCCCGGTTGACGCCGAGCAGGCCACCGCAGCCCATCTCGATCAGCTGGTCCTTGTCGAAGACCTCGACCTCGAGACCCGCCGGCGGGCCGACCTCGAGGGCGACTTCGGCCATCCGGGCGGCCGACAGCGTGGTGGCCGGGCAGTTGGCCAGGTCACGGCCCAGGCAGGACGCCGCGGCGATGACACGACCGCGTTCGATCCCGCGCCCGACCTCTTCGGCATCCTCGTCGGCCGCCACCACCAGCAGCGACTCGAGCGGCGCACGGTCGGCGTCCTTGCCGACGAAGTACCGCCAGCGGGCGAGCAGCACCCCTTCGGTCACCGCCTGGGCGAAATCGGCCCGCGAGATCCCCACGTCCCGAGCCGGGACCTCGATCGCGAGCCGCTTGTGCCACGGGACGGCGCGGGCGAACTCCGCGGCCAGATCGCGCGCCAGCGTGGCGTCGATCTGATCGGGCGCGCCGGTCCCGACCGCGACCCGGACCGGGCCGGCCGATCGCGCTTGAACGAGCGTCTGGCCGCGTTCTCCGGTGAATCCCGCGGACGCCAGTCCGGCCGCATCGGTCTCGAGCTCGTCGCGAGGCTCCGCACCGAGCGCAACGGGTACGGCGAGGGCGTCCGCCTCGGCCTCAGCCTGCGTCAGCGAAGCGACGCCGACCGCAACCCGGTGCCGGGTCGAGGGAATCGGATCGAAGTCGTCGGGGGTCGTGTTCACGAGATCTCCTCTGGCCGGAGCGTGGCACCCTCACCTCGGCGCACGTCAAGCGCTCACCTGCCCGCACGCCGGGGAGATGCCATCCCATCAATCCGCCGACCCGCCGTCCTCCTCCGGTATGGGTGATCCGTGACCGCCTCATCACCCGCCTGACCCAACTTTCCGGGTCAGTACTCCTAGGTCAGGCCGACTGTGCGGGCCACCCGGAGGGCGGCGGACCGCTTCTCCACGCCCAACTTGCGATAGAGCGACATCAGGTGGGTCTTGACGGTGTTCTCGGTGATGTACAGCGCCTGGGCGATCTCGGTGTACGAACTGCCGAGCGCGAGTTGCTCGAGTACGTCGGCCTCACGAGCCGTCAGCCGGACCCGCGCACCGTTGACGACGGCATCGAGGCGATGCGGGGGCGGCGTCTGCTCATCCGGCCGGGTCCGGGCCAGCAACGTCATACCGCCGGACTCGACCGATGCGTTGCGGAAGCCCGAGAGCTTCTCCAGCGCGATGGCGGCGAACGGATGCGGGTTCGGACCTGCCAGGTTCCCGCGCAGTTGCTCCAGGAACGGCGGTTCACCACCGGCCGCGACGAGGGTGTGCAGGATTCGCTGCGGAGCCACCCGGTTCAACGTGTCGACCAGCGAGGCATCGGCCGCGGGGACATCGCCCAGGCGGGCCAGCAGGACAGTCCGGAACGAGGCCGCCGAGGATGCGATCGGCGGGTACAGATCCGGTCGGTTGAGCAGCTGATCGATCATCGCCACCGTTGCCTGCAGGTCGCCCCGGCCGATCGAGAGCATCGCCCGAACCAGCTCGGCCTCGGTCGTGTTGCCCGTCCGTTCGAGATCCCTCAACTGCGCGTCGACGCCCGGCTGGTCCCCGACCAGAACTGCCAGCCGGAGCCGCAACAGGGCCAGGTCCCGCGACAGGAACGACGGCAACGGACCGGCCCCGGCGGGATCGCTGGTGAGTTCCGTCAACGCCTCCTCGAGCCGGCCGTCCTCGACCAGCAGCACCGATCGCAAGATCGCGCGCAACGCGGTGACCACCGTGTCCGAGTCCGCCAGGTCGGTCGCGACCAGGAGCTGGTGCCAATGCCACGCACTGTCCAGATCCAGCTGGCTCACGGCCGCGAATCCCAGCACGACGTGGGCCCGGACGGCGTACTCCAGCGGCAGCCCCTGCGCTCCGACCACGTCGAGGGCGGCCTGCGCGGACCGGGCCGCGCTCTGGACCTGACCGCGCACGTACTGCGCGACGGCACGGTGCGCGAGGCCACCCGCGACCAGCCGCGTGTGGCCCACCATCCTTGCTGTCACGAGCGCCTCGTCCAGGTGGCTGACGGCGGCATCGAGTTCGTCGGCCCAGATCTCAGCCGCCGCAAGCTCGATGAGCAACCATGCCAGCCGTTCAGGAGCGAGTACGGCGCGGCGCCGATCGTCGCCATCCGGTGGCTCCAGCGTCAGCAGGGATCTGGCCCGTCCGATCGCGGTCTGGAGGTCGTACCAGCCGTAGCGGGACTCCCACAGTCGCAGGAGTACGGCGTCCGCGTGCAGCGCGTCGTCGTCCGGCGTCGCCTGCCGACGATCCGTCGTACCGGCGAAGTCGTCGGCCGACGCCGCATCCATGACCGCTCCCGCGATGTCTCCGGAGGCGCGCCGCAGCAGCCCGCGAACGCCGATCAGGTGTGGATGGGCGCCGAGATAGCCGTCCGGGAGGGCCTCGAAGCCGGCTGAAACGAGATCGAGGTCGCCGGCGGCGAGGATCTCCGGTCCGTGGCCGAGCAGGATCCGGGCGACCAGGGCCGGGTCGTCCGCTCCCAGCGCGCTCCGCAGTGCGGTTCCACCGTCGCCGCGGTTCTCGTAGTACAGCGCGGACCGGCGGTGCGCCGCGACGACGATCCGCGCGTCCTCGGTGCTACCGGCGGCCCGTCGCCGGAGCAGCTCGACGAGTAGTGGGTGATAGCGATAGAGCGGTTCGCCGGCGGAACCGTCGGAGTAGGCGGTCACCAGCAACCCGTTGCCGGCGAGATCCGCCAGCATCGCACCGGCATCTGCCTCGCCGCTGAGCATCACGGCCAGCGGTCCGGTCACGGCGGCGGTCGCGAAGGTGCTCAGCAGCATCGCCTGCACCCGGTCGTCGAGGGTGCTCAGGCTCTCACCGAGCAGGACGTCGAGCACCGGCCGCTGGTTGACGACGGGCCACACGGCGGACCCGGACGCTGCGAGGGTCCTGGCCGCGAGCACGAGCGCGGCTGCCCAGCCTGCGGTCTGTTCCTGGAACAACAGGATGTCTTCCGCGGTGGCGTTGCCGGCATGGGCCTGCACGAGTGCGGCGGCCTCGGCGTCGTTGAAGCGCAGATCCCCCGACCGCAGCGTCAGCGCCATCTCCCGCAGCTCGAGCTCGGGCACCGGCAGTGGGAGGTCGTACCTGGTGGCCAGCACGAGCCGGACCGCGTGCGGTGACTTCTTCAGTACCTGGGACAAGTCCGCCACAGTCGCGGCCGGCAGCAGATGAGCATCGTCGACGACGATCGGGACCGGGGCACTCGTCCGGTCGGCGCCGGCCGCCTCCTGGAGGGTCTGCCCGAACGACCCGGGCGACTGGCCGGGCACCCAGGCCACGGACTCACCCGCCTGTCTTCGGCGCGCTACCCAGTCCGCCAGCAGGACGGTCTTGCCGGTCCCGGCCGGCGCGATCACCAGCGTCAGCGGGGCCCGCGCACCGAGATCGAGAGCAGAGTGCAACCGCTCACGCGTGACCAGCGTCAGCGGCGGCCGCGGCACACTCCGCCCGGCCGGATGCCGGACGTTCCCGCGCGCTTCGTCTCGCGTCGGCCTGGTCACCCTCGTCGCGCCTCCCCTTGGCCGACGTACCCTGCACTCTGCGCTGCCCGTTCCTGTACTCCGAATATCGAGACTAACTGGTGCGAGCCGATCGCGGCAGAGCTCCAGCCCAGCGGCCTGTCACTCTGTGCAATCAATCCTTTGTTCGACCAGCCACCCCACAGGCCCTCGGACCCGACCCCGCCGCCGCAGGGATCACCCGAATCGGGTGAGTCTCAGCGGGCGTCGCGTTTGGCCTGGCGGCGAGCGCCGGCAGCCCGGGTCGACGCGTCCTTCTTCAATCCACCGGTCGTCTTGGTCGCGCGCGGACGCTTGTTCGCCTCCGGCGCGGGACGATCGACCGGGACCGGAGCCGCCACCGCCCGGCCGCCGTTCGATCGCGCCGCCGCGATCCGTTCGCTGCGAAGCTCCATCGACGCGCGCCTGGCGGCCGTAGCGACTTCCCGGCTCACCCGCGCGAGCACCGACTCGAACAACTCGGCCTTGTCCCGGTCCCGTTGATTCTTGGGGTAGGACTTGCCTCGCCCGCCCGACGGCGCGACCGCCGCGCTGGCGGCCCGCCGGTAGTTCTTCACGTACTTCGTCCGGGCCCGCCGGATCCGCTGGTGCAAGTCCAGCAGCTCGTCCTCGTCCAGCAGCTTCAACGCATCTCGCTCGGTTTCAGCCACGAGCAGGCGTTCGGCATCTGTCAATGAGTTCAGCAGGCCTTGATTCATCGCAGTCTCCCCTTGCAGCCACCGGCAGCTTACGTCGGCCCCACCTCGTCGCGTAACCCCAATGAGGCCAAGGCTTCCTGGGCATGAGCGTCGGCCTCGGCGCGCGACGGTGCCGGGTCCAGGCCGAGCAACCGCCGTCGGTGTCGCTCACCCAGGAGCAGAGCGAACAACTGCTCGGCCTTGGTACCGACCGATGCCCCGAGCAACTCTTCCAGCGCTTCGATGTATCGCAGCGGACCGGCTGCGTAGAAGCTCTCGGCGAGCTCGGGAAACTGCCTCGCCTCCGCGATCACCATCCGGTGCAGGCCGATCGCAACGTCGGAGTGCAGTGTCAGCACGAGCCGGACCGCCAGGGATTCGAGGTCCGCGGCCCGCCCTTCCGGCAGCACCTCGCGGTTGAGCCGGCTGACGACCGCGGTGAACACGGCGGTCTTGTCGCCGACGTAGGTGTAGATCGTCCGCTTGGTGACCTTCGCATCCGCGGCGAGCCGGTCGAGCGACACGCCGCCGTACCCGTGCTCGAGGAACAGCCGGACGGCGGCGTCGAGGATCTGGTCCCGCCGCTCCTCGCGCTCCGGTCCGGTCGGCCGGCCCCGCTTCCGCGGCTCGTCACCCACACCGTCTCCCATCTGCCGTCGCTCCGTTCAGATCAAATGATACGGTCTAGTATCATTATGTCGAGGCCCCGCGATCCGTGGCCCGATCCCCTGCCGAGGAGAACCGCCATGGTCCCTGATGATGTCCGGGCACAGCCGGACCAGTCCGAGTTGGTCGGCTACTACCGCCAGATGCTGCTGATCCGCCGGTTCGAGGAGCGGGCCGCCCGTGCCTACACCGAAGCCAGGATCGGCGGCTACTGCCACCTGAACCTCGGCGAGGAGGCCACCGTGGTGGGGCTGATGGGCGCCCTCCGCCCGGCCGACTACCTCTTCACGAACTACCGCGAACACGGCTACGCCCTGGCCCGGGGCATCGATCCCGGCCGGGTCCTGGCCGAGCTCTACGGCCGCAGCGACGGCGTGTCCAAAGGCTGGGGCGGCTCGATGCACCTCTTCGACGCGCAGGCCCGGCTGCTCGGCGGCTACGGGATCGTCGGCGGTCAGTTGCCGCTGGCAACCGGCGCCGCGCTGGCGATCGCCTACCGGGGCGGCGACGAGGTGGTGATGTGCCACATGGGCGACGGTACGACGAACATCGGCGCCTTCCACGAGTCACTCAACCTGGCCGCCCTGTGGCGCCTTCCCATCGTGTACGTCGTGATCAACAACCAGCTCGGGATGGGCACCAGCGTCGAGCAGTCGTCGGCCGAACCCGAGTTGTACAAGCGCGCGGCGTCGTACCGGATGCACGGGGAGCGTGTCGACGGCAACGACGCGGTCGCGGTCCGGGACGCGGCCGATCGTGCCATCGCCGCGGCACGTGAGGGCCGTCCGACCCTGCTGGAGACCGTCAGCACCCGGCTGCGCGGCCACTCGGTCGTCGACCCGGCGGCGTACCGGAGCAAGGAGGAGACGGCTGCGCTCCGGGCCGCTGATCCCCTGCTCGCGCTGGCCGACCGACTGGTGGTCGACGGTGCGATGACTGTCGAGGATCAGGAGCGTCTGGAGGAATCGGTCGCGGCGGAGGTCGCGGCGGCGGTGAGCTTCGCCGACGCGAGCCCGGCTCCGGACGTCAAGACGCTGTTCGACTACAACTACGCGACGCCGGTGCCGAACGACCTGAAGCGGCTGCCGGCCCAACCCTTGTTCGCGGCGGTCGGCCGATGACCGTGATGACCTACCGCCAGGCGATCCACGACACCCTGCGCGCCGAGATGCTGCGCGACGACCGGGTCTTCCTGATCGGCGAGGAGATCGGCATCTTCGAGGGCTCGTACAAGATCACCGCCGGTCTGCTGCCGGAGTTCGGCGAACAGCGCGTCCGCGACACCCCGATCTCCGAGGAGGGGTTCACCGGCGCGGCGATCGGGGCCGCGATGCTCGGCCTCCGGCCCGTCGTCGAGATCATGACCATCAACTTCTCCCTGCTCGCGCTCGACCAGATCGTCAACCACGCGGCCAAGATCCACGGCATGTTCGGCGGGCAGAGCAGCGTCCCGATGGTGATCCGTACGCCGGGTGGCGGCGGCCAGCAACTCGGTGCCACCCACTCGCAGAACGTCGAGCTGTACTACGCCTTCGTCCCCGGTCTGAAGGTGGTCGCGCCGAGCAGTCCGGCGGATGCGAAGGCGCTGCTGCTCGCCGCGATCCGGGACGACGATCCGGTGCTGTTCCTCGAGAATCTCGCCCTCTACAACACCAAGGGCGACGTACCGGACGACGACGTACCGGCCGAGATCGGCCGCGCGGCGGTGACCAGATCCGGGACCGGCATCACCGTGATCGGCTACTCGCGGATGGCCGCCCTCGGACTCCAGGTCGCCGAGCGATTGGCGGAGGACGGGATCGACGCCGAGGTCATCGACCTGCGGAGCCTGCGACCGCTCGACCGCGAGACGCTCGTCCGGTCGGTCCGCAAGACCCACGCCGCGGTGGTGCTCGAGGACGATTGGCTGACGTACGGGATCGGCGCCGAGATCGCGGCGACGATCTCCGACGGCGCCTTCGACCAGCTCGACGCACCGGTACGGCGGGTTGCGATGGCCGAGGTGCCGCTGCCGTACGCCAAGAGCCTCGAGACGGCCGCCTTACCCTCGGCGGCCGACATCGAGACCGCGATCCGGCAGACCCTGGCCGCCGTCGGCCGGCTGCACTGAAGGGAAGCGACCATGGGCAAGATCCTGATGCCACGTCTGTCGGACACGATGGAGTCCGGCATCATCGCCGCCTGGCACAAGCAGCCCGGCGACACCATCACCGCCGGCGAGATCCTGGCCGACATCGAGACCGACAAGGCGGTGATGGAGTACGAGGCGTACGAAGCCGGCGTTCTCACTCGCATCCTGGTCGCCGAGGGCGAGGAGGCCGGCATCGGCCAGCCGATCGCCGTCGTGGGCGACGACGATGAGGACGACGGCATCGGCATCGGCTCGCGGGCGTCGGTGCCGGTGGCGGCTAGTGCACCCGTGGCATCGACCGCGATCACCACGCCATCCGGCGAGCGCATGCCGGCCTCCCCGCTGGCCAGACGAGACGCCCAGGAACTTGGCGTCGACCTTGCGTCGATCGCCGGGAGCGGACCGGGCGGAAGGATCATCAGAGCAGATGTGCGGGCGGCCGCCGAGCCGTCCGCCCGGGCCACAGACGCCGCACCGAGTCTGAGCCCGACTGAGGAGGTCCCGCTCGGGATGCTGCGTAGGACCAGCGGCCGGCGACTGGCCGAGAGCGCCCGCACGGCTCCACACTTCTACCTCACGGCTGTCGCGGACGTGCAGCAACTCGTCGAGCTCCGGGCCGAGCTCAACAGCCGCCTGACCGCGGCCGGGCGCCACAAGATCAGCCTGAACGACCTGATCGTCCGCGCCTGCGCACTCGCCCTGCGGGACCACGCCGACGTGAACGCCTCCCTGTCCGGCGACACCCTCCGTCGGCACCAGGAGATCAACATCGGCCTGGCCGTTGCCGTGGACAACGGTCTCCTCGTTCCGGTGCTACGCAACGCCGACCGCAAGTCGGTCGGCGCAATCGCGGCGGAGGCCACCGAGCTGGCCGGACGAGCGCGGGAGCGACGGCTGGGTGCCGACGAGATGACCGGCGGCACCTTCACCGTGAGCAACCTCGGCATGTACGGCGTCGAGCAGTTCACCGCGATCATCAATCCCCCGGAGGCGGCGATCCTCGCGGTCGGAGCCTCCCGACGCGAAGCCGTGGTCCTCGACGACGGCTCGATCGCCGCACGCACCCGGATGCGCTACACCCTGTCTGCCGATCACCGCATCCTCGACGGCGCCGCCGGCGCGCGCTTCCTGGCCGATCTCACCACCCTGTTGGAGAACCCGTGGCTGATCATGGCCTGATTCGAGCGAGCTGAGCCCAGCGCGGACAGGGGTGTGGCCGGGCGCCTCGAGGGCGCCCGGCCACTGGGGGGTGGTGGGGGTCAGGGGCAGCGGGGGGCCTTCTTGCCGTCGGGGGCGATCGCGAACCAGGCGTTGCCGACGCCGTAGCCGGCGGTCTGGCCGAGCTTCTTGTCCTTGTGGAAGTAGTAGAGCGGCCAGCCGTTCAGGGTAACCTGCTTGCCTTCCGCGCGGTCGATCGTGCCGACGGATCCGCGGTTGATCTTGTTGCTCAGGATCTTGACCCCGTTCTTGCCGGCCAGCACCGGTTCCCACTTCTTCGCGCACTCGCCGGTGCAGGAGGTGCGTGACGGGTTGGCGGAGTCGTTGTCGAAGCGGTAGACGGTCCGGCCCGCCTGGTTGGTGACGAAGGGCATGAATCCGTCGACCACGTTGACGGTCAGCGTCTGCACGTCCTTTTGCACCGGCGCCGTCGTCTCGGCCGGCTTCGTCGACTTGGCCTTGCCGCCCTTCGGGTTGACCGCGAACCACAGTCCACCGCGTCCCTGGCCGGCGAGCTCACCGAGCTTGACGTCGTCCTTGAAGTAGTACAGCGGCCAGCCCTTCAGGGTGACCTGCTCACCCTCCGGGCGCTCGATCGTGTCGATCTGGCGCTCGTCGATGCCGCCGCCCTCGATCTCGACGCCGGATCCGGCCAGCACCGGCTCCCACAGCTCGGCACACTCGTCGAAACAGGTCGACGCCGACGGGTTCGACGAGTCGTTGTCGAACCGGTAGACGGTGCGCCCGCTCGCACTGGTCACGATCGGCGTCAGGCCGGGAACCTGCTGCACCTTCAGCACCTTCGGCTCATCCTCGTCGGACTCCGCCTGCGCGCCGTTCGCCGGAGCGTTGTTCTGCTCGGTGACCGGCTGGGTGGCCGGCGCACTGTTCCCCGCTGGAGAGCTGCCGCCGGCGGGCTTGTCGGCGAAGGCCGCACCACACCCTGTCAGCGTCAGTGCGGCGGCAAGGGCGGTGATCGTCGCAGCAAGGGACTTCCTCATCAGATCCTCCGTGGTCTGGAACGCTCGATCTCGTTGTCTTGCCCCGGGACACGTCCACTCCGAAGGATCGGTTCAACACTCCCCAAACTTTCTTCCGGGAACTTCCCACCGTTGCTATCAGCAACCAGCGCCGGGCGCCCGTCGACCCCTGGGCGGGCAGGATGGGGGACTCGCGACGGAAGGAAGGCCTCACGGTGTGGTCCAAGCTGTCCCCGGTGCTTGCTGTGCTCGGCGGCGTCTGGATGCTGTTCCTGTTCTTCAAGGCCGCCGACGTGATGTACATCGGGCCTGATCAGAGTGACGACCGGGTGAAGGTCGCGTGCGCGCCGCTCGGCCGGCTGAGCGGAACCGTGGAGGACTTCGACGACCCGCTCACCACCGAGCAACGCCTGGTCGTGAGCCAGTACGTCGACCAGCTACGGGAATATGAATCCGGCACCGAGCAGCAGAAGGTCCGCACCGACGCCGAGCAGTCGGTCCTGGCCGACTGCGGCCGCGCCCGTCAGGACCGGGTGGCGCTCCTGATCCTGGTAGCCACCGCCACCATCCTGCTGGTCGTCACCCGGCTGACCCGCTCCCGCAATACCGCGGACGCCTAGCGCCGCGAGAACAGGCGGGTCCAGAGGTTGTCGGGGATCAGCTTGCCCAGGCGTGCCAGCCAGGCCATCTGCCAGGGGAACGTGATCCGGGTCGTGCGGCGTTCGATGCCGTTGGCAATCTCCTGGGCGGCGCGCGGCGCGGAGATGATGAACGGCATCGGGAAGGTGTTCGAGACGGTCATCTCGGTGTCGACGAAGCCGGGGCAGACGGTGACGACGTTGATGCCGTCGGGCCGGAGGGCGACCCGGAGGGCTTCGAGGAGGTTGATCTGCGCGGCCTTGGTCGCGCCGTACGCCTCCGCCCCGGGCAGGCCGCGGTAACCGGCGACCGAGGCGATGCCGACGATCACGCCGGCGCGGGCGGCCCGGAGCCGCGGGATCACCGCGTCCAGGCAGTGCGCCATCCCGGACAGGTTCACGTCGAGATGACGCTGGAAGGACTCGGCGTCGAAGTCCTTCAACTGCTTCCAGTAGCCGGCACTCAGGACGACGATGTCCAGGCCGCCGAGCTCCTCGACGACCCGATCCGTCGCCTGCTCCACCGCCTGGGCGTCGGTGATGTCGACCGGGACCACGGCCATCCGCCCGGCGGCCACCTCGTGCAACGCGTCGGCCCGGCGCGCGGAGATCGCGACCTGCGCACCCCGGTCGGCAAGCTCCCGGGCCAGCGCGGCGCCGATACCGGATGACGCTCCGACGATCCAGGTACGGCGTCCGGCGAGCTTCATCGACCGCTCCTTCGGGTCAGCGCGAACTGGGAGACTCCCAGGTACCCGGACCGGAAACCCGCTTCCGAGTAGGCCAGGTAGAACTCCCACATCCGCCGGAACACCTCGTCGAACCCGAGCCCGGCGACGACCTCCGCCCGGGCGATGAACTGCTCCCGCCAGAGCCGGAGCGTGCGCGCGTAGTCCGGCCCGAAGTCATGCCGCCCCGCGATCTCCAACCCGCCCGCGTCGGCGTTCGTCCTGATCGCCTCGATCGACGGGATCAGCCCGCCGGGAAAGATGTACTGATGAATCCACCCCTGCGCGTGCCGGGTGGCGAGCAGCCGCTCGTGCGGCATCGTGATCGACTGCAGGCCGAACCGCCCGCCAGGTGCGAGCAGCCTGTCCACGGTCGCGAAGTACTCCGGCCAGTAGCGTTCGCCGACGGCCTCGATCATCTCCACACTGACGATCGCGTCGTACCGGCCCCGTACGTCGCGGTAGTCGCACAACTCGACCTCCACCGGGACACCGGCCTGCGCGATCCGCTTCCGGGCCAGATCCCGCTGCTCGGCCGACAGCGTGATCGACCGGACCGCGGCGCCCCGGGACGCCGCCTGGATGGCGAGCTCACCCCAGCCGGTGCCGATCTCCAGCACGCGTGAACCGGACCGGACGCCGGCGACATCGAGGATGCTGTGGATCTTGCGCCGCTGCGCCTCGGCCAGCGTGTCGCCGGCGGCGAACAACGCCGACGAATAGGTCAGCGTCGGGTCGAGGAACGTCGCGAACAGCTCGTTCGACAGGTCGTAGTGATGCGCGATGTTCGCGCGGGCCCCGCTCCGGTCGTTGCCCTGCGCAATCGGTCGCTCCACCAGTTTGCGGAATCGCTGCAGCACCGGCGGCACCAGCGTGGGCAACCGGCGGGCGAACACCGTCAGTACGTCGGCCAGGTCGGAACCCTGCCCCGGCCGCCAGTCCCCCGCCATATAGGCCTCGCCGAAGCCGATCCTCAGGTCGGCGCCGATCCGGTGGAAGAATGCGTCGGACACGATCTCCAACTCCGGTCCGTCGGCGCCAAGCCTCGTTCCGTCCGGCAACTTGACCGTGACCGGGAGGTCGCGGACCGCCCGGCGCAGGATCTGCCGCGCGGCAACGGCCCGCACCGGACTGTGCGGCACCCTCGCGATTCCGGGCCAGCGATCGACGTCGACTTGGTACAGGTCAGTCATCGGACTCCTTCCACAGGGGTACGGCGAACAACCGGCAACCGGCGCAACCAGAGCCAGATGCCATGAGCTCGGATCAGGGCCCACACCTGGAACGGCACCAGCGCGGCCGCGAGCACGGTCGTACGGCGGACCGGCTGCGGCCGACCCGCGAAGGCGGCACTGAACACTCGTGAACCGTCCTGGCTCAGCTCGATCACGACGTGGATCCGATCCCGGTCGAGCCGCAGAGTCACGTCGTACCGGCCGCTCACCTCGAAGAACGGGGAAACGTAGAACTCCTTGCGCAGCGAGGATCGGTCCGGACGGGCCAGGTAGGCGTGGCGTTCGCCGTACGTGTTGTGCACCTCGAGGACGACCCAGCGCGGCTCGTCCGCCGGGCCGAGGCACCAGAAGACCGTAAGGGGGTTGAAGACGTATCCGAGACTGCGAGCGTTCGCCAGCATCAGGACGCGGTCCTCCGGCTCGAGCACTTCGCCGTGCTCGGCCGCGAGCGCCGCCACGTTCTCCCGCAACGAGCGAGACGGATCGCCCAGGTGGTCGCCGACCCGGAAAGACGCGAGCGGACCCTGATCCGGCAGATCGTCGAGATCGACCAGCCACTGGTACGTCGGATAGCGGAAGCGGTGCCGTTTCGGCGCCCGCCGGCTGTGGCTCACGTGTCCCGGCACGATCGCGGGGACGCTGGGAGCACTCACCACCGGACACCGAACCGCGCAGCGGCCTCCACGCCGGACCGGCACCCGTCCTCGTGGAATCCCCAGCCGAGATGGGCTCCGGCGAAAGCCAGCCTCGGCCCGCCGGCCTCCCGGAGGAAGGGAGCGGCCGCCACCGAGCCCGGGGTGAAGACCGGATGCGCGTACGTCATCCGGCTGACCACGGTCGCGGGATTGACCCAGCCGCTCGGATTCAGCGTCACCAGATACTGGTCGGCGGCGTCGAGGCCTTGGAGCCGGTTCATCCAGTAGCTCACCAGCACCTGCGGCTCATCGGCCTCGCAGTCGCGCATCCGGTAGTTCCACGACGAACGGGCTCGCGCCTTCGACGGCAGCACGGCCGGATCGGTGTGCAGCCACGCCGGGTTCACCGAGTAGGTGAACGCGCCGAGCAGCGACTTCTCCGCAGGAGTCGCGTCGGCCAGCAGGTCGAGCGCAGTGTCGGCGTGCGTCGCCAGAACCACGCGGTCGAACTCGAGACAGCGGTCCGCGGTGGACACCGCAACGCCGTCGACATGCCGCAGAATGGCGCGCACCGGTGCGTTCGTCCGGACGTCGCCGATCCGCTCGACGACCTCGTCGACGTACGTCCGGGATCCGCCGACGACCGTCCGCCAGGTCGGCGAACCGCCGACGCTCAACATCCCGTGATGGTCGAGGAAGCGGAACAGGTACAGGGCGGGATAGCGACCGGCCGGGCCGGACCCACACGACCACACGCAGGCGACCAGCGGGATGGCGAAGTGGCGGATGAAGTACGACGAGAAGCGGTGCGCCCGGAGGAACCCCTCCCAGGTGCAGCCGTCGTCACCGGCCGCGAGGAGGCGGCGGGCCTCGCGGTGGAAGCGTCGTACTTCGGTCAGCATCCGGACGAACCGTTTGTCGGCAATCTGCCGGCCGACCACCGCCTTCGCGCCGCGGCCACCGGCGTACTCGAGACCGCAGCCGTCGCAGTGGACGCTCATCGACATCTCCGTCGGCCGCGTCTCGATGCCGAGTTCGCCGAGGAGCCTGCGCAGCTGGGGATAGGTCTGCTCGTTGTGGACGATGAATCCGGAGTCGACCCGATGCGTCCGGCCCGCCGAGTCGGCGACCTCGTGCGTGTGTGCATGGCCACCGGGCCGGTTGTCCGCCTCGAACACGGTGACCCGATGGGTGTGCCGCAGCAGGTACGCCGCGGTCAGTCCGGACACTCCTGAGCCGATGACGGCGACGGACGGGCGGTTGTCGGCAACGGACGGGTGGTGGTCTGGCATCCGCGGGACTCCTCACGTCTGGTTGCCCTTACTTCGGTGTCAACCCCTCGCGCGGATGCGTCCCGGACGAATATTTCTCGAACGCATCCGCGGACGTGGTCGCGACGGAAGAGACAGACACACATCCCGACTGCAAGGAGGGTTCGATGTCTGTCCGCAAGTTCGCCGCACTGATCGGCGCAGGTCTGCTGCTCGCCGGTGTCCCGGTGGCAACCGCCCAGGCGGCTCCGGCCGCGACCGCTACCGTGTCAGTGCTGCACGGTGTCCCCGGCGCGACCGTCGACGTGTACGCCAACGGCAAGAAACTGCTCACGAACTTCAAGCCCGGCACCCTCACCGACCCGCTCCAACTGCCCGAGGGTGACTACGACCTCAAGGTCACCGCCGCCGGCAAGACCGCCGCACTCATCCAGGCCAACGACGTCGCCGTCCCCGGCGGAGCGAACGTGACCGTGGTCGCGCATCTCGATGCCGGCGGCAAGCCGGTACTGACGCCGTTCGTCAACGACACCTCGAAACTCGCCGCGGGCCAGGCGCGCCTGACGGTCCGGCACACGGCGGCCGCACCGGCCGTCGACGTCCGGGCCGGCGGGAAGCCCGTCTTCAAGGACCTGACGAACCCCAAGGAGGCGAAGGCCGATCTGCCGGCCGGAACGGTGAGGGCCGACGTGGTCCTGGCCGGTACGTCGACAGTCGCCCTCGGCCCCGCCGACGTGAACCTCAAGGAGGGCACGAACACCATCGTCTACGCCTGGGGCAGCGCGAGCGCCAAGAACCTGAAGCTCGCGGTGCAGACGATCTCCGGCCTGCACGGGACTCCGTCCGGCGTTCCGGGTGGCACCGGAGGCCAGGCCGCCACCCAACAGCAGCCTGTTTGGCCGGCCCTCGTTGCCGGTCTGCTCGCACTAGTGCTGGTCGGTGGCGGTGCTGCCGCGATTCGGGTGCGCGCGTGAGCCATGCGCGTCGTGTGGCCGTCCTGGTGGCGGCCACACTCCTCGCGGTCACCAGCTGCGGATCCGACCCGACGGCGGTGTCCCCACGCGACACCGCCGTACCAACACTCACCCCGACGACAATCCGCAGTCCCGCTCCGGCTGTCGTTCCGACCACAGTCCGCTCACGCGATGCCGCCGTACCGACGGTCGTACCTCCGCCGGTGCCGGCACGCGTGGTGGCTTCGGCGGTCGGGATCGACGTCCCGGTGCGGGCCGTCGGTGTTGCTGCCGACGGGCAGATGGAACTGCCGGCCGATCCGGCGACGATCGGCTGGTACCGCTTCGGTCCCGGTCCCGCCGACGGCCAAGGCACGGTGGTCCTCGGCGGGCACCTCGACAGCAAGCAGTACGGCGTGGGGCCGCTGGTCCGGCTGCGCAAAGTCAGGCCCGGCCAGCTCATCCGGCTCTCGTCGGACGGCGGACGCACCACGACGTACCGCGTCGACGACGTCCGCGCGGTCGCCAAGAGCCGGCTGGCTCTCGCGGACCTCTTCGACCGGACCGGATCTCCCCGGCTCCGGATCGTCACCTGTGGCGGACGCTATGAGCCGGACAACGGCGGATATCAGCAGAACCTGGTCGTCAGTGCGACGCGGCTCTGACGTCCCGGCGGCCACTGCGGCTAGAGTCCGAGCCGTGACCAGCATCGCCGGCGACCCGTCACCGGCCGAGATCGCCATCGGCTTCGCCGAGGGGCGCGAGGACAGCCTCGCCGCCGCCTACCGGCGCTGGTCACGCCTGGTCTACACACTGGCGATCCGGGTCCTGGGCGACCAGCACGACGCCGAGGACGTGACCCAGCAGGTGTTCGTATCGGCCTGGCGGAGCCGGGAGAAGTTCGATCCGGCCTCGGGTGCCCTGGGATCCTGGCTGACCGGGATCGCCCGGCACCGGATCGCGGACCGACTCGAGGCGCGGAGTCGCGACCGGCGCAACGCCGCGGCGGTCGGCGAGCAGTTGGCGCCGCCGCCGGTGGCCGACGACCAGCTCGTGGACCGGGTGATGCTGGCCGACGAACTGGACCGGATCGACGAGCCGCGCCGGACCATCCTCCGGCTGGCTTTCTACGAAGACCAGACGTACCCACAGATCGCGGAGCGGCTGAACCTGCCGCTCGGCACAGTGAAGAGTCACGCCCGACGAGGTTTGCTGTCTCTGCGGGACCGGTTGAAGGAGGTGAACAGTGACGCATCTTGACGAGGAGGTCCTGGCCCAGTGGGCCCTGGACGACGTCGAACCCGAGCCGGACGCGGCCGACCACGTCGCGACCTGCCCACAGTGCCAGGCAGCCCTCGCAGAACTCCGCGACCTGTCCGCCGACCTCCGCGAAGCCCCCGCCCTGTCCACCCCACCGGCCGACGTCTGGACCCGAATCACCACAGAACTCGACCTGACCCCGACCACCACCGACCCTGGCAGCAGCCCGCCCCGGTCCGGGAGCACCGGTGGCGGTGAGGCCGGGGTCGGGCGGGGGCGTCGGTACGGGCGTGGGATGTTGGCGTTGGCGGCGAGTGTGGCGGCGATCCTCGGGATCGGGGTCGGTCTCGGTGCCGCGGCGCTCTTCGGCGGCGACGGGCAGTCACCCACCAACCCACCCGTCGCCGTGGTCCAGCTCGAGCCGTTGCCCGGCAAGACCGGCAGCGGCACGGCCGATCTGATCCAGGCCGGGAACGAACTGCAGGTCTCCGTCACCGGCCTCACCGCGCAGAGCGGGTTCTACGAACTCTGGCTGATCAACTCCGACGGCCAGCGGATGGTCTCACTCGGCGTCCTCGACCCCGCCCGCCCCGGCACCTTCGTCATCCCAGCCGACCTGACCAGCCAGGGCTATCGCATCGTCGACGTCTCGCTCGAGCCGAACGACGGCAACCCGGTCCACTCCCGCGACAGCATCGTCCGCGGCACGATCCCGGGTTGATACGTCGTACGCATCAACTACGCCCAAAGTCGGCATTGGACGAATGATCCTGGCCTCCATAGCCTCGTGGTGAGAAGCCAATGTCGCGAGGAGGACGTGTATTTATGCGGAGTGTCAGGCTAGGACAGACCGGCGAGCAGGTCAGTCAGCTGGCGCTGGGAGCGATGCTGATGGGTACGTCGACCGATGAGGCGACGTCGGTCGGGATGCTCGAGCGGTACCTGGAGGTCGGCGGAAGCTTCATCGACACCGCTGACTGCTACGCGTGGTGGCCCAAGCCGGGCTTGACCGGCGGTGAGAGCGAGGCACTGCTGGGTCGCTGGCTCGCCAAGAGCGGGAAGCGCGACGAGATCTTCCTCGCCACCAAGGGCAGCGCCTGGGTCCGCGACCCCGAACCGATCCTGTCCGGAGACGGCAGCTGGGAGACGATGGCCGCGCAGTGGGTCGGCGCGGGCGGCGACACGCTGCGGCACGCGATCGACGACAGCCTGCGGCGGCTGGGCACGGACCACGTCGATCTGTACTACGTCCACGTCGACGACCGGTCCACGCCGCTGGAGGAGACCCTGGAGGCGCTCGCCGAGATCGTTGCCGCAGGCAAGGCTCGGCACATCGGCTGGTCGAACGTCCGGACCTGGCGGCTCGAGCGCATCCGCGCCGTGGCCGAGAAGAACGGCTGGCCGGCGCCGGTCGCCGTCCAGGAGGAGCACTCGTACCTGCGCCCGAAGGCCGGCGTCAACACCTTGTCGATTGTCGACGATGAGCAGGTCGACTATCTGCGTGCCAACAATGACCTGACCCTGGTGGCGTACTCGCCGATCCTGAAGGGCATCTACGACGACCCGGCGAAACGCGAGGGCCATCAGATCATGTCGTCGTACGCCGGACCGGACGCCGAGGCACGACTCGCCGCACTCACCGAGGTGGCCGCCGAGTTGGACGTCACCCCGAACCAGCTCGTCATCAGCTGGCTGCTCCACCAGACCGACCCCGAACTGATCACGCTGATCGGCCCGCGCACCCCCGAGCAACTCGAGACGGCCCTCGCCGCGAGCGACATCAAGCTCACCGCGGACCAGCTCGACCGCCTGGACAACGCCGGCGCCTGACCAGCTGACCTTTACATGACCGATTCGTTCAAGACGGCCAAGGCGGCAGCTCGCTAACGTCGGGGCCATGAGTACCTCACGACACCTCAGCACATACATCGATCGACCCGCCCAGGACGTGTACACCTACGCATCCAACCCGGCGAACGTACCCGAGTGGGCGGCCGGACTTGGCGGGTCGATCGAGCAGATCGACGGGGAGTGGGTCGCCGACTCACCGATGGGACGAGTCGTCGTCAAGTTTGCCGAGAGCAACGAGTACGGGGTCGTGGACCACACCGTGACGTTGCCGTCGGGCGAATCCGTCGACAACCCCATGCGCGTCATCCCGGACGGCGACGGCTGCGAGGTCGTCTTCACCATCCGCCAGCGGCCGGGCATGACCGATGACGACTTCGCCCGCGACGCCAACGCCGTACAGGCAGATCTACGCACTCTCAAGAACCTGCTCGAGGGGAACTGACCGAGCGCTCTCCGGTGGTAATGTGCAGGCCATTTAGCAGAATTGGCCGAGCGTAGAGCGAGACATCGGATGAGTCAGGACAGAGCCGTCAGTGGACGGACGGGCGATTCGTCGCTGTTGCGCAGGCTGAATCTCGCCGCCGCCCTGGGCGCCTTCCTCAAGGCGGAGCCGCTGACGCTGCGCGAGTTGCGCGCTGTCGTCGGCGTCTCCCGGCCGACCGCCGAGGACCTGCTCGCCGAACTGCTCGCCGAGGGACGGGTCGAGGAGACCACCCCGCCGCGCCAGCCGTCGGAGGCCCGAGGCGCCGGGCGACCGGCCCGCTACTTCCGGTTCCGGGGCGAGTCCGGGTACGTGAGCGGCCTGGACATCGGGGCACACAAGGCGATGGCCGTCGTCACCGACCTGCGCGGCAGAACGCTCGCGACCCATCGCGTAGAACTCGACCCCGAGCTGCCTGCGTCCGATCGCGTGCGGGCGGCGGTAGCGGCCGCCCACAACAGCTGGGCCCAGGCCAATCTCGGACCGGCCGACATCACCGGCGTCGCCTGCGGGGTGACCGGCGCACTCCGGGCCGCCGAGGGTGTGCACGACGTACGCGAGGGACCGTTCGGCTCGGGCCTGGCTCCGTACTCACTGCCCGGTTTCACCGAGATCGACGTGGCCGGCGAGCTGTCGGCCGGGCTGGGAAAGCCCGTGGCCGTGGCGAACGACGTGAAGCTCGCGGCGTTGGCCGAGCACTGGAAGGGCGCGGCTCGCGAGCACCGGGACATCGTCTACATGTTCGCCGGTCACCGCGCCGGCGCCGGCGTACTGATCGACGGGCAGGTGCACCAGGGCAGACATGGTGCGGCCGGTGAGATCGGCGTGTTCCCGATGCTGGGCTGGGAAGCGGCGATGGCTCGCCTGCACGCGCGGGGCGCCGTACTGGCCGACGAGCAAGGCGTCGGACCCGGCAGCGAGGGCGAGTTGGTGATCACCTCGGCGGCCCGGCAGGACCCGGAAAGTCTGGCGGTGCTGATCGGGTTCGCCGAGGCGCTCGCCCGCGGCGCTGCCGTGCTCGCGCTGGCCGTCGACCCCGAGGTGATCGTCCTCGGCGGCGGCATGTCCCGCGGCGGCGCGATCATCGCCGAGCCGTTCCGGCGCGAGCTGGCCAAGCTGACACTGGTCCCGCTGGAGGTGATCACCTCGACGATGGGCGCCGACTCGGTCGCCCTCGGCGCCGCCCGGATGGCGTTGGACACGGTGACCGCCGACCTGCTGGCGGTGCCGGGCAGCTGAGCACTGGGTCTTGACCGCGCGCCGGACCGTTGAAAAGATCGGATCTCTCCCGAATAGGCAATCTAGTTGCCATTATTCCCGGAAGTGAGATCACCCGATGGTCTTCCGACTTGCCCGACGCCGGCGGGGCTTCGCCGTCGGCGTCCTAGCGCTGGCCGTGCTCGCCGCACTGCTCAGCACCACCCCCGCCCGGGCGGAGGTCGAGCACCCGCGTCAGCAGTGGCTGCGCGACGCCACCGCCGGACTCTTCCTGCACTGGGGCATCTTCACCGCGCCCCGGCACACCGACTGCGCCTCCTGGGAACGCGATGTCACCGCCGGCGGCTGGAGCGCCGACTACTGGGTCGACGAGGCGCGCAAGCTGCACGCGTCGTACATCGTGCTGGCCACCTTCCACAGCCGCCTCGGCTACGCCAAGCCGTGGCCGTCGGCCATCCCCGGCAGTTGCTCCACGCAACGAGACTTCCTCGGCGAACTGGTCGCCGCCGGCAAGGCCAAGGGCGTCCACGTCCTGCTCTACATGACCGACGATCCGCAGTGGCACAACGAGGTGCCGGGCGTTCAGACACTCGATTCGGCCGCCTACTCGGCGTACAAGGGCCAGCAGGTGGATCTGACCACGCGGGACGGGTTCGGCATGTACAGCTACGACCTGTTCCACGAGGTCATGGACAACTATCCCGACCTGTCCGGCTTCTGGATCGACAACGACAACGCCTACTGGGAACGCAACGGACTCTACGAGCAGATCCGGGAGAAGCGCCCGACCTGGCTGCTCAGCAACAACAACGAAGACACGCCGATCATGGACACCGTCAGCAACGAGCAGAAGACGGGCATCACGCCGGCGTACGACTACCCGCAGGCGACCTTCACCCCGATGCCGCGGCTGGTCGAGGCGGACTACAAGCTGCCGACCGTCGGCCAGTGGTGGTACGACGGCAACGACAGCGCGGTCGACTACGGCCTGAGCGTCGGCCGGTACGTCGCCAACGCGGGCTCGTCGATCAAGTCCCTGATGGCCGAGACCGCGATGGTGAACGGCAGGTTCCCGCCACAACAGGAGAACTTCAACAACTTCATGGCCCAGTGGCTGCCACCGATCTGGTCGTCACTGGAGAAGACCAACGGCGGCGGCTACCTGTACGGCGGTCTGCAGCCGGGCTTCTGGAACGACGGCGCCCACGGTGTGATCACCCTCGCCGACAACGCGCGCACGCAGTACGTGCACGTACTGACCAAGCCGAAGTCGCAGGACCTGGTGAGACTTCGGGACAACGGCTACCGGGTCACCGGGGTCACGGACGTCCGGACGGGCAAGCAGTTCCGCTTCAACCAGTCCGGCGGCTACCTCAGCATCCTGGGCATCACCGACTGGGACACCTACGACACCGTCTTCAAGGTGACCACGGCCGGGCAGGAGGGCCTTTACCCGCAATCGACCCTGAAGTCGACGGCCACCGCGGGCGACTCCGCGTCCAACCTGGTCGACGGCAGCTATCCGAGCCACTGGGACGCCAAGGGCCAACTCCCGGTCTCGGTGACGCTCGACCTCGGCCGGGCCCGCAAGGCGACGTACCTGGCGGTGAACCAGACGGAGTGGTCGCCGACCCACGCGCGTGAGTCCTTCGGCCGTCCGGAAGACTCCGCGCGGATCAAGGATTACCAGGTGTCGGTGAGCGTCGACGGCAAGGACTGGAAGTCCGTACGAACCAGCGCGATGCCGAGCCGGCGTGGCGTGCAGTTCGTTGACATCGGCAACCAGGTCGCCCGCTACATCAAGCTGGACGTGCTGAACACCTGGTCCGGTCCGCAGGCGCCACCCTTCTACAAGCAGCTCCGGATCGACGAGATCAAGGTCGGCTACGCCTACCCGACGAATCTCTCGAGCCCACTGCCTCTCGAGGCCGAGTCCCGGGACAACGCCCTCAGCGGCAAGGCCCGCATCGACCTCTGCGCAGCCTGCTCCGGTTCCGCCCAGGTCACCAGTCTCGACCGCGGCAGCGTCACCTATCGAGGCGTCGAGGCTCCGACCGACGGCACCTACCGCCTTCAGCTCGACGGTACGACGTCGGCCGCCGGCACTTTCGCGGTCCGCGTCAACGGTGGTGCGCCGATGACGGCATCGCTGGACGCCGGCAACCCCGATGTCCCCGGCAGTACGGCGATCGCCGTACCACTGAAGGCTGGTTCGAACACGATCCAGGTGTCGGGAACGGCGGCACTCGACCGGATCGCGGTGGGTCCGATGCCGCCGGCGTCGTACGTGCCGAAGACAACCATGACGGTGAAGCCGTCGGGGGTGGTCTGGGTCGGTCCAGGGCAGCAGTCGGTGGACATCTCGGCCGAGCTGCGGCTGGACGAGGACTCGGTCGACAACGTGCGGATGACGCCGGTCGCGCCGTCGGGCTGGACGGTGACTGGCAGTCCGGTCACCAAGTCTGGATTGCGTACTGGTCAGACAATCGCTGGTTCCTGGCAGCTCACCGGACCGTCCGGTGGTCAGACAGGCCCGGTGCAAGTGCCGGTCGAGGTCACGTTCGAGACCGTCGGGATGCCGAAGAAGGTGTCGAGGGTGATCCCGATCCAGGTGCGTCCGGCCGACAGGCTGTTCATGCGCGAGGCCGAGAGCTCGCTCAACCAGATCGGCAGTGCCGGTATCACCAGCTGCTCGGCCTGCTCGGGCAGCCAGAAGGTCCGCAACCTCGGTGGTTCGGACGACGCGCACGTGGTCTTCCCGGACGTCACCGTGGACCAGGCCGGCCAGTACACGCTCTACCTCGAATACACCGTGAACGGGACCCGCTCGTACTTCGTGTCCGTCAACGGCGGAACACCGGTCGAGGCTTCGGTCACCGGCATCGGCAACTCGACCGTCCAAACCGTCACCGTGCCGGTGAGCCTCCAGGCCGGCGCCAACACCATCAGGATCTTCAACACCGAAGACTCCGCCCCCGACCTCGACCGCATCTCCATCGGCTGAGCTCGGGGCCCCGATACCCCGCGCCCCGCGATCAGCCGGGCGCGGGGCCGGTGGTCGAGCGGATGACGAGCTCCGGTTCGAGGACGAGTTCGCGGTCGGGTACGGCGCCGGCCGCCGTCCGGGCGATGATGCGATCGACCGCCAGGCGGGCCATTTCCTGGGGTAGCTGTTGCACGCTGGTGAGGTCGATGCCAGGCCCGCGGGCCAGGGCGCTGTCGTCGAATCCGATGATCGAGACCTCGCCGGGGACGTCGATGCCCTGCTGCCCGAGCACGCTCATCGCAGCGGCGGCGATGTCGTCGTTGAAGGCGATCACGGCCGTCGGCAGCCCGGCGTCGTCGTCGAGCATCGCCCGGGCCGCGCGCTGCCCGTCGAGCTGGTCCTCACCGTCACACCGGACGACGCGGATCTCCTTGGTCAGGCGGTGTGCGCGCATGGCTTTCAGGTACGCGTCGCGTCGGGAGACCGCGACGAGCCCGTCCCCGCCTTGGAGATGGGCGATCCGGCGGTGACCCAGCTCGACGAGATGCTGCACCGCCAACGCCATCCCGTGCTCGTCCGACGTACGCACGATGTCGACCTCGGGATGGTCGACGTGCCAGCCCATCACCACCAGCGGCACGTTTCCTGCCAGCATCGGCTCGGCGACCGGTGGGCCCAGCATGATCAGGGCGTCGAACCGGAAGTCGTGGAGTGAGGCCAGCGCACGCTTCTCGTCCCGGCTGGTGGTGAGAGCGCTGAGGACGAGATCCCAGCCGCGCTCCTCGGCAGCCGTGTAGAGACCGTCGATGAGCTCCAGGTGGAACCGGCCCGCTCGCCCGAACAGAACCCCGATGGTGTGCGCCTTGAGACTCGCCAGCGCGCGAGCCCGCACATCGGGGCGGTAGCCGAGTTGGTCCGCGACCGCGAGGATCCGTTGCCGGCTCTGCTGACTCGCGCCCGGTGCGTCCCGCATGACGATCGAGACCAGCGCCGGTGAGACCCCCGCACGCTGGGCGACGTCCGCGAGCGTGACCCGCCGGCGTGGCCACGGCTGCTCGTCCGCCACGTCCCACCACCTCCCGGTCACCCGCGTCGGCTCACCGTAGCGCAACCACGGCAGTACTGCTCGAGCATGCAGCCTATAGCGCTCTAGGTCAATGCTTCTAGAGCGCTATAGAAGATTACAACGAAGGAACTTCTAGAGCGCTCTAAAATGTCGTAACAAAGTATTGACAAGGCCGAAATGTGTCGGTTCCCTGGTGACTGGCGCCACACCCCAGCAACAGATCCGGCCGCCGCTGCCGAAGTGCCGAGGCCGGACTCCAGGAAGGGATCACTCATGCGCACCAGATGGGCCCGCACGGCTCTCGGCGCGGTCGCGGTGGCGGCCTTGCTCCTCACCAGTGCCTGCAACAGCGGCAAACCCTCCGGCAGCACCTCTGATGCTGCCGATGCCGACGCCGGCACCGCCGCCAACGCGGCCGCGGACACCGGGAAGACCGCGATCTTCGTCATCGGCGGCAAGTCGGACGACCCGTTCTGGTCGAAGGTGAAACGCGGCGTCGACGACGCGGCCAAGGTGGTCCAGGCCCAGGGCGGCTCGGTGACCTTCCTCGGGCCGCAGAACTACGACAACCTCGGCCCGGACGCGGCCAAGCTGATCGACTCGGCACTCAGCCAGGGCGCGACCGCGGTGATCGGGCCCGACTGGGTGCCCGAGGCCGAGGACGCCGCCTTCAAACGCGTCGTCGCCAGCGGCGTCCCGCTGATTCTCTACAACGCGGGCGGTATCGAGGCGGCGGAACGGCTCGGCGCCCTCAACTACATCGGCAGCGACGAATACACCGCGGGTAAGGCGGGCGGTGAGTTCCTGGGCAGGCAGGGCGCCAAGAACGTGCTCTGCGTCAACACGCTCCCGGGCGCGGCCAACACCGAGTCGCGCTGCCGCGGTGTCGCGGACGGTGTCAAGGCCGGCGGCGGGAACTCGAAGCAACTGCCGATGCCGTCGTCCAACTTCGGCAACCCGACCGCGGTCGCACAGGGCATCAAGGCGGCCCTGCTGAAGGACGACACCATCGACGGCGTCGTGACCATCAGCACCCAGGACGCCGACAGCGCCGCCAGCGGCATCCAGCAGGCCGGTGTCGGCGACAAGGTCAAGCTCGGCACGTTCGACATGGACGAGTCGCAGCTCAGCCGGATCAAGGACGGCAAGCAGCTGTTCTCGATCGACCAGCAGCCGTATATGCAGGGCTTCCTGGCGGTGTCGATGGCCAACGGCTACCTCGAGTACGGCCTCGAACTCCCGCAGCGCCCGCTGCTCACCGGCCCGGCCATCATCAGCGCGGACAACGTCGACTCGGCGATCGCCGGCGCGAAGGCCGGCGTCCGCTGACCCACTGACCGGCGACGGGGCCACTCTGCCACCGGCCCCGTCGCCACCCTCTCGCTCCCCCGCCCACCACTCGCCCCTCCACTCACCCGGACGGACCCATTCGAAGGTGGTATCCCCCATGACAGTCCAATTGGCCGAACCGTCGCCTGCGAAATCGCAGGCCGGGTCCGGCGCCCGCTCCGGGGCGTCGGTCGGCGACCTGGCCCGCCGGCCGGAGACCGGCGCCCTGATCGGCACGATCAGTGTCTTCGTCTTCTTCGCGATCTTCGGCGGCGGGCAGTTCCTGTCCGCCGGCGGTGCCGCGAGCTGGCTCAACGTCGCCGCCGAACTCGGCATCATCGCGATCCCGGTCGGCCTGCTGATGGTCGCGGGTGAGCTGGATCTGTCCGTCGGCTCGGTGCTGGCGTCGAGTTCGATGACAGTGGCGATCATCTCCGGCCATTGGGGCGCACCGGTGATCGTCGGCATCGTGGCCGCGCTCGCGCTCGGCCTGGCCGTCGGCTTCCTGAACGGCCTGCTGGTGACCCGGACGAACGTCCCGTCGTTCATCGTCACCCTCGCGACGCTGTCCGGACTCTCCGGCCTCACCCTCGGCCTGTCCCGGGTCATCACCGGTACGACGAGCGTCGCCATCGACCCCGGCCAGCCGGCCAAGCAGCTGCTCGGCACGCTGGTCGGCGGGAAGTTCGAGGTCGCGATCTTCTGGTGGATCGCCGCGGTGCTCGTGGTCGGCTGGCTGCTGCACGTCAGCCCGTACGGCAACTGGGTCTTCGCCGTCGGCGGCGACAAGGAGAGCGCTCGTGCCACCGGCATCCCGGTCCAGGGGGTGAAGATCACGCTCTTCATGGCCTCGGGGCTCGGAGCCGCGTCGGTCGGTGTCATCCAGACCATGCTCTACAACAGCGCCCAGGTGGCGAACGGCCAGTCCTTCGTCTTCAACTCGATCATCGCGGTCGTCATCGGCGGTGTGCTGCTGACCGGCGGCTACGGCTCGGTCCTCGGCATCGTGCTCGGCACCCTCACCTTCGCGATCGTCAGCCAGGGCATCTACTACACCGGCTGGAACTCCGACTGGGCCGCGCTGATCCTCGGTGTGCTGATCCTGGCCGCCGTACTGATGAACAACACGTTCCGGCGGATGGCTCTGTCCCATGCGCCCCGCACGAAGAGGAAGGGCTGATCATGGCGGCACCACTGCTCGAGCTGAGTGACGTGTGCAAGTCGTTCGGCGCGACCGACGTACTGACCGATATCTCGCTGCGCGTGCAACCGGGTGAAGTGCTCTGTCTGCTCGGCGACAACGGCGCCGGCAAGTCGACCCTGATCAAGATCCTGTCCGGTGTCCACCAGCCGAGCTCGGGGGCGATCGAGGCCAATGGCGAGGCGGTCGTGTTCCGGAGCCCGCGGGATGCGAGTGGGCACGGCATCGCGACCGTCCACCAGTTCGGCGGCACGTTCCCGCTGATGTCGATCGGGCGCTCGTTCTTCGTCGGTTCCGAGCCGACCAAGTGGCGCGGACCGTTCCGTCGCTTCGACCGGAGGTTCGCCGGCGGAGTCGCCGTCCGCGAGATGCAGAGTCTCGGCATCACCCGGGTGACCGACGGCGACCGCCTGGTCGGCGGGCTGTCCGGTGGCGAGCGGCAGGCGCTGGCGATCGCCCGGGCCGTGTACTTCGGCGCCAAGCTGCTCATCCTCGACGAGCCCACCGCGGCGCTCGGAGTGAAGGAGGCCGCCCACGTCCTGCGGATCATCATGCAGGCGCGCCAGAAGGGCATCGCGGTCGTGCTGGTCACGCACCACGTCACGCACGCGATGACGGTCGGCGACCACTTCGCCGTACTGATCCGGGGCTCGCTGGCCGCGGACTTCCGCAAGGGCGAACGCACCCGGGAAGAGATCACCGACCTGATGGCCGGTGGCGAGGCGATGGCCGAACTCGAGGCCGAGATCGAAGCATTCACGACCTCCGAAGCGAAGGCAGGACAGCTGTGAGCCCGAACTCCCTCGGCGTGGCGGTGATCGGTGCGGGCATGGTCGGCCGTGCGCATGCCGCGGGCTACCGCGCCGCCTCCCAGCTCTACGACCTCGACCTGCCCGAGATCCGCCTGGTCGCGATCGCCGACGCGCACGAACCGTTCGCCGTCGACGGCGCCAAGCGGTTCGGCTACCAGCGGGCGGAGACCTCCTGGCAGGCGATCGTGGACGCACCGGACATCGACGTGGTTTCCGTTGCCATCGCCAACGAGTTGCACCGACCGGTGGTCGAGACATTGCTTGCTGCTGGCAAACATGTGCTGTGCGAGAAGCCACTCGCGCCCTCGGTCGACGACGCCAAGGCCATGGTCGCCGCGGCCGAGGCTGCGGACACCGTGTCCGCGGTCGGCTTCTCGTTCCGTCGTACGCCGGGAATCAATGCCATCCGTGAACAGCTCGGAGCGATCGGGCCGGTGCGCCACTTCAACGGCCACTACTGGTGCGACTACGCCCAGAACCCGGGCAACCCGATGAGCTGGCGCTACAAGGGCGGTCCCGGTTCGGGCGCTCTCGCGGATATCGGCAGCCATCTGGTCGATCTCGGCGAGTACCTGTGCGGTCCGATCGCCGGCGTCAGCGGCGCTGTCTTCCAGACGTTCACCACCGAGCGTCCGGTACCGCTGGGCGCCACTGTCGGGCACGCGGCAGGCGCTGTCGGCGACACTTTGGAGCCGGTCGAGAACGAGGACATCGCCACCTTCACGGCCACCTTCGCCAGCGGCGCGGTCGGCACGTTCTCGATCAGCCGGATCTCGCACGGCCTGCCGAACGGGCTCGGCTTCGAGATCTTCGCCGCCGACGGCGCCGCGGCCTTCGACCTGAACCGGCCGGGCGAATTCACCTTCGCCGACCACGGTCCCGACGGCAGGACCAACGGCTTCCGTTCCGTGCTGATCGGTCCGCAGCACCCGGGGATCGACAAGGGCATCCCGATGGACTTCCCCTCGGTCGGCCACGGCCAGAACGAGCTGTTCGCCTGGCAGGCCCGCGCGTTCCTGGACCAGGTCGCGGGGATCGGCAAGCTCCCGCCGGTGCCGTCCTTGGCCGACGGTCTGCACAACCTCGAGATCCTCGCCGCCGTCACCCAGTCCGCGCTCAACCACGGCCAGGCCGTCTCCCTGATCTGAAAGGACCCTTCATGAAGCTCGGCGCCTACACCGCCTGCCTGCACGACAAGTCCCTCGACGAGGCGCTGGAGATCCTCCGCGACCTCGGTCTGACCAGCGTCGAGATCAACGCCGGCGGCTTCATCGGTACGCCGCACCTGCCGGTCGAGCAACTCCTGGAGAGCGCGACGGCACGCGAGGAATACCTGGCCGTCTTCGAGAAGTACGGCATCGAACTCACCGCGCTGAACTGCAACGGCAACCCGCTCCACCCCGACCCCGAGATCACCCACGGCGACGACCTCGAACGCACGATCAAACTGGCCGGCCTGCTCGGCATCAAGACCGTCATCACCATGTCCGGGCTCCCCGCCGCCGATCCCGGCGGTACCCGGCCGTCCTGGACCGTCATCCCCTGGGACAGCGTCTACAAGGAGACCCTCGACTACCAGTGGGACGAGGTCGCCGTGCCGTTCTGGACCGAGATCGAGGCCCTCGCGTCGGAGTACGACGTACGCGTCGCGATCGAGATGCACCCGCACAACCTCGTCTTCAACCCGGCCACCTTGAAGCGACTCGTCGAGCGAACCAACGCCACCCACATCGGCGCGGAACTGGACCCGAGTCACCTGTTCTGGCAGCACATCGACCCGGTCCAGGCGATCGAGGACCTGGGAGATCTCGTCTTCTTCGCCGCCGCGAAGGACACGCTCATCCACGAGACCGCCGCGATCAACGGCGTACTGGACGACCGGTTCGAATGGATCCCGGCCGAGGAGAAGCCGCTCGGCCTCGGCGGTCGCTACACCGTCACCCGCTGGCCCGAGGTCCCGGGCTGGTCGTTCGTCGCCGTCGGTCGCGGCCACGACGTCGACTTCTGGGCCCGGTTCCTGACCGCGCTCCACCAGGTCGACCCGCAACTGCCGGTGAACATCGAGCACGAGGACGCGTCGTTCGGCCAGATCGAGGGCCTGAAGTTCGCCGCCGACAACCTGATCACGGCCGCGGAGAAGGCCGGGGTGCTTGAATGAAGATTGCGCTCGACCCCTACATGTTCCGTACGACGCCACTGCTCGAGCTCCCCGGGCTCGTCGCCGACCTGGGCTACGAGTACATCGAGCTGTCACCCCGCGAGGACTTCACCCCGTTCTTCCTGCACCCGCGTGCGGACGACGCGACGGTGAAGGCGTTCAAGAAGGCCCTCGACGCGGCCGGGGTGAAGATCGCCTCCCACCTGCCGCTGTACCGCTGGTCCGGACCCGACGAGGACGAGCGCCAGGCTGCGGTCCGGTACTGGAAGCGCGCCATCCAACTCACTGTCGACCTCGACTGCCGGGTGATGAACTCCGAGTTCAACGGCCGACCCGAGCAGGCGAGCCGGAGTGAGGGAAAGTTCTGGAAGTCGATGGAAGAACTCCTCCCCGTCTTCGAACGCGAAGGCGTGGAACTGCGCCTGGAGCCGCACCCCGACGACTTCGTCGAAGACGGCCTGGTCGCCGTCGACCTGATCCGCGGCATCAACAGCCCACTGGTGTCCTTCCTGTATTGCGCCCCGCACACGTTCCACATGGGCGGCAACATGGTCGAGATCATGCAGTACGCCGGCCCGCTGCTGACCCAACTGCACCTGGCCGATTCCTTCGACCACCGGGCCTCGTCCGGGCTGCGCTACATCGTCAACCCACCCGGGTCGACCGCCCGGATCCACCAGCACCTCGACATCGGCCAGGGCGAGGTCGACTGGGACACCTTCTTCACCACGCTGGGCAAACTCGGCTTCGGCGACCGCGACGACACGATCATGACGTCCTGCGTGTTCGCCTGGGAGGACCGGGCTCGCGACTCGTCGACGTACATGCGGGAGACCATCGACCGGTATGTGACCGCCTGGTGATGCGGGCCGGTCCGGATGGTGAGCGGGCCGAGATGTGTCGCCGGTGGCAGAGACCCGTCGTGTGACACTGCCGGCATGCCGATCGATCAGCAGCTTCTTCTGGCCTTCTTCGTGACCACCGTGATCGCGATGATCACGCCCGGACCGGACATGCTGTTCGTGCTCGGCTGTGGGATGCGCGGCGGGCCCCGGGCGGGCCTGCTCGCAACCGCGGGCGTCGCGACGAGCGAGGCGGTCCACGTCGCCGTGGCGGCCGCGGGGCTGGCTGCCCTGTTCCATGCCGCACCGGTCGCCTTCACAGCCGTTCGGATCATCGGCGCCGCCTACCTGATCTATCTCGGCGTGCAGTTGATCCGGCACCGCAAGGACAGTGAGAACGAGGGGCCGGCGACCGACGTCGGCGTCTCCGGGCGTCGTGCCTATCTCAGCGGGCTGACGACCAACCTGCTGAACCCGAAGATGGTCACGTTCACGATCGCTTTTCTGCCGCAGTTCATCAATCCGGACCTGGGCCGGGTGTGGCTGCAGTTCACGATCCTCGGCAGCATTCTGATCGCCCTGGAGTTCCTCGTGGACGGCACCGTCGGTGTGCTGGCCGGGCGCATCGGCGGCTGGCTGCGCACCCGTCGGGCAGCTCGGCGGCGCATCGACACCGCGACCGGAGGCATCTTCATCGGGCTCGGCGTCCGGCTGGCGCTCCAACGCTGATCCCCCGCCGCGAGTAAGGTCGCGTGGCATGGAGGAGGCGGCACCTGAGGTGCAGGCGCGGGTTCGGGACAGTTTCGAGCGGCAGGGGCTGATGCATCATCTGGGGGCTCGGCTGTCGGAGATCGCGCCCGGTCGGGTGCAGATCGTGCTGCCCAGCCGGCCTGAGGTGACGCAGCAGCACGGGTACTTCCACGCAGGCGCCACCAGCGCGATCGCGGACAGTGCCGGTGGCTATGCGGCGTACACGCTGTTTCCCGAGGACAGCTCGGTGCTCACGGTCGAGTACAAGATCAACCTGCTGGCCCCTGCCGAAGGCGATCAACTCGAAGCGGTAGGGACTGTGCTGAAGTCGGGACGCACTCTCACCGTGTGCCGCCTGGAAGTGTTCGGTGTCCGGGGTGCGGAGAGGTCGTTGGTTGCGTCCGGTCAGCAGACGTTGATCTGCGTGGACAAGCGGCCGGAGCGCTAGCTCGGCCAGCCGGTGTAGGACTCGGCGAGGAAGCTGCGGCCGTGGTCAGAGTCGACGACTGCGGACAGCTCGCCGAGTTGGCGTCCCCCGGCAGATCCCATCCGACCACCTCGAAGCCGTCCAGCAAGGAAGCGCACCGACCCCACAACGCCTCCACCGACGTACCAAGCGACGGCCCAACAATCAGCAACTCCCCAACACCCGGTTCACCAGCAAGCCGAGTCGCCACAACCTCAACCACGAGACTCCCATCGCGTGAGCGCCACATCGATGAGCGCATCCGAGGCACCGAGGTACGACGCCGGATCGCCGGACCTACCGCTCTCACTCAACAATTGATCGGCAGCCGACTCGGCTCGGTGGCGCATCGCGGCTGGGTCCACCTCCAGGCCGGCGATCAACTCAGCTCCCGCCGCAGCCGTACCTGAGTCGCCGTCCGGCTCTGGGGCGAGCTGGCGTTGCGCGTGGTCGATCCCGCCCGGGCTCGATGGATGTGGTCCGGAACGCCTCGACCGCCTCGGCGCCGTCGCCCGCTTGAGTGTGCTGGTCCGGAGTGCCGCGTTGCGCCGGACGGCCATGATCTGGACCGCCTTCAGCACGGGGTCCCGCACGGTGACGGTGGGCAAGCTGACAGCGATATCCCGGGCTCGCATCGCACCGTCCTGTCCGGTCCGGCCGACCGCTTCGACACTGCTCACAAGGTCCTCCCTGGCGCGCCGGCTCGGGGCGGCTCAATCTGTCCCTTGAGTCTTGTCGGGCCGACCCGCCTCCTCCATGGGGTCCAGCACCCATCTCTGCGCCGCACCCATCCGGCCGGCGATCGGGTCCGAATCACCCTCATGCGCAACAGAGGGAGACTTGCGGCAGCAGCCGCCGCCGGTGGCGTTGTCGCGGCGGGTACGGCGCTTGCCGTCGGCTACCTGGTCGCGGCGATCACCGGTGGTCCCTGGCCGGTCGACGCGGTCGGGGTGCAGGTCATCGACTGGGCGCCGGGGCCGGTGAAGGACTTCGCCGTCCGCGAACTGGGGACCGCGGATCGCCCACTCCTCCGGGTGGGCATCTGCGTGGTGCTGGCGATCGTGGCTGCGATCGCCGGTGTGATCGGGGTGACGCGACCGCGAACCCGCCGTCGGCAGTTGGTCGCTGTCGGCATCGCCGCGGGGCTCGGACTGGTCGGGCTGGTGTTCGCCATCTTCAGCCGTTCGGCGGCTACGGGGGTCGCCGAACGGCTGCTGCCGGCCGTCGTCACCCTGATCACAGCCATCGCCGCGATGGCTCTCGTCGTCCGCTCACCCGGCGTCCCGAAGGCCGCGCAGCCTGATGGGTTCGACCGGCGCCGCTTCCTGCTCGCGGTCTCGGCCTTGGCTGTCGCGGGGACGGCTTCCTTCGCAACAACCCGGGTGGCGACCTTCGGACCCGGTGAAGCGGTGCGGGCGAAGGTCCGCGTGCCGCGGCCGACCGAGGCCGCGAGAGCGGTCCCGTCCGGTGTGCAGGTCGACGTACCCGGCATGAGCCGGTTCGTCACGCCGAACACCAAGTTCTACCGGGTCGACACGTTGCTGGAAGTGCCGCGGATCGATCCGGCCGACTGGGAGTTGCGCGTCCACGGCATGGTCGGCAAGGAATTGCGGCTGTCGCTCGCGGATCTGCTGGACCGGCGGTTGATCGAGCGGGACATCACCCTGACCTGCGTGTCGAACGAGGTCGGCGGTCCGTACGTCGGCAACGCCCGCTGGATCGGCGTACCGATCGCCGATGTCCTCGCCGAGGCCGGCGTACGCAACGGCGCGGACGCGGTGAAGTCCACCAGCATCGACGGACTCACCATCGGTACGCCGCTGGGCGCGCTCACCGACGGGCGCGACGCGATCTTCGCGCTGGCGATGAACGGTGAACCGCTGCCGTTCGAGCACGGTTTCCCGGTGCGGATGGTGGTTCCGGGTCTGTACGGCTACGTCTCGGCGACGAAGTGGATCGTCGACGTCGAGGTGACCCGGTTCCAGGACTTCAGCGCGTACTGGACCGATCGCGGCTGGGCGGTCGAGGCACCGATCAAGACCGCGTCGCGGATCGACGTCCCCAAAGGCTTCGCGACCGTCAAGGCCGGACCGGCGATCGCGGCCGGCGTCGCCTGGGCCCAGCACCGCGGCATCGCCAAGGTCGAGGTCCAGGTCGACAACGGTCCCTGGCAACCCGCCGTACTGGCTGCCGAAGACACCATCGACACCTGGCGCCAATGGAGGTTCCAGTGGACCGCCACCCCTGGCACGCACAAACTCACCGTCCGGGCGACCGATGCCGACGGCAACGTCCAGACCTCGAAGTCCGCTCCGCCGCGCCCGAACGGCTCCGCGGGGCTGCACAACACCGTCGTCATGGTCGAGTGAAAGGCCCACCCATCCGGCGGTGCGGCCGTTCCGAAGTACTCATGTCAGCAACCCCTCTGAGAGAGAGATATCGCCATGCGTAAGCACATCGGCATCGCAGTGTCCGTCCTGGCCTTCGCCTTCGCGGCGACCGCATGCGGGAGCAGCGACGACGACTCAGGTGCGGCCGGAGCACCCGCCGCCGGGACCCCGAGCACCACGCCGTCGATGGACAGCGCCGGTGGACTCGTCGGCCCGGGCTGCGCCGACTACGCCAAGGCCAACCCGAGCGGCGCGGGTTCGATCGACGGCATGGCCGCCGCACCACTGGCCACGGCCGCCTCCGGCAACCCGCTGCTGAAGACCCTCGTCTCGGCCGTGTCGGGCCAGCTGAACCCGAAGGTCGACCTGGTGTCCACGCTGAACGGCGGCGAGTTCACCGTCTTCGCCCCGGTCGACACCGCGTTCGCGAAGGTCCCGGCGGCCACCATCAACACCCTGAAGACCGACGACGCCCTGCTGAGCAAGATCCTCACCTACCACGTGGTCCCCGGACAGCTCGACCCGGCGGCCGTTGTAGGCGAGCATGTGACGGTGGAGAAGCAGAAGGTCACCGTGACCGGCTCGGGCGACAGCCTGAAGGTCAACGATGCCGCCGTCATCTGCGGAGGCGTGAAGACCGCCAACGCCACCGTCTACCTGATCGACTCGGTCCTGATGCCGCCGGCTGCCTGATCATGACCGAACCCACCCCGCTGCCCTGGCCCGCCGGGTTCCACACCCGGCCGGGCGAGGTCAGTGACGGCGACCTCCTGCTCCGGACCGCCCGCGGCGACTCGGCAGCGTTCAGCGCGCTGTACGACCGGGTCACGCCGTGGGTGTTCGGCCTGGTACGACGGATCCTGCGCAACCCGGCGCAGTCCGAGGAAGTGACCCAGGAAGTCATGCTCGACGTCTGGCGGAGCGCGACCCGGTTCGACGCCGCCCGCGGCTCGGCGCACTCGTGGATCCTCACCATCGCGCACCGCCGGGCCGTCGACCGGGTCCGGTCCGAACAGGCCGCCGCCGACCGGACCGACCTGGTCGGCGCACGCTCCACCGAGATCGACTTCGACCAGGTCTCGGACACCGTCACCACCCGGCTCGAGGTCGAGCAGGTCCGCCGTTGCCTCGATACCCTGACCGACCTGCAACGCGAGTCGATCGGGCTGGCCTACTACGAGGGCTACACCTACCCGGAGGTGGCCCAGCGACTCGATGCGAAACTGCCGACCATCAAGGCGAGAATGCGCGACGGGCTGATCCGGCTCCGCGACTGCCTCGGGACCACCAAGGGGGCAACGTCATGACCGAACCCGACGTCCACACCCTCACCGGGCCGTATGTCCTCGACGCGCTGCCGGCGGACGAACGAGCCCTGTTCGAGCAGCACCTCACCGAGTGCGCCTTCTGCTCCACCGAGGTCGCCGAGCTCCGCGAGGCCGCGGTCAAACTCGCCACCCAGGTCGCCGCTCCGCCACCGCCGGCCCTCAAGGCCGACGTGATGTCCGCGATCGACCAGATCCGCCAATTGCCTCCGCTCGTCCCCGGGGGCACGGACGAGCTGGCCCGCCGCCGCTTCAGCCGTCGTTCCGTCCTGGCCCTCGCCGCCGCAGCCCTTGCGGTCGCGGGCACCGGTGGCGTCGCGATCGACCAGTACCGCGACAGGCAGGAAGCCGTCCAGGCCAACGAGCGCATGGCCGCCGTACTCGCTCAGCCCGATGCCCGCACCGTCCGTGGTCCGGTCAAGGGCGGCGGTCAGGCCACGGTCGTCATGTCCGCCCGCGCCGACGCGGCGGTCGTCGTACTGCGCGATCTCCCTCCGCTGACCGCCGACGAGACCTGGCAGCTCTGGCTCATCGACCCCAACCGAACCGCCCACTCCGTCGGCCTGGCCTCCGGTGACCTCGCCACAGTCCTCGACAACGCGGTCACGAACTCGGTCGCCTTCGGCCTCACCGTCGAACCCAAGGGCGGCTCCCCCAAACCAACCCTCCCCGCCGCCGCCTTGCTCCCGATGACCTGAGTGCAAACCGGGGAGATCCCGGAACCGCGGACATCTTATGGGGACTGCGGACATCTCATGACCTGTCCGCGGTCCCCATAAGGTGTCCGAGGTCCACGGGCGCATCCACACCGCCTGTCGATACCGTGGCCGGGTGAACTTGGAGATTGTGCAACCTGACGGGCTGGATCGGCCGGCGACGTACAGCCACGTGGTGGTCGCGACCGGAGGCAGGCTGGTGTTCGTCGCCGGGCAGATGTCCGACGATCCGGACGGCAACCTCGTCCACGCCGGCGATCTCCCGGCCCAGGCGAGACAGGTGTTCGCGAATCTCGGGCGCGCGCTGGCGGCGGCCGGTGCGCGACCCGATCAGGTCGCGCGGATCGGCATCTACGTCGTCGGCCACCGGCGCGAGTACCTGCCGATCATCGAGGCGGCGCGGCGCGAACTGTTCGGCGATCACAAGCCGACCGACACCCTGCTCGGTGTGGAGACCCTCGCCGCCCCCGGCTACCTCATCGAGGTCGACGCCTTCGCTGTGGTCGACTGACACTGATTGAGCCGCCACGCCGCCACCTTGAGCAGCGTCGGTACGGCGGCACTCGGATTCACCGGCTCCGGCGGCGGGCCGGAATACGTGCCCCCAGCAACGACCTGGACGACGCCGTACTGTAGTTCCTTGACCGCTGCCTCGTGATCCGGCGTGATCGTCGGTACCGCGGCCGGCCAGGACGGGCCGATGGTCAGGTCGATCGTGACCCCTCGCCGCCCGGCCTGGTCGAGCGCGGCCTCGACCCCGGCGATCCAGGCCGCCGAGCCCCAGCCGTGCCCGACCGGATCGAGCACCGACTTGTCCTCGATCGAATGGTGCACGGCCGCGATCTCCGCACCCCCGAACCCGGCAGCCGCCAGCTGATCCACCTCGCGGCGGATCTCCGCCGGATCGACCAGCCCGTCCGGCCACCACCACCGCACCTTCGGCCGCACCGCCGCATCCGGCCGCTCGAACCACTCCGCCCACCCACCCGGCATCCCGCCCTCGGCCGGCAGGGCAGCCGACGCCTGCTCACCGAACGCCGGGCCGGCCACGACCGCAGCCCCGGCGGCGGTCGCGGTGACGAGGAACCTGCGCCTGCCGATCTGTTCACTCATGAATAGAAATACTCAGGCAGCCCGGCCGACTCCGCCAGACCGGAACGGCAACCCAATCCAGGACAAGGTCTTGACATGTTTGCGCAACTTGCCGCAACATTGCCGAAACCTTGGACATCCACCCGGGAGCCGATCCGTGAACCCAACCCTGACCGATGTCGCGCAGCGCGCGGGTGTCTCGTTGTCGACCGCCTCGCGGGCGTTCAGCGACCCGGACCGGATCGGCCGGGACACCCTGCGCCGGATCATCACCGCCGCGGAGGAGATCGGGTACGTCGCCTCGGCCGGCCGCCGGTCGCGGTCCGCGACGCTGCCCACCCGCTCGGCCACGGTGGCGATGATCGTCCCGGACATCGGCAACCCGGTGTTCGCGAGCTTCGTCAAGGCCGCCCAGGCCCACGGGTGGAACCGGCGCCAGACCATCGTGCTGACCGACACCGACGGCAGCCCGGACCGGGAGCGCGAGATCCTCGGCGAGCTGCACGAGCGGGTCGACGGGTTCATCGTCTGCTCGCCCCGGCTGCCCGCCCACGACATCGTCGAGCTGTGCGGTGACACGCCGCTCGTGCTGGTCAACCGCACCTCGGACGAGACGAACAGCGTCGTCCCCGATGCGGCCGACGGCCTGCGGCAGGCCCTGGAGTACCTGCGCGTCCTCGGCCACGAGCACGTCGCCTATGCACAGGGTTCGCCGCTGTCCTGGTCGAACCAGAACCGGGTCGAAGCCCTGCAGCGACTCGCCGACGCGGCGGACATCGACCTCGAGCTGCTCGGCTGGCAGGCGGAGACGGTGGCAGGCGGTCAGGCCGCGGCGGCCAGCGTGGTCGCCTCCGGGGCCACCGCGGTGATCGCCCACAACGACCTGATGGCCCTCGGCATCATGTCCGGCGCGACAGCGCTCGGCGTCGAGGTCCCCACCGATCTCAGCATCGTCGGCATCGACGACACCCCGCTGGCCGAGGTGAGCCGGCCGACGCTGACGAGCATCCAGACCCCGATGTCGCGCGCCGGCGTGATGAGCGTCGACATGCTGCACCAGAACCTGACCGCCGAGACGCCGGTCGCCCCGCGATCGGTCACGCTGCCCACGCAGCTCGTGGTCCGCCAGAGCACCGGCCCGGTCTCGGGCTGGACGCCGGCCCGTCACGGACGGAGTGACGCATGAGAGTCGTCATCACCGACCCGAACCTCCGTCCGCTCAGGGATGAGCTCGAGTCGCTGCTACCCGCCGGCACCGACACAGTCTGGGCGACACCGGACACCGTCCTCGACGCCCTCCCCAACGCCGACGTCCTGGTCGGGCCTGCATTCACCAAGGAAATGGCGGCTGTCGCACCAGACCTCAAACTCGTCCAGGTCGCGGGCGCCGGCACCGACCGGATCGACCCGAATGCACTGGATGGCACCATCCTCGCGAACACCTACAACCACGAGGACTCGATCGCCGAGTACATCGTCTGGGCCCTGATCGCACTCCGCCGCCAGCTCCCGCAGGCCGACGCCGCACTCCGCCGAGGCCACTGGCTCTCCCCGGTGTACGACGTCGCCCTTCCCCAACCGCAGTCGCTGGCAAGCGCGTCGATCGGCTTCGTCGGTCTCGGCCACATCGGCCGCGCAACCTGGCGGGTCCTGCAGGCCTTCGGCGCCCAAGGCCAGGCGGTGACCGGATCGGGCCGAGCGGACGCCGAAGGCCTCAACTGGGCCGGCGACACGTCCCAACTCCCCCGCCTGCTGGACGAATCCGACGCCCTCGTCGTCTCCGCCCCGCTCACCGACGCCACCCGCGGCCTCATCGGCGCCGCCGAACTCGCACGCCTCGGGCGCGACGGCGTCCTCGTCAACGTGGCCCGCGGTCCGCTCGTCCAGGAGCAGGCCCTGTACGACGCCCTCCGCGACGGGACGATCCGCGGCGCCGCCCTCGACGTCTGGTACTCCTACCCGGGCCCTGACGGTCACGGCAAACCCGCCAACGCACCCTTCGGCGAGCTGGACAACGTCCTGCTGACTCCACACGTGTCCGGGATCACCCGGCAGACATTCCTCGGCCGCGTCCAGGACATCGCGGCCAACATCACGGCTATTGCCCAGGGCAACGAACTGCGCAACGTCGTACGACTCTGAAGGCCTTCTCATGACCGATCGCATCATCGGGGCCGAGGTCATCGTCACCAGCCCCGGCCGCAACTACGTCACGCTCAAACTCCAGACCGCCGAGGGCCTCGTCGGGTACGGCGACGCCACCGTCAACGGCCGTGAACTCGCCGTCGCGTCCTACCTGCGCGACCACCTCACCCCGTTGTTGATCGGCATCGACCCGGCTCGCATCGAGGACACCTGGCAGTACCTGTACCGCGGGGCGTACTGGCGCCGCGGGCCGATCACGATGGCTGCCATCAGCGCGGTCGACCTCGCTCTGTGGGACATCAAGGGCAAGGCGGCCGGCCTGCCGGTGTACCAACTGCTCGGCGGTGCGGTCCGTGACCGCGTGCTCGCCTACACCCACGCATCGGCCTGGGACCTCCCCGAGTTGCTCGACGCCGTGGATGCCCGTCGCCAGGACGGATTCCGGGCCGTCCGAGCGCAGTCCGGCGTACCTGGCCTGGAGACCGTGTACGGCGTTCATCGCGACGCCCACGGTTATGAGCCGGCCAGCCGCGGCACCGCTCCGGTCGTCGAGTCGTGGGACACCGACGCGTACCTCCGGCATGCCCCGTCCGTGCTGGCCGCGGTCCGCGAGCACGTCGGCCCTGACCTGGCGCTGCTGCACGACGCGCATCACCGGCTCACCCCGCAGCAGGCGGCACGACTCGGGAAGGAGCTCGAGCCGGCGGACCTGTTCTGGCTCGAGGACGTCACGCCCGCAGAGAACCAGGAGGCCTTGCGGCTGGTCCGTCAGCACACGACCACACCGCTGGCGATCGGCGAGGTCTTCAACACCATCTACGACTGCAAGGACCTGATCACCGAGCAGTTGATCGACTTCATCCGCGTCGCGGTCGCGCACGCGGGCGGCATCAGCCACCTGCGCAAGATCTTCGCGCTGGCCGACGTGTACCAGGTCCGGGCCGCACCGCACGGACCGTCCGACGTCTCGCCGGTCTCCTTCGGTGCGAGCGTCCATCTCGGCCTGTCGACGCATAACTTCGCCATCCAGGAGTACATGGGCTACGACCCGCTGGCACACGAGGTGTTCCCGCACTCCTGGTCCTTCACCGACGGCTACCTCCACCCAGGCGAGGCGCCTGGCCTGGGGGTCGAGGTCGACGAGGATCTGGCCGCCAAATTCCCCTACGAGCCCGCCTACCTGCCCGTCGCGCGCAGCCTCGACGGCGCCATGACCGACTGGTGATCGACGTGTCTGCGCCCCTGAGCCGCCGTTCCGTTCCGCGGCACCTGCTCACCCTCGACCACAGGCCGTCCACCACCGGCATCGTTCATCTCGGACTCGGCAACTTTCACCGCGCACACCAGGCGGTCTACACCGCCCGAGCCGGTGACTGGGGCATCCTCGGCGTCGCCAGCCGCTCGGCGTCGGTTGCTGAGGCTCTGAACGACCAGGACGGGCTCTACTCCGTGCTGGAACTGTCGCCCGAAGGCTCGTCCATCAGCGTTCCCGGCGTCCACACCGGCGCCATCGTCGCCGCCCACGATCCCGCGGCCGTCGTCGCGGCCATCGCGGCCGAGGACACCCGCATCGTGTCCCTGACGGTGACCGAGCACGGGTACTGCATGGATCCGAGCACGCACCGGCTTGCTCTCGACCATCCGGGCATCGTCGGCGACCTCCACAGCACTACGCCTGTCACCGTCATCGGCCAGCTCGCGCGCGCACTCGAAGCCCGGGCAGGCACGCATCGCCGTCCGATCACCGTGCTCAGCTGCGACAACATGCAGTCGAACGGCACTCAGACCCGCGGCCTGATCCTGGAGTTCCTCCAGGCGGCGAACAGCCCGGCCGCCGAATGGGTCGCCGAGCACGTCACCTTCCCGAACTCGATGGTCGACCGGATCGTGCCCGCGACCACGGCGGCGTACCGCGCGACGGCGTACGAACTCCTCGGCGTCGACGACCGCAGCCCGGTGCCGGCCGAGCCGTTCACGATGTGGGTGATGGAGGATCACTTCGCCGCCGGGCGTCCGGCGTGGGAGCGGGCCGGCGCGGTCTTCTCCGACGAGGTCGAGGCATACGAACTGATCAAGCTGCGGCTGCTCAACGGCACCCACTCGCTGATCGCCTACCTCGGTGCGCTGGACGGCCGCGCGACCATCCCCGAGGCCGCGCGCCCAGGACTTCATCGAGGACGCCGCACGCGCCGTACTCGAGGACGAATACCTGCCCAGCGTCAGCCTGCCGCACGGCTTCGACGTCGAGGCGTACGTCGAATCGCTCTTCCAGCGGTGGTCGAACGGCGCCCTCGGCCATCGGACCCAGCAGGTCGGCACCGACGGGTCCGTCAAGCTCCCGCAACGCGTCCCGCAGCCTGCCCTGCGACTGCTGGACCAAGGCGTCATACCCGAACACCTCGCGCTGACCATCGCCGCCTGGCTGTGCTGCGTCGTACCGATGCCCGGTTTCGATCCCGGCCCGCACGCCCGCGCCATGGTCGATCCCGCCCGCGACCGCCTCGGCGCGCTCGCAGCGGAGGCCCGCACCCCGGAGGAACTGGTCCGAACGGCCTGCGCCGAGGTCTTCCCCACTGAGCTTGCTCAGAGCAACGAGTTCGTCCAGCGCACCGCCGAGTACGTTGCCGTCATCAGCACCGACGGCGTCCGAGCCGCCGCCCGCCAGGCCGCACGCTCCCGCACCCCGCACCGGCCGCAGGCATCGCCCGCGGCCTGACGCATCCCAGAGGATCCGCCATGGAATCAGTCTCGACCCCGGCCCCGACGGCCACGGCGACACCGGAACCGCCCCGTCAGGAAGTCCGCCGCGCCGCTCTCGCCGGCCTCATCGGCACCGCCCTCGAACAGTACGACTTCGTCATCTACGGCACCGCCTCCGCACTGGTCTTCAGCACCCTGTTCTTCCCGAACATCTCGCCGACGGCCGGCCTGCTGGCCAGCTTCAGCGCCTACGCGGTCGGTTTCTGTGCCCGCCCACTCGGCGGCTTCTTCTTCTCCCGGTACGGCGATCGCCTCGGGCGCAAGTGGATCCTGGTGGCCACGTTGACCCTGATGGGCATCTCGACCATGGCGATCGGCGTCCTGCCGACGTACGAGAGCGTGGGCGTGTGGGCGCCGATCCTGCTGGTGCTCAGCCGCTTCCTGCAGGGCTTCGGCGCGGGCGCCGAGCAGTCGGGAGGCGCGACGCTGCTGACCGAGACCGCTGCCGTCGGCCGTCGCGGCCGACTGGCTGCGCTGATCATGACTGGTGCCGCGGCCGGGACCGCCCTCGGTGCCGGTGCATGGGCTCTCGTCCAGCTCCTGCCTGACGAGCAGCTGCTGTCCTGGGGTTGGCGGCTGGTGTTCCTGAGCAGCGCGTTCGTCACGGTGGCGGCGTACATCCTGCGGCGGAAGCTGAAGGAGACGCCGGTCTTCACCGAGATCAAGGCCGAGCGGGTGGCCGCCGCGGCGCCGGTGCGGGAGGTCTTCCGCAACGGGAAGAAGGCGGTTGCCCTGGTGACCCTGATGACGGTCGGACTGAGCGTGCAGTCGTACACCTACCAGGTGTTCATGGCCTCCTACCTCAAGGGCACCGTGAAGATCGATGCCCAGACCGTGCCGGAGATCCTGCTGGTCGGCGCCATCTTCGGCGGCATCGGAGCGATCGTGCTGGGGTACCTGTCCGACCTGTTCGGCCGGCGGACAGTGTTCCTCGCCATCGCCGGACTGCTGCTGGTCCTGCCGTTCCCGACCTTCCTTGCCCTGAGCACCGGAAATCTCACCCTCATCTATCTGGCCATGATCATCGGCTTCGTGTTCGCCTGCCAGGGCGGCGTGGCGGTGACGATGAGCTACTTCCCCGAGATGTTCGGCAGCCGGTACCGGTACGCCGGTGTCACCCTCGGCCGTGAGTTCGCCGCGGTCCTCGGCGGTGGCTTCGCGCCGCTCATCGCGGTCGCGCTGCTGGGCGCCTTCGACTCGTGGGTGCCGGTCGCCCTCTACATGACGGTTGCGATGGCGGTGACCTTCGGCGCCGCGCTGAAGGCACCCGAGACCCGGGACCGGGACCTGCTCGCCCCGGAGAACGCGACCGACCGCACACTGGCATCAACCGCCGCCTGACCCGTTCGAGGAGAGCCATGAAGGCCATCGTCATCCAGGGCAAGCTCGAGCTCGTCGAGACCGAGCTCCCCACTCCTGCTCCGGAGCCGGACCAGGTACGCCTCCGGATGGCGTACGGCGGCATCTGCGGCTCCGACCTGCACTACTACAACGAGGGCGCGAACGGTGAGTTCGTGGTCCGCGAACCGCTTGTCCCCGGGCACGAGCTCTCCGGCATGGTCGACCTCGACCCCTCCGGTGAGCTCGCGCCCGGGACGCCGGTGACCATCCACCCGGCCACCTTCGGCACGCCCGAGCCGGGGATCGAGGACCGCCCGCACCTCTGGCCCGACGGCGCCTACCTCGGCAGCGCCTCCACCTGGCCGCACACTCAGGGCGGGATGAGCGAGTTCCTGGTCGTGCGCAAGAACATGCTCCGGGTCCTGCCTGCCACCTTGCCGCTCCGCCGAGCCGCCCTGGCCGAGCCGCTCGCTGTCGGGTTGCACGGCATCTCCATCGCCGGCGGGGTCAAGGGCAAGCGCGTGCTGGTCTCCGGCTCCGGCGCCATCGGCCTGTTGACCGCCGCGGGCGCGTTGGCTCTCGGTGCCACCGAAGTGGTGTCGACCGACGTCCTCCCGGGTCCGCTCCGGCGAGCCCGGGAGCTCGGTGTCCACGACACGATCCAGATCGGCACGCAGGACGTCCCGACCGCCCATTTCGACGTTGTACTGGAATGCACCGGCGTCCCGGCCGCGATCACCGGCGCCCTCGACGCTGCCCGGCGCGCCGCTGTCGTCGTACTCGTCGGCATCCCGCTCAACGAGGCCCGCCCGGTGAACCTCTCGCCGCTCATCTCCCGGGAACTCCAGCTCCGCGGCACGATGCGCTTCAACGACGAGATCGACCACGCCGTCGAGCTGCTCGACACCGTCCCGCTGCTCGAGCAGGTCATCACGCACGAGTTCCCCGCCGGCCAGGCCGTCGAGGCGTTCGCTGTGGCCAAGGACTCCGACGCTTCCGGAAAGGTCCTCGTCTCCCTCTGGTGACAACTCGTGCTCATCGCAGCGATGAGTTCGGGCAGTTCTCGCGGTCTGCACTGGTGACAGCGAGTTCTGGAGGATTCTGTGCGCACGACGAGTGAGCAGCGATGGGTGTTGGGGCTGGCCTCGGTGGGGTCGGTCATGGTGGCACTGGATGTGCTGGTGGTGGCGGCTGCGCTGACCACGATCCGGGCCGATCTCGGCGCCTCGGCCGAGCAACTCGAGTGGACGGTGAACGCCTACGGGCTGAGTTTCGCGATGCTGCTGATGACGGCGGCCGCGATCGGGGACCGCTGGGGGCGGCGGCGTACCTATGTCAGTGGGTTGGTGTTGTTCTCGGTCGCGTCGGTGGCGTGCGCGCTGGCGACGTCGCTGCCGTGGCTGATCGCGGCGCGAGCCGTGCAGGGAGTCGGCGCGGCGATGGTGATGCCGCTGGCGATGGGCCTGCTGGGCGCCGCCTTCCCGGCGGAGCGGCGCGGCTGGGCGATCGGCGTGTTCAGCGGCCTGACCGGCCTCGCGGTGCTGGGCGGTCCGGTGATCGGCGGCGCGGTGACCGAAGGACTGGCCTGGCAGTGGATCTTCTGGATCAACATCCCGGTCGGCGCGATCGCGATTCCGCTGGTCCTGCGGAAGATCCCCGAGAGCAAAGGCCCGGCCCGGCGGCTGGACCTGATCGGCGCCGTCCTGATCAGCCTGGCGGTCCTCGGCCTGGTCTGGGGTGTGGTCCGCGGTGAGAGTGCCGGCTGGACGAGCGCGGAGGTGCTCGGCTCGTTCGCGATCGGTGTCGTCTTCCTGGCCGCGTTCGGTGTCTGGGAAGCGCGGACGACCGACCCGATGGTGCCGCTCAGCTTCTTCCGTAACCGGACGTTCACCGCGGCGAACACGTCCGGGTTCTTCCTCAGCGCCGCGCTGTTCAGCGCCGTGTTCTTCCTGTCCCAGTACATGCAGGTCGTCCTCGGCTCGGCTCCGTTCAAGGCGGGCCTGCAACTCCTGCCCTGGACCGCCACCCTGTTCATCGTCGCCCCCTTCGCGGGGCGGCTGGTCGACCGGTGGGGCGAGCGCCCGCCAGTGGTCGTCGGTATGGCTCTGCAAACCATCGGCATGTTCTGGATCAGCGAGCTCAGCAAGGGTTCCGTTCAGTACTACGAACTCGTCGTACCGCTCGTGGTCACGGGCTGCGGCATCTCCCTGGCGCTGCCGGCCACCCAGAGCGCGAGCGTCGGTGCGCTGCCGCGGGAGGCCGTGGGAATCGCCTCGGGCATCTACAGCATGACCCGCCAGCTCGGTGGAGCCGCCGGTGTCGCCGTACTCGGGACTGTCTTCGTCTCCGCCGGTGGATACGCGGGCGACGGTTTCACGCGGGCGCTTGCGGGTGGCGGCGTACTGTCGTTGCTCGGGGCGCTGTCCGGCCTCGGTATCACCGCACGACGCCGTACCGGCGGGCTGGTCGCCGCCAAGGCTGTGGAGGAAGTTGGATGAACCTCGAGGAGGAGTTCGCGCAGCACCGGGCCGGCCTGGTCGCGCACTGCTACCGGATGCTGGGTTCGCTGCACGACGCCGAGGATGCGGTCCAGGACACGTACCTGCGGGCCTGGCGCGGACAGGACGGTTTCGAGCAGCGCTCATCGGTCAAGACCTGGCTGTACCGGATCGCCACCAACGTGTGCCTGACCTTCCTGCAACACAGCAGCCGCCGGATGGTCCCGTCCGCACTCGGGGCCCCCGGCAACGACCCGGACGAGCTCCATCCGCAGGCCCTCGAGGTGAGCTGGCTCGAGCCCTTCCCGGACCACCTGCTCGGCGCCGACCCGGCCACCATCGTCGGCGACCGGCAGAGCCTCCGGTTGGCGGTGGTCGCCGCGATGCAGCACCTCCCGCCGCGTCAGCGCGCCGTACTGGTCCTGCGTGAGGTGCTGACCTGGCCGGCCGCGGAGGTCGCCACTCTGCTCGAGACCACGACCGCCGCCGTCAACAGTTCGCTGCAGCGCGCCCGCGCGGAGCTGGCCCGGTTGCGGCCGGCCGAGGAGGACCTCAGCGAGCCGGACGAACCGGCCCGGCGTCACCTGCTCGATCAGTTCTCGACCGCCTTCGAGAGCAAGGATCTCGCCGTACTGGAAGGACTGTTCACCGCGGACACCCGGTGGGAGATGCCGCCGATCCCGACCTGGTTCAACGGACGGACCGACGTACTGCGGCTGCTGGACGCCAAGCTCGACGCCGGTCCGGATCGACGGGCCCTGGTCGAGACCTCGGCCAACGGACAGCCCGCGTTCGCGTTGTACATCCGCGGCCAGGACGGTCAGTTCCACGCGCATTCGCTCAAGGTGCTGACCCTGAGCAAGGCCGGTATCTCGGCCGTCCTGGCCTTCCACCAGCCCACGCTCTTCCCGGCGTTCGGGCTGCCCATCGTTCATTCCCGCTGAGAGGGAGCACCACATGTCACTCGCAACCACACTCCGGGACCTGCACGTGCCCGGCACCCCGGTCGTCCTGCCCAACGCCTGGGACGCGGCCTCGGCCCGGATGGTCGAAGACGCGGGCTTCCCGGCCGTCGCGACCAGCAGCTTCGCGACCGCCACGATCCTCGGGTACGACGACGGCGAACAGGCACCGGTCGACGACGTACTGGCCGCGGCGGCCCGGATCGCGCGGGCGGTGTCCGTCCCGGTGACGGTCGACTTCGAGCGCGGTTACCGGCTCGCCCCGGCCGAACTCGTCGAGCGATTCGCGGCAGCCGGGGTCGTCGGGCTCAACCTGGAGGACTCCGACCCCGCCACCGGCGCGATGATCGACCCCGCCGAACAGGCCGACTTCCTCGCCGCGATCCGCGCGGCCGACCCGGACCTGGTCATCAACGCCCGCATCGACACCTTCATCCGCCGGGCCGGCTCACCCCAGGAACAGTTGCGCACCGCAACTGATCGGGCCACCCGCTACCTCGCCGCCGGTGCCGACTGCGTGTATCCCATCGGCACGGGCGATCCCGACACGATCCGCACCCTGACCAAGGAAATCTCCGGCCCGGTCAACATCGGCTACGGGCCGGGAGGCAACTCGCTGAGCGATCTCGCCGCGCTGGGCGCCGCGCGCATCAGCTTCGGGCCGATGCTGCAGCGCCACCTGTACAGCAAATTCGCCGACACCCTCCTGCCCACGCTCCGCGGCGGCGGGAACCCGTTTGCCGAATGAATCCTGGAACAACACGGGTCCGCAGTCCTTGTGTGCGGTCGGTCGGATCGGGTAGGAACGGTTAGGTAGTCCAAGCAACCATCGACAGAACGGGGAAAACGATGGGCATGTTCGACAACCTGCGCGACAAGGCGACCGACGCCGTCGACGAGCACGGTGACAAGGTGAGCGAGGGCCTGGACAAGGCCGGCGAGTTCGCCGACGAGAAGACCGGCGGCCAGTACGGCGAGAAGATCGACCAGGGCACCGACTTCGCGAAGGACCAGCTGGACAACCTCGACGGCCAGGACGACGACATCCAGTAGCCGATCGCCGAACTGACGAACGCCGAGCGGCCGCAGGCAGCAACGCCCGCGGCCGCTCGTCCGTCAGAGGTCGTTGGTGAAGTCGGCTGTGTTCCAGTGGGTGGGCTTCATGATGTAGACGAGGTCTGTGTCGGCGGCGCCGGCTTCGTCCCACCACTTCGCGTAGGCCCGGCCGGACTCTTCGCCGAGGTAGCGGACGGCCAGCGGGAGCAGGTCCTTCTCGAGGTCCGGGCGCCGTACCTCGGCAACCGGACCCTCGACGGTCACGTAGCGGTACGGCGTCGCCTCGGACTGAACGACGAGCACGAAACGCTGCGCCACCTCGAGCGCGACTCCCTTGCGGGACTTCGCGTTCATCATGATCGTCACGCCGGTCTCGGGGCTGTAGTCGTACCACACCGGCGAGCTGATCGGCGCGCGGTCGGGGCGGTCCGACGCGACGCTGACGACGCCGACCCGGACGTCGGACAGGAATGCTTCGCGCTCTGCGACGGTCAGGCGGTCAGGCATAGGAGGTGTCCTTTCACGAAAGTTCTAGGTCAGTGACCCATAATAGGTCATTGACCTAACACGGTAGACTCCCCGTCCATGAGCACCACGCTGAGTCACCGCGGCCAGGTCCGGCGCGACGCGCTGCTGGCGACGGCGCGCGAGCTGCTGGTCGAGGAGGGGTTCGACCAGTTCGTCCTGCGCCGGGTCGCGGCCAAGGCGCAGATGAAGCTCGGCAACCTGCAGTACTACTTCGCCACCCGCGACGATCTGCTCGAGGCGGTCATCCGGGCCGAGTTCGACCGCGACCTCGAGGCTGTCCGGCAGGCGACGACCGTCGAGTCGGCGGAAGGCCTGAAGACCGCCGCTCGCGCCCTGGTCCGGAACTGGACGACCGGCGCCGGCAGCATCTTCGGCACGATGTCCCTGCTCGCCTACCACCACGAGCGGTTCCGCGAGCTCAACCGCGAGATCTACGAAACCTTCTACCGCGAGCTCGGCGTGCTGGTCCGCCGGGTCTCCCCCGGGTTGCGCGAGGCCGAGGTCGGCGCCCGGGCACGACTGATCACCTCCGTGCTCGACGGCGTCGCGATGCAGATCCACGCCGGCGCCACCGGCCGCCGCGAGCTCACGAACCGCGCAGCAGACCTCGTCGTCACCGTCGCGAACAACCCCTAGCCGGTAGCGTCTGGCCCATGGATCTCTCGTTGTTGCGACAGGCCGTCGAGTTGGCGCGGGCGAACGGGGCCGAGGGGCAGTTGCCGTTCGGTGCGGTCATCGCGAACGGTGCGGACGTCGTCGCGACTGGAGTGAACACGTCACTGACGGACAACGACCCCTCAGCACATGGCGAGGTGGTCGCCATCCGCGCCGCATGCCGGAAGCTCGAGTCGATCAGCCTGGCCGGTACGACGCTCTACACGAGCTGCGAGCCGTGCCCGATCTGCCACACGGTCGCGATCGCGGCCGAGATCGACCGGATCGTCTACGCGGCCCCGACGGAGTGGGTGCCGGAGCTCGGTACGCCGTGGCCACCCGTGCTGATCGACATCCAGGCGGCCGCCCGCCGACTCGATCCCGGCCGCCTCGAGCAGATCGAACTGCCCGAGGCCCGCGAACCGTTCACAGCCTTCCTGGCGTCCCAGCGGTGAAAGACAACGGACCAACTCGTCGCCGGGCCGCCTGCTCGGCCTGGTCTGTCAGCGCTCGGCGAAGCAACGGGGGTACGTCGAGGTCCAGAGCGCGAGCCAAGAACGCGTCGGTGAGGGCGACGGTCGGGAACGCGTACAGGGCCACCCGCCAAGCGGCCGCCGACCCGGCCTGCTCGCTGAAGGTCGGCAGGCGGTCGAGGAAGCGCATCGGGAACTCGGCGAGTACGGCGCTCTGACGCGGTTGCCAGACCGCTTGGCCGAAGGTTCGCAACGCCGCGACGGGGACACCCGGCGCAGTCAGCATGAGGTCGAGAGCCGTGTTCTTCGCGTCCGTGGTCGGAGCCGCGGCGCGGGCCGCGGCTCCGTGCCACTGTGCGTCGGGGTCGCGGTCGCGAGCCAGTTCGGCGGCGGTGTCGTCGGCCAGCCCGAGCGCGACCCGCCGGGTGATCAGCCGCCACCGGATCGTTTGGGGCAGATCGTCGGCGAGGAGCGAGTCCAGCAACGGCAACTCGTCGGCGAAGTCGGCAAGCGCCTCGACGAGGACGAGCCAGTGGTCGCCCTTCGCGGCATCGAGCGCTTCGAGGCAAGCGCCGGCGAGCCGACGTTCGAGCGACTCATCTCCGGTAGGACCTACAGCCTCCGCACCCAGCGTGGTGAGCGCCTTCAGGTGGGTCAGGTCCTTCTCGGTGCCAAGCGACCGGGCGACGTACTCCACGGCGTCCGCAGCCGGGAGCAGTCCGTCGCGCAGGAGTCCTCGGACGGTACGACGTGCCACCGTGCGCGCGACGAGATCGGTGAGCGTGGGAGCAGTCTTGATCAACGTGTGCACATCGTCCGGCCGCAGCAGCGCGTACGTCGTGTCGGTGGCATCGAGCAGCAGCAAATCCGCCGTCGGCTTTCCGACCAGAGCCGGTACGTCGGTCTGCGTCCCAGCCAGCTCGACGAGGTGATCCCCGATCGAGAACTTGTGATGCCGTGGCGGACTCGACTGGACCAGAACTGCAGAGGTGTAGCGGCCGTCCTCGCTGGTGGTTCGGAGGGAGACACTGTTGATCCCACTCGACTCCAGCCACTCGCGCGACCACGCGGCCAGGTCGAGCGCGGCGAACGGCTGCAGCGCGGCGAGGAAGGCGGCCAGGCTGCCGTTGCCTCCGGCATGCAAGCTGAAGTAGTCCCGCAACCCGGTGAGGAACGCTTCCTCGCCGACCAGTGAGACCAACTGGCGCAACATGCAGGCGCCCTTGGCGTAGGTGATCGCGTCGAAGTTCGCCTCCGCCGCCGCCAGGTCCGGCACCGGTCGACTGACTGGATGCGACGACGACAACTGGTCCGCATCGGCGGCCCGTTCCTTCTCCAGCGCCATCGCCACCGACCAGCGGCTGTCGAGTACGCCGAGCTCTGCTCCCGCCCACACCGCGGCCCAATCAGCGAACGACTCGCTGAGCCACAACCCGTCCCACCAGCGCGGTGTGACCAGGTTGCCGAACCACATGTGTGCCATCTCGTGCAGCAACACCAGCGCCCGCCGGCGCCGCTGCTCGGCGGTCGGCTCGGACCGGTAGATCACCTGGTCGTTCCAGGTCACGCAGCCGTGGTTCTCCATCGCACCGGCCTGGTCCGGCAGGAACACGTGGTCATAGGAATCACCGTCGTACGCCAGGCCGAAGGACTGCTCGAACAGCGCGAGTCCGCGGCGGCTCAACTCGAACAGCTCGGCCGCGTTCCGCTCGAGCGGCCCGGCCAGCGATCGCCTGGCGTACAAGGCCATTCCGGCCGACCGGACCACGTGGAACGGCCCGGCACAGACAGCCGTCGCGTACGTCGGCAGCGGAATCGTCGGCGGGAACGTCCAGATCGCCGCGTCGCCGTCCTCGATCACCGAGGTCTCGAGCCGATTGCTCACACAGGACCACTCCAGCGGCGCCCGGACCGTGAACGCGAACGTCGCCTTCAGATCCGGCTGATCGAAACACGCGAACGCCCGCCGCGCGTCGAACGGCTGGAACTGTGTCCACACGTAGACATCAGGATTGTCGACACTCCGCGACAACCCGCGCCCGGGTACGTCGGTCCGCTGCCGCGCAACCACTTCCAGCCGATGCCGGCCGCCCAGCGGACCGAGGCGAATCCGGTTGCCCCGGACAACTTCTTCCGGATCCAGCGTCGTCCCGTCGAGCTCGACGGCGAGGACCTCGGCGGCGACCAGGTCGACCCAGGTCATCCCGGGTCCGCCGACGCCGTCGTACTCGAAGTCGATCACCGTGCGCGAGCTGAAGGCATCGGTGTCGAGCAGCTCGGTCAGGTCCAGCGACACCTGATAGGCCTGCACGGAAACGACAGCGGATCGCGCTGCCGCCTCAGCCGCGGTCAGGCCGCCGGTGGTGGTCTCAGGATCGGCCAGCATGGATTTCCCCCAATGGATAGTGACAGGCCACGCCCCGCTGCAGCGCCGGATCGTCGACCGAGCAACGGTCCTGCACCTGCCAGCAGCGGGTCCGGAAGTGACAACCGGACGGTGGATTCAACGGACTCGGCGGCTCTCCCTGCAGCACCAGTTCCAGCGGCCGATGCCGAGCGGACCGATCCGGCTGCGGTACGGCGGCCAGCAACGCCTTGGTGTACGGATGACGCGGCTGCTCGTACACCTGCTCGTAGCCGCCCTCCTCGACGAACCGGCCGAGGTACATCACCGCAACCCGGTCGGCAATGTGCTGCACCACCGCGAGATCGTGCGCGATGAAGACGTACGCGAGACCGAGCTCGCGTTGCAACCGCTCCAGCAGGTTGATGATCTGCGCCTGCACCGACACGTCGAGCGCCGACACCGGCTCGTCACACACCAGCACCTTCGGCCGCAGCGCCAACGCCCGGGCGATCCCGACTCGTTGCCTTTGGCCACCGGAGAACTGATGCGGCAACCGCTCCAGGTGGTCCGGGTTCAGCCCGACCATCTCCAGTAGTTCGGCCACCGCCGTACGGCGCCCGGCCCGCGGAACCACGTCCGGATGGATCTCCAGCGGCTCCTGGACGATCGCGCCGATCGTCATCCGCGGATCCAGCGACGTGTACGGATCCTGGTGGACCAGCTGGATGTCCCGCCGTGCCTGCCGCAGCCGACGACCGCGCATGAGGTGCAGCGGCTCGCCGAGCAGGTCGATGGTGCCCTCGGTCGGCCGTTCCATCCCGACGAGCAACTGCGCCAGCGTGGACTTCCCCGAGCCGGACTCGCCGACGATCCCGAGGGTCTCCCCCGCCTGCAACTCCAGGTTCACACCGTCGACCGCCCGGACCACACCCCGGCTCAACGGGCCGCCGATGCGATAGGTACGTCGTACGCCGGAAGCGCGCAGGACGGCGGTCATCAGGCACCTCCCGCGAAGTGACATGTACCGAAGTGATCGTGTGACACCTGCATGACGGGTGGACTTGTCTGACAGAGTTCGACCGCCTTCGGGCAGCGGGTGCGGAACGCGCAGCCGGACGGCAGGTTGCCCAGGTCCGGCGGCTGGCCGCTGATCACCCGCAGCGGTCTGCCCTTCTGCTCAGGCGTGCAGATCGAGTCCAGCAACGCCCGCGTGTACGGGTGCGCCGGCTCGTCGAACACCTTGTCCGCAGGGCCTTGTTCGACGACCCGACCGGCGTACATGACCAGGATGTCGTCGGCCATCCCCGCGACCACGCCCATGTCGTGGGTGATCAGCATCAGGCTCATCTGCCGGTCGGCCTGGAGTTTCGCCAGCAGCTGCAGGATCTGCGCCTGCACGGTGACGTCGAGGGCGGTCGTCGGCTCGTCGGCGATCAGGATCTCCGGGTCGGCCGCCAGCGCGGTCGCGATCATCACCCGCTGCCGCATCCCGCCGGAGAACTGGTGCGGGTAGTCGTTCGCCCGCCGCCGCGCATCCGGGATCCCGACCAGCTCGAGCAACTCGATCGCCCGCTGCCGGGCCGCCCGACGGGACAGCCCGAGGTGCACCCGGCAGCCCTCGCCGATCTGGTAGCCGACCGGAAGCACCGGGTTCAGCGCGGACAACGCGTCCTGGAAGACCATGCCCACCTGCGCGCCGCGGACAGTACGACGTTCCTCCGCGGGCAACTGCAGGATGTCCCGCCCGTGCAGAACGACCTGACCGCGACTGACCCGGCCGACCTGAGCCGGCAGCACGCCCATGATCGCTCGTGCGGTCGCGCTCTTCCCCGATCCGGACTCACCGAGGACGGCCAGGGTCCGGCCGGGGCGCAGAGACAGATCGACACCGTCGACTGCGACGCCCCAGCCCCGAGCGGTCTTGAACTCCACGCTGAGATCCGACACCTCGAGCAACGGACCGGTGAGCTGCTGGTCAGGTACGGCGTCGATCGTCTTCATCGCGACCTCGGATCGAAGGCATCCCGCAGGGCGTCGCCCAGCATCACGAACGCCAGCACGGTGACGGACAGGAACAACGACGGGAACAGCAGCAGGTGCGGATGCTCGCTGAACGAGTCCTGCGCCTGGTTGAGCTGCACACCCCACGAGATCGACGGCGCCCGCAACCCGACCCCGAGGAACGTCAGCGCGGACTCGGCGGTGATCATCCCGCCGATCCCGAGACTCGCAACTGCCAGGATCGGTGCGAAGGAGTTCGGCAGGACGTGCCGCACGATCACCCGGACCGGCCCTGCCCCGAGTCCGCGAGCCGCCTTCACGAAGTCCAGGTCGACCGTCGCCAGCGCAGCCGACCGCATCAGCCGGGTCATCGCCGGCCACGCGAACAGGATCAGCACCGCGGACACCACCACGACGTTGCGCTGATGCAACGTGTTGAGGATGACCACCTGCCCGACCAGCGCCGGGAACCCGAAGAAGATGTCCATCGTGCGACTCACCACCGTGTCCACGACACCCCGGTAGTACGCCGCCAGACACCCGAGCACCAACGCGATCAGCACACACCCTGCCGTCACGGTGAACCCGATCGTCACCGACGAACGGGTGCCGTACACAACATTGCTGTACAGGTCACACCCCTGGATGTCGAAGCCGAACGGATGACCGGCGACCGGGCCGAGCCCGCTGTTGTTGAGATCGCAGGCCCGCGGATCGGTCCGGGTGAACAGCCCTGGTACGGCGGCCACCAGCAGAACCAGCAGGACGACGCCCGCGGGGATCGCGATCCTGGGTCGGCGCAGCAGCCGCCGGCGCCGGATCGGGACGGCGGCGACGATCGGGGTCTCAACGGCGGCCGGCAAGGCTGATCCTCGGGTCGAGTAGCCCGTAGACGATGTCCACGAGCAGGTTGATGACGAGATAGACGAGCACCAGCAGGCTGCAGACGCCGACCACGACCGGCCCGTTCTGCTGCGAGATGCCGTTGAAGACGACGTACCCGAGGCCGGGGATGTTGAAGATGCCCTCGATCAGCACGGTGCCGCTGACCATGTAGCCGAGGCTCAGCCCGAGCACCGACACCACCGGGACCAGCGAGTTCCGCAGGATGTGCCGGACCACGATCACCCGGTGCGGCAGGCCCTTGGCGATCGCGGTGTCGACGTAGTCGGCGAACCGGTTCTCCACGATGCTGGCCCGGGTCAGCCGGACCAGCTCCGGGATGCCGAACAGCGCGAGAACCGTGGCCGGCATCAGGTAACTGGCCGGCCAGCCTTCCCGTACGCCGGATGTCGGGAACCACCCGAGGTTGACGCCGAACACGATCTGGGCGACGTACGCGATGACGAAGTACGGCAACCCGACGACCACCGTGGTCGCGGTCAGCACCACCCAGTCGACCGCGCCGCCCTGCCGCATCCCGGCGTACGTGCCGAGCGAGACACCGACGATCGCCATGATCGCCCAGGCCGTCAGCCCCAGTTGCAGGGTGTAGGGCCAGGCCCGGGCGACCAGCGCGGAGACCTCGTGACCCTGCAGGTCGATGCCGAGGTCGCCGCGAACCAGGCCGCTCAGGTAGTGGCCGTACTGCGCCCAGAGCGGCTGGTCGAGATGGAACCGCTCGCGCAACGCGTCCTCGACCGATGGCGACAACACTCGTCCCGGACCGGCCAGCGCCTTGATCGGATCACCCGGCAAGGCGTAGACCGCGGCGAAGATGAGCAGCGTCGTACCGATCACGACCGGGACCATTCCGGCCAGCCGCCGGATCACGTAGCCGGTCATCGTCAGCCCGCCTTGACGACCGCCAGCCGGGCACCGCCGAGAACCTCGGGCACCACGTCGCTCACCCGCTCGGAGTGGACCAGACCACCCATCGGCCAGTACAGCGGAGCCACCGGTACGTCGGCCAGCGCCTGCTCGGCCGCTTGCTTGGCCACCGCATCGGTGTCCTGGCCCGAGGCAGCCTGGGCGAGCAATCCGGTGAACGCCTTCGAGTCGTAGCCGGTCACGTTCAGCGGTGCGCCGGTGGAGAACATCTGGTCGGCCATCGCGTAGATGTGCGGGTACGGCGAACCGGAGTAGAGCAGGCTCGGGCCCTTGATCGCCTTACCGGCGAAGCCTTCGTACAGTTGCGCCGATCGGCTGGGCCTCGAAGGTGACGTTGGCGATGCCGAGGTTCGTCCTGAGCTGGTTGGCGATCGCCTGCAGCACCTTCTCGTTGGTCGGGTCCTGGTAGGTGTAGAGCACCATCGGGCCGTTCCAGCCGCCGGCCGCCTGCAGTGTCGCCTTGGCCTTCTGCGGGTCGTAGCCGCAGCTCTCGCACGTCGCCTCGCCACCGCCGGTCAGCGTGGGCGGTGCGAGTCCGGTTGCCGCCTTCGCGTTCCCGGCCAGCAGCGACTTCACGATCGCCTCGCGGTCGATCGCCATCGAGATCGCCTTGCGGAGCTCGGGGTTGGCGAACCGGCTGTCGTACAAGGGGAAACTCAGGTAGACGATCGCCGGGTACTGGACGTCGACGACCTGGTCCGGAGTGTCCTTCTTGGCCTTCGACAGGTCCGCGCCGTCGAGCAGGGCCAGGTCGATCGTGCCGGCCTGGAAGTCGGTGTAGATCGCGCCGGTCTGCTGGTAGACGCGCAGGTCGACGCCGGCCGCGGCCGCCTTCGTTCCGGCATAGCCGTCGTACCGCTCGAGCTTGATCTCCTGGGCACCGGCGTCCCAGCCGCTGGTCTTGAACGGACCGTTCCCGATCGGGTGGGTGGCGAAGGCCTTGAGGTCCTTGGTCGCGCTCTCCGGCAGCGGAGCGAACGCGGTCGCGGACAGGACGTACGGCAGGAGCGCGTTGGGCTTGTTCAGCGTCACCTTCAGCGTCGAATCGTCGACAACCTGGATGCCGGACAGCGTCTTCGCGGGTGCCGTGCCCTTCGGCGGATTCATCGCGGTGTAGCCCTGGAAGACCGCCATACTCGCGTTGCCGGTGAGCGCGTTCGCGCCGAGCGCGGTCGCGTTCCAGGAGTCGGCGAACGACTTCGCGGTGACCGGGCTGCCGTCGTGGAAGGTCCAGCCGCTCTTCAGCTTCACCGTCCAGGTGAGGTTGTCGGTCGATTCGATCGAGTCGGCGACCAGCATCTCCAGCTTGCCGCTCTGACCGTCGACCCGGGTCAGCGGCGACCAGATCGCGTAGTCGACATAGCTGCTGCCGGTACTGCCCGGCGTCAGGTTCTGGACGAAGAACGTCGGTACGCCGGCCGAGAACGTCCCGCTGTCGTCCGTGGCGGAGCTCTGGCCCGCGCACCCCGTCAGCACCAGGCCGAGCACGGCGAGGGCGGCCGTCAGGCGTCTACGTGGCTTCTTCATGTGATTCGTGCCTCCCATGGCTCGGTCGGCAACATCCTCCGCGCGGCCGGGAACAAGCAGCCTTATCGGAGAGATCAGAAACGCTTCGCCGATGTTGTCGGCATCGACAGCCCACTCTTGCGGCGACTCGGACAGGATGCGGTCACATGGAGATCGCGGTGACAGGTGGGACGGTCGTGCCGATCGAGGGTCCGCCCCTGGTCGGCGGCACAGTGCTGATCCGGGACGGGCGGATCGTCGAGGTCGGCAGGGAGGTCGCCGTACCCGCTGGTGCGGAGGTTGTCGACGCGCGCGGGCGATGGGTGGTGCCGGGGTTCGTCGACGCCCACACGCACATGGGCACGCTCGAGGAGGGCGAGGGCTGGGCCGGTGACGACCACGACGAGGCGACCGCTCCGGTGACGGCTCAGCTGCGGGCGCTCGACGCGATCAACCATCTGGACCATGGATTCCGGGACGCGATCGGCGGTGGAGTGCTGGCCGTCGGAGTGAATCCCGGCTCGTGCAATCCGATCGCGGGTGAGACGGTCGCGATCCGATGCGCCGGGCGGTCCGTCGACGAGATGGTGCTGCGGTCGCCGGCCGGGATGAAGTCGGCGCTTGGCGAAAACCCCAAGAAGCACTACGGCGACGCGGGACGGATGCCTTCGACGCGGATGGGGATCGCGGCGGTGATCCGGCAGGCGCTGGCGGAGGCACGTGAGTACGACGAGGCCCGCCGTACGACGTCTCCGCCGGGGATCGATCTGGGCAAGGAGGCGCTGGCGCGGGTGCTGCGGCGGGAGATCCCGTGGCGGCAGCACTGTCATCGGGCGGACGACATTCTCACGGCGGTGCGGCTGGCCGACGAGTTCGGGTACGACCTGGTGGTCGATCACGGCACCGAGGCGCACCTGGTGGCCGACGTACTGGTCGAACGTGGGATCCCGGTGCTGCTCGGCCCGCTGATCGTCGGCCGCGGCAAGGTCGAGCTCCGCAACCGCGCCTTCCGCAACGCCCGCCTCCTCGCCGAGGCCGGCATCGAACTGTCCCTGGTCACCGACCACCCGGTGATCCCCGCGAATCTCCTTCACGTCCAGGCCGCGTACGCCGTCCGCGAAGGCCTCGACCGCGACGCCGCCCTCCGCACGATCACCCTCAACCCCGCCCGCGTCCTAGGCGTCGCCGACCGCATCGGCTCCCTCGTCCCCGGCAAGGACGCCGACCTCTGCATCTGGTCCGGCGACCCGCTCGACCCGATGCAACGAGTAGAAACCGCCTACCTCCGCGGCGAAGAAATCCTCCGCTGGGACAACACCCGCCGGACGGCAACCATCAACGGCCGCGACTGGTGGGCCTGAGGCAGTCGATCAGCAAGGTGTTGAACTTCGCCGGCTCCTCGAACGGCCCCATGCGCCCCGACCGCTCGAACCAGTGCAACTGCATGCCCGGCGCCTCGATCGCATCGAAGTACTCCACCGCCAACTCGGCAGGCGTGGTCTGGTCGTGCCGCCCGATGAAGAGCCGAACCGGGACCTCGAAACTCCGAGCCGTACGGTGCAGATCGGCCGCGAGCACCTCAGGCAGCAAGCACCCGAACGAGAACTGCTGCGCAACCTCCGCCAGCTCGCCCGAAGTACTCCTGCCGCAACTCCGCCGGGACGCGCTCGAACAACGCCCCGATGTCCCCGTACACAGTCCCCCCGAACCGATCGAGCCACCCTCGCTGCACCACCACGTCAGCAAACGTCAGCCCACCACCGGCTGCATACCGTCCTTCGATCGCCCGTAGCGCACTGACCGCCTCGGTGTCACCGCGCTCGGCCGCCTTCCGCAGCGTGAACGCGTACGACGTCTGCTCGTTCCGCAATCCCGCCACCAACTGCCCGACACCGACGTACGCGTGCAGCTTCTCCGGCTGCTCGGCGGCCAGCGTCGCGCCGAGCAGGCTGCCCCACGAATGCCCGAGCAGAAAGACCTTCTCCTGACTGAAGCGTTCGGTCAGCCAGTCGATCAACTCGAGCGCATCGGCGACGAACTGGCGCAGCGTCATCGACTCGGCCGGGATGTCGGCGGCGTACGAGCGGCCGGCGCCGCGCTGGTCCCAGTGCACGACCAGGAAGTGTTGCTCCAGGTCGGCGTTGTACGTCGTGAACAGCGGCATCTCGGCGAAGCCCGGGCCGCCGTGCAGGATGAGCAGCAACGGATCGTGCCGCGTCGGCGCCTCGGATCAGCACCTCTTGCGGATGTCCGCCGAGCAGTACTCGCTGTCTGTGCTCCACAGCGAGCGAGCCTAGGTGAAGAACGGCCTACCAGAGCACGGTTGTCAACGCGGGTGTGGAGCGGTTGCCGGCCGGATCGACTGCCCTGACCGCGGCCACGAAGAAGCCGGAGACCTGCGTGCCGGTGACGCCGTAGCGCACCGCGAAGAGATCACCGGCCCAGCTTTGGAGCATGTCGTAGGTGAGGCTCGACGCCGGATCGGTCTGGTCCGTGGACGCGGTCCACGTCGTCACCTCATCGCCCTCCTCGGGGATGAAGATCGTCGGGTTGCCCGGAGCGCTCGGCGCGGTCACATCGTTGCTCCTCGGTGGCACAGTCACCGTGACCGAGGCGCTTGCCGGCGAGACGTCCTGGTTCGAGTGCATCGCCTTGACGGTGAACGTGTGGGTGCCTCCGGTGAGGCGTTGCATCGTCACCGCTTCTGTCTTGGCGGCTGCCTCGGGCCGGCCGGAGTCGTAGATCAGGTACCGATACGGGTCCATGTTCGCCGGCCGATTCCAGGCGAGGCTGACGGTGCCGCCGGCGCTGCTGGTCACCCGAAGTCCGGTCGGCGAGGGCCACGCCGTGGTGGTGAACGTGACGGCCCCGCTCGGCGCCGAGACGTTGCCTGCCTTGTCGACCGCGACCACGGTCAGCGAGTAGCTCGTGTTCGACAAGAGCCCGCCGACCTGGGTCGAGCTCGGTGAGGTCGTGGCCTGCTGGCGGTCGCCCACCCGTACGACGTACCACTTCAGCCCGACGTCATCGGTCGAGCCGGTGAACGAGACCGTCACGGTACTGGGCCCGGTGGCGAGCACCCGAACGTTCGAGGGTGCGGTCGGCGGCACGGTGTCGGCGGCCGTGGCTGTGGGCGCGGAGATCACTCCGGCGACCAGGCAGGTGGCGAAAGCTGCAACCATGCGCGACGTGATCCGCATCGGAGACGCTCCTTCGGTGGGCGGGCTGGCTCAGAGTTCCCTTATATGGCAGAACGAGCGAGCGCCTGATGAGGTTCAACTCCCACCGCGAGAGTCTCCCTCCTCGTCGCGAACTCGTCGCTGCAGGCACGCGAATGGGTAGTCTCCAGGACGTTGGGGCGACTCGATTCCGCGGCGTTGGTCAGTGCCTGCTGAACGATCGGTCGACCGCCTGCACGATTGCCGGTGCGACTGAGGTGTGACGTTTTCCTTTGTGGATAAGGGATTCCGACGCATCCTGGAGTTGGCAGCTCAGCGAGCCTTCATCTACACTAGAACACATGTTCGAAGGAGATCTGACCACGCTCTCGACGGCCGACCTGCTGGAGTCGGCCGCCGAACACGGCGCCGAGGCCAACCGGGCAGAAGCGCGGCGCCTCGAACACGCCCAGGTCTACGCCGACCGCCACCACCCCGACGCCTGCCCGACCCGCCTCGGCCGCCGCACCTGCGACGGCCGCGAACGCGCCGTGGTGCTGGGTGGCGACGGCTGCCCCGAGATTGCCGAGTTCGCGCCGGCCGAGTTCGGCCTGATGCTGGGCACCTCCCCCCGCGTGGCCGCGAACTACATCGGTCAGGCGTTGGCGTTGCGGCACCGATTCCCGTTCCTGTGGGCCAGAGTCCAAGCTGGCGATGCGACCCCGTGGAAGGCGTGCCGGATCACCGACGCCTGCCTGAAGCTGACCGAAGAAGCTGCCCGCTACGTCGACAAACGCGTCGCGCACCTCGTCGATTCGATCACGCCGTACCGGCTGACCAAGATCATCGAGGCCGCCAAGAAGGACGTCGATCCTGACACCGCCCGCGCGGAGGCAGAACAGCATGCCCGCGAACGCGGCGTCTACGTCGGCCGCTCCGACGACCACGGCACCAAGACCATCTACATCCGCGCCGCCACCGGCGACGTCATCCGCTTCGACGCGACCATCGCCAGCATCGCCGACGCCCTCCAAGTCCTTGGCGACACCACCAATCTCCGCCTCCGCCGCGCCAAAGCCATCGGCATTATCGCCGACCCCCGATACACCGAAGAGCTCCTCCTGCAAGCCCGCGAACAACTCCTGCACGGCGCCCAGCCGGCGGACAGCCTCACCGACCGAGGAGAACCTGCCAATGATCCCGGCGCCGGCCCCGAGAGCACCTGGGGTGGCGAGGACCTCCTGAACGACTGGACGAGCCAGTGGGGCGAGCCCGGCCCGGACGACGAGGCCGACCGCGAGAGCCCCCACCCCGGCCAAGACGATCTCCCAGACCCCTTCGACACACCGCCCAACGGCGAGCAGTGGCCCAGCCCCGGGACCGACCTGCGCGACGACACCGCCGGTGAGCCGCTTGACGCGGCCGCGCAGCGCGCCCTCCACGTCCGCCTCACCCAGATAAGGCATGACGCGCACACCAACCCGACCACTCATGCTGGACCTGGTGGGCGGTTCCGTCCGGGGAAGACAGAGATCTACGTCCACCTCACCGACCACACGCTCGCCACCGGCGCCGGCGTCCTGCGCGTCGAAGACCTTGGCCCCCTGCTCGCCGGCCACCTGAGTGAGCTTGTCGGGCATGGCCCGTACGTGGTGAAACCGGTGATCGATCTGAATGCTGCAGTCAGCGTCGACGCCTACGAGATCCCCGAGCGTATCCGTGAACGCGTCAAGCTCGCCCTTCCGGTCGAGCAGTTCCCGTACGGCACCCGCGAGACCCGCCGCACTATGGACTTGGATCACATCCAGCCCTACGACCCCCTCGGCCCACCAGGCCAAACGAACACGCAAAACCTCGCACCGCTGGGTCGCTTCCCCCACCGTGTGAAGACGCACGGCCGCGGCTGGAAGGTACGCCGCCTCGACCACAAGACCCTGGAGTGGACCACACCTCACGGCTTCCGATTCCACGTAGACCCGGCCGGCACGCACCGAGTGCCCAGGCCGGAACGCACCGCCGACCCGCCCTGATAGGGTCCCGGAGCCTACGTGAAGGCCCAGCACAGTTCGGCGGGTAGTTCGGCGAGCCAGCACGTGAGGTCGTGGCCGCCGTTGTACTCGCGGTGGAGGACGTCCTCTGCGTACGGCGTGAGCGCTGCAGCGAGCCGCTTGGCCTGGGGAATCATCCAGTCGCCTTCCTGCAACCCGACGTCCAGGCAGAACCGCACCGGCACGTCGCCGTCGACCTGACGCAGGAGCCACTCCGGCGACTCACCCGGCGGAGCCCACCAGAACGAGCCCGACTGTGCGATCACGTTCCCGAACACCTCAGGCCGGCGCAGGCCGGCGAACACGGAAGCCAACCCGCCGTAGCTCTTCCCGGCGATCACCGTGCGCCGAGGATCTGTGGGCAACCCGGCGCGAGCCCACGGAACCAAGTGGTCGGCCAGGAAGTCCACAAACCGTTCATTACAAGGCAATTCCCGAGCCCGGGTCGCAAAGTCCACACTGTCCGGAAGCACCGCGACCAGAGGCGGAAGCAGGCCATCCGCGACCAGGTTGTCCAGCGTCGGAAAGATGGGCAGGGCTTCGGTCCAGTCTCTTCCGTCCAGCATCACCAGGAGCGCGGGGTCCTCGACGTGCGGGACCGACTGCCACAGCCACACCCGCCTGCCGTCCATCGTTCGCTCGGACACCACGCCTCGTGGAACGTCCGGGCGAGGCTCGGCCCAGTCGCGGGGTGTTGCCGCGTCGAGGGCGAAGGTGGAGAAGTGCTGGGCCGGGCTGACCGGGTCGCCCGGGATGGCGGGCAGGGTGAACGGTTGGCGGTTGAAGGGGTCTCGAGTGAAGGTGGCCGAGCGCTCGACGGCAGCGATCGTCCCAGCGGTTTCCAGCGGTTTCAGGGAGTCGTTGGGTGACAGGACATAGCGACCGCGCAGATCTGCCGGCGCCACATAGCTGCGGAACCAGATGTCGGTGCCGGGGATGTGTTCGAGCTGATTGTCAGGGATCTCCCACCACAGCGCCGGGCCGCCGATGACGACGACCGTGTCGAGCGGACCGTCCTGTTTCCAGAGGAAGGTGACCAGCCGGTGGTCGGCGTCGTACGGCTCGATCAGCGGTGTGCCGGTCAGCGCGACCTCGGCCCAGAACCGCGCGACGACCCCTTCGACGGGACCAACGGCGAGGTCCGCACGGAGTTGCTCGATCCTCATCGCCGCAGGTACTCGGCGGTGGCGATCAGGGCGGCGTACTGCGTGGCGACCAGGGAGCGGATCGGGATCGGTTCGGCGCATCCGGCGGCGCGGTCTTCGGCGATCCATCCGTCGTACTGCGCGGCCAGTCGTTCCCGCGCCGAGCGGATCGCCGGCGTCGCGTTGCCGATGCCGACCTCGGCGTCGAGTGCCCGCAGCAGCATCCCGGCGTAGCGCAGCCGGAACATGTGCACGGAGTCCCTCAGCGACGCGAGTTCGGCAACCGTCGCCGGGCGTTGCGACGACGGCTCCGCGGCCCGCTTCTCCATGCTGTCCGGTGACGTCGCCATCACCTTGGCGTAGTAGCGACTCGCCCGCACGAACGCGGACCCGCCGGTCAGGTCCTGCCCCGTCGCCGCGAGGATCTCGTCCATCCACCCGACCAGGTCCCGGACCCCGGCCGCCTGTTCACGCAACGCGTCCGCGTACGACGCCTCGGACGGCGACGCATCACTCACCCGGGCGTCGTCCCAGTACGGCAACTCGCTGAGCAACGTCAGCGTCCCGTACGGCCGAGCGTAGGAATGACTGCTGTTCCCGCCGAACGAGTCCGGCAACGGGTCGCCGTGCTCGACGTAGTAGTCGTAGATCGCCTCGATGTCCGGCATCTTGAAGATCCCGTCGGCGAACTGCGCGATCGACGGCGACTCCGGCTCACCGCGGTCCAGACTCAGCCCGAGCCGCGACGGGATCTCCTGCAGTACGCCGTGCAGCCCCGGCTCCGGCCTGGACAAGTAGTAGTAGACGCCACCCAGCTCGGTGTTGTGCAACGAGCACATCAACGTCGGCCGCAGCTGGTCGATCAGCCGCATCAGAGCGGCAGTCTCCGGCAGCACGTCGTCGAAGTACGCCGTTTTGTAGTCGAGCGGGAAGGTCCATTCGATCTGCTCGTCGCCGGCCGGCCGGTAGAAGTTCCGGGCGTAGTGCTCGCGGGTGAACGGTCCTTTGAGCCAGCCCTCGTTCAGCCGGAGCCCGTCCGGGTCGATACAGGCGATCACGTGCCACTGATGCCCGAGGCGCTCCCGCAGCTCGGCGTCCTCGCACAACCGCCGGGCCAGGTGCAGTGCGCTCAGGCCGCCGATCGGCTCGTTCGGATGTGGCAAGCCGAAGACCAGGGCGTTGTCCTCGAAGGAGCCGATGGTCAGGCACAGCAGCGGGTCGCCGAGCCGCGAGGTCCCGACCCGGCGCAGGGACGTGACGCCGGGGTGGCGCTCGGCCAGCGCGCGGAGCCCGTCGACCAGCTCGTCGGCGGTGCTGAACACCTCGATCTCGGGTACCGATTCCAGTTCGGCTTCCAGCCACGCGGGCAGCACGTTGTCGACTCCTCAGGTCGTCCGGACGGGGCTCTCATCGTCGCCGGGGCGACCACGGGCGGCCTCGGTGGGAACCACCAGCCGACCCGGCCGCTTTGTCGGATTCGACAAAGCATCTCGTCGGGACGGGCCTATTCTCGGTACATGCACGGTTTGGTGACCCCCGCGGAGTCGGTACCGTCGGCGACCTTTGTGGTGCCCGTCGAACCGCCGGCGGATGCCGACGACCGGACGCTGGGCGGGATCCTGGACACGCTCGGCCGGCACGCCCTGCACCTGGTCGCCGCCGGCGGCCGCTTGGACGAGCAACTCGGCGAGGTCGTCGTCCACGGTCCGGGCGAACCCGTGCCGCCCGCGGACGACGGCGTACTGCTGCTGACCGGGAGCCGCGCCGCCCACCCGCAGACCCTCGACACCATCCGCAACGCCGGCACGGCGGGTTACCGCGCCGTGGTCGTGAAAGCGTTCGGTGACGACCTGATCGGGTTGGCCCATGCGGCCGAGGAGTCCGGGGTCGCGTTGCTGAGTACGCCGGACGAGATGGCGTGGCGGCACCTGGACGCGCTGATCACGTCGAGCAAGGCGCCCGCGTTCTCCGACGACACCGACCGGTTCACCTCGATCGGTGTCGGCGACCTGTTCGCGCTGGCGAATGCGATCGCCTCGTCGATCGGCGGCGCGATCACGATCGAGGACCCGACCGGCCGGGTGATCGCCTACTCGAACCTCCCGCACCAGGAGATCGACGAGATCCGCCGGCTCGGCATCCTCGGCCGGCAGACACCGGACCGCCCGACGAACTACGAGGAGTATCAAGCCGTACTGCGGTCCGAGAGCCCGGTGTACTTCGAGAGCCCGACCCCCGAGTACGCGAGCCGGCTGGCGATCGCGGTCCGGGCCGGCACCGAGGCGCTCGGCCTGATCTGGGTGCTGACCGACCGCCCCCCGATCGTGGCCCGGGCCGAACTCGTCCTCGCCGACGCCGCCAAGGCGACCGCCCTGCACCTGCTTCGCGCCCGCGGCCAACGCGATCCCGAGCGGGCCCAGCGCACCGAGGCGCTCCGGCTGCTGCTCGACGGCGCGATCGCGCCCCGGAGTGCCGCGGCTCAGCTGGGTGTGAAGGCCGAGACGCCGAGCGTCGTACTGGTCATCGCACCCACCGGCGATGACGTCGAGCCGATCCTGGCCGCGGCCCGGATCGTCGACCTGGTCACGTTGTACTGCGAGGCCTGGCATTCGAGCGCCTTGTGCGTGACGGACTCCGGCGTCGTCTATGCCTTCCTTCCCACCCGTACGACGGACGAGCCGTCACCCCGGCTGCTGAAGCTGGCCGAGGACCTGGCCGCGACGATCGAGCGGTCCGGGCGGCTCAACGTGCAGGTCGGGATCGGGTCGTGTGCGTCCGGACTGGCCGAGGTCGCCGAGTCACGCGCGATGGCGGACCGGGTGCTGGCCGTGCTGACCGGACGAGCTGATGCGTCGACCAGGGTGGCGAGTGTCGAGCAGGTCCGGACCGAGGTCGTGTTGCGGACCGTGGCCGAGCAGGGTGCCGCGGATCAGAGTCAGCTGCTCGGGCCGGTGCGGGCGATCCTGGAGCACGATGCGACGCACGGGACGGTGTACGGCGAGAGCCTGCTGGTCTACCTGAGTTCGTTCGGCGACGTCGTACGCGCCGCCGAGAAGCTCAACATCCACGAGAACACCATGCGGTACCGCATCCGCCGCGTGGAGGCGCTCTTCGACCTGTCCTTCGACGACGGCGATCAGGTCCTCGCGATCTGGCTCCAGCTCCGCCTGCTGCGTCTCCTCGGCTGAACTGTCGTGGACCACAACTGTCCGTGCCGTTTCGTTGGCTGACGACGATGTCCTGGCCGCAGGCGCTGCCTACCGTTCTCGCATGCAGCCCATCACCTTCCAGCAGGTTCGCCTCGGCAGCGGTGGACCGATCACCGACGTCCGCATCGACGGCGGTCGCGTGGTCGAGATCGGCGATCTTCGACCGGGATCCGGCGATGACGTCCTTCACCACCCGGGTGCCACCCTCATGCCCGGCCTGGTCGACGGTCACGTACACAGCGCGCAGTGGGCCGAGCGCAGGCGACGGATCGACGTACAGCGTGCTCACTCCCCCGCCGAGACGGTCGAGCTGATCGCGGCGGCAGTGCGACAGCGGGCCGCGGCGCCGGTCGACGGTGAGGTCGTGATGGCCCACGGGTTCCGGGACGGGTTGTGGAGTACGCCGCCGCACAAAGATCTGCTGGAGTCCGCCCTGCCGGGAGTCCAGGTCGCGGTGGTCAGCCAGGATCTGCACGCGATCTGGCTCAGCCCCGCGTTGCTGTCCAGGCTCGGCCGGGATCACGAGACCGGCGTACTGCGGGAACAGGACTGCGTCGACCTCAACTACGAGCTGTCCCGCGACGTCCCGCCCGAGCTGGTGGACCGATGGGTGCTGGAGGCAACCGCAGCAGCGGCGGCGCGCGGGATCACCTCGATCGTCGATTTCGAGTACGCCGACAACCGGACCGACTGGCTGCGTCGCGCCGAACAAGGCGCCGTACCGGTGCGGGTGAAGGCGTCGGTGTGGAAACCGTGGCTGGACGAGACCATCGAGCGCGGGTTGCGGACCGGGGACGTGCTCCACGATCTGCTCGAGGTCGGCCCGTTCAAACTGGTCGCGGACGGTTCGCTGAACACGCGGACGGCGTACTGTCACGACCCCTACCCGGAAGCCGCTGCCGGTGAGAAGCACGGGTTGCTGCTGATCGACGAGGAGGAGCTGGTCCGGCTGATGACCGTTGCCTCCCGCAACGGGCTCGCGCCGGCCGTGCACGCGATCGGCGACCACGCCAACACGATTACGCTGAACGCTTTCGAACGCGTCGGCTGCACCGGCCGGATCGAACACGCCCAGCTCGTCCGCCCCGAGGACGCACGCCGGTTCGCCCGGCCCGGTCTGGTCACCTCGGTCCAGCCCCAGCACGCGATGAGCGACCGCGATGTCGCCGACCGGCACTGGCCCGGCCGGACCGCGACCGCATTCCCCTACGGCTCACTCCTCCGCGCCGGCGCCACCCTGGAGTTCGGCTCCGACGCCCCGGTGTCCGAACCGGACCCCTGGCACGCGATCGCCGACGCCGTCCACCGCACCGACGACGAGCGCCGGCCCTGGCACGTCGAACAGGCGATCCCGCTGCCCGCCGCCCTCGAAGCTGCCGCCTCCGGCCGGACGACGATCACCGTCGGCGATCCGGCCGACCTCGTCCTGGTCCCGGACGACCCGGCCCATCTCTCCAACCCCGACCTGCGCACCCTCCCGGTCCTGGCCACGCTGGTCGCGGGCCGGTTCACCCATCGGGTCGAGGACTAGATCGCGCCGTCGAGGTAGCCGATCTCGGGGTGCCAGCGCGGGCCCGCGTGCTGGTCGAGTGCGGCGACGAGGTCGGCGTGCTGCTCCTCGGTCATCGGGCCGAGGACGCAGAGCGGGATGCTGCCGTCCTGCCGGACGGCGGTGGGCTGCGGGTGGATCCAGCCGGCCGGGCGGAAGCGACCGCTGTACGGCGCTTCGCTGGTCAGCCGGATGTGCAGACCGGAGTCCCGGTTCAGCATCTTCGCCCGGATCTCCTCCAGGGTGACCATCCTGATGTGGTTCCACGCGAACGTACGACGACCGGACGGCCCGGTCGATGCGGTCGCACCATTCGCATCGGCCGTGGTGATGCCCTCGGGACCGATCCGCAGCGACCACGGCCCGAGCGCCGGCCGCCGGCCGGACAGCCACGTCACCGCCACGGAGATGACCAGAGTGCTGACGATCCCCACGACGGACCACGTTCGCCCAGGGGCGTCCGAGAACCTCAGGAAGTCGATCCAGGCATCCAGTTGCCAGTCGACGCTGCCGTAGATCGAGGGCATCACGAACGACATGACCACGAACGCGGCAAAGAGAAGCCAGCAGAACCAGACCGCCGCGGTCAGCCACGGCGACCGGCGACCGAATGCGCGCTTGGGCGTCCAGGAGATGTCGAACGCCGCACCGGCCTCCAACCGCCTGGTGGGCTGAACGAAATCGGGGCCCTTGGCAACGACAGTCGTAGCGCCGGACAGGTCGAGGACGTCGAGTGCGGTGCGGAGGCGGGCGATGCGGTCGAGGACCTCGACGGCCTTCTGCGGGCGTCGGTCCGGGTCGCCTCGCAAGAGTTCGTCGACCAGTTGCACCACTGCCGGCGGCAGGTCCGGACGCAGCACGGCGACCGAAGGAGCTGCCTCGGAGAGCTTGCGCTGGACGACGGCGAAACCGTTCGGCCCGGTGAACGGTGGCTGGCCGGTGAGCAACGTGAACAGCACGCCACCCAACGCATAGAGATCCGACCGCTCGTCGCCGCGCTCGGTGCCGAACTGCTCGGGAGCGCCGTACTCCGGGGTGCCGGCGGTCGGTAGCTCCGTCGAGCGGGTGATCGTGAGCGTGGTCTGCACGAAGCCGGCGATGCCGAAGTCGACCACCTTCACCCGGTCGTCCGCGGTGAGCATCACGTTCAGCGGCTTGATGTCGTAGTGGATCACTTGAGCCTTGTGCGCGGCGACCAGCGCGGCACAGATCTCCTGCGCGATCTCCAGGGCGCGACCGGGTGCCAGCGGACCGTTCGAGCGGAGGTGCGCGGACAGCGTCGTGCCTTCGACCCGCTCCATCACCAGGTAGAGGTGGTCCTTGTCGAGGCCGCGGTCGTGCAGGGCGACCACGTTCGGGTGGTTGATCTGCGCGGCGGCGACGGCCTCCCGGTCGAAGCGCTGGGCGAGGTCGGGGGTGACGGCGTCGTCCAGGGCCAGGAACTTGACGGCCACCTCCCGGCGGAGCTCGCGGTCCCGGCAGGTCCAGACCTCACCCATCCCGCCCCGGCCGAGCCTCGCGACCAGCTCGTAACGCCCAGCGATCAAGTCCCCACGATGCACACCTCACCCTACCGTTCGTCCGGCCCCGCCTTCACCTGCCGAGATTGCCGACGCACAATCGGGAGTGGCGGAAAGGGAGCGCGTCATGTGGCAGGCAGATGGGTGGGATGTGCGGTTGCGGCTCGGGCTGCTGATACCGCACGGTGACGTCGGGCCGGAATCGGAGCTGCAGGCGATGGCTCCGGAGGGGGTGCGCGTGCATGCGGCGCGGGTCCCGTTCGGGGCGATGACGACCGGCGGAGCGATGGATCCGACCATCCCGCTGGCGCCGGTCCGGGCGTTCGTCGACCCGCCGGACATCGACGAGGCTGTGTCGTTGCTGGCGGCCGCGCCGCTGGGTGCGATCGGCATCGGGTTCACGAGTTCGTCGTACGTCGTCGGCCCGGACGAAGAGCAGAAGATGCTCGACCGGCTGATGCAGCACAGCGCGGGGATCCCGGTCGTTGCGACCTGCGCCTCGGCGGTGGCCGGACTCCGGAAGCTGAACGCTCGCCGGATCGCGCTCTTCGATCCGCCCTGGTTCGATGCCGAGCTCAACCGTCTCGGGGCCGAGTACTTCACCTCGCAGGGGCTGGACGTCGTGGTCCATGCGCCGTGCGGCCTGCCGAGCAGCCAGCCCAGCATCAACCCGTCCGAGCTGTACGCCTGGATCACGAAGCACACACCGGACGAGGCCGACGCCGTCTTCATCGGCGGCAACGGCTTCCGCAGCGTCGGCATCATCTCGGCCCTGGAACAAGACCTCCGCCGGCCGGTCCTCACCGCCAACTCCTCGCTCCTGTGGGGCCTCCTCCAGGCAGCCGGCTCCGCGGCGACTCCGGCCGACTACGGCGAACTGTTCGCCCCGGAGCGGGTCTAGCTCCCGGAGCGGGTTCAGGTCCCGGAGCGGGTTCAGGTCCCGGAGCGGGTTTAGCTCCCGGAGTGGGTTTAGCTCGAGGACCGCGTTTGGGTCCCGGAGCGCGTCAAGGTCCCGGAGCGCCTGTGGTCTGGCAGACTGGGCGCCCGTCGCGTTGGAGGTGCTGGGGTGGTTGCGGATCTGCCAGGGCAACTTGCCCGGACCAAGCGGTTCAGGGCCGGCGCGCCCAGTCACCTGGAGATCACCGGCGCGGGCCGGTTCGTCGTGTTCCTGCGCGACGACGCGCTCTGGGCGTACGACGTGCAGTCGGAGCGTGAACGGCGAGTCGGGCCGGCCACGTCGTACCACGCGAGTGAGTCGGGCCTGGTCGCCCGGCGGGAGCGGGACGCGTTCGTCGCGGATCTCGCCGGTGGGCTGTTCGAGCAGTTGCCGATCAACGGCGTGGCGGAGGCCCGGATCGACCCGACCGGGAAGACCATTGCCTTCGTCCGGGATCGGGCCCTGTCCGTCATCGGTGCCGACGGGAGCGGCGAGCGGGTTGTTGCCGAGGACAACGACGAGAACGTGTTCTGGGGGCTGGCCGAGTTCAGCGCCTGGATGTCGATGGGACGCGGCGAGGGACTGTGGTGGTCGCCCGACGGCCAGCGGATCCTGGCAGCGCGGGTGGACGAGAGCCAGGTTCAGTTGCGGTACCTCGCCGACCCGGCCGATCCGGCGGCAGCGCCCCGGCCGTTCCGCTACCCGGCCGCCGGCACGCCGAACGCGGACGTGCGGTTGTTCGTGCTCGACCTCGACGGCCAACGGCGTGAGGTGCAGTGGGATCGGCAACGGTTCGAGTATGTGGTCCGGGCCGGGTGGACGGTCGAGCGGCCGCTGATCGTCGTACAGACAAGAGATCAGCAGTGTCTGCAGGTGCTCGAGGTGGATCCGGCATCGGGCCGGACAACGCTGGTGCGCGAGGTGACGGATCCGCAGTTCGTCGCCGTACCCGAGCGGACGCCGGCGCAGACCGAGTCCGGGCGGCTGGTGTGGATCGACCGGGATCAGTCGTGTGACACCTACCGCTTGGTGATCGGCGACGAGGTCGTGACACCGCCCGGCCTGCAGGTCGCCGAGCTCCGCGGTGTCAGCGGTGAGGTGGTGACGTTCCTGGCCCAGACCGATCCGACCGAGGTCCACCTGTATGTCTGGGACGGCGCCGTACGACGGCTGACCGAGGAGCCCGGCGTGCACAGCGGATTGGTTGCTGACGGCACCGTTGTCGTCGACTCGCGGACGCTGACCGGCCGGCGGATCACGGTCAACGGGCAGGCGCTGGAGTCCTTCGAGGAAGAGCCGGTGCTGGACCTGCGGATCGACTTCGTCAGCTCCGGACCTCGGGAGTTGCGGACCGCTGTGCTCCGACCGTCGTGGCACGAGCCGGGGTCGTCGAAGCTTCCGGTGCTGCTGACGCCGTACGGGGGTCCGGGGGCGCAGCTGGCGCAGAGGTACCGGCCGTTACATCACCTGGTCTCGCAATGGTTCGCCGAGCAAGGCTTCATCGTCCTGAGCACCGACGGCCGCGGCACCCCGGGACGCGGTCCTGCCTTCGACCGGGCGACTGTCGGGGACATTCTGGAGCCGGTGCTCGAGGATCAGATCGCGGCTCTGCACGCTCTTGCGGATCGGTACGGCGACCTGGACCTCGACCGCGTTGCGATTCGTGGCTGGAGTTACGGCGGATACCTGGCGATCGGCGCACTCCTGCATCGGCCGGACGTCTTCCATGCCGCGATCGGCGGAGCCGCCCTCACCGACCAACGCGGCTACGACACCTACTGGAAAGAGCGCTACCTCGGCCACCCGGACACCAACGCCGAGGTCTACCGCCGTACGTCACACCTCACCCACGCCGCCAACCTCGACCGCCCACTGCTCATCGTCCAAGGCCTGGCCGACACCAACGTCTGGGCAACCCACGCGATCCGCTTCTCCGGCACCCTCAACACCCTCGGCAAACCCCACGAACTCGTCCTCCTACCAGGCGAAGGCCACGGCCTGACGGACCCCAGAACCATCGAAAACCTCCTCCACCGAGAACTAGCCTTCCTCCGCCAACACCTCACCTAAGCACCCTCGCAGCCTGCTCCGCGCGCTCCTCCATCGCGTGCTACGCGAGCAACCCATCCACCCCATTCGCGCTCGCAATGCTCGCTTGATCGACGACGGGTGGTCGGGAGCCGATGTGGACAGCGGGCCGGACTGTGTCGGGTGCATCGCCGGTGGACTGCAGATGCGTGGCGACTCCCTGGACGACCCCGCTGGTCCGGCGGCAGTCAGTTGAGCCGGTTGAGCGACTCGCGGAGCTCCTGGGTGATCGTGTCCCGGTCGGGCATCCAGCGTGGCGCCGGCATGCGGTTGAGGAGGACCAGGATGCGTTCGAAGATGCCTTGGAGTTGGTTGCGGACGACGCTGAGGTTCAGGTCGTTTCCGGCCCAGGTGATGTCGCCGCCGGCTGCGACGTACGCGTCGAGCGTTTCGGGGCCGAACATGTGGGCCATCCGGCCGGCCTCCAGGGCAGCGCTGTCGGGGCGCACGCTGTCCCAGTCGATCAGCACCGGTCCGCTCGCCGTCATCAGTAGGTTGTGCGACTTGAAATCGCCATGCGTCATCACAAGGTCCGGCGCGGTCTCGCACACCTCCTCGATCCGGGCGGTCAGCTCGAGGATTCGCGGCAACCGTTCCCAGGCCTGGTCCGACCATGGCTCGCCCCGCTGCCGCGCCTCGGTGAACCACTCCTCCCAGTCGGCTCGCGGCCTGATCGCCGCACGCCACCAATCCGGGAGACCGACCTGATCCAGCGGCTGCAACTGGTGAACCATCGCCATCGTCCGCCCGAGCCACTCGGCGATGTCGTCCTCGGGCCGGACCGCCCGGCTCTCGATCCACCGATTCACGCGGAACAGCCGGTCCTCGATCCGCGTCACCCAGCCGAGCACCGGATCGACCGGCGGCACCGGCTCGGCCAGATCGATCCCGGCCGACAACGCACGCTCCTCGAACGGCATCGCCACCGCGAGCTGGTCGAGCAGCCCACCAGACGTGAACTGACCGCCGGTCTCCGGCCAATAGCCCTTCACGAAGTAGCTGCCCGACTCCGCCTCGAGTCGCCAGGTGTCCGTATCACCACGGCGAACAAACACCAGCTCACCAGCCGGCTCCCCGAGATCAAACGCGCCGGCGATCACGTCCGCGGTCGGCGTATACACGAATCACCTCATGATGCGTCGGGGCGGAGCTCCTTGCAGGGAAAGGTAGCCGGACGGTCAGGCCGAGGAGGTCGACAGACAGCGCGGGCCGGTCGGCGCAGAGGACGCGGAAGTAAATCGATTGCTGATCTGTCACGCCCGCCGAGACGATACGGGCATGACTATCAGGCAGCTCGATCCGGCCGACTCCCGGGCGATGGGCCAGTGGTACGACCTGATGGTCGCGGTCACCCGCCACGACCTGCCCGACTTCCCCACACCCAGCCGACAGGAACACACGGCCCGGTTCGAGCACCAGTTGCCCACAGCGGCCGAAGAGGCGCTGCTGGCCTGGGACGGCGACCGGGTGGTCGGTGCCGCGTCGTACCGGCTGCCCCAGACGGAGAACCTGAGCATGGTCTACCTGGCGCTGATCGTCCACCCGCAGCACCGGCGCCGCGGCATCGGCACCAGGCTGCTGGAGGCGGTCTACGCGGCCGCCCGACGGCACCACCGGAGCCTGATCGAGATCGAGACGGTTCGGGCACTGCCCGGTGGCGTTGCCCGCGACGAGGCCGGCTACCGCTACCTCACCAACCGCGCTCACCAGCCCGGCGTGAGCAGCATCAGGTCCCGGTGCCAGATCGCCGACCATGCGGGGGGCGACGAGGCGACGCTCGCCGAGGCGTGGACCCACGCGAAGGGGTACTCGCTGGTGCAGTGGCGCGGAGCGGCCCCCGAAGAGATCGTCGACGATGTCGCCGCGTTGCAGAGCCGGCTGATGCTCGACGCCCCCACCGGTGACCTGGCGGTCGAGCAGCAGGTGTACGACGCCGACCGGGTACGCAGCCAGGAGGCGACCGAACTGGCTCGCGGCCACCGCTCCTACTCGACGGCGGCCCGGCACGACGCGACCGGCCAGATCGTCGCCCGCACCAAGCTGTCGTTCGAGGCGATCGACGACACGCACGCGCGGCAGCGGGTCACGATCGTCGAGCCGGCCCACCGCGGTCGGCGTCTCGGTCTGATCGTGAAGTCGGCCAACCATGCGTACACACGGGAAAACGAGCCGGCGCTGCGCGTCATCGACGCGTGGAACGCCGAGGAGAACACGCACATGCGGGCGGTCAACGCAATGCTCGGCTTCCAGCCGGTGGACGGCTGGTCGGTCTTCCAACTGCCGGTGCCGGCTACGTAACCACAACCCGGTGAGGCGGACTTTGATGCCGCCGGCATGCATTTCCTGCGCACGTAGCCCAGGAGCCGGCCGCGGCCTTACTCCGGGTCGTCCGTGGATCGCACCGAGCGCGCCAGCCGGTGCACCTGACGACGCGTCGCCGGGTACAGCTCGGTGTAGGTCCGGAACAGGGTCGCGTATGCGGTCGCCGTCGACGGATCCGGCCGGACGGTGTGATCCAGCCGGGCCCAATCCGTTTCCGGCGGGACCAGACCGACCCCGATCGCCGCAAGCAGCGCATCGCCGTACGACGCTCCGATCGTCTGCGCCGGCACCTGTTGCTCCAGCCCGCATACGTCACTCACGATCTGCGTCCACAACCCGCCCTGCGTACCGCCGCCGACCGCGACGATCCGCGCCGGCTGCCCGGCCGTCTCCTCGAACGAACCGACGATCTGCCTTACCCCACAGGCGATTCCCTCGTACGCCGCTCGCAGCAAGTGCCCACGTCGATGCCGCAAAGTCAGTCCGGCGATCACGCCGCGCGCCAGCGGATCGTAGATGGGCGTCCGCTCGCCGCTGAAGTACGGCAGCATCACCAGCCCTTCGCTCCCCGCGGGAACCGCAGCGGCCTCGGCAACGAGTTTCTCGAACGGCACCCCACCGGTCAGGTCCTGCAGCCAGGTGGTGATGCTGCCGGACGTCGCCATACCTGCTGCCAACGTGTGTGACGACCGCTCCACGCCTGACGTGGTCCACAGTCCGCGCACACTCGTCGGCGCGGTCAGCACCTGCACGAAGAACATGGTGGAGCCGTACATCAGCATCAGGTCGCCCGGACGTCGTACGCCGACACTGAACGCCTCGGCCCACGCGTCGACCGTCCCGGCCACGACCGGCGTGCCCTCGGCCAAACCGGTCGCTGCGGCCGCCGTGCCGTTGACGACCCCGACCTGCTCCGAGGGCCACACCAGCCGCGGCAATGCCAGGCCGGGCAGCACCTCCTCGATCCAGTCGGTCGCCCACTCCTGCTTGTGAATGTCGTAGAAGGGGTCGCACTGGCTGGCCGTGTGATGGTCGAGCACCCACTCGCCGGTCAGCTGCGAGACGACGTACGTGTGGGCACTGAACCACCTGTCCTTCGGTCGCCACTCCCGCCCGGCCTCGCGGCGCAGCCAGGCCAGTTTGGGCCCGATCGCCTGGCTGGACAGGTCCTTCCCACACCGTTCGAGGATCTCGTCGGCCCCGAGTTGCTCGGTGATCTCGGTGATCTCCCGGGTCGCCCGGGTGTCGACGCCGTACAGGATGGCCGGTCGGCGCGGGCGCAGGTCCTCGTCGGTCTGGACGACGCACGGCCCGAGACCTGAGACGCAGACGGCCAGGATCCGGTCACCCGTCGAGGTCAGTTCCTTCAGTACGTCGGCGACGTCACCCCACCAGTCGCGTTCGGCGTCCATCTCGGCCCAGCCCGGCTGCGGGAGGCTTGGGGTGTGGTCGCGGCGCGCGGCAGCCTTCACCGTGCCGTCGAGGGTGGTCAGGACAGCCTTGGTACTCCCGGTACCGATGTCCACTCCGATGACGTAGTTCATGCAGTCAGCCTCCGTCCCGGCAGCAGTGCGAGCAAGGCCAGGTCTCGGCGCGGCAGTTCAACAGCCGATTGAGCGCGCGTTTCGGCACGGTCTCTGCACGAATTCGCGCACCAAGCCTCAGATTCCGAGGCTCTCCGCCGTAGTCCCCCCGCCTGATTTCGTGCAGACTGCAGGACAGGAGGGGCGATGCGTCGACGAATGAATGCGCGGCAGCGGGCGATCCTCCGCGAGGTCGAGGGGCGCGAGTACGTCGAGGTCAAGGACCTGGCGCACCGGCTCGACGTCGACGTGTCGACCATCCGCCGTGATCTGCAGGCCCTCGCCGCCGACGACCTGGTCGAGCGATTGCACGGCGGCGTACGACGTCGTACCGGAAACTCGGCGCCGGCACTGCCTCCCCTCGTCGCGGATGTCCACGGTGACCTCCTGGCACCGCCTCCGGAGACCGGTGTGGACGCGATCGCCTCCACCGCCCGCCGGATGATCCGCAACGGCGACCGGATCGCGCTCGGCGCCGGGATCTGCATCGACCACCTGGTCAGCACCCTCTTCGACATCGAGGACTTGACCGTCATCACCACCGATCTGCGGTCGGCCGAGCGGCTCAGCCGGCAACCGCAGATCCGCGTCGTCGTCGCCGGCGGCGAACTGCGCGACGCCCCCGGCTCGACCGTCGTCTCCGGCTCTTCAACCGCAGAATTCCTCGCCGCCCAGCAGGTCGACTGGGTGTTCCTCGAGATCGACGGCATCCACCCCTTCGCCGGCGTGACCACATCTCATCCGTGGCACGTCTCCACCGCCCGCGCCCTGCTCGCGGCCGGCGACCGCCGCGTCGGCCTCGCCCGTTCCCAGGCGTTCGGCGCCCGCTGCGTCGGCTTCATCGCCGAAGCCTCCGAGCTCGACCTGATCATCACCGACGTCTGCCCTCTCCGACTCGGACCTCTCCGACTCCGACGTCCCCGCCTCTTACCTCCCCACCTTCACCGGCCGCATCGTCCGTGCCTCGCTCGACCCCACCGACGACTGGCACGCCGACGAATCCCCCACCTACCACCCACCCCGCCGCCTCTGACCGCAAATTCGGTCAAGCGGGCGGACCTCCGGCACGGCACGATGGAGTGATGGGGAGCGACACGTTCGACGAGTTTCTCGGCGTGTTGGCCGAGGCGCTGGACGAGGGTGCGGTGGACGGCGCGGAGCTGGCGCGGCGGGTGGGGTTGTCGCGGTTTCACCTGGATCGAGTGGTGGCGGCCGCGGCGGGTGAGCCGCCGGCCCGGCTGCGGCGGCGGGTGTTGCTGGAGCGGGCCGGGTATCGGTTGCTGACGACAACCGCGTCGATCCTCGATGTCGCCGTCGAGGCTGGGTATGGGACGCACGAGTCGTTCACCCGCGCCTTCAGCCGCGCCTACGGAGTCGCGCCGGCCGCTTGGCGGCACCAGCCGACGCGGTTGCAACTCGGGGCGCCGACCGGCGTCCACTTCCACCCGCCCGCCGGGATTCGCGTACCTGCGAAGGAGAAGGTGAGTTCGATGGACATCCTGACCCGGATGGTCGAGCACCACGTCTGGTTGGTGGGCGAGCTGATGACGCGGGCTGCGACGCTGCCCACGGACCGCCTCGACGCCCCGATCGAGCTCTCCGTCGAAGGCGTCGACAACGATCCGACGGTACGGCGCCTGCTCGGCCGGCTGGTGACACAACTGGAGATGTGGACCGCGGCGATCGCCGGCCGGCCGTACGAGTTCGGCTCGGAGGAGCAGCCGTCGCTCACTGAGCTGCGCGACCGGCTGACCGTCGCCGGACCCGAGTTCCTGGCGCAGGTACGCACGGTCTGCGACGACGGGCGGCTGGACGAGCTGATCGTCTGTCCTGGTGAGTCGGTCGAGATCTACACGTTCGGCGCGGTCATCGCCCACGTGCTGACGTTCGCGGCCCACCGCCGTACCTTGCTCGCCGGAGCCCTGGCCGACGAGGGATTCACCGACCTGGACAGCGGCGACCCCATCCGCTGGCTGACCAACCACGACTCATCCCGCTGAGGTCGCGCGCCCCCACGCGAGTCGTCGATCTCGGCACGCGCTTCCGGCGTGTCGCCCGCCAAAACCCACAACTCAACGAGCACCGCACCGCACCCGACGCACGAGCCCGCGAAGCAGGCTGCGTGGGCTAGTCGTCGGAGAGGCGGGTGAGGAGGCGGAGGAGGTCGGCTTGTTCGGTGGGGTTGAGGCGTTCGATCAGGGAGACCATGGCGTCGCGGCGGTGGCGGCGGATGGTGGTGAGGACCTTGGTGCCGGCTGGGGTGAGGTTGACCAGGGTGGCGCGGCGGTCGTCGGGGTCGGGTTTGCGGGCGACCAGGCCGGCCGCTTCGAGGTCGTCGACCACTGAGGTCGCCGAGCGGGGGACGATGCCGAGCTGGTTGGCGAGTTCGCTGAGCCGGAGGGCGCGGTCGGCGTTGTCGAGGGTGCGCAGGACCCGCAGCTGACCGTGCGTGACGTCGAGATTCGCCTTCGACGCGCGGCGCTGGCGGCGGACGAGGCCGTCGAGGAGCGCTGCGATCTGTTCAGCGGTGTCTTCCGGTGCGGGCACGAGCAGAGCCTAACGGCACGAGTAGAGCCTGATGAGGACGAGCAGAGCCTGATGGGTAGCGATCTTGTGAGTTTAGCTCATAGTGAGTTAACCTCAGTATATCTGCTGCCGAGCGAAAGGCGCCTATGTCACAGATCTCCGGACTCCCGGGCGGAGGAGGCGGCGGTGGTCGCGCGATGCGATCGCTGCTCAAGGACTCCTCGGTCCGCAACCACAAACTGTCCGCCGGCACCATGCGCCGGATCCTCAAGTTCGCCGTCCCCTACCGCCGCTACCTGGCCGTCTTCCTCGTGCTGGTCGCCATCGACGCGGCCAGCGGCGCCGCCACCCCGCTGCTGTTCCGCGAGATCATCGACCGCGGCATCGTCCCCGGTGACACCCAACTGGTGATCCTGCTGTCCCTCGTCGTCGCACTGCTCGCGATCTTCTCCAGCACCGTCACGCTGGCCCAGCGGTGGTTCTCGGCCCGCATCGGCGAAGGCCTGGTCTACGACCTGCGCACCGCCGTGTTCGACCACGTCCAGCAACTGCCCGTCGCGTTCTTCAGCCGGACCCAGACCGGTGCGCTCATCCAGCGCCTGAACGGCGACGTCCTCGGCGCCCAGCAAGCCTTCACCTCCACCTTGTCGAACGTGGTGAGCAACCTGCTCAGCGTCGCCCTCGTCCTCGGTGCGATGTTCGTGATGTCCTGGCAGATCACCCTGCTCGCACTGGTCCTGCTGCCGCTGTTCATCCTGCCCGCGCGGCTGATCGCCGGCCGGTTGCGCGAGGCAACCGCCGAGACCTACCGCCTGAACGCGACGATGGCCCAGACGATGACCGAGCGGTTCAACGTCGCGGGCGCCGTACTGGCGAAGGTGTTCGGGCGGACCGAGGACTCGTCGAAGGACTTCGCCGACAAGGCCTCGCGGGTCCGCGACATCGGCGTCACCACGGCGATGTACGCCGGCATCTTCCGCGTCTCGCTCACTCTGGTCGCCGCGCTCGCCGTGGCTCTGGTGTACGGCGTCGGCGGGGTCTTCGCCGTCCAGGGCGCACTCGGGATCGGCACGGTCGTCGCGCTGACGGCCTACCTCAACCGGCTCTACGGACCACTGACCGCGCTGTCCAACATCCAGGTCGACGTGATGACGACGCTGGTCAGCTTCGAGCGGGTGCTCGAGGTGCTCGACCTCCCGCCGATGGTTGCCGATCGCAAGGATGCGAAGGAGCTCCCGGCCACGGTCGAGCCGTCGATCGAGTTCGAGCACGTGTCCTTCCACTACCCGTCGGCCGCGGACGTGTCGCTCGCCTCGCTCGAGTCCGTCGCGACCCTGTCGGCGGAGACCGGCGAGGAAGTCCTCGAGGACGTCAGCTTCACCGTCGAGCCCGGTCAGCTGGTCGCCGTCGTCGGCCCGTCCGGCGCCGGCAAGACGACCCTCGCGTCGCTGGTCTCCCGGATGTACGACGTCACCGGTGGAGCGTTGCTCGTCGGCGGCCACGACGTCCGCGAGGTCACCCAGCGCTCACTGCGAGATGTGATCGGCGTGGTGACGCAGGACTCGCACATGTACCACGACACCATCCGCTCCAACCTGCTGCTGGCCCGCCCGGACGCCACCGAGGCCGACCTGCACGCAGCGCTCGAAGCCGCCCAGATCGCGCCCCTGATCAACAGCCTGCCCGACGGGCTCGACACCGTGGTCGGCGACCGCGGCTACCGGCTGTCCGGCGGCGAACGGCAGCGGCTCGCGATCGCGCGGCTGCTGCTCAAGGCGCCGTCGATCGTGATCCTCGACGAGGCCACCGCCCACCTGGACTCCGAGTCGGAGGCCGCCGTCCAGGCCGCCCTCGCGAACGCGCTGGCCGGGCGTACGTCGCTCGTCATCGCGCACCGATTGTCGACAATCCGCAACGCGGACACGATCCTCGTCCTGGACGACGGCCGGATCCGTGAACGCGGCACCCACGACGAACTGCTCGCCGCCGGCGGCCTGTACTCCGAGCTCTACACCACCCAGTTCGAGAAGGCGGCCTAAGCCTTGGCCTTGGCCTTGGCGGGTGCGCGCAGCCGGCGGCGGGTGCCCGGCGCGCTCGCCGGACTCGCCAGGCCCAGCGCACCGAGGAACTGCTCCAGCGTGAACGTCGCCATCCCGAGCGCCACCGCGTTGCCCGGGACGTGCGACGCCTCGACGGTCAACCCCGGCAGCGAACCGGGCAGCACATGCTCCGGCAGTTCATCCCGTACGGCGGGCAGCAGCCACTGAGCCAGCGCCTTCGTGGTCCACCCGGTCAGCGTGACGTGGGAGATGTTCAGCAGGTTGACCAGATCACCAAGCGACGCCGCGAGGTAATGCGACGTACGGCGAGCAAGCTCGAGCAAAGCCGGGTCGTCTTTGGCGAGCCCCTCGGCCACCGCGTCGACGAACCCACGCTGCAAAGGCTGCCGAAGCGCCGGGTGATCCGGGTCGATCTCGGCCAGCGACATCTCCAGCCCGTGCACCCCGAGATATGCCTCGACGCACCCACGTCGACCGCACCGGCACGGCCGGCCGTCGAGTTGTAGCAGCGTGTGGCCCCACTCGCCCGCGTTGTTGGCCGCCCCGCGCAGCAGCGAACCGTCGATCGCGATCCCGGCGCCGACGCCGGTGCCGAGGTTGACCACGGCCATGGTCTTCGTCTCCCGGCCGACGCCGAACCACATCTCCGACAGCGCGACCGCCTTCAGCGGGTTGTCGACGTACACCGGCATGCCGAGGCGTTCCTCGAGCAGTTCCTCGATCTTGACGTCGTGCCAGTCCCAGTTCGGCGCGAACACCGAGACACCGGCGTCCGGGCGGACCTGGCCGGGCATGCTCACCCCGGCGCCGATGATGTCGGCGCGCCGGGTGCCACTGGCCTCGACCGCCGCCTTGATCGCGCGGACGATGCCGTCGACGACGTACGCCGGGTCGTTTTCGTGCTCGTCCAGGGCGACCTCGCTCTGGCCGAGCGGGCCGAGGGTGACGTCGTACACGGTGGCGTCGACGTACGTCTCGGCCACGTCGATCCCGACGATCCGGCCGCGGTCGGGGTCGATGCTGAGCCGCTCGTACGGGCGACCGACGGTGTTCTGCTCGACCGTCGCGATCCGCAGGACGCCCTCGGCCAGGAATTGGGTCACCAGCGTGGCGACGGTCGCCGTACTCAGTCCCGTGTGCTTCGCGATCTCCTGCCGGGTCGAGGGCCCGAGCGAGAACAACGCGTGCAGAACCTCGAACCGGCTCTCGTTGCGCAGATCACGAGACGTCTGCCTCGGCAACCTTGCCCCCTCAATCAACTCTCAGCGTGCGTAGCTCCGGAGTGCCCGGACCGTCGACGCCCCTGACCAGCAGCGTCACTCCGGACCACCCCGGCGGAATCCACAGTACGTCGGGATCGCCGCCGGAGAAGGCCGGACGCTCGCCGGTCCAGACCCGCCCGATGCACTCCCCGGAAGCCCAGCCGGTGACCCGCACCTGCGTGCCGACGGGCCGGACAACCGATCCATTCTGCAACGTTGGAAGTCGTACGTCGAGCCAGGCCTCCTCCCCCGGCTCCAGCGTCAGCGGCAACTCGACCTCGACCCCGGGGCCAACCTGCTGGGCGAAGGCGCTCAGCAACTCGTCGTCCTGTACAGCGCACGTCCAGTCGGTCACCGGCTGCAACGTGAGCAGCTCGGCGCGGAGACCGCCGCCACTCGGGTGGTGAGGCACGGTCACCGAGACCTGCTTCGTCCCAGCGGGTAACAGCACCCACGGGTCCTCGGTGTGGACGGTGATCGGTTCGCGGTCGCCGACCGTCACAGTGACCGGCTCTTGGACACCCTTCAGGTGCAACGCTGCGGTCTCCGAAGAGTCGACGCGGCGCGTGTACGTGATCGGCGTACCGACGCGGGTACTGCTCCAGCCGGTGAGGCCGCGCAGCGGTGCCGGCTCGCCCGCCCAATGCCCCTCGACCGTCCACAGCGCGGAGAAGTCCTCGCTGCCGACAACCGTCCACAGCGTGCCGAGCCCTCGGAGGGCGCCCAGCTTCAGCGACGGCAGGCGCGCGTCGTCGAAGTTCGCGTGCCCCCAGATCTCCACGGTGGCGTGGATGTCCCCGGTCAGCTCACGGACGTCGATCCGCTGGGTGGCGCCAAAGCCGGCGAGGGTTTGAACCCGCCCGCCGATCGACAAGTCCACGATGTCGGAGGCGCCGACCAGCAGCAGTTCGTCGACACCGGTCAGGTCGGCCGTCGTCGTGTAGGTCCCGCGGCCTCGATAGACCCCGAGCGACTCCAACGTCGGCGGAAGCTCATGCGTACCGGCCGGCTTACCCGGTGCCTCAGCCTCCCGGCGCCGTACCGCGGTCACCTCGCGCGGCTCGGCCTTCTCCGGCGGTACGACGTCCGCCGGCGCCTGCACGCGGACAGCCACACCCTCCACGACCAGGCTCGCACCGACCGCGACCTCCACCGGTGTGTTGCCGATGACAACGGTCACCGGAACCTTCGACGAGAAGGTCAGTCCGTCGTCCGACAGCTCGACCAGGTCGGCCGATGCCAGCGCCAACGTCTTGGCGCGCAAGGGCAGCATCGATCAGCATCAACGGGCACGAGTCCGCCGCGACCGCGACCGAGACCCCGTTGACGACCGCATGGCCGTCCGTCGTACCGAGGTTCGGTACGGCGACCAGCCGCCCGCCACCGTCGAGATCGAGCACCGACGGAGACGAGCTGGTCGGGAAGTCGGCCACGACCTCGACCGACCCACCCGAGGTGGCGAGCGCCAACCGCGATCCCAGCGCATCCAGGACCCGCGCGAACACCTGCGCCTCGGCGTACTCCGGCCGCTCGATCCCGGTCGAGGACACGTAACCGCCGAAGTCGTACCCGTGGCTCATGAAGTTGCCGGGTTGACCCCAGTTGCCGCTCGACGGCGTGTAGCCGAAGTTCCAGCCCGACGCCTGCAGGTACGGCGCGATCAGCGACGCGCCACTGGCCAGCAGTCTCCGCAGGGTCCGGTGCCGGCGGTTCGTCTCGGTGATCAGCAACGGCAGCCCGCGATCCGCGAGCAGCTCGGCATACCGCCGTACCTCTGCCTCGAGGTGCGGGGAATCGTCGTTCGGGTAGAAATTGCACGCGGGTACGACGTCCTGCACGTTGCCGGTGGCACCGAAAAGATCACCCTGACCGGCGCAGGCGATCAACGGCACGGTGATGCCATGGGCAACCGCCTGGTCGCGCAGCGCGGTGATGTAGCCGGTGCGGTCCTCGCAGTCGAAGAAGTCGAGCTCGTTCTCCAGCTGGACCATGATGACCGCGCCACCGGCTCCGTACTGGCGGGCGGCGAGGATCGGCAGCACCTGGTCGAACCACTCCGACACCCAGCCGAGGAAGCGGGGCTCGTTCTGGCGCACCTGCAACGACGGATCCAGACCGAGCCAGGCCGGCAGCGCGCCGCCGTCCCACTCCGAGCAGATGTACGGACCGGGCCGGGCGATGACCTGCAGACCCACTTCGTGCGCGAGATCCAGGAACGCGGCCACGTCGCGCCGCCCGTCGAACGACCAGCGGCCGGGCGCGAGCTCGTGGAAGTTCCACGGCAGGTACACGTCCACACAGGTGTAGCCCGACGCCTTGACCTGGTCGAGCCGTTCCCGCCACTGCTCCCGGGGCAACCGGAAGTAGAACAGGGACGCGCACAGCACGACCTGAGGCTGACCGTCGATCCGGATACCACGCGCATCCATCGTCACTGCGTTCACTTGACCCCCGCGCTGCCGCCGCTGATGTCCATCTCGTACAGGTACCGCTGTCCCAGGTAGTAGACCAGGATCATCGGCAGGGTGAGCAGGATCGACCCGACCATGACCAGGTTCCACGGTGGTGCCTGCAGTGCTGCCGACGTACTGGTGATGTACTGCACGCCCAGTGCGAGCGGCATCTTGGCCTCGTCGTTGAGGTAGATCAACGGACCCATGAAGTCACCCCAGGTCGCGGTCAGGGTGAAGATGCCGATCGCGATCAGCACCGGGCTGAGCATCGGCAGCATGATCCGGCGGTAGATGCCGAAGAACCCGAGTCCGTCCACCATCGCGGCCTCGTCGATCTCGCTCGGCAGCCGGGACACGAACTGCCGGACCAGGAAGACGTTGAACGCGTTGGAGAAGAAGTTCGGCACGATCAGCGGCAGGTAGGTGTTCACCCAGCCGAGCTCCTTGAACAGGATGAACTGCGGGATCATCGTGATCTGCGCCGGGATCATCATGGTCGCCAGCACGATGATGAACAGCGCGTTCTTGCCCGGCGCCCGCAACCGCGCGAACGCGTAGCCGACCAGCCCGCTGGACAGCACCTGCCCGATCACCGCGCCGGTCGAGATGATCACCGAGTTCAGCAGGAACCGCTGCATCGGCAGGTCGGTGCTGAACACCCGGGTGAAGTTCTCCCAGTGGAACTCGCGCGGGAGGATGGTGAAGGTGTTCGCGTTCACGGTCGGTGTCGCTGGACAACGCGATCGACACCACGAACACCAGCGGTACGCACAGCACCGCCGACACGATGATCAAGGTGGCGTAGGTGAACGGACGTCGCCCGGAACACCCCGATGATGCGGTCCTTGCTCGGGGTCCGCTCCGGTCCGGGCTGCGGCTCCTGCTGCGGTGGCGCGGCAGCGGAGATGACGGTGGCCATTACCTCACCTCGGTCTCGTAGAACACCCAGCGCCGGGCGGTGCGGAAGGCGAGCAGCGTGAACACCAGGATGACGGCGAACAACAGCCACGACAGCGCCGACGCGTAACCCATGTGGTAGAAGGAGAACGCCTCGTCGAAGAGCATCGGGACCATCATCTGGCTGGCGTTGTTCGGCCCGCCCTTGGTCAGGATGTACACCTGGGAGAACACCTGGAACGCCCCGATCAGTCCCATGATCAGGTTGAAGAAGATGATCGGGGTCAGCTGCGGGAAGGTGATGCTCCAGAACTGCCGGAACGGTCCCGCGCCGTCCACCTCGGCCGCCTCGTAGAGCTCCCGCGGGATGCCCTTCATGGCCGCGAGCAACAGCACGGTCGCGGCGCCGGCACCCCAGACGGACAGCAGGATCAGCGCGGGTTTCACCCAGATCGCTTCCAGCAGCCACGACGGGCCCGGGATGCCGAACACCCCGAGCACGTCGTTCAGCGGACCCGACGGTGCGAGCACCATCTTGAAGATCATCGCCGTCGCGACCAGCGGCACCAGCGTCGGCAGATAGATCAGCGTCCGGAACACCTTGCGGAGGCGCACCTGCTTGTTCAGCAGGTTCGCCAGCCACAGACCGATCCCGAGCCCGAGCGGCACCGAGATCGCGGCGTAGTAGAACGTGTTCCACAACGCCTTCCAGAACACCGGATCCTCGGTCAGCAGCCGGGTGTAGTTCTCCAGCCCGACGAACTTCGGCGGGGTGAACGAGTCCCAGTCGGTCAGCGAGAAGTAGATCGAGGCGATCATCGGCCCGAGCAGGAACACGACGAAGCCGATGATCCACGGCGACGCGAACAGGTAGAACCACAACGCCTCGCGGCGGCGCAGCTTCGACATCAGCCCGGCTTGACGATGGTCTCGAGCCGCTTCTGGATCGCGGTCAGGGCGGTCCGCGCATCCTGCTTGCCCAGCCAGAAGTCGGCCAGCCCGTCGTCGAACGCCTTCTGCATCTCGTTCCAGGCCGGGATGAACGGCGCCCGGTAGACGAAGCCGCTGGACTCGCCGAACACGTCCATGTTCACCGGCTTGGTCATCCAGGCCGGCTTCAGGAACGCGTCGCTCTTCTGCACCTCGATGTTGGCGGGCACGTCCTGGCCGGTGGCGATGATCTGCTGCTGCGCCTCCGGCGAGGTGAGGAAGTCGATCGCCTTCAGCGCGGCCTCGGGGTTCTTCGCCGTCCGGGAGATGGACAGCCCGCTGCCGAACGCGGTCACCGCCTGCTGCTTGCCCTTCCACAGCGGGGCGATGTCCCACTCGATCTTGCTCTTGGTCAGACCGCTGATCCCCCAGAACCCGGTGGTGTTGACCGCGACCTTGCCGTTGGCGAACGCCGCGTCGCCACCGACGTCGGCCCCCATGTCGGCGTACTGCTTCTGGGTCGGGACCACGCCGTGCTTGAAGATCAGGTCACCCGACCACTGCAGCGCCTCGATCACCTCGTCGCTGGCGACGGCGGGCTTACCGCTGTCGTCGATGATCTTGCCGCCGTTCTGGTACACGAAGCTCCACCACTGCGCCCACCAGCCGGAGCCGGCGTACCCCCACTGCTTGCCGGGGACGGTGAGCTCCTTGAACGCGCTGAGCGCGTCGTCCCAGGTCCAGTCCGCGGTCGGCGCCTTGATGCCCTTGGCCTCGAACAACGCCTTGTTGTAGAAGACGATCATCGCGCCGGAGCGGTCCGGGATCGCGTAGACCTTGTCCTGGTAGGAGTACAGCTTGCCGATCGAGCCGAAGCGCTTCTCCAGGTCGATCCCGGCCTTCGAGGCCAGCTCGTCCAGCGGCTGGATCTGGTTCTTGCTCGAGTAGACGTTGACGCTCTCGGCCACCTGCATGATGTCCGGGCCCTTGCCACCGGCAATCATCGTCTGGACCTTCTGCGCGTACCCGTCGTTCGGGATCAGCTGCAGCGTCACCTTCAGCTCGGGGAACTTCTTGACCAGCAGATCGATCCGCTTCTGGTACGTCGTCTTGTCGTTCTCCCCGCCCCACACCGTCATCACCAGGTTGGCGGCGGTGGCGTTCCCCGACGTAGCACCCTTGTCGTCACTGTCCGATCCGCACGCGGTGAGCGTGATGACGCCCGCGGCCAGACCCATCCCGAGAAAACCCCGACGCGAAAGCTGCGTCCCGTCCATCGTGTTCCTCCAAGCCTTGCGAACCCGGCGGCAGGGCGACTCCGGCGGCACCCACGGGTTCAAGTGGCGGTTAAACTAACCATTGGAATAACCCCTGACAAGACCTCGACCCCGACAAACTCAAACCGTGACCTCACCCAAGCCGCCTGAGCCCCAAAAGGACACTGCCTGGTCGAACAGTCGGGTCTACGTCGAGTTGTCAGTTTTGGTTGGCGACGCGCCGATTTTTCGACCAACATCGACAACTCGGCGACCGATCCGGCGTCAGGGGGCCGGTGGGCGGTCGCGGAGGTAGTCTTCGACGCCGAAGAGGTGGGCCGCCATCCGGGCCCGGGCGCGGTCGGGGTCGTGGTCGGCGAGGGCGGCGAGGATGGCGCGGTGTTCGGCGTGGGTTGCTTCGTCGGCGCCGGTCTGGCTGATCGAGCGCCAGAGCCGGCCGCGGACGGTCCGGCCGCTGAGCGATTCGATCAGGGCTTCGAGCACAGGATTGCCACAGGCCTGGGCGATCAGCCGATGGAAGGCGATGTCACTGTCGATGATCGCCTCATGATCCGGTTCGCCGCCGCCCGCGAGCTCCGCCTCGGCCCGGTCGAGCTCCGCCTCGGCCGCCTTCAGCGCCTCCGGGGTGATGCGGGTGGCTGCCAGCGCGGCCGCCTCGGTCTCGAGCATGCGCCGTACGGCGTGCAAGTGGTGCGCACCGCTGTGGTTCTGCAGATCGACGACGAACCCCATCGGGGCCAGCAGCAACGAGGGATCGAGCGCGGTCACGTACGTCCCGTCGCCCTGCCTCGTCTCCAGCACCCCCATGATCGACAAGGCCCGGACGGCCTCCCGCAACGGCCCGCGGGAGACGCCGAGCGACTCGCCGAGGTCCTTCTCGATCGGCAGTCTGTCGCCGGCCTTCAGGGCGCCGTCGACGATCAGCTGCTTGATGCCCTGGACGACCACATCGGTCTGCGAGCCACCGGCTGGACTACTCATTCGCCCATTGTCTCCCGGTGGGGAACTGAATTCCCCCAGCGACTGCCGATGCATCTCCGCGCCGTCGCGGACCACGCACAGGCACTATCCTTCGCGGATGCGGAGGATGGGCTGGGTCGGTGTCGGCTGTTTCGTGGTGGCGTTCGTGGTCAGTGGGTTCTTCGGGGTGCAGTTGATGCGGAGCATCCCCGGGGCCCCGGCACCGATCGGCGACGGTCCGGTCCGGCTGGACGGGACCGGACTGACGATCTTCGCGTCCGAGAAGGGCGCCGGTCAGAGCTGTACGGCGAAGGACGCGAGCGGAACCGCGATCGCACTGGAGGAGCCGTCGCGGTCGGAGCAGTTCGACGATGCGGGCGATGTCTATTACGTGGTCGCCCACTCAGTCGAGGAGATGCCTGCACAGACGGTCGAGGTCAACTGCACCGACCAGAGCGCGACCTACTTCGTCGGCCGTCGCCACACCGCACAGACGTTCCTCGGCCCGGCCTTCGCCGCCCTCGGCTCGTTCGCGCTGTTCGGTGCCGTCGGCACCGTGCTGATCGTGGTCGACCAGGTCCGGCGCAAACGGTCATGACCGGCTGCATCCGCGGCCTCGTCACCGCGGCCCCACCGGGCCGCCCGGTCACGGACATCCTGGACGATCTCGGCCTGGAGTGAGCCCTACCCGGCCGCGGCGAGATGAGTCAGTACGGCGAGGACGCGGCGGTGGCCGTCCTCGGACTCGGGCAGCGCGAGCTTGGTGAACACGTGCCGGACGTGCGCTTCGACCGTGCGTTCGCTGAGGAACAGCCGCCGCGCGATCCCGCTGTTCGTGAGTCCTTCGGCCATCAACTCGAGCACATTCCGTTCCCGATCGGTCAACACGGCCAGCGGATCGTTGTCGCCGCGCCGCGCCACCAGTCCGGCCACGACCTGCGGATCCAGGGCCGACCCGCCGCGGGCCACGCGCTCGGCCGACGCGAGGAACTCGCCGACATCGAGCACCCGATCCTTCAGCAGGTAACCGAATCCGCCCAGCGACACGAGACCCACCACATGCGTCGTCTCGATGTGCTGGGACAGCAGGAGTACGCCGATGTCCGGATGCGCACTCTTCACCGCCTCCGCCGCCCGCGCCCCTTCGTCGCTGAACGTCGGCGGCATCCGGATGTCCGCCACGACGAGATCCGGCTGGTACGACGCCACAGCCGCAAGCAACCCGTCCGCGTCGCCGAGTGTCGCCACCACCTCGTGGCCGCCGTCGACGAAGAGCATCTTCAGCCCTTCGCGCAGCAGCACCTGGTCCTCCGCGATCACGATCCGCATGGCAGCTCCGCGGTGAGCGTCGTACCGCGACCCGGCTCGCTGTCGATGCGGAAGGTCCCGCCGAGCGCCGCGACCCGATCCGCTAGCCCGGTGAGACCGGTGCTGTTACCGGCGAACGCGCCGCCGACGCCGTCGTCCGCCACCGTCACCAGCAAGCTGTGCTCCTGACGGCGAGCGGCAAGATCGACGTGCGTGGCGTTGGCGTGCTTGACCGCGTTCGTCAGACCTTCGCAGCAGATGAAGTACGCCGCCGCCTCGACACCCGAGTCGAATCGCTCCTCGGGTACGGCGACCGACACCGGCAACGGAGCCCGGCGAGCAAGGTCATGGCAGGCCGGTGCGAGACCGGCGTCCAGCTGGGTCGGCGGCAGACCGCGGGCCAGCACCCGCAACTCGCCGATCGCCACACTCACCTCTGCCACCGCACTGTCCAACGTCGCACCGACGGCCGCAGGCTCCGAACCCAGCTGGTGCTGGGCGTGCCGAAGCGCCAGACCGATGGACACCAGCCGCTGTTGCGCGCCGTCGTGCAGGTCGCGTTCGATCCGCCGGCGCTCGGCGTGGCCGGCGGCAACGATCCGGGCCCGGGACGCCTCGACCTCGGCCAGCTGCAGCCGCAGTTCCGCGCGCAGGCGGGCGATCTCGACGGCCAGGCCGCCGTCCTCGACCACGAGCCGGAGCAGTTCCGGGCTGAGCTCGGCGGTGCTGTCGTGCACGACAACGCCGATCGGCTGGTCGCCGCGTTCGATCGCGATCCGGTGCCGGTCGTCCTCGGTCCGGGTGTTCCCGGCGAGGTCGACGTACCGCTGGCTCTCCGGCAGGTAGACGAGCAGCTCGAGCTCTGGATCGGCGAAGATCTCGCGCAGGACGGTCTGTACTTCCTCGGGTGCGCGCCGGCCGGACCGGACGTCGTCGAGGAAGGCGGCCATCCGGTGCAGGGCGTCGTACCGGGACCGGTTGAACCGGCGGTCGACCGCGTCCTGGATCCGGCCGCGCAACGGGCGGAACAGCATCGCGCACACCACCGTCGCCGCGGCCGTGGCCCAGGCCGAGCCCCGGCCGAACAAGGTGCCGAGAGCAATGATCAGGACGACGTACGCCGCGCCGAGCAACACTGTGAGCGTGCCGTACACGACCGTGCGGCTGATGAACAGGTCAATGTCGTAGAGGCGGTAGCGCAGGATCGCCGCGGCCGCTGCGAGCGGCAGACCACACAGCGCGAGAGCGGCCAGGAGACCGGCGGCTGGAGTGACGTACCAGAGCGGGAACACCGTCGGAAGAACCACACCGGCGATCGACGCCGCGAGCACGAACCACTTGAGTTGCTGGCGTTCGACACCGCGCGACCGCCGGAAGCGGACGGCGAGCGAGACAACGGCAGCCATCAGCGAGCCGAGGAACAATGGCAGCCCGAACGCCACCAGCACGCCGGTCGGCAGCGACTCGACCGCCCACGGGTTGCGACCACCCACGAAGTCCTGGCCGCGATCAGGGCTCAGCGACCAGCCGATCGTGCTCAGGATCAGGCCGGCCGCACCGATCCAGGGCAGCGGCCGCCACCGGGGACCCGGCAGTCGGCCGGTCGGGAAGAGCAGGAAGGTCAGCGTCCAGCCGTAGCCGCTCACCAGCCAACTCATCGTGACGATCCACTCGGCGAACGTGCCTGCCGCCCAACCCTCGGCGGCTGCCCGGAGTCCCCAGCCTTGGGCGAGATCCGCCGTCAGCGCATTGAGCAGACCGAAACCGCAGAACAGCCAGCCGATCGGATTCTCCGGATGCCGCTGGGCGATCAGCGCTCCGGCACCGACGCTGGCGAGGCTGAAGACGGCGTACAGGAGAGTGTCGTACACCGGTTCGAGGCGCCAGGACAGGACGACCGCCGCGATCTCCGCGACCACGGTCGCTCCGAACAGCACGGCCGGGAGCGGCCGCCGGCTCCTCCCACCCACGCCACCATCGTGGCAGCGCCGGACTGTCCCGCCAACAGTGCTGGTACTTACTCCGGCCCGCGCGGTCTCGCGGCCGGAGGTCTCGTGCTGGCGCCGATGCGCCTGGAGCCCGCGGATTCCTACCGTCGAAGAAACCTTCGAGAGGTGGGAAACCATGAACAGCATTCGCAAGCTTGCCGCCGCCGGACTGGCGGGCGGCGCACTGACGGCCGTGTCCGGCCTCTTCGTCGCGGCCGTGGTCCAGCCGGTATCCGACGTCTCCGACGAGATGTGGAGCTACCCGTGGAGCAGTGACGCGCTGGTCCCGGCCTCCGTCCTGTTCGCGGGCTTCCATCTGCTGGTGTTCCTGGGCATGGTCGCGTTCGCTCGCAGTGTCGGCAACCGGGGTGCCCGGGTCGGCAGCGCGCTCGCCCTGGTCGGGACGTTCGTCTTCTTCGTGGCGGAGTTCGCGACGATCCCGTTCGCCGACCAGCGGCTGGACGAGACCGGGCCGCAGCTTGTCGGCGCAGCCTTCGGTCTCGGCGTCACCCTGACCGCGGTCGGGCTGATCGTCGCCGGCATCTCGGTACTGCGCTCAGGTGAATGGGACGGATGGCGTCGCTACGTACCGCTCGGCGCCGGCCTCTGGTCGCTCGTGATGATCGGCATCAGCTTCACCGGGGCGCTGGCCGCGGGTGTCGCCATCTACGGCATCAGCCTCTGCATCCTGTACCTGGCCGTCTACACCTTGCCCACCAAGGAGGCACCGGCCAAGCGCACCGCTGATCTGCGAGCCAGGATCGACCACTAGCCGGACCGCTCGCGCGCCCCCGTCGGTGGATTGAAGACATTCTTCAATCCGGGGCGGGGGCGTCGCGCGGACTGCTTGGCTCGGGGTATGCGTATATCGACTACTTCTCCGGCTGAGGCGGCGCGGCTGCTGCGGGCGGATCATCAGCTGTTGCTGGATCGGGTCGACGGACTGAGTGAGGCTGAGCTTCGGGCGCCGTACCAGGTGGTGTCCGGGCCGCTCGGGCATTTCTGCGACTCGTTGCACGATCTGACCGCGCACCTTCTGATGTGGGACGAGATCACCCTCGCCGTACTGCGTGACGCGGCCGCCGGGCGGTTGCACTGGAGCCTCGACCCACGCTGGGAGACGGCGGACGCGGGCAGCGCACTCAACGTCGGCGGCGTCGAGGCGGGCCGGCACATCCCGTCCGGGCTACTCCTGCACCGCTTCCACAGCGTCGCCGACGCACTCGTCGCGGAGATCCAGCAGTACGACGAAACAGCGTGGAACCACCCGTCGACCGGCGGTGGGTACGACGGCGGGATCGGAGCGCTGGCCGAATACGCCGCAACGCCACCCGATGGCGCCCTGTTCGGCCACGCGGCCCGCCACCTCAACCCCGCGCAGGTGGCAGCGTGATCGTTCATCTGCCGGCTTTCAAGGCCGAGACCGACGCGCTGCTGGCCCGATTCGCCGCCGAACCTGCCGGCCCGGAACTCGATCCCTACCAGGCCCTGCTGCTCGACCGGGAAGAGCTCCCCGACCCGGAGCTCGCCGGCTCATGCGACCCGAGCACCCGCCCCAAGGACGTCACACTCGACGGCGGCCTCCAAGCACGGATCTACCACCCCACGACCGACGAGCCGCGGCCGGTACTGTTGTGGTTGCACGGCGGCGGCTTCATCGGCGGGCATCTGCGGGACATCGAGTACGCGACGTCCGGGATCGCTGCCGCAGGCAACGTCATCGTTGTCTCGCTCAACTACCGGCTCGCTCCCGAACACCCTTATCCGGCCGGGCTTCACGACGTCCGCGACGCCCTCGACTGGATTCGCGACCACCAAACAGAACTGAACGGCGACGGCCGGATCGCGGTCGGCGGCCAGAGTGCTGGAGCCGCCCTCGCTGCCGGTGCGTGCCTGCTCGCGCGGGACGAGGGACGACCGGTCCCCGACCGCCAGATCCTCTGCTATCCGAGTCTCGACGTCGACCACGACACCGAGTCGTACCGGCTCTTCAACGGCACGTTCCTCAACATCGCCCCTGGCGGCTGGTCCTCAGCGCAGTATTTCCCGGCCGGCGAGTTGCCGGCGACCGCCGTACCGCTGCGGGCCGAGACGCTCGAGGGCCTTCCGGCGGCTCTGGTCCTCGCCGCCGGGCGCGATCCGTTGCGGGACGACGCCCGCAACTACGCGGCTCGGCTCGAGGCGGACGACGTACCGGTGCGACTGGTCGAATACGCCGACACCATGCACGCGTTCCTCAACTTTCCGGCGGTGCTGTCGGCGGGGCGGCACGCGGTCGAGTTGATCGCCTCTGACCTCCGCGAGACTTTTCCGGTGCGGCCTGCTTGAGCGCTTCGACGAAGGCCGCCGTGGCCGGCGGGTCGGGTGGTTCGCCGTACGTCGCGAGATAGATGTGGCGTGCGGCGCCGACCTTGGTCGCCTTGATGCCGTCCGCCCGGTGCGAGCGCAGGGCCAGCCCCGGCGAGGTGGTGACGCCCAGGCCGTTCGCCACGAAGGCCTGCTTCACCATGATGTCGTCGCTCGTGTAGGCGATCCGCGGCGTGAAGCCGGCCTCCGCACAGAGCTCGACGAACTCCTGCCGGCAATGCACACACCCCGCGATCCAGTCGGACTCCCGGTGGTCGGTCAGTGTCTCTCCGGTACGTCGGCTGAGCAGGTACACCGGGTCGTCGAGCAAGTAGGTGTACCGGATGCCGTCGCCCGGCGGCTCGTCGTCGTACCGGAAGATGATCGCCAGATCGAGGATGCCGTCGCGGAGTTGTTGCTGCGCGACGACGGGATGGACGTCGGTGAGCTCCAACTCGATGTTGGGATGCTGCCGGCGGAGCTCGGCGGCGGCCGGCGGGACCAGCACCGTCAGCGCCGAGGTGAAGGCGCCGAGGCGGACCCGGCCGACCTCGAGCCCGATCAGCGCGGCCAGCTCCGCGTCCGCGGCGTCGACCCGGCCGATGATCTCGGCCGCGCGGCGCGCGAGCACCTGGCCTTCGGGGGTGAGCCGGATACCACGGCCCACCTTCTGCACCAGCCGCGCGCCGGTCGCCGCCTCCAGTCGCGCGAGGTGATGGCTGACCGTGGGCTGGGTGTAGTGCAACGCCTGCGCCGCGGCGGTTACCGACCCATGCGCGGCAACCGCGGCAAGGACCCGAAGCCGAACAAGATCCAGCATGAATCGATAGTATCGATGCGTTCGCGCCGAAATCGGCATTCAGTACATATGACGTAGGGACGGCAGGCTGCTGGGGTGAACCTCGAGTTCGTGGTGCTCGACGCGATGGGAGTCCTGTACCGCCACGGGAACGTGGTCGGTGGGGTCCTGATCCCCTACCTTCGCGACCTCGGGTGCACCCGGGGCGAGGGTGAGATTCGGGAGGTTTATCGCCGGTGCACGCTGGGCCGGTTGTCCACCGATGAGCTGTGGAAAGAGCTGGGTATCGGACCACAGCGCCTCCGACGCCGACTACTGCAGTCGGCACGAGCTCAACCCCGGCACCCTCGACACGTTGCGGGGATTGTGCGACAGCGGCTTCACGCCGCTGGTGCTGACGAACGACGCCGAGCCCTGGTCGGCACAGCTGCGCGTCCGCTTCGGTCTCGATCAGTACGTCGAGCGTTGGTTCGTCAGCTCCGGGATCGGTGCGCGGAAGCCGGAGCCGGCTGCCTATCAGGCCGTGCTGGAGCATCCCGGGCTGGAGGCTTCCCGGACGGTTCTGGTCGACGATCGGCCGACCAATCTGGTCGCGGCGCGGACGGCCGGGTTTCGGCCCTGGCTGTTCCAGAGCGAGGACACCTCGGCTCACCCGGTGGACGACTTCGACGTACCGATCGCCCGCACCATGGCCGAGCTGCTTACTCAGAGCCGCCGTGGTTGGTGCGAGGGCTGAAGAACTTGGCCGGGTTGCCGGCGGCGCGGGGGCCGGAGACGAGCCATTGGGCGAAGGCGTCCGGAGCACGGCGCTCGAGTTCGTCCAGGTAGGCGTTGCGGGTGGTGATCACGGCGAGGCGCTGCTCGTCCGTCGTACAGCTCTGGAGTTCGGTGAAGCTGCGGCGCCAGGCCAGGCAGAGGTCCTCGTCGCTGAGGTCGGCCACGTTCACCGGCTCGGCGATCTTCGGCGCCTCCGGCGGAGGAGGCGGCGGCTCGGGCGTCGGCTGCTTCTTCGCCTTCCGCTCGGGCTTCTCGATCTTGGCCTTCCGCTCGGGCTTCGGTTTCCGCTCGGGCTTCGGGTTCGAGTCGATCGCCGGTTCGACCTCGGGGGCCGGCTTCGGGTCGGCGCGAGGCTCGGGCGTGGCTTCGGGTCGCCGTACAGGGCCTGCCGCCTGGGGCCAGATCCAGCTCACCAGGGCCGGCGAGGTGACGGCGATGAGCAGGAGCAGCCACAACGTGCCCATCCCGATCGCGGTCGCGAACCCGACGATGGCGACCACGCAGAGCCCCGCCCGTGTCCCCCATTTCAGGACATCCCGGACCATCTCGGAAGGCTGTCGTTCCTGCGCAAGCCCGATACTCAGATGGATCGCGCCCACCAGCGTCCCGCCCATCAGGAAGCTGACCACGTTGGTCGACCAGCCCACGAACACGACCGCCGTCACGAGCCCAAGCCCCACCAGTACCAGCACAGCCATTCGCCAGCCGCGCCGGTACGGTTCCCAACCGTTCTCCGCCATACCCATCAAGTGCCCACCCACCCTCCCCCAACCGTCACCCCGCACCCAGCCCCCCGTCAAGACGTACGCCGTTCCGGCCGGGTCCGGTACTCGGGGGCGGACCCTGGGTCACTTGACCTCACACAACCGGCCCGCACGCCGTTCCATGGTCATGGACAGATTTGCGCGACGGGTGGCGACGGCGGACTGGGACCAGGTGGCGGCCGAGGTTGACGACCTGGGGCGTGCGTTGCTGCCGCAGTTGCTGACCCCGGCCGAGGCGGGTCGCATCGCCGGTCTGTACGACGAGGCCGAACGGTTCCGGGCGACGGTGAACATGGCGCGGCATCGGTTCGGGGAGGGTGAGTACCGGTACTTCGACGCGCCGTTCCCCGAGGCGGTGGAGTCGCTGCGGCAGGCGCTGTATCCGCGATTGTTGCCGATAGCACGGGATTGGTACGAGAAGCTCGGCCGCGAGGCCGAATGGCCGGACACGTTGGACGAGTGGCTCGCGATCTGCCACCGGGCCGGCCAGACCCGGCCGACGCCGATCCTGCTGCGGTACGGCGCGGGTGACTGGAATGCCCTGCACCGGGACCTGTACGGCGACAAGGTCTTTCCACTCCAGGTCGTCATCAACCTCAACGAGCCCGGCGTGGACCACACCGGCGGCGAGTTCCTCTTGGTCGAACAGCGACCGAGAGCTCAGTCCCGCGGTACGGCGACCCTGATCCCGCACGGCCACGGCCTCGTCTTCACCACCCGCGACCGCCCGGTCAGATCAACCCGAGGCTGGTCCGCCTCCCCCGTCCGCCACGGCGTCTCCCCCATCCACACCGGCCACCGCCACACCCTCGGCCTCGTCTTCCACGACGCAAAGTAAACGGCCACCGCCTTCGGCGGCGACTGTTCTCTTCGGCCGCCTTCGGCGGCGGATCGCGCGGAGCACCGCCGTACACTCAGCGCATGCCAGGCCTGCAGCACACCGTCACCATCGCGGCCCCGCCCGAGCGGGTCTGGGCGGTGGTCGTCGACGTCGAGCGCTGGCCCGAGCGGATCCCGACCGTCGAGGCCGTAGAGCGTCTCGACGACGGACCGCTGGCCGTTGGCTCCCGGACCCGGTTGCAGCAGCCCAAGCTGCCCACAGCGGTGTGGACGGTCACCGAGCTGACCGACGGGTCGTCGTACACCTGGGAGTCGAACTCGCCCGGCGTCACCGTCACCGCCGCGCACGTCGTCGCCCCGCACCCCGACGGGAGCCGGCTCACCCTAGCCGTGACCGTGTCCGGCCTGCTGTCCGGCATCGGCTGGCTGATGACGCGGAAGCTGACCAAGGAGTACGTCGAGACAGAAGCCGTGTCGATCAAGAGCGCCGCCGAGACCTCGTAGACGCCAGTGGCGCGAATCTCGAGCCGTTGGTGTCGACGACCCAACCTCTTTCCTGCCGAGGCACCCGCCGGAGGGGTGTACACCTGACTCGTACTGCTCCCCGTACAGGTCAGTGGAGGGTGGGGTGGTAGATGAGCTCTTGGGTGTTGCCGTCGAGGGTCCGGCTCTCGATCAGCTCGAGGTCGAAGTCGGGCGCACCCTGGAAGATCGGGTCCGCCCCGGTCCGGCCGTTGATCACCGGGAACAGCGTCACCTGAACACGGTCGACCAGACCGGCCGCCAGCAACGCCCGATTCAACGACAAGCTCCCGTGCGACCGCAACGGCACCTCGGACTCCTCCTTCAGCCGCGCCACGATCTCGACCACATCGCCACTCACGACCGTCGCATCCGGCCAGTCCAGCGGCTCCTCCAGCGTGGACGACACCACGAACGCCGGCAGCTCCCTCATCCGCGTCACCCAGGCATCACGCGCCTCGTGCCCCTCGGGACTCGCAGCCAGCATCTGCGCGTGCGCCCGATACGTATTGGCCCCGAAGACCATCCGATGCTCCTGGTTGTACAAGGCGAGCCGATGCTCCAGCAGCTCAGGACCTTGCTTACCCCAATAGCCACCCCAGTCACCACTGTGGGCACCAAAGCCATCGAGGGTGGAAAAGACGTCAAACGTGTAGGTCGCGGTCATGATGCTCTCCCTGAGTACCGTGGGACGCCCCTTCTAGGCGCCCGCTCACCCCAGCAACGAACACCCCAACCCCAATCCGACACCACCACCCGGATTTCCCTCAAGGACTCCCAGTACGCCGACCACCGCCGGAGGCGGCCAAAGAACTGCCGCCGCCGGAGGCGGTGTCCTTGTCAGCCTTTGACTCCGGTGAGGGTTACGCCTTCTACGAAGTAACGCTGGAGGACGAAGAAGATGAGGATGATGGGGAGGATGACGACCAGGGAGGCGGCCATCAGGTAGCCCCACTGGGCGGTGTAGGTGCTCTGGAAGCCGGCCAGGCCCAGCGCCAGGGTGAACTTGTCGTCGGAGGTCAGGTAGAGCAGTGGTCCGAGGAAGTCGTTCCAGACGCCGATGAACGTGAAGATGACGACGACCACGATCACCGGTTTCGACAGCGGCATGATCACGCCCCAGAACACCTTCCACGGGGTCGCGCCGTCGATGTACGCCGCCTCGTCCAGCTCGTACGGGATGGTCAGGAAGAACTGCCGGAACAGGAAGATGTTGAACACCCCGCCACCCGCCCCGGCGAACCACGCCGGCACCGTCAGCGGGATGAACGTGTCGAGCGCCCCGACCGAACCCCACATGACGAAGGTGGGGATGAGCGTCACGGCGTACGGGAGCATCACGCCGGTGAGCAGCAGCCCGAAGATCAGGTTGCGCCCCCGCCACCGCAGCCGGGAGAAGCTGAAGGCCGCGAGCGCGCACGTCAGCACAGTCCCGGTGACGACCAGCACCTCGATGATCATCGTGTTCAGGAAGTACCGCGCGAACGGCTGCGAGCTCAGCGCCTCGGTGAAGTTCGTCCACGCGAACGGTCGCGGGATCCACTCCGGTGGCGAGATGAAGATCTGGTTGTCGTCCATCAGTGCGCTGCGGACGAGCCAGACGAACGGGAAGAACATCAGCGCGGCACCGATGGTCAGCACCGCCCACACCGAGGTACGACGGATCACCTGGCTGCTCCCATCTCGTAGTGAACCCAGCGGCGCGCGTTGCGGAACAGCAGGATCGTGATGACCAGTACGACGACGAACAGCACCCACGCGAGCGCACTGGCGTAGCCGATCTCGCTGTCGGTGAAGGCCTTCGTGTACAGGTAGTAGATGTAGAACTGGGTCGCGTTGTTCGGCCCGCCCTGCGTCATGATGTACGCCTGGTTGAACACCTGGAACGTGCCGATCACCCCGGTCACCAGGTTGTAGAAGATCACCGGTGTCATGAACGGCAGCGTCACGTGCCGGAACCGCGCCCAGCTCCCGCCGCCGTCGATCGCGACCGCCTCGTACAGGTGCCGCGGCACGCCCTGCAACCCGGCGAGGAAGATCACCATCGCGTTGCCGAAACCCCAGACGCTCATCAGGATCAGCGACGGTACGGCGGACTGCTCGGCGTAGATCCAGTTCGACGTCGGCAGCCCGGCTCCGCGCAACATGCTGTTGAGCAGCCCGAAGTCGGGGTTGAAGATCCAGATCCACAACACCGAACTCGCGACCGCGGGCACCAGCGTCGGCAGGTAGTAGACCGTCCGCCACGTCGACCGCCCGCGCACTCCCTGGTTCACCAGGATCGCCACCGCGAACCCGACGAGCAGCGTCAGCGGTACGACGCCGATCGTGTAGTAACTGGTCACACTCAACGACTTCCAGAACAGCGGGTCGCCGGCCAGCCGGTCGTAGTTGCCGAGGCCGATGAACCGGGCCGGCGCACCGATCCGCCAGTCGGTCAGACTGAACACCAGCGACGCCACCATCGGCCCGATGGTGAAGATCCCGAACCCCAGGATCGCCGGTGCCGCCAGCACCCATCCCCAGCGTTGTTCGGCTCTCATCAGTTGCCGTCGGTGGGGTACGTACCTTGCAGCAGACCGCCGTTCAGCTTCGCGGCCAGGGGCTTGAGCACCTCGGCGGCCGGCGTCTTGCCCTGCTGGATGACCTGGATCGCCGGTGTCAGCACCTTGTCGATCGCCTCGATGTTGCGCAGCTTCTGGTAGAAGTACGGCGCCGAGTTGTTGACGGTGTAGTCGACGGCCGCGGTCTTGTACTCCGGCGGATGCGCGTCGTTCCTGGTCCAGACGTCGAGGTCCTTCTGGTCGGTGTAGTACCGCTTCTCCAACGGCATCCACAGCCCGGAGCTGAACAGGTCGACCTTGGTCGGGTTGTCGTGGAACAGGTACAGCTCGACCGCTTCCTGCTCGTGCTTGGTCGACGAGAAGATCGCGGTCGCCCCGCCGAGGGTGATCGTCATCGGCTTCTCGTACTGCGGCAGCACGCCCATCCCGAACTCGAGGTTGCCCTGGCTCAGGTCGAGCAGGGTCCACTGCCCGTCGATCACCATGGCGACCCGCCGGGTCTTGAGCTGCACCGTCGTACTGGGTGCGTTGTTGCCCAGTTGGGCGGGGGTCGGCGCGACCCGGTGCTTGTACATCAGGTCGGCCAGGTTCTGGAACACCTCGATCGCCTCAGGGGTGTCCAGCATGCTCTTGCGCGCGGACTCGTCGGTGAAGTTGATGCCCCGGCTGAGCAGCAGCGGCTGCCAGACGATCGACCCCATCCCGGCCGAGACGCCGTACTGGCGGACGCGTTTCGGGTCGAAGCCGTCCTCGTCGGGGTGTTTGCCGTTCTGGTCGAGGGTGAGTTTGTAGGCGTTCTCGACGAACGTGTCCCAGCTCCAGGCCTTCGCGGCCTCGGCCGGCGGCAGCTCGACGCCGGCGTCGGTGAAGGCGGGTTTGCTGTACCAGAGCGACATGATCTCGTTCGCGCTCTGGGTGCCGTAGGTCTTGCCCTTGTCCCACCAGAAGTAGGTGCCGGGCAGGCGGTTGGCCAGGTCCGGGTACTTGTCGAAGTACGGGTAGAGGTTGACCAGCTTGCCCTGCTCGGCCAGGCGATAGCCCATCGGCGACTGCATGTAGCAGAGGTCGGGCTGGCGGTTGCTGGCGACGAGCGCGTTCAGCTTGGTGTCGTAGTCGGCCGGGGTGAAGACGGGCTTGACGGTGACACCGGACTTCTCCTTCTCGAAGTCCTTCAGCATGGCCGCGATCGCCTTCTGCTCGGCGGTCGATCCCCAGAACATGAACTGCAACTGCTTGCGCCGTCGCCGGAGCCGGAGCCGGAGCCGGTGTCGTTCAGCGACTTGCCGCTGCACGCCGACAGTCCGGCGCCGAGCGCGGTCAGCCCGCTCAGCTGGAGCAGCCGGCGACGACCGATGGGTGCTGACATGGGTTTCTCCTCAGGTGAACTCGTGGACGTCGACCCGGGTGCCGCGCTCGAAGGAGGCGATCGACGCCTGCGCGAGCTGGAGTGCCCGGCGCCCCGCGGCGGCGTGCACGGGGGTGGGTCGCCGGCCTGGAGGGCGGCGACCACCTGGTCGACATGACGGTCGAAGGTCGCGTGGAATGAGCGCATTTCATCGTTGAAATAACCGGCCTGCCAAACCGCCGCGGTATCGTCACCGGCCCGGCTCAGGGTGAGCCGCCGGACCGTGTCGTGGATGGTGGCGCGGCCGGTGGTGCCGTTGACCTCGATCAGCTGGCTGTCCGGATAGGCGTACGACGAGTCGTAGCTGCCGAGCATGGTGCCGACGGCGCCCTGATTCGAAGGCGAGCGCGAGGGCGACCGTGCTGTACGCGCCGTAGGTCTTGTCGGTCATCTGTGCGGCGACCGAGCTGATCGGGCCGCCGAGGTGCTCGAGCATGTCGAAGCCGTGGCACTGGGTCTCGATCAGGTTGGCGTGCGGCGAGTCGCCGTAGTTCGCCTCACCGCCGAAGCGCCAGGTGAGGAACAGCAGGTCTCCGAGGACGCCGTCCTGGATCGCCTGGTGGGCACGCTGCACGGGCTCGGCGTACCGGTGGTTGAAGTTGATGCCGAAGAAGATGCCCTGCTGTGCCGCGCGATCCAGCAGTTCGTCGGCCTCGGCCAGGTCGAAGACCAGCGGCTTCTCGACCAGGAGGTTCACCCCGGCGTCGATCAGCCTGCGCGTCGGCTCGAAGTGGCCCTCGTTCGGAAGGCACACGGTGACAAGGTCCGGGCGCGTCTCCGCGACCATGGCATCGAGATCCGTGTACGGCGTGGTGCCGAACTCGGCCGCCCGGCGCGCGGCCGACTCCGGCGTTCGTGCCGGCGATCGCGACCAGCTCGCAGTCGGGCCGGCCGGCGAAGATCCGGGCGTGCTGGTGCCCCCAACCGCCGGCGCCGACGACGGCGACACGCGCAGCGTCATGCGCCGGCCTCCTGGGTGATGACGACCTTGCCGGTCTCGCCGGAGAAGAACAGCTTGAAGGCGTCGTCCAGGTCGCTCGACCGGCATGCGTGGGTGATGACCTTGCTGATGTAGTCCTCGTGCTGCTCGAGCAGCGCGAGGTTCCCGGCCATTTCGTCGTACCGGAAGTATTCGCTGCCCAGGACCGCGCGTTCCGGTGCGATCAGGTCGCGGGACACGTCGAGCTGGAGACCCTCGCCGTGCCCGACACAGACCAGGCCGCCGCGCTTGGTGCTGGCCGCGAGGCCGAGTTCGCGCGCGGCCTGTCTGCCGGAGGAGTCGAAGCTCATGTCGGCGCCGGCACCGATGATCGCGTCCCGGTCGTCGGCGGCGAAGCTGACCGCGCCGAGGCTCTCGGCGAAGGTCCGCCGCCACGGGCTGACGTCGGAGATGTAGACCGGGAAGTCCGCGCCGAAGCGGACCTTCGCCATCACCAGCAGGCCGAGCCCGATCGGTCCGGCACCGGCGACGAAGATGCTCTCGATATCGGGCCGGATCAGTTCGGCGCGGCCGAGGGCGTGCGAACTGGTGCCCATCACGTCGAGCAGCATCGTCGCGGTGCCGAGGTCGAGATCGTTGCCGACGGCGAAGAAGTTGGTCTCGTGCACGACGGCGTACGGGCCGTAGCCGCCGTCGGTGTTCTGGCCGACGTCGCCGCGTTTCGCGAAGCACTGGTTGGTTGCGCCGACGCGGCAACTGCGGCAGTCGCCGCAGAAGTCCATCAGGTACACGACACCCCGGCTGCCGGGCTCGGTCGTCGTACCGGGGCCGGCGTCGACGACCACTCCGGCGGCCTCGTGGCCGGGGACGATCGGGCTGCCGTCGTAGTACTCGTGCCGATCGGTGCCGCAGATCGCGTTCGCGGCGATCCGGAGCCGCAGCTCACCGGGACCTGGTTCGCGGTACTCGTGGTCGGCCCACTCGATCAGGGCGGCTCCCCGGAACCGGGGAACGACAGCGGAAACGGGCACGCCGGACTCCTTCGCTCGACAGCGTGACGGGTTGCCGAAACACCACGGCAACATGTTTCCCGACTGTAGGAGGGCAGCGCCCGACGGTCAAGAGTCAACGTCCTGATGTGAACGAAATCAGCCGTGCGGACGGGTATGGTTGTTTCCGGAAACACGATCCAGGGAGGGTTCTTGAGTCAGGAGCGCCGGGCCACGGTCCGCGACGTCGCGGCACGGGCGGGGGTGTCCCCCGGCACGGTGTCGAAGGCGCTGAACGGCACCGGCCAGATCAGCGACGCGACCCGGGAGCGGATCCGCGCCGCGGCCGAGGAGATCGACTTCCGGCCGAACGCGCTGGCCCGCAGCGTGTTCGAGCGGCGCAGCTACACGGTCGGGATGATCACCACCGACAGCTTCGAGCGGTTCAGCGTGCCGGTCATGCTCGGCGCCGAGGACGCGCTCGGCGCCGGCCAGATCTCGGTGTTCCTCTGCGACGGCCGCGGCGACCCGATCCGCGAAAGGCACTACGTCGACGTGCTGCTCGGCCGCCGGGTCGACGGGTTCATCGTGACCGGCCGCAGTTCGAACCGCCGGCCGCCGCTGCCGGGCGCGGGCGACGTACCGGTCGTGTACGCGCTGACTCCGTCCGCCGACGAGTCCGACTGCTCGGTCGTCGTCGACGACGTCGCCTCCGGACGCCTCGCGGCCGAGCACCTGCTGCGCATCGGCCGCACCCGGATCGCCCACGTCACCGGGCCGGAACACTTCGACGCCGCGCAGTGCCGGCATCAGGGGTTCGTCGCGGCGCTCGCCGCGGCCGGGCGGGAGCTGACCGGCTCGGCGATGTACGGCGGCTGGACCGAGGCGTGGGGGCGGCAGGCGACGCACATCCTGTTCCGGTCCAACCCGGACATCGACGCGATCCACTACGGCAGCGACCTGCTCGCCCGCGGCGGCGCGGACGCGTTGCGGGAGATCGGCCGGCGGATCCCGGAGGACGTCGCGATCGTCGGCACGGACAACTGGGAGATCATCGCCGAGGGCGCGCGCCCGCCGCTCACCTCGGTCGATCTGCGGCTCACCGACATCGGCCGGGTGGCCGCCGAACGGTTGCTGGACGCAATCGAAGGGCGGCCACACTCGGGGACCGAGATCGTGCCGTGTCAGCTCGTTGTGCGCGCGTCCACCGACGGCACCTCGGGCTGATCTACTGCACGAGCGGCAACCAGACCTTCATCGGCCCGATCTCACGGTTGGCCCAGCGGTAGTAGGGCAGGGCCTTGATCTGTACGGCGTCACCGAGCACGGACTGCTGGTCGTCGTACAGGGTCGTCGGCGACGTCCGGACGGCACCTGACGCGCTGATCAGCGGCGGCCCGTCGGTGGAGGCGATCTCGTCCAGGCGAGTGCCGGTGAGGACGAGGTCGTCGACGATGACGCCGTCGGGTTGGTCGAGGTGCTCGACGGCGTACAGGAGTGGACCGCGGCAGATCGCGACCGAACCGCGAATGCCGTCGACCCGCGGATGCCCATGCACCAGGCGTGGCGACATCGGCAGATCGAGGACGAGGCGATCGCCCGGCGTCCACACCTGGTTGAACTTGACGTAGGTCCCGGACAGGGCGGTGTGCTTCTCCTCCCCGACGGTGACCTCTGCGCCGTGCGCCCAACCGGGGATGCGCAGCGAGATCGCCTGCGCGTCGGCGGATGCCTCGTCGACTGTGATCACAACGCGGCCGCTCAGCGGGTAGTCGGTCGCGACAGTGAGCTTCAGGCCTGCGGCTTCGATGGAGCCGGCGCCGTACTGGTGAAGCTGCAGCCCGTCGTCCGTTGCTGTCGCGACGTAATGCTGGAGCGACGCGAACGTCCGCATCAGGTTGGTCGGGCAGCAACTCGTCCCGAACCACGCCTGCCGGCCGTTGCTCGGCGCACGACTGTCGGCGTCCTCCGCATCGACGCGGACCTGGAGCGCGTTGACGTAGAAGTACTTCGACCGATCGAGTGAGACGCCGGGCAGTACGGCGTTGTACAGCTGCCACTCGATCAGATCGGCGTACTGCGTCTTACCCGTTGCCAGCAGCAACCGCCAGCTCCATTGAATGCTCGCGACCCCCGCGCACGTCTCGCCGTACGCGACGTCGGAGGGCAGCTCGTACGGGTTGCCGAAGGACTCACCGTCCCACCGGCTGCCCAGCCCGCCGTTGACGTACATCTTGGTCTGCACCATGTTGCGCCACTGGGTTTCGAGCGCCTCGAGCAGCTCGGCGTCATCGGTCTCGATCGCCACATCGGTCGCGCCGGCGGCGAGGTAGATCGCCCGTACGGCGTGCCCCTCCGGCGTGGTGGTCTCGCGGACCGGCACCCGGTCGGACAGGTACGCGGCACGCTGCGCGTTGCCGGGGGCAAGGATCTGGCGGCCGTGCGCGTCGACGAAGTACTTCGCCTGGTCGAGATAGCGCTGCTCCCCGGTCGACCGGTAGAGCTCGACCAGCGCGAGCTCGGCGAGCGGGTGCCCGCAGAACCCCTCGCGCTGGTCCGGTCCGGTGCCGAACTCACGATGCAGATGATCGGCCGCCCGCCGCGCGACGTCGAGCAACTCCGTCCGCCCGGTCGCCCTGTACTGCGCCACCGCGGACTGGATCAGCGCGCCCATGTTGAAGATCTCGTGGTCGAAGTCGAGCCGGCCGTAGCGCTCGTCGCGTTGACCCGATTGCACGAACGTGCCGAGGAACCCGTCGTCGGCCTGGGCCGCGGCGATCAGCTCCGTCCGTGACTCCAGCCAGTCGAGCAGCCGCGGATCATCGCTGCGGGCCGCCTCCCAGGCGACGGCTTCGAGCCACTTGTAGGCCTCGCCGTCCTCGTAGTTCGGCCCGTGGTACTCCACATCGGTCAGGCCCTTGGCCACGTTGCGGTAGTTGTCCCACTGGTACTCCAGATGCTCGGCTCCCATCGGGATGGACACCGCACCGTTGCTCGCCTGCAGGTCGCCGAGGAAGCTGCCGTCAAGTCGTACGGCGCGCAGACCGAGTGGCCGCAACACAGTCGCAGCCACCGGCGCCGCCGGTCCCAGATCATTGGTCACGATCCCCCATGCTGGCAAAGCCCGCCGATTTAGGCAACATGTTTCCGTGTTTTCCTACGCGCCGTGGCGGACATCTCCGCGCGTCTCACTGGTCATCCAGGATCGGAGCCAGCAGCATGAACGGCATGACGGAGCTCTCCACTCGAGACACCAGGGCGCGTTCACCGACTGGTACCCGTACCCGTTCCTCGACGTCACCGAGCTCGGCTTCGGTCCGGCGGTCCGCAACGCGGCCCTCGTCCTGGTCCTCGGGGTCGCCCTCTCGGCAACTCTCAAGCTGCTCGACGCCAAGCTGCCGGTTCTCGTCGGACTACTCCGACGACGCTAACGCTTCGCAGATGTCCCAGGCCGATTGACGAAGGAGGTCCGCGGTGTCCGCATCGAGGCCCTTCACTGGCACGTCGATCCCGACCGGATCCCGCTCCAGTAGCGCGATCAGGAAGACACACGCGGCGAGATAGCTGCCGGCCAACGCGGGGTGGCTGTTGTCCTTGTCGTGCAGGACCGGCTGGTCGTGCAGGCTCAGGAAGCGTTCCCAGACCGGGCCGACCGGGACGAGCGTGGCGCCGAGTTCTGCCGCACTACCGGCGTACGCGGAGGTCAGCGCCTGCTGGGATTCGGGCGCGTTCCGCCGGGCCCAGGTCAGGTAGAGCGCCGTCCGTGCCCCGGCTTCCTTGATCGCGGCATCGAAGTCGCGCACGCTCTCCCGCATCCGCGCCGGGCTCTTGACCGGCAACGTGCTCTGCTCCTGCAGTACGACGACGTCGAAGCCGCCGGTCGCGATCGCGTCGAGCGCCTTCCCGGCATTGAGGTGTTGCCTGAGCGACGCACCGCCGGCCTGGATCAGCTTGTGCTCCAGATCGATCCCGCGCGCTCCGGCCAGCCCGGTCAGCAGCCCGGGGAGGTTGTTCCGGGCCGTAAAGCTGTTCCCCACAAACAGAATCCGCACGGCATGGACGCTACTAGACTCGGGCCGTGAGTGAGCTGCGAATCGTGCCGGTGAGCGACGACGTGACCGTGCTGGACTGGCAGCGCGTGCACAACGAGATCATTCCGACGGCGCCGTTGTCGGTCGACGAGATCCGTGAGCGCGCCGAGCGCAACGTGCTCGAGGTCGCCTACGCCGGTGAGGTCCTGGTCGGATGCTCGACCGTGCGCCCGCCGTCGGAGGAGACCGCGTCGGCGACCGTGATCGCCCGCGTGCTGCCGGATCACCGGCGACAGGGCTTCGGTTCGGCGATCTACGAGCGCAGTCTCGCCCGCGGCCGCGAACTCAGCAGCGAAGGTATCGAGACCCACATCCTGGCGACCAATGAGGACGGCCTGCGGTTCGCCAAGTCCCACGGCTTCACCGAGGTCGAGACCTACCTGCTGCCCGGCGACACCATCCCGTTCATCGAGTTGCGCCTGGATCCACAACCCGGGTGATTCATTTCCGTGACGAGATGCTCACCGGGCTGCATGAGGACGCACTGCCCGAGTAACGCGATTGCCGGTTCTCGGCGGGAGAGGGGAGGATGCGAGAGTGCGCTTCTCGATCAACATCCCCAACTTCGGCGACTTCGCGGATGCCAGGACCGTGGCGCGGGTCGCCCAAGCGGCCGAGGAGGCGGGGTGGGACGGGCTGTTCGTCTGGGACCACGTCGTCCACAGCAAGCGGCAGCGGCAGGGGCAGCCGTTCGGTGATCCGTGGATGCTGCTGACGGCGGCTGCGCTGTCGACGTCCCGCCTCATGCTCGGACCGCTGGTGACGCCCGTGGCCCGGCGGCGCCCGGAGCAACTCGCCCGGCAGGTCGCGACGCTGGACGCGATGAGCGGCGGCCGGGTCATCTTCGGCGCCGGGCTCGGTGGTCCGATCGACGACGAGTTCGGCAGCTTCGGCGACGAGACCGACCCGAAGGTGCTGGCGGAGCGACTCGACGAAGGGCTCGACCTGCTCGCGCAGTACTGGTCCGGCGCGACGGTGAACCACGAGGGCCGCCACTACCGCGTCGACCACGTGACATTGCTTCCGGCAACTGTCCGGCGGCCGCGGCCGCCGGTCTGGATCGCCGGCTACTGGCCGCGCAAGACCCCGATGCGACGCGCCGCGCGCTGGGACGGCGCCGTACCGCTCTTCCTGACCGCCAACCACGGCGTCGCCCCGCCGGTCGAGGATCTCCGCGACCTGATCACCTACCTGCACTCACAACGCGAGAACCAGACCACCCCGTACGACGTCATCGTCGGCGGCATGACCGACCCGGCCGACTACCGCGGCGTGGTCGAGCCCCTGGCCGAAGCCGGCGCCACCTGGTGGGACGAACGCCAACTCATCCGCGGCAACGATTTCTACCGCCTGGACCCGGTCCTCCGCCGCATCGAGCAGGGCCCACCCAGCATCTGAGCCCAGACGGTCTTCCGTTGTGAGCGCTTGAGATGCTGGGGGCATGAGCGACGAACAGCCGTCCTGCTGCGCTCCGGCGCGGCCTGTGGCGGGGATCGGATCCACTCCGCCGCCCGCTCCGGCCGCCGCGTCCGGGGAGCACGATGTCGAGCAGATCGCGCTGGACGGCGGCGAGTTCGCGATGGGCGACGGGTACGGCGACGGCAATGCCGGCGACGGTGAGGTGCCGATCCACCAGGTGCGGCTCCAGCCGTTCAGCATCGACGCGACCTCGGTGACCAACCGCGACTACGCCCGCTTCGTCGAGGACACGGGTTATCGGACCGAGGCCGAGATCTACGGCTTCTCCGCTGTGTTCCATCTGGCGTTGCAGGCGGATCCGGCCGACTTCATGGGGCCTGCGGCCGGGACGCCGTGGTGGGCCGGAGTGCGCGGCGCGGACTGGCGGCATCCGGGTGGCGGCCGGTCCGACCTCGACGGGCTCGACGATCATCCGGTCGTCCATGTGAGCTGGAACGACGCGGTCGCCTACTGCTCGTGGGCCGGCCGCCGTCTGCCGACCGAGGCTGAGTGGGAGTACGCATCCCGGGGCGGGCTCGAAGGCGCGCGGTATCCGTGGGGCGACGAGTTGCACGGCGACGACGGCGAGTGGCGCTGCAACATCTGGCAGGGCGTGTTCCCGGAGCGCAACGACCTCGACGACGGCTTTCTGACCACCGCACCGGTGCGGACCTTCGAGCCGAACGGCTATGGCCTGTGGCAGACGGTCGGCAACGTGTGGGAGTGGTGCGGGGACTGGTTCGGGCCGCGGTACTACAAGTTCTCTCCGGACAAGGACCCGCACGGCCCGTCCATGGGCGCGGCCCGGGTGATGCGCGGCGGCTCGTACCTGTGCCACGACTCGTACTGCAACCGCTACCGCAACGCCGCCCGCTCGTCGAACACCCCGGAGTCCTCGATGGGCAACACCGGCTTCCGCACCGTCGGGACCTGAGGACAGGAGGTCTGCGGCCCGGAGCACGTGCGGCCGGCGCCGTCCCACGGGGAGAGGCGGACTACCTCCTGTCGTTCGGTACCAGAGCCGTCGGGGCGCGGAGGCCAGGAGTGGTGACGGCTACCGCGGCGACGGCGGCGATGCAGAGGAAGGCGCCTGAGGCCAGGGCGACGAACGGTGAGGTTGCCTGGGCGACGAGACCGCCGCGGAGGTTGCCGAGATCGGGCCCTGCCTGGCCGACGATCTGTTCGGCGGCACTGACCCGGCCGAGCAGTTCGTTGGGGGTGTGAAGCTGGACGATCGTGCTGCGGGAGACCACCGACACGGTGTCGGCGGCGCCGGCCAGTGCGAGGAAGGCGAGCGCGATCCAGGGCGTGGGCGAGAAGGCGAACAACGCAAGGGCAATCCCCCACCCCGCCGACCCGACCAGCATCACCACGCCGGGCCGTGGGAGCCGGGTGAACGAACCGGACAGCACGGACGCCGTCACGCCACCGACCGCGATCGCGGTCAGGAACAACCCCAGCGTTCGCGGATCGTTGCCGAAGCGCTCGGCGTTGATCACCGGGAACAGGCTGATCGGCATCGCCAACACCGTCGCCGCGAGGTCGGTGATCAGCGCTCCCCGGATCACCGGCGTCGACACCACGAACGCCAACCCGTCCCGCACTCCGCGCAGCCCCGGGCGAGCGACGGCCTCGACCCGCATCTTCGGCAGGCCGAGTACGCCGTACATCGCGGCAAGGAAACTCAGGCAGTCGATCAGGTAGCAGACGCCGACACCCCAGGCGTTCACGATCAGGCCGCCGAGGGCAGGGCCGATCAACATCGCACCCTGGAAGCCGATCCGGTTCAGCGCGATGCCGCCGGCGAGCAGCTCGCGTGGCAGCAGTTGCGGAAGCACGGTCCGCGCCACCGGCCCACCCGCGGCTCCGAAGGCCGCCTGCGCCGCGACGAGTCCCAGCAGTACGCCGACCGGCACCAGGCCGATCACCAACTGGCTCGCCATCAGTGCTGAAACGACGACCTGCCCGCTGATCGTGATCAGGTAGAACCGCCGCCGCTCGACCCGATCGACCGCCGCGCCCGCGAACAGCCCGAGCACGATCAACGGCAACGCCTGCGACAGCCCGACCGCGCCGGTCCACGCCGCGCTCGACGTCTGGTCCCACACCTGGAACATCACCGCGACGAACGCGAGCTGCCCACCGAAGGTCGACAGCACCTGCCCCGCCCACAACCGCCGGAACGGCCGAGAAGCCCGCAACGGCTCCAGATCGATCAATGCCCGCCGCATTCCGCACCTCCGTCAGCAGTAACGGCCGGCCTCACGGCTCGCGGTCCAGCTTCTCGGCGATGCGGTCGTGGAAGTTCTTGCGGGCCAGCGCCGCTTCGACGTCGCGGACCACCTGGGTCATCGGGTACGGGAGCTCGGCCTCGAGTTCGGTGATGGCCGCTTCGGTCGCGCGCCACTCGGCCGCGAGGAGCTCGACGATGCCCTTGGCCTTCGCGGTCAGGGCCACCTTCTTGCTGCGAGCATCGGTCCCCGGCACTGTCCGGACCAGGCCGGCGGTGCGCATCGCGGAGACCTTCTGACTCAGCGCCGAATGGGTGCGGCCCACCGACTCGGCCAGCTCGGTGATCGTCATCGGGCCTTTGGCGTGCAGCCGGAGCAGCTCCATCACGTAGCTCGGCTTGAGCCCCTTGATCTGCCGCTCGGTGTAGATCTGCCCGATCTCCGCGTCCATCCGGGCCAGCATCTGATGTAGCGCCCGCCACTGACTCTGTTCGGTCGGATCGTCCATGGCCGCATCATAACAGCACTTATATAAGTCCTGTCACTTCGAGAAGGAACAGGTATTCGCTACTGCAGTTGCGTAAATCGATCGAGCTGGGCTACCTTGTTTTCGACACTGCGGTAGCGAAATGGAGTTGGTGATGGTCGGACGTGGGCGGCCCCGGGATGTGGGGGTGGAGGGGCGGGTGCTGGAGGCCGCGATGGCCGAGATGCGGCTGCGCGGGTACGACGGGATGTCGGTCGACCGGGTCGCGGACCGGGCCGGCGTCGCCAAGACCACGATCTACCGGCGCTGGCCGAGTAAGGCCGAGCTGGTGATCGCGATGATCGCCGGCCTGCGGGCCGCCGTGCCGTTCGAGCCGAGTGGCGATCCACGCAAGGACCTCACCGAGCTCGTCACCACGATCGCCTCGACGCTGGCCGCCGTACCGACGACCCTGATCGCCGACCTGGCCGCCGCGGCGGCTCGCGAACCGCGAGTCAGCGAGAGCGTCCGCGCGCTGTGGGGCGAACGGCACGCCGCGGTCACCGCGGTCGTCGCGCAAGCACAGGAGGACGGGCTCGTCCCCGGTCACGCCTCCCCCGCCGTACTGGTCGACCAGCTCGTCGGGCCGCTGTACTACCGGCTCCTCATCACCGGGGAGCCGATCACGTCCGCCTACGTGAGGGAGCTGGTGCTCAGCACCCTCGGACCCGTTCTGGAGCAGTCATGAAGAAGCTATTGGTTGCCGTCGGCACCATCGTCGTCCTGGTGGCCGGCTACACCGTCTACACGATCGTCCGGCCGTTCGTCCTGCACACCGAGATCGAGGTGGACGCGACACCGGAGCAGGTCTGGAAGGTGCTCGCCGACCGGGAGGCGTACCCGGAGTGGAACCCGTTCATCATCTCCTCGACCGGTGAGCTGACGGCCGGCGCGACGATCACCAACGTCCTGCGCGACACCGAGGGCAAGGAGACCACGTTCGCCCCGGAACTGCTCGCGGTCGAGCCGAACAAGGAGCTGCGCTGGATCGGAAAGGTCGCGTTCGGCGGGATCTTCGACGGGGAGCACGCGTTCCGGCTCGAAGCACTGCCGGGTGGCCGCACCCGGCTGGTCCACGAGGAGACCTTCCGCGGCGCGGCGATCCCGTTCACCCGGTCCATGCTGACCGACACCATCAAGCCCCAGTTCGTCGCGATGAACCAGGCTCTCGCCGCCCGCGCCGCCGGCTGACAACTTGTCGGCGGCATGCCGGACGCTGGGTTCATGAGTGGACTGCTGCGGAAGGTGGATGCGGTAACCGTGCGGGTGCCGGACCTGGACAGTGGGCTGGCGTTCTACCGGCATCAGCTCGGGCACGAGTTGGTGTGGCGTAACGACGAGATCGGGCAGGCCGGGCTGCGGTTGCCGGACAGCGAGACGGAGCTCGTGCTGGCGACCGAGCTCGACTACGCACCGAGTTGGCTGGTGGACTCGGCCGACGAGGCTGTTGAACAGATCGCGAGCCGAGGTGGGCGGCTGGTCACTGCACCGTTCGATATCCCGGTCGGGCGATGTGCTGTGGTCGAGGACCCGTTCGGCAACGTTCTGGTGCTCCTGGACCTGTCCAAGGGCCTCTACACCACTGACGACCACGGGACGGTCACCGGTGTGAGCCAGGCAGATTGATGTCCTCCATGCATCAACTGTGCGAGAAAGATTCATTGGACGGATGAGCAGGGCACTGGTTGGGTTGAAGCATGGAGAAACGTGTACTGGGACGAGTGGGGATCGAGGTCAGCCCGGTGGGATTCGGGTGCTGGGCCATCGGCGGGCCGTTCGCGAATCCGGCCGGAGAGCCGTTGGGGTGGGGTGAGGTCGACGACGACGAGTCGGTGCGGGCGATCCGGCGGGCCGTCGAGCTCGGCGTGACCTTCTTCGACACGGCCGACGTGTACGGCGCCGGGCACAGCGAAAGGGTGCTGGGCAAGGCCCTCGAGGGCATCCGGGACCAAGTGGTCATCGCGACCAAGTGGGGTAACACCTTCGACGAGTCGACTGCGGTCATGCACCACAAGGACGACTCGGCGGAATATGTGCACAAGGCGGTGCGGGCGTCGCTCGAGCGGCTCGGGACCGACTACATCGACCTCTATCAGTTGCACTTCGACACGTCGAACGACGTGGCGCTGCCACTGCGTGAGGCGTGTGAGGAGCTCGTGCGGGAAGGACTGATCCGCAGCTACGCCTGGAGCACGGACACCGTGAGCAGCGCGGAGTTCTTTGCCGAGGGCGAGCACTGCGCCGCGGTGCAGCACGAGGCCAGCGTTCTGCACGACACGCCGGAGATGTTCGCACTCTGCGAGCGCGCCGACCTGGCCAGTATCAACAGAACCCCTTTGGCGATGGGCCTTCTCGGTCGCCGCGACGCAAACCGGCCGGCCACCGGTGCGGACATCCGCACCCTGCCGCCGTCCTGGCTCCGGTACTTCGGCAAGGGCGGCGTCCCCACGCCGGAGTGGTGGGACAAGGTCTCGGCGATCCGCGACGTCCTCGAGAGCGACGGCCGGACGTTGGCCCAAGGTGCGCTCGCGTGGCTGTGGGCTCGCAGCCCGCGGACCGTTCCGATCCCGGGCTTCCGCACGGTCGCCCAGGCCGAGGAGAACGCCAAGGCGATGGAGTTCGGGCCGCTGCGGGACGACCAGATGGCCGAGATCGCGACGCTGCTCGGGAGCTGACGAATCCCCTGCGCCGGAATGGGTACCCGAACGATGAGCGACCATCGAAAGGGTGAGTGACCGATGCGACTGATCGTCGAGCGCAGTACCCGGCGCCGCGGTATCGCGGTGCGGGATCACGGGTATCCGTTCCTCAAGACCGCCGGGCTGACCGTGGCCGGCGTCTGCGCCGGGATGGTGACCGAGTACCTGATGGACCCGGAGCGGGGCCGCGCCCGGCGAGCCAAGTTGCGGGACACGTCCGCACACGCCGCGGAAGGGATGAACGGCATGTCCCGTGACATGTCGAGCCGCGGCCGCGACATGGCAACGGCCGCCCGCGACCGGATCACCGGCCGCTCGGGCGAGCCCCAGATGACCAGCTGACAGCACCCCCTAGAACCAGCCCGGCGCTCTCGCCCACCGGCGGCGGCGCCGGGCTGAGCCACGTCTGGGTCCACCCGCACCCCGGGCTCGATGACGCCTGAATCGCCCCCGGCTCCGGGCGCCGATCTCACCCGGCCGACCGAAACTCCCTGTGGTCAACCTCTTGCCGACTGGTTCGGTTTATCGATATACCTCTGTGGAACACCCCACCCCCGGGAGTCCTGATGAGGTCTGTTCTGCGGTCAGCCGGCCGGTTTGGTCGTGCCGCGCGGGACCAGCTGAGCGGGCACGATCAGTTCCTTCGGATCGCCGGTCGGCCCGCCGCTGATCTGGGCGACGAGCAGCGACGTGATGGTGTCGGCCATCTCCTCGTGACCGGGGTTGACCGAGGACAGCGACGGGACCAGGTACGACGCCTCGTCGATGTCGTCGAAGCCGATCACCTGGACGTCGTCCGGGATCCGCAGCCCGGCATCGGCCAGGGCGCGAAGGGCGCCCATGGCAACCACATCGGTCAGCGCGAACACGGCGTCGAAGCCGATCCCGCGATCGATCAGCGACCGGATCGCGTCGTACCCGTCCTGCAGCCGGAAGTTGCACCGGACGACCAGCTCCGGGTCCGCCGGTACGCCGGCGTCGCTGTGCGCGAGCGCATAGCCCTCGGCCCGCAGCGACGGCATGTTCGCGGTCCAGTCGGGATTGCCGCCGAGCATGGCGATCCGCCGGGCGCCGGTGGCGAGCAGGTGCGCGGTCGCCTGCCGGGCGCCGTCGACGTTGTCCATCATCACGTGGTCGAACCGCGACGGCAGGGCCCGCTCGCCGATCATCACCACCGGTGCGTCGGTACGGATCTGGGTCAGCTCGGCCGGGTCGATGTCGACCACGCTGAGGATCAGGCCGTCGTACATCCGCAGCCGGGAGAAGGCGACGGCGTCCAGCTCGCCCTCGCGGCTGGCGCCGGTGCGCTCCATCACGATCCGCAGTCCGTGCGCCTCGAACCGGTCGGCGAGCCGGCCGGCCAGCTGGGCGAAGTACGGGCGTTCGAGTTCCGGAACCGCGAGCCCGACCACCCCGGTGCGGCCGGCGCGCAGGTGCCGGGCGGCCAGATTGACCTGGTACCCGAGGTCGCTGATCGCCGCCAGCACCCGTTCCCGCGTCGCCGCGCCGACCCGCGGCCGGCCGTTGATCACGTTCGAGACGGTCATCGTGGACACCCCCGCGGACCGCGCCACGTCGGCCATCGTCACCACGGTGGACGCTCGCTTGGTGCCTTCCCCACCCCACCGCCCCGATCGCTTCATGGTCCATACCTTAAGCACAACCTGGAGTTGCGATGAGAAAGCGCCGCACACTGGCCGCTCTGGCGGCCGTCGCACTCGCTCTGCCGATCGCCGCCTGTGGTGGTACGCCGGGGAGCGGAGGCGACGAGAGCAAGAAGCTCACCTTCTTCTCCTGGGACGGAGAAGAGACGATGAAGCCGCTGATCACCAAGTTCGAGCAGGACAACCCCGGCCTCAAGGTCGAGTTCTCCACCGCCCCGCCGGTGGCGGAGTACATCTCCACCCTGCAGTCGCGGATCCTCGCCGGTACGGCGTCCGACGTGTTCGCCATCGCGGCCGAGAACAAGACCAACCTGATCAACGGCAAACATGTCGTCGACCTGAAGGACAAGCCGTTCCTGAAGAACGTGCCGAAGTTCAACCAGACCACGTACTCCGGTCCGGACGGCGCGGTGTACGGGATGTCGGTCGCGTCCTGGGGTGCCGGGGTGCTCTACAACAAGGACCTGCTGGCGAAGGCCGGAGCGACCACGGTCCCGCAGACCTGGGACGAGTTCCTTGCCCTGTGCCACAAACTGAAGGCCGCCGGCGTCACGCCGTACCTGGAATCCGTGCAGGCGATGTCGACGCCGCTGTCGGCGTTCCTCGGGGCCAAGAACGCGTCCACCGACAACACGATGGACACGAAGATCTTCGACGGTTCGGCGAAGTTCAAGGACTACTGGGTCGAGCCGCTGACGCAGTGGTCGCGGCTGTGGACCGAGGGACTCGTCACCCGCGGTGTGGTCGGCCTGACTGGTGACCAGGTCCGGACCGAGTTCGCCACCGGCAAGACCGCGATGATGGTCGCCGGTCCGTGGGACGTGCCCGGCGTCCGGCAGGCGGCGCCGAAGCTGAAGATCGAGATGGCGCCGATCCCCGGGATCAACGGCGGCAAGCCGTACCTGGCCGGCGCGGCCAGCCCGGGCTACGCGATCAACACCAAGGCGAAGAACCCCGAGGCGGCGGAGAAGTTCCTCGCCTTCCTGAACACACCCGAGGCGATGGCGCTGTACCAGAAGGCGACCGGCGCGATCACCGTCACCACCGACTTCGAGCCCAAGCTCGACCCGGCGCTGACCCCGATCGTCAAGGACGTCCGGGCCGGCAACGTGTACCTGCCGCAGATCGCCTGGAAGCGGGCCGAGGACATCCTCAACGTCGAGGCGACCGCGCAGCTGCAACTGCTGGTCCAGGGCAAGGCGTCGCCCGAGCAGGTCGCGAACGCCCTCGACACGAAACTTGCGAGTACGTCGTGACCGCTGGTCTGATCGCTCCGGCCGAGACCTCCACCGAGGTCCCGGCCGGGGCCGGACGGCCACCCCGGTTCAACCTGTCGCGGGCGCGCGAGACCTCGGCGAACCAGCTGTTCCTGGTCCCGGTCGCCCTGGTCTTCGTGGTGCTCCTGGTGGTGCCGCTGACGCAGACGTTCTACTGGAGTTTCACCGACTTCACCGGCTACTCGGCCGACGTGAAGTTCGTCGGGTTCTCGAACTACGGCAAGGTGCTGACCGATCCGTCCATGCTGGCCGGCCTCGGCTTCACCCTGGCCTTCACCATCGGTACGGCGGTCCTGATCACGGTGGTCGCGATCCCGCTGGCCGTCGTACTGAACAAGAAGTTCTTCGCCCGGAACTTCGTCCGGTCGGTGTTCTTCTTCCCGGCCATCCCGAGTATCGCGATCCTCGGCCTGGTCTGGGGTTACATCCTGTCGCCGCTGGGATCCGGCGTACTGAACTCGGTGCTGGACAGTCTGTTCAGCGCCGGGCCGTACCCGTTCCTGTCGGACGCGACGCTGGCCCGGGTGTCGGTGATCGTGGTCGCGGTCTGGGGCGGCGCCGGCTGGCACGCGGTGCTCTATCTCGCCTACCTGCAGTCGATTCCGTCCGACTACTACGAGGTGGCCACCATCGACGGCGCGTCGGCGCGGCAGCAGTTCTTCCACATCACGCTGCCGCTGCTGACCCCGGCCATCGTCATCAGCAACTTCCTGCTGATGACCGGCGGGCTCAAGGTCTACGACCTGCCGTACACCCTGACCAAGGGTGGTCCGGGTTATGCGACGTACACGATCACCCAGTCGATCATCACCAGCGGTGTCGCGCAGGGGCGGTACGGGCTGGCCTCGGCGCTCGCGGTGCTGTTCACGATCGCGGTCGGCCTGGTCGCCGTCGCGCAACTGTGGGTCTCCCGCCGAATCGAACGGAGGGTCCTGTGAAGCAACGACGGTCTCCGATCACCAGTGTGGTGATGATCGGGCTGGCGTGCCTGGTCGGCGTGCCGCTGTACTACATCGTCGTCAACACGCTGAAGACGCAGGAGGAGATGACCCGGTCGCCGTTGGCGCTGCCGGCCAAGCTGTTCCTGGGCAACTACCAGCAGATCTTCGAGACGGTGCCGCTCGGGCGGAGTTTCGTGAACACGCTGCTCGTCACGCTGGCCTCGATCGTGGTGATGCTGTTCATCGGCTCGACCGCGGCGTACGCGATGGCGATGCGGGCGAGCAGGTTCAACCGGTTCTTCGGCGCGCTGCTGCTGCTCGGGTTCATCGTGCCGGGGCAGTCGACGCTGATTCCGCTGTACCGGATGCTGGTCGACGTCGAGCTGGTGGACACGTTGCGCGGACTGGTGGTGATCTACACCGGTGGGGCGATCTTCTGCTACTTCCTGATCCAGGGGTACATCAGCCGGCTGCCGTTCGAGATCATCGAGGCGGCCCGGATCGACGGTGCCGGACCGTTCCAGATCTACTGGCGGATCGTGCTGCCGCTGATCCGGCCGATCCTGGCCACCGTCGGCGTGTTCCAGACGATGTGGATCTGGAACGACTTCATCACGCCGAGCGTGTTCCTCAGTTCGCCGGAGAAGGCCACCCTGGTCCTGCAGGTCTACCGTTCGGTCGGCGAGTTCTCGACGGACTGGCCCGGGTTCATGACGATGAGTGTGCTGGTCCTGATCCCGATGGTGGTGTTCTTCATCCTCACCCAGCGCCACATCGTCGACGGTCTGCTGGCCGGAAGCGTGAAGTCATGACCCTGGCTCCCTCGCCGCTGTACTCCGACCCCGTCCACCTGGCGCCGACCGATCCGGCCGTGATCGCCGGGCCGGACGGGTCGTGGTGGATGTTCTACACCCAGCGCCGCGCTCGCGAACCGGACGGCGGCACCGACATCGGCGTGGCCAGGCTCCGCGGACGCGTGCGCCCATGAACTGCCCGGTGGCGGGTGGCGGCTCTGGTACAAGGACGAGGCCCACGGGTCGACGACCTGGTCGGTGGACTCGCCGGACCTCGCCGAGTGGTCGGCGCCGGTCCAGGTGATCGGCGGGGCTCCGCACGAGGGACCGAACGTGTTCCGGCTCGGGGACTTCTACTGGATGATCACCGACGAGTGGCGCGGCCAGGCGGTCTACCGATCACGCGACCTGACCCACTGGGAGCGGGCCGGTCAGATCCTCGACGAGCGGTCGATCGACCGGGGCGTCGGTCACCACGCGGACGTCGTGGTGGGCCGGGACGAGAACGGTCTCGAGGTCGGCTGGATCTTCTACTTCACGCACCGAACCGCCGGCTCCGTCGACAGAGTGGTCGACCCGCACCGGCTGACCGACATCCATGTCGCCGTACTGCGTGCCGACGGTGATCGGCTCAGCTGCGACCGCGACGCACCGGTCGCGTTGGACCTGCGTCGTACAGTCTGAAACACCAAGCACACAAGGAGAACCACGTGTCCAAGGCATCGCGGGTCGTGATCGATCTCGACGTACCCGGTCCGACCATCAGCCGGCACCTGTACGGCCACTTCGCCGAGCACCTCGGGCGGTGCATCTACGGCGGTTTCTACGTGGGCGAGGACTCCGATCTGCCGAACGAGGGCGGCATCCGGCTCGACGTGGTCGAGGCGCTGCGAGGCGCTGAACATCCCGAACCTGCGCTGGCCGGGCGGCTGCTTCGCGGACGAGTACCACTGGAAGGACGGGATCGGCCCGCAAGGCCGGACCGCCCGTCGATGATCAACACCCACTGGGGCAACGTCGAGGAGAACAACCACTTCGGCACCCACGAGTTCATGGCGCTGTGCGAGCTGCTCGGCGCCGACCCGTACGTGAACGGCAACGTCGGCAGCGGGACCGTGCAGGAGATGAGCGAGTGGGTCGAGTACCTGACCCGCGACGGCGACAGCCCGATGGTCCGGCTGCGCCGGGCGAACGGCCGCGACGAGCCGTGGAAGGTGCCGTTCTGGGGCATCGGCAACGAGGCCTGGGGCTGCGGCGGCAACATGCGCGCCGAGGCGTACGCCGACCTGGCCCGGCGGTACGCCACCTTCTGCCGGGACCACGGCGACAACAAGCTCTACCGGATCGCGGCCGGCGCCGCGGACGACGACCTGACCTGGACCGAGGCGCTGATGAAGGCGATCAGCTGCCTGGGCTGCGGCCGCGACCCGACGAACATCTTCCAGGCGATCTCGTTCCACTACTACACGGTCGCCGGGACCTGGGGCACAAGGGCCGCGCGACCGAGTTCGACATCGACGACTACTACCGGACCATCATCAAGGCGCAGGACATCGAGCGGGTGATCCGCGGCCACGCCGCGGTCATGGACGCGTACGACCCGGAGCGCAAGGTCGGCCTGGTGCTGGACGAGTGGGGCACCTGGTGGGACGTCGAGCCGGGCACGAACCCCGGCTTCCTGTACCAGCAGAACGCGATGCGCGACGCGCTGGTCGCGAGCCTGCACTTCGACGTGTTCCACCGGCACGCGGACCGGCTGGTGATGGCGAACATCGCGCAGACGGTCAACGTGCTGCAGGCGATGCTGCTCACCGACGACGACGGCGGGCTCGTGCTCACCCCGACGTACCACGTGTTCGAGATGAACAAGGGGCACCACGACGCGACCGCCGTTCCGGTGCATCTGGTCGAGCAGCCGGCGCCGTACGAGCTGGACGGCAAGACGATGGACCTGTTGTCCGCCTCGGCGAGTGTGAAGGACGGCAAGGCGCTGATCTCGGTCAGCAACCTGGACCCGGGGGCGCCGGCCGACGTCGTCCTGGATCTGCGGGGTGCGGAGATCCGCAACCCGTCCGGACGGTTGCTGACGGCATCGAACCCGCAGTCGTACAACACGACCGCCGAGACCGCGGTGGCTCCGGTGGCGCTGACCGGACTGGAAGCGGACCCGCGGGGTCTGCGGGTCACGCTTCCGCCGCACTCCTTCGCTACGGTCAGTCTGGACGTGTGACCGAGATCTGGAACTCGTGCACCCAGTTGGCGGGGTTCTCGGGGTCGAACTGCAGCGTCACCTCCCGGGCGTAGCCCTGGCTGCGGTATCCGTTGTCCTCGATCCAGCGGGCCAGCGTCTGCATGCTGCGGTCGGCGTCCATCATGTCGCCCTGGTGCACGATGGTCGCCGCCTGCGCGAGTTCGGGTAGTTCGTGGACGTCGAGGTCGGCGACCTTGGCAGCGTCGACGGGTACGGCGGCGTGCACGAGGATCTGGTCGTCCTCGGCATCCTCGTAGTACGCGACCGGTGAACCGGCCGGCACCACCCCGGCGGCGCCGAGCCGCTCCATCAGCTGGCCGAACAGCGGCTGGATGACCGGGCCGATGTCCTCCCCGTCGTAGCTCTTGGAGATCGCGCTCAGTTCGGCGACCTTGGTGGGCGCGATGCGTTTCAGGACGACGTCTTCGGTGGGCATGTGACCTTCCTTCTCGATCAGGCGGAGCCTCGCCTCGACACTGACCAACCGGGACGCGCTCCGGGTCAGCTCGTCCTCGAGCTGGGCCCGCCGCAACCGCAGCATGCCGCGCAGTTCCTCGGCGCTCGGTTTGGCGTCGACGATCTCGTGCACCTGCTGCAGGCTGAAGCCGAGATCCTTCAGCGCGATGATCCGGTTCAGCCGGCTGAGCTGGTCCGCCGAGTAGTAGCGGTACCCGGTCGCCTGGTCGACGACCGCCGGCCGGAGCAGGCCGATCGCGTCATAGTGCCGGAGCATCCGGGCAGACACCTGCCCGAACGCGGCGAAGTCTCCGATGGTGAACATGCGACCACCTTCCGGCCTGACACAGTGTGAAGGTCAACACTGTGCCGCGAACGGGGTCAGGAGGGAACGCGGGTGCGGCGGTCCCGGACCGCGGCGACGGCGAAGCCGGTGAGCACCAGGGCGAACCCGCCGGTGCCGAGGCCGATGACCATCGTGCTGCGGTCCTCCAGGCGCGGGTCGCACTGCATCGGCGTGATGCCCTTCTCCGGCTGGAAGACCGAACCGCAGTCCCGGCCGTCGACCGTGACCGGGCGGATGGCGAACACCACCCCGGCGATCAGCAGGATCACACCTACCGCGCCGAGAGCCTTGCTCAGCACTGCCCGTCTCGCTGCACAGCGGGCCTCAGGGCTTCGGGAACGTCAGTCGCAAGGGCCGACCACGCATGCCTGGCCAGACCTCGCATATGGCGTTCACACTCCCTGGTTGGGCCGGTAAGATTTGATCAAATCTAACGCAGCTAGTCCTCACCGCTGAAGCCCGGGCCCGGTCCCGGATTCAATCTTCACCCAGTTCTAACGATTAAGTGACCCGAAGCGTTCAGGATCGGACGACCACCAGCGAACCCGCCGCGCGCCCGTGCGCCAGGTCGGAAAGCGCCCGATCCACCTCGGCGAACGGGACCACGGTCGTGTGCGCGCTGACCGGCAGCCGCTCGACCAGCCGGAAGAGCTCCTCGCCGTCCCGGCGGGTGTTGGACGTGACGCTGCGCAGATCCCGCTCGTGGAACAGGTGCCGCTCATAGTTGAGGACCGGTACGTCGCTCAGATGGATCCCCGCCACCGAGACAGTGCCACCGGGTCTGAGCGCCTCGAGGGCGTACGGCACCACGTCGCCGGCCGGGGCGAACACGATCGCCGAGTCCAGCGGGACGGGCGGCCGATCTGCCGTCTCCCCGACGTACACGGCCCCGAGCGAGCGGGCCAGCTCCCGGTTGCGCTCGCCGCGGGTCATCACGTACAGCTCGGCCCCCTGCGCGGCCGCCAGCTGGGCGGTGAGATGAGCGCTCGAGCCGAAGCCGTAGATCCCCAGCCGGCCGCCCGGCGGCAGGTTGGCCCGCACCAGCGACCGGTAGCCGATGATCCCGGCGCACAGGAACGGCGCCAGCTCGACGGCCGAGCGATCGGTCGGCAGCGCATAGGCGTAGTCCTGCGGCACCACGGCGTACTCGGCGAACCCGCCGTCCGCGTCCCAGCCCGTGTACGACGACCGCGGGCACAGGTTCTCCGCCCCCGCGCGACAGAACTCGCACACCCCGCAGGTCCCCCGGAGCCACGCGATCCCGACCCGACCCCCGGTCGCGAACCGCTCGGACGCGCCGCCGACGACCAGCCCGACCACCTGGTGCCCCGGTACGACGCCCGGCCGCCGCGGCTCCAGATCCCCCTCGCACAGGTGCAGATCGGTCCGGCAGATCCCACAAGCCTCGACCTTGACCAGCACGTCCCCCGGCCCCGGTTCCGGAACCGTACGACGGACGCGCCGCTAGCGGCCCGCCATCGATCGGACCCGGCCGGTGCACCGCCCACACGTCCATCTGGTCACCCATCCCTCGACCATCTCAGAACCCGCTGGCGGTGTCAGGCCGGGTCGTCGCCCCAGCCGGCCGCCTCCCAGTCGCCCGAGTGATCGGCCGGCCAGCTGTTCGCGCGCCTCCACCTCGTTCATCCGCCGGTCTCCCGTCGCCACCACGGCTCGTCCTCGTCCTGCTCCGGGTCGTCAGGGATGGTGAGGTGTTCGGTGCGCTCGTCCGAGATGCGCTGCGCGGCGTCCGGTGGCGGCAGCCGGAGCAGCGTGATCTCGTCGAGGTCGGGCGCTTCGCCCGAGTCGTCCCAGTCCATCCGCCCGTCCCCCTCCCGTTCGGCCCTTTTCTCTCGAAGGTAGGAGTGGACCGGCTCAAGGGCGCTTTCATAACGCTTTCACCGGTCAGGCCACCCGCTGCAGCGCCCGTTCCCGCCGCTCGGCGACCTTGGAGCCGGATTCCCGCCGGGCCATCCGGCGCAGGACGACAGGTGCGACCGCCAGCCCGACCACGGCCCAGACCCCGAGGACCGCCGCCGTCTCCACCTGCCGCCAGGAGGCTCCGATCTCGACCACCACCGCACTGTCGGGCAGCAACGCCGAGCGCATGCCGAGGCCCATCCAGTAGATCGGGAAGAACTGGCCGATCGACTCGAGCCAGTCCGGCAGCGCGGTGATCGGGTAGAAGATGCCGGAGATCGCGATCAGCCCGAGCACCGGCAGCTGGACCAGCCCCTGCGACCGGGCGCTGGTGAAGACCGAGCCCAGGACCGCGCCGATCGGCAGCGTGGCGACCAGCCCGAGCAGCAGCACCCAGACCAGCGTGAGCCAGCCGTTGGCCGAGCCGAGCGCCAGTCCGTCCACGATGAGCAGGCCCGGGATCAGCAGGATGGCCAGGTCGACGAGCAGCCCGCCGGCCACCGACACGACCTTGCCGGTGAGGAAGCCGACCATCCCGTTCGGGGTCGCCTTGGCCCGCAGCAAGGTGCCGTCCTCACGGTCCGCGGTCAGCTGCTGGCTCATGCTGACCATGCCCATCGCCGCGTTCATCCCGAGGATGCTCGGCAACGCGAGCGCGCCGAGCGGGAATCCGGTCGCCCCGAAATCCCGGTCCCGCAGGAAGAACAGGGCGACCAGCATCAGCACCGGCCAGAGGAAGTGGCTGAACAACTCCGGCCCGTTGGTGAAGGACTGGCGCAGTTCGATCAGGCCGCGCCGCCAGCCGGTCCGGACGGCAACGGCCCTCATGCCGCCGGCTCCTCGCCACGCACCAGCGCGAGATACGTGTCTTCGAGAGACGCACGCCGTACTTCGAGTTCGCGGACGGCGGCGCCGTACTGCGTGAAGAGGCCGCGGACGAACTCGGTCGAGTCGGCCGTGGACCGGCGGAAGTGCCGGCCGTCGATGCTCCAGCGAACCTCGTCCTCGCCGGCGATCTGCGTGGTGAGCTCGGCGGGCGAACCGGCTGCGACGATCCGGCCGGCGGTGAGGATCAGGATCCGGTCCGCCAGCTTGCCGGCCTCGTCGAGGTCGTGGGTGGTGAGCAGGATCGTGGTCTCGTGCTCGGCGGCGAGGCGCCGTACCAGGGCGTGGAACTCGTGCCGGGCCTGCGGATCGAAGCCGGCGGTCGGCTCGTCCAGGAACAGCACCTCGGGCCGGCCGACGATCCCGATCGCGACGTCCAGGCGGCGCCGCTGGCCGCCGGACAGGGTCTTGACCTTCTGGTCCGCGTGCTCGGTCAGGCCGACCGCGGCCAGCAGGTCGCCGGTCTCCCAGGGCCGGTCGATCGTGCTCGTTGCGTACGGCGCGTAGTACGTGCCGAGGTGGTGCAACAGCTCACGCACTCGCCAGTTGCCGTGGTCGCGCCACGACTGCAGCACGATGCCGAGCCGCGATCGCCACCGCTCGTCGCCGTGGGCCGGGTCGACCCCGAGCACGTCGACCGTCCCGGCCGAGCGCAGCCGGAACCCCTCGAGGATCTCGATGGTCGTGCTCTTCCCCGCCCCGTTCGGGCCGAGCAGGGCGACGACCTCGCCGTGCCGGGCCTGGAACGAGACGTCGTGCAGGACCTCCGTGCTGCCGTAGCGCATCCGCAGGCCGTCGACCGCCAGCACCATGGGCGGCTCCCTTCTGTCGTTCACGAATGGTCGAAAGCTACGTTGCGTTCAATCGAACGGCAATCAGTCCAACGCGGTGAACCACTGCATTTCTCCCGAAAACATGGCAATCTGTGCAATGACGCTGCAGTTGAATGCAACTGAGGCTTGACGATCGTTGCAATGAACTGACGATGAACGCACCGAGGAGGACTCGATGCCGGGAGGCAGGCTGACCCACGACGACCGGCGCGAGATCGCGACCGGGCTGGCCGCCGGTCTCGGGTACGCCGAGATCGCCCGGCAACTGGAGCGGCCGACCTCGACCATCAGCCGCGAGATCGCCCGCAACGGCGGCGCGCACGGCTACCGCGCCGACCACGCCCACTACGCGACCACCTCGCGGGCCCGGCGCAGCCGAACCGTCGACGCGGAACCGCTGTCAGGACTCGACGCGCGGGTGCGGGAGTTCGTGGAGCGGTTCGCGGCGATGATGGTGGACGGCGGGCTGCCGCGGATGGCATCGCGGGTGCTGGCGTTGCTGTACACGACGGATTCCCGCAGCCTCACCGCGGCCGAGCTCGTCCACGAGCTGCGCGTCTCGCCGGCGTCGGTCTCCAAGGCCGTCGGCTACCTCGAACAGGTCGGCATGGTGTACCGCGAACCCGATCCGCGCCGCCGGCTGCAGCATTACGTGATCGCCGAGGACGTCTGGCGGCAGGCCTGGAAGATCAGCGCCCGCACCAATCTGAACTGGGCCGAGACCGCCGCGGAGGGCGCGAGTCTGCTCGGCCCGGACACCCCGGCCGGCGATCGCCTGACCAGGATGGCCGACTTCTTCCACCGCCTCGGCGAGGACATGGCCGGCGGTCCCGCGTTCGAGGTCATCGACGATGCCTTCACCGCGCTCGCCGCGCTCCTGCACGCGGCCCGCCCGCTCACCGCGGCCGAGCTCGCCACGGCCCTCGACTGGCCGCCGGCCCGCATCACGGACGCCCTGACCAACGCGACCAAGTACGCCGAGTACACGGACCCGGTCGTCCTGCACCAGCCGGCACCGGACACCTACACCGCCGTCCCGACCCCGACCCGTCTCAGCCCGGACCAGCTGGCCAGACTCAGCTAGGACCCGGGTACGGATGCAGGCCGGCCGGAAACTCGTTGCCGTGAGCCACCAGCCACCCGGCCGAGTCGACGATCAGCGCGGCGGTGACGTCGAAGGCGTTCAGGCTGTCGCCGTCACCCGCCGCCAGGTTGGCCACGTGTCCGCCGGCGAACAGCAGGATCTCGCGCCCACCGGCCCGATGACTCGTCACCGCCGGCACCACGTCCTGACCGTTGCCCAGAGCATCGAGGTCGATCTCTTCCGCGGAGTGACCGGCGTTGACCAGCAGGCACCCGTCCTTCAGACCGGCGATCACCTCCGCCGAGACGGTTCCGGTCCGCCCGGTCGCGGTCACGACGATGTCGGCCCGGTCGCCGATCCGGTCCACCACCTCGAAGCCGTCGTACGACGCGACCAGCGCGCGCCCCGGGTCGAGTTCGGCGACCTGGACGATCGCTCCCATGCTGCGCGCCGTACGGGCGAGTCCGCCGCCGACTTCGCCGTACCCGACGACGAGGACGTCGAGGCCGTGCAACGACAGCTGGGTGCGGGCCAGGACCGTGTGCCACGTGCTCGATCCGACCGTGAACCGGTTGTGCAACTGGTTCTTCACCGGTACGCCGTCCAGGTCGAACACCGGATACGTCAACGCCAGCTCGGCGACCCGATTGATCCCGGTCCGCGTCATCTCGATGCCTGCGACCACACCGCCGTACCCACGCGCCGCCGCCTCGACCACCACGTCGCCACCCATCTCGACGGTGTGCGTCGGTTCCCACTCGACACAAGCGGCCGGCGTGGTGACCTCGATGCCCCAGGTCTCGACCAGGCGCCGTACGTCGGCCCGCGTCGTCGCCTGGTCGGCCGGATGCAGGATCACCGCAGCCCCGGCCTCCCGGTACGCCTGGAGGAACAGCGCCGACTTCAGGTCGATGTGTGCGGTGACAGCCAGTCGCACGGCGGACAGGTCCGGCAACCGGCCGGCGGCCGCCGCGGTCCGCTGCATCCACCGCCGCGCCCACGCAAGCCGCTGCTCGAGCTCAACCCCTTGCCATGCCGTCTTCGGAAGCTCCACCCGCCCACGATGTCACAGGCGGCGCGCGCGACTCCTGAGGTAGCGCTGCTCAGGGGTGTTGGTGGTGAGCTTGGCCGCCTCGAGGTAGAGCTCCGCGGCCGCGGCGACGTCCCCCTGGAGCTCCAAGAGATGCGCCCGGACGGCGGGATAGCGGTGCGACCGGGTGACGCGCTCCTCGTCCCGCAAGGTGTCGAGCAATGCCAGACCTGCGGCCGGACCGCGGACCTTGGCGGTCGCGACCGCGCGGTTGAGGGTGACGACCGGACTGTCGAGGTGGGCTTCGAGCAGGTTGTAGAGGCCGAGGATCTGCGGCCAGTCGGTGTCTTCAGCCGTGCCCGCCTCGCTGTGGACGGCGGCGATCGCCGCCTGGAGCTGATACGGGCCCAGCGCGGTCGTCGACATCGCCCGGGTGATCAGCTCGGTCCCTTCCGCGACGGCGGCCTGATCCCACTGAGTCCGGTCCTGCTCGTCCAGCGGCACGAGCAGACCCGCCGCGGTCGTCCGGGCCGCGCGCCGCGCGTCCGTGAGCAGCATCAGCGCGAGCAGGCCGGCGACTTCACCGTCGTCCGGAAGCAGGGTGTGCAGCATCCGGGTCAGCCTGATCGCCTCGGCCGCCAACTCGACCCGCTCGAGCCGCTCCCCCGCCGTACCGGTGTAGCCCTCGTTGAAGATCAGATACAGCACCTGCAGTACGGCGGCCAGCCGCTCGTCGTACTCCGCCGGCAGCCGGAACGGAGTGCCGCGAACCTTCTGCTTGGCCCGGCTGATCCGCTGGCCCATCGTCGGCTCGGGCGTGAGCAAGGCACCGGCGATCTCGGTCGTGGTCAGACCGCCGACCGCCCGCAGGGTGAGTGCGATCTGCGACGCCGTGGACAGCTCGGGGTGACAGCAGAGGAACAGCAAGGTCAGCGAATCGTCCGCGGCCGCCGCCGGCTCCGGAGCCACGTCCGGCGTCCGTACGGCGTCCTCCCGGTGCCGGCGCGACTCCTCGTTCCGGAGGATGTCGATCAGCCGCCGGGAGGCAACCCGGATGAGCCAACTCCTCGGCTCGACCGGGATGCCTTCCTTCGGCCACTGCTCGGCGGCGACCAGCAGCGCCTCCTGCACCGCGTCCTCACACGACTCGAAGTGCCCGTACCGCCGGACCAGCGCACCCAGCACCTGAGGCGTGAGATCCCGCCAGACCTGCTCGATCATGACGCCTCGGGCGGGCCTTCCATGATCGGGCGGATCTCGACCGCGTCGCCGACCGCGTCGGTGATGCGGCTGGCGATGGACATGGCCCGGTCGTGGCTGTCGACATCCACGATCGCGAAGCTGGCCAGGACCTCTTTGGACTCCGCGAACGGACCTTCGCTCGCGACCGGCCCGTCCGGACCTCTGCGGACCGTGCGGGACAGGGCCGGATGGGCCAGCCCTTCGGTGCTGAGCAGTTCACCGGACGTGGTGAGCTCGGTGGCCAGGTCCTCGTAGAACTTGCACGCGGCGAGGAACTCCGGGCTGGTCACGTCGACCGTGTCCCAGCCCTCCTGGCCGGTGTAGGCGAGCAGCAGATACTTCATGAAGCCCTCCGCACCATCGTTGCCTGGTAACCGCCGCCGCCAGGGTAGACCCAGTCGCCGTCCACCCGGTCGCCGTCCGCGCTGAACGTCCCGCGGAAGTACGCCGGCGAACCCTTGAACCCGCCCCAGATCGTCAGCACGTCACCCTCGATCCCGTAGACGTAGTCGAGCGTGTTGCCCTCCGCGTCGTACACCCGGGAGATGAGGTCGGTGCCCGGCTCCTCGCCGAACTTGTGCTCACGGCCGATCATCTCGACGAAGCGCACCTTGTGCCCCTGCTGTTCGAGCACCCCGCGCTGGACCAGGAAGTAGCCACCCTCCATCCACTCGTAGGTCGTCGTGCCGATCGCACCGCCGGAGACGTCCCAGGTCCCCACCAGCCGGTCCAGTTCCTTCAGTTCGTCGCTCATGATTCCGGTCCCTTCAGTAGTCGGTTTCACCTGCTTGCACCGCTACCTCGAAGCTCCTGGGACCGTTTCGACATCATCCGCAGAATCTTTTCTACGAGCTGACCAGCGCCCGCAGGAGGCGCCGGGTGATCAGGCCGTCGGCCAGACCCAGCTCGACCAGATCGTCGAAGATCGCCTGGTCGGCCGCGGCCGCGCGGATGCCCGCGTCGAGGATCGGGCCGGAGCGGGTGAGCTGTGCGGTCAGCGCGGTGTGCCGGAGGTGCTTGCCGAGCAGGCGGCTCGTCTGACGGCGGTACGGCGTACCGGCATCAGGACTGTCCTTGTGCAGAGCATCGGCGACCGCGCGGCCGGCCAGCAGACCGGTCGCGACGGCGTAGTAGATGCCCTCACCGGTCATCGGGTTGATCAGCCCGGCCGCGTCACCGGCCAGCATCACCGGCCCCGGCTGCGGGCGCCAGAACCAGCTCGACAACGGCAGGTGATGACCCCACCAGGACTTCCCGCCGTCGGTCGCACCCGGCAGCAGCGCCTCGAGATTCGCCAGCAGCTCCGCTCTCGTCGGACGGCCGGTGGTGAGCTGTTCGCCGTACCCGACGTTCGACCAGCCGTCGCCGCGATCGAAGGACCAGGCGTACGACGGTTGCCGCCCCGGACCGTACGCGATCACCTGACTCGCGGCCCGCGCCGGCGGTGTCGGCGCATACCCACGGATCGCGAGTGCCACCGGACCCGGCTTCACCCCGAGCTCGCGCCGTACGACGGAATGCGCACCGTCCGCACCGACGACGAACCGGGCCTCGAGATCCCCGTCCACGGTGACGGACCCCTGCGCGACCTCGATGCCGCGGACACGTCGGCGGACGAGATCGGCACCGGCTGCCTGAGCGGCGTCCGCGAGGCGCTGATCGAACACGGTCCGCGGCACCACCCAGTTCGGCCGCGCCATGTCCCGGTCGACACCGACCTCACCGTGGGTCAGCGCGAACCGTCGTACCGGTGTCCAATCGTCGACGATCCCGGTGACGCCGACCTCGGCCAGCAGGTCGAACACGTGCGGCGCGATCCCGTCCCCGCAGGCCTTGTCCCGCGGGAAGTCGTGCCGATCCAGCAGCAACACCGACAGGCCGGGATCCACCGCCAACGCTCCGAGCGCCGCGGAGGCCCCCGCCGGTCCCGCTCCGACCACCACCAGATCCCACACATCGTCCAGTGTCGCTCGAATACCGGTAGCGCGTACGCGACCTCGGGTCGGGCGCCGGCGGCACTGTGGCCGGGCCTGCGGATCCATAGCGTCAGCAGTGACTTCGAGGAGGACCGATGAAACTGCTGCTGGTGCTGGCGCTGCTGTCGGGTACGACGGTTGCCACGGAAGAGCCGCCCACCATTCGATGGCACCACTGTCAGCTCAACGCAGCTGACGCCGAGGGTGCCGCACTGGATCGTGCCGGGGCCGAGTGCGGCGACCTGAAGGTGCCGCTGGACTACAGCCGGCCGGACGGACCGAAGATCACCATCGCGATGTCGCGGCTGAAGGCGACCGGCGACCGGATCGGCACGATGGTGCTCAACGACGGCGGACCGGGCGGCCCCGGACTGAGCATGCCGTTGCGGCTGCGGGTCGCGATGAAGGAAGCCGGCTCGCGCTACGACCTGATCGGGCTGGATCCACGGTTCGTCGGCCGCAGTACGCCGGTGGACTGCAAACTGCCGATCGCGGGCTGGCCGTGGTCCGGCGGCAGCGACAAGGCGTCGTTCCTGCGTTCGACGAAGCTGCAGGCCGACATCGCCGCACGGTGTGGGGACAACGCGGGATCGGTGCTGCAGTACGTCAACACGCGCAACACGGCCCGGGATATCGACCAGGTCCGGATCGCGCTCGGCGAGGACAAGATCTCGTACCTCGGCTACTCCTACGGCACCTATCTCGGCTCGGTCTACCTGCAACTGTTCCCGGGCCGCACGGATCGCGTCGTCCTGGACGGGCCGATGGATCCGGCGACGTACGGGCCGCGACTCCTGCGCTCCGTCGGTCCGGCGAACGAGGCCGCGCTACGCGCCTGGGCATCGTGGGCAGCCGCGCGGAACTCGACGTACCACCTGGGGACGACGACCAAGCAGGTGCTGGCCGGCTTGGACCGGATCTATCACGCGGCGGCCGCGAAGGGACTGCGGATCGGCAAGCACACCCTCGACGACGGGTCGCTGCCGGTCGTGCTGTTCGGGCCGCTGGCCGATGATCGCGATCCGGCCAGGGCGGTCTACACGGGGTTCGTCCAGACGTTGCTGAAGGCCACCAACGGGCCGGTCGAGCCGGGTGCCGATCTCGGCGAGTTCCTGGACGCGCTGCTGTCGCCGGCGCTCTCGCAACTCGTCAGCGGCCTGACCGCGATCACGTGTGGCGACCGGGCCGTGCCCCGCGATCCGCAGGTGTACTGGCGTGACATCCAGAAGCACCGGCGCGACGAGCCGTACGTCGGCTCGCTCACCCGGATGGTGTCGCCGTGCGCCTTCTGGCCGGTGCGGCCGCAGGAACCACCGACCCGGATCGCTAACGCAGAGCCGGCCTTGATCGTCGCGGCCGACGGCGACCCGCGCGCGATCTACGCGAACGCAGCCCAACTGCAGAAGGGGTTGACCGAAGCGCGTCTGCTGACACTGAAGTACGCACGCAAGCACGGGATCTTCGGTGAGTACGGCAACAACTGCGTCGACGACCGGGTCGTGTCGTACCTCATCAGCGGCCGGCTCCCGACGACCGACCTCACCTGCGGCTAGGTTCCGGGACGCCGGCCGGGTTTGTGCGCACGACGGGACGCCGTACGACGGGGACGCGGGGCCAGCCGGTCGGCGTGGCCGGTGGACTCCGACCACGAGGTGACCGGACGGGCCTCGTCGAGATCCACGATCTTCGGCGGCGGCGGAACGAAGATGTGGATGGTCTCCTCGTCGTCCTGGGGTGGTGGCGGTGGTTGCACCGGAGCGGGCTTGGCGCGGGCGGCCGACTCCTTACTCGGCCGCGGCCGGGGCCTCGGCGCCGCCACCGCCGCCGCCGCGACCGGGACGTGGACCGGGCGGCGCGGCAGCTTGGTCCGGAGCTCGAGGCCGAGCGCGTCGATCAGCTTGCTACAGGCAACGATCGCCACCGCGACCGCGAGGACCGTGCAACCGGCGAACAGGACCGCCTGACCACCGGCCGACCAGTTCGACGGATCGGTACGGCGTATCGCGGAGATCATCGCGACCACCACGGCATTCGTGAGGCCGCAGGCCACCGCCACGCCGACCGTGCGGAGCAGCACCGAACGCTCCAGTCCGACATCGTCGGCCGCTGCGACCAGACCTGCGATCAGACCGGCCAGCACCGGCACGGTGTACACGAGCGCCAACGTCAGCCCGGGACTGGCCAGCAGGTAGAACACGTCGAAGACGAGGGCAGTACCGGTCAACGCGGCCGCGAAACACACCACCATCGGCGGATACGACCGCACGATGGCAAGCGCGTCCGCAGGCACCGTCCTGATCATCCGGAACGCCAGCACCACCGATTCCATCCCCTCGCTCTCTCCCAATTGTGCAGGTACCCCGCACCGAGAGTGACAACCGGTCGTCCGCGAGTCGTCGGTTGACCGGAGCAACGAGAGCCGGCCGGGGGCCCGGGTGGGGTGGTCGCCACCCGGGCAGCGGGCCTATGCGGCGGCCGGAAGAGGAGTGAGTTTGGCGCGCAGGTCGTCCAGGATCTGACGCAGAACACGGGAGACCTGCATCTGGCTGACACCGATGTCGCGACCGATCTCGGACTGGGTCCAGCCCTCGACGAACCGCAGCTGCAGGATGCGGCGTTCGCGCGGGCCGAGCTGCTCCAGCACCGGCTGCAGCATCTCCACAGTCTCGAGCTGGTCGATGGTGCCGTCCTCGACGTCGGCGACCACATCGGACAGCGTCAGCTCGGCGTCGACATCCGACGGCCGGTCCAGGGACAGCACGTTGAAACAGCCCCGCGCGGCCAGCGCCTGCTCGACCTCGGAGACCTCGACGTCCAGGTACTCGGCGATCTCGGCCGGGGTCGGCTCGCGGTTCAGCTGCTGCTCGAGCAGCGGCAGCTTGGACGCGATGGTGCCCTGCATCTCCTGCAGCCGGCGCGGGATCCGGACGGTCCACGCGCAGTCGCGGAAGTAGCGTTTCACCTCGCCCCGGATGGTCGGGATGGCGAACCCGATGAACGGCGTGTCGGCGTCGAGGCGGTAGTGGTGAGCGGCCTTCACCAGGCCCAGATACGCGACCTGCTCGAGGTCGTCCGCCTCGGCACCACGGCCTCGAAACCGGCGGGCGATCCCCCGGGCCATCTCGATGTTGAGCTCGACCACCTCTTCGAGCAGCTGTCGCCGCTCGGTTTCGTCGGTGCTGGCAGCCCGGCGCTCCATCAACCGGCGGGTGGCTGCTTCCCTCGCGGCCCGATCGGCCGCGGTCGAACAATGAACAGGAACCTTCTCGGTACTGCTGGTAACCATGGTATGACCTCGCGACTGTCGTCACGGCGTGGCACGTATCTGGACCACGGTCATGCCTGCTTCACGTCGGTACCCAACGTTGCGGCAATCATGCGCGCTAGGCGCGCGCCAACGTGCGCTCGGCGGTCCCCGCCGGCTCGACGGCGTCGCCTGGAGCCGGGTCGAGGAGCCGGATCGCGGTCCCGGTGCGGTCGGCGAAGACGGCGTACCGGCCGAGTGGACTGTCCGCCGGGCTCAGCAGCCAGTCGAGTTCGCGATGGTCCTCGAAGAAGGTGTCGATATCGCCGACGTCGTACACGCCGCCGGTCCCGAGCGCACCCTCGGCGGGATCCCGCACCAGGGCGATCGCCGGGCGGTGGCCACGTGCCCCGAGCAGCGCGGTGTCGTCACCCGGCCAGGCGATCGGCTCCAGGCCGAGCTCGCGGTAGTAGTCCACGCTGGCTTCCAGGTGGTCGACCGGGCGAAGTTCGAACAGCAGTTTCATCAGTCAGCCTCCTCAATCAGCGGTGCTGGCGGTCCTGGCCGGAGCGGCGCGCCGCATCGGTGCGGGCGCCGATCTCGGAGATCCGGTCGGCCAGGGCCGGATGATTCTCGGTCAGCTGCTCCCCCGCCGCTGCGAGCGGTCCGAGCAGTGCGGCCGAGTCGTTGTTGCCGAGGGCATCGTGTACGGCGTCGACACTCGCCTGGGTCTGACCATCCAGTCCGTCCAGAGAGGCGACCTGCCCGGCCAGCCGCCGAATGTCCGCCGCGTTGTCCCGGGCCCAGACGGCGACCGCACGGTCACCGGCCCGCTGGTCCCGCGCGGCCTGAACACGCTGCTCCCCGTTCAGCTCCGGTTGCGACGCGTGCGGGCTGAGCCGGAGGTAGCGGCGTTCGGCCGCCTGCCTGCTGGTGACTCCGAGCGCGGGAGCGAGTTGGATCCAGCTGATGCCGGCGGCCCGGGCGGCCTCGATCAACCGCGGCTCCCAACCGCTCAGTCGCTCGCGCAGGTCGCGCACCAGAACCAGTGCTTCCAGCACTTCCCCGCCGGTGGACGTGTCCTCCGCCCCGGGCACGTTCGGGGCGGAGGGCAGCCTCCCCAGCACATCGATCAGGTACTCGAGAGCCGCCGCCGGAGTGCGACCGACTGCATCAGGCTGCGGCATCCGACCTCCTGATCTCAGGCGTCGATCTGTTTGTTGTCGTCGACCGTCTCACCGGTCACGGTCCGGCTGCCGGACTCGCCCTCGGCGATGGCGATCTTGCGCGGCTTGGCCTGCGCTGCGACCGGGATCTTCAGGGTCAGGACGCCGCTCGTACGACGCGCTGATCCGCTCGGAGTCGAGAGTGTCGCCGAGGAACAGTTGCCGCGAGAACACCCCGAGCGGCCGCTCCGCCACCTGCATCTCGACCCCCTCGGCCAGCGCCACCGGCCGGCGCTCGGCCTTCACGGTCAGCACGTTGCGCTCGACGTCGAGGTCGATCGCGTCCGGGCTCACGCCGGGCAGATCGAACACGATCACGTACTCGTCACCTGACCGGTAGGCGTCCATCGGCATCGGGCTCGGCCGCGACCACGTCCCCGGCGCCACCGCGCCGGTCAACTGCTGGGCCAGCCGGTCGAACTCCCGGAACGGGTCAGTGCGCATCAACATCGTTTCCCACCTCCAGTGTCATCGTTCGCTGTCAACACGCACTCCTAGAGATACCATGTCATCGATCCGTTGACAAGTGAGCTGTCATCCCCTCGTTGACACATTGCATTGACCCTGGGTACCGGCTGAGCATGGCGGAAAACGAGTGGTTGGTCCGGGCGCCGGTGACCGACGTGTTCGCGATCCTGACGGACGGCTGGACCTACGCGGCCTGGGTGGTCGGGGCGTCCCGGGTGCGCGATGTCGAGGAAGGATTCCCGCAGCCGGGGCACAGCCTGCACCACTCGGTCGGGGTCTGGCCGCTGGTCATCGACGACAGCACCACGGTCCTGCAGTACGAACCGCTCCGTTTTCTGCAGCTCCGCGTCCGCGCCTGGCCGACCGGCGAGGGCCAGGTCGAGTTCGTCGCCACCGACCGCGACGGCGACTGCCACCTGGTGATGCGAGAGCAGGCCGTGAAGGGGCCGGCGGCCGCCGTGCCGGAGAGCCTGATCGACCCGATCCTGCACGCTCGCAACCACGAGACGCTGCGCCGGCTCGCCTTGCTGGCCGAAAGACACCACTGAGAGTTGCGGGCCGAAAGGCGCACTGAGATCGGGGTGGGCGGGTACCGGAATCGTATGACGACGCAAGGTTCCGTGTGGCTGGCGACGGCGACGATCCCGGAGTACGACGGGATCCGTGCAGACAAGCACGCCGACGTGGTGGTGGTCGGCGGAGGCGTGATCGGACTGACCACCGCGCTGTATCTCCAGCAGGAGGGCGCGGACGTCGTACTGCTGGAAGCCGGTCGCAGTCGGTGGGCGCACGAGCGGCAACACCACCGGCAAGGTCACCTCGCAGCACGGCGCGATCTACGCGAACCTGCTCGACCGGCACGGTCCCGGCAAGGCCGGCCAGTACGCCACCGCGAACCAGGCCGCGGTCGAGGAGGTCGCCGGCCTGGTGGACCGCCTCGGCATCGACTGCGAACTTGCCCGCACGCCGGCCTTCGTCTACTCGGCCATGCCCGACTCACTGCTGCGTCGCGAAGCCGATGTGGCGGGCGCCCTCGGGCTCCCGGCCCACTTCGTCGACCCGGAGGAAGTCGGCCTGCCCGCGAAGATCGCCGAGGCGGTCCGCTTCGACGATCAGCTCCACCTGCACCCGGCCCGCTACCTGGCCGGTCTCGCGACCGCGTTCACCCGGGCGGGCGGCCGGATCTTCGAGAACAGCCGCGTGAACGAACTCAACACCGACCACGACCTCCAGACAGTCACCGACCAAGGCCCGCTGGTCCGCGCCAAGCACGCCGTCATCGCGACCCTGTTGCCGATCGGCCTCACCGGTGGGTACTTCGCCCGGACCCGGCCGAGCCGTTCGTGCGGGATCGCCGTACAGCTCCCGGTCGAAGCGCCGGCCGGGATGGCGATCTCCGTCGACTCACCGGTGCGGTCCACCCGACCCTGGCCCGGCGGCGGGCCGAACGGGCTGATCGTTGTCGGTAGCAACGAGGACAGCGACGCCGAGTCGACGTACCAGGGCCTGGTCGACTGGGTCGGCGCGACGTGGGGCTACGACGCCGTACCGGAGTACCGGTGGTCCGCCCACGACTACGGCACACCCGACCTGCTCCCGTTCGTCGGCAAGGCGCCGGGGACACCGATGCTGGTGGCCACCGGCATGAACAAGTGGGGACTGAGCAACGGAACGGTCGCCGCCGGCATCCTCCGCGACCTGATCCTCGACCGCGACAACCCTTCGACCGGCCTGTACGACGCCGGCCGCATCGGCGACGTGCAAGCCGTGGCGAAGCTGGTGAAGGACAATCTCCACGTCGGCAAGGAGTTCGCGACCGGCCACCTGGCGAGATTGAAGGGTGGAGCCGACCACCTCGAGGTCGGTCAGGGCGGCCTGCTCACTCTCGACGACGGCGACACCGTCGGCGCCTACCGCGACCACGACGGCGCACTCCACACCGTCCGGCCGGTCTGCACCCATCTCGGCTGCCCGCTGCAGTGGAACGCGGCCGACACCACCTGGGACTGCAACTGCCACGGCTCCCGCTTCAGCTACACCGGCGCGGTCCTCGACGGCCCGACCACGAAAGCACTCGACACCCCGCGGTGACAATGCGAAGGCGCGCGTCCCGAGGTGGGACGCGCGCCTTCGTTGATCGCTGAAGCGGTCAGCTCTTCTTGGCGATACCCGCCATCAGGATCCGCTGGTACGGCTCCAGGTCCTCGACCGCCGGGATGTCGGCGTCGGGGTCCTCCGGGAACCAGCGGGCCAGGAAGTCCAGGCCGGGCGGGATCAGCGGCATGACCGAGGAAGTGCTGCTCGATCCGCTCCGGGGTCCGGATCCACCCGTTGCCGAGGCTCTCCAGGCCGGCCCGCTCGATCGCCTTCTGCAGCGGCTCACCGGTGTCGACGAAGTCGGTGATGAGCAGGTAGCTGCCCGGGGCGAGCGCGTCCATCAGCGTCCGGACCCACTCGTCCGGCTTCTCGTCGTCGTGGAAGTGCATGTGGATCCCGACGATCATCAGCGCGATCGGACGGCTGAAGTCCAGGTGGTTCTTGATCTCCTCGTTGTCGAGGATCTCCTGGGGCCGGCGCAGGTCCGAGGTGACCACGATGGTGCTGTTGTTGGTCGCCAGCAGCGCCCGGCCGTGCGCGAGCACGATCGGGTCGTTGTCGACGTACGCGACCTTTGCGTTCGGATTGATCTCCTGCGCCGCCTCGTGGGTGTTCTTCTGCGTCGGCAGACCGCTGCCGATGTCGAGGAACTGGTCGATCCCGGCCCTGCGAGCCAGGTAGTGCACGCCCTTGACCAGGGCCGCCCGGTTCTCGATCGCGCAGCGACCGGCGTCCGGGACGTACTTCAGGTAGAGCGCCGCGCCTTCCCGATCAGCGGCGAAGTTGTCCTTGCCACCGAGCAGGGCGTCGTAGACGCGAGCGATGGTCGGTTGGGAAGTGTCGAACTCCGGATTGGGATCCGGAGCGTCGGAAGTCGCCATCGGCGCAGCCTTCGTGTCGGGGAAATCGTGGAAGTAAGACTAGGGCAGTTGCGGACCTTTGAAGCACTGGTTCGGCAGTCCGCGTGTGTTGGTCCGAATCTCGGCCCGATTACCTGATTCGTCAAGCAGAGAAGCCTTTTCGGATCACCCGACGGTGCTGACGAATCAGTCGCTTGCAGGAACTTCACCGACAACCTTCCCCTCCGGCTCGGCACCCAATCACCAGTCGCCGTGCCGGCGCCCTAGTAGTACAGCCCTCGGCGCTGCCTCTCGACTCGTCCCTCGACGGGTCTCTACTCCCTCCTCTCACTCGCCTCTCTCGAGTGCCGCGGCGGAAACGGCCACGAGCGGCCGACTGCCGAGGGACCGTACCCGGCGTGTTCGAGCACGCCGCGTAACGGGGCGGACACATCGTCGCCGACCGTGTACGATGCAAATGCAAGGCCAAATGCACGTGCATATGCCAAAGACGTACGGAAGGTGCAGCTGATGACTGCTGTCTACAACGGCATGCCCGGCGACGCGATGAGCGAGCTGATCTGGCGGAAGAGTCAGCGGAGTGGGCCGAACGGCAACTGCGTAGAGGTCGCGAAGCTTCCTGGCGGCGGCGTGGCGATGCGGAACTCGCGTCACACCGACGGCCCGGCGCTGGTGTTCACCAAGGCCGAGATCGAGGCGTTCCTCGGCGGCGTTCACGACGGGGAGTTCGAGTACCTCGTCTGACCAAACCGGAAAGCAAGAGGCCCCTTCGCCAGGCGAGTGACGAAGGGGCCTCTTCCTGTCTGTGGCGCTTCTACCGGCCTGAGGTAGCGTCATCAGAGGCCGGTACGCCGAAGGCCCGGCTGACGGCCGCAGAGCGCCGTACAGGAGCGTCAGGAGAACGACGAAGGCCGACCCTCGGGCGAGGGTCGGCCTTGGTGTTACCCGGGGGCGGGTGCGGACTACTGGACGGTGAGCGGCCAGAGCTGCTCACTCGGCAGCTCCGACGCCGTGCCGCCGGCCGAATTGTCAACGGTGATTCGCAATCCGCTGAACTTCGGCGTCATCACCCGCTGGTACCGCGAGGCGCGGTCGGGCTCGGCGACATACTCGGCGATCAGGTGGTCTCCCAGCCAGATCCGCACCATTTTTCGGCCTCCTGCTGCTCTGTCGGTGGTCATGGGGCCAGACTCACGATCGGGTCGCCGTCGAGGTGACGGACGCCGCGCAACCAGCCCTCGAAGGCCCAGCGCTGTTGCTCAGGGCAACGCGCAACCAGTTCCTGGATCTCCCGCTCGGTCAGCTCGTCGGGCGCACGTCCGCTCACGTTGGCGGTGCGCTCGGCTGCCTCACTGTCGTCGTCAATCATCGACTCGGGTTCCCCAACCAGTCATGCCGGAGCTTGCGCCGCCGACGGTCTGTAAGGACCGGCCTGCCGGATCACGCGATGTCACTTTTCGCGAGATTCAGCTCACCTTCTGTGCATGAACCAATCATGGCGTCGGCACGCTGCGAATGCAAGCGCCCGATGCACGTGCATCCGCACGTTTTCCACTTCGTGACCCGAAAACCTCGTTTTCCGCCTGGGAAACGGCCCTCTCGAGCTCCCGTCGAACGGTGTTCGACAGAACTCAGTTCGGCAACTTTGTCCTGACAAGATCGCTTGCTGAACCGTTTGGCGCTACACTCAGTCACCGGCGATGCAGCTGTGCGCGCCCTTATGTAAGAACTTCGGCAGATTGCCTGCCGTCCGTGCGATGATGTCTGCCTGCGGGCGATGTCGCCGCGATTGAGCTGCTGGGGCCGTGGAGGTGGGTGTGACCGAGTCGGGCGCGCAAAGCGGGCCGACTGCGCTTCGGATCATCCTCGGAGCGCACCTGCGCAGAATGCGGGATGCGGCGGGGATCAGCCGCTCGGACGCAGGCTGGGAGATCCGTTCGTCGGAGTCCAAGGTCAGCCGGATGGAGCTGGGCCGTGTCGGCTTCAAGGAGCGCGACGTCAGGGACCTCCTGACGCTCTACGGTCTGGACGACGGCGAGGAGCGCGAGCGGCTGCTGGCACTGGCCCGGGACGCGAACAACCCCGGCTGGTGGCACCGCTTCGGCGACGTACTGCCCAGCTGGTTCCACTCGTATCTGGACCTCGAGTCCGCCGCCCAGCTGATCCGTACCTATGAGCTGCAGTTCGTCCCGGGTCTGTTGCAGACGCCGGAGTACGTGCGCGCCGTCGTACAGCTCGGCCGCGGACTGATCCCGGCCGAGGAGGTCGAGCGCCGCGTCGCGCTGCGGGTGAACCGGCAGGAGATCCTCCGCCGGCCCGACCCGGTGCGGCTGTGGGCCGTCGTCGACGAGTCGGTGCTGCGCCGGCCGATCGGCGGGGTGAAGGCGATGCGTCTCCAACTGGAGCATCTGCTCGAGGCGACCCACCTGCCGAACCTGACGCTCCAGGTGATGGAGTTCGACGGCGGCGGTCACGCCGCGACCGGCGGTGCGTACAGCATCCTGCGTTTCCCGGAGCAGGACCTGCCGGACATCGTCTACATCGAGCACCTGACCAGTGCGCTGTACCTGGACAAGCTCGAGGACCTCGACCGCTACACGGCCACGATGGAAGCCCTGTGCGTCGCGGCCCCGCCGCCGAACAAGACGCGCGACATCCTCGCCCGGATCCTGCGCGACTACGACGACTGACCTCAGCTGTTGTCGGTCAGCCAGGTGATGAGTGGGGACGTCTGCGGCCCACGGCCGGTGATCGGCATCCGCGTCACTCAGGAAATCTGAGCTCAGGGATATCAGTCAGATCGATCCCGTAACGTCCCGCCGATGTCATCTCAGCGGGCGGTTTGCCAAGGTTGTCCGCGGCAACCGGTGCGCCTTCGTTGTGGCAGAAGGTGCAAGTCATCCCGACATGCGTCGATGACCTTCAGCCGCGGCGTTCGGTCCACCGACAAGCGGACAGGTAGACCCGATCTCGGATGCGGGCCGAGGACTGGCGCCTGCCCCTCGCCATACGACGGCCGGATATCTGGTGTTCACGGTGGTCGCTCCCCAGAGTCAGTGCGGTTGTCGCGACTGATGCTCGATTTGGTTCGAGTGCGTGAACTGTGGAAAGCGGGACGGACACGGGCGACAGGGATCCAGCATGTCCGCCCCGCTGCTCATTGGGTGCGGCCTATGAACACGACCGGGTGACCAGTGACCTGTTCAAGAAGCAGTTGCCACTCGTGCGGCCTGCCGAGCGGAATGAAGTGTCCGCGAGAGGGAACCGCCACCGCCGCTCCGCCATCATGGAAGGCCGCCGCAGCCTCGACAAGCGCATGCATCGCTTGGCCGGATCTGCCCTCTTCGATGAAGAGAGGCCCGAGACGGTAACCGCGTTCGGCAGCCACCCTGTCCGCGGCCTCCTGCATCTCGACAACTCACGCAACCTACTGGAAGGTGCTCCTGGGCATAGCAATAGAGCGTGCGCTTCGCACTGAAGTGCGGGGCCACCACCGTGCTCGCCGCCGCCGCGTTGATTCCACCGCCGGAGCACGGGCGAGTCGGCAGCCCGATCGTGTCATCACTGCCCGATCGGAAGGCGGGGCTCACATAGATCGTCACGGAACGAACGTACGGAACGTAACGACAGCTGCACTATACGAATCTGAGTGGCCGATGAGGGACGTCGGTACGCCTTACTGGTGCGCCGCTCACATTATTGGTGCGCCGCTCACAATATCGGCCTTGTACCGCACCCGATCAGCACCGAAAAACACAAGGTTGTGGACAACTGAAGGATCGTCCGGCCGTCAATCGGCGATCAGCCGGGCGATCAACGCGCCGGAGTCTCGCGGGCTGAGCGCCATTGCGCGCAGGTGATCGAACACCAAGGCATACCGGTCGATCTCGGCCTCTGACTCCAAGAAGATGTCTCCGGCCAGGCTCTCCACGTAGATGATGTCGGGTGCCACAGCCCCGAAGTTGAGCCGTACAAACGGGCCGGTCATGCCGGGATAGGCGCCCCTGTCGAAAGGAATCACCTGCAGGGTGATGTTGGGTCGCTCGCTCATCTCCAGCAATCGGCCGAGCTGAGCCCGCATGACAGGACGACCACCAACCTCCCGTCGAAGCGCCGCTTCATCGACGACCGCCCAGAACTCCAGCGGATCTCGCCCTTCTCTCTTCCGCGCCAGAACGATCTGGCGTTCCATCCTCGTCTGCACGTTCCACTCGACCCTGTCGGTCTCCATCGGCAGACCATCGATCAGCGTTGCCCGTGCGTACTCTTCGGTCTGCAGGAGGCCCGGAATGAACAGCGACTCGTAGTTGTGTGCGGCCTTCGCATCGGACTCGAAGCTGATATACGCGGCGTAGCCTTGCGGAACCACATCCCTGTACTGACGGAGCCAGCCTGGTTGCTTCGCACCTCTGGTCAGTTCGATGAGTTCGTTGCGACGCGGTTCGGCGACGCCATACAGCTCGAACAGCGCTTCCAACGTGCCGTTGTGCGGCTTGGCCTGGCCCTTCTCGATGCGCCACAGCGTCCCCTGGTTGACGCCTGTCTGTTCCTGCACCTGCTCGCGCGTCAGCCTGGCCTCGGCCCGGAGTTCCTTCAGTTCGGCCGCGAGGCGGCGAAGCCGCACGGTCGGAGGGCCGGGCGGTCTCGGCATTGTCCACAACCTCTCGTTTTCGGCTCCGAAATGGTGCGATCCAGACCGAATTGGTCAGCCTTCCGACCATAAATCGATCAAACAGGGCGCCATTCGCACCTAGATTCGTATGGTACAAGAACCATCACGCTGCGTACGGTCTTTGTCATGAGAACAGCCGACACCGCCGCGACGGGTGACTTCTGGCACAAGCAGGAACGAGGTGGCTTGCGTTGATCCCCGGTATGTGGGCGCTGATCCTCGGCACGGCCGTCGTCGCGGTTCTCATGATCCGCGACATCGCCAGGGGGATGAGAGACCGATGACCGTCACTCGGCCGCCACTCCCGACCGACCGGCACGTCCGCGTCTGGTTCGGTGAGCACCTCATCGCCCCCCATCCTGCTCCCGGGGCTGCGGCATCTGGCGCTGGTCGGCGATCCGGCACGGGTGACACGGCAGTTCGAGCGGGCCACGGGGGCTCGGATCATGCTGCATGACACCCCAGGAGCCGGCGGCGCTGCGCCGTTCGCCGGCCGTCAGCTGTTGTCGGTCAGCCAGGTGATCAGGGGCTTGGTCGCGTGCCAGTCGGCGCGGATCAGCTTGGCCAGCTCCGGTGTGTGGATGACCGGCTCGAAGCCGTAGGACTTGGCGACCGTCAGGGACTTGTGCCGGAGCAGCTCGATCCGCGGGTGGTCGGCGTCGTAGCCGCGTGGACTCGTCTTCAGCCGGTCGCCGCCGACCTCCCAGCCGGCCGTGGTGAGGTCGGCCAGCAGCCGCTCGAGCTGCTTGCCGCGGCGGTCGTCGTCGATCGCCGTCCGCACCCGGCCGATCCGCTCCGAGCTCGCCTCGTAGAAGCCGGCCGCGACCCGGACACCCGGCGCGGACACCTGGACGTACCACCCGGTCGCCGGCGCGACGTCGATGAACGCACCCTGGTGCGTCTTGTACGGCGTCTTGTCCCGGGCGAACCGGACATCGCGGTACGGCCGGAACATCTTCGCCGGACCGAACTCCTCCTCCAGCTCCGCCAGCAAAGCCGCCATCGGCGCGCGGACCGACTCGTCGTAGACGTGCTTGTTGGCCGTCCAGAACGTCTTGGTGTTGTCCATCTCGAGGTCGTCGTAGAAGTCCAGCGCAGCGGCCGGGAACCCGGTGAAACTCATGCCGCCAGATTAGATCTGCGTGATTGAGCGACCGCCTCGTGGGGTACCAGGTGTGTCGGCCGACCGATCAGGTGCGCCGGCAATAACCTGGCGCATGCCGGCGCACCGCTCAACTCAGGCTGCGGAAGAACTCCCGGACGTCCGCGATCAGGAGCTGGGGCTGTTCGAGGGCAGCGAAGTGGCCGCCGTGCGGGTGGCTGTTCCAGCGGACGATGTTGTCGGTGGCGGCGACGCGGTGGCGCAGCGGGATGAAGTTGTCGTGGGCGAGATCCAGGAGCGCGGTCGGGGTGGTCGACGGCTCGGGCGGTTGGCCCCAGTACGGCGCGTGCGATCGCTCGTAGTAGATGCGGCCGGCCGATCCCGCCGTACGCGTGAGCCAGTAGAGCATCACGTTGGTGAGCAGCAGGTCGCGGTCGACGACGCTCGCGGGATCCGTCCATTCCTTGAATTTCTCGGCGATCCACGCCAACTGGCCGACCGGTGAGTCGGTCAGGGCGTACGCCAGCGTCTGGGGTCGTGTCGACTGCAGATCGGCGTACCCCTGCCGTTCCTTCAACCACTCCGACTGCCGCCGCCACGACGCCCAGGTGCGTTCACGCTCGGCCGGGTCGAGTGGCGCCAGCTCCTCCGGGGTCGGCTCGGAGGTCGCGCCGCCGCCGGGGAAGAGATTGAGGTGTACGCCGATCACCCGGGCGGGGTCGATCCGTCCGACCTCCCGTGAGATTCCGGCTCCCCAGTCGCCGCCTTGGACGCCGTACCGGTCGTAGCCCAAGCGGGTCATCAGCTCGGACCAGGCGCGGGCGACGCGCATGAACTCCCAGCCGGTCTCCCGGGTCGGTCCGGAGAGGCCGAAGCCGGGGATGCTCGGGATGACCAGGTGGAAGGCGTCGGCCGGATCGCCGCCGTACGCACGCGGGTCGGACAGCGGTCCGGCGACACCGGTGAATTCGACGATCGAGCCGGGCCAGCCGTGGGTGAGGATCAGCGGGGTCGCATCCGGCTCGGGTGAACGGAGGTGGGCGAAGTGCACGTTCGCGCCGTCGATGGTGGTCGTGTACTGCGGCCACTCGTTCAGGCGTGCTTCGGCCTTGCGCCAGTCGTAGTCGTGACGCCAGTACGCGACGAGTTGCTGGAGATGGTCCTTCGGTACGCCGTACGCCCAGCCGACGCCGGGCAGTTCGTCCGGCCATCGGGTCAGGTCCAGCCGTGCCTGTAGGTCCGCCAGGTCGCTGTCCGGAACATCCAGCCGGAACGGTTCGATACTCACCCCGGCAGCCTGTCGTGGCAGCCGCCGTACCGCATCCGAATTCAGGCGCTGACCTTGTCGCGGACCACCTTCACAGCTGCCGCGGCGACCAGGCAGAGCACGCCCGCGCTGATCACGACGGTCACCAGCGTGCCGGCCCCGTTCAGGGCGCTGTCGCACGCCATCGGTGTGATGCCCGCGGCCGGCCGGAAGGCGGAACCGCAGTCCATGCCGCCGGCCGAGACCGACCGGAAGCCGAGCGCCACCCCGCCGAGCACCAGAACCACTCCGGCGGCGGCGAGAATCTTGTTCAGCGTCGTCACGGCGATCCCGGCGCCGCTGATCGTGGGCATGCCGACGGCACGCCCCGTGAGCCCCGTTGCACTTCGTTCACTCCTGACGTCGACTGACCACCCTGATCGAACTTATGGTCCGGCGCCGGATCATCCACACCCGAGTGGGCAGTCAGCACTGATTCTTCACACAGTCCTTACTCAGGACATGACCGACCGTGACGGTCGTCTCAGACCGCAACGTGACTCCGGTCACGCCCCCTGAAGTGCGTCCAGCAACAGATCCAGGTGACCGCGGTGCTGTGCCGTCTCCTCGATCATGTGCAGATAGATCCACCGAAGGCTCACCAACCGGTCGCCGAACGACGCCCGGGCAGCCAGTACGTCGAGGGACTCGACCCGGGCGGTGATGCGGCGACTGGCCTCGCACGCGTCCAGATAGAGCTCCCGTAGCTCGGCCACCGAGTTCTCCTCCGCCGAGTGGAATTCCCAGTCGGGATCCTGGTCGAACGGCGCCGATCGCCACGGCTCCGCACTCGGTGCATCGAGCAACTTGTGGCTGAACCACAGGTCCTCCATCGCCGCCAGATGCTTCACGATCCCTCCGACGGTCAGGTCGGTCGCCGGCAACACCCGGGCGGCCGCCTCCTCGTCCGTCACCTCGTCCAACGTCCGCACGACTCCCGCCCGGTGGAAGTCGAGGAACTGCTCCAGCATCGTGCGCTCGTCGGCGGCCACCTGCGGGTAGTCGGTCATCAGCACAGTGTGCCGGGCCTTTTGGCGTGTCGCGATTGGATGGCCTACGGTGGATATATGAAGAGTTCTGCAGATGTGCAGAGTGTCGATGCCTGCAGTGTGCGGCTCGTGGATCCGGAGCGGGTGGCGAGCGTCAATGCCAGGATGCCTGCCGATGACGATGTGGTCGACACGGCTGATGTGTTCGGCCTGCTCGGCGATCCGCGCCGGCTGAAGTTGCTGGTCGCGCTGCTCGACGGGGAACTCTGCGTCTGCGATCTCGCGGCCGTCACCGGGATGAGCGAGTCGGCGACCTCACATGCACTGCGACTGCTGCGCGCGCACCGGGTGGTCGCCGTACGGCGGGATGGCCGGATGGCGTACTACCGCCTGGACGACGCACACGTGCGGATGCTCGTCGACCTGGCGGTCGCACACACCGAGCACACCGACGCCATCCACCCCGAGCGGTCCGACGCATGACGGCGGAAGCCGGCCACGGTCATGGCCACGGGCACGGGGTGAGCGCCGAGGCGGACCGGAGGCTGCTGAGCGGTGCACTCGCGCTGATCGTCGGGTTCATGGCGGCCGAGGTGGTCGTCGGTATCGCGGCCGGCTCGCTGGCACTGATCACCGACGCGGCGCACATGCTCACTGACGCGATCGCGATCGTGCTCGCCCTGATCGCGATCCGGCTGGCGGCCCGTCCCCCGGCCGGCGGATTCACCTACGGCCTGAAGCGGGTCGAGATCCTCTCCGCCCAGGCCAACGGGATCACGTTGCTCCTGCTCGCGGCGTACTTCGTCTACGAAGCGATCGCCCGGATGATCGACCCGCCCGAGGTGAAGGGCGGGCTGGTGCTGATCACCGGTGTGGTCGGCATCGTGGTGAACCTGCTCGCCACCTGGATGATCAGCAAGGCGAACCGCTCGCAGCCTCAACGTCGAGGGCGCGTACCAGCACATCCTGAACGACCTGTTCGCGTTCATCGCGACCGCGATCGCGGGTCTCGTCGTACTGGTCACCGGCTTCGCCCGTGCCGACGCGATCGCCGCGTTGATCGTCGCCGCGTTGATGCTGAAGGCCGGCGTCTCGCTGGTCCGCGACTCCGGCCGGATCTTCCTCGAGGCCGCGCCGGTCAACCTCGATCCGCAGGCCCTCGGCGCCGAGCTGTGCGCGGTCGAAGGCGTGGTCGAGGTCCACGATCTGCACGTCTGGGAGATCACCTCCGGCGAGCCGGCCGCGTCCGCGCACATCCTGGTCGCGGAAGGGCTCGACTGCCACCAGATCCGGGTCGAGATCGAGGCGCTACTGGCCGAACGTCACCAGCTGACCCACTCGACTCTGCAGGTCGACCACGCCACCGGCGACGAGATCGCGGCCCACTGCAGCGACGCCCACGGCACCGTGCACCGCTCGGTCACAGCCGCTGGAAGAGGATCTGACCCGGCCATTCCGAATCATTGACCGGTACGGCGAACTCCGCCTCCCGGGTGAAGCCCTGCTTCTCGTAGTACCGGACCAGAGCACCGTCGCCGCCCGCGAAGCAGTCCACCCGCAGCAGCCCGACGCCGGCGGCGCGCGCCAACTCTCGGGCGTGATCCAGCAACGTCCCGCCGATGCCCTGACCGGCCGACGCCCGATCCGTCACCAGCAGCCGCACGTACAGCTCCGGCTCGTCCGCCGCAGGCACGTACGGCATCGCCGCGCCCACGGCGAGTGCACCCACCACCCGTCCGTCCTCCTCGGCCAGCCACAACCCGCCGTCGTCGGCGAAACTGCTGATCTGCGCGATCCGCCGCGGGTTCGTCGAATGCGGCTCGGTACCCCACTGATCGGTCCGTCCTCGAGCCACCAGCCACTCGGTCGCTCCGTCCAGCAGCGCCAGCACCTCGGGTACGGCGGAGTGCCCCGCCTGGCGGATCGTGATCACCGATCAACAATAGATGTCGAAAACCGGTGATCGGTCTCTACCACCTGGGTGAAGGCACCATCCGAGAGGAGCTCACCATGACCAAGAAGACCGGAAAGCTGGACAAGACGTTCACCGCACCGCTGCTGAAGAGCGACGCGAAGGGCGGCTGGACGTACCTGCAGATGCCGGGCTCGGCCGAGTACTTCGGCACCCGCGGCCTGGTCAAGGTCCGCGGCACCATGGACGGCCACCCGTTCGAGAGTTCGTTCATGGCGCTCGGCGACGGCACCCACAAACTCCCGGTGAAAGGCACCCTGCGGGACCTGATCGGCAAGGAGCCCGGCGACGAGATCACCGTCCACCTCGACGAACGCCTCAGCTGACAGTCCCCCTCTGGTGGGCTCACCCATCAGAGGGGGACGATCGGTCAGGCGAGGGAGACCAGGTCCAGGTAGTCGTCGGTCCAGAGGTCTTCGGTCGCGTCGGGGAGGATCAGCACGCGGTCGGGGCGCAGGGCCTCGATGGCGCCCTCGTCGTGGGTGACCATGACGATCGCGCCGGGGTAGCTGCCGACCGCTCCGAGCACCTCGTCGCGCGACGCCGGGTCCAGGTTGTTGGTCGGCTCGTCGAGGAGCAGGACGTTGGCGCCGGAGTGGACCAGCCCGGCGAGTGCCAGGCGGGTCTTCTCGCCGCCGGACAGCACGTGGGCCGGTTTCTCCGCGTCGTCGCCGCTGAAGAGGAACGAACCGAGCACGTTCCGGACCTCGCCGTCGGTCAGCCCGGGCGCGACCGACGCCAGGTTCTGCCGGACGGTCCCGGCCAGATCCAGCGTGTCGTGCTCCTGGGCGAAGTACCCGAGCCGCAACCCGTGACCGTGCACGACCTGGCCGCCGTCCGGCGTCTCGCGACCGGCGAGCAGCCGGAGCAGCGTGGTCTTGCCGGCACCGTTCAGGCCGAGGATGACGACCCGGCTCCCCCGGTCCACGGCCAGGTCGACCCCGTCCAGGACCTGGAGGCCGCCGTACGCCTTCTTCAGGCCGGCGGCGCTGAGCGGTGTCTTCCCGGACGGTGCCGGCTCGGGCAGCCGGATGCGAGCGACCCGGGCGGCACGTCGTACCGGCTCGAGGTCGGCGAGCAGCTTGTCCGCGCGCCGCGCCATGTTGCGCGCGGCAACGGCCGTGGTGGCGCCGGCCTGCATCTTCGCCGCCTGGGCGTGCAGGACCGCCGCCTTCCGCTCCGCCGTGTTGCGTTCGCGGGTACGGCGGCGCTCGTCGAGCTCCAGCTGTTCGAGGTACTTCGCCCAGCCGGTGTTGTGCACGTCGATCGTGGTCCGCTGCGGGTCCAGGTGGAAGACCCGGTTGACCGTTGCCGCGAGCAACTCACGGTCGTGGCTGATGATCATCAGACCGCCCTGGTAGCCGAGCAGGAACTGCCGCAGCCACAGCACCGAGTCGGCGTCCAGGTGGTTGGTCGGCTCGTCGAGCAGCAAGGTGTCGTGCTGCGCGAACAGGATCCGGGCCAGCTCGACCCGGCGCCGCTGACCGCCGGACAGTTCGCCGACCGGCTGCTCGAGCGCGCGAGCGGGCAGGCCGACGCCCGCCGCGAGCCGGGCCGCCTCCGCCTCGGCCGCGTAGCCGCCGCCGGCCTGGAACTGCGCCTCGGCCCGGACGTACGCCGCCATCGCACGCTCCTGCGCTTCGCCGACCGCACTGCTCATCGCGGCCTCGGCCTTGCGCAGGTTGCGGACGGCGACGTCCAGCCCGCGGGCCGACAGGATCCGGGCGGTGACGGTGAGGTTCGGGTCGGCGGCGCGCGGGTCCTGCGGCAGGTAGCCGACGGAACCGGACACGGTGACGGAACCGACGGCCGGGCGGTCCTCGCCGGCCAGGGTCTTCATCAGGGTGGTCTTGCCGGCGCCGTTGCGGCCGACGAGCCCGACACGGTCGCCGGGGCTGAGGTGGAACGCGAGGTCGGACAGCAGCAGGTGGGCGCCGACGCGAATGTCTACACCGCGAACGGTGATCATGGTTACTCTCCGTGATAGCTGATGGACGCACTTCTGGTGTGGAAGCGGGTCCGCAGCTAGACACAGAGGCAAGTAGCCATACGCCCAGAGTAGGAGAACCTCCGAGAGCCGCCAACCGATTAACCGCCCGGCCCCGGAGCAGCAGCCCCCTGAGGTGCTGCTCCGGGGGTGGTGCTCCCCCCGGGATCAGTGGAGGCGGACTCTGGGGTCGAGGGCGGCGTAGGCGATGTCGACGAGGATGTTGGCGACCACGACCGCGGCGGAGGCGAACAGGACGATGCCGATGATGACCGGGAGGTCCTGCTGGTTGATCGCGGTGATCGCGGTCTGGCCCAGGCCGGGAAGACTGAAGACCGTCTCGATGACCACGACCCCGCCGATCAACTGACCGAGATCGATACCGAACTGGGTGACCACCGGCGTCATCGCGCTGCGCAGACCGTGCCGGACGATCACCCGACTCTCCCGGATGCCCTTCGAGCGCGCCGTCCGGATGTAGTCCTCACCCAGTACGTCGAGCATCGACCCGCGGGTCAACCGGGTGTAAGTGGCCGCCAGCAACAAAGCCAGCGCGACCCACGGCAGCACCAGGTGCTGGAACCACGGCCCGATCCCCGCGCTCAGCGCCGAGTACCCGCCGGCCGGGAACCAGTTGAACCCTGCCAGCGTGAGCCGGAAGTACAGGAAGTACAGCAGCAGCAACCCGAGCAGGAACGACGGGAACGAGTAGAAGAACAACGAGAACAGCGTCAGCCCGCGATCGGCCAGCGAGCGCGGATGCACCGCCGAGATCACCCCGTTGAACACCCCGAGCAGCAACCACAGTACGGCGGCACCGAGCGCGAGCGACACCGTGATCGGCAGCGCCTGCCCGATGATCGTGGTCACCGGCACCTGGTGGTAGTAGTCGTACCCGAGATTGCCCTGCAGCGCGTTCTCGACGAAGTTCAGGTACTGCTTCCAGACCGGCAGGTCCAGGCCGAGCCGGTGCTGGATCAGCGCGATCGTCTCCGGCGTCGCCTGCCGCCCGGCCAGCGTCTGCGCAACGTTGCTCGGAGCAACGAAGAACAAGCCGAACACGGCCACCGAGATGAGCCACAGAACGAGGATCCCGTGGCCGATCCGGCGGATCAGAAAAAGAGCCATCGCCGCCTCCTCGGATCCCCGTTGGAGGTGTCGATCCAGTAGTTGCCCCATCCGAACAGCGCCATCACCAACTCCGATCCGCGCGGGGGTCGAAGGCGTCCCGGACCCCGTCGCCGAACAGGTTGAAGGCCAGCGTGGTGATCAGCAGCGCCAGACCGGGGAAGAGGATGAACCACCACGCGGTCGTGTAGTAGTTCTGCGACGCGCTGATCATCCCGCCCCAGTCCGCGGTCGGCGGCGGCAGCCCGAGCCCGAGGAACGACAGCGTCGCCTGGGTCACGATCACCACCGGGATCAGCAGGGTGGTGTAGACGATCACCGGCGCCAGCACGTTCGGCAGGATGTCGACGAACATGATCCGGGTGTCCCCCGCGCCCAGCGACCGGGCCGCTTCGACGAACTCCCGCTCCCGCAGCGACAGCACCTGACCGCGGACGATCCGGGCCACCGACGCCCAGCTGAAGAACCCGATCACCATCACCGTCACCGTCAGGCTCGGGCCGGTGACCGACACCAGCGCGATCGCGACGAGCAGGAACGGCACCGACAGTACGACGTCGATCAGGCGCGCCAGCACGGTGTCGACGAGTCCACCGAGGAACCCCGCCGCCAACCCGAGTACGACGCCGATCGCCACGGTGATCGCGGTCGCGATGACACCGACGAGCAGGGACACGCGAGCGCCGTACGCGATCCGCACCAGGATGTCGCGGCCCAGGTCGTCGGTGCCCAGCCAGAACGTCCCGTTCGGACCGCGCGGCAACCCGTCCGGGGTCAGCCCGATGTCGCGGTACTGCTCGTTCGGCGGATGCCCGGTGATGGACGCGAACACCGGCGCGAAGATCGCCATCAGCACGATCAGCGCGATCACGACCAGCGAGATCATCGCCACCTTGTCCCGGCGCAACCGCCGCAACGCCAGCACGAACGGGCTACGCCCCTCGATCGCCTTCGGCTCGTCGAGGACGTCGACGAGATTGATCGCGGTCATGGGGCCTCCCGGCCTGGACTGAGGAGCGGGGGCCTGGTCATGGCTCCCGGCCTGGACGGAGTGGAGGGAGCGAAGCGACTGGAGCGACGAGGGAAGGCCGGGAGTAAGAGCCCCATGACCCGCCGCGCCGGAGGCGTGGCATTCAACACAGCGACTGGAGTGACGAGGGAAGGCCGGGAGCCAAGGCCCCATGACCACGCCGGCGCCGGAGGCCCGGCCAAAAGCACAGTCATGATGCCTTCAGGTCTGGTACGGCGGTGGACAGGTCCTCGCCGATGGTCAATGGGTGGATGCAGGCCGTCCGGTGCTCGGGGCCGTCGTCCAGTACGGCGACGAGCGGCGGCTCACCCGCGGCACAGTCGGCCCGGGCCTTCGGGCACCGCGTGTGGAACCTGCACCCCTCCGGCGGGTTCGTCGCGGCCGGGATGTCGCCACCGAGGATGATCTGCTCACGGCTGTCGGCCGTGTCCGGGTCCGCCACCGGCAGCGCGGACAGCAACGCGCGGGTGTAGGGATGCCGGGTCTGGCCGAACAGTTCGCCGGTCGGTGCGAGCTCGGCGATCTTGCCCAGGTACATCACCGCGATCCGGTCGCTGACATGCCGGACCACGGACAGGTCGTGCGAGATGAACACATACGTCAGGTCGAACTCCCGCTGCAGATCTGCCAGCAGGTTGATGATCTGCGCCTGGATCGACACGTCCAGCGCCGACACCGGTTCGTCGCAGATCACCAGTTTCGGCCGCAGCGCCAGCGCCCGGGCGACCCCGATCCGCTGCCGCTGCCCGCCGGAGAACTCGGCCGGGAACCTGTTGTAGTGCTCGGGGTTCAGCCCGACCAGCTCCATCAGCTCCTGGACCTTCTTCTTCCGCTCCGCACCCGACGCGATGCCGTGGATGCTGAACGGGTCGCCGATGATCGAGCCGACCCGGCGGCGCGGGTTCAGCGAGCCGTACGGGTCCTGGAAGATCACCTGGACCTCACGCCGGATCGGCCGCATCGCCTTCCGGGACAACGTGCTGATCTCGGTACCGTCGAACCACACCGAGCCGGACGTCACGTCGTACAGATGAGCCATGCAGCGGGCCAGCGTGGACTTGCCGCAGCCGGTCTCGCCGACCAGGCCGAGTGTCTCGCCCTTGTGGACCTCGAGCGAGACCCCGTCGACCGCCCGGACCACCTCCCTCGAGTGGGTGGGGAACTCCTTCCGGACGTCCTCCACCTTCAGCAGTACGTCGTTCATGACGCGATCGCCTCGCTTACTTGGTGCGGCAACCAGCACGCCGACTGGTGGCGCGGGTCGCCGCCGACGTCGGACAGCGGCGGCGCCTCGGTCCGGCATTTGTCGAACACGTGCGGGCAGCGGGACGCGAACGGGCACCCGGCCGGCAGGCTGATCAGACTGGGCGGACTGCCCGGGATCGGCGTCAGCCGCTCGCCGCTGCGCGCCGGCAGGGAGGCCAGCAGCCCTTGGGTATAAGGGTGATGGTTGCGGTAGAAGATGTCGCGGCGCGGTGCCCGTTCCATCACCGAGCCGGCGTACATCACCACCACCTCGTCGGCCAGCTCGGCCACCACACCGAGATCGTGGGTGATCAGGATGATCGCCGTACCGAACTGCTCCTGCAGCCGGCGCATCACGTTCAGCACCTGGGCCTGCACGGTCACGTCCAGCGCGGTGGTCGGCTCGTCCGCGATCAGCAGCGCCGGGTCGAGGGCCATCGCCATCGCGATCATCACCCGTTGCCGCATCCCGCCGGAGAACTGGTGCGGGTAGTCGTCGATCCGCTCGGCCGCCCGCGGGATGCCGACCAGGGTGAGCAGGTCGGCGGCCCGTTGCCGGGCCGCCGACTTGCTGATCATCCGGTCATGCGCCCGGATCATCTCCACGATCTGCCAGCCGATCCGGTAGTGCGGATGCAGGCTGGACAGCGGGTCCTGGAAGATCATCCCGATCTGGGCTCCGCGCAACCGTCGCAGCGTCGCCTGATCGGCACTGATCAGGTCGGTTCCGTCGAAGTACGCCGTACCGGAGACCTGGGCGCCCCGGGTCAGGCCGGTGATGGTCTGGGTGGAGACGCTCTTGCCCGAGCCGGACTCGCCTACCACCGCCAGGGTCTGTCCGGCCTCGACGTCGAACGACAGGCCCCGGACGGCGCGGACGGCACCGTCCGGGGTGTCGAAGGAGACCTTGAGGTCCCTTACTTCAAGCAGGGCCATGAGGTTCAGCCGCCCTGCTTGTCCTTGGCCAGCCACACGTTCGTCGGGTCGAACATCTGCATCGAGGGAACGTAGACCGCGTTGTTCACCTGCGGTGCGTGGTAGTTCGCGTTCTTCGGGTTGGTGAGCGGGAAGAACGGCGCGTCGGCCATCACCTGCGCGTCGGCCTTGGCCCACAGGTCCGCGGCCTGGTCCTCGGTGGTCGCCTTCGCGGCCTCCTCGATCAGCGTGTTGGTCTCCGGGTTGGCGTAGAGGCCGAAGTTGCTGCCGATCGGCGGGAACGACGGCTCACCGGAGAACAGCGGGTTGAAGAACGACAGGGCCGCGTTGCCGTACCAGTCCGCACCCCAGCCGGCCAGCGACAGGTCCCACACGCCGCGCTTGGCGACACTCGGCACCTGCAGGTACTTCACGTAGAAGTCCGCGTTCGGCGACGGTACGCCGACCACCGTGATACCGGCCTTGGACAGGTCCTGCTGGATCGTCTGGAACGCCTTGCTGCTGCCCTCGGACGCGTTCCGGTACAGGAACTTCAGCGTCAGGTTCGGGTAGCCGGCCTCGGCCAGCAGTTGCTTGGCCTTGTCCACGTCGTACGGGTACGGGTCGATCTGCTTCGAGCCGAGGATGTTGCCCGGCAGCACGTGGGTCAGCGGCGGGTTCACCGTCGGTCCGCCCAGCACCTGCAGGATGTGGTCCCGGTTGATCGCGTAGCTGATCGCCTGCCGCACCTTCACGTTCGCCAGCGCCTTGTTGTTGTTCGGCGAGGCGGTGTTGTAGACGACGTACGGGTTGCTGGACGCGGTCGGCCCGAGGTTCAGGTTCGGGTCCTTCTTCGCGATCAGCGCGGGCAGCTGGGACGGCGGCGGGCCGACGTCGAACTCCAGGTCGGCACTCGGCGTACCGGTCTGCAACTGCTGCTGGATCGAGTCCTGACTGACCGTCTGGTTGACCAGGATCTTGTCGACGTACGCCTTGCGGACCGGGTCGGTGGAGGCGTTCCAGGCCGGGTTGCGCGAGTACGAGATCGACTTGGTCGGCACCCACGAGTCGACCTTGTACGGGCCGTCGGACGGGAAGTTGTTACCCAGCTCGGTGCTGGCCGGCAGGTACTTGAGCACCTCGACCGGGGCCGGTGAGAAGGCCGGCAGCGTCAGCATGTCGACGAAGTACGTGGCCGGCTGGGTGAGGTGGAACTCGACCGTGGTCTGGTCCTTGGCGACCACACCCGGCAGCGGCGTCTTGTCGATGTACGCCTGGATCGCGGCCGGCGTCTTGTCCACCTTGGCGAAACCGTCGGCGAAGGCCTTGTAGCCCACGATCAGGTTGGCGAAGTCGGGGATGCCGCCGAACGGCTGGACCGGGTTCGCGGTCCGCTTCACACCGCGGACCATGTCGGCCGCGGTCACCTGCCGGGCCGGCGTGGTGTTCCACTGCGCGCCGGGCCGGATCTTGATCGTGTACGTCTTCCCGTCGGCGCTGACTCCGCCGTTGTCCTGGGTCGGCAGCTCGGTGGCGAGGTCGGCCACCGGCTTGGTGTTCTCGCCGCCCGGGTCGGCCGGGTAGGTGAACAGCTGGCGGGCCCACATCCGCACGTTCAGGTAGCCCACCGAGTAGTAGGTGATGTTGGGATCCATGTAGTCGACATCGCCGGCCCCGAGCATGTTCAGGGTGCCGCCGGTGACCGGCGTGGCCGCGGTACCGCCGGATCCGGACGGTGATCCGCCGCCACTGTTGCATGCGGCGAGCAAGAGCGTCGCCACGGCGGCAAGGGATGCTGCCGCCAGCCGTCTTCGAGTGTGCTGAGTCGAACGTTCGTGCTGCAGCTCCGGCGTCCAGGTAGGTGCATCGCAAGGCGGAGAAGCTGCCTCGATGCGGGGTTCATCGTGGCTGCTTCTCCAACGCCGCGAGGTGCCTGCCTGGGCGTCGGAGATGCGCACGAACGTTCGACTCAGCACACTTGCCATTGGTCCTCCTCCAGGACTCGATAGCGCCGAAGTTAGGACTCGCGGCGCCGCCTGGAAGCGCGGTCACAGAACCGTCAAGGCCTTGTCACCCGAGGCCCGCGCCAAGATGACGAAGTCATGACAGAAGTCACCGTCGTTTGGGCCTTCCGTAGGCCACACTGGACCGGTGGCACACAGCCTGCTGTTGGTCGATGACGAACCGCGCATCCGGCGGGTGCTGCGGCTCGCCCTGGAGGACGAGGGGTACCAGGTCGCCGAAGCGGCCAACGGGTTCGACGCTCTGGCCGCGCTGCGCCGGGAGCCGCCCGATGTGGTGCTGCTGGACCTGATGCTGCCGGATCGCGACGGCTTCACGGTCTGCCGCGAGATCCGCCGTACCAGTGATGTGCCGGTGATCATGGTGACCGCGCGGACCGACAGTCACGATGTGGTCGCCGGGCTGGAGGCGGGCGCGGACGACTACGTCACGAAGCCGCTGGTGGCGAAGGAGCTGTCGGCCCGGATCCGGGCCCTGCTGCGGCGGGTCGAGCCTGCCAACGCGCGTCAGCTGGACCTGCTGGTGGTCGGGGATCTCCGGATCGACGTGACCGGCGCGGAGGTCTCGCGCGGCGACACCGTGCTGCCGTTGACGCGGACCGAGTTCAAGCTGCTGGCCGAGCTGGCCGGCGCCGAGGGCAAGGTGCTGAGCCGGGAGCAGTTGCTGTCCAAGGTGTGGGGTTACGGGTACTTCGGTGACAGCCGGATCGTCGACGTCCACATCCGCCGGTTGCGGCTGAAGATCGAGCACGACCCGGCCAGCCCGAAGCATCTGGTCACGGCCCGCGGCCTGGGCTACCGACTGGTGAGCTGACGCGTGCGGGGCCGGCGACCGGGGCGGTGGGGCGGGGAAGGAAACTGGCTCAGCCTGCGTGGGCGGGTGATGATGGCCTACGGCCTGCTCGCGCTCGGACTGTCGTCGGTGCTGGCGCTCGTCACCTGGAGCGTGGTCTCGGACTACCTCACCGAGCAGCGCCAGTCCTCCGCGATCGTGGAGACGGCGGACAACGCGGCCGCCTTCCACTACGGCCTGTTCGGCGCACCGCAGCCCTGTCGGCCGGCCCGGGAACGGGCCGAGTGCGGCAGTCCGACGCCCAACCCGGACGTCAGCGTTCTCGACTTGCTGAACAGCCTGCCGTCCACCGACGCGGCCGCCTCGATGGTGTTCTACGACGACCAGTGGTACTCCCTGACCGGGAAGCCCTCCGACCTCCCCGCCGACCTGACCGCCTCGGTTCGCAGTGGCAGCACCGCGCATCGCCGCATCACCGTCGGTGGTCAGCAGGTGCTGGCGGTCGGCGTACCGATGAGCCGCCCCGGTGAGGCGTTCTTCGAGTGGCATCCGCTGGAGAGTCTGGACAACACGCTGCGGACATTGAAGGTCACGCTGGTCTCGGCGGCGCTTGTTGCGGCGTTGATCGGTCTGGCCGTCGGACGGCTCGCGAGCACCCTGGCGCTGCGGCCGCTGGCCGCGCTGACGCGGGTGGCGGACGCGGTGGCGCGCGGTCAGCTGGATTCGCGATTACAGGTGGAGAACGACCGGGATCTCGGTGGGCTGGCGCGGTCGTTCAACCAGACCGCGGCGAACCTGGAGCGGCGGGTGGCAGCGGACGCGCGGTTCGCCGGGGACGTGAGCCACGAGCTCCGTACGCCGTTGATGACGATGCTGAACTCGATGCAGCTGATCCAGAACCATCGCGCCGAGCTGCCCGGGCCGGTGCGCGAGCCGGTCGAGTTGCTCGGTGACGATCTCGACCGGTTCCGCCGGCTGGTGATCGACCTGCTCGAGATCTCCCGGGACGACGGCGGCGACCAGGGCAGCCGGGAGATCGTCCGGATCGCCGACCTGGTCCGCGCCGCCGCGAACGCGACCGCCGGACGCGACGTGACGACCGTCGAGCCGGAGGCAGAAGGTCTGTCCCTGCAGGCGGACAAGCGCCGGCTGGAGCGAGTCATCGCCAACCTGGTCGAGAACGCCGAGGACCACGCCGGCGGTTGCAAAGGAGTCGGCGTCGAGGCCGGCGGCCTGGGCGTCGTCATCACCGTCGACGACGCCGGCCCTGGTATCCCCGCGGACGACCGCGACCGCATCTTCGAACGCTTCGGCCGCGGCGAGACCAGCAAACGCAGCCGCGGCGTAGGCCTCGGCCTGGCCATCGTCGCCCGGCACGTCCAGTGGCACCACGGCACCATCCAGGTCACCGAGCGCCCAGGCGGCGGCGCCCGCTTCACCGTCGAACTTCCCGCCAGGACGTAAGTTGTGGACGATGCTGCAGGTGGGTTCTTGAGCTCGATGGATTGTTGAGGAGGCCTGCGGTGGCGATCGTGGTGTACGGCGCGGGTGGGATCGGGTGCTATGTCGGCGGGCGGTTGGCGGCGACGGGGACTCCGGTGACGTTCATCGGGCGGCAGCGGATGGCGGACGAGTTGGCCGAGCACGGGCTGCGGCTGACGGACTATCTCGGGGCAGATCTTCGGGTCCCGGACGTCCGGTACGAGACTTCGCCAGGGGCTGCCGCGGAGGCGGATCTGGTGCTGGTGACGGTGAAGTCGGCCGCGACGGAGACCGCGGCCGGCGAGCTGGCCGAGGTGCTGAAGCCTGGTGCGATGGTCGTCAGCTTCCAGAACGGCGTACGCAACGGGGAGCTCCTGCGGGAGCGGTTGACGGAGCAGGTCGTGGTGACCGGGATGGTTCCGTTCAACGTGCTGAACCGTGGTGGCGGTGTGTTCCACCAGGGGACCGAGGGTGCGCTCGACATCCAGCGTCATCCAGGGCTGGCGCCGTACGTCGATGCGTTCGCCAAGGCCGGACTGCCGCTGACGCAGCACGACGACATCCTGCCGGTGCAGTGGGCGAAACTCCTGCTGAACTTGAACAATCCGATCAACGCGCTCTCGGATCTGCCGTTGCGGGACGAGCTGTCGCAGCGTTCGTATCGCCGGTGTCTCGCCGCTGCCCAGGCCGAGACTCTCGACCTCCTCGACGCCGGCGGCATCAGGCCGGCCAAGCTGCTGCCGATCCCGATGCACCGCTTCCCGGCGATCCTGCGCCTGCCCGACTTCCTCTTCCGCCGCCTCGCCGCGAAGATGCTCGCGATCGACCCGCTCGCCCGCACGTCGATGTGGGAAGACCTCGAGACCGGCCGCACCACCGAGATCGACTACCTCAACGGCGAAGTGGTCCGCCTGGCCGAGTCGCTCAACCGCTCCGCCCCGGTCAACGCCAAACTCGTCGCCCTGATCCGCGACGCCGAAGCCAACCGCCGACCGTGGTCAGGCCCGGACCTACTCCGCGAGCTGCAGGGGTAGCTCAGCGCGGACGTTGATGGCGACGGCGCCGTACGTGAAGCCGAGGTGTTCGTTGAGGCGGCGCATGTTCTCGTTGCCCTGCTGGGTCCACGTGTAGATCTCGGTGATGCCGTGCTCGGCGGCCCAGGCCATGCTCGTCCGTTTGAGCGTGGACGCGACCGCGTGACCGCGCCATTCCCGTCGTACGGCGGTGTAAGCCACCTCGGCGCGCTCCGGCCGGTCGGTGTCGAGCATCAGCCCGGCCACCCCGATCACGTCATCGCCGGTGACGGCGAGGAACATCGCGGCCGGATCGTTGATCCATTCGATCGCCCATTCCTCGGCCGACACGTCCAGCGGGTTCGGGACGTCCATGTCGGGGAGCGTCGGCAGCGCGACCTGCTCGTACGCCGCCGCCCAGAGCTCCGGCCGCTCCGCGACCGAGACGATCTGGTACGACGAGGGCGCGGCCGGCCAGGGTTCGGCGCCGATCCGTCGGACCTGCTCGACCTGCCGGCCGGTCTCGGCGAAGCCGAACCGCTGCGAGAACGCCAGCGACCCCTCGTCCTCCACGATCGAGCCGGCGACCTCGTAGCCTTCGGCGACGGCATGCGCCGACAGTTCGATCAGCAGGCGGGAACCGATGCCCTGCCGCCTGGCCTCCGGCCGCACCCTGGGTACGACGAACGCGCGGCCGGCCTCGTTGGAGCGATCCGACAGGCCGCTGCCGACGACCTCGCCGTCGACTTCGGCCAGCAGGAGGAGGCGTTGCGGTGTGTCGAGTTCGCGAAGCTCGGCCACGCTCAGGCTGCGCTCGTCCGGCTGTACGGCGATCCGCACCTCCCGCCAGGCGGTGTAGTCGGCGTCGGTCCGGGCCGGCCGGATCACTTCACCCGAACCGCGGCGGTTCACGAGCGCGCGGCGGGTGGGAGGTTGGCTGGGTCGGCGATCGGCCAGTCGCGCGGAGTGGGGCCGAGCTTGGCGAGTTCGTCGAGTTGCAGGACGCACCACGGGGACAGGTCCGGGAAGTCCAACGGCCAGGAGAGCCAGCGGTACGACGCCACTTCGTCGGGATTGAGCGTGGGTTCGCCGGTCCAGTTGACCCGGTAGACGGGACACAGCTCGTTCTCGACCACGCCCGTCGGCATCTCGGCGCGGTAGCGGAACTCGGGCAGCACCAGGTCGATCCGGTCCGCGACGATCCCGAGTTCGTCGACGAGGCGGCGCCGTACCGCCTCCGCCACCGGCTCGCCGGGAAGTGGATGCCCACAGCAACTGTTCGTCCAGGCGCCGGGCCAGGTCGGCTTGCCGAACGCCCGTCGGGTGATCAGCACCCGGCCGGCCTCGTCGACCACATAGCTGGAGAACGCCAGGTGCAGTGGGGTCGCCGCGTGGTGGACCGTTGCCTTGGCCTCCGTCCCGATCGACCGGCCGGTCTCGTCCAGCAGTACTACCCGCTCCACCGTCACCCCTGGAGCCTAACCCGATGCCTGCCCCGGCTCCGGCCTGTTAACCTGTCCCCGTGATCAAGCGACGCGTGGCATATCGACCGGCTCTGGGAGGGGCCGGTCTTCGGTAGTCCCCACAGCTCGCTCCACCCAGAGCCTCCGAGGCAGGAACCGTCCGGTTCCTGCCTCTTTCCGTTGCCGGAGGCGTCTGCGGGGTGCCTCCTGTCCTCGAGAGGAAACCCATGAACGAACCGCGTACGGTGGTCGACCGATTACGTCGTACCACCGACACCATCGTCGGTGAGAGCGAGTTGCTCGAACGGCTCGCGTCCGGACGGCCGCTGCGGATCAAGTACGGCGTCGACTGCACCGCGCCCGATCTCCACCTCGGGCACGCGGTCAACCTGTGGATGATGCGGCAACTGCAGGATCTCGGCCACCAGGTCGTGTTCCTGCTCGGCGACCTCACCACCCGAGTCGGCGACCCGACCGGACGCTCCGACACCAGGCCGATCCTCACGCCGGAGGAGATCGAGGCGAACGCGCAGTCGTTCGTCGAGCAGGTGTCTCTCGTCCTGCGGACCGACCCCTCGGTATTCGAGGTGCGCAGGAATTCCGAGTGGTACGACGGGATGCGGGTGGCGGAGCTGTTGGGTCTGTTCGGCCAGGTCACCCAGGCCCAGTTGATGGCCCGGGACATGTTCCGCGAGCGGGTCGCGGCGGGGCGGGAGATCGCGGTGCACGAGCTGGTGTACCCGGTGCTGCAGGGGTACGACAGCTTCGCGATGCGGAGCGATCTCACCATCGTCGGGTCGGATCAACTGTTCAACGAGCAACTCGGCCGGCATTTCCAGCAACGGCTGGGCGCGCCACCGCAGGTGGTGATCACGACCACGATCACGCCGGGCATCGACGGCCGGGCGAAACAGTCGAAATCGTTGAAGAACTACGTCGCGCTGACCGACACCCCGCGGGACAAGTTCGGCAAGCTGATGAGCATCCCCGACTCGCTGGTGGAGAGCTACGCCCGCGTCTACACCGAACTCCCCCTCGACACCGTCGCCGTCCTCGGATCCGCCGCGGCCGTCGGCGGTCCACCCGCCCGCGACGCCAAGCTCCGCCTGGCCGCAGCCGTCGTCACCCGCTACCACGGCGCCACCACCGCCCGCACCGAACTCGCCGCCTTCACCCGAACCTTCACCAACCGCAACCAACCCACCGACATCCCGGAGGTGATGATCACGAACGCAACGCCGACAGCCCTCGAACTACTCGAGGCCGCCCGACCGTCGGACAGCCGAACCGAGCTCCGCCGACTGATCCGCCAAGGTGCAGTGACCGTCAACGGCACCCGGGCGAGCGACCCCGACCAGGCCGTCGAGCTGACGACCGCCGTGCTCCTCAAGTCAGGCCGTCGTACCTGGCACCGCATCGGCTACCGACCGGCCTGAGGTTTGCGGAAGGAAACGGTCGCTCAGCGGCAGCTTTCTTCCGCAAAGGCGTTATCCACATGGATGATGTGGTCGTCGGCCGGGTGACTCAGTTATCCACCGTCACCCCGGGATAGGGTTGACTTTTGCCTGATCTGTCTTCGGCTGGCGAGCTGCACGCACCGGCCGGACGGAACGTGACCTGATAGGAGCCTGTCTCAGAGGCCCGTCCATGTGCTGTCCGCCCGGACCGGCGGTGCGTGCCGTCCCGTGTCGGTTCGCACGATGGAAGGGACGGCTGTCTCTACGATGACAGACCCGATCAGCAACTACCCATTTCGCCATCTCCTACATCGCTGGCCCAAGCCAGGTCGTCGGCGGGGTGGATACCCACCTGGACACCCACACCGCCGCGTGTGTGGATCATCTCGGCCGGCTGCTGGCCCATGCCCAGTTCCCGGCCACCACCGCCGGAGAAAAGCAGCTGCTGGCCTGGCTGGGCAGCTTCGGCGAGCCGGCCGCCGTGGGCGTGGAGGGCACCGGCAGCTACGGCGCCTCGCTGGCGCGGCTGCTGAGCGCCGAACACGTGCCGGTGGTGGAGGTATCGCGACCGAACCGGCAGACCCGCCGCCGGCGCGGCAAGTCCGACCCGATCGACGCCGAAGCCGCGGCCCGCGCCGTCCTGGCCGGCGACCGCGACCGGCACCCCGAAAACCCGCACCGGTGTCGTGGAGTCCATCCGCGTCTTGCGGACGGCCCGCTCCGGCGCGGTCAAGGCCAGAACCGCCGCCACCAACACACTCAAACACCTTGTCATCACCGCCCCCGAACCACTGCGCGGCCAGCTCACCGCCCTGACCACCGACCAACTCATCGAGGCCGCCGCCGCACTGCGCCCCACCAGCAACCCGACCGGCCTATCCGACCCGGTCCAGGCCACCAAGACCGCGCTGCGCCGCCTCGCCCGCCGCTGCCAGCACCTCACCGAAGAGATCACCGACGCCGACACCCAACTACGCACCCTCACCCACCAAACCGCGCCCGCCCTGCTCCAGCGCTGCGGCGTCGGCCCCGAAACCGCCGGCCAACTCCTCACCACCGCCGGTGACAACCCCCACCGCCTGCACAGCAACGCCGCCTTCGCCGCCCTCTGCGGCACCTCCCCCGTCCCCGTCGCCTCCGGCCGCACCCACCACGTCCGCCTCAACCGCGGCGGCGACCGCCACGCCAACGCCGCCCTCCACACCATCATCTTGGTCCGCATGCGCCACCACGAACCCACCCGCACCTACGTCACCCGACGACGCGCCCAAGGCAAAACCACCAAAGAAATCATGCGCTGCCTCAAACGCGCCCTCTGCCGCGAACTCCTCCCCCTCATCACCCAAGCCCTCACCCCAGACTTGACACCCGGCGGTCTATAGGAGCATCAGGGGTGTCGGCGCGGTGCGGCGGGATCCGGCACCCTGGGTCGGATGGACTGGTGGTGGCAGCGACAGCTCGCGAACGACGGCATCCAGGCACTGATCCACGACCAGGGAAGGATCGTGTCCCGCGCGCAACTGTGGGCGGCCGGCTGGAGCGAGGCCCAGATCAGGCGGCCGTTGCGGAGCAGACGCTGGCGGGTCGTCCACCCTGGTGTCTACGCGGCTCACACCGGTCCGATCGGGTACGACGAGCGACTGCTGGCGGCACTTCTCTACGCCGGACCGGAAGCCGCCTGGAGTCACTACACGGCGGCGGAGCAGCTCGGGTTGCTCAAGCCGGACAGCAACCGCCCGGTGTATGTGACGATCCCGGAGCGCCGCCGCGTGGTGCCGCGACCGAATCTCGTCATCCACCGCGACCGATACTGGGCGGACCGCCTCGCGACGGTGGTCCCACCCCGGCGTGCACCCGCGCACGCCGTACTGGACGTTGTCGGTGTCGCGTCGTCAGTGGACCAGGCAGCAGCGGTGGTCGCCGAGGCGTGCCAGAGCGGCCGGGTTGCTCCGGCTGACCTCGTTCAGGCGCTGGCCGATCGGCCGCGGCTCCGTCATCGCCGGGCGCTGCGCCCGATCGTCTCCGACGTCGCCGCCGGATCGCATTCGCTACTCGAGTTGCGGTACCTGCGTGACGTCGAGCGCCGGCACGCCTTACCGGCCGGGATCAGGCAACGCGCGGTCGAGAACGAGTTCACCGACGTCTTCTACCGAGGGTTCGGACTGGTGGTCGAACTCGACGGCCGGCTTCACCTCGTCCCGCAGCTGCGGTGGCGTGACCTCGATCGCGACAACCGCGCCACGCTTCGCGCGGAAGCGACCCTGCGGTACGGCTGGCTCGACGTCACGAGCCGTCCATGTCAGGCCGCCGTACAGGTTCTTCAGGTACTGCGCCGCGCACAGCCGAGCCTGGACGCGAAGCCCTGCCGCCCGTCCTGCCCGGTGCGCTGAGGTTTACGGAAGATCACTGCCACGTAGTGGCAACTTCTTTCCGATGATCCGGCCTGAAAGCGGGAGACGAGAGGGTGGGGGCGGGGCAGACTTGGTGGGTGGAGACGAAGGTGGTTGAGGCGTTGGTGAGTGTGGGGGCGCGGTATGTGGGGCGCGCGCCGGCGTTCGAGGTGGGTCCGCCTTGGTGGTCGGAGGTGGAGGCGGTGACCCGCCGGCTGGACGAGTTGCTCGGGGTACGGACCGTCGTACTGCGGCTGGTGCACGCCGACGAGGCCGAGATCGGTCGTGGCGGGCGGACCGTGTACCACGTGCAGGCGATGGGCGAACCGCGATCCGGGGTGCTCGACGAGACGCCGTACGACGGGTGGGACGGGATCGTCGCGCCACATCTGCTCCGGGCCACCTGGGCCGAGGTGGACGGTCCGGAGCGGATGGCCGAGTGGGCGCGATCGTTCCTCGGCCCGGTCGAGCCGGTGCAGGTGAAGACGTGGAATCTCTCGTGCCTGCTGCGATTCCCGGGCGCGTGGGCCAAGGCGACAAGCCGCTTCGCGAGCGTGGACGCGGACATCATCGAGCACGTCCAGCGGTACGACGAAACCCTCGCGCCGGCCGTACTCGGCAAGTCGGTCGAGAACCGGTGGTCGCTCCTCGCCCACGCACCGGGAGAGGACTGCTGGGAGCCGGACCGGGCGACCGTCGAGAACGTGGTCAGCCGGTGGGTCGCGGCGCAAGCCCAACTCGCGGCCGAGGTCGACGAGTTGCGCGCGCCGCGACTACTCCCTGGTGAGCTGGCGACCGAGACCGAACGCCTGCTGTCGGTCGTGCCCCTGTCCGCACAGCTTCGGACCGACGTCGAGCACCTGCTCGACAAGCTCCCGTCAGTCATCGCCGAACTCGACTCAGCCGGGCTGCCGATCACGCTGGTCCACGGCGACTTCCACCCAGGCAACTGGCGCTCGGACGGGACCACGCGCGCCATCGTCGACTGGGCCGACACCTTCATCGGCCACCCGGCGACGGACATTCAGCGGCTGCTCGACTGGTTGCCGGAGGTCAAGCGTGCCCATGCCCTCGAGGTCTGGACCTCTGCTTGGAAGAACCACGTGCCTTCCACAGAACCACAGCGTGCCCTGGCCCCGACGTCGGTCCTGGTGCACCTGCTGTACGCGATCATGTACCAGCGATTCCTCGACAACATCGAGCCGGCCGAACGCATTTATCACGAGGACGACCCCGCGTCGGAGCTTCGAGCGGCTGTGCAGGCGGACAGGAGTGAGGCTGCATGACGGTTCTGGTGACAGGTGCGAGCGGTAACGCGGGTGGCGCGGTCGTGCGGGCACTGGCTGGGTCGGCCATCGCCGGACGGGCGCTGGTGCGCAAGGAGATCGCGCTGCCGGAGGGCATCGAGCCCGTGTACGGCGATCTGAACCGCCCGGAATCGTTCGTCGATGCGCTGCCGGGGGTGTCCGGCATCTTCCTGCTGAGTGGGTACGACCGGGTCGAGGAGTTGCTCGGAAACGCCGTCCGGGCGGGCGTTCGCAAGGTCGTGTTGTTGTCGAGCAGTTCGCTGGACAGCGCGGACACGTCGAACGCGGTCGCCGCCTATCACCAGGCCGCCGAGGATGCGGTGAAGGCGTCCGGTCTCGAGTGGACGTTCCTGCGGCCGAACTCCTTCATGTCCAACACGTTGCGCTGGCTGGATCAGCTGCGGGCCGGCGATGTGGTCCGGGTGCAGTTCCCCGAGGTGGCCGTCTCGACGATCCATCCGCTCGACATCGCCGATGTCGCGGTCCGCGCCTTCACCGGGGACCACGCCGGCCTGATTCACCGCCTCACCGGTCCGGTCGCGCTCACTCCGCCGCAGCAGGTGGAGATCCTCGGCCAGGCCATCGGCCGCCCGCTGACGTCGTACCCGATGAGCCGCACCGAAACGCACGACGACCTGCATGCCTCGATGCCCCCGCAGTACGCCACCGCGATCGAGAGCTTCTTCGGCGACGGAATCATCGACGAGACCTCGGTCAACGACAGCGTCGAGACGATCACCGGCCACCCGGCCCGCACCCTGCAGGACTGGACCCGCGAGAACGCCGCACTGTTCGCCTAGGGCCTGCGCCTCGTCACTTCCTCCAGAAACCCATCCGGTGGGCGGTTCAGGTGGCAGGGCTCAGGGCGGCGACGTACTCGGTGCCGGAGCAGACGGTGCCGAGTCGGGGGAAGACGGAGGACACGGCGAACTCGTGGGCGTGACCGTCGTGCCCGGTCATCGCATCGGCGATGTAGACGGCGTCGTAGCCGAGGTCGTCGGCGGCCCGCCCGGTCGACTCGACGCCGAAGTTGGTCGCGATCCCGGCCAGCGCGACGGTCTCGATCCCACGGGTCTGCAGCTCCTGGTCCAGCGGGGTCCGGCCGAAGGCGCCGATCGTCCGCTTGACGATCTCCAGGTCCCCGGGCTCGGAGCCCACGCCGGCCGCGAACCCGCTGCCCTCCGGCTGCACGTCGACCCCGGGTCGCTCCACCCGCACGTTCACGACCAACCCGCCGACGGACCGGGTCGCCTTCGCCAGGGCTATGCATCGCTCGAGCACCTCAGGCCCGGACAGCGGCGCCGTCTCGAGCGCCACGATCCGCGGCATCAGGTCGATCAGAACCAGTGCGGTACTACGGGGATCCAGACTGAGCACGGTCATACAGCGACCTTAGTTCAGGCCGGCGGCCAGGGTTTCGGCGAAGGTGATGTCTCGTTCGGTGCCGGAGAAGCCGAGGCGCCAGCTGCCGCCGTCGTACGAGCCCGGTGGGAGCGGCCGTCCGCCCGGCTGCCAGAGCGGCTGCCAGGCGACCGCGCCGGTCGACGGGTCGTACCAGTGGTTGTCCGCGGACCAGGCCGAGCCTTGCCGGTACGCCGTCACGACGCTGAGGCCGGGACCTGTCGCCATCGACCAGCGCGGCAGTCCCGCGACGTCTCCGTCCCGCCCGAAACCACCAGGATCGCCCTGATCGGACAACGCCGAGTCGACGTTCAACGCGACCTCCCACACCGGCGCGTTCGTTGCTTGGCTCACGGTCCAGCCGAGCCGCATGTCGAACGTCGTCGGGCCGAAGTCGAACGACCAGTCCGCGGAGACCGGCTCGTCACCGAAGGAGATGCCACGCAGCGTCAGCGACGACCGGCCGGCATCCACCCGGGCGGCAGGCCCGCTGATGTCGGTGGCGCCGAAGTTCCCGACCGCCAGGTACGGCGCAGTGGACCGTCCCGTCGAGTCCAAAGCCGGACGGTAGTCACGGCGGCCGGCCGGGTCGACCTCCAGACCGGTGAGAGCCGCGCGTGGACTGGTCTCGATCGTCGCCCGATAGTGCGCCGTACTCACCACACTGCCCTCCGTCACCTGCAGCTTGGCGAAGTCGAGCGGCGCGACGAACAGCCCGCCCTTGCCCCAGCCGGCTCCGGTGACCCACCAGTCGCTGCCGTCCTGCACGACCTCGGCCGCGTGCGCCGGGATCGTCCCGACCAGCTGATCGATGCTGAAGTGCAGCGGATCCTTGCTCTTGTACACCTTGGTCGACTCGTACCCACCGTCGCAGCAGACGAACAGATACCAGTCGGTGCCGCGCTGGACGACGTACGGCGACTCGGTCGGACCGCCGAACGTGCCGGTCGCCGGATGCTGGAACGCCGTCCGACGGTCGCTCCAGTGCCTCAGGTCGGTACTGGTGCGGTAGGCAACGATGTGGTTGCCGCCGGCCGGCGTCGAGTTGGCCGTGTAGTACATCACCCACTGGTCGCCGACCTTGTGCACCATCGGGTCACGCCCGTCGAAGCCATCGGTGAACAGAGGGTTGGCCGCCGTGTCCCGGGTCCAGTGCACGAGATCGGTCGACGTCGCCAGCTGCATCCGGTACGCGGTGTGGTCCGGAGTTCCACCGGCGTAGAACATGTAGTACGTGCCGGCGTCGTACAGCACGTACGGCGCCCAGATGTGACTCTCGCCCGCGGCCGGATCGGCGACCAGCGCCGGGGGCTGCTTCGTCCACGGGCCGTTCGGCGTCGGCGCGGTCGCATGGCCGAAGCTCTTCTCGTCGAGCGGATTGGCCGGCTCCGCGTGCGTGATCGCGTACACGTGCCAGGTGCCGGTGGCCCGGTCCTGCACCAGCGTGTGGTCGTTGTAGTACCACGGCTCGGTCTCCCCGGCCCCCGGGTCGTAGACCTTGACGAACTTGCCAGCGGCAACCACCTTGTCGACCTCGACGTACGGCGTCATCCGCACCCGCCCAGGTGACGCGGTGGCCTGCAGAGGCGCAGCGAGGACAGCCAGGCCGATCGCCGCGGCGAGAAGCTTCCGGATCATGAGTCGAGCTCCAGGTCGAGCAGATCGAGACCGACGAGATGACCCGTGGCGGCCGGATTCTTGCCGGTCAGGGTGATGGTGAGATGGTGGGCTCCCGCGGCGAGCTGTGCCGTGCCGAGGCCGACCTCCTGGGTGCTGACACCGGACGCGACGTAGCCGTCGAAGCTGACGGCAGGTTGGTCGTCGATCTGAATGTCGGCAATCCCATAGTCGGCAGCCTTCGTCAGCACGGTCGACAGGTTGTACGAGCCCGCCGTCGGCACGGTGAACCCGAGCACGACCTTGTCGCCGGCCTTCGTCGCGTGGATCCAGGCCTGGGCACCGTTGGACCAACTGACGCCGCAGCAGTTGCCCTGCGGGTCCACCGGAACCGTCGACGAGACCGGCGGCAACATCGCCTCGCCTTCGATCCGCATCGTGTTGCCGGTCGACGCCTGCGCTGCCGCTGACTTGCCGCCGACGTGGCCGGCCAGATCGACGGCGGCGACCCGGTAGGACCAGGCCTCGTTCAACCCGAGACCGCGATGCACGAAGCCCGGCAGCGGACTGGTGCCGACCAGCTTCTCAGCACCGCCGGTCTTTGCTCCGTAGACGTTGTAGTGCGCGATCCCGCTGTCGTCACCGGTGTCGGACCACGACAGGTTGATCGCGTTGTCGGACCGCTCGGCGGCCGTCACTCCCGCGACCACGCCGGGTGCACGCTTGTCGTCGTACGGGAGGACGAGGGACTGGACGACGTACGCCGATGCCGTCCAACTGGGTCCGGTCGGCCGGAGTTCGATGTCGAGCTTGGTGCGACCGAAGGTGAGTGCCGGGGGCAACTGGTAGTTGTCGTCCAGCCAGCGCTGCCGATCGTTGCCAAGCGGCTGCAGCCAGGTGCCGGCGTCCTTGCCGTTGACGATCACCTTGGCCGACTGGCCGGCCGCGTTCTGATCGCTTGTCCTGCGCAACGTCACGCCGCGGTTGGCCGGGTCGATGGTGGCGCTGAAGCGGATCGGTTGTGCGGTCGCCCGGACCTGGTCGGTCAGAGTGATGTCGTCGTGTTCGCCTTCGTAGACCGAGGACACGTCGTACGTCTGCGCGCCGCTGTCGACGTACCCGTGCTGCTGGAGGCTGGTGGCCGAGCCGGTGTCGATGCGGTCGGTCTCGCGGGCACCGAACTTCGCCGCGGTGTAGAGGAATGCGGTCGAGCCGTAGATCGCCGGGTGGTCGTCCTGCTGCCCGTGCTCGATGCTGAAGTCGAGCTGGTTCTGGAAGCCGATCGAGTCGGTGATGTGCAACCGCCACGCGCCGTCGCACTCGTAGGTGCAGAACCCGGCCTTCACCTCGTGCGCCGAGTTGCCGTGGAACGGGGTCGAGTAGGTGCCGGCGTTGAAGTACCAGCCCGACTCGTAGTAGTCCTCCGTACCGGTGCCGTGGATCGCCGGGGTGCGCTCGCCGTCGACGTACACCCGCTCGTCACCCTCGAGATAGCCGCGTGTGTTGCCGTCGGCAAGCAGACCTTCCATCGTCTGGGAGACGCCGACGAACTTGCCGCGCCCGGTGACGTCCGCGAACGTCCAGTCGCTGCCCTGTGTGGTCTCGCCGCGTTCAGAGATCGCCGTGAAGTAGCCGGTCTTCCCGGTCAGCAGATCCTCGGCCTTGCGCGTATCGCGAGCCGTGGTGACCTCGGCCTGGCCGGTCAGCTGGTACGACGATGCGTTGACCAGGCTGACCGTGGCGCGGCCGACGTACGGCATCGGCCACCAGGCGGAGTACCAGCCGTCGGGGTCCATCGCGAAGAACAGTGAGCGGACCGGGTTCTCGCCGAGCCCGGAGCCGAAGAACTCGCCGATCGGGGCGTCGACCCGCTTCTGACCGTCGATCGTCACCTGGACGCGGACGCCGGCCAGGAGCGAGTCGGACGGCTTGACCCGGGCCGCGTCCTCCTCGGTCGCGGCGTACGCCATCGCGTGCGTGCCGCTCCATTTCTGGTCGGTGATGACGTAGCCGTGCGCCTGCTCGTCGGCGAGGTGGTTCGCTCCGACGTCCAGGGTGTCGGTGCGCTTCGCCGTACCGCCGACGATCGAGTCGGCCCAGTAGGTGAACTCGTTGAAGTCGAGGTCGGACGAGATGAACTCGTTGGTGACGGTGATCTGCGACTTACCGGCAGTAAGTTCGGCCGGCAGGTCGACGGCCTGGTCGTGCCACTGCGCACCCTGCGCCTTCAGCGGAGCCCACTCGCCGGCCTCGACGCCGTCGACCAGCACCTTCGCCCGCTGATTGCCGATCCGCAGGTCCATCCGGCGGATCAGCCTCACACCGGTGTTGGCCGGGTCGATCGTCAGCGTGAACTTGCTGCTGCCGGTGAACGCGCGCCCGTCGTCGGCGAAGGACTGCAGATCGAGGCCGACGATCTCGGGCAGCTTGAGCCTGAGTGCGCTGACCTCACCCGGCCCCGTGGCGTCGGCCAGCGTGATGCGTTTGCCGGGAGCAACGTTCAGGTCGGTGGCCTTGGTCTGCGCGCCGGGCTGCGTGGGCTTGGGGTCCTTGGTGCCGGACGCCTTGAGCAGGGCGACGACGTCCTCGGCCTTGTCGGCCGGGTCGAAGGTGCGGATGCCGTTCGCGTCCGGGAACTCGCGGTAGCCGACGTGGTAGAAGTACGGGTTGCTCTGGGTGGTGATGCGCATCGAGCGCTGGTACGGCATCGGCACCCGGATGTAGACGCCGCCGCTCGTCTCCTTGGCGTTCGCTACCAGCGGGAACACGAACGGCGCGCCGAGCTTGCCGTCGACCAGATCCTGCAGGGACGTGTGGATCACCTGCTTGCCGTCGAGCTCGATCGTGATCGTGCCCGTCCTGGTGACGTTGCCTTCGTCCCGGGTGAACCAGATCGTCCCGACCTCGCCGGGACCTTCGTCCTCGGCGATGACACAGCCGGCGTCGCTCGTCCGCAGGCAGGAGTACTTGCCGTCGAACCCGTCGTTGTTGGTGCCGTCCCGGCCGAAGCTGGAGAACTGCTTGGTCCGTACGCCGGTCTGCAGCTCGGGCAGCCGGCCGAGGTCCCGGTACACGTCCCAGCCGACCGGACCGTTGGCGCTGGTGTTTGCGGCGGACGTCGTACCTGAGGCGGACGTCGTACCGGAGGCGGCGTCGTCCCGGAGGCGGACGTCGTCCCGGAGGCCGGCGTCGTCCCGGAGGCTGGGGCGGTGTTCGCAACGGGGAGGACGAGTAGGGCGCTGACAGCCAGCGCGGCGACACGACGGAACATGGGCGGCCTTCCGACTTCGCGGTTTCAGGGTCTCGGGAAATCGATTTCTCAGATGTTTACCACCGTTGGACTGTGCTTGAGAAGAGCTCGGAACCGTTTACTTCGTGCGCACGATCTGTTAATTCGCGCGAGCGTGCGCACGGTGTGTCCACCGATCGGCCCCGCCGGTCCGGACGGTTGCCGGGCGCGACAGACTGGGGTTCGACACCACACTGACCAGCGGGAGATTCGATGAGTTCTGCTCCAGCCCAGATCGCCGTCACCGGCCTCGCGGTGATGGGCCGCAACCTGGCCCGGAACCTGGCGCGCAACGGGTTCCGTGTCGCCATCCACAACCGGTCGCAGAGCCGGACGGACGCCCTGATCAAGGAGTTCGGCCACGAGGGCGAGTTCGTCGCCGCCGCCGACCTGCCCGCGCTGGTCGAGTCACTGGAACAGCCGCGGAAGATCATCATCATGGTCAAGGCCGGCGAGCCGACCGACGCGGTCATCGACGAACTGGTGCCGCTGCTGGACGAGGGCGACATCGTCGTCGACGCCGGCAACGCGCACTTCGCCGACACCCGGCGCCGCGAGACCGCCCTGCGCGAGAAAGGGCTGCACTTCGTCGGCAGCGGTGTGTCCGGCGGCGAGGAGGGCGCGCTGAACGGTCCGAGCATCATGCCGGGCGGCTCGCCGGAGTCGTACGCGGCACTCGAGCCGATGCTGACCAAGATCTCCGCGCACGTGAACGGCGAGCCCTGCTGTGTGCACGTCGGCCCGGACGGCGCCGGCCACTTCGTGAAGATGCTGCACAACGGCATCGAGTACGCCGACATGCAGCTGATCGCGGAGGCGTACGACCTGCTCCGGCAGGTGCTCGGCCTGTCCCCGGCCGAGCTGGCCGACGTGTTCCGAGAGTGGAACACCGGCGACCTGGAGTCGTTCCTGATCGAGATCACCGCGGAGGTGCTCAGCCAGGCCGACCCGACCACGGGTGGTCCGTTCGTGGACGTCGTACTGGACCAGGCCGAGCAGAAGGGCACCGGCCGGTGGACCGTGCAGTCCGCGCTCGACCTCGGCATCCCGGTGAGCGGCATGGCCGAGGCCGTGTTCGCGCGGTCCCTGTCGGGTGACGTCGTACGGCGGTCTGCTGCAGCCGGTGTGCTGCCAGGGCCGGCCGAGACCAAGGCGGATGTGGACCGGGACGCGTTCATCGAGGACGTGCGGCACGCGCTGTACGCGTCGAAGCTGGTCGCGTATGCGCAGGGGTTCGACGCGATCCGGGCCGCCAGCGAGCAGTACGACTGGGACATCGACCTCGGTGCGATGGCGACGATCTGGCGGGGCGGGTGCATCATCCGGGCGCGCTTCCTGGACCGCATCAAGGAGGCGTACGACCGGAACGCGGATCTGCCGTCGCTGCTCGTCGACGACTACTTCAAGGAAGCCATCGCGGGCGGGCAGGAGGCTTGGCGGCGGGTAGTCGCCACCGCGGCCTCGGTCGGCGTACCGGCCCCCGGCTTCTCCGCCTCCTTGTCGTACTACGACGGCCTGCGTGCCGAGCGCCTCCCGGCCGCCCTCATCCAGGGCCTCCGCGACCTCTTCGGCGCCCACACCTACCGCCGTACCGACCGCGAAGGCACCTTCCACCTCGAGTGGTCCGGGGACCGCTCCGAAACCCAGTCCTGAGGTTGGCCGCAGCCGGGCCCGGCACAGTGCCGGGTCCGGCTTGGTTCTGCCCGGCTTGTTGCAGGTGGGGCTGGATTGGCCTGAGTGTCGAACATATGTTCTAATAGACGCTCAGCGCCAGCCCGCTCACTGCGGGCGATGTTCAGAAGGAGATCGCCGCAACGATGACTGTAGACACTCTGGCAGTAGAAGCGCCGTCGGACGTCGCCGACACTCCCGACACCCGCACGCCGACGGCCACCACCTCGACGGACGCCGCCCCGACGGACAGCGCCCCGGCCGCGGCACCCGACGCCGCGGCCGAGAAGCCGAAGAAGGCGCCGGCGAAGAAGGCGGCCGGCAAGAAGACCAAGACCCTCGAGCTGACGCTGACCGTCACCGGTACGGCGGACGGCGAGTGGCACGCCGAGCTCAAGCAGGGCAGCACCTACCTGGCCCGCAACCTCGCCGTCGCGGCCGCTGCCGTCTCCCGCGCGGCCAAGGAACTCCACGAGGACCTCTCCACCCCCATCGACGAGGTCATCGAAGCCGCCCGCGAGCAGCAGGCCGCCAAGGTCGCCGCGCTCGAAGCCGAGCTGGAAGCCGCCCGCAAGGCCCTGGCCGACCTCGCCGACTGACCGTCGACCCGCGACCACCTCGGGTCGCCCGGCTCGGCCCGCGACAGGCCTGTCCAGAACTGCTGGCGTTTGGTGCTCTTCACCCGTTCGCTGCGACGGATTTCGTGCGCACCTCCCGCACGAGGGTGAAAAGCACCAAACGGCAGCTACCCGTGAATTCAGCGACTGCGGCTGCCCTGGAGCATGAGGGCCGGTCCGCGAACTGCGGGAAAATGTGACGAAGACGCCGCGCCGGATCGCTGGGCGAGGGGGTGAGTGAAGCCTTACCGTGATTGCCTGGGCCGTTCCTGCTGGGCCCTGGCCACTCCGGCTGAAGGGGTCAGATGAGCGCTTTTCAGGACATGGGATCGCTGCTGCTGGTGCGCGGCGCCGACGAGCTCGACCACGCGGGCGGCACCCTGTACGTCCACCTCCACCGCGTCGCCAAGCGCCTGACCAGCCTCGGCGCGTCCGACACCCTGGTCCTGGCCGGCCTCGCGCACGCGGCGTACGGAACCGATGGGTTCCCCACCCACCTGTTCGACTGGCAGCAGGAACGTCCCGTCCTGGAAGCCGTGATCGGCCCTGAGGCCGAGCTGCTGGTCTACCGCTACGGCTCCTGCGAACGCGAAACCACCTGGCGCGACCTCGCCGAACACCACACCGTCACCGACCGCTTCACCGGCACGTCCGAGGAGCTCTCCGCCGCGGACCTCCGCGAGTTCGTCGACCTGACCATCGTCAACGAACTCGACGTCCTGGACCACGCCCCGGCCCTGGCCCCCAAACTCCGCCCCTTCCTCCAGGACCAAATCCCCCGCTGGCAATCCCTCGCCTCCCCAGCAGTCCTCACCGAAGCCACCCGAACCCTCCAGCTCTGACCCCCCGTATTACGGGTTGTCCCAGTGGAGTGGTGGGGTCCAGGTAGCGAAGGACTCGTCCCACCAGCGGCGGGCGTGGTCCAGGTCGGCGGCGACGCGTGCGGTTTCCGCGCGGATCGCTCGAGCCTCGGCGGTCGTGAACCGTCCCTCGGCGACGAACTGCTCGAACTCGTCGACGTCCTTCCACCGATAGCGTCCGTCGACCCCGAGCACCAGGTCCACTGCGTGATCGAAGGTCTCAAAGCCATCCGCCGTACGGCGGAACGGGTCCTGGAAGTTGACGTACCAGCCGGAGAACCGCCGCCCGGCACCACTCCACATCGCGTACACCGCATGCGCCTCTCCCACCCGCTGCTGCACCACGATCCCGTGGCCGACCCACGCGTCGCGATCCCGCCAGGGATGTTCACCCCACGGAAAATCGGCATGCGGAAACGTGAACGGTGCACCGGACGGCACGTAGGTGATCAGCACGGCACCGTCGTCGCGGATCACCCGTACGGGAAACTCCAGCCAGTAGCGCCCGCCGCGGACCTGCCGCACGATTGCGGTCTCGCCGTACCCGAACATCCTCATCGGAGCCAGTGTCCTGGAAAACCGGCGGGTGGCGACGGATGATCGGTACATGGCCCGGTATGAAGTGGTTGCTCGCGCTAAGACTGATCGACGGCTGTCCGACATCGACTACATCGCGCTCGCGCTCAAGTCCCATTCTCTCGACCAGGGGATGCGCTTCCAGCGGGTCGAGGACCTCCCCGACGGCACCATCGCCGTCGTCCTGCAGCACAAGTTCTCGCCACGGAAACACGACCAAGCCTGCACGATGGCGAACCGCAGCCTGGCCCAACTCGGCATTCCGGCCAGCCAGGTCCAGCAGATCGACCTCCACCGCCTCTCCCGCCACGGCAGAACGCTCGTCCGTTCCTGGCACACCCCGCAGCCCCCGCCCGGCGACCCCTCCGGCGACCGCGAACCCCGCCGCCCATCCCCCAACCCACCCCACCTCAACGCGGCCCTCGACCTCCCCGACAACTGACCTCGCGTCACGGCCGGCGAAGCAGCCATCGAGTAGTCGATTGTGGTCGGCAAACGTGCGCGGATTCAGCGGTGGTTGCAACACCGGTGGATCTGTCGAAGTAGTGTGAGGGCTTCGCGGGGTGCGCCAGCCGAGTCGTTTGCGGGGTCGGTTGTTGAGTTCGGTGGCGACTTGTCGAGGTAGCCGGGTCCCCACTGACAGGTCGGTGCCCTTGGGGAAGTACTGGCGCAGCAGTCCGTTGGTGTTCTCGTTGGTGCCGCGCTGCCAGGTGAGTGCGGGTCGCAGAAGTAGATGTCCAGCCCGGTGGCCTCGGCGATCCGGACGTGGCTGGCCATCTCCGGCCCTGATCCCAGGTCGAGGCTGCGGCGCAGCTGCTCGGGCAGTCGGCTCATCTTGTCGATCATCGCGTCCGCCACGGTCTCGGCGGTGTGGTCGCCGCGCAGGTGCAGCAGCATGACGAACCGGTGGCGCGCTCGACCAGGGTGCCGATCGCCGAGGCCGACTCGGTCGAGCCGAGGATCAGGTCGCCTTCCCAGTCACCCGGCACGCGCGGTCCTCGACCTGCTTGGGACGCTCGGCGATGTTGACCATGCCCGCGATCGCCCGCCGCTCACCTCGGCCCGGCGCGGTTCCGCAGCGCCCGGCCGGTCCGAAGATGCCTGGTCAGCTCGCGCTTCAACGCGCCGCGGCCCTGCACGTACAGCGCCTGATAGATCGTCTCGTGCGACACCCACATCTCCGGATCGTCGGGAAGTCTTCCGTAGCCGGGCCGCGATCTGCTCGGGACTGTGATTCGCCTTCAACCGCGCCTGGACCTCGCGCGCAGCACAGTTCGTCGCCAGTTTCGCATCCTTGGGCCGGCGCGCCTTCACATCGGCGTCTTCCTGGCCGTGGACGCCCGATACACCCGACGACGCGGATCACTCGAATCGCGTGGCACCCACCGCAGTCACGGCTGATCGTGCCGGGATCCCGCCCCAACTGGCCGCGATCTCCCGCACTCCCGAACCCCGCGGCCTTGAGCAGCGCGATCTCCTCACGCTCGGCAAAGCTCAACGATCGGCCCGCCGCCCGCCGTCACCGATGGCATCACCCCGCCACGGTCACGGAACCACCGTGCGCCTGCGTGCACCGACACACCGACCACAGCCGCAGCCCCTCGACACCCAGCCCCCCACGCACCCCATCCCAAAACCGATACTCCAACTCACCGGCAACCGCGGACGACCAACCCGAGCACCTCACCACAACACACCACAACCAACACGGTGTTGCAACACCCATGAATCCAACTGCTCTCAGCCGACCTGAACTGACAACTCGGTGGGCCGGCACGGCTGCCTGTGGACAGTCGGCAACGCGGGTGGCGCGCGTCGGGCATCGTGGTGCGGTGAAAGATCATGAGGTGCGTCCGATCACGGCTGCGCAGGCGCGGGCGGCCGGCATCTCCCGCGGGATGCTGCGAAGCCGCCGGTATCAACGAATCGTCGGTTCCGTGTACGTCGCCGCCGCGATACCGCTGACGCTCCGGTTGCGCGCCGAGGCCGCACTGCTCCTCGTACCGAACGGCGTACTGAGCCATCACACCGCGCTGGCCTTGTGGTCCGGCGCAGCGCCCGTCGGCGACCAACTGCATGTCAGCATTCGTCGTGATCCGAGAGGATCCAGATCACGCATTCACGGCCTGACGGTGCACCAAGTCCGGACCCTGGACTACCAAACGCTGGATGGATTGCCGGTCACGCAACCCGAGGGCACGTTCGTGGACCTGGCTGCCGACTGCGAGCTCACCGAACTCGTCATCGCCGGGGATTCGCTGGTACGTCGTACGCCGGCCACACCCGAGTCGTTGACAGCACTGGCGACATCGACCGTAGGTACGCGGGGTATCCGACTCGCTCGGCAGGCGGCGTCGCTCGTCCGCCCTGGCGTCGACTCACCGATGGAGACCCGCCTCCGACTCCTGCTCGTGCTGGCCGGCCTGCCCGAGCCCGCGATCGGTCACGTGGTCGTCGACTCCGATGGTGGGTGGCTGGCGAGACCCGACCTGTCGTATCCGGAGCTCCAGATCGCGATCGAGTACGACGGCCTCCACCACCTGAACGATCCCCGGCAGTGGCAACGCGACATCCGTCGTCGGGAGAACCTCGAACGCGCCGGCTGGCTCGTCCGCGTCATCACCGCCGCCGACCTCTTCACCGCCCCTGGAACCGTACTCGCCCGAATCTCCGCCGACCTCCAAACCCGCACCCACCCCCGCCGGGCGGCCTGATCCGGCGTGAGTCGATCGCTCAGTCGTCGATTTCGGTCGAGAAACTGGCCTTGGGTTCAGGGGGTGATTGCAACACCTGTCGGTTGAAGGGGTGTTGTGATGGGTGCTCGGGTTGGTCGTCCGCGGTTGCCGGTGGAGTTGGAGTACCGGTTTTGGGATGGGGTGCGTGGGGGGCTGGGTGTCGAGGGGGCTGCGGCTGTGGTCGGTGTGTCGTGCACGCAGGCGCACAGGTGGGTCCGTCACCGTGGCGGGGTGATGCCATCGGTGACGGCGGGCCGGCGGGCACGATCGTTGAGCTTTGCCGAGCGTGAGGAGATCGCGCTGCTCAATGCCGCGGGGTTCGGAGTGCGGGAGATCGCGGGCCAGTTGGGGCGGGATCCGGGCACCATCAGCCGTGAACTGCGGCGGGTGCCACGCGATTCGAGTGATCCGCGTCGTCGGGTGTATCGGGCGTCCACGGCCCAGGAAGACGCCGATGTGAAGGCGCGCCTGCCCAAGGATGCGAAACTGGCGACGAATCTGGTGCTGCGCCGCGAGGTCCAGGCGCGGCTGAAGGCGAATCACAGTCCCGAGCAGATCGCGGCCCGGCTACCGGAGACTTCCCCGACGATCCGGAGATGTGGGTGTCACACGAGACGATCTATCAGGCGCTGTACGTGCAGGGCCGCGCGCGTTGAAGCGCGAGCTGACCAGGCATCTTCGGACCGGCCGGGCGCTGCGGAAACCGCGCCGGGCCGAGGGTGAGCGGCGGGAACAATCGCGGGCATGGTCAACATCGCCGACCGTCCCAAGCAGGTCGAGGACCGCGCGGTGCCGGGTGACTCGGAAGGCGACCTGATCCTCGGCTCGACCGAGTCGGCCTCGGCGATCGGCACCCTGGTCGAGCGCGCCACCGGATTCGTCCTGCTGTTGCACCTGCGTGACAACCACACCGCCGACACCGTGGCCGACGCGATGATCCACAAGATGAGCCAACTGCCCGAGCAGCTGCGCCGCAGCCTCACCTGGGACCAGGGCCTGGAGATGGCCTGCCACCTCCGGATCGCCGAGGCCACCGGGCTGGACATCTACTTCTGCGACCCGCACTCACCCTGGCAGCGCGGTTCGAACGAGAACACCAACGGCCTCCTGCGCCAGTACTTCCCCAAAGGCACCAACCTGTCGAAGTGGGGCCCCGGCTACCTCGACAAAGTCGCCACCGAACTCAACAACCGACCCCGCAAACCACTCGGCTGGCGCACGCCCGCCGAAGCCCTCACCAAACTACTATCCGAACAAGCAAATCCACCCGGTGTTGCAACCACCGCATGAATCCGCCCGGCTGTGCACGACCAAGATCGACTTCTCGACGATCGGGAAGGTCGGGCGGTCGGGGTGGCGGGGGTTAGGGGGTGAAGACTTCGAAGGGGGCGGCGTATTTGGTGGAGAGGCGGGTGCCGGTGGTGCGGCCGATGCCTTCGAGGAATTCGGCGGGGTCGAAGTCGGGCCAGTTGAGGCCTTCGATGTAGGCCTTGTGGGCGCGCAGCGACTCGACGCCGAGGTCGAAGGTGTCGGTGGTGTCGACGGCGTGGCGGGAGTTGGGTGAGCCGGAGGCCCAGACCTGGCGTACGCCGTTCCAGCGTTCACCGGCGTCGGGGAAGATCCAGCGGTTGGCGGCGTCGCGGACGGCGTCGAGGGTGGCGCGACCGGTGTTCATGTGGTCGGCCTGGTTCAGGAGTACGTCGCCGTCCCAGGTGTCGCGGAAGTTGTTGGTGATCACGATCTCCGGCTGGTGCCGGCGGATCACCGAGGTGATCAGGCGCCGGAGCGCGACGCCGTACTCGATCGTGCCGTCGGGCTGGCCGAGGAACTCGACCACCGAAACGCCCACGATCCGGGCGGACTCGATCTGCTCGGCCTCACGGAGTGGGGCGCACTCGTCCGGTGCGACTCCGTCGATGCCCGCCTCGCCGGATGTCAGCAGGCAGTACACGACCTCCTTGCCCTGACTGGTCCACCGCGCAACCGCCGCCGCCGACCCGAACTCCAGGTCGTCCGGATGCGCAACCACAGCCAGCGCCTTCTGCCAGTCCTCCGCCACCGCTTCCAGCTTCTCCACGCTCATCCCCGCAGGCTAGCCGCCCGCCGCCCTTCCGGGAACGGCATTTGCCCGAAGTGGAGTCAGGCGAAGACTTGGCGGGTGTAGGGGTTGGTGAAGGCCCGGGTCGGGTCGAGGCGGTCTCGGACGGCGAGGAAGTTGTCGAACTGGGGGTAGCGGTTGTGGAGATCCGCGGCGGTGAGGGTGTGGAGTTTGCCCCAGTGCGGGCGGGCGTTGTAGTCGGAGACGATCTGTTCGAAGGCGCGGAAGTACGGGTCGTGGGCCAGGCGGTGGTATTGGTGGATGGCGATGTAGGCGGTGTCGCGGCCGTAGGCGGTGGACAGCCAGATGTCGTCCGCGGCGGCGACCCGGACCTCGATCGGGAACGGGATATGTGAACCCGACGCGTCGATCCAGTCGCGCAGGCGGCGGATCACCTCGACCGCGTGCTCGCGCGGTACGGCGTACTCGGACTCGCGGAACACCACGTTGCGTTCGGAGCAGAACACCTTGTACGACGCGTCGACGTACTCACGGGCCGACAACGCGCGCGACGCGACCCGGTTGATCCGTGGAACCAGGCCGGGCCGCCGCACCGCGAGCCGGTTGGTCAGCTCGAACACCCGGTTGGACAGCAGTTCGTCGTCGACCCAGCCGCGGATCCGGCCGACCGGGGACGCGCCGACGCCGGCCGCGACCCGGTTGTTCCGCTTGGTCAGCGCGACGTCGGTGTGCGGGAACCAGTAGAACTCGAAGTGGTCGTTGCCGTCGGCAAGCTCATCGAAACCGGACAGGACCTCGGACAGCGGCAGCGGCATCTCCTGCGCACGCAGCAGGAACGCCGGCACGCACTGCAGGGTGAGCGAGGTGATCACGCCGAGCGCGCCGACCGAGATGCGGGCGGCGTTGAAGACGTCCGCGTTCTCCTCCGCGGAGCAGTGCAGCACCGAGCCGTCGGCGGTGACCAGGTCGAGCGCGACGACCTGGGTCGCGAGACCGCCGAGGCGCGCGCCGGTGCCGTGCGTGCCGGTCGAGATCGCGCCGGAGATGGTCTGTTTGTCGATGTCGCCGAGGTTCGCCATCGCCAGGTCGAACGCGGCCAGCCCGGCGTTCAGCTTGCGCAGACCGGTGCCTGCGCCGAGCGTGACCCGGCCGGATTCCTTGTCGGCGTTGGTGATCGAGGACAGGCCGTCCAGCCGGATCATCACCTGTTCGGGCACCGAGCAGCCGGTGAACGAGTGACCCGAGCCGACCGCTTTCAGCTTCTTGCCCTGCTCGGCGGCGGTCTTGACCGCGGCCGCGAGCTCGTCGGCCGAGGTCGGGCGGAGCAACTCCACCCCGGTCGCCGACTCGGTGCCTGACCAGTTCCGCCAGGTGCTCATCCGAAGTTCTTCCCCTCACCCCGGTACGTCGCGAGCTCGGTCAGCTCGTCACCGTCGATCGCGTGCACGACATCGAACCGCTCCAGCATCTCGCCCGCCTTCGCATAGCGCATCCAGACCCGGTCTCCAAGATGCAGCCCGTCGGCGGAACTGCCAAGGACCGGAGTCTGCACTTCTCCGGCACCTTCTGTGCCCAGCAGCTTCAATCCGGCCGGCCAGGTCGGCAACGGCAGCCGCGACTTCTTCGCCGGCCCGGATGCCACATAGCCGCCGCCGAAGAGGGTCGCGATCCGCGGCGCGGGACGCCGTACGACGTCCAGCGCGTAGGCGACCGCGGGAGCCGGCTGGAAGACGTCGTACTTGTCGAAGAGGGTCGGGCCGTAGAGGCCGGAGCCGGCCGTGACCTCGGTGACGACGGGGTCGGCGCTGCTGACCTCGAGGCTGCCGGTGCCGCCGCTGTTGACGAGTCGCAGCGGCGCGAACTGCTTGAGCGCGTCGACCACCGCGCCGCGGCGGTCGGCGAGCTCGGCGGCCGAGCGACGCTTGACCCAGCGGACCGCCGGCGAGGTGTCCGGCAGACCCGCGATCTGGGCCTCGTAGAACATCACCCCGACCAATTCGAAGCGCGTCGTCGGCAACCACTGTGTGGGCGAGTTCCGCGACGTCCGAAGGGGTCCGGAGCGGCGAACGACGTACGCCGAGGTGCTGCCCGAGCACCCGCAACGAGGCGTCCACGTCGAGGCACACCTGGATCCGCGCACCGCCGGCAGTGATGGACTTGATAAAGGCCAAGTGCTCGGGTGAGTCGATCATCAGGGTGATCCGGGCGGCGGCCTCGGGGTCCTCGGCCAGCGAGCGCAGCGCGGTCCGGTGGGTGGTCGGATAGCCGAGCAGGATGTCGTCGACACCGTTGCGGGCCAGCCAGAGCGCCTCAGGCAGGGCGTAGCTCATCACACCGTGGAACCCGGGCCGCTCGAGCGCGGCGGCGATGAGCGGGCGGCAGCGGACCGACTTGGACGCGACCCGGATCGGCGTCCCCGCGGCGCGCCGGACCAGGTCGTCCGCATTCCGCCGGAACGCGGCCAGGTCGACCACCGCGAACGGCGCGTCGAGGTCCGCGGTCAGGCGGGTATACCGGTCGAAGTCACCCATAACGGGAGTGTAGGACAACAAATACTGAAAGGTAATACAACTTCTGGTCCGGTTCCTAGGGTGAGTCGATCACAGCTTCCAGCGCCTGTACGACGCCGTGCGCCCAGTCGGACTGCGTGTCGGGTTGGGCGGAGGCCGCAGCGAGCAGAGCGACCGTCGAGCCGTGCACCACCGACACATCGACGTACTGCTCGGCCTCGTCGCCCGCATAGCGTCGTACTGCGGCTGCTGCGGCGTCCTCCGACCACAGCTGCTTCACACTGAGGTCGCCGCCCTCGCCGCAAGCTGCAATGCGCGCCTGGTAGCCGGTGCGGTACGCCGACGCCTTGGCGGCGTCCGCGAAGCGCAGGAGCAGCGCAGTACCCGGCGTGGCGTCTGCAGCGCGGTAGGCGCCTTGCAGTGCGTACTGCGGAACCGGCAAGGAGCCCGACGGGAGTTGACCGGCGCACCCGACCGGCAAGGCCTCGTACGCAGCCTGATGCGGCTCACGTCGACGAGTCCACGTCTCGTTGCCCAGGAACCCCTCCTCGGCCCCGCCCGGGTCGACGTACGTCTTCCACCCGGCTCCCAGCTTGTCGGCGGCCGGCAGGTTGCGAGCACTGAGCGGCCCTGCAGTCGCAGGAGGCGGTGCAGTGGCCTCCTCAGGCAGCTCAGGCGGCACCGCAGCATCCGTCGGCTTCACCGTGCTCAGGGTGTTGGTAGGTACCGGCACGGTCCCGCCTACTGTCTCGGGGATGGTCGGCCCCGGAGTCGTTGCCGCCTGCGGACTCTTGTCGGAGCTGCACCCCACCAGCAGCACCGACAACAGCGCAGCAGCCGCTACAGCTTTCACCTCGGTTGGAAGTGCTGGTAGTCGGGTTTGCTCCAGTTGGCGCCCCAGAAGTAGCCCTGGGCAATCAGCGCCTTGGTGGCGGTGCTGCTCGTGAAGAGCATGCCCGGACGCGACACGGAGCGGTTGCGGTAGGCGAGGCCGTTCGACGGGTACCAGACACCGTTGGCGGCGAGGTACGGGTTCTCGACGGTGTTGATGTCGATGGCCCAGCCGTAGGAGTGCGGCGACAGGGCGTACGGGTTCCCGGTGACCCGACGACAGTTGAAGACGGAGGTGTTGTCGGCCTCCATCGACTTGATGTCGCTCCCGCCGAACCGGTCCACCCGCCGCATCTGCCGGATCGGGAACTTGGCCGCGAACGTCGAGGTCCAGACCGTGATCATCTTCTGTACGGCGGCATCGCGCACGATCAGCTCACCGCGGTGGACCCTGCCGTCGAAACCCCAGTAGTTCAGCTGGACCAGCCGCAGCGACGACGGCTTGACCGGGCAGCCGGCCCGGTAGGTGTACGGCACCATCGCGGCCGAGACGGCGTACACCTTCGGGTTCAGGGCTGCCTTTACCACGATGGTGGCCAGGCCCGAGTACTCCATCTGCGCCTGGGTGACCCAGCGCGTCACCACGCGGACGGTCCGGGTCGCCGGGACGTCGTCCGGGACGCGCAGCCGGAAGTTGCCCCCAGCATCCATCTTGCCGATCGCGAGCAGGCGCCACTTGCCGCTGCCGATGTAGTCCTGCAGCGCGAGTTCCTTACCCGGCTCGGCCGGGCTCATCCGGCCGGTGACGGAGGCACCGGTCAGGGTGGCGTACCACGGTGCCGGGGTGTTGATCACGATCTTGCGGTCCATGATGTTCGAGGACTGGTAGTCCGAGATCGCCAGTGCGGTCTCCGCCTTGACACCGATCATGGTCCGGAAGGCCCACGTGCCGGGCGTGGCGGAGACGTAGGTGAACTTGTAGACGCCGCCGGTCGTGGTCCGGGTCGAGGCGCGCAGCACCCAGGCGCCTGGGACCCGCTGCCAGAGCGTGATGTACGAGCCGGTGATCGGCTGGCTGATCTTGCCGGTGAACACCGTCGGCCGGTCCTCCCAGGACGCGGCCGGCTTGTCCAGCGTGATCGACCAGTCGGCGGCGGCCGTCCTGGCCGGAGTCGGCGTCGGAGTCGGCGTCGGCGTGGGGGTCGGCGTCGCGCGTCGGGCTCGGCTCCTCGATCGCCGTCGTCGGAGGAGGTGTTTCGGTCAGCTCCTTCGACGTCGAAGGACTCGAGGTCGAAGGTTCCGATGTCGAAGGAGTAGCCGGCGTCGGATCAGCCGCCGCGCCGGGCGCGTGCAACCCGACTGCCAGCAGCACCGCCGTCATCCCCACCCCGAAGGCTCGCCACATCATCCGCACGTCCCTTTCCCCTCACCGGGACCAGCCAGGTCCCCCCACGGCTACTTTCCCATTAAAGAAGCAGTCGAAGAGAAAGACGTCACACATCCACCAGAAGTTCTGTCACTCCTGAAGTCTTTTCACCGCGGCGTCGACGCGCTCGTCGGTCCCGGTCAGGGCCACGCGGATGTGCCGCTCCCCCGCCGCGCCGTAGAAGGCTCCCGGCGCGACCAGGATGCCGCGGTCCGCGAGCGCGCCGACCGAGCCGTAGGAGTCGAAGTCGGGGTGCTCGGCCCACAAGTACAGGCCGCCGTTGGACAGGGTGATGACCCAGCCGGCGTCCGTCAGGGCATCACGCAGTACCGCCCGGCGCCGCAGGTACCGCTCGCGCTGCGCCTCCACGTGCGCGTCGTCGGCGAACCCGGCCGCCATCGCCGCCTGGATCGGCGACGGCACCATCAGACCCGCGTGCTTGCGGACCGCGAGCAGTTCGGCGATGACCGTCTCGTCACCGGCCACGAAGCCACCGCGGTACCCGGCGAGGTTGGACCGCTTCGAGAGCGAGTGCACCGCGAGCAGGTTGTCGAAGCTGCCGCCCGACACGTCCGGGTGCAGGACCGACACCGGCCGCGAGTCCCAGCCGAACTCGATGTAGCACTCGTCGCTGACCAGCAGTACGTCGTTCGCCCGCGCCCACTCGACGGCACGGCGCAGGTCCGCCGGCGAGGTGATCTCACCGGACGGATTCCGTGGCGAGTTGAGGTACGCGACCCGCACCGGGCCGTCGTACGTCGTCGGATCCGCAATCGGAACACTCGCGGCGCGGGCCAGCGCGGCGCCGGCCTCGTACGTCGGGTACGCGAGATCCGGGATGAGTACGGTGTCGCCGGCGCCGATCCCGAGCAGCGTCGGCAGCATCATGATCAGCTCCTTGGTGCCGATCACGGGCAGTACGCCGGTCTGCGGGTCCACCCCGGGTACGTCGAGACGCCGCGCCAGCCAGTCCACCGCCGCCTGCCGTACGGCCGACGTACCGATGGTGGTCGGGTACGCCGGTGCATCGGCCGCGTCCGCGAGCGCCTTCTTGATCAGGTCCGGCACCGGGTCCACCGGGCTGCCGATGGACAGGTCCACGATCCCGTCAGGATGCGCCGCCGCCTTCTGCTTGAACGGCGCGAGCTTGTCCCACGGAAAATCCGGCAACCGCTTGGAAGTCTCGAAGATCACCCCCGCATTCTCTCCTGCCGGAAGGATCGCCGGGCGGCGGGCGCCCGCTCCGCGAGAAACGCGACCGCCTTCTTCACCAGGTCGGGGTCGCGCAGCACCCGGCGGTGGCCGAGGCCTTCGCTGGTTTCGAGGCGGGCGCCCGGCCAGCGGTCGGCCACCTCGACACTGCCCTGGTACGACGTCTCCGCGTCGGAGCGATCGTGGATCAGCAGCAGCGGAGGCAGCGGCCCCTGCGCGGCGATCGCGGGAATCACCGCGTCCATCCGGAACGAGTCCATCGGACCGAAGCGGGCCTCGAACCGACGCAGGAACCCGGCCCGGATCCGCGGCCCGAAGCCGAGGAACGCCTGCAGTTGATCGAGCGCCTCGGTGAAGTCCGTCGCCGTAGCGATGAAGACGACCCGCTCCACGTCGAGCCCGTCGCGCATCGCCAGCGCAGTGGCCGGTCCACCGAGCGAGTGCGCGACCACGCCGTACGCCGGTCCCTGCGCGGCGACCACCGCCTTCAGCGCGTCGGCGAGTTCGAGGAGGGTGGCCGAGCCTTTGCCCTCGCCGCCCGGACCCGAGTCGCCGTGGCTTGGTGCGTCGTACGCGATCACCCGGAAGCCGGCGTCGACGAGCGGCTGGATGTGGGCCGCGAGTTGCAGACCCCAGCCGCCCCACCCGTGGACCAGATAGATCGGCGGCCCATCGCCGTACGACTGGCCGCGGATGGTTCCGACCTCGAATGCGGTCGATGCGGGGAGCTCGCCGCGCGGACGCCGAGCCGTTGCCGGTACGACGGGGACGCGAAACCAGAGGCGGTCGAGGATGCGCGTGCCGACTGCGGGTGCGATGCGCTCGGTCAGGGTGAAAGCCAGATTCAAGGACCGAACGTTCGTGCTTTTCTTGGCTGCCATGAGGTCTACTCCGGATCGATCAGCAGGGGTTACGGGCGGGCCGCCCGGAGGAGCGCCTCGAAGGCGGTGCGCGCTCGATCCTCGGCCTTGGGGTCGGACAGCAATCGGCTGGCGTGGTGGTACGACAGCAGCACGCCTCTGATGTCGAAGGCGTACTGCTCGGGGTCGGCGTCGGCGCGGAAGTGGCCCTCGCTGATACCGGTCCGGAACACGTTGGCAAGCAGGTCGCCGTAGTCACGCTCGGCGCTCACGACACTGTCGCGGACCGGACCCGGCGGCGCATCGTCGAGCTCGGCGGAGACGCTGGCGAAGAAGCATCCGCCAGGGAGAGCGAGGTCGCCGCTGTCCCAGCGGAGCTTGCGGTCGAAGAGCTCCCGCAACCGCGGCTCGCCGCGCGGGGCCTGGAGGGCCGGCCGGACGACGCGCTCGGCGAACAACTCGGCGGCCCGCTCGACGACGGCGACCTGGAGTTGCTCCTTGGACCGGAAGTGCGCGAACAGCCCGCTCTTCGACAGCTGCATCCGGTCGGCCAGCAACCCGATGGTGAGACCGTTCAGCCCGGTCGCGCTCACCACCCGCGCAGCCTCGTCGAGCACGGCGGCCCGAGTCTCCTCCCCTTTACTCACCCCACGATAAAAGCACGACCGTTCGCATCCTGCAACTGGTCAGCAGGCTTTGCCCGGGTCGAGCTTGGCCAGGATCTGGTCGGCGATGGTCTTCAACTGCGCGAGCTGCTCGGGAGTCAGGGCGTCGATGACGAACTCGCGAACGGTGGCCACGTGGCCGGGGGCGGCGTCGACCAGGACGTCGTAGCCGGCGTCGGTGATGGTGGCGACGGTGATGCGGCCGTCGTCATCGGCGGGCCGGCGTTCGACGAAGCCGCGTTGCTCGAGCCGTTTGACCACATGGGACAGGCGCGACAGGGAGCCGTTCGCGAAGCCGGCCAGGTCGCTCATCCGGCGCGAGCGGCCGGGCGACTCGGACAGCCCGGCGAGCACCAGGTACTCGAAGTGGGACAGCCCCGAGTCGCGCTGGAGCTGATAGTCGAGCACGCCCGGCAGCTTGAAGACGAGGGCGGCCAGCGCCATCCAGCTCGCGAGCTCATCCTCTTCCAGCCACCGCACCCCGTCTTCCATGACGACATTTTACGGCATTGGTTGACGCTTCAAGTCATCCAGGTCTAGCTTTGGGTTGAAACGTCAACCAATGACTGAGAGTGGACCATGAACGTCTTTCTGTGGATCGTCGCCGGGCTGCTCGCCGCGGTGTTCCTGGCCGCCGGCCTGACGAAACTGACCCAGGACCGGCGCAAGCTGATCGCCAACCCGAACATGAAGTGGACCGAGGACTTCTCCGCCCGGACCATCAAGCTGATCGGCACCGCCGAGGTGCTCGGCGCGATCGGCCTGATCCTGCCCGCCGTGCTCGACATCGTCCCGATCCTGGTCCCGCTCGCCGCCACCGGCCTCGCCGTCCTGATGCTCGGCGCCGCGATCACCCACGCGCGCCGCAAGGAACCGCAGCCGATCGTCGTCAACGCCGTCCTGCTGATCCTCGCGGTCATCGTCGCGGTCTTCCGCTTCGGCCCGAACAGCTTCTAGCCCGGTCGGGGCGACAGGCACGACTCCGACCGCTCGATGTTGTCGCGGGCCACGAAGCCACGGTGGGCCGGCGCGCGGATACTCGGTGCGTCAAGCAACCGAACGGAGCGCGCATGTACGTCGACCCGGACTACGCCGAACCCGACCTCGACGAGGTGACCCGGCTGATCGAGGCCCAGCCGTTCGCCACCCTGGTGACGGACGAGCCCGAGCTGCGGATCGCCCACGTCCCGGTTCAGGTACGGCGGGATCCCGAGCTCCGGATCGTCGCCCACGTCGCCGGCGTCGACCCGTTCGCCGAATCGATCCGGCAGCGCGCCCGGATCCTGATCAGCGTGCTCGGCCCGTCGGTGTACGTGAGCCCGGCCTGGTACGCGAGCCGCGGGCTGCCGACGTACAACTTCGTCGCGATCGAGCTGCGCGGGCAAGCGGAGCCGCTGGACGATCCGGACGCCGTCCGCGCGCATCTGATGCAGTTGGTCCAGGATCACGAGCAGGCGCTGAATCCGGGTGATCAGAAGGCGCGCTGGCGCGTGGACGAGTGGGCGCGGGACCGGACGACCGAGTTGCTGCCGGAGTTGCAGGCGTTCACCCTGCGGGTCGAGCAGGTGACCGCGAAGGTCAAGATGGGTCAGAACCGGACCGAAGGCGATCGGGTCGGGACGATGGCCGCGCTGCACGACTCGCCGCGCACCGACCACCAGGTCGTGGAAGGCTTGATGAACGCACGGTACGACGGCCAGGGCCGGGTGAGAACTGATACCTGACGTCCAGGAGGTGGGCAGAGACATGTTCGACGTTGCGGTGGTCGGCGCGGGGGCGATGGGGTCGGCGGCTGCGCGGGCGCTGGCGGCGGCCGGGCGTGAGGTCGTCGTCCTCGAGCAGTACGAGCTCGGCCATGTCCGGGGCGGGTCGCACGGCGGGACCCGGCTGTTCCGGCCGGCCGCGGACAACGCCGAGGTCGCCCGGCTGACCGAGCAGGCGCGAGGTCTGTGGCGCGCCTTGGAACAGGAGTCCGGCGAGACGCTGTTCGAGGTGACCGGCGGGATCGACCACGGAGTCGACGACGCGACCATCGAGATCTTCCAGGAAATCCACAGCGCCGACGGCCAGGTGCTCAGTCCGGAAGAGGCGACGGAGCGCTGGCCGGGCATGCGTTTCGAGACCCCGGTGCTGTATCAACCTGGTTCAGGACGTCTGTACGCCGACCGCACTGTCAGCGCACTGCAGAGAGTGGCGAACGCCGAGTTCCGGGAGCAGTCGCCGGTGAACGCGCTGAAGGTCCGCGACGGCCTGGTCGAGCTCGACGTACCGGGTGGGGCAGTGCAGGCGCGGCAGGTCGTGGTGACCGCCGGCGCCTGGGCTCCGAAGTTGCTGACCGGCTTGGTGCCTTTGCCGCCGTTCACGGTGACACAGGAGCAACCGCGGTACTTCGAGCCGGTGTCGGACGACCTGGACTGGCCGAGCTTCGTGCACGGGCGTAAAGCGAGCTACGGCCTGTTCGAGGCCGGGTCCGGTGTCAAGGTCGGGCTGCACGCCACCGGGCCGGTCGTCGACCCGGACACCCGGGATTTCGCGGTGGAGCCGGAGTCGGATGCCCGGCTGCTGCAGTACGTCGAGAAGTGGTTCCCCGGCCTGGATGCGGGCCGGTCGACCGCGATCAGCTGCCTGTACGACAACACGCCGACCGACAACTTCGTCATCGACCGGGTCGGGCCGATCACGGTCGCGGTCGGCTTCTGCGGGCAAGGGTTCAAGTTCGTGCCGCTGATCGGCGAGTACATCCGCGACCTGGTCACCGGCGAGGCGTCGGTACCGTCCCGCTTCCGGCTCAGCAGCCACGCGGGACAGTAGCGATGCTCGACGAACTCCAGCTTGTCGATCACCACGTCCACGGCGCGACCAAAGGACCGCTGGACCGGGCTGCCTTCGAGCAGCTGATCACCGAGTCGGATCGACCCGTGCCGTCGTGGATGTCGACGTTCGACTCCCAACTGGGGTTGGCGATCCGCCGGTACTGCGCACCGCTCCTGGGACTCGCTCCACACGCTTCAGCGGACGACTACCTGGCTGCACGGTCCCAGCTGGGTGAGGAGGCCGTGAACCGGCTCTTCCTTGGCGGTGCCGGTGTGAGCGACTTCCTGGTGGACACGGGCTATCTGGGTGACGCAGTGACCAATGTCGACGAGCTGGCGAAGCTGAGTGGCTCCCGCGCGCATGAGGTGGTGCGGCTGGAGTCTGAGCTGGAGTACGTCGCTGCACAGGAGTCCTCGGCGGCCGCCGTACCTGAGGCGTTGGTACGGCGGCTTGAGGAGCGGACTGCCGGGGCTGTCGGGCTGAAGAGCATCGTGGCGTATCGGCATGGGTTCGACTTTGACCCGGCTGAGCCGAGTGCTGCCGACGTACTGGCTGCTCTGGACCGCTGGTACGCGTCGGGCGCTGGGCGGGTCGCTGACCCGGTGCTGCTGCGCTGGCTGCTGTGGACGGGTGCGCGGCGTGGTCTGCCGCTGCAGCTGCACGTGGGCTTCGGTGACCCGGACCTGCAGTTGCGAAAGGCTGACCCACTACTGCTGACGGAGTGGCTGCGTCTGGTCGAGCCGGTCGGTGCCCAGGTCGTGTTGCTGCACTGCTACCCCTTCCACCGCGAGGCCGGCTACCTCGCACACGTCTTCCCGCACGTGAGCTTCGACCTGGGCCTCACCACGATGTACGTCGGTGCGCGAGCGGCCGCCGTACTGGCCGAGGGTCTGGAGCTGGCGCCGTTCGCCAAGGTGCTCTACTCCTCCGACGCCTGGGGACCTGCGGAGCTGCACTACCTCGGAGCAGCGGTGTGGCGGCGTGCGGTCACGGCCGTGCTCGGTGGGTTCGTGGAGCAGGGTGACTGGTCTGCCGACGACGCTGCCCGCGTGGCGACGCTGTGGGGTCGTGAGAACGCCGTACGCCTCTACAACCTCGATCAGAGGTAGAGGCCGGTCTGGCCGTCCTCGAGGCGGCCGGCCGCGACCGCGTGCAGGTCGCGCTCGCGGAGCAGGATGTAGTCGTCGCCGCGGACCTCGACCTCGGCCCGGTCCTCCGGGTCGAACAGGACCCGGTCGTCGACCTCGACCGTCCGCACGTTGGCGCCGACCGCGACCACCTTCGCCCAGGCGAGCCGGCGGCCCATCTGGGCGGTGGCCGGGATCAGGATGCCCGCCGAGGACTTCCGCTCGCCCTCCTGCTCGAGGGAGACCAGCACCCGGTCGTGCAGCATCCGGATCGGCAGTTTGTCGTCGGACAGGCGCTTGCGAGGAGTCACCGGCGCCCCACCAGCCGACGGATCAGCAGCAGGACGGCGAGCACGCCGACCGCGGCACCGCCGACCGCGACGATCTTTTGGGTCCGCAACTGGCCGCGCTCGTCGAACACCTGTGCCCTCGCCTGCTCGACCTGTCGCCTCGCCACGTTCTTCGGGTGCGCCCGGTCGACCAGCTCGTCCACGGTCGAGGCCAGTCGCGCGCGGGTGGCGGCGATGTCCGCCTCGATCTGCTCGGGGGTCCGAGCCGCCTTTATGTCCGACACCTGTCGACGCTCCCTTCGGTCCTGGGGGTTGCCCCGGACCACCCTCACTGGGTGGATGGCCGGACCTGCCCTGCTGACTCCATCCTCGCAGGTCACGCCCGCAAGTCGACGACCACCTTGATGTCATTCGGTTCCCGGACCAACGCGCCGGTCCAGTCGGACAGCGGCACGGTCCGGGTGATCAGCCGCTCCAGCCAGCTCTTTTCGGCCACCTGAAGGATGTCGACCGCGTCCGCATAGTGCCGTTTGGCCGCATTCACCGTGCCCACCAGTGCGGCGTTGCGGACGACCAATTGGCGGGTCAGCGCATCCAGTTGTACGTCGATCGTCGCAGGGCCGGGCGAGATGCCGGTCAGGCACATGACACCGGCCGGTCCGAGCAGCTTGGCGCAGTCGAACACGACCTGCCCGGCTCCGGTCGCCTCGATCACCACGTCCGGGGTGACAGTCAGGTCAGCCAGGTCGGTGAGGTACGTCCCCCCGAGTGCTCGCACCAACTCAGGCTTCGGCCCGTCCTTGACCCGGTCCATGACATGTACGCCGTACCCGCGCTGTGTCGCGATCAGAGCGGCGAGCAGGCCGATCGGACCGGCCCCGGTGACGAGGACGTGTTCCGGTCCGAACCACGACCGGGAGGCGACCCGGTCCACCTGCTCCCAGGCCTTGGCGAGGATGCTGGCGGGTTCCACGAGTACGCCGAGGTGTCCGAGCTGGTCCGGGACCGGTGTGGCGTAGTACGGATCGACTCGCCACCGCTCGGCGCCGTACCCGTCCATCTCCTTGATGCCGCGCTCGGTGTACCGCCCGTTGCGGCAGAAGTCCCACTCACCGCGTGCACAGGCCGGACAGGGCTCCGGGTCGGGTCTGCGGACCACACCGGCCACCAGGTCGCCGGGACTGAAGCCGGAACCGTCCGGCGCCTCCAGAACCCGTCCGAGCGACTCATGGCCGATCACGAGGTGGTCCGAGCCGGGTCTGCCGCTGCCGAACGCTCCGGAGACCAGCTCGATGTCTGTGCCGCAGATCCCGGTCAGCAGCCCCTGGACCAGGATCGAACCATCCGTGGCCGGCGGCTCAGCGACCTCCCCTACCGCGGCTGAGTCGGGCTTCCCCGTCGTCACTGTCATCGCCCGCATGGACCCACTCCATCCTGCGTCATCTGCCCGAGCAAGGTGCCGCGCTCTACGCCAGGCGGGTCATGTCGACGGTGACCTCGATCGCGGTGGCCGCTCCGCCGGAGTAGATGCCCTTCAGCGGGGACACGTCGCCGTAGTCGCGGCCGGTGGCCACCCAGACGTGCCGGTGCCCGATCGGGAGGTCGTTGGTCGGGTCGAAGCCCCACCAGTCGCCGGTCCACGCCTCGATCCAGGCGTGGCTCTCCCCGACGACCGTCTCGCCCACCGCGGCGTTCGGCTCGGTGTGGAGGTAGCCGGAGACGTAGCGGGCGGGTACGCCGATCGCGCGCAGCATGGCGAGCGTCAGGTGCGCGTAGTCCTGACACACGCCCTCTCCCGCCTGCCATGCGTCGATTGCGGACGAGTGCACCCCAGTGGTGCCGCGCTGGTACTTCAACGTGCCGTGCACCCACTTGGAGACTTCCAGCACGGTCTCCTGCGGTGTGCGGCCCTTGCGCAACGAACGGGCCACCGCGGCCAGCTCGCGATGCTTCGGCACGTAGGTGGTCCACTCGAGGTACTCGGCGTACCTGTCGAGGGACTCCGGAGACCGCACCTGGGCCCACGTCGCGTCGACTGCTGGGAGCGGCTGCTCGGTCGTCTCGACCACAGACGCGGCAACGACCTTCAGCTCGGTGTGTGGAGTGTGCAGGTCGAAGGCGTTGACCTCAGTACCCCAGTAGTCCGTGTACTTGTAGCCCCTTGCCGCCGGCACTGTCTCGAGCCGGGCGACCATGAGGTTCTGCCGGTCGTCGCTGCGCGGTGTGAGCCGCGCTTCGTTGTAGGACTGCGTCACTGCTGTTGCGTACCGATAGCCGGTCGTATGAACCACTCGGAGACGCCAGTTCACAGATTCACCTCCGCGTTGTTCCACTCGATCCACGGCACCGCGTGGAAGTACTGCCGCGACACGGCCTCGCCCACCTCGCGCACTGTGGTCTGCAACGCCTGCAGCCGGCCGGTGAGGTCGTCCAGCAGCTCGGCCGGTCGCAGGAACTCCAACTCGCTCCTCGCCTTCCCCAGCAGCCGTGAGGCCTCCGCACCCGCGCCGATCCTGGCAGACGGGCCGTGGTCCAGCGCTTCCAGGCAGGACTCGGCCTGTGTCAGCGCATGGAAGGCGGACCGTGGGAACAGCCTGTCCAGCAGCAGGAACTGCACCACGCGCGAGGCGTCCAGTGCACCGCGATACGTCCGCAGGTAGGTGTCATGAGCACCCGCTGAACGCAGTACCGTCACCCAGCCTGGCGACGTCGGCTTGTCACCCACTCGGGACATCAACAGCCGGACGATCATGTCCACCCGCTCCACCGACCGCCCCAGCACCAGGAACCGCCAGCCGTCGTCCCGGCTCATCGTGGAGTCCGCCAGCCCGGCGAACATCGCCGCCCGGTCCTCCACGAAGGTGAAGAACTCGTGCGGCCCCACGCGGCGAGCAGCACGCTGCCGCTCGGGTACGGCGTTGTACATCGCGTTGATGCACTGCCACAGCTCGCTGGACACAACCTCACGCGCCACCCTGGTGTTCTCCCGGGCACTCTCGATCGAGGACACGATCGAACCCGACTCCGGCGACATCGCCACCAGCTCGGTCAGCCCCCACACGTCCAGCTGGGTCCCGTCGGGTGGAGTGATGCCGAGGACCGACAACAGCGTGCGGCTCTCGCTGTCGGCATCGACTGTCGCGTCCTCGAGCAGCTGATGGACCGACACGTCGAGGATCCGCGCTGTGTCGTCCGCGCGTTCGACGTACCGGCCGATCCAGTACAGCGACTCGGCGTTGCGTGCGAGCATCGTCAGCACCTCCTCATCACTGTTGCTGCTGCTGTTGGGCGACGTTCAGTTCAGGACCGTGCTCCGGCGTGGACGCCTCGTCGGCCTTGACCCCGGTCGCGCCCAGTCCGCGTCCTCGCAGCTCGGCGTCATCGGAGGCTCGGGGCGCCAGCACCCAGGTGTCCTTGGACCCACCGCCCTGCGACGAGTTCACGATCAGACTGCCCTCGGGAATCGCCACCCGGGTCAGACCACCCGGCAGCACGAACACGTCCTCGCCGTCGTTGACCGCAAAGGGCCGCAGGTCCACATGCCTCGGCTGCAACCGCTCACCGACCTTGGTAGGCACAGTGGACAGCTGTACGACGGGCTGCGCGATCCAGCCCCGTGGATTTGTCCTGATCCGGCGACGCTGGGCCTGGAGCTCCTTGGGCGAGGCATCCGGTCCGAAGACGATGCCGTAGCCACCAGAGCCCTCGACAGGCTTCGTCACGAGCTCGTCCAACCGGTCCAGCACCTCTGCCTGCTCAGCGGGCAGCCAGCAGCGGTAGGTGTCCACGTTCGGCAGCAGCGGGGTCTCACCCAGGTAGTACTTCAGGATCTCCGGCAGGTACGTGTAGATCAGCTTGTCGTCGCCGACCCCGTTGCCGATCGCGTTGGCGATCACCACGTTGCCGGCCCGCGCCGCGTTCACCAGGCCCGCGACGCCGAGCACGGAGTCCGGTACGAACTGCACCGGGTCCAGGAACTCGTCGTCGATCCGCCGGTAGATCACGTCCACCCGCTGGTCGCCCTCAGTGGTGCGCAGGTAGATCACGTTGTTGCGGGCGAGCAGGTCACGTCCCTCGACCAGCTCCACCCCCATCTGCCGCGCCAGCAGCGAGTGCTCGAAGTACGCCGAGTTGTAGACGCCCGGTGTGAGTACGACGACGTTCGGGTCGGTCGCACTCGGCGGAGCCGCGGCTCTCAGCGCTCTGAGCAGGTGGACCGCGTAGTCGCCGACCGCACGGACCCGGTGCTTGGCGAACAGGTCCGGGAACACCCGTGTCATCGTCCGGCGGTTCTCCATCACGTACGACACCCCGGACGGGCTGCGCAGGTTGTCCTCCAGCACCCGGAAGTCGCCCTGCTCGTCGCGGACCACGTCGATACCGGCCACGTGGATCCGGACGCCGTTCGGCGGGGCGATGCCGGCCGCCTGGCGGTGGAAGTGCTCGCACGACGTGATCAGCCGCCGCGGCAGTACGCCGTCCGCCACGATCTGCTGCGGCCCGTAGATGTCGGCCAGGAACGCCTCCAGCGCCCGGACCCGCTGCACGATGCCACGCTCCAGCCGGGACCACTCCGAGGACGTGATCACCCGGGGCACCAGGTCCAGCGGGAACGGCCGCTCCTGGCCGGACAGGCTGAACGTGATGCCCTGGTCGACCAGAGCCCGGTCCAGCGCCTCGGCCCTGGTGGTCAGGTCCCCCGGTTGCAATGGCGTGAGCGAGTCGTGCAGCCGCTTGTACGCCGTACGGACGCCGTCGACCGGGTCGAACATCTCGTCGTACGCATCGGCGTGCGGGCGCCGCGGGTCGAGGTACCCGTCGAACAACGGTGTGCCCGCGGGGCGGGAGGATGCGTTTCTCATCCGCGTCCTCGCTTCGCTCCGGGCGCGGATGAGGCTCGAAGGGCGCTGTGTTGAATGATGACCTCGCTGCGCTCGCTCATCTGCGCATCTTCACCCACCGACGCCACGCTCGCACCCGGAACGGGTCCCAGTTTTCCCGCACGTAACATTGCGGACAGTCAATCGAACCGTGGAGGGCCTGATGTCCGAACGTCTGTCCGTCGGCGACGCCGCACCCGATTTCACCCTCCCGGATGCCGACGGCAACGAGGTCGCGCTGACGGATCTGCGCGGGAAGAACGTGATCGTCTACTTCTACCCGGCCGCGATGACACCGGGCTGCACCAAGCAGGCGTGCGACTTCCGCGACTCCCTCGACTCCCTCCAGGCCGCCGGGTACGCCGTCCTCGGCATCTCACCGGACAAGCCGGCGAAGCTGGCCAAGTTCCGCGACCGCGACGGGGTGACGTTCCCGCTGCTGAGCGACCCGGACAAAGAGGTGCTGACGGCGTACGGCGCCTTCGGCGAGAAGACGATGTACGGCAAGAAGGTGACCGGTGTCATCCGCTCGACCTTCGTCGTCGACCCGGACGGCAAGGTCGCCGTCGCCCAGTACAACGTCAAGGCCACCGGCCACGTCGCCAAACTCCGCCGCGACCTCGGCCTCTGACCCGGTCCCGACTCTCCGCGCCGGCTCGCCTTCGGTAGCCGGGGCGCGGTAGTGCACGAACCGTGCCGGACCGTGACTGACATGCTTGTCAGGGCCTCCTCCGGAGGGAAACCTTCGACCGTTTCACGGGGATGGTCCATGGAACGGTCGCTTGAGCAAAGATCCGAGTGTGATTTGGATCACACCCAGAAGTCACCGAATCGGAGCGACACCACTACCCTGGGTGAGTTTTTCAGCCTTCCTGTGAATGAGCAGTACTCCCGGACCCGTCCGCGTTCGGTTGCGGTCCCCCGGCGGGTGTGTCAAGAACCACGTCGACCTTCGCCCTGACCAGCCGAAACCGGGTAATCTGCGCGCGCAGTCAGCCTCTGGGAGGGAGGGACCTGCCGCGATGGGAAAACATTCCTCTGCGGTGACGCGAAGTAACAACAACCGCCGTTCGGTGTACATCACCGCGGTCGGGCTTCTGGTGCTCTCGCTGGGCGCCGTGTTCGTCGTCCGGTCCTTCGGGTCCGAGGCGGGAGCCGACGGCTTCCTCGGCGGCGGCCAGTCGTGCGACGACCCCACACAGGTCTCGCTCAGCACCACGCCCGAGTTGCAGTCGTCCCTGGAATCGGCGGCCAAGTCGCTGTCCACCAAGGGCGGCGACGACGGAACTCCGTGTCTGCAGTTCACCATCAGCGCGGCTCCCTCGGCGAAGGTCGCCACGGACCTCGCGGCCAACAGCGACAACCGGCCCGATCTCTGGATCCCGGACTCCTCGCTGTGGGTGGCCCAGGCCGACGACGGCCAGAGTGTGCCGACTGTCGCCGTACCGTCCATCGCCACCTCACCGCTGGTGCTGGTCGGACGGAACACCAACTTCGCCGACACCTCGTCCTGGCTGCGCGCCTTCGGTACTCCCAACCCGGCCGGCTCCCCCGAGCCCGCCCTGCTGGACCCGCTCAGCACGTCGGCAGGCGCGCTCGCGCTGCTCTCGGTCCAGTCCGAGCGGCAGCGGACGTCGGCGTCCGACAGCCAGGTCGCCACGGTGATCGTGCCGCTGGCGCAGCGACTCGGCTCGATGGCCAAGCCGTTCACCGACGCGAACGCCTTGTTCGGCCGGGCCGATCAAGACGGCAGCCGGGTCGTCGTACCTGCTTCCGAGCAGAGCTTCGTGAAGTACCAGGAGGAGCACCCGGACGCCCAGCTGAAGGCGATCGTGCCGGCCACCGGCACCTTGTCGCTGGACTACCCGATCGTCGTCACCGCCAAGTCGGACGCCGAGCAGGCCACCAACGCCGCCAAGGCGCTGGCGGCCGAGCTGCTCGCGGACGGCGCCAGCCAGGCCCGCGACACGGCCGGCTTCCGGGACGCGCTGTTCAGCCCGCTCACCGGCGGCCGCGGCGTCGGCGACATCACCCAGCTGACCAAGCCGAACGGCGAGACGATCGACAAGACGCTGCTCAACTGGACCCGGCTGTCGCTGTCCACCCACTCGCTGGCGGTGATCGACATCTCCGGCTCGATGGCGGAGCTGGTCGGCGGGAAGACCCGGATGCAGCTGACCATCGAGGCGGCCGGCGGCGGTCTGGGACTGTTCCCGAACAGCGCGTCGCTCGGCCTGTGGACGTTCTCGACCAAGATCGGCGCGGACGGCGCCGACTACAAGGAACTCGTCCCGATCGCGCCGCTGTCGGACCGGCAACGCAAGAAGATCCTGGACAACCTGAAGATCCAGCGCCCGATCCCGAACGGCAGCACCGGCCTGTACGACACCGCGATCGCCGCGGTCCGTGCGGTCCGGCAGCAGTACGACTCCAAGGCGGTCAACACGATCCTGCTGTTCACCGACGGCAAGAACGACGACCCGGGCAGCCCGACTCTGGCGCAGACCGTGCAGACCCTCAGGGGCCTGCGCGACCCGGCCCGCCCGGTCCGGATCATTGCTCTCGGCATGGGTCCGGAAGCCAACGCCGAGGAACTCAGCACCCTCGCCGCGGCCACCGGCGGCCAGAGCTACGTCGCCCGCAACCCGTCGGACCTCCGCGAGGTCTTCATCGACGCCCTCCAAAGCCGCTGACCTGAGTCGCCTCCCCTAGGGCACGTCTCTAAGATGTCCCCGGGAGGCGACTCCCACAGCCTGAGTGGTGGAACGGCAGACACGCCGGCTTTAGGTGCCGGTGCCCCCGGGCGTGCGGGTTCAAATCCCGCCTCAGGCACCCCGCGACTACTTCACCGCGTCAGTCGAGGGTGGAGAGGTATGTCGTGCCGCGGGGGGTCAGTTCGTAGCCGACTTCGAGGCTGTGGGTCAGGCCCAGGTTCTTGAGTTTGCGGACGTCGAGTTTGAACGGGGCCGTTTCGCGGCCCAGCTCGGCGGCGAGGTCGGCGGCCCGGGTGGCCGGCTTGGACTGGATCAGGCGGAGGGTGGCGCTGGTCCACGGGCCTTGTCTGCTGAGTTCGTCGAAGCGAGCCAGCCGTGCCTTGAGGTCGTCGAGATCCTCGGGCGACAGGGTGGACTGGGCGGCCAGTTGTTCGCGCGGGTCCGGACCCTCGACCAGGTGGAACTTGATCAGGAACGTCGGCCAGTCCTCGTTGCCACGGAGCCGGCGGCGAACGTCCTTGGCGTTCTGCCGGTCCGCGGCGGCGACATCGGCGTCGGTGTCGGCGATCAGGTCCGGGTTGACCTCGCGGACGCTGTCGATCTCGATCCGGCCGGCGTTGGTGCGGTAGATCCGCCCCTCGACCACGCGGGCCTCGGCCCACCGCCGGTACGCCGTGGTGATCTTGCCCTCGGCGACCCCGTCCCGATCCGATCCGGCGAACAACATGACTATTCTCCCAGTGCCTTCGCGACGATCGGGGCGAGAGCGCGCAACGCCTTGCCCCGGTGGCTGATCGCGTCCTTCTCCTCGATCGACAGTTCCGCCGTCGTCTGGTCATAGCCTTCGGCGGCGAACAGGACGTCGTACCCGAAACCGCCGGTGCCGCGCAGTTCGCGGATGACCGAGCCGCGCATCTCGCCGATCACGATCTCGTCCTCGGCGTCGGGCCGGACGAACGCGACGGCCGCGACGAACGACGCGCCGCGCCGCTCGTCCGGTACCTCCTCCAGTTGCCCGAGCAGCAGCACGTTGTTCGCGTGGTTGTCCTTCGCCGGCCCGGACCAGCGCGCCGACAGCACCCCGGGCATCCCGTTCAGCGCGTCCACGCAGATCCCGCTGTCGTCCGCGATCGACGGCAGCCCGGTCGCCGCCAGCGCCGCGTGCGCCTTCAGCAGCGCGTTGCCCTCGAACGTCGGCTCGGTCTCGGCCGGCTCCCGGTACGGCGGTACGTCGCCCAGCCCGAGCACCTCGATACCGGGCACGATCGGGGTCAGGATGCGCCGCAGTTCCTCGAGCTTCTTCTTGTTGTTCGAGGCCAGCAGCACCCGACTCACGCGAGTGCCTCCAGTTGTAGCTTGGTCAGCTCGGCGCAGCCTGCAGCGCCGATGTCCAGCAGGCTGTCCAGCTCGGCGCGGTCGAACGGCGCGCCCTCGGCGGTCCCCTGCACCTCGATGAACCTGCCGTCGCCGGTCATCACCAGGTTCATGTCGGTCTCGGCCCGGACGTCCTCCTCGTAGCAGAGGTCGAGCATCGGGCCGCCGTCGATGATGCCGACCGAGACGGCGGCGACCGAACCGGTCAGCGGCTCGCTCTTCAGCAGCTTGCGGTCGCGCAGATGCGACACCGCGTCCGCGAGCGCGACGTACGCGCCGGTGATCGCGGCGGTCCGCGTACCGCCGTCGGCCTGCAGCACGTCGCAGTCCAGCAGGATGGTGTTCTCGCCGAGCGCCTTGTAGTCGATCACGGCCCGCAGCGAACGCCCGATCAGCCGGGAGATCTCGTGCGTCCGGCCGCCGATCCGGCCCTTCACCGACTCGCGGTCCGAGCGGGTGTTCGTCGACCGCGGCAGCATCGCGTACTCCGCGCTGACCCAGCCGAGCCCGGAGCCCTTCCGCCACCGCGGCACGCCCTCGGTCACACTCGCCGCGCACAGCACCCGGGTGCGGCCGAACTCGACCAGGACCGAGCCCTCGGCATGGTCGAGCCACTTCCGCGTCAGGGTCACGGGGCGAAGCTGATCCGGCGTACGTCCATCGATACGAGCCATGCCTCAGACCCTATGCCTCCACGCGCTGTACCTCCGCATTGGTCGCCGGCCGAAGCTGACTGACCGCCATCCGGGCGGCCCACGGCGTCAGGTCTCCGGCCCGCCGCCCGAGCCACGGGACGCCCTCCCGGACCAGCCAGATCGTGTCCGCCCACCGACTCGGCTGCTGGTACACACAGTCCAGCTCAGGGGGTACGTCGATCCGGAGCCCGCGGCGAGCCAGTTCGTCGGCGAACCCACGGGCCAGCCGCCGATGACCACGCTCGCCCGGGTGCAGCCGGTCGATGCTCCAGAAGTCCCGGCGGTACACCTCCGGGTAGTCGGCCATGTCCAGCCGGATACCGCCGTACTTCGCGTGCAGGTCGTCGTACGCGAGATTCACCTGCTCGATCCGCTGCCACAGCGGCCGGCGCAACCACGACGGCAGGCCGAACACCTGGCCGTGGTCGTGGAACCGGACGGTGAGCAGCAGCGCGCCGCGGGCGGTCAGTTCCTCGGCGCAGAGCTGCAGGCAGTCGCGGATCCGGCCGGGGTCGAAGGTGGAGCGCAAAGTGTCGTTGACCCCGACAATGAGTGAGGCGAGGTCGATCGGACCGGTACCGGTCTCGGGCAGTTGCTCGGTCGCGACGACCGGCGCGGTGGCGCCGCTGGTCGCGAAGTTGGAGAACGTCACACGGTGGGAGCTGGCCAGGGCATCGGCGAGCAGCGAGGCCCAGCCCCGCCACCCTTCGCCCGGGCGCGCGCCGGCACCGGAGAGGTCGGTCGTACTGCTGCCGTTCATCGGGTCCCCGACACCCACGGTGGTCGAGTCGCCCAGTGCCACGTAGTGGAGGCTCACATTCCGTCATGGTGACGTCACCGGTCGAGCCGCTGGTGTTGCCCGGATGACGAGTGGGGCAATTCCAGCTGGAGGACGGGTGATTGAAGGACGGAAGTGCGCGGAGTTAGGGTGCTACAAACAACTATGTGCAGGAGATGCCTGGAATGACTGATCTTCGGTTCGGTGTGGTGGGACTCGGTGCCCGTAGCCGCATCGCGCAGTACGCCCACCGGCCCGGCGAAGGTTCCGAGGTCGTCGCCCTCGCCGACCCGTCCGCCGCTCAGCGGGACGTCGCGCAGCAGCAGTATCCGGAGGCGACGGTACATGCCGATCACGCCGAACTGCTCGAGCAGAAACTCGACGGGGTCTTCCTGACCACGCCGGACGACCTGCACGAGGACCCGGCGATCGACTTCCTCCGTGCCGGGGTGTCGGTGTTCGTGGAGAAGCCGCTCGCGATCACCACCTCCGGGTGCGACCGCGTGCTGCAGGCGGCGTACGACAGCGGGGCACGGCTGTACGTCGGCCACAACATGCGGCACATGCCCGTCGTCCTGACGATGCGCGACCTGATCCAGGCCGGTGCGATCGGTGAGGTGAAGGCGATCTGGTGCCGGCACTTCGTCGGTCACGGCGGCGACTACTACTTCAAGGACTGGCACGCCGATCGGCGTCGTACCACCGGCCTGCTGTTGCAGAAAGGTGCCCATGACATCGATGTGATGCACTGGCTGGCCGACGGGTACACGACCCGCGTGAACGCCATGGGCGCACTCACCCTGTACGGCGGGATCGAGGACCGGCTGGACCGTTCCGGGCAACGCTTCGGCGACTTCGTGTCGCTGGACAACTGGCCGCCGCTGTCGCAGAAGGGGCTGGCGCCGGTGATGGACGTCGAGGACATCTCGATGGCGAATCTCCTGCTGGACAACGGGGTCTACGTCACCTACCAGCAGTGCCACTACACGCCGGACTACTGGCGCAACTACACGGTGATCGGGACGCACGGTCGGCTGGAGAACTTCGGCGACAGCCCGGGCGGTGTGGTGAAGGTGTGGAACAGCAAGCGGTCCGGGTACCGCGAGGACGCGGACCTGGTGGTGGACATCCCGGAGGTCGAGGGCGGTCACGGCGGCGCGGACCCGCGACTGGTCGACGAGTACGTGCGATTCGTCCGGGACGGCGGGGCGACGCTCACGTCCCCGGTCGCCGCGCGGGCCGCGGTCGCCGCCGGGTACGCCGCGACGACCTCCCTGCGCGACAACGGGACCCCGATCGACATCCCGGCCCTGGACCCGGCCCTGGTCACCTATTTCGACAACGGTCAGGCGCGGTGAGGGTGCTACCATCCCGAGCGTGACCTGGTACGCCGCCATGCGAATGCTGAGCCCTCGATGCGGAGGACTCTAGCGGCGCGCGCACTGACGCTTGCAGCGAGAGAGGCCCCCGATGCGTCGGGGGCCTCTCTCTTTTCGTCCAGCTGCGAACACCTTCAGGAGCACACGCATGTACCCGATCACCTACCTCACCGACTGTTCCGACGGGAACGCCCGGGCCCGGCTCAGCACCCGGATCGGCGCCCTGTTCGGCCAGTCCCCGACCATCGTGGCCGCCGACGGCCCTGATCCGGAGGCCTTCGCGGCCCTCACTCTGCTGGACTGTCTGAGATCCACGGAATCCCTGGGCGAGGACGGTCATCCGACCATCACCTTGCTCAACATCGCGCCCCGCGACGGCGCGTGGCCGAACGGCGTACCGTTCTGCTACTTCTGGTTCGGCCGGCACCTGGTGGCCGGCACGTTCAACCCGCGCGCGCTGTCCCTGGTACGACGGGAACTCGACGTGCAGAAGGTGTTCGTCACCGACATCCGGGAGGCCCTGGCCGCAGCGTCCTGGACGAACCTCGAGCCCGCCGAGGTGGACAGGATCGCGGACACCCAGTTCCGCAGCCTCTGGTACCTCCCGCTGCTCGCCAAGTGGATCGCCGACGACCGCCCGGTCCCGTCGACGCCGACCGTCGTACCACTCATCCCCGACGAGCCGCCGGCCGTGAGCGTCGTCGACAACTTCGGCAACTGCAAACTCAACTGCGAACCCGCCGCCGTCGGCTTCACCCTCGGCGCAACCCTCCCGGTAGCAGGCCGCACCCCCGACGGCACGACCACCATCACCGACGTCACCTGCTACCCCCACCTGACTGCCGTCCCTAGCGGCGCGCCCGGCCTCATCCCCGGCAGCTCAGGCACCGGCTACCTCGAACTGGTCATCCGCAACGCCTCCGCCGCCGTGCACTTCGCCCTCCGTCCCGGCGACACCCCACTACTCCAGGGATAACCCACCTCGGAGCAGCTCCCTGCCGCGAGGACGGCGTAGTCGTCCCACCGGCCGGGGCCGCCGTGCAGGATCACGACCGGTACGGCGGACGTCGCCGTACCGGTGGTCGCGGTCCACAGCCGAACGTCGTCAGATGTCGAAAACGGCATCTGGAGTGGCGATCTCGACCGGGCCGGAGTAGGTGCGGCGGGCGTTCTCGGCCTGGGTCTCGCGGTCGTACCAGGGCGGGACGTGGGTGATGACGAGCCGTTTCACGCCGGCCTTCTTGGCGTGTTCGCCGGCGTCGGCGGGCGTCAGGTGGAGGTCGGTCGGGTTGTGCGGATCGTTGTCCGGCAAGGCCGCTTCGGACAGCAGCAGGTCGGCGCCGCGGGCGAGTTCGATCAGGGCGTCGTTCGGGCCGGTGTCGCCGGTGTAGACGAGCGACTTGTTGCCGTGCTCAACCCGGATCGCGTACGCCGGCACCGGATGCACCATCGGCGCGGTCCGGACGGTGAACGGCCCGATCTGCTGAACATCGTGCCAGGAATGGAATTCCAGCTGCTCCTCCATCCCCGGATCGAGCGGCAGGTCGTACGCCAGCGCCATCCGGTACGCCGTACCGGGCGGGCCGTACACGGGGATCCGCGGGAGCGGCGACCCGGGTGCGTACTTGGCCGAGACGTACAGACCGCACAGGTCCATACAGTGGTCAGGATGCAAGTGGGACAGGCCGATCGCACCGATCTCCGGTATGGCGAGATGCCGTTGGAGCGAGCCGAGCGCGCCACTGCCGAGGTCGACGATCAGGTTGAACCCCTCGGCGGTGACCAGATAGCTCGAGGCGGCCGAGTCCGGCCCGGGGACGGACCCGGAGCAGCCGAGCACGGTGAGCTTCATAGCTTGAACATTACCGGCGGGTTGCCGCGTTCGCAGGGAAGCCGGTGGCGTCGGTAGGGACCCGATCCAGTTGCCTGGCAGTGATTTCGCGCACGTCACGGCCGGATCTGGTGCCGTTGACAACATCCGGTGCGAGACCCGTCACACCGCTCCTCACGACCCGCGTCACGTGGGTCAGCGGATCCAGGCGAACTGGTCGACGCCGGACAGCACCGGGCCGAGGAAGCGGGAGCCGATGGCGGCGAACTCGGCCGGGCTGCCGGTGGTGACGAAGCGGTGCCGCGGCTCGGGCAGGTGGTCCGGGCGGAGCAGGCCGGTCTTGGTCAGTACGCCGTACACGTCCTTGGCGCACTCCTCGGCGCTGCTGACCAGGGTGACGTTGTCGCCCATCACGTAGGAGATGACGCCGGTGAGCAACGGGTAGTGGGTGCAGCCGAGGATGAGGGTGTCGACGCCGGCCTCGACGAGCGGGCCGAGGTACTCGTGGGCCGCCTCGAGCAGCTCGGGTCCGGACGTCACACCGGACTCGACGAAGTCGACGAACCTCGGGCAGGCCTGGGTGAAGAGCTCCACCTGCGGCGCGGCGGCGAAACCGTCCTCGTACGCCAACGAGGCCGCCGTGGCCCGGGTGCAGATGACGCCGACCCGCTGGTTCCGGGTGGCGGCGACGGCGCGGCGGGCGGCCGGCAGGATCACTTCCACGACCGGTACGTCGTACCGCTCGCGGGCGTCCCGGAGCATCGCGGCACTGGCCGAGTTGCAGGCGATGACGAGCATCTTCACGCCCGCCTCGACCAGGTGGTCGAGACATTCCAGCGCGTACTCGCGGACCTCGGCGATCGGCTTGGGACCGTACGGCTGCCGGGCGGTGTCACCCAGGTAGAGGATCGGCTCGTGCGGCAGTTGGTCGAGCACCGCGCGGGCGACCGTGAGTCCACCGAAGCCTGAATCGAAGATCCCCACCGGTGCGTCTGCCACGGCCGCAGCTTATCCGGCAGCCGCCGGCCCGCGCCGGGCGGCTGTGGACAGGTCCGGCAGCGGGCAGCACTGAAGGGAGGCTTACCTAAGATACGCAAACGACACGCCCGGAGTTATCCACATCTTTACTCTCCGGAATTGCCTTTTCGGGTGATGCGCGCCACTCTGGAGCGATGTTTGTTCGACCGCCCTTCGTGACGCCATGAACCTGGCGCATCACATCGCGGTGATGCTGAGCACCACCGCCGCACCGAATCCGCAACCGGACAACGCCACGGCCGCAGGGCAGGCCGCTGGTCAGGCCGCGGACTCCAACAGCACGTGGGCAGACATCGCGGCGTCCCTCGGGCCGACCGGGATGATGCTCGTGCTCGCGATGGCGACCTTCGGTCTGTACGTCGTCTCGCTGTCCCTGCACCCGAACGCCAAGTGCAACCGTTGCAAAGGCGCCGGACGGCACCGCGGCGCCATCTTCAGCTACGCGCAGCGCCCCTGCAACAGCTGCAAGGGTCGCGGTGTCCATCCCCGACTCGGGCGAAAGATCCTCTTCAAACAACCGTAGGCGGCAACGACGTAACCCACCGTCAGGTGCCTCAGGCCCAGAGTTGGCCTTCGAGGCGGTCTTCGGCCTCGTCGATGGTGCCTTCGTAGGCGCCGGTGGACAGGTACTTCCAGCCGCCGTCGGCGACCACGAACGCGATGTCCGCGGACTCACCGTCGCGGACACACTTGGCCGCCTGACCGAGCGCGGCGTGCAGGATCGCGCCGGTCGAGATGCCGGCGAAGATCCCCTCGTTGTCGAGCAGTTCACGCACCCGCCGGACGGCGTCCCGCGGCCCGACCGAGAACCGGGCGTCGATGAGGGTCTCGTCGTACAACTCGGGCACGAAGCCCTCGTCGAGGTTGCGCAGCCCGTAGACGAGTTCGCCGTACCGGGGCTCGGCCGCGACGATCCGCACCTCGGGCTTGTGCTCGCGGAAGAACCGGCCGGCGCCCATCAGCGTGCCGGTGGTGCCGAGACCGGCCACGAAGTGGGTGACGGACGGGAGGTCGGCGAGGATCTCGCGCGCGGTGCCGTCGTAGTGCGCGGCCGCGTTCGACGGGTTGCCGTACTGGTAGAGCATCACCCAGTCCGGGTGCTCCTCGGCGACCTGCTTGGCCACCCGGACCGCCTCGTTCGAACCGCCCGCGGCCGGGGAGGAGATGATCTCGACACCCCACATCCGCAGGATCTGCCGGCGCTCCTCGGAGGTGTTCTCCGGCATCACACAGACCATCCGGTAGCCGCGCAACTTGGCCGCCATCGCCAGTGAGATGCCGGTGTTGCCCGACGTCGGCTCCAGGATCGTGTTGCCCGGCCGGAGCCGGCCGTCCTTCTCGGCGTCGACCAGCATCCGCAGCGCGGCCCGGTCCTTGATCGAGCCGGTCGGGTTGTGGTCCTCGAGCTTCGCCCACAGCCGGACGTCGGCCGACGGCGACAACTTGGGCAGGCCGACCAGCGGCGTACCCCCGACCGAGTCGAGCAGGCTGTCGAAACGCATGTCTGGTCCCTTGTGATCCGTCGCCGGGCTCAGCCGCCGGCGACGGCAGGCAGTACGACGACCACGTCGCCGTCCTTCACGCCGGTCTGCAGGCCGCCGGTGAACCGGACGTCCTCGTCGTTCACGTACACGTTGACGAACCGGCGCAACTCCTCCGGCTCACCCTCGACGATGCGCTCCTTGAGGCCCGGGTGGGTGCCGTTGACGTCGTCGATGAACGCGGCCAGCGTGTCGCCGGCGCCGTTCACGGCCTTCTCGCCGCCGGTGTAGGTGCGCAGAATCGTCGGTACGCGCAGTTCGATCGCCATCTCTATTTCTTCTCCTTAGATTTCTTCATAAGAACCAACCACGCGCACTTCTTCTTCCACGACCTCGCCGTCGATGATCCGGTACGACCGGAACTCGACCGGGCCGTCGTACGCCGGGCCAGACAACGAGGACGGAGCGGGCGCACCGTCACGAGTCGACACCAGCACGTAGTGGGCGCCGGGCTCCTGGGCGAGCTTGATGTCCGTCCGGGACGGGTACGCCTCGGTCGCGGTGTGCGAGTGGTAGATCACGACGGGTTCCTCGTCGCGCTCGTCCATCTCCTTGTACAGCCGGAGCAGATCCCCCGAGTCGAACTCGTAGAACGTCGGCGACATGGCCGCGTTGAGCATCGGAACGAACCGCACCGCCCGGTCGGACCCCACCGCCCCCGCGACCACCCCGCACGCCTCATCCGGGTGATCCCGGCGAGCGTGCGCAACGATCGCGTCGTATGTCGCAGTCTCGATGATCAGCACGAGACAACGGTACGGCGGCGCCCGGACCGGTCCTGCCAACCCGGGAGTCGGTCCACTATGCGGACAGAGCCCTACCAGCGGTCGTGGATCTGGGGGCGGATCAGGGCGTCGTAGGTTTCCTGTACGGCGGCCCGCTGGTCGGCTGAGAGTGGTGCCAGCTGGGCGGCGGCCAGGTTGCCGGCGACCTGCGCCGGGTTGCGGGCGCCGGGGATGACGACGGTGACGCCGGGCTGGTCGAGGATCCAGCGGAGGGCGAACTGGGCCATCGTCGCGCCGGCGGGGAGCCAGGGCAGCAGGCGGCGGACGGCCTCCAGGCCGGTGCTGAAGTCGACGCCGGAGAAGGTTTCGCCGACGTCGAACGACTCGCCGTGCCGGTTGTAGGTGCGGTGGTCGTCCGCTCCGAAAACAGTGTTCTCGTCGTACTTGCCGGACAGCAGACCGCTGGCCAGCGGCACCCGGGCGATGATGCCGACGCCCGCCTCGCGGGCCGCGGGCAGCACCTCGTCGAGCGGCTTCAGCCGGAAGGCGTTCAGGATGATCTGGACCGAGGCGACGTTCGGCCGCGCGATCGCGGTGAGCGCTTCGGCACAGGTCTCCACACTCACGCCGTACGACGCGATGCGGCCCTCCGCGACCAGGTCGTCGAGCGCGTCGAACACCGCGTCGGTCGAGTACACCGGCGTCGGCGGGCAGTGCAGCTGGACCAGGTCGATCGTGTCAACGCCGAGGTTGGCCCGCGACCGGTCGTTCCAGGCCCGGAACGCCTCGGGGTTGTAGTTCGACGGGATCTGCTCCACCCGGCGGCCCATCTTCGTCGCCACGGTCAGGCCGCCAGACCCGTTGCGCACCGTCTCCTCGAGGACCTGACCGACCAGCCGTTCGCTGCGTCCGTCGCCGTACACGTCCGCGGTGTCGATGAAGGTGACGCCACCCTCGATCGCCGTCCGCAGTACGGCGAGCGCGTCAGCCTCGTCCACCGAGCCCCAGTCCGCACCCAGTTGCCAGGCGCCGAGCCCGACCACACCCACATCCCGACCGGTCCGACCAAGCCTCCGCGTCTCCATGGGCCCACCCTAGGCAGTGACCTGGATCCGCAACTCGGCACCCTCCGCGACCTCGAGCCCGACCGCCAGCGTCTCCGCCATGATCAGCTCCCGATGCGCCTCGACCGCGGCGAGCACACCGGCGTCCGCGGTCAACGACAGGCTCATCCGATCGGTCACCTCGAGGCCGGCGTCGCGCCGCGCCTGCTGCACAGCCCGGATCACATCCCGCGCGACACCTTCCGCGGCCAGCTCCGGCGTCACCTCGGTGTCCAGTACGACGAAGCCGCCGCCGCTCAGCAGCCCACTCGCCGTACCGCCCTCCGCAAGGGTCGTCTCCAGCGTGTACTCCCCCTCGGCGAGCTCGATGCCCCCGGCAACTACAACCCCGTCGGGCGAGACCGACCAGTCACCGCTCTTCGAGGCCTTGATGACCGTCTGCACGTCGCGCCCGAGCCGCGGTCCCGCCGCCCGCGCGTTGACCGTCAGCCGCTGCGAGACGGGCGCGTCCACCGCGTCCGCCGACGTCAGCACCACCTCGCGGACGTTCACCTCGGCGGCGATGACCGGTACCAGCGGCGCCAGCTCCGCTGCCGAGGCCGTTGCCACGGTCAACGACCGCAACGGCTGCCGGGCCCGCAGGCCGGCCGCCTTGCGGATCGAGGACGCGGCCGAGCACACCTCACGGACCCGCTCCATCCGCGCGACCAGCTCCGGGTCGTCCGGCAGATTGTCGACAACTGGCCAATCGGACAAGTGCACCGACCGTTCACCGGTCAGCCCGCGCCACACCTCCTCGCTGACCAGCGGGAGCAGCGGCGCGACGGTCCGGCAGAGCACCTCGAGCGTCGTGTAGAGCGTGTCGATCGCCTCGGCCGAGCCGGCCCAGAACCGATCCCGCGAGCGCCGGATGTACCAGTTCGTCAGGATCTCGACGTACCCGGCCACCGCGTCACAGGCCGACGCGATGTCGTACCGATCGAGCTCCTCCCGGACGTCGCCGACGAAGATCCGCAGCCGTGCGAGCAGGTACCGGTCCAGCTCGTCCGGTGAGTCGGCGCTCCACTGCGCGTCCCGCCCGGCCGCGTTCGTGTAGAGCGCGAAGAAGTACCACGCGTTCCACAACGGGATCAGCACCTGCCGGACGCCGTCGCGGATGCCCTCCTCGGTGACGACCAGGTTGCCGCCGCGCAGGATCGGGCTCGACATCAGGAACCAGCGCATCGCGTCCGCGCCGTCGCGGTCGAACACCTCGGACACGTCCGGGTAGTTGCGCAGCGACTTGCTCATCTTCTGCCCGTCGCTGCCGAGCACGATGCCGTGGCTCAGGCAGGACGAGAACGCCGGCCGGTCGAACAGCGCGGTGGACAGGATGTGCATGGTGTAGAACCAGCCGCGGGTCTGGCCGATGTACTCGACGATGAAGTCGCCGGGGAAATGATGCTCGAACCACGAGGTGTTCTCGAACGGGTAGTGCACCTGCGCGAAACTCATCGACCCCGAGTCGAACCACACGTCCAGGACGTCGGACACCCGCCGCATCGTGGACTTCCCGGTCGGATCGTCCGGGTTCGGCCGGGTCAGCTGGTCGACGTACGGCCGGTGCAGATCGGGCACCTGGACGCCGAAGTCGCGCTCGAGCTCCTCGATCGACCCGTACACGTCGATCCGCGGGTACGCCGGGTCGTCCGACCGCCAGACCGGGATCGGGCTGCCCCAGAACCGGTTCCGGCTGATCGACCAGTCCCGCGCGTTCGACAGCCACTTGCCGAACTGGCCGTGTTTGACGTGCTCGGGGACCCAGGTGATCTGCTCGTTCAGCTCGACCATCCGGTCCCGGATCCGGGTCACCTCGACGAACCAGCTCGACACCGCCTTGTAGATCAGCGGGTTCCGGCACCGCCAGCAGTGCGGGTAGCTGTGCACGTAGCTGTCCTCGCGCACCAAGGAACCAGCGGACCGCAGGTCGCGGATGATGTGCCGGTTCGCCTCGAAGACATGCAGGCCCTGGTACGGCGGAACGACGGAAGTGAACCGCGCTCCGTCGTCGACGGTCAGCAGCGTGGGGATCCCGACCGCTTCACAGGCGAGCTGGTCCTCCTCGCCGTACGCGGGGGCCAGGTGGACGACGCCCGTACCCTCATCGGTCGTGACGTGCTCGGCGGCGATCACCCGGAACGCGTTCTGCGTCCCCCACCGCTCGGGGTCGGCGAGGAAGTCGAACAGCGGGGTGTAGCGCAGCCCGATCAGCTCCGCCCCCTTCAGCCGGCGGAGCACCTCGCCCCCGAGGCCGGCGAAGTCGCCGTGACCACCGGCGTACGCCGCCAGCCGCGCCTCGGCCAGGATCACCGGACGGCCCTCGGCGTCGTTCACGACGACGTAGTCGACCTCCGGACCGACCGCCATCGCCAGGTTGCTCGGCAGGGTCCACGGGGTGGTCGTCCAGGCGAGCAGGCGTTCGCCGGTCTCCAGCTCGACCGCGATCGTGACCGAGGGGTCCTGGCGCGGCTGGTAGACGTCGTCGTCCATTCGCAGCTCGTGGTTGGACAGCGGGGTCTCGTCGTTCCAGCAGTACGGCAGGACGCGCAGGCCCTCGTACACCAGGCCCTTGTCGTAGAGCGACTTGAACGCCCAGATCACCGACTCCATGTAGTCGCGGTTGAGCGTCTTGTAGTCGTTGTCGAAGTCGACCCAGCGGGCCTGGCGGGTGACGTAGCTGCGCCACTCACCGGTGTACTTGAGCACCGAGGCGCGGCAGGCCTCGTTGAACTTCTCGATCCCGAGTTCGAGGATGTCGGCCTTCGTCTTCAGCCCGAGCACCCGCTGAGCCTCCAGCTCGGCCGGCAGCCCGTGCGTGTCCCACCCGAACCGCCGCTCCACCCGGTGCCCACGCATCGTCTGGTACCGCGGTACGACGTCCTTCACGTACCCGGTCAGCAGATGCCCGTAATGCGGCAACCCGTTGGCGAACGGCGGCCCGTCGTAGAAGACGAACTCGTTGGCCCCGTCCTCCCCCGCAGCCCGCCCCTCGACAGACGCCTGAAACGTCCCGTCCTTCTCCCAGTACTCCAGCACCCCACGCTCAACCGCCGGAAAGTCCGCACTCGACGCCAGCCGACTTCCACTCCTCGGATAACTCACCCGCCGATCGTAAGCGCGCCGGCCCCGGAGAGCAGTCGCCGCCGGAGGCGGTGGCCTGTCAGCGCATGTTGTGGAGGAGGGCGGACTGGAGGTAGCCGAGCCAGTCGTAGAGGTCGTAGGTGAGGCGGCGGGGGTCGTCGTCGGGGAGTTTCTCCCAGGTGGAGTAGTCGTCCTCCTCCTTGATGTCCAGGCGGGTGCCGATGGCCAGGCGGAGGTCGTTCAGGGCGCGGAGCCAGGAGAGCTGCTCGTCGGGTTCGAGGGCGATCTCGTCGGCGCCGGACTCCTCCAGCGCGGACAGGACCCGCTTGGCGTCGCCGATCTTGCCGTCGCGCAGCCCCCGCTCGGTGAAGCGGCGGAACTCGGCCGACGCCATGTCGTCCTGCTTGTACGCGTCCGGCAGCAGCCGCTGCAGGACCACGTCCTCCGGCGGCGAGGTCGGCCCGTCGCTGTCCAGCAGCGCCGCGAGCGGGTCGCTGGACTCGGTGGCCCGCGGCGGCAACCCGTCGTACAGGAGCTCGACCAGGTTGCGGAGCAGGTTCGCCAGGATGTCGGCCTCGTGCTCGGCGAAGCTGACGACCACGATCTTGCGGCGCTTGCGGAACCGCGTCACGACTTCTCGCAGGTGGCCCACAGGCCGTAGGAGTGCATCGCCTCGACGTCGCGTTCCATCGCCTCGCGGTTGCCGTTCGAGACCGCCGACTTCCCGTCGGTGTGGACCTGCATCATCAGCTTCTCGGCCTTCTGCTTGGAGTAGCCGAAATAGGTCTGGAAGACGAAGGTGACGTAGTCCATCAGGTTGACCGGATCGTTCCAGACGATCGTCACCCACGGTGGGCTCAGCTCGATCGCCTCGTCGACCTCGGGGCTCTCGAGTTCGCTTGGTGCGGTGCTCACCGGTCCATTCTCTCCATCATCGGCTCGTCGTTCGCAATAGGCTGCCCTTGTGACTCACGCTGTGACGCACTCGACCGCGCTCCTCACGGACCACTACGAGCTGACCATGCTGCAGGCCAGCCTGGCCGACGGCACGGCGCACCGCCGCTCGGTCTTCGAACTGTTCGCCCGCCGGCTGCCGGACGGCCGCCGGTACGGCGTGGTCGCCGGCGTGAACCGGCTCCTCGACGCGCTCGACCGGTTCCGCTTCGACGAGCAGGCGATCGCGTTCCTGGCCGACCGGGGTGTCGTGGACCAGGCTACCCGGGACTGGCTGGCGGACTACCGGTTCACCGGAGACGTCTCCGGTTACGCCGACGGCGAGATCTACTTCCCCGGCTCGCCGGTGCTGGTGGTGGAGTCGAGTTTCGCCGAGGCGGTGCTCCTGGAAACCGTTTTCTTGTCCATCCTGAACCACGACTCCGCGGTCGCCTCGGCCGCCTCCCGGATGACCTGGTGGGCCGGCGGCCGGCCGTGTATCGAGATGGGCTCGCGCCGGACCCACGAGGAATCCGCGGTCGCCGCCGCGCTGGCGGCCTACATCGGCGGCTTCAGCGCCACGTCGAACCTGGAGGCGGCCCGCCGGCACGGCATCCCCAGCACCGGTACGGCGGCGCACTCGTTCACCCTGCTGCACGACCGGGAGCGGGAGGCGTTCACCTCCCAGGTCGATGCCCTCGGCAAGGGAACGACGCTGCTGGTGGACACCTACGACGTGGCCGAGGCGGTCCGGACCGCGATCGGCATCACCGGCCCCGAGCTGGGCGCGGTCCGGCTCGACTCCGGCGACCTGCCGTCGCTGGCCGGGCAGGTGCGCGAGCAGCTGGACTCGCTCGGCGCGACCAAGACCCGGATCATCGTGACCAGCGACCTGGACGAGTTCCAGATCGCCGCGCTCGCCCCCGCGCCCGTCGACGGGTACGGCGTGGGGACCTCGCTGGTGACCGGGAGCGGCCACCCGACCAGCGGGTTCGTCTACAAGCTGGTCGCCCGCGAGGACGCGGACGGGAAACTGGTCCCGGTGGCGAAGAAGAGCCCGGACAAGATCTCCATCGGCGGCCGCAAGTGGGCGCTGCGCCGGCGCTCGGCGACCGGTGTCGCCGAGGTCGAGCTGATCGGCGTCGGCGAGCCGCCGACCGACGACGGTGACGACCGCGAGCTGCTGAAGCCGCTGGTCGAGGGCGGCAAGATCGTCGGCCGCACCACTCCGGAGGATTCTCAGGCCCACCACCTGAAGGTCCGCGACGAGCTTCCCCGCTACGCCAGCCAGCTGAGCCGCGGGGAGGCCGCGATCCCGACCGAGTACATCGGCGACTACGACGCCCGGAACCCGTTCCTGTCCCGGAGCCACATGTGAGCACCGAGGCAGACAAGGACGCCGGGGCGGGGACGGAGTGGCCCGCCGACGCGCCGGCCAGCGAGGCGGAGGTGCTGGTCGCGATGCGGTTCGCGGACCGGGCGGCCCGTAAGGCCGTGAGCAACGAACTGGCCGGCACCGGCCTGCACACCGGGCAGGAGCTGGTGCTGGCCAAGCTCCTGCACCACGGCTCGCTGCCGGTCGCCAAACTCGCGAAGGTCCTGGATGTCGAGGTGCCGACCGCGACCAAGACCACTCAGCGGATGGAGGCCGCGGGTCTGGTCCGGCGGGTGAAGAACTCGACCGACGCCCGCCAGGTCAGCATCGAGCTCACCGACCGCGGCGCGGAGCTCGCCCACACGGTCAACGAGGTCTACGAGCAGGCCGGCCGGCGAGCACTGGCCAAGCTCACGCCCGAGGACCGCCAGGTCCTCCGCAACCTGCTCTGGACCATCACCACGACCCTCGAGCCGATGTCACACGAGTAGCTCTTCACTCTCCGGCTCAGGCTCGGGCTCCCGAACCTTCCGCCAGCGATACAGCCCGACCACCAGGTCGACCACGACGAAGCCGGCCAGGCTGATACCGAGCAGTGGCAAGAACAACCCCACCCCCACCGTGAGGGCGAGCAGCGCCACCACCGCGAGCACCGGGATCTCCCGCCAGCCACCACGCCGGGCCGGACGGCCGAACGGCAGTACGTGGCTTCTCGTCGGACGGCGCAGCCACCACATCCGGTAGCCCCAGATCACCATCGCCACGATGGTCCCGGCGACGACCAGCAGCAGGACCTGGTTGACCAGGCCGAACAGCATGCCCATGTGCGCGTCGATCCCCCACCGCGACAGCTTCGCCGCGATCGGGTAGTCGGCGAACCGGACGACGTCGACCACCTTCCCCGACATCGGATCGACCGCGACCGCATCGGCCTGGGTCGGCCAGGTCTTCCCGATCTCCTGGACGACGAACGACGTACCGGCCTTCTTCGGGGCTGCGATCTCGACCGGACAGTCCAGTTGGGCCGAGCGCGCGGACTGCAGGGTCTGGTCCCACTCCTCGACCGCCGGGTCGACATCGCCGCCGGGGAAGGTGTGGCCCTCGTGACCGGCGTGATCCGCCGCGGTGAGCGCCGTACTGACCGTCGGCGTCTTCCAGTCCAGTGAGGCGCGCAACTCCGACACGTTCTCCCCGGCGAATCGTGACCAGGTCAGGCCGGTGGCCGACAGGAACAGCATCCCGAGGATCACCCACGTCCCGAGGACCCCGTGCCAGGACAACGTACGGCGTCGCGCACTGCCGGACCGTTCCACCCGCCAACGGGATCCGGTCCGACGGCCTGTCCACCACAGCACCAGTCCCGCCAGGGCGACCAGCCACAACCACGAAGCAGCCAGCTCGCTGTAGATGCGGCCGGGCTCGCCCAGATGCAGGCTCCGGTGCAGATGTGACAACCAGGTGCGGAACGGCAACGCGCAACTGGAGCCATAGGCAACCAGTTCGCCGGTGACGGCGGCGTTGCCCGGATTCACGAACACAGCAATGCGTTCCGCCTCACCGAACCCGGGCACGTCGAACAGCACCCGCGTCGTGTCACCCGGCCCGGCAGCCGGGCGGACTGCGATCAGCGCACCGTCCGGCTGGCGTTCGCGGGCCGCCGAAACCTGGTGGCTGATCGGCGTCGTCGTACCGGAACTCTCGACGAACATCGTGTCCCGGTACAGCGCGTTCTCGATCTGGGGAGCCAGCGCGTAGAGGAACCCGGTCAGCGCCGTCAGGAGGAGGAACGGGCCGACCAGGATCCCCGCATAGAAGTGCAGGCGCACGAGGAGCGGCCTGAACCGGGACAGAGCGTCAGCAATCCGGAGCATGGAGTCACTGTGGCGGGCGAGTATTGCCGTCGCCAGCCACTTCCGTTGCCGTCAGATTTCTCTTTGCTCTCCCTTACCCCGGCGCGTTGAGAGGCAGGTACTTGTCCAGATACGGGTTGCGGAACTTGCCGTCCGGGTCGTACTTCGCGGCCAACTCGATGAAGTCGGCAACCTTCGGGTAGCTCGACCGCAGGTAGGCCGCGTCGGCCGCGAACACCTTGCCCCAGTGCGGTCGGGCGTCCAGCGGGTTGAGGGCCTCCTCGAGGGCCGTGACGACCGGGAGTACGGCGGCCTCGTCCTGGATCCAGGTGAAGTGCAGGGCAACGGTGTCGCGGCCCTGACTCGGGCTCAACCAGAGCTCGTCGGCGGCGATCGTGCGGATCTCGGACACCTGGATGACCGGCGCCAACTGCTTGCCCAAGGCCCGCAACACCTCGAACGCCTCACCGGCTCGAGACCGCGGCACGAAGTACTCGGACTGCAGTTCGTCGCCGTTGCTCGGGGTGAACTCCAGCCGGAAGTGCGGCAGCCGCTCGTTCCACGGACCGGGTACGCCGCCCTGCTGGGTCGCGTAGTCCGCCGGCATCGTCTTGATCGGGTGCCGGGCCCCGTCGGCGACCTGCGCACCGAGCCACTCCGCGTCGACAGATGCGCCGGCCCGCTGCTTGCGCCACACCATCACGTCCGGGTCGACCCAGTCCGTGAACACGCTGACGCTGTACGCACTGCCCATCACCTCGGCGAAGTCACTCCCGAGCCGTTCCACCGGCAGGCCGTCGTACACGACCTGGCTGATCTCGTACGACGGTTGCACGTCGAGCGTGAGGCTCACGGTCACGCCCAGCGCGCCGAGGGAGATGATCGAGCCGGCGAAGTCGGGGTCGTCGCGCGTCAGCGTGACGAGATCGCCGGTCGCGTTGACGAACGTGATCGTGTTGACCGCGTCCGCGAGCGGGCCGTTGGTGTCACCGGAGCCGTGCGTACCGGTCGAGCAGGCACCGGCGACCGAGATGTGCGGCAGCGAACCGAGGTTGTGCAGCGCGAGTCCCTGCGACTGCAGCGCCGCAGTGATCTCGCCGTACCGGAGCCCGGCCGAGACCGTCACTCCGCGATCGCCGACCTCGATCACCTTCGGCAGGTCCGCGACGGTGACCAGGGTGCCGGTGCTGTCGGCGATCTTGTTGAACGAGTGCCCGGTGCCGAGGACGCGGACCTTCTCGCGGCCGGCCACGAGTTCCTGCAACTCGGGCACCGATGTGGGCCGTTCGAGGGGACTCTCGAAGCTGATGTTCCCGGCCCAGTTGGTGAGCTTCGTCATCGTCGGCCCTCTCTCTCGCACGGCGGTCCGGCTCCGACTCTCGCACATCGCGCGGAGCCGGAGCCGAGGGGTCTTAACCCTTGGAGAGCGGCGAAAGGTTTCGGGCGGCGGGGAGCAGCCGGCCGGTGAAATCGAAGAGTGCCTGGTTCTCCCAGGCGTTCCCGGAGGACGGATCCGCGGGGTCCCACCCGGCCCCGGCGACCGAGGTCCAGACCGGCTCCCAGTAGACCGTCCCGATGCCGCGGCCGCCCTCCGCCGACGCGATCGCGTCCTGCACCGCCCGGTACGCCGCCGACTGGCCGGCCGGCGTCGCGGGATAGCCGGGGACCAGCTCGCTCGGCAGGTTGATGATGTTCTCGAAGGTGGGCGCGTCGTCGGCCAGGGTGAACGGGTACGCCGTCTCGACGTTCAGCACCTCGCGGTCGTAGCGGCTCGACAGCGTGGTGACCGCCTCCTGCAGGTCGGCCAGACTGCCGTGCCAGTAGCCGTAGTACGACAGCCCGATCAGGTCGAACGGCACGTTCCGCGCGACCACCTCGTCGAACCACCAGGTCAGGCTGTCGATGCCGTTGTTGATGTTGGTCAGATGCAGCAGCACCTTCGTCGACGGAGCGACCGCCTTCACCGCCCGTGCCCCGGCGGTCAGGAACGCGGCCAGGTTGTCCCACTGCGCACCCACGACCTCGTCGGACGGATCGACGTCCCAGGTCTGTCCCCACGGCCAGAGCATCCCGGGGTTGATCTCGTTGCCGACCTGCACGTAGTCCGCGGTCGCGCCGGCCTTCTTCAGGGCTTGCAGTACGTCGCGAGTGTGCGCGGCCACCGCGTCCGCCAACTGCGCCGGCGTCAGGTCGCGCCACGCCGCCGGGATGCCCTGTGCGCCGGGGTCGGTCCAGCGATCCGAGTAGTGGAAATCGACCAGCAGCTTCATCCCGGCCGCCTTGATCCGCTTCCCGGTCGCGACGACGTGTGCCTTGTCGTTGAAGCCGTCCGCCGGGTCGACCCACACCTTCAGCCGACCGAGGTTCATCCCCGCTCCGGCCAGGATCTTCACCGCGTCACCGGGCCGGCCGTGGGCATCGGAGTACGTCGCCCCGAAGGCCTCGTTCTTGGCCAGGCCGGACAGGTCGCCGCCGCGGATCGTCCGTGTCACCCGTCCGGGTTCGAGTCCGACATCGTCGAAGCTCGCCCAGGTCTCGCCCGGTCCGGCCGTCGACAGCTCGATCGTGCACTGCTGACGCCGTTCGGCGTACACGGAGACGGCGGAGCGGACCCACTTGTCGTCCTGCACGGTCTGCGCGATGACGGTCGACGCGGTCGCGCCACAGCCTTTGACCGACAACTTGCTGGCGTTGAGCGCGCCGCCGGACTTGGCCCAGACGCTCACGGTCCACCAGCCGCGGCCCGGTAGCTCGACGGTCTGCCGCGTCGTCACGCGGTAGTCGGCGGCGGCCCAGTGCGTCAGCCGGTCACCAGTCCGGCCGCCGCTCTCGAGTTTCGCCGCATTCCCCAGCACCTGCCATCCATCCAGCCCTTGCTCGAAGCCCGGGTTCGTCAAGCTGTTCCCGGCCGCGGCGGGCAAGGTCCCGGCAGTGCCGAGCACCAGAGCGGCTGCACCGCCCAGCGCCGTCCTTCGGGTGATCTCTCGCATCAGGTCTCCTTCTTCGTGACCCGGACGACGCGAGCACCGCCGGCGTCGAGCTTCAGCGAGTCACCCGCCTCTCCGGTCAGCAGATCGGTCCCACCGGCCGGCAGATCCACCGGCCGATTACCGTGATTGACCGCAATCAGATAGTCGACGTCGTCCCCGTGCCGGCGGACGATCTCGACCTCAGGCGCCCCGTCCGCCGGCACGATTCCCGCATCGTCATAGGCCCGCCGCAGTACGACGGCCAAGTCCTCCACCCCGAGTCGCGTCGCGATGTAGTACGCCGACCCGTCGCCGAACACGTTCCGCGTGATGGCCGGCTTCCCGACGCCGGGGCCGTCCTCGAACGCGGCGATGACCTCGGCACCCTCGAGCGCGACATCATCCGACCAGACGTCTCCACAGACACCTTCGAGCGTCAGCTGGACCGTCTCGCCCGCGCGCAACGGCAGGAACTCCTCGACCGTCAGACCGAGCACGTCCCGCAGCGGCGCCACGTAGCCACCGGGGTGGACCGCGTCGTTCGCGTCCACGATCGCCGAGAAGTACGACACCACCAGCGTGCCGCCGCTCTCGACGTACCGCCGAAGGTTGCCAGCAGCAACATCCGTGAGCAGGTACGACGCCGGCGCGACGACCAGCCGGTACGGCGACAGGTCCGACTCCGGATGCGCGAAGTCGACGGTCAGCCCGTCCCGCCAGAGCCGGTCGTAGCAGGCGTCGATCCGCTCCCGGTGGGACAGATCCTCACTCGGCCGCCACTCCAGATCCTGCGCCCAGAACGACTCCCAGTCCCACAGTACGGCGACGTCCGCGCGCACCTCGGAGCCGAGCAGCTCGCCGAGCCGGCCGAGCCCGTCGCCCAGCGCGCACACCTCCGACCAGATCCGGCTGCCGGTGCCCGCGTGCGGGAGCATCGCGGAGTGGAACTTCTCCGCGCCGGACCGGGACGCCCTCCACTGGAAGAACATCACCGCGTCGGCGCCGCGGCCCAGATGGGACAGGGCGTTCCGGGCCAGCTCGCCGGACCGCTTCGCCAGGTTCCGCGGCTGCCAGTTCACCCCCGAGGTCGAGTGCTCCATCAGGATCCACGGCCGGCCGCGGGCGATCGACCGGGTCAGATCGGCCGACATCGCCAGGCCGACGTGGCTGCGCGGGTCCGCGGCGACCAGATAGTGGTCGTTGGCAACGATGTCGACCTCGTCGGCCCATTTCCACAGGTCCACCGACGGGCAGGTGCCGGCCATGAAGTTCGTGGTGATCGGGATGTCGGGGCACTCGGCCCGGATCGCGTCCCGTTCGGCGACGAAGCACTGCAGCAGCGCGTCCGAGCTGAACCGGGCGAAGTCGAGCCGTTGGGCCGGATTGACCACACTGGCCGACACGGCCGGCGCTGACACGTGGTCCCATTCCACGTAGCGCTGGCCCCAGAACGCCGTACCCCAGGCCTGATTGAGCGCGTCGAGCGAGCCGTAGCGGTCCTGCAACCAGCGGCGGAACGCGCGAGTGCTTTCGTCCGAGTAGCACTCCGCGACGGGAGCGCCGTACTCGTTGTGGACATGCCAGACGGCCAACGCGGGGTGGTCGCCGTAGCGACGAGCGAGGACGCGGGCGATCGACATACTGGCCTTCCGGTACGCCGCTGAGCTCGGGCTGGCCATGCCACGCGAACCGAAGCCGAGCACCGTCCCGTCGCGGGTCACCACCCGGGCCTCGGGGTGCTCGTGGAAGAACCAGGCCGGCGGCGAGGCGGTCGGCGTACCGAGGCTGATCCGGATGCCTGCGTCGTGCAGCAGCGCGAACAGCCGGTCCATCCAGCCGAAGTCGTACTCGCCGGGTCGCGGCTCGATCAGCGCCCAGGAGAAGACTCCGATGCTGACCAGGTTGACGCCCGCCCGCCGCATCAACTCGATGTCCTCGGGCCAGGTCTCCTCCGGCCACTGCTCGGGGTTGTAGTCACCGCCGTAGCTGATCGCCGATACCCCCGGAAGCCAAGCCGCAGCCATCAACAACTCCTCACAACCTGTGCACGCACACAGCCGATCGGCTCCGCGCACCAGTAAGGAAACAGGATGAAACGAACTGTTGACAAGATCGAACATCGAACATCACTGTGAACGTGCACAGCCCGCCGGGCCGCAGTCAGCGCGCCACCGATGCCGGGCACTCCCTGAGGAGGAGACAAGTGATGCGACGAAACCCACGGCTGCGGCTGGCCGCGCTGGCCGCCGGCGCCGCGCTGCTGCTGGCGGGCTGCTCCGGCAACGACTCGGGCAACGACTCGGGCACAGCCTCGGGCGCGGACACGCCGGCCACCCAGGAGAACGTCAAACTCACGTTCTGGACCTGGGCCCCGAACATGGACAAGGTGGTGGCGACCTGGAACGCCGCGCACCCCGAGACCCAGGTGACCGTGAACAAGCAGGACGGCGGCGACCCGGCGGTGACCAAGCTGCTCACCGCGATCAAGGCCGGCAGCGGCGCCCCCGACCTGATGCAGGCCGAATACCAGAAGATCCCGACCCTGGTCTCCGCCGACGCGCTCGCCGACATCTCGAAGAACCTCGACCAGGGCACCGCGGGTCACTTCCCGGAGACCGTGTGGAAGTCGGTCACCCTCGGCACCGACGCCGTGTACGGCGTACCGCAGGACTCCGGGCCGATGATGTTCTACTACCGCACCGACATCTTCAAGCAGCACGGCCTGCAGGTGCCGACCACCTGGGACGAGTACGCGCAGGTCGCCCGGAAGTTGCACACGGCCGACCCGAAGAAGTTCCTCGGCACCTTCTCGGCGAACGACCCCGGCTGGTTCGCCGGCCTGGCCCAGCAGGCCGGTGCGTCCTGGTGGAGCATCGACGGCGAGTCCTGGTCCGTGTCGATCGACGACGAACCGACCCTCAAGGTCGCCGACTACTGGGGCGGTCTGGTCGCCGACGGCGTGATCGACAACAAGCCGATGTACACGCCGGAGTGGAACGCCGCGCTCAACAACGGCACCCAGGTCGGCTGGCTCTCGGCCATCTGGGCACCCGGCGTGCTCGAAGGCAATGCGGCTGCCACGAAGGGCAAGTGGGCGATGGCACCGTTGCCGCAGTGGACGCCGGACCAGCCCGCCACCGGTAACTGGGGTGGCTCGGCAACCTCGGTGACGTCGCAGTCCAAGCACCCGGCCGAGGCGGCCAAGTTCATCGAGTGGCTGAACACCTCACCCGAGGCCGTCTCCGCACTCGCGAAGGTGAGCGGCATCTACCCGTCCGACCAGCCCGGTCAGGCACAGGCCCTGTCGGCGCCGCCGGCGTTCTTCGCCAACCAGACGGACTTCTACCCGAAGGCGGCCGAGATCGCCAAGACCGCCCGCAGCTTCACCTTCGGCCCGAACGTCAACGTCGCGTACTCCGCGTACACCGACGAGTTCGCCAAGGCCGCGCAGGCGAAGTCCAAGGAGGGTTCACCGCCGCGGTGAAGTCGATGCAGACGACGACGCTGGAGAACCTCAAGAGCGCCGGGTTCTCGGTCAAGTGAGCCCGACCCATCGGCGTCGCTCGCTGGCGCCGTACGCCTTCCTCGCGCCGGCGGTCGTGCTGTTCGCCGCGTTCCTCGCCCTGCCGATCGGGTACGCGGTGTACCTGAGCCTGCGCACCGTCAAGGTGCGCGGGCTCGGGCTCGGCAAGGGGTCCCGCGAGCAGGTCTGGGCCGGATTGTCCAACTACACCAAGGCCCTGACCGACCCCGACTTCGCTTCGAGCGTTCTGAGGGTCGCGGCGTACGGCGTGATCGTCGTACCGACCATGCTGGGTCTGGCGCTGTTGTTCGCGTTGCTGCTGGACACGCCGCGGGCCCGGGCGCGGAGGTTCTCCCGGTTGGCGATCTTCCTGCCGTACGCCGTACCGGCTGTCATCTCCTCGCTGTTGTGGGGCTTCCTCTACCTGCCGTCGGTGAGTCCGTTCCACTACGCCGCCGACCGGATCGGCTGGGGACTGCCCGACGTACTGTCGTCCGGGTCGGTGATCTTCGCGGTCGCCAACATCGCCGTCTGGGGCGGCGTCGGGTTCAACATGGTGGTGATCTACACCGCGCTGAAGGCGATCCCTACCGAGATCTACGAGGCTGCCGAGCTGGACGGGTGCGGCCAGATCGCGATGGCGTGGCGGATCAAGGTCCCGGTGGTGCTGCCGTCGCTGATCATGACGTTCGTCTTCTCGATCATCGCGACCCTGCAGGTGTTCGCCGAGCCGGTGACACTGCGGCCGTTGACCAACACGATCTCCAGCACCTGGACGCCGTTGATGAAGGTGTACCGGGACGCGTTCACCCGCGACGACATCCACTCGGCGGCGGCGACCTCGGTGATCCTCGCGGTGGCGACGTTCGTGCTGTCGTTCGGCTTCCTGCGGCTGGTCCAGAACCGCGCCTTCAGTCAGGAGAACCGATGACGACGATCGCTCCTGAGCGCATCGAGCCGGCCGTGCAGACCGTCGTACGGCGGCCGCGACCGCACAGCCCGGTCGCGACGGTGCTGCTGCTGATCGGCGCGGTGTACTGCCTGCTGCCGGTGGCGTGGGTGGTGGTCGCGTCGTCGAAAAGCGGCGCGGAACTGTTCTCGACCTTCACCTTCAGCCCGTCGACCCACCTGTTCGACAACATCGCCGATCTGACCGCGTACCGCGGCGGCCTGTTCTGGCGGTGGATGGCGAACACCGCCCTGTACGCCGGGGTCGGTGGACTGTTGTCGACGGCCGTGTCCGCGGCCGCCGGCTACGGGTTGGCGAAGTACACGTTCGCCGGCAAGCAGGCGACGTTCAACGTGCTGCTGGCCGGGGTCCTCGTGCCGGCAGTGGTGCTCGCGGTCCCGCAATACCTGCTGCTGGCCAAGCTCGGGCTGACCAACACGTACTGGGCCGTGCTGCTGCCGAGCATCATCAGCCCGTACGGGATCTATCTGGCCCGGATCTACGCGGCGGCCGCCGTACCCGATGATCTGGTCGAGGCGGCGCGGACCGACGGTGCCGGCGACTTCCTGATCTTCCGGTCGATCGCGGTCCCGCTGATGGCGCCCGGGCTGGTGACGGTCTTCCTGTTCCAGTTCGTCGCGATCTGGAACAACTTCCTGCTGCCGTACATCATGCTCGGCAACGACCACCTGTTCCCGCTCACTGTCGGACTGTCCGGCCTGCTCAACCAGGGCGCGTCCCAGCCGAGCCTCTACACCTCGGTCGTGACCGGGTCGCTGCTCTCGATCATCCCGCTGCTCGCGCTGTTCCTGACCCTCCAGCGCTACTGGAAGGTCGATCTCGCGGCCGGAGCGGTGAAGAGTTGAGGTGAGACTAGACTCCGGGTCTGTGGAGCAGAACGGCGGCCGCAGGCGACCCACGATCAAGGACGTAGCCGCCGTCGCCGGCGTGTCCCGGGGCACGGTCTCGCGGGTGCTGAACGGCGGCCACTGGGTCTCGCCGGAGGCACTCACCGCGGTCCAGGCCGCGATCAAGTCCACCGGGTACGCCGCCAACCGGCACGCGCGGAGCCTGGTCACCGGCCGGGCGAACTCGGTCGCGTTCCTGCTCACCGAGCCGCACCAGCTCCTGTTCGAGGACCCGAACTTCTCGGTCCTGCTGCGGGGTGCCGCGGACGCGCTGGCCAAGCGCGACATGCCGCTGCTGCTGATGGTCGCCGGGACCGCGGAGGAACGACGCCGGGTCACCGACTACGTCACCGCCGGCCACGTGGACGGCGTACTGCTGATCTCGTCGCACGCCGGGAACCCGGTGGTCGGCACCCTGCTGCGCGACGGCATCCCGACGGTCGCCTGCGGGACGCCGCTCGGGTACGAGGGCAAGATCGGGTACGTCGCCGCCGACGACGTCGCCGGGGCACGCGAGATGGTCCGGCACCTGCGTGACACCGGGCGGCACCAGATCGCGACCATCACCGGACCGCTGGACACACCCGGAGGGGTGCAGCGGCTGCAGGGGTACCGCGACGAGCTCGGCGACGCGTACGACGAGTCACTCGTTGCTCACGGCGACTATTCGCGACTCGGCGGGCAGCGCGCGATGGGTGAGCTGCTCGAGCGCCGGCCCGGTATCGACGCGGTGTTCGTCGCCTCGGACCTGATGGCGGCCGGGGCGCTGACCACTCTGGCCGCGCAGGGCCGGCGGGTGCCGGACGACGTCGCGGTCGGCGGGTTCGACGACTCGTACCTGGCCGCCTCGCTGACGCCCGCGCTGACCACGATGCGGCAGCCGTTCGAGCGGATCAGCTCCGAGATGGTCCGCCTCCTCGGCGACGTCATCGGCGGCGAACAGCCGGCCGCCGTGATCCTCCCCACCACCCTGGTCCGCCGGGCGTCGACCTGATCGAGGGTTATGGTGACGAAGGCAACCATTCCCTTCGAGAGGAAAGCATGTCCCGCGTCACCATCTCCCGCCGCCGGGTCTTCACCGCCCTCGGCCTGGCGGGTGTTCTGGCCACCGGCACCGCGGTCACTGTCGCGGTCAACGGCCCCGAGTCCTCCCAGGCCGCCACCACGTCCCCGGCCACCGCCGCGTCGGACGTGTCGGCCACCCGCGCGATCAAGTGCGACACGAAGGCGGGCACCAAGGACTTCTACGACGGACCGTCGGCCTCGAACAAGTACGACAGCCGGTTCAGCAACAGCGCGTCGCTGCCGAGGCTCGGGTCCTACATCCCGCAGGGCATCGGCACCTGGTGGAACTGGTCCGGCTCGAAGAACCTGCTGCTGGTGACGATGTACCACACCGGCAGGAACTCGATCATCGTCGGCATCGACCCGGCCACCAACAAGGTCGTCGGCGACGTCGCGATCGCCGAGACGCACGGCGGCGGGATCACCACGGCGTACGGCTGGGCCTTCGTCCAGGGCAGCACCAACGGCATCCGCAAGTACAAGCTGTCCACGCTGGCGGCGGCGATGAAGAAGTCCGGTACGCCGTACGTGAAGGCGGTCGGCTCCGAGCGCAAGGTGTACGGCGCCTCGTTCCTGACCAGCTACGGCGACTCGCTGTTCGCCGGCCGGTTCAACGACAAGGGCCGGGACAAGATGTACGAGTACAAGATCAAGAGCAACGGCACGCTGACCACGATCAACCGGGCGTGGGAGGTACCGACCAAGACCCAGGGTCTGCTGGTCACCAAGGGGCATTTCATCTACAGCACGTCGTACGGCCGGGACAAGCTGAGCAACCTGTACGTCGTCAAGCGCGGCCAGCCCGACCTGGACAAGGCGAAGCTGTCCTGCTTCCGGGCGCCGAGCATGTCCGAGGGCCTGACCGAGTACGGCGGCCGGGCGTACCTGGTGTTCGAGTCGGGTTCCTACAAGTACCGCTCCGACCCGAAGACCAAGAACGTCATCACCCGCCTCCACAAGGCATCGATCTCCTCGCTCACCGGCCTGGTCTGATCTTTCCAACGGCGCCGCACCTTCCTGGTGCGGCGCCGTTGCCTGTCCCCATGCTTGGATGTCTCCTGATATGTATGCGTTCGGGGTCGCCGCGTTCTGGTTCCTGATTTTCTGTGTGAGCTTCTGGCAGGATCGGCGGCTGTTCCGCAACGGCATCTTCCTGGTGCTGGCGCTGATGTTCGCCGGCGTCGGCATGATCTTCGCGCTCGATTCCGTCTCGGACACCGCCGCTCGCCTGCTCGTCGTGGCGATCCTCGTCGCCATCCCCCTGGCCATCGCGGTCCTCGCCGTGTTCCTGGTGATCAACGGCGTCACCATGCTCCGCCGCGAGGGCCGCCGCCCGGCGAACCTGCTCTCCCTCGCCGCCGGTCTCGGCATCATCGGCCTGGTCATCTTCGGGATCGCGGTCCAGCAGATCGGCTGGGAACCGCTCGCGGCGATCCGGTCCGTGCTGATCGGCGTCCTGACCTACATCTCGTTCCTGTTCGTCTGCTTCCTCGCGTACGCGTTCGTCTACAGCCGGGTCCGCTCGTCCCGGAAGGTGGACTTCATCATCGTGCTCGGTTCCGGCCTGCGCGGCTCACGCGTCCCACCGTTGCTCGCGAGCCGGCTGGACCGCGCGAAGCAGGTGTACGACCGGGCGCTGCGCAAGGGCCGTTCACCGCTGATCATCACCTCGGGCGGTCAGGGGCCGGACGAGGACATCCCCGAGTCGCACGCGATGGCGTCGTACCTGATCGAACGAGGTGTGCCGGCCGCACAGGTTCTGCGCGAGGACCGCTCCACGAGCACCTGGGAGAACCTCACCTTCAGCCGCGAACTCATGGTCGCCCGGCAGCCGAAGTACCGCTGCCTGATCGTGACCAACAACTTCCACGCGTTCCGCGCCGCGCTCACCGCCCGCAAAGCCAAGGTCAACGGCCAGGTCGTCGGCTCCCCCACCGCCGCCTATTACTGGCCGACGGCAACCATCCGCGAGTTCGTCGCCATCCTCTACACCCACCGCTACCTCAACGGCGGCATCTGTCTACTCATCGCGGCGGGCGCGATCACCCAGCACCTCTAGCGCATCAGGACCAGAACTCGAACGGTTCGTCGATTTCCTCGCCCGCCAGGAAGCCGGTCAGCAGCCCCGGCACGTGGCGCGGGTAGAACGTCTCCTTGCTGGCCACGACCTCGGCGATCGGCCACCAGCGGAAGTCGAAGTAGTCCTCTTTCTCGTCGTCGAACCGCCCGGCCTCGTCGACCTCGGGCCCCGGCCCGTCGAGCCGCACCTCGCAGACCACCTCGTGCTGGAGGTGGCGGGCGTCGCGATGACGGAACGCCGCCGTACGCCGCCAGGTCGGCGTACCCACCTGCTCCGGGGTCACGATGATCCCGGTCTCCTCGTGCAACTCCCGCACCGCGGCGTCCAGGTAGGTCTCGCCCTCGTCGATGCCGCCGCCGGGCAACTCCCACCACACGCCGAGCTCCGGCACGGACAGTTCGCGCGTGTGGAACAGAAGGATCCGGTCCTCACTGTCACGGACGACGAGCCGGACCACGTCCCGCTCGACGATCGGCAGGTCGTTCGGCAGCGCGGTCATCGGGCTCCTCCCCACAGAAGACGCTCGAGTCTATCTCGGCCCTAGCTCAGCATGAGTACGGCGGCGGTGATGCCGGCGAGCACGATGAGGACGCGGAGGAGGGTGGCCGGGAGGCGGCGGCCGATGTGGGAACCGACGTAGCCGCCGACGACGGAGCCGGCGGCGAGGAGGCCGGCGACGGTCAGGTCGAAGTCGGCGACGAAGACGAAGATCAGGCCGGCGACGAGGTTCGCGGCCAGCAACGCCAGCGTCTTGAGGGCGTTGACGATCCGCAGGTCGAGGTCCAGGCCGAGCCCGAGCACAGCCATCATCATCACGCCTGCACCGGCGCCGAAGTAGCCGCCGTACACACCGGTGAGCGCGGCGAAGAAGGTGGTTGCCGGGGTCATCTTCGTCCGCTCCCCCTGCGGGTCCTCGTGCCGCGACCGCAGCCACTTCGTGATCCACGGCTGGACGCCGACGATCAAGCAGGTGAAGAGGATCAGCCACGGTGCGACCGCCGCGAACACTCCCGGCGGCAGCGCCAGCAGCAGTGCCGCACCACCGATCGCCCCGATCGCACAGGTCAGGACGACTGTGAGTGTCGTGGGTCGTTGCACCTCGCGCAACTCGCGGCGATACCCGAACGATCCGCTCATCGCGGCCGGCAGCAGGCCGAGCGTGTTCGACGTGTTCGCGACGACGGGCGGGATCCCGAGCGCGATCAGCACCGGGAAGCTGAGCAACGACGCGACCCCGACCGTCGACGTCAGCACGCCGGCGCCGAGCCCGGCCGCGACAACCGCCACATGCTCCGGGCCCGTCACGCGCCTCTCACCATCCCGTCCATCACCCGCCACCCAACCACGCCCCCGGCACCCGGCCAGGCACCGCCCCAGCCCGTGAGATGTGCGTTGAACGTTGAACCTTCGGCAAGGCAGACTGCGGTAGGTGAACCGCCCGTTACGGATCGAGTTGCTGGGGCCGCTCCGGGTTCAATGGCAGGGGCGGACAGTGGCGCCCGGACCGCAACGGCAACAGGCCTTGCCGGCCGTCCTCGCGTTGCGGGCGAACCAGGTGTGTACGCCGGAGGAGCACCTCGATCTGGTCTGGCACGATAACCCGCCGGGCACCGGGTTGAAGGTCCTGCCCGATGCGTGGAAAGGTCTCGCGGATCACGCGACCGCGACCGGCGACCCCCGGAAGGCGGCGGAAGGCTGACGCCGGGCTCAGCGCATGACGCCGGCGAACTGGACTATCGCCGCGGTCACCTGATCGAGTGGGGCGGCGCCGTCGAGTTCGAGGTCGGCGGTGGCGCGGAGGAGTGGCTCGACGGTCTCCTTGAACTCGAGGCTGCGGGCCAGCTCCTCCGGGTGCTTGCCATAGTTGTTGGTCGTGCGGTGAGCGAGCCGCTCGGCCATCACCTCTGCCGTCACGCTCAGCAGTACGACGCCGTCGAAGCGGCCCCGGAACGTGCCCAGGTTCGGCGCGCAGCCGCTGACGAACAGCACCCCGTGGCCGTCCTCGGCCAGCAACTCCCCGACCCGATCCTCCCGCCACATCCAGTCCTTCCCTGGCTGCAGCGGCGACGGGCCCTCACCATCCGGACTGTCGACCCACTCCGACCACTCGGGCGAGTCGAGATCGATCGCCCGATAACCCGACCCGGCCAGCCGTTCCACGGCCGTCGACTTGCCAACCCCCGACACCCCAGTCACCAGGATTCGCCTCATCGCGCCAGGCTACGACCCAGCCGTGCCACCTACGACAGCCCAGCAAGAGCCAACTCGGCGACCGCAACGGGTCCGGATCCCCGGGCAAGTGAGAGCGCGCGTGAGCCGAGTGCGCGGGGCCCGAGTGCGCGGCCCGAGTGCGCGGCCCGAGTGCGCGGGGCGAGTGCGCGGGGCGAGTGCGCGGGGCGAGTGCGCGGGGCCCGAGTGCGCGTGAGCCGAGTGCGGGGGCGGGAGTGCGCGGGAGAGCCGCGTCCTCCAACAGCCGGCGAGCGCCAGTAGTCGCACTCGGCGTGCTGACAGTGATGATCAGAGCCGCACGACCCACGAGCGAGTCACCTGCCACGTCGCCCAGGTCCGCCCAGGCCGCGTGGAGACTGGGCGCCCCGACGGCCGCGCCGCCGTCCGGCGCTTCCGCGCAGGTGTCGGGGCGGCTGGGGACGACGTGCTCATCGGGTACTAATGGTGCTCCAGGGGCCCGATTCTGATGAGGACTTGGCGTCTGCCTTATCGCTCCAGAGGTCGTACGGAGGGGATGCCACCGGACGGCGTCCAGGTCCAGTTGGTGGGTCGATGTCGCCCCAGATTGCATGGCGGGCGATGTCTGGTGTGGTTTCGCGGTGTCGGGTGGTGGTGGGCGCCCGGGACCGGTCGGGGTCTGGGGAGCCGGTGGTTGGGTCGTGGTGGATGGGTGGTTGGTATCTGCCGGGTGGGACGGGGTCGGGGTTCGCCCAGTTCGGTCGGGTTACCTGAACGACGTCGTCGATGATTTCGATGTGCCAGTGGCCGGTGTGCAGGTCGATGTGGTGGCGCTTGCAGAGCAGGACCAGGTTCGAGACGCACGTCTTCCCTCCGTCGATCCAATGCACCAAGTGGTGGGCTTCGCATTGAACGGGTGGGGCGCCGCAGACCACGCAGCCGCGGTCGCGAGCGTTCAGCGCGAGCCGCATCGGTGCGGTGACGAGACGTTTGGTGGTCCCGACGTCCAGTGGTTGGGACTTGCTGCCGAGGACGACGGGGATGACTTGAGCATCGCAGGCCAGCCGACGTACGGCGGCCGCGGAGAGGTCGTCGCCGAAGACGGTCTCGCCGACCGCGCCGGCGGTCGCGGCTTTGAGGGCGTTGAAGTCGATGGTGATGGTCAGGTGCGCCTTTGGACCGTGCCCGGGAATGTAGCGGCCGAGCGTCTCGTCACCCGACCCTGCCGTGAGTCGACTTGTCGTGAGTCGACGTGTCGTGACGGGCGGGACTGTCGACCTGTGGCCTGTCGTCGCGGGCGCTGTGCCCGGAGGCGCTGTGGCCGGAGGCGCCGGGGTGGGCGGGGCGGTCGACGGGGCTCGCTGAGTGGTGGTCACCCCAGGCGTCGTTCCCGGTACTACGGTCGGCATGAGAGGTGCTCGCCCCACTGCGGCTGTCGGCGGCGTCGGTCGTCGCACCGGGCTCACCGGTGCCGGTGGTGCCGGGCGTCGGACCCGCCCCGGCAGCACTGGGCGTCGCACCAGACCCGGCGGTGCCGGGCGTCGGACCCGCCCCGGCGGCCTGGGCGTCGGACCGGTGCCGGTGGTGCTGGGCGTCGTGTCGGGGGTGGTGGTGCTGGGCGTCGTGTCGGGGGTGGTGGTGCTGGGCGTCGTCGGGGGTGGTGGTGCTGGGCGTCGTGTCGGGGGTGGTGGTGCTGGGCGTCGTGCCGGGGGTGGTGGTGTGGGTGATGGCGGCTGCGGTGTTGAGGAGGGTGGTCAGGGCGTCGGCCTGGCGTTTGTCGCGGGCGCGGGGGTCGGGTTGGCCGTCGACGGTGTGGTGGGGTTTGGCGCCGCTGTGGATGAGGGTGCGGAAGAGTTCGGCGTTCTCGTTGGCGAGGTAGCCGCCGAACTTCACGCCGTGGTCGGCGGGTTTGAGGGTCAGCGATTCACGTTGGTACGCGCGCTTCTCTTCCGGTTCGAGTCCGTCGGTGTCGAGGATGTTGCGCATGCGTTGCGCGGCGTCGCGGAGCTGGCTTGGTGTGAAGGTGCGGGCGAGGTTGACGAGTTGCCGTTCGGCGGCGTCGACGTTTTCGACCGGGACGGTGTCGGGGACCTTCTCGAGGGCGGACACGATGGCAGCGGCCTGCGCAGGGTGCATCACCCGGCCTCGGCAGGCCCGCTCGTCGCCGTGGCGGTCGCCGTCGCCGTCGCCGTCGCCGTCGCGGTCGGCGTCGTCGGCCCGGTCGGCGTCGGCGGGACCGTCCGCGTCGGTGGGATCGTCCGCGTCGGTGGGATCGGCGGGGTTTGGTTCGCGTGGGTAGGGCTGGGCGGGGTCGGGCAGGGCTGCCGCGACCCCCTCGTACTTGGCCAAGGACCTGGCCAGGCGGACGTCGCGGCGTGCCTCGACCGAGTCGATGCGGTAGCGGGTGGACAGGAAGCGGACGGTGTCGCCGGCGCCGACGTCCTTGGCGTAACCCGAGGCGTCGAGGTCGCCGACGAGGTGGAGGCAATAGGTCCTCAACCTGTTGACCTCGGCGACGGCCGCGTCGAGGCGCGACAGCTTCTCGCTGTCGTTCAGCGACCACGCCGGCCGTTCGCCAAGGATCTCCATACCGAGAACTCTAGACACCCCCACCGACAGTTCTCAAACCGCGAATCCCCTTATTTTCCAGGGATTCTTGTCCACAACCGTCATCCCCAACTTGTCCACAGCAACCAAGATCTTTACGTAACTGGTGCCGATTGATGTACGCCCGGCAGGCGCCGTCCTAACCGCGCCAGTGGGGAGAGGGCAAGGCTCAGCGGAGAGAGGAACAGGCCCGCTGTGGCGAGGGCCAGCGCGACGCGGACTCCGAACAGCCCGGCGGCAAGTCCACCAAGCAAGGCACCGAACGGCGTCAGGCCCATGCCGAGGAAGTTGATGGTGGCAACGACTCGACCCTGGAGGGCGGCCGGGGCGATCGCTTGGCGAATGGCTGTGACGGCGACGTCGACGGTCTGGCTGAAGACGCCGTACAGGAAGTTGATCGTGATCAAGGCGGCGATCGTGGCGGCACTGGAGCCGTGGAGGGCAGACGTGCAGAGCATGACCAGGTCGGAGATGAGGGCGGCGAAGACGACGACGCGGCCGTACCCGAACCAGCGAGGCAGCCGGCCGGAGAGCAGCGAGCCCACCAACGCGCCCGGCCCGAACGCGGCCAGGACAACCCCCATGGCCGCTCCCGGCAACTCCAGGGAGCGGGAGAGGAACAGGAGATACACGGTCATCAGGGCGGTGAAGAAGAACTGGTAGACACAGGTCGCGATCGCGACCGCCCGGAGCGAACCATCGCCCACCACCACCTTCAGCCCGTCCCGGATCTGCCGCAGTACGCCGCCGGGCGGAGCGACCGGGAGCGTGTCGAGACCGCGGATGCGCCAGATCGACAGGCACGAGATCAGGAAGAAGAAGGCACTCGCCAGCACGGCGAAAGGTGCTGTCAGCAACGACACCAGGCCGCCGCCGAGGGCCGGTCCGGAGATCTGCGCCGCCGACCTGCTGCTCTCCAGAATGCTGTTGCCCTGCGCAAGCTGATCGCGCCGGACGAGTCGCGGGAACGACGCCTGGTACGCGACGTCGAAGCAGACGCTGAACACTCCGCCGACGAAGGCGACGACGTACAGGAACGGAAGCCCGAGCGTCCACGCGATCGGGACGAGACCGAGCAGGACGGCCCGGCCGCAGTCGGCGCACACCATCATGGTGCGGGCTCGCCAACGGTCGACGAGGACGCCGACGAACAGGGAGAACAGCAGGATCGGCACCTGCTGCGCGGCGCGGAGCACCACCGAGCTGCGCGGCACTGGCACCGAGCGACACGACCGCGACCAGCGGCAACGTCACCTGGCCGGCGAAGACGGCGAACATCGAGGCGCTCTGGCCGATCCAGAGCTTGAGGAATTCACGATCCGCCCACAGGCTGGGCGCGCGCGACGACAGCGACACGAGGAGTCCTTCGAGTGAGCCCGAGTCCGGGCAGGGGAAACCGTGCCGCTCCACCGACAGCAGCACGCGATGACAGCTAGGTCAGCGCGTGCCCGAATGACCGGGCATCCCCAACTCCTCGAAGTTCTCGACTCCCCGGCACCCTAATCACCCCTGGTCGGCCCGGCCAAGTGGATTACGGCGTTCGCGGTACGTGCGGGTCTTGTTGCGGTTGCCGCAGCGTTGCGGCGAGCACCAGCGGGCTCGGGCTGGGCGGGACCGGTCGTAGAAGATCCAGTGGCAGTCGTCGGCCGGGCACATCTTGAGGCGGGGCCAAAGGCCGCGGGTGGTCAGGTCGAAGGCGGTGAGGAGGATCTTGGTCAGGGCTGCATCGACGGCGGTGCCCGAAGGGACGAGAGTGATGCCGATGCCTGGCTGGGCCGAGACGGTGACTTCGAGGTCGGTCAGGTGGGTCTGGGTGCCGGGTGTCTGCTTCGTGCTGTCGCGGAGCGTTGCTCGGAGGCGGACCGCCCGATCGAGGTCGGTCCTGATGACTCGTCCGCGTTCGAGCAGGCCGTGATCGCGTAGCCATCCGCCGAGTGCGGCCGGGGTGTCCAACGCGTCTTGTCTGCGCAGGCGTTCCCCGTGGAGGCGGAACTCGCGCAGATCGAGCGTGTTGACGAAGCCGTGGATCAGTGCGACGTCGGGGGGCAAGTCGGTCATAGCTTCGCTTCGAACGTCGCCTCGACGTACGCGTCCAGGTCCGGGCCGTCCGGGTTGGCGAGAACGTGCTGGAGCCAGGCCCGGCGCTCGAAGTCGGTGACGGCGAGTTCCCACACACAGCCGATCGCGGCACTCGGATGTGGTGCGAGCTCGTCCGGTCCGTCGGCCGGCGCCGAGAACATCCGCTGGTGGATCTCGTTCCTGGCGGCCCACCAGTCGATCAGCACATACGAGCGTTCGCCGGCCTCATGGACGATGCAGAAGCCCACGCCGTGCGGCTCGTCATCGTCCAGCAGGTCGGGCAGTTGCCGCACCGCGCGTTCGGCCGCCGACAGCAGGGCCGCCGCCGGCCGGGCGTCGTTCCTGGCGATCCCGTAGTACTTCACCCGCCAGCCGGCCTCCTCCCGCAGACCGAGGAAGCTGATGGTTCGCGCCTGATGCGGCCCCGGCAACGTGATCATCCGCCGACACTAGTAAAGCTACTTAACAGGTGTCAACGCCAGGACCGCACCAAAGGATCGAGGTCCACTTGCGTGGAGTTAGTTAGACGGCTAAGTTTTGTGATTAGCCGACTAACTGCGTGAAGGGTATGTCATGGAACTGGGGTTGAGGGATGCGGCAGTGCTGGTGACCGGCGGGTCGTCGGGGATCGGGCGCGAGGCGGCGATCGGGTACGGGCGCGAAGGGGCCAGGGTCGCGATCACGTACAACTCGCAGAAGGACGTGGCCGAGGGGGTGGCCGAGGAGATCGAGGCGGCCGGCGGGACGGCGTACGTCGTACCGATGGATCTGAACGAGCCGGAGACGATCGCTGCCGCGGTCGACGCCGCGGTCAGCCGATGGGGCGGGCTGGACGTCGTGGTGGGGAACGCGGTCAACTGGGGCACCGCCGGGTTCGACGAACGGCCCGTGAAGATCGAGGACGGGCCATCCGAGTGGTGGGTGCCGGTGATGCGGGCCAACCTCGAGGGGAACTACCACCTGGTGCATCAGGTGGCGCCGGCGTTGCGGCGGTCGGAGCACGGCCGGCTGGTGCTGATCTCGACCGACCTGGCCGAGCGCGGCATGGCCGGCGCTTGGCCGTACGCCGCCGCGAAGGCCGGACTGCACGGCCTGGTCGCGAGCCTCCAGCACGACTTGGGCAAGGACGGCGTACTGGTCAACGTCGTGATGCCTGGGATCACCCTGCAGAACGGCGAGCACCACGTGATCCCGAAGGCCGCGCTCGATCAGATCGCCACGACGTTCAGTGCGCGCAAACTGCCGGACACGACCGACGTCGCCGCCGCGATCCTGTTCCTGACCTCACCCCGGACCACCGCGATCCAGGGTGAGATCCTCCGCGTCACCGGTGGGCACCTGCTTTCCGCCTAACGGATCGTGACGGCGGCGACCGCGCTCTTCCTGACGTTGCGGCCATCGGTCACCTCGACGCGGTAGGCGACCGATTGGCCGCTCGTCAGGCCGGAGTCGGCGAACGTCGTCACGGTCGGCGTCGTCCAGGAGTAGGAGGTCCGGGTCCAGGAGCCGACCTTCGTCTGGCCCCGGTACAGCGTGTAGGTCAACGAGATGTTGTCCACGTCGACGACCGTCGGGAAGCTGATCGTCGCCCGGTGGACCCGGGTGCTGGACACCTTCGGCGCGGCCGGCAGACCCGGCCGGGCACCGCCGGGCGCGTTGGTGAACCGAGTCAGCCCCTGCTGGGGTACGCCGTTCACCTCGGTGAAGTCCCCGCCGGCCCACAGGTCGTTACCCCCGGACGCGAACGCCAGCGGACCGACCAGGGTCTCGCCGCCCGCGTCGGTGTTCGGGTACCACGGGCCGAGCTTGCCGTTGAGAGCGCTGTGGACCAGCAGGTGATGCATGCCGGTCTTGTCCGGGAAGCCGCCGTCCTCGCTGCAGTCGTGTGCATGCGAGCCCTTGTAGACCCAGTTGCCCATCGCCTTGACCGCCTCGGTCGCGCCCAGGCACCTGCTCTGCCACAGCAACTTGCCGGTCGTCGCATCGGCGGCGATCACGCCGTCGTAGCAACCGGGACCGGCGCCCGCGTTGCCGGCGAAGACCTTGTTGCCGAGCGTGTCGAGGTCCTTGACCCGGCTGTCGCAGTCAGGTGTCTTCGCCGGGATGACGGCGGCGGCCGGCATGGCGTACGCGGCTCCCGTCGTGGTGTTGACCATCGCCAGCGCGTGGTGCGGCTCCCCCTGCAGGGACTCGAAGCCACCGCCGACGAAGACGCGCTTGCCGTCGTCCGACAGGTCGATGGCGTGCACGTCGTCGTCCGCGTCCGGGTTCCAGGGCAGCAGCGCGCCGGTGTTCAGAGTGACCGCGGCCAGGCGGTTGCGGACCGCCTTGTCCACCTTGCCGAACGAGCCGCCCAGGTAGACGCTGTTGCCGGAGATCGCCAGCGCCGCCACCCGGAAGTTGACCGCCGGATCCCAGCCCGCGACCAGGCTGCCGGTGGCAACACTGAACATCGCGACGTGCTTCCGCGGCTGACCGTCGACGCTGGTGAAGTCTCCGCCGATCACGACCCACTTGCCGTCCGGACTGGTGGCGATGCTCCAGACGGAGCCGTTCAGCGTCGGCGCGAACCTGGTCGGCGCACCGGTGCTGCGGTTGAACGCCGCGACGTAGGTCCGGGCCGCATCGCCCTGGCCCACCGCGTTGCCGGGCGGCCGGATCCGGGTGAACAGACCACCGGCGAACACGGTGTTGCCGGCGACCGCGACCGCGTTCACGCTGTCGTTGGTCTGCCAGGACGCCTGCTTGACCGCGGACACGGCCGAGCCGAAGCCCGGCGTCGCCGCCTCCACCGGCCGGCCGGATGGAACCAGCGCCGCCGCGACCACGGCGGCAGCGGTGACCACCGCCAGAACTGCCTTCTTCATCAGGAATCCCCCGGGACTCGCCGTCCGTGCATCGAGCTTTGTGACTATGTGCCACCACACGATAACTGTCAGCTCAGGCCGAGTCGAAGGCACACCCGCGGCGTGCGCTGGGCGTACCCGAGGGGTCACGCTTGTACCGTTGGCACAAGACACCTGGAGAAGGAGCGTCGCGATGGGTCGGGCACTGATCGTTGTCGATGTGCAGAACGACTTCTGCGAGGGCGGCAGCCTGGCCGTCAGCGGAGGCGCCGACGTGGCGTTCCGGATCGGTGAGCTGCTGCACAAGTGGTACGAGGCCGACCCGGCGGACAAGGAGTACCAGTACGTCGTGGCCACCCGGGACCACCACATCGACCCGGGCGACCACTTCTCCGTCGAGCCCGACTTCGTCCGCTCCTGGCCGCGGCACTGCGTCGCCGGCACCGACGGCGTCAGCTTCCACCCGAACATGGACCCACAGCCGTTCGACGCGATCTTCGACAAGGGCGAGTACGCGGCCGCCTACTCGGGCTTCGAGGGCAAGTCCCACGGGGACGGCCGCGCGCTCGCCGACTGGTTGCGGGAGAACGGCGTCACCGACGTCGACGTGTGCGGTCTCGCCACCGACTACTGCGTCCGCGCGACCGCCCTCGACGCCCGGCAGGCAGGCTTCGGTACGACGGTCCTGACCGAGCTGACCGCGGGTGTCGCCCCGGAAACCACCGAGAAGGCCCTGTCCGAGCTCCGCGCCGCCGGCGTCAGCCTCACCTGACCGGTGCCCCTGGGTCCTGCGGTCAAGAGCTCAGCCCAGTCGCGGCTCGGTCGTCAGGGGTTCACGATGATCGGGGCGCCGCCGGAGACCAGGGACCAGTCGCCGGTGTGGAAGGCGGCCGGATCGACCGTTCCGGTGGCGATGACGTAGTCGATCATCAACTGCCGGATCTCGACCTGCCGGTTGTAGACGACCGGGGCGGTCGTGACGTGCGGGAAGTTGCCGCCGCCGGACTGGCGATAGTTGTTGACGGCCACAACGAACTGCTGGTCCGCCGGCACCGCGACCCCGTCGTAGGCGAGGTCGGTGATCCGCGAGCCGGCCGGCTTGGCGATGTCGATCTTGTAGGTGAGAGGTTCGGTCAGCCCGCCGAGGATGTCGTAGTTGTAGTCCGGCGTCCCGTTCGGCGCGGTCGGCGTCGGCGCGTTCGTGACCTGGTCGGACGGGAACGGCCCGGTGCCGCTGATCTGCTGGAAGTACTGCGCCGAGAACTCGAGATACTCGCGGATCTGCGCACCCGTCATCGTCACGGCGAGCAGCGTGTTGTCGAAGACGTACAGCCCGGCCACGTCGCGGATCGAGACGTCACCCGCCGGGATCGCGGCCGCCCGGTTGAACGGCGCCGCGATCGCCAGCACCGGCAACGAGGCCTGCGGCGTACCGGCCAGGGCCTTCGCGACCGCGTCGGCCTGGATGAAGTTGACGAAGTCCAGCGCGGCCGTGTCCTCCCACGGAGCCGTCGCGGCCGACATCGCCTCCGTGCAGGTGCCGATCTTGGAGTTGACGTACTCGATCACCGTGTCGTGGTCCTGCTGCAGGACGGCGACCACCTTCGGGTCGGCGTCGACCGTGTTCGCGTTCAGCACCTGGGCATGGCGGCCGACGACCTTCCACCGGCCGCGCTCCTTGCGCAGGTCGAGGTCGATCAGCGAGAGCCGCATTCCCCACTTGAGCGGCTCGGTCAGCACGGCCTGCTCGCCGGTCTGCTTGTTCGCCACCAGCCGCTCGGGGACCTCCTGGTGCGCGTGACCGACCAGGACCGCGTCGATCCCGGGGACGGTCTCGACCATCAGGGCCGAGGCGTTCTCGGGCACCGGCAGGGCGTCGCCGTACGACGAGGACAGGTCGATCCCGGAGTGCACGGAGACGATCACCACGTCCGCGCCGGCCTTGCGGACCCGCGGCACCCAGACCTTCGCGAGTTCGACGACGCCGCCGAACTTGATCTTGTTCTCGACCACGGCCTTGTCCCAGATCGCGATGCCGGGGTTGGTCAGGCCGAGGATGCCGACGGTGATCGGCTTCTCGCCCGGCACGTGCACCCGCTTCAGCACGTACGGCGGGAAGACCGGCAGCCCGGTCGTCCAGTCCTGGGCGTTCGCGCCGAGCAGCGGGAAGTCCAGTTGCCGCTGGAACTTCCGCAGGATGTCGAGGCCGTAGTTGAACTCGTGGTTGCCCAGGGCCGCGGCGTCGTACCCGATCTCGTTCATCGCGGCGGCCATCGGGTGCACATGGCCGCCGGTACCATGCTCGCCGGTGATGGGTTCGATCCGGGCGAAGTAGTACGTCAGCGGGGTGCCCTGGATGGTGTCGCCGGCGTCCAGCAGCAGCGGGCGCGGTGCGCGCCCGTCGGCGGCGACTCGGTCCCGGACCGCGGTGACGAGGGTGGAGACCTTCGCCAACCCGATGTCGTTGTGCGCGGTGTCGTCGTACTCGGCGTTCTTGAAGTAGTCCCAGTTGAAGACGTTGCCGTGCAGGTCGGTGGTGCCCATCACGGTCAACCGGACGGTCTTGTCGCGTCCGGCGTACGCGGGAACCGTCTGGAAGCCGGCCGCGGCCAGTGCCGCCGCGCCGCCGATCACCGTTCGTCTCGTCATCGTCGTCCGCTCACCGCTCATTCGTCCGCCTCACCGGGTCGTCGCCGGGATCACCGGCCTGGACCGCACACGATACGGGCGACACACCCCGCCCCGATGCCCAGGTTGAACCTGGCGACACGAGAAGATGCCCGTCATGACCAAGCCGCCCGGCAAGCTTCTGCCGTTGGTCGCCGCCCTCCTCTGCGGTGCCGTTCTCGCCCAGGCCGCCGAACCGGCCGATCAACCGATCACCAGCGCGGCCCCTGCCGTCAAGGCGTCGGCCCATGCACCGTTGGCCATCCCCGCCGCCCGTCAGCCGCCGCCGGCCGGGTCGCGCAAGCAACAGCAACAACGCCCGCGGCAGCACCGGACGTCGACCACCGCCACCACGGCCACACCGGACGACTGGAACCTGACCAAGCACGGCAAGGTCCTCTACCTGACCTTCGACGACGGCCCGCAGAAGGAATGGACGCCGAAGGTCCTGCAGGTGCTGGCGAAACACAAGGCCAAGGCAACGTTCTTCGTCCTCGGCCGGGAGGCGGCAGCGCATCCCGACCTGGTCGCGCTCACCCGGGCCGCCGGTCACCGGATCGGCAACCACACCTGGGACCACAAGGCGCTGACCACGCTCCCGGCGGCCAAGATGCGGCAGGAGATCCTGACCGGGGTGCGGTCGAAGTGCTTCCGGCCGCCGTTCCGTGACACCAACGCCCACGTCGCGGCGGTCGCGGCGTCGTACCACCAGCGTCAGGTGCTGTGGGACGTCGACACCCTCGACTGGTCCAAGCCCGGTACGGCGAAGGTCGAGCGAGCGATCCTGCAAGGGGCCCGCCCGGGCGCGATCATCCTGATGCACGACGGCGGCGGCAACCGCGCCGAAACCGTCGCCGCCCTGGACAGTGCCCTGACCAAACTCACCCGCCAGGGTTACACGTACGTCGCTCTGCCCTGCTAGCGAGCGATTCCGGCCAATCCATGGGAGTAATGGCGTAAGGCCTGATCTATCGCTTCGACTGGTTGATCCAAGGATGCGACGCTGTAGAACCGTGCCGTCTTGATCCGCCTGCTGGGCTTGAGCGTCGGTCGGGCGGCAGGCTGCTCGAGGCCGCTGACGCCCGGGCTGGTCGGGGTGACTCCTTGCTGCAGGACGACCTCGAGGATCGGCTGGCCGAGCTTGCGCTGTTGCCTGAGCCCCAGAACCGCCGGCCAGGGCAGGACCACCGGTGCGGCTGCGCCCTCGACACCGAGCTCCAGCGCCGCGGGCGTCATCCGGAGTGCGAAGGGTGGCAGGTCGGCCGCGTCGTACCAGCGCTTCAGCTCAGCGCTCTTCTTGAGCGCCTTCAGCGTGGGCAGGAGCAGCGGGAGCATCGAGACGGCGACCAGCACCGCGTACGGCCAGGAGTCCGGGTACGCGACGGCCAAGCCGGCGGCGAGGGCGATACAGCTCGCGGACAAGAACAGCGTGACGGCGCCACCGATCTGCCGGGTACGACGGACGATAGCGCGCCGGCGTAGTACCTCCGCACGGTTGAGACCGACCACGAAGCTCTCGTTCATGGATCGAGCCTGACAGTCCAGGAGGTCAGCTCGCGACGCCGGCGCGGCCGCCGGAGAAGTGCTTCAGCGCCTGGTCGATGACGTGGACCGGTTGGTCGAGCGCCTTCACCAGGAACAGTCCGGTCGGCCGGAGAAGCGGATTCGGCTTGACCACGGTCCGGACGGCCGGCTGGTCCAGACCCCGGACGCCCGCCGTGGTCGCACCGACACCCGGGGCCAGTTCCAGCTCCAGTGCGTACTGGCCGAAGAGTTTCTCCTGACGGAACCCCTTCACCGTCGGCCACGGGAGCACGACCGGGTACGCCGCACCTTCACAGGCCAACTCGAGTGCCTTCGGTGACATCCGCATCGCGATCGGTTGCAGCTGGTTGGTGTCGTACCAGCGCTGCCGCTCGGTGTCGAGCCGGAGCGCGAGGACCGTGCTGAGGACGAGCGGGACCATCGCCGCGATCAGCAGTACCGCGAACGGCCACAGACCCGCGCCACGGAAGGCGATCAGTGCGTACAGGGCGGCAACGATGCCGACGGCACCGATCGCCAGCGTCACCCAGGCACCACGCCGCTGCACCTTCCGGACGACCTCCCGCCGCCGCAGCAGCGCCTCCCGGTCGATGCCCACGACGAAAGTCTGCGCAGCCTCCCCGTCCTCACTCACCGCCCCAGAATCCCACACGACCCAATCCCGTGCCGGGTCGCGTCGGCGCCGGCCGTGGCGTCAGGAGCGGCGGCGGCCTGCCCAGGTCCAGGCGTACACGCCGTCGTCTACTGCTCTGCCGGCCTCGCCGAGTTCCAGTGGGCGGAACGTGTCGACCATCACCGCGAGCTCCTCGAACCGTTCGGCGCCGAGGGATGCCTCGATCGCGGACGGTTGCGGGCCGTGGGCGTAGCCGCCGGGATGCAGGGAGATCGAGCCGAGCCCGATACCGGAACCCTTGCGCGCCTCGTAGTCGCCGCCGCAGTAGAACATCACCTCGTCGGAGTCGACGTTCGAGTGGTAGTACGGCACCGGCACCGACAGCGGGTGGTAGTCCACCTTCCGCGGCACGAAGTTGCAGACGACGAAGTTGTGGCCCTCGAACACCTGGTGCACCGGCGGCGGCTGGTGGATCCGGCCGGTGATCGGCTCGTAGTCGCTCACGTTGAACGTGTACGGGTACAGGCACCCGTCCCACCCGACCACGTCGAACGGATGCGTCGCGTACGTCATCCGGCTGCCGACGATCCCGCCGGGCCCGCTGCCGCGGTGCTTCACCAGCACCTCGACGTCGTTGCCCTCCACAACCAACGGCTCGGCCGCCGCGTGCAGGTCCCGCTCGCAGTACGGCGAGTGCTCCAGGAACTGTCCGTACCGGGACAGGTACCGCTTCGGCGGCGCGATGTGCGAGTTCGCCTCGATGCAGTAGGCGTGTACGCCGTTCTCCCCCGGCAGCCAGCGATGCGTGGTCGCCCGCGGGATGATGACGTAGTCGCCCTCGACCGCGTTCAGGACGCCGAACACGGTCTCGACGGTCGCCGTGCCCTTCTCGACGTACACGCACTCGTCACCGATGGCGTTGCGGTAGTACGGCGACGGCTGCTCGGCGACGACGTACGAGATCCGGACGTCGCCGTTGCCCAGCACCAGCCGCCGGTCCTCCACGGCGTTGCTCTTCGACGTGTCGGCGAACAGGTCGTGCAGTTTCAGGTGCCGCGGCGTGAGCGGGTGGTTCGCGACGGTGGCGAGGTCGGGCAGCTCCCACACCTGCGAATCGACCAGCGCGGACGGTACGCCGGCGTGGTACAGCAGCGACGAGTCCGACGAGAACCCCTCCTCCCCCATCAGCTCCTCGTAGTACAACCCGCCGTCCGGTTTCCGGAACTGTGTGTGCCGCTTCGGCGGAACCTGCCCGACCTGCCGGTAGAACGTCATCGCTGGTGCTCCAGAGTGTACGATAGTCGAACGCTTGCGTCCGCTTACCGAAAGCATCCGTTAGGCTCGGACCCATGTCAACCGTCCCTGCCCTCTACCGGCACCTGGTCGACGACGCCGCGATGTTCCCGCCCGGGGACCTGCCCCTGACCGAGGCCGTCGCCGCGCATCGGGCGCACCGCGAGTCGGAGTACGCCGACCTGGTCGGAGTGTTCATCTGCACCGATGACGACCTGATGAAGGTCGCCGCCGAGGCCGCCCGGACGGGACCCGGACCGCTCGAGGTGGCGGTCGTCATCACCGGCGGCGCCGGCGGGATCGAGCCCGCGGTCCGGTACGGCGACCGGTCCACCGACGTCGAGGTGAAAGCGGTCGAGGTGCGACTGCGGAACGAGGACGACCTGTCCCGCAACGCGCTCCGGGTGGTGCGCGCCTGCGATGACTGCCTGGACGAGGAGAACGCGTTCGTCGAGATCGGCCTGGACGGCGCCTGGGAGCGGGCGCTCGACGTGGTCGCCGACGCCGGCTACGCCGCCAAACTGCGGACCGGCGGGCTCGATGCCTCGTTGTTCCCGTCGGAGGGCCAGGTCGCGGCGTTCATCACCGCGTGCCTGGACCGCGAGGTCGCCTTCAAGTGCACGGCCGGTCTGCACAACGCCGTCCGCCACACGGCGACCGACACCGGCTTCGAGCATCACGGCTTCCTCAACGTGCTGCTCGCCACCCGGGCGTCCCTCGACGGCGCCGCGCAGGACGAGTTGGCCGCGCTGCTGGCCTCACGAGACGGGGACGCGCTGGCCGCCCGGGCCGGCGAACTGACCGAGGAGCAGTCGGCCGGCGTCCGCCGATGGTTCACCTCGTTCGGCTCCTGCAGCATCGACGAACCCCGCCACGACCTGACCGCGCTGAAACTGCTGGAGACCATGTGAGCAACGCCGTGACCTGGATCGACATCCCCGCGAACTCGCCGTTCGGACCGGACAACCTGCCGCTCGGCGTGTTCCGGCTCGGCGACGAGGACCCGCGGGTGGGCGCCGCGATCGGCGACCACATCATCGATCTCGCCCCGGTCGCGTCCGCGCAGATGCTGGACGGCTCCCAACTGTTCGCCCGGCCGTCGCTGAACGACTTCCTCGCCCTCGGCCGCCCGGCCTGGCGCGCCACCCGGGGCTGGCTGCTCGACCTGGTCCGCAATCCGAACGATCGGGACACGGTCGAACCGCACCTGATCCCGCAGTCCGCGGTGACGATGCAACTCCCGTTCGAGGTCGGCGACTACGTCGACTTCTACGCCTCCGAGCACCACGCGACCAACCTCGGCAGGCTGTTCCGCCCCGACTCCGAACCCCTGCTGCCGAACTGGAAACACCTCCCGGTCGGCTACCACGGCCGGGCCGGCACGATCGTTGCCAGTGGCACCGACATCGTCCGCCCGTCGGGTCAGCGGAAGGCGCCCGACGCGACGGCACCGACGTACGGCCCGTCGCAGCGCCTCGACATCGAGGTCGAGCTCGGGTACGTCGTCGGTACGCCGTCCGCCCTCGGCAGCCCGATCCCGGTCGACGCGTTCGAGGACCATGTGTACGGCGTCGTGCTGGTGAACGACTGGTCCGCCCGCGACCTGCAGGCCTGGGAATACGTGCCCCTCGGCCCCTTTCTCGGCAAGTCCTTCGCCACCTCGATCTCCCCGTGGGTGGTGTCCCTCGACGCTCTCGCGGCGTCCGCCGTACCGCTGCCGGCTCAGGATCCGCCGGTCCTCCCCTACCTGGCCGGCCAGAACCTGCAGAACTACGACATCACCTTCGAGGTACTGCTGAACGGCCACCAGGTGAGCAGCCCGCAGTACAAGGAGACCTACTGGTCGCCCGCCCAGATGCTCGCCCACATGACCGTCAACGGCGCTTCCGTACGCACCGGCGACCTCTACGCCTCCGGCACCATCAGCGGCCCCGGCAAGGACCAGCGCGGCTCCTTCATCGAGCTCACCTGGGGCGGCCGCGAACCCCTCCTCCTCGACGGCAGGCAACACACCTTCCTCGAGGACGGCGACCAGGTCACCATCACCGCCTGGGCGACCGGGAGCGACGGGTCCCGGTTGGGCCTCGGCGAGGTCGCCGGACGGATCATTCCCGGGTAATCTTGTTCATAACTGTTCGTTTCTCTTGACCCGCTAGCGGTTACGTGCGAACTTTCTGCGCATGAAACGTTCAGTGGGGTATGGGGTACTGGCTGTAGCGCTGGCTGCCGGGGTGCTGAGCGTGCCTGCGGGCGCGCACGCCGCCGGTGAGCTGACACTGCGCTCGGAGGACTTGACGGTCACCGTGGGAGCCGACTTCCCCCGGGTGATCAAGTACGTCGACAACGCGTCCGGACAGGCGCTCGGCGGCCAGCCGGAGGCGATCTCGACCGTCACCATCGACGGGGTCGCGCGGACGGCTCACCTGGCCGCACCGCCCGCGGTGAGTGGCGGCACGGCGTCGTACACGCTGGCCTTCGACGCCCTGCCCGGTGTCGAGCTGGACGCGAGTCTGAGCGTGGCCGGGCGGGTGACGACGTTCAAGGTCGACGCCGTCCGCGACACCGAGACCGCACGAGTGCACACGATCGACATTCCCGACCATGATCTGGTGTCCGTGGCCAGCAGCGATGCCGGGGCGACGACCGCGTTCACGACGCTGGACCCCGACTCGACGCGGACCGCGGACAAGATCACGCCGGTGACCGCGGCGACGGCGGCCGAGCCTTCGGCGACCGGGGCGGCGTACGCGTTCGTGAACACCAGCGGGCTCGCCGCCGGGATCGAGTCGAACTCGATGTACGACAAGCCGTCCGGCCAGTCCGTCGACGACGGCGCCCGGTTCTGGCACCGCGCCCGCAAGGCCGCCGACGGCAGCACCCGTGTCGGCGTGTGGAGCGGCCAATGGACCTACCGGGCCGACACCTCGCCGTACACCGAACCGCTCCCCTGGGCGAAGGTCGTGGTCACCCCGGACGCGAACCAGGACCAGACCGTCGACTGGCAGGACGGCGCGATCGCGTTCCGCTCGATCATGACCGAGCCGAAGGGCGGCGACCAGGTCAAGGACCGGGTCGTCACGCACATCCCGTTCAACTTCGCCAGCCAGGCGACGCACCCGTTCCTGCGCACCCTCGACGACGTCAAGCGGATCTCGCTGGCCACCGACGGCCTCGGCCAGATGGCCGTCCTCAAGGGCTACGGCAGCGAGGGCCACGACTCGGCGCACCCCGACTACGGCGGCAACTACAACACCCGGGCCGGCGGGCTCGCCGACCTCAACACCCTGCTGCAGAAGGGCAAGAGCTGGAACGCCGCGTTCGGTGTGCACGTGAACGCGACCGAGTCGTACCCGGAGGCGAACGCCTTCAGCGAGGACCTGGTCGACAAGAACGCCAAGGGCTGGAACTGGCTCAACCAGAGCTACTACATCAAGCAGCGCCCTGACCTTGCCTCCGGCAACATCGTGAAGCGGTTCCAGCAGCTCCGCGACGAGACCGACCAGAACCTGCAGGAGCTCTACATCGACGTGTACTACCAGTCCGGCTGGCTCGCCGACAGCCTGACCCGGCAGCTCGCCGGCCAGGGCTGGCAGATCGCGACCGAGTGGGCCGACCGGCACGAGCGCACGTCGCTGTGGTCGCACTGGGCCAACGACCTCGACTACGGCGGCGCGACCAACAAGGGCCTCAACTCCACGATCATCCGGTTCGTCCGCAACCACGAGAAGGACGTCTGGAACAACGACCCGATCCTCGGCCAGACCAGCCTGGTCGAGTTCGAGGGCTGGACCGGCGAGACCGACTGGAACGCCTTCTACGCCAACATCTGGCAGAAGAACCTGCCGGCCAAGTTCCTGCAGCAGCAGAAGATCACCGACTGGAACAGCACCGACATCAGCTTCACCGGCGGCGTCCGCGGCACGGTCGAGAACGGCAAGCGGACCGTGTACGTCGGCGACGCGAAGGTGCTCGACGGCGACAAGTACCTGCTGCCGTGGGACAACAACAAGAAGCTCTACCACTACAACCCCACCGGCGGCGCCACCACCTGGAAGGTCCCGGCAGCCCTCAGCCGGGTGTCGAAGTTCTCCGTCTACAAACTGACCGACACCGGCCGGGTCAAGGTCGCGACCGCACCCGTCCGCCACGGCGCCATCACCCTCGACGCGGCAGCCGGTCAGCCCTACGTCCTCTACCCCGACGTGGCGCCGACGCCGAAACCCGCCGTGTGGGGTGAAGGAACTCACCTGGCCGACCCCGGCTTCAACGCCGCCGATCTCCAGGCCTGGAACGTCAGCGGCTCCGCCAAGATCGACACCCTGGAGAACGGCCAGCATGTCGCGACACTGGGCACGCAGCCGTCCGCCCTCAGCCAGCGCATCACCGGTCTCACGCCGGGACGCACCTACAGCGCCTCCGCGTGGATCGAGGTCGAGCCCGGCAAGTCCCGCACGACGACGGTGTCGGTCGACGGAGTGAGCAACTCCATCACTCGATCGACGGCCCAGAACCTGGTTGCCGCGGACGACAAGCACGACGCCTACTACCAGCGTGTCCGCACCGTCTTCGATGCCAAGGGCAACAGCGCGAACCTCGTCATCGGAGCAGCCACGGGGAACGCCAAGGTCCGGATCGACGACGTCCGCGTCGTCGAGACCAAGCGGCCGGCGGGCGGTCTGGTCGAGGACTTCGAGAATGTCGACCAGGGCTGGGGGCCGTTCGTGAAGGGTGATGCCGGCGGTGTCACCGACCCACGGACGAGTCTCGCCCAGAAGCACGCGCCGTACACGCAGGCCGGTTGGAACGGCAAGCTGGTCGACGACGTACTCGACGGCGACTGGTCGCTGAAGTCGCACGAGGAGAACGAGGGCCTCGTCTATCGGACCGCGCCGTGGACGGTGAACTTCCAGCCGGGGCACAAGTACAAGGTCACCTTCGACTACTCCAGCGGTCGCGCCGGGCAGTACGCCTGGGTCCAGGGTGTCGACCGTCCGGCGTCGGTGGAGGTCAAGGCGACACCGATCGGTGAGCAGCGGACGAAGACGACGTTCAGCCAGGAGTTCGTGGCCGGTTGCGGCGGCGACTACTGGGTCGGCCTGCGCAAGTCGTCCGGCGGCGGCGACCAGGCCGACTTCATCATGGACGACTTCGCCGTCACCGACCTCGGTACGACGTCCGACCCGGCCGACTGTACGTCGATCGCCGTCTCCGGTGTGAACGGTCTGGTCTCCGGGGAGGCGAACACTCTCGTCACCACGTTCACCAACAACGATGTGGTTGCCGTCGACAACATCACGTTGGCGCTGGCTGCTCCGGATGGCTGGACCGTCGCGGCGGCGACACCGACCACGCACGCAACGGTTGCGCCAGGCGCGAGTGTGACGACGAGCTGGGACGTGACACCGCCTGCCGGTACACCCGAGGGAAAGTACGTGCTGACGGCAACGGGTGGGCAGGCGACGACCACCACGGAGGCGACCGTACTGCCGCCGGGAATCGTTCCGCAGTCCCGGATCACCGTGGCCGACGTGAGCAGTGAGGACACCGGCACCGGTGGCGCCGCGACCTCGGCGCTGGACGGAAACCCCAGCACGCTCTGGCATTCCGCCTGGTCCGAGGTGCCGACGCCGGCCGGCTTCCCGCATCACGTCACGCTCGATCTCGGATCGACGTACCAGGTGGACGGGTTCGGCTACCTGCCGCGGCAGAGCGGGACGAACGGGATGTTCAAGGGCTACGAGATCTACGTCAGCTCCGATGGGCAGACGTGGGGTACGGCGGTGGCGACCGGTGAGTTCCCGAACTCGACGGCCGCCCAGCGGGTCAACTTCACCGCCCGGTCCGCCCGCTACGTGAAGTTCGTCGGAACCAGCTCACTGAACGGCGCGGTCTTCGGATCGGCCGCCGAACTGAACGTCTACGGCACCAGGTAACGGGACCTAAGACACCAACTGGGGACCTTGGACAGGACATTTCCTGTCCAAGGTCCCCCGTTCCTGTCCCATCCCCGGCAGTTAAGACTGTGTCTCAGGCTCGGACGGGAGGACCAGGCGGGCGAGGGCGCCGCCCCCGGGTGCTTCCCCGAAGGACAGTTCGGCGCCGAGGACCTTCGCGTGACCGGCCGCGATGGTCAGACCGAGGCCGTGGCCGACACCGCGCTCGGCCATCCCGGAGCGGAACCGACGCGGGCCCTCGGCAATCAGTTCCTCCGGATAACCGTTGCCGTGGTCAACCACCTCGACGGTCCGGCCGGACACCGTGATCTCGATCGGCGGCTTGCCGTGCCGCAACCCGTTGACGATCAGGTTGGCCAGGATCCGCTCGATCCGGCGCGAGTCGGTGGACACCGTTACGTCCGGCCCGATCTGATGGACCAGCACGCTGTCCGGGGCGAGCGACTGCTGCATCCGCAACCGGCCGACCGCCGAACCGATGAAGGCACCCAGTCCGACCAGCTCGAGGTCCGCCTGTTCCACGCCCGAGTCGAACCGGGCGATCTCGAGCAGGTCCTCGACCAGCCGCCGCAGCACCTTGGCCCGGTCCCGGACCAGTTCGCTCGGGCGGCCGGGTGGCAGCAGTTCGGCCGCGGTGGTCAGCCCGGTCACCGGCGTCCGCAGGTCGTGCGCGACGTCCGCGGTGAACCGGCGCTCGGCCTCCAGCTGACCGCGCAGCGAACTGGCCATCGTGTCCAGGGCGTTCGCGAGCGACTGCACCTCGTCCTTGCCCTTGCCGATCGCCTCGGCCGCCGACGCGTCCAGATCGCCGGCCGCGATCCGGCGCGCCGTCCCCGCGACCGCGACGATCCGCTTGGACAGGCTGCCGGCCAGGATCACGCTGACCAGGGCGAGCAGGCCGACCGTGCCCATTCCACCGAGGAGCAGCGCCTGCCGAAGCGCGACCATCGAGTCGTCGCTGTTCTCGTAGTCCTGCACGATCGACAGGATCTTGCCGTCCCGGACGCCGACCGCGGCCCACATCTTCGCGCTCGGCGACCCCGTCTTGAACGTGGCCCGCTGGCCGCGCAGCACGGCGTCGCGCAACTGCGGCGGCAGGTCGGGGTCGTCCACCTTGGCCCCGAACACCGTGACCCCGTTGGTGTCGTAGCTCTGTGCCGCGAGCTGGATCCGCTCGTCGGCGAAACTCCGCGTCCGGTCCAGCCGGGCCGACTGGGCCTGGGTGTAGACCGCGACGCAGAGCACCAGGATCGCGAGCGAGGAGACCAGCAGGAAGATCAGACCGAGCTTCCCGCGCAGTCCCACGTCAGTGCCTTCCGTCCGAGGTCGGTGTCTTGCCTCCGGAGGAGGACACTAGGCCATGTCTCCGGGTCCCGTGCAGTCGCGAGCAGGTGCTCGGGGGTGTAGCTCGGTGTGCTGGAGCGAAGGCCTCGATGTGGTGCCATCGTGGACTTTGCTCCAGTGCAGCGAGATGCGCCGCCGAGTGCCGCGCAGCACGCACGGGACCCGGAGACATGGCCTCGCTACGCGCGCAGCTTGTATCCGAATCCTCGGACCGTTTCGATGCGGTCTGCGCCGATCTTGGTCCGTAGCCGCTGGAGGTGGACGTCGACGAGGCGGCCGTCGCCGCCCCACTCGTAGTCCCAGACCCGCTGCAGCAGCGTGGACCGGCTGAGCACGACGCCGGGGTTGTTGGCGAACTCGATCAGCAGCTTGAGCTCGGTCGGCGTGAGCTGGACGGTCGTACCGCCCCGTCGTACCTCCAGCGCCTCCCGATCCAGCTCCAGATCGCCGAACGACTCCACGCCCGAGCCGGCCGCCGGGGCCGGACGCTCCGGGTCGGACACCGCACGCCGCATCACCGCGCGCAGCCGGGCCACCAGGACCTGGGTGTCGAAGGGTTTGGTCACATAGTCGTCGGCGCCCGCTTCCAGCCCGAGGACGACGTCGAGCGCGTCACCGCGGGCCGAGACCATCACGATCGGGACCGTGCTGGTCTCGCGGATCCGGCGACAGACCGAGATCCCGTCCAGTCCGGGCAGCATGATGTCGAGCATCACCACGTCCGGATGGATCTTCTCGAAACGCTCGATCGCCTCCAGGCCGTCCTCGGCCGTGGTCACGTCGTAGCCGTGCCGCTCGAGGGTCAACTGGGTTGCCTCACGGATCACCGCGTCGTCCTCGACCATCAGGATGCGCGCTGCCGGTTCTTCCGGTACCACCGAACTTCAGTCTCCCTTGTTGTCTGCCGAGCTCACCTTGGTCATCTGCCGGCCGTTCCAACGGTAGACCTCGACCCGTCCTCCCGACGGGCAACAGACCTTGTCCTCGATCGTGAAGATCTTGGACTCGACCACCAGGTCACCTTGCGGGCTGGCGTTGACCGTCGGCAGATCCGCCTTCAGACTCCAGACCGGCCGCGGGCCCGAGGGCTCGAGCGCGATCAGGAAGAAGCCGAAGACGAAATTGTCCAGGGTGTGGATCAGGACGATCTGCTGGGGTGTACCGCTGTGCAATACATCAACGGTCTTACCCCTGCTGAGGCAACGCGAAATCACTGTGCAATTCACGAGCACGTCACGCGAGTAGGACGGCAGGCGTTTGTCGGCGAGCAGTTTCAGCCGGACCTGGCGCAGATCGACGGCCGCTTCGGGCGTCCGCTTCGGCTCCGGCGCGAACCCTTCGGTCGTCCCCATCACCGACGGCGGGGTGGACGGTGTGCCGCTGCTCGGCGGCGCCTCGGCGCCCTCGACGCGCAGGCCGCTGCCGTTCGCGCAGGCGGACAGGCCGAGCAGTGCGATCAGCGTGACGAACGCGGGCAGCGCGGTACGGCGCGTGGCCGCAGGGGAGGCGGATCGCCGCATGCGCATAGGGCGCCTCCTACCCTGCCTCATCGATTCCCCCGGGAGATTCAGACAACTACCTTCCATAGTGCTGGCCGGACGTCACATTCGACGGCCATGGACGTCGAATGGCCTCGGCAGTTCCGTTGCGGTTGGGTCACAACGGCCGAACGACGACCGCTGTCCGCCGATCACACCGCCTCGTCCGCCACCACCTTGCCCGGATTGAGGATGTTCTTCGGGTCCAGGGCCGCCTTGATCGCCCGGTGCACGTCGATCGCGACCGGACCGATCTCCTCGACCAGCCAGGTCCGTTTCAGGACGCCGACGCCGTGCTCACCGGTGATCGTGCCGCCGAGCTCGAGCCCCACCTCCATGATCCGGTCGAACGCCTGCTGCGCCCGCTCGGCCTGCGCGGGGTCGGTCGCGTCGAAGACCACGGTCGGGTGCATGTTGCCGTCCCCAGCATGCCCGAGCACACCGACAGTGATGTCGAGCTCGGTCGCGATCCCCTCGATCAGGCCGATGAACTCGGCCAGCCGGGACCGTGGCACGCAGACGTCGTCGATCATCGTCGTACCCAACTGGTCGAGCGCGATCAGCGCCGCCCGGCGGGCCTCCAGCAACAGCTCGCCCTCGGCCGGGTCCTCCGCCTCGATGCACTCGATCGCGCCGTGGTCGCGGCAGAGCTTGGCGACCGCCGCGACATCGGCCGCACCCGCCTCGCCACCCGCGTCCGACTGGGCCAGCAGCATCGCCGCCGCCTCGGTCGGCAGGTCCATCCGCTTGTACTGGTTCACCGCGGCGATCGTGGTCCGGTCCATGATCTCGAGCAGACTCAGCGACACGCCGCTGCGGATGATCTCGGTGATCGCGTGGCCGGCCGTGACGCCGGAGTCGAACAGCGCCGCCATCGTCCGCGGCCGGGCCGCCTCCGGGCGCAGCGCCAGGGTCGCCTCGGTGATGATGCCGAGCGTGCCCTCGCTGCCGACGATCAGCTTGGTCAGGTCGTACCCGGCGACACCCTTGACGGTACGGCGACCGGTCCGCATCACCCGGCCGTCCGCCAGGACCACTTCCAGCCCGAGGACGTAGTCGGTCGTCACGCCGTACTTCACGCAGCACAGGCCGCCCGAGTTCGTGGACAGGTTGCCGCCGATCGAGCAGAACTCCCAGCTGGACGGGTCCGGCGGGTAGAACAGCCCCTGCTCGGCGACCGCGCGGGACAGGACCGCGTTGTACACACCGGGCTGGGTGACGACATACCGGTCGACCGGCTCGATCTCCAGGATCCGGTCCATCTTCTCCAGCGAGATCACGATGCACCCGTCCAGCGCGTTCGCCGCACCGGACAGCCCGGACCGGGCTCCCTGCGGTACGACGGCCACCCCTGCCTCGGCCGCGATCCGCACCGCGGCCTGCACGTGCGCGGTCTCCCGGGCCAGGACGACGGCGAGCGGCATCCCGGCCGGGCAGAACATCGCCCGGTCGTACCGGAAACTCTCCATCCGATCCGGGTCCGTCACCAACGCTTCCGGTGGCAACGCTTGCCGTAGCTGCTCGACAACGTCACTCATACCGTTTGAGCCTAGTGATTACCGAGCAGTTGTGCGCACGGGGCTGGTGTCCGGATCAGGACAGGTTGGTCAGCGGGTGCGGGAGGTCGCGTTCTCCGAGATCTCCTCGTAGCCGCCGCCGTAGTTGTGGAACTCGCGGCCGATCGAGGCGAAGGTGATACTGCCCGCCGTCGCCTTCACCTTCGGCGTCCGGCAGGTCCGCTGGCCCTTGATCACCGCGCCGTTGCCGCCGCTGCTGTCACAGCTGAGCACCCGGCCGCTGTTCGCGCCGCCGTACTGGACCAGGTAGGCGTTGGCCTTCGCGTTGGCCGGCATCGGCGACGTCATGGTGACCTCGGCCCAGTACTGGTAACAGCTGTCCCGGACCAGGCGGACGGTGCCCCAGCTGGGTGGCTTGTGGTCTCGCAGCATCGGTGCCGACGCGATCGACTTCGCGCCCGAGCAGGTGGCGGCTTCGGCCGCCAGGGCCGGCGTCGCGGCGAGGGCGAACGCGCCCACCCCGGCCAGGCCCGCGGTGCTGAGCAGAATGCCCAGTGTCTTCATGACAAACCCTTCCTGAATGTACGCCCCGACGCACATTCATCGGGCACACTACGCGAACAGCCCCTGCCCCGACAGTCATTCCGGTAATCGGACGGCGACACGCCGTATCCAGTTGCTCCCGGCAAGGTTCTCCCTTGTGGGTAACCGCTTAACCCGGCAACAGTCTGTTCAGGAGGTGCCTGTGCACCTCCTGAACGGACCGGCGACTAAAGGTTGCCGCGACGCTCTTGTTCGCGCTCGATCGCCTCGAACAGGGCCTTGAAGTTGCCCTTGCCGAAGCCGAGCGAGCCGTGCCGCTCGATCAGTTCGTAGAACACCGTCGGCCGGTCGCCGATCGGCTTGGTGAAGATCTGCAGCAGGTAGCCGTCCTCGTCCCGGTCGACCAGGATGCCGCGCGACTTCAGCTCCTCGATCGGCACCCGCACCTGGCCGATCCGGGACCGCAGCTCCGGGTCGTCGTAGTACGAGTCCGGCGTGTTGAGGAACTCGACGCCGTTGGAACGCATGATGTCGACGGTGCGCAGGATGTCGTTCGTCGCCAGTGCGATGTGCTGCGCGCCGGCGCCGTCGTAGAACTCCAGGAACTCGTCGATCTGCGACTTCTTCTTCGCGATGGCCGGCTCGTTCAGCGGGAACTTGACCCGGTGATTGCCGTTGGCCACCACCTTGCTCATCAGCGCCGAGTAGTCGGTGGCGATGTCGTCGCCGATGAACTCCGCCATGTTCACGAAGCCCATCACCTTGTTGTAGAAGCCGACCCACTCGTCCATCTTGCCGAGCTCGACGTTGCCGACCACGTGGTCGACCGCCTGGAACAGTCGCTTCGGGTGACCTTCGGGCCGGGTCACCTGGGTGGTCGCGGCAACGAACCCGGGCAGGTACGGGCCGTCGTACCGGCTCCGGTCGATCAGCGTGTGCCGGGTGTCGCCGTACGCCGCGATGGCGGCCCGCCGGATGGTGCCGTGCTCGTCGGTGACGTCGTTCGGCTCCTCGAGTACGACGGCGCCCTGCTTGCGGGCGTGGTCGATGCACTTGTCCACGTCCGGGACCTCGAGCGCGAGGTCGGCCACGCCGTCGCCGTGCCGGCGGTGGTGGTCGAGCAGCGGGCTCTTCGGGCTGACCCCGCCGGTGATGACGAAGCGGGCCGAACCGGCCTTGAGCACGAACGCCTTGTTGTCCTTGTTGCCCGTCTCGGGGCCGGAGTACGCGACCAGGTCCATCCCGAAGGCGAGCTGGTAGTACTTCGCGGTCTGGGTGGCGTTGCCGACCACGAACACCACGGCGTCCATCGCGGTGACGGGGAACGGGTCGGTGCTCTCGTCGTACGGCACCAGGCCGACGAGCTGCTTCAACTGGTCGAGGTCGAGATCGGCGTCGAGCTCTGCGGGGGTGAGGTCGGTGCTGGTCATCGTGGTCCTCCCGATTCGGGTTCGTGCCGCAGAGCCTGCTCGGAGGGAGGCAGGTTGCGCAACAGTTCCTGGTTTCAGTGGGCAGGTTGTGCAGTATCGTGCGAGTGTTGCTGGACCATTTGGTCAGGCTGACCACCTCGGGAGGTTTGGTATGGCGGTGGACGCGCTGGACGCACGGATCCTGGGGTTGTTCGCGGCCGAGCCGCGGGTCGGCGTGCTGGAGGCGTCGCGGCGGCTGGGGGTCGCACGAGGGACGGTGCAGGCACGGCTGGATCGGTTGCAGCGCGACGGCGTGGTGCGCGGGTGGGGGCCGGACATCGACACCACCGCGATCGGCTACCCGGTGACGGCGTTCGCGACCCTGCAGATCGAGCAGGGCTCAGGTCACACCGCGGTCGCCGAAGCCCTCGCCCGCATCCCCGAGGTCCTCGAAGTCCACACCATCACCGGCGCGGAGGACCTGTGGTGCCGGATCGTGGCCCGCTCCAACGCCGACCTCCAACGCGTCATCGACCAGGTAGTCATCGTCCAAGGCATCCAACGAGCCTCCACGGTCATCGCCCTGGCCGAACAAATCCAACACAGAGTGCTACCCCTGGTAGAAGCCGCAACCAAGGGTTGAGGTCAGGCGAGGCGTTTGGCTACTTCTACGGCTGCGCGGGCTACTCGGGGGCCTACGAAGTCGCGGTCGAGTTTGCCTAGGACTACGACTCCGATTGACGCTTCTACGCCGGGGACGCCGAGGACTGGGGAAGAAACGCCTTGGGCGCCGGCCTGGAGTTCGCCGGAGGTGACGACGAACGGGCGGCCGGCCGGGTCGGGTTTGCGGCGGCCGGCCAGGATCGCCTTGCCGGCGGCACCCTGGTCGAGCGCATGCCGGGACCCCATCCGGTACGACACGTGGAAGTCGGTCCAGCTCGGCTCGATGACCGCGATGGCGAGCGCTTCGTCACCATCGGCCACAGTCAGGTGGGCGGTGGCACCGGTGTCCTCTGCGAGCGAGCGCAGTACCGGCAACGCAGCGTCACGAAGCGTGGGCTGAACGCGACGGCTGTAGTGCAGCACGGCGAGACCCAGGCGAGCCCGGCCCTCACTGTCGCGCCGGACCAGCCGATGCAACTCCAGCGTGTTCACCAGGCGGTAGACCACGGTCCGGCTGACCCCCAGGGCGGCGGCCAGCTCCGTGATCGACAGGCCGTCCGGGGCGTCCGCGAGCAACTCGAGGACTGTGAGTCCCCGGTCGAGGGTCTGGGACGTCTCTGCGGGCACCTCCGAAGAGTATCCGTTTTTCGGGCACGGCCCGATGGCCCCGTATCTTGCTGCCGTGCGAAATTACTGGGCGCTCCTCCCCGCCATCGCCGTCATCATCGGGCTGATCCTGCTCTACGCGATCCCGACGTTGATCAATCCGCAGTGGACGAGCTCGATCCTGGCCCTGTTCCGGCAGTTCCCCGAGGACCAGGAACAGACCGGGAATCAGGCCGGGAATCAGGCCGGGAATCAGGCCGGGAATCAGGCGCAGAACCAGCGGCCGGCCGGCATCCTCGGGCCGCAGCAGATCAAGTCGCGCCGGATGCTCGCCGCCACCATGGTGGCCGGCGCGGTCGCCCTGTTCGGCTTCAACGTCTCCCTCAACCGGGAGGCGAACGCCTGCTACCAGGCGGCCAAGGCGTGGGGTGCGATCGACGGCAAGCCGGCCGAGGACCCGTGCGTCAACATGATCTACGGGAGCTTCTTCGGCGACGGCAAGGGCGAGTCGACCATCGAGAAGGCCCAACCGCTCGAGGTGTACCAGGTGGTGCACAAGAAGAAGCCGACGTACGTGCGCTGGATCCAGAACGCACCCGAGTACGACGAGGCCGACCTGCTGGTCGGGACCGGGCTGAGCTGCAACCTCGACCTGCGGATCACCGAGGAGGAGGACAAGGTGGTCATGCTGGTCGCGGCGAACCAGCCGTGCCCGGACGAGGACAGCATCTCGCTGACGCCGTTCAAGCTGAAGAAGCCGCTCGGCGACCGCAAGGTGGTCACCGCCGACGACAAGCCGATGCGGCAGATCAACCCGGACGTGGACTCCTGGCCGACCGTGGTGAAGAAGCTCGTCACCGGCGGCTGAGCGTCCTAGCTGAGCGCGCGGACCTTCGAGTCGTACACCCGGAACGGACGGTTGCGGGCGAGGAGCAGTAGCAGCCCGGCGATGCAGACGGCCGCACCGCCGATGAGCGCGATCGTCGGGGTGGTGAGGGACGCCGTCGTCCCCGCGACGAAGTCACCCAGCCGCGGGCCGCCGGCCACCACGACGATGAAGACACCCTGGAGCCGGCCCCGCATCGCGTCCGGCGCCGCCGACTGCAGGATGGTGTTCCGGTACGCCGAGCTCACCATGTCCGCCGCCCCCGACAACGCGAGCAACGCGACCCCGAGCCAGATCGTCCGGGACAGCCCGAACAGGCCGACCGCCGCGGCGTAGACCGTGATCGCGACCACGATCGCCACACCTTGGCGTCGTACCCGGCTCACCCAGCCGGAGAAGAGCACGCCGACCAGCGCCCCGATCGCCGGCGCGGCCTGCAGCAGGCCGACCGTCCGGACTCCGCCGCCGAAGAACGCCCCCGCGACCGCCGGGAACAGCGCCCGCGGCTGGGCGAACACCATCGCCAGGATGTCCGCCAGGAACGTCGCCAGCAGCGCCGGCGCCGCCCGCAGGAAGGTGAACCCTTCGAGCACCGACCGCAGCCCGGCCCGGCGGACCTCACCCGTCGGCGGCACCGACGGCAACCGGAACAACGCGTAGAGCGCGGCGGTGAAGGTCAGGACGTCGATCAGGTACGCCGCCGCGAACCCGTGCCAGGCGATCACCGCCGCACCGAGCAACGGCCCGGCGGTGAAGCCCAGGTTGAACGCGGCCTGGCTGAGCGTGTTCGCGGCCGGCAGCAACTCGGGCCGGATCAGCCGCGGGATGATCGCCGACCGGGCCGGGTTGTTCACCGCGAAGCACGCCGACTGGCAGGCCACGACGGCGTACAGGACCCACACCTGGTTCCAGCCCAGCTGGGACTGCAGCACCAGGACCATCGACAGCAGCCAGAGTCCGGCCGACGAGGCGAGCGCCAGGGTACGGCGGTCGATCGCGTCGGCCATCGCCCCGCCGTACAGCCCGAACACGATCAGCGGGACCAGCGAGCACAGCCCGACCAGCCCGACCGCGAACGTGGAGTGCGTCAGTGCGTACACCTGGATCGACACGGTCACCGCGGTCATCTGCTGGCCGAGCTGCGACACCGTCGATCCGACCCACAACCGGCGGAAGTCGGCAGACTCACGCAGCGGCCGGATGTCAGTGAGCAGACGCACCCTGACAACTTATGTCACGGCGTGAAAATACTCAGACCCGAGGGAAGAGTTCGTGCTCGAGCGGTTCGCCGACGGTCAGCCCGAGCCCGTCGGTGACGACATGGGCAGCACCCGTGTACGTCGCCTCGGCGTCGATGTAGATCGCCACGTGCGCGATCCGCGGGTCGTCGGTCAGGTTCGGCGTCGCGGAGTGGGCCAGGTACGCGTTGTGGAAGGTGCAGTCGCCGGCCCGCAGCGGGATCGTTGTGCGCTCCTCCCAGCGCAGGTCGGGCGATGCCCGGAACAGGTCGTCGCGGTCGGACAGGTCCTGCCGGCGCAGATCCTGGTGGTCCTGCGACCCCGGGATGAAGGTCATGCACCCGCGCTCCACCGGTACGTCGACCAGCGCCACCCACACCGACAACGAGTGCCGCGAACCACCGTGCGGCCAGTACGGCGCGTCCTGGTGGAACTCGGTCGCCGCGCCGTTGTGCGGAGGCTTGATCAGCAACTGGTCGTGCCAGATCCGCAACGGCACCCCGGCCAGCGCGGTCGCCGCGGCGGCCAGCCGTGCGTCCAGGGTGAGTTCGCGCAGTACGTCGTCCTGTCGCCAGATGTTGACGTACTGGTTGAAGATCGGCGAGTCGGTCGCGTTGTCCTGAGCGATCCCGCTCGCCGCCGCGGCCGCATCCCGGAACCGGGCCGCCTCGTCGGCGCCGATGATGTTCCGGATCCGGACGACGCCGTCGCGGCGGTAGGCCGAAATGGTCTCTTCATCCAGGGTGACGGCTGTCGTAGGGTCGGTCGTGGTCATCGGTCGGCTCCTCGGGATCCGTGGCCAGGTTGGTTGTTCCAGCCTCGCCCGGATCGATTCCCGGCGACAGGCAGCCGTTGACCGATACTTGACTGATCTTGACCTGATGAGGTGGTCGACGTGCACGAGATCCTGAGCAGCGACGTCTTCCCCGATCAGCGCTTGCCGGTCGCCGGTGAGCGGATCGAACTCGTGGCCGACGTGGCGCCGCACAGTCACGGCTTCTTCGAGATCGCCGTCGTCCTCGCCGGACGGGGCATCCATCGGTCGGCGGCCGGCGAGGTCCCGATCGAACGCGACTCGGTCGTGGTGCTCCGGCCGGGCGAGTGGCACGGGTACACCGACTGCGACGGGCTGGTGCTGCGCAACGCGTATCTCGGGGCGGACATCTTCGCCTTCCTGTCCGGGGCGCTGATTCCCGGTGACAAGGCGTCGTACCCGGCGCATCCGGCCGTCCAGCACGCGATGAGATTGCTGGAGGCACGTGTCGACGAACCGTGGACGCTGGACCGGCTGGCCGCGGCGGTGAACCTCGCCCCCAGCTATCTGATCCGCCTGTTCGGCCGGACCGCCGGGATCTCGCCGATGGCCTACCTCAACCGGATCAGGGCCGAGCGGGCCGCCGGCCTGCTGATCGAGACCGACCTGCCGGTCGCGACCATCGGTGCGATGGTCGGCTGGCACGACCCCAGCCACGCCAGCCGCCGCTTCCACGCCGTCTTCGGCCTCAGCCCGTCCCGCTACCGCACCACCTTCCGCCCGTAGCACCGTCTCCACGCCGGGGCGGCCCAGGCCGGCGGTGGAGGGCGACGCGCGGAGGTGGGGCTTGGCGCGCGGGCGTTCGGGGCGGTGGGCAAAGATGTCACTATGAGTTCCCTTCGCACCCCTGACCCGAACCCCGGTTGGCTGTCCGAGTTCGCGCTCGAAGAGACCCGCTCACGGGTGCCGATCCTGTACGTCGAGGCCGTCCCGACCCGCGTCGACGCCGCCGGCCAGATCGAGCAGGTCGGGGTGCTGCTGCGCGGGTCGGCCGCGACCGGGCAGATCACCCGGACCCTGGTGTCCGGACGCGTCCTGCACGGTGAGTCGATCCGCGACGCCCTGCAGCGCAACATCACGAAGGACCTCGGCCCGGCCGCGTTCCCGCTGCTGCCCGTCAGCCCGGTCCCGTTCACCGTCGCCGAGTACTTCCCGCTGCCCGGCATCACGCCGCTGCACGACCCGCGTCAGCACGCCGTCGCCCTCGTCTACGTCGTACCGGTGACCGGCGAATGCGACCCGCGCCAGGACGCACTCGAACTCACCTGGCTGACCCCGAAAGAAGCCCTCGACCCGACCCTGCTGGCCGACCTCGAAGGCGGCCGCGGCCAACTGCTCAAGCAGGCACTCGCCTGGTCCGGCGCTCTGGTCTGACTACCAAGGCAACCGTCCTTCCTCGGCGTGCACCTCGCCGGTCGGCCCGTCGGCGCCGAGTGTCGCGAACCGCACCGCAACAGCCGCACCCTGTTGTGGTGTGCGCGCCGCATCCCAGCCACCCATGTCGGTGGCGCAGTTTCCTGGATCGGCCGCGTTCACCAGGATCCCGGTCCCCCGCAACTCGGTGGCCAGCATCACGGTCACCATGTTCACCGCCGCCTTCGACGCGTTGTAGCCCAAGGTCAGGATCGTCGACATCGGCGACTCCGGATCCCCGACCAGCTCGAACGACGCCAGTGCGGTCGACAGGTTCACGATCCGCGCCTGCTCCGCCTTCCGCAGCAGCGGCAGCATCGCCTGCGTCACCCCGACCAGCCCGATCACGTTCGTCTCGAACGCCTCCCGCAGTACGGCGCCCGCCACCTGCGACACCGCGTCGTCGCCGACCGGGATGATCGCCGCGTTGTTGACCAGGACGTCGAGCCGCCCGTACTTCTCCTCGATCCAGCCGGCCGCCGCCCGCACCGATCTCTCATCCGTCACCTCCAGTTGAACCGCCACCGCTTCGTAGCCCTCGGCAACCAGCTCCTTCGCCGCGAGCTCACCCCGGGCGAGGTCCCGGGATCCGGCCAGCACGGTGAACCCGGCCTGGCCGAGCTGCCGGGCGATCTCCTTGCCGATGCCTTTGTTGGCGCCCGTGACGAGCGCGATCTTGTTCGTGTCCATGCGGTCCAGGCTGCGGCCGGTCGCCGTACGCAGGCAGAGCGAGCTGAACCTGGGATCGGCAGTCCCTGGTTGAGGTTGGCGGCGGCTGCAATCCTTGGCTCATGGATCGGGGACAGCTCGCGGAGTTCTTACGGGTACGGCGGGAGGCGTTGAAGCCCGCCGATGTCGGCCTGCCCGCGGGACTGCGGCGACGGACGCCCGGGCTCCGCCGGGAGGAGGTCGCGAGCCTGGCCACCATGTCGACCGACTACTACACCCGGCTCGAGCAAGGTCGCGGCCCCCGTCCGTCCCGGCCGGTGCTCACCGGTCTCGCCCGGGCGCTCCGGCTGAACGACGACGAGCGCGACCACCTGTTCCGCCTCGCCGGCGAGCAGCCCAGCCCACCGCCCGGTCCGCCGAGTGACGTGCGGGTCGGCGTCTCGCGGATGCTGGCGCGGCTCGACGTACCGGGCCTCGTCCTCGACGCCAAGTACGACGTACTCGCCTGGAACCCGTTGTCCGCCGCCCTGATCACGGACTTCTCCGCGCTGCCGGTGAAGGAGCGGAACCTGCTCCGGCTGCGGTTCCTGCACGGAGATCGGCAGGCCGAGCGGTTCGGCGAGCGGGCGACCCACGACTTCGCCTTCGACGCCGCGGCGGACCTGCGGGCGGCGACCGGGAGGTATCCGAACGATCCCGCGATCGCCGAGCTGGTCGCGGACCTGTGCGCGGGCAGCGAGGAGTTCGCCAAGATCTGGTCGTTCCACGACGTGTCCCGGCAGCAGAGCATGTGCCAGACGATCTACCACCCCTACGTCGGCCGGATCGACGTGATCTGCGAAGTCCTCGTCGTCCCCGAGCACGACCAGCGCGTCGTCCTCTACACCACGGAACCCGGCTCCTCCTCCGAGCAGGCCATGCGCCTGCTCAGCGTGGTCGGCACCCAGACCATGACCGAGGCCTGACCGAAGTCCCCGCACCCCGGGACAGCCAGGGTGCGGGGACTCGGGTCACCAGGGAGGGGCTACTGCCCGGTGAACGTGAAGGTCGAGCCGGGTTCCTTGACGATGTCGCCGTCGCGGGAGTTCGTGACGGTGACGTTGCTGAGGACGGCGTTGCCGCGGGCACCGCCCATCGCGAGGATGCCGGAACCGTTGTTCGACTTGTCGATCCGGAGGTTGGTGAGTGCCACGTTCGGCATCTCACCGCCGCCGGTCTTGAACTGGATCCCGTCGTACGTCGAGTCGTGGATCTCGGTGTCGCGGATCGTCACCCCGGTGATCGGCAGGTTCGACGGGAACAGCGTGATCGCACCGAACTCCTGGTCCTCGTTCCAGAACACCCCGCCACAGCGATACAGCGCGTTGTTGGCGATCAGCGTCGTCCCCGAGAACGGCAACGGGTCGTGGTCGGTCGCCAGCATGATGCCGGGGTAGTTCATCGTGTCGTAGATCAGGTTGTTCTCGATCTTGTTGCCGTAGCCGCCGTAGATCGCGACACCGTTGGCGCGCCAGGGCAGCTGGATGGTGTTGTTGGTGAACGAGTTGTCGTGGCCGATGTCGACCGACTGGTCCTTGACGTACTTGCTCGCCCAGACCGCCAGCGCGTCGTCGCCGGTGGTGCGGAAGGACGAGTTGAACACCTTCGAGTTGCGGGTGCCGTTGGCGAAGTTGATCCCGTCGGCGTAGGTGTCGCGGATCCGCATCCCGCTGAACTCCAGCCCGTCGCCGGGTCCCCACAACTCCTGGATGTTGTCGTAGTCGCGGCCGACCCAGACCCCGACGTTGGCGTGCTCGATCCAGACGTTGCTGACCTTGGTCCCGGTACCGAACCGGCCGTTCAGCGCCACGCCGCCCTCGGCGTTCCCGTCACCGCCCCGGATCCGGCCGGACCCGAAGATCGCGATATCCGACAACTGCACGAACTTGTCGATGTCGAACCCGAAGTTGCCCTCGTGCGGGTGGTTGATGCCGCCGGCGTTCTGCGGCTCGATGGTCGAGTAGAGCTGCGAGTGCCACATCCCCGCACCGCGGATGGTGGTGTTGCTGATCCCGACCTGGTTGTACTGACCCCGGTTCAGCGGGTCGTCGGTGAGGATCTTCTTCTCCTGCCGCCACTGGCCGGCCGGGATCCAGACGCAGCTGATCACGCCGTTCTGATCGTCGGTGACGGCCCGCTGGATCGCATCCGCGTCGTCGATCCCGTCGTTCGGCACGGCGCCGTACTGGGTGATCGACGTACAGCCGGACGGCTGGCTGAGCGCCGGCGCGACCTGCTCCAGGTCGATCGTGTCGATGATGTAGAACCCGGCGCTGTCGCCGGAGTCGCGCTGCAACTTGAACTTCGTGCCGACCGGGTACGACGTCCCGAGCAGTGCATGTGATTCGTCGAAGAGGCGGCGCGCGTCACCGCCGGGGGTGTTGGTGAGCGCCTCGGGTCCGTCACTGTTGCCGTAGAGCCAGCTGTGCCGCGAGGACAGGTTCAGCTTCTGCTTGTAGACGCCGTCGACGTACAGGCTGATGGTCGCCTCGAGGCCCTGCCCGTTGGCCGAGTCGGGGATCGAGTTGCGGACCACGATCGAGTTGGTCGGCACGGTCGAGGTGAACTCGACGAACTGGCCGGTCGAGTTCAGCCGGACCGACTGCCGGCCGGACGACTCGGTGGCGAAGTTGGTGTGCCCGAAGGTCCGCAGCGCATCCGCGGTGAGCAGCGTGCCGTTGTGGTTGGCTGCTTCCGCCTCGTACGACGTGTACGGCACGGCGGCACCGCGGCCGACCACGATCGAGCGGCTCAGCGTGTTGTTGGTTTCGTTGGTCTCGGCAACCGCATTGGTCGCGTCGGCGACCGCGGTCAGGGTGGCGCCCCGTTGGTCGCCGTCCACGTACCGGTCATCGCGACATTCGTGGTCGCACCGGCCGCGATCGACGCGGTGTTCGTGTTCAGCGTGGTGGTGCCGACGGTGAGCCGGGTGACGCTGGTTGCCCCGGAGGCCGCCGTACCGCGGTTGTTCACCGCGACGGTGAAGGTGACCTGGGCACCTGGTGCCGGGTTGGCCGGGTTGGAGGTGATCCCGGTGACTTGCAGATCCGGGCCGGCCGCCTGGCCGACGGTCAACTGCGACGATGACTCGAGGGTGTTGTTGCTGTCGTTCTGCTCGACGACCGCATTGGTGGGATCGGCCACTGCCGCGACCGAGTAGTTGCCTTGAGCACGGGTTCCGGCGTTGGCGGTGACAGTGGCCGAGGCGCCGGCCGCGAGTGCGCCGACGGAGGCCGTGCCGGCGACGGAGCCGCCGAGCAGGAAGTTCAGGCTGCTGGCCGGAGCGGCCGCGGAGCCGGAGTTCTTGACCGTGGCCGACAAGGTGATCGGCGTGGTCTCGGTCGGGTCGGCCGGACTCCAGGTGACCGAGGTGACCACGAGATCCGGGTTCGGCGCCGCCGTACCGAGGACCTGGAAGTCGGCGACCTGGCCGCCGGGCGCGCCGGTGTTGCTGAAGATCTGCAGGCGTACGTCGGCATACCGGCCGGTGACCGGGATGGTGATCGAGTTCTGGTTGCCGGACGGGCTGAACTGGTAGTCGGTCCGCGCCATCAGCGACGTGAAGCCGGTCGCGGGTTGCTCCCGGCCGAGCACCTGGATGCTCTGCGTCCGCGCTCCCCAGACCGGGTCGGGGTTGAGCTTGACCACGACCGAGCTGAGGTCGGCGTTCGCGCCGAGCTTGACGGTCAGCGTTGCCGGGTAGCCGTTGGACTCCCAGTAGGTGCCGATGTCGCCGTCGTTCGCGTTCGCGGCGACGAAGCCGAAGACGGAGGACGATGCCTCGATCGGTTTGCCAGTGGCGAGGTTGTCGCCGGTCGGAGGTTCGACCGGCCCGCCACCAGGTCCGGCCAGGTCGAACTCCGAGAGTTGGGCGGCCGGCCAACCGGTGTTCGCGGTGAAGGTCAGCCGGACGTAGCGCGCCGACGTGGCGGAGAAGTCGATCGCGACGGTGTTGCTCCCGCTGAAGGAGTACGCCGTACTGCCGACGATGGTGTTGAAGGCCGAACCGTTCGTGCTGCCTTGGACGGTGATGGCCTGGCTGCGGGCGCCCCAGCCGGCGGGGAGCTTGAGCGTCACCTGGTTGACGTCGGTGGCGGCGCCGAGGTCGGCCTGGATCCATTGCGGGAACGCGTTGCTGTTGCTCTCCCAGTAGGAGTTCTGGTTGCCGTCGGCGGCGTTGCCGCTCGGATACGCACCGAGCGAACTGGACGCCGACAGAGTCTTGCTGAGATTCGCGGTGACAGCTGCGGTGGCGGATCCGGGCACCAGGCCGGCCGTGATGAGCGCGGCCGCCAGCAGACCGACCAGGAGCCGCCAGGCGGGCTGGTTCTTCCGAGGCATGCGGTAGTCCTCCGTCGTTCGGGGCGGGGGGACGGACGGGTGCCGCACCGACAAGAGGTCTATTGAAATTGCAGATTCTTGCTAACTTCTTGCAGGGCGGTAGTCAGAGATTGCACTGCCCGGATCGGTTCGTCAACAGCTCGCCGCGAAACGCCCCACCCCGCAAACTCGGGGCGGGGCGAGCAGGGGCGGGCTACGGCCGGAGAAGACCTTCCTGCGGGTCGTAGCAAACCAGCCCGTGCTTCAACGCCAGGCCCGCCGCGTACGACGCGACCACGTCGGCGTACTCGGACTTGATCCCGAGCGGGAGCACGTCACCGACGGCATCCGCGTGCAGCGGTTGAACCACCCACGGGTCGGTCTCGGCACTGTCCTGCGGCCACCGCTCGAGCAACGCCTCGGCGTACGCGACCAGCCGCGGGTTCGGTGGATTGTCGTCGTCCTCCTCGAGCTGCTCGGCGATTTGCTCGTACAGCTCGTCGGCAGCAGCCGCGCCGGCAGGCCGTTCCCCCACCCACACCACGAGGTCGTAGCTCATGACCCAGATGGTCCCATTCCGGACGGGCCGAACCGCGGATCTGCCTCAGCATCGCCAGGCGCGGCGCCGGCTGGACCGCTGCCCCGACGGGCGAGGTCAGGCGCGGCGCTGGGTGGCCCAGTCGCGGATCAGTTCGATGCGTTCCTTGAGCTGGATCGAGGACGCGTGGGCCGCCGCCGGGCCGCCGAGTTTGCGGCGCAGATCGTTGTGGATGACGCCGTGCGGCTGGCCGGTGCGGTGGTGCCAGGCGGCGACCAGACCGTTCAGCTCCCGTCGCAGCAGCGCGATCTGCTCGTGGGTCGCCAACTCGGCCGGGGTCGGGTCCTGGCGGTCCGACGACCCACGCTGGGACCGCTTCTGCGCGGCGATCGACTTCGCCTGCCGCTTGCGGAGCAGCTCGCGGACCTGGTCCGGCTCCAGCAGGCCGGGCAGCCCGAGGAAGTCCAGCTCCTCGTCGGAGGCGTTGTCACCGCCGGTTCCGTAGTCACCGCCGTCGAAGACCACTCGGTCGAAGCTCGCGTCCGAGCCGAGCGCCTCGAACTTCGCCTCCAGCTCGTCGCTGGCGCCCTCGGTCTGGTTCGCCTGCGCGATCAGGTCGTCCTCGAGCGCGAAGATGTCGCCGTCGTCGTTCGAGTTCTTCCGGCCGAGCACGTGGTCGCGCTCGACCTCCATGTCGGCGGCGAAGCCCAGCAGCCGGGTCACCGACGGCACGAACACCGACGCCGTCTCGCCCCGCTTCCGGGCCCGGACGAACCGCCCGACGGCCTGCGCGAAGAACAGCGGCGTCGACGTCGGCGTGGCGTACACACCGACCGCGAGCCGCGGCACGTCCACGCCCTCGCTCACCATCCGGACCGCGACCATCCAGCGCGAGTCGCTCTCGGAGAACTTGGCGATCTTCTTGCTGGCCGACTTCTCGTCGGACAGCACGACGGTCGGCGCCTCACCGGTCAGCTCGCGCAGCGTCTTCGCGTACGCGCGGGCAGTGTTCTGGTCGCCGGAGATGACCAGTGCGCCGGCGTCCGGCATGTGCCGCCGTACCTCGGTCAGCCGCTTGTCCGCGGCCGCCAGAACGGCCGGCATCCACTCGCCGGCCGGGTCGAGCGCCGTCCGCAGAGCCTGGGCGGTCAGGTCCTTGGTCAACGGCTCACCCAGCCGCGCCGCCACCTCGTCACCGGCCTTGGTCCGCCAGCGCATCTCACCCGAGTACGACATGAAGATCACCGGGCGTACGACGTGATCGCGCAGCGCGTGACCGTAGCCGTAGGTGTAGTCCGCCTTGCTCCGCGCGGCGCCGTCCGATCCGTGCTCGTAGGTGACGAACGGGATCGGGTTGTCGTCGCTGCGGAACGGCGTACCGGTCAGGCACAGCCGCCTGGCCGCGGGCTCGAACGCCTCCCGGACGCCTTCACCCCAGCTCAGCGCGTCGCCGCCGTGGTGCACCTCGTCCAGGATCACCAGCGTCTTGAACCGCTCGGTCCGGACCCGGAAGGCCAGCGGGTTCACCGCGACCCCCGCGTAGGTGACCGCGACACCCTGGAAATCCTTGTTGGTCTTCCCGCGCCGGCCGGCGAACGCCGGGTCGATCGCGATCCCGGCCCGGTCGGCCGCCTCGGCCCACTGGACCTTGAGGTGCTCGGTCGGCGTCACCACGGTGATCCGCTCGATCACCCGCCGATGCAGCAGCTCGGCGGCCACCGTGAGCGCGAAGGTGGTCTTACCGGCCCCGGGGGTCGCCACCGCGAGGAAGTCCCTGGGCTGGCTGTCGAGATAGAGCTTGAGCGCCTCCGCCTGCCAGGCCCGCAGCTTGCTCGCGGTACCCCACGCAGCGCGGTCCGGGTAGGCCGGAGGGAGCACGGCTGGTGTCACTGGCGCGTGCGAATCCACGGACGGCATACTCCCCCGATAGTCGACTGTCGGCCGGGCAGGAACGTTACCTGACATCGGCGACAAACCCCGACCGGCGTGTCGCAGTACGAGCGGTCTGTGGAGAAAGTTCCCGTGTCCGCTGGTGTGTCGGCCTACACTCGTGGGCATGAGTACTCAGCTGACCCCTGGGGCCGAGACGGTCGTCGACGAGCGGACGCAGCCGGCGCCGGCAGAGCCCGGCGATCACGAGCGGTTCTCGCACTACGTGCCGAAGGACAAGCTGACCGAGGCGATGGTGATGGGCACGCCGGTGGTCGCGCTGTGCGGCAAGGTGTGGGTGCCGAGCCGGGATCCGCAGCGGTTCCCGGTCTGCCCGGAGTGCAAAGAGATCTGGGATTCGCTCAACCCCGGCGACGACAAGGGCGCACGACGAGTAGCGCCGCCGGTGCACGGCCGGGCGGACCGCCGCCCGGTCAGTTCTGCGTCGGGTCGTCCGGGTACGTCGCCAGATACGCCATCTGATCGTTCTGGCGGCGCAGCACCCGGCGCCACAGCCCGTCCGGGTGCACGCTGAACACGTCATCGGGTTCGGACTCGACGACGTACCAGGCGCCCTCGGTGATCTCGCCCTCGAGTTGCCCGCTGGACCAGCCGGCGTACCCGGCGAAGATGCGCATCCGCTGGATCGCGCCCTCCAGCAGCGCCGGCGGTACGTCGAGGTCGATCAGCCCGATCCGGCCGAAGCACTCGCGCCACCCCGGTGGGTCGGCCGACTCGATCACCTCGGCGACGGCGAGGGCGCTGTCGGTGCCGACCGGGCCGCCCATGAAGAGCACACCGGGTTCGTTCACGGTGGTGGACCAGTCCGGGAGCACCCGGTCGACGGCCAGGTCGGCCGCGCGGTTCACCACCACCCCGAGAGCGCCGTCGTCGTCGTGATCGAGCAGCAGGATCACCGATCGGCGGAAGGGCGGCTCGTCGAGCAGCGGTGTCGCCACCAGCAGCGAACCGGTCAGGGTCGAGGCCGTCATGCCTCCATCATGGCGTACGACGGATCACCCGGAAGGCCAGCCAAGCACCAACAGCCACTCCGGCGAGATCAGCAAGGACATCGAACGGGTCTCCGTCGCGCTGCGGCAGCACCCAGTACTGCACCAGCTCGCTGACGATCGCGTTCGCGATCAGTGCCCCGATCAACCAGCGCGCCGGGATCCGCACCATCAACCCGAGGAACGCGACCGACCCGAACAGGAAGAGATGCGCGACCTTGTCGATCCCGGGGATCCCGACGTGCGGACCGGCCTCCCTCGGGGTGTAGACGCCGTACAGCTGCAGCGCCACGGCCGCGACGAAGCCGATCCGCCACGCCCAGACCTTCACCCGCGAGCCGGTCGCCCCCGCCACGGATACCGTCACGCCGGCGCGTCGTCCGGGTAGCTCTCGTGCGCCGGGGCCTTGCCGCCCGCGGCGTCGCGGACGGCATGCGCCACCATCGTGTGAACCTCGGGGTGGAAGACGCTCGGCACGATGTAGGAGGCGTTCAGCTCATCCTCGGTGACCACGCCGGCCAGCGCCCTCGCGGCGGCGAGCTCCATCTCGATCGACACCTTCGACGACTGCGCGTCCAGCAGACCGCGGAAGACACCCGGGAAGACCAGCACGTTGTTGATCTGGTTCGGGAAGTCGCTCCGGCCGGTGGCCACCACCGCCGCGTGCTCGCCGGCCTCCGCCGGGTCGACCTCGGGCACCGGGTTGGCCAGCGCGAACACGATCGAGTTCTCGTTCATGGTGGCGATGTCCGCGCCGGTCAGGATGTTCGGCGCCGAGACGCCGATGAACACGTCCGCGCCGGCCAGCGCGCCCTTCAGGTCGCCGCTGTACTTGGCCGCGTTGGTGTTCTCCGCGATCCAGCGCAGCTCCGGCGACAGGCCCTCGCGCTCCAGGTGGATGACACCGGCGACGTCGGCCACGATCGTGTCCTTGACCCCGGCCGCGAGCAGCAGCTTGAGGATCGCCGTACCGGCCGCACCCGCACCGGACAGGACCACCCGCACGTTGCTGATGTCCTTGCTGACCACGCGCAGGGCGTTGTAGAGCGCTCCGAGGACGACGACCGCCGTCCCGTGCTGGTCGTCGTGGAAGACCGGGATGTCCAGCTCCTCGCGCAGCCTGGCCTCGATCTCGAAACAGCGCGGCGCGGAGATGTCCTCCAGGTTGATCCCCGCGAACCCGGGGGCGATCGCCTTGACGATCTGGACGATCGCGTCCGGGTCCTGGGTGTCCAGGCACAGCGGCCAGGCGTCGATCCCGGCGAACCGCTTGAACAGGGCCGCCTTCCCCTCCATCACCGGCAGTGCGGCCTTCGGGCCGAGGTTGCCCAGGCCGAGGACGGCGGACCCGTCGGTGACGACCGCGACGCTGTTGCGCTTGATCGTCAGCCGGCGCGCGTCGTCGGGGTTGGCCGCGATCGCCAGGCAGACCCGTGCCACACCCGGCGTGTAGATCATCGACAGGTCGTCACGGTTGCGGATCGGGTGCTTGGCCTCCATCGAGATCTTGCCGCCGAGGTGCATCAGGAACGTCCGGTCCGAGACCCGGTCGATCTCGACCCCCGGTACGGCGCGCATCGCCTCGACCAGCCGGCCGGCGTGCTCGGTGTCGGCCGCGGCGCAGGTGACGTCGATCCGCAGCCGCTCGTGGCCGGACGCGGTCACGTCGAGCGCGGTGACCAGACCGCCGGCCTGCTCGACCGCGGTCGTCAGCTTGCTCACCGTCGAGCCGCCCGCAGGCACCTCGAGGCGAACGGTGATGGAGTACGAAACACTCGGTATGGCAGTCACGCGGGTGATCCTCTCACGCCACTGGTAACACTCGAAGGTTGTGTTCGTAAAGTGCACGGCAGGATGCTGGGTAATCCATTACCCGCCAGGTACCGTTCCCTCAGCGAAGGGAGGTTCGGTGGCGACGATCAGTGATGTGGCGGCGCGGGCCGGGGTGTCCACGGCGACCGTTTCCCGGGCACTGAACGGGAAGTCGACGGTCGACCGCGATCTGGTCGCCCGAGTCCGGAAGGCCGCCGAGGACCTCGGCTACCAGCCGAACGGCCCGGCCCGGAACCTGCGCCGCCAGGAGGCCGCCGTGGTCGCGCTGATCATCTCCGACGTGGAGAACCCGTTCTTCACCGCGATCGCCCGCGGGGTCGAGGACGTCGCCCACGAGGTCGGCTACTCGGTCGTCCTGTGCAACTCCGACGAGAACGCCGAGAAGGAGAACCGCTACATCGACATCGCCATCCAGGAGCGCGTCGCCGGCGTGATCCTGTCCCCCAGCGGTACGGCGACCAGCGTGGCGAAGCTGGCCGGCCGCGGGACGGCGTACGTCGCCGTGGACCGACCACTGCCCGGGCAGGACAGCGACGTGGTCCTGGTCGACACCCGGCTGGCCGCGCGACAGGCGACCACCCATTTGATTGCCCAAGGCTACGAACGTGTCGGCTGCATCACCGGTCCGGCCGGCGTACGCACGGCCGACGACCGGCTGGCCGGTTACCGCGACGCGCTGAAGGCGGCCAAGCATCGAAGCAGTCCGAGGCTGGTACGACGGACTGAGTACAAGGCAGCCGGCGCACACCGGGCCGCGTTGGACCTCATGTCTCAACCCGAACCACCGGATGCACTCCTGATCGCGAACAGCGCGATGGCGGTTGGCGTGCTGCAAGCGCTTCAGGAACGCGGCATCCGGCCGGGTCGCGAGGTCGGGTTGGTCGCCTTCGACGACGCGCCGTGGGCCGAGCTGGTCGACCCACCGCTCTCCGTCGTAGCCCAACCGGCGTACGAGATCGGGACCGTGGCCGCGCGGCTGCTGCTGGCGAGAATCGCCGACAGCAGCAGGTCGCCGACCACCACAACCCTAGGCGCCCGGTTGATCGAGCGCGCCAGCTCGAAGGGACCGAACGACAGGAGGTAGTCCGGAGACCACCACCGACCTCAGCGTGGGCACCTGCCGGTTGCCGCCGCTGAGCCCGACTACCTCCTGTCGTTCGGCACCGATTGTCAGCCGGTGGGGTTCTCCTGGGTGTAGATCTGGGCCGCGTTGGAGGCGTCGATCAGGCGGGTGGGGAGGATCTGGGACTTCTCGATCGAGCCGCAGTCGACCAGGATCTTCTTCGCGGCGGCGATGGCTTCCTTGCCGTTGGTCGGGTAGGTGAAGGTGGCGCTCAGCCGGCCCTGCTCGACCGCCTTGATCCCGCCGGACGGGATCGGCAGCGCGTCGATGCCGAGGAACTTCATCTCCTTCTCCCGGCCGACCGCCTTCGCCGCCAGGTACGCCCCCTCTGCCATCGGGTCGTTGTGCGCATAGACCACGTCGATCTTCGGGTTGGCCTTCAGCAGCGCGTCCATCTGCGCCTGGCCCTTCTCCCGCAGCCAGTCACCGCTGGCGTCGGCGACGATCTTGAGCTTCGGGTTCGCCTTGATCGCGTCCACGAAGCCCTGGTGCCGCTCGGCCTGCGGGGTCGCACCGGCCAGCCCCTTCAGCTCCACGATGCTTCCACCCTGCGGCAGCAGCTTCTCGGCGACGTACTTGCCCGCCTCGGAGCCGATCTGCACGTTGTCGCCGCCGATGAAGCCGGTGTACGCGTCACCCTCGACCTTGCGGTCCAGCACGATCACCGGGATGCCCTTGTCGAACGCCTTCTTCACCACCGCGGTCAGCGGCTTGGCCTCGTTCGGGCTGATGATCAGCAGGTCGATCTGCTGGGTGATGTAGTTCTCCACGTCCGCGACCTGCTTGGCGTTGTCCTGGGCCGCGTCGGCGAACTTCACGTCGAACTGCGACACCTCCTCGGCCGCCGCCCGGATGTCGTCGTCCATCCGCTGCCGGTACGGCTCGGCCACGTTCGCCTGGCTCATCCCGATCGTGTACTTGCCGTCGGCACCCTTGCAGGACTTGGACGAGTCGCCGGCGGGCGTGTCCGCGGTCCGTTCGCTGGTCGTCCCACAACCGGCGAGCACCAGCGCGGCAACGGCCGCGGCGGCGAGGGGAATTCTGAGAGAGCGCATCGGAACCTTCCTCACGAGGTGGGACGGAGTCGTTGCAGCGCGGCCGCGGCAACGATCACGAGTCCCTTGATCAGCAGCTGGATGTTGGAGTCGATGTTGTTCAGGGCAAGGATGTTGTTCAGGACGCCGAGCAGCAGCGCACCCGCGACCGTGCCGGCCACCGACCCGCGGCCGCCGGCCAGGCTGGTACCGCCGATCACCACGGCGGCGATCGCGTCGAGCTCGTAGCCGATCCCGTCGTTCGGGCTGCCCTGGTTCAGCTGGACCGCGTGCACCACGCCGGCCAGTGACGCGAGCAGTCCGCAGATGGCGAAGACCGCGATCTTCACCCGCACCACCGGTACGCCGGACAGCCGGGCCGCCTTCTCGTTGCCGCCGACGGCGTACAGATGCCGGGAGAACGCGCTGACCCGCAGGAACACGATGGCCGCGATCGCGACCACGGCGAAGATCAGCACCGGGATCGGGACCAGTCCGCCGAAGGTGCGTTCGCCGAGGATCGCGAACGATTCCGGCGCCTCGTCCGGCCCGTCGCCGTACGAGATCGCGACGCCCTGCCCGCCGGACCAGATCCGCGCGAGACCGCGCGCTATCTGTAGACCGGCCAGTGTCACGATGAACGACTGGATGCCGATCATCGCGGTCGCCACACCTTGCAGCGCGCCGAAGACCAGGCCGATCGCGAGCACCAGCAGGACCGACGGCAGGAAACCCCAGTCGTTCTCGACCATGAGTACGGCGGAGCCGACCGCGGCCAGCCCGAGGACGGCGCCGACCGACAGGTCGATCCCGCCGATCAGGATCACGAACGTCATCCCGACCGCGATGATGCCGATCTCGGACACCGCCCGGACCACGTTGGCCAGGTTGTCCGCGCTGATGAACAGGATCTCGCCGTCCTTGCGCGGCGAGAAGATGATCGCCGCGACGAACACCGCCAGCAGCCCGAACACACTCTGGAACCGGAACAGCGTGGCGACCACGCCACCCGCGGACTTCTCCACCGGCGTCGCCGCGGCGGTCTTGTCCTGTACGTCGGTCACTGCGCCCCTCCGACTTCCTCGAACACTGGGCCTTCTCCCATGGCGGCCGCGAGCAGATCGCCTTCGCCGGAGTCCGCCGTACTGAACGACGCGACGTCACGCCCGTCCCGCAGTACGACGACCCGATCGCAGACGCCGATCAACTCCGGCAGCTCCGACGACGCGAGCAGGACGCCGAGGCCTTGGCCGGCGAGCTCGCCGAGCAGCCGGTAGATCTCGGCCTTGGCGCCGACGTCGACGCCGCGGGTGGGTTCGTCGAGCAGCAGCAGCTTCGGCTCGGTCAGCAGCATCCGGCCGAACACGACCTTCTGCTGGTTGCCGCCGGACAGCGTGCCGACCTCGTCCTGCAGCCGGCCGAACTTCAGCCGCAGCCGGTCGGCCATCTTGACCGACGCGGCACGTTCCATCCGGCGCGCGATCACGCCCAGCCGCCCGTACGACGGGAGGCTCGACACGACCGTGTTCGCGAGGATCGAGTGGAACAGCACGAGGCCGGACGTACGACGATCCTCCGGGACGAACCCGATTCCGTGCGCGAGCGCCTGGCGTGGCCGGCGCGGGCGGATCTCCTTGCCCTGCAGAAGGATCCGGCCGGATTGGGTGCCGGCGGGCGCCACGCCGTACAGGGTCTCGAGGAGTTCGGTGCGGCCGGCTCCGAGGAGGCCGGCCAGGCCGACGATCTCGCCGGAGCGGACGGTCAGCGAGATGCCTTCGGGGTCGCGGCGGCCCGGTCGCGGGCGGCGGGCCTGCAGGGCGAGATTGTCGACCCGGAGGAGTTCGTCGCCGGTGTCGGCGTCGGGGGTGGTGAACATGGTCTGCACCGGGCGGCCGACCATCGCCTCGACCACCTCGGCGGTGCTCAGCTTGCGCGGGTCGAAGCTGGTGACGATCTGGCCGTTGCGGAGGACGGTCGCACGGTCGGCGACCTTGGCGATCTCCTCCATCCGGTGCGAGATGTAGACGATGCCGACACCGGACCGGCGGAGTTCGCGGATCACGTCGAAGAGGCGCTCGACCTCGGCGGTGGTGAGGGCGGAGGTCGGCTCGTCCATGATCAGGACGCGGGCGTCGAGGGAGATCGCCTTCGCGATGGTGACGAGTTGCTGCTCGCCGACTCTCAGTTCGCCGACCGGCCGTCCCGGGTCGAGTCTGACGCCGCTGCGCATCAGGAGGGCGCGGGACTCGCGGTCCATCCGGCGGCGGTCGACAGTGTGCAGTTTCGTGCGGAGTTCGCGGCCGAGGAAGATGTTGTCGGCGACGGACAGGCCCGGGACGAGGTCGAGTTCCTGGTGGATCATCGCGATACCGGCGGCCTGCGCGTCGGTGGGACCGCCGAAGTGGACGGGGTTGCCGTTGATCTCGATCGTGCCGTCGTAGTCGGTGAGGTCTCCGGACAGGATCTTCATCAGCGTGCTCTTGCCGGCGCCGTTCTCACCGAGCAACGCGTGCACCTCGCCCGCGCCGAGCGTGAAGTCGACGGCGCGGCACGCCTGCACCCCGCCGTACCGCTTCCCGATCCCGGACATCCGGACCAGGCCGGCGCCCTCGGCCATAACACCTCCGCCACCCGAGTAATCGATTTCCCGGACGCTAGACCGCACCCCGCCAGCCCGTCAACCCCTCACCACCCAGCAGCCCCGATCCGTAACCCACCTTCCGGGCTGCCGGCAGCTCCTCGGGGTGGCGGACCGCCAGGCCACCACAATCAGCACGGCCACCGCCCGCACGAGCGTGAACTCGCGCGGGCGGCGTCAGTTGTGATGGCCTGGCGGTCCGCCCACCACCCCTCAGCTGCCGGAGACGGTGACCTTCGTGAAGAGGGGTCGCCCGCTCGGGGGCATGACGAAGTTCTGGACTCGGGAGCGGATCGCGGAGTTGGAGGCCAGGTCGGCGGGGAAGATGCCGACCGCGTCGTCCCACAGGATCTGGCCGGCTTCCTGGTAGAGCTTGGGGCGCTCAGCCTGGTCGACGGACGAGCGGGCCTTCAACAGCAGGTTGTCGAGCGCGGGGTTGCAGTAGCCGTTGCGCTTCGCGGTGCAGACGTACAACCGGGCCAGCGTGTAGTCGGCGTCGCCGGTGCCGGTGACGTTGGTCTGCAGGTTCATGTCCCAGTTGAGTTTGCCGAAGTCCTCCAGCCACTGCGCCCGTTCCTTCTCCAGCGGCTTCACAGTCACGCCGATCTTGGCCCAGTCCGAGATCATCGCCTGCGCCAGCGCCCGGATGTTCGGACCACCTTCGAGCGGCCACTGCATCGACGTACTGAACCCGTTCGGGTACCCCGCCTCGGTCAGCAACTGCTTCGCCTTCGCCGGATCGTAGGGGTACGGCGTCAGCTTCGGCGCACCGATCACACCCTGCGCGAGCGGCGCCTGCCCGACCGCGGCCAGCTCACCGAACAGATCCTTGACCGTGCCCTCGAGGTTCAGCGCGTGCCACATCGCCTGCCGGACCCGCTTGTCGGTGAACGGCTTCCGGTTGGAGTTGAACCAGTCGAAGTAATACGTCCAGCTCGGCGTCGTCGAGTAGCTGATCCCGTCGCTGCTCTTGACCGACCCGACCTGGTCCGGCGGGATCTGGGTGAGGACGTCCACCTCGCCGTTCTCCAGCGCGGTGATCCGTCCGGCGACCTCCGGGATGTTCACGAACTCCAGCTTGCTCAGCTGCGGGGCACCGTCCCAGTACGACGCATTGGCCGCCAGCTCGAGCTTCTCGTCGGGCTGGAACGACGCGACCGTGAACGGCCCGGTCCCGATCGGCTTGGTGAAGAACCCGTCCGCGTCGACCTTGCCGGCCGGCCCGATGAACAGCAGCGTCAGCGAACTCAGCAGGGTGCCGAGCGGCTTGCTGGTCTTCACCGTGACGGTCTGGTCGTCGGTCGCGGCGAACGACGTCACCGTCGCGTACAGCGGGACGAGCGGACCATCGAGCTTCTTGTGCCGTTCGTACGACGCCACCACGTCCTTCGCGGTGAACGGCGTACCGTCGGAGAACTTCACCCCGGTGCGCAACTTGAACACCCAGGTGGTCGGGTCCGGGTTCTCCCAGGAGGTGGCGAGCACCGGGACGATCTTGCCGTCGTCGACCCGTACCAGCGGTTCCATGATCTGCTGGATCGCGGTCTGCACGGCCTCCTCACCGGCGAACTTGTGCGTGTCGAGCGACACCGGGAACATCGCCGGTGCGTACCGCAGGACCTGCTCACCACTGCTCGGTTCACTCGCCGGCGAACAGGCACTCAGCCCGGCCGCCACGGTGGTCAGGACGGCCAGCGCCCCGACGATTCGCTTCCTCAACACAGGGGTTCTCCTTTGCAGGGCAGGGCTCTCAGGGGCGTGACACGCCCTCGAAGGTGTAGGTGGCCGCGACCGGGTAGTGGTCGGACGGGGCGCGGCCGTCGTGGAAGAACTCGACGACCTCGCTGGTCCGCGCGGCGAGCGGGCCGCGGGCGAAGATCCAGTCGATCGCCTTGGGCGGTGAGGCGAGCGGCGACAGCCGGGTCCCGATCGGACCGGTCGCGACCGTCGGCACCACCGGGTGGGTCACCGGGGAGTACCGGCCGAGTGCGGTGAAACTGTCCAGGAATCCGGCGTTGCCGAGCTCCCACTGCGGTGGGCCGATGTCGTTGATGTCGACGGTGAACAGGCACGCACCGTCGCCGGCCAGCCGTTCCAGGGCTGCCCCGATCGCGCGTGCCTGGCCGACCCGGCGGTTGCCGAGATCGGCGCGCTCGTCCGGATGCCCGGGCCAGGTCAGATGCGCCGTACTGAACGTCAGTTCGTGTCCGTCGGCCGCGCGCAGCCGGACCCAGAACAGGCGCGCATCGGGCGAGAGGATGCCGACATCCTCGGCACCTGACTCGATCGGCGTGAACAGGTCGCGCCGCCACCACAGGTTGCTCTGGGTCTCCCACCCGGCCGATCCGTCCACGCGATCGTGGTCCGGCAGCGCGTCGTCGAGCAGCTTGCGGGTGCTCGGGCGGAGTTCCTGTACGGCGAGCAGGTCCGGCGGACGGGTCGTGAACAGCGCGGTCAACGCGTCCCGCCGGTGGTCGAGGTGGAAGTCGGCCCACAGGTTGTAGGTCATGGCCACGAAACTGAAGTTGCTCAAGGCAATCGTCATGAGGCTTCTCCGGCGCCGGCGCCCGTGGACGTCGGCGTGTTGTAGGCAGTCAGCGTTGTCACCGCGAGCAGGTCGTCGACCTGAAGGGTCGTGAGCGAGCAGTTCACCGGTGGGTCGAGCGATACCTCGCCGCCGGGCGGCAGCCGTAACGTCGACGCAGTCGCGACCCGGATCGGCCCGCCATGGGTCACCACGAGCACCCGGTGAGCACCGGCGCCGGCGATCTCGCGGATCGCGTCCCAGACGCGTTCCCTCAACTGGGCAAAGGTTTCGCCGCCACCCCGCGCGACGTCCTCACCGCGAGCGAACGCCTCGACCACGTCGGGCTCCTCGGCATAGACCTCCGCAAAGGTCCGCCCGCCCCAGGTCCCGACGTCGATCTCCCGCCACCGCCTGTCGATGCGCACCTGCGGTTGCTCCTGGCCGTCGAGGTACGGCTGGAGTGTCTCGCTCACCCGTTGCAGGTCGCTCGCGACGATGTGATCGAACGGTCCCGTCGCCAGCAAGTACTCCGCCGCCTGCTTCGCCTGCTGATGCCCGAGCGGGCTCAGCCCGGTGCCCTGCTGGCCTTGGTACCTGTCCTCGGCGTTCCACAGCGACTCGCCGTGCCGGAGCAGCACGAGTTCGGTCATCGGCCTGCCCCCGCCAGCTCGGTGGCGAAGTGACACGCGGCTGGGTGGAGTTCGAGTCGCGTCTCCAGCGGCGGCTCGTCGCGCGCACAGAGGTCGTCAGCCTTCCAGCAGCGCGTGCGGAAGCGGCAGCCGGACGGCGGATCGGCCGGCGAGGGAACGTCGCCGCCGATGATGATCGGTTCGCGGTCCGGCTTGTCCCACGGCTTCGGATCCGGTACGGCGGACAGCAGCGCCTGCGTGTACGGATGCAACGGCCGGTTGAACAACTCGTCCTGCATCGCCGTCTCCACCACCCGCCCGAGGTACATCACCGCGACTCGATCAGAGATATGACGTACGACGGACAGATCGTGCGCGATGAACAGATACGCGAGGCCCAGATCGCGGCGCAGATCCGCGAGCAGGTTGAGCACCTGGGCCTGCACGGACACGTCGAGCGCCGACACGGCCTCGTCGCAGATCACCAGCTTCGGCCGCAACGCGAGGGCCCGGGCGATCCCGATCCGCTGCCGTTGACCGCCGGAGAACTGATGGGGGTACCGCTGCGCGTGGTCCGGGTTCAGGCCGACCCGTTCGAGCAGTTCACGCACCTCGACCCGGAAGCGGTTGCGCGGGACGACGTCCGGGTGGATCTCCCAGGCCTCGCTGATGATCTGCTCGACGGTGGCGCGCGGGTTCAGTGACGCGTACGGGTCCTGGAAGATCATCTGCAACTGCCGGCGGACCCGCCGCATGGATGCCTTGGGCAACGAGGTGAGCTCCTCGCCCTCGAACCGGATGCTGCCCGAGCGGGCCTTCTCCAGCCCGATGATGGTCCGCGCAACGGTCGACTTGCCCGATCCGGACTCCCCCACCAACCCGAGAGTCCCACCCGCCGGGATGTCGAAGGACACGCCCGCGACGGCTTGGATGTGCCCGACCGTACGGCGAAGCACCGCGGACCGCAGCGGAAACGAGGTGTGCAGATCTCGCACGGAGAGGAGGGGCGTGTCGCCAGGGCCGGACCCCGCGGACGGGGACTGCTCAGTGCGCATTGGTCAGGACTCCTTCCGGGTGGTGACAGGCCGCGCGATGGGGGTCGGGGCGACCGGGGAGCGCCAAGAGTGTGGGCTCCTGTTCGGCGCAGAGGGTGTCGGCGTAGCGGCAGCGGGGGCGGAACGAGCAGCCGGTCGGGAGGTCGAGCATGTCTGGTGGTGCGCCCTGGATCGGGGTGAGGCGTTCGCGCGGGCCGTCGAGGATCGGGACCGAGCCCATCAGCCCGGCGGTGTACGGATGGCCGCTGTGTTCGTAGACCTCGCGGATCGGGCCGGTCTCGACGACGCGACCGGCGTACATCAGTACGACGCGATCGGCGACGTCGGCGACCACGCCGAGGTCGTGGGTGATCAGCACCAGCGACATGCCCTCCTCGGACTGCAGCCGGGTCGAGCAGGTCCATGATCTGCGCCTGCACGGTGACGTCGAGTGCGGTCGTCGGCTCGTCCGCGATCAGCAGCCGCGGCGACAACGCCAGCGCCATCGCGATCATCACCCGCTGCCGCATGCCGCCGGAGAACTGATGCGGATAGTCGTCCAGCCGCTTCGAGGCCGCCGGGATGCCGACGCGCTTCATCAGGTCCAGCGCCTCCGCCCGGGCTTCGCGACGGGACGCGCCCCGGTGCCGCCGGAACATCTCCCCGATCTGCGCGCCAACCCGGAACACCGGGTTCAGCGAGCTCAACGGGTCCTGGAACACCATCGCGATCTCACGGCCGCGCAGGCCCTTCGCCGTACCGGGAGCGAGCAGGTCGCGGCCGTCGTACTCGACAGATCCACCGGTGACGCGGCCGGCCGGCTTGGGCACGATGCCCATCACGGCCTGGGCGGTGACACTCTTGCCGCTCCCCGATTCGCCGAGCAACGCAACGGTTTCACCGGCACCGACCTCGAAGGACGCGCCGTCGACGGCCGTCACCGTGCCACCACCCGTGGCGAACTCGACGCGCAGGTCGCTGACACTCAGAAGGGCAGCCATCACAGACTCCTCAGACGCGGGTCGTAGCGGTCGCGCAGCGCGTCGCCGAGGACGCCGAGCGAGACCACCAGAAAGGCCAGCGCGATCCCGGGCACGGTCGAGATCCACCACGCGTCGGCGAGGTAGTTGCGCCCGTTCGCGATCGTCACGCCCCAGCTCGGCGTGCTGGCCGGCGTACCCAGCCCGAGGAAGCTCAGCGAGGCCTCGGCCAGGATGACGTGGCCGATCTCCACTGTCGCGACCACCAGCACCGGCGCCACACAGGCCGGCAGCACACAGCGCGAGACCAACCGCCACGTGCCCGCACCCAGCGTCCGGGACGCGTCGACGAACTCGCGCCGCCGCGTGGACAGTGCCTGACCGCGCGCGACCCGGGCGAACGTGACCCAGTTCGACACCGCGAGCACGATCACCACGTTCACCACCGAGGGACCGAGCAGCGCGGCGATGAAGATCGCCAGCAGGATCGAGGGGAACGCCAACTGGATGTCGGCCAGGCGCATCAGTGCGCCGTCCAGCCAGCCGCCGAAGTAGCCGGCGGCCAGTCCGACCGTCACCCCGATCGTCCCGGCCAGCACCAGCGTCGCCAGCCCGACCGCGATCGAGATCCTTGCCCCCTGCAACATCTGGGCGAGCAGGTCCTGACCGACCTGGTCGGTGCCGAAGATCGCGAACGAACCGTCGGACAACCGGCTGAACGGCGGCCGGAGCCGGTCCGCGGTCCGGGTGTCGACCGGGTTGTAATGGACCAGCCACGGCCCGAAGATCGCGGCCACGACGTACACCGAGATCACCGCGAAGCCGAACCGGATCCGGGCCGAGCCCGCCCTGGTCCGGCGGCGGCTTACGACCACAGGAGGCGCAGCAGTGGTCAGGTCGATCGCCATGAGTCAGTCACCCGCCAGGCGGACCCGCGGGTCCAGGAAGCCGTAGAGCAGGTCCACGAGCAGATTGATGCAGACGAAGATGGTTGCCACCAGCAGGATCGACGCCTGGACGACGCCGTAGTCGCGGCGGCCGATCGAGTCGATCAGCAGCCGGCCCACGCCCGGCCAGGCGAACACGGTCTCGACGATCACGGTGCCGCCGAGCAGGGCACCGAACTGCAGGCCGACCACGGTGACGATCGGGATCAGCGCGTTCCGCAGCGCGTGGACGAGGATCACGATCCCCTCGCCGAGCCCTTTCGCCCGGGCCGTCTGCACATAGCCCTCGTGCACGACCTCGAGCAGGCCGCTGCGGGTGAGCCGGACCAGGATCGCCAGGAACGGCAGCGCGAGCGTAATCGTCGGCAGCACGAGATGCGACCACGTCCCGGAGCCGGCGCTCGGCAGCACCTGCAGGCCGCGTGCGAACACCAGGATGAGCACGATCCCGAGCCAGAACGACGGCGTCGACTGGCCCATCAGCGAGAACACCGAGATGCTCCGGTCCACCCAGCTGTTCGCCCGCAGCGCCGCGATCACCCCCATCGGCAGCCCGATCAGCAGCGACAGCAGCAGCGCGGTCGAGGCGAGCTGGATCGTGGCCGGAACCCGTTGCAGGACAAGGCTCATCGAGTCCGCGTTCAGCCGGAACGACTGCCCGAAGTCCAGGTGCACGACGTTCGCCAGGTACGTCGCGTACTGCTGGATCAGCGAGTGGTCGAGCCCGAGCTGCGCCCGCAGCGCGTCGACCTGGGTCTGGTCCGCGTCGGGCCCGAGCATGATGTACGCCGGGTCGCCGGGGACCAGCCGCAGTACGACGAAGATGATCGTCACCGCGCCCCACAGCACGAACAGCGAGAAGAACAACCGCCGGACGACGTACGCCCCCATCAGACGCCGCTCCGCAGTACCGACACCACGCGCCGTACCTCCTCGATCGAACCGGCCTGGATCAGCTCCGCACCCAGCGCACCCGCACACCGCCCGGCGTTGTCCCGCACGGGTACGGCGACCATCCGCGGCAACGACGCCACCGGCTTGGAGTTGTGCGCGAAGCCGCTCAGCCGGACGCGCTGCAACGTGTCGAGCAGGTCAGGCGTGCCGGTCACCTCATCAGCCGGCAGGGCCGACAGATACGCACGGCCGAGCGCGCTGCGACGCAGCGAAACCGCGTGCCCCGGCTGGACCGGGTCACCCAGCGAGACGTCTGCTCCGGCAACAGCGGCGACCTGAAGCACGGTCCCGGCGGTCTTCGGCAGCGGCTTCGCCAGGACGACGAGCCGTCCGAGCCGATCACCCAGGTCGGCGAGCGACTGCTCCGGCCCGGCTCGACGTTGCGCCGTACGACGCAGCGCGGCAAGGCCGTCCAGCGCGGTGTAGCGGTGGTCGTCGACCCGGTTGGCCATGCCGTGCTCGCAGAACGTCGCGAGGATGCGATGCACGGTGCTCTTGTGCAGGCCGACGGTGACAGCCAACTCGGTCACGCCGTACGCCCGGTCTTCGCGGTTCAGCTCGGCCAGCACGGTCAAGGCGCGGCTCAGCGACTGCATGGCGACCTCTTTCGAGCGGATGGGAGGTGGCGCACCGTGAACGTTAACGGTAGCGTTAATGCACCGTAGAAGCGTGGTATTTGAGTGTCAATAGACCAGCGTTGCTCAGGGCGAAACGGCCGATTGACGGCAAATTCCCGTGAACGTTAACGTCACCAACCATCCACCTGATCCGCCCTGGGAGGCTTTGCGTGACGACATCCGATGTGCGCGCCGCGCTGCTGGCCGCCGATCCGCGTCTGTCCAAGTTCTCGCCGCTGAAACGCATCCTGGCGTTCGACGAGTTCGACAGCGGGACGCACGGCTGGTGCGAGTTGCTCGGCAACTACAACGGCCGCGGCGACCTCAGCACGGTCGACGACCACATGCGCGACTTCCGGCCGCCACAGCTGTCGGCCTGCAACTTCTTCGACATCGGCACCCACGGTGCCCTCAGCGGTACCTATGCGCTCAAACTCGCCACCCGGCCGCACAAGGGCCACACCGCGGTGGCCATCCGCCGGCTCACCATGAGCGGTCGCGGCCTGGTGCAACTGGAGACCTACTTCGCCTTCAAGTCCGAGGCGACGCTGGGCGGGGGCGCGGAGCTGGACAGCTTCGGTGACGTGCAGTGGGACGGCAACACGCACCCGTCCGAGGCGCAGTTCGGCGCGTTCACCGTCGCGACCGACCTGTGCGGTGACGGCGGGCTGCGGTACCACACGGTCGCGCGGTACCAGAACACCGATCTGGACAACCGCTTCACCCGGCGCTGGATGGCGCCGACCGTGCCCGAACCGACCCCGCGCGAACACTTCGAGGGCAAGGTCAAACTCGAGTACGCCGCCGACTTCACCGCACCGAACCCGGAGGACTGGCAGGCGTTCGGCGAACCGCAGGAGCTCTGCTACAACGAGGTCCCGACCAAGGTGAACTGGCACTACCTGCGCTGGCTGGTCGACACCGACGCGCGCAAGAACGTCGAGCTCCAGGTCAACGACCGGGTGATGGACATGCGCGACGTCCCGGTTCCGCCGTACGAGGAACGCTACGAGACGCTGGAGAACCTGCTGAACTTCTACTTCTCCGTGCGCACCCACTCCTCGGTGCGGAACTTCCTCTTCCTCGACTCCGTCCTCATCTCGGTTGATTGGTAGGCCCATGCGACAGTCCATGACCGCGGTGCTGGAACGCGACACCACGTTCGACGCCCGCTTCGCCACCGAGCCGTACGAGGTCGCCTGGGCCGGTGAGGCGCGCTGGTTCGTCCAGCACGTCGGCGGCGACGGTACGGCGACCTACGTCACCCAGGTCTCCCCCGACGGCATCACCTGGTGCGACCTCGACAGCATCGAGCACGTCGTCGAGCCCGGAAAACTGATCAGCTGGCCGGTCGCCGCCTTCGGCCACTGGCTCCGCCTACGCGCTACTGTCGAGGGCTCCGTCCAGGTGCGCATCCACCTGGCCGTGAAGGCCTAAGCTGCCGTAGGGGGTTGAGATGACAGAGGCCCGGCGCGCGACGTTGCGCGACATCGCGACGGCTCTCGGGCTGTCGGTGAACACCGTGTCGCGGGCGCTCGGCGACAAGGACAGCGTGAGTCCGAAGACGCGGGCGGCCGTGCAGGCCGAAGCGGCCCGGATCGGCTACGTGCCGAACACACTGGCGAGGTCGCTCGTGCTCGGCTCGGCGATGACGCTGGGCCTCGTCATCACCAACCCTTCCAACCCGTTCTACGCCCAGCTGATCAGCAGTATCGAGCTCCGGGTCCGCGCCCAGGGGTACTCACTGCTGCTGCTCGTCACGGACGAGAGCGCGGAGAACGAGCAGCGCGCCACCGAGGCGTTGCTGCGGTCCGCGGTCGACGGCGCCGTCGTCGTACCGGTGCAGGCCGAGTGGGACCACTGGCGCCGGGTCCGCGACGCCGGCATCCCGCTGGTGTTCGTCAACCGTGACGTCCCCGAACTCGACTGCGACATGGTCGGGGTCGACAACGAACGCGGCAGTTACGAGGCGACCAGCCACCTGATCGCCGGCGGCGCGCGCCGGCTGCTCGTCCTCGAAGAAGATCTGCCCATCACGACGACCGCCGACCGGGTGGCCGGCTTCCGCCGCGCGATGTCGGACGCCGGCCTGAAGGTCTCCGACGACTCCATCCGCGCCGTACCGACGAAACGCTACGACTCGCTCGCGCTGCCGTGGCAGCCGGAGGAGGCGTACCGGTTCGCCCGCACGCTGGTGAGCGAAGGCGACCACCCCGACGGGATCGTGACCGGGAACGACTACTTCGCCCTGGGCCTGTTGCGGGTCCTCGCCGAGCTCGGTCTCGAGGTTCCGGGCGACGTCGCGGTCACCGGGTACGGCGATCATCCGTACGCCGGCTACCTGCAGACACCACTCACCACCGTCCGGCTCCCGGCATCGGAGGTGGGTACGACGGCTGTCGACCTGCTGCTCCAGCGACTCCGGAGCAACGTTTCCGAGCGACCACGGAAGACGCTGATCCGCCCGGAGCTCGTCGTCCGCGCGTCGACGACCGGACCGCCAGGCCATCACAATCGGCGGCTGCCGGGCGACCTGAGCGTGGCGGCGGGTGACACCGGCCAAGTGTGATGGCCTGGCGGTCCGCCTACTCCTCCAACCACGCCCGCACCGACTCGTTGTGCTCGCCCAGTCGCGGCGGGGCCAGGTTGGTCTCACGCGCACCGGCGTACGGCTGATCGTCGAAGCGCAGCGGCGGACCGGGCAGCTGGATCGTGCCGAGGGTCGGGTGCTCGACGTCGATCAGCAAGCCCTGGGACAGCGTCTGATCCCACTCGTAGACCTGCTGGAAGTCACGCACCTTGCCGGCCGGAATCCCCTTCTCCGCAAGCCTTTCCAGCCACACGTCAGCCTTCTCGTCCGCGAACGCGGCTTCGATGGCGGCTGTCAAAGCGGAGCGGTGCGCCACCCGGGCCGAGTTGACCGCGAACCGTTCGTCGGCCGGATCGAGCCCGACGATCGGCGCGAACGTGCGCCACTGACCTTCGCTCCCGACCGCGACCTGCACGATGTCGTCCTGGGTCCGGTACAACCCGTACGGCGCGATCTGCGCATGGTGGTTGCCGACGCGCTCGGGCAACTCGCCCGCGACCGTCCACTTCGTCCCGTGGAACGCATGCACACCGATCACCGACGCCAGCAAACTCGTCCGGACGACGCGGCCCTTCCCGGTGATCGAGCGCTCGTGCAAGGCGGCCACCGCACCATAGGCGCCGTACATCCCGGCCAGCAGGTCGGCGATCGGTACACCGACCTTCGTCGGCTCGACCGCTCCGGTGATGCTCATCAGACCGCCCTCACCCTGCGCGATCTGGTCGTACCCGGCCCGTCCGCCGTCCGGTCCGTCATGCCCGAATCCGGTGATCGACAGGATCACCAGTCCCGGGTTGAGCTCGTGCAAGCGCTCGGTCGAGAACCCGAGCCGGTCGAGCACACCGGGCCGGAAGTTCTCGATCAGTACGTCGGCCCGCCGGACCAGCTTGGTCAGGAACTCCTTGCCGTCCGCCGACTTCAGGTCGGCCGTCACCGACTCCTTGTTCCGGTTGGCCGACAGGTAGTACGTCGACTCGCCCTCGACGAACGGCGGACCCCAGCCCCGGCTGTCGTCGCCGCCCTCAGGCGTCTCCACCTTGATCACCCGCGCACCGAGATCCCCCAGCATCATCGCGGCATGGGGACCGGCCAGCGCCCTGGTCAGGTCGACGACAACGACATCCGAAAGCAGATTCTGCACGCCGTCACCCTAGGCGAGAACGCGCCTCCCAGCCGTGACGCGATTCTCAGCCGCGGACCTTACGGGCGAGCGAGGCCAGGCGATGCGTCACATCCCGCGGGCGTTCCTGCATGAGCATGTGGCCGGCACCCGGGTACATCCAGAGGCGGGCGGTGGGGAGCTGGGCGGCCATCCGGTTCGCGTGCCGGGGTGGGAGGAGGCGGTCACGGGTGCCGTGCATGATCTCGACCGGGAGCTGGTCGAGGACCTTCAGCGCGTGGCCGCGGTCGTGCTGCAGGATCGCCTCGAAGAAGCCGCCGTACGACGGCCCCGGTACGACTGCGAGGTCTTCCAGGAAGAGGTCCACCTCGGCGGGATCGACCTTCTTCCCGAAGACCGCCTGGCGGAGCGCGGGACGCTGCAGCCGGGCGGCTGCCACCTCGAGCGCCCGTCGGCCTCTGACAATGCCATGTGGTGTGACTCCGGCGCGCCGGGCCCGGCGCTCGATCCGCGCCCCGACGAGGTTCACTGCGCGCGGGGCGAAGGCGGCCGCCGCCGGGTCGAACCGGTTGGGCAGACCGAACGCACCCGAGCTGGCCTGGCCGGACGTCGTACTGACCAAGGCCGCGGCGGCGATCCGGGAGCCGAACAGCTCCGGCCGCTCGTCCGCGAGCGCCATCAACGTCATCCCGCCCATCGAGTGCCCGGCGTACACGACCGGTCCGTCGCCCACCACGGTGTCCAGCACGGTGACCAGGTCGTCCGCCAGTTGCTCGATCCGCTGCGACCCCACCGGCCCGGCATCCGAATGACCGTGACCGCGGTGGTCGTACGTGACGATGCGTACGGCGTCCTTCCCGAGGATCCGCGGCAGCTCTTCGACCTGGTTGTGCCACGACCGCGTCGAGCACGTCCACCCGTGCACGAGCAACACGGTCACGGGCGCATCATCGGGCCCGATGCTCTCCACATTCAGATGTACGCCGTCGGTCGTGGTCACCTCGGAGCGTTCCGCCTGCATCGTCACGCAATCTCCCGTTCCCGCTCGCCGGCCTCCAGGTGGGCGGCTCGGAGGCGCCCGCCGCGGGCACCGCGTCCGACCAGCCAGGCGATCCCGGCGATCTCCAGCAGACCGACCACGCCGAGCAGGGCGTAGCCGCCGTTCCACATCCATCGTGGCACGTCCGTCCGCTCCTCGCGCCGCAGCACCTGCTGTTCGTCGATGAACTCGACCGTCTGCCCGTCCGACACCTGCACGGCCGGCTTCTCGATCGCGGCGTCCGCCGGCGCGTACACCCACATCGACACCATGTCCCGCTGCCCGGTGTGCAACCGGATCATCGACTTCCACTTGCCGAACATCGGCAACGGGTCCGCCGACCGGTAGGTGCTGTCCGCAACCTTCTCCATCCGGTGGGTCGGGAACCCGCCACCCTGCCAGGCCATCGCCTCGAACCACCGCGCACCCTCGGCCGCGTCGTCCGGCTGCAGCTTGACCGTCACGTACGCCGTCGGCTCGGCGCCTGTGGCCACCCGCTCCAACGACACCGTCGCCGACACGCCCGGCTCCGCCGACCGCGGCACACAGAAGAACACCGTCCCGAGTACGACGGCCAACCCGACGGCTCCGAGTTGATGCGTACGACGAACGACAGCCGGACGCGTATGCCTGATCCCTGTCGCTCGCTGGTCACCGGCGACCTCGGCGTAGCGAGTGGCCAGCCAGGCGCCGACCATCCCGGCTCCGATCCCGGTCACGACGCCGTACCCGAGCGCCGACGGGAGCATCGACGACGGCCACGGGATCGGCATCCAGAGCTGGCTCCAGGCATACTCGGCGACCACGCCGACGGTGCCGATCAGTGCACCGGCGACGACGCCGAGGCGGAAGCGGTTCTTGTTGCCCAGGGCAAGCGCGACGGCCTCGATCAGGACCGCCTCGACGATCAGCAGCGGGAAGTGGCCGAGGATCCCGCCGAGCGGCTGGTCCACCGCCCACGCGATCCCGCCGCGGATGACGAGATAGACGGCCAGCGCGGCGAACGTCGTCCCCGGACCGCGCCGGGCCCGCAGCACGGTGAAGGCGAGTGCGGCGCCGAACGCGATCAGGATCGGGTGCAGGACCAGCGGGAACTGCGGTACGCCGTAGTTGAACTCGGTGCTGAACAGGTCCCAGGCGATCAGCAACGCGCCGACGGCGATGATCTCCTGGAAGAGCCGGCGCTTGTTGATGCCCATCAGTTGCTCGACCTCGGCGAGGGCGAGCAGGCGGGCGAAGATCGACAGGACCACCCCGCCGATCATCAGCAGGTGGGTCGGGCCCCACAGCGTGACGTCCTCACCGAAGAGGCGGTGCCACACGTCGTCCAGCGGGAAGCCGACCAGCGCGAACGTGCCGCAGACCGTCACGAGCGCGGCGCTGCACGGGATCCGCCAACCTCTGGTCAGCTTGATCGTGCGGGCCGGCAGCGGCTTGCGGGCGAGCGCGATCGGCAGCACGCCGGACACGATCACGCCGAGGATGCCGAAGAAGATCGGGTAGTGCGCCGGGGTCCCGAACGGGCCGGTGTCGCGGCCGCGGGCGATGTGCACCGCGATGTCCCACCAGACGCCGAAGGCGCAGGCGAGCAGTGAGACGGCGTGCAGGTACGGCGTCAGCGCGGCCCATCGGGGGACTCCGTCCAGTCTCCCGATGGTGTCCGCAAGCCGTCCTACCAGCGTGACGCGCCCGGTCCGTTCCCGCCACAGGAGGACGGCGAGTGCGACGTACATCAGCGAGACGAGCCCGGTGACGATCGCGATCTGGTCGAACGTCGCCGTACCGGTGGTTGCCAACGGGACCGCCATCTGTGGTGCTCCTCTTCTTTCAGACGGGAGGCCATAAGACGGCACGCATGCGCCATGGCTGATGTTACATCCTCTATGTAACGTCGAGTCTGGAAGACTGTCAAGCGTGGAAGCACAGACGCCGGAGGAGCTCACCGTCGACCAGCTCGCCGCCAAGGTGGGCATGACGGTCCGCAACGTGCGGGCGTACGCCGGGCGCGGCCTGATCCCACCGCCGCGACTGGTCGGCCGGACCGGGTATTACGGCGCCGACCACGTGGCGAGACTCACGCTGGTCCGTGAACTGCTCGGCAAGGGCTACACGCTGGCCGCGGTCGAGCGGATGCTGAGCGAACTCCCGGACGGCGCGATGGCACTCGGCGTCTTCGAGACCCTGGTGAACCCGTGGACACCGTCCGAGCCGGAGATCCTGGACGAGTTCCAGCTGGCCGAGCGGGCCGGCGTACCGCACGACCCGACGGTGATCACCCAGCTGGTCGAGCTCGGGATCGCGGAACGGCAGGACGACGGGTTGTTGCGGATCTCCAACCCCGATCTGCTCCGCACCGGCCTCGAGGTGATCAAACTCGGAGTGCCGATGCAGGCGATCTTCGAGATGCTGCCCAAGCTCTTCACCCAGGCCGACGCGGTCGCCAAGATCTACGTCGAACTGTTCCGCAGCACGGTCTGGCGCGAGTTCGCCGACGCCGGTCTGCCCCCGGAAGGCTGGCCCGAGATCCAGCGCACCCTGGAACACATCATTCCCCTGGCCGGCCAGGCCCTGGTCGCCGCCTTCCGCGAGTCCATGGCGCGGGAGATCGAAGTCGTCGCCTACGAAGAACTGGGGCTCGATCCCAAGGCACTTCCTTCCACCGGATAGAGCGGTACCCTCGAAGTGCTTGAGGGGTGTGGGCGGTATGGGGGAGCTCCGGGTATCGGGGGTCATGGATCGCACCGTGGTGTCGGTGCGGCGGGAGACTGCGTTCAAGGACGTCGTCTCCGCTTTGCTGGCAGCTGATGCGGGTGCGGTGCCGGTCGTGGACGACGACGGGCGGCCGGTCGGCATCGTGGCGAGCGGGGCGCTGCTGACGAACCTGGAGTTCCACGGCGGTCACGATCCGCGACCGATTCTGGGTGGATCCAAGGCACGCGCCCGGTGGCGTCAGGCTGCGGGCCGAACCGCGGGTGACCTGATGGTCGAACCGCCCGCGACGGTGTACGGCGATACGCGCATCGACCGGGCCGCGGCTCGACTGGCCGAGTCGTCGCAGCCGCTGCTGTGCGTCGTCGATCCGAGGATGCGGCTGATCGGCATACTCACACCACATGATCTGCTGGGCGTCTACCAGCGATCCGACAGCAGCATCGAGGCTGAGGTTCGTGCCCTGCTCGATCGTCCGCCGGACACCGTCACCGTGCACGTCGACCACGGCGTCGTCACCCTCGGCGGAACCCTCACCTTCCGCAGCCGCGCAGAACACGCCGCCTACGCCGTCGCCCACCTCCCCGGCGTAGTTGCCCTCCACAACAACCTCACCTACACCCTCGACGACCAAGCCATCACCGGCTTCTGACTCCACAAACCAATCCCCAGCTCTTCTTCTCTTCCTGCAATCGATTGCACTATCATCGGTGGTCCGCCCTCAGAAAAGGACCGCCATGATCGCTGCTGCCTTGACCACGCCGTTCGACCGCTCGGACGAGGTGGATCTCGGCGGAGTTCGCGCACTGGTCGAGCACGTGATCGGCGCCGGGATCCCGGCCGTGTTCGTCGCCGGAACGAACGGTGAGTTCCCGGCCCTCGACGACAACGAGCGGCTCGACGTCATCTCCACCGCGCTCGACACGGCCGGGCCGGCCAGGGTGATCGCTCACGTCGGCGCGGCGACGACCCGGCAGGCCGTCCGGCTGACAACCGAAGCCCGCCGACGCGGCGCCGAGCGACTGGCCGTCCTCACGCCGTACTTCGTCCCAGCCGGACCGCAGCGCGTCGTCGAGCACTTCGAGCGTTGCGCCGCCGCAGCGGACGGCGCGGCGGTCTACGTGTACGTGTTCACCGCGCTCGCCGGCACCGTCGTACCACCGTCGCTCCTGGCCAGGCTCGCCACCATCGACGGCATCGTCGGCGTGAAGGTCAGCGGCGCCGGGACGGACGTCGTCCGCGCGTATGCCGAAGCGACCCCGCCAGGCTTCGAGGTCTGGTCCGGCAACGACGCAGACCTCCCCGACGTGATGGTTGCCGGCGGCACCGGAATCGTCTCCGGCAACGCCGGCGCGCTACCGGAGCTCTTCGCCCAACTCCTCACCGGCTACAGCGCGCAGCCGACGGTCGAGTCAGCGGTCAAGACGGTCGACGGCAGCATCGCCAACATCAAGCACCTGCTGGACCTGCAGGGCCTCCCCGGCGGCCGCTGCCGAATGGCGATCGACCCACCGAGCCCCGAGCACCGCACAGCCTTGGCCGCCCTGCTCAGCTGACCAGTCGATCGGCCGGCACCTGCTAGAATCACGGTGTCGGCCTTCGGACCTCGCTGCTTTGTGCGCGTGCGTTCGGAGGCTTTTTTCATGCCTACCTACCGCTCATTGCTCAGCCATCGGGAGTTCGCCGGGCTGTATCTCAGCTTCACGCTCCTGGTCGCCGCCACCACCCTGTCCGGCTTCGCCCTCGCCACTCTGATCAACGATCAGACCCACTCGCCGTTCCTGACCGCCATCAGCATGTACGGCGCCACTTTCGCGACCGTGCTCGGTGCACTCACCCTGATGTCGGTCGCCGACGGCCGCCGTCCGCGCCGCACCCTCGTCGTACTGCAAGGCGTCTCACTGCTGGGAGTCGCCGCGCAGGCAGTCCCCGGGCTGCCGTTGGCCCTCAGGTTCTTGTTGCTGCTCGTGGTGGGCTTCTTCCAGTCGCTCGGCACCGGCACCCGCATGGGCCTGCTCGCGGAGATCATCCCGACCACTTCCTACGCGTTGGCGCGTTCGCTGATGAACATCACCTCCGGCGGCATGGCGATCCTCGGGTACGCCGTCGGCGCCGTCCTCCTGCGCTACCTGAACCCATCAGGCGTACTCGTCGTCGCCACGGTCCTCACCGCGATCGGGTTGGTGGTCGTGGCGGCGACCGTTCGTGAGCACTCGATTCGGCTGACGCCTCGGCCCGGATTGCGGCAGACGTGGTCGACGAACGTCGTACTGTTCTCCCAGCCTGGCCGCCGGGCGCTGCTGCTGAACCTCTGGGTCCCGAACGGGTTGATCGTCGGCTGCGTCGCGCTCTTCGTCTCGTACGCACCGGAGCAGGCCGGAACTCTGCTGGCGGCCGGATCGGCCGGCATGCTCCTCGGCGATCTGACCGTCGGACGGCTGCTCACGGCCGATCAGCGACGGCGCAGTGCGTTCGCGCTTCGACTGCTGCTCGCGGCGCCGTACCTGTTGTTCGCCGTACAGCCGCCGCTCCTCGTGACGGCAGCGGCCGTCTTCGTTGCCAGCGCCGGGTACGCCGCCACCCTGCCGCTTCAGGAGCGACTGCTCGAGCTCACCCCCGACGCGATCCGCGGTCAGGTCCAGGGCGTCGAGTCCGCGGGCCGGATGACGTGGCAGGGCATCGGTGCGGCGATCGCGGGCGGTCTCGCCCAGGTGCTGACGACTGCGGTGACGATCACCCTCCTGGCGGCGATGTCACTCGCGGTCACGATTCTCACGCGTCGCTCTGTAGTCCGCGCTCCACTTGCAGCAGGCGATCGGCTCGCGCGGTGATCTCGGCGGCGGTGGTGAGGCCTTCGAGCCGGCGCCCGTACCGGTGCACCAAGCTTGTCGCCTCACGCAACAACTGGAGATCCGGTACGGCGTCCTGCTCGACGTCGGTCAACGGCAGCCGGGCGAGGTAACCACGACGGAACGCGTCGGTCGCACCGGGCCGATCGTGGTGGCCGAAGGCCCACAGGCCGATGGCGAGGTCCATCGCGCGGTAGCCAGGCCCGGCGACCTCGAAGTCGAGGACGGCGGTGACGCGCGGTCCTTCCATCAGAACGTTGGTCGGGTAGAAGTCCGCATGGATGATGCTCTGGGGGAGGTCGCGGGCCCGCTGGACGACGGCGAAGATCCGGGCGACCTGCTCGCGCCGCTCCGCTCCTTCGAGGCTCGCGACCAGCTCGTCGAGGTCGGCCACGCGTGGATGCACCTTGGTCAGATCACCGTCCCACACCCGCCGTGCGGGCAACCTCGCCGGGTCGAGCGCGGCAAGCGCGTCATCAAGCTCCGCCAGCGCCTGCCCACACGCCTCGGCCCTCCCGACGTCACCCTGCACGCGGATGCTCTCCCGGAATCCGCCGACTCAGGCTGGCAGTGACCACCTCTCCGCCGACCACACCCCGCACCACAGTCGACCCGTCCTCGGCAGCCAGGGGTACCGGCACCGCGAACGACAGCCCATCCAGCGCCCGCAACACTGCGTGTTCGTACTCCGGCGCGGACGAATTCCGGTACACCCGCAGCACGAACTCCTCCCCCACGAAGTAGGTCGAGTTGTTGGTCCCCTCCCCGGCAGCCCGAACATCCCCCACCCCGGCACCCCAGGCCTTCAGCAACTCCTCCACCCCCACATCCTCCCCGCACCCTGACTCGACCGCCTAAGGACCCTCCGCTGACCCTCAGCCTCCCCCGAGGCATACCTAAGGGGTACGTAGGTAGGGATATCGGTAGTTTTCCGCATGTGCTGGGGCGCGGGAGTTGGGATGTTGTACGTACGCAACCAGCAGACCCCTCACAGGCAGGACCGGAACGATGAGCCGACAGATCCAGCTTCGCCGCAGACCACTGCGTACGCGCCGCACCACGAAGACCCTCGACCTTCGCACCCCGTCAGGCCGGCCGCTGCCGTTCTGAGGGCCACCACCCACCCGGTCCCCCCGAGAAACCCGCACGATCATGAAGCTCAGACTGCACGTCCACCACGCCTACACCGGCGGCTGGTGCGCCGACATCGACGACGACACCGACCGTCAGCCCGACAACCCGTACTGGTGTGTCGACCAGTGGCCGACCCTCCACGACGCCATCACCGCCGGCTGCACCCAGCTCGCCGAGTTCGCCACCAGCCACCACCTGACCCGCGTCAGCGAGCAGTACGCCCTCCAGGCCGCCTGAGAGTCGGGCAGACCTCAGACCTCCGCGCGTTCCTCGGTCTGCGGGTCCCGGGTGGGGAGGTCGCCCAGGTCGGCATCCCAGTCGTCGTACTCGTCGTCAGGTTGCGTTGCCTCGTTGCGGCGGGCGATCCGGAGGAAGGCGATGATCAACAGGATCGGGCCGAGCACCATCGCGGTCTCGGGGATCCCGCCCATGTGCAAGACGATCATGACGCCGTCACCAACGCGATCCCGCCGGCGGTGAAGGCGACCATCGCGGCCAGCATCGGGTACTGCGCCCGGCGCAACTGCCGGCGCCGGAACAGCTCGGCAGCGCGATCGTGCGCGGACACGACCCCAAGTACGTGTCCGAGCACGATCGCACCGATCTGGACCCCCGCGATCACTCCGGTGCCGAGGAACGCGTAGTCGATCCGCGTCCCGCTCGTCCCGAGCAGGTCCCACCCGCGTCCGAACGGATCGGTCGCGAGCAGCACGCCCTCCTGGCCTTGGAACATCGCGAACGAGAAGTAGTGCGCCACGGCGTACCCGATCGCGATCGGCACCAGCGAATGCACGAACGCGCCGGGCAACCCGGCCCGCCCGACCGCGCCGGGCCGCACTCGCGCCTGCGCCGGTCGTCCGGGCCGCGAAGACGAAGAGCACCGACACGATCGCCACTGCCGCGATCAGACCGAGCGTGTGTACGACGATGTGCTGCGTCCTGCCGAGGTCGCCGGTCAGTTGCGTCCAGGCCGACCAGCGGGAGATCCCGTCGAAGGCCGTTGACCCGAGCAACAAACACAGCAGGCCGACGATGCCCGGCTGCCTGGGGCGTCGTGGCCAGGCCGGCGAGTGGGTTCCGCAGTACCAGACGGCCGTCCGCGCCACGGCCCAGCGGGCTCAGTCGCGCGAGGACTTCGGCGTACACCTCGAAGCTGTCCCCGATCCGGAACCAGGCCGGTCCATAGACGATGCCTGCGGCAACATTCACGACGGCGTAGCCGGTGACGACGATCGCGACGACGAGCGGGTCGGAGCCCTCCGGGTAGGCGAGCTCCAGCCAGAGGAATCCGGCCAGCCCGGCGACCGCCGGCCAGTAGGCGATCCCGTCCGGCAGGTCCCGGTACGACGGCCTGCGCACGAGCCCGGCGATCGTGCGGAACGGGTTCGCGAGGCGCCAGACCGGGCCGCAGAGCAGGGAGAGCGGGATGATGCCGACCCAGATCCACACGTACAACCAGGTCGGTGCCGGGTTGAGGGCCGGCGAACTGCTGCCGAACCAGGCGGCGCCGAGCATCAACGCGAGCGCCGCGAGTCCGGAGAGCTTGAGGACCCCACGAGTCAGTCGATTGTCGACAATCCGGGTCAGCAGGTCCAGGCTCCTGCCGGCAGTCGGTTCGAACCGCGGCCGCGACCAGAACGCGGCCAGCGCGAAGAACGAGACCGCCACCGCGGCACCGGCGGAGTAGATCGCCAGCCACAACGGCACCGGGAGGTCGCCGCGGCCACCGATTCCGTGCAGCGGAATCAGCAGTTCCACCACGGCACCGCCTCCGATCAGCCGGAGCTATCTGACTGATCGAATGTAACACGCTCGATGTCACATAGCGAGAGTCTGATACTCCGCGGCATCGAACTGCCTGGTCAGCTGCCGGAACCGGAAGGTGAACGACGGCCAGAGGGTGGTGTTGCGGCCCTCCGAGTCCAGATACCAGCTCGTGCAGCCGCCGCGGGTCCAGATCGTGTTTCGCATCGACGACCGGACGCCGTCGACGAACGCGCGCTGCACCTCCGGCCGGACCTCGACCTGCCGCAGCCCTTCGGCGTCCATCGTCCTCAGGGCGTCCAGGATGTAGGCGATCTGCGACTCGATCATGAACACCATCGAGCTGTGCCCGAGCCCGGTGTTCGGGCCGATCAGCAGGAAGAAGTTGGGGAAGCCGGAGATCGCCGTACCGAGGTGGGCCTCCATCCCGGCCGACCACGCATCCCGCAGGGAGACACCGTCCCGGCCGTGGACCATGTCCATCACCGGCAGGTCGGTGACCCGGAAACCGGTGCCGTAGATGATCGTGTCGACCTCGTGCTTCACGCCGGCGTCGGTGACGATCCCGGTCGGGGTCACCTGGGCGATCTGATCAGTGATCACGTCGACGTTGGGCTGCGCGATCGCCGGGTAGTAGTCGTCGGAGATCAGCACCCGCTTGCAGCCGAGGGTGAAGTCCGGCGTCAGCCTGGCCCGCAGCCGCGGGTCGCGGATCTGCCGCTCGAGGTGCTTCTCGGCGATCTTCTGCGCCTGCCTCATGATTCCCGGCAGCTTGGCGAAACCGAGCACCATCGACTCGCGACCCCAGTAGATGCCGGCCCGCATCGCCTTCTGCGCCAGGGGGAACCGGCGGAAGACCGCCTTCTCCACCTCGGTGATCTTGCGGTCCGGCCGCGGCATCACCCACGGCGGCGTGCGCTGGAACAGGTGCAGTTCCTCGACCTCGGGCTGGATCGCCGGCACGAACTGGATCGCCGACGCACCGGTCCCGATCACTGCCACCTTGCGACCGCTGAGGTCGAGGTCGTGATCCCACTGCGCCGAGTGGAAGACCTCACCCTCGAACGACTCGATCCCTTGCAGCTTCGGGTACGACGGCTCGGCGAGCGGGCCCATCCCGGACAGCAGCAACTGGGCGGTGAACTCACCCTGACTGGTGCGGATCCGCCACTGGCCGTCCTCCCAGTCCGCGGTCTCGACCGCGTGGCCGAAGCGGATGTGACTGCGGATCCCGAACCAGTCGGTGACGTTGCGCAGGTAGTCCTCGATCTCGGGCTGCGGCGAGAACGTCGACGACCACTCCGGGTTCGGCGCGAAGGAGAACGAGTACAGGTGCGACGGCACGTCACACCGGCAGCCCGGGTACGTGTTGTCCCGCCAGGTCCCGCCGACGTCGTGCGCCCGCTCCAGTACGACGAAGTCGTCGTACCCGGCCTGCTTGAGCCGGACGGCCATCCCGATCCCGGCGAAACCGGTGCCGACCACGACGATCCGGTGGTGACTGCTCTCCTGCGCCATCGGTGTCCTCCAGCCTGCCGAGAAGAACTTACTCGGAGTAAGTTACTCGGAGTCAGTTAGACTTCGCAAGTGACCTCCACCACCCCCAACCCCCGCTCGACCGCAGAAACCGATCCCCCGGCACCGGCCCCGAACACCGCTGGGGAAGACACGACGGGCGACGGCGTGCCGGTCAAGCGGCGGCGGAATCGGGCGGCCCGGGAGCGGGAGATCGTGGAGGCGGCGGAGCGGATCTTCGGTGAGCGCGGGTATCAGGGCACGTCGATGGACGACGTGGCCGCCGAGGTCGGGGTGTCGAAGCCGCTGATCTACCAGTACTACGGCTCCAAGGACGGGCTGTTCCTGGCCTGCCTCGCCCGGCTCCGCATCCAGCTGCTCGACACCGTCTCCGACGCGGTGATGGCCGCGCCGGATGCCGAGGACGCGCTGTACGCCGGCTTCGTCGCCTGGTTCGAGTTCCTCGACGACCACCCGCAGGCCTGGTCGGTCCTGATCGACGAGGGCATGCTCGGCATGAGCCCGGCGGCCGGCCCCGCCGCCGCGGCCACCGACGAGGTCCGCGCCGCCTTCATCGAGCTGATCGCCGCCATGGTCCGGCTGAACCTCCCGGCCGGCCGCACCGTCGACGAGGACGAGATCCAGATCGTCGCCCAGTCCATCTCCGGCGCCACCGAACGCCTGGCCATCTGGCGCAGCCGCATCCCCGCCCCACCCACCCCCGAAAAGGTCGCCAGAACCCTCCAAGACCTCCTCTGGCAAGGCCTCCACACCCTCCGCAACCCCTGACCGGGCCAGGCCGCACGCCCCCATGACGCAGACAACGATTCGGTCAATTTGTATATCCAGATATGTGGGCGTATATATACGTGAAGATATCGTCGACACCATGAAGACGGTGATTGACGTGGACGACAGGGCGCTGGCGCTGGCGGCGAAGGAGCTGGGGACGGTGACGAAGAAGGACACGGTGAACGCCGCTCTCGAGTTCGTGGCGCAACGGCGCGAACGGATCGAGGCACTGCTCGACGACCCCTATGCGTTCGGCGTCGGGCCCGACATCGACGACCCGGAGGTCATGCGCGAGGCGCGCCGTTGAGCACGATCGCTGCGGTCGGCAAGCTCTACCTCGTCGACACCTCGGCCCAGGCACGCACCAAGCACCCCACCGTTCGATCGGTGATCGCAGGACTGATCGTGGACCGCGCTGCCGCCACGTGCGTCACCGTCGACCTGGAGGCCGGCTACTCGGGACGGAATCACCAAGATCTGAAGACGATTGCCGAGCGGAGACGATCGCTGTACGTGACCCTGCCCATTACGGAGTCCGTCGCCGAGCGTGCCCGCGAGGTGCAACTCCGGATGGCAGTTCGTGGCAAACACCGGGCCGCTGGAGTGATCGACGTTCTGACTGCCGCGGTCGCTGAGCAGCACGGCGCGGTGGTTCTGCATTATGACGCCGACTTCGAACACATCGCAGCCGTGACTGGACAACCTCATCTCTGGGTGGCTCCACGCGGCACGTTGGACTGAGCACCCTCGTCCATACCCGTCCCCCGCCGGTGATACCGGGATGAAGCTGGGGGGAAACCGGGGTGGGGGAACCTGTCGCTGATGTTGGAATCGGCGATGGGATGAGGGAGACGGATGGACAGCGGTGCTGGGGGCTCGGGGATAGTGGTGCGGGGGTTGCGGAAGGCGTTCGGGGAGAAGGTGGTGCTGGACGGGATCGATCTGGAGGTCCGGGAAGGGACGACGTTCTCGCTGCTCGGGCCCAACGGCGCCGGGAAGACGACCGCGGTGCGGATCCTGTCCACGTTGATCGGTGCCGACGGCGGCGAGGCGCGGATCGCCGGGCATGATCTGGCCGGCGATCCCGACGCGGTGCGCGCCGCGATCGGTGTCACCGGGCAGTTCTCCGCGGTCGACGATCTGCTCACCGGCGAAGAGAACCTGCTGCTGATGGCCGACCTGAACAAGCTCGGCAAGGCCGAGGGCCGGCGACGAGCGGCGGAATTGCTCGAGCAGTTCGATCTCGTCGAGGCGGGCGGCAAGCTGGCGTCGACGTACTCGGGCGGGATGCGGCGCCGGCTCGACCTGGCGATGACGCTGGTCGGCAATCCGCGCGTCATCTTCCTCGACGAGCCGACCACCGGGCTGGACCCGCGCAGCCGCCGGATGATGTGGGACACGATCCGCGGGCTGGTGGCTGACGGCGTCACGATCTTCCTGACCACGCAGTACCTGGAGGAAGCCGACGAGCTGGCCGACCGGATCGCCGTCCTCAACCAGGGCAAGATCGTCGCTGTCGGGACCGCCGAGGAGTTGAAGCGCGGTATCCCCGGCGGCCACATCGAGCTGCGGTTCAGCGACCCGGCCGGCCTCGACGCGGCGGCCCGTGCCCTCGGCAACGGAACGCGCGACGACGAGGCGCTCACCCTGCAGGTGCCGAGCGACGGCGGTGTCCCCGCGTTGCGGGCGCTGCTGGATCAGCTCGAGCGTGCAGGTGCCGAGGTCGACGAACTGTCCGTGCACACCCCCGACCTCGAGGACGTTTTCTTCGCCCTCACCGGTCAACCGACGACGCAGGAGGCGGCCCGATGAGCGACGCGATGACCATGTTGCGGCGTACCACCAAACACTCGCTCCGCAATCCGAGCGCGGTGCTCATGACCATCGGGATCCCGGTGTTCCTGCTGCTGCTGTTCGTCGGCGTGTTCGGCGGCGCGCTGAAGGTCGGCCTCGGCAACAGCGCGCAAGGCGACGAGTACATCGACTACCTGGTGGCCGGGATCCTGATCATGACCGTGGGGTACGGCTCGTCCACCACGGCGATGGCCGTGAACCAGGACATGACCACGGGCATCATCAATCGCTTCCGCACGATGGCGATCTCCCGCACCTCGGTGCTGACCGCGCACGTGATCGTGTCCACCGTGCGGACGCTGATCAGTGCCGCCCTGGTCGTCGGCGTCGCCCTGCTGATGGGATTCCGGCCGACCGCCGACCCGATCCGCTGGCTCGGCGTCATCGGACTGCTCGCACTGGTCACGCTCGCCCTGACCTGGCTGGCCGTGGCCGTCGGCCTGATCGCCAAGTCGGCCGAGGCGACGACGCCGTTCCTGCTCATCGTCCAGCTCCTGCCGTTCGTGAGCAGCGCGTTCGTCTCGCCGGACTCGATGTCCACGCCGGTGCGCTGGTTCGCCGAGCACGAGCCGTTCACCCCGATGATCGACGCGTTGCGAGGGCTGCTGCTGGGCACCCCGGTCGACAACGGCGGCACCGCCGTCGCCTGGGGCGTCGGCCTGACAGTGGTCGGCTACCTCTGGTCGCGAGCCCTGTTCAGGCGGGATCCGCGCAGCTGAGTCAGGCGGGAGCCTGGTCTCGCGAGTGCAGCGCAGCCATGGCCGCGGCCCGCAGTCCGTCCGGGTCCAGGCCGGCGTACGACGACACCGCGTCGACGTACGCCGGTCGGTCCGCGACGACCGTGAACCGCTCCGGCGACATGGTCGGATGGAATCCGCGGAGCAACCCGAACCGCCCGGCCAGCGCAAGCAGCCGGACGGCGGAATCCGTGGCACCGCGGTCGAGATCCGCCAGCCCGAGGGCGAGCAGGAGCGAACCGCACACCCGGAACCTGGCCTCCGGCGCGTCCGGGATCATCGTGGCAAGGAGGCCCGGCAGCGAATCGACGAGCTCCCGGACCGGCTCGAGCCGGCCGAAGCGCGCATGGTTGACCACGGCAACGGCCTCGGCCTCGAACGGCCACAGGCCACCGGGATCGCCGCCGCTCCGGGCCCGCTCGACGGCCTGTCGCCACAGCCGCAGGCCGCCGTCCACGTCGCCCCGGCCGAGCTGGATCTCGGCGCGGACGCAGATCTCGAACATGACCGTGTCGAAGACATCGTCCCTGAGGTGCACCCCGGTCTCCTCGAGACCGCGTTCGACCTCGTCGTACGCACCGCGCTGGAGGTTGGCCTGGACCAGTGCCCATTGCCCCCGGGATCCGCTCGACCAGCCGAGCTGTGCCGCGATCGACAAGGCCGCGACGAAGTGGTGGTAGGCGGCCTCGCCCGGCTCGAGCTGCAGGCACAGCTCGGCGACCCGGCTGTGCGCGAGCCCCCGGACCAGCAGCGGGCCGTCGTCCTCGAAGCACGCGAGCATGCGCCGGGCCGCCCTCAGCGCACGGTCGTGTTCGTTGGCGTTCTCCCAGATGTGGCTCAGTGCGAGGTCGGCGAAGGCGGCCGGCAGCGGTTCGGAGCCGGCCGACAACTCTTGCAGCGCGGGAACATCCGGCGCGCACAGGACGATGTGGAGCGCCCGGGTCGTGGTGTCCGGTGGCGCCGGCGGCAGGCGGCGCAAGGTGACCAGGGCGCGTAACGGGCTGAGCTCCGGGATCAGGTACGCGATCAGTGCTCCCAGCACCGCGGCCGTCCTGGTCGTCTCGACGAGGGCGGGTTCAGGCCGGGCATGGGACAGCACCCAGGAGGTGTCGGCGATCAGCGCCGCCAGCCGGGTGAAGCTCGCTTCACCGACCCAGAGGCTGCCCAGGAGTGCGGTCGTCGTCGCGACGGCCGCGCCGTCCTCCCGGCTGAGCCCATAGCGCAGCGCCTGCAGCAAGTTGTCCTGCTCGGCCCGGATGGCGCCCAAGGCCGCCGCGCCGGACACGAGATCCGGGTCCTGCCACTGCGCTCCGAAGTCGACGATCCAGCCGAGGAAACCGTCTATGACCCGGTCGGTCTCACCGGCTTCCTCGCGGCGCGCCGTACTGAACTCGCGCACCGTCTCCAGCATCCGGAACCGCGTGCCTGACGCGCTGTCAGACACCTTCAGCAGCGACTGGTCGACCAGCTGCTCCAGTACGGCGTCGTCCCCGAGCATCCGGCGTACGGCGGCCGCAGTGAACCCGCCGGGGAACACAGACAGCGTGCGCATCGCCTCCTGCCCGGCCGGCTCGAGGAGGTGCCAGCTCCAGTCGATGACGGCGTACAGCGTGCGGTGCCGCTGCGGCGTGTCCCGCGCGCCGCCACGCAGCAAGGCGAACCGGTCGTCCAGCCGGGCGGCGATCTCGGCGACCGACATCACCCGGACTCGAGCCGCCGCCAACTCCACGGCGAGCGGCAGCCCGTCCAGGCGGTCACACAGCTCCCCCACGACCGTCGGTGGCAGCTCGATGTCGGGCCGGACCGCTCGCGCACGCTGACCGAACAACTCGACCATCGTCGGCAGGTCCAGCTCCGGCAGCGGGTACACCGACTCCGAGGAGAGGCCGAGCGGCGCACGAGTTGTGGTGAGCACCCGCAGATCGCTGCTCCGTGACACCAGGGCTTGCACCAGCCGCGCGGCTCCGCGGACCACATGCTCGCAGTTGTCCAGCACCAGCAAGGCAGGACCGGGTCCAAGTGCGTCGACGATGCCGCCGATCGTGTCCACCGGGACGGCGCGGCCGCCCGGGGCCGGACCGCTGTTCCGGACGTCGAGAGTCGACGCGACCTCACCGATCACGTCGCCGTCCGCAGTGACACCGGCAAGCCCGACGAAATGCACCACCCGCTGATCCGCCTCGCGCCCCACTGCATGCGCGAGTCGTGTCTTGCCCAATCCACCGGCTCCGACGATCGAGGTCACCCGCGAGGCGCGCAGCAGGTCGGCCACCTCGGCGACGTCCTTGTCCCGCCCGAGCAAGGGATTCGGCTCCTCCCGCAATCCTTGCCTGACAACTGGCGCGTCGCTCAGCAGCAGCTCGCGATGCACGCTCTGCAAGGCGGATCCGGGATCAGTGCCCAGGTCGTCGCGCAGTGCCCGCCGATAGGCGTCGTACCTGGCGAGTGCCGTGGCCGGACCTTGCGTGGCGGCCTCGCAGCGCAGCAGCTCCACCAGGACTTCCTCGTCCCGTGGACGTTCGTGAGCCAACTCCGTGAGTGATCCGACGGCCTCGGCGGAGCGTTCCAACCGGGACAGGGCGAGGGCGCGAAGGCGTGTCAACGAGTGGTACGTCGGCACCCGCGCGGCGCGCAACACGGACAGCGGATCGTCGAGCGTGCTGTCCCAGCTCGCGGCCTCCGCACACAGTGCGAGACCGGCCTCGGCGTGCTGGAGCGCCGACCTGTGGTCGCCGGCGCGGGCACTCTGCTCCCCGGCGGACGCGCAGAGCAGTACGGCGGACGCGTCGACCTGATCGTCGGCTAGTGAGAGTCGGTAGCCGGTCGGCGTACTGACGATGAGCTCGGCACCGAACCGGGACCGGGCGCGTGACACCAGCAGTTGCAGCGCCTTGGTCGGATGCTCAGGTTGCTCGTCCGGCCACAGTCCCTCGACCAGTCGCGCCGTGCTGGAGCCCGTGCGCAGGTCACCGGCCAGGAGCGCCAGCAAACCACGCATCCCGGAGCCGGCCACCTCCACACCGCGGTACGCCACCCGCGAGAGCAAAACCAGCTCAACCATCACCAACTCAGCCTATCCGGACCACCACCCCACTCACGCCAACAGCTCGCCTGGATGGGTGCTCAGGGAGGCACCCTGAGAAGTGACCCTCAGATGCGGCTGACGGATGTCATGGGTTGGTCGTGACGGGCGGTCGAGGGGTGGGGCGGCGTACTCGGCGAACCTTTCGGTATGACGACAGAGACTGCGGTCAGCCTGAAGGGCGTGACCAAGAAGTACGGGGCGGTGCAGGCGGTCGCCGGGGTGGATCTGAGCATCCGGACCGGCGAGGTGGTGGCGTTGCTGGGTCCGAACGGGGCCGGCAAGTCGACCACGATCGAGATGCTGCTCGGGCTGGTCCGGCCGGACCAGGGCAGTGTCCAGGTGTACGGCGGTACGCCGGTCGACGCGATCGCACAGGGCCAGGTCGGGGTGATGCTGCAGAGCGGCGGCATCATCGAGGACGCCAAGGTCGGCGAACTGGTCAACCTGGTCGCGGGGCTGCACAAGGACCCGATGCCGGTCGCCGAGGCGCTCGACCGGGCTGGGATCGGCGACCTGACGGACCGGAAGATGAAAGGCCTGTCCGGCGGGCAGAAGCAGCGGGTGCGGTTCGCGATGGCGATCATCCCGCAGCCCGACCTGATCGTGCTGGACGAGCCGACCACCGGGATGGACGTCGAGGCCCGCCGCGACTTCTGGGCGTCGATGCACGCCGAAACCGCGCGCGGCCGGACCGTCCTGTTCGCCACCCACTACCTGGAGGAGGCGGACGCGTACGCCGATCGCGTCGTCCTGATGCGCAACGGCAAGGTCGTTGCCGACGGCACCGCGGCGCAGATCAAGGCGAGTGTGTCCGGCCGGACGATCCGGGCGACCGTGCCCGGTGCCGACCTCGCGAACCTCGCGTCGCTGCCCGGCGTACGCAATGTCGAGACACGTGGTGACGTCGTGCTGCTGCAGTGCGCCGACTCCGACGACACTCTGCGCTACCTGCTGAGCAACACTCGCGCGCACGACATCGAAGTGACCTCCGCCGACCTCGAGGACGCGGTTCTCGCCATCGGTGCCGAACAGGAGACCCTCGCATGAACCGCGACTACCTGATCTTTGATATCCGTCGCACCCTGCGGAACCGGCGGGTGCTGATCTTCTCGATCCTGATGCCACTGGTGCTGTTCGTGATCTTCGGCGTGACCCTGCCGAACGACGCCACCGAGGGCGGGATCTCAGCAGTCGCCTACGTGATGGTGAGTATGGCGATGTTCGGCTCGATGTCCGCCGCGATGAGCAGCGGCGGGGTGATCGCGGCCGAACGCGACGGCGGCTGGAACCGCACACTCCGGCTCACCCCACTGAAGCCGCAGGCCTACGTGACCACCAAGGTGATTCTGTCGCTGCTGTTGGCGCTGCCGCCGCTGCTGGTGGTGTTCGTGTCCGGCATGGTCTTCGGCCACGTGCACCTGAGCGCCGGCCAGTGGGCCTCGGTCGCGCTGGTGTCCTGGCTCGGTGCCCTGCCGTTCGCCGCGCTCGGCCTCGTCATCGGGTACGTCGCCAAGCCGGACAGTGTGCAGCCGATCACCGGATTGTCGACACTGCTGATCGCGGCCTTCGGCGGACTGTGGCTGCCGGTGGACCAGATGCCGTCCCTGATGAAGCACATCGCCCAACTGACCCCGGCGTACTGGACCGGTCAGACCTCCCGCAGCGCATTGACGCAGAGCGGTCTGGACACGCAGGCACTGATGGTGGTGCTCGGGTGGACCGTCGTACTCGGCATCATCGGCCTGCGCCGGTTCCGGGCCGACACAGCCCGCGCCTGAAGTCTGTGGACTAGCGTGACCAGCGTGACGAGAACACCGACTCTGTTCGACGGTCTGGCGGAGCGTGACTCCGCCAGACCGCGGCGGTGGGGTTGGCTGGCAGCCGGGATCTGGCTGTTCTATCTGGCCAACGTGTTCCAGGCGATCCGCACGGACGGGACCGGCATGGCCCGGATCGTCGGCTTCGCCGCGCTGTTCCTGTTCGCGACCAGCTACCTCGGATTCTTCGGCTGGATCCGCTGGGCCGGCATGCAGGCCGGCGGTCACCCGACCTGGCAGCGCCTGGTCTATCTGGCCGGGATGCTCGGCCTGATGTTCCTGATGTTCCCGTCGGCCGGGCAACAGGCGCTGACCTGCCTCGTGTACGTCGCCGCGGTCGCGATGATGTTCCTGGACCTCAAGCTGGCCTTGGCGATCGCGGCCGCGCTGCTGGCCGGCGCCGAACTGTCGATGCGGGTGGTGCCGGGCTGGACGACGGACAACAGCTACGGGTTCGCGATCTTCCTCGGCACGCTGGCCGTGTTCGGGATGCGGCGGGCGATCCAGCGCAGTATGGAGCTCGCCAAGACGCGGGCGGACATGGCCGAGCTGGCCGTCCAGGAGGAGCGGAACCGGTTCGCCCGGGACCTGCACGACATCCTCGGGCACTCGCTGACGGTCATCACGGTCAAAGCCGAACTGGCCGGCCGCCTGATCGCCGCCAACCCCGAGCGGGCGGGTGCGGAGGTCGCCGATGTGGAGAGTCTGGCCCGGGCGGCGCTGGCCGACGTCCGGGCTGCCGTCGCGGGGTATCGCGAGCTGAGTCTCGCCGGTGAGCTGGTGTCCGCGCGGGCCGCGTTGAAGGCCGCGGACATCAAGGCCGACCTGCCGACCACGGTGGACGAGGTGCCGGAGGAGAACCGTGAGCTGTTCGCTTGGGTGGTGCGAGAGGGCGTGACGAACGTCGTACGGCATTCTGGGGCGAAGCGGTGCACGATCCGGCTGGGCGCTGCGCAGATCGAAGTACTGGACGACGGGAAAGGCCCGACACCAGGTGGTGGGGCGTCCGGTCATGGGCTGATGGGGTTGCGCGAACGGGCGGACCAGGCCGGCGCGAGCGTCCAGGTCGGGCAGTCGCCAGACGGCGGTTTTCGCCTGGCTGTCAAGGTGGGCCCGTGAGTATCCGACTGCTGATCGCGGACGATCAGGCGCTGGTTCGCGGGGCGCTGGCCGCGCTGCTCGACCTTGAACCCGACCTCGAGGTGGTGTCCGAGGTCGGTCGCGGGGACGAGGTGATCGCGGCCGCTCAGGCGTCCAAGCCTGACGTCGCTCTCCTCGACGTCGAGATGCCGGGGCTGGATGGGATCGAGGCGGCCGCCGCGCTCCGAGCCGCCGTACCCGGGGTCCGGATCCTGATGGTCACCACCTTCGGCCGGCCCGGCTATCTGCGGCGGGCGATGGAGGCCGGCGCGGCCGGTTTCGTCGTCAAGGACACCCCGGCGGCCCAGCTGGCGGACGCCGTACGGCGGGTGCACCAGGGACTCCGGGTCGTCGACCCCTCGCTGGCCGCCGAGACCCTGGTCGCCGGCACCAGCCCGCTCACCGGCCGGGAGTCCGACGTACTCCGGGCCGCCCTCGAGGGCGGCACCGTCGCCGACATCGCCAAGGAGCTCCACCTCTCCGAGGGCACCGTCCGCAACCACCTCTCCGCCGCCATCGGCAAGACCGGCGCCCGCACCCGCGCCGAAGCCGCCCGGATTGCCTTGGACAACGGCTGGCTCTGATGATGTCTCCCGGCCCGGTAGCCACTAGGGTTGGACGAGGGGAGGGATCACGATGTCGATCGAGCAATTCAGCGTGCGGGGGCGGTTGGCGGACACCGGCGAGGGGATCACCGGGGAGGAACTGCAGCTGGCGGCACGGAATCACGGGATGCCGCTGGAGGGACTGCGGTACGACGTGACGCCGCCCGGGCTGCACTACGTCCTGGTGCACTACGACATTCCGGCGACGAACGCGGCCAACTGGTCGCTCACCATCGACGGATGCGTCGAGGAACCGTTGAACTTCGGACTGACCGGGTTACGCGCGATGGGCCGTCGTACCGTGCGCGTGACGTTGGAGTGCGCGGGCAACGGACGGGCCGCGTTGCAACCGCGACCGATCAGCCAGCCGTGGCTGAACGAGGCGGTCGGTACGGCGGAATGGACCGGCGTGCTGTTGTCGGACCTGCTGCGGGCGGCCGGGATCCGCGAAGACGCCGTGGACGTCGTGTTCACCGGCGCGGACCACGGGGTCGAACGCGGAGTCGAGCAGGACTACCAGCGTGGGCTGTCGGTGACCGAGGCGATCGACTCCGGCGCGATCGTCGCCTGGGAGATGAACGGTCAGCCGTTGCCGCCGCAACACGGTTACCCGCTTCGCCTCGTCGTACCCGGGTGGTACGGGATGGCCAGTGTGAAGTGGTTGCGGTCGATCGAGCTGATCGACCACGAGTTCGACGGGTTCCAGAACGCGGTGGCGTACCGGTACCGCAAGAACGCCGAGGACCCCGGTGTACCGGTCACCCGGATCCAGCCGCGGGCACTGCTGATGCCGCCCGGCTACCCGGACTTCATGAGCCGCCACCGTTTCGTTGCCGCCGGCACCGTTACGCTGCAGGGCCGGGCCTGGTCCGGCTGGGCGCCGATCGAACGGGTCGAGATCAGCGTCGACGCCGGCGTCACCTGGCACCCCGCCAAACTAGATGCTATCGGCAACGACGAGCTGGCCTGGCGGGCCTTCAGCTACGACTGGGACGCCACGCCCGGCGAGCATGTGCTCACCGTCCGCGCAGTCGATGCCAGCGGCCGCGAACAGCCGATCGAGGCGGAGTGGAACCGCGGCGGTTTCGCCAACAACACCGCGCAGCGGATCACCGTCCTGGTCACCTGACCGCACCCGCGTGTCGTTCGGTGGATCGGGGGTCCGCCGGTTACATCCTGGAGACGTACACGGTCTCACTCCAGGAGTGGTGCGGTGAACGAGCTGGGTATTGAGGTCCATCTGCATGCGCGGGTGTTCCGGACGGCGGACGAGTGGTACGCCGATGTCGACGACGAACTCGATCCGCAGCCGGACAACCCCTTCTGGTGCGGTTCCTACGAGTCCCAGCGCGCCGCGATCGACGCGGCCTGCGCGCGGATCGCGGCGATGCACCTGACTCATCTGGGAGGCATCGAGGAGCAAGCGTCCTGAGCCGTCACTCCGGCTCGTTGTTCGACGGCCCGCCGATGCGGTACGGCGTACTGACACCCTCGTACATGAGGTGCGTCATCAGCCCCTCCGACGCATGCGGGAGGTTGTGACAGTGGTCCATCCACAGACCGGGATTGTCGGCCAGGAACGCGATCTCGTACGTCTCGTCGTTGCCGACCTCGAGCGTGTCGACCCACCAGGGTGAACCGGTCGCCGCGACACCGTTGCGCGACAGCACGACCGCGTGGTGCCCGTGCAGATGCATCGGATGCGCCTGACCGCTGGTGTTGGAGATCGTCATCCGGACGACGTCGCCCTCGGCAACCATGTACATCGGTACGTCGGGGAACTTGTGCCCGTTGATCGTCCACCACAACCCCGGCACACCGTCGAGGAATCCGGGCCGCCGGCCGATCCGGTACTCGAAGTTCCGGTCCGCCTTCGCCGGGTCCAACCCGAGCGGTGCCTGCTTCCCGTAGCCGAGCAGGTCAACCGTCTCCGCCGGCAGCTCTCCGGTCGGCGGGTTCGCCCCGATCCCCAGCGACACGGCAGCCGAGCCGGCCACCAGCCGCATACCGCCGGACGGGACCACCGCTTCGAGATCCGCCCGAGCCCCGGCAGCCAACGGGAACGCGGCCGTCACCGGCGTCGGACCGTTCACCTCCCGCCCGTCGACCGCCACCACCTTGTACGGCGTTCCGATCAGCCCGACCCGCAGGATCGCGTTGTCCGTGTTGATCACCCGCACCCGGGCCGTCGTACCAGCGGCCATCGCCACCTGCTGGGTGCCCGTCCGTCCGTTGATCGTGCGCTTCCCGTCGTACGTGTGAATCGCCGCGATCACCTCGCCAGGCTGTTCGGGTGCGATCACGATCGTGCCGAAGAGGCCGCCCCTCACTTCCTCGCTGGACACCTGATGCGAGTGGTACCAGTACGTCCCCGCCTGGTCGGCCTTGAACCGGTAGACATGTTTCCCACCGATCGGTACGGCGTCCTGCGTCACGCCGGCGACTCCGTCCTCGGCGTTCGGTACGTCGATGCCGTGCCAGTGCAGCGTCGCCCCGTCCGACACGTTGTCGTTCACCAGCGTCACCTGGACCAGATCGCCCAGCTTCGCGCGGATGAGCGGCCCCGGCGAGGTCCCGTTGAGGGTGTAGCCGTCGACGGTCTCCCCGCTGGCGAGCTGGTACTTCGTCTTCCGTGCGGTCAACGTGACGTCGACGTCCGGCGTACCGGTCTTCGGCCCGGTGAGGTCGGCGACGCTCGTCCCACCATGGTGCTGATGGCCACCCGAGTGCCCGGCCGACGCGGGTCCGCCGCCGTAGTCGGCGTACCCCATCTCCGCGGCCGAGTAGTCGTCGGGCACCAGGCTGGTCGCCCAGAGGTACCCCAGCGGTGCCAGCACCGCCAGGGTCACCCCCAGTGCGATCAGCCGCCCGCGCAGCCGCGGTCTCGGATCAGACATCGGCCGTCTGTGGCGCCGGTGTCTCGGCCGAGCGACGGGCGGCTGCTCCCGCGACGCCGGCGATGGCCAGGCCGTTGATGCCGTGCAGGACGCCCAGCGCCGGGATGCCGAACGACACCACCGCGAGGACGAACTGGACGGCGACCAGGCCGACGATCAGCCCGGCCAGCGACCGGCCGCGCGGGACGTCGGTCAGGAAGGACACGATCAGCAGGATCAGCGCGACCAGCGCGATCGCCGTACCGGCGATGCTGTGGTAGCTCTGGCCGAAGTTGCTGTAGTCCGCGCCGATCGTGACGCCGTCACCGGCGTCCTTCGAGACGGTGAACCCGGCCAGCGCGATCGCCGCGACCTGGAGTACGACGGCGATCGCGATGGCCAGCGCAAGGACTCGGTAGACCGTCCTCATGCCCGACCCTCCTGCCGGCGGTTACGCACGATGACCACCGCGGCCACGATCAGCAGCAGCGGCAGGATCGGCGGGTGACCGCCGCCCACCACACAGCCGATCGACGCGATCAGCGCGATGGCGGCCAACGCGATCAGCAGCGGGAACGGGATCTTCCCCAACGGACCCCGCGCAGCCCACGCGGGCCTGTCGAACCCGAAGGCAGCATCAGGTCGATCGGCATGCGCCTTCTCCTGTCCCGACGTACCTGGGAGGTCGGAGAACAGCGCGGCCAGATCGGCCTCGGTTTTGGCTTCCAGTGCTCGGCCGATCCGCTCGGTGTGCTCCTCGGCGGTGAGCCGGCCGGCTTCGTAGTGCTCGCCCAGACGCTTGACCGCGTCCTCGCGTTCCTTGTCGCCGATGCGGATCGGTCCGCCCGGCTTCTCCTCGTTCATGACACTCCTCGGTGGTCGCAATCTTCGACTGCACCGATCGTGTCGTCCGGACCCCCTTCACCGCGTCGCCTCGGCGGCGACACCTCACCTACCCCCGGAGGAGCACGCTGCGCCCTCGGACGCAGTACGACGTACTCCCCCGGGCGTAGGCAGGCCCCGGGGAAACCCTCAGGCGTTCGCGGACAGAATCTGGTTCACGTCGTCGTTGGCCTTCGCCAGCGACGCCGGTTCTGCCTCGAACGACATCACCGCGTCCATCGCCGGTGTCATCACCGCGGTCACGTCGGCCGCGTTCGGGTTGGCCGGGTACGGGAAGACGTCACCCGCCTCGACCGGCTCCAGGAACGGCGTCACGTCCCAACCGCTCTTCGCGAACGCCGCCTTGGCCGCCGGCATGCTCGCCGCCACCGCCGGGAACACCACGCCGGCCTTCGCCACGATGTCCTGTGCGGTCTGCGAGCCGAGGAACTTCACCCAGGCCCACGACGCGTCCCGGCGGGTGGTGCCCGCCCAGATCGTGTCCGCGAGCCCGTTCATCATCGACATCCTCTTCCCTTCCGATCCAATGGCCCGACCGGGCCGATCGGCAGCCGGGCCAGTTTGGTCTTCACCTGCTTCAGCCCGCCGTACGTCCCGAGCATCCAGGAACCGTTCGGGGTCATCCCGTACTTCCCCGCACCGAAGCTGGTGGTGACGTCCACCCCGGACTTCGCCTGCGCGTACGTCGGCATGTACCCCTTGGTGATGAGGCCGCGCCACCAGCCGATCGTGTCGGTGAACTTCGGGTCGCCGTAGAAGAACTTCGTCCCCCACGGTTCGCCCTCGGAGTACTTCCACCCGTTGATGGCGGCGTACCAGCTCCAGCTGGTCTGACCGTCGCCACCGCCGGCGTCGGCGTATCCGAGTCCGTAGACCTTGACGTCGTCCTTGTCGAACCCGGGCTGGTCGCCGCGGCGCCCCTTGGAGTCCACCGTCAGCCGGCGGATGATCTGCTCGAGCGTGCCGCCGTCCTGCGGGTTCCACGTCATCGAGTTCAGCTGCTCGGTGCTGATCCCGGCCGCCTCGGTGAACGCGCTGTTGTAGAAGTAGACCTCGGTGTCCCAGTCCTTCGGCAGGCCGTACCGCTTGCCGTCGGCCCCGATCCAGCGATCCGCCAGACCCTTCTGGTAGATGCTCAGGTCGAGATTGTCCCTGGCGACGAAGTCGTCGATCGGCAGCACCTGGCCCTTGTCCGCGAACAGCGGATACTTCGACGAGTGCCCGGTGAACACGTCCGGCGCGGTGTCGGAGATGAATCCGGTCACCAGCTTGGACCAGTAGTCGTTCCAGCCGTACTGCTCGATCTTCACGGTGTACTGCGGGTTCTGCTCGTGGAACACCTTGGCGCATTCGGTGTACATCGGCAGCTGGGCGGAGTCCCACAGCCAGTAGATGACCTCGCCCTCACCGCGGGCGGCAGCACCGTTGTTGCATCCGGCAACCGCCGACGCGGCCAGTCCGGCCAGTCCGGCCTTGAGCAAAGTGCGTCTCGTCATGGTCATTGGAGGCACCTCACTTGATCCCGGAGAAACCGATGGAGTTGGTGATCTTCTTGGCGAACACGCAGAACAGAATGATCATCGGCAGCGCCGCGATCAGGGCCGCGGCCATCAGCCCGGCCCAGTCCGGCCCGCCCTGCGGAGTCTGCGACCGGAACACGCCGAGGGCGACCGTCAGCACCCGGACGTTCTCCTGCTGGCCGACCAGCAGCGGCCAGAAGTAGTCGTTCCAGGAGTTGATGTAGGTCAGGATCGCGAGCGTGGCGATCGGCGCCCCGCTCATCGGAATGATCAGCCCGAAGAAGATCTTCCGGTGCCCGGCGCCGTCGATCATCGCCGCCTCCTCCAGCTCCCGGTTGATGCCGAGGAAGAACTGGCGCAGGAAGAAGATCGCGAACGGCGTCATGAAGGCGCCCGGCAGGATGATGCCGGCGAAGCTGTTCAGCAGCCCGAGGTTCTTGATCAGCGCGAAGTTCGGCAGCGTGGTGAAGATCGGCGGCACCATCAGCGCGGCCAGGAACAGCGCGAACACCTTGTCCCGGCCGGGCCAGCGCAGCCGGGCGAACGCGTACGCCGCCATCGCACTGAAGAACACCTGGCAGACCGTCGTGACCGTTGCCACGATCAACGAGTTGCGCAGGTACAGCCAGAAGTTGACGGCCGCACCGGAGCCACCCTGGGCCTGTGCCTCCTCGATCGTCGACAGTCCCAGCACCCGCTTGAACGCGCCCAGTGTGGTCTCCACCGGGAGCAGCGAGTTCGGGTGACCGGGGAGCTGCGTGTTGTCGGACAGCGCCGTACGCAACATCCAGTAGAACGGGAAGATCGTGACCAGCATCAGCACGATCAGGCAGGCCCACGCGACCGCGCGGCCGACGTTGAGTTGCTTCGTCATGCCAGGTCACTCTCCTTCGCCCGCAGCAGCCGCAACTGGACCAGCGAGACCACGGCGAGGATCGCGAACAGCACCATCGCCATCGCCGAGGCGTACCCGAAGTCGAACCGGGTGAACGCCCGCTCGTAGATGTAGTAGTAGATGACCCGGGTCGCGTTGATCGGACCGCCCTGCGTGGTCACGGCGACCGTGTCGAAGATCTGGAACGACCCGATCATGGTGACCACCAGGACCATCACCAGAACGGGGCGCAGCAGCGGCAGCGTGATCCGCCAGAACGTCTTCCACTCCGTCGAGCCGTCCACCTCGGCGGCCTCGTAGACGTACTTCGGGATCATCTGCAGCCCGGCGAACACCAGCAGCGCGGTGTAGCCCATGTGCCGCCAGACGTTGATCCCGGCGATCGTCGGGATCGCCCACTGGGACTCGCCGAAGAAGGCGACCGGGTCGATCCCGACGTAGGTCAGGCCCTGATTCACGATGCCGACCTGGAAGTCGAGCATCCAGTACCAGACCAGCGCGACCACGACGTTGGCGATCAGGTACGGCAGCAGGATCACCGCCCGGACCGTGATCGACTGGGTCAGCCGGTACATCAGCATCGCGATCCCGACCGCCAGGACCGTCTGGAACCCGATGTTGAGCACGACGTACTCGACCGTGACCACCAGCGCGTTCCAGAAGAAGCTGTCCTGGATCATCCGTTCGTAGTTGGCCAGCCCGTTGAAGTTCGGCGCGGACAGCAGGCTGTACTCGGTGAAGCTCAGGTAGGCACCGCGCAGCGTCGGCCAGATGTAGAACACGACGAAGCCGAGCGTGGCCGGCGCCAGGAAGATCATCGCGACCTTCAGGTCCCCGAGGCTTCGCCGCCTGGTGGGCGGCGAAGCCACTTCCCCGTGAGTTCGTCTCTCGTCAGGTGGTGCGTTGGTGGTCACGGTCACGGGGATCTCCTTCTCGGTCGGCGATCCGGCTAGCACCTGGACGGCTAGCCGATCGCAGTCACATCCAGCAAGATCGCGTTCTCGGGCCACTGGGCCGGGATCTGCACCCCGACCGTGCCGAGTGCTGCGCCGTTCAGTTCCACCTGTCCGCCGTCGGTCCACCAGGACACCGCTCGCGACTCCGGTCCGGGAGTAGCGGTCTTGTTCACCCGGTAAATCCGGTTCGGGTCGAGCCCGGGCAGCCGGACCCGGCCAACGGCCGAGGTGACGGATTGGGTCAGTTGTACGGCGGCGTACACGGCACGCGAGCCGTCCTGCGCCACCACGCCGTGCAGCAGGAAGTCGTCCGGACCGCGGTCGGCGCGGACCACGCGTCCGGTGTGCAGCAGCGGCCGGAGCTCCTTGTGCAGGGCAACCCAGCCGGCCAGTTCCTCGCGCTCCTCCGCACTCGCGGACGCGATGTCCCACTCGATGCCGAAGTGGCCGAACAGCGCGGTGATCGCGCGGAACGACAGCACCTGGGTGCGGCCGGTGGTGTGGGCCCGCGGCGGGCCGACGTGGCAGCCGATCAGCTCCGGCGGCAGCAGCAGTTGGGTGTAGCGCTGGATCTTCTGGCGCTCGAGCGCGTCGTTGCTGTCGCTGCCCCAGACCCGGTCGGTGCGCTCGAGGATGCCGAGGTCGACCCGGGCACCGCCGGACGAGCAGGACTCGATCTCCAGGCCCGGGTGCCGACGCTTCAGTTCGTCGATCAGCCGGTACACCGCCAGCGTCTGCGCGTGAATGCCGGCCGTCCCGGTCAGCTGGTTGCCGCCGTCGACGAAGTCGCGGTTGTGATCCCACTTCAGGTACGAGATGTCGTACTCGTTCAGCAGCGCGTCGAGCCGCTCGAGGATGTAGTCGTACGCCGCCGGGATGCCGAGGTTGAGGCCCTGCTGGTGCCGCGCGGTCGGCGGCATCCGGTTGCCGGCGGCAAGGATCCAGTCGGGGTGCTCCCGGGCCAGGTCGGAGTCCGGGTTCACCATCTCCGGCTCGACCCAGAGGCCGAACTGCAGGCCGAGACCCTTCACGTGGTCGACCAGCGGGTGCAGACCCTTCGGCCAGATCTCCTCGTCGACGTACCAGTCGCCGAGTCCGGCGTGGTCGTCACGCCGGCCGCGGAACCAGCCGTCGTCCAGCACGAACCGCTCGGCGCCGACCTCGGCAGCCGCGTCCGCGAGTGCCTTCAGCTTGTCCAGATCGAGGTTGAAGTAGACCGCTTCCCAGGTGTTCAGGACGACGGGACGCTCGGTCTTCGGGTGGTTCTCCCGGGCCCGGAGGAACTCGTGGAAGCGGGCCGACAGTTGGTCGAGGCCGACGCCGTACGAGCCGTAGATCCAGGGCGTGCTGTAGGTGCCCCGGGATTCCAGCCGGCCCTCGCCCGGCAGGAGAAGCTCGCCGCCGCCGATCACGCCGTACCCGCTCATGCCGCGCTCGGCGTAGGAACGGTGGTTGCCGCTCCAGGCGGTGTGCACGGCCCAGCTCTCGCCGGTGCCGAAGTCGAACCCGGGCGTGCCGGCGATCAGCAGCAGCGTCGCGTCGGCACCGGTGCGGCCGCGGCGGTTGTCGCGGATGTGCGCGCCCTGCGTGAACGCGTGCCGCTGCGGGTGCCGCTCACCGATGTGACGCCCGGTCATGTCGAGCAATTCGGTCGCCTCGGTCGGGACCGGCAGCGCGAGCACCAGCCCGTCCACGGTGTACGGCGTCTCGCCGGCGTTGGTGAGGTCCGCCTTGGTCCGGACCAGACCGGAGTCGGTCAGCTCGATGGTGAGGCGGATCGTCAGCGCGGCCTCGGGGTCCTCGGCGTCGACCTGCACGGTGTTCCCGGTCTGGGCGACGCTGGTGAGCCGGAAGCTCGCGGAGAAGTTCTGACCGTCGCGGTGACCGCTCAGGCCCGGCAGACCGAACCAGCCGGTCGCGTACTCCGGCACGATCGCGATCGGGAGGTTGTCGTCCAGGCCGTTGCCGTACTGGACCGCACCGGCCCCCCGCCTCAGTTCCAGCAGAGCTTGCCCGGTCAGCTCGCCGAGATCCGCGCCCCAGTGCAGGACGGACGGAAGGGCGGGACCAGAGCAGTCCAGCACCAGACTGACCCCGGCAGCCCGGAGCTGCAGCACCTCGATGTTCGACACTGTTGATTCACTCTGCTTTCTGATTGATTTCAGGACGGAACTATTTACCCCGTCAGCCCGGATGTCAATGCTTCACGAAGTTAAGTAAATAGCCTAAGCCTCAGCAGGCGTCCTGCAACCGCTATCCACGCCTCAGACGGACAGGCGGACCCGAATCAGCAGGTCGTTCAGCGCCGGCTCGGCGGTCGGCCGGTCGGGAAGATCGGTGACCGCCTCCGCCTCATCGAGGGCGGCGCGCAGCCGGGCGACATCCTCGGCGATCCGCTCCCCTGCCGGTCCTTCCAGGGGTCCATGCTCAGCCTCCGCCTTGGCCGCCATCAGGTCCGGCAGGTACGGCGGCGCCTCGGGCAACTCCTGCTCGAGCTCGCGCAGATCAGCCTGTACGACGCCCGTCCGCATCAGGTTGATCCCGGTGAGCAGCACCCGGAAGGTGTAGAGCAGCGGCTTCAGCTCGTGGTTCTTCCCGAAGAAGTCCCACTGCGTGTTCGCGAAACCTCGGTAGTGATGGGCGTGCCACTTGGTCACGCAGTCTTTGGCCAGTGCGACGAGCTCGTCGTGTTCCGGCGTACTGATGACGACGAGCGGCGAGAGCACCTGCTCCAGCACATAACCGTTCCGGCGGAGCATCAGCCGGGCGAACTTGGCCAGGTCGTGGGTGACGAGATCGACCTCGGCCTCGTTCTCGAACCAGGTCCGGTCGAGGGTCTCCGGCCCGGTCCGGAGGCCGACCACCTCGGCGGCGGGAAGCACGTGGACGCCGCGCAGGTCGACGTCGGAGTCGCGCGACGGGAAGCCGTACAGGTGAGCACCGGAGACCGTTGCGAAGAGCAAGCGGTACGGCTGCTCACCCATGATGTCGCGCAGCTCGGCAAAGTCGAGCTGCCGCATGTCACGCGTCACCGATGCTCCTCTTCCGGACCGATCTGAGCCAGGCATCGACCCGCGCGACATCCGGTGTCGCCGGGAGAACCGTTCTCCGCAAGGCGTTGTCCAGCTCCTCGTGCAGGCTGAGACGCCACTGCTCGACCTCTGCCCAGGACAGCTCGCCGCGCTTCACCGCCAGCAGCCGGTCCCGGTGCGGGCCGACGCCAACGATGAGATTTGCCTCCAGCAACAGACTGCGGGCCGCGAGCAACAGCCTGATCAGGTGCATGACGTGCTTCCACTTCGGCGCACCGTCGCGCCGGAAGTCCGCCTCCAGCTTCTTGAACTGGCTGAGGACGTAGCCGGAGTACGTCTGGTACGCCAACTGGGAGAGGAAGGCCTCGCGCAGCTCGATCAGTTCCTCGCCGAGCGGCGTCTGCCGGGCCACGAGCGGCGAGTGCAGCACCTCGAGAAGGTTCGGGTTGGCCTTCAGCGCGAGTTCGCAGAACCGCTCGACCTCCCAGGAGAACCACTCCGGCTCCGGACCGTCCACATGCGTCGGCGGCTTGGCCAACGACCAGAAGGACTCGGTCGGAGCGACGTAGACGCCGCGCGTGTCGGTGTCCGAGGCGTCGGTGTCCAGGCCGAACGCGCGCGACCCGACGACCGCGGCGTAGATCGTGTGCTCCAGTACCAACCGATCGCCGTCCGGTTGGTCGAGTTCGATCGCTTCGTCCTGGTACGCCGTACGCAGACTGAGTTGATCGCGACGCGCCAGCGTCTCGCGGCCGTCGACGAGCCGAACCGTATAGCGGCCGTCCGGGGTGACGCCGGCGACTCGGCCGGTTGCCCCGCGTTGCGCCGTACCACCGTGATCGTCGGGCGCGGCAACGCGGATCACCACCTGGGTCCCCACCGGCAACTGTGGCCCTCGCTGCGGCCCTCGCTGCGGCCCTCGCTGCGGCCCTCGTCCAGACATGCCGCCCATGCTCTCCCACCGGCGGACGCCCAGGCCATCACAATTGCCACCCACCGCGCGCCCCGAGCGCGCCGGCCGGCACCGGCGGTCGATTGGAATGGCTCCGCGGTCCGCTCCCTATTGACAAATTTTTCTGTCAAGTGGAATCTGGTGGCGTGCTGCGATACATGGAGGAGCCGGAGAAGGTCCGGATGGCGCTGTCGCCGATCCGGCGGCAGTTGCTCGACCTGCTCCGGGAGCCCTCGTCGGCGACCCAGCTCGCGGCGGAGTTGGAGGTGCCCCGGCAGCGGGTGAACTATCACCTGCGCGAGCTGGAGAAGGCCGGGCTGATCGAGCTGGTCGAGGAGCGGCAGCGGCGCGGGTTCACCGAGCGGATCCTGCGCGCATCCGCCGCGAACCTCGTGGTGGATCCGGCGGTGATGGGCCGCGCGTTCAGCTCGATCCAGGACCAGTACGCCGCGGAGCACCTGGTGGACGTGGCCGCCGGGACCGTCCGGGACGTGGCCCGGATGCAGAGCAAGGCCGATGCCGCGGGCAAACGACTGCTCACCTTCACGATCGAGGCGGAGGTGCGGTTCGCCGAACCGAGCGATGTGCACGGGTTCACCGACGCGCTGACCGAGGCGATCCGGCGGACCGTCGAGGAGTTCGACACCGAGGGCGGTCGCCCCTACCGACTGATCGCGGGCGGCCATCCGGCTGCCCGCCGGACCGAAGACACGGGAGACGAGGCATGACTCAGGACAGACCGCGGATCGTGGTGACCGTGGCCGCGCCGGTCGAGGCGGTGTGGGACGCGATGCGGGACAAAGAGAAGATCCGGCACTGGCACGGGTGGGAGTACGAGGGCGGGGAGGGCGGCGGCCTGGAGGAGGAGATCGACCTGATCTACTTCACCCGCGTCGACGCCGACAAGGAGAACGGGATCCTCACCCTCGGGGACGGCGACCAGTTCGTGGTCGAGCCGGTCGAGGGCGGATCGCGGATCACCCTGACGAGAGCGGCGTACGGCGAGAACCCCGAGTGGGACGCGTACTACGACGACGTCACCGAGGGCTGGATCACCTTCCTGCACCAACTGCGATTCGCGATGGAGCAGCACGCGGGCGAGAGCCGGCGGACGCTGTTCTACTCGGGCGCCGGTGCTGTCTCGCCGATCGTGGAACTGGGGATCGAGCCGCGGCCGGACGATACGCCGTACGACCTGGACCTGATCGGTGAGCAGGCCAAGGGTCAGGTGTGGTTCACGTCCGAGCACCAGGTCGGCCTGACCGTCGCCGGCTGGGGCAACGGTCTGCTGGTGCTCAGCCACATCCCACCGTCGGAGAAGAAGCCGGACGGCGCCTCGATGGCGATCTTGACCATGTACGGCGACGTCGACCGCGACTCTCTCGACCAGCGCTGGAAGACCTGGTGGGAGTCCCGCTACCCTGCCCCGCTCGACCTCGGCGGGTGACTGACGGGACCGAAGGACAGGAGGTGGCCCCCGTCTCGCGCTCAGTTCACGCTCCGTTTCGGCGGCACGTTGGGTCCTGGGGCCACTACCTCCTGTCCTTCGGTTCCCTGACACCCCGGTGACAGTGCGCAAAGGTGCCACCACTCTCGGTCTGTTTTTCGGGGTTACCCGGGAGTACATTCTCGCCAGGTGACCGGCACGGGGGTCCGGGCGGTCACCGACCTCCGGCGAGAGAGGCCTTCCGGTGAAGATTCCGCCCCGCACTTTTTCCGTTCGGCGTCGCGTGTCCGCAGTTCTCTGCTCTCCATGGCTGGGCTCGGCCTGGTCGCAACCCCGGCACAGGCCGATGGCCCCGGGTCCGGAACGCCGTACGTCGTGACCGTCGGCGACTCGTACATCTCGGGTGAGGCCGGTCGCTGGGCCGGCAGCTCGAACAACTCCGAGGCACCGGCCGACGCGCTCGGTGCGCACGCGTACCACGACAACGCGAGCGGCACCGCCGAGCTGATCCCGAGGTGCCACCGCAGCCGGTCGGCCGAGGCGTACATCGGCGGCGGGGTCGGCGGGCTGAACCTGGCCTGCTCCGGCGCCCGCACCACGACGAGCACCGGCGACTACTTCAAGCCCGGGATCGACTTCTACGACAACGGCGCCGGGCGACTCGGTCAGGCGAAGATGCTGCAGCAGTTCGCCGCGAACCACAACGTGAAACAGGTGGTCGTGTCGATCGGCGGCAACGACTTCAACTTCGCCTCGATCGTGACGCAGTGCGTGACCGACTTCCTGCTGTCGCCGTCCTGGAACCCGGACTACTGCAAGGACGACTCCTCGGTGGTCGCGAACTTCACCTCCGCCAACGTGACCGCCGTACGAGGCCGGATCTCGACCGCGTTCCAGAACATCCGTACCGCCATGCAGAACGCCGGCTACTCCGACAGCGGGTGGACGTTGCTCGTGCAGACCTACCCGTCGCCGCTTCCGCCTGGCAGCGGGATCCGGTACGGCCAGAGCGGTTACACCCGGCAGAGCGTCGGCGGCTGCGGTTTCTGGAACGCGGACGCCGACTGGGCCAACAGCACCGCTCTCAGCACGATCAACAACACGGTCCGCGCGGCGATCGGTCAGTCGGGCCTGCCCAACGCGCGGCTGCTCGAACTGCAGTCGGCGTTCAACGGCAGGCGGCTGTGCGAGAAGGCAGTCGGGCTGTACGAGGAGGTCGGGCTGTCCTCGTGGACCCAGGCGACGGCCGTCGACAAGACCGAGTGGATCAACCAGATCCGCACGGTGACGACGATCGGCTCCAACTACTACATCCAGGAATCCCTCCACCCGAACTACTGGGGTCAACTCGCCACCCGCTCGTGCGTGCGGCAGGCCTACATCCAGAACCGCGGCGGCACTTGCACCATCTCCGGCGCGGGTCTGCTCAACGGCGAACCCCGGATGACGCTCAACTGACAGCTCGCCCCGCCCGGCGGCTGAGTCGTACGGCGGCCTGCTTTCGGGCCGCCGTACGACTGAGATCGAGTGTGACGAGGCTCATGGGGGCGGGGCGCTCTGGACCAGGTGCGGGTCGGGCAGGCAGAATCGCGCCCGACGGGTTGGCTGCCGGGTGGGGTGTTAGTTGGAAACCGAATTCGCGGTGTCGCTCGGTTCGCAGCGCTGGACGCTGCCTGCCGACAGCGACACGTTCACCATGGGCCGTGGCTCGAACGCCGACATCAGGCTGCCGTCGGACGACCAGATCTCCCGCATCCACGCCCGGCTGAACCGGTCCGGTACGACGTGGACCCTCGTCGACGAGTCCCGCAACGGCACCGCCCTCAACGGCCGCCGCCTCGCCGCCCCCACCCCCCTCACCGACAACGACCGAATCCAGATCGGCCGCTCAGTCCTGACCTTCCACGAGCCCACCGCCGCAGCCCCACCCACTCCTCCCCCAGCCCAGGCTCCTCCCTCGAGCCGACCGGACAACCCACCCGCAGCCCCCGCAAACGCCGGCACCGCCGCTGCAGGCACGGCTGCTGCAGGCACGGCTGCTGCAGGCACCGCCGCTGCAGCAGGCACCGCGGCCGGCACCGCTGCCGCGGCCGGCCTCACAGCAGGCAACGCCGCAGCCGCATCCGGCAGCCCGTCCTCCACGCCTCCGCGAGCAGACCGCTCCACCCCGCACCCGCCGGACGCACCTGGCGCCGACTCCGGCCCCGGCCTTGCAGCCAGCGGCCCATCCTCCGCACCACCACCTTCACCCGCGCCGCGCCGCCCAGACAGCTTCGCTCCGAACACCGCGGACCCGGGCGCCCCCGCAGGTCGCGCACCAGACGGCGCGGCCGGCACCGCAGGGCGCGGACAAGACGGCGCAGACCCCGCGTCAGCACCCTGGCCTAGCAGCCGACGGGCCGTCCTCCGCACCACCGCCTTCTCCCACACCGCGCCGGCCAGACAGCTTCTCACCGAACCGCACGGACCCAGGCGGCCCGCAGGTCGCGCACCGGACGGTGCCGGCGCCGCGTCCGGTCCAGCTCTTGCGGCCGGCGACCCGTCCTCCGGGCCGCCATCTTCACCGGCACCGCGCCGGCCAGAAAGCTTCCCCGCGAACCCCGCGGATCCGGGCACCCCCACAGGTCGCGCACCAGACGGTGCGGGCGGCGTTGCGGGGCGCGGGTCAGACGGTGCGGGCGCCGCGTCCGGGCCTGGTCTTGTGGCCGGCGGCCCGTCGTCCGCGCCGCCTCCGCCGCCTGCTGCGACCCCTTTTGTGGATGAGTGGATCGGTGGGGATGAGTGGATTGGTGGGGCTCGGGTTGGGGCGGTGGAGGTTGAGGACGGCTCGGCGGGGTGGGCTGCCTATCCGTCGGCGGACAATCCGGAGCCGGCGCGCTCGCCCTGGTCGACCACGAAGCGGCCCGCACTGACTCAGCCGGAAGGCGGGCAGGCCAACTGGGCCGAATCCGCCGGTTGGCCGGATTCGGCGTTCGAGCAGCAGGAGCAACTGACTCCGCCGGCCCGTCAGCCGGAGCCGGTACGCAAGAAGCCCCCGACAGGTGAACCGGCACCAGCGGGCTACGTCCGACTGGTCCGCGTCCTCCTGGTCGCGGCCGCCGTACTCGGCCTCGGCCTGCTCATCAACCTCGTCGCAACGTTCTTCGGGGACGGCGCCGGCGGCACGCTGCGCTGGCTGGTACCGCCGGCCATCGCCCTCATCGCCGCGATGGCCGTCGCCCTGATCGACGCGGCCTCTTCCGAGGAGCGCCGCGCCGGGGGTCGCCTCGACGTGCCGGTGATCATCGCGATCGTCGTCGTACTGATCGGCGTCGGCATCGGCGGGTTCGCGCTCACCGCGGGGGCCGAGTACGTCGCCGGCTACATCACCGGCAAGGAGTCGGGCGAGGACCGTCTGCTCAAGCCCGTCGCCAGGACCACCGCCGGTCTCACCGTCACCGTCGAGAACGTCACGTACACCAGCCACTTCACCCGGGTCGAGGTTGCGGTGAGCAACGGGGGCGACCAGTCGCTGTCCCTCCCGCTCGAGGGCCAAGCCGCGTTCACCGGTGCCGACGGCCACTCCCTGAAGGCGGACGGCTTCCGCAGCCAGTGGAAGGACTCGATCTCCGCCGGCAGCGTCGAACGCGGCACCATCACCTTCACGGGCCACCTCCCCCCGGGCCTCGACGTCGCCACCCTCACTCTCAAGTCAGGCGACGCCCCGATCGCCGTCCCCGGCATCGCTCTCAGCAAGTAACGCCGGCCCGGCCCGTCGCCGGGTACCGGCATCTCCCGGGTTACATCGAAAATTGATATAGTTCGCCGGGTGACACTGGACGTGGATCGGCTGACGACGGTGATCGAGGACTTCAACACGATCTTCATCCGGTTGCCGTCGGTGCGGAGGTTCAACTTCTCGACGTTGTCGGTGCTGCACACGCTGGCGCGCGGCGGCCCGATGCGTTTGACCGACCTCCTCAAGACCGAGCAACTCAAACAGCCCGCGTTGACCAGCCTGGTCGCGAAACTCGAGCAGGACGGTCTGATCCGCCGTCGCCCGGATCCGGGCGACGGCCGCGCGATGTTGCTGTCGCTCACCCGCGAGGGCCGCCAGATCGTCCGGTCCCGGCACGCGAACCGCGTCACGAGGCTGACCGACCTGGTCGATCAGCTGACCGACGCCGAGCGCGCCGTCCTCGCCTCCTCGATGCACGTCCTGACCCGCCTGACCGAGATCGCCGCTGAAGACGCCTGAGGCAACCATGAAGAATCTGGAACAGACCCCGATCCACGTACCGGACGAGGTGCTCGACGACCTGCGTCGCCGGCTGACGCTGACCAAGTGGCCGCTCGACGCCGGCAACGACGACGGCTTCTACGGCGTACGTCGTACCGATCTGCAAGCACTCGTCGAGTACTGGGCCGACGGGTTCGACTGGCGCGGCCGAGAGCGGGCGATCAACGCGTACGAGCACTACCGGGTCGACGTCGGCGGCGTCCCGGTGCACTTCATGCGCAAGCCCGGCGTCGGCCCGGACCCGATCCCGTTGATCCTCAGCCACGGCTGGCCGTGGACGTTCTGGCACTGGTCGAAGGTGATCGACCCGCTCGCCGACCCGGCGTCGTACGGCGGCGATCCGGCCGACGCGTTCGACGTGATCGTGCCGTCGCTGCCCGGGTTCGGGTTCTCCACCCCGCTGACGAACCAGCCGGACATGAACTTCTGGAAGATCGCCGACCTCTGGCACGACCTGATGACCGAGGCCCTCGGGTACGAGAAGTACGCCGCCGGCGGCTGCGACGTCGGCGCGCTCGTCACCGGCCAGCTCGGCCACAAGTACGCCGACGAGCTGTACGGGATCCACATCGGCTCCGGGCTGAAGCTCGACTTCTTCAACGGCGACCGCGGCTGGGACTTCAGCGGCGGCAACCCGCCCCCACCGACGACCTGCCGCCGACGTCCACAATCGGATTGTCGAGCTGGAACGACGGTTCGCCGTCCCACCTCGCCGTCCACATGTCCTCGACCCGAGCACACTCGGCTTCGGCCTGGCCGACTCACCCGCCGGCATGCTCGCCTGGCTGCTCGAGCGCTGGACGAGCTGGTCGACGACGGCGACTCGAGCGTCTTCAGCCAGGACGACCTGCTCACCCACGCCACGATCTACTGGGCCGGCAACGCGATCGACACCTCGATCCGCACGTACGCCAACAACAACCGCTACCCCTGGACGCCCGTCCCACGACCGTCAACCGGTCGATCGAGGCCCCGACCGGCATCACCTTCGTCGGCTACGAGAACCCGCCCGGCGTCACCACCCCCGAGGAGCGCATCCAGAACTTCCTCGCCAGCGACCGCGCCGCCTGGTACAACCACGTCAACCTCACCGCCCACCCCAGCGGCGGCCACTTCATCCCCTGGGAGCTCCCCGCCGAGTGGACCGAAGACCTCCGCCGCACCTTCCGCTCAGCCAAGCCCTGACGGTTCAGGGCTTGAAGAAGTCGGCCGTCTGATCGTCGGCCGGGAGGTAGGTCTCGACCGCGATCTCTTCGAGGGTGATGTCGAACGGGGCGCCGAAGGTGGTGATGGCGTTGACGAAGCAGAGGTCGGTACCGCGGTGGCGGATGCGGATCGGAAGGGCGATGTCGGCGGGGTCGATCGACGGGTCGTCGTGATCGGGGCCGTAGGCAATCAGTTCGTCGTACAGAGTGTGCAGCTCGGCGTCGCCGGTGTTCGCGGCCTGGCGGGCCAGGCGCGGTAGCAGGTAGCCGCGGACCTGGGCGAGGTTGCGGACCCTCTTCGCGAACCCGTCGGGGTGCAGGCCGAGCCGCATCATGTTGATCGGCGGCTTCAGCAGCTCGGGGTCGACACCGTCGAGGAAGACGTCGACGGCGTTGTTGGCGAGGATCAGGTTCCAGCGGCGGTCGACGGCCAGGGCCGGGTACGGCTCGTGGGCGCGGACGAACCGTTCCAGCGCCTCGCGGACGCGGTCCAGGTCCGGGTCGTCCAGCGGGCGTTGCTGGTAGAGCGGTGCGTGGCCGGCGGCGACGAGCAGGCGGTTGCGCTCGCGGAGCGGGACGCCGAGGTGTTCGGCGAGGTGGAGGACCATGGCGCTGCTGGGGATGGTGCGGCCGGTCTCGACGAAGCTGACGTGGCGGGCGGACACGTCCGCCTGGATCGCGAGGTCGAGCTGGCTCAGCTTCCTGCGGTGGCGCCACTCCCTGAGCAATACGCCGACCGGCCTGTCGTTGGACATGTCATCGAGTATCTCCGGGCCTTGATGGTCGTCGCCATTACCACCCTTGTAATCGACAGCATGACCCGGCGTCGGGGACCGTCGATGCCATGACAGCTTCGGAGAACAAGCAACTGGCCCTGCACGCGTTCCAGCAGTTTGCCAAAGGCAACATCGACGTACTGCGGCCGCTCCTGCACGAGGACTTCGTCGAACACAGTCCCGGCAACCCGTCCGGACGCGACGCCTTCATCGAGTACATCGCCCAGGCCCCGGTCGCCGGCGCTCAACTCGACCTTCGTCGCGTGATCGCCGACGACGAGTACGTCGTGATGCACTACCTCATGACCACACCGGACCACCCGGACGGCGAGGCCGTGGTCGACATCTGGCGGTTTGCAGACAATCAGATCGTCGAACACTGGGACGTCGTACAGCCCGCCCTGCCAGACATGATGTGAACCTTCAGGGCTTCTTCGGGAGCGCCTTCTCCCAGTCGTCGGCCCAGGACTGCAGCGGGCGGATCGCTGTGATGAGATCTGCGCCGAGTGGCGTGAGGCGGTAGCCGTCATCGTCGAGGTAGACGACGGCGGCTTCCGTCAGGGTGGCGAGGCGGGCACTCAGGACGCTCGAGGACATCTGCTCGCACCGCCGCTGCAACTCACGGAAACCCAGCGCCTCGGTGCGCAGCTCCCAGATCACCCGCAATGTCCACCGCTGCCCGAGCAGATCGAGCGCCGCCATCAGCGGGCGCCCGGTCGTCGATCCACGAACCGGTACACCCGGACGAGGCTGGTCCGGCATCGCCACCTCCCTTGCGCTTCTCTTTCCGAAGCATCATAGTGGTTCGAAATCAGAAGCACTCCCCCGAGGTGACCATGCCCCGTATCGAACCGCTCAACCCGCCGTACCCGCCGGACGTCGCCGAGGCACTCCGCAAGTGGATGCCGCCCGGCGTCACCCACGAGCCTCTGGCCCTGTTCCGCGTCCTCCAGCATCACCCCGACCTGGCGTCCCGCATGCGAGTCCTCGGCGCCGGCCTCCTCGGCCACGGCGAACTCCCTGCCCTGGACCGCGAAATCGTCATCGCCCGAGTCTGCGCGCTGTCCAACTGCCCCTACGAATGGACCGTCCACGCCACCGCCTTCGCCACCCAGGTAGGCCTGACCCCCGACCAACTCCGATCCACCGTCACCACCCCCACCACCTGGCCCCCAAACCACCAAGCCCTACTCAACGCAGTACAAGAACTCCACACCACCGCCCACCTGACAGACGAGACCTGGCAAGCCCTCAGCAGCCACTACAACACCCAGCAACTACTAGAAATCCTTGTACTGGCGGGCTGGTACCGAACAATCAGCTACGTCGCGAACGCAGTACACCTCGCCAACGAACCGTGGGCGGCGCAATACCCCAACTAGCAGCACATCAACCTCCCGGCTGGTCTTTGGCCCACCAGAGGAAGGAGGCGGCGTGTTGTTGGTTGGTGAAGCCTTCGCCGGTCAGGGTGTGGAGTACGTCGTTGCTCCAGAGGATGAGCCGGCCGAGGGTCCAGTTCACCGATTCCGGCTCGGGGAACTCGAGGCCGTAGACGAGGCGGGCGATCTCGCGCTTCCCGCCGGCGTCGGTCGTGTACTTCAGGATCGAGAGGAACCGCTCGGGATGCACGACGCAGAGCACCCGGGTCAGCAGCGCCTCCTTGAACCCCGTCATCGAGAACGGCTTCGTCCCGGACAGCAGATGCTGCAGGCGATCCTCGAGCGGAATCTGCTCCGGTCCGCGGAGCAGGTACTCGATGGTGTTGCGGGTGTACGCCGCCGCGACGTCGGTTCCCATCGCGTTCCAGGCCGCGTTGAAGACCGACATGTTCCCGGGCGGGCGCCGACCTCGGAGTTCGCGAAGTCCTTCAATACTTGCGGATCACAGCTCCAGAGCCCATCCGCCGAGAAGACCTGCTGGTACTTCGCCCAGTACGCCGCCACCCCTGGATCGAAGTCGGGTTTGCGCCGGAGGTACTCGGCCTTCAGCTCATCAGCCCGCCGCAACCACCTCGGCTCCACGTCCTCGGGTTTCGGGAATCGTGACCTGAGTTCGTCGAACGTGTACGTCGGCTGCACCTTCGCGACGTCGACGGTCCCGTGCGTCCACTCGTAGCCACACCGGTGCCGCACGCGCCGACGACCGTCCGCGAGGTTCTCCAGAAACTCGATGTCCTCGTCGTCCGCGCACAGCGGGCACATGGCAAGCACAGGCATCACGATTTACCCACCCAACGTCCCCCACCAGCAAGTGACCCCACCCCGGCGATCTCCACGCCGACCCCCTCCTGGACGACATACGGATATCGCGAAAACGCCCCTGACCGTTACTGACCGGAGCAGGGCATCCTCGTTCTGGTCCAGTGGGAGTTGCACGAAAGTGCAAAGGACATGTGGACGTCGGTGCCGCCATGTATGGTGACCCCGGTCTCGGCTGACCGAGACAAACTTTCCTTTGCCCTGGAGGGGGACTCCTAGATGAAACTGCAGCGCCTTGCGCTCGCACTGGCCGGTGTCGGCATGCTCGCCGCGACCGCCGCCGCGTCCGGTCCGGCCGTCGCCGCCGGCCAGGCCGATCCGAAGCCGTCCTGGTTCACCAAGGCCGCCAACCCGAGGCAGCAGGCGGCGGTGAAGGCCACGTCCACGGCCGCGGCCTGCATCAACTGGGTCGGATGGCCGACCGCCACGAACACCGTCGAAGCGGTCGACGTGACCGCCGGCAGGCCGCCGCAGGCCTTGGCGTACGAGCCGTTCAACTTCGTCTCCACCCGGTGGTCCGCGACCTGGTACGCGGCGCAGAACGCCTCGGCGACCCAGTTCTTCTTCTACGGTCTGTTCCTGCAGGGCGGGAACCTGTACCGGCACACGACGTACCTCTCGGAGACCGCTGCGCCCCGGCCGACCTTCACCCGGATCGGCTCCGGCTGGACGAGCTTCAAGTCCATCGCGACCTCGAACTACAGCGTCGCGCAGCCCCGGCACGCGTACCTGTACGGCCTGAACACCAACGGCAACCTGTACCGCTACGCCCAGGTCAGCGGCGGCTTCCGGTCGCTCGGCTCGTTCGCCGGGTTCCGCGGCTTCAAGGCGATGACGGTGATCAGCGAGACGGCGACGTACGACACGCTGCTGATGACCACGAACGCCGGTGCGCTCTACACCATCCGGATCCCGGTCACCGCGACGGCCAAGCCGGTCGTCAAGCTGATCCGTAGCTCCGGCTGGTCGGCCTTCGAGTCGCTCGTCGTCCAGGGCTGCGGTACCCGCGGCGGCTCGCTCGTCGTCGGTGTCGACCACGAGACCGACTCCGGTTACCAGTACGCCATGTCCAAGGCCAACGGCACCGCCACCGCCATCACGTCGTACGGCAAGATCCCGGCCGCCTTCACCGGCATCAACCACGTGTCCTTCACCACGCACTACGACCAGCTGGTCGGCGAGTAACCCAAGGGTTCCACGCAGGACACACCCAACCGGGGACGCCGCACACGCGGCGTCCCCGGTTGCCGTTGGCAACGGCACCTGCGCTCCGCATGGTCCTAGCGCAGCGACTTGATCCCTTGTCCCCGGCGAACCGCGCCGGGTGACGTGCCGGCGATCCTGGCGAACGCCCGGCTGAAGGATGCCTCGGACTGGTAGCCGAGGTCAGCGGCGACCGCGGCCACCGTCGTGTCGCCGTCTTCCAAACGGGAGTGAGCCAGCTCCATCCGGCAGCGGGTCACGTAGCGCATCGCCGGCTCCCCGACCAGCTCGGTGAACCGGGCGGCGAAAGCCGATCGGGACATGGCCGCCTCGCGCGCCAGCGATTCGACTGTCCAGTCGTGGCCGGGCGACCTGTGCACCGCCGCGATCGCCCGCCCGAGCTGGGGATCCTGCAGCGCACCGAGCCAGCCGCTCCGCGCCGCCGGATCGCGGGCCAGCCAGGTCCGGATCGCCTCGATCATCAGGATGTCCGCGAGCCGCGTCGTCACTGCCTCACCGCCGGGCCGCGGCCGCCGCAGCTCGGCGGTCATCATGTGGATCGCGTCACGGATCCGCGACTCCCCCTCGTCGGTGTCCTCGAGGTGCATGATCGCCGGAAGCAGGTCGAGCAGCCGCCTGACCCCCGGCTGGTCGAAACTGACCACCCCGCAGATCAGCGTCGACCGCGCGCCGTCTCCGCCGCATCGCAGCACCGAGAAGTGGTCGTTCACCATCTGCTGCGGCAACTCGTCGGCGCGACCGGTCACCGGTGCGTCCGGATGGCTCCGCATCCAGTGGCCACGCCCGTGCGGGACGAGCGCGATGTCGCCGGCCCGTAGGTAGACCGGTGCGTTGTCGGCTACCTCGAGCCAGCACCCGCCACGGGTCACCAAGTGGAACGTCACACAGTTCCCGAACGGCGGCAGCTCCAGCGCCCAGGGCGCCCCCGCCTCTGTCTGGGAGTAGAACACCCCGCGCATCCGAACCTGGTAGAGCGCCTCGCCGAGGGCATCTCGTGGCGCCCACGGATCCAGCCCATCTGGACGAATCGACATGTTTTGCAGATTAGCCGTCATAGATTGTCCTGCCAACCCTCCTTAGCGTGGACGTAGGGAGATCGTCCGAACCGGCAGCGGATCACCCCGACGCCGGCCGAACTGGGAGGAATGTCATGAAGGTTCTGGTCATGGGTGCGACAGGTGGGAGCGGCCTGGCGGCGACCGCCGAACTGCTCCGGCGCGGCCACACTGTCACCGCGTTCGCCCGCAACGCCGGCAAGCTTCGGCGGCAAGCCGGCGTACCCGGAGATCTGTCCGGGGATATGCACACGATCGACGGCGACGCCGCGGACCCGCGCGCCGTCGACACCGCCGTCGCCGATCAGGACGCCGTCGTGGTCGCACTCGGGATCAGCGAGAACGCCGCGCGCGTGCGCCTGCGCGGCCCCGCGCACACCGTGCCCGACATCCGTTCCCGCGGAACCAACAACGTCATCGCCGCGATGCAGCGGCACGGCATGAACCGGCTCGTCGTCCAGAGCGTGTTCGGGATCGGTGCGACCGCCGGCCGACTCCGACTGCGCGACAAGCTCTTCTGCTGGCTGCTGATCAACCAGCAGATGGCCGACCACGCCGAGCAGGAGCGTGCGGTCCGGGCGAGCGGGCTCCACTGGACCATCGTCCAGCCCGTGCACCTGACCGACGACCCCGTCGACGCCGAAGCCTTCAGCTCCGCAGCCGGCGAGGTCGCCCACTTCAAAGTGGCCCGTACGGCGGTCGGCCGGGTGCTCGCGGACGCAGTCGACCAGCCCGACTCTGTCGGCGCCTCGATCGCGGTGTCGGGAGCATCAGGCGCCAGGACAGCCGTCAGGCCGGCCAAGCTGGTTTCGTGACGGCCTTTGCCCCGGCCAGAAGACTTTCCGGGATTTCCTGGGCGGGCTGTCGAGAACGGGCGGGCGGCTCCGATGACGGGGTGAAACCACACCTCGAGATTCGGAGAAGATCATGACCACCATCGACATCCGGCCGACCGACCGTCCCGCGACCGGCAAGCGTACGGCGCGAGCGCGCAAGGTAGCCGTCGGCGTCGTCCAGATCACGCTGGCCGCACAGTTCATCGCCGGTGGCGCGAGCAAACTGGCCGGCACTGAGCAGATGGTCGCCCTGTTCGACGACATCGGCGCCGGTCACTGGCTGCGGCTGCTGGTCGGCGTCCTGGAGATCGCCGGCGGACTCGGGCTGCTGATCCCCCGACTGTCCGGCCTGGCCGCGACCGGGCTGATCGCCTTGATGGCCGGCGCGGTCGTCACAAACCTGTTCGTGCTGGGTATCCCGCCCGTCATGCCGCTGGTCTTCGCCGTCCTGGCCGGCGTCGTCGCCGTCAGCCGCCGCGCACAGCTCACCGCCCTCGTCCGCCGCTAGCCGCCCAGACACCGCTGAGGAGAACCGTCATGTCCGACAACATCCCCGTCACCGACCAGACACCCGCTGACGCACCGGCCGAGTCACCGGCTGAGGCTTTGCAGGCCCTCGCACCGCTCATCGGGCACTGGACCGTCAGCGGCCCGAGCAGCAGCGGAACCGTCAGCTACGAGTGGTTCGACGGCGGCAACTTCATCGTCCAGCACGTCGACCTCGGCGAAGAGGGCCGAGGAATCGAGTACATCGGCCTGGACGCCGACAGCGGTAGACTCCGATCCCATTTCTTCGGGACCAACGGCAAGATCCTGGAGTACACCTACGAACTGGCCGGCAGCACACTCACGATCTGGTTCGGCGACCCGGACTCCGCGGCCAGGTTCGTGGGCGAGTTCAACGCCGACCACACAGTCAACACCGGCGCCTGGCAGTGGCCGGGCGGCGGCTACGAGTCGACCATGACGCGCAGGGACGGGGACGATCGATGAAGTACATGATCATGACCTTCGGGGACGAATCGGCCTGGGACACGCTGGGGCTCGGCGGACGCGAGGCCACCTGGTCGCAGGAGCAGGTGGACGCCCACTTCCAGGCGATGGGCGAGTTCTACGGCGACTCGCCGCCAACGGCGAAATGGTCACCGGCTTCGGGCTGGCCGATCCCTCGCACACGATGACGATCGAGATCGTCGACGGCCGCCCGGTCGCCTCCGACGGCCCGTACGCCGAGGCGAAGGAAGTCCTGGCCGGCTTCGGGATCATCGACGTCGACTCGCACGACCGGGCCGTCGAACTGGCGGCGCGGTTCTCGGCCCTGGTCCAGACCCGGGTCGAACTCCGGCCGGTGACGGACCAAGGCGGCGGCCAGGAGATGTGAGCGTGGAACCGGACCCGGCCGTCCGCATCGAGGACCTGCTGCGCGAGCACGCGCCGCGGGTCCTCGCCGCGGTCACCCGCCGGTTCGGCCGGTTCGACGTCGCCGAGGACGCGGTCCAGGAGGCGTTGCTCGCCGCGGCCACCGGATGGAAGGCCGACGGGATCCCACCGAACCCGCCGGCCTGGCTGACGACTGTCGCGGTCCGCCGGATGACCGACCTGTTGCGGAGCGAACAGGCCAGACGGCGGCGCGAGCACCTCGACGCCACCAGGCAACTGCCCGTAGACCTCCTCGGCCCGCCTGCCGACAGCGGTGGCACGGCCGACCAGGACGACACCCTGGTGATCATGTTCCTGTGCTGCCACCCTGACGTGCAGCCCGCCAGCCAGCTGACGCTGACCCTACGCGCGGTCGGGGGACTGACAACTGCCGAGATCGCCCGAGCCCTGCTGCTTCCCGAGGCCACCGTCGCCCAGCGGATCAGTCGTGCCAAGCAACGGATCCAGCAGTCCGGAGCCAGATTCCGGCTGCCCGAGGGACCGGAGCACCGGAAGCGTCTCGACGTGGTGATGCAGGTGCTCTACCTGATCTTCAACGAGGGCTACGCCGCCTCGTCGGGCGCGGATCTGCAACGGGTCGAGCTCGCCTCCGAGGCGATCCGGCTGACCCGGCTGCTCTGGGCGAGGCTGCCGTCCGAGCCGGAGGTCGGCGGCCTCCTTGCCCTGATGCTGCTCACCCATGCCCGCCGTACGGCGCGGACCGGCCCGACCGGCGACCTGATCCCGCTCGCCGAACAGGACCGCACGCAGTGGGACCGGGCGATGACCGCCGACGGAATCGGCCTGCTCGAAGAGGTCCTGCCCAGGCACCGTCCCGGGCCGTACCAGCTGCAGGGCGCGATCGCCGCCGTCCATGCCGAGGCCGACCGCTTCGCCGACACCGACTGGCAGCAGATCGTCGCTCTGTACGACGTCCTGGTCCGGATCTCCGCCGATCCGATGGTCCGGCTGAACTCGGCGGTCGCCGTGGCGATGCTGCGAGGGCCGGCCGCCGGTCTCCAACTCCTCGACGAACTGGCGGCGGACCCGAAGATCGCAGACCACCACCGGTTGGCCGCCGTCCGCGCACATCTGCTCGAGCAGTCGGGCGACCTCGGCGCCGCCCGGCAGGCCTATGCCGACGCCGCGAAGCGAACCACAAGCGCCCCGGAGCAGCGCTACCTCCGCACCCGCGCCGCCCGGCTGCCTTGACCGACGACATCGGGCTGACCACCAGGCGGTCGCCGAGGAGCCTGGCGCTGGTGTATCAACAGGAGATGATTCGAAGGCGGGCGGTGCTCGGTGCGGGGGTGGCGTACGGCGTCGCGCTGACCGGGTGTTCGGCGGATACGCCCACTCCGTCACGACAGTTCGATCCGGCCGACTGGGAGTCGGTGCGGGCGCAGTTCGCACTCGACCCGAAGCTGGCTCATTTCGCGTCGTTCCTGTTCGCCTCCCATCCGGCACCGGTGCGGGAGGCGATCGACCGGCACCGCGCGGGCCTTGATCTCGACCCGGCCGGCTACCTGGAGCGGGACATCGAACTCGAGGAGAAGGTCCGCACGGCTGCTGGTGCATACCTCGGCGCCGCTCCCGGCGACATCGCGCTGACCGACAGCACCACGATGGGAACCGGGCTGGTGTGTGCCGGGATCAAACTCAAGCCCGGGCAGGACGTCGTCACCACCGAGCACGACTTCTTCGGTACCTACGACGCGCTCCAGAAGCTGAGCACCCGAACTGGCGCCCGGGTACGCCGGGTCCGGCTGTACGACGCTCCGGCGGCCGCGACTGCGGGTGATGTGGTCGCGAGGCTGAAGGCCTCGATCGGCCCGCACACACGCTTGATCGTCATCACCTGGGTGCACTCGTCCACCGGAGTCCGGCTCCCGGTTGCCGACATCGCGGCCATGGTGCGCACCGTGAACTCGGGCCGCGCGCCGGCCGACCGGGCGCTGCTGTTCGTGGACGGAGTGCACGGCTTCGGTGCCGTGGACGCGAAGGTGGCCGACCTCGGCTGTGACTTCCTCACCACCGGGACGCACAAGTGGCTGCACGGTCCGCGCGGTACCGGTGTGCTGTGGTCACGGGCCTGGGACGCGGTCTCGCCGGTGATCCCCAGCTTCTCCAGGCCTGACGCCCCTGGCCGACTGGCGACCCCCGGCGGCTATCACTCTGCCGAGCACCGCTGGGCACTGTCGGAAGCCTTCGACTTCCATGCCGCGATCGGCAGGCCCAAGATCGCGGCACGTATCACCGAGCTCGCTTCTCGGTTGAAGGACGGCCTGGCCGGCATCTCCTCGGTCACGCTGATCACGCCCCGGTCTGCCGAAATGTCTGCCGGTCTGGTCATGTGCTCGATCGAGGGCGTCGCGCCGCACCAGGCAGCGGCCACCCTTCTTCGCGATCACGCCGTCGTCGCCAGCGTGACGCCGTACGACGATCCCCTTCTCCGGTTCGGGCCGGGGATCGTCAACACGCCGGACGAGGTCGACCGTGTCCTCAAGGCCGTCGCCTCGATCACCTGACTCAGGAGACTTTGGCGCCCGCGTGCAGGGCCAATCCGTCCTGACTTGCTACGTCGGCCCGGAACCACCCGGAGGAGTCGACCGTGTACGTCGGTCCCGTGCACCGGCCCGCTGAGTAGTCGCCGTGGAAGACGTCGCAGTACACGCCGGCCGGGAGGCTCGTGTGGAAGCTCCGCCCGGTGAGCGCTGAGCCTTCGTCGTTCAGGATCAGGTAGCCCTTGTCGCCACGTCCGAAGGCGATCGCGTCGTTGCCGTTGTCCCACCAGTCGGTGACCGACGTACCGCGGACGCTGTTGTGGAAGCCGACCATGTTGGCGATCACTCGCCATTGATGCTCACATCGCCACCGGTTGGTGAAGCAGGTCGTGTCGACCGTCTGCCCACCACTCGTCGACGGTGGCCCTGGTCGTTGGAGCTGCATTCGTAGCTCGACATCACCTTCGGCGTCCCGTACGTCCACGCCAGCATGAAGGCGTTCGCCATCGCGTACTTGATCGCGGCGATGTCTTCCGAGGGCATGTGCTTGGAGGCGTCGAGCCGGAAGCCGTCCACACCGATCGCGAGCAGATCGTTCAGGTACGCCGCGATCCGGCCGCGCACGTAGTCGCTCCCGGTCGCCAAGTCGGCCAGATCGACGAGCTCACAGTTCTGCACCTCGTAGCGGTCGCCGTAGTTGACGATGTCGTCGTTCCCGTTCCGCCCGCAGTGATGAAAGTCCTGCGTCTGATAGATCCCCGGGTAGTCGTAGTGGCTGTACGACGACCCCGCGCTTCCCACGCCACCGGACGAGCCACCGGTCATGTGGTTGATCACGGCATCGACGTACACCTTGACGCCGGCGGCGTGACAGCTGTTCATCATCGCGACGAACTCACTCCGGGTGCCGCGCCGCGTGCTGTCGAGCTTGTAGCTCACCGGCTGGTAGTCCTGCCACCACGGATAACCGACTCCAGGCAACACAACATGTTCCTGCGGCGGCGAGACCTGGACCGCTCCGTACCCCTTCGGGCCGAGCACTTCGCCGCACCACCGAGGTCAGTTGGCCGCGTGATCATCCGCTCACTGTTTCCGGCCATGTCACAAGCGGTCGGGCCGTCTCGTCCCATGTCTCGGGACAGACAGCGAATCAGGAGGGTGATGGTCATGCGGGTGTTCGTGGCAGGCGGCAGCGGGGTGATCGGGAGGCGGCTGGTGCCGCAGCTCGTGGCCCGGGGCCACCAGGTGACGGCGACGACGACGAGCCGGGCCAAGTTGAGGTCGTTGCAGCAACTGGGCGCCGATGCGGTGGTGATGGACGGGCTGGATGCGGTGTCGGTGGGTGCGGCGGTGGCCGCTGCCCGGCCGGATGTGATCGTGCACCAGATGACCGGGCTCGGCCTGGTCCACGCCGGCAAGCCCGAGATGAAGGATTCCGGTCGGTACTTCGCGAACACCAATCGGCTGCGCACCGAGGGCACCGACCACCTGCTGGCCGCGGCCGAGGCGACCGGCGTATCCCACGTCGTCGCGCAGAGCAACGCCACCTGGAACGGGATCCGCGAGGGCGGGTGGGAGTCTCCGGAGGAGGGCCCGCTGGAACTGCCCGCGGGAATGTCGCGGCACGAGGTCGCGTTGGCGATCCGCCATCTCGAGGTCGCGGTCCTCGGGGCTGGTGGCGCGGTCCTGCGCTGCGGGTGGTTCTACGGACCGGGTGCCAGCGACGACCAGGTCGAGCTCCTGCGTCAGCGGAAATTCCCGCTGGTCGGGGGCGGCACCGCCCAGTGGTCGTGGGTGCATCTGGAGGATGCGGCGAGCGCAACGGTCCTCGCTGTGGAGCAGAAGGCGAGGGGCGTGTTCAACATCGTTGACGACGAGCCGTCCCCAGTCAGTGAGTGGCTGCCGTATCTGGCCAAGTGCGCGGGTGCGAAGCGACCGATGCGGGTCCCCAAGTGGTTGGCCCGGATGCTGGCCGGGGAAGCGGCGGTGAAGATGATGACGGAGCTGCGCGGCTCGTCCAACGCCAAGGCCAAGCGGGAGCTCGGTTGGGAGCTTCGCTATCCCTCCTGGCGGCAGGGCTTCAAGGACGAGCTGGCATGACCCGCACCGAGGAGTTCGAGACGATCCGACCGCTGCTGTTCTCGGTCGCCTACCGCATCCTCGGGAGCGTGGCCGAGGCCGAGGACGCGGTTCAGGAGACCTGGCTGCGTTACGAGGCCGTCGCGACACAACCCACGTCGACCAAGGCTTACCTCTCGGCCACGGTGACCCGGATCTCGATCGACGTACTGCGCTCGGCCCGCGTCCGGCGTGAGGCGTATGTCGGGCCGTGGCTTCCCGAGCCGCTGCTGACCGACCCCTACCAGGATCCGGAGCGAGCCGCGGAGCTGGCCGACTCGGTGTCGATGGCTGCCCTGTTGTTGCAGGAGCGACTCAGCCCGCTCGAGCGGGCGGTCTTCGTCCTGCGGGACGTGTTCGGGTTCGCCTTCTCGGAGATCGCCGCGGCCGTGGGTCGCTCGGAGGCGGCGTGCCGGCAGCTCGCGGTCAGGGCCCGTGGCCACATCGCCGCGGGCCGGCCCCGGTTCGAGACCGACCGAAGGAAGCGCGACGAACTCGCCGAGCGGTTCTTCGACGCGTTCCGAGACGGCAACGTCGCCGGACTGCGGGAACTCCTCGCCGCCGACGTCCAGATGGTCGGCGACAGCGGCGGCAAGGCCCCGCAATGGGGCAAGGGGATCGTCGGCGCCGACAACGTGGCCCGGCTGCTCGCCGCGATCGTCTCACCGTCGGCGCGGATCGGCGTCGTCGTGGAGCCCCGCGAGGTGAACGGCCAGCCAGGCGCGATCTTCCGCGATCGGGACGGCAAGGTGGTCAACACGTGGGCGCTCGACATCCTCGACGGACGGATCCAGACGATCCGCACCGTGATCAACCCCGACAAGCTCGGGCACATGGGTCCAGTGGCGGACGCCTGGACAGTCATCCGCGAGGCGACCCAGGCGCGCCGACCGACGGACTGACCGACAGGAGACGGGCGGTGGGATGTCCTGACGTTCATCCGGGGCGGGGATCAGGCATGCTGGAGCGGTATACCAAACTTCTTGCGAACGTAGTGGAGTCTCATGAGTGGGAGCCTGGAGTCCGAGTCGGAGCGGGTTACGCGGCTGCTGCGGGACGAGATCCTCGACGGAGTGCGGGCTCCGGGCGAGCGGCTGGTGGAACGCGAGGTGGCCGACGGACTGGGCGTGAGCCGGGTGCCGGTACGGGACGCACTCAAGGCACTCGTCGCCGAAGGGCTGGTGACGCTGCGACCCCGATCATGGGCCGTGGTTCGTGAGTTCACCGACTCCGACATCGCCGATCTGAACGAGGTGCGCGCGGCGTTCGAACCGATGGCCTTCCGGCTGGCCGCCGAGCGGCGTACGCGGGACGGACTGGATCGGCTCCGGCGAGCCCTGGACGAACATCTCGAGGCAGTACGAGCGAACGACGCCGTACTGGCCCGGCGCAAGGCCGCGGATTTCCACGAGATCGTGACGCAGCTGGCGTCGAACGACCTGCTCGTCGAGGTCGAACGTCCACTGCGCAGCCGGATGCGCTGGCTGCTGTCCCAGCACGACGACCTGATGGCGGTCGCTGCTCAGCACGAAGGGTTGTACGCCGCCATCGCGAACCGGGACGCCGTCGAGGCCGAGCGCCTCGTCGGTGAGCATCTGGCGCTGTCGCACGCACTCCAGCGCCGCAGCCGCGGCTAGAGGTATACCAACCACGTGAGGCAGGTGGCCAAGACCCAGCAGCGCAGGTCCAGCAGGCGCCGGTTTGGTATACCATTTCTGCATGACCTCCTTGCTCCTTGCCAACGTGCGTCCGTGGGGTGGCCCGCCGGTTGATCTGGTGATCGTCGACGGCGTGATCGCGGACGTCGTCCCGGCCGGTGCCGCGGTCGCGGACGGCCAACGCATCGACGGGCGCGGCCTGCTCGCCCTGCCAGGCTTCGTGAACGCGCACGCCCACGTGGACAAGAGCTGGTGGGGACAGCCGTGGGTCTCGTACGGCGGCGAGCCGACGACCCAGGGCCGGATCGCGCACGAGCGGGCCGAGCGGGAGAAGTACGGCATCCCGAGCACGGCCGGCACGATCGCGGTGCTGCGCGAGTTCCTGCGGCACGGAACGACCGCGACGCGGACCCACGTCGATGTGGATCTCGGAGTCGGACTGCGCGGCATCCAGAACGTGCGCGAGGCCGCCGCGGCGCTTGGCGATGCAGTGCAGGTCGAGATCGTCGCGTTCCCGCAGGACGGCGTGCTCCGGCGGCCCGGCGTACTCGAGCTCCTGGACCAGGCCGCCGCTGAAGGAGCGACGAGCATCGGCGGTCTCGACCCGGCGTCGATCGATCGCGATCCGGTCGGCCAGTTGGACGCGCTCTTCGAGATCGCCGTACGGCGTGGGGCCGGGATCGACATCCACCTGCACGACGGCGGTGAGCTCGGCGCGTTCCAGTACGAGCTGATCATCGAGCGGACCCGGGACACTGGTCTGGCCGGCAAGGTGAACGTGTCGCACGGGTTCGCCCTCGGCGAGCTGTCTCCCGCGCGGCAGGCGCACCTCGTCGAGCAGCTCGGTGCGGCCGGGATCTCGTGGACGACGGTGGCGCCGGTCCGATCGGCGCCGCTGCCGTGGCGTGCGATGCGGGACGCCGGCGTCGCCGTCGGACTCGGAACCGACGGCATCCGCGACCTGTGGTCGCCGTACGGCGACGGCGACCTGCTGCAGGTCGCCCGCGGCTTCGCCCGGCTGCACGGACTGCGCACGGACGAGGAACTCGGGTACGCCGTCGAGCTCGCGACGATCGCGGGAGCGCCGTTCGTGCACCGCGACGGCCACGCCCTCACGCCCGGATCGCGCGCGGACGTCGTACTGCTCGAGGCCGAGAACGTGCCGGATGCGTTGGTTCGGGCACCGCGCCGCGAAACGGTCGTCGCCGGCGGACGGGTCGTCGTGCACGACGGCGAACTTCTCGTTTGAGTACGGTGCTTGGGAGGACCCTGGGGTCGCTGCGCGGGAACCGGCCGTTCCGGCTGTTGTGGTTCTCCAACCTGTTCTTCTTCGGCGGGGTGTGGACGCAGACGCTGGTGCTCGGCTGGCTCGTCTACGAGACCACTCGCTCCGACCTGCTGGTCGCGGTGTTCGCCGCCGCCCGACTCGCTCCGCTGCTGCTCGGGCCGTTCGCCGGCGCGTACGCCGACCGCCACGACCGGGTCCGCCTACTGATGATCGCCTGCACGTGGGCACTGGTCGCGGTCAGTGCCGTGGCCACGCTGACCTCACTGGACCGGGCGCCGTACTGGGCCTTGCTCATCGGCGGTCTGGCGGTCGGACTCGCCCAGTCGCCGTCCCAACCGGCGCGTGCCTCGCTGGTGCTCGACCTGGTGGGACGGCAGAACCTCAGCAACGCCAACGCGCTCAACTCGATGGCGATGAACATGACGCAAGTCATCGGCCCGGCGATCGGTGGACTGATGATCACCGGTTTGGGTGCGCCGGCCGCGCTGTGGATCTCCACGGTCTGGTACGCGATCTCGCTCGTCATGCTGCTGCCGCTCCGCGGGCACGGCCAGGCGAGCCATGAGCACACCGAGGCGGCGATCCGCATGGTCACCAGCGGGCTGCGCGCCATCAGCCGGAATCGCCTGGCCACGACGGTTCTCCTGGTCACGCTGGCCGCGAACACCCTGTTGTGGCCGATCGCGCAATCGTTCATGCCGGTGTTCGCGCAGGAGTCGCTCGGCCTCGATGCGGCGGGCCTGGGCTGGCTGCTGACCTGCAGTGGGATCGGCGGCCTGGTCGGGTCGCTGGCGCTGGCCGGACTGGGCGACTTCCGGTTCAAGGGCGCGATGTTCGTGTTCGGCACTGCTGCGTGGGGCGCGCTGTGGTCGCTGTTCGCCCTGTCCAGGAACACGGCCACGGCGTTTCTGCTGATGGCCGCGATCGGGGTGATGAGCGCGGCGTTCGGCGTACTGCAGACGACGCTGCTCCTGATGACCACCGAAACGCACCTCCACGGCCGCGCCCTCGGCGTGCAGGAGCTTGCCATCGGCATCATGCCGGTCGCTTCACTCGCACTCGGCGCGTTCGCAGAGCACTTCGGCGTCGGCCCGACCACCTTCGTGAGTGCGATCCTGCTGGTCGGCCTGGTCGTCACCCTCGCCCTGCGGTCACCGCAGCTACTGCGCTACGGCGGCAGCTGACATCAGATCGGCTGGCGTCGATGGGCGGCCTTGTGAGCGAACCCGCTTCCGTGCCAGCGCGGCAGGTTCAGCAACGCGTCACACCCAGCGCTGTAATCGAAAGCGCTGCAAAGGTAGGGCGCATCCCTGCCACGCTCCACCTGCACCTGTGGTCCTCTGCCTCCGTCAGACAGTCGCACGTAGGCCTTGACATCGCTCCGTTGGAGCCAGCGAACAAAGTCGCCGATAGAAGCCTCTTCCTCACCGGTGTAGCCACCGTCGAAGCGGACCGCGGTGATGTCCGTCAACCGACCGGCGTCCTCCAAACGGATCCCAGTGACATAGACCGTCCTGAAGCTAGCCAGGCTGACCATGACGCTTCCCCTTTCCACCTGCATCGTTCCCCCCTTCCCGCCCACCCGCAAGTTCTCACCGGCCAGCCACGCTCTCGTTCGTGAACGACGCTTCCAGCAGGAGCCGGGCGAGGGTTTCGGGATGGGTGAGCATGACGTCATGTGGACCGCTCAGGGGACGCGTCCGGTAGCCGACGTCCGCGCCGAACCGGTCGAAAGGATAGGTGAGCGGCTCACAGTAGAGGGCCGTTCCGGGGACTCGGCCGACTGCTCCGGTCAATGCGGTGGGCTCGGTGAAGGTGCGCAGTGGTTGTGGGAGCATGCGAGCGGCCAGCCACGTGGCGGTGTCGGTGTCGGTGATGCCGAACGCTGCCGGCGGTGGAGCCGGGATTCGCCATCCGTCGCCCGCCGTCTTCGCTGCTGCACGGATCGCAGTGACGAAGGCGTCAGGGGCCAGGCTGACCATACTGGCGCCGTCGGGCCCTGCCCATCCGTCGACCAGGACGATGTGGTCGACGGCACTGGGTCGCGCGTCGGCCGCCTCCCGGACGACGAGACCCGCATAGCTGTGCCCGACCAGTACGAGCTCGTCGTCCGGCGCAACCGAGTCGAGGACGGCGATGACATTCCTGACGTGGTCATGGAGCCCGTGGTCGGCGACGGCGCTGAGGTCCGGGGTGAGCGTTCGAGCCCCGGCGGCGTGCAGGTGCGGCACCACCTGGTCCCAGGCCCATGGACCGTGCCAGGCACCATGGACGAGAACGAACGTGGTCACTGGTCGATCTCCTTCATCGTTGGGAGTCTCGATGAGACTCCGGGGTCAGTAGCGTCGGGCCACGACGGCAGGGCATTCAGTTCCGCAGCCGTCCCGCTACGGACGGCGGCAGGCTCGGCGGCGGCTGCGCGGCCGCCGAGTCCCCGCGTTGAGACTTACGCGACGGTTCGAGTCCAGTCGTAGTACGGCCAGTCGAACGACGTGTCGCTCTTGTCGCTGTAGACCGCGCCCTGGGTCGGGCTGGTGCGCAGGAGGCTGACCAGATCGCGGTTGAAGAAGATCTCGTCGTACATCCAGAGCTGGCCATCGACGACCTCGCAGCGGCTGGTCCAGACCGCGTTGACCTGGCTCTTGTAGTCAGTCATCAGGCATTCACCGGTGACCCGGTTCCGCAGACGGTAGAAGCCATGGCCATCACCGCTGATCATCGACCACTGCTGGTACCAGCTGCCGTTGCAGGTCGAGACGAACACCGTCCCGGACTTCCCGCCGGTCAGACAGGTACGGGTCTGCTCGTTCTTGTAGGTTGCGTAGGTCACCGCTTGTGCCTCCGTCGCGGAGACCAGCCCACCGATCGCGAGGACGAGCATGGACAGGGCCGAGACGACCGTTCGGCGGATCAGATGTTTCATGAGAAGTTGACACACCTTTCGCTAGGGTTGCACTTCTTTGACGGGACAGCCCGGTCGGCTGTGACCCGAACGGATGTGACATGGATCTCCGTGTGGCAAAGGGATGCGGAGGCATACTGGTTCGCGTTGTTGCCGCAGGCAATTTTTATGTGATTGGAGTCCGATGACCGCTCTCGACCGGCCTGAGTCCATCCACCGCATCAAGGCCGAGCTCGACCAACTCATGCGCGCATTCCTCGGTGCGTTCGACAACACCGGCGGCCGCCGGCCGAACGTCGACGTTGTCCGTGACGTGTTCATCCCACGAGGAATGATCATCAGCAATACCGGGGCCGAGCCTCTGATCTACGATCTCGACGGCTTCGTCGCGCCCCGGGAGAAGATCCTCACCGACGGGACGCTGACGGAGTTCTCCGAATGGGAGGTCGCCGAACGAACCGAGATCTTCGGCGCGATCGCGCACCGGTCGAGCGAGTACCGCAAGTCCGGTTTCCTCGACGGGCAGTGGTTCGAGGGGTCCGGCCGCAAGATCACCCAGTTCGTCCAGACGCCTGCCGGCTGGAGGATGAGTTCGCTGGCGTGGGAGGACGTTCAGGAACTCCCCGACCCCGAACCGTGTTGAACGGTGAGGACGACCTTGCCGAACTGTGTGTTGGACTCCAGATAGCGGTGCGCCTCGACGACGTCGTCCAGATCGAAGGTGCGCGCGATCACTGGCGACAGGGAGCCGATGCCCAGGCCCGCATTGATGAAGTGCTCGGCTCGCCGCCGCTTCTCCGGCTGATCCATGGTCAACTCGAAGAAGGAGTACCAGTGGACGCCACGGTCACGGAGGTCGGCGGAGACCGGCAGCGGAATGGGGCTCGGGTCTAGCCATCCATAGAGAATCAGTGTGCCGCCGGGTGCGACAGCCGTGAAGACAGTGTGAACGCCAGAACCCGCGATGGCGTCGACGGCCAGTGTGGCGCCTCTGCCGTCGGTGAGCGCTCGAACCTCTTCGACGAGGTCCTGCTCCTCAGTCACGATCACCTGCGCGGCGCCGGCCTGGAGCAGGCGGTCCCTCTTCTCGCGGGTGCGGGTCGTTGCGACAGGGATGGCGCCGAGGTGGTTGGCGATCTGGATGGCGGCCAACCCGACGCTGCTGGAGGCTGCGGTGATGAGGACGGTGTCGCCCGGACGAACCTTCCCGAGTTCGACCAGCATGCCGTAGGCCGTGGTGTAGGCCATCCACACCGCGGCTCCGGTCACCGCATCGACGCCGTCCGGACGGCGTACGGCGGCGCTGGCAGGCATGATCACCTCCTGGCCGTAGGCGCCGTACTCGTTCATCAAGAAGGCAGGAATCGTGCTGACCGGATCGCCGGGCGCAAACTCGTCCACTCCTTCACCGACGGCCTCGACTGTGCCGGCCGCCTCGTAGCCGAGCCCGGCCGAGGGAAACGATGGCTGGTAGAAGTAGGAACCCTCTCTGAACAAGGCTTCCGCGCGATTCAACCCGATCGCGTCCACCCGAATGCGCAACTCCCCCTTTCCGGGTTCACCGATCTCCACGTCTACGACCTTCAGCACCTCGGGTCCGCCAACCTGGTCGAACACTATTTTTCGGGTCACAAGGAATGTCCTCTCTCAGTCATCGAGTCGACCCTAGAACGACCGTCCGAGACGACCAATATGTGATCGTCCAGCATCATTCATCCTTCGTCTCACCCCGTATGCTTGCCGGTATGGACGTCCTGACCGATGCGATCGCTGCCATGCGCGTCGGCCGCGCCCATTCGAAGCGGCACGTCTTGACCGCACCGTGGGGAATGCAGTTCGAGAACAACTACGGCGCCGCGTTCCACGTCGTCCTGCAAGGCTCGTGCTGGCTCCTGCCGCCTGGAGACGATTCGCCGATACGCCTGGGGCTCGGCGACGTGGTGTTCTTGCACAACGCCGGCGCACACGGCCTGGCGGACGATCCCAATAGCCCGAGGACTGCACTCGATCTGCACGATCAGAACGACGGCATCCCGACCGAAACGACATCCTCCACGGTTCTCTTGTGTGGCGCGTACCTCCTGGACGTCTCGCGATCACATCCCCTGCTGTCGGAAGTCCCGCCGATGGTTCATCTACCTGCGAGGCTGGGCTCTCACGATTCACTGCATGCCGCTGTCGACATGCTGGGCGACGAACTCTCCCAGCCTCGGCCGGGTACCACTGGAGTCGTGAGTGCGCTCATCGACACCCTCTTGCTGTACGTGTTGCGGACGTGGTTCGAGCAGCAGGGGGCAAACCCAGGGGCCGACGGTTGGGCACTCGCGTTCCAGGACGACGCGATCATGAGCGCTCTGACGGCAATGCATCACGCACCGGAGCGCGAGTGGTCGATCGCTGACCTGGGCGCCGGAGCCGGTCTGTCACGTGCAGCGTTCGCGCGCCGCTTCTCGGCTGCTGTCGGTACGCCGCCGATGAGCTACCTGACCTGGTGGCGGATGACGCTGGCCGCTCGCCTGCTCCGTGAGTCCGACAAACCGCACTCTGCCATTGCACGACAGGTCGGCTACGGCTCCGACATCGCGTTCGCCACGGCCTTCAAACGTGAGTACGGCGTCACGCCCGGCGCCTACCGGAGAACCTCGACCCCAACCTGAGGACAGGCGATACGTCGCAGTCCGCCTCGGCCTCGCACGGCCGCCGACCTGGTGAAGGCGCTTGTGTCGTCGGGACCTTCGTCAGCGGGTCAGAGCGTAGAGGGCGATCGCGGCGACCCACCCTGTTTGCACTGGCGGTGGCGTCCCTGGGACGGACGAGCGCAGAGCTCTCATTCGGCGCGTTCTTGGCGCTTCTTCTGGGGGACAAGGGTGTCGAGGTGCATCGCCAGAATCGCTTGCAGTCTGTCGGCGGTGGCGACCTCCGGCCGGGTCGCGGCGTGGACGGCGAGGCCGTCGAGCAGGGCGTGGAGGCGATCGGCCTCCCACTCGATGTCGACCTGGTCGCCGGCGATCTCGGCCACCCAGCGGCGGCAGCCGGCGCGCAGCGCGTCGTAGCTCCTGTCGGCGCACTCGCGCAGTTCCGGGTCGACCAGTGCGCGCGCGGTGAATGCCAGCCAGACTGCGTTCTCCTCCTGGCGTTCGTCGTCGAGGGGCAGCAGTTCGACGAGGAACCGCTCCGCGGTCGTGCGGGGGTCGCCACTCGGGTCGAGAGAGGCGAGACGGCGCTCGATGCGCTCGACCACCTGGTTCATCGCGAAGACCAGTAGTTCGGCCTGCGTACCGAACATGTGGCGCAACGAGCCGTTCGACAGGCCGGCTTCGCGTGCGACGTTGCGGACCGACGCGTGCTCCAGGCCGTCGCGCAGGATCACCCGCCAGGCCGCCGCGGCGAGGTGCTGACGTCGTTCGGCGGGATCGACGATCTTCGGCATGGCTTTTTATAGCACAGCTGTGCTAGCTTTGCGGCCACTAGTACAGCTGTACCAAAAAGGAGTGCCATGCCGACCACGACTGCCCCACCGCGCGCCTTGACGTCGCTTCGCGGCTTGGCCCGCCAGCGAAGTGTCCGGATCACCGCTGCCCTCTGGCTCGCCGCCAATGTCGTGGTTCTGCTCATCGCGGGTGAGGCGCTGCCGTTCGGCTGGCCAGGCGTGCCCGGCTCCACGGTCGACCACGTGGTGAACACCAACATCGGGATGCTGGGGATCTTCGGTTTGATGGCCGTGACCTGCCTGCTGACCAGACACCGCGACCGGCCCGACCTCGCTGCCAGGGCCCCGGCCTTGGCAGACACACGCCGGGAAACCCTGCTGCTGCTCGCGTACGGCGCACTCGGTCTCGTTCTCGGGTTCGTCCTCGCCAGACAGCTCGGCTGGCATCCCTTCGGACTGCACCTGGCCGGCTCGATCTTCGGGACCCACGACCACGTCGCACCGGTCGAGGCGGTGACGTGGGCGGGCTACAACCTCGTGGTCTACGCAGTGATGCCGTTGACGTACTTTCGCCGCAAGTACTCGGCGAAGCAACTGAACCTGGTGTCCAGTGACCGGCGCGGTGACGCCCTGGTGATCGTCGTCGTGCTGCTCATCGAGTCCGCGGTCCAGTTCGCCACACTGACAACGGCTTTCGGGCGACTCACCGCCGGGCAGTACCTCGTCGGTCTGCCTCTCACGTTCCTGCTCTACCTTGCCGGCGCCGTCCTGCCGGCGATGGTCTTCGTCTACTGCATCCTGGTCCCCCGGTTCCTGAAGCTGACCGGTTCGACCGCGACGACGGTGATCCTCGGCGGCATCACCTACACCCTCCTGCACCTGTGGGACGCGTGGACGGTTCTCACCTCGCCGGCCAACTGGCTCCTCTCGATCATCTTCCTGTTCTTCACCTACTTCGGCCCGGGAATGATGAAGACAGTGCTGACCGTGCGGACCGGCAACGCGTGGACGCATGTGTGGGCCTATCACGCCGTCGCACCGCACACCCTCATCGATGCGCCCCATGTCGTGGAGATCTTCCGGGTGAGGTAACACACCCCGCCTGATATTCACCCACACTATCAACGCAAGTCAGACCAGAGGAAGATCATGCAGAACGACGTGACCGCATACATCGACAAGGGCCTTCCCTGGCAGCGAGAGGTCTGCGAAAAGCTCCGGGAACTCGTGCGCCGGACCATTCCCGATGTCGAGGAGAAACTGGAGTACGGCAAGCCGCACTTCCTGAAGAACGACCAGCACGCAGCCGTTATCCACGTGGCCAGGAACAAGGTCTCGTTCATGGTGTTCAACGCCGGGCACCTCGACCCCGTCAAGGGTGTGCTGCGATCCCTCGGCAACGGCGATCGCAAGGCTGTGGACATCGGTGAGAACCAAGACGTCGACTACGACCTGCTCGCCGACATCCTTGCCAGGACCAGCAGCACCCTGTAGGCGCCGAAGCGTGAGCCGGTGGGTGCGCGCCTACGGGCGCACGCTGGACCGGTCGCATGACCGGTGGGTATGGGCGTCTCGGCTGTCGCAGCGAGTCTCAGTCAGCCGGACGGACAGGACGATGACGGCCTTGTGTCGGGGGCGGTCGAGGCCGAGGTAGGAGGCGTAGCCGCCGGTCTGCCCGCCGTGCCAGGTGATGGTCTGACCGGTCTGCCAGGTGGAGATCTGCCAGAAGTCACCGATGCGGGTGTTCGACTGGTCCGTGGCGGTGGTGGGCTCCAGGGCGGCCATGCCGGGTGCGGTCCCGTCGAGGAGTGCGGTCGCGAGTTTCGCCAGGTCGCCGGCGGTGGAAACCGCGGCGCCGCCGGGCGCGTAGGCGTCCATGACCCATGGCTGGACCGGGAGACCGGTCTGCGATCCGCCGCCGGCGACGAGTGCGTGGTCGACCTCGATGGCGGTGTGGGTCATGCCGAGCGGCTCGAACAGGCGGGTGCGCATCAGGTCCGCGTAGCTCATGTGGGCTGCCGCCGCGACGGCCTGGCCGGCGATGGCCGAACCCAGGGTGGAGTACGCGTAGTTGCCGCGGCCACTCAGCGTCTGGTTCCGTGGCCTCCTCGGTCATCTGCGTGCTGTCGGCGGTCAGGAAGTTTTGGCCCAGCGGCGCCTTCCAGGCGGCGCGGCGCATGGTTGCGGCGCCGAACTCGGCGTACCCGGAGGTGTGTGTGACGAGCTCGTGCATCGTGGCGGCGCCGGCCGGTGACCCCTTCAGCTGCGGGAGGTAGGTGGAGACGGGTGCGTCCATGCGGATCTCGCCGCGGCGCACGGCGTCCGCGATGACCAAGCCGGTCATCGCCTTCGTCATCGACCCGACCTCCATCGGAGTCGTGTCGTCGGCGCCGATGCCGGCCAGCCGCACCGGCTGGGCTCGCGTCCAGGTCGATCTCGGCGACCGCGACGCCGTGGTGACCGGCCAGCATCCCCCTGCCTGCCTGCTGGTCCAGGTGCGCCAGGACCGTGCGGTCGCCGTTGCGGGTGTCTGCCAGGTTCGGGGCCAGCACCCAGGACGCGACAGCGACGGTGACCGCCCCGATGAGCACCGTGAGGAGAAGGCGACGCGAGGCGAGGTAGCTCCCGGCCAGGACGACGAGCATGAGCAGCGCCTTCCAGCTGTCGTCGGCGTACCGGCCGTACCGGTCGCCGCTCAGCGAGAGCAGCACCATCGTCGCGGGGATGGCGATCAGGACCACGGCGACCAGCAGCCTTCCCCGCCCAGCCGTGGGCGAACCAAGCCGTGTCACGGACGAGCAGCGATCCGCAACGCCGGCGGCGCGCTCGGAGCGCGGCGACCGGCGCCGGATGGCTGCGTAGGACGAACGGCTGTCGGCGTGGTCCGTGCGAGGTCGCGATCGGACATGACTTCAGCGTGTGGCCGGGGCGAGCCACCCACAAGGACACGTTGTTGACGATGTCGGCCACCGCGTCCGCGGCGTACCGTCAAAGGCATGGACTCCCGATGACCGCGGCGCACGGACCCTCCGTCGACGAGGCTCCGCCTCGTCGAGCGGGGTGGTCATCGTGACCTTCGACTCGGCCCAGATCCTCGACGTCACCGGTCCGCTCGAGGTCTTCTCCAGCGCCTCCCGGTTCCTGCCCGCGGTCCGGTACCGCACCCAGGTCGTGACCACCCGGGGCGGCCCGGTGCGTGCCAGCTGCGGGCTCGAGTTCGCCTCCTCCGCCGATCGCCGACGTCACCGGGCCCGTCGACACGTTGATGGTGGCCGGCGGCGCCGACATGGACGCAGCCGTCGCCGACACCGAGCTGCTCGCCCAGGTCCGACGGCTCGCCACCGACGCGCGCCGCGTGACCTCGGTCTGCTCCGGCGCGTTCGTGCTCGCGGCAGCCGGCCTGCTGGAGGGACGACGGGCCACCACCCACTGGGCCGAGTGCGGACTGCTCGACGACACCTACGCAGATGTCACCGTCGACCCCGACGCCATCTACGTCCACGACGGCAACGTGTGGACCTCCGCAGGCGTCACCGCCGGCATCGACCTCGCGCTCGCTCTCGTCGCCGACGACCACGGACACCAGGCCGCCGCCACCGTCGCGCGTCAGCTGGTCGTCTACCTCAGCGCTCCGGCGGCCAGGCGCAGTTCTCCGCACTCCTGGCCGGCAGCAGCCGACACCGAGCCGGTCGCGACCTGCTGTCCTGGCTGCGCGACCACCTCACCGACGACCTCTCCGTCGCCGCGCTCGCCCGGCAGATCAACCTCTCCGAACGACAGTTCACCCGCGTCTTCAAGGCCGAGGTCGGCGCCACCGCGGCCGACCACGTCGAAGCCGTCCGGCTCGAGTCCGCCTGCCGGCTCCTCGAGACCACCAACAGGACCATCGAGCAGATCGCCAAGACCTGTGGCTTCGGGACGCCCGAGACCATGAACCGCACCTTCCGCCGACGGCTCGACACCACCCCAGGCGACCACCGCCACCACTTCCGCGGCAACACGCCAATCCGTCCCAACGCCCGCAGCGCCTCACGGTCCCCCTCAAACTCGTCATACCGCCATCCTCCTCTCCGGGACGCCTCCGGCGCAGGCACGCTCCTGCAGCCGCGGCCGAAGACGGAGGCGGCTGGCGGATCATCGCTCTGCCACCAAACATCGTGGAGCTGCGCCGCCGCCGTGTCGCCGCCATCGACACCCCTGGAGAGGCTCCTGTTCCCGGACCTGAAGGGCGGTGCGAAATCCATCCAACGCGAACAGAGACATGCAGGTGGCGAGGGAGCGATCGCGAGCGTAGCGCCGCGTGAGGAAACCCCCGGCTCCAGGGTTGGTGGACGGAGGACACGCCAACCAGGTGCGGTTCTAGGAGGTGGGTTGGGCGGCCTACGGGGTGTCGTAAGCAGGCGACGCAGGGCCCGCGCTGGCGGGGGACTGCGCTACTACGAGCGGCGCGGGCTGTTGGGTCGCGTGGAACGACGAAGTGCCTGGTCGATGTTGCTCTGACCAGGCACTTCTCGTCCAGGGGTGGAGGTGGCGGGAATCGAACCCGCGTCCTTCGGCGTTGCTTCAAGGCTTCTCCGGGCGCAGTCTGTGTGGCGTTTTCTCAGCCCCAGCGCTCTCACAGACACGTCGCTGACAGGCTCAGTCACTGTAAATGTCCCACACCAGCCCCGTGACCGGGCTAGTGCAGCAAGCTTCCTAGCTGAGGCCAGGAACCGGGTCGGAAGCATCCCCGGGCTGACCGCTTCTTTAGATGCTCAGGCCGTCAGGCGGCGAGAGCGAAGCTACTGCGCTTAGCGTTGGCAGTTATTGGTTTCCAGAGATCGTTAACGAGATAACCCTGGATCCTCGGCCCGCTTCCCTTGGAACTAACGTCCAAAGTCGAAACCGTTCACCCCCTGTTGAGTTTTCAAACTCCCACCAGCCCCGGAGGGTGGTGGAAGATCCACACTATCAAGTCCAACGACCCGACCGCACGTCAGATTCCCTCGTACGACGCCAACGCCGCAGCACCGCGTTCCGTCGTACCGCAGGACCACTCAGTGTTACTTGATCATGCGGAGCGTGAACGGATAGCGGAAGTTGGAGCCGATCGCGGTGGCGAGGCCGCCGATGCCGGTCAGGACGAACCAGAGGATGCCGAGCAGCGGGAACAGGAACCCGGTGAACCCCTCCGTCACCCCGGTCACGATCCCGAGCAGCGCGAACGCGCCGAACGCGGTCAGCTGGAAGTTCAGCGCCTCGACGGCGTGCCTGCGGACCGCCGGGTTCTTCTGACCGGTCGTCGCGACCACGATCGCCGGGCCGACGAAGAAGGTCGGGTACCCGAGCCAGTGGGCGACCGTCCCCATGCCGCGGCCATCGCCGGTGTACCGCTGCACCGGCGCGGGCCGGGTGAAGGCGGCCGGCGCGTACGTCGGAACCGGTCGTGAGACCAGCCCGTTGAACGTGCTGTTCAGCTCGGCCCGGGTGCGGGCCTTGAGGGCCAATTCCAGCCGGGTGTCGAACTCGCCGTGGTCCAGCCGGCCGTCGGCGTACATTTCCTTGAGAATCTCGACGGCTCGGTCCCGTTGGGCCGGCGTCACCAGCAGGTCTGAAGTGGACATGCCTCCACTGTGCGCGCCGGGAGCCGCTCACCCCATCGGGTGCAGCCCCCACCAGTCCCTGACCGGACCCCAGCCTGCCGCCCGGGCTCAACAGCAAGCGAACCAGGTGGGAACCAGGCTCAGCGGTCGCCGCGGCGGCGTTCGGAGAGGGCTCGCTGGGCCTCGCGGCTCGCCTGGCGCTCGGCCAGGGCGTGCCGCTTGTCGTAGTCCTTCTTGCCGCGCCCGGTGCCCAGCTCGACCTTCGCGTACCCGTCCTTGAAGTACAGCGACAGCGGGATCACCGACACGCCCTGCTGCTCGACCGCGCGGATCAACTTCTGCAGCTCGTCCTTGTGCAACAGCAGCTTGCGGGTACGGCGCGGCTCGTGGTTGGTCCAGGTGCCGTGCTTGTACTCGGGGATGTGCATCCCCTGCAGCCACAGCTCGTGACCCCGGACCGCCGCGAACGCGTCGACCAGGGAGGCCCGACCCTGCCGCAGGGACTTCACCTCGGTCCCGGTCAGCACGAGTCCGGCCTCCACCACGTCCTCGATGTGGTAGTCGTGTCGCGCCTTACGGTTCTGCGCGATCGGTTTCCGGCCGGTCTCTTTCACCATCCGACCAGTATCTCAGACTGCTCACAACCACTTCATCGGATTAACGACTCGGCCGTCCTGGTAGACCATGAAGTGGAGGTGGCAGCCGGTGGAGTACCCGGTGGTGCCGACGTACCCGATGATCTCGCCGCGGCTGACCCGCTCACCGACCCGGGCCTTGTAGCGGGACAGGTGGTTGTAGACGGTGGTGATGGAGGATCCGTCGATCACCCCGTGCGAGATGAACACCCGGTTCCCGTAGCCGCCGTTGTAGTACCGGTCCGTGACGACCCCGCTGGCCGCCGCGCGGATCGGCGTACCGCAGCCGCCGCCGAAATCGGTGCCGTCGTGCAGCTTCCAGTAGTGCAGGACCGGGTGGAACCGCATTCCGTACGGCGACGTGACGTAGCTCCTGATCGGGTAGCTCAACCGTCCACTGTCGTCGGGGTCGTTCGGGACCGGCCGCGGCGGGCGGCCTTCCTTCCGGGCCTTCGCCCGCTCGGCCTTCTCGCGAGCCGCCTTGCGACGGGCCGCGGCGGCCTTCTCGGCGCGGGCGCGGGCGATCAGGAGCTGCTCGACCCGGGCCCGCTCCCGGAGCAGCGAGTTGTACTGCGCCAGCTCGGAATTCTTCTCCTTCTCGGCGGCCTTGTAGGCGACCAGCTTGGTCTGCGCGACCGCAGCGGCCTCGGCCTTGTCCGCGGCCACCTGCTTGGTCAGCTCGGTCACCTGCTGCACCGTCCGAGCGGCCTCGGCCCGCGCCGCCTCGGCGGCCTTCTCGGCCTGGGCGACCTTGGCCCGCTTGCTGACGAGCTGCGCCTGCGCGTTGTTCAGGTTGGTGATCGCGTTGCCCTGGATGCCGAACACGTTGCGCTGGACCTGCATGCCGGTGGCGATATCCGCCGGCGACGCGCCGCGCAGCGCGATCGACAACCCGACCAGGCTGTTCTGCTGCTGGTACGCCGACCGGACCGCCCGGCCCGCCAGGGCGCGTTTCTCGATGATCAGCTGCTCGCCCGCCTCCACGTCGGCGACCGCCGCCCGCAGCGCTCGTTCGGCGGCACGGAGCTTGCCCGCGGCAACCGCATCGGCCGCCTTGGCGGCCGCCAGTTTGCCCTGGGCTACGGCGTACCGGACCTGGACGACCTTGTACTTGGCCTCCGCCGCGTTGTAGACGGCGGCGGACTTGCCGAGCTGGTCGGACGCGGCGGCGAGATCGGCCTTGGACTGGTCGATCTGCGACTCGAGTTGCTTCTTCTTGGCGGCTGGATCCGGTGGGTCCGCCTGGGCAGGCGACACCACCGCCAGGACTCCGGCGGACAGGGACAGGACAAGGCAGCATGCGGCGACGACCGTCTGCCGGCCCGGCGGTTTCGTGCGTGAACGCGGGCGCGGCTTCGCGGAGGTGCCGGTGCTGTCGTCTCGCTTGATGCTCCCCCGCTGACGCGGGTTCGCACCGGGGAAGTGCGGGACCACAGGTCGACCCCTTGCTCTGGGTTTAGTTGTCGTGCGTTGAGACTGCTACAGCACGATAAGTCACCCGGGTCAGACTTTGAGGTATTTCCGCGTTGTCAGGAATGTCGGAACCACGGCGAGCACCAGGCCGACCACGACCATGATGAGCGTGGCGCGGAAGGTTTCGGTGGCGCCGACCCACTGCCAGACCCGGAATGTCTCCTGGGCCCGCTGCATGACGACGAAGTACACCCCGACCCACAAGGTGCCGCAGGCAAGGACCGCGCCGATGAGAGCTGCCAGGACCGCTTCGAGCAGGAACGGCAGCTGGATATAGAAGTTCGACGCGCCCACCAGGCGCATGATGCCTATCTCGCGTCTCCGGGCGTACGCCGCCAGCCGGATCGTGTTCGAGATCTGCATCAGGGCCGCGACCAGCAGGAGTCCGGCGGCGACCAGGGCCCCGACTTGCAAACCGTTGAGGGCCTTGAACAACGGATCCAGATACTGTCTGAGGTCCTGGACGGTATCGACGCCCGGCAGGCCGGCCACCGCGCTGACCAGGTTCTGGTAGCGCTGTGGATCCTTCAGCTTGACCCGGAAGGACTCCTGCATCTGGTCCTCGGTGACCGTGCTGACGATCGGCGAGTCCTTGTACAGCTTCTTGAACTGCTCGAACGCTTCCTTCTTCGTCTCGCCGAAGACGCCGTCCGGTGCGGTGTCCGGGTTCGACTCGATCACCTGGCGGATCCGGTTCTTCTGCTCCTGGGTCACCTCGGTGCCCGCGCAGCCGCGGCCGCCGGAGTCCTTGGTGCAGAGGAAGACCGAGATCTGGATCTTGTCGTACCAGTTGCCCTTCATCAGCTCGACCTGCTCGCGGGCGAGCAGCGCGCTGCCGAACAGCGACAGGGAGACCCAGATGGTGACGACGACCGCGATCGTCATCGACAGGTTCCGCTTCAGACCGATCCCGAGATCGGAGAGGATGTAGTTCAAGCGCATCAGTCAGTAGTCCCTGTTCTCAGTGCTGGTAGCCGTAGACGCCGCGCGACTCGTCGCGGACGACATGACCGTTCTCCAGCTCGATCACGCGCTTGCGCATCTGGTCGACGATGGACACGTCGTGAGTGGCCATCACGACGGTCGTCCCGGTGCGGTTGATCCGGTCCAGCAGCTTCATGATGCCGACCGACGTACCGGGGTCCAGGTTTCCGGTCGGCTCGTCGGCGATCAGGATCATCGGCCGGTTGACGAACGCCCGGGCGATCGCGACCCGCTGCTGCTCACCGCCGGACAGCTCGTCGGGGAGGCGATCCTCCTTGCCGTCCAGGCCGACCAGCTCGAGCACCTCGGGCACCGTCTTGCGGATGTGCGACCGGGGCTTGCCGATCACCTGCAGGGCGAACGCCACGTTCTCGGCGACGGTCTTGTTCGGCAGCAGCCGGAAGTCCTGGAAGACGGTGCCGATCTGGCGGCGCATCTGCGGGATCCGCCAGCTGGCCAGCCGGTTCAGGTCCTTGCCGGCCACCATGATGTGACCCTTGGACGTCCGGTGCTCACGCAGGACCAGACGAAGGAACGTCGACTTGCCGGACCCGGAGGTGCCGACCAGGAAGACGAACTCGCCCTTCTCGATCTCGACGTTGACGTTCAGCAGAGCGGCCTTGGACTGGCCCTCGTACGTCTTGGACACATTCTCGAAGCGGATCACGGGATCATCCGGCCGTGGTCGGGAACAGGAGGCGACGCGACGGTAACCACCAGGAGACCGTACGCCACCGGAGCGGCCGCCGATCAGTCTAGGTGGTCCCGGGCGTGCCGCCGACCAGGCATGCCGCACCGTACGTGCCCGTCCGATAGCCGGTGTGCGCCGGGCGTGTAGCGGGGCGTGTGAGCCGGTGTGCGCCGAGCCGTGTGATCGGTGCACGACCGACGCTGCGCCGCCCCTGTTCTTCCTGCTTGAGCGTATCCGTTTCCGCCAGTCAGCCGGCGGAGTTATCCACAGGTCAGGCGGGGGCTGGGGTGGCGCCGTTGCCGTTGTCGGGGCGGGCGTCGGCGATGCGGGCGAGGCCCGGCTCGGGTTTGCGGCCGGCCCGGCGGGCTGCCTCGACGTGCAGCCGGGCCAATTCGACGGCCTGGCGGGAGACCTTCACGGTCTTCTTCTCAGCCATGCTCACCGTCTCCCTCGACGACTTCGGTATCTGCCTCCGCGATATCAGCATAGGCGGCCTGGCCGACGCGGTCGATCGCAACGGAGGCGGTCAGCGCGGCGACCAGATCGTAGTCCTCCGGCTGCAACAGTTCCGACCGCATCAGTGAGCGGAGCGTGACGACACCGGCGTCCGTCGCGGCTTCCTCACCCTCGAGAATCTGCTCGACCGCCCACCGGACCATCCGCATCGTCTCCTCACGGTGCCGCCAGACATCCAGCTCCCGATCCGACTTCCGGGTCAGGTAGGACCCGAGCGCGACGCCGCCGAGGGCGAGGAGCGGGCTCAGCACGGTCACGACGACCCCGACCACCGAGATCCAGGTCGGAATCACGGACACACCCCGGCACCCATACACGTCCTCCCAATTCCATGGTGATGACCGGTCGAAGATGTTACGAAGGAAACCATTCCACCCGCCACCGACAGAGCGGCCAGTCTGACAAGGAGCAGTGTCACCGTATGGAGGACGACGGCTACGACGTGTTCGTACAGGGGACCGTGTTCCTCGACATCGTGCTGACCGGGCTCGAGTCCGCGCCGGCCACCGGCACCGAGATCTTCGCCGAGGGGATGGGGTCGTGCCCCGGCGGCGTCGCGAACTTCGCCATCGCCGCCAGCCGGCTCGGCCTGAAGACCGGGCTGGCCTCGGTGTTCGGCGACGACGTGTACGCCGACTTCTGCTGGCGGACCCTGGCCGACCAGGAGGGTGTGGACCTGTCCCACTCCCGCCGGATCGGCCACTGGCACTCGCCGGTCACCGTCTCGATGTCGCTCGACCGGGACCGGGCGATGGTGACGCACGCACACGAGGCGCCCGGCGACCCGAGCAAGCTGGTCGGCCCGGGCCTGAAGACCCGCTCGGCGATCGTCCCGGTCGAGGACGAGCTGCCCGGCTGGACGCTCGAGGCGATGCAGTCCGGTGCGCTCATGTTCGGCGACGTCGGCTGGGACCCGACCGACCAGTGGTCGCCCGCCGTACTCGACGTACTGGACGGCTTCCACGCCTTCACGCCGAACGCGAGCGAGGCGATGGCCTACACCCGGACCGACACCCCGAAGGCCGCGCTCCACAAGCTGGCCGAGCGGGTCCCCCTTGCCGTGGTCACCAACGGCGCGGACGGCGTACTCGCGATCGACTCGAGCACCGGCGAGGAGGAGCAGGTCCCGGCGCTGCCGGTGCGCTCGTACGACCCGACCGGGGCCGGAGACGTCTTCCTGGCCTCACTGGTCCTCGGCACCCTCCGCGGCTGGCCGCTGGCCCACCGCCTCGCCTTCGGCAACCTGTGCGCGGGCCTGTCCGTGCAGCACTTCGGCGGTTCGCTGGCTGCTCCGGGCTGGGGCGACATCATCGACTGGGTCCGCGACCACAGCCGGCACCGGCCCGGCGGCGTCGACCCCGAGGTCCTCGCGCACTACAGCTTCATCGGCGACGTTCTCCCCGAGGGCCCGGTCCCCATCGTCCGCCGAGCCTCCGCGACGATTGCGCGCCTGTCGGACGCCTGACAGCCAGACCGTCGCGGCAACGAGAGCGAGGAGTGCGCCGCCCGCCTGGAACCCGTGTGACGGTGTGGTCCGGTCGATCGCCAGCCCGGCAAGCGCCGCTCCGGCCGAGCTGCCGAGGTTGTTGGCGGTGTTGATCCACGTGCTCGCCTCGGTGCGCTGGTACGGCGGCGTGACGGCGTCCGCGGCCAGGTAAGACACCACGAACAGCGGCGCCACCGCAACGCCCGTCGCTGCCATCACGACCCCGAGCACGACCAGGTTGGTCGCGAACGAGGCCGCCAACAGCCCGACAGCCAGTACGGCGATCAGCCCGCCGAGCTGAGCCGACCACGGCCGGGTGTGGTGACGCCGAGCCCACAAGAGCCCGCCGACGACGCTGCCGAGTCCGATCGCGGCTTCGACGTACCCGGCAGCCCCTGGTCTGCCGGCCCCCTGCGCGACTCCGGCCACGCACAGGTACGCGACGCTGATCCCCGACGCCGTGACCAGGATGACCAGCAGGATCCGGCGCAGCTCCGGCAGGACGAGCGGCCCGAGGGGATGGCGAGTCGCGGGTGCCGCCGTGGTGTGTTTGGCGACCGGACTGGTCACCATGGCGAGCGTGCCGACGAGCATCAGGCTCGCGGAGCAGGCGAGAGCTGAAGGTGCGGACACGACACTGATCAGTACGCCGACGAGCAGCGGACCGCCGAGGAACAGGGACTCCTCGCTGACCGCGTCCAACGCATAGGCCCGCTCCTTCAGGGCCGACCCTTCGGTGAGCAGCCGCCAGTTCGACCGCATCGACGGACCCAGTGGTGGTGCGAGGAGCCCGGCCGCGGCGATCACCACGAGGTTGGTGGTCACGAAAGCGATGACGACCAGAGCGGTGGAGCAGCCGACCGCGAGGATCGGCAACACCCGGCGCTGACTGAAGCGGTCGACGAGGCGGGCTTTGTAGGGCATCGACAGGGACGCCAGACCGAACAACGCGACCGCCGCGCCGGCCCTGGCGAACGAATCAGTGGACTGCTGGACAGTGAAAAGCAAAGACAACGGGAGCAGACCGTACGACAGCCGCCCGAGCAGCGCCGGCACGAACGTGCGCAACGCAGACGGCAACAACAGCACATCGCGGTAGCTCCCGACACGAACCGTGCCGGACAAGAGGACGCTCCTAGAGACTCACGACGCCAACCGGACGCCGCGCAATGAACATGGGCTCGACCGCGCGAACAAGCGCGGGAGCCGTCTCTAGTCACAGGAGCAGAACATGCCCAAGAGGATACGCGTCCGGCGGACCGGTTGCGTCGTAGGGTCGTTCGTCGGAGTGCGGGCTGTGGGACCGCGCCGGAGCTGGAGGTACGCGAAATGGTGGGTGCTGGGGTCACCAGGCGGCGGTTGCTGGCGGTCGGTGGTGGGTTGGCGGCGATGGCGGTGGCCGGCTGCGGATCCAACACCGGGCGGGAGTCGTCGGGCGGTGCGTCCGGAGACAGGCCGGCGTTGTCGCAGTGGTACCACCAGTACGGCGAGGCCGGCACGCAGCAGGCGGTCGAGCGGTACGCGAAGGAGTACGCCGACGCGACCGTGACGGTGCAGTGGTCGCCCGGGGACTACGACAAGAAGACCGCGGCGGCCCTGCTGACCGGCCAGGGTCCGGACGTGTTCGAGTACGGCAACGGCCCCACCATCGACATGATCAAGGGCGGTCAGGTGGTCGACCTGACCGACCTGCTCGACGACGCCACCAAGGCCGACTTCACCCGGTCGCTGATCACCCGGATGACGTACCAGGACAAGCTGTACGCGATCCCGCAGGTGACCGACATGCAGCTGCTCGTCTACCGCAAGAGCCTGCTCAGCGCGGCCGGCGTCCAGCCGCCGCAGACCGTCGACGAGTTGCTCGCGGCAGCGCAGAAGCTGACCACCGAGAAGGTGAAGGGCTTGTTCGTCGGCAACGACGGCGGCGTCGGCATCCTCGGCGGGCCGGCGCTCTGGTCGGCCGGGCTGGACTACCTGACCGAGGACAACCGGTTCGGCTTCGACGACCCGGCCGCGGTCGAGTCGCTGCGCAAGCTGCGCGAGCTGTTCACCTCGAAGAGCCTGTTGCTCGGGGCACCGACCGACTGGTCCGATCCGTCCGCGTTCACCCAGGGTCTGACCGCGATGCAGTTCACCGGCCTGTGGACCCTCCCGGCGATCCAGAAGGCGTTCCCGGACGACTTCGGCGTACTCCCCTGGCCGAAGCTGAACGCGACCACCGGTGCCCCGAGCGTCCCGGTCGGCGCCTTCTCGTCGATCGTGAACGCGAAGTCGAAGAACATCGACGCGGCGAAGAAGTTCGTCCAGTGGCTGTGGATCGACCAGACCGACAAGCAACTCGACTGGGCCCAGTCGTACGGCTTCCACATCCCGGCCCGCAAGAGCCTGATCGCGAAGGCGGACAAGCTGAAGACCGGGCCGGCCGCCGACGCGGCGAAGTTCGTCAACGAGAACGGGCGCGCCCAGACACCACTCCTCTGGTCCCCGAAGTCCGGTACGGCGTACTCCGACGCCCTCAACCGGATCATCCGCACCGGCTCGGACCCGGCCACCGAGATCAAGTCGGTCAAGGCGGTGGTGGAGGCCGAGCTCAAGCGCATCACCGGATGAACCTCGGGTGACACGGCATGGCAGGCTGGTGGGCATGATCGTGCATGCGCTCACTGATGAGGACCGGGAACTGATCGAGCTGGCCCGGCGGACCGTCGACGCGAATACCGACGGGCCGGACGGGGTCTACACGATGGGCGCCGCGGTTCGGGGTGTGGACGGGCGGATGTACGCCGGGATCAACCTCTACCACTTCACCGGCGGACCGTGTGCGGAGCTGGTCGCACTCGGCCGGGCCCGGGCCGAAGGGGCGCGCGAGCTGACCACGATCGTGGCTGTGGGCAACGAAGGCCGTGGCGTCGTCGGTCCGTGCGGCCGGGACCGCCAGGTCCTGAACGACTACCACCCGGCGATCCGGGTCATCCTCCCGACCGCGGAAGGCGTCGGCTCGGTCCTGATCTCCGACCTCCTCCCGGCAGCCACCCTCTGGAGCCCGACGATCTAGCCCAGGCGAACTTCGCCGGCCCGGAACCACCAGGTGATGGGCTCTGCGACCAGGAGGCCGGCCCGGACAGCGGGGTCGTCGGCGGCGTGACGGCGGGCCTCGTCGATGCCGACCCGGTAGACGCACAGACCGCGCAGCTTCTCGTCGTCGTGGTCGCGGAACGGACCGGCCGCGCCCATCACGCCGGCCTTCCGCAGCCCGTCCAGGAAGTCGAGATGAGCCTGCTGGATCTTGTCCGCCTCGTCCTCGGGCAGGTCCGGCGGATCCGCCGGGCGCCGGAGCAGGACGAGCGTCAGACTCTCCATCCCGGGCCGAGGCGGCGTACTCACCGCGTCACCAATCGCTGCGACACCATGGGATCCGGTCATTGCCCTGCGTGCGGGATGATGTCCTTGCCGTAGGCCGCCAGGGTTTCTTCCTTGGCGTCGTGCTGGAGGTAGACGGCGAACTGGTCGACGCCGAGGGACTTCAGCTCCGCCAGCCGGGACAGGTGGTTCTCGGGCGGGCCGAGGATGCAGAAGCGGTCGACGACCTCGTCGGGGACGAAGGCGGTGTGGGTATTGCCGGCGCGGCCGTGCTCGGAGTAGTCGTAGCCCTTGCGGCCCTCGATGTAGTCGGTCAGCGCTTTCGGCACTGCCCCGGACGCGCCGTAGCGGGAGACGATGTCGGCCACATGGTTGCCGACCATCCCGCCGAACCATCGGGTCTGCTCCCGCTGGTGGTCCAGGTCGTCCCCGACGTACGCCGGTGCCGCGACACAGAACTTGATCGCTGCCGGATCACGGCCGGCCTCCTCGGCGGAACGCCGTACCGCTCCGATCATCCACTCGGCGATGTCGGGGTCGGCCAACTGCAGGATGTAGCCGTCGCCGACCTGGCCGGTCGCGGCCAGCGCCTTCGGGCCGTAGGCGGCGACCCAGACGTCGAGCGCACCGTTCTCGACCCAGGCGAACTTGAGCTGCTGGCCGCGGTACTCGACCGTCTCGCCGCGCGCCAGCGACCGGACCACGTCGACGCACTGCTTCAGCTCGCTGATCGTGCCCGGCTTGGCGCCGAGGGTCCGCAGCGCCGAGTCGCCGCGGCCGATCCCGCAGATCGTCCGGTTGCCGAACATCTCGTTCAGGGTGGCGAACTGGGACGCGATCACGGTCCAGTCCCGGGTGCCCGGGTTCGTCACCATCGGGCCGACGATCACCCGCTCGGTGGTCGCCAGGATCTGGCTGTAGATGACGAACGGCTCCTGCCACAGCAGATGCGAGTCGAACGTCCAGACGTAGTCGAACCCCGCGGCCTCCGCCTTGCCCGCCAGGTCCACCACTGCGGACGCGGGCGGATCACACTGGAACACCACTCCGAAGTCCACGGTTCCCCCCTCAGATCAGGTATGACGACAGACCGCGCTCGAGGAACTTCCCCCGGCCTTTGCGGCCATGGTAGTTGCCGTCGGCCACGATCACCTCGCCGCGCGAGATCACCGTGCCCACCCGGCCCCTGATCTCGACCCCTTCGTACGCCGAGTAGTCCATGTTCATGTGGTGGGTGTCGACGCTGATCCGGGTGGTCGCGTTCGGGTCGTACACGACCAGGTCGGCATCGGAGCCCGGGGCAACGATCCCCTTCTGCGGGTAAAGCCCGAACATCCGGGCCGGCGTGGTCGCGATCGTCTCCACCCAGCGTTCGAGCGAGAGCTGGCCGTCCACCACGCCTTGGTAGATCAGGTCGACCCGGTGCTCGACCCCGCCGATCCCGTTCGGGATCTTGGAGAAGTCACCGACACCCAGCTCCTTCTGGTCCTTCATGCAGAACGGGCAGTGGTCGGTCGACACGATCGCCAGATCGTTGCTCCGCAAGCCCTTCCACAGGTCCTTCGCGTGTGCCTCGTGCTTGCTCCGCAGCGGCGTCGAGCAGACCCACTTCGCACCCTCGAACCCAGGTGCGCCGAGCTGGTCCTCGAGGGTCAGGTACAGGTACTGCGGGCAGGTCTCCGCGAACACGTTCCGCCCGGCGTCACGCGCCTCGGCGACGTGCTCGAGGGCCTGACTGGCCGACAGGTGCACGATGTAGAGCGGGCAGTCCTGCGCGACCTCGGCGAGCGCGATCGCCCGGTTCGTCGCCTCCGCCTCCAGCGCGGCCGGCCGGGTGATGCCGTGGTAGATCGGGTCGGTCTCGCCGCGGGCCAGCGCCTGCTGCACCAGGACGTCGATCGCGATGCCGTTCTCCGCGTGCATCATGATCATCGCGCCGTTGTCCCGCGCCGTCTGCATCGCCCGCAGGACCTGGCCGTCGTCGGAGTAGAAGACGCCCGGGTAGGCCATGAACAGTTTGAAACTGGTCACGCCCTCGTCCGAGACCAGCTGATCCATCGCCTTCAGCGAGTCGTCGTCGACACCGCCCAGGATCATGTGGAACGCGTAGTCGATGTGGCAGTTGCCGTCGGCCTTCGCATGCCAGGCGGCGAGCCCGTCCTGGACCACCTCGCCCGTTCGCTGGACGGCGAAGTCGATGATGGTCGTCGTACCGCCCCAGGCCGCGGCCCGGGTCCCGGTGTCGAACGTGTCACTCGCCGCGGTGCCGCCGAACGGCAGCTCCATATGCGTATGCGCGTCGATCCCGCCGGGGATCACGTACTTGCCGGAGGCATCAATCACCTCGTCCGGTGTGAGCGTCTGGCTGAACGACGGGTCCAGCAGTGCGACGATCTTCTCGCCCTGGACCAGGACGTCGGCGACCTGCGTCCCGGTCGGCCCGACAACGGTTCCACCCTTGACCAGCAAAGACATCTAGGCCACTCCTCTTTGAGCGGGTTTGCTTATGGTTTGGTCAGGTCGCCGTACGCGTCCGGGCGGCGGTCGCGGTAGAACTGCCAGCGGTCCCGGACCGTGTCCAGCAGGCTCAGATCCAGATCGCGGACGATGAGTTCCGGATCGTGGTCATGCCCGACGTCGCCGACGAACTTGCCCTCGGGGTCGACGAAGTACGACGTCCCGTAGAAGTCGTTGTCCCCGAAGTCGGACTCGATCCCGACCCGGTTGATCGCGCCGATGAAGTACTCGTTCGCCACCGCCGAGGCCGGCTGCTCGAGTTGCCACAGGTACGCCGACAGCCCGCGACTGGTCGCGGACGGGTTGAACACGATCTTCGCCCCGGCCAGCCCGAGCGCCCGCCAGCCCTCCGGGAAGTGCCGGTCGTAGCAGATGTACACGCCGATCCGGCCGACCGCGGTGTCGAACACCGGGTACCCGAGGTTGCCCGGGCGGAAGTAGAACTTCTCCCAGAACCCCTTCACCTGCGGGATGTGGTTCTTCCGGTACTTGCCCAGGTACTTGCCGTCAGCATCGATCACGGCGGCCGTGTTGTAGAGCACGCCCGGCTGCTCCTGCTCGTACACCGGCAGCACCATCACCATCCCGAGCTCCTTGGCCAGGGCGGCGAACCGCTCGGTCGTCGGCCCGGGCACGGATTCGGCGTACTCGTAGTACTCGGTGTCCTGGAGCTGGCAGAAATACGGCCCGTAGAACAATTCCTGGAAGCAGATCACCCGCGCACCGGCCGCGGCAGCCTGCCGGGCATACTCCTCGTGCGCCTTGATCATGGACTCCTTGTCACCGGTCCACGACGTCTGCACCAACGCAGCCCTGACAACCTCAGCCATCAACCCTCCCACCACTAGCCGAGCACTCATGCTCCATCCGATCCCCCACACCCGTCAACGGATGTCGAAATCCCGGCGTGAACGGGCAGTCAGATCGTGATGGTGCGGGGTACGGCGGGGAGGACCCGGCCGCCGACGGTGGCGTGGGTGGGGGGCTGCCAGGTGGTGTGGAGGTGGGAGCCGGCGCCTTGGACGACCAGGAGGTCCCGCTGTAGTTGAGCGGTCAGCTGGGTGACGGCGGAGCCGGTGGCTTCGTCCTCCTCGACGCCCATCGCGGGGGCGAAGGCCCGGGCCCGGATGATGCCGGCGGCTTCGTCCTGCCAGGACCAGAGGAAGGTGTGACCGGCTGAGTACGCGGCGGGGTCGGCCGCCAGGACCGCCTCCGGTGAGTCGAGTTGGCGCCAGTCCCAGGGGCTGCCCCAGGTGCTGTCGGCGCGGACGCTGGTCAGGTCGCCGTCGCGGGTGACGGCAATGTCGCCGGCGGGGACACGCAGAGCAGGCGTGTCGACACCCTGGGAGTGCAGCCACCAGGCGACGCCGACGGTGGGATGGCCGGCGAAGGCCATCTCGCCGGTGGCGGTGAAGATCCGGATGACGCCGGTCCCGGCGTCGTCGACGTACACGGTCTCGCTGTAGCCGAGCTCGGCGGCCACGCGCTGACGGTCGGCGGGCGCGACCAGGGCGCCGTCGATGATGCCCAGGGGGTTGCCGAACCGGCCCTCGGGGTCGGTGAAGACCCGGACGACCTCGACGTGAACCGCGGTCAAGTCAGTCGCGGTCAGGTCAGAAGACGACGACCGCGGCGACGACCGCGATCAACACCACGGCGGCGCCGACGAAGGCGAGGACGCGGCCGTTCAGCTTCGGTTCGGCGGCCGTCTCGGCCTGGCCCTCGTTCACGAAGGCGCGGAACATCTGGGTGTTCGCGCCCGGGTCCTGCTCGTTCTCGACGTTCTGCGGGACGTTCTGCTCAGCCATGGCCCCAGACCCTACCTGGCGCCGCGACCGGGACCGCCGACCGCCCGGAGAACCTCACGAAGACCTGATGTACCATTTGGTACATGCGCTTCGATCATTCCAGCACGATCCAGGCCCCGCCCGAGCGGGTGTGGCAGGTTTTCAGCGACGTCGAGCGGTGGCCCGAGTGGACGCCGACAATCGAATCGGTGGAGCGGCTCGACGAGGGCCGTATCCACCTCGGCTCCCGGACCCGGATCCGCCAGCCGAAGCTCCCGGTCGCGATCTGGGAGGTGACCGAGCTCAAGGAAGGCGAGTACTTCCAATGGGTCTCGAAGGCTCCCGGGATCAAGACCACCGGCGTTCACCGGGTCGAGAGCACGCCAGAGGGCACGGTCGCGACGGCCACGATCATCCAGGAGGGCCCGCTCGGCTGGCTGTTCGGCAAGCTGTACGCCGGTCTCACCCGCCGCTACATCCAGACCGAGACCGAGAAGCTGAAGCAGGTCAGTGAACGAGCGTAGCGAGTTCACCGTCAAGCACAGCGTCGACAGACGACTCATCCGCGCCCGCAGCGAAGCGAGGACGCGGGTGAGTCGTGATCGCCTGCTCGGCGATGCGGTCGAGCATTTCGCGAAGAACGGCATCGGCGATGCGAGCCTGCGCAGTATCGCTACGTCGATCGGGACCAGCCACCGGATGCTGATCTACCACTTCGGCTCCCGCGAGGGTCTGCTCGCCGAAGTGGTCCGGACGGTCGAACAGCAGCAGCGCGACCTGCTGGCTGAGGTGATGCAGCAGGATCTGCCGCTCGAGGAACAGGCGGACCTGTTCTGGCGCCGCGTCACCGAGGCGACGCTGATCTACGGACCGCTCTTCTTCGAGTTGAGCGCTCACGCGATGCAGAACCTGCCGCACACCGAAGCCCTCAAGGCCGACCTGATCAACGTCTGGCTCCCGCCGGTGATCGAGCTGTGCGTTCGTGCGGGCATTGCGCCCGAGCAGGCTCCGTCGTACGCCCGGCTCGGGCTCGCCGCCTCCCGGGGCCTGCTGTTCGACCTGCTCCTGACCGGTGATCGCGACGCGGTCGACGAGGCGTCCGCGCTGCTCAACCGGCTGTTCGGTCTCCCGGCTCGGTAGGCGTCGCGACCCAGCCGGCCACGATCGGCAGCCGCGCTTCCCGCAGTACGGCGACGAACCCGAACGGCCGGTCCAGCGTCACGTCGAGCCGCTTGGCCTGCTGGGTCGGCATCGAGGTCCGCATCAGTCCGACCGCGGTCACCGCCGCGGCCTCGAACCCGGTGGCGAAGAACCGCGCCAGCACCTTCTGCTTCGCCTGCCCGACGGCGAGCGTCACCGGGCTGATCGCGCTGAAGTGACCGTGCGCGCCCGGATCCGTGCTCACCGCACTCAACCCGAACAGCTCACGCGACGCCAGCAGATCATGCTCGGCCTCCACGTTGAACGACGGCAACGACAGCTTCAGATCGGGCCTCGGCGCGGTGGTCTGCCCGATCTTCACCCCCGGCGCGACCTCAGCCCCAGGCTCGCCCTGCTCGATCAGCGGCTCCCCGGCACCCCTTCGCCCTGCACCTGCAGAAGATGCAGCGAGTACGTCGGCCTGCGCCGCCTGCGGTTGACCGACGCCGAGGAGTACGTCGACATCCGCGTCGCCCGCGACCGTGATCACAGTCAGGTCGTCGTACCGCCGTACGGCGTCCAGCTCGCCGTCGACCCGCTCCAGCCAGTGCCACGAGCCGCCGGCCCACGGGCCGTCGTAGAAGCGCCGGACCAGCTCCTTGAACGGGTTGACCCAGGTCGTCCGCAGGGACAGCGCCGACGCGAGCACCAGCATCAGGTCGGGGGTGACCTCGATGGGCATCTCGCGGATCAGGTTGTCGGTGTGCTCCGCGGCCCAGGCGTCGAGCTTCGGCTTGTCCACAGCCGCCGTGCCGGTGAGGGTGCCGACCAGCGGCGCCGGGATCACGCTGTCGAACGACTCCGCGAGCTTCAACTGCTCGTGCACCCAGACGCCCAGCGCCGCGTTCAGGTCGTCCGAGCCGTCGATCGCCTGGATCAGCGCGAGCGCCTGTTGCGAGCCGGCCGACGCGTCCACCCCGGCGGCCTCGGCCAGCTCGGCGCGACCGGGTTCGTCGGCCGCGGTCGCGAGGATCGCGAGCAGCGGCCACAGACCGAGCCCGGACACGACGGTGTTGCCGTCCGGCAGGCTGCGGGCCCAGCGGGCGGTGAGGTCGTTGACTGCGCGCACCACGTCGGCATCCATGCGTCCACCCTGCCACGTCCCTGGGCAAGCCGAGCGGGGTGCGGACGCCCAGGCCATCACAATCACCCGAGGGCGGCACGCCCTCGCCCGCGCCCGCGGTGGGACGTCGAATGTGATGGCCTGGCGGTCCGCGAGTATTGCCGGAATGACGCTGATTTTCATTTCACGGGTGCGGTGAGTCCTCGTTCAGACGCACTGCGTTGTGTCAGGATGCCGCCCATGACGGCCAACCCGACCGCCCCACCACCTGTCGATTCCCAGCCGCCCGATGCGGAAAACAAGGAGTCGGCGGGGTCGTCGATCGCGTTCACCGCGACCCTGATCCTGCTGGTCGGGCTGGCGTTGTTCGGCCGGCGGATCTTCGCCGGGGTGTTCAGCGACGACGGGATCCGGACCTGGGCGACGATGTTCGTCGGGGTCACGGTCCAGGCGATGCCGTTCCTGGTGCTCGGCGTCCTGCTGTCGGCCGCGCTCACCGCATTCATCCCGGCCGTCGTTCTTCGCGAAGGCGCTGCCCGAAGCACCCGGCCCTCGCCGTACCGGTCGCCAGCGCGTCAGGCGTGGTACTGCCGGGCTGCGAGTGTGCGTCGGTGCCGGTGTCGGCCGCGCTGATGAACCGCGGTGTCACCCCGGCCGCGGCGCTCGCGTTCCTGCTGTCCGCGCCGGCGATCAACCCGGTCGTCCTGGCATCCACCGCGGTCGCGTTCCCGGGGCAGCCGAAGGTGGTGGTCGCCCGGGCGGTGACCTCGCTCGGGGTGTCGATGATCCTCGGCTGGTTGTTCCTGGCGACCGGCAAGGGCGCTTCGTGGCTGCGGATGCCGAAGAACCGGCACGCGGAGGGCGCCGGCAAGTTCGAGGTGTTCCGGTCCTCGATGCTGCACGACTTCCTGCACGCCGGCGGGTTCCTGGTCATCGGCGCGGCCGCGGCGGCGACCCTGAACGTCGTCGTACCGCGCAGCTGGCTCGACCAGGTGGCCGGCAACCTGCTCCTCTCCGTGCTGCTCTTGGGGCTGCTCGCCGTACTGCTGGCCATCTGTTCGGAGGCGGACGCGTTCGTGGCGGCCAGCCTGACCCAGTTCTCGCTGACCGCGCGGCTCGCGTTCATGGTGGTCGGGCCGATCGTGGACGTGAAGCTGATCGCGCTGCAGACCGGCACGTTCGGTCCCAGGTTCGCCGTCCGGTTCGCGCCGGCCACGTTCGTGGTCGCAATCCTGGCCAGTCTTCTCGTGGGGTGGTGGTTGCTGTGAGGCGCAACGTTGCCGGGCTGGTGGTGGTGTTCGTCGGGGCCGCGGTGGTGCAGCTCGCGACCTCGAACACCTATCTGCGGTACGTGAAACCCGGGATGCGGTGGATGCTGCTCGCGGCCGGGCTGATCCTGATCGCGCTCGCGGTGTTCGACGTACTCGCGGACACCCGGAAGAAAGAGCACCCCGACGACGGCCACGGGCACCACGGCCTGCCGCGCGCGGCCTGGCTGCTGCTGATCCCGATCTTCGCCCTGCTCGTCGTCGACCCGCCCGCTCTCGGTGCGGATGCGGCGCAACGCCAGTCCCCGGTGGCAGCCAAACCGGCCGATCCGAAGAGCAACTCCTGGCTCTCCAACAACTCGCAGGGCGACGCCCCGGTGGCGCTGGCCGTCCGGGACTACTCCGTCTGGGCGGTCTGGGAGAAGGAGAGCATGAAGGGCCGGGCCTTCCAGTTGACCGGCTTCGTCACCCCGGCGAAGAACGGCGTCCTGGTACGTGACCCGGATCGGCCTGACCTGCTGCGTCGCCGACGGTACGGCGTTCATGGTCGAAGCCCGCGGTCAGGCCGCCCCACCGAAGAACCAGTGGGTCACCGTCACCGGCCAGTGGGCCGAGCCGACCAAGCGCGCCGACGGCGACGTCGCCGCCCTCACCGTGGACACGGTCAAGCCGGTGACCGCGCCGGCCAACCCCTACGAGTAGTTCACCCAGCCGGCGACGACGGGGACGCCGGTCGGCCGATGGACGGCGATGAAGCCGAAGGGCTGGTCGAGGGACACCTTGAGGGCCTTTCCGCCCGGCATCGGTGCGGAGCCGGCCGCCATCGCCATCGCGGTCACCGCGGCCGCCTCGAAGCCGGTTGCGGAGAACCGGGCCATCACCGCCTGCTTGGCCTGACTCACCGCGAGCGGGAACGGGCTCAGACCAGGGAAGTGCCCACGGGTGTTGTCCGTCGCGGACTGCAACCCGAACACCTCGGGATGCTCGAGCAGATCGTGTTCCGCGTCGACCTCGAAGTACGGCATCGACAACACCACCGTCGGCACCGGCGACATCGACTCGATCACCTCGACCGCGGGCGCCGGACGCTCGCTCGAGAACAACCGCTTCCATCGTGACGACGAGGCACCGGCGAGCAGTTCGGCACCACTCACCCCGTCACCACTCAACTCAAGAGCAGCAGCCAGTACGGCGCCACGTCCTAGACCGGGCTCACCAGCGACCAGTTGTACGTCGAACTCCCCTGTCCCGACGACTGTGACCACGGTCAGCGGACCGGTCGGACCGTCGTACACGCGCACGCTCTCGAGGTCGTGGTCGGCCCGGCTGAGCCAACGCCGCTTGCCACGCGGGTACTCGTTGAAGGGCAGCGCCCACTTGGTCTGCAGCGCCAACGCGGACGCGAGTACCAGCAGCACGTCGTCGTTCAGGGTGATCGGCATCCGCTTCAGCAGACCGTCCGTCTGCTCGACCACCCAGGCATCGAGCGCCGCCTGATCGGTCAGCTGTCCGCGGATCTCTGGCGGCAGCAGCCGATCCACACCGGGCTGCAGCGGGACCTCCGGCCGGGTCCACAGTCCGAGGGCCATCCGAAGTTCGGGAGTCTGCAGCAGACCGTCGTACGGGCCTCCGGCTGCTTCGGCGAGCTCTGCGCGCGCCGGGCCGTCGGCCAACTCCGCGAGCAGGGCGAGCAGCGGCCGGACCCCGAGTCCGGAGATGACAGTGCTGTCCTCGCCGGAGAGGTTCTCGATCCAGCGAGCAGTCAGCCGACTGACTTGGCGAGCATCCACTCACACATCCTCGCCCATCACCGTTCCATCAGAGTGAAGCGAACTGTTGAACCCAAGGTCCTCTACTTCGGTACGCCGGTCGTCCTGATCAGCTCCCGCAATCCGGACGGCAGCACGAACCTCGGCCCGATGTCGTCCGCCTGGTGGCTCGGGTACACCGCGATGCTCGGGATGGGCACCAGCTCCCAGACGGTCAAGAACCTCACCGAGCGCCCGGACTGCATCCTCAACCTGGTCGATCCCGCCATGGTCGCGGCGCTCGACCGGATCGCCCTGCTGACCGGGTCGGAGGAGATGTCCGACTCCAAGCGCGCCCGCGGCTACCGCTACGAGCCGGACAAGTTCGCCGCCGCCGGACTGACCCGCGAGCCTGGCGAACTGGTCGACGTCGACGCGGTCCACGAGAGCCCGATCAACCTCGAGGGCCGGATCGAGGCGATCCACGCCATCGGCGGGCCGGACTCCCACCTGTGCGCGTTGGAGATGAAGGTCTCGCGGGTGCAGGTCCGTGAAGACCTGCTGATGAGCAACGACCGCTACATCGATCCGCTGCGCTGGGATCCGCTGATCATGAAGTTCACCGAGTACTTCGCCGGCGGCGCACCGGCGTACGAATCCTCGCTGGCCCGCGGCTGGCAGATGCCGCCGATGCCGCTACCGGCCCGCTAACTCGCGCTCGCCGGACTCCGTTCTCAGCGGAGTCCGGCGGCGGATCACCGTGCAGGCCATGCCGCCGATGATCAGGACCGCCGCGACGGCCTGCTGGCTACCGATCGCCTCACCACGCAGCAGCCAGGCCGCGCCCATTCCGACCACCGGGACCAGCAGCGAGAACGGTGCCACGGTGCTGGCGTCGTACTGACGGAGCAGGTAGCCCCAGACGCCGAAGCCGAACAGGGTCGCGACGAAGGCCAGGTAGCCGAGCGCGCCGACCCCGGTCAGGTCGATGCTCTTCAAGGCGTCCACGTCGGCCCGCGGCCCTTCGGTGAGCAACGACAGAAGCAGCAGCGGTACGACGGCGACCGCGCTGACCCAGATCATGAAGCGCAACGTGTCCTGCGGTTTCGCGTGCCGGGTCACGGTGTTCGAGACGCCCCAGAACGCGCCGGCGGCGATGACCAGGGACAGCGCACCGAGCGGGGCCGACAGGCCCCGATCCAGCATGATGAGCACCATGCCGGCGCAGGCGATCAGGATGCCGATCACCTGCGTGCTCCGCGGCCGCTCCCGCAGGACGACGATCGCGAACAGGACCGTGAAGATCACCTGACTCTGCAGCACCAGCGACGACAGGCCGGCCGGGACGCCGCGGTCCATCGCGATGAAGAGCAGACCGAACTTGGCCACGCCGAGTGCGAGACCGACCGCGATCACGTACCGCCAGGCCACCCGCGGCCGGCCGAGGATGAAGATCGCCGGAACGGCGGCGAGGAGGAACCGCAGCGCGGAGAACAGCAGCGGCGGAAAGTCCTCCAGCCCGACCTCGATGACGACGAAGTTGACGCCCCAGGCGACGACGACGGCGAGCGCGAGCAGCAGGTCACGAGGCTTCATGCAGTCCAGTCTGGGTGGGACTACACTTAAGCACCAGCACTGATTGCTACCGCCTTCGATGTAGGAGTGCTACATGATCGATCTCGGCCGGCTCCGCGCCCTGCACGCCGTGTCCCTCTACGGGTCGGTCAACCGCGCCGCCGAGGTGCTCGGCTACACGCCGTCGGCGGTGTCGCAGCAGCTGGCCAAGCTGGAGCGCGAGACCCGCACCGTCCTGGTCGAGCGACGTGGGCGCGGGATCGTGCTGACCGACGCCGCGCAGCAGTTGGCGGCGACGGCATCCCGGGTGCTGGAGCTGGTCGAGGACGCGGAGCTGACGTTGGAGGAACAGCGCGGACAGGCGATCGGGACACTGGTGATCGCGGCCTTTCCGACCGCCGCCCGGGGACTGCTGCCGCAGGCGTCTGTCACGGCTGGCCGACGAGAATCCGGCGCTCGAGGTCCGCGTCACCGAGGTCGATCCGTTCGAGGCCGTGGCCGCGGTCAACCGCGGCGAGATCCATGTCGCGGTCGTGCACGACTGGCACGACAAACCGCTCAGCCTGCCCGAAGGCCTGTCCCGGGTGAAGCTCGGCGCCGATCCGGCCGACGTCCTCGTCCCGGCGACGCACCGCCTGGCCGGCAAGGAGTTCGTCCGCGCGGAGGACCTGGTCGGCGAGCGATGGATCTGCCAGCCGGCCGGTTCGATCTGCCACGAGTGGCTGATGCGGACCATGCGCCGCGCCGGCGTCGAGCCGGATGTCGCCTACTCGGTCGCCGAGTACCAGACCCAGCTGGCGATGCTTGCCCGAGGCATCGGCATCGGCCTGCTGCCCCGATTGGGCCGCGGACCGGTCCCGGACGAGGTGGTCGTCGTACCGCTGCAACCGGCACCGAGCCGCCGCCTGTACGCGGTCTGGCGGACGACGACCTCACGCCGGCCGGCGATCGCCGTTACGCTGGCCACCCTCAAGTCGGCCTGGCCCGACCGGGACACGGCCTGATCGAGCGCGGCGCAGCGCGGATCCAGGTCGCGGCGTGATCGAGTTTGATCACATCGCGCGACCGGTTGACAGCGTTCCGCAGGGTCGCTAAGTTCCGATGAACTAATAGGAAACCTTCCTAACCATCACAGGCAGTCCCCAACTTCGTCCCCGCCCCGACGCAGTAGGAGGCAGTTCATGATCCGCTCCCTGGCGGCCGGCATTCTGCTGGCCGCGGCCACCCTCGTCCCCACCCAGGCAACGGCCGCCCCCGTCGTACCGGATGCGACCGCCGCCGACACCCCGGTCTCGATCAACGGGCAGCTGCACGTCTGCGGCACCAAGCTCTGCAACCAGTACGACCAGCCGATCCAGCTCCGCGGGATGAGCACGCACGGCATCCAGTGGTACTCGCAGTGCATCAAGACCGCGTCGCTCGACGCGCTCGCCTACGACTGGAACGCCGACATCCTGCGCATCTCGCTGTACGTGCAGGAAGGCGGCTACGAGACCGACCCGCGCCGGTTCACCGACATGGTGCACAACTACATCGAGGAGGCGACCCGGCGCGGGATGTACGCGCTGGTCGACTGGCACCAGCTCGACCCCGGCGACCCGAACTACAACCTGTCCCGGGCCAAGACGTTCTTCACCGAGATCGCCGACCGGCACAAGGACAAGAACAACATCATCTACGACATCGCCAACGAGCCGAACAACGTCAGCTGGGCCGGGATCAAGTCGTACGCCGAGCAGATGGTGCCGGTGATCCGGGCCAAGGATCCCGACGGCGTCATCTTCGTCGGCACCCACGGCTGGGCCTCGCTCGGGATCTCCGACGGCCGGAGCGAATCCGACATCGTCAGCAATCCGGTCAACGCGACGAACCTGATGTACACGTTCCACTTCTACGCGGCGTCGCACCAACAGGAGTACTTCGACGCACTCTCCCGGGCCGCGGACAAGATCCCGCTGTTCGTCACCGAGTTCGGCACCCAGACCTACACCGGTGACGGCGGCAACGACTTCACCTGGTCGCAGAAGTACCTGGACTTCCTGGCCAGTAAGAAGATCGGCTGGACCAACTGGAACTTCTCCGACGACTTCCGCAGCGGTGCGGTGTTCAAGGAGAACGTCTGCGCCGCCAACGACTTCACCGGTACGTCGGTGCTGAAAGAGGCCGGCGTCTGGGTCCGGGACCGGATCCGCAGCGCTGACGACTTCCCGACCGACGGCCCCGCCCCTGAGGCGACCATCAACGTCAGTACGGCGGCCCAGCTGAAGTCGGCGCTGACGAGCGCCAAGCCCGGTGACACGATCAAGCTTGCCGACGGCACCTACACCGGCAACTTCAAGACCACGCTCTCCGGCACCTCGTCCGCGCCGATCACGCTGACCGGCTCGGCGAACGCCGTACTGAAGGCCAGTGGCGGCTACGGCCTGCACCTCGACGGCTCGTCGTACTGGAACGTGCGCGGCGTCACCGTGACCGGCGGCCAGAAGGGCATCATGATCGACCGCGCCACCCGGGTCACGATCGACGGCGTCACCGTGCACGGCCTCGACATGGAGGGTGTGCACTTCCGCAACAGCAGCACGTACGGCGTGATCCGCAACTCGACCATCTACGACACCGGCAACGACGGCCGCGGGATGGGCGAAGGGGTGTACGTCGGCAGCGCGGGCGGCACCTCGGACAAGTCGGACAACGTGCAGATCCTGGACAACCGGATCGGTCCGGACGTCGGCGGTGAGGCGATCGACCTCAAGGAAGGGACCACCGGCGGACGGGTGGCCGGCAACACATTCGACGGCCGGGGCCTGACCGGCGCGAACTACGACGACAGCTGGATCGATGTCAAAGGCAACAACTATGTGATCGAGAACAACACCGGGAAGAACACCACGAACAACGGGTTCGAGACGCACACCCAGCAGTCCGGCTGGGGCTGTGGCTCGGTGTTCCGCGGCAACACGTCCGACCTGAACGGCGCGACCGGGAGCGGCCGGTACGCGTTCAACATCACCAACTACAACGCGTCCAGGTGCAAGGTGACCATCGACCGCAGCAACACCGTCACCGGCGGACGCGGACTGACCAACCCCGGGATCCCGGTCACCTGATCGAGGACTTCAGCTGACCCGCCCCTCAGCTGTTGGGACCGACGAGGGCACGGAGCTTGGCCTCCGTGTCCTCGTCGGCGGCCGTGTAGACGTTGGCGCGGAGGTGGCCGAGCTGGGACAGCCACAGGATCGCGGGCTCGACCCGCAGCAGACCGGCCTTCGGATGCTCCAGCACCTTGATCCGGGTGCTCGGCTCGGCCACCTCGTACCGCTCCCAGAGCTCGGCGAACAGCGGTGAGCCGGCCAGCAACCGCTGGGTCAGGTCCTGCCATTCCGGCTCACCCAGATGATCGGCGAGCGCGGCCCGGTAGCCGGCGACCATGTGCACCCGCATCGACCCCGAGTCGACGAAACTGCACCGCCACTCCCGCGACACGAAGGTGAGCCACAGCATGTTGCGTTCCTCGACCGGGATCTCCCGCAGGTCCAGGACCACCTTGCAGTAGGCGTCGTTGAACGCCAGCACGTCGTACCGGGAGTTCACCACCACCGCCGGGTACGGCGAGACGGCGTCGAGCGTCTTCTGGATCGACTCGGGCAGGGCTGCGCACTCACCACGCGTCGGGCCGAGCTGGAGGCCGGCCAGCGTGTACAGGTGATTACGCTCCTGGCGGTCGAGCCGCAGTGTGTTCGAGACCGCCTCGAGCACCTGCACCGACACGTTGATGTCCCGGCCCTGCTCGAGCCACGTGTACCAGGTGACGCCCACACCGGCGAGCAGCGCCACCTCCTCCCGCCGCAGCCCCGGCGTCCGCCGCCGTCCACCCGGCGCGAAGCCGACCTCTTCCGGCCGGATCCGCTCCCGCCGGCTCCGCAGGAAGACGCCCAGCTCCCGCCGCTGCACGCCCTTGTCAGCCCGAACGGCGCCACTCTCCCGCCGTTCGGCGGGCGCATTGTCGGTGGCTGGTGGGAGAGTGTTCGTGGTGCTCACCGTCCTATGGTGGACCTTGCTGGAGGCTGGTTCCAGGTGCTGTGAATACCAGGATAAGCAGACTCTCACTACCAGGCTCCGAGCGGGCGCAGGATGGGTCGCATGACAGAGCTCCACGCCACTCAGGTCGCCGCCCGGCCACGCGCGGCCGCCTCGCCGCTGGGACCGGTGGCACTCACGACCCTCCTCTTCGGCGCCTTCCTGCCGATGCTCTCCTTCTTCATCATCAACGTCGCGCTGCCTGCGATCGGCTCGGACCTGCGGGCCTCGTCCGGCGAGCTCCAACTCGTCGTCGGCAGCTACGGCATCGCGAACGCGACCCTGCTCGTGGTCGGCGGGCGGCTCGGCGACGGTTTCGGGCGCAAGCGCCTGTTCCTGATCGGACTGACCGGCTTCACCGTCATGTCGCTCATCTGCGCCATCGCCCCGACTATCGGCGTCCTGCTGGCCGCCCGCGTCGTCCAGGGTGCGGCCGCGGCCGCCATGACTCCCCAGGTGCTCGCATCCATCACCAGCCTGCTGACCGGCGAACACCGTGCGCGGGCGATGGCCATGTTCGGTGTGGCCGGTGGCGCGGCTGCAGCACTCGGCCAGATCCTCGGCGGCGTACTGGTCGAGGCTGACGTCTTCGGCCTCAGCTGGCGTGCTGTGTTCCTCGTCAACGTCCCAGTAGGCATCCTGGCCCTGGCTGCCGCGATCCGGCTGCTCCCAGAGACCAAGTCCGACCGGGCACAGCGCGTGGACCTCATCGGCGCGGCGCTGCTCGCCCTCACACTCGTGCTGCTGCTCCTGCCCCTGACCGAGGGCCGCCCACTCGGCTGGCCGCTCTGGACCTGGCTCTGCCTCGCTGCAACCATCCCGGCCGTCGCAGTGCTCGGCTTACACCAGCACCGTGCAGAGCAGTCCGGACAAGCCCCACTGATCCCGCCGACCGTACTGCGGCTCCGCGCGATGCGGATCGGCTTGCTGCTCGCGGTCGCGTTCTTCACCACCTTCGGCGGTTTCATGTTCGTCTTCGCGCTGGCCACGCAGGGCGAGGCCCACATGTCCCCGCTGGAAGGCGGTCTGAGCCTGCTGCCGATGGCCGTCGGGTTCCTCATCACGTCCATCTACGGACCACGGCTGCAGCAGCGGTACGGCGCCGGCCTCATCCTGCGCGGCTGGCTCGTCCAGGCAGTCGGGTACGCCGTACTCGCTCTCGTCGCGCTCACCCTGTGGCCGGACGTGAACCCCTGGAAGCTCGCCGTACCGATGCTGATCGCCGGATTCGGCAGCGGCCTGGTCATGGTGCCGCTGATGGGTGTCGTGGTCGGTCAGGTCCCGCCGGCTCAAGCCGGACTGGGCAGCGGAATCCTGCTCACCAGCCAGCAGACCTGCCTCGCTCTCGGCGCAGCCACCGTCGGTACGGCGTACCTCGCGCTGGCAGGCACCTCCTGGGGCCAAGGCGGCGCACTCGCCGCAGTAGCGCTGGCCATCACCGCCATCTCCCTACTGATGACGCCGGTCACGCATCAACTGCGCTCCAATGCGGCGGGCGCGTAAGAGCGTCCGGGAGCTTGGTGGCATGGTCGCCGCGCGCGGCGTTGACCTGGGACTGGGTGAGGAACAACGCGCCGGTCAGGTCGGCGCCGCGCAGATCGGTGTCGCGGAGATCCGCTCCGATCAGGTCGGCCTGGCGGAGATCCGCGTCCCGGAGGTCCGCGCCGATCAGGTAGGCGCCGCGGAGGTTGGCCTTCTGCAGATCGGCTTTGCGGAGGCGTGCCCCGATGAGGTCGGCGCCGCGGCGCTCCTTCTTCTTGGGTCTGCTTCCCGCGGACGAGACGGCTGGTCCTCAGCAGCAACTCGTTGACCGGCCTCGCGTTCCGCGATCACGTCGACGGTGGTGAGGTCCGCCGTACGACTGACCGCTCTCGACTCGTCCGATCGCCGTACGCAGCTCCGCGTCGAAGAGCCTTGTATTCAAGGGCTTCGGCGAGATACCACAGCAGCTCGTGCAGCTGCCGCATGATCGGCAGCGCCTCGAACATCTGCTGCCCCGGCTGCTCGCGCCAGCTCCGGCCGGCGCGCCGGGAGATCTCCTGGCCGGCGCCGAAGCAGTCGTACACCGTGCAGCCCTGGAAGCCCTCCGGCCGCAACTTGCTGTGGATCGCAGCAGCGGAAAGTCGTCGAGGTTGGGGCACGGCCTCACCGGCGGCCTTGTCGATCGCGAAGTCCGCCGACCTGCTGAACGTCAGCGCGACACAGCACAGACCGAAGCAGCTGCCGCAGTCCGCTCGAAGATCAGTTCTGTTCAGCAACCGTCTGGCCGGTACGGCGCCAGCGGATGCCGGCCTCGATGAAGTCGTCGATCTCGCCGTCGAAGACGCCGGAGGTGTTCCCCGACTCGTACTGCGTGCGCAGGTCCTTCACCATCTGGTACGGGTGCAGCACGTACGACCGCATCTGGTCACCCCACGAGCCCTGCACGTCGCCGCGCAGCGCGTCGATCTGGGCCCGCTCCTCGGCCTTCTTCAGCGCGAGCAGCTTCGCCTTCAGGATCACCATCGCGCTGGCCTTGTTCTGCAGCTGCGACTTCTCGTTCTGGCAGGACACCACGGTGCCGGTCGGGATGTGCGTGATCCGGACCGCGGAGTCGGTCGTGTTGACGCTCTGACCGCCCGGACCGGACGACCGGTACACGTCGATCCGCAGCTCTTCCTCGGGCACGTCGATCTCGTCGGTCTGCTCCAGCACCGGGACCACCTCGACCGCGGCGAACGAGGTCTGCCGGCGGCCCTGGTTGTCGAACGGCGAGATCCGGACCAGCCGGTGCGTGCCCGACTCGACACTCAACGTCCCGTACGCGTACGGCGCCTTGACCCCGAACGTGGTCGACTTGAGCCCGGCCTCTTCGGCGTACGACGTGTCGTACACCTCGGTGCCGTAACCGTGCCGCTCGGCCCAGCGCAGGTACATCCGCTGCAGCATCTCGGCGAAGTCCGCGGCGTCGACGCCACCGGCGCCGGAGCGGATCGTGACGAGCGCCTCGCGTTCGTCGTACTCACCGGACAGCAGCGTGCGGACCTCGAGCGACTGGATCGACTTGGCCAGCGTGGCGATCTCCTTCTCCGCCTCGGCCATGCTGTCCGCGTCGTTCTCCTCCCGGCCGAGCTCGACCAGCACGCCGAGGTCGTCGATCCGGCTGCGCAGCGCGGTCACCCGCTCGACGTCGGCCTGCAGGCTGGACAGCCGCGACGTCACCTTCTGCGCGTTCGCCTGGTCGTCCCACAGGTCGGGCGCGGCGACCTGCTCGCCGAGGTCGGCGATCTCTGCGCGCAGGGCGTCGAGATCGAGCACCTTCTCGATCGAGGTCAGCGTCGCGTCGAGCTGCTTGAGCTCGGCGTCAAAATCCAGTCCAGCCACAACCAAGCAGCGTACCCGGTAGTGGGTAGTTGCCGTTAAATTCCCGTGACGTAGTACGCCGAAGACCGCTCGCGGAGCTGCGTCCTCGTCGAAGAACAGGCCCTCCTTCGTCGGGAAGTGGTTGAACACCGTCTGTAGTCACTACACACTTGGAGTCAGCGGATGGGGACGATGGCGGCGGCTTGGGAGGCTATGTCGGCGGAGCCTTGCCAGCCGGGTGGTTCGAAGGGCAGGTCGACGGTCGAGGTCAGGCGCACGGTGACCGTCGTGCCGGTGACGTCCGCCGACCAGTCGAGCCCGTCAAATCTGTTGCTAGCGGCAATCTGATCCAGGTACTCCGCCGTCAGCCGGCGCGCCTCCTCCGGATCGAGCTCCGCGTTCCCGTCCGCCGCTGGTTGCGCGTAGATCGCCGCCAAGCCGTTCGCCGCCGCCAGCACGGCCCCGTCCGCGGTCGCATCGAGATCCCGCCGGACCAGGAACACCTTCGAGATGTCCGTCACCACGACGATCATCAACAACACGATCGCCATGAACCCGATGATCAGCACGGTCATCTGCCCGCGCTCATCGGCATCCCGCTGCCGGCTGCCCGGGTTCATCCGGCGCCTTTGGCTTCGCGGTAGTCGCCGTACGGCTCGGTGTGCGACGCGCTGATGTGCACAGCCGGGGGCTCGCCGCCGAGGGCATCGGGGATGAGCGGCAGCCGCACCTGGGTGTCCAGCGTGACAGTGACGGTCGACCCAGGCTCCAGGCACGCGGGATCGCAACTGATGGACAACTGGTCGGAGCTGAGCTCCATCCCCTGGTCCCGCATCGCCAGCCGCGCCGCCTCGAACGCCCGCGCCCGCGCCTCATCCTCCGACAACCCGGCCGGCACGATGATGAACGCCCGCCCCGCCGCCCGAGTCGCCGCCGTCGCGCCGTACGACGCCCGCTGTACGTCGAACACCGCCAGCATCACGTACACCAACGGCACCATCAACAGCAGTGCGAGCCACGAGAACTCCACCACCGCACTCCCCTGCTCGCCCCGGCCTCGGAAGATCGTGGGGCGCCGGCTGACGGCGGGCGGTCTCATTCGCCGGTTTCCTTCACCGCGTGGCCCTCGACGCTGAACTCGACGCCAGGTCCCCACAATCCGAGCGGAGGCATGTGCGCTGTGACGACGACCCGCACACCCGGCTGCCCGGCAACGTCGGTCTCGTCAGCAACTACCGAGTCGATCAGCTGGTCGTTGACCACCCCGTCGACCAGCTCCCGCGTCCGCGCCTCCCCGTCCGCAGGCTCCCGATTCAGCACCGCCGCGTAATGCGCCCCCTCCGATGCCGCAGCAGTCACCGTGTTCCGCACGTACAGGTACAGCCCGACCTGCATGATCCCCAGAAACAAAGGCACCACCAGCATCGAGACCAGCACGAAGTCGACCACCGCCGATCCCCGCTCATCCCACCGCCGCCCGCGCAGCACCGCCCCGCGTCGTGGAGCCACGAGGCGGAATGGGACGGAGTGGGGCGGGGTCACTTGTTGGTGACTGAGTCCAGGGCGTCCTGGAGCATCTTGGACAACTGGGGGCCGGCGATGGCCCAGATGCCGACGACCAGGCCTGCGGTCATCACGGTGATGAGCACCCAGCCGGGGACGTCACCGCGCTCCTTCCGTGCGGGGCGTGGCGCCAGGACCAGCGCCACGAACAGTTTCGTCAGCAGTAACGGCATGACCTCTCCTCAGTTCAGCCGGCGATCAGCCGGATTCCGACAGCGCCTGGATAGAAGGCGAAAGCGATGGTCACCGGCAGCACGAGGAACACCACCGGGATCATCATGGCGACCTCCCGGCGCGCGCCGGATTCGATCAACTCACGCCGCCCGGCCTCACGAATGTCACCCGCCTGAGCCCGCAGTACGTCGGCCAGCGGGGTACCGCGTTCGAGTGCGACCGCCAGCCCGTCCGCGAACCGCGACAACGCCAGCAGACCGGTCCGGTCCGCCAGCCCGTCGAGCGCGCGCACGAGCGTCTCACCCGCGCGGGTCTCACCCAGCACCCGCTTCAGCTCCTCGGCCAGCTCTCCTCGGCACGAGCGAGCCACCCGATCGAGCGCCGCCGCCGGGCCTTCGCCGGCTGCGACCGACAAGGCCAGCAACTCGGCCACGGTCGGCAACTCCTCGAGCAGCCGCCGCTCGCGACGTCGTACCTGGGTGGTCAGATAGGTGTCTCGGGCAAGCACTCCGAGGACGCCGAGCAGGCCGCAGAACAGCAGCATGCCGACCGGGTTCCCGACGCCGAAGGACAACGCGACGATCGAGACCACGAGGGCGAACCCGAAGCAGGCGGTCCCCCACAGCAACTGCTCGATCCGGAACTCCTCGACCGTTCGCTCGATCCCGGCTCGCGACAGCCGACGGCGGATCGAACCGGCACCGCCGAGCAACCGTTCCAGCCGGGTCGCGCCCGCTCGCAGCGACGGGCCGAAGAGCCGCAGGATCGCGTAGAACGGCGAACTGGAGTCGACCACACCGAGAAACACATCCGCGTCGCCGAGATCCCGCAGATACGGCCCGACCCGGTCGTCGACAGTCGGCTTCCGCAGGAACGGCAACCGCCGCACCACCAGCAACAAGCTCGCCCCGAACACGCCACCCAGCAACGCGCCCAACACCATCGGACTCATCGCAGCACCCGCTCAGGTTCGGGCAGGCGGCCGATGCGGAGCATGAGCCGGTACGCGATGACGCAGACGACGGCGCCGACGGCGATGACGAGGGCACCGACCGGGGAGTTGTAGCGCTGGATGACGTCGCCCTGGAAGGAGAGCAGGGCGAGGACGAGCCAGGGCGCGGCGACCGCGACGCGGGCGCCGTTGACGGACCACGATTGGCGGGACTCGAGCTCGGATCTGGTCCGGGCGTCGTCGCGCAGGAACGTCGACAGCGAGCGGAGCAGGCGGCCGAGATCGCCGCCGCCGACCTCGCGCGCGATCCGCAACGCCTCGACGACCCGGTCGCCGACGGGATCCGCGAGCCGCGCCTTCAACCGGTCGAGCGAATCCGCGAACCGCCCGGTCGACGCGTAGTCCGCCCCGAACCGCCGGAACGGTTCACGCAACGGCAACGGCCCGCGCTCACCCACCTGAGCCAACGCCTCCGACAACGACAGCCCGGCGCGGACCGCCGACGCGATGTTGTCCACCACATCCGGCCACAACTCACGGAACTCCGCGAGCCGCTTCCGCGGCCCGGCTCCGCAACAGCGCGACCGGCATCCCGCCGGCCATCAACCCGAACACCACACCGACCGGCCAAGCACCCGACACCACCAACATCAGCACGAACCCAGCCACACCCGCGAGCACGCAGACCCCGATGAACGCACCCGGCGTCACGCCCTCGACGCCCGCACTGGCCAGCAGATCGCGGCTACGCGTGACCACCCGCCCGTCATCGGCCGGGCCCTCCTCAGCAGGTGTCACGAACGTCCAGATGATCAGCAGTACGCCGATCCCGAAGAACAGTCCCAGCAGCAGCCCCATCAGCTCACCCCTCGCGGCAACTCGGTGAGCAGACCGGCCACCGAGTACCCGGCCTGCTGGAACCGCTCCGGATGCGGCAGGTGCCCCTCGGCCCGCCGCAGCTGCCCGTCGTGCGTGCCGAACACGGTCTCGGTCTCGATCGCCTGCTCCTCGATCCGCCCGCTCACCGCGACGATCTCCCGCACCCGCCGCTGCCCGTCGGCCCCGATCCCCAGGTGTACGACGAGATCCACGCACCCGGCCACGGTCGGCAGCACGAATCGACTGCCGATGTTCTCCCCCGCGAGCAGCGGCAACGTACACATCTTCGTCAGCGCCTCGCGCGCCGAGTTCGCGTGGATCGTGCACATGCCGGGAAGCCCACTGTTCAACGCCAGCAGGAGATCCAGGCACTCCTCGCCCCGGACCTCGCCGACGATGATCCGCGACGGCCGCATCCGCAGCGACTCCTTGACCAGGTCGCGCAACCGGACCTCACCGGTGCCCTCGAGGCCGGCCTGCCGCGTCTGCATCGACACCCAGTCGGGGATCGGCAGCTTGATCTCGAAGACCTCTTCACAGCTGATCACGCGCTCGCTGCCCGGGATCGACCCGGCCAAGGCATTCAGCATCGTGGTCTTGCCGGCCTGCGTCCCGCCGGAGACCAGGATGTTCAAGCCGCACGCGACAGCCGCGTCCAGGACCGCGGCCGCGTGCGGTGTCAGCGATCCGAGCGCGACCAGATCGCTCAACCGCGTCGCGCGGACCGTGAATTTCCTGATGTTGATCGCCGCGTGGCGTTGCGTGATGCCGCCCAGGACAACGTGCACCCGGCTGCCGTCCGGCAGGCGCGCATCGGTGAACGGCTGTGACACGTCGATCCGGCGGCCGGTCGTCTTCAGCATCCGCTCGACCAGATCGCTGACCTCCTCCTCGGTCAGCACCGTCGTGGTCAGCTCGTGCCGGCCCTCGCGAGCGATGAACACCCGGCTCGGTTCGTTGATCCAGATCTCCTCGACCGCCGGGTCGTCGAGGTACCGCTGCAGCGGCCCGAACCCGGCGACCCGGTCGTGCACCTCACGGCTGACCGCTTCGAGATCGCCGATCGGCGGGACCACACCGGTCAGACTGCGCTCGTCGTACTCCCGGACCACCGTGGCGACGATCGCGTTGACCGCGGCCGGGTCACGGAGCGGATCGATGCCTTCCCGGCGGACGACGTCGCGCACCTGGGCATCGATCAGTTCGACCGCGCCACCGTCCCAGCCGGACCGGCGCGCGGCGAGTCTGTCGGCTGTCATCGGTCTCCCCGTGTATGTCCCGTCTGGCGACCGCTCGGTCACCATGCGCGACCATCCTTTCAACCGCGAAGCAGGCCGCGCCACCCGATCCCGGCAGCCTGTGGATAACCGTGACATGCGAAAGGCTCACCGAGGGTATCCGCACCCTCACGGCGAGGTCCAGCAGGAGGTGACCGGCTGTCAGCGGTGCACGAGCGTGTGCTCGAAGGCGTACCGGCTCGCGCGGAACAGATGGGAGCCGTACTCGACCGGCTGACCGTGGTCGTCGTACGTGATCCGCGTAGTCGCCAGCAACGGCACGCCCGGCTCCTCGCCCAGCAGCCGAGCCTGGTCCGGTGTCGCGGGCAGTGCGGAGATGGTCTGGTGCGCGACCTTGAGCCGGACACCCTCCGCCCGCAGCAGCGCGTACAGCCCGCGCTCGGCCAGTGTGGCCGGGTCTGTCTCCAGCAGCTCCGGCGGCAGCCAGTTGCGCATCAGTGCGAGCGGCTCGCCATCAGCCCGACGCAGCCGCTCCAGCCTGAGTACTCGGTCGCCCTGCTCGATCTGCAACGCAGTAGCGACCTCTGCGGTCGCAGGAGCGACTCCGAACCGCAGTACGTCGGTCTCCGGCTTGCGATGTGCTGCGGCCAGGTCGTCGTACAGGCTGGTGAGCTCCAGCGAGCGTCGTACCTGACCTGAGTTCCCCACGACCTGCGTGCCGACGCCGCGCTTGCGCACGAGCAGTCCTTGGTCGACCAGCCGCGCGATCGCCTGCCGCACTGTCGGCCGGCTCAACCCGTACGCCTCCGCCAGGTCCACCTCGTTGCTCAGCCGCGACCCGACCGGCAGCTCCCCACCCTGAATCGCCGCCTCCAGTTGCTGCGCCAACTGCACATGCAACGGCGTACGACTGTTCCGATCGACCCGGACCTGCACGGTACTCATGCGCACATCCTGAAGCCTTCCCCCTGATCCGTCGACCCGCGACCCTGATTTGATCAGATCTCTGCGTTTGTGAACGCGTCCCGGAAACGCCGCAACGCGAGCTCACTGTCGCTCGACGCGAACGCCTCCAGGTCGACGGTCCCGTCGTATCCGTGCTGTCGCAACACGGCCGCGATCGCCGGGTAGTTGATCTCACCGGTGCCTGGTTCGCAGCGGCCGGGGACGTCGGCGACCTGGACCTCACCGAGGTACGGAAACGCCTTGCCGATCAGCTCGATCAGATTCCCCTCGCCGATCTGCGCGTGATACAGGTCGAGCATCATCCGTAGCCGCGGATGATCGACCGCTTTCACCAGCGCGAGCGTGTCGGCGGCCTTTCCGAACGGTACGCCGGGATGGTCGACCTCGGTGTTGAGATTCTCCAGCACGAACATCACGTCGTACCGGTCCGCGAGTCGTGCCAGCCTTTCCAGGGTCCGCGCGGCGGTCAGCCAGTCGGAGCCGGAGACGGCGTACTGCGGAAGCACCGGCAGCCCGCGATCGTCGAGCTCGGTGCCATGCAGGTTGAGGCGCGGGCAGCCGAGCTCGAGTGCGACCTGGATGGACTGCTCCGCGGTTTCCAGCAGCCGGTCCTGGTCGTGGGTGAGCGACCCGCCGACGTATCCGGTCATCGACGAGAAGGCGGCACCGGTCTTCTTCAGCCCGGCGATGTCCTTCGTCGGCCAGTTCCAGATCACGACGTCGAATCCGGCCGCATGAATGCGCTCCACCCGGTCCAGGAAAGGCAGCTCGGTGAACACCATTTCGGCACAGACGGCGAGCCTCATCAGATCTCCTCGATCTTTACCGGACAGCTCTCCTGGTGCGACTTCATCGCCGCCAGGGCGACCTGCAGCGCGTTCCGGGCGTCCTGACCGGTCACCGGCACCGCGATGTTGCCGCGGACAACTTCGGTGAACTCGACGAGTTCCTGGACATAGGCGTCGCGGAACATCTCCTCGTCGCTGCGGGCGGTCTGCTGATGCGATCCGCTCACGTCGTACTGCACCATCGCACTACTGGCCAGCCGGCCGGCGACGACCATGCCCTTGCTGCCGAAGACCTCGCCGCGGACGTCATATCCGTACAGCGCGGAGAAGTTCGCCTCGGCGGTCGCGATCGCACCGTTGTCGAAGGTGATCATCACGACCGCGGTGTCGAGCAGCCCGTTCTCCTTGTACTCCGGGGCGACCAGCGCATCCGCCTTCGTGTAGACCTCGACCGGCTGCGCGCCCGGGTTGAGCCAGAGCAGCGTGTCGAAGTCGTGGATCAGTGTCTCCCGGAAGATCGTCCACGGCCGGATCCCGGCAGCCGCGGCGCCCATACCCTCCGGCCGGCCCGGATCCCGGGTGATCGATCGCATCAGCTGCGGCGTACCGATGCCGCCGTCCTCGATCGTCGCGCGCGCGGCGGCGAAGTCGCGGGCGAACCTGCGATTGAAGCCGACCTGGAAGGCGACACCGGCCCGCTCGGTCGCAGCGATCGCCCGGTCCATCTCCGCCAACGTCAGCGACGCGGGCTTCTCGCACCAGACCTGCTTACCTGCCTCGGCCGCCCGCACGATCAGCTCCTCGTGCACTGCCGCGATCGAGGTGATCACGACACCGTCGATCTCCGGGTCCTTGAGCAGTCCGTCGACGTCGCGGGCGTCGGCGCCGTACTGGCCCGCAAGCCGTTGGGCCGCATCCGCCCGGGTGTCGGCGACGACGGCGAGCTCGGCGCCGGGGACGTGGCGGGCGATGTTCCGGGCATGCATCGTCCCGATCCGCCCGGCGCCGATCAGCCCGAGTCGCACCACCCGCAGTCCGTGGTCGTTGCGCATCTTCCACCCCTCCATCGCCACCGAATCACTAGAGCGCTCTAGTCATGCGCTAGCGAACACTGCTTTGATGGTCTCGGTCAAGACCCCAGGAGAGCAGGTGAGATGAGCCCCCGACCGACGATGGAGGACGTCGCCGCCCGGGCCGGCGTGTCCCGCGCCCTCGTCTCGATCGTGTACCGCAACGTGCCAGGTGCGAGCGACGAAACGCGGGCCCGTGTGTTCGCGGCCGGCGACGAGCTCGGGTACCGCCCGGACCACCGGGCCCGGCTGCTCGGCAGCAGACAGCGCACCCGGCTCATCGGAGTGGCCTTCGACGTGCGCTATCCCTTCCACGGCGACCTGGTCGAGGCGCTCTACCCGGCAGCCGAGGCGCTCGGCTACAGCCTCACTCTGAGCGCCGTCACCGGTAGCCGTCGCGAGGCAGCCGCTGTCCAGTCGCTGCTGGACTACCGCTGCGAGTCACTCATCCTCCTAGGGCCTACCTCACCGCCGTCCGCGCTGATTGCTCTTGCCGAGTCCCAACCAACGGTTGTCATTGCCCGCAAGGTGCGAGCGGCTGGTGTGCACGTCGTACGCACTGACGACGCTGCTGGGTCACGCCTGGCCGTGGAGCACCTGCTGTCGCTCGGGCACACGCGCATCGCCCACGTGGACGGTGCCCGTGCGCCTGGCGCGGCAGAACGCCGTACTGCCTACTTGCACACCATGCGGCGCGCAGGACTCACCCCTGTCGTCGTCCCCGGCGGCCCGACCGAGTCAGCGGGCACAGACGCGGCACACCGGCTCCCCTCGGACGTCACAGCCGTTGCCGCCTTCAACGATGCGTGCGCGATCGGCCTGCTGCACACCCTCCGAGCGAGCGGTCGGCAGGTCCCCGAAGAGGTCTCGATCATCGGGTACGACGACTCCACGCCGTCCCGCCTGGACCACATCCAGCTGTCGACCATCGCCCAGAACGCGGACCGCCTGGCCTCGGCCGCCCTCAGCCTCGCCACCTGCGAGGACCGCGAGTCGCCGCAGGAGGTCATCACCAGTCCGGACCTGCTACCGCGCAAGACCACCGCTTAAGGAACGTTGTACGGCGTGATCGGGTGCAGGTTGCTCGGCGTACTCGGGACGTTGGGCAGCAGCCGGTGTGCGTGCAGGAGGTGCTGGCACGCGCGGTGAAGGTCGGTGGGGAGATCGTGGTGCAGCACCACCGAGAGAGCACCGGAACGCAGCAGAGCCAGGTTGTCGGCATCGAGGTCGTGGGCTACGAAGCACCGGTACGGACGCTCGAGATCGGCGAACGCCTGCACGATGGCGCTGTTGCCGCCGCCGATGGAGTACACCGCGTTGATCGTCGGGTCGGCGGTCAACGCAGCAACAGCCTGCCCGTGCATCGTGGTGTCGAGGCCGTCGGTCTCGGCGAGCTCAACGACCGCACGACCCGGTGAGAGCTTGCGGAGCGTGGACCGGAAACCCATCTCGCGTTCCTCCTCACCGCGGAACGAACCACGGCTCAGCGTGACGAGCACACTGCCCGGATCGTCGCCCAGCCATTGGGTGAGGAAGTACGCCGCTGTCGCGCCAGCGGAGCGGTTGTCGATGCCGACGTACGCGAGCCGCCTGCTACCGGGCAGATCGGTGACCAGCGTGACGACCGGGATGCCGGCGGCAACCAGCTTCGCGACGGCTTCGACCACCTCGGGTTCGTCCGGCGCCTTGAGGATCACGCCCTGTGAACCGCGTGTGCGTACCTTGTCCAGGGTCGCGATCAGCTCGGCGGCGGAGGCGGTCTCGCTGAGGTCGAACCGCGCCCGCAGGACGGCTGGACGCAGACCGGGCAGGGATGCCTCGAGCGCCGTACGGACCGCACCGGAGAACCGGCTGGGCGCCTGCATGACGAGGTCGATCACGAGCGTGCGGCCGCCGAGCCGGATCTGTGTGGCCTGCCGGTCCAGGTCGTGCATCGCCTGCTCGACCTGACGGCGGGCGCGGGCGCTGACACCGGCACGTCCGTTCAGGACCCGATCGACGGTCGTCTCGCTCAGCCCGGCCTGGACCGCGATGTCGCGGACCCGGTGCTCACGCCCCATCGCACTCCTCGAATGACGGGTTTTTGACGGATCCAGGGGATTCCGAACCCGTCAGGAAACCACCAGGCTAGAACAACCAGGAGAGAAGGAGCCACCCGATGAACTGGCTGAACCCCGACGACGTCCGCCTGGACGACCTGCTGACCGTCCTCAAGGACCAGACCGACGCCGCCGACTACCCCCACGCCGAGCAGATCGAGCAACAGGTCCCGGTGTACGACGCCGCCCGGATCCGGACCGCGGATCCGCGAGCGGTGCAGGACGAGTTCGCCACCGCGTTCGGCACCGGCCCCGGCATCGTCGTCCTGAAGGGTGCCTTCGGCAACGCGGTCGTCGACGCGACGACGGCCGAGTTCAACCGGCTGATCGAGGCGCAGCACCGGTCCGGGATCGCGGCCGGCGACCACTTCGCGAAGCCGGGTGCGAACGATCGGGTCTGGAACGCCCTGGAGAAACTGGCCGTCGGCGCGCCCGAGGTGTTCGCCGCGTACTACGCCAACGACCTGCTCGCCCTCGTCGCGACGGCATGGCTCGGACCGGCGTACCAGGTGACCTCGCAGGTGAACGTGGTGAACCCCGGCGGGGAGGGGCAGACCGTCCACCGTGACTACCACCTCGGCTTCCAGTCCGATGAGGTGGCGGCGCAGTACCCGGCTCATGTCCATCGCTTGTCGTCCGTGCTGACGCTGCAAGGCGCGGTCGCTCATTGCGACATGCCCGTCGAGTCCGGGCCGACGCTGTATCTGCCGCACTCGCAGAAGTACGAGCTCGGCTACCTCGCGTATCGGCGTCCCGAGTTCTCGGAGTACTTCGTCGAGAACCACGTGCAACTCCCGCTCGAGAAGGGCGACGCCGTCTTCTTCAACCCCGCGCTCTTCCACGCGGCCGGCACCAACCACTCCACGGACATCAAGCGGATGGCGAACCTGCTGCAGGTCTCGTCCGCCTTCGGCCGCGCGATGGAGAGCGTCGACCGGACCCGGATGGCAGCAGCCCTCTACCCGGTCCTGCTCCGGCTGGCGAAGGACGATCCGGCCGGCGCCGGCAACGTCATCGCCGCCACCGCCGAGGGCTACGCGTTCCCCACCAACCTCGACCGCGACCAGCCCATCGGCGGCCTCGCACCGCAATCCCAGGCCGATCTGCTCCGCCAAGCCGTTGCCGAGAGCTGGACGCCCGACCAGCTGGATCAGGCGCTTACCGAGGGCAACAATCGGCGCCAGACGCACTGAACCGATACCAAATCCGTGAACCTTGGGTGAACCAGGTCCGGATCACGGGCAGGTGGTGTCCCCGAGGGGTGATCGTCAGGCAGGATGGCGCGTTCGCCGTCCAAGCGGACGACTACCCTTACCGGCGGAACGCGCCACTCAGCCGACCTGCTGTACGCCGCCCGTACGGCCGCCCATCGAAGGAGAAGGCATGGAACCGCTGCGTATCGGGATTCTCGGGGCTGCCCGGATCGCCGGCCGGGCGATCGTCGAGCCCGCCCAGCTGACCGGCGCCCGCCTGGTCGCGGTGGCCGCTCGTGACACCGAACGGGCCGAGGCCTTCGCGGCGGAACACCACGTCGAACGGGTGCATGCGTCGTACCAGGACGTGCTGGACGACCCTGAGGTCGAGGCGATCTACAACCCGCTCGCCAACGGCCTGCACGGACCGTGGAACCTGCGGGCGATTGCCGCGGGCAAGCATGTGCTGACCGAGAAGCCGTCGGCCAGCAACGCGGCCGAAGCAGTCGAGGTCCGCGACGCCGTCCGCGAGCACGGCGTGGTCTTCATGGAGGCGTTCCACTACGCGTACCACCCGGTGATGCGCCGGCTGCAGGAGCTGCTCGCCAAGGGTGAGCTCGGCGACCTGCAGCACGTCGAGGCGACCATGGTGATGCCCCCGCCGCCGGAAGCCGACCCGCGCTGGTCGCTGCCGCTCGCCGGTGGCGCGGTGATGGACGTCGGCTGCTACGCGATCCACGCGCAGCGGATGCTGGCGCAGTACGCCGGTGGTGCGCCGAAGCTGATCAGTGCACGGGCCGGTGAGCGCAAGCGGCTGCCCGGGGTGGACGAGTGGCTGAACGCGGACCTCGAGTTCCCGAGCGGTGCGACCGGCGCGATCCGGACCAGCATGGCCGCCGAGAGCGTCGACTTCAGCCTGAAGGTCGTCGGCACGCGCGGTGAGGCGTTCGCGCCGTTCTTCGTGATACCGCACAACGACGACCGGGTGATCGTGACGACCAAGGAGGACACCTGGGTCGAGCACCTCGGCACGCGGTCGTCGTACACGTACCAGCTGGAGGCGTTCGCTTCGGCTGTCCGCAACGGTGCGCCGGTGCTGACCGACGCCGACGACGCGGTGGCGACGATGGAGTTGATCGACGCCTGCTACCGCGACGCCGGGATGGCTCCGCGCCCGGTCTCCACGATCTGACCAGCCTGGCCGGCGTCCGTCTTGCCGGCGGCCGCGTGGGCGAAGGCCTGGATGAACGGGTGCGGCCGGGTGCCGTCGCCGGACAGCTCCGGCTGGAACAGCGTCACCAGGAAGAACGGATGCTCGGGCAGCTCGGCGACCCGCGGCGCGCCTTCGGCGTCGTACGCGCTGAAGACCAGACCGTGCTCTTCCAGCAGACTCTGCCGCGCGGGGTCGAGTCCGTACGAGCAGTGGTAGCGCTCGGTGGACCGCTCCGCGCCGAGCAGCCGGCCTGCCAGCGTGCCGGGCCGCACCTCGACCGTGGCCTCGTGACCGTCGAGTGAGCACGCCAGCGGCACGATCAGCAGATCGTCGCCGTCAGGCGTGTTCTCGGCGTGCTGTACGCCGGTAGCACCGCAGACGTTGCGCGCATACTCGAGCATCGTGTGCTGGAATCCGCCGCACGTACCGAGGAACGGGATCCCCCGCTCCCGCGCCGTCCGGATCGCACTGATCGCGCCGGCCTCGCTCCGGTACGGGCTCCCCGGCAGGACCCAGATCCCGTCAAAGGCATCCATCGAATCCACCTCGTCGGTGGGGATCCAGTACACGTCCAGGTCGAGGCCTTCCCGCTCCCGCAGGCGGTCGAGCAGCAGAGGCACCCGCTGATGTGAGCGGACGTGCGGGGACCGGTCGCCGACCAGGGCGATCCGGGCGGAGTACGCGTGCATGGTCATGTGCCCATCCTGCGCACGGGATCCGGATCAGCACCAACGATGATCTCTGCATGGTCGATAAGCGATACTGATCGGCGTGGATCCGCATCTGCTCCGCACGTTCATCGCGGTGGCGACGAGTGGCTCCTTCTCGGCCGCGGCAGCCGAGCTCGGCTACACCCAGTCGGCCGTCTCGCAGCACATCGCGACCCTCGAGAGCTCCCTCGGCACCACGCTCCTGACCCGGCGCCCGGTCGCGCCGACCCCGGCGGGCGAGCGCCTGCTCGAGCACGCGGGCGCGATCCTCCTCCGCATCGAGGCCGCCCGGGCCGACGTACGACGAGTGGTCGGCGAGCCACCCGGCGAGTTGGTGTTCGCCGCGACTCCCCTGGCCGGAGCGACCCGCGTCGCGCGGGCGCTGACCCAACTAAGGCAGACCAGGCCCGGGATCGCGGTGACCTTCGAGGTTGCTCGCCGCGACGAGGTCGCGCGCGGCGTCGCGTCCGGCGCCTACCACCTCGGCCTGGTCGACGGCATCGCCGCACCGAGCGATCCACTGAAGCTCCCGGACATCGGCGCGGTGCGCACTTCGGCGGTCAGCCAGGAGAAGCTCGTCGTCCTCCTCCCGGACGACCACCCGCTGGCTCAGCACAAACGGCTCGGGCTAGCGGCGTTGGTCGATGCTCGATGGATCGACGCACCCGAGGTCGCGGCGCCGCTGCGCGATCTTCGCGCCGCGACCGAGACCGACGGCATGCGCGCGGCCATGACCTACTCCGGCACCGACGTCCTCAGTCTGCTGGCGTTGGTCGCCGCCGGCCACGGTCTCGCCGTCCTGCCGGCCTCGGTGCACCTGCCGCCGGACGTCGCGGCAGTCCCGGTCCACGCACCACAACTCGTGCACCGGACGGAACTACTGCACGGCCACCTTGACGAACCACAGGCCGCCGAGCTCGTCACCGCACTCACCGCCCCGACAATCCGTCGTACCCGCTGACGAGCTCTTTGGTACGACGACGAGCCGGGGCGGCCGGCAGTTACTTCCGCGCCTGTTTGGTGGGCGGGATGATCGCGCTGTCGCCGGGCGCGGCTTTCGGCTTCTTCGGCTGCTTGGGCTTGCGGACCTCGCGTCCGCCCTTGTTCTTGCTCATGACGCACTCCTGGGGGCTGATGGCTGGCGCGCTGACCAGCGCTCGCTGACTGAGGACAGGCCAACGGCCTTCGTACGCCGCGGTACTCCTCATGCCCCGGGGGTTGTCTTCGACGCTACACCCAAGCAGCCCCGATAGCCCGGGTCAGTCGTGCGTGGGGAAGCCCAGGTTGAGGCCGCCGTGGGACGGGTCCAGCCAGCGCGAAGTGACCACCTTGCCGCGGGTGTAGAAGTGCACGCCCTCAGCTCCGTGGGCATGGGTGTCACCGAACAGCGAGTTCTTCCAGCCGCCGAACGAGTAATAGGCCATCGGCACCGGGATCGGCACGTTGACGCCGACCATGCCGACCTCGACCTCGGTCTGGTACCGCCGGGCGGCACCGCCGTCGTTGGTGAAGATCGCGGTCCCGTTGCCGTACGGGTTCGAGTTCACCAGGTCGAGTGCGGCGTCGTACGACGGGACCCGGACGACCGACAGCACCGGGCCGAAGATCTCGTCGGTGTAGATCGACATGTCCGGCGTGACCTTGTCGAACAGCGTCGGGCCGAGCCAGAAGCCGTCGTCGGCACCGTCGAACGGGCCTTCCCGGCCGTCTACGGCCAGCTCGGCACCGGCGTCGACACCGGCCTCGACGTACCCGACGACCTTGTCGCGGTGAGCGCCAGTGACCAGCGGACCCATGTCGCAGCCGCGAGTGCCGTCGCCGGTGCGCAGCTGGGCCATCCGCTCCTTGATCTTGCCGATCAGGTCGTCGGCGACCGGCTCGACCGCGATCAGCGCCGAGATCGCCATACAGCGCTCACCGGCGGAGCCGAAGCCGGCGTTGACCGCGGCGTCGGCGGTCAGGTCGAGGTCGGCGTCGGGCAACACGACCATGTGGTTCTTCGCGCCACCGAGCGCCTGGACGCGTTTGCCGTTCGAGGTGCCGCGCTCGTAGACGTAGCGGGCGATCGGGGTCGAACCGACGAACGACACCGCCTTGATGTCGGGGTGCTCGAGCAGCCGGTCGACGGCCTCCTTGTCACCGTGGACGACGTTCACCACACCGTCCGGCAGACCGGCCTCCTTCCACAGCGCGGCGACCGCGTTGACCGCGGACGGGTCCTTCTCGGACGGCTTGATCACCACGCTGTTGCCGCAGGCAACCGCAATCGGGACGAACCAGAGCGGCACCATCGCCGGGAAGTTGAACGGCGAGATCACCGCGACCGCACCGAGCGACTGACGGATCGAGTACACGTCGACGTTGGTCGACACGTTCTCGCTGAACCCGCCCTTGAGCAGATGCGGGATGCCGCAGGCGAACTCGACCACCTCCTGGCCGCGGGTCACCTCGCCGAGCGCGTCGGACAGCACCTTGCCGTGCTCGGCGGTGATCAGCGCGGCGACCTTCTCCTTGTTCGCGTTCAGCAACTCGCGGAACGCGAACAGCACCTGGGCCCGCTTGGTCAGCGACGTCCGGCCCCAGGCCTTGGACGCGTCGTTGGCGACCTTGACCACCTCGTCGACCGTCGCCGCCGAGGCCAGGTCCAGCTCACCGGTGACCTCACCCGTCGCCGGGTTGTAGACCTTGCCGGTACGCTCCGAGACCCCGGTCCACGGGGCCCCTCCGATCAGATGGGTGATTCGCTCAGTACTCACAGCTGGATCCCTTGTTTGGTCAGTAGCTCGGTGATCTTCTCCCGCATGAACGTGCTCGATTCCCGGGCCCGCTCCTCCCAGGCGAAGACACAGGTGGTGATGGTGCCGTCGAAGCCGGCCGCGGCCAGTTCGGCGAACAGCTCGTCGAAGTCGACCTCGCCCTGGCCGATGTCCAGGTGCTGGTGCACCCGGACTGTCGAGCCGGGCGGGTTGACGATGTAGCGCAGCCCCGACGACCCGGTGTGGTCGAACGAGTCGGCCACGTGCACGTTGGTGAGCAGGTCACCGGCGTGGCTGATGATGCCGGGGGCGTCGTTGCCCATGTGGAACGTGTGCGGCGCGCAGTACAGGAAGCTCACCAGCGGGTGGTTGATCCCGCGGATCAGGTCGACCGCCGCCCTGCCGTCCTCCTCGAAGTCGTCCGGATGCGGTTCCAGCACCAGCCGGACACCCTCGGCCTCGAAGACCGGCAGCAACTCCTCCAGCGACCGCCAGAACTGTGCCTCGCTCCGGGCCGCCTGCTCGGGCCGGCCGTTGAACTCGGAGTTCATCACGTCGACGCCCAGGTCGGCGGTGATCCGGATCGCGCGCTTCCAGTAGCGGACCGCCGCCTGCCGCTCGTCCTCGTCCGGCCCCGACCACTTGTACAGCGGCAGCACCGACGAGACCCCGACTCCCGCGGCGGCGAGCTCGCGCTTGAGGGCGGCGACACCCGCGTCGTTCACCCTCGGGTGGTTGAAGAACGGCAGGAAGTCGTCGCGCGGCGACAACTCCATCCACTCGTAGCCGAGCTCGGCGACCAACGCCGGCAGCTCCGGCAGCGGCGTACTGCGGAACATGTACGGGTCGAGGCTGAGTTTCACCCGAGCACCTCACTCCTCGGCACCATCTCCACCTCCACCGGACGTCCCTCCTGCAGCGACCGCACACCGGCCGTGCAGACCGCGGCGGCGGCGTACCCGTCCCAGGCCGCCGGGCCGTCGATCGTGCCCTTCGCCACCGCGTTCACCCAGCGCTGGATCTCCAGGTCGTAGGCGAGCCCGAACCGGACCCGGAAGTCGTCCGGCACCGCACCACCCCAGTGTCCGGCCCGTTTGGTCAGCACGTCGACCCCGAGGCCGATGGTCGCGCTGCCCTTCTCGCCGACCGCCTCACACCGGACCTCGTACCCGACCTGGCAGTTCACGAACACCTCGACGTCGGCCATCGCGCCGTTCGCCATCTCGAACACCGCGAACTGCGGATCCAGCACGTCCTCGCCGACCAGGCCGCTCGGCTTCGGCGCGTGCACGGTGATCCGGGCGATCTCCTCGCCGTACAGCCAGCGGGCGACGTCGACCTCGTGGACCAGCGAGTCGCGCACGATCATCTCGCTGCGGAACGTCGCCGGGACCGTCTTGTTCCGGTGCACGTTGTGCAGCAGCAGGGTCCGGCCGAGCTCACCGGAGTCGAGCAGCTCCTTCAGCGCCGCGTACTCCGGATCGAAGCGGCGCATGAATCCGACCTGGATCAGCTGCCGGCCGAGTTTGTGCTCCGCCTCGACCACCCGCAACGACGACTCCGCGTCCATGGTCAGCGGCTTCTCGCACAGGACCGGTTTGGCGTGCTCCAGGCAGGCCGACAGCTGCTCGGCGTGGGCGAACCCGGGTGAGGCGATGATCACCGCGTCCACGTCGGCATCGCCGATCAGCGCCAGCGGGTCGGCGATCGCCCGGACCTCGTCGAACTTCGCGGCCAGCCCGGCGGACCGATCCGTGTCCGGGTCGGACACCGCGACCAGCCGGGCACCGGAGATCCGGCGCGCCACCCGCTCGGCATGGTCCGCACCCATCATCCCGACCCCGACGATCCCGATCCTCAGGTCCCGCATCTCCACCTTCTCTCTGATCTGTCTCCGCGCTCTGCTTCCGCTGCGGCCGCGTTCCGCGGTGGTTCCCGGCGTACGACGGGATGCAAGGGCCGGACTGTCCGCCACGGCCCTTGCACCGAGCCGCCGTCCCTAGATTCCGCCTGGACGGTCGTGCGGTTGGGCGACGACCCCGGCGTCGATACCGCTCAGCTCGTGGCTGAGTGCCTCGAGCTCCGAGCCACCGGCCATCTCGTTGGTCAGCTGGGCCAGCGTGATGTCGGCGCGATGGGTGTCGAGCGCGACCCGGCCCAGCTTGAGCACCACGAAGTGGTTGCCCACCAGGTACGCGTGGTGCGGGTTGTGGGTGATGAACACGACCCCCAGGCCGGCGTCGCGGGCCTTGACGATGTACTTCAGCACCACTCCGGACTGCTTCACGCCGAGTGCGGCGGTCGGCTCGTCCAGGATCAGTACCTTGGCGCCGAAGTAGATCGCCCGGGCGATCGCGATGCACTGCCGCTGGCCGCCGGACAGCATGCCGACCGGCTGTTCCAGGTTGGGGATCGAGATCCCCATCTTGGTCAGTTCCTCGTCGGCGATCCGCTTCATCTTGCGGTCGTCCAGCCGGCCGAACGGCTGCTTGGTGATCTCGTTGCCGAGGAAGAAGTTCCGCCACACCGACATCAGCGGGGCCAGGGCCAGGTCCTGGTAGACCGTGGCGATCCCGCTGTCCAGCGACTCGCGCGGTGAGCTGAACCGGCGCTCCTCGCCGTTCACCGACAGGACCCCGTCGGTGTGCTCGTGCAAGCCGGCGATGATCTTGATCAGCGTCGACTTGCCCGCACCGTTGTCACCCAGCACACAGGTGATCTCACCCTGCCGGACGGCCAGCGAGACGCCGCGCAACGCGTGCACGTTGCCGTAGCTCTTGCCGACCTCCTCCAGGTGCACCACCGGTGTGTTCGGGCTGGTGCCGGCATCTTCCGCGAACTTGTCGGTGGTGGTCATCGCAGATCCGCCCTTCTCTTCACCATCAGGTTCACGATCGTTGCGAGGAGCAACATCACGCCCAGGAACGCCTTGAACCAGTCCGCGTTCCAGCCGGCGTACACGACACCGAGCTGGGTCATGGCGAAGATCAGTGCACCGATCGCAGATCCGACCACGGATCCGTAGCCGCCGGTCAGCAGACAACCACCGACCACCGCCGCGATGATGTAGATGAACTCCTTGCCGACGCCCTCACCGGACTGCACGCTGCTCTGGGTGAAGAGCAGGTGCATCCCGGAGAACCACGCGAAGACGCCGACGGTCATGAACAGGCCGATCTTGACCCGCTTCACCGGGACACCGACGGCTCGGGCCGCGGCCGCGTCACCGCCGACGGCGAAGATCCAGTTGCCGATCTTCGTCTTGAGCAGCACCCAACTGCCGGCGATCACGAACAGGATCCACCACACGACGAGGATCTTGACGGTGACCGAGCCGATCGAGAACTCCGACGCGAACACCGCCTTCGCCGACTCGAACCCGTCCATGTCGCTGACCGAGTTCGACGAGACCTGGCCGGACAGCAACCGGGTGATCGCGAGGTTCAGGCCCTGCAGGATGAAGAAGGTGCCCAGCGTCACCAGGAAGCTCGGCAGACCGGTCCGCATCAGCAGCCAGCCGTTGAAGGCACCGACGGCCAGGGCCGCCACCAGCGCGACCAGGACGCCCACCCAGACGTTGACGCTGAACTGGTAGGCGAACAGCCCGGCGAACAGCCCGGACGTCGTCACCGCGACACCGGCGGACAGGTCGAACTCGCCGCCGATCATCAACAGGGCGACCGGCACGGCCATGACGCCGATCAGTGCGGCCTGGTAGAGGACTGTTCCGATGTTGGCCGGGCTTCGGAACGGCTCGGCCACGATCAGGAAGAACACCAGGATGACCGCGGCGCCGACCAGCGATCCGACCTCGGGCCGGCTGAGCAGGCGGGCTGCGAGCGATCGGCGCGAGACGCGGTCGTCAACCGACGTCGGCGCCGTCAGTGTGGAAGCCATGATCGGACCTCAGCGCGTCCCGGCGGCGGCGAACTTCTCCACCGAGGCCACGTTGCTCTTGTCGATGAACGCCGGCCCGGTCAGGGTCGCCTGCCCACCGCCGATGGTGTTGCCGTTCGTCTTGTAGAGCCACAGGCTGTCAACGGCCAGGTAGCCCTGCAGATACGGCTGCTGATCGACGGCCCACTGCACCGAGCCGTCCTTGATCGCGCCGACCAGGTCCTTGTTGGTGTCGAAGGTGCCGACCTTGGCACTCGATCCCGCGTCCTTGACCGACTGGACCGCGGCCAGCGCGAACGGAGCGCCCAGGGTGACGACGTAGTCGATGCTCTTGTCCTGCTGCAGCTTCGACGTCATGGTCGTGGTGCTACCCGGCATGTCGGTGCCGGTGATGTAGATCTTCTCGGAGTTCGGGAACTTGTCCTTCACACCCTGGCACCGGGCCTCGAGTCCGACGTGGCCCTGTTCCTGGATCACGCAGACAGCCTTCTTCGCACCCAGCTGGGTCAGCTTGTCACCGGCCGCCTGACCCGCGATCCGCTCGTCCTGACCGAAGTACCCGAGCGCACCGGCCTGCTTCCACGCTTCGATACCGCCGTTCAGCGCCACCACCGGAATGCCGCCGTCCGCCGCCTTCTTCACGTTCGCCTGCATCGCGTCGGCCTTCGCCAGGGTGACGGCGATCCCGTCGACCTTCGAGTCGATCGCGGTCTGCACCAGGTTGGCCTGGTCCGCCCCCTCCGGCGCGCCGGTGTACTGCAGCTCGACGTTGTCCTTCTTCGCCGCGGCCTCGGCACCTCTGCGGACCAGGTCCCAGAAGGTGTCACCAGGCGCCGCGTGCGTGATGAACGCGACCTTCATCCGCGGCGTGTCCGCCACGCTACCGCCGGAGCCGCCGGAGCTCTGCTCCTCTTCCTGCTTGCCGCCGGACGAACTGCACGCGACCAGCGCCGTGACCAGCACGAGCGCAGCCCCCACGGCCGCCGCCTTCTTCTGCCACCGAACCATGACTACAACCAGCCTTTCAGACGATCCGCGGGATTACGCCGCGGTGTTGCGAGGGACCAGAGAGTGCAACTCTGCTGGCCGTCAGATCGATACGCCACCCCCGTGGGATCTCAGATAGGCCAACGTCCGCTCCGCGATCGGCAGCGGCACGTCGGGTGGGCAGGGATACAGGTCCTGCTCGACGATCGCGAACAGGTCCACGTCGAGCCCTGCCAGCGCGTCCAGCAGCGGCGGGAGCTCGGGAATTCCGGTCGGCGGTTCGCACATCACGCCACGCTTGACCGCCTCGCCGAAGCCGACGCCGTCGGCCTCCACGGCGGCCAGGATCTCGGGATCGACCTGCTTGAGGTGGACGTACCCGATCCGGTCCGGGTGGTCCTGGATCAGCTTCAGGTTGTCGCCGCCGCAGTAGCTGATGTGTCCCGTGTCGAGGCACAGGTTCACGTACGCGCTGTCGGTGTCCTCGAGGAAGTTCTCCACGGTCTCGTGGGTGTCGACATGGCCGTCCGCGTGCGGGTGGTACTGCGTCTTCAGCCCGTACTCCTCCGCGATCCGGCGACCGAGCTCGGTGACCTGACCGCCATGCCGGGCCTGGCCCTCACGGTCGAGCCGGGGCTCGGTGATCTCGCCCGTCACTCCGTCGCGCCACATCGACGGGATCACGACCAGATGCTTGGCCCCCATCGCCGCGGTCAGCTCAGCGGCTTTGGACACGTCACGCCAGGTCGAGTCCCACGAGTCGGGCCGGTGCAGGTGCTCGAAGATCGTGCCGGCCGTCATGGTCAGGCCGCGCTTGTCCAGCTCCTCCTTCAACACCGACGGGTCGGTCGGCAGGTAGCCGTACGGCCCGAGCTCGATCCGGGTGTATCCGGCCGCGGCGACCTCGTCGAGGAACCTCTCCCACGGCGTCTGCTGCGGGTCATCGGCGAACCACACACCCCATGAGTCCGGCGCGCTGCCGACGTTCACCTTGCCCATGTCAACGATCTCCTTCAGCCGGCGTCAGGTACGGCCGCTGGGCCTGCTTGGATTCCTGGTACGACGCCGCCGCGGCCTGCGTGGAGTCGAGCGCGGACACCTCGCTGACCGGCACGTCCCACCAGGACTCGCTGTCCGGTGCGCCGATCAACGGATCCGTCGTCACGTGAATCGCGATCGGTCCGTCCGCCGCCTTCGCCGTACCGATCGCCTTCTCCAGCTCGGCGCGGTCGTGCACCTCGATCACGTCGACGCCGAGGCTGCGGACGTTCGCGGCCAGGTCGACCGGCAGGTAGTCGCCGTCGAGCCGTCCGTCGCTGCTCCGGCGCCGGTACGCCGTACCGAAACGCTGCGAACCCAGCGACTCCGAGAGCGCGCCGATCGAGGCGAAGCCGTGGTTCTGGACCAGGACGACGACGACCTTCACGTTCTCCTGGACCGCGGTGACGAGCTCGGTGGACATCATCAGGTAGGACCCGTCGCCGACCATGACGAACACGTCGCGGTCCGGCGCGCCGAGGCGGACACCGATCCCGCCGGCGATCTCGTAGCCCATACAGGAGTAGCCATACTCGACGTGGTATCCCTTCGGGTCGCGCGTCCGCCACAGTTTGTGCAGGTCACCCGGCATCGAACCGGCTGCGCAGACCACGACATCAGACGGCGCCGACAATTCGTTCACGGCACCGAGGACTTCGCCCTGTGTCAGCAGGCCGTCGGCCAGTTTCGCGGTCACCTCGGCGGGCGGGTTGTAGGTGTTTTCCACAATCGCGTCCCACTGGGTTGCGAGCATGGCGGTCAGCGATCTGTACTGGTCGCTCACAGACCAGTCACCGACCGCGGATCGCAACGACACAAGGGCTTCCCGTGCATCCGCGACGAGAGGAAGGCCGGCATGTTTGCCACCGTCGAAGCGCGCCACATTGATGTTGACGAACCGCACGTCCGGGTTCTGGAAGGCGGTCCGCGAGGCCGTCGTGAAGTCGGCGTACCGGGTGCCGATGCCGATCACCAGGTCGGCGTCCCGGGCCAGGGCGTTGGCTGCCGTGGTCCCGGTCGAGCCGACGGCACCGACCGACTGCGGGTGGTCGTAGCGCAGCGATCCCTTGCCTGCCTGGGATTCCGCGACCGGTACGCCGGTCGCCTCGGCGAACTCGCGGAGCGCGTCCTCGGCGCCGGAGTAGTGCACACCGCCGCCCGCGACGATCAGCGGCCGCTGCGCGGACCGTAGGAGATCTACCGCCTTGTCGACAATTGATGCTTCGGGCAACGGCCTTGCGACGTACCAGGTGCGCTCGGTGAAGAGCTCCTCGGGCCAGTCGTAGGCCTCGGCCTGGACGTCCTGCGGCAGGGCCAGGGTCACCGCGCCGGTCTCGACCGGGTCGGTCAGCACGCGCATGGCGTTGACCAGTGCCGAGGGCAACTGTTCGGGACGCCAGACGCGGTCGAAGTACTTGGACACCGGGCGGAACGCGTCGTTGACGGAGACGTCGCCGGCGCCGAAGCTCTCCAGCTCCTGCAGCACGGGTGTCGCCACCCGGGTTGCGAACACATCCGAAGGGAGGATCAGAACAGGCAGCCGATTGACCGTGGCGAGGGCCGCGCCGGTCACCATGTTGGTCGAGCCCGGGCCGATGCTTGCCGTGCAGGCATAGGTCTGGAGCCGGTCGCGGGTGCGGGCGAAGGCGGACGCGGTGTGCACCATGGCCTGCTCGTTGCGGGCCAGAATGTACGGCAGCGCGTCCGGGTCCTCGAGCTCGGCCTGGAGCAACGCCTGGCCGACACCGGCCACGTTGCCGTGCCCGAAGATGCCCAGGCACCCGGCGAACAGCCGCTGCCGCCGGCCGTCGCGCTCCGAGTACTGGACGCTCAGGAATCGCACCAACGCCTGCGCGACCGTGAGACGCACCGTCATCGCTGTCCTCCTCCACAAACCATCAACAGAAACCCGCTATCCACAGAAGCTCTCACCCGCGGTCCAGCCCCTACCACCCGTGCTCCGGTCGGCGCGACCGGCGTCGGCCTAGCCACACCGGTCAGTCGTCCCGGCAGCCGCGTTCGGGCCGGGGCGGTCACCTCGGGGCTCCGAACGGGAGGCGGGGGTCGATCGGCTGGGTGGACCAGAGCTCTCGGACCCAGCCGTGCTGTGGGTCGTCGGTGATCAGCCACTCGCGTTCGGCTCCGGGTCCGGCCATCACGTTCAGGTAGTACATGTCATATCCAGGAGGCGCCATCGCAGGACCATGCCAACCATGAGGCACCAGCACCAGATCCCCACTGCGAACCTCCGCGAGGACGTCGATGGGGCGGTCCTCGGTGCCGTAGACCCGCTGGTAACCGATCGGGTCGTTGCCCTTGACACCTTCCGGGGCGGCGTCGGCGAGCTGCAGCTCGAAGTAGTAGATCTCCTCGAGCTCACTCTCCTTACCAGGCTTGTGCTCGTCGTGCTTGTGCGGCGGGTACGACGACCAGTTCCCTGCCGGGGTGAGAACCTCGCAGGCGATGATCGAGTCGGCCTCGAGCACTGCCGGCGTACCGAAGTTGCGGACCTGGCGGGATGACACGCCGGCGCCGCGGAGTTCGGTCTCGACCTGTTCGACGCCGATCCGGTGATACGGGTAGTCCTTCGAGGCCTTCGCGTGCGGGAAGGCGATGCGGGCACCGCCGGCGCTGGTGACCGCGACGGTCGTGCCGCGCGGTACGTACGCGAGGTCGGTCGGTCCGGCGAACACGTCGGCGCGACCGCCCAGCGCGAGGGTTTCACCTTCGATGATCACTTCGGCCGAGCCGCTCAGCGGCAGGACCAGGTACTCGCAGTCGCCGGTGTCGATCTGGACCGACTGCCCCGGAAGCAGTGTGCGGATCGACAGGCCGGTGTGATGCCAGTCCTGCTCCCCCGGCCTCACCATCAACTCGAACCCGTCGCGTGCCGTCGTACCGGCAGGCCTGAACCACTCGGTCATGCGACACCCCCGTGGACGAGCGCGGCGGCCTGGTCGACGGCCGCGGCTACATCACCGTCCGGCGGGAAGAGGAGCGCGCGGCCGACGACGAGGCCGCGGACGGACGGAAGGCTGAGCGCCTTGCCCCAGGAGGCGTAGGTCTCTTCAGGGGTGACGGTCGGGTCGCCACCGAGCAGCAGCGTCGGCAGGGTCGTTGCTTCCATCACGCGTGCGAGGTCGTCGACGACCGGCAGTTTGAGCCAGGTGTACGCGCTGGTCGCTCCGAGACCGGAGGCGATGTGGATCGACTTGATCACCGAGTCCGGATCGAGCAGGTTCGTCACCCGTCCGTCCGTCCGCGTCGACCAGAACGGCTCGACCATCGCCATCAGCTTGTGCTCGGCCAGACCGGTGACCGCGGCGGCGCTGCTCTCCAGCGTCGCCACCGTGCCTGGGTCGGCAAGGTCGATCCTGGTCAGCATCTTGCCGCCGTCGAGCCGGCGAGCAGCGATCTCGTCGGCCGACCGGTACGCGGTGAAGCGGTCGTCCAGTTCGAAGGCCGCACCCTGCAGGCCGCCGCGGTTCATCGAGCCGATCACGACCTTGCCCTCGAGAGCGCCGAGCAACAGCAGGTCCTCGAGTACGTCGGGAGTCGCGAGTACGCCGTCGACGCCCGGGCGCTCCAAGGCCGTCGTGAGCCGATCGATCAGAGCAGGGCGGCTGGCCATCGCCATCAGGTCACCGCGGACGCCGAGCGCACCCCGGGCCGGGTGATCGGCCGCGACGATCAGCAGACGACCGTCGGCACCGACGAGTTCGCGGCGACGCCGCTGCTGCCAGGCCTCGGTGATCCGCTCCGGCTGCCGCACCCGCAGCTCGGTCAGGTCAAGGGTCTTGTCAGTCATGCTGTCTCACCCAGCAGGCTCAGGACCTCGGCCTCGGAGGGCATCGCGGTCGAGCATTCGAGCCGGGAGGCGACGATCGCGCCGGCTGTGTTGGCGAACCGGATCACCTTCTCCAACGGCCAGCCCGCCAGCAGTCCGTGGCAGAGCGCGCCGCCGAAGCCGTCGCCGGCGCCGAGGCCGTTGACCACCTCCACCGGGAACGGCGGGACCTCGACGCGCTCGTCGCGGGTGCGGGCCAGAGTGCCCTTCGGGCCTTGTTTGACGATCGCCAGGTCGAGGCCGCGATCCAGCAGGGCCTGCGCCGCCTTGTCCGGATCGGTCTCGCCGACCGCCACCTCGCACTCCTCACGATTGCCGACGGCAACCGTGCAGAAGCCGAGGGCCCGGCTGACCTGATCGTGCGCCTCGCTCGGGTCGGCCCAGAACATCGGCCGGTAGTCGAGGTCGAGGACGGTGAGCGGGCGGCGTTCGCGGGCCTCCCAGGCGACGAAGTGGGCCGATCGGCTGGGTTCGGCGGACAGGCCGGTGACCGTCGACCAGTAGATCTTTGCGTCGTGGATCGCGGTCAGGTCGAGCTCGGACGGGTAGATCTCGAGGTCCGGCGCCTTGGGGAAGCGGTAGAAGTACAGCGGGAAGCTGTCCGGCGGGAAGATCTCGCAGAACGTTATCGGTGTCGGCAGGTTGTCGACCGGGGTGACGTAGCGGTCGTCGACGCCGAGTTCGCGCAGGGTGCGGTGGATGAAGGTGCCGAACGGGTCGTTGCCGGTCCGGCTGATCACCGCGGACCGTCGTCCGTGCCGGGCCGCCGCCACCGCGACGTTCGTGGCACTGCCACCCAGGAACTTCCCGAAGCTCTCCACATCCTCCAGGTGAGTGCCCACCTGCAACGGATACAGATCCACCCCGATCCGCCCAATGGTCAGAACCTCATCCACCCCGTCCACTTGCCCGTCCGGACCGCCCTGCGGCACGCCGGAGGGCGCTAGGCCAGTCTCTGCACCACCGGGCTGCGGCGCAGGAGGTGTGGTGTCGTCGGGGACGCTCGGGGGTGTGGGGGGCTGGTTCATGCGAGGGTCTCCGCGATGGTGTGGAGGTGGGTGATGCTGGTGCGCACGTCGGTGACGGGGCCTTCGCCGGTGGGGCGGGTGCGGAGGATGGTGTCCTGTTCGAGGACGTACCAGCCGCGGTAGCCCGAGGTCTCCAGGGCCGCGACAATCGCGGTGAGGTCGACATCACCGGCGCCCAACGGCCGATACATTCCTTCGCGTACGGCGTCCGTGTAGGAGACCTCACCGGCCTGGACCTTCGCGGCCCACGCGGCATCGACGTCCTTCAGATGCGTGTGCTTGATCCGCGCAGTGTGCTCGAGCGTCAGTGCGACCGGGTCGACACCGCCGATCAGCAGGTGGCCGGTGTCCAAGGTGAGTCCGATCGACGATCCCCGCAGTACCCGATCGACGTCGTCGGCGTTCTCGACCATCGTCCCGACGTGCGGGTGGATCGTGGCCAGCACCCCGCGCTCGGCCGCAAGGGCGGACAGTGTGTCCAGATTGCCGAGCAGCGTGCTCCAACCGGTCTCGTCGAGTACCGGCCGGCCGTCGTACCCTTCCTGACCGGTCGCGGCGGCGAGCACCAACGTGGTCGCACCAGCAGCGACGAACCCTTCGAGGGCCGTCGCGACCTCGGGAGCCGGGTCGTACGACGGGTCGTGCAGGACGACCGGGACGAAACCGCCGACGGCGCGCAGCCCGAGGTCGGCGAGGGTCTTCGCCTTCTCTGCCGGGTCGTCGGGAAGGAAGCCGTCCGGACCGAACTCCGTCGCCGCGATGCCGACGTCGCGCATCTCGGCAAGCACCGTCTCCGGGTCGTACTGCCAGCCCCACCCGGGGACCTCGCAGACACCCCACGAGATCGGGGCGCCCGCGATCCGGAGTGCAAGGTCAGTCATCGGCCGATCTCCTCTGGCATCGAAGGTGTCGAAGGTGCCGAACGTGTTGGCGGTCTCGAAGGGGTTCATGCCGGCTCGTCGAGAGACACGAGGCGGTTCTCGCGGCGGGAGAGCTCGCAGGCGTCGGCGATCCGGAAGGCCTGGTAAGCGTCCCGGACCGTGCAGGGGACCTCGCGGGCGCCGGCGACGACCTCGGTGAAGGCGGTCAGTTCGGCGACGTACGCCGGCCGGAAGCGGTCCATGAAGGTGGCATGCGACTGGCCGCCGGGGAAGGTGACACCGGCTTCGGCCGATCGCAGCGCGGTGTGCTCGTCCAGGCCGACCACGAGCGAACCGAGGCTGCCGAGCACCTCCATCCGGACGTCGTGGCCGGCGGCGTTGTACCGGGTGCCGCTGACGGAGACGAAGGTGTTGTCGTCGAGGGTGAGCAACGCGGCCGCCGCATCGACGTCGCCGTACTCACCGAAGAACGCCTCACCGCGGTTGGCGCCGGTGGCGAACACGCTGACCACCTCGCGACCGGTGACGTACCGGATGATGTCGAAGTCGTGCACGGTGCAGTCGCGGAAGAAGCCGCCGCTGGTCGGGATGTACTCCTGCGGCGGCGGGAACGCGTCGTTCGTGTTCGCCCGGATGTGGTGGACGAAGCCGAGCTCGCCGGAGCGGACGGCCGCCGCGGCCACCTGGTACCCGGCGTCGAACCGGCGCTGGAAGCCGATGTGCACCGGCACGTCCGAGCCCTCGACCAGCTCGACCACGCGCAGGGTGTCGGCCAGGTCGATCGCGACCGGCTTCTCGCAGAACGTCGGGATCCGGGCGGCGACACCGGCCGCGATCAGGTCCGCGTGCGCCGAGGTCGCGGCGGCGATGACGAAACCGTCGACGCCGCTCGCCAGCAACGCGTCCACGTCCGGCGCGTACTCCAGCCCGAGGTCCTTGGCGACCAGTTCGGCGCGGCTCGCGTCGGCATCCGCGACCACCACCTGGTCCACCGCCGGCAAACCCTTCAAGGTCGCGGCATGGAACGCCCCGATCCGCCCGACCCCGACCAACCCGATCCGCATCCGCAGCCCTCTCCTCGATCACCGGACAGGCGCGCCGGGTCCCGGAGGGGGCGCGCTGGTTGCCCGTCAGCCTTCCCGGCCACAGAGTTGGTGTCAATAGTTTGTAAACACATTTTCACGTCGAGACATACATACCTCACTGTTGTAACATCCGCTCATGACGGTATTGATGCCACGCCTCCGGCGTGGCGGGTCATGGGGCTTTGGCTCCCGGCCTTCCCTCGTCACTCCAGTCGCTTCGCTCCCTGCGCTCCTCAGCCCAGGCCGGGAGGCCCCATGAACGCCGCCTTGCCGATCCAGCTCGATCGGTCGAGCCCGGTGCCGCTGTATCACCAGCTCGCCGAGCAGCTGACCGCTGCCATCACCGAGGGCACCCTGCGCCCGGGTGACCCGTTCGAGAACGAGATCGGGATGTCGGACCGGCTCAACCTGTCCCGGCCGACCGTCCGCCGGGCCATCTCCGAGCTGGTCAACCAGGGCCTGCTGGTCCGACGGCGCGGCATCGGGACCACGGTCGCGAACCAGATGGTGCACCGCAAGGCCGAGCTGACCAGCCTGTACGACGACCTCGAACGCGAGGGCCGGACCCCGCGGACCGAGGTGCTCTCACTCGACTGCGACGCCCAGGACGACCGCGCCGCCGCCGTCCTCGAACTCCCCCCGGGGACCCCGCTGGTGTCGATCGTCCGGCTCCGGTACGCCGACGACCTGCCGCTCGCGATCATGCGCAACTGGTTGCCTCCGGCCCTCAACGACCTGACCCTGGAGCAACTGACGAGCACTGGCCTGTACGCCGTACTCCGGGCGCGCGGGATCCGGCCGACGGTGGCCCGGCAGCGCATCGGCGCGCGGAACGCGACCGCCGACGAACGCCGTACCCTGCACATGTCCAAGGCCGAGCCGCTCGTCACCATGACCCGTTCCGCCTACGCCGCCGACGGCTCCCCGGTCGAGTTCGGCGACCACTGCTACCGCGCCGACCAGTACTCCGTCGACGTCATCGTCTCCGAACGCTGACCACCGAACCGCCGAAGCTCGACGCCGGGGGTACGGCGGAACACTTGCTCAGGCGCCCATGACAAGCCGGGCCAAGCGCGCGCCGCCGGCCCTTGCAGCGTTACGGACCTCCATCGAATCTCCCGGTCTACTGACGGCCTGCAGGTCGGCACGGATGCCTTCGACGGCCTCCTGCACCACTGGACGAGCGAGCAGCGCGTCCTCGGCCCCGGGCGCGTTGAGGTCATCCGTGTCTTGCTGGGCCGCATAGTCGGCAGCCTCGTACACCTGCCTGGCCGCCCAGCCGGCCTGCTGCGGATCGTTGGTGATCCAGGAACGTACGGCGTACGCGACAGCAGCCGCCGCGTTCTGCGCGTAGGCGCTCTGCTCCGACCACTTGCCGACATCCTCATCCGGCACCAGCGACTCCGCTGCCTCCTGCAGTTGACGGAGGTCACCAGGAGAGGGGCGCCCGAGGACGAGGTCCCACACCGCATCCAGCGCGGCCCGCAGGACCTCCGGATCGCCCTGACCGGAGACCTCGTGAAACCACGCGTACAGCGGCTGAAGTCGTTCGGCACTCGCCGCCGCGAACGCCACCCGCGCTGCCTTCGGCTCGGCGTCCAGGGCTTGGACCAACTGCGCCTCGTCGTACCGGAACATGCGGTCCATCTTGGCCATACTGCCGTCCTGGGACCAGTGATCTCCGCGCCAGTTGCCTTCAACGCCACCTGGACACGGCGTGAGCTAACCTCCCTGAGGCGGACTAGACCTGTCAACCATTGCCTGACGAGTCAGGCAACAATTCACGCCTGGTTCGCCAGCAAGGTACGCACAAGTCGCAGACCGACCGACAGATGCGCGAGCTCCGGCCCTTCGGTGTCGACGATCTCCTCGAGCATCGTCGCGGCCCGGGACAGCGCGGTCTCGTTCAGGTCCTGCCAGGTGATGACACGCTGCTCGGGCTCGGCCGATGCGTCGGTGGTTTCCAGCACCTGCGCGGTGAGGCGAGCGTGCACGGCGTGCAGGTCGTCGCGCAGCGCGGCCCGGGCCATCGTCTGCCAGCGGTCGGTCCGGGGCAGGCCGATGATGCGTTCCAGGAAACGGCCGAGTTGGAGCCGCTCGCCGAGGGCGAAGTGGACCTTGGCGACCTCCATGATGTCGAGGTCGTCGCGAGACGCTGTCTCGACGATGCCGAGACCCGCGTACGCCGGCGGCAGGATCGCGATCCGGGTCGCGAAATCGGGCGAAACCCCCTTGTCCACCAGGGCTTCCCGGCGCTGCTCGACCAACGCCAGCTCGCGTCCCCGCAGCAGGTCGGGCAGCGCGGCGGTGAGCTTGGCGATGCCCGGGGTGAAGAACTCGATCAGCTCCTCGATGTCGATCGGCGAGCGCCGGTTGCTGACCAGCCAACGGGTCGCCCGCTCGACCAGAGTGCGGGTCTCCAGCCGCATGTGCGTCTGCGTCGCCGCGTCGACCACGTTGTCCAGCTCGGCGTTGCGTGCCAGCAACTCGGGCTGCTGGAAGATCCTGCTGGCGGCCAGGTTCGCCCGGACGACGTCCTCGACCGAACCGCCGGTCTCCAGCGACAGCCGGTGGTACGCGGTGATCCCGGACGTGTTCACGAACTCGTTCACGACCTGGGTGGTGATGATCTCGCGGCGCAGCTGGTGGCGCTGGATCTGGTCGGCGAACCGTTGCTGGATCGGCTTCGGGAAGTAGCTGGCCAGCTTGTGCGCGAGGAACTCGTCGTCCGGCAGCGAGGTCTTCAGCAGCTCCGCCTCCATTACGATCTTGGTGTAGGCGACCAGCACCGACAACTCCGGCGAGGACAGTCCACGCCCCTCGGCCTTGCGCCGTTTGAACTCCGCCACACTCGGCAGGAACTCCAGCTCACGGTCCAGCAGTCCTTGCTTCTCCAGCCGCCGTACCCAGTCCTGATGGACGTGCATCAGAGCGGGCGCCTGCGCGGCCCCGTTCGCCAGCGCGATGTTCTGCCGGTAGTTGCTCTTCAGCACCAGCCCGGCCACCTCGTCGGTCATCGACGCGATGATGTCGTTGCGCTGCTTCTCGGTCAGGTCGCCGTCGGCAACCACCTTGTCGAGCAGGATCTTGATGTTCACCTCGTGGTCGGAGGTGTCCACGCCGGCCACGTTGTCGATGAAGTCGGTGTTGATCCGGCCGCCGCGCATCGCGTACTCGATCCGGCCCAGCTGGGTGAAGCCGAGGTTGCCGCCCTCGCCGACCGCCCGGGCCCGCAGGTCGGAGCCGTTGATCCGGATCGCGTCGTTCGCCTTGTCGCCGACGTCGGCGTTCGTCTCACCCGACGACTTCACATAGGTGCCGATGCCGCCGTTCCAGAACAGGTCGACCGGCGCCTTCAGGATCGCGTTCATCAACTCGGCCGGCGTCAGCGTCGACGGCGTCCCCTCGATACCGAGCGACTCGCGCACCTCGGCCGTGATCGGGATCGCCTTGTCGGTGCGCGGGAAGATCCCGCCGCCGGCCGAGATCAGCGACGCGTCGTAGTCCGCCCACGACGACCGCGGCAGCTCGAACAACCGGCGCCGTTCGGCGAAGCTCTTGGCCGCGTCCGGTGCGGGATCCAGGAAGATGTGCCGGTGGTCGAACGCGGCGACCAGCCGGATGTGCTCCGACAACAGCATCCCGTTGCCGAACACGTCACCGGACATGTCGCCGACCCCGACCACGGTGAAGTCCTGGCCCTGGCAGTCGTGCCCCAGCTCGCGGAAGTGCCGCTTGACCGACTCCCAGGCACCACGCGCGGTGATCCCCATCGCCTTGTGGTCGTACCCGACCGAGCCGCCCGAGGCGAACGCGTCACCCAGCCAGAACCCGTACTCCTTCGCCACCCCGTTCGCGATGTCCGAGAACGTCGCGGTGCCCTTGTCCGCGGCCACCACGAGATAGGCGTCGTCACCGTCGTACCGGACCACGTCCCGCGGCGCGACGATCTCCCCGGCGACGATGTTGTCGGTGATGTCGAGCAGCCCGGAGATGAAGGTCTTGTACGACGCGATGCCCTCGGCCATCCACGCGTCCCGATCGGCCGCCGGGTCCGGCAACTGCTTGGCGTAGAACCCGCCCTTCGCCCCCACCGGCACGATCACCGAGTTCTTCACCATCTGCGCCTTCACCAGACCGAGCACCTCGGTCCGGAAGTCCTCGCGCCGGTCCGACCAGCGCAGACCGCCGCGGGCGACCGCGCCGAAGCGCAGGTGCACACCTTCGACCTGCGGCGAGTACACGAAGATCTCGTACGCCGGCCGGGGCTGCGGCAGATCCGGGATCGCCTTGGGCTCCAGCTTCAGCGAGATGTACGGCCGCGGGGACCCGTCGGCGACGGCCGGCTGGTAGAAGTTCGTCCGCAGCGTCGCCTTGATCACGGTCAGGTGGGACCGCAGGATCCGGTCCTCGTCCAGGCTCTTCACCGTGTCCAGCGCGGCCAGGATCTCCTTCTCCAGCTGGTCCACCTGGGTCTGCCGGTCCGGGTCGTCCGCGGCGCCGCGGGCCGGGTCGAAGCTGGCCTCGAACAGCTGGACCAGCAGGCTCGCGACGTCCACGTGGGTCAGGAACGCGTTCTCGATGTAGCTCTGGCTGAACGGCGTACCGCCCTGCCGGATGTACTTCCGGTAAGCGCGCAGAATCGACACCTGGCGCCAGCTCAGGTTGCCGAGCAGGACCAGCGCGTTCAGCTTGTCGGACTCGGCCCGGCCGTCCCAGACAGCCTGGAACGTGTCGGAGAACAGCTTGCGCAGCTCGGGGCGTTCCTCGATGTCGGTCCGCACCTTGAGCCCGAAGTCGTAGATGTACGCCGTCGCGTCGCCGGACCGGATCTCGTACGGGCGCTCGTCGATCACCTCGACACCCATGTGGGTCAGGTGCGGCAGCACCTGCGACAGCGACAGCGCCGTACCGGTCCGGTAGACCTTGAAGCGCCGCTCGCCCTCCCACTCCTCGTCGATCGGGCTGTAGAGCGACATGGCCAGGCCGTTCTCCGGCGGCAGGCCCTCCAGCACGGTGACGTCGTTGACCGCGACGCGGGCGTCGAAGTCCTCCTTGTACGCCTCCGGGAACGCGTCGGCGTACTTGCGGGCGAGCTGGGTGACCGCGCCGTCGCCGCCCTTGGCGTGCAGTGCGGCGGTGAAGTCGTCGGCCCAGGCCCGGGTCGCCTCGACCACCTTCTGCTCGACCAGCTCGGCGTCGTACTCACCGACCGTCTCGCCCTGCTTCATCCGGACGACGAAATGGACGCGCGCCAGCACGGACTCGGTCACGTAGGCGGCGTAGGTGACGGTCTCGGCGCCGATGGCGTCCTTCAGGATCTCCTGCATCTTCAACCGGACCGCGGTGGTGTAGCGGTCCCGCGGCAGGTACACCAGGCACGACAGGTAGCGGTTGTAGACGTCACGCCGTACGAACAGCTTGACGGCGCGTCGTTCCTGCATGTGCAGCACCGACTGCACGATCGGCAGCAGGTCCTCCACCGGCGCCTGCAGCAGCTCGTCGCGCGGATAGGTCTCCAGTACGTCGAGCAAGCCCTTGCCGCTGTGGCTGTTCGGGTCGAAGCCGGTCATCCGGAACAGCTCCAGCGCCTTGCGCCGCAGTACCGGCACCTGCATGACGCTCTCGGTGTACGCCGTCGACGACAGCAGACCGATGAACCGGGACTCCGCGACCGGCTCGCCGTTCGCGTCGAACTGCTTGATGCCGACATAGTCCAGGTACGCCGACCGGTGCACGGTGGAGCGCGAGTTCGCCTTGGTCAGGATCAGCAGCTTGCGCTCCTGCGCCTTCGCACTCACCTCGGGGGGCAGCTTGCCCGAGTTCGGCTTCGGGTCGGCCCGGAGGATGCCCAGGCCGGAGCCCGGCCGGCCGCGGAGGATGCCCTGCTCGCGCTCCATGGTGAAGTCGTACTCGCGGTAGCCGAGGAAGGTGAAGTGCTCGTCGGCGAGCCACTCGAGCAGCTCGCGGGCCTCCTCGACCTCGTGCTCGCTCACCGGCAGCTCGGACGCGTCCAGCCCTTCGGCGATGCTGACGGCCCGCTCATGCATCTTCGGCCAGTCCTCGACCGCCACCCGGACGTCGTGCAGCACCCGCTGCAGCTTCTGCTCCAGAGCGCGCTGCTCGTCGATGTCGGAGATCCGCTCGATCTCCAGGTGCATCCAGCTCTCCCGGACCAGGTCGTGCTCGTCCGAGGTGGCGGTGTCGTCCAGGACCTCCTGGAGGGTGCCGGCGACGTCCCGCCGGACGACGAACTGCGGGTGCACCAGCAGCTGCAGCTCGAGGTTGTGCTCGTTGATCACCATCGCGGCGCTGTCGACCAGGAACGGCATGTCGTCGACGACGATCTCCACCACGGTCCGGCCGTTCGCCGACCAGCCGTGGTCCTCCGGGGTCGGGGTGAAGACGTGCACCTTCGCGGTGCCCTGCGGCCGCGACATCGCGGACTTGTAATGGTGCTTCGCTGCGCCCAGGCAGTCGGTCGGCTCGCGCTCGGCGACGTCCTCGGCGGCGACGTGGCGGTAGTACCTCTCGAGGAAGGTTCTCAGCCTGGCCGGATCGATCGACTTGTCGTGCCCGTGTGTTCCCGCAGCCACCGCCTTGGCGAGCACTTCCGCCTTCTGGACGTCCAGCTTGCTCTGCATTCCCCACCGTCTCCAACGCGTCACATCGGCGCCGTTCGCACCGGACCGCACGACATTGTGCCGTCACTCAGAGACTAGTCCACCTTGGTCACTGGTGTGATGTCGGGACGGGCCTGTCCAGAGCCAGATCAATCACGTTTGACAGGTGTTTCAAGACGCAGCGCCAGCGCCGGACAAGCCAGCACTGCGCGGCGCGCATGTGGTAGCTCACCGGCCGTGATCTCACGGCCCCGGAGGACCGGGAAACCCCACTCGTCGAGGGCCACATCGTCCGGCAGCAGGGTCGCGCAGAGGCCGTGCCCGTCGCACCGGGTCCAGTCGATCTCCAGCTTGTTCGCGGTATTCACCATGCACCTCCCGGTACCGGCAGGACGCCGCGGACCTGTCGCCCGCAGCCGCCGCCGGCGAGGTGCAGCCGGGCGTCCTCGCCGAACACCTCCAGCGCCGACGCGAGGAACCGCGCCGAGCCGTCGGGGTGGGCACACGCTCCCCGCCCTGGGACCAGGCCCAGATGCCGCTCGGCGTCGTACCAGCCGGACGGGTCGCCCTTCACGAGCCTGTCGAAGTCGTCGACCAGCGCGGCGAGTCCGAACACACATGGCCCGCACTGCCCGGCCGACTGGCTAGCCAGCCACCGCGAGACCCGGTGGACCTCACCAAGCGGACAAGTGTCCGTGCCGAGGGCCAGGACGATCCCGGCGGACACGTCCGGTCGCTTCAGGACCACACCGCCGCCGTGCGGCAGCCACCGACCGTGGTATCCACCGAGCAGCACCGGACCGGCCTCAGCGCCGGAGAACTGCATGACCGCCTCCAGCGGCACGCCGATCGGCGTCTCGATCACACCGGGCCGCTGCACTGCGCCATCGACAGTCAGCAACTGCGTCCCGGGCTCACTGATCAGTCCGGTGCTACTGAACCGCTTCGACCCCAACCGAGCCAGTACGGCGAGCTGCGCGAATGTCTCCACATTCGACAGGAACGTCGGACGCCGGTGATACCCCTTCCGCGTCGGCAACACCCTCCGACCCGGCGGTACGGCGGGACCACCTTCGAGCACGCTCAACACCGCACGGGCCTCACCGGCCACGAAGCGACCGGGCGTGTCTCTCACCTCGATGGCCAGACCGTCGTCACGCTCCATCAACGCCTCACGGATGGACGTGGCGGCTTCGGCGTCATGTACGGCGATCAGCACGTGCGGAGCGCCGAGCGCCCGGGCGAGTCCGGTGGCACCGTCCAGCACGAGATGTGGGGCCAGGGCGAGGAGCAGGCGGTCCTTGCGGCTCGCCGGTTCGCTCTCGGAGCCGTTGACGACCACTGCCTCGATGCCCTTGGCCGGGAGGTCGGCCAGCTTGAGTGCGACCGGGAAGGCCGCACCACCGCGTCCTCTCAGTCCTACCGCCTCGGCGAGCTTGGTGTAGTCCTCGCGAGTCAGCGCGGGCTGGGCAGCGTGGATGGCGAGGTGTCGCTGCCGGTCGGCCCGCCCGTGATCGATTCCGGCCAGCAGTCTTGGCTCACCGATGACCCTCACTCGTGTGTCTTGCAGGATCATCGGGTACTCCCGGCTCGTGCGAGGTTCAGCGGCGTACTGGCGCGTGTTGCCTGACTGCGGACGCGGTAGGCACCCGCAGCGGCGACCGCGGTCAGGCAGCCGATGGTGATGGCGAGCATCCACGGCGTACCGCGGTCCGTGCCGGCCAGCAATGCGTGCCCGATGGACAGCAGCCAGCCGGCCGAGGCGGCTATGTGGATAGTGCGCCAGTGCCTGGTGAAGGCTTCGGACGTGGCCAGCCGACCGCGGGCTGCTCCGACGACGGCGGTGAGCACCAGCCCGTACAGGGCGAGCGTGCCGACCGCCATGGCGAAGGGCCGGTAGCCCGAGCCGAACGGCCAGACCAGGACCGTCGGACTGATGGCCACATAGCTGTCGGAGATCACCGCGACCACGTGGGTGATCAGCAGCATCAGACCGGTCGCAGCAGCCGAGCGGTGCACGTACTGCAGCCAGAACCGCCGCTCGGGCCCGCGACTGCCCGACGTGAGAATGCCGAGCGAGGCTGACACCGTGAACATGACCATGGCGACGACTCCGGCCGCGCGGGCCAGGTACCACAGCGTCATCAGGCGGCCCTGCTCGCAGCCGGCCAGCCCGCCAACTCGGTGACCTCACCGTCGTCCGCCACCAGCCGGGCCGGGTGGCCGGCCAGGGTCAGTCGCCCGACAGCCGCTTCACCTGTCGCGACAAGCGCCGTACTGAAGGTGTTCGCACGTACGGCGGTCGGCGCCCAGACCGATGCGGTCCGCCAGGGTCCGTCCGCGGGCTTACCGGTCCGCGGGTCGATCAGGTGGTGTGCAGATCCGTCCGCGGTCTGCCAGCGCCGTACTGTCCGGGTGGAGGTCGTCAGACCGCCGTGAGCGAGGGTGACGAGCACTCCGGGGTCACCGGCGCGTTCGGCGACCGTGATGACCCACGGCTCGGCCGGCTCACCGGCCGCACGAAGGTCCCCGCCGATCTCGACCAGCACGGCACAGCCGTACCGCTTGCTGAGCACTAGGGCGGCCCGGTCCGCAGTCCATGCCTTGGCGATGGCTCCGAGGTCGAGAGCAGAGTCCTTGGGTACGCCGAGCAGCGCGAGCTTCCGGTTGAGTTGGACCTGTTGCCAGCCCGGGATCGGGTTCGGCTCCTCGGCCGGCTGTGGGTAGCGCCGCCGTACCGCCTCGATATCGGTGTCGTAACCGGCCGCGATCACCGCGGCACCGACGGTCGGATCCACCGCGCCGCCGCTCATGGAGGCGGCGACCAGGCTGACGTCGACCAGGTCGACCAGCAGTCGCGAGACCGGGACCAACGCGCCGGCCCGGGAGTTCACGATCGACAGCTCGGAGTCGGGGCGGAAGCGGCTGGCGGCCTTGTCGACGCGGTCCATCAGCGCCTTCAGCTCACCGCAGGCGGCGCCGAGGACAGCCGGGTCGTCGACCGTCAGCCGGACCTTGCAACTCCACGCGGTCCAGGTCCGGAACGCGGTCATGATCCGTTGCTCCCACCCTGCGACGTGGAACCCGACGACGCCGAACCGAGGCCGCTGCTGCTCGAACTGCTCCCTGAGTCGTCCGAGCTGGTGTCGTCGGAACTCGTGGGGGTGGCCGTCGTACCGGAACTGCCGGAGTCGGGCTGCCGGGCGGACGCGACGGCGACGGACAGGCCGGTGCCCCCGATGCCGAGGACGGCCGTCGCGATCGCGGCCACCGAGGCCCGGCGCAGCCAGCGCCGGCGGGGCGAGTGGGAGACTTCGAACGCATCTGTGCTGACCATGGCCGTAGCCTCCCGGGAGGCTCCTCAGCCGCACGCCAAGAGAACCTCAAGCCACCGTCAAGTTCTGCTGAAAGCTTTCTGAGACCGCTTCTCAGGTCAGATCTGGCCGCTGACCTCCGGCGGGCAGTCGGACTCGCAGTGTTTGCCGATGGTGTCGACGATCTGGTCGGAGGCCTCGCCGAGGGCGATCATCCGGTCGGTGCCGAGGACGTCGACGAAGAACTCGCGGACCCGGGCGGCGTGCGCCGGCGCGCAGGCTTTGATCGCGGCCAGGCCCTCGTCGGTGAGGACGATCTCAGGATAGCGGGAGTCGCACGCCTCCTTGCGGATCAGGCCGCGCTTCTCCATCCGGCTCAGGTGGTGCGACATTCGGCTCTTCTCCCACTGCGTCGCCCGGCCGAGCTCGAAGGCGCGCATCCGGCCGGACTCCGACTCGGACAGGTTGACCAGGATCTCGAAGTCCGAGCTGGACATGCCGAACTCACGCTGCAGGTGACGCTCCAGGTGCGTCGTCAGCGTCTTGTTCATCAGCAGATAGCTGCGCCACGCGGTCTGCTCGTCGTCGTCGAGCCACGGTCCCTTACCCACAGACCCCATCCTACCGGACCGGGTTGACACATCAACCAAGAGCGCTAAGCTCTGACGAGTTGACACATCAACCCAAGGAGTTCGCGGATATGAGTGAGAAGAAGCTGATCGCGGTCGTCGGCGCCACCGGAGCGCAGGGCGGTGGGCTGGTCCGGGCGATCCTGGAGGATCCGTCCGAGGCGTTCGCCGTCCGCGCGCTGACCCGGGACCCTGAGTCGGCCAAGTCGAAGGCGCTCGCGGCAGCCGGTGCCGAGGTGGTCGCGGCCGACCTGGACGACGAGGCGAGCATCCGAGCCGCCTTCGAGGGCGTGTACGGCGCTTTCGTGGTGACGAACTACTGGGCTCCGCGCACCCCCGAGGAAGTGGCGGCGCGGACCGCGGCCGAGATGGAACTCGCCCAGGCCGAGTCCGCCGCGCGGGCCGCGCGCGAGGCCGGCGTTCAGCACCTGATCTGGTCGACGCTCGAGGACACCCGCCCGTTCTTCGGCGACCGGGACGACGTACCCGGCCTGGACGACGGCCGCTACAAGGTCCCGCACTTCGACGCCAAGGGCGAAGCCGATGCCCTCTTCGTGCAGCACGGCGTACCGACGACCAACCTCCGGACGACGTTCTACTTCGAAGCCTTCATCAGCGGGATGGAACCGACCCGCGACACCGACGGCGTCCTCGCCATCACCATGCCGATGGCCGACAAGCCGCTGTCCGGCATCGCCTCCGACGACATCGGCCGCACCGCCCTCGCCATCCTCAACCGGCCCGACCTGATCGGCACCACGATCAGCGTCGCCGGCGACCACCTCACCGGCGACGAGTACGCCGCCGCCCTCACCGAAGCCCTCGGCGAGCAGGTCGCCTACCGCCCCCTCCCCTGGCCGCAGTACCGAGCCCTCCCCTTCCCACTGGCCACCGAAATCAGCAACATGTTCCAGTTCTACGCCGAAGACCACGCCCGCTTCACCGGCGACCGCAACCTCGCCAAGGTCCGCGAGCTCAACCCGTCCCTCCAGTCCTTCACCGACTGGCTGTCCAAGCACAAGGACGAGATCAAAACCCCGCAAAACTGACGACTGAACGACCAGTTCGCCGCCGGACGGGCAGCTTGAGCACACCGCCCAAGCCGCCCGCCGAGCGGCGACTTCGGTACTCATCAACTCGCGACACTGAGCACCACCTGTCAGCTTTCGACGGAGCACAGACGGAGCAGGCTGAGCATCCGGACATGCCTCCTGCACGCCCGAATTAGACGTGCGAAGCAGGCCTAACCGGCGCCAGTATCTAGGTGACTCGATCGACGATCCGGTCACTGCCGGAACGTGCTCATCGCACAGCGGATGGCCGGCCTCAAGACACGCAACGTCTCAAGGCAAGCGCCAGTGGATCCCCGGTGTGGTGCTCAACGGGTGCCCTGGCAAATCACCAGTCGAGCTCGCCCCGAGATCAGCCGACTGACTCTCCTCCGTCCGCCGACCGGATCACCGTGGGTCTGATCTGGGCAAGGTCCCGACGATCACGCCGGACCGTCCGAGAAACCGGCGTACCGCGAGTTGCTTGACGCCCCGACTTCTCGCCACGATTCTCAACACCGGCCTGGCCCCGCTGACCCCCAGGCCCAACAGGCCTGCGCCGGGTGATGAGAAACGATCGTTATCTGGAGCGAGAGGTGAAGGACACCCGCCGCCCGGTGCCTGCGTGGCCAGGCCTCTGGTGCCTTCGGATCAGGCCTGGTGCCAGGCGCGCAGTTTGTCGGGGTTGCGGACCGCCCAGATCCGCTTGATCCGGTCGCCGGCCAGGTCGAAGGCGAACACTGTCGTGGCGACGCCCTGGTGCAGCTGCACCAGTCCGGGTCGACCTTGATCCAGTGCGCGGGTTCGGGCAGCGGCTCTGGGATCCACTCGCCAACGTAGCGCTCCCGCCGCAGGCGCGCCGATCCGAGCAGGTCCAGGCAGATGCGGCTGGCGACGGTGGTCAGCCACGCACAGGGAGACTCGATGGCCTTCTGCTGGGGCCGCGACAGGGCGTACCAGCGGGCGTAGGTCTCCTGGACCACGTCCTCCGCGTCGGCCAGGGACCCCAGAAGCCGGCAGGCCACGTTGATCAGGCGAGGTCGCTCGCTTATGACACCGCCGCGCGCGGCATCCGGCTGGCTGCGTCCTCGGGTCGGGTGTTCATGCCGCCAGCCTTCCCTTGGTCGCTGTGTCCCTTACCAGTTAGACGAACCGGGAGCCGGTTTGTGAGCCAGGTGTGGCGGGTCGCCTGACATTCCTGACGGCTGGGTCGTCGTGTTCGGTGACAGGCACTCACCGAAGGAGGCACCCATGGTCGACCTACTGGCCATCGCGGGCCGCGTCGAGATCGAGGCGCTGCGGGCTGAGCTCACTGACGCGACGATGATCAACGACCAGGACCGTCTCGCGGCGCTGTTCACCCTCCTGACGACGAGTACCGGGTTCTCGAGAGCGACACCGACTTGGGGCGCGGCGCGACGGCGAACGGAACGGACTGCTGGCGCAGGACTGGGAGTAGTTCGTGCTGCGACCAGGTGGTTGCCTGGAGCACCGCCCTCGCCCCACTCCGCGCAGCCTCACCGGCCGACGTTGCCTGATCATCGCCCTTATCGATCAGCCACGCGCCTCAGTCACCGCCGCCCCAGTCACCTGCCCCTAGTGGCCCGCTCCTACGACCCTGCCCTTGTCCACCACGCCAAGGCCGGCTGCCCGTCGGCCGCGCATCCCGCCGCCCACTCCGAGAGAAGAGACCACGGTGAACATCGCCCTCTGGATCGTCGCCTCTGTCCTCGCCGCCGTGTTCCTCGCGTCCGGCGCCGCCAAGATCCTCCAACCGCGCGAGAAAGTCATTGCCAGCGGCTACAAGTGGGCCGAGGACTATTCTTCCGCCCAGGTCAAACTCATCGGCGTCGCCGAGGCCGTCGGTGCCGTCGGCCTCATCGTTCCGGCCGCGCTGGGCATCCTTGAGATCCTCACCCCCATGGCCGCGACTGGCCTGGCCGTCCTCATGGTCGCCGCCGTACTGGTGCACGTACGCCGCAACGAGACCAAGTCCGTCGTGAAGCCCCTGGTGCTGGGCGCGATCGCGGCCACCGTCGCGGTGCTCCGCTTCGGCCCCTACAGCTTCTGACCCACCCAACGCCCTCGGTGAGGCAGCACATGGGACAGCACCCGCCAATCCCGGTTCGGCACCCGAATCCTCGTCGAGCCCGGGAAGACAAGGCCCGGCCGCTAACGCCGAGCCCAACCCGGACCAGACCCCGAATTTGTTCATTCCACACCTAGGAGAAGTCACATGTCATCTACCCACCAAGCCGACAACAAGGTGGCGCTGCGGCGCCTCAACGAGGCCCTCAACAGCGGCGACACCGAGGTCATCTCGGCGACGATCGACGAGGTCTTCCAGCCCGACGTCCTCATCCGCACCCCGCTGAAGATCAACGCCAGTGGCACGGAGTTGATGAAGCAGCTGTGGGAAGTGCTCCTGCGCGCGTTCCCCGACCTCCACGTCGAGGTCGAGGACGTGATTGCTGAAGGAGACAAAGTGGTGAGCCGGAACACCGTCAGCGGAACCCACCAGGGCGAGTACATGGGCGTGGCGCCCACCGGCAAGTCCATCACCTGGAACGAGATCTTCATCGGCCGCATCGTCGACGGCCGGGTCGCCGAGACGTGGGGAGTCGTCGACGTCGCCTCCCAGATGCGACAACTCGGCCTCGTCCCCGCCTAGGCAGGCCACCCCCGCTGCCGCGTCCCGGAGAGGACTGCCAGTGCACAGCAACCACTCGTCGCTGATCTCGGCGTGGCGAGACCAGCGGGACAAGGGCGCGTTGGCGGCGCTGGCCCAGCCGGCGGGGCGCGCCCGCAGGCTGATCCCCGGGAGCGACCCACACCATGATCGATGACGCGATCGCTGAACTCACCCCGCTGGTCGGGTTTCGCGAGGTCTGCGAGGCGACCGGCCGGGCCGGCCGCATGCGAGTGCCTGGTAGTCGCTCATCTGGTTCCTCCCATTGCTGGAATCGTGTTGCCATCTACGACGACCCAACGCCACTGATTGGCAGGCGTCCCGGGCCTGCCTGACATTTCGCCCCGTCATCTCGTCGATAGGGCGAGAGCTGAAACGAAGAGGGAAGGGATGCCGACACCCATGGGGAACCGAAGCGAGGGGAGCGGCGACGCTGGCAGCGGCCCGCCCGATCCCGCGATCATGAACGAGCGTCGTCAGTTGACCAACGTTGCGTATCGGCTACTTGGGTCGCTCTCGGACGCCGAGGACGCGGTCCAGGAGGCGTACATCCGCTGGTACGCCATGTCGGAGGCGCGGCGGTCGGCGATCAACTCGCCGGGCGCGTGGCTGACCAAAGTCACCAGCCGCATCTGCCTCGACATGCTCGACTCGGCCCGCTCTCGCCGGGAGCACTATGTCGGCCATTGGATCCCGGAACCGGTGCCGGAGCGGGCCGAATGGGTTGGTCGTGCACGCGAGGGCGTGGCGACCGGCGATCCGGCGGATCGGGTCACCTTGGACGAGTCGATCAGCATGGCGTTTCTTGTCGTACTGGAATCGATGACTCCGGCCGAACGCGTCGCGTTCATACTGCGCGATGTATTCCACTTCCCGTTCTCCGACATTGCCGAAATCACCGGACGGACGCCTGGGGCGTGCCGGCAGTTGGCCTTCAGCGCCCGTCGGCGCGTCGACGCTGCCCAGCCTTCTGCGACCCCCACCGCCGAGCAGGCGAGGATCGTGCGGGACTTCAAGCAGGCGTGGGAAGCAATGGACATCCAGGCCTTGCTCGGGTTGTTGGACCCGGACGCCGTCGCGGTCGGCGACGGCGGTGGCATCGCCCGTGCAGCCCTTGAACCCCTCACTGGTAGCGGACAGATCGCGCGCGCCTATGCGGAGTTCGTCCGACTGGCAACCGACGCAACAATCCTGGAGCGTACGGTCAACGGCCAGCCTGGATTGGTAGCACAGCAAGACGGCCGCACGGTCACCGTGTTCGCCTTCGATATCGTCGCCGGAAAGATCAAACACATCTGGGCCGTTCGCAATCCGGAGAAACTCCGTTCCTGGACTGAAGGCTGGACTGAGGGCTGGACGGAAGGCTGATGCCGGAGATTTCCTGGTGAGATTGCTTTACTCAACTCTTCGGGTCGGCAGCGAATCGGGTGATGGCGTCCCTGGCCGCCGCCGGGTTCGGACCGAGATCGGCGATGTGCCCGTCCGGTCGGACGAGGACGAATGGGCCCAACTCAATCGGTGGATCGAGGCTAAGTGTCAGTGGCGGAAGGGACATTGCGTCGTTGCGCCAAGGTCGTTTCAGCATGATCGCGACGCCGATACCACCCGTAACGTCGCTCCGGGCCGCGGCGGGCGGTCAGCTCGACTTGTGGATTCCTGGGGCCGGCCCGCCGACGGCGGAGCGGCGTGGACCGATACCGGTGCGTTCGTCGTGCGTCGGTCCAGAGCGGTTTGCGAGTGCTTGGGATCCATTGTGGCGTGTGACTGTGTTGGCCATCGGATCCATCCTTGGCGGTCACGATCGGGAACGGAGGCGCTCGGGGTTGAGTAGTTCGCGTGGGAGGGCGTCTCGCCACCATTGTTCGATCTGGTCGGGTGTCCATTGGCGTTCGTTGATGAAGGTGGAGTAGGCGTCGATGTTGCAGATGGCGGCGTAGATGTCGATCGCGATCTGTAGGTCGAGGCCGTCGCGCAGTGAGCCGCGCGGCCAGGATTCGAACACTTGCCGTCTGTTCCGGTCTGCGGCCTTGCGTCCGTTGGCGTAGATGGCTGCGAGTTCGGGTTCGCTGCGGCCGGCGTCGCGGATCAGAACGATGATGTCGCCGGCTCGTTCGTAGAGGCGGCGGTCGAAGGAGGCCATCGCGGCGAGTTGGTCCGCGGGATCGGCGGCTGGGTTTTCGAGTTCGTCGAGCATCCGCTCAGGATCGGCCGAGAGGCCGGCGGCGTCGGCGAGCGCGCGGGTCAGGCCGGTCTTGTTCTGGTAGGTGGCGTAGACCGTCGGCGCGGAAACGCCGGCCTCGCGGGCGACGTCGCGGACTGTCGTGCTTGCCCAGCCTTGTGCGACGAAGAGCCTGCGCGCCGCTCGTGCGATGTCGGCGCGGGTCTTCAGAGCCTGCGCTTCTCGTCGTAGCGAGTCGTAGCGGCGCTTCTTGGGGTCATCGGGCATGACCGTCTCCTATTGACTTTACGCATCATCTAATGAATAGAGTAACTGCATGACAGATTCTTGTTGCTTCGTGCACCACCTTCTACCCGTGTCGCCCGCTGGGCGACGGTATCGACGCCGCGCCGGACAGCCGTAGTGAGTGCAGGGTCTCGGGGCCGAGAGCCCATGTGCGCCGATAGTGCGGTGCGCGACTCGACGCGGTCCGGTGCGCTTGTTCGGATCGCGCATCTCGCTCAGCGGCGCAACCCGAGCGCACCGGAACCGACAAGACCGCGGTGCGGGAGGGCCTTGCAGCACACCGGTGCCGTCATTACTGCTGCTGGACTGATCATGATCCGCACCTTCGGCGCGTTCATGCTCAGCCCAGAACGGCTCCTGCAGCAGGTCGGGTTCGGCATGGCCATCGCGATCTTCGTCGACGCCGTCATCATCGGCTGCCTTGTGGTCCCGGCCGCGATGCAGCTCATGGGCCGTTGGGCCTGGTGGATGCCTGCTGCCGTGGCGCGCCGATTGCCGAGGCTGAACCCGGAATCACGGCCAGAACCTACAGACACAACCATCGCAAAGGAACACGCATCATGTCCTTCTCCCGTATCGGCGGCCTGGCCGCCCTCGGCTTCGCTGCCCTCCTGGCCGGCACCAACCTGGTCCTGGCGCCGACCGGTCTGCCACTGATCGGCGACCCGGCCGGAGAGGTCGCGGACTACTTCGGAGCCCACGCCGACATCATCGGACTCAGCGGAGCCTTCGCAGTCGTGGCCTGGCTGCTGGCCGTCCTGTTCGGCGCCGCGGTCGTCGCGGCTGTGTGGCCGTCCGAACGTGCACGCGGCGAAGCCTGGTCCCTGGTCGGACTAGCCGGGCTGGTGCTGCAAAACGCCACTTTCACCGTCTTCACGGCCACCAGGCTCGCGCTGACCGGCACCGCCTCGGACGCGTCGGCGACCAACGCCTTGTGGACGTTGAACGAAGCGTTGTTCGCCTTCAACGGCACCTTCCTAGCCACCGCGATGCTCGGACTGTCGGTCGCAGGACTTCGCTCCGGGCTCATCCGGTCCTGGCACGCCACCCTGGGGTTCACGGCGGGAACACTCCAGTTCGGCTCGGCGCTCGTGCTGCCGCTGGTGTTCAACGACCCTGGCGCCGTCGACCTGCTCGGTCTGGCTGGCTGGCTGCTGTGGGTGGTCTGGATCGCGTGGTACGGCATCGTCTTGATCCGCACTCGTACCTCCTCGACCGATCAGATTCGTACGATTGAGTCGGCCGCGACATGACCTCGCAATCGTCACCGCGAGGCCCTTCCCATGCCGCCGCGATCGCGCCTCGTGCGACGCGCGATCGGTCAGGGCCCCTACTCGCCACGGTGTGCGTGGCGTTCTTCATGACGATGCTGGACACCACCATCGTCAACATCGCGCTCCCAGACATCCAACACCGCCTCGACGCATCCCTGACGCAAGCATTGTGGGTGGTCAACAGTTACACGTTGGTCTTCGCGGCACTCCTGCTGACCTTCGGCCGCCTCGGCGACCGACACACCCCACGTCGACCACAGCGCTTACACCGACGCGATGCCCGCCGCGATCTGGACCGTCGTCGGTGTCCTCGCGGTCACCGCGATCGCCACCACCCGCACCCACCAACCTCAACCACCCATGCCGTCCGAAGGAACCTGATGACCAGTAGGCGAAATCTCATCGCGCTCGGCCTGGCCGCCACTGCGGCCCCCATCCTTAGCCCGCTGGAGACTCGCAGAGCCGCTGCGGCCAGCCCTTTCCCACACCAGCCCGTGGGTCAACCTGGCGAGGCAGAGCAGACCTTCCCCCGATACGTGCACCTGCCGGCCGACCAAGCCTCCGACCCGCACGCCGCCTACGAATGGTGGTACATCGTCGGCCACATCAACACCGGCCGGCGATGGTTCGGTTACGAAGTCACGATCAATCGCTCCAGCGCCGGGCCAGAGGTCCACGCAGCGATCACCGATGAGATCGCTGGCACGCACCGCGGGCTCGTCGAACGCTACGAGCCCGACCAAGCGACATTCTCAACCGACGAACTCGACGTCCGTACACCCAACGCCACATTGGCCGGCCCCATGCAGGCCATGCGCCTCACCGCGAGCCTGCCCGACGCGCACATCGAGCTGCTGCTGCGCCACACCGGACCCGCGTTGTACCCCGGCGGCACCGGTCTCATCCCATTCGCCGACGGTTTCAGCTACTACTACTCACTACCGTCACTGACCACACGCGGCACCCTCACAATCGACGCCCACCCGCACCGAGTGCACGGCACGTCCTGGCTCGACAGGCAATGGGGCACCTGGCACTGGGAAGGCATCCAACGCTGGACATGGATGGCCATCCACCTCGACAACGGCGCCCGTCTCAACGTATGGAACCTGATACAAGACGGCGAAGACCAGGCATACGCCACCATCGTCGAACCCGACGGCCACCACACAGTCGCTTCGATCGTCCCCCTCGCCGAATACGACCACGAATTCTGGACCAGCCCGCTGACCGGGCAGACCTACCCCACACACTGGCGCGTCGAGATCCCCCACCGAAACACCCGACTCGACATCCGCTCGCTGGTCACCGACCAGGAACTCGACGTGCAATACCCCGGCCAACCCCGCGGCCTCTACGAGGCCGACTGCGCCGTGACCGGCACATACGCCGGCAGACGAACCACCGGCCGTGCATACGTCGAGCTATACGGCGACTGGACGGACCGCGCTCCCGCATCCAAACCGAAGCGACGTTAGTAGCGAGGACCAAGCGAACCGGTCGAGCGCTGGCGACGGAGCTGCGTCACATCGAGACCTTCCTCCACTCCAATGACCGTTCCATGACCAAGCCGGATCGCATCCAAGATGGGTCAGCAGTCGTGGCATGGCGATCGATCAGCCTCGTCGAGTGGATCCCGTGTCGATGTCGGAGAAGTGCCGGGTTACCGGCGATGTGCACTCTCCCGGGTGTCGCTAGGGTCCTGCCCTCGCTGCGAGGTTCCTGAAACCTCGCAGCTGCCACTCCCTACCATCGGATGAGGCCGAGTGCGGTGGCGGCGGTGCGGGAGTCGGCGCCAAGTTTGGCGTAGATACGGCCAGGTGGGACTTGATGGTTCCATCGGTCTGCCTGCCCCGGGCCGCCCAGGATCTGCCGGGCGTTATCAGGGTTTCTTGAACATTGAGCCGTAGAAGGGGAGAGCCCCGAGGCCTCGCGCGAAGCCTCGGGGCCACCCGAGTTGAGCTTTCGTCAGCAGTCCGGCCTGGACGGTCAGGGGCTGCTGCTGATCGCCAGGTGCCGTCCCCGTCTGAGGTCGGTCGCGCTCAGGACGAGACCACCGTGGCGTCGTGGACTAGGCCGCGTCGTCCCGCTGTAGCCGCCGCTATCGATCCACGACGGTGACAACAGCTGTCGCCTTGACCTGCGTTCCCGCTACAACACCGCGCACCGCGAACCAGCCCTTGTTGGCCACCATGTCCGAGGTAATAGGTTCCCAGCTCACATCGACCGATCCGGTCGTGCCGTCGCCGTAAACGGCCTCTGTCTGCGCGGGCAGCGTTGGAACCTCTCCGATCTTCGTATCGACGGCAACCGTCCTGAAGTCGACGATCGCCTTCGGTTTCTGCACCTCGAACACGCCGATCTCGGCCAACCCGGACTCCGCACCGCTCGGGTTGTTGTACGTGTTGTCAGGGTCGATGGTGAACTTCACCCAGCTTGTCTTGACGGGTGTCTCGAGCGTCACGACGTTGTCCGGCTGGCCGTCCCACTGGATGCCGGTCACCTTCTTGCTGCCGCCGTCCCACTCCAACACACCTTCCACGATCTGGTTGATGTCAGAGCCGCGGTCGACCAGGTTGATGCGGTCGATCTCCACGGGGGACGGGAACTGAAGTTTGATCCACGGGGTCCGGTCCGCCTGCTTCGCGGCCCAGGACGTGGCTTTGTTCCCGTCCGTCGCCTTCGTACCCAAGTAGCGGTCGTCCTGGTTGTTGCCATCCGGGACCCCGTTTCGGTCGCGAACCGAGGAGACCGTGACCGTGGCCGAGCCCGCGATATTGCCGCTTTGCGCCGCAATCGTCCCCGGGGTCGACTCCACTGTCACTCCGTCCAGCGTCACGACTGCCTTGGCCGTTGCCTGGAACGCGCTGGCGATCGGTTGCTTCAACACGATGGTGTTGCTGCCCGGCACGGCTTCCAGCCTGCTGTCACTGAACACATAGTCGGTCTTTGCCTTCGACAGGTTCGCCTTCTCGCCGGTGCTCAGAGTTGCGTCGATCGATCCGACGACTGGTTCGTTCACCTTGATGGTGCTGCTGCTCAGAGCGAGCTTCACCTGTTTCAGAAACGCGGGGAACGACATCCGTCCGTCCGCGTCCACGTCGACGTAGAAGTGATCGCTGGCACGGTAGCCGGCCAGCTCCGCAGTGACGTTGACGCGTGCCCTCCCGGCCCCGGCCGACGAGAGCACCTTGTCTGCGCCGACAGCCACCACGGACGGGTTGTCGCTCGTGATCGCGAGCTCCGCGTCTCTCAGGTCAACGGGCGCGCCGAGGAAGGAGTAGCCCTTCACATCGATCGTTGCCGTCCGGCTGTCCGCACCGGCGTTTGGGTGAAGCTTGAGACTGCCCAGGGCGGTCAGATCTCTCAACGAGAGCACCCGGACTTCCAGTACGTCGATCGGGCTGCCGTCTTGGCCGCCGCCCGGGAAGGAGATCCTCACGTAACGTGCCTGCACGCTGGGCTGCCCAGGATCGACCGGGTAGTTGTAGTACAGGCCCTCCTGTTCCCATGCATACAAGGTCGTGTCACTCCGCGGAACGGCCAGAGTATTTCTCGACGTCGGTAACCCGGGGCCGGACAAGGTATTCGTCTCGTTGCCGGCGGTCCAGTGCGAGCCGTCGGTGCTGTACTCGATCTTCAGCTTCTTCGGTACGTTGTAGTACGTGACGTTGTCGGCGTTCGGCATGTGGTGGTTGAAGAAGATGTTGACCCGCGAGAGGTCCTGCATCTTGCCCAGATCGTAGGTGATGCTCGGATTCTCGTCGCCCGCCGGCGCCTGCCATTTCGTGAGATTGCCGCCGGTCGCATCGTTGATCGTCCCATCCGACAGCAGCCTGGCGTGCCCGCCGTCGGTGGTCACCTTCGGCGTGATTCCGGCCGCCACGTTGGCGTCCGGGATCAGCGTGATGTAGTTCCGGGTCGAGGTGTACGTCTTCCCGTCGACCGTGACGTCGGCCCAGTAGCTGTACATCGTGGGCTTCGCAAGCTTGCCCGTGAACCGCATCTTGTTGCCTGTGACAACGAAAGGCGACTGGTCGGCGGGCACCTCGGTGACCACGACCTTACCTGCGGGGTTGTCGCGCCTGCCGTCAACCGTCGCATAGTGGTACTTGACGTTCGAAGCGTCGAGAACATCGATGTCGCCGCCCTTTTGGGTGAACCCCTTGAAGGTCACCGGAACCTCTTTGTCGGTAGCGACCTGTCTCCAGAACAGTGCACCGTTGGTGAGCATGTTGACGCCGACCAGGGGAAGCGCGGCCGAGATCGCACGGTTCCGCACCTTGACCGGATAGGTGTCGGTCCGGACCTGGGGCGGGTTCACGCCGTCGTCGTAGGTTGCCGTCACGGTGATGGTCGCGGCACCGTTGCCGACGGCCGTGACCTGGCCCGTTGCCGCGCTCACCGTAGCGACTCGTGCGTCGCTGCTGATGTAATTGAGCTTGGCGGGTGCGAGGACGTTGGTGTAGTTGTTCATGTAGGCCTCGGCCCGCAACTGCAGGTGGTCGGCCGCGGTCTGGCTGCTGAAGAGCTTGACACTCGTCATCTTGTAGTTCCTGACCGGAGTCTCGGTCCGGATCTTGATGATCGTGTCGATGGGATCCGCCGTGACATCGGACGTGTCGATCGAGATGTAGTACTTGCCGTTCGTCTGCTCCGTGGTGAACGGCAACGAACTGCCCTTGTTCAGCCATTGGACCTGGTCGACCGGATAGTCGAAGGGGCCGATGTGGCTCATCAACGACTGGCCGGAGAAGCCTGCCTTCGCGGTCCCTTGAATCTGGTTCTTCACCATGTGCATGTAGACGTACTGGTCGCGGGACATGGCGTAGCCCCAGTCCGGACCCTGTCCGTGCGAGATCGCCTTCTGCGGGTCGGTGTACCAGCCGGGTTTCAGGGTGTAGTCCACGCTGTACGGCGTCGTGCCATACATCGATTCGCGCAGATCAGGGCCGCGCGCATTGTCCATCCACTTCACGATCGAAGTCCGCATGTCCGACAGTTGCTGCGATGAGATCGGCTCCATCGAGAAGATGTTCGCGTTGTCCAGGTTGCTACTCAGATTGTCCATGCCACGACTCCGGGTGATGGAGGAGTCGTAGTTCATCACGTAGCCGTGACCGTACTGGTTGATCAGTTCTTTCGTGGCTTCGATCCAGTTGTCTCGTTCGTTGCCTTTGGCGTACTGCGTCCAGATGTCGAGGGCCGTCGTGTACGGGTCGTTCCACTCTTCATGGGCGACCTTTCTGCCTTGCGGGAGGATCCCGGTGCGCCAACCGCCCTCGTTGTACGGTTCACTGTTCCAGAATGGACGCTCGTGCAGAGTGATGTCCTGGTCGCCGGTCTGAGCATTGGGGTTCGCGTCGATGAGGACCCGGTCGTTGTAGTTGCGGGCGGAGCTCCACGCAACGTCCGGGTTGGAATAACTCTCCGGTCCGCCATCGGCAAACAAATACCATGGGTCGTATCTTGCGACCAGACCCTGGATGTCGCTTTCGAGGATCTCGGATCCTTCGTACAGTGCCGACAGATACACACCGAACTTCAGACCGTAACGCTCGGCGGCATGTTTGGCCTGCATCACTCGGTCCTTGACCTGCCAGCTGCCGTCGGCGGCCTGGGACAGGGCGTTGTACTTGTACAGCTTGTTGGTGTTGTTCGGGGTCAGGTTCGCGTTCGGAGATGGCCAGTAGTAGATGGTGTTCTGCAGGGTCTCGGTCGAGAGCAGCGTCATGCCCATCTGTTTGGCCATCTGGGCCCACTCGTCGTAGTTGAAGTTCGGGTCGTACAGGTTCGGCATCGTGCCCGTGGTGTGCGACAGGGCCGACATCTTGCCGTCGATGAACCAGTCAACCGGGTTCTTCTTGACCGTGATGGTGTACGGCTTCGTTGTCGTGGAGCCGCGGGCGTCGGTTGCCTTGACGGTGAAGGTGTAGTCCTTCTGCGATGCGCCGTGGGCGCCGTCCGAGACCGTGCCGTCGATGTGACCGTCCGGCGCCAGCGTCAGACCGGGCGGCAGCTGGCCGTCGGCAATCGTCCAGGAGTAGCCGGGACTACCGCCGGCCGCCTGGAAGGCGAAGGGAGACCCCTGCGGTGCGCTGCTCGACGTGTTCCGGTTGCCGTCGATCGTTGCCACCATCCCGACGTACGGGTTCTCGTCGTACGCGTACGGCAGCGTGTTGGACGGGTAGTCGTTCGCCGGGACATCTGCGTTGCGTGCATCGAATGCACGCCGGTCGATGCTCAGCCCGTTGGTGACGATGGTGAGCTGATTGTCGGCCACGTTCGGTCCGGTGACCGAGTACGTGAGCCCGGGAACGGCATCACCTGCACCGTCGCTCAGCCTCGCGTAGAACCCAAGGAAGTTCTTGTTGGCACCGGTGTTCTTGTGCTGAATCTCGATGAGCAGCTTGTTCCAGCCCTGGCTCAGTTGGACCGGATATCTCGTACCAGCCTTGCTCACCCGAGCTGCAACGGTGTCCTGTCGCCCGACCGGAGCATCGTTGGCGAAGAGCCGGTACAGGCCCGATCCGCCGACCTGCCACTGAACCGTTTGGGCGACGGGACTGTAGACGTAGCTTGCGGCCACAACCCATTTGTTGGCTGTCGGCTGCCCCTGCTTGACGTCGAAGTAGCCCATCAGGTCGTTGTAGTCGTCGTAGTTCCGGTTGAAGATGCGGTCGTCGAAGTACTGCCAGGTGGATGCTTCTTTGCTGTTCGGATCAACCAGGGACGCTCCCAGGGCGGGAACGACGGGAGCAGCAGTCTGCTCGACTACCGGATCGGTGTACGGACCGGATACCATCCACTGGTTCAAGTACGGCGCGGTCCCTCCTGTCTGGGCCGCATGGGCCTGCGGTTCAGCGAGAACGCTGCCAGCAGCCGCAAGTCGAGCACAACCGCAGCTGCCACGACGGCGGACTGGATCTTTCGTAATCTCCTCACGCTACCTCCTTGTTTTGTCGAGATAACTGGTGACCGGTCGCTGGGGGCCTCACCAGCTGTCCCGACGGTGACTCTCGGTACTACGAGGTCGGAACTGATCGGCTTCTCGTGGTGTCTGGTGTTCGACATGACTGTGCGCAAGTGCGGGTTGCCCAGCTCCGCGACTCTGCGCGGGACCGCGGATCGAGTGCATGCGTGGTCAGGCCTTGATGCACCACGGCCTGTACGCGTGCCGCTGCCATTGAGCTGCGCGCTCCTCTTGGGTGATCGCCGCCGCGCGGGGATGCTCAGTCGTGTCCGATGCCGGGTACGACGGGTGCCCGAACCCTCCCCGAACGGGCCCGACGGCGGCCTCGTGCATCACCGGTATGTCGACTACTGGCGCGTCGTCGATCATCTCGACGCATCTCGCTTGGTGTCGCTCGCATCCTGCAGCCGCATTCCGACGAGACCAGTGTCGGTGCGGACAGGACGGGAATCGCCGTGACCTGCTCGAAGCGCTCCACGAAAACCGCCATCTCCGCTTGCCAGCGGTCATTGACGGGTCACCGGCCAACTTCCTCTCCACCGCGGCGAAGTCGTCCACGTCGACCAGGTGGAGCAGTGTCCGCCCGTCGCGCCAGATCGCCCAGTCCCTGACGCCGGCTCCAGTGAGGGACGCGTGGAGATCGACTGGGATTCGTTGGTGCGCGGCCTCGTAGGCATCCTCCTGCCCCTCGATCAAGACGCTCACCAGGACCACCGGACGGAACATGCTCATCAGTGATTCCTCCCACGGCCGCTACAACCGTTGTCGTCGGCTCGCCCACGTCGAGCCTGGTGACCTGGCGGGCGCTGACCCGAGATGCTCGGGTCAGCGCCTGCCGGACCCGGGTCCCGGGCGACAGGGCATCAAAAGCGGCGGCTCCGCGGCACCTATCTGCCGTTGACGGCCACCTCGAGCACATCGATCGTCGAGCCGTTCGAACCACCGTCGAAGGTCAACTTGACGTACCGGGCCTGCGCACTCAGCGGATACTGGCTGGGGAAACCGAAGTACGCATTCCCCGTCGGCCCGGCGACCGTACTGGCCTCACTCCAGGTCACACCGTCGGCGCTGGTCTGGATCTTCATCGCCTTGGGCGTGTTGAGGTACTTCTGATCGAGCGAATTGAAGTTCACGCTGATGTTCGCGAGCTCGGACGTCGCCGGAAGCTTGAACTGGATCCAGGACTGCTTGTCAGCCGCAACCGACCATTTTGACTGGTCGAAGTGAATCCCGTCGATCAACTTCCCGTCGGTGAGGTACTTCACGGCGTCCTGCTGATCGCTGGCAGTAACCTCGGCCGTAGGCGAAAGGTCGCGGTAAGGCAGTAGATCCATGAACACCCTGTTGGTTGTCACGGTCTTGCCGTCGAGCGTCACGTCCGCCCAGACGACACCTCTCGTAGGTGCCGCGACAGCCGGCGTGACGATCTTGTTGTGTTTGAAGGCGAACGTGTCTACCTCCTTGATGGCGATCGGCTTGTACTTGTCACCGCCGGCGAGATCGACGATGCCGCCATGCCATCTGATCTGTGCTGCGTGCAGAAGCGATGGTCCCGGCCTTGGCGGACGTCCCTTCGATCTCGTACCGGAGTCCATCGGTCAGACCGAACTCGCCGTAGGCCTCGTTTTCCTTCGACCAGCAGGGATGCGCCGATCATGTCCTCGGCGTCGGAGACGTCTCCGCCGTTGACTCTGACCTTCAGCGGATCCGCTCTGGTGACGCCCTCGTGAGTGCCTCGCACGGTGATGCCCGTCGTGCCATCCGACACCGGAGTCACGATCCCCGCATCACGAACCGCCGCCACCCGAGGATTCGCACTGCTGTAGGTGACGCCCGAAAGCCTGGCCTTGAGTGCGGGGTACGTCATGTGCCCTTCAGCGTTGACCTTCAACACGCCCGGCGCCAATTGCTTGCCGGTCGCAACGACATCGGTGAGCTTGTACTTGCGTGCCGGATTGTCGGTGACGATCTTGATGATCGTGTCGATCTGATCCTCTCGAACGTTGGCGAGGTCGATCGACAGGCTGTCGCCGTCCTGCCTGAACGAGGTGACCGGGACGTCCTCGTTCAGCCACGTCACCGAGGTGACGCGGCCCTGCACCGGGCGGATCGTCAAGGCCTTCTCCGCGATCGCGTCGAAGCCCTTCTTGCCGTCCGGGCCCTTGATGATGTGGAGATAGATGTTGTCGTCCCTGGACGTCGCGTATCCCCACTGCGGGCCGGTCGCGCTGTTCGGGAAGGCGAACTTCTCGTAGTTTCCTCTTCCGTCGTCCTCGTACCCGTAGCCGGAGAGGAAGTACGGGTTCGTGCCGGTCGTGGCCTCATGCCTGTTTGGCCCGCCCGCGGCGCGAACCAGCTCGCGAGACCTTCCCTCACGTCGATGAATTCCTGCACACCCTTCGGATACCTGGTCGCAATCTGCCGGGAGAGTCCCAGTTAGGCCCTCGGCTGTCGATGACCGACTGATCATTGTTGTCGACATGACCTCGCCCCGCATTCATGACCATCTCTTTGGAGACCAGCCTGAAGTCGTCGCGCTGACCGTAGTACGGGGATTGCTGGTTCTTCGTGTGAATCATCTTCCACGGCTCTGCCGGCGTACGCTTCATCAGGTGGTTCGCGCCGACGTTCTCATAGATGCCGGACGCTTCGCCGGTCCTCAGATCCGGGTCGCCGAATTCTTCGCCCCAGGCGTTCGAGTCGATGATGACTTCATCGCTGTAGTCCCGCACCAGACTGTACATCACGTCATAATTTGCGTTACGCATTGCCTGCGGGCCATCGAAGTAGAGGTACGTCGGGCCATAACGCTGAATGAGATCCTCTACGTTCTGCATGAATACGTCGGTAGAGTAGTGTCCCAGCCGCCGCCCTCGGTCGCGTAGTACAGGCCGAATCTCATACCGTAGCGCTTGACGCCCAACTCGAACTGCTTCAGCCCGTCGACCACCCGGCCGCTCTGATCCTTCGGCAGATATCCCTGCCTGACATGCTTCGGATCCGCGAACTTGGACGGCCAGAAGTAGTTCTGCTGCAGCGCTTCGATCGACACCAGCGAGTGGCCTTGAGCCTTTGCTTTGCCGCCCACCGATCAACCGAGAAGTTTGGATCGACGAAGTAGTTGTACGTCGGGGTGGCATGGGTCAGCGCACCGACTCTACCTTCCTCGAACGACTTGTTCGGGCGGTCCTTCACGGGAATCGTGAAGGTTCTCGTCGCCGTGTTCCCTGCTTTGTCGGTCACCTCGACGGTGAATCCGTAGTCGCCGGGCTTGGCGTCGACGCCGATGACGCCCTTGGTGCTGTTCAGATCGACTTTCCCGTTGACGAGTCCATCCGAGACGGTACCGTCGGTGTTCAATTCCAGGCCATCAAGCAACCGACCGTCGATGATCTTCCAGGTGTAACCTGGCGCGCCACCGCCGGCCATGAACTGGAAGGCCGAAGCAGCTACACCGTGCTTGTTCGTGGTGACAGACTTGTTCCAGACGTACGGCCACTCCTTGGACCCTGCCGGCATGTTGTCCTTCGGCAGCGGCACCTTCGTCTTGTCGTCGGTCGACAGGCCCTGAGACACGATCTCCAGGGTGTCGGACGGCCCTGCCACGGAGGTGATCAAGCCGTCCATCTTGTTGCCGGACGCATCCGTCATCCGGCCTGGTAGAACCCGAGATAGGCCACGTTCTGATCCTGGCCCACCGGCACACCGTTCGCATTCACGTCCTCCGTGAAGGTGTGCTTGATCTGGATCATCAGCTTGTTCCAGCCCTGATGCAACTGGACCGCCTGCTTGGTCAGATCCTTCTGGACCTCCACCGGCGTGCTCGGAGCCGTCATGCACCGGTCGTTCACGTAGACGCGGTAGGACCCGCTGGCACCGACGTTGAACTGCGCCTGCTGTGCGACCGGACTGTAAACGTACGTGTGGGCGTACACGTACTTGTTCCTGGTGTCGACTCCCTGGGGACTGCGTAGTACCCATAAAGATCCTGATAATCGTCGTAGTTTCGATTGTAGATGCGGTCGTCGAAGTACTCCCATTTGCGGCTCTCGGTGCCGAAGCCCAGCGGCTCCCCGCGCTTCGGGTCAATCTTTGTTGTTGCGTCGACGGGCGCCGGCCGGTCGTACACCTCGATCTCCGAGATTCCGGTGATCGAGGGGTACGGCTGCTGCCCCTTGTCGATCTCGACCTTCATCCCGCGTACCTTCTTCAACCCGGGATGGGAGGGAATACACCGTGGGCTCGGACGGGTTGGCGGAGGTACTGCCGACCCGCCCGCAGATTCCACCGTGCTGCCGTCCTCGAGGGTGAACGTCAGGTGATATGAGTCATTCACATGCCGCGAATCGCCCCACTGTGCGATTCGCACCTCGTTCAGGTCGACGGCCTGCGCCCACGTCAAGCTCACCCAAGGACTGAAGTCGTGCTCCGTCACCCACTGGCTCCGGAGATTTCCATCGACCAGATTCGAGACCGGGTTCACCGTGAGCGTCGACGACGACGCGGTGATTTCCGACGCCCGTGGCGCGTGGTTCACCAGGTCGCCGGCCTCGCACTCGTAGATCTTGTCGACCACGGCCGAATCGCACGGGCCGGACACCAGCCACGAGTTGATGAACGGTGCACTACCCGCGGTCTGCTGTGCGTGCGCCGGCGTCCTGGGGTCGCCGAGTATCAGCGATGCGGGGACGCTGATCGCCGTGGCGATTGCCACGGCGATGGTGGCTTTGCAAGTTCTTACCACAGTCCAACTCCGTCCGTCATTCGGTGATCGGCTGGTAGGCGGTTCCGGACCAACTCAGTGCAACTGCACGGGCTGAAGATCTGGGGCCGTCAGCCTTTGACGCTTCCGGCCGACAAGCCCGAGCGCCAGTAGCGCTGCAGGGCGAGGAAGGCTATGACGAGTGGGATGACCGAGATCAGCGAACCGGTGACCACGACGTCGTACCAGGGTTGGTCCCGGAGTTGGCTGTTCCAGATGAGCCCGAGCGTGAGCGGCCAGCGCTTGTCGTCGGCGAGCATCATCAGCGGCAGGAAGAAGTTGTTCCAGATTCCGACGAACTGGAACAGGCAGATGGTGACCAGAGCGGGAGACATCAGCCGCAGCCCGACAGTGCAGAAGATCCGTAGCTCACCCGCACCGTCCACCCGGGCGGCGTCGAGCAACTCGTCGGGTACGGAGGCCTCGGCGTACACCCGGGCGAGGTACACGCCGAACGGCGTGACGAGGCTGGGGATCAACACTGACCAGTACGTGTTGACGACGCCGATTGACGAGGCAAGCAGGTACAAAGGCAGGGCGAGCAGCGGCGGTGGGATCAGCACGGCACCGAGGATCACCGCGAACACCCCCTCGCGGGCCCGGAACGGGTACTTCCCCAACGCGTATCCGGCCATCGCGGCGATGAGTGTGGCGGCCAGGGCCCCGCCTGCTGAATACAGCAAGCTGTTGAGCATCCAGCGGGAGAAGGCACCGTCACTGTGCTGGAACACCTTGGCGACGTTGTCGGCGAGGTGGAGGCTCGGCCCGAACCAGAAGCCGTTGGTGCCGAACAGATCGCCGTTGGACTTGGTCGCCGAGACGACGAGCCACCAGACCGGCAGCAGGAAGTAGCCGGCAACGGCGAGCAGCAGAACCGTGGTGCTCAGTTGCGCGGCCGGCGATGTACGGCGGTCGGCCGGCTCGGCACGTCGATCGCGGACTGCCTGCTCATGCCGATCCTCGTGCGCTCACGCGCAGGAAGCCGTACGACAGGACGAAGGTCGCGAGGGCCAGAACCACTGCGATGGCGGCGGCGTAGTTGTAGTCGTTCAGACTGAACGCCGCCTGGTAGGAGAGCATCACCGGCGTGAAGTTGTTGCTGATCGCCGATGTCATTGCCTGCAACACCATCGGCTCACCGAACAGTTGCAACGTGCCGATGATGGAGAAGACGCCGGTCAGGGTGAGCGCCGGGCGGAGCAGCGGGACCTTGATGTGCCAGGCGATCCGGAAGCCGGAACAACCGTCGACCTCGGCCGCGTCGAACAACTCCCGCGGGATGGACTGCAGCGCGGTGTAGAGGATCAGCATGTTGTATCCGGTATAGGACCAGGTGACGATGTTGCCGATCGAGAACAGGATCATGTCGGCGGAGAGGAAGTCGACCTCGACGCCCGCCCTCCCGCCGAGATCGACCAGCGGGCTGATACCGGGCACATAGAGGAAGGACCACAGGACCGCGCCGATCACACCCGGAATCGCGAACGGAAGGAAGTACACCAGGCGGAAGAACTGCCCGAGCCGCGCGACCCGGGAGTCCAGGATCAGCGCCAGCAGCAGGGCCATTCCAAGCATCAGCGGCACCTGAACCAAGCCGAACCCGATCACCCGACCGACAGCCGCAAGAAAGGTGCTGTCGGCAAACACCCGCGTGTAGTTGGCCAGGCCGGCGAACACCGTTTCCGGCGGTCCCAGCCCAAGTCCAGAGCGATGCACCTGGAACAGGCTCTGATAGAGGGCATACCCGATCGGGACGACGAACACGGCCAGGAACAGCACGGCGAACGGCGCGAGCAGCAGACCTGCCGACCGGTTGCGCCGGCTGGTGAGTTTGCTCCGGGCAGGCCTGTGGCCGGCCAACGGCCGGCCACCGCCCGCGGTGACGGTGGGTCCCGGAGGGGACTCGACTTGGCTGGTCATCCTTCGACCTTCAGTCCCTTCGACTGCATCGCCGCCACCGTCTTCTCCTGCGAAACATCGAACGCGCCGGGCAGCGTGCCCTTACCGGCGTACGCGTTACCGGTCGCCTCGCCGAGGTCGTCACCGAACTGCGACTGGGTCGGGCCCCACTGCCAGCTCGTGCTGGTGTTCTGGGCAGCCTCGGCGAACACCTTGAAGATGTTCTCGCCACCGAAGTAGTCGACCCCCGAGTTGACCTCGGGCAGCTCGAGGCCGGCGGTGGCGGCCGGGTAGATGCCGGTCACCTTGATCAGGTTCCTCAAGCTGTCGGGGTTGGTGCTCATCCAGGTCGCGAACTCGACAGCTTCCTTCTTGTTCTTGCAGCCCTTCAGCACCGCCGTGCTGGACCCGCCCTCGTTACCGAACTTCTTTTCGCCGGCCGCCCACTGCGGCAGCGGCGCGACGCCGAACTTGCCCTTCGCGCCCGGAGCGTTCTCCGCGATCAGCGGGTGCAGCCACACCGCGCCGATCGCGGTCGCGGTCTTGCCGGACTGCAGCGAACTCCACCACGCGGCGCCGTAGCCCTCGTCGCTGGCGTTCACCAGCTTCTTGTCGATAAGGCCCTGCCAGTAGTCGGCGACCTGCTTCGTCTCCGGGCCGTTGACGCTGACCTTCCAGGTGTCACCCTCGGCGCTGAACCACGTGGCGCCCTTCTGCCAGGCCAGGCCGGGCAGGCCGATCGCCCGCAGGTTCACGATGTACGCCTTCGGGTCCGCCCGGTGCAGCTTCTCGGCCGCCTGGGCGTACTCCTCCCATGTCGTCGGCACCGAGATGCCGTACTTCTCGAACACGTCCTTGCGGTAGTACATCGCCATCGGGCCCGTGTCGACAGGGATTCCGTACGTCTTACCCGCGACGCCAACCTGGTTCCACGTCCAGTCGACGAACTGCTCCTTGGCGCCGTCGGCCTCCTCGGTGACATCCTCCAGAGCACCCTCGAGCAGGAAGGTAGGCACAGACTCGAACCCGACCTGCGCCAGACAGGGGGCGTTGCCGGCCTTCACCGCCGAGAACATCTTGTCGTAACCGCCCGAGCCGCCGGACGGCAACTTGTTGAACGTGACCTGGATGTCCTTGTGGCTGGCGTTGAACAGCTCGACCGACTTGTCGTAGCCGGGCGCCCAGCCCCAGAACTCCAGCTTGACGGGGCCATCGGAGGCCGGGCTGCTGCCGTTCCCACCGCACCCGGTCAAGGCCAATGGCAATGCCAGCAAGGCCGTCGCCACACTCCCGATCAGACGCCGCCGCCCGAACGTTGTTGTACCCATTGCTGTATGTCCTCTCCTCGAGCGGTCCCACCGCCCAGGTGGACAGCGGCCCGCAATCACGGGGTTTGCTTGTTGCTGGCTGGTTCAGCCGGCGGGAAGTTGGCGTACGGCGAGGGCGTCATTGACCATCCACGACTCACTGGTTGTGGTGATGGTGATCGTGTCGTCGCCCGCCTTCAGGCTGACGCGCCCTTCTGCAGGCGCCGAACCGGTCTCTTGCCCTCGGCAACGTCTGCTGGTTCCACTTCTCTAGGTTGGCGTTCGGTGTGCGTGGTCGACTCGGCTAGCCTTTGGTGCCGGTGAAGGCGATGCCTTGGATGAAACGTCGCTGCAGGAGGATGAATGCAGCGATCATCGGGGCGGTGGCCAGGACTGAGCCGGCCATCAGGATCGAGTAGTCGGTGAAGTGCTCGCCTTGCAGTGTTGCCAGTCCGGCCGACAAGGGCATCTTGGCCGGGTCGGTGGTGATGACGAGCGGATACATGAGATCGTTCCACGACCACAGCGCGGTGAGGATCGTCAGGGCGAGCAGGCCGGGCCGGGCCAGGGGAAGCGCGATGTGCCAGAACACCCGCAAGGGGTTGGCGCCGTCCAGTTGGGCTGCTTCTTCCATGTCGCGAGGCAGGGCGAGGAAGAACTGCCGGAGCAGGAAGGTGCCGAAGGCGCTGAACATTCCCGGTACGATCAGCCCCTGCGCGGTGTTCACCCAGCCGAGGTTCTGGACGATGAGGTACTGCGGGATCAGGAAGAGCTGGCTCGGTACCATCAGGACCGACAGAAAGAGGCCGAACAGCAGGTTGTTGCCTCGAAATCGCATGCGGGCGAATGCATAGGCCGCCAGGGAGCAGAACACTAGCTGGGCCAGAGTCCGCCCGGCGGTCATGAGTAGCGTGTTGCCGAACATCTGCCCGAAGGGCAGCAGGTCGAAGATCTCGCTGTAGTTGGACCACTGCCAGCGATGCGGAAGGAATGTCGGCGGCACCCGCGTCGTCTCGCTGAAGGTCTTCAGCGAGGTGAGCAGTTGCCAGGCGAACGGGCCGACCATCACGACCGCGCCGGAGATGAGCACGAGGTGGGTCGCGACCCGTCCCGCGGACACCGTCGGACGCCGCCCGGCCGGAACACCATCACGCATAGTGCACCCACCTCTTCTGCAGTCTGAACTGGATGAACGTCATCACGAGGATGAAGCCGAGCAGGACGAAGGCGATCGCGGCGCCGAAGCCGAGATCATGCTCGACGAAGGCCTTCTGGTAGAAGAGGTAGGAGATGGTGCGGACCCGGGGGAGGGCCGGGTTCGCGGTGCCGGCCGCGCTGCCCGCGGAACTCATCATCATGTAGGCGAGGTCGAACATCTGCAGTGCGTTGATCACCGTGAGGACGGTGGCGAAGAAGATGCTCGGGCTGAGCAGGGGCACGGTGATCCAGAAGAACGTTCGGGCCGGTCCGGAGCCGTCGATAGCGGCGGCCTCGTAGTACTCGGCCGGGATGCCCTGGAGACCGGCGAGGAAGATGACCATGTTGTAGCCGAGGGACATCCAGATGCCGATCGCGGCCAGCGCATAGAGCGCGACGGACGGGTCCGAGGCCCAGTAGGTCCCGCGGAGGCCGACCATGGAGAGCAGGTAGTTCACCAGGCCGTAGTCCCCGTTGTACATCCACCGCCACAGCATCGCGACGGCGACGGGCATGGTGACCACCGGCACGAAGTACAGCGCTCGATAGACCGACCGCCCGCGCAGCCCGCGCTGGTTCAACAGCGTCGCGACCAGGACCGCGAGCGGAATTCCCGCCAGTTGTATGACGGTGTAGACCAAGGTGTTGGCCAGGGACTGGGCGACCGACGGCTCGTCCAGCAAGGCTTGGTAGTTGGCCGCCCCGATCCACGTCTGTCCCCCGAAGGGGCCGGACTTGGTGAAGCTGTAGTAGAACATCTGGGCAATCGGCCAAAGGTAGAAGACTCCGAGGCCGATCGTCGTGGGCGCCACCATGAGGTACGCCCACGCCTGATCCCGCCGCGGGGAGCGGCGCCGGATCGCACGCCCCCCTGGCGAGGTCCCGGAGCGTCGTGCCGGGCGCGGTGGGGCCAGGGTGCCCGTGGAGGGCATCACTGTTCCTTCTGCAGTGCCGCGTTCATCAGCGCCGCCAACTCGTTCGCGGCGACCGCGATGTCCTTCTTCCCGGACCAGGCCGGCCCCAGGATCTCGGCCTCTTTGGATCCCCACGCGGCGGTGTTCTTCGACGTCGGAAACGGCACCGCGTAGTCGAGCTCATCCAGGTATGACTGCAGGTGGTACTGCGGCATGGACTTGACCCATGCCTCCTGCGTGCCATTGAAGGCGGGGATGACGGTACCCGTCTTCGCCTGGATGTCCGCGGCTTCCTTCGATCCCAGGAACGCGACGAACTTCATCGCCTCCTTCGGGTGTTTGGTCTTCGCATACGCCACGTTGGCCAAGCCGTGGATCACCACGGCCTGCTTCTCACCCTTGGGCAGGACGGCCACGTCGATGTCGTTCTTGATGCTCTCGTTCTTCGCGAACGCGGTCGCGTTCCAGGACCCGGCGTAGTACATGGCGATCTTGCCGGACTCGAACAGCTGGGCAGGGAAGGTATCGGTCATCGACTTCAGCGACGGGGAGACCTTCGCCTTCATCAGGTCGGTCCAGAAGCGCAGCCCCGCGATGGCGGCCGGCTGGTCGTAACCCGAGGACTTCCCGTCGGGCGAGACGACGTACCCGCCCGCCTGGTAGATGGTGTTGTAGTAGTTCTCCTGGCCGAACGCGGGAGCCGCGATCCCGTAGACACCCTTGGACTCGATGGTCAGCTTGCGCGCGGCCTCCCCGACGGTCTGCCAGGTCCAGGTCTCGTCCGGGTACTTGACGCCAGCGGCGTCGAAAAGCTTCTTGTTGTACCAGAGGCCGACGGTGTCGAAGTCCTTCGGGATGCCGTACTGCTCGTCCTGATAGCTGTAGATGCGGGTCAGCGACTCCGGGTAGTTGGCGAGGCCGACGCCGTTGTCCTCGAGCTCGTCCGACAACGGCAGCAGCACTCCGTTGGAGGCGTAGAACTGCGCGTTCGGGCCGTTCATCCAGAACACGTCCGGCGCGCTGCCCGCGGTCGCGTCGGCCTGCAGCTTCGTCCAGTACTCCGCACTCGGTGTGACCTGGATGGTGACATGGATGTTCGGATTCGCCGCCTGGAACTTGTCGACGATCTGCTGCATGGCCGGCTGCTGATTCTTGTCCCAGATGCGGTAGCTGAGCTCGACCTTCTCGTTGCCGGCCGCATCCCCGTCGCCGCAAGCCGTCGTGACGAGCAGCAGCCCCACGCCCATGGCCGAGATGAACGACCTCCGGCTCAATCCGCCCTGCGCCTGGTCTGACCAGGCGGCTGCTGCCTTGTTACGCATACAAGCACCTCTTCTGGGTTCCATGTCGAAAGATGTATCGGATTCTTCGGGCCGCCTTGTGGACGCGCGGGGTCCCAACCGGCAGGATCCAGCGCTCGGTGACGCCAGCCTGCTTCCGGTCGTACCTTGTGTCGAGTGGGGACAACTATGGGAGGCGGCGACGCATTGCGTCAACCCTCTAGATCTGATTTACTCAGTACTCGATAGATCGGAAACATCGTGACAGCAGAGATGGGGAAGCGAATGACCCAGCCGGAGGCGCCGGACACTCACCACAGCGACCCACCCAGCGGCGCAGCTGGTGGCTACCGCCCCGGCTACGAGATCGCCGCGGAACGGATCCTGGAGTACATCGCCGCCGAACGCCTGCGGCCCGGGGAGCGGCTCCCGACCGAGAAGGACCTGGCCGACGCCGTCCAGATGACCCGCACGGTCGTTAGGGAAGCGGTCAAGATCCTGTCCGCCCTCGGCCGGATCTCCGTGCAGAAGGGCCGCGGCATCTACGTCGCCGAACCCGACACCGCGCTCTGGCGCGAATCGAACTCCCAGTTCCTGCCGACCGATCTGCACCAGGTCGACGAGATGTTCGAATTCCGCCGCTTCACCGAGATCACCACCGCCCGCCTGGCCGCCCAACGCGCCACCCCGACCCAAGTCAAGGCACTCCGCGAGGCCGCACAACAGACCGCCGACGCGGCCCAAGCCGACGACATCGACGCCTTCAACCGGGCCGACGAACAGTTCCACGGCGCTGTCGGTACGGCGGCGTCCAACATGTTCCTGTCCTCCAGCGTCGACGCCGTCCAACGACTCCAACTGCAAGTCAGCGTCCTCGGCCTGGCCGGCGCCGCGGCCGGCTCAACCCAGGTCGCCGCCCAACAACACCTCGCCATCGCCGAAGCCATCGCGGACGGCGACGACGACCACGCCGCCCAGTTGATGAGCGAGCACATCGACGTCACCTGGCAGCAGTTCAAACAGCGGATCCACCACCACCTGTTCCCCCACTGACCACGCCTCCCGACGGGCACCGCTCTCCCCGATCCAGAGGAACAACATGCGAATCACCGACGTCACCCTCGACCTGGTCGATCTGCCTGCCCAGCCAAGCTTCCGGTGGCGCGGCGGACTGCCCGGCTCGGAGGGACCCGCGGTCGGCGGCATCCTGCGCATCCACACCGACCAGGGCCAGACCGGCGAAGCACACACCCGACGCGGACTCATCGTCGCCGACCTGGTGAAGCGCCGGATCCGGGACGACCTGATCGGCCACGATCCGTTGTGGCGGGAACTCCTGTGGCATCGCCTCTGGGAGCTGGACCGGATCGAGGAACTTCCGATCTATGCCCTCGGGCTGGTCGATGTCGCGCTGTGGGACCTGGCCGGGAAGGCCGCCGGTCTTCCTGTGCATCAGCTGCTCGGCACGTACCGGGACGTCATTCCCGCCTACGCCAGTACGGTGACCTTCTCCTGTGTGGAGGAATACCTCGACGTCGCCGACCAGTGCCTGGAGGCGGGATACACCGCGATCAAGCTTCACGCCTGGGGTGACGCCCGCGCTGACGCTGAGCTGTGCCAGAAGCTGCGGGCGCATGTCGGCGACAGGGTCGCCCTGATGTACGACGGCTCCGCGGGCTTCGACCTGACCGATGCGATCTACGTGGGGCGCTCGCTGTCGGAGGCAGGCTACACCTGGTACGAGGAACCGATGCGCGAGTTCAGCGTGACCGCGTACCGCCGGCTCGCTGAACGAGTCGATGTCGCCTTACTGGTCGCCGAGACCTCCGACGGCGCGCACATGAATGTCGCGGACTTCATCACCGCCGGCGCCGCCGGCTATGTGCGGACCAGCGCGCAGTACAAGGGCGGCATCACCGGCGCGATGCGGATCGCGCACCTTGCCGACAGCTTCCAGCTCCGCGCCGAAGTCCACGGATCGGGCCTGGTCAACGCACACCTGTGCATGGCCATCCCCAACACCTCGTACTACGAGTCCCTCGTCTACAGCAATCCGGTGGTCCGCGAGGCCGCGGTCGGCCCGGACGGAATGGTCCGAGCACCCGCCGCGGCCGGCATCGGATACGAGTGACGTAGGGCATCGCAGCCCGTTGACGACGGGGCCAGTCGCCGCCCGTTCAAAGGAGCTGTCGGGCAAATCCGAGCAGCTCTAGAAATTGGGCTGAGGTCGCGCCGCTCAGGTCTGGTCGCGAGAGTACTTGGATTTCTCCACGATTCGTAGCTCAGGGATGGTCGACGGTTGACCAGGAATGGTGGCCTCGGTCCATGCAGAATGCAGAATCATCGCATTGCAGGCGAGGTTCGATTTCCCAGGAACGATCCGCGTCAAGCTCCGGCACACAAGCGCGTCAGCGTCGTACGGAACGTCGACGGACATGCTGATACGTCCAAGGTACAGCTGTAGCTGGGTCTGCCGGGCTACTTAGCTATCACTTCTCCAGAAAGTGAACAGGGCAAGGGCTTCGACTCTCGGGGCGACCCCGTCACAGCGAGCACGCAGTAACCGGCGCCGCAGAGGAATTTGCCGATCATAAACCAAGATCTATCTTCGATGCCTGCGGTCATCGGCGGCGCATTTCAGGTGCGGGACATCAGGAGTTGAACATCGCGATTTGTTCCTCCCGCACTCTTCGTGGGTATGAAACCCGCTGCTCTGCCGCGGAATCGGGTTCAAGTTCTGCGCGAAGCACTCGACGCCCGGCCGCATGGTCAACCGCAGCCTTCCGTTCGCCGATCCCTGACCGAGGGATCCGTCGGGATCCGCCTGAAGGGCGTCGATCTCATCAATCCCTTGCCGCGGGCAACGACTGGCCCGGACTCGACGAGTGAAGTAGACCGTGTTCGCGTACAAACCCCGCAAAACTGACGACTGAACGGCCAGGTTGACCGCATCGGCGGGCTCAGGGGTTTCGGGTAGGTCCTGGTGACAGGAGGCTGTCGCGGCCCTCGAGCAGGGCGAGCGTGGCGCGTGCGGCGGACGTGGCGGCACGGGCGGCGGCGCGGGATCCGGCGCCGAAGCGACCGTCGAGGAGAAGCATCGCGTGACCATGAGCGGTCGCCTCGACGGCGGCGGCCAGGGCTTCCGTGGCGACCTTGTCGCCCGTCGGGGTGAGTGCCTTCACCGAGTCCAGGAACGCTTCTTCGATCGGCCGTTCGGCAGTTGCGATCTCGGGATGACGGACCTTGTCCAGCGTCGCACCGAACTCTGCCGAGAACAGCATCTGGAACAGCGTTCTGTGAGACGCGGCGAATTGGACGTAGGCCCGTGCGGTTGCCGCGAGCCGGTCGGCCGGCGTGGCCGAGCGCGCGAGTTTCGGTTCCAGCTCGTCGCGGAAGAGCTGGAGGGCGTGGACGCCCACTGCGGCGAGCAGCTCGGCGCGATCGGCGAAGTGCGCATAGGGCGCGCTGACGGCGACTCCGAGCCGACGACTGGACTCCGCGAGCGAGAAGCCTCCGGCGCCGCGCTCGGAGATGACTTGGATTGCGTCGTCGATCAATGCCGCCCTGAGATTTCCGTGGTGGTACGACGACCGACGCAAGGCGCTGCCGTCGCCGTCAGCCGGCGGTGATGCGGTCGACGCACGTGCGCGGGAACTGGGGGCGTTCATCTGGTCACCGAGAATGAATACCTGACCTCTGTGAGCTGCTCGGAGAGGCTCCACAGTCGAGACCCTGCTTCGCGGTCGTACGAGTCCGGGCTCGTCTGCACCTGGACTGGCGAGCCGGCGTACTGCAACCACCCGTTGGGCCCGTAGCAGTCGCCGCCTCGCGCGGAGATGTCCGTGGCTGCGCGGAGCTGGGGCAGCGCGCCTCGTTCAGCGCTTTGGGCGAGCCAGAAGTTGACCGGTCGCAGGGATCGCCCGATCAGCACTCGTTCCAGTCTCGAGCTTGTTCGCCACAGCCCGGTGCGGGCGTTGCCTGGATGCGCGGCCAGCGAGGCGGTCGTGGCTCCGGAGGCGTCCAGGCGATGGTGCAGCTCGTAGGCGAACAGGAGGTTTGCCAGCTTCGATCGGTCGTAGGCCGCACCGGGCTCATACTCCTGCTCCGGATCGAGGTCGAGGCGACCACGCCGGTGTGCGTGCTGCTGACTGACGACCCGCGATCCGGACGTACGCAAGAGGTGCGTGAGCAGCAGCCCGGTGAGTGCGAAATGTCCGAGATGGTTGATGCCGAACGTGAGCTCGAAGCCGTCTTCGGTGCGCTGAAACGGCACATGCATGACACCGGCGTTGTTGATGAGCAGATCCAGGCGCGGACAGGTCGAACGGATGGTCTCGGCAGCCTCACGGACCGACGTCAGAGATGCCAGGTCGAGTTCAACGACGCGCGTCTTGGTGCCACCGATCGTGCCGGCCGCGGCCTCCCCCTTCGTGGTGTCGCGGCACGCGAGGACGACCGCGGCGCCACGCGCAGCCAGCACCCTTGCCGTCTCCAGGCCAAGGCCTGCGCTCGCGCCGGTCACCACTGCGATTCGTCCGGACTGGTCCGGTACGTCGGCAGCCGTCCAGTTTGCCATGATCTGAGAGTAGCTCAGAATATGAGTCCCTTTAAGTTCAACTGGGTGAAATTTCTCGACCCGATGTGGCCGGATGTCGAGACCGGCGTGGCGGCTCCGTCTCAGAGGTAGCCGCGGCCGGTGGGGCCGCACCATCGCCACGTAGCGGAAGGACAGCCATGCGAAAACTCGTAGTTCAGCAGTGGGTCACCGTCGACAACATCGCCGCGGAGGAGGACGGTGGCCTCAGCTTCGTGTCGGGGGAACCGTTCGACGACGAAGTCACCGACGACCCCTTCCAGAACAGCGTGATGGGCTTCATCGACTCGGTCGACACGATGATTCTCGGCGCCAACACCTACAACCAGTCCAAGGACTCCTGGCCGTACGCCGACGAGCAGGGCGAGTACGGCAAGAAGCTCAACAACCTCACGAAGTTCGTCGCCTCGTCGACGCTGCAGGACGCGCCGTGGGGCGACTTTCCGGCCGCGACCGTGACGCGCGACCCGGCCGCTACCGTCCGGGAGCTCAAGGAGCAGAGCGGCAAGGACATCTGGTTGTGGGGAAGCTTGACACTCATGCGCTCCCTGCTGGACGCCGGCGTCGTCGACGAAGTCCGGATGCTGGTCTGCCCGGCGTCCCGCGGCAAGGGAACGCACCTCTTCGACGATCGACGAAACCTGAAGCTGGTCGAGGCCACCCCGTTCGACAACGGCGTGGTCCTCCTGCGCTACGGGGTCTGACGAGGCGGCCGCTAGTCGACGGGATCGGCCAGCCACTGGCCGTCCTGCATGGTTGTGCGGCCGGGGAATTCGTGGAAGCCGTTCCAGACTTGGATGCGGCGGGGATGTAGGCGCAGGTAGAGGAAGGTGCCTGCGGGATAGGTGCGGGGGTCGTGGGAGACCTGCGCGTAGCGGTCGGCGATGGCGGTGTCGATGGCGGAGACCTCTAGCAGCGAGACGCCGGCGTCGATGATGACTACGTCGGCGGTGTCGCCGAGAGCGAGCCTTGCCTGCGGATGGGCTTTGATGTTCGCGACAGTGCGGCTGTGGGCGAAGGTCGCGGTGTACAAGACCGAGCCGTCCCAGACGTAGGCGACTGGGATGAGGTGTGCGCCGTGACCGTCGCTCCCGGTGGCCAGCCACAGCTGGAAGCCGGACTCGAGGCGCTTGCGAGCATCGGTCTGTCGCTCGGCCAGGCCGCGCGGGATCCGGGTGGAGAGCAGTTCCTGGTCGGGGGGCATGGCGATTCCTCATCGATTTGGGCCGAGGGTCTCCGTCCTCGCCGGAGACCCCTTTACCGTTCAGACGAACGGCGCGCCACCCGTCACGACATCTTCCCGACGCTGAGGTGAAAGTGAATTGAAAGAGGGGGCCGGTGTCATGGGGTGATTCGGCACCTCGGATCTGACCCCGTCGACAGGAAGACTCTCGCTCATGCGTCGTTCGTTGATCTGGACTGCTCTGGCTGGTTGTGTGTTGCTCATGCTGTCTCCACTGACCGCGGAAGCCGGCGTGCGCGCTCGCGACGTCAAGACCCTCACCTTCAACATCCACCACGGGCAAGGCACCGACGGCCGGCTCGACCTCGAGCGGGTCGCCAAGGTGATCGAGGCGTCGGGCGCCTCGGTGGTCGGGCTGCAGGAGGTCGACAAGTTCTTTGATGCCCGCAGCAACTGGGTGGACCAGCCGGCCTGGCTGGCGGCACGGCTGCAGATGCACTACGTGTTCGCCGCCAACCTGGACTGGGATCCGCTCGAACCGGGCAAGCCCCGCCGGCAGTACGGGACGCTGGTGCTGTCGAAGTACCCGATCGTCGACTCCCGCAACACCTTGCTGCCGCTGACGCCCGGTCGCGAGCAGCGCGGTCTGCTGGAGGCCGTGATCGACGTCGAAGGTACGCCGTTGCGCTTCGCCGACACGCACCTGACGACGAGCAACGACGGTGAGCGCCTCCAGCAAGTCAACGCGATCGTCGGCCTGCTGAAGGACTCCGCCGAGCCGACGCTCCTGGTCGGGGACCTGAACGCGATCCCGACCTCGACGGAGGTCAAGACGCTGACAACGCACTGGACCGACACCTGGCCGCAGGCCGGGGTGGGGCTCGGACTGACCAGCCCGGCCCTGCTCCCGGTCCGCCGGATCGACTACCTGCTGCATAGTCCGCAGCTGACACCGAAGACGGCGTCGGTGCCGGTCACGCTGGCGTCCGACCACCTCCCGGTCGCCGCCACCTTCACCCTCGCCTGAGATTCCGACGAGGTCACCGTTCGTAGATGGATAGTTCGTAGACGATCGGGGCGTTGCCGGTGCCGGTGAGGTAGCGGAGGCGAGCCTTGGTGCCCGTGACGTCGGGGAACGTCACAGTGGTGGTTTCGCCTTCCTGACCGACCCTCCCGCGCCGGTGTACGCCGTCTGCCAGGCACTCCCATCCCAATACTCGATGCGGTAGCCAGTCGTGCGGTCGCCGTACTCGGAGACCGCGGAGTTCGGTGATCGCGATCGGTGCGGCCGGGTCCGGCACGACCACGAAGCGCACCTTCGTGGTGGAGATCCGGGGGAAGGTCAGCACGGTGCCTTGTCCGGTCGGACCGATCCGGCCGGCGCCGGAAGCCGCTGTCTGCCAGGCCTGCCCGTCCCAATAGTCGACGCGGTAGGCGGACGCCCGACCGGCCCCGGTGACGACAAGCTTGTCCAGCGCGGTCGCGGTCCCGAAGGCGGTCTCCAACCAGGCCTCGGTGCCTTGCGGTCGCCAGCTGGTCGTTCGGTTGCGGTCGGCAACATTCGCCGCGTTGCCCGAACTGGCGGTGATCGTCGACCTCGCGATCGTCGGGTACGACGACATCACCGATGCGCAACTGGCCGTCGTACCGTTGACCACCGGGCGGCAGCTGGCGTACCAGATCGGTACGTCGGCTGCCGAGCTGCTCTTCGAGCGTGCCGACGACCCGGCGAACCCGCACCGCGAGATCAGCTTCACGCCGGAGCTGATCGTCCGCGACTCCTCGGTCAGGCCGTGTGGTAGCCCACGGCATTCAGTTGAGTTGAGGCTCGGTCGGGCTGGGTGACGGGGTCTCGGTCGGGTCGGGCTCGTCGTTGTCCTCGGTGGCGTCGGCGGTGATCGTGACGCGATGCTCGAGGTCGCCGGGCTGCAGGCGCAGGACCAGGGACGCTTCGTAGGCGCCGGCGGCCGTGGGCCGGAACCTCAGCCGGACCGAGCAGGCGGTGTTCGGCTTCAGGGTTCCGTTGCATACCTGCGTGAAGGCGAAGGCACCGGACGCGTCGCCCTCGACTTCCCCGGTCACGACCTCGACGGTGGTCGAGCCAACGTTGCGGATGGCGATCTTGCAGGTCACCCCTGCGCCGACCTCCACCCCGGGGCACTTCCGGACATCCGGGATCTCGACCTTCATCTCGGACGGCGTCGGCGTCGGCGTCGGCGTCGGCGGTTTCGGCTTCGGGGTTTGCGGCTTCGGGGATTTCGTCGGCAGCGGCGACGGCGGTGTCGGCGTCGGCGTCCGCTCGGTGTTCACGAAGGTGCCGGAGCCGTGCCCGGTCAGGGAGCCCTGGCCGGCGATCGCCTCGGGCAGGGTGTACCCGCCGATGGTGATCACGAGGGCGACAGCACTCAGTGCCCCGATTCCGGCGCTGCGGGCCGGGCCGGCCCCTCGCGTGGTGATGATCGCCACCAGCAACGGACTCAGCGCCGCCCCGGCCACCGTCGCGACCCGCCCCGCACCCAGCGCCGGAATGATCGCGGCGCACACGGCGGACGCGAGGATCCCGAAGAACAGCGACGTGCCGCTGAAGGCGTTCGTGTCCTTGATCTGCCGGCTGATGGGGCGGTTCTGCTGCGATTGCATGGTCCGTCACCCGGACCATGGCTTGGTCATGGTCATGGTCATGTCCCTGTCCTCTCCGATGGAGCCGTTCAGGAACCGGAGTCCGGACTTCCCGAACAGATACATGCGACCGATGTATCTGCGGGCGGACTCGCGACTCTGGTCTGCATCCGGGGGGAGAGAGAGCTGACGCGGTGCGCGAGGAACCTGGTCCATCGGTGACCAGGCGACCCCGCACCGCGTCAGCGCTGGAGCCGAGGTATTCAGGACCGGTCTGGACACTCTGCTCGATGCACGGAACGAACCAGAGCGGAGGGATCCCAGTGACCACCACAGCACGTCCTGCCATCAACCGGCCGCACCGGCGGGCGGCGATGAAGCCCTTCACCCGAAGGCTGATCGGCACCATCAACTTCGCCGAAGCCGTCCTGGCCCTGGTCGCTCTCGTCGCGGCGTACGGCATCGCCGAGCGACTCGTGTCCGCCCAGGAGGTCGTCGCGCCCGGCGACGTCGCGACCCGGACGGTCCGGTGGTGGGGACCGGACTTCACCACCACGCTGAACATGTCCCTGCTGATCGTCGGCGCAGCCGCCGGCGCCGTCGGCAGCGTCATCCATCAGAGCATGGTGTTCGCCCAGCGGGCCGGACTGGAGACCCTCGAGCGCGGCTTCGTCTGGTGGTACCTGCTGCGCCCGGTCTGGTCCGCCCTGCTCGGCTCGGTCGTCGTCGTCGCCGTCAACACGGGGCTGATCAGCATCGGCGACGAGACGACCTCCACGGCCGGGGTCACGGTCCTGGTGATGATGGGCTGCCTGGCCGGCCTGTTCACCGACCAGGCGATGCGACGGCTCCGCCCGATGCTCGGCGCGACGCCACCCGAGGAGAACCAGGTGCCCGACGAGGAAGATCGCGACGACCAGCGATGAGCCTTACTCAGGGAGCAGCACGGCTCCGACCCCGGGCTGTGCCGCGGCCTGGGCCTCGGCGATGAGTGCGGCGGCCGCATCCTTGCCGTTCTCACCGGTCCGGGACATCCGGGCCGCGATCAGTCCCGCGACGATCGGCGTACTGAACGACGTCCCGCTCCACCTCGCCATCCCGTAGAACTCCTCAACCCTCCCAGCTCCGACGTGAGGTGGCTCGCGGTACGTGTACGTCCCCTTCGGGAACGCGTTGACCAGGTCCTGCCCCGGCGCATAGACGTCCACCCAGCCACCGTGATTACTGAAGCCGGCCTTCCCTCTCCAGTGCGTGCCCAGCGCTCCCACCGACACCGTGTACGGCGCGGCCGCCGGCCAGAACGGCTCGCGCACATCATCATTGCCCGCGGCCACAACCAGGACGACTCCCTTGTGATGCCGCAGTCGCCGCTCGTTGAAGACCGCGAAGCTGAGCAGCCGGGTCGCGTCGAAGCAATAGGTCCCGGCGGACATGCTGATGACGTCGGGCCAGTCCTGCTCGAGGATCTCGTCGAGCTTCCGCACGAGCCTGGCTTCCGTGACGGCGCCACCGTGGCTGAACCCCCGGCGGACCCGGACCTCCGCCAGCGGCGCCACGCACCTGATCACTCCCGCGATGAAGGTCCCGTGACCCGCGTAGTCGGTGAGGGTCGTGCCGTTGACGGCGTAGTCGTGGTCCCCGGTCACTCCCGTCAGCCAACTGCTGCGCTTCGTCGCCGTCTCATCGAGACCGGTGTCCAGGACGACCACGCGTACACCCTCGCCAGCAGCCCGATCGGCCGTGTAGCCCGGGTACGGCGCGCTCCCCGCCGATACCGGCTCCGGCTCCTCGGCCGGGCAACCAGCACCGTTGCCGGCCACAACGAGGACGTGGTTCGGCGCCGCTGCGCCGGCACCGACCGCGGTCACGGAGACCGTCTCGGTTCCCCCTCCCGGCAGGTTGATCTCCACCCGGCCGCCCTCGCGGATGAGTCTCAGCGTCTCGAGCGTGTCCAGCTGTGGGTTCAGCCCCGGATTGAGTCGAACCAGCCGAAGACCGGCCAGGACCGGCTCGGACACGGGCCGCTCGTCGTTGTCGCCGTACAGCAGCTGAAGTCGGCCGAGGATCTCCCGAACCTGTCCGAAGTGCTCCTCGCGCACGAGAATGGTGCCGGCCTCGAACAGGAAATCCACCTCGTTGGCGGAGCCGACAGTCCTTCCCTCCTGAACCTCCAGCTCATCGCTGGCGCCCGGCCCGTAGTAGCCGAGGATGAGCTCCCGCTGGGCCTGCTCCGGTGAATCCGGCAGTGGTGGTCGATCGCCTGCTGTCATTGCCCCTCCCGATTCCGCAATGAGTTACCTAGACTCCTTGAATGTCAGCCAGTCGGCAGCGGGACGCTCCCGGGTATCTGTTGCCGTTGGCGGTGTCGCGGCCGGCCGAAGCTCTCGCTGCCGCTGACGCCTTGCTTGCTGGGACGCCGAGGCCGGGAGCCGCGTCGATCGCGCATCAGGCGCGGGGCATCGTGTTGCGCGACTCCGGCCGGCAGGCCGAGGCGGTCGCCGCGCTCCGTCAAGCGTTGCGCCTGGCCAAGAGATCCACGGAACTGGGTCGCGTCGCGGATGTCCAGGCCACCCTCGGTCTCACCCTCGGACTCGGCGGCAAGCCGAAGGAGGGTCTCGCCGCGCTCGGTCAGGCGATCGACAACAGCAGAGGGGTCGCAGCCGGCAGAGTCCTGACCCGACGCGGCTATCTGCTCCGGGTGCTCGGCCGGTACGACGAAGCACTCGCGGACCTGCGCCGAGCCGTCACCCTCCTGCGTCGCGGCCACGACCAGGTCTGGGAGGCCCGTGCACGAACGCATCGGTTCCTCGTGTACGCCGCCCTCGGACAAGCCGCCCACGCGGACCGCGACCTGGTGGTGGCCGAGCGGTTGTCGGCCGCCGCCGGGCAGGATCTGGAGTCGGCGATGCTGGTTCACAACCGCGCGGATGTGGCCTTCCAGGCCGGCGATCTGCCCGCGGCGCTCGGCTTCCTCGACGACGCGGCCGCCCGGTACGCCGCCTTGCAGACGGAATGGCCGAGTCTCGCGATCGACCGCTGCGCCGTACTGCTCGCCGCCGGGCTCACGACCGAAGCCGTCACGACGACAGAGCAAGTGCTGCAGCAACATCTCCGTCGCGACAGCACGGGGACCGGGACGGCCGAACTGCTGTTCGCCGTAGCGCAGGCGGCACTCGCCGCCGGTCGCCTCGACCTGGCCGAGGAACGTGCAGTGGCTGCCGGCAACCTCTTCCGGCAGCAGGGCCGGAACGGCTGGCTCGCCCGCGCGCTCTTCGTCATGCTCCAAGCGCAGTACGACGCAGGCCGGCGTGGCGATCGGCTCAGTGCCGAGGCCGGCCGACTCGCCGATCAACTCGACGAGCTGAACTCCTCGGACGCGCCCTCGGCGCATCTGCTTGCCGGCCGCCTGTCCGCGGCGCAGGGGCACCAGGCCGACGCCGACCGGCATCTCGCCCGCGCCGCCCGCTTCCGCCATCGTGGCCCAACGTTCGGCCATGCGGTCGGCTGGCTCGCCCACGCACTGCGGGCCGAGGGACGGGGCGCCACGGCTGCCACGCTCATCGCCTGCCGGCGCGGTCTTGAAGCGGCGACCGACCACCAACGATCCCTGGCCGCACCAGAGTTGCGGGCCCATGCCGCTGCGTACGGCGTCGAGCTGGCTGCCCTCGCCCAGCGTCACGCCGTACGACGGAACGACGCGCGCATGCTGTTGCGGTGGAGCGAGCAGTGGCGCGCCAGTGCGCTCGCCTTGCCACCGGTCCGGCCGCCCGACGATCCCGAGTTGGCGGCGGACCTCGCGGCGCTGCGCAACGTCGTACGACGGCTGGACGCCGACCTGGTCGCGGATCGGGACACCGATCGGCTGCAGGTGGAGCGCAACCGGCTCGAATCGTCTATCCGCGCCCGGACCAGGCGGCTCGGCAGCTCCGGTGCCGCCACTGACCCGCATCTCCACGATGACATCGGCGCGGTCGTCGAAGGGCTGGGCGAGCATCGCTTGGTCGAGATCACCGCGCTCGACGGCGTGCTCTATGCGATCACGGTGGTCGGGCGAAGGGTTCGGATGTATGCGGTCGGTCCGGTCGCGACCGCCGTACGGGAGCTCGAGCTCGCGCTCTTCATGCTGCGCAGACTGGCTCACGGGCGAGCAGCCGCCGGGGCGCTCGAACGATTGGACGCAGCCGGTCTGCGGTTGCAGCAGGTCCTGCTGGGAGCTGCCGCCGACGATCTCGACGACGCGCCCGTCCTGATCGTTCCGCCCGCGGCGTTGCATGCGGTGCCGTGGGCGATGTTGCCGGCCTTGAGATCGGTTCCGGTCGTGGTCGCGCCGTCGGCGTCCATCTGGTTGCGGGCCGGCCGCACGCCGGCGCCCCGGCACCGCAGGGTCGCTCTCGTCGTCGGGCCTGGTCTCGAGGGTGGCAAGGACGAGATGAAGCAGATCGGCCAGGAGTATCCGGATGCGGTCGTCCTCACCGACGGTGCGGCGACCGCCGACAACACCCTTGCCGCGTTGGACGGCGCCTGGACCGCGCACATCGCGGCGCACGGGCTCTTCCGTCGGGACAACCCGTTGTTCTCGGCAATCGAGCTGGACGACGGCCCACTGACTCTCTACGACCTCGGCAGGCTCCGCCGGGCGCCGCTGCGACTCGTGCTGTCCAGTTGCGAGTCCGGCGTCGCCGCTCCGATCGGTGCGGACGAACTGCTCGGCGCGGTCTCCGCCCTCGTCCCACTCGGTACGGCGTCCCTCCTGGCGACCGTCGTACCCGTCAACGACACGACCACCGCAGCGCTGATGGTCGACTTTCACCAGCGCCTGCGCGATCGGGCCTCGTTCGGCGTCGCGCTCCACGAGGCCCGCATCGGGGCCGGCGACGACCCGGTCGCCGTCGCCACCGCGTTGTCGTTCGTCGCTCTCGGCCGGTGACGGGGTCACAGGTTGACCCAGGAGGTCACGACCGGGCTGCCACGGACGGACGAGCACCGCATCCGCACCGGACCACCTCGGGTCCGATCGAGCAGGAAGCGCCCGAGTTCGTCCAGTTGCACGGCCTCCCGGTGACCGTCGCCGTACTCGAGTTCACACCCTTCCGGTGAAGCACCGACGAGTTGGCCGATCACCGTCAGCCCGCCGTCCCCCGGCATGACCTCCAGCTCGACTCTGACCCCGCCGCCCTCGAACGACAGCAGGCGATCCGAGGTCGGGTCGGCCGATGCGCGTCGTACTGTCTCGTACTCGAGGTCCGAGGTGGTACCGGCGGAGTCGGCGATCAGCTCGGCCAGCTCACCGTCGAGATCGTGCAGCGTGATCGCCGCCCGCGCGGCCACGCCGATGTCCTCGGGCACGGGGTCGGCCTCTGCGGCAACTCGTCGCAGCCAGTCCAGCAACTCGTCGTCGCGATCGTCGTTCATCGGACCGCACCGCCTGGTTCCGTCGCGCTGGGATCGAACGGATAGGGGCCGGCCGCCATGATCCCCCGAAGCGCGGCCAGACAACGCTTCCGGGTCGGGCCGACACTTCCGACCGGCATGTCCAGCGCCGCCGCCACTTCGGTGTAGCTGGGCGGCGGCTCCGCCATCAACACTCGCAACAGGGTTTGACAGCGCGGCTTCAACGAACGGAACGAGCGCCACAGGGCCGAATCCTGCTCTGTCCGCAGCAGTGCGTTGTCCAGTGGATCGGCCTTGTCGGGCACGTCCTCCCAGGCCTCCATGACGGCCACCCTGGATCGGCGCCGCAAGGCCGCGAGGCACTCGCGCCGCATGGTGGTGGCCAGCCAGCTGCCGATGCTCTCCGGCTGGCGGACGGTGTCGATCCGCTCCACCAGGCGAAGCCACGTGGTCTGGATCGCGTCGGCCGCGTCCTCCTCGTTCAGCCGCATCCCCCGCGCGATGTACCACAGCAGGTTCGTGTAGCGGTCCGTCACCGCGGCCCAGGCCGCGGGATCGTCGGACCGCATCTTCGCGACGAGCGCGAGATTCTCGACCTGCCGTTGCTCGTCCATCGCGCAACCCCCACGGCATTGTCGCCGAGAACGACAACGCCGTCCACAGCGCGACCACCGCCTCCGGTTCGCGCGATCCGTCGACCGGAGACCATCTGTGGCGACACACCTCGGAACAACCATCTCGAACCTCCTTCCGATCAACGTGATGCGGACAAGAGTCCGAAGACCGCCGCCTGATACCGGCGGTTCCAAAACATGCGTTTGAGCGGTGAATCATTTCGTTGCCGAAAGGTATTTTCGGCCGCCGCCCGACCTCCCGCCTGGTGAAAGGTCAAATGCGCGAGGAGGAGCAATGACCACATCGCACGGGCTGCGGCCGGAGACCCCCGGCCCGCCGAGCCGGGACAACTTGTGGACCCGCATCGGCACACTGGGTCAGACCTTGACGGCCGTGATCGGTCTGGTTGCCGCGCTGGTGCCTGTCCTCGTGAAGACAGGACTCCCAGGACAGGACCCTGGCGGGACGCCGCAGCCGGCCCACGTGGTCACCACCACGACGCACGGGCCGACCCAGCCGCCATCCCCCACCCCTGCCGAACGGCCTGATCCGATCAACCTCACCGTCTCGGACCAGCTCACCGAAGGCGCGGAGGAGGAGATCATCGTGATCTCCCTCGAAGGGGCGCAGGTGGCCAGGTTGCACGCCACTCGCAGCCGGCCCGTGGTGAGCGGGCGGGTCACCGCGACCAAGGCCGGCAACTACAGCTATGTGGTCGACGCGGCCATCATCTGGTACGACGACGCCGGCACCAGGCAGGTCACGAGAGCCACCGGCCGCGGCAGCATAGCCATCGACGACGGAGCCCGCCTCGACGTCTACCTCCACGAAGAACCCGACGGCATCACCCTCTCCCTCCAATCCGCCGCCCAGTGACAACCCCTCGGTGGATGAGTTCGAGGGGAGGACTCATGATGGGGGGATGCGAGTTCAGGGGTCTGAGCGGGCTCGGGCGGTAGCGGTTGCGGGGGCTGCGGTTGTGCCTGCACTGGTGTGCGCGGCGGTCGTGCCGTTTCGGATGCAGTTCGAGAACACGAATGCGGCCCTGGCGCTGGTGCTGGTGGTGATTGCGGCGGCGGCTACCGGAGTGCGGTCGGCGGGCATTGTGGCGGCGTTGTCGGGCACGGTGTGCTGGGCGTTCTTCCTCACTCAGCCGTATCAGCAGATCGCCATCACCGATCGTGCGGACATCGAGACCGCGGTACTGCTGACGTTGGTGACGCTGGCTGTCGCGGAGATTCTCTGGGGCCGGCGGCAACGGGCCCGCGCCGGCGAACAGCACGACTACCTCGGCGGCGTCCTCCGGACCGCGGGCATCGTCGCGGCCGGCAGTTCACACACCGAGGGCGTGATCGTGCACGTCGCCGACCAACTCGTCGAGTTGCTCGGGATCGACGACTGCTACTTCGACAGCGACACCCACGACGCTGCCCCGGCCGCGATCGTCCGCGACGGCACGGTCGTCCGCCGCGGACGCGATCTCGACGTCGAGCGGTCCGGGCTGCCCACCGACTGCGAGATCGAACTGCGGGTACACCACGACGGCATCACCCGCGGCCGCTTCCTGCTGGTCGCATCGACGCGGGTGGCGCGTCCGTCGGTCGCGCAGCGCCAGGTCGCGGTCGCCCTGGCCGACCAGGTCGGCGCCGCCCTGGCAACGCACGACCGATCGTGGTGATTTGGGGAATCGGCGACGGTCAGGCGACCAGGCTGGACTCTGCGTGCACCGCCGGCGCGACGCTCAAGGTCAGAGCGGTCGTGACCAGTGCCGCATGGCTGAAGGCCTGTGGTGTGTTGCCGAGGTGATGCCCTGTCGCCGGGTCGTACTCCTCGCTCAGCAACCCGACGTCATTCCTCAGCGCGAGCAGGCGCTCGAACAACTCGGCGGCCTCGTCCGTGCGGCCGACGCCGTGCAACGCGTCCGCCAGCCAGAAGGATGTGGCCAGGAAGGTCGCTTCACCTCCGGGTACGCCGTCGACGTTGGCCACGCCGTCGTCGACGACGTACCGCCGTACCAGCCCATCGTGGGTGAGGTCGCGCTGGATCGCATCGACGGTGGCGATCACGCGCGAGTCATGCCACGGAAGGAACCCGTACCGCGGCATCAGCAACACGGCAGCGTCGAGCCGGTCGGAGCCGTAGGACTGGGTGAAAGCACCGCGGCCAGAGTGGAAGCCGCGATCGACGATCTCTCGGGCGAGGGTACGACGTAAGTCGCGGAGCCGCTGTGGAGCGCCGATTCCCTGCTGCCCAAGGGCTCCGACGGCCCGGTCGACACCTACCCAGGACAGCAGCTTGGAATGCAGGAAGTGCCGCCGCGGACCCCGTACCTCCCAGAGCCCGTGGTCCCGCTCGCCCCAGTGGGCTTCGATCTGGTCGAGCAGCGCCCGCTCCAATTTCGCCTGATCCTCGGCATCCGGTACGCCGGCCTCGCGAGCCGCCGCGAGGACGTCGAGGACCTCGCCCCAGACGTCGTTCTGCTGCTGGGTCGCGGCCGCGTTGCCGACCCGGACCGGTCCGGAACCGGCATGGCCCGGAAGCCAGTCCAGGACCTGTTCAGGTAGACGGTCGGTGCCGTCGACGGCGTACATGATCTGCACCTCGCAAGGCTTGTCGCTGACGGTGCGGATCAGCCAGTCGCGCCAGGCCGCGACCTCTTCGAGGTGACCGGTGGCGAGGAACGCTCGCAGGGTGAAGGTTGCGTCGCGTAACCAGGAGTACCGGTAGTCCCAGTTGCGGCAGCCACCGATCGTCTCGGGCAGCGAGGTGGTCGCGGCCGCCAGGATGCTGCCGGTCGGAGCGAAGGTGAGTGCCTTGAGGATCGTCAACGACTGCCTGACTTCGTCCGCCCAGGGGCCGTCGTACGTCGACCTGTTCGTCCACCTCGTCCAGGACGCCAAGGTCGTGGCGAGCGCGAGGTCAGCACACGGAGCTGGGCCCGCGGCGCCATGGCGGAGAGTGAAGCTGACCCGCTCACCGGCGCAGACGACGAAGTCGCCGGCCCACGCTCCGTCGGCCATGCCGAGGTCGACGTCGGTTGCCAGCCAGAGTTCGTCGCCGCCGCTGGTCGCGATCAGCTGTCCCTCCGCACGGGACAAGGTCGGCAGATCGCGGCCGTAGCTCATCCGTGGTGCGAGGCGAGTGCGCATGGCGACCGTGCCCGTCAGCCCGTCGACGATCCGCAGGAGCGTCGGGGTCGGAGCGCCCGGGACCATCAAGTCGGTGACCCGGGCCGTGCCATCAGCGGTCGTCCACTCCGTTTCGAGGACCAACGTGCCGGTGCGATAGCGACGTCGGCTCGGCCGGTCACAAGCTGTCGGCGCGAGCGTCCACTGGCCGTGGCGTGCGTCGCCGAGGAGCGCGGTGAAGACCGCGGGCGAGTCGAAGCGCGGCAGGCTCAGCCAGTCGATCGCTCCGTCGATGCCGACCAGAGCAGCCGTGCGCAGGTCCCCGATCAAGGCGTAGTCCTCGATGTGCCCAGTCATGATCGTCCTCTTGCTTCCAGTACGAAATCTGGTCATAAGAGTGACCGGACAGCGCCCCCGATCGCGCCAGTACGAAGCCCTTGCAAGGACCCCTGGCACCACCCACGGGGCACCCCAGTGAGCAGGCCCAGGGGTAAGCACTGGCGCGACCCGCGGCGGGAGAGAGCAGCATTGGTGTCATCACCCATCGACCACCGCCCCCCGTCGTACCTCCGGCACCACGAAAGGGCCTGTCATGGCAACACGATCGTCCGGGCTGATCCGGCTCCCGGTTCAAGGCGAACTGCCGTCGTTCGGCGGCGCGACGGGATGGCTCAACTCACCGCCGCTGACCGCGACCGGTCTGCGCGGCAAGGTGGTCCTGGTCAACTTCTGGACCTACACCTGCATCAACTGGCTCCGCCAACTCCCCTATCTCCGGGCCTGGTCCGCCAAGTACTCAGATGACGGGCTTGTGATGGTCGGCGTACACACGCCGGAGTTCGGATTCGAGACCGACGTCGACAACGTCCGGTGGGCCCTGCAGGAAATGAAGATCGACTACCCGGTCGCGATCGACAGCAACTACGGGGTCTGGAGCGACTTCGGCAACCACTACTGGCCGGCGCTGTACTTCGCCGACGCCGACGGGCTGCTGCGGCACCACCATTTCGGCGAAGGCCAGTACCCGCAGTCGGAGAAGGTCATCCAGCAACTGCTCGCCGCGGCCGGTTCCGACGTCGCCGGTCCCGGAACGGCGCAGGTCGAGGGCGAAGGTATCGAGGCCGCCGCCGACTGGGCCAGCCTCAGAACGCCGGAGACCTACACCAGCTACGAACGCACCCAGGACTTCGCGTCCCCGGGCGGCCTGGTGCTGGGCACACGGCACACCTACACGATCCCGGCGACGCTGAACTCCAATCAGTGGGCCTTGGCCGGCGAATGGACGATCACCGAGCAAGCGACCACCTCGACCGCGGCGGACGCGCGGATCGCCTTCCGCTTCCACGCCCGGGATCTGCATCTGGTCATGGGCCCTTCTGCGCCGGGACCGCCGGTGCGATTCCGCGTGCTCATCGACGGTCAGCCGCCCGGCGCAGCAGGCGGGGGCGATGTCGACGAGCAGGGCAACGGAACGGTGGCCGAACAGCGGCTCTACCAACTCGTGAGGCAGCCAGGTCCGATCAAGGACCGCACCTTCGAGATCGTCTTCCTCGACGCCGGCGCCCAGGCCTTCGCGTTCACCTTCGGATAGATCACGGAGGCCGCGCACTTTCGGCCCTGAAACACTTGGTTTCTACGCGTTCAGCCAGTCGTAGATGGCGTCCGGGAGTTCGCCGATCGTGCGGCCGAGGTTCTGTTCGACTCCGTTGGGGGTTTGCAGGCCGTGGTCGAACAGGTATCTGACCCGGGCGGCGTTCTCCGGACGGCCCGACGTACGGAAGAACGCTGCCAGGCCTGGGGCGAACTCCTCGTCCGGTGGTAGCGACGCCAGGTCCAGCAGCGCCTTGGTGTCGGTGACGGCGGTCTTGTCGAAGCCCGCGATCCGTTGCGCGAACGCGTCGACGAACCCGTCCAGGCCGGAATCGGGCAGCACCCGGTTGACGTACCCGTACCGCTCGGCGAGGTCCGCGGAGATGTCGTCCGCACCGAGCAGGATCTCCGCCGCACGCCCGCGCCCGACAAGCCGGGCGAGCCGCGCCATCGACCCGCCGCCCGGCACCGCGCCGAGGCCGACCTCGCACTGCCCGAGGATCGCCTTGTCACCGGCGAACCGCAGGTCGGTCGCCAGCACGAACTCGCTGCCGGCCCCGCGGACGCGGCCCCGGATCGCGGAGATCGTCACCGCCGGCGCCTTGCTCAGCCGGATCAGGTCGTCGACGTACGGGTGCAGCCCGGTCGGGCCGGGCGACATCGCCGCCACCCGCGCCCGGTCGGCGCGAAGATCCCAATGCGCCATGAAGTAGTCGGGATTGCCACTGTCGAAGACGACCACGGTCAGTGCGGGCGCCTCCTCGATCCGGGTGACCAGGTCGGCCAGTTGCTCGATCGAGTCGGCATCGAGCAGGTTGACCGGTCCGTTGCGGAACGTCACTCTCCAGTACGACGGCGAGACCTCGTCGACGGTGAACTGTGCCAGCGGCTCTGCGACCACTGCCACGTCTGCCTCGCTTCTCACGATGCCTCCTCAATCACCTTCGCCGGTCCCAGCGCTCCATCGGTCCCGATGGCCCTGTCTCCACCCTCTGCCGCCGCAATCCTGCTCGCGCCCGTGAAAGTCACTGGTTCGTACCGGTTTCCACCCCCGCAGTCGCGCCAGGGGTTGACCCTGGCGCGAACGATCGACCGCGAGGCGACGCTGAGGTGAAAGCCGAAAGGAGACAGGCCATGAGTGAGTCACTCGCTTATCCACCGGCCGGGGTCACCGACCGCGACCGGACGCGCACGCTGTTCGCACAAACCATGCAGTACGTCGCCGTCACCGCCGGACTGTTCGCAGCCGGCGCCTACCTGGGGCGCGACCTCCACCGCGGTCTGGGCCTCGTCGCCTTCGTCGCGGCCTTCGGATGCCTGATCGGCATGCAGTTCGCGGTCCGCAAGTCCGTCGAGCTGACCGTCGGCTTGCTCGGCGCCTTCGGCCTGCTGATCGGGCTGGCCGTCGCCCCCACCCTCGTGTACTACGCGGGAGCGGACCCGCAGGCGCTGTGGCAGGCAGGTGGCGCGACCGCGCTGTTCATCGCGGGATTCGGCGCCGCCGGATACTCCACCCGGCGCGACCTGTCGGTCCTCGGCCGGGTCGGGACCTGGGCGCTGATCGGCCTGATCGGGTTCGGCATCGTTCTGATCTTCGTGCAGATCCCGAACGGCGCCCTGATCTACTCGATCCTCGGCCTGGTCATCTACGCAGGCCTGACCCTGTACGACTTCCAGCGGTTGCGCGGCTCGGCGGAGACGGACTCGGCGCCGCTTCTGGCAGCGTCGATCTTCCTCGACATCCTCAACGTCTTCCTGTTCTTCCTGCAGATCTTCTCCGGCCGGGGTGAGAACTGAGCTCAGCGTGGGAACGTGCCGATGGGGAGGCCGAGGGCGATCTCCTCCTGGGCGTAGCGGAAGTAGCGGGCGCGGCGTTCCAGTGCGTCGACGGCCGGGGCGAAGGTCTCGCCGTACTTCGCGCGGTAGCCGCTGGGGATACCGACCTCCAACTCGACCGGCGCCGACCAGGTGAGGTTGCGGAACCGGATGACCGGCGGCGGGACGAGGGCGCCGAGGGTCAGGCGGTACCACGGCTGACCGGGCATGGTGAGCTGCGAGACCACTGGGCCTTCTCGGGCCAGGCGGCTCAGCTCGGAGGCGTACGCCGAGCTGTCTCCTTCGTCGGTCGGGTAGAAGTACGCCGCCCAGAGGCTGAAGTTCGACTTGGCAGCCTTGACGGCGTACGGGCCGAGCAGCGGATGGCCGGACAGCGGCGGTTCGCCGACGAGCTCGGAGCCCATCCGCAGCGGCGGGCCGCTCGACTCGACCAGGAGCGGCCCGAGGTGTCGCTGGAGCACCGGCTCCGCGATGGCGAGCCAGACCTGATTGATCAGATACCTCTGCTCGGCAGCACATCGCCGTACCAACGAGACGACGTCGGCGTGCAACAGCTTGTCCATCGCGGTGCGGACGAACGTCACCGGGTCGTCGGAGGCGAACGCCGTGAAGACCACGAACGGGAACAGCGCATTGCAGACCAGCGAGTCGCCGCCGGTCTGGTCGAGCAGCCACCGGTACGGCCGTGCGTACAACTGCTCCAACGGGCCCTGCGTCATCACCAGGTCGTAGTCGGTATGGGAATACAGATCAGGCCGGGACGGACCTGCCGGTCGCTCGAGGTCCTCCTCGGCCATGACCCGCAACGGTCCCCTGATGTGGACGTCCCAGTAGCGGCACCACGCCTCGACGAGCTCGTCCGCGGCGAACGGTACGGCGCTTCGATCGCGATGCGCGACGACTCGGGCGGACTCGGCCAGCAGCGTGCCGTTCGCCTCGAGAGTGAGCAGGCGCTGCCATTCGTCCGCCACCAAACGGGTCAGGTAGCCGGAGCCGAGAAGCTGCCAGAAGTGCATGGTCTCGTGGATCAACAGCCGGGGCAGCCGATCACCCCAGGCCGGATCGTTCAAGCTCGCCCAGATCGGAAGCACCGCCTCCCCGGCCCAGTCGGCAGGAGCGTCGGCATCGACGTGAACGATCCCGGTGAGGAAGTCGAACCTGCTGTTCATGTCAGGCGCCGGCAGCCGCCACCAGTACGTCGAACAGGTGCTGAACCTCGACCGGGTCCTTGCCCTGCAGGCTGTGCACCTGGGCCTGACGGCCAGGCTCCCGGACGATCAAGGTGCCGTGCGGAACCCGCGCGACGAAGCTGACGGACGGCGGGTCTGTACCGAGGTCGAGTACGACGCCCGACTCGGTGTTGCGCTCATGGAGGCGAATCAACCGGCTGATCACCGCGCCGGCCAGCCCGACCAATCCGATGACGACGAACTCGACGAAACCGCCGTCGGCCAGCGCCCGGTCGGGCAGGACGACCGCCGGCTCCCCCACCTGGACGTCGTCGGCTTCTTGCAACTCCGCGATCGCCTCGCGCGGCACCAGAACCTGCACCCGAAGCTCGTTGTCCATGACCGCCCCTCCCCACCGAGCAGCGTGGCACAGCCCTCGATCCGCGTCCATGGACGAGCAGTCCTACGGAGCGGCGAGCGTGAGGACGACCTCGTTCCGGCCGATGGTCAGCTGACCGCCGGCGGCCTCGGCGCAACGGCGGGCGATGTCGAGGCCGAGGCCGGTCGAGCCGCGGTCGCTCCGGCCGCGTTCACCGGCGCCGAGCGGGATGCCGGGTCCCTTGTCGGCGACGACGATGCGTACGCCGGGCGCCTCGCGAGTCAACGTGATCCGCGCCGGTGTGCCGTCGGGCGTGTGGGCAACGACGTTCTCGACCAACGCGTCGAGGGCGGCGCCGAGGTCCTCGGCCGACGAGCGGACCATCGCCGGCGGGTTCGGCAGCTCGAGCGCCAGCACGCGGCCCTGATCCTCGAAGAGCGGTTCCCAGAACGCGGCCCGGCTACGCGTCACCTCGACCGCGTCGCAGTGCGGTACGCGACCCTCCCGCTGCGGTCGGCGGGCAGCGCTGATCACCGCAGTCAGGTTCCGCTCCAGGCTGTTCACCTGGGTGTTGAGTTCCTCGGCGCGCTCGCGATCCGGCAACGCCTCGATCTGCAGCCGGAGTGCGGTCAGCGGTGTACGGAGCCGATGGGACAGGTCGGCGACGGCTTCGCGTTCGACCGCGATCACCTCGTCGATCCGGTCGGCGAGACGGTTGAGTGCGGCACCGACCTTGGCGACCTCGGCCGGGCCGGTCGTCGGGGCCCGGGCGTCCATGTCGCCGCGCGCCAGGCGTTCCGCCGTACTGGCCGTCTCTTCCAGCGGGCGCGCGAGCCGGCGGGAGACGAGTTCGGCGCCGACGATGCTGAGCAGCAGGACGAGCAGGCTGCCGCCGACCAGGAAGAGCACCCGCGGGACGAGACCGTCGTACAGCTCGTCCGCGGTCAGGAACATGCAGACGGACGCGGGGCCGGCCGCCGTACCCACGCCGACCTCGACCGCCATCCCGCCGCCGACCTCGCGGTAGTCGGCATCGCCGATCTTCGGCGGCCCCTTCTTCTCGCCGCCGTCGTCGCCGTAGTCGGTCGGCAGCGGCTTGGGCGTCGAAACCCCGCCCGGCGGTGGCTTGCCCAGCGTCGTACCGTCGGCCAACCGCACCGAGATGGTCCCGGGTCCGTCCTGCTCGAGACCGTCGATGTACGCCGAGATCTCGTCGGCCGTGTGGTCCTTGTCGCCGACGTAGTACGCGACCGCCTCGGCCCGGTAGCGCGCCTCCTCCTTCGACTCCGATGCGGTCGTGCTCCGCAGCAGAATGACCAGCGGGACGGCGAACGCCAGCACCACCAGCGTGGTCATCCCGACCGACAGCAGCAGGATCCGTCGACGCATCGTCAGCCGCCCGACAGCTTGACGCCGACCCCGCGAACGGAGTGCAGGAACCGTGGCTCGGCGGCCGTTTCGCCCAGCTTGCGGCGCAACCAGGACAGGTGGACGTCGACCGTACGGTCACCGCCACCCCACGGCAGACCCCACACCTCGGCGAGCAACTCACGCTTGCTGACCACCGCGCCAGGACGACGGGACAGGGCAAGGAGAAGGTCGAACTCCTTGCGGGTCAGGTCGACCGGCGCACCGTCCACGGTCACCTCGCGACTCCGCGGGTCGATCCGCAACGCGCCCAGGTCGACCGTCGACTCGCCTTGCTGGTCCGGACCGAGCCGCCGCAGTACGGCGCGGATCCGGGCGTCGATCTGCGCCGAGCTGAACGGCTTGATCACGTAGTCGTCCGCACCGGCGTCGAGCAGCCTGACCACGCTGGCGTCGTCGTCGCGCGCCGTCGCCACGATCACCGGCACGTCGCTGACCGCGCGAACCATCGCGAGCACGTCCCGCCCGTCCAGATCGGGCAGGCCGAGATCGAGCAGCAGGACGTCGGGACGATCCCGCGCGACCGCGGCGACTCCATCGGCGCCGGCGGCCACGGCCTTGACGACATGACCCGCCGCCGTCAGGGACTTGCCCAGCGACGTCCGGATCGCATCGTCGTCCTCGACCAGCAGCACCCGCGCCATGCGATGAGGGTAGCTGCGCTCACGAAGGCGCTTTCAGACCTGTGCTCCGCAGCTCCAGGTCGGCGAGTCTGGTGATGACGTCGGTGTCGCCTTCGCGCCAGGCCGCGACCGGGTCGTCGGAGATCTTCGCCAGCCGGTGCATCGGCTGGTTCGCCATCGCCCGGAGCGCGAACAGGTCCAGGTCCGCGGCGCTATCGATGAACCTCTGCGCCGCCCCCGCCCGCCGCGCGAACCGAATCCGCCGCGGCAGCCAGATCAGCAACGCGAACAGCACCGGCAGCCCGATCGTCACCCCGGCCAGCACATAGGCCAACTGCTCGACCGCATGCGCCTGATCCCGCCCCGCGTCGGCCAACTTCACCGCAGCGCCCGCAGCCCCGTTGACGGGCGACTGCAACTCGTCCCCCACCACAGGCACCTTCCCGATCGGCTCCGACATCCGCCGCAAATCCCCCGCCAGCCCGTCCCCCGCCTCAGCGGCCTTCCGCCCGGGCGCACCCAAGGCGTTGGTGATCCGGAACACCAGCTGCCCGAGCTCGACACACAGCCAGATCCACCCCACCAGCATCAGATCCCCGACCACCTGCCCGAACCGCTGCGACCCCACGTCGGAATAGAGCTTCACGGCAGCATCTCCTTAGGCCTGCGCTTTCGGGCGAGGTGATCGAGGCAGTGGTGATGCTGGGTCCCAAGCTCCCGAGGCCCAGGCGGAGCAGTACTTGTAGGCGAAGTCTCTCGTCCGCGGCCAGTACTCGTCAGGTCGGCTCAAGTCCGGCCGCTCCTCGATGTCCAGTTGATCGAGGAGTTCGTCGAGCCGGCCGTTCGTCTTGTGGGCTTCGACCATCAAGGCCTGGTGCGGAAGCCTCGCCGAGGCTTGCTCCAGTTCGACAAGTGCCGATGTCACACCAAGCAACAGCGTCCACGACGGTCGGTACGGCGCGATCTCACCGACGAAACCCTGCAGCGCCTCCGCCCGTGCGAGTGAGTAGTAGAACCGATTGAGGATGGTGCGCCGCCGGAGGACGCCGGCTTTCTCGAGCGAGTCACATTCGTTGACGACGTTGCTCTTCGCGTATCCGACCCACTCGGAGATGGCGGTCGTCGAGCCCAATGACCGACCGGACAGAAAGTAGCGAAGGATCTCGGTGCGGGCTCCGACTCCGAATGCGGCTCGCAACCGCAGCCAGGCACGGGAAGGCTGCTTCATTGTCGCCAGCGATGAGCGCCCCGTGATCTTGTACTCGATCTCATCCGTTGCCCCGGGCCAGCGAGCGGTCGAGTGCTTGTTGACCGTGGCAGCGAACCATCCCCAGGCTTCGGTCGCCGTGTCCGTTCGGCCGCGCAGCAGAGCGCGCAGGCGAACGCGGGAAACGTAGCGCCAGTAGTGGATGCACCAGTCGAGTGCCTCGTCACGAAGCCTGGGGTCGTAGTCGGCTACTTCAGCCGTCCGAACGATCAACGGCTCTGGGTCCACGACCCAATCGCGATGCGTCCGCCCCCAACCCGAGACACCGAGCTCGGACCACGCGCCCCACAGCAGTTCGATCTCGAGTTCACGCAGGGATGCGTGCTGTCTCTTAGAGGTCGGCATTCTCGACCGCCGGCCCTAGCTGCCCAAGGATCTTCACAAGCTCCTGCAGGAAGCCCTCCGAGCCATCGTGAGTCCGGGTCCAGAGCGCGGCCGTCTGCAACTCCTCGGCGGTGGGATCCAGCGCCCGCAGGTCGGTCAGATGCTTGCTCGTCCGCTGGCCGGAGTGATCGACAGCGGCGTACAGCTTGAAGCAGATCATGTCGAACCGGCCGACCACATGGACCTCGAGAGCGGCATAGCGACGCACCGTCACGCGCTGTTCGAAACCCTCCGGCAAGCCGAAATCGAACAACGACGCAGGCCCGTTGTTGAGCCACTTCTCCGACAATCCGAGTGCTTCGAGCACGAACACACCACTACGTTACCCAGCCTGATCAACCATGTAAACAGGTCGATTCATCCAGACAGCCTGATCCGGAATCTGTCCTTTGACGCTCCTAGAGCGCCGTACGCAGATCCCAGAGGAGCGGGTAGTAGCGGAGGTCCAGGCGGCTGCGGAGGTAGCCGGCGCCGGAGGAGCCGCCGGTGCCGGGTTTGGTGCCGATCATGCGTTCGACCATGACGACGTGGCGGGCGCGCCAGGCGGCGGCGAGCTCGTCGTGCTGGAGCAGAGCCTCGGCGAGCTCCCAGACGGCGCCGTAGTGGCCGCGGTCGCCGGCGACCTTGCGGAGCGCATCGCGGACGTCGTCCTCGGACTCGGCGGAGAAGCCTGCCTTCTCGAGGACGGCGAGGAACGCGTCCCAGAGAGTCGGCTCGTCCAGCCGTTGCCCGAGGCGGGCCTTCTCGGTGTCGGTCAGGCCGCGGAACCGCTTCACGAACGACTGGTCCTTCGCACCGGACAGGAACTCGATCTCCCGGAACTGCACCGACTGGAAGCCGCTTGCCGGTGACAACCGATGCCTGAACTCGCCGAAGTCCTGCGGTGTCATCGTCTCCAGGATGTCGACCTGCTGCGTCAGCGTCCGCTCGATCGTGTGCACCCGCCGGAGCAGGTGCTCGGCCAGCCAGAGCTCACCGGACAGCATCGCGTCCCGGGACGCGGTCAGCTCGTGCAGCACCTGCTTGAACCACAGCTCGTACACCTGGTGAATCGTGATGAACAGCAGCTCGTCATGGGCCGGCGGATCCGACTCCAGCCGCTGCTGGTCGAGCAACTCGGCCAGTCGCAGATAACTGCCGTAGGTGAGCCGACCACCCTCTTCACCGAAATGGGTGTCGACCCCGCCCCACCGCCCGGCCACCCCGTCACCAGTACTCATGAGGCCGAGGGTATCCGACGCCTTCCGTGACCGGTCAGCGATTGGCTCGTTGGGACTGGGGTACGCCGATACAAGGAGTTGCATGTCCGCCACGGTCCAGACCCCGCTGGTCCCGGGACCCATTCAGGGACCCACGCGTGAGGAACCGCAGATCGAGGCGCTGCTGTCTGACGACTATGCCTGTCTGGTTCACCTGGCCTATCTGATCCTCCCGCCGTCGATCAGCCGGCAAGGGCGGGTGGCCGCTGCGCATGCCGTCGTCCAGCGTGCGCTGCCGCCGCACGGGGCCTGTCAGCCGGAGTTCATTCGGCGGAGCGTCGTCCAGGAGGCGTCGCGGCAGGCATCCCGGCGTACGGCGTTGTGCCGGCTGGTCGGCCTGTTCGCGCCGTCCGACGCGGCTGAATTCACCCCGTGTGCCAGGGACCTCGACTCGACGGCCGCCCGGCAGCGGGCCAGGCGTGGTCGCCGGGTGGCAGTCACCATCACCGTTCTCACCGCGGTCGGCATCCTCGCGTCGCTGCTGATGTCTTGACGGACTGAAGCGGTCCACCTACCTTCGGTGAAACCGCTCTCTTCCTACCGCCCCAGGGAGACTTGTGATGGTCGTTGGAATCGTTTCCAGCCTCAGCCTGCTCGTAGCACCCCTCGGCGCGCCACCGCCCGCACCCTCCACCCCGGCGGTCTCCATGACTCCCCAAGCGACGATCTGCAACAAGTACTGCGACGCCCGCGATCCCGCCCTGTCCCCCGGCGACCGGGCCCCGGTGTCGGCGACGCTCTTCGGCCGGACGATCACCCTCCACTTCGACGACGCCGATGCGATGGGCTGGGCGTCGATCGAGAACGGCAGCCCCGGCGACGAGGTGTGGCTGGACCGTTCGATGGACGGCGGCCGGACCTGGACGGGCGGCAGCCGACTCGGCAACACCGCGATCCCGTCCGGCCAGAGCGGCTGGCGAACCCAGATGTACAACGTCGACGACTGGAGCAACCACGGTGTCGGCGCCATCCGGGCCTGCGGCAAGGCCGGCGACCGCCCCGACATCGCCTGTACGGCGTGGGCCCGCACCACCTGGAACGCGGGAGACCGTCGTACGGCGGCCGCCACCGCGCAGATGCAGTACTACAACTACGCGACCGGACTGTTCGACACCACCGGCTGGTGGAACGCCGCGAACGCGCTGAACGCGGTGATCGACAACATTCGCGTCAGCGGGATGGGCAGCTACCAGTACTCGATCGGCCGGACGTACGACCTCAATCTCAACGCGGCTCAAGGCCAGTTCCGCAACGACTACATCGACGACACCGGCTGGTGGGGTCTCGCGTGGATCGCCGCGTACGACCTGACCGGTGAGACCCGCTACCTGGTGACGGCCAAGGCCGACGCCGACCACATGGCGGCGTACTGGGACAACACGTGCGGCGGCGGGGTGTGGTGGAGTGAGGCGAAGACGTACAAGAACGCCATCTCGAACTCGCTCTACATCCACCTGAACGCGGCCCTGCATCGCCGGATCTCCGGCGACACCACCTACTTGCAGCGAGCGCAGAACGGGTGGACCTGGTTCCAGCAGACCGGGATGATCAACAGCTCGAACCTGGTCAACGACGGCATCGACCTGTCCACGTGCAGGAACAACGGCGACACCGCGTGGACCTACAACCAGGGTGTCCTGCTCGGTGCTCTCACCGAGTTGTCCAAGGCAACGAACAACTCGGCGTACCTGACCACCGCCCGGCAACTCGCCGACGCGGCCACGACGGCTTCGTCTCTGCACAACGCGGACGGCATCCTGCGCGAGCCGTGCGAGTCCGGCGACTGCGGCGGCGACGGCCCGTCCTTCAAGGGCGCCCACGTCCGCGGCCTGGCGAAACTCAACGCAGCCCTCTCCGACCACCCGTACACGACCTACCTCCAACGCCAGGCCGACCGAGCCTTCGCCGCGAACCGCACCCCGATGGACCAGTACGGCCTCCGCTGGTCAGGACCGATCGACAAACTCGACGCCGCCCGCCAGCAATCCGCCCTCGACCTGATGAACGGCGCACCCGACCCGGGGTAGCTCGAGTGCCGGGATTCGAGCCCCTTCGAATCTGGTCCGCGGTCAGCCGGCCATGTGCATACTGCAATGGTGGCGATTCGCATCTCGATGACCGCGGACCAACTCGGTCGATCGCGCTTTGCCATCTCGCCCGCCCAAGAAGTGGTGAGCACCGTTCGCCTCCGCGCTGCGCATCCCGCGCGTCATGCGAGGACCTGGTACGCCCGCGCGCGGGCGCTGATGCCGGCCGGCGAGCTGGCACTGCTGGAGGCGTTGGTACCAACTGGCCACGACTACACCCCGGACTTCCTGACTCCTCCACCCGCGCGACCTGTCGAGACGATCGAGGAGCAGGCCCGGATCATCGGCCGGACGGGCGCCGACGACATCGAGCGTCAACTCGACATCGGCCTGCGGGGACGGGCCATCCGCGACGATGTGGTGGCGCTGTTCGGCGACGAGGACACCTACCGGAGGTGGCGTCGCCCGGCGCCCGAGGCGCTCAGCCGAGTGATATCCGAAGGCCCGGAGGCCGTGGCCGCTGCCGCAGCCAAGGCTCTGCAGCTCTTCTTCGAGCTCGCCGTCGAACCTGACTGGCCCACGACCACAGCGGTCCTCGACGACGACATCCGCCGCAAGAGCGATCTCGTTGCCTCCCGCGGGGCCGTTGCCATGCTCAACGATCTCGGCCGGGGAATGGTGTGGGACGGCAACGGCATCGTCCTGGATCGACCGTATGAGGTCACCGTCGACTGGGCCGACGACGGCGTCCTGATGATTCCGGCATCGACGCACGTCGGGCCGGTGCAGTTCACCGTCAAATGCCCAGAGCAACCAACTGTCGTCTACCGGCCGAACGGCATCGCGCGACTCTGGCAGCGCGACGCCGAGGCACCCCGCCGCGCGCTGGCAGACCTGCTCGGCGACACGCGCGCCATGTTGCTGGCCGAACTCGGCGAGCACCAGTCGACCCAGGAGTTGAGCAGCCGACTGCCTTGGGGCGCTCCGACGGTGTCGTACCACCTTCAGGTGCTCCTGAGGGCGGGTCTCGTCGACCGAAGCCGGCGTGGCCGCCGGGTGGTCTATCGCCGTACGCCGGTCGGAGACTCGGTGCTGGAGGGTGAGGCGGCCTCTGGTCATCGCGGACCCTGCGCATCGGAAGGACGAGGACCATAGAAGGCCCAGCCCGAACTCGGCGAGGAGCGGCGCCGGCCTGGCGTCGCTTCGTGCCCTGGCAGGGACGCGCCACCCGGATCGACGTGGCCCTGCTCGGCGCGATCCTCGGTGTCGTCCTCCTCGGGCTGGCGCTGCGACCCCTCAAGCCGTTCCTGATCGCCTCGCATCCGGTGGCACTGGAGTTCCTGACCGGCGATCTGGTGGCGATCGGCGCCGCGGCCGCGTTCGCCCGGCTTGGCGAGGCTCCGCTGTGGCTGGTCGTCCTCGCCGGAGCGCTCGGCATGGTGAACGGCAGTGGGGCGAGGGCATCATCAGGATGTTCACCACCAGTGAGCGAGTGCTGCGGTTCGCTGCCCGAGCCACCGACCTCAAACCCTGGATCCTCGCCCTCGCAGTCATCTTCGCCGTCCTCCCCGGCGTCCCCACCGCAGTCATCTACGCCATGGCCGGCTGGGCCGGCATGCGCCTGCTCACCTTCCTCCTCCTCGACCTCACCGGCGCCCTGCTCGTCACCGCCCTGATCGCCGCCCTCGGCTACTGGACCGGCCAACAGACCGTCGATGTCGTTCTCCTGATCGACAAATACGCCACCGCCGCCAGCCTCACCCTGATCCTCCTGGCCGTCACCCTCCCCCTCCTCAAACGCCTGCTCCGCCCGCCCAAGCGCTCAAAGCCCGACCCAGCTCATCAGCCACCTCCCGATGAGGAGCCCGTCTGAAGAAGTCTCGTCGCACCTGACGACAAGCCCGCGGCAAGCGATTACCGTAGCGGTCGGATACGCACGTAATCATTCAGATCCGCACACGCACGGAGGTGAGGCGCCGTGACCGCACCTTCTGCCCCGACCCACTCCCATGAACCAGGCGATCGCTCGCGCCGACCAGCTGGATCTGCATCCACGTTCGGCGCCCGCCGAAGGCGGTGTCCTTTCGCGGGTGCACCTCACAGGTCGGGTTCGGGGGGTGAGGTGGGGTGAGCGAGCGGTTGTTCGGGGCGCAGCGGCAGGAGCGGTTGATGGATGAACTGCGGCGGCACGGGTCGATCAGGGTGCGGGAGTTCGCGGTGCTGCTCGGCGTCAGCGAGCTGACCGTTCGGCGGGACATCGCGGCCCTCGCCGGGCAGAATCTGCTGACCAAGGTGCACGGCGGGGCGACCTTGCCGACGGATCTCGGTCCGGCGACCCACACCCGCCGCCGCGGGACGGGACCGCCGCGGTTCACCATCGGGATGGTCGTCCCGTCGCTGGACTACTACTGGCCGGCGATCGTGGCCGGTGCCCGCTCGGCGGCCGTTGCCCAGGACGTCCAGATCCAGTTGCGTGGATCGACGTACGACTGGGCGGAGGACCAGCGGCAGATCACCCGGCTGATCGAGGCGCAACAGGTGCAGGGGCTGCTGCTCGCGCCGAACCTGGACGGCGACGACGTCCCCGAGATGATCCAGTGGATCGGCGATCTGCCCGTCCCGGTGATCCTGATCGAGCGGCAACCCCCGCGCTGGACCCCGACGAAGAACCAGCTGGAATGGGTTCGCAGCGACCACGCGCTCGGGCTGGAGATCGCCGTACGCCATCTGCACCAGCACGGTCACCGCAGCATCGGGCTGGTCCTGTCGAAGGGCAGCCCGACCTCGGCGCATCTCGAACGCGGCTGGGAGCTGGTCTGCGCAGACCTCGCGCTCTCCCCCGACCTGGTCGTGCGCGAGTCGGTCCGGATGGAGGAACCCGGCTACCGCGAAACCATCGGCCAACTGCTCGACCGATGCCGCGCCACCGGTACGACGGCACTCGTCGTCCACTCGGATCCGGATGCGATGTCGGTCGCGCAGTACTGCGGCGAACGCGGCATCTCGATCCCGGACGACCTCGCGATCGTCGCGTACGACGACGAGGTCGCCCGCCTGGCCGAGCCGGCCATGACCGCGATCCGGCCACCGAAACCGATGGTCGGGCGAACCGCGGTCGAGCTGATGGTCGCCCGTCTGGTCGAGGGACGCCGCCGCCCGTCACAACGAATCCTGATCACCCCGGAACTGATGATCCGCGACTCGTCGATCCCGCTCGCGTCACGCGTCCAGCCGTAGGTTGTCGACCCGTCCGTCCAACCATTCGACCCGGACCGTCCGGCCCTCGACGGAGACGGACGGCCGCCGCTCGGGCGATCCGCCCAGCGTGACGACGGCCGAGTAGACCGCGCCGGGCTCGGGATGGGTTCTGGCGCAGGGAATCGCGGTGTGGTTGCCCACCGGACTCGCTTCGGTCAGGCGGCGCACGTCGTACTCGAAAGCGGTGACGCCCGCGATGGACGAGCTGAGCCCGTCAGCCGAGACCAACGACTCGAACCTGTCGACGGTGTTCTCCGGCGCTTCGGCGCCGGACAACGGCCAGCCACTCAACTCCAGCTGCCAGGAAGGATCGATCTCCCCCTCGACCACCGCGGCCCGCACCTCATGACTGCCGTGCAGCACCGACCCGACGACCAAGCGCGGGCCCCCGACAACGCTGCCACCCCGACCGGACCCGTGTTCGGCCCCCTTGTCCTCATCGGTCCGCACCCAATGAGCCGAAGTCACCGAGACCCCGGCGCGCACCACCTCGAAACCGTTGCGATGACTCGGCCCGAACTCCGGATGCACGATCGCCACACTGTTCTCGACCGCCTGCGACCAAGCAGTCTGGTCGAGCGGCGGCATCGTGTGGGTCGAGTACCCGAGCCGCGCGTACAGCGGCGAGTCGGCCCGCTGATCGCCCGGCACCGAGTGATCCGTGCCGTGGTTGACGATCCGGACGACACCGTCGGCCGTGGTGCCGCTGACAAGCCAGCCCGGCTCCTGCACCTCGAGCGTGAAGTCCCCGGTCTCGACGGGCAGCGGTTCCTCGGCCGCGGTCCACACCGGATGATCGGCCGGCAGCATCAGTCCGAGCATGCCTTTCACTCCCCAGTACGGCGATCCAGGCCCGGAGTACGACTGTGCGATCCGCGGCCATTCGCCGTACCAGCCGAGGTTCAGCAGCCCGTTGTCGTCGGGTACGCCGTGGTCGAGGAAATGCGCGAGCATCCCGGACGCCGCACGCCGGAGCTGACCCGGCGGTACGTCGGTCGCACCCGTGAGAGCGCCCATCCACAATGGCGCCGCGGCGGCGAACCTGTAGGTCAGGCTGCGCCCCTGGACCAGTGGCGAACCGTTGCCGCCGATCAGGTGGACAGCCGTCCGGAGGTACTGCGAGAGCCGTTCACGCCACGCGGTCACGAGCTTCGGGTCCGCCGACGGCTCCATGGTTGCCCAGAGCAACGGGTACACGTGCAGCGCCCAGCCGTTGTAGTGATCGAAGGAGCGCTCGGGCCCGTCGGCGTACCAGCCGTTGTCGCGGTAGAGCGACTCGTGCACGGCCAGCCCGCTCTCGAGGTCGGCGGACGACCACGGACCGCCGACCGACTTGAGGAACGTCTCGACGACGATCTGGAACCAGACCCAGTTGATCGGCGGATACTTCTCGCCGACCACCGTCGCCAGCCACGCGACGATCCGCTCACGGTCCAGATCACTCAGGCGGTCCCAGAGCCAAGGACGGCTGAGGTGCAGGCCGAGGGCGATCGAGCAGGCTTCCACCTTCGCCTGGCCGAGCCGGTCCGGCCGCGGCCAGGCGTGCTCCGAGGTCGGATCGGTGCCGGCGCGGAGGCCTTCGGCGTACCACTCGGCAAGGCCGTGCGGGTCGTTGCCGTGGTCGCCGTGCAACCGGATCGCTGCCAGCAGGAAGGAGCGTGCGAACGCCTCCAGCGAGTCGCTGTCCGGACCGTAAGCGCTCGGCACACCGGGCAGGTCGATGCGGGCGTGGTCCGGCGACGCCCACGGATGCAGCGCCAGCAACAGCCCGTCAGCGGTCGCCGCCCAGGTCTCCCGGTTCAGGCCGGTGTACGGCGCGTCAGTCACGGTCGCTCTCCTCTGCGGACGGTCAGACGGAACGAGTTGCCGGTGCAGTCGACGACCAGCCGATGCACGGTCGGGCCCCAGACACCTTCCAGCAGGGCGTCGTCGACGGCCCGTTCCTCGAGCCGTCCGGTACCCGCGTCCCAGGTGAGGTGCACACGACCGCCGGACAGGGTGTCGACCACGACCTCGTGCGGTCCGTGGATGGTCGGCGTACCGGCGATGATGAAGTGCTGTGTGACCGAGCCGTCCCACTCGTCGGCGATCGTGATCGCGTCGTCCGCCAGCGTCGCCACGCGCCGATAGCGTGGCGCACCGGGATAGGCCTGGGACAGGTCGAGTGCCAGCGAGTTCTCTTCGACGACGAGGTCGGTCGCCCTGTACTGCGGACCGTGCTGCTGCTCGTCGCCGTTGATCAGCGGGACGTTGTGCCAGGCGCTTCGGACCACCCATTGTTCGTAGCGGCGGTCGGAGAAGGAGAGCGCGGTGTACGTCGGCTGTCCGAGGTCGATGAGCACCGGCGTCGAGTCGAGCGCCGCGATGAACGAACCGACGTCGTTGTGGTTGTGGTTCTCGTCGTTGTGTCCGCCCTTGATCGCGAGGGTCAGACCGCTGCCACGCGCGACGAACAGCTGGACATCCGGCAGCCATGTCGACTTCGGGAGGGGCAGGTCGGTCGTCGCCGCGTTCGACCAGGCGTCGTCGGTCAGGCCCAGCACCGCGCGCCCGAGGCCGGCCGACGGAGCGATCGGCAGGTCCCGGTGGGCGGCGGCTTGGGCCATCACGTCGGCGTCTGGGTGGTGGCGTCCCCAGCGATGCAGGACATGCCACGGCTGGTTCGGGTCCGGGCGGGCGGAACCGTCGGCGACGTTCACGTACCAGCCGTCGCCGAGCGCGACCCGCTGCGGATAACGGGCCAACTCCGCGAGCGGCGTACATGACCAAGGCGCGAAGGCGCCATCGGTGACGCGGTCGAGTACGTCGAGTGCGAAGGCCAACCGGGCCGGGCCGTTCCACCAGTACGCGTAGCCCTCATCGCAGCCACCGTCGTCGGGCAGAGCGTCGAGGTAGCGACTGAGACCGTCGACCACGAGGTCGGTGACTTCCAATTGGACCTGCGGGTCGTCCTCGAGGAACAGCGCGACGGCGAGCACGTGACCGTGGATCCACGGGTTCCAGTTGTGCAGACGGCCGTCGAGGCCGAGCCAGTGCCAGCGGCGATCGGTCCGGAACGGCTGGATGACCCGCTGCCTGACCTCCCGCCGCATCCGCCGCCGCAGCCCCGGCACCCGCTCGTCGAGCGCAGGCCCGACGACAAGATCTGCCCACGCGAGGATCTCGGCCGTCTCCGCCGCACCGAGATCCAGATAGGGCTCGTCCGGATCGCCGGCCACCTCACTCCGAGCGGTCGCGAACGACTCATGCGCCGCCCAGCACCACGTGGTCTGCTCACACAACAACATCAGTCCGTCGGCAGCCTCGTCGACGTACGTCTGATCTGCGGTGAGCGCGGCCGCGAGCACAGCGGTCGACGTACGACGCCTGAGTTCACCGGCCGGGTTCTCGTAGGCCGTGCGTACGCCGTCGCGCCAATAGCGGGCGTAGTCGGACAACATCGTCCGCGGCCACGGCTGAGCACGATCCGCCTCCGCATCAGCAAGGATCGCCCGCACCGCCTCCGGATCGCGACTCCCCCAAACCTCCCGCCGCATCAGATCCGGCACCCCGACCCGGCCGCGCGCCGCCCGGACCGCCTGCTCGCGCCCGACCGCCCCGACCGCTGCCCACCGCTCCGCCAGCCTCACCCCACCCACTCTATGGGCAAACGCTTGCCGAGCCTCTCCCGGCACCGTTCCGTACGGCGGCGCAGAACCGCACCGTCAGCCTCGTCCTCACCCCGCACCGGCGGTGAACTGGTGGTGTGACCGAGCGGTAATGCCATGATGTCCGCCATGGAGCTGAAGCTGTCGGCGTCGTACGACGCCACACCCGAGGAAGTGTTCGCGATCGTCACGGACGCCACCTTCCGCGAGCAGGCGTGCCAGAAGACCAAGGCGCTGTCCTACGCCGTGGAGGTGACCGAGTCCGGCGGCGACACCATCGTCAAGGTCCAGCGCGAGATGCCGTCCGACGACGTACCGGACATCGCCCGGAAGTTCGTCGGCCAGACGCTGACCGTCGTCCAGACCGAGACCTGGCACCCGGCCAAGGCGGACGGGTCCCGCGAGGCCGACGTCCGCGGCGAGATCAGCAACACCCCGGTCACCCTGAAGGGCACCGCCCAGATCACCGCCGCCGGAGCGAGCACGGTCCAGTCGATCGAGCTCGACGTGAAGGTCGCGGTCCCGCTGATCGGCAAGAAGATCGAGCCGTTCGTGGTCGACGCGATCCGCTCCGGCCTGCAGAAGGAACACGAACTCGGCAAGGATTGGACCCACTGAGCCCGAGTGTCGTAACGGTGACCGGCTCATCCCCGGTGGCAACCTGAAGGTGACGAGTTGCCACCGGAGGTGAGCCAGTCGTGCGAAAGAAGAGCCGGCAGGTCGGCGAGGATTCGCAGTACTGCGTCTTCTGCGCCACCGTGATGCCGTTCGAACAGATCGAGGCCGCCGATCACCTGGTCGACGAGCCGGACGAGTGGATCTGCTGCAAGTGCGGCTCCGCACTCCTCGTCGATCCGCCCCTGCAGCCGCAACTCGACCGCACCGCCTGAACTAGACCCTGATCGACGACATGACGACGTACTACATCGTCGTACGACGAGGCCTTCTCAAGTGAGCTGACTCAGTCGAAGACGAGCGTCCTGAGGGCCACGTGGCCCTCTTCGTCGATGACGTAATGCGCGTGACCCTCGTGGTCGACGGCGACGCCTTCGACGCGGCGGACGTCGCCGAAGTGGTGCATGACCTTGGCGCTGACGACACCGCTGTCGGCCTCCGCCGGGAGCTCGAAGCGGACGTGCTCCGACGCCGCGCGGGCACCTTCCGGGTGGTCCGCGAGGACGGTGGCCGATTTGCCGGACGCGTCGAGGTCACCGATGACGGCGTCGAACCGGTCGTCGCCTCTGGTGTCCAGACCGCGCAGTCCGGCCGGCGCATCGACACCGCCGACGTCGCCGAGCACCCAGACCTTGCCGCACCGCGGTACGGCGTTCGGGTCGTCGAACAGCTCCTGGAGGTTCTCGAGCTCGACCAGCAGCGGATGCCCGTCGGCGGTCACCGGGTACCGGATGCCGAGCAGCAGGTTCCCGTTCGCACGGAACTCGGCGGCCTCGATGTTGACCGGGTGATCTGTCGGGCGGACGGTCCCGGCCCAGCGCTTGGCCTTCGCCAGACCGACGGCGATGGTGGCATCGACGTACGCCTGCTGCAGCAGGGCACCCATCGGCAGCAGTTCGATGCCGGCCAGGGCGTCGTTGATCGCCCGGTGCAGGCCGAACCGCAGCCGGACGACCTCGAGGGCCGGTCGGCCGCCGTTGTCGATGGCGTCCGCGATCGACTGCTCGCTGACGCGGGCGATCCAGGATCGCTTGGCGGCGAGCGGCCCGGCCTTCTTCCCGAACTGCGAACCGATCAGGTAGACGTAGCCGTCGCGGGAGGCGCAGGCCTCGGCGTCCTCGGTCTTACCTGCGTGCACCCCGGCGTCCAGGAGCACCCGCGTCGCCGCCCACTCCTCGTCGAGCGGCGCGCCGGCGGTGTGGACGAGCAGCGCCAGCGCGTCCTCGGCGGTGGCCTCGTCGAGCACCGTGACGAAGGCCCGGTCCCAGCCATGGCGGCTGAGGATGTCCGGCCCGAACACGCGGCACAGGTCGGAGGCTTCGTTGGGCTCCAGGTGCAGATCGGTCTCATGCATACCCGGGAAACGACGCAACGGGCCCCACTTACTCCCGATCTCGCCTTTTCCCGGGTAAACCCTGACTTTCCCTCAGCCCTGGTGGGGCCCCACCCCAACGGCTCTTCTTCTTTCCCTTAGCCCTGGTGGGGGTAGCGGTAGTCCGTCGGCGGGGCGAAGGTTTCCTTCATCGATCGCGGGCTGGCCCAGCGAATCAGGTTCCACATCGAGCCGGCCTTGTCGTTCGTGCCAGACGCCCGCGCCCCACCGAACGGCTGCTGCCCGACCACCGCACCCGTCGGCTTGTCATTGACGTAGAAGTTCCCCGCGGCGAACCGCAGGTAGTCGGCCGCCGCCGCCACCGCATGCCGGTCCTGAGCGATGATCGCACCGGTCAGCCCGTACGGCGCGGCGCTCTCCATCTGCCGCATCACGGTCTCGTAGTCGGCGTCGTCGTACACGTGCACGCCCAGGATCGGGCCGAAGTACTCGGTGGTGAAGATCTCGTCGGTCGGGTCGTCGGAGACCACCAGCGTCGGCCGGACGAAGTACCCCTCGCTGTCGTCATAGGTGCCACCGGCAACGACCTCGAGCGCGTCGGTCTTCCGGGCCCGGTCCAGCGCCGCCTTGTGCTTGGCGAACGCCCGGTCGTCGATCACCGCACCGATGAAGTTCGACAGGTCGCTGACGTCACCCATGGTCAGCGACTCGGTCTCGGCGACCAGGTCGTCGCGCATCCGCTCCCACACCGACCGGGCGACGTACGCACGGCTGGCCGCGGAGCACTTCTGGCCCTGGTACTCGAACGCACCCCGCACCATCGCGGTCTTCAGCACCGCCGGGTCGGCGGACGGGTGCGCCAGGATGAAGTCCTTGCCACCGGTCTCACCGACGAGCCGCGGGTAGGTCTTGTACGACGCGATGTTCGCGCCGACCGTCGACCACAGCGACTGGAACGTCTTGGTGGAGCCGGTGAAGTGGATGCCGGCCAGGTCCGGGTGGGTCAGCGCGGCCTTGCTCACCTCGATGCCGTCGCCGGTGACCAGGTTGATCACACCGGCCGGCAGCCCCGCGGCCTCGAGCAGCCGCATCGTCCAGTGCGCCGCGAACTGCTGCGTCGGCGACGGCTTCCAGACCACCGTGTTGCCCATCAGCGCGGGCGCGGTCGGCAGGTTGCCGGCGATCGCGGTGAAGTTGAACGGCGTGATCGCGTAGACGAACCCTTCCAGCGGCCGGTAGTCGACCCGGTTCCACAGCCCCGGGGACGAGATCGGCTGGTCGCTGACGATCTGCCGCGCGAACGCCACGTTGAAGCGAAGGAAGTCGATCAGCTCACAGGCGGCGTCGATCTCGGCCTGCTGCACCGTCTTCGACTGGCCGAGCATGGTCGCCGCGTTCAGGGTGTCGCGCCACGGGCCGGCCAGCAGGTCGGCCGCCTTCAGGAAGATCGCCGCGCGGTCGTCGAACGACAGCGAACGCCACGACTTGGCGGCACCGAGCGCAGCGATCACCGCCTCCCGGCCGTCCGCCTCGGTCGCACTGCCGAGGGTGCCGAGCACGTGCGCGTGCTTGTGCGGCTGGACCACCTGGATCGGAGCACCGCCGCCGAGCCGCTGCTCACCGCCGATGGTGCAGGTCAGGTCGATCGCACCCGCCGCGGTGAACTCCTTGAGCTTCGCCTCCAGGCTCGCCCGCTCCGACGATCCGGGCGCGTAGCCCTTGACGGGTTCGTTGGCGGGCGTGGGTACGGCGGTGACGGCATCCATGCTGCGGGGCTCCTCGATCGTGTGGTGGACCGTGCGGGCGTACGCCGGTGTGGGTGGGCGGCGCGTTCCCATGCTGCCACGCGGAACCGGCCCGGATCGAACCGGACGATGCACCGGACCACGAGGCCGACTGGTCCGGTCAGACAGCGACCACCCCACGCCGCACCATTTGTAGCATACGTTTCACTCGAGCAGGTTCCGCAGTGGCCGTTCCAGCGGCCAGGACGAGCAGGTCGACCGGGTCGACATCGGGCCGCAGTACTCCGGCCTCCTGGGCTCGTTCGACCAGCCCGCCGACCGTCGCCACCATCGCCGCATGCCACTCCTCATGCAGCTCGGACCGTCGCGCCGACGGCTCCAGAGTGCGGGCGAGATCACCCTTCTCCGCGACGTGCCGCACGAAGGCGGCCAACCACTCGAACAGCCGGTCCACCTCGACCGCGTGACCCCTCGCCCGGCCGACGGTGTCCAGACCGGCCGCGTCGAGACCCAACGCGCACAGCGCCCGTACTTCCTCGGCGTACACAGCGACGAGCAGGTCATCCCGGGTCGGGAAGTGCCGGTACAACGTCGCGTTGCCGATCCGGGCCCGCCGGGCGATCTCGTCGAGCGGCGCCTGCGTGCCGAACTCCGCGAACACCTCCCGCGCAGCCTCGATCAACTGCTCGCGGTTCCGCCGGGCGTCGGCTCGCAACTTAACTGGGGACATCCCTGGTTACACTACTCTTTCCGACAATCGGGGACTCCCCCAGTTAGGAGTTCGGCCATGGATCCCGCCGACCGGATCGCGATCACCGACCTCATCTCCCTGCACGGCCATCTCGTCGACGCCGGCGAACCCACCGATGCACTCTTCACTCCCGACATCGAGTACGACGTCACCGACCTCGGCGGCGGCGTGATCGTCGGCCTGGCCGCCCTCGAAGAGGCAGCCCAGGCTCTGGGCGACCAAAACCCTGTCGCCCACCACGTCACCAACATCGTCCTCACCGAAACCGGCCCGGACGAAGTCACCGCCCGCTCCAAAGGCCTGGGCGTCATGTCCGACGGCAGCTGCGGCAGCGCCACCTACGACGACCTGCTCGTCCGAACCCCCGCCGGCTGGCGCATCCACCGCCGGAGGGTGCGCGCCCGGAAACGCCCCTTGGGCCGATAGCTTCGCGGACATGGGTGGTTTCGGGCACTTCGTGAGCGCTGACGCCGGATCGGTCTAAGGCCGCCAGGGCATGTGCTGCAGTGCCCAGGTGTTGCCGTCCGGGTCCTTGAACCAGGCATAGAAGACACCGCCGAGGTCCTCGGTCTCGCCGACGTCGATACCGCGGCCGATCAGCTCCTGCCGAGCGGCCTCGATGTCCTTCACGACCAGGTGCAGGGCCCGCAGCGAGCCGGGCTCCATGTCCGCCATCGGCAGGCCCTGGAGCAGGCTGATCGAGCAGAACGACCCGGGCGGCGTCAGCTGCACCACGCGGACGCCGTCCGCCGGCGAGACGTCCACGTCGACATGAAACCCACACTGCTCGGAGTAGAACCGCTTCGCCCGGTCGATGTCCGACACCGGCACCGGGATGAGCTCGAGCAGGTAGTCGCCCGGCTTCACCAGCGGCGCGGTCGGGTCCGCCGGGATCTCCGAAGCGTCCTTCGGAACCTCCGTCTGAGTCGGTGGCCGCTCGCTCATGCCGACTTCTTCGCAGCCTTCTTGGCGGTCTTCTTCGCCGCGGTCTTCTTGGCGGCAGCCGCCTTCTTGGCCGGTGCCTTCTTGGCGGCCGCGGCCTTCTTCGCCGGAGCCTTCGCCTCGGCAGCAGCCTCACCACCGCCGGCCCGGCGTGCCTTTGCGGCTTCGACCGAGGCCCGCAAAGCGGCGACCAGGTCGACGACCTCGGCGCCCTCCGGCTCTTCCTCCTCGGTCTCCGGCAGCGGGACCCCCGCCGCCTTCGCCTCGACCACCTGCTCGAGCGCCTGCCGGTACTCGTCGTGGTACTGACCCGGGTCGAACTCGCCCCGCAGCGTGTCGATGTACGACGCCGCCATCGCCTTCTCCTGCGACCGGATCTCCACGTCCTCGGCCGGCGCCGCGAACGACGAGTCGCGGACCTCGTCCGGCCACAGCATCACCTGCAGCACGAGGATGTCGTCGAACGTCCGGAGCAGCCCGAGGCTCTCCCGCGACCGGAGCGCGACCTTCACCAGCGCGTACAGCTCGGAGCCGTCCAGGGCGTCGCGGAGCAGCACGTACGGCTTGGCACCGGGGCCGCCGTCGGCCTGCAGGTAGTAGGACTTGCCCAGGTACAGCGGGTCCACCTGGTCCGCGGGGACGAACTCCAGCACGTCGATGACCTTCTTGCTGGACAGCGGGAGGTCGGCGAAGTCCTCCGGCTCCAGCACGATCATCCGGCCGTCGGCCATCTCGTAGCCCTTGCCGATATCGGAGTACGGCACCTCCTCGCCGCACTCGGAGCAGACCCGCTTGTACCGGATCCGGCCCCCGTCTGCGACATGCACCTGGCGGAAGGAGATGTCCTTCTCCTCGGTCGCCGAGAACACCTTGATGGGGATCGTCACCATTCCGAAGGAGATGGCACCCTTCCAGATCGCCTGCATCGCCAATCAGCTCCCTGTGTCAGCTCGGTCAGCTCAAGCCGTTCAGCCCGCCCCGGGGCCCTTCCGCGGCCAGCAGATCCGGGACCTCCTGCGTCGCGTACCACATCAGATCTTCACCCTCGCACGAATCCAGGGCGAAAACCGCGTCGTCATCACCATTCTGAGCCGCATCCCAGAGGTCGGCGGCCTTCCCGACCACCGGCACCGCCTCGGCCGCGTCCATGTGCACCGCGGCCACCGCCGACCACGGCACCACCACGTTCAGCTCCAGCCGGGCATCGCCCAGCTCGACCGTGCCGTCCGCGGGCGGGACCGCGCCCACCTCGCAGGCGACGACCAGGCGTCTGCGTGCCGTCCCCGGATCGGCCGCGAGCAGTCCGATCGACGCCCGGGCCGCTTGCGCCATCGCGGCGTACTCGAGCTCCTCGTCGTCGCCCTCGGCGTACCACTCCCGCAGCGCCGGTGTCACCGCGTACGCCGTCAGCGGGGGCGGACCGAACTCGCCCGCGTGGCACGCGGCGTCGAGCCGCCGCAGCGTGGATGGGATGTAGACCCTCATGAGCCCGCCTTCTTGGTCGTACCGCGGGCGTTCTTCCGGCCCCGGGTGGCCCGGTTCCGGCTGCCCCTGGTGGTGTCGAGCAACTCGTCCAGCGCATCCGTCACACATTGGGCGAAAACAGCCAGGTCGGGCATCGCGGTGCGGTCCGCGTTCAGCCCGAAGGACACCTTCCCGTCGTACGACGTGACGCCGACGGACAACCCCTGTCCCGGCATCAGCGGGACCACCGGGTACGACGCCAGCATCGGCGCACCCGCGGCGTACAGCGGGAACTGCGGACCGGGCACGTTCGTGATCACCACGTCGTCGATCGGCCGGACCGTGGCCGTCGCGACCCGGGCGGCCAGCGCGTGCAGCGTGGTCGGCGCGAATCCGGCGATCCCGACCAGCGAGCGGGCGCTGACCGCGCGACCGGTGTCCTTGTGCACCTTGGTCTGGTACGAGATCTGGTGCAGCCGCATGACCGGCGAGTTCTCCCCCACCGGGAGCGTCACGGTCGAGGCGATCACCCGGGAACCGAGCGAGGTCGGCTCCTCGTCGTCGTCGCGGATGCTGACCGGGACCACCGCCCGCACGCTCCGGGTCGGCCCGACTCCCTCACCGCGCGTCATCATCCAGGCCCGGAACGCACCCGCGACCACGGCCAGGATCACGTCGTTCACGGTGCCGCCGTGCAGCGCCCGGACGGTCCGGTAGTCCTCCAGTTCGGTCTGCACCGTGGTGAACCGGCGCTGACCGGACGTCTTCACGTGCAGTGAGCTCTCCTGCACATGCCGTTGGGCGGCCAGCGAACCGACCACGTCGCCGAGCACCTCACGGACCGAGGTGGAGCCGGTCAGGCTGGCCATCTCGGCCCGGGCCAGCTCCAGCACGGCGGTCGGGTGGCGAGTGGCGTCCGCGAACACCCCGGCGAGCAGCTCCAGCGCGGACGGCGGGTGGTCCGGCTGCCAGGTGTCGGTCGGGGTGTCCCGCGGGTGCGCGGTCGAATCCATCACCACCTGGCCGATATCGACCGTACTGTTGCCGTCGACAAGGGCCTGGTGGGACTTGGAGATGATCGCGAACCGGTCGCCCTGCAGGCCCTCGACCAGGTACATCTCCCACAGCGGCCGGGCCCGGTCGAGCCGCCGGGACATGATCCGGGCGACCAGCTCCAGCAGCTGGGCGTGCGTCCCCGGCCGGGGCAGGGCGGAGCGCCGTACGTGGAAGGTGATGTCGAAATCCTCGTCGTCGACCCAGACCGGGCCGGCGAACCGGCCGGGCACCTGCTGGACCCGCTGCCGGTACCGCGGCACGAAGGTGATCCGGTCCCGGATCAGGGCCACCAGGCTCTCGTAGTCGAACCCGTCGTCACCGTGCACGGGCGGCTCGAAGATGTCGACCGTCCCGACGTGCATCGGGGTGGCCGGCGACTCGGCCTTGAGGAAGGTGAGGTCCAGCGACGTCAGCCGGTCCGGCATCGGATCACCTTCCTCTCGCATCGAAGCTTGTCTCGTCACCCTAGCGGCCACTGCCGACAGTGGGCTGCGACACTGGTTGTACGGGAACACTGAGCCATTGGTGTTCGTCAGGCAAGAGGGTGCGTTTCCACGCCCCGAGAAGTTCACAGACCCCTGGAAAGGCCCTCCGACCGATGCGTTCGACGCTCACTCGCGGTACCGCCACCGCTCTTCTTCCCGCCCTCGCCATGCTGGTCCTGGCCGGCTGCGGGAGCGAATCCGACGGCGGCGCGAGTGCGAGCACCTCCCCGTCGGCGACCGCGCCCACCACCGCCCCGACCGACCTGCCGACGATGACGCCGACGCCGGGCAAGCCGAACGCCAGCAGCCCGTCGAACACCGCCGACCCGTCCGGTGAGCAGGCCGACGTGACCGTCAACGTCACCGTTGCCAACGGCAAGGTCAACCCGAGCGGCGCGACCGTCAAGGTGAAGGCCGGCCAGACCGTGCTGGTGACCGCCGTCAGCGACGCCGCGGACGAGGTGCACATCCACGGCTACGACAAGGAACTGCCGCTGACCCCGGGCAAGACCGCGTCGGTCAAGTTCACCGCGGACATGAAGGGCACGTTCGAGATCGAGACTCACGAGAGCGGCAAACTGGTCGCCAAACTCGTCGTCTCGTGATCGTGCCGCTTCTGGTTCCGCTGCACGGGATCGGCGGGCGGCAGGATCTGCCGGTGCCGTTCGGTCTGGCCGTCGGTGGCGCCGCGGTCGCGATCGCGCTGTCGTTCGTCATCCTCGGCCTCGCCTGGCGGGAACCGAGGTACCGCGGCAACGCGTCCGGAAAACCGTTGCCGGCCGCAATCACCCGGACGGTCGACGCGAGCTGGTTCCGCTGGATCGTCCGGCTGGTCGGCCTGGCCGCCTTCGGCTACGCGATGGTGTCGCTGCTGTTCGGCGTGGACCGGTTGACCAACCCGATCTTCGGCTTCATCTACATCCTGGTCTGGGTCGGCCTGGTACCGATCTCGCTCGTGTTCGGCCCGGTCTGGCGGACCCTGAACCCGCTGCGGACCCTTCACCTGCTGCTCTGCAAGGCGCTCCGGCAGCCCTCGTCGAAGGGCTTGCTGAAGCTGCCTTCCTGGCTCGGCCTCTGGCCCGCGACGCTGGGCATCTTCGCCTTCACCTGGCTCGAGCTCGTCGCACCCGACCGGGCCACCATCCCGGTGCTGCAGGCCTGGATCGCTCTGTACGTCGTCATCATGCTCTTCGGCGCGATCCTGTTCGGCGACCGGTGGTTCTCGACCGGCGACCCGTTCGAGGTCTACGCCTGCCTGATGGCCCGGTTGTCGCCGTGGGGCCGTCGGACCGACGGGGCGCTGGTGGTCCGCCGGCCGCTGGAGAACCTGGACGGCCTGAAGGTGCAGCCGGGTCTCGTCGGCATGGTGTCCGCGCTGCTCGGCTCCACGGCGTACGACGGCTTCTCGAACTCGTCGGCGTGGATCGGCTGGGCACAGAACACCGACTACTCGATGACGCTGCTCGGCACGTGCGCGCTGATCGGGTTCATCCTGTTCGTGCTGGTGACGTACTCGGGTGCCGCGCTGCTGGCCGGCCGGCTGTCGCACAGTTCGCGCCGGGCGCTCCCTGGCCTGTTCGCGCATTCCGTCGTACCGATCGTCCTCGGGTACGTCGTCGCGCACTACCTGACCCTGTTCATCCTCGAGGGGCAGCGGACGCTCATCTACCTGAGCGACCCGCTCAGCAACGGGGCCAACGTCTTCGGCACCGGGCTTCTCGCGGTGAACACCGGAATCACCAACCACAGTGGGACGATCGCGGTCATCCAGGTGCTGGCGGTGGTCTGCGGTCACCTACTCGGTGTCATCTCGGCGCACGACCGTGCAGTCGCGCTCTTCCCGCGGCAGAAGGCTCTGGTGGGTCAGCTGCCGCTGCTGGTCGTCATGGTCGGCTACACCACAGGCGGCCTGCTCCTACTCTTCTCTTCGTGATGTACACGGTCGCGGAGCGAGAGAGCTTGCGGGACGCCCTGGTGGAGGCAGCCCGGGCCGACGAGCGTGTCGCGGGTGCTGCCCTGACTGGCTCGGCCGCGGTGGGTGCTGAGGACGAGTGGTCCGATGTAGACCTGGCACTCGGTCTGACGCCGGGTGCCGACCAGGACGCAGTACTGGCTGACTGGACGGCTGTGATGTATTCGCAGTACGGCGCGGTGCATCACACGGACGTGTGGTCGCGCGGGACGGTCTATCGGGTGTTCCTGCTGGCTTCTACATTGCAGGTGGACATTGCGTTCGCACCGGCCGATGAGTTCGGTGCACTAGGCCCTACCTTCCGGCTGCTCTTCGGAGAGGCTGTCGAGCAACCCGCGTGGGGCACTGGGGATCCGTTGAGTTTCGTCGGCATGGGCTGGCTGTACGCGTTGCATGCCCGGTCCAGCATCGCGCGGGGCAAGGTGTGGCAGGCCGAGTACATGATCAGCGGGGTGCGGGACCACGTGCTGATGCTCGCCTGCTTACGGCACGGCGTTCCGCATTCGCAGGGTCGCGGCCTTCACTTGTTGCCCTCCGCCACCACTGCCCCTGTGGAGGCGACTCTGGTGCGGTCGTTGGAGGTCGCCGAGCTACACCGTGCCTTCCGCGCCAGTGTCGACGTACTGCTGGCTGAGATCACGCACGTCGACGCCGAGCTGGCGGTCAGGCTTGATCGGCCGTTACGGGAGCTGGCTTAGGCAGGCTGCGGCTGGTGACCGCCAGGATGATGAAGGCGATCATGCCGAGGATCAGGTGCGAGTTGCCGGGGATCGACTGCCAGAAGGTCCAGTCCAGTTCACGGTCGTCGCGGAACGGCACCCACCAGATCGAGCGCAGGACGAACAGGCCGTAGAAGATCACGCCGGTCGCGACCGCCGGATTGAGGCCCCAGACGCGGTTGACCGCGCGGATCAGACTCACCCCGAGCGGGATGATCCACACCCAGTGGTGGCTCCACGTCACCGGCGAGGCGTACAGAACAGCCAGCGCCATCACGGAGATCGCGGTGACCCGCTCGTCCGCGAGCCAGTACCGCCGGGCTATCCACAGCACCAGCAGGCCGAACACAGCCGAGAGCAGGAGCCAGGTCGGCTGCACCCAGCTCGCTTCGTTGCCCAGCCGATGCAGGAAGCCGTTGAACGACTGGTTGCCGGTGTAGGCGAGCCCGCCGACCCGGTTGGCGTCGAGGATGACCTCGGTCCAGTACCGCCACGACTGGTTCGGCACGATCGCGAACCCGATCGCCATCGTCGTCAGCAGCCCCAGTACGGCGTTGCGCAGCGCCCGCCACTGCTTGGTGACCACGAGCAGCGCCAGGAGCGGCAGCGGGGTCAGCTTGATACCGATCGTCACCCCGAGCCAGAAACCGCGCAGCCGTGCGTTCTGAGGCCGGACCAGATCCAGCAGAATCATTGCTGTCAGCAACAGGTTGATCTGGCCGAACTGGATCGTCTGCCAGACCGGCTCGAGCAGCAGCGACAGCCCGGTGAGGGCGACCAGCAGAGCCGTGCGCTTGCGTTGGGTGAAGAACGCCCAGGCGCTCTTCGGCAGACTCACCCGCCACAGCGCCGCGATGCACAGCACCGAGATGGTGGTCCAGACGACCAGCGCGGCACTCCACGGCACGGCGGCCAGCGGCACCATCGCGATCGCGGCGAACGGCGGATAGGTGAACGGCAGACCGGATCCCGGCAGCTCGGCGTCGTACAGCGAACCGCCGTCGAGCAGCACCGAGCCGCCCATCCGGTAGACGCGCAGGTCGATCATGCCGCTGAACAGTCCGTAGGCCCACGCGCCGAGCGCGACCAGGGCGGCGCAGGCGACGATCCCGATGACGAGCCGGCGGGGAACGACGGGGCGGTGTGCAGGGGAGGTGGTGGTCATCGCGCTCACGTCAGGTCGACTCCGAACAGGGTTTCCAGCGCGCGCCGGGTCTCGTCGTACGAGGTGTGCAGGATGCCGGTCATACCGAGCGCGTTCGCGCCCTCGACGTTCAGCTCGAGGTCGTCGATGAAGACGCACTCCTCGGCCTTCAGGTCCAGCCGGCGGGCGGCCAGCAGGAAGATCTCCGGCTCGGGTTTGCGCATCCCGACCTCACCGGAGATGACGATGTCGTCGAACATCCCCTCCCAGGTGTCCCGCGGATAGCTGTTGCCCCACGAGTTCGACAGCAGCGCGGTCCGGATCCCGTGCGAGCGGGCCCGGCGGACCAGTGCGCCCATCGCCGGCTGGTGCTCGAAGTGCGCGAACATCCGCTCGATCAGCCCTTCCGCGGGCACCGGCGTACCGTCACGGCGGACCAGGATCGAGGCGAGCTTGCGCTCGAAGTCGGGGACGGCGATCTGGCCGCGTTCGAGGGCGTGGACCGGGTTGAGCTCGGCCTCCGCGACCGCATCGGCGGGGGTCTCGGCCGGCAGCCACGCCATCACGGCCTGCACGTACGAATCGAAGTCGAACCCGTCCAGCTCGGCCCACTGCCGCAGCGCATCCTCCAGCCCGGAGGTCAGCACGCCGCCCCAGTCCACCAGCAACCCACGCGGCACACCCGACTCCAGAGACATGCGCGCAAGCCTACTCAGAACAAGACCCGCTAACCGTCCCGGTCCTCCCCCTCACTCCCTGTGAACAATGGGACCGAGCGGTTGGTCAGCGGTTGTATTCGATGGTGACGTCGCCGGAGGAGGTCTTGGCTGTGATGGTGCGGGCCGCCGCCGGGTCGGTCCGAATGGTGGCGGTCTCGTCACCCGACGACGTCTCTTTGTCGACCTTGTACGCCTCGGTCCCGGACGGGATCCGGATCGTCACGTCACCCGAGCTCGCCTCGGCCTCCACCGACTGCGGCGCGGTGGTGAAGTCGAGATCCACACTGCCCGAGCTGCTCTGAGTGCTGACGGTCGTCGCGGTGAGATCCTGCGCCTCGAGATCACCCGAGCTGGACTCCATCTGCAGCGCCCCACCGACGCTGTGGACCTCTATGCTGCCCGAGCTCGACTTGAGATCCGCGCCGGCCGGCAGCCCCGACACCTTCAGATCCCCGCTGCTGCTCTCGAGCGTCACCTTCACGTCCTTGGGCACGGTCAGGATGTAGCGCGTGTCGCACCCGAACGACAGGAACCCGCACCCGGTGTCGCGCAGCTCCAGCGTCCCGTCCTCGTACTTCTCCTTCGGGTCGGAGCCGAACACGTTGCGCTCGAACTGCCGCTCGATCTTGATCTCCGACCCGTCCCCGGACCGTACCTCGACCTCCGCCGAACGAGCCTCGATGCTCAGCGCCTGACCCTCGACCGGGTAGCTGTCCTGACTGACCTTGGTGTCCTCGGTCAGCCCGGTCAGCGCCCAGTACACCCCGCCGAGGATGAGCGCGACGGAGATCGCGATGCCGTACCGCCGCTCGGTGCTCATCGTGCCGGCCGGCCGGCTCTGGACCTCGGACATGCTTCCCCCTGGGGTGCGGTGACTACCCGTCAACCCTGGCACATCCCCGAGCCCGTGTCGGTGGGGTTTTCCCCCTATCGCCACCGACACAACCCTGAGTCTCCGCCGTGACGACCTAGGTGGCGAGCTCCTTGGCGAGCGTGGCTGCGAGCTGCTGCAGAGACTTTCGGAGCTTGCTCGACTTGGCCGATTCGGCGAGGCTCCGCCCGTGCGACATGGCGGCGTCGACTGCACTCTGGTCGAACGGGAACAGCGCAGCGGCTTCGACCCCGGCGTACCGTCCGAGCGCCTCCGCGACGGCATCCGCCGGCGACGTGCCGAGCGACCCCGAACGGATCCGGTTCACCACCACCCTGATGCTGACCGACGGCACGACCGCTCGCAGTTCGTGGATCGCCCGGATCAACCGGGTCAGCCCGACCGGGTCCGCCGTACCGACGACGATCACCTCGTCGGCCTCCTCGAGCGTCGCCAGGGTCGCACCGTTGCGCCGCGGCGCCAGCGAGTCGAACGAGATCTCCTCGTCGGTCTCGATGCAGAACCCGACATCGACCACCGTCAACGGCGCAAGCATCCGAGCCGTCGACCAGATCGACTCGATCGCCGCGGGCCGTAGCTCAGTCCAGCGGTCGGCCCGGCTGAGCCCGGTCAGCACGAGTAGATGCGGCTCGACCTGCCGCGCATGCTTCGCGAGCATCGCCAGATCGAGCGCGCCGCTCCCGGCCGAGCGCGCCGCGGCCGCCAGTCCGGACGTCTCGTCGAGCATGCCGAGTTGCTGCGCGACGGTCCCGCCGTACACATCAGCGTCGGCCAACAGGGTCGGCACGCCTTTCACCGCGAGCTCGCACGCCAATCCGACGGCGATCGTCGTACGCCCCGGAGCACCCGTCGGACCCCAGACCGCGATCATCCGACCGCTGCCCTGGTTGTAGACCGGCGGTGGCTGGCCGGTCGTCTCCGGCGTCATCGGTACGAATCCGCCGGCGAAGTGCGAGACCGACATGGGCGGACCGGCGTCGACCGCATCGGTGACGGCCCGGCCGAGATCCTCCGGACTGACGTCGGCCGGGAGGATCCGCTCGATCCCCATCCGGCTGAGCCGATCCTCGGTGCCGAACGGTTCGCCGTTCTCGGTCGGGTCGACCAGCGCGACCACGGCAATCCGGCGGGCGTGCAGCGCGGCCACCGCGTCGGAGGTGAGCCTGGGCAGATCGTCGGCGAGCAGCACCGCCCGCGCCTGCCCGCTCGCGGCTGCGGCCATCACATCGGCGATGTCGACGCAGCGCCGTACCACCCGGATTCCGGGCGCGCGCTCGGCCCGCCGTACGACGTCCGCCTCCCACGGCGCCCCGGTCACCGCGAGCAGGACTGGTATCGACATCAGCTGCCCTGCCTGACGAGCACCGGCTCGCCCGTGCTCATCGCGGACAGTGCGGCCGGCAGTCGTTGCAGGTCGGTCTGCTCCAACCCGATCAAGACCTGTCTGCGGGCCGAACCACCCGCGACCCCTTTCACCGCGTCGATCTGGAGCACCCGGACGTTCGCCCAGAACTTCCCGGCCGGCTGGTCCGCGTCCTTCGGCACCACCCAGACGTCGACCTGGTCCCCCGCCGCGGTGTCCGACGGCAGGCGTCCGGCGGCGATCGACAGCGGCACCTCGGTGCGGTCGTTGTCGGCCTGGGACACGGCGGCGTCCCGCGGGACGAACTCACCCGCGTCGACGGCCCGGGTGAGGACGCGACCGTTCAGCTCCGCGTCGGCAGCGACGTACCTCCCCGCATCGTCGCCGTTGGTGAACCGCACCTGGGCCGTGGTCAGGTCGTCGCCGGTCAGTGTCTGCCCGGCCGGGATGTCGCGTTTGGCCGCCCAGATCGTGGTGGTGTCATCGGCAGCCGAGAGCAATTTGGCGCCGGCCAGCGCGGTGACGGCGACGAGCAGGACGCCGAGCACCAGCCGGCCGTCCTTCCACCGGGCCCGCCGGTTGCGCTGGGCCGGGACGGACGGCGCCCCGAACCCGGTACCGCGCACTGCTGTGTCGACCACGTCGAACTCCCCAGTCAATCGATCGCTCTCGGAGCCGACATTCTGCCGTGTCGAGGCACCTCATCGTGAACGGCTATCCACAGGCTGTCAGCCTGGGGACAAACGGGACGGTCCGGTCGCCAACCGTGGCAAACTGAAGGAACCAGCCACTATGTGAAGGAGCAGAACGGATGCCGGCTCCGCGATTCCTCCAGCTCGCCGACGTCGCCGAGGTGCTCAACATCTCCGCGAACCAGGTGTATGCCCTGGTCCGCCGCGGCGACATCCCCGCGGTCAAGATCGGCGGCCGCGGCCAGTGGCGGGTCGAGGCCACCGAGCTGGAGAAGTACATCGAGCGGCTCTACACGGAGACCCGGGAGTTCATCGACTCCCATCCGTTCGGCGAAGAGGCGGAGCAGTCGGAGGACGTGCACAACTAGCTTTCAGCGGCGGCGTAGAGCGCAGAGTGCCTGGGTCGGCACCAGGCGCACGTTGTAGACCTCGGTCCGCCGCCGCGGCGCATCCAGCGGATGCTCCGCGATCTCGAGGAAATCCGCCCCGACCCGATCGATCGTCCCCGTGACCGGTACTCCGCCGCAGAACAGCGTCACCGGTGAGCGGTCCCGCGCGATCCCGCGCAGCAGGTGCGCAAGGCCCAGCTTCCCCGCGACCGCCCCGACAGCCGGCTCGGCCCACGGCCCCAGTCGATGGACGGCGACCAGCGCGGCGACCGGGATCAGCCACTCCTCGTAGCGCTCGGCCTCGATCAGCAGGCAGTCCTTCCCGACCCGGGTGAGCAGCCCCTGGACCGGCTCCGCGTTCGTCAGTTCCACCCGTACGACGGTGTCGACCGCACCGCGCAGCCGGTCGAGCACGGTGATCTTGCCGACCTCGGTGCGGATCCGGTCCGCCACCTCGCCGTACAGATCCCCCTCCTGGAGCGCGTCGAACTGCGACTCCAGATCCGCGAACAACGCATCCCATCGCATGGTCGCGAACCTACCCGACGCGCTCACCTTCCGTGCGGTAAGCCGACGCTGCGTGACATTCCCACTTGCGAACTGCCCTCAGTACCGGTCTATAGTGGTCAAGCAGACGCAAACTAAAGCAAACTCATAGATCAGAGGCGAAGCGGGATGAACGCGATGATCCGGGGACTGAAGGGCATCCTCGCGCTGGTGGCACTGGCCGGGCTGGGCCTCGGTCTGCGCTGGATGACGGCCGGTTCGATCGGCGCTGCCAACAGCCACGACCTCGACTCGATGGCCGTGCTCGCGGTCGGCACCGTGGCGTGGATGGCCTACGGCTGGTTCGTCCTGGCAGTGCTGTCGACCGTCCTCGAGCAACTCCCAGGCACGATCGGCGCGGCCGCCTCCGCGGTAGCGGGCCGCATCACCTCACAGACCTCCCGCACCCTCCTCCGCTCCGCCCTAGGCCTGGCCGCCGTCACTCCCCTAACAATCAACGCAGCCCATGCCACCCCCCCGGCGACCGCACCCTCAACCACGCCTGGCCCCACCTAGCACCCCGCTCCACCGCCACCCCCTGGCGCACAACAGAGCCCCCCTCAACAATCCGCCTATCCGCCAACACCCCCTCTCCCACCACGCCACCGACCACCAACCGCCCCACCAACGAGCGCCCGTCCTCAATCCGCCTAACCGATCCCACGGCCAACCGGCCACAGGACGTCGTACCGCCGACGCCGCAACGCCCTGCCTCACAACTCTGCGCCGACAAGACCGTCGGCACACCCGACGCCACCAGCCTGCGCACCACCGAGCCGCCGTCCACAGTCCGCCTGACCGGCGCCGCACCCGCCAAGTCCAGCCGCCCACAGGACGTCACACGTCAGGGCACCCACTCGCAGGACGCCGCACCGCAAGACAGCGGCCCACAACTTCGCACCGGCAAGACGGCTGGTACGCCGGACTCCGCCAACTGGCGCGCCACCGAGCCGCCGTCCTCCGTCCGCCTCACCGGCCCCTCCCCGGCCCCGACTTCGCGCAGCCACCGCCGGCACAACGCCGTACCAGCTACACCGCATCGAACGACCTCAGACGCCCCCACCCAGAACCCTGGTGGCGCGCGAGACCGCCAAGCCGGTGAGCGGTCTGCCGACAGCACTCGGACTGGTGTGCCGGCTGATGCTGGGACGCGGTCCGGTCCGCCCGCTGACGCTGCAGCGCGGGGCGAGGTACCGGGTGGAGGACGCGTGCGGGTTGGTGTGCCGGATCGGCCGACTGCGGGTGCTGCGACCCGGTACACGGACGTGCGGTCGGGTCAGCCGGTGCGAGTACCCGCGCGTGTTGTCGTCAAGCCCGGCGACACCCTCTGGAGCATCGCCGCGAACGACCTCGGCCCGAACGCCACCGCCGAGGACGTCGCCGCCCGCTGGCCGGCCTGGTACGCCGCCAACCGCCAGCTGATCGGGCCCGACCCCGACCTGATTCTTCCCGGCCAGGTGCTGCGAATCCCGGCATCCGCGACCGGCAACCCCGTGCCGCCCACCCACCAGGAGAAGTGACATGAGCCAGAACCTGCCCGCGGTCCCGTCCCAACACCCCACCACGAGCCGCACCCTGGCCCCGGTCCCACCACTCCCCAACACCCCAACCACCATGCCCAACCCCACCGAGCCCGACCTGACCGCGATAGCCACCCCCCGCCTCCGCGCGATCACCACCCACCCCACCCACCACACAATCCCCGCCACCGCCCGCCACGCCGGCACCATGCCCCCCGAAGCCCTCCCCCTCCGCCACCAAGCCCTCCGCCACCTAGCCATCACCCCAGCTGCTCCCGCACCTGCCAAGCCCCCGGCTGCATCCACATCAACCCCAGCCGAGCCCTCCGCCGCTCCCACATCCGCCCCAACCGACCCCACAGCCATGCCCGCAACCGCAGAGTCCCCGGTTGCACCCACGCCTTCCTCAACCGAGCCCTCAGCTGCACCCGCACCGGCCGGCCCCTCGGCCGGTACCGCAGCTACTGCCACTGAGTCCCCAGTTGCTTCTGGAGCTGCATCGGCCGAGTCGGCTGAGACTGCTGCAGTCCTGGCTGAGCAGGCGGCAACTGCTGCATCCGACCGAGCCGTGGCGTCAGCTACGTCTGCGGCTCCGGGGCTCGGGTCCGGTGAGAGCCCGGCTACTGAGCGGGCTGAGGCCTCGAGTCGGGGGCTTGCTTCGGTCCCGGCTGCTGCGGGTGTGGCAGGCGCAGATGGATCGGCGGACAGGCCTGCTCGACTTGCGGCTGCGGGGCCGGGGCTGCCTGATGCTCGGGCTTGGGGTGGGCGGTTGGCACAGGCAGTGTCCGAGGTGCTGGCGGGCGACCGGCCGATCTCGCAACTGGTGCGCTTCACGGACGAGGCAGTGTTCGCGGACCTCAACCGCCGAGTCCGGCTGCTGGGCCTGACCACCACCGCCACTGCCCGCGGCGCCAAGGAACGCAGCTCCATCGCCTCTGTCCGCGTCTGCACACCGGCAAACGAGATCGCAGAAATCGCAGCCCACGTCCGCCACGGCAACCGCTCCCGAGCCGTCGCCCTCCGCCTGGAAATCCGCCGCAACCGCTGGATCTGCACCGCCCTAGAACTCGGCTGACCACGCCGCCCCCACCCGACCTCGACTGCTCGACTTCGGCTACCCGGCTGCCCGGGTACCGCTGCCCGGCTGCTCGGCTGGCCGAGTGCTCGGCTGGTCGGCGAGATGCGTGCTGCGGCGGCGTACCGGTTAGTCCGTCAGCGACGACACCCTCGCCTGACACAGGCTGCTCTGTCGGTGCGACGTATCGGTTCTGGCGGTGCGTGTGCTGCGGGAGCAGCAGACGGTGGTGTGGTGCGAGGGGTTGTGTGTGGTGGTGTCGAGGATCGGGTGAGTCGGGGCGGCGGGGTAGCTTCAGGGGATGGAGTTTGATCGGTACACCGTGATCTTGTTGACGTTGCGGGCGGATGCGCCGGTGATGACGGACGAAGAGGCGGCGGAGCTTCAGGATCGGCATCTGGCGCACGGTGCAAACATGCAGGATCGTGGGCTGGTTCTGGCTCGCGGACCGCTGATGGAGCAGGACGATGAGAGCTTCCGCGGGTTCTCCATTTGGTCGGTCGATGCGGAGACTGCCCGTCAGCATGCGGAGGCTGATCCGGCGGTGCGGGCCGGTCGCCTGGCGGTCAACGTCATGACGTGGATGATGCCGGCGGGCAATCTCCAATTCACCAAGGTGCGGGCACCCAGGTCGATCGCCGAGGCGACGGCCGACTGACCTCAGTTGGAGCTCTCGCCTGGCGGGGTGGGCGTTTCAGTCGAAGCCTCTGACGGTGGCGGGATCGTTGGAGGGAGCGCAATCCGATCGTGTGGTTGTTGTCATGTGGCTGCGGTTGGGGCGGCGTACGGTGGCCGGATCGGTCGATGGATCGGTCTTCGTCGTTCGGGGGAACGAATGCCTGACAGCACGATCAGCAGCGCGCTCGATACAGCCCGCTCAACCACGACGCCCATGAGAACTGGCTGGCCGGCGTCCACTGGGGTGTCGCCGGATCAGCCGGCTCTGCATCCAAACGATCGCCCAAAAGGCAGCAGCAGAACTAGCCGCCGCCGGCAAGACACAGTACCGAAACGATGCCCGAGGCAAGCAATCCGCAGCCGGCGCTTGCAGCACGCGACTTGCAGGCGAACGCGAACATCGAGCCAGCCATCGCGGAGTGGACCACAGGCCGTTCGACTGTGGAGCCGCAGGCTCGGCACATAGCCGCGGAGACGAGCGCCAGCCGCCCGACCGAGGAAGCGCGAGCGGGGACTGAAGCCGGGAGCGGGGTGGCGGAGAACGTCGCCGGGCCGGTGGGCGGAGGACCTGAGGGTGGCTTGGTGCGGGAGGTTGATGGGACATCTGCCGCGAACAAGGTGCGTGGAGCGGGAGTGAGCGACGTGGTGGGCGAGGCGCCTGGGCGGGCGGCGGTTGGGGAGCCGGACGGAGGCCGGGGGCGGCTGCGGAGGGGGCGACTGGTGGGGGTGCGTGGGTTTGTGGCGTCGGGTGATTGGGCGGATTGGGTGATTGTGGGCGGCGGAGCATAGGCGCGAGAGGTTTCGGTGGGGTGTTGGTGGCGTCGGGTGACTGGGCGGATTGGGTGGTTGTGGGGCGTAGGCGCGGAGTCGGGGGTGATGGGGATGCGGGTTGGGTGGTTGTGGGCGGTGGGGCGTAGGGCACGGCGTTGGCGGGGGCGGGAGGTCCGTGGGGTGAAGGAGGGCGGGTCGCGCAGGGTGGTTGGGTGGCTGGAAATGTCGGTGGGGGGTTGGAGACTGGTGGGGTGAGTGAGTTTGAGCCGTATCGGGAGCGGCCGGCGCGGGTGGCTGGGGCCGCGCTGTGGACGCGGACTGCGGAGGGTGGGGAGTACCGGGTCCTCCCGGACGGCTGCATGGATCTGCTTCTGATGAACGACGACTTGGTGATCGCCGGGCCGGACAGCCGGGCGTGGGTCGGGTCGGCCGAGGCGGGGACGAAGTACGCCGGGATCCGGTTCGCACCGGGGACGGCGCCACGGTTCCTCGGCGTACCGGCGCGGGATCTGCTGAACGAACGCGTCCTGCTGAGCGATCTCTGGTCGCCCGCGCGGAGCCGGCGGTTGGCCGATCAGGTGCGGTCGGCGCCGGTGCCGGCGTTGGCGTTGGAGCAGGTCGTGGCGGGGCTGGCTGAGGAGCCGCCTGATCGGTTGATCACGCAGGTACTGCGCGCTGTGCGGAGCGGAATGCTTCGGGGTGGCGCCGGCGTGCTGTCGCTGGCTGGGAGTGTCGGGTTGAGCGAGCGGCAGTTGCACAGAAGGTGCCTGAATGCGTTCGGTTACGGGCCGAAGATGCTCGACCGCGTGCTGCGGATGAACGTCGCCCTCGACCACGCTCGCACGGGAATTGCCCTCGCGGATGTCGCTGCCCTGACCGGGTACGCCGACCAGGCTCACCTGACCCGGGATGTGAAAGCCCTCACCGGGCTCCCGCCCCGGATCCTCCTGAGCTAAGCCAGGTCCTGCCCACACAGGCGCTCTCCACACTTGTAATACATAGCTTGCTATGCAACTCTCATACAAGCTATGGAACGAGGTGTGGAGAGATGACGGCGATTGCTGAGCGTCGGGTTGGCGGTGGGAAGAAGGTCCGGGGTCGGCAGCGGGTGGCCCACTTGGTCGGTGGGATGCTGCTGATTGCCTACGTGTATGTACCGGGCGGGCCTGGGGTGGTGCTCGAGACGGCGGTTCGGTGGGTTGTGCTGCCGGTGTTGGTCGGGTCGGGTGTTGTGATGTGGCAGTGGGCGAAGATTCGACGGTGGATGCGGAAGCGGGGAAGCCGGGTGTGAGTGACCGAAGCCGGCGGACGGGAGCGGCATCGTTCCGGGCCGAGTCGGTTGGGTATCAGGTCAATCAGTTGGGGCGGTTGCTGGCGCAGGGGCTCGGAGTGCGGATCGCGCAGTACGGGGTGGTGCCGGGGCAGTTTGCCCAGTTGCTGGCGTTGTTCGAGGAGGACGGGCTGACGCAGCGGGAGTTGTGCGATCGCGTCCGGATCGAGCAGGCGACGATGGCCAACACCTTGCAGCGGATGCAGCGTGACGGGCTGGTCCGGGTCGTGCCCGATCCGGATGATCGGCGCCGCGTCCGGGTGTATCTGACCGATCAGGCCCGGGCGATCGAAGACGACCTCGTCGCCGCCGCGCGCTCGCTGAACGCCTCCGCGACCGACGGGCTGACCGACGTGGAGGTCGCGCAGTACCTGGAGCTGACCGCACGGCTGATCAGGAACCTGGAAAACCCTTGAGCCAGACCGATGTCACCATTGCTACTCATGAGCACTGATGCCGAGGTCGGTACGACGACCCTGCGGCACAACCCGCTCAACGCGGTGACCGCGACGGTCGAGCGGGTGACGTACGCCGACGGCCGCACGCTGATCCGGAAAGAACTGCGGAAGCCGGTGGCCTCGAGCGGGCCGTGGGCCGCGTCCGAGGATCCGCGGCACTGGAACTACTGGCGGCGCGAGATCGAGGTCTATCGCGACGACGCGCTTCGGCAGCAGCTGGCCGCTGCGGGGCTGGTGCTGCCGGCGGCCGATGTCGTCGAGCACGCGGACGGCGCCGTACTGATGATGGAGGACATCGAGGGGACGCACGGGATCGAGTTCTCGCTGGCCGAGCACGCGGCCCTGGCGCGGGCGTGCGGACGGTGGCAGGCGCGGCCGGCAGCCGATCGTCCGTGGACGTCGGTCGGATTCCTGCGCGACTACTCGACGTCCCGGGACGTGCCGTGGGAGCTCGTCGACGACGATGCGGCCTGGCGGCAACCTCTGGTGGCCGAGACCTGGCCCGCCGGACTACGCGCAGCCTGGCGTCACTTGGTTGCTCATCGCAACGAGCTGCTCGAGCTGGTCGGACGGTTGCCGCGGGCCCGCTGTCACCTCGACCTCTGGGTGTCGAACGTGATCCAGCGGCCGACCGGCGAACTCGCGCTGCTCGACTGGGCGTTCACCGGCGACGGCGCGCTCGGTGAGGACCTCGGCAACCACATCCCCGACGCGGTGTTCGACCTCTTCTGGCCGGCCGAGCGGCTGCCCGAGCTCGCCGAGACGTGCGTCGACAACTACCTCGACGGCCTGCGCGAAGCCGGCTGGCGAGGTAGGGCCGACGACGTCCGCCTGGCCGTGATGGCGTCGGGCGTCAAGTACGCCTGGCTCCTCCCCGGCCTCCTCGGCCGCGCCTCCGACACCTCCCACAACGCGTACCACCGGCAAGCCGACAGCCATCACCTCTTCCACCAACGCGGCCAAGCCCTCATGTTCGTCGCCGACTGGTGTGCGCAGGCGCTCAGAGCACGACCGTGAAACCGCCGGGCTGAATCAGGACCTGGGAGGTCGCCCCGGTCAGGCGGCGGCGCGAGTGGAGAACACCCGAGGCGGTGTAGGTGTAAGCGGTGGTGCCTGCGGTGGTGGGAATCGTCAAGGTGCGGGGATGCGGGTCGACGCTGGCGAGTAGGACGGCTGGGCCTAGCCGGAGAGTGCTGACGGTGGGGAGTAGGAGGAGGGCGTCGACTTGGAGGTCCTGGCCGGAGACGGCGGTGGCCTTGAGGTTGGTGGCGTACGGCGGAAGCGGTGTGGCCAGCGTGATCGGCTGGAGGGCACCCGGCGCGGCCGAGATTCCCTGAGGACCGAGCGCATCGTGGTCGACGGACCCGAGCGTCCGGGAGCCGGTGGTCCAACTGGAGACGCCGGGACTCAGGAGATTCACGACCGGCAGGACCAGGCGCGGCGAAGACGAGGACGGCAAGGTCCACTCGGCGCTGCCGCCTTCGGCCAACGAGACGTAGGAGCCGTTGCTCCATTGGGATTCCCCGGTCCAAGCAGACGGCGGGGTCACCACCTGACCGCCAGTTGCGGACTCGCCTTCGACCACCTGCAGGCCAGAGTGCGTCAGTCCCCCGCTGAGCTGAGCAAGACCCGAGGTGGCGTCCAGGGCGAGCATCGAGAGCTGGCCGTGGATCGTGGACTCGGCGCCGGAGTTGCGGTTGACGACACCGTCGCCGGAGATGCCGTCGTACGTGCGGCCCGTGGACGGGTCGTACATGGGTGAGCCGGCCCGGTTCGCGCCGAAGTACCAGGCAGCGACGAATGCAGCGACCTGTTTCAGCCCGGGCAGTCCGACTGCCAGGAGACCCTGCAGCCGGGCGTCGACGCCGTACGCGATCTGGGTGCGGTCGATCGGCGCCGGCAGCCACCCGTTGTCGGGTCCGCCGGCAGTCAGGAGCAGTGGAGTGAAGCCGGCCGTGTCACCGACGGCTGGAGCCAGCAGGCGACGCGATCCCAGCACTGACGAGGCTGCGGCGAGTGCGGACGGCATCTGCGCGCCCCACGCATGCCAGAGCGAGATCGACTCACCCCAAGGCAGCAACGCGCGGAACGGCCACGACCGGGTCGACCCTGCACTGAGAGCCGCAATGCCCTCAGCAAATTGCTCCAGTGCACGCCGAGCTCGTCCGGACCCACCCGCACGGACGTACGCCGCCAAGCCGAGCACTGCCTCGGATGTCGCGTCAGCGCCGTTCACGATCAGCCAAGCAGGTACCCGACGGCCGTCGACGATGTTCCACTGGCCGTAGCGGATCAGCACCTGCCGCTCGAGCGCAGCAAGAGCTAGCTCGAGCCGATCCCGCAGGAACTCGGCAAACCGACGGTCGACCGTGTGGAATGCCTCGTACCCCTCCCCCAATGCCCAGACCGTCCGTGCCAGCCAGTACGACGGGCCGGAGTCAGACGGGTCGGGGAGCTCCACTGGCTCAGCGCTGGGGTTGAGGGTGCCGTCCGGCTGCATCCAGAGCACGACATTGCCGTTGGGCGACTGGAGATAGGTGAGACCGCGGAGCAGGTCTCGGGCGACCGCCAGTCGACCGCTGCGAAGGTAGACAACGGCAGCCCGGGAGATGTCGTCCGCGTTGAAGGCCCCTTGGCCGTAGGTGTCGGTGACCGGGTCGTACGTGCCGCCGCCGATGCGCTTGTAGGAGCCGTCGGCCTGACGATCCGCGTACGTCCAGAGCACACCGAGAGGTCCAGAGCCGTAGGTGCTGTGGCCGGCGGTGGCAGGTGGTGTGACCGTCGTACGCAGGTAGTCGAGGTGGGCGAGGTTGGTCAGAGCGGCCGGAAGCGGAAGCCGGCAAGGTGACAGCAGGACGCGGCGCCCAGAGCAACAGCTCCGCCGAGGACGGTCCGGCGCGTGACGCTCATGTCAGCCGGTCCAACCTGGCCACACCGATGGCGGCGTCGGCCATGCCGTAGAAGACGTAGTGGACTCCGTCGACTTCCTCGATGGCGGTCGGGAAGACGACGTTGCCGACCGTTCCGACTCGTTCTTCCTCGGTCTCGGGGACGAGCATCGGTTCGGTGGAGCGGGCGATCACCTTGGTCACGTCGGCGGCGTCGAGCAGCAGTGCGCCGGCGGCGTAGCTGACCTTCTGCGTTGTCGGGTCGAAGCCTTGCGGCTGTTCACCGGTCACGCCGTGGTGGATCACCAGCCATCCCTCGGGCACGCGGAGCGGCGCCGGCCCGGCGCCGATCTTCAACTCCTCGAACGGGTACTGCGACATCGCGACCAGCCGGTGGTTGCGCAGATGCACCAGGTTCCGCACGTCCCGCTCGACGTCGGCGACCGGCACGAACGACACCCAGATCCCCGGCCGATCGTCGGTCACCCCCGCCGGCAGGTGGACGCCTTCGCCCTCGCGGAACCAGCCCAGATCCCACATCGGCCGGTGCAGCATCGCGTACGACGGTTCGCCGTCGGGTCCGGTCACCGGTTCGGGGAAGAACACGGTGTCCTTGTTCGGGAACAGGTTCAGGTCGGTGTCCAACGCGGCCTGGTACTCGAAGTGCAGCGGGCCGAGCCGTTCCCAGTTCCGCAGATCCGTCGAGACCGCGAGGGCCGGCTTCGGGCCGAGCGGACCGTAGGCGACATACGTCATCACGTGGGTGCCAAGCGACGGGATCCACGTCACCCGCGGGTCCTCGACACCGGCGTTGTTCAGCCCACGCTCCCAGCCCTCGTCCGGCGCGAGTACGACGCCCTCGCGCCGTACCCCGACCGGGACGCCGTCCTTCAGCTCGACGGCGGCCAGGCCGACCCGGGACACGTTGCCCGTGGCCACCAGGCGGGGCAGCAGGTAGAGCTGACCGTCGGGGGTGTGCCCGGTGGCCGGGTTCAGCACTCCCTCGGCCTCGAGTTCGTTGCCCGGCTCGGGCGTCATCAGCACGCCGACACGGGTGAGCGCATACGGAACAGTCACAACAAGCCTTTCCACACAGATGAGTTAGCCCTTGACCCCGGACTCGAGGTTCGAGGCGATGAAGCGGCGCTGGAAGATCAGGAACAACGTCACGGCCGGCGCGGCCAGCACACACGCCCCGGCGAGGACGGCGCCGAACGGGTTCGCCGCCCGGGCCGACACGGTGGTCAGGTAGTTCGACAGCGACACCGCGAGCGGCTGCAGGTCCTGCTGCTTGGTGATCAGGAACGGCCAGAGGAACTCGTTCCACGGCCCGATGAACGTCAGCAAGACGCCGGTCAGCAGCGCCGGCTTCACCAAGGGCACCGCCACGCGCCACAGGATGCCGAGCTCCGACGCACCGTCGATGCGGGCGGCGTCGAACAACTCCTGCGGAAGCTGGAGAAAGTACTGGCGGAACACGAAGACCGCGGTCGAGTTGATCGCGAACGGCAGGATCATCCCGAGGTAGGAGTCGGCCAGTCCGTAGCTGCGAACGATCATCACGTACAGCGGGATGGTCAGCAGCTGGAACGGGATGACCTGGACCAGCAGCATCAGGTTGAACACCAACCCGCGACCGCGGAACCGCAGCCGGGCCAGGGCATAGCCGGCGAGGACGCCGAACACCAGCGTGCCGAGGATGACGCCGCCGGTGAAGATGCCCGAGTTCACCAGCGACCTGCCGAGGTTGATCGCCTTGTCGATCTCGCCGTAGTTGTGCACCGTCAGGTTTCCCGGCTCCGGGAACGCCCCTCGCACGGACGTGTCCGGCTCGGTCTGCAGACTCCCGATCAGCATGTAGTAGAAGGGGAACAGGAACACGAAGGCGCCGATCAGCAAGGCGACGAAACGCAGCCGCATCTCAGTCCTCCCTCCCCACGAAGCGTCGTTCGATCAGGGCGATGATCAGCACGCCGATCACCAGCAGCACCCCGATCGCGGACCCGATGTCCGGGTTCCCCTGCTCGATGCCCTTCTGGTACATCACCAGCACCGGCGACGCCGACGCGCCGTCCGGACCACCGCCGCCGGTCAGCAGATAGGGCTCGGTGAACAGGTTCGCTCCTGTCACCGTCGCCAGCAGTACGACGAGCGTCGAGGCCGGCCGGACGCCGGGAACCGTCACGTTCAGGAACGACTTCCACCGCCCGGCACCGTCCATCGAGGCCGCCTCGTACAGGTCCTTGGACACGTTCTGCAGTGCGGCCAGGTACAGCAGGATGAAGAAGCCGAGCTGTTTCCAGGTCACGTAGATCGCGATCGTCGGCATCGCGAGCTTCGAGTTCACCAGCCAGGACGGGTCCGGCGCGAGCGGGCCGAGGACGGTGTTCACCAATCCGTTCGAGTTGAACAAGAACAGCCACACCCCGACCACCGCGACGCTCGCGGTCACATACGGCACGTAGTAGCTGACCCGGAAGAACGTCCGCCACCGGATCGCCCCGTTCAGCGCGGTCGCCAGACCGAGCGAGAGGACGACGGTCAGCGGCACGTTGATGACCAGGAATATGACCACGTTGCCGAACGACCGCAGTACCGCGGGATCCGTCAACACGGTGACGTAGTTGGCGAATCCCACGAACGGCCGGTCCACGATCGCGCCGGGCGCGGTGAAGAAGTAGTCGTGGAACGACATGTACACCGCGAACCCGAGCGGGTAGGCGAACACGAGCGCCAGGAACACCAGGTACGGCGTGACGAAGGCGGACCCGATCGGCTGGTCACCCAGCACCTTCGCCAGGATGCCACGCCGTCCCGCCGTGCCGGACGAGGCCAATCGACTCATGACTGTGCGGCGAGCTGATCGACCTTCTGCGCGGCGCCGTCGAGGGCCGCACCGGGATCTTCTTGGCCGAAGATGACCGACTTGGAGTACGCGTCCCGGAAGGTCTGCCAGATGGTGATCGAGTTCGGCACGTTCGGCACCTCGACGGTCCGGGCCGCCTGGTCCGCGAACGTCTTGTAGTCCGGGTTCTTGGCGAAGTAGTCCGCGTAGGTCGACGCCACGTCCTTGCGCAGCGGCATCTGCCCGGTCGTCTCCAGGAACTTGCCGTCCTGCTCCTTGCTGGTCGCGAACTTCAGCACCTCCCACGCGGTGCCGCGGTTCTTGCACGCCGAGTACATCGCGACATTCTTCGCATCCGAGAACGTATGGATCTCACCGGCCGGCTTGCCCGACGACGTCGGCACCGGGACCACACCCCAGTCGACCTTGCCCTTGTACGTCGCGATCGCCCACGGACCCACCACCGCCATCGCAGCCGTACCGTCGACGAACGCGTCACCGGTGTACTTCTCCTGCGACGCCAACTTGTCGGCATACATCGTCCGCCACAAGCTCGCGACCTTCTTACCCTCCTCGGACGCGAACGTCGCCTTACCGTCCTCCACCAACTGCTTACCACCGGACTCGGCCGCATACAGCGGGTAGAAATCGAACCACGACTGATAGAACTCGTTGCTCGGCGCCGGATAGATCGCGAACTTCGCCGCCTTCGCGGCGACCAGCTTCTTCGAGGTGGCCAGGAACTCCTCATACGTCGCCAGCGGCGGCTTGGCCGGGTCGATCCCCGCCTTCGCGAACGCCTTCTTGTTATAGAAGATCATCACCGGATTCGACTTCCACGGCAGCTGGTAATACTTGCCGTCACTCGACTTGTACTGCTTGGCGACATCCCCCGAACGATCCTCGATATACGACGTACCACCGTCGAAGCCGTCCAGCGGAACCAGACCGCCCTGCTTCTGGAACTGCGACACCGACGCCGGCGAGGTGTTGAAGATCAGGCACGGCGCATTCCCCGCCGTGATCGCCGCACCGATGACCTCCTCCGAACTCTTCCCAGTCGGGATCTCCTGCGCAGTGACCTTCTGGTCCGGATGCGCCGTGTTCCACGCCGCGACCATCTGCTTGCCCCAAGCCACTTCCTCGGGATTGTTCGAGTACCAGACGGTGATCGGGCCGGTGGCCTTGGCGGCGGCGTCGGCGTCACCAGCGCCGTCGCCGCTGTCGCCACACGCGGCGAGGGATCCGGCCAGCACCAGGGCCAGCAGTCCAGCTTGCAGTTTCATCTTTCCTCCAGGGGAGCACTACACAGGGGCCGCACCGGTGGACCGGCGGACGACCAACTGCGCGGGTGGGAGCTCGACATCGGGTACGTCGTCCGCACCGTCGACGAGCTGGTTGAGGGTCTGGGCGGCCGCCTCGCCGAAGCGGAACGGGTCGGCGCGCACGGTGGTCAGGCCGGGGTGGACGTACTCGGCCAGTTCGCTGTCGTCGAAGCCGGCGACGCTCAGGTCGTCCGGGACGGTCAGTCCGGCCGCCTGGGCGGCGCCGAGGCCGGCGATCGCCATCCGGTCGTTCGCGTAGACGATCGCGGTCGGCGGCTCCGGCAGCGCCAGCAGCCGCTTGGTCGCGTCGATCCCGCCCGCCGCGGTGAAGTCACCGGTCTCGACCGCCACCGGCTCGATCCCCGCGCCGGCCAGGGTCGAGAGGAAGGCCGTCGACCGGGCCGTCGCGTGCACGAACGCGGGCGGACCCGCGACGTGCGCGATCCGGCGATGCCCGAGTGACAGCAGGTGCTCGACGACCGCGATCGTCCCGGGCCGGTCGTCCAGGGTGACGGCCGGGAACGGCGACGTGCCGTCCGGCCGGTTCAGGGTGACGGCGGGCAGGCCGAGCTCGACCAGCAGGTCGATCCGGGGATCGTCGTGCCGGAGGTCGGACAGGAGAACGCCGTCGACGCGGCCGTCCTGCGCCAGTCGCCGGTACCCCGCCTCCTCGTCCTCCCCGGCGGTGACGACCTGCAGGACCAGAGCTTGCCCGCGGGCAGACAGGACGCTCTCGACCCCCGCGATGAAGGCCGGGAAGAACGGGTCCGACGACAGCACGGCCGGGTCCCGGGTGATGACCAGACCGAGGGCGAACGCCTTCGAGACCGACAGCGACCGGGCCCGGTTGCTCGGCCGCCAGCCGAGCTCGTCGGCCGCGGCGAGGATCTTGTCCACGGTCGCACTCGCCAGGCCGGGCCGCCCGTTCAGCGCGAACGACACCGCGCCCTTGGACACCCCCGCCCGGGTCGCCACATCGGCGATCGTCGGCCGCTGTTTGCTCATCAGACCTCGTTTGGCGGTGGTTTAAACCGGTTTAGACAGCCACTAAACCGGTTAAAACGTCGCTCGTCAAGATCTGAGGCAGTGCGCAGTACCGCAATCTCCGGGCGTTTGCGCGCACTCGTTTGCAGCCGATCGCTTGACGCCGCCCGGGCCGAAGGCTTGACTAGGTCGGCAGTGACGCACCCAGCCGGTAGCGGATCCCCCGGCGCCCATCGCGCGGCGCACCAGGATCCGGAGTCCGGTTTTCAGGCGCCAGGGCGTGGAGTGAGAGCCCGAGGCGGGGTCGCGTCCCCGGGACCGATGGAGCAATCGTGTCCGACCCTCGCCCACTCACCCGTCGTCTGCTCCTGGCCGCTCTGGCCGCCGCCCTCGCCGTCACCGCCGCTGTTTCGGTTCTGAACCGGAACACCGCGGAGGCGGCCGTCACCCTGCCGCCGGCGCACGCGAACTTCGACTACCAGATCGGCGGTCCGTACACCCCATCCGCCGGCGTCCAGGTGGTCAGCCGCGACCGGACGGCGGCGCCCGCCGCCGGGCTCTACAACATCTGCTACGTGAACGCCTTCCAGGTCCAGCCCGGCGAACAAGGCCAGTGGGCTGCCGACCTACTGCTCCGCGACGCCAAGGGCGACCTCGTCATCGACGAGGACTGGGGCGAACCGCTGCTCGACCTCCGCACCGCGGACAAGCGGAACCGCGTCGCCGCGAAGGTGAACGGCTGGATCGACGGCTGCGCGTCGCGCGGCTACCAGGCGATCGAGCCGGACAACTACGACAGCTACACCCGCTCGAAGAACCTGCTCACTGCCGCCCAGGCGAAGGCCTACCTGACCCTGCTGGCCACCCACGCGCACTCGAAGAACCTGGCCATCGGCCAGAAGAACACCGTCGAACTCGCCGGCGACCGCGACGCCGTCGGCCTGGACTTCGCCGTCGCCGAGGAGTGCGGCGAATGGGACGAGTGCGGTGACTACGTCGATGCCTTTGGCAACAACGTGATCGTGATCGAGTACACCGACGACGGCATGGACACCGCCTGCTCGGGGTTCGCCGACACGCTCAGCATCGTGCAGCGCGATGTGGACGTCTCCGTCCCCGGTGACTCCGGGTACGTCCGCAAGACCTGCTGAATCCGCACCATCACCTGCGAACGCTGGAGACCCCCATGTCTCAACCTGCTCTGACACGTCGGGACGTACTACGCGCCGCCGCCGCACTGGCCGCGGTCGGCACCGTCGGCGCCTGCGGCAAGTCCGACGACACCGAAGAAGCCGGAGGCGTCGTCACCGTCGACCTCTGGCACGGCCAGGTCGACACCGGCAAGGCGGCGATCGATGCCCTGATCACCGAGTTCAACAAGAATCACCCGAATATCAAGGTCGTCGGCGGCGGTGGCGGGGTCACCGCGGACAGCATGCTGCAGAAGGTCACCGCCGGCCTGGCTGCGGGTTCCTACCCGGATGTCGCGTACATCTTCGGGTCGGACCTCGCCAGCCTGACCCGCAGCCCGAAGGTGGCCGACCTGACCGATGCGATGAAGCTCGACGACTACTGGCCGGCCGCGAAGGACGCGGTGACGGTGAAGGGCAAGGTCCGCGCGGCACCGGCGCTGCTGGACTCGCTGTGCGTGGTCTACAACAAGAAGCTGTTCAGCGCCGCCGGCCTGCCGGAGCCCAAGGCCGGCTGGACCTGGGACGACTTCACCACCGCCGCTCTCAGGCTGACCAACCCCGGCAAGGGCATCTTCGGCACCGGTTGGCCCGGGGTCGGCGACGAGGACACGGTCTGGCGACTCTGGCCGATGATCTGGGACCTCGGCGGCGACGTGGTCAGCGGCGACGGCAAGACCGTTGCCTTCGACAAGGTCGGCGAGCAGGCGCTCGGCACCCTCGACCGGCTGCGCACCGACAAGTCGCTCTACGTCGACCCGAAGCCCGGCGGCGAGCAGCTCTACCAGGTGTTCCTCGGCGGCCGGATGGGAATGGTTGCCACCGGCCCCTGGCAGCTCCCCGAGATCATCGACAAGGGCCTCGAGTACGGCGTGGTGCCGCTGCCGTCGTACTCCGGGAAGCCGGTGACGATCTCCGGTCCGGACACCTGGACGGTCTTCGACAACGGCAAGGCCAAGGTGAAGGCGGCCACCGAGTTCGTCAACTGGATGATCCAGCCGCAACAGGACATCCAGTGGGACATCGAGGGCGGCAGCCTGCCGATCAGCAAGACCACGGCCGCGCTGCCGCAGTGGAAGACGCACGCGACCGACACGACCGGGCTGCAGGTGTTCGTGGACGCGCTCGACACCGCGAAGGTCCGTCCGACGATCACGGCGTACCCGCAGATCTCGCAACACCTCGGCGAGGCGATCGTCGCCGTACTGCTGGGGAAGAAGAGTCCGGCGGACGCTCTGAAGGACTGTGTCGACAAGTCGAACGCGGCGCTGGCGGTGCCGAGCTGATGGCGAGCGTGGTCGGTACCTTCACCGTCGACCCCAGGAGCCGGGCCGCGGCCAAGCGCCGCGCCCGGGGTGAGGGGGCGACGGGCTGGGCGTTCGTCAGCCCGTCGGTGCTGATCATCCTGGGGCTCAGCGTCGTACCCGTGCTGTGGTCGCTGCTGCTGTCGTTCCAGGTGAACGACCTGGTGTCGCCGAGTCAGTGGGTCGGGTTGGCCAACTACCACGCGCTGGCCAAGGACCCGGAGTTCGGTGCGGCGGTTCAGCACACGCTCGTCTACACCGTCTTGTACGTGCCGCTGAGTGTGGTCGGCGGGCTGGCGATCGCGGTGGCGCTGGATCGGAAGATCCGGTTCATCGGCCTCTACCGGACGTTGGTGTTCGTCCCGTTCGTGGTCTCGGCGGCGGCACAGGGTGTGCTGTTCTCGTTCGTCCTCGATCCGGAGTTCGGCGCGGCCAACTCGGTGCTGCACAAGCTCGGGCTGCCGGCCCAAGGGTTCTTCAGCGATCCCGGGCAGGCGCTGTACCTGCTGGTGGCGATCTCGTTGTGGAGCGGGACCGGCTTCTGCGTGATCGTCTATCTCGCCGGTCTGCAAGGGGTTTCGGCCGAGCTGGTCGAGGCCGCCCGGATCGACGGTGCCGGACGGTTCGCCGTACTGCGCCATGTCGTCCTGCCGGCGTTGACACCGGTGACGATCTTCCTGCTGCTGTTCCAGACGATCAACGCGTTGCAGGTGTTCGACCTGGTCTTCGTCACCACCAAGGGCGGACCGCTCGAGTCGACCACCGTGATCGTCTACTTCATCTGGGAGAAGGCGTTCAAGACGTTCACGGCCGGCTACAGCGCGGCGGCGGCGTACACCCTGGCGGTCGCCTTGCTGGTCATCGGGGTCGCACTGCAGCTCTACCGGCGGAAGGTGGCGCGATGAAGGTCAGTGGCTGGCATTTCGTCCTCGCGCCGTTGGCTGCGCTGTTCGCGCTGCCGTTGGTGTGGCTGCTGATGAGCTCGGTGATGAGCAACGCGGAGATCAATCGGTTCCCGCCGGCCCTGATTCCCGATGGGATCAACCTCGACGGGTACCGGTACGTGCTCGGGAACGCGTTGTTCCCGCGCTGGTTCCTCAACTCGCTGATCGTCTCGACGGTCGCGGTGACGGCGAACCTGGTGCTGGGATCGCTCGGCGGGTACGCGTTCGCGCGGATCCGGTTCGCCGGGTCGAAGGTGGTGCTCGGGCTGATGCTGGCGACCATGGTGATCCCGTTCCAGCTGACCATGATCCCGACCTTCCTGGTGATGAAGCAGCTCGGCCTGATCGACACGCTCGGCGCGCTGATCATCCCGTCACTGGTCACGCCGCTGTCCGTGTTCCTCTTCCGCCAGTTCTTCGTCAGCCTGCCGCGCGAACTCGAGGAGGCGGCCTGGATCGACGGCTGCGGACGGCTGCGCATCCTCGTCTCGATCGTGCTGCCGCTGGCCCGGCCCGCGCTGAGCACGGTCGCCGTACTGACCTTTCTGAGCACCTGGAACGATCTGACCTGGCCGCTCATCGCGATCAACCACGACACCAACTACACGCTCCAGCTCGGCCTGACCACCTTCCAGGGCCAGCACCACACCCAGTGGGCCGCCGTGATGGCCGGCAACGTCATCACCGTGCTGCCGGTCCTGCTGGGATTCCTGCTCGCCCAGAAGGCGTTCATCCGCTCACTGGCCTCCACCGGACTCAAGGGCTGATCATGAATTTCGACTTGCTAGTGGTCGGCGACGTCAATCCTGATGTCGTCATCGGACCCGTGGACCAGCCGGTTGTCTTCGGGCAACGGGAAAGGCTGGTCCAGCACGGTTCGCTCGTGCTCGGCGGCTCGGCCGCGATCATGGCCTGCGGCGCGGCCCGCCTCGGCCTGAGCGTCGCGTTCGCGGGCCGCGTCGGCGACGACCCGGCCGGAGCATTCGTGCGTACGGCGCTGTCGGACCGCGGAGTGAACGTGGATGCGATCACCGTCGACCGCGACGCGTCGACGCCGCTGACCACGATCCTCACCTCGGCCGACGATCGCGCGATGCTCACGTCACCTGGCTGTATGCCCTCGATCAGCGCGGACGACGTACCGCGGTCGCTGCTCCGGTCGGTGCGGCATGTGCATGCGGCGTCCTTCTATCTGCTGCCTCAGTTGGCGGCTGGACTCGCCGCGCTGTTCAAGGAGGCGAAGAGCGCGAAGGCGACCACTTCCCTCGATCCGAACGACGATCCGGCCGACCGCTGGGACCGGATGGTGCTCGACCCGGTCCTGCGGGTCACCGACGTCTTCCTGCCGAATGCGGCCGAGGCTCAGGCACTCACCGGTCACCCATCGATCGCCGACGCCGCCGGGATCCTGGCGCGCCGGGGTCCGCTGGTCGTGGTGAAGAACGGTGCCGAAGGAGCCCTTGCCCACAACGGTTCCGCGGTGACGACCGCGGCTGCGCTGAGGGTCGAAACGGTTGACGCGGTGGGCGCCGGTGACAGCTTCGACGCCGGCTACGTGGCCGCCGTACTGAAGGGGTGCGGTCGGGAGCAGGCACTGGCGATCGCGACCGCGTGCGGCTCGCTGTCGACCCGGGCCGCCGGTGGGACCGCGGCGCAGGCGGACTGGGACCTCGCGGTGGAGAGTGCGTCCCGATGACCATGACCAAGATCGTGTTCGTCGGGGCGGGCAGTGTCGTCTTCACGCAAGGGCTGCTGGCGGACCTGTTCAGTCTCGACCTGGGTCCGGTGCACATCGCACTGCATGACATCGATCCGGAGCGACTCGATACGGCGGCGGCCGCGGCGTCGTACATCGCGACCGAACGTGGGGTGACGCCGCGGATCACCGCGCACCTCGATCGGCGGGCGGCGCTGGACGGCGCCGACTTCGTGATCAACATGGTGCAGGTCGGGATGAGCGAAGCAACCCGGCTGGACTTCGAGATCCCCGCTCGTTACGGGATCCGGCAGACGATCGGGGACACGCTCGGCGTGGGCGGCGTGTTCCGGGCCCTGCGGACGTTCCCCGTTCTGCGCGGGATCGCCGAGGACATCGCCGCGGTATGCCCGGACGCGTGGTTGCTCAACTACACCAACCCGATGGTGATGAACGTGGCGTACCTCGCCGCGCTCGGCGTTCGCAACGTGGTCGGCCTGTGTCACTCGGTCTACTGGACGATGAACGGTCTCGCGGAGTTGGTCGGCGTACCGTACGACGACGTCACCTACCTGGCCGCCGGAGTGAATCACCAGTCCTGGGTACTGCGTTTCGAGCGTGGACCGGAGAACCTGTACGACCGGCTCGATGCGGCGATCGACCGGGATGCCGAACTCCTGCGCCGGGTGCGGGTGGACATGTACCGGCGGCTCGGGTTCTATCCGACCGAGACGAGTGAGCACTCGTCGGAGTACGTGCCGTGGTACCTGTCGCACGCGTCCGAGGTCGAGCGGTTGCGACTGCCGGTCGGCGAGTATCTGCGGATCGTCGAGGAGAACGTGGCGTCGTACGAACAGACCCGGAACGCCTTGAAGGCCGGCGAACCGGTCCCGGTCGAACCGACGTTGGAGTACGCGCCTCAGGTCATCCACAGCATCGTCACCGGGACACCGCGGACGATCTACGGCAACGTTCCGAACACCGGCCTGATCACCAACCTGCAGGCGGGTGCGGTGGTCGAAGTCCCTTGTCTGGTTGACGGATCGGGCGTTCGGCCGACGTCGGTAGGCGCGTTGCCGGCGCAGTGTGCGGCGCTGAATCGCTCGTATCTCAACGTGGCCGAACTCGTGCTGAAGGCCGCGGTGGACGAGGATCCACTGGCGATCAGGCAGGCGGTGATGGTCGACCCGGCCACCGCGGCGGCGCTTCCGGTCGAGCGGATCTGGAGCCTGTGCGACGATCTAGTCATTGCTCATGGCAATTACTTGGCGCCGGCGCTCCGGTCGAGCTCCTGACGACCAGCCGCGTCGCCAGCTCGACATGGCGCAGGCCTGGTGCGGCGCCATCACCCAGGCTCAACAGGGTCTTGAGGGCATAGGCGCCCAGATCCTGCAGGGACTGACGCACGGTGGTCAGCGGCGGAGTCGACGACTCGGCCAGGAAGGTGTCGTCGAAACCGACGACACTGAGATCTGCGGGTACGGCGAGTCCGTGGAGCCGAGCGGCCTCGATCACACCGACCGCGATCGCGTCATTCGCGGCGAAGACAGCCGTGGGCGGCTGCTCCAACGCGAGCAGCCGCCGGCCCTCGCTGACACCGGTGGCGGTGACGAAGGGGCCGTGCGACACGAGTTCGGGGTCGATCGTCAGGCCCGCCTGGCTCATCGCCGCGAAGTAGCCGTGCAGCCGGGCCTGTCCACAGGACGATGCCTCCGGCCCACCGGCGAATGCGATCCGCTCGTGCCCCAGCCCAATGAGGTGCTCGGTCGCTTCGATCGCTCCGGTCGCGTTGGTCGAGCCGACGGTGACCACGTCGGCCGAGGGGAGGCTCAGGGCGTCGATCGCCACCACCGGCTGTCCCGCTCGGTCCAGCGCCATCGCCTGCTTCTCGGTGACCTCACACGCAGCAACGAGGATCCCCGCACCTCCGGAACCTCTTCGGCGCCAGGACTCCAAGGCCGCGACCACCACGTCCACCTCGGCCTCGGTCGCTGCGGAGACGACTCCCCGCATGAGCTCCGACGTGTACGGCGAGAGCAGGTCGTCGCAGACCAGGCTGATCGTCCGGAGCCGCTGGGGTGGCGGCTTCCGTCGTACCGGGACGTAGCCGTGGTCGGCCAGCGCGCGCTCGACCCGGGCACGCGTGTCTGCGCCGACGTCGGGGCGTCCGTTCACGACCTTCGAGACCGTGGCCTTCGAGACTCCGGCCTCGGCCGCGACCATTGCCAGCGTGGTTCGCATGATGATTCCACCGTTAAGGTCTTTTGGTGGTAGCGTCCCATGCGCAGCGCTGAAGAGCAAGCCCGTCTACTGGGCCGCCCGCAGGTAAGTGCGGTAGGTGGCGAACGCGTCGATGACCTCGGCGGCGGCCGGCTGGGTGGTCAGGGCGCCGACGCCCTGGCCTGCGTAGATCGAGGCTCGGGCCGGGTCGGCGCCGCGGACGCCTTCGACGTAGTCGGCGTGCGCGGAATCCTTCGTCTTCAGCTCCTCCTCGTGGCCTTCCCAGGTGTCGAAGAACGAGTTTCGCAGGGCGCGACCGCCGAACTCGTCCGGCCAGCCGGCCCGCGACGCCGCGTCGAAGACCGTCCCGTACACGGTGTCGGTCTCGTCGGCCTCGATCACCCGCTGCCGGACCGGCTCGGGCGTCAACGCCTCGGTGCAGGTGAGGAACGCCGTACCGATCCAGCCTCCGACCGCACCCGCAGCCAGTACGGCGGCAAGCCCGCGCGGACCGGAGATACCGCCGGCCGCGAGGACCGGGAGCTCGGTGAGGTCGAGGATCGCCTGCAGCAGCGGGAGGGTGGCGACCGCGTTGCGGCCGTGTCCACCGGCTTCGGCGCCGCGTGCGACGATCGCGTCCACCCCGACATCGATCGCCTCCCGCGCATCGGCGACCGTCCCGGCCTGCATGGCGACGACGATGCCTTCCTTCTGCAGCATCCCGACGTACGGCGCATAGTCGCCGAAGCTGAGCGAGACGAGGGCCGGCTTCAACTCGAGGACGGCGTCCAGGTGCTCGGGGCGTTCCTTGACCGACCAGGCCATCAGGCCGACGCCGTACGGCTTGCCGCTCGCCGCGGCGACCGCGCCCTCGGTGCGGATCCAGTCAGCGCTGACGCCGGAGCCGGCGCCGAGCATCCCCAGCCCGCCGGCCGCCGAGATCGCCGCGGTCAGCCTGCCTCCGCTGACGTTCGCCATCGGTGCACCCACCACCGGAACGGACAGCCCGAACTTCTCCGTCAGCCACATGACACCAGGGCATCACAAACCCGGCCGGTCCCGCAGGTCGGGTCTGGTGATCCCGTGCCGGCGCAGTAGGCAGGGGATCACCAGACCCGACCTCAAGACCGGCCGGGTGTGATGTTGCTCAGAACTTGTAGACGTCGGACTGCGGGTCGCCGTGGCAGCGCTTGTACTTCTTGCCGGAGCCGCACGGGCAGGCCACGTTGCGCGGCGTACCGGCGTACTGCAGGCCGCCCTCGTCGGTCCCGTCCTGGCGGACCGAGACCTCCTCGTCGCCGTCGATGGTCGGCGCCGAGTACGACAGCCGCTGCGGGCGGCTGTCGCCGGTCAGGCCCTTGGCGCGCAGTCGCGGGGTGTCCCGCGGGCGCGGCGTGTCCTGCGGCCGGGCCTCGTCCTGCACCCGGCCCGGGAACTCCGCCACCGGCTCACCCGGCGTGAGGATGTCCTCGACCCGCCGGCCCACGATGCCCTCGGACTCGGCCTCCTCGGCCTCGGCGGCGAGCTCCATCTCGGCCCGCATCGCTTCCACGTCGACCTCGACGTTGAAGATGAACGCGACCGACTCCTCCTTGATCGACTCCATCATCGCGGCGAACATGTCGTAGCCCTCGCGCTGGTACTCGACCAGCGGGTCGCGCTGCGCCATCGCCCGCAGGCCGATGCCCTCGCGCAGGTAGTCCATCTCGTACAGGTGCTCACGCCACTTGCGGTCCAGCACGCTGAGCACCACCCGGCGCTCCAGCTCGCGCATCGCCTCGGTGCCGAGCTGCTCCTCGCGCCGGGCGTACGCCTCCTTGGCATCGGCGAGGAAGGCCTCGACCAGGAAGTCCTGGGTCAGCCCGGACTTGTCGCCGCCGGCCTCCTCGATCAGCTGCTCCTCGGTCAGCTCGGTCGAGTACAGCGTCTTGGTCGCGGTGAACAGCGTGTCCAGGTCCCAGTCCTCGGCGAACCCGTCCGCGGTCGCACCCTGGACGTAGCCGGTGACCGTCTCCTCGAGCATGTCCTCGACCTGCTCGCGCAGGTCGGCGCCCTCGAGAACGCGGCGGCGCTCGTCGTACACGACGTGCCGCTGCCGGTTCATCACGTCGTCGTACTTGAGGATGTTCTTCCGGGTCTCGAAGTTCTGCGCCTCGACCTGGGACTGCGCCGACGCGATCGCCTTGGTGACGACCTTGTTCTCCAGCGGCTGGCTGTCGTCGTTGTTGCGCGACATCGCCCAGTCGACCATCTCGCGCTTGAACAGGCGCATCAGGTCGTCCTCCAGCGACAGGTAGAACCGGGACATGCCCGGGTCGCCCTGACGGCCGGACCGGCCGCGCAGCTGGTTGTCGATCCGGCGGGACTCGTGCCGCTCGGTGCCGAGCACGTACAGGCCGCCGGCCTCGGTGACCTCTTCCTGCTCGTCCTTCACCTGCTTCTCGAACCGCTCCAGCACCGACGGGTACTGCGACTCGTACTCCTCCGGCGACTCGGCCGGGTCGATCCCCCGGGCCCGCAGGTCCTTGTCGGCCAGGAACTCGGGGTTGCCGCCGAGGATGATGTCGGTACCACGGCCGGCCATGTTGGTGGCCACCGTGACCGCGCCCTTGCGGCCGGCCTCGGCCACGATCGCGGCCTCCCGCGCGTGCTGCTTCGCGTTCAGCACCTCGTGCGCGATGTTCTCCTTGCGCAGCTGGGCGGCCAGCCGCTCGGACTTCTCCACGCTGGTGGTGCCGACCAGGATCGGCTGGCCGGTGGCGTGCACCTCGACGATGTCGTTGACCACCGCGTCGAACTTGGCGTCCTCGGTACGGAAGATCAGGTCCCGCTCGTCGGAGCGGATCATCGGCTTGTTGGTCGGGATCGGGACGACGCCCAGACCGTAGATCTTCTGGAACTCGGCCGCCTCGGTCATCGCCGTACCGGTCATGCCGGCCAGCTTCTCGTAGAGGCGGAAGTAGTTCTGCAGCGTGATCGTCGCGAGGGTCTGGTACTCCTCCTTGATCTCGACGTCTTCCTTGGCCTCGATCGCCTGGTGGAGTCCCTCGTTGTAGCGGCGGCCGTGCAGCGTCCGGCCGGTGTGCTCGTCGACGATCAGCACCTCGTTGTCGACGACCACGTAGTCCTTGTCCTTGCGGAACAGGTCCTTGGCCTTCAGCGCGTTGTTCAGGTAGCTGATCAGCGGGGTGTTGGCCGACTCGTACAGGTTGTCGATGCCGAGCCGGTCCTCGACCTTCTCGATCCCGCGCTCGAGGATGGCGACGGTGCGCTTCTTCTCGTCCACCTCGTAGTCGGCGACCGGACGCTGCTCCTCCGGCACCTTGTCGTCGGCGATCCGCGGCTTCAGCGTGTTCGCGATCTTCGCCATCTCGACGTACCAGCGCTGCGAGTCCTCGGCCGGGCCGGAGATGATCAGCGGGGTCCGGGCCTCGTCGACCAGGATCGAGTCCACCTCGTCCACGACCGCGTAGTTGTAATCGCGCTGGACGCAGTCGTCGATGCTCTGCGCCATGTTGTCGCGCAGGTAGTCGAAGCCGAACTCGTTGTTGGTGCCGTACGTGATGTCCTTGGCGTAGGCGATCCGGCGCTCGGCCGGCGACATCTCCGGCAGGATCACGCCGTAGTCCAGGCCGAGGAAGTGATACACCCGGCCCATCCACTCCGCCTGGTACTTCGCCAGGTAGTCGTTCACCGTGACGACGTGCACACCCTTGCCGGACAGTGCGTTCAGGTACACCGGCATGGTGGCGACCAGGGTCTTGCCCTCACCGGTCTTCATCTCGGCGATGTTGCCCAGGTGCAGCGCGGCGCCGCCCATGACCTGGACGTCGTAGGGCCGCTGGTGCAGGGTCCGCTTGGCCGCCTCCCGGACGACCGCGAACGCCTCCGGCAGCAGCGCGTCGAGCGACTCCCCGTTCTCGTGCCGCTGCTTGAACTCCGCGGTCTGACCACGCAACTCCTCGTCGGTCATGCCGACGAAGTCGTCCTCGATCGAGTTGACCATCTTCGCGATGCCCTGGAGTTGGCGCAGGATCTTGCCCTCGCCGATCCGCAGGACCTTGTCGATCACCTTCATGGTGGGGAGTTCTCTCCTTGCTACTGAAGCCTTGGGTGCGGCCAACGCCGACAGGGCACGATCCACCCCTGGGCGGGCGCGCGTCACCCATGGTACGGGGCCGGGTGTGCCAAGCCACGCCCCTATGCGTGCCGCGGGGCCTATCCGACCCACGATCCGGCCGCCGGAAAAGTTCCGTTTCCCGCTCAGAGCTCGTCCTGACCCGCCCCACCGCCCCGGTCAGAAATGGCGCAGGGAGTCACTCAGCGCAGGCGAGAGGTCACCGCCGCCGGCCACCCGGACCTGGTCCAGCCCCAGGAACCCGGCCAGCTGGACCAGCTCGGCGGCGAGCTCGTCAGCCGTCTCCACCGGCGCCTTCGGCTCGGCGTGGGCGGACTGGACCAGCAGCACCCCAGCGGCCCGGTCGGACTTCAGGTCCACCCGGGCGACCAGCCGGTCCCCGAGCAGGAAAGGCAGCACGTAGTACCCGTAGATGCGCTTCTCCGCCGGGACGTAGATCTCGATCCGGTACCGGAAGTCGAACAGCACCTCGGTCCGGGTCCGCTCGAACACCAGCGAGTCGAACGGGCTGACCAGGGCCCGCGCGTTCACCCGCCGCGGCAGCCGCGCGTCCCGATGCAGGTACGCCGGCCGCTTCCACCCCTCGATCCCGACCGGAAGCAACTCCCCTTCCTCGACCAGCTCGTGGATCGCCTGCGCAGTCGGCTCCGGCGAGGTCCGGAAGTAGTCCCTCAAGCACTGCACGGTCGCCACCCCGTGCGCCTTCGCCGCGACCGACACCAGCCCCCGATGTGCGTCCGCCACGGTCGGCGTCGGAGTCGCCAGTACGGCGCTGGGCAGCACCCGCTCGGGGACGTCGTACATCCGCTCGAACTGCTGGTTGCGGCGGGCCACCGTGATCTCACCGGCGAAGAAGAGGAACTCGAGGGCCCGTTTCACGTCGGACCAGTTCCAGCCCCAGTTCTCCTTCGACCGCTCGACGTCGTCGTCGATCTGGCGGGCGGTCAGCGGGCCGTGGTCGCGGACGTCGGCGAGCACCTGCTTGAGCAGATCCGGCCGCTCCTTGGCGATCGATCGTGGGCCGCCCCACGCCTCCGTGGCCGCGACGGCCATCCGCCAGCGCATCAGCGAATGCGTCTCGACCGGGATCAGGGAGGCCTCGTGCGCCCAGTACTCGACCAGGCGGCGCGGCGCCTTCCCGGCGGCGCGGTCGAGCAGGTCGCGCGGATACGGCCCCAGACGGGAGTAGAGCGGCAGGTACTGGGCCCGGCTCAGCACGTTCACCGAGTCGATCTGGATCAGGCCGATGCGGCCGAGCACGCGTGACAGTGCCCGGGCGTCGGGCACTCCCTTCGGTCGCGGGTCCATGAACCCCTGCGCCGCCAGCGCGACCCGCCGCGCCTGAGCCGTCGACAACACCTGTGTGGTCACCTCACGCATTCTGCCGGGCCCCTCCGACAGAATCCCGATCGCTCACGGGCGGTCCCGGTCGACGGTGTCCTCGACCCGGATGATCAGCAGGACCTCGGCCACCCGCGGCGGGATCGGCCAGGGGAACAGACCGCGCGCGGACAGATCCTCCAGGGAGCGGAACGGGCCGCGGTGGGACCGATCCGCGACGATCAGCGTGGCGTGCTCGGCGGAGACGCCCGGCAGCGTCCGCAGCACCGCCTCGGGAGCCTCGTTGACGTCGATCAGCCCACCGTCCTCGAACTGGTTCGGCAGATCGGGGCGCCCGATGCCGAGCTGCCGGGCGATCTGCGGATGCTCGGCCGCGAGTTGGCGTCCGTACTGCCGGCGCGTCTCGTCACCGGAAGGCTGCCCGGTGCGCCTCGGCACGATCACCGCCAGATGCACCGCGCAGATCAGCGCGGTCGCGATCACCAGCGTCACCCCGAGACCGTCCTTGGTGCTGGTGATGTCCTCGCTGGTCGTGTCGATCATCAGGGCGCCGATGGTCGTCGCGGCCAGATACGCCGCGGCCGCCAGCCCGAGGTGGACGCTGCGCCGCCGGAGTGCGACGACGCCCATCGCCGGACCGGCCAGGATCCCGACCGAGAGGACTGGAACCGCCGCGACCGCGAATTTCAGCATCCAGTCCCGCACCCGCAATCGCTCCCCTTGCGCCCGCCCAGCAGGGGCTGGGGGTGGGACAGGGGCGGGACCGGCCGCAGGCGAAGTGGAGATGGGCGAAGGCGCCGCGGGAACGGCTGCGGGTGGGGTGGAGATGCCGAGGGCCGGGTGGTCCTGAAGGATCCGCTGGTGGAGGTCCTGGAGGTGGCGGCTCGGGTCTACACCGTGGGTGGTGACGAGCAGGGCGCGAATCTCGCGGAAGGCGGCCAGCGCTTCGACTGCGCGGCCGGAGCGGTACAGGGCCAGCATTTGTACGCCGCGTAGTCGCTCGCGCAGGGGGTGCTCCGCGACCAGCCGAGACAGCTCAGGCAGCAGGCTCTGCTGGTGGCCCTGTTCGAGCTCGAGCTCGGCCCACTCCTCCACGGCCGCAGCCCGGTCATCGGTGAGCCGGGCGCGGGTGGCTTCGAAGTACGAGCTCGTCAGGCCGGCCAGCGGTTCGGCCCGCCACAGCGACAGGGCCGTCTGGAGCTCCGTGGCGGCCTCCGCCAGGTGACCCTCCGCACGCCGCTGGCCGGCGGTGCGGACGTGGCTGGTGAAGCGGTCGACATCCGTGCTGCCGGGAGCAACGGCGAGCCGGTAGCCGCCCTCGGTCAGGGTCAGCAGCCGGCCGGCCGATCTCGGCGCCCGCTCCGGCTCCAGCACCCGGCGCAGACCGGCGACATACTTCTGCACGACGTTCGGGCCGTTCTCCGGGGGTTCGTCGCCCCAGACGGCGTCGATGATCCGGCTCGGCGGGACCGGCCGGTTGGCGGAGACCAGGAGACTCGCCAGGACCGCGCGCTGCTTGGCCGGGCCGAGATCCAGCTCGCGCGACCCGCGACGGGCTCGCAGCGGTCCGAGCAGATCGAACCGGACCGAGTCATCGACCGCCCCTGGCACTGGTCAGCAACCTCTCTATCCGCCCCCACCGAGCTGCCCTTCGGCCGACGGCAGTCTATCCGCTGACCGGCCCCTCCCCAGCCCGGCAGAAGCCGGCGTCGGCAAAGGCTTTCGGCGGTGGGGCAGGGACAGCAGTGGGACAGCAGTGGGACAGCAGTCGGGCGCAGTGGAACGGCAGTGGGACAGCAGTCGGCCGCCGCACAGTCGGAGGGACCGATTCGAACCAGCACCGGCCACCGCGCCGACGTACCGAAAAGTGAGTCAGACAATGTCCTTCCCCTGGATCCGTACTGCGGCGTCGGCCGCCATGATCGCCTTGGTCACGACCGGCTGCGCCGGCAGCGCCGAGACCGCCGGCGAGAACAAGCCGCCCGTCACCAACTCGGCGACGGCACCTGCCGGTACGCCGGTCACGCCCCCGCCCGCCGCGGGTCTGGAGAGCCTGCCGGTCCGGACCATCATGCAGAAGACGCGGGAGGCGTCACTGGCGGCGACCAGCCTGCGGATGCGCGGCACCATCACCGACGCCAGCGGCCCGATGACGTTCGACGTCACCCTGGCGACGGGCGGTGGCTCGGGCACCTTCACCGTCGCGGGAGCGTCGTACTCCGTCCGCGCGATCGGCCGGACCGTCTATCTCCAACTGTCCGAGTCCGCGATCCGCGCGCAGGCGAAGGCCGACAAGAGCAGCCCGGCCGAGACCGCGGCGATCGTGAAACAGCTGAAGAACAAGTGGATCAAGCTGTCCAAGGTCGACAAGGGCACCCAGGACATGGTGGACCTGGTCACGCCCGGCAAGTTCTTCGCGGCGGTGTTCAGCGAGGACGACACGGCCACGGCTGCGCTGCCTCGCAAGGTCTCGGCGCGGATGGTCGACGGCGTCCGCTGCGTCGGGCTCACCGAGGACGGCGCCGCCCTGTGGATCGACACCGCGACGGCCCGGCTGGTCCGGATGACCGAGGGCAAGAACCGGTTCAGCTTCAGCGACTACGGCAAGGTGCCCGCGCCGAAGGCTCCCGCGAAGAGCCAGGTGCTCGACGGCAAGGCCATGGGGCTGTGACCCGCGCCGCCGGCCGGGACCAACCAGGCCATAACTCGGGAGTTACCGCAAGTGGGAGGTGCGCTACAGAGGGTGTTCGGGAGACCCTCCAAGGAGGCCACGCCGCCCGTGTGGCCCCTATCAACCTGGAGTGAGGCATGACAGGAAGATTGAAGTTGGTCCGCGCCGCCCTGGCGGCCGGAGTGCTGACCGTGGCGTCCCTCGGTGCGGTGGCCGTAGCCGGCTCCGCAACGGCCGCGCAGGCACCCGACGGACCGAAGACCCGGATCGTCGGCGGCACCATCGCCCACACCTCCGACACGCCCTGGGCGATCCAGCTGTCCAACACCGGCTCCCCCGACCCGACCGGTGAGTGGTGCGGGGCGACGCTGGTCGCGGCGAACAAGATCGTCACCGCCGCGCACTGTTCGCAGGAGGCGGCGTCCACCTACACCGCGATCCAGGGCCGGGACGTGCTGAGTGACGCGTCCACCGGCAAGGAGTCGAGGATCAGCAGCATCTGGGTGGACCCGCAGTACGGGCAGTCGCCCGCGCACGACGTCGCGGTGATGACGCTGGCCACGCCGTTCGACGGCGTACCGACGCTGGCGCTGGAGACCGACAAGGCGGCGGACGCGGCCGGAGCGGCGTCGGTCGTGTACGGCTGGGGCGAGACCGAGGGCACCGGCCCGGCGAACACCTTCCAGAAGGTCGACGTCCCGGTGCTGGGTGACGCGTACTGCGAGCAGGCGTACGCGAGCGAGGGCTACACCGCCGACGGCGAGATCTGCGCCGGGTACGAGGAAGGCGGCAAGGACTCCTGCCAGGGTGACTCCGGCGGACCGCTCGTCCTCAACGGCCGCCTCTTCGGTGTCGTCTCCTGGGGCGTGGGCTGCGCCGACGCCGGCAACCCCGGTGTCTACGCCGAGGTAGCGACGTACGCGAGTGAACTCCAGGCCCAGATCGACGGTTGACCGCCTCCTCAGCGCAGGCTCGCAGCGCTGAGGGACGAACCTTCGCAGGGGAAGGAGAAGGGGCCGGGCTCACAGCCCGGCCCCTCTTCCTTGTGCTCCTCCCGAGATTGGGCGGTCGGCCTCACACGACCAAAGAAGGTGTCAGACGGCCAGACGGATCACGCCGTAGTCGTAACCGCGACGGCGGTAGACGACACTGGGCTGGTTCTCGTCGGCGTCGACGAACAGATAGAAGTCGTGTCCGACCAGTTCGAGCTCGTAGAGCGCCTGGTCCAGGGACATCGGCTTGGCGGTGTGGGTCTTCTCGCGCATCACCAGGGGACCGTCGCCGGTGACCGTGAGCGATCCGAACTTGTACGTCGCCACCTCGTCCTCGGCGACTGTTTCCTCCACTACTGGTGTGGTGCCGTTGGCCGGCTGTTTCGCGTTCACGTGCCGGAGGCCTTCCGGCGTCCGCTCACCGCGGTGCACCCGGCGGCGGTCCGCCGCCTTGCGGACCTGCGCCCGCAACCGGTCCAGGCAGACGTCGAACGCCGCCTGCTTGGTCTCGCCGGTTGCTTCGGCGCGGACCACCGGTCCCTTGGTGTACATGGTGAGTTCGACACGCATCGCCCGATCGTGCTGTCGCGGGTTCTTCTCCTGGCTGACTTCTACCTCGCACCGCAGTACCCGGTGATCGACCTTCTCGATCCTCTCGAGTTTTTCCTCGACGTACTGCCGGAAGCGGTCACTGACCTCGCAGTGATGACCCTTGACAACGACGTCCACGGAAACCTCCATCGATCGGCGACTTCTTGTTACGTCTCCGGACCCCCGTTTGCACTGTGTCGGTAGCGGTTGGGGCGCCCGAAACGAGAACACCCGCCTTCAAGCCCGTCGGACTCCGCGGTGAGGATTCCGGCTGATCCGGCCCTGCACCACATCCCTGCCCGACAAGCCCTAGCGGGTGTCATGGGCCAACGCTAGTCGGCTTCGGCGAAAACCGGTAGGGAAGTTCTCATGAACCAGACGGCTTGTGCCGGCGGGTCGCGGCCAGCACCGCGCACCCGAGCACCGGTATTCCCCGGGATTCCAAGGCCCGGCATGCTTCCGCGAGCGTGGAACCGGTAGTGATGACGTCGTCGACCACCAGGACCGGCTGATCTGTCAGCCTTTCAGCCCAGCGCGAACGAGCCGCGAAAGCCCCGGCCAGGTTGACGGTACGGCGCTCAGCGGACAGCCCGGCCTGGTCGTCGGGACGCCGTACGACGCTCAACGCGGCAGCCGGCCGCGCGTCGATTCCCTGCCGCCGCAGGGCCCGCGCAGCGGCTCGGGTGATCCGGCCCAGCGGGTCGTGCCCACGCTGCCGGACCGTGGATCGCGCGGACGGAACGGGACACAGCCAGACGGCCCGGCGCTCGCCGAGAGCGGCGCGTACGGCGGCCGCCAGCACCCCACCGAGCGGGCGTGCCAGCGCATACCGGGCTTCCTCCTTGTGCGCGACGATCAGCTTCCGGAGCTCGTCGGCGTACGGCGCACTCGCGGTGGGCGGAGGCAGTCCGGCCGGCGGCGGATCCGGCCAGGCACGGAACGGAGTCACCGAGATCAGTAGCTCGCGGCAACCATCACAGAGAGTGATGCCCGGCCGCTCGCACCCGGCGCACCGCCCACCCAGGACGAGATCCACGAACGCGTCCCGGAGCGGCACCGCTCAACGATCCGCGACTCAGGCACCGCCCGCAACCAGGCTGCGCCGTACCTGTGGACAACTCGGCCCGGTAGACACCTCGGCCCGAGCAGGACGGCTCAGCCCGGGTAGGACGGGTCGATCGGCGGGGCGGCGGGGTCCTCGCCCATGTTGGACCAGGTCAGGTCGCGGGTCTGCCAGTGCAGGTGGCCCTGGACGTCCCGGATCACCGGAAGGGTGTCCTTGTTCAGGTTCGACGCCAGGTACTGGGTCGCGAAGTTCGACTCCGCCGGGGCGCCGGGCAGCAGTTGCAGCCGGGAGCCGTCGGTGTTCACCAGCCACGGCGCGTTGCTGACCTCGTTCGACGTTCCCGCGACCATCAGGCCCTGCTTGTTCCAGGCCGCGTCGGTGATGCGGTCGAGCGCCACCTGGAGGTCGCGGAGCTGCCCGAGCACCAGCCGGCCGCCGCTGCTGGTCTGGATCGTCCCGGTCTGGACGTAGTTCTTGCCGGTGGTCTTGGACTTCATCACCATCAGGGCGCGAACCCCGTCCGGAGCCATCCGCAGCACCTGCGGGAAATCTCCACGGAAGCTGGTCCCCACCTCGGCGGGTTTGCCGTTGCGGTCGACGACCCGCAGCCGCGGCTTGGCATCGTCGGCCCGGTCCAGGATCCAGAGGTTGTCGTGTTTGTCGTAGCTCGGCCGGAGCACCCTGCCCTGGGTCTGGACCTTCCCGACCGGGTCGGACTTGTCGGTGGAATCCAGCCAGGAGGTCACCACCACCCGGTCGCCGTCGTCCTCCTTGGTGACGATCGCGCCGGTGTCCGCGCGCAGGTTCACCGCGAACGACTCGGCGGTGTAGTCGGACAGCATGCTGGCCCGCAGCGGCCGGGCCGCGATGTCGGACGAACCGTCCAGCCCTTCGATCCGCTGTACCTTGCCGGACCGGAGGCCGTACAGCTCGGTCATCTCGCCGTTGGGGACGGATGGGTCCCACTGGGCGAAGTTGGAGATCGGCAGGACCTCGGGATCGTCGGGCAGCAGCGGCGCACCGCCGACGGTGATCTTGACCCGCAGGTTGATCTGGTTGAGGGTCCAGACGATCTGAGCCGCGAGCAGCCGTCGTTCGGAGTCCTGCAGCGGGCCGACCGCATCGTTCAGCGCCACCGTCGCCACGCCGAACTCGACCGGTACGGACACTTGGACCTCGGTGCCGGGCGGCGCCAGCGAGACCACGCCGTTGCCGAGCCGGCTGGTCGGGCCCCTGAGCAGTTCCTGGACCAGTTGGGTGGCGGTCTGACCGGCGGACAGGTTCACCGGCAGGTAGACCGGGTCGGGGACCAGCATGTCCCGGCCCAGGGTGAAGAAGTAGAGGTTGCGCGGGGCAAGCTTCGGGTCCAGCTGGTTGGAGCCCAGGTACACCCCCGGCGGCGCCGACGCCACCCGGTACTGGCCGTCGACCTTGACCAGCTTGAAGACGAAGGAGACGTCGGTGTCGACCTTCGCCGGGGTCCACGATCCCCGTTCGTCGATGGTGGCGATATGGCGGGCCTTCAACTGGACCTGGTTCGCGGAGATGACGGCGACGGAGTCCGGCTTCTGCTGGTACACCACCGTCTGCGATTCCGGCTTCCAGGCGGCCGCCGCCTCCGGCGTCAGGTACTGCCGGGCCACGTCGAAGGCTCGCGAGTCCGACATCGCCTCCAGGAACCCGTTCACGAGCGGCAGTGGCTGGGTGTTGTCCCGCGGCGGCTTCGCCTCCACGCCGACACCGCCGAAGTCCGGTGCCAGACCTTCCCTGCTGCCGCTGCGGATCGTGCCCTTGGTCGGCACCGTCGCACAGCCGGTGAGCAACAGCAGCACCACCAGCACCGCCGCGAACAGCTTCCGCCTCACAGCTCGTCACCACCGGTCAGCTTCTGGTACGGCGCCCCGACGTCGACCAGGGACTTCGCCGTGATCACGCGGCTGGCGTCGGCGGGACGGGCCGGCAGCGGCGATCCGGACAGCGTGACGTCCGGCCGCCGCGGCAGCGTGAGCCGGAAGTAGGCGCCGTCGCCGGGCGATCCCCACGCGTCCAGCCGGCCGCCGTGCAGCCGGGCGTCCTCCAGCGCGATGGACAGGCCGAGCCCGGTGCCGCCGGTGGTCCTGGCCCGGGCCGGGTCGGCCCGCCAGAACCGGCTGAACACCATCTCGGCCTCCTCGGGCCGGAAGCCGACACCGTGGTCGCGGACCGCGACGGCGGCCGCGTCGTCGTCGTACGCCGTACTGATCCGGATCGGGAGGCCCTCGCTGTGCTCGATCGCGTTGCCGATCAGGTTGCGCAGGATCCGCTCGATCCGGCGCGCGTCCACCTGGGCCCGGCACGGCTCGGCCATGTCCAGCTGGACCTCACAGCCCTTCGCCTGCAGCAGGGTCTCGTGGTTCTCCAGCACGCGGTTGACGATGTCGCGCAGGTCCACGTCCTCCAGGTCGAGGGCGGCCGCTCCCGCGTCGAACCGGCTGATCTCGAGCAGGTCGGCGAGCAGCTCCTCGAACCGGTTGAGCTCGTTCTGGAGCAGCTCGACCGAGCGCCGGCTGATCGGGTCGAACTGGTCCCTGCTCTCGTGCAGCAGGTCGGCGGCCATCCGGACCGTGGTCAGCGGCGTGCGCAGCTCGTGCGAGACGTCGGAGACGAACCGGCGCTGCAGCCGGGACAGCTCCTCCAGCCTGCGGATCTGCCGTTGCAGGTTGCCGGCCATCTTGTTGAAGGAGACCGCCAGCCGGGCCAGGTCGTCGGTACCGCGGACCTGCATCCGCTCCTCGAGCTTGCCTGCCGCCAGCCGCTCCGCGATCCGCCGCGCCATCCGGACCGGGGTGACCACCTGACGGGTGACCAGCCAGGCCACCGCTCCGAGCAGGACGACGAGGAGCAGTCCGGCGGTGACCAGTGCGCGCTGGACGACGTCGAGCGTCTCCTGCTGTGGGGTGAGCGGGAAGAGGAAGTAGACCGCGTACCGCTCGGCCGGTGCGGTCGGGACCCGCAGCTGGGACCCGATCACCAGGCCGGGGACGCTGGGCCCGTCGCGGTAGTGGATCACCGTGTAGGTGTCCCAGAGCTTGGTGTCGTCGCTCATCACCGAGGACGCCAGCACGGTCGGGATCGAGTCGCTGTCGACCAGACCGGTGTAGCGGATCGCGTTGGTGGTGGAGGTGTCGGCCGGCACCAGCAGGACGTCGTACAGGCCGGGGCGGTTGGAGCCCAGGACGAGCTCGGACAGCCGCTGGTTGATCGTGTTCGGGTCGGCGGCGTCGATGGTGTTGGACAGCGAGGACAGCTGGGCGACCGCCTCCGACTGGGCACTGCTCCGGCGGGACTCGAGGACGCCGTCGGTGACCTGGCTCATCATCACCCAGCCGACCAGGAGCAGCACGACGGTCGACATCAGCAGGGTGCCGGTGACGATCCGGGCCTGGATGGACCGGCGCCAGATGTCCGGCCAGTGCTTCGGGTGGGTCCGCCACAGCGGCTGCGGGTAGGCAGGCCAATCCGCCACGGCGGCGGTCAGCTCAAGTTCCGTCCCGCGGGTCTCCGCCGTCTCCTGCTCGGCCGGGGCCGGTTGCTGCTCCGGCCCTACCGCGGCGGCCGTGGCGTCGGCGGCCGCCTGCGACTCTTGGTCGCGTCCGTACTCGATCAGTCCGCACCCGCCTTGTAGCCGACACCGCGGACCGTGACCACGATCTCGGGGTGCTCGGGGTCCTTCTCGATCTTGGAGCGCAGTCGCTGGACGTGCACGTTGACCAGCCGGGTGTCGGCCGCGTGCCGGTAGCCCCAGACCTGCTCCAGCAGCACCTCGCGGGTGAACACCTGCCAGGGCTTGGAGGCCAGGCAGACCAGCAGATCGAACTCCAGCGGGGTCAGCTGGATCGTCTCACCGGCCCGCTTCACCGAGTGCCCGGCCACGTCGATGGTCAGGTCGCCGATGGTCAGCGACTCCGGCCCGGGCTCGTCCATCCGGCGCAGCCGGGCCCGGATCCGGGCCACCAGCTCCTTCGGCTTGAACGGCTTCACCACGTAGTCGTCCGCGCCGGACTCGAGGCCCAGCACCACGTCGACGGTGTCGCTCTTGGCCGTCAGCATCACGATCGGTACGCCGGACTCGGCCCGGATCGCCCGGCAGACGTCGATCCCGTCCATCCCGGGAAGCATCAGGTCGAGCAGCAGCAGGTCCGGCTTGAACTCCCGGAACGCCGGTACCGCTTTGTCACCGGTTGCGCACAGATAGGTGTCATAGCCCTCGTTGCGCAGCACGATGCTGAGCATTTCCGACAACGCTGTGTCGTCGTCGACGATGAGGACGCGTCCCCTCATCGTCCGGTTGCCATCTGCCACGCCCTGCTCCTTGCCGTCCGATCGTTGTGCGCCCAGCGGATGCTGACCGTACGCACTACGGATAGTGTCCCATCCCCCGGGTAGTGCACACGCCGGATCGCCGAGTGACCCCGAGTTGGGCTGTGATCATGGTGCACAGCCCGGGCCTGAGACAACTTAAGGACTACACGGCCAGACCGGCCGGCGGTTCAACGAGGGGAGGTGCCAGTGGACGACATCGGTCTGCACGAGGACCCGGCGGCCGAGCCGCTGCGCCCCTGGCTGCCCGCCGACCTGCTCGACAACGCGGCCCGGACCATCTCCGAGAACAAGACGATCATGCTCGGCCTCCCGGTCCTCGCCGCCATCGCCCTGCTCGCCGTCCAGGCCGTGCTGACCGAGGTCGCCGTACCTGGAGGGCTCAGTGGGTTCTTCGGGGCCGATGACCCGTTCCAGCAGGCCGGTGCGGCCATGCTGCTCACGTACGGTGTCCAGCTGGTGCTGTTCACCGTGGTGTCGAGCATGCTGGCCGGGATCATCGCGCTGGCCGCCGTACGGAGTCAGCTGGCGCATGGGGTCGGGCCTCGGGAGCTGCTGCGGCTGGTCCGGCCGGCTCTGCCCGCGCTGGCCGCGGTCGGACTGGTGCAGTCGCTGTCGTTCATCCTCCTCATCGGCGGCTGGGGGCTGGCCGTGGTCGGGATCGGCTCCGGGGCCGAGTCGACCGTCTCGTCCGACGTGGCCGGTGCGGTGGCCATCGTGATGATGCTGGTCGGTGCGGTGCTGGTGTTGATCTTCGGCATCCGCCTGATGCTGGCCGGGACCGTCGTACTGATGGAGGGCAGGCACGCGCCGGACGTCGGCCTCCACATCCCCGCCAGGGTCGGGGTCTGGGGCGCGCTGAAGCGGTCCTGGCAGCTGGTGAAGGGCAAGTTCTGGCGGGTGTTCGGCATCCTGCTGTTCGCGGGGCTGGTGGTGAACATCGTCAGCTACGCCCTGCAGTACGGGATCACCACACTGGTGATCACGGTCGGCTCGTGGGCCGACAGCAGCGAGAGCTCCAGTGCGACGTTGGTTGCGTTCATCCTCGGTGCGTCCGTCGCGGTGGCGACCGCGCTGACGCTGATCGCCAGTCTGGCCTTCATCTCCGCCGTACAGGCCCTGATCTACCTGGATCTCCGGGTACGGCGTGAAGGCCTCGACCTGTGGATGCGGCCGGTACTGCGATCAGGAGGGACGCCGTGATCATCCTCGAGCCCCCGGTCGACATCGGCCGGGACGAAGCCGCGGCCGAGGCGGCCAAGGAGCTGTCCAAGACGGCGTACCGGCAGTCCGGCGACTCGCTCATCGAGCGGGCGATCGGCAAGGTTCTGGAGTGGGTCGCCGACCTGCTGGACGGCCTGACCGGGAGCTCGCCGAACGGCCGCGCCGGTCTGCTCATGCTGATCGGGCTGATCGTGCTCATCGTGGTCGTGGTGTTCTGGCGGGCCGGTGTGCTCCGCACGAGCCACCGGGAGAAGCAGGTGGTCTTCGACACCGCCAGGCCGCGCAGTGCGGCCGAGTACCGCGCCCAGGCGGAACAGGAGGCCGCGGCCGGGGACTACGCGCACGCCATTCGCAGCCGGTTCCGTGCCTGTGTCTCCGAGCTGACCGAGCGGACGATCCTGGACGAGCGGGCCGGCCGGACGGCGTACGAGGTGGTCGCTGACGCGGGGCGGGCCGTGCCGGAGCTTCGCGAGCCGCTGCAGCCGGCTGCACTGGCGTTCACCGAGGTTGTCTACGGCAACCGTCCCGGAACGCCCGAGCGGTACGCCGCGGTGGTCAGAGCTGACGGAGCGGCGCGCACTGCCCGGGTGCTGGTTGCGCGTGAAGGAGCGGAGCGAGTCACCATCAGGCACAGCGCATCTCGAGCCTCGTCCGCGCCCGGAGCGAAGCGAGGACGCGGATGAGCACTGCCGTTGGGCGGAGTGCCGGCGAGAGTTGGCGCGTGCTGCGGACTCCGATCCTCGTCACCGGCGTCATCGTGCTGGCTGCGTTCGTCATCATGATCGCGACGACGGCACGGACCTCAGGGCCGTTCAGCCCGGACTCCACCGAGGAGAGCGGCGCACGTGCTCTGGCGGCAATGCTGGAGAACCACGGCGTCACCGTGCGCGGCACCGAACTGCTGGACGACGCGGTCGAACCAGGAGGCGGCAAGACTCTCCTGATCGGACCGATGGGCCAACTGGACCGCTCCGACTGGCAGCGGATCGCCGACGCGGGCTGGAGCCACATCGTCCTGATCCGGCCTGGGTCCCGAGCGCTGGAGGCGCTCGCGCCCGGTGTAGAAGACACTGGGGACGTCCTGGCCACCAGGAGCCGTGAGCCCGACTGCGACCTCCCGGCCGCGGTGAAGGCCGGCACCGTGACTGTCAGCGGGTCCACCTACTCAGCGCCCCCCACAGCCCAGGCCTGCTACGGAAACGGCATCACGAACACGGTGGTCCGGTTGGAGACCGGCGGCCGGATCGTCGACGTCGTGGGCTCGCAGCGCTCGTTCACCAACGACCAGATCGCTGACGACGGCAACGCCGCGCTCGCACTCAACCTGATCGGCACCCACCAGGACCTGACCTGGTACCTGCCGCAGTGGGAGTCCAGCGGGTACGACGATCCCGATGAGGACGCGCCGCCGCTGATCCCTCCGGATGTCCGCTACATCGCCTGGGCGCTGGCGTTCGCCGTACTCGTCGTGGCGCTCTGGCGAGGTCGTCGGCTCGGCCCGGTGGTTGCCGAGCGGCTGCCGGTCATCGTGCGCGCTGCGGAGACCACAGAGGGCAGAGCGCGGCTCTACCGCCGCTCGAGCGCCCGGGACCGGGCGGCGGCCGCCCTGCGCGAGTCCGCCCTCGGCAAACTCCACAAGGCGCACGGCATCCCGCGGCGGGCCGATCCGGCCGCGGTGGTCGCAACCGTTGCCGCACGCACCGGTCGGGACCCGGCCATGCTGTACGAACTCCTGTACGGCCTTCCGCCCCTCAGCGACCCCGCCCTGATGTCCTTGTCCCATGAACTCGACGTACTGACGCAGGAGGTACGACACCCGTGACTGTGCACTTTGCCGCGCCTCCGGCGCGGAGGTCCCGGGGCCCTGGTTCCCGGCCTTCCCTCGTCACTCCAGTCGCTTCGCTCCCTCCACTCCTCAGTCCAGGCCGGGAGGCCCCGTGACCAGTACAGAGCTCAGTGCCGACCAGGCCAGGCAGGCGCTGGTCGCGCTGCGGACCGAGATCGGCAAGGCGGTGGTCGGTCAGGACACCGCGGTGACGGCACTGGTACTCGCCCTGCTCTGCCGCGGTCACGTGCTGCTCGAAGGCGTCCCCGGTACGGCGAAGACGCTGATGGTGCGGGCGTTGTCGATGGCCATGCGACTGGACACCAAGCGGGTGCAGTTCACCCCCGACCTGATGCCCGGTGACGTCACCGGGTCGCTGGTGTACGACGCCAAGTCCAGCGAGTTCGAGTTCCGGCCGGGCCCTGTCTTCACCAACATCCTGCTGGCCGACGAGATCAACCGGACGCCGCCGAAGACCCAGGCGGCACTGCTGGAGGCGATGGAGGAGCGCCAGGTCACCGTGGACGGCGTGCCGCGCAAGCTGCCGGCGCCGTTCGTGGTCGCCGCGACGCAGAACCCGATCGAGTACGAGGGCACGTACCCGTTGCCGGAGGCCCAGCTCGACCGATTCCTGCTCAAGGTCACCCTCGACATCCCACCGCGCGATGCGGAGATCGCCGTACTGGCCCGGCATGCGCAGGGCTTCGACCCGCGTGACCTGGCCGCGGCGGGGCTGCGGCCGGTGGCCGGGCCGGAGGACCTCCTGGCCGGGCAGGCCGCCGTACGACGGGTTGCCGTTCGCGAGGACGTGTTGGCCTACGTGGTGGACTTGTGCCGGGCGACGCGGCAGTCGCCGTCGCTCCAGCTCGGAGTGTCGCCGCGAGGGGCTACCGCGTTGCTGGCCGTGGCCCGGGCGTGGGCGTGGCTGTCCGGGCGTGACTACGTCATTCCGGACGATGTGAAGGCGATGGCGCGTCCTTGCCTTCGGCACCGAGTGCAGGTGCGACCGGAGGCCGAGCTCGAAGGTGTGAGCGCGGACGCCGTCCTCGAGAGCGTGCTGGCCACGGTGCCGGTACCACGCTGATGGTTCTGACTGGCCGGGCCGGCTTGTTGGCCGCTGTCGGCGTCGTCTTCGTTGCTCTCGTCATGCCGAGCTGGGGCGGGGTCGGCGTGGTTGTAGCGGTCGTGCTGGTGGTGTGTCTGGTCGACATACTGCTGGCTGGTTCACCACGTCGGCTCCAGCTGGGTCGTGAGGGCGACAACGCCGTACGACTGGGTGAACCGGCTGTTGTGCAGTTGCTGGTGGCGAATCCGGGTCGACGGGTCAAGGGGTTGCTGCGTGACGCGTGGCCGCCGTCGGCCGGCGTACAGGATCCGCCGCACAAGCTGGACCTGCCACGTGGTGAGCGGCGACGGCTGACGACACATCTGCTGCCTACGCGGCGGGGTGACCGGCAGGCGGATCGGGTGACGATCAGGTCGATCGGTCCGCTCGGCTTCGCCGGCCGCCAAGGATCGCACCAGGTGCCGTGGACCGTGCGGGCGCTGCCGCCGTTCAACAGCCGCAAGCACCTGCCGTCGCGGTTGGCCCGGTTGCGGGAGCTGGACGGCCGGACCGCCTTGCTGGTCAGGGGTCAGGGCACCGAGTTCGATTCGCTGCGCGACTACGTGCCGGGTGACGACGTCCGGAGCATCGACTGGCGCGCCACGGCTCGGCGCGGCAACGTGGTACTGCGGACCTGGCGGCCCGAACGTGATCGCCAGGTCGCCATCGTGATCGACTCCGGCCGGATGTCCGCGGGCCGGGTCGGCGACGCGCCGCGCCTCGACCACGCGATGGACGCGGCGCTGCTGCTGGCCGCGCTGGCGACCCGAGCGGGTGACCGGGTTTCCTTGCTGGCTTGCGATTCCGCGGTGCGTGCCGACGTACGGCGTCCCGCTCCGGAAGACGTGCTGCCGTCGTTCGTGAACGCACTGGCGAATGTCGAGGCCGAACTGGTCCAGACGGACTTCCGGGTGGTCGTGTCGCAGGTGCTCGAACGTCTCGGCCAGCGTTCCCTCGTCGTACTCCTGACCGGCCTGGACCCGGCCGTGATCGAAGAGTCCCTGCTGCCGGTGATCGGCCCGCTGCTGCGCCGCCACGTGATCGTGCTCGCCTCGGTCGCCGACCCGCGCCTCACCGAACTCGAGTCCACCCGCTCCGACCTGATCGAGGTCTACGGCGCCGCCTCCGCCGCCCGCACCCGCCTCGACCGCGAACGCGTCACCGCCATCCTCACCCGAGCCGGCGTCACCGTCGTCGACGAAAACCCCGACCAAATAGCCCCCGCCCTCGCCGACACCTACCTAACCCTCAAAAAAGCCGGCCGCCTCTAACACTCCGCGCCATCTCAGGGGCCAACCCCTCAGATGGTGGGTTAGCGACCCAGATTCCCAGGGGGCAACCCGCGATCCCAGGGGTTGACCCCTCAGATGGTGGGTGGTTCGCGCAGTGCTCGTTCGAGGGTGGTGCCCGGCGAGCCGGCTGCCGCGGGTCGCGTCGTGGAACGCGCGCAGCAGCCGGCCGACCGCGGCGACCTGCTCATCGGTCCAGCGTGCGTACCTGGCCGGGACCCAGCCGTCCAGGTACGTGAGGACGTCCCGGTCCTCGTCATCCTGACCGAGGTAGCGGGGGACGCTGTCGAACCCCCGCTCCTCGAGCAATCGCAGAAGCTCTGCGGTGAAAGGGGATTTCGGCGAGACCGGCCGCCGGACCGTGTCGCCGATGCGGACGACACCCTTGGTGTACCGGCCGCCGGTCAGCGGTGTCGTCACTACATCGACGGGCGGGCCTGGGCGAAGGTCCATCGGTGGCCTTCGAGGTCTTCGGCTTCGTAGCTCCGATAGCCGTACTGGTGGATCTCGGAGAGGATCTTGGCGCCGTTGTCCCGGGCGTCGGCGAAATGGGCGTCGAGGTCGTCGACGTACACCCAGACGCCGTGGTCCGCCGCGGCCGTTCCGTTCTCGGTCCGCTTGAAGAGCAGGATCGCGGCCGAGCCGACGTGCAGCTCGATCCAGGACGGCGACTCACCCTCGGCCGGGATCTTGTCCCAGGAGTCGAGACCGAAGACGGTGTGCAGCCAGCGGGCCGCGGCGGCCGGATCCTCGTAGTACAAGGCGATCGCGAGCCGGTCGAGCTCCCGCGGGGTGCGCGGCGCGGTCTCGCGGCGGCCGATCCAGGCGGGGAACCAGCGCAGGACGTTCTGCCAGGAGTAGTCGGCCCTGGTGCCGCCGTCGACCAGGGACTCGACGACGGTCACGCGGGTGCCGTCGCCGACCGGGTCGAAGGTGATCCGGGTCTCGGTGTCGTCGACCGAGCTGCGGTACTCGAGCAGTTCGCCGGGCTCCCAGGCGGTGATCACGCCGCGCTCGAGAGCATCCTCGGGGACCTTCCGGTAGACCTCCAGAATGCGGCCGCCGACACCCGGCTCGATCCGCACCTCGATCGCCCGGGCGGAATCCCAGAAGTTGATCGGGCCACGAACCCACCACAGGTCGATCTCGTCGGTGAAGATGCGGAACGCGGTCGGCGGATCGACTGCGACCTCGACGGACACGGTCGCCGATCGCGGCAAAGGTTCCTTGGTCATGATGACTCCTTCTGCTCGACGTGTCGTTTGAACGAGCCCAACTGGTCTCGCCAGTGCGCCTGCACCTGGTCCAGCCAGGCCTGCACGGCGACCACGGGCTCGGGGTTCAGCCGGAAGATCCGCACCCGCGCGTCGTCGGGACCGCGCTCGTCGGCGACCAGCCCGGCGGACAGCAGGATCCGCAGGTGCCGGCTCATCGCGGGTGACGAGGAACCGGTCGCGGCGGCCAACTGTCCGGCACGTTGCGGGCCTTCGCCGAGCAGCCGCACCACCTGACGCCGGGTCGGATCCGCGAGTACTTCGAAGAACCGATCGACCTGATCTTCCACCATGCCGCAATAGTTCTAGATATCGTTAACTATTGTCAACTGGTAGAAGGACCCTCGGCCTGATTGGATGGGCCGCATGAGTGAGAGAGATGTCGAGAAGGACTACTCGGTTGCCGACTTCGCGGCCAAGCTGCGGCGGCTCGCGGATGCCCTGGAGTCGGGCAAGCCGTTCCGGATCCAGATCGCCGGTGAGCGGTTCACCGTCCCCCGGAACGCCAGGATCAGCGTCGAGCACGAGCGCGACGAGAGCGAGGAAGAGGTCGAGTTCCAGCTGAAGTGGGCTCTCGCCGACGCCGGCGACGACCCCGAGCACGACACCGAGGTCTGACCCCACCCCGCCAGAAGGTGGGCTCGCACTCCGGAATCTGGTTGGCTGACCGCCGTCCGGTGGGTCAGCCAAACCAGGACGCCGGGGTACGGCGGGGTCGGGCGGGTACGGCGGGGTTGGGCCGTTGGCCTGGGTCAGGGGGAGACGCGGACCTGGGCGAGGTGGCAGGCGACTTGGGAGTCGGCGTTCGCGGGGAGGATCGGGAGCGGGGTCGAGAGGCAGGCGTCGGTGCCCTGGCCGGAGGCGACCAGCTGGCAGCGGGGGTGGAAGCGGCAGCCGGTCGGGATTCGGGTCGGGTCGGGTGGCTCGCCGGTCAGGACGATGCGCTGCGGGGACTCGGGCAGGACTGACAGGAGCGCCTGCGTGTACGGGTGCTGCGGGTTCGTCAGCACCTCCTCCGTCGGCCCGGACTCGACGATCCGGCCGAGGTACATGACCGCGACCCGGTCCGCGATGTTCCAGGCCAGCCCGAGATCATGCGTCACCACCAGTGCGGCCAGCCCGAGCTCGTCGCGCAACCGCAGCAGCAACGCGAGAATCTCGCCACGCACCGACGCGTCCAGCGAGGCGACCGGTTCGTCGGCGATCAGCACCTTGGGGCTCAACGCCAACGCGCCCGCGATCACGACCCGCTGCCGCTGACCACCCGACAGCTCATGCGGATACCGCAGGAAGAACCGCTCGGGTGGACGCAGACCCGCACGGGACAAGGCGGACGTGACCACCGCCTCCTCGTCCGGCAGCCCATGGATCCGCGGTCCCTCGGCGACCGCCTCGTACACGGTCTGCCGCGGATTCAGCGAGCCCATCGGATCCTGCAGCACCAACTGGACCTGCCGGCGGAACGCGCGCAGGCGCCGACCGGTGTAGCTCAGCGGCGTCCCGTCGTACGACACCTGACCGGACGTCGGCCGTACGAGGCCGAGCAACGTCCGGGCGAGGGTGGTCTTCCCGCAGCCGGATTCACCCACCAACGCGACGATCTCACCGGCACCGACGGACAGGTTGACGCCGTCCACCGCCCGCGCCCGCCGGCCGCGCGACGCGAACTCGACCGCGACATCAGTTGCCTCTAACACGTTCCCTCCCCACCAGAACGCAGGCCGCGGTACGACGCTCGCCCGCCGGCCGCAGGTCGACAGCTTCGGTCGAACAGGACTCCAGCGCCACCGGACAGCGCGGATGGAAGGAGCATCCACCGGGCAACTGCTGAGGATCCGGCGGATCACCCGCCAGCCCGCGCGGCGCCAACCGCGACGCCGGGTCGCCGACCGTCGGGAAGGCGGCCGCGAGCGCCTGACTGTACGGATGCCGGAACTCCCCGGACGAAGGACCGGCCTCGACCAACCGGCCGGCGTACATGATGGCCAGCCGATCGCACACCTCCCCGAGGACCGACAGATCGTGCGAGATCATCAGCAGCGAGATGCCGTGCTCGGCGATCAGGTTCCGGATCAGCGTGAGCACCTGCGCCTGCACCATCAGGTCGAGCGCGGTGGTCGGCTCGTCCGCGATGATCAACCGGGGCGAGCAGGCCAGCGCCATCGCGATCATGACTCGTTGCCGTTGGCCACCACTGAGCTCGTGCGGATAACTCCGCGCCCGCCAGGTCGGCAACCCGACCTGCTCCAGTAGCTCCCGCACTCGCGACGAAGCCTCGGCGGGCGTTGCCAACCGGTGCACGAGCAAGGGCTCGGCGATCTGGTCCCCGATCCGCTGCACCGGGTTGAGCCCGTGCTGCGCACCCTGGAACACGATCGACGCCGCGGACCACCGGACCGCCCGCAACCGGCCCCACTTCATCGCCAGGACATCCTCGCCGTCCAGCACCACCCGTCCCTCGAGACGCGCCGACCGCGGCAACAGCCGCAGCAGCGCCATCGCGACGGACGACTTCCCCGACCCCGACTCCCCCGCCAGCCCGACGGCCTCACCGGCTTCCAGCGACAGCGACACACCCCGTACGGCGGGAACGTCGCCGGCCGCGATCCGGTAGGTGACGGACAGGTCGTCCAGCTCGAGCAGACTCATCACGCCGTCCTCGTCCGCAGTCGGGGATTGAGCACACTCTCCAGCGACCGCCCGCACAACGTGAACGCCATCACCACGATCACGATGCACAGTCCCGGCACGAGGATGTACCACCACGCACCGGCGGTGGCCGCACCCCAGTCGTACGAACCGCGCAACATCGTCCCCCAGGAGGTCTTGTTCGCACTCACACCGAGGAACGCGAGCGTCGACTCGGTCACGATCGCGCTGGCCACCTCCAGCGTCGTACTTGCCAACAGCAACGGTGCGACGTTGGGCAGCACGTGCCGGGTGGTGATGTGCCAGTGCCCGGCGCCGAGCGCGAGGGACCGTTCGATGTACGGGCGTGCTTCCACCGCCAGCGTCTGGGCCCGGATCAACCGCGCCGTGGACGGCCAGGACGTCACCCCGATCGCGACGATGATGGTCGCCGTACTGCCGCCGAGGATCGCGGCCAGCACCAGCGCGGTCACCAGCGACGGCAGCACCAGGAACCAGTCGGTGACGCGCAGGATGATCGCACCGAGCCAGCCCCGGAAGTGCCCGGCCGCGATCCCGAGCACGGTCCCGATCACCATGCTCAGCAGGGCCGCGAGGAACCCGATCAGCAATGAGGTCCGCGAACCCCACCAGATCATCTCCAGCACCGAGCGGCCCGACTCGTCGGTCCCGAGCGGATCGTCGAGACTCGGCGGCGCCATCTTCTCGCCGGTCCCGCTGACCACGTTCGTCACGCCGGAGTCGATGAACAGCGGCGCGATCAGCGCCAGCATCACGGCGAGCACCAGGATGGCGAGCCCGGCCATCCCGGCCCGGTGCGTCCGGAACTCCCGCCAGAACCGTTTGAACGCCCGCTGCCGCCGGGTCCACGTCACATTGCTCATCCACGTCCTCGCTTCGCTCCGGGCGCGGATGAGGCACGAGTTGCACTGTGCTCGATGATGAACTCGCTTCGCTCGTTCATGCCGACCTCACCCGGGGATCCAGCACGTGGTAGACCACGTCCGCCAACGTGTTCATCACGATCACCGACACCGTGATGAGCAGGAACGTGCCCTGCATCAAGGTGAAGTCCGGCACCCGGATCGCCTCGTAGAACAACTGCCCGAGCCCCGGCCAGCTGAAGATCGCCTCGACCGTCACCGCACCGCCGACCACGAACCCGATCCGCATGAACACCAGCGTCACCGTCGGCAGGAGTGCGTTCGGTACTGCGTGCTTCCGCCGGATCTCGTCGTCGCGCAGACCCTTGGCCCGCGCGGTGGTGATGTAGTCCTGCCCGACCTCGTCCAGCACCGATGACCGCATCACCAGCAGGTACTGCGCGTAGACGACGGCAACCATGGTCAGACACGGCAACACCATGTGCTGCGCGACATCCAGCACATAAGCGAACCCGTCGGGCGCGTCCACACTCTCGCTTCCCCGAGTCGGGAAGAGCCCGGGAATCGGCCCGACCCCGGCCGCGAACACCATCAGCAACAGCAACCCGAGCCAGAACGTCGGCACCGACCAGAGCACCAGCGAGATCGCGGTCGAGAACTTGTCGAACCGGCTGCCCGGCTTCCAGCCCGCCCGCGCGCCCTGCCAGATCCCGAGGCTGACCGCCATCACCAGCGCGGTCCCGGTGAGCAGCAGCGTCGACCCGATCCGTTCGCCGATCAGATCCAGCACCGGACGCTTGTACTCGTAGGAGGTCCCGAGATCGAACTGCAGCGTCTGCTTGACGAACTGCAGGAACTGCTCCGGCAACGACTTGTCCAGCCCGAGCCGGGCCCGCTCCAGATCGAGCTGCTCCGGCGTCATGTTCCGGCCCTGCGCGAGCGCCCGGACCGGGTCACCCGGCAGCAGCCGGAACAGGAAGAACGTCGCGACGATCACCATCGCGATGCTGAACAGGGCCCCGCCCGCCTTGGTCGCCGCGTAGCGCAGCAGACCATGGCGGGCCGGGCTCTCCTCCAGAACCTCGGCAGCCGGCCGGGTGACCGGCGGTGTTGCTGTCATTCGCGCTCGTCGGCGGCACCCTGGCGGCGCCGCAGCAGCACGAACCCGGCGATGGCCAGTACGCCGACTCCGCCCGCGACGCCACCGATCACGCCGGCACTCGAACCGCCCTCGTCCGCACTCGCGGCGTCGTCGGTCACCGCCTCGAGTGTGTAGAACGGCCAGTAGCCACTACCGCCGTACAGCATGCCCTTGTCCTCCGGGATCGGCGTGATGTTGGCGATCCGGTCCTTGCGGTAGCCCTCGAGGTTGTTCGTGTAGTAGAGCGCGATGACCGGTGCGTCGGTGTAGAGCCGCTCCTCCATCTTCTTGATGATGTCGGCGCGCTTCGGCCGGTCGAGTTCCTTCTGCTGCTGCTTGTAGAGGTCCTCGAACTGCGGGTCGCAGTAGAACGACTCGGTGCCGCCGCCCTCACCGGACGCGGTCGGCCGCCGGCTGCACAGGTGCGTGGCCAGCACCTCCTCCGGGTCCGGGTTCACCGACCAGCCGCTGATCGCGATGTCGAACAGCGCCGTCGTCCCGGTCTCCTCGGAGAACTTGCTCGAGTCGAGCCGCTTGGTGGACAGCTGGATGCCGATCTCCTTCAGCCAGCCAGTCAGGTACTCGGCCAGCTTGTCCTCGATCGGGGTGTCGGTGTGGATGCTGAACCGGAACTGCAGCTTGCGCGATCCGTCCGGCATCGTCCGGAGGCCGTCGGCACCCTTCTTGTACCCGGCGTCGTCCAGGATCTTGTTGGCCTTGGCAACGTCGTACGAGACCTTCGTCTCGCCCTCGGCCTGCCAGAAGAAGTCCTTGTACATCGGCGGGATGATCGAGCCGTCGGCCGGCTGGGCCAGACCGTTCTGCACCTCGGCGACCAGCTTCTGCTTGTCGATCGCGGTGTGCAGCGCCTGCCGGACCCGCGGATCCTTCAGTGCCGGGTGACCGTCGCCGATCGGCTTGTTGTCGCTCGTGGTGGCGCCGTGGTTGATCTGCAGGTACGTCGCCCGCCGGCCGGCCGTGTTCCACTGGACGATGTTCTCGTCGCCCTTCAGCGATTCGAAGTCCGGCGGTGCGAGCCGGCCGATCAGGTCGATGTCGCCCTTCTTCAGCCCGACGATCGCGGCGGCCGGGTTGTCGTAGAAGATCATCTGCAGCTCGTCGATCTTCGGGGCGCCGCGCCAGTAGTTCGGGTTCGCCTCGAGCTTCACGTACTGGTCCTTCTTGTGCTCCACCGCGATGTACGGACCGCTGCCCACCGTCGGGTAGGCGTCGGCCTCGTACTTGGCGATATCCGGCACCTTCTCCCAGACGTGCTTCGGCATGATCGGGACGGGGTTGTCGAGCATCGACGCCTGCGGGCTCTTCAGCTTGATGGTCAGGTCCTGGCCGCTGGCGGTGACACTGGCGAAGTTCTCCACCGCCGGGCCGTTCCCGGTCTTGGCGGCGTCGTCGGTCATCATCTTGTTGAACGTCCAGGCCGCGTCGGCCGCGGTGACCGGCTGACCGTCCGACCACTTGGCGTCGCGGATCTTGAACGTCCAGGTCAGACCGTCCGGTGACGTCGTCCAGGACTCGGCCAGGTCGGGACTCGGCTGCAGGGTCTTGGAGTCGGGCACGGTCAGGAAGCCGTACATCCACCGCTGGAGCGATCCGGACACCAGCCGGACGGCCAGGAACGGGTTCATCGAGTCCACCGCCTGGGTGACCCCGACCCGGATGACCTTCTTGGCCGGTTCAGCGGCATTGGCCGCCGTACCGGGTAATGCCAGTAGTCCGATGGCAGCCACGACCGCCAGCAACTTCCTCATCCGCCCCACCTTCCGCCCTGTTCGCTTGGGGAAGAAACCACACCAGCAAGCGCTCTCCTGTCAACGAGATACGGAAATTTGTCACAGTTCCGTTTCCAAAGATGTAATCATTTTCCTCTTGACTACACGATCGTGTAGTAGTTTGCTCTTGTGTATAGCGAGAGGAAGTGACATGGACCGATCGGCCGACGATCTGACCGCACGGGCCCGGATCCGGGACGCGGCGATCAAGCTCTTCACCGAGCGCGGGATCGAGGGCGCCTCGATCCGCGACATCGCGGCCGAGGCAGGGGTTTCGTCCGGCCTGGTCCGGCACCACTTCGGCTCGAAGCAGGCCTTGCGCGAGGCCTGCGACCAGTACGCGAAGGAGCGGATGCTGCAGATCGGCGAAGAGCTCGTCTTCCAGGGCGGCGCGGCCCGGACCGACGTTGCGTCGGTGCATCCGGTCACGATGCCGCTGCAGACCTACCTGGTCCGCTCGATGATGGACGGCTCGGAGACCGCGACCGCGCTGTTCCTGGAGATGGTCGACGCCGGCGAGGAGTTCACCAAGACGCTCGGCACCGAGCCCAGCGACCGGCGGGCGTACGCCGCGGTGCTGGCGGCGATGAAGATGGGCGTCTTCGTGCTCCGCGACCAGGTCTCGACGGCGATCGGCGAGGACATCGCCGGTCCCAGCGGCTATGCCCGGCTGACCAAGGCCATGCTCGACGTCTTCACCATCCCGGTGGTCACGCCCGAGCAACTCGAACAACTACAGAAGTACTCAGAGGAGCATTGACCATGGCTGACTCGACGTCGGCGATCAGTACCGAAGGCTTGGTGAAGACGTTCGGGCCCACCCGCGCCCTGGACGGTCTCGACCTGACGATCCGGACCGGTGAGGTGCACGGCTTCCTCGGCCCGAACGGCGCCGGCAAGACGACCACCATCCGGATCCTGCTCGGTCTCACCCGGGCGACCTCGGGGAGCGCGCGTCTCCTCGACGGCGACCCGTGGTCGGACGCGACCGCGCTGCACAAGCGGCTGGCCTACGTCCCCGGTGACGTGACGCTGTGGCCGAACCTGTCCGGCGGCGAGGCGATCGACCTGCTCGGCCGGATGCGCGGCGGGATCGACAAGAAACGCAAGGCCGAGTCTGCTCGAGCGCTTCGACCTTGATCCGCGGAAGAAGGCGCGGACGTACTCGAAGGGCAACCGGCAGAAGGTCGCGCTGGTCGCCGCGCTCGCCTCCGACGTCGAGCTGCTGCTGCTCGACGAGCCGACCTCCGGCCTCGACCCGTTGATGGAGGAGGTGTTCCGCGAGGTCGTCCAGGAGGTGAGCGACCGGGACGGGCGGACCGTCCTGCTGTCCAGCCACATCCTGTCCGAGGTCGAGGCACTCTGCGACCGGGTCACCATCATCCGCGCCGGTCGCGCGGTCGAGAGCGGCACGCTGTCCGAGCTCCGGCACCTGACGCGGACGTCGATCCGGGCCGACCTGGCCGGGCCGATGAACGGGCTGGCCCAGCTGGCAGGTATCCACGACCTGCGGGTCGAGGACGGCCAGGTGCGGTTCGACGTCGACACCGACGAGATCAACCCGGTGCTGAAGCGGCTCACGGAGATCGGCGTACGGAGTCTGGTCAGTCAGCCGCCGTCGCTGGAGGAGTTGTTCCTGCGGCTGTACGAGCCGGAGGGATCACGATGAAGACGCTCACCGGCACCTGGGGTCTGGTCCGGCTGATCCTGCGCCGCGACCGGATCCTGCTGCCGCTGTGGATCGTGCCGCTGGCCGTCATCCCGATCAGCTATGTGCAGTCGTTCGGCGACCTGTTCCCGACGGCGGAGTCGCGGCAGAAGTACGCGAGCAACGCCGGATTCATCACCCTGTACGGCGAGCTGTCCGGGACCAGCCTCGGTGAGTTCATCACCTGGCGGGTCGGATTCGTACCGGTGATGATCGGGCTGTTCAGCCTGCTCACGGTGATCCGGCACACCCGCGTCGAGGAGGAGACCGGCCGCGCCGAGCTGCTCGGCTCGAGTGTCGTCGGCCGGCACGCCGGGCTGGCGGCCGCGCTGCTGGTGACCTTCACGGCGAACCTGGTCCTCGCCGTACTACTTGCCCTGGGCATGCAAAGCCGGGATCTGCCGGCCGCCGGTTCCGTGGCCCTCGGCCTCGAATTCCTCTGTGCCGGCTGGGTTTTCGCGGCCGTCGGCGCGGTCGCCGCCCAGTTGACCGCGAGCGCGTCGACGGCTCGCGGGATCGCGATCAGCGTCCTCGGTGCGGCGTACGTGCTGCGGGCGGCCGGTGACACGAGCGCGCACACAGACGGCCCGCTCGCGTGGTTGTCCTGGCTGTCCCCGATCGCCTGGGCACAACGCATCCACCCGTACGGCGCCAACCAGTGGGGACTGGCCGCATTGGTGCTCGCGGCAACCGTCGTACTCGTTGCCGCCGCCGTCTATCTCTCGGTACGGCGGGATGTCGGCGCCGGACTGTTGCCGGCCAAGCTCGGACCGGCCGAAGGCGACCTCGCGTCGCCACTGGGGCTGGCCTGGCGGCTGCATCGCGGGTTGCTGGTGTCGTGGCTGTCCGGATTCGCCTTGCTGGGCTTGCTGTTCGGTGGTGTCGCCGAGGGGGTCGGCGACCTGATGCGCGACGATCCCGCGGTCCAGGAGATGTTCGCGCGACTCGGTGGTGCGGCCGGGCTGATCGACTCCTTCTTCGCCGGGGTGATGACGATCATCGGCTTGATCGCATCGGCCTACGCAGTACAGGCGACACTCCGGCTGCGGGCCGAGGAGACTAGTGGACGGGCCGAGCCGGTGTTGGCGACGGCCGTCGGACGGCTGCGGTGGGCGGCGAGTCACCTGGCCTTCGGGCTACTCGGTCCGGCGCTGGCGTTGCTGGCATCCGGCGTCACGGCGGGGTTGGCGTACGGTGCGGCCATCGGCGATGTGGGCGGCCAGGTGCCCCGGCTGGTCGGTGCGGCGATGGTGCAGCTTCCGGCGGTGTGGTTGCTGGCCGGGCTGACGATCGCGATCTTCGGCCTGTTCCCGCGGCTGTCGCCGCTTGCGTGGGCAGGACCGGCGATCTGCATGCTGATCGGGTTCACCAGCGCCGGTGTGCAGCTGGACGAGTGGGTCAGGGACATCTCGCCGTTCAGCCATCTCCCCCAGCTACCCGGCGGCTCGACCTCGGCCGCACCGGTGATCACGTTGGTCGCGATCGCAGTCGTCCTGGGAGTTGCCGGCCTGGTCGGCCTGCGGCGGCGGGACGTGCCGGTCGGCTGATCAATGCTGCTCGGCCGGTCAGTGCTTGGCGTTGCGTGACCAGACGAACGCGTACACACCGAAGGCAGCGATGCCCAGGGCCAGCACGGTGAGCAGCACGGAGCCGAACGGCTGTTCCTTGATGGTGCGCAACGCGGTGTCCAGACCGCCCGCCTTCTCCGGGTCGTAGTCGATCGCCGCCCAGCCGAAGAGGGCTCCGGCGACGATGAACGCGACACCCTTGGCGGCGTAGCCGATCCGGCCGAGCAGGATGGTCACCTCGGAGACGCCGCCGACCAGGTCCTCGGTGAACTTCTCGGTGACCGCCTTGTAGATCTGGCGGACCCCGACCCCGACGATCACCAGACCGACCACCACGATCAGAGCCCGGCCGGCACCGTTCTCCATCAGCCGGGCGCTCATCGACTGCTGGTCACCGCTGCTGGCACCGCCGGAGCCGACGGCGACCTTCACGGCGCTGACGGCCAGGACCAGGTACAGGACGCCACGGCCGATCGCGGACACCTTCTTCTCCGTGTCCAGGTTTCCGTAGGCCAGCTCGATCGCCCGCCAGATCACCAGCGCGAACAGGCCGATTGCCACGATCCAGAGCAGTACGCCGCCAAGCGGCTTCTCGGCCAACTCCTGCAGGGCGCCCTGCTGCGACGCCTCCTGGGAGGATCCACCCCAGGCGAGTTGCAAGGCGAGCCAGGCGATCAGCAGGTACACGACTCCGTACGCGATCAGCCCCACGGTGATCGCGATGTCGTACGTGCGGGTCGTTCGTGCTTCCTGCGCGGTTCTCATGGCACTCCTGTGCCCAGGAGCCAAACTGCGGTCAGGCAGACACCGGCGCGGTCGCCTCGCGGTCGGACTCGTCGACGTCGCCGTACTCACCGGCGCGGGCGGCGCGGCGGCCGAGGACCCACACGTAGAGGATGAAGCCGATCTCGGCCAGTACGCCGATGCCGACCCGAACGGCCGTCGGCAGTGAGGACGGCGTGACGAATCCCTCGATGATGCCGGTCAGCAGGAGGATCGCGGCCAGACCGATCGCCATGCCTACAGTGGCGCGGCCGGTCTGGGCGAGCGCTTGCATGCGCGTGCGCGGGCCGGGGGCGATCCAGGACCAGCCGAGCCTCAGGCCGGCCGCGGACGCGACGAAGACCGCAGTCAGCTCGAGCAGTCCGTGCGGGGTGATCAGGCCGAAGAAGACGCCCGCCCGGTCGTGGCCGATCATCAGGCCGGCGTTGACGCCCAGGTTCAGGGCGTTGTCCCAGAGGATGAAGATCGACGGGATCAGCAGGATGCCGAGAGCAAGCACGACGGCGCAGATCGTGGCGTTGTTGAGCCACACCCGGAACGCGAAGTCCTGGGCCGGGTTCTCCGAGTAGTAGGCGGCGAACTCCTTGTCGACCAACTCCTGCACCTGCGCCGACGTCAGGATGGAGTCGACCACCTCGGGGTGCGCGATGATGCGCCAGGCGGCCCAGGCCGCGACCAGGTAGAACAGCAGGCCGATGGTGAGCCACCAGCGTCTGGACACGTAGAGGGCGGCCGGGAAGCTCACCAGGAAGTACTTGGAGATGTCACTCCAGACAGGAGCCTGCGCACCCGTCACGGCACCACGCGCGTCAGCGATCAGGCCGGAGAGACGTCCGATCGACACCGGGTCCGCACCGGCGGCTCGGAGCGCGGCGAGGTGCGTGCCGACGCGCTGGTAGAGGGTGACGAGCTCCTCTGCCTCAGCTCCGGTCAGACGCCGCTGCCGGCGGGTCAGGTACGCCAGCCGGTCCCACTGCGGCTGATGCACCGACACGAACGCCTCAACGTCCACAGTGGCCCTCCTCCCGGTTCTGGCTCTCCGCGCTGGCAGACTAGCCGGACCCAGTGTCTCGGCAGGAGGGGGGCGACGGAGTGTCTCAGCTGGTCACGGGCGAAGCAGTCGTCCTCCAGGTGCGGATCGCGCGGATGCCGACCCGGGCGCTGGCGTGTGCGATCGACGTGATCCTGCAACTCGTCGTACTCGGGGTACTGATCTCGCTGCTGGCCGGGTTCCTGATCGGCGGTGACGCGAGTGAGGCGCTCGCGGTGGCGCTGATCTTCCTCACCGTCCTGGTCGTGATGGTCGGCTACCGGTTGGTGATGGAGACGCTGACCCGGGGCAAGACGCTGGGCAAGATGGTGCTCGGCCTCAAGGTGGTCCGCGACGACGGCAGCTCGATCCGGTTCCGGCACGCGCTGGTGCGGACGCTGATGTTCTACTTCGTCGACTTCGCGCCCTGGTTCGCGGCCTGCCCGGGGATCGTGGCGAGCCTGATGAACAAGCAGGGCAAGCGGATCGGCGACATGGTCTCCGGCACTTTGGTGATCCGCGAACGGCACCAGCCGATGGCGTCACCGCCGCTGTTCGTCCCAGGCCACCTGGTGCAGTGGGCACAGTCGCTGGAGCTGTCCCGGCTGTCCGACGACCTCGCCAACGCGTCCCGCGAGTACCTGGCGCGCTACACCGAACTGCTGCCCGATGCCCGCAACGCACTAGGTGACGCGCTGGCCTATCGGGTCGGTCAGGTCACGGCACCTGCTCCACCGGTGCCGATGGTGGCTCCGGCTTTCCTGTCCGCCGTACTGGCCGAACGCCGCCGCCGTGAGCTCACGCGCCTCGCCACTGCACGCCCGGCCCTCAACACCGGCCCCTTCGGCCCACCGAACCCGTACGCCGTCCCCGCAGGGCCGTTTGCCCCACCCACGCCGTACGGCGCTATGCCGCCGGCGCCGGCCGTCGTACCTGGCCCGTTCCCAGCACCTGCGCCGGCCGCGCCGTACCGCCCTGCCGCCGTCAACCCACAGGGCTGGGCCGCCCCGGGCAGCAACGAGTGGTTCTAGCACACAAGCGCCCCACAGGGTCTCCTGTGGGGCGCTTGCTGTGGGGGGATCAGTAGCGGTAGTGGTCCGACTTGTAGGGGCCTTCGACCGGGACGCCCAGGTAGGCGGCCTGCTCCTTGGTCAGCTCGGTGAGCTTGACGCCGAGGGCGTCGAGGTGGAGGCGGGCGACCATCTCGTCGAGGTGCTTCGGAAGCACGTACACCTCGGTCGGGTAGTCGGCCGTCTTCACGAACAGCTCGATCTGGGCCAGCACCTGGTTGGTGAAGGAGTTCGACATCACGAACGACGGGTGACCGGTCGCGTTGCCCAGGTTCAGCAGGCGGCCCTCGGACAGGATGATCACCGTGTGGCCGTCCGGGAACCGGAACTCGTCCACCTGCGGCTTGATGGTGACCCGCTCGACACCGTCCAGCTTGTACAGGCCGGCCATCTCGATCTCGTTGTCGAAGTGGCCGATGTTGCCGACGATCGCCTGGTGCTTCATCGCCGCCATCTGGTCGGCGGTGATGACGTCCTTGTTGCCGGTGGTGGTGACGAAGATGTCGGCGATCCCGACCACGTCGTCCAGGGTGGTGACCTGGTAGCCGTCCATCGCCGCCTGCAGCGCGCAGATCGGGTCGATCTCGGTCACGATCACCCGGGCGCCCTGGCCGCGCAGCGACTCGGCGCAGCCCTTGCCGACGTCGCCGTACCCGCAGACGACCGCGACCTTGCCGCCGATCAGGACGTCGGTGGCGCGGTTGATGCCGTCGATCAGCGAGTGCCGGCAGCCGTACTTGTTGTCGAACTTCGACTTCGTCACCGAGTCGTTCACGTTGATCGCCGGGAACAGCAGCGCCCCGGCCTTGTGCATCTCGTAGAGCCGGTGCACACCGGTGGTGGTCTCCTCGGTCACGCCCTTGATGCCCTGACCGATGGTCGTCCACAGCTGCGGGTCCTCGCCGAGCGTGCGGGTCAGCAGCTTCAGGACGACGGCGTACTCCTCGGAGTCCGCGGTCGACGGGTCCGGTACGGCGCCGGCCTTCTCGAACTCGGTGCCCTTGTGGACGAGCATGGTGGCGTCGCCACCGTCGTCGAGGATCATGTTCGGGCCGTCGGTGACACCAGCACTGCCGGGCCACTTCAGCGCCTGCTCGGTGCACCACCAGTACTCCTCCAGCGTCTCGCCCTTCCAGGCGAAGACGGGGACACCGGCGGGGGCGTCGGCGGTGCCCTCGGGGCCGACGACGACCGCGGCAGCGGCGTGGTCCTGGGTGGAGAAGATGTTGCACGAGACCCAGCGCACCTCGGCACCGAGCGCGGTCAGCGTCTCGATCAGCACTGCGGTCTGGATCGTCATGTGTAGCGAGCCCATGATCCGGGCGCCGGCCAGCGGCTTGCTGTCGCCGTACTGCTTGCGCATCGCCATCAGGCCGGGCATCTCGTGCTCGGCCAGCCGGATCTCCTTGCGCCCGAACTCGGCCAGGCCGAGGTCCGCCACCTTGTAGTCGAACGTCATGCGGTTCCCGCTCCCCTGAAGACTGTGATTGCTTCCTGCCTGCCAGAGCCTAGAGCGAACAACCCCACGGTTTGATCGCTTGAGAGGCGTTTTTGACACTGAAATGTCAAGATTAGCGTCATGCGCATCACCGAGGCCGCTCGCCAACTGGGAACCACCCCGCGCATGTTGCGCTACCGGGAGGCCCTCGGCCTGCTGCCGCGCTCACGCCCCGGCCACAACACCCAACGCCAGTACGACGAACGCGACCTGGCCGCGGTCAGACTCGCCCTCGACCTCGAACACCGGTACGACGTGACGCCGGCCGCGCTGGCCTTCGCACTCCGTGCCCTGGCCGAACCGTCCGTGGCGGCCGACATCCGCAACCTCGGCTACCGCACCGGCCGCCTCACCACGCCGCCCACCCAGTCCGAGATCGACCGCGAACGGGCCTTGCGGTGGCTGGGGCGGTCCGGCGTGCTCCCGCCCCGGCCGCGTTAGTGGGACGGCGCCTCCGGCACCGCCGGGCGCTCGTCGGGGACGTGGTTCTCGAGGTAGATGTCGGGCTCGAGGTAGACCTGGACGCTCATCGGCTCGGCCTCGCGGATGGCGCGTTCGGCCGCGTCGATGGTCTCGGCGACGACGGCCGCGTCGGCGGTCGGCTCGACGCCGACCTTGGCCGCGACCAGGATCTCCTCCGGGCCGAGGTGCAAGGTCTTGATGTGGATCAGCCGCTGCACGCCCGGGGTGTTCTCGATCGCGGCGACGATCTTCTGCTGCGACTCGCTGGTGGCCGACTCGCCGAGCAGCAGCGACTTCATCTCGATCGCCAGGAAGACCGCCACGCAGACCAGCAGCGCACCGATCGCCATCGAGCCCAGACCGTCGTACACACCGTTGCCGGTGACAAGGGTCAGGGCGACGCCGATCAGCGCCAGGACCAGACCGGTGAGGGCGGCGAAGTCCTCCAGCAGGATCACCGGCAGCTCGGGCGACCGGGCGTTGCGGATGAACTTGGTCCAGCCGACCTTGCCGCGGACCTTGTTCGCCTCGACGATCGCGGTCCGGAACGAGAACGACTCCATGATGATCGCGGCCACCAGGACGGCGACCGGGACCCACTTCCAGTTGTCGATGCCGTGCGGGTCGTGGATCTTGTGCCAGCCCTCGTACAGCGCGAACAGACCGCCGACGCTGAACAGCACGATCGCCACGATGAACGAGTAGACGTACCGCTCCCGGCCGAAGCCGAACTGGTGCAGCTCGTCGGCCTCTCGCCGGGCCCGCTTGCCGCCGACGAGCAGCAGCACCTGGTTGCCGGCGTCGGCGACCGAGTGGATCGCCTCGGCGAGCATCGACGCCGACTGGGTCAGGCCCCAGGCGGCGAACTTGGTGATCGCGATCCCGGTGTTCGCCAGCAAAGCCGCGACGACCGCCTTGGTTCCGCCACCAGCCATCTCTCCAGGTCCTCCGTCAGCAGTTGGGGGTGATCAGCGCGCGGACACGACGAACGCCGTGCCGGAACCACGCAGGTTACAGGGTCCCTCGGGTCCCGCGGCGAACGCGGATTGACCGGCGGACAACATCACAGCGGGTTCGGTGCCGTCAGCACCGACCTCGACGGTTCCGGCCACGCAGCAGACGATCCGCGGGCCCTCACCGGCCACCGTTCGCTCGTCGTCGTCCAGGTCCACCCGGCGGATGGCGTAGTACTCACAACCGGTCTCGTACGACGAGATGCCGTCGCTCAGCGGGGACGCCGTCAGCACCGGATCGAGGAGCGGTTCGAAGTCGACCACCGAGACCAGTTCGGGTACGTCGACGTGCTTGCTGGTGAGTCCGCCGCGCAACACGTTGTCGGAGTTCGCCATCACCTCGAACCCGAGTCCGTGCAGGTAGGCGTGCACGTTTCCGGCGGGCAGATAGACGGCGTCGAAGCGCTCCAGCCGCACCCGGTTCAGCAGCAACGCGGCCAGGACGCCGGGGTCGTCCGGGAAGTCCGCGCACAGCTTGGCCAGCGACTCGCGCTCGAGCGCGAAAGCCTCGCCGGCGTACTGCGCGATCGCCTCGGCCAGAGCGGCGACCAGCGGGCGGATCGTGTCCCGGTCACTGCTCATGATCTGCGTGAACGCGTCCTGGAGCTTGCCGTCGCGGAGCAGGTCGGCGAGTTCCTCGAACCCGGTCGGCGCCAGCCCGTCCAGCAACGCGACCGTCGCCTCGAGCGGCCGGAACCCGACCAGCGCGTCGAACGGCCCGAGCGCGATCAGGATCTCCGGCTTCGGCCAGGCGTCCTTGTAGTTGCGTTCGCCGGCGTCCCGCGGAATCCCGGCGGCCTCGTCCCGCGCGTACCCGTCGATCGCCTGGTCGCGGGACGGGTGCGCCTGGATCGACAACGGCTGCGCTGCGGCCAGCAACTTGGCCAGGAACGGGAACCGGCCGTCGAAGCGCTGAGCCGTCTCGGATCCGAGTACGTCGGCCGGCCCGGCGGACACCACGTCGTACAGGGAGTCGCCCGAGGGCAGCACGGACGGTGCGGACTCGTGCGCACCCATCCACAGCTCGGCCTGCGGTCGCCCGTCCGGCTCCACCCCGGTCAGCTCGGGGAGCGCGGTCGGCGAGCCCCAGGCGTAGTCCCGGATGGTGTTCTGCAGCCGCACTACCACGCTGGGTCCTCCGAGGGGTTCCCTGGCTCGTCGGGTTCGGTGTCGGTCGCCCCGCCGTACCGGCCCAGGCCGATGCCCAGGTAGGCCGCGGCGTAGCGGCCGTGTTGGGTGAGAGCGGCGTACCGGGCGATGTCGGTGCCGTCAGCCTGCGTCACCACGTGCACGCGGACGTCGTGGCGCTCCGCCTTCGCCTCCAGCTTGCGGCGGTGCTCGGCGACGCCTACGTCGTCCACACCGTCGTCGAGGATGACCAGACCGGGCCGCAACTCCTCCGCCTTGTCGAAGGGGTCGGCGAAGACGTCACGCGGCGGCTGGTTGAGCACCGGCAGCAGGTGACCGGCGTCAGCCGCCAAGGCCGGCCGGCCGCTCGCCAGCCGCAGAGCCTCAACCACACGCCGTGCAGCCCGCGCAGCCAGGATCGAACCACCCCACACCAGCGGCAACGCGTCCGCCAGCATCAGGGCCAGGTCCTTCGCCGGGTTGGACGCCACGTCGTTGTTGGGCGAGCACTCGATCGCCACGTCGTCCAGCAGTGCCGAGACCGCCTTGTGGTCCACCTCGGGACCAAGCTCCATCTGATGCAGCGCCTGCAGTACGGCGACAGCCGAGGCCAACTGGTCATCGGACTGGGACGGCAGCCGGATGGCGTGCCGTGAGCCGGCCGAGGCCCGCGCGACCGGGGAGTCCGGCGGGGAGGCCACCATCAGGCCGCAGCCTCGACGCTCTGCCTCCGCAGCAGCGGACACCGAGTCGGAGTCCTCGTTCGACCCGCTCAGGATGATCACCAGGTCCAGCGGGCCGGCCCACCCCGGAAGTCCGGGGCCGGGCCAGGCGACGAACGGGACCGGGCAGACCGGCTCCAGCACGGCCCGGACCAACCGGGCGTCCCGGCCCGCGGCCAGCACCGCACGCGGCCGGAAGCCGTCGGTGTCGATCCTGGCCAGCGCCTCCTCGGCCGCTTCCAGCTCGGCCCGGACCCGCGCACCGGCCATCGCCAGCCGCCGGAGCAGGTGGTCCGCCGCCTGCAGCGCGGCCGGGTCGTCCAGCCGGGTGTCGTCGAAGGCGCTCATCAGTCGACCGCGGCCTCTTTCGTGTCCCGTGCCTCGTCGATCAGCAGCACCGGGATGTCGTCGCGGACCGGGTAGGCCAGCGCGCAGCCGCCGTTCGTGCAGATCAGCTCATTCGCCTCGTCGTCCACCCGGAACTCCGACCGGCACTTGGGGCAGACCAGGATGCTGAGCAGGTCCGGGTCCAGATTGACTGCCATTCAGTTCTCCTCCACCGATGCACCGGTGATCAGGGCCAGTACTTCGTCACGGACGCGTGCCATCGTGGCCCGGTCCTCCGCCTCGACGTTCAGCCGAAGCAGCGGCTCGGTGTTCGACGCACGAACGTTGAACCACCACTGTCCCGCCGACACGGTCAGACCGTCCAGATGGTCAACGGTAATCCCGTCCCGGCCGCCGTAGGTGTCTTCGATCGCCGCGACCGTGGCCGCGGCGTCGTCGACCTTGTTGTTCAGCTCGCCGGACGCGACGTACCGCTCGTAGTCGGCGAACCGCTCACTGGCCGGCTTGTCCTGCTCACCGAGGGCGGCCAGCACGTGCAGTGCGGCCAGCATGCCGGTGTCAGCTCGCCAGAAGTCCCGGAAGTAGTAGTGGGCGGAGTGCTCGCCGCCGAACACCGCGTCCGTCTCGGCCATCCGCTGCTTGATGTACGAGTGCCCGACCCGGGCCCGGACCGGCGTACCGCCGTGCTCGATGATCAGCTCCGGCACGGCCTTGGAGGTGATCAGGTTGTGGATGACGGCCGAGCCGGGGTGCTTGGCCAGCTCCCGCACCGCGACCGCACCGGTGATCGCACTCGGCGAGATCGGGTCGCCCTTCTCGTCCACCACGAAGCAGCGGTCCGCGTCGCCGTCGAAGGCCAGGCCGAGGTCGGCACCGACCTCACGCACCTTGGCCTGCAGGTCGACCAGGTTCTTCGGATCCAGCGGGTTCGCCTCGTGGTTGGGGAAGTTCCCGTCCAGCTCGAAGTACAGCGGGATGATCTCGACCGGCCCGGACGCGAACACGGCCGGGACGGTGTGGCCGCCCATCCCGTTGCCGGCGTCCACGACGACCTTGAGCGGGCGGATGCCGCTGAGGTCGACCAGGTCGTGCAGGTGGTCGGCGTACGCGGTGAGCAGGTCCTTGTGCGTCACCTTGCCCGGTTCGGCGCCGGTCGCCGGGCCCTCGGTGAGCGCCTTCGCGACCAGGTCGGCGATCTCGCGCAGACCGGAGTCCGAGCCGACCGGGGCCGCACCCACGCGGCACAGCTTGATGCCGTTGTACTGCGCCGGGTTGTGGCTCGCGGTGAACATCGCGCCGGGCAGCTGCAGCCGGCCGGAGGCGAAGTACAGCTGGTCGGTGGAGGCCAGGCCGATGTCGATCACGTCCGCACCGGTACTGGTCACCCCCTCGGCGAAGGCGGCCGCCAGGGCCGGGCTGGACGGCCGCATGTCGTACCCGACCACGACCGCCCCCGGAGACGCGAGGACGTCCAGGACCTCGACGAAGGCCGCCCCGGTCGCCCGGGCCACCGACTCGTCCAGCTGGTCCGGGACGACCCCACGTACGTCGTACGCCTTGAAGATCGCAGCAACGTCAACCATGCGTGGACCCTATCCGGCCCGGCGCGATTGCTGTATTTCAGGCTTGCTCGAACCAGCCCGGGGTCTTCCGGTGGTGGACCTCCGGGAGCTGCCGCGGGCTGGTCGGAGCGGCCCAGCGGGCCGCGTTGGCGATGATCTGCTGGACCGCCGGCTGGTGGTACGTCGGGTACTCCTGGTCGCCGGGGCGGAAGTAGAACACCCGGCCCTGGCCGCGGCGGTAGCAGCAGCCGGAGCGGAACACCTCGCCGCCGGAGAACGAGCTGACGAACACCAGCTCGTCCGGCTGCGGGATGTCGAACAGCTCGCCGTACATCTCCTCGCGCTCGATCACCAGCGGGTGCGGAATGCCCTGGGCGATCGGGTGACCGGCGGCCACCGTCCAGAGCAGCTCGCGGTCGTTGTCGGACCGCCAGTCGAGCGAGCAGGTGGTGCCCATCAGCCGGATGAAGATCTTGCTGAAGTGCGCCGAGTGCAGCGCGATCAGGCCCATCCCGGACAGCACATGCCGCTGCACCCGCTCGACGACCGCGTCGTCGACGTCACCGTGCGCGGCGTGCCCCCACCAGGTGAGTACGTCGGTCTCGGCCAGCACCTCCTCGGTCAGCCCGTTCTCGGGCTGCTGCAGCCAGGCCGTCCGGACGACGACCTCCTGGCCGAGCTTGTCCCGCAGGGCGGCCGCGATCGTCTCGTGCATGGTGTCCGGGTAGACCTTCTGCACCGACGCGTCGCGCTGGTCGTGCACGTTCTCGCCCCAGACGGTGACGCGAATCGGATCAGTCATGGAGAACAACCTCTCGTCCCGCCTTCGCCGAGGCGTAGCAGGCGTCGATGACCTCGGTCCGGAGCAGCGCCTCGGACCCGTTGTGTGCTTCCCAGTCGCCGCTGCGGACGATCCGGACGAACTCCTGCACCACCGCGCGGTGGCCGAGCCCGGCGCCGGTCGCCGGCTTCACCTCGGCCGGTACGCCGCCGACATCGGTGAAGATCCGCAGCGTGTCCTCGGTGGTGTAGTTCTGGACCTCGATCTTGGCGCCGCCGTCGGTACCGAACAGCTCGATGCCGAAGTTGTCGCCGGGCGCGCGGTAGGTGGCCCAGCTGGTCTCCAGCTGGAGCGCGCCGCCGCCCTGCAGGCGCAGGTACGCCGTGGCCAGGTCCTCCACCTCGAACGCCGACCCGAGCGTGTTCGCGTTCGGGTCGCGGCTGCCCTTGCCGCGCGGGCCGAGCTCGGCGAAGGTGCTCGCGCTGACCGTGGTCACCTGCGGCTCGCCCAGCAGATGCAGGGCCAGGTCGAGGATGTGGACGCCGAGGTCGATCAGCGGACCGCCGCCGGACAGCTCGCGGTTGGTGAACCAGCCGCCCATCCCGGGGATGCCGTTGCGGCGCATCCAGTGCGCCTTCGCGTAGTAGAGCCGGCCCAGCTGGCCCTCGTCGATCTGGTGCTTCAGGGCCGCGACGTCGCCGCGCTCCCGATGGTTGAAGATGACCTTCAGCACCTTGCCGGCCTGCTTCGAGGCCTCGACCATCGCGGTGCCCTCGGCGACCGAGCGGGCCAGCGGCTTCTCGCAGAGGACGTGCAGGCCCTTCTCCAGTGCCTTCAGGGCGATCGGGGCGTGCAGCTGGGTCGGCGTACCGATGCTGACGGCTTCCAGGCCCTCGGTCTCGAGCAGGTCCTCCCACTTCTCGTACAGGTGCGGTACCCCGTGCTTCTCGCCGAGGCTGGTCAGCGTGTCCTTCTCCAGGCCGGCCAGAGCCACCACCTCGACGTCCGGCAACTCCGAGAACGCCTCGAGCGCCGTACGCCCGGCGAAGCCCAGTCCGACCACTCCGACGCGCAGTTTTTGATCGTTCACACTCGCGATCCTCTCGCAATGACAACGAAGGTCACAAACTGCTTCCCACAGTACGGAACACGCTCGAACACCAGTGGAACGAGTGGTCCTACCGCTTTCCGGCGCGTCGCCGGCCGGCAATCGCCTGTCAGTCGTCGCTGTCAGTCGTCGTCGGACTCGAACTCGGGGTCGATCTGCTCCGGCGACAGCGCCAGTACGTCGGCCAGCTCGAGCACCAGCGCGGATCGGACCAGCCAGGCCAGGCCGGTGCCGGACCGCTCGGCGCGCAGCTCGATCGGGCGCCGGAAGACCACGATCCGGTAGGGCTCGTGCGACGTACCGCCGGTGGAGTGGGTGAGCGGGATCTCGGCCGCGTCTAGGTCCAGGTTCGGCACGTCCTCGATGGCGAACTCGACCCGGGCGACGACCTGCGGCAGCCGTTTCTCCAGCCGGGTCACCTCGATCGCGACCACCTCGTCGAACTGGGCCGCGGCGGATCGCTGCAGCGGCAATCCGCGCGGCGCGAACCTGCTCGGCCGGCTGATCGGGCCGAGCATGCCGCGGCCGTGGCGGTCTATGTGCCTGCGATGACGGCGAGCCTCGGTCACGCGCTCAGCCTAGTGGGGGTAACGTCTGGTCGTGAGCATCGCCAGGATCTGTTCGCGCGCCGCCTGTCACAAGCCGGCTGTGTCGACGCTCACGTATGTGTACGCCGATTCCACCTGTGTGCTCGGCCCGTTGGCGACGTACGCCGAACCGCACTGCTACGACCTGTGCGCGGACCACGGCGACCGGCTGACGGCTCCGAACGGCTGGGAAGTGATCCGGCTGGCTCCGGACCCGGCCGCGGCCGGACCCTCGTCGGACGACCTGGAAGCGCTGGCGAACGCGGTCCGCGAAGCGGCCCGACCACTGCCACGGCAGGAGCCGGGCGCGGGTACGCCGGGCGCACCGGTCGAGGTGGCCCGCCGACGACACCTGCGGATGCTGCAGGACCCCGGCGCGAACACCTCCGAAGGCTGAGCTACCTCAGCGCGGCGCGCACATCCGGCTGGGCCCCGAGCTGCGCGCGGAACACCAATGACGTGTTCAGCGGCCAGGCAGCAACCTGAGCGACGTCGTCGTCTTTCGGCTTGGCCGCAGGCATCAATGTCACCCCCGCCACCACCGTGCCGCGGGTCTGCTCGACCATCAGGTACGTCGGCTGCGACTGGGCCTTGAGCGGGATCGGACTGGTCGCACCGGCGATCACGTCCAGAGCCCGCGTGTCGAGCACCTTCCCGGCACCGTCGCGCAACTCGAACTTCACGCTCCCGGTCTTCCCGGGCGCGGTCACCTGCAGGATCGCGGGCTGCTGATGCGCCGGCAGCACCAGGTACGCCGGCCCGGTCAGCGCCTCGGCCGATCCGATCGACGCGAAGTCGCTCCCGCTGCCGTCCACCATCCGCATGGACGCCGTCACCGGCTGGTCGGACGTCAGCGTGACAGCACTCGCCTCGCCGTGCAGCACCGGATCGAGCTGGAACGTCTTCACCGACCCGGCCGGGATCTGAACGGTCTCCAGACCAGCCGGCTTGAACGGACCGTTCGTCCCGTGCACGGTCAGGGTGGCGCTGGCCGCCAGATCGCCCGGATTCGCCACCGACAAGATCCGGAGCCCGGCACCGGGTGCGGCGGCGGGCACGAACACCTTGGCCGCCGGCGGCGCTGACGGGTTCAGCCAGTCCACACCGGCCGGCCCGCCGCCGGTCTTGGTCGCGTTGGACCGCACTGTCGGCGCCACCCGGCCGCCGGTGGACTCGACGTGCAGGGCGATGTCCCGCAGGTTGCGCGCGATCAGGTTGAGGTAGACCCCCACCGTTCCCCGCGCCGGTACGACGATGCCGCGAGCCTGCGGCAGATCCTGCGGACCGGTACGCGCGTAGACGGTGACGTTGACCTCGGCGTTGATGCTGTCCAGGTTCGTCAGCACCAGCACGTCCCGCCGCTCGGTGGCCCCGGACGCACCGACGAACCAGAAGTCCGAGCCGGGCAGCAGGCACGGCGTGCTGGCCATGCCCTGGTTGACGCCTTCGATCGAGGTCGTCGTACTGGTGCCGACGGTGCCGGCCGCGAGCGGTCCGACGCCGCGGATCAACAGGGGCTCGGGTTTGGTGGCCGGTGTGGTGGACCCGATCTTGCCGCGCACGAGCAGGGATCCGATCGGGTCAGCGGTCTCCGGCAGCGGTGCGATGGTCAGCGGTGTCTCGTTCCCCGCGGCGGTCGGCGTCCCTTTGGGAAGCGTCGGCGACACCGCGTTGACCACGCTCGACAGCTTGCCGCCACCGGCCAGGGCCGGGCAGGACAGCGCCGTACGGTTCACCACCGCACGGGTGGGCTCGTCCACGCCTTCCGCACGGGTCACCGGATCCTTGGCCTGCGTGACGATGCCCAGCCCGGCTGCGGCAGCCATGGCCAGCACACACGCTCCGAGCCGGATCCGCGCGTCCGAGAGCAGTCGCCTCATCGGTCCCTCCTCGCGTGGGTGCCGTGCGGGACGGCGACGGTGCGGCGGACGGTCGGCAGGCAGAAGACCAGCGCGATGATCCAGCCGATCAGGCCGAGCACGCGCCACAGACTGTGGGTGACGTCGTTGAGCGGTGAGGTGCCCTCGATGTCCGACCGGTCGACCAGCCAGGCCGCGTCGCCGTCGGCCGCACTGGCCCGGGTCAGACCCGGGAGTGAGTCGAGTGTCGCCTGCAGCGTCGGGTCGACCGGCGCGGGCAGGTAGACGTAGTCGATCGCCAGACCGGCCAATTGACGACCCTCTTCACCAGTTCCGCCGCCGCCGAGCGTCGACAGCACCTCGGTGATCGGCTTGGTCTGCTCCGGCTTCGGCGCAGCCTCCAGCGACCCCATCCGCGGACCGCCGTCCTGCACCAGCGAGTACCGCATCGGAGTACTCGGGTCCTTGCGGACCACCAGGATCGATGCGTCTTCCGGCAGTTCCTGCGCGGACATCAGGTACGCCGGGAGGTCCTGCGCCGTGCCACGCCAGAGCGGGCCGTCGGCACCGCGCACCATCCAGAAGCCGGCGGTCACGATCGTCGTCACCAGCACGACCCCGAGCACACCCCGCACGAGGATCTCGGTGGACTTCCCGACCGAGTCCCAGGCCACCGTCACCGCGACGATCCAGCCTGCGGTCATCAGGAACATCAGCGGCCCGCTGCCACCACCGAGCCGGCTGGCAATCAGTGTCGCGGCCAGACCGGCCAGTGCGGCGAACCACCCGAGCAACTCGTAGCGCTGCCGCGACTCACGCAGCAGGGCGACCAACGCCACCACGATCAGCGGTACGACGAACCACCAAGGCGTCGGCCCGCCGATCGGCGTACCGGTCAGCAGGTGCGGAAGGCTGTCACCCGGACCAACGGCGGCAGTGGGCGGTCCGCCCGCTTCCTGACCGAGTCGCGACGGGTGCAGCACCAACTGGATCGTCCACGGCAGCACCAGGAGCAGACCCAGGACGACGGAGAAGACGAGCTGGCGACCCTGTCGACGCCACCCCAGTCCGAGCACTCCGCCGATGACCAGCGTGACGCCGACCAGCAGACCCAGCGCCGGCGTGAACGCGAACAACACGGCCTGGCAGATGCCTGCGAACCACGCCGCCCGCCAACTGCCCTGGATGATCACGCGACGCCGTCGAGCGATCGTGTGCACGGCGGCACCGAGCAGGGGCAGCACGATCGCCGCCACACACGTCCCGATCCGGCCCTGCGTGACAGCGCCGTTCATGAAGACGGCAAGCCCGTACGCCGTAGCACCCCAGGCCCGGGCGACACGGTCGACGACGAACGAACGCAGCAACACCCACGCGGACAGGCCGGCCAACGGGACAGCGCCGAGCAACAGCAGGTTCGTCGCACCGGACGGACCGAACATCACGGTCGAGAAGGCCCAGAACTGTCCAAGCCAGGCAGGAGGTGTGACACCCGGCGGAGCAGCGGCCGCGGCATGCCAGAGCGCGCCAAGACTCTCGTGCGGAGGCAACAGCAGGTTGGATCGCAGCACACCGCTGCCGATCAGGCTGCGGGCCGCGACGAACGCACCGATCGCGAGGAAGACCCAGGCGATCAGGAACGGCCGCCGAATCAGTTGCCGGCGCCAACGAGGCTGGTCGACGGCAACCCGGGCAGTGGACTTCGCCCGGCGGGCAGTGGTGACGACCTGCTCTTCCGGCTCGTCCGCCCAGGCTTCGCGGATCCGCTCGGAGATCGTGCTGGTCGTCTCCTCCAGGTTCTGCCGCAAGGCGTGCACAGACCGGGAGAACAATCCCTTGATGTCGTCGTACGGGACTCGATCGATGCTGCGGCGGTCCTTGCGGGCCTGGGTCCAGCCGCCGGCGAGCAACGTGCCGAGCAGTGCGGTCCACTCGTCCACCGCGCCGGACGGCGTCTTGCCGAGCAGGAACCAGACCGAGCGCATGATCGTGCCGAGCAGGAAGCGCAGGATCAGCAGCGGGAGCAGCTTGCCGGGCGCGTTGGCCAGAACGGTGTAGTAGGCGTGCGAGCGGTCGAGTTGGTACGCGTGCCGCCGGGTGCCGGCCAGCGCGCGTTCACCGGTCGCCGCGGCCTGTGCGTGGTAGACGACCGCGTCGGGTGCGACGCCGACCTTGAAGCCCGCGCGGCTGGCCCGCCAGCCGAAGTCGAGGTCGTCGCGGAACATCGGCAGCCGCGGGTCGAAGCCGTGCAGCGCTTCCCAGACGTCGCGGCGGACGAGCATGCCGGCCGAGCTGACCGAGAGGACGTTGCGCAACTGGTCGTGCTGACCCTGGTCGAGCTCGCCGTTCTCGATGCCTGTGTCGCGCCGGCCGCCGAGCGAGGTGGTGACACCGACCTCGAGCAGTTCACGGTCCCGCGGCCACAGCCGCAGCTTCGGGCCCCAGACCCCGGTGTCCGGCGCCATGGTTGCCTGGAGCAACAACTTCTCCAGTGCCTTCGGGGCCGGTGCGCAGTCGTCGTGCAGCAGCCACAGCCACTCGATCACCGGCATGTGACGGTCGTCGCCGTACGGGCCGACGGCCGACGGGATCGGCGCGAAGCCGACCGCCTCGATGCCGCGGGCGACCGCCGTACCGAATCCGGTCCGGGCGGACACGCTGACCACGGGCTCGACCCCGGGCATCGCGGCGAGCAGTTCGGCCGTCTCGTCGGTGGAGCCGGTGTCGACCGCGATCAGCCGGTCGGGGCGCGGGTTCAGCGCCCACAGCGCCTCGGACAGCCGCGGCAGCCAGGCAGCACCCTCGTGCCCGACCACCACCGCGGTGACGACATGCCGGACCCGCGGCCGACCCATCGGGTCGTCGGTGTGGTCGGTCGGGAAGTCGACGGAGTCGAAGAACTCCCAGCCGGCCGGAGCTTCTTGTTCCATGCGGAGCAGTGACACCTTTGAGGGGGAAGGGACGGCTTCAACCGCGACCGAGGTCGCGGCGAGGACTCACCATACAGCCGCGACCCAGAGCTACGCCTCGCTCACCCCGACGGCCGCCTTTCGGCCAGGGTTCGGCCCGGGACAGCCGCGGGCCCCGGCGACGAATGTCGAGCCGGGGCCTCCGCGGGTGATTCTTCTCGAGTTGTACCGCTTCTCGCCGATCGCGGTGCTGACATCTGCCCGTCCCCACCGCCCCGGTCAGGGGCGGTGGCAGGGCACCACCGAACGATCAGCCGGGCCTCAGACGGCCTTCTTCTTCAGCTTGCGGCGCTCCCGCTCCGACAGCCCGCCCCAGATTCCGAAGCGTTCGTCGTTCTGCAGCGCGTACTCGAGGCACTCGCCCCGCACGTCACAGCCGAGGCAGACCTTCTTCGCCTCGCGGGTAGATCCGCCCTTCTCCGGGAAGAAAGCCTCCGGGTCGGTCTGGGCACACAGTGCCCGTTCCTGCCAGTTCGGCTCCTCCTCGATCGCCTCACCGTCGACAATCGCCATCAGCTCTGTCACGGTACGACCTCCTCGACCCTGTTCGTTCCCCTGTACATGTGGGTTTGCGGTCCACATGCCTGACCTCGTCCGCCCTGCGCTCTGCAACGGTCCCCGATACCGAGTGTCCAACGAACGACACGGTTGAAATTACATTCCTGCAATCCACGAAAGTCAAGCCGTGGTCTGCTATTGGCATCATCCGAAACACGGCTGCAAAAGAACGAGAGGCCTGCGGACACAGGCCTCTCGGTTCCAGGTGGTACCCACGAACCGGCGGAAAGATGTTGACCCCGCAGGTTCGGTAAGGGCTTGCTGCCTTGTCAGGCAGGCGAATCGTCACCGTTCGCCGTACCGGACGGCATGATCAGGCAGGTGCCGGATCAGGACGGCTGCGACCACCAGCCCTGCTGGCCCTGACCCTGCTCGTCCTTGTCGGACTCGGAAACCCGCGGATCCACGCGGGTTTCGTCGGCCGCCTCGGTCGCGGGCTGCGCCTCCGGCTGGGCTGCCGGCTCGGCGGCCGGGGTCTCCTCGGCGGCCGGCCAGGACTCCTCGCCCGGCTGCCAGGCCGACTGACCTTCCGGCTGCGCCTGCTCTTGCTGGGCCGACCAGGACGGCTCGGCCTCAGGCTGCGCCTGCTCGGACTGGGCCGGCCAAGCCTGCTGAGCCTCCAACTGCTCCGGCTGGGCCTGCTCCGGCTGCTGTCCTGACCACTCCGGCTGCTGCGAGTAGTCCTGACCGGGCCACTGCTGCTGACCGGCGTCGCCGCCGCCCCACTGCTGCTGCTCCTGCGGCCACTGCTGGGCCTGCTCCTGACCGGACCACTGCTGCTGGCCTTCGGCACTCCACGCCTGGGTCGGCTCGGCGTGCCGGCCCTCAGGGGACCACGCCTGCTCGCCGCCGGCCTGCTGCTGGGCCTCGGCCTCACCGGCCGACCAGTTCTGCTGCTCGCCCTGGTTCCAGCCCTGCTCCTGCGGCCACTGCTGGTCGCCCTGGGCCGCGGCGTAGCCACCGGCCGCACCGGCGGCGGCTCCACCAGCTGCGGCTGCGCCATAGGCGCCGTACTGGCCCTGGCCCTGCTCCTGGCCGTACTGCCCGTACTGGCCCTGCTGCTGGCCATAGCCGCCCTGCTGCTGCCCGTACGGCGCCTGCTGGCCGTACTGCTGCTGGCCGCCGTACTGCTGACCCTGCGGGGCGAACTGGCCCTGCTTGGGCGCGCGAACCGGCGCAGGCAGGGCCTGGAAGGTCTTGAAGATGTAGAGCCCGGCGGCGCCGTACAGCGAGAGGCCACCGAGGGCATAGATGAAGCCGACGATCTTCAGGCCGGCCGTGCTGGTCTCGGCGAACCCGGCGAACGCCGTGATCAGGCCGAGCAGCACGACCACGCCGGTGATCGACCAGCGAGGCGAGGGTGACGAGGCGCGCGTTGGGCGTGCGTTCGCCGAGCTTCGTTCACCAGCCAGACCGAGCCGACCAGCGAGAAAAGGATCACCAGCGCGGTGAGTCCGGGCGGAGTGAGCGTGCCCTGCACGCCTCCGGCGGCCGCGGTGAAGCCGGCACCGCCGACGAACAGCCGAATCAGCGAAGCCAGCGCGATCAGGCCGGCGAAAGCGAGCAGGATGTACGCGACCGGCTCTCTGAGCTTCTTGGTTGCGTCGGTGACCACGAGGGCTCCTCGGGATGTTGGGGGCCGTACAATACAGCTGTGCGGTTGGTTATGACCCACCGCAGCATAGTCGTGCGGTGGTTCGACCGATTGACGACTCGTGCAGACTCTTCCCATGCGATTGACTGTGCTCGCCGGTGGCATCGGCGGTTCCACCTTCCTGCGCGGGCTGCTCAAGGCCCGGCCGGACGCCGAGATCACCGTGGTGGGGAACACCGCGGACGACATCACCCTGTTCGGACTGCGGGTGTGTCCGGATCTCGACACGGTGATGTACACCTTGGGCGGCGGCATCTCGGCCGAGCGCGGCTGGGGCCGGGAGGACGAGACCTGGGTGATCAAGGAGGAGCTCGCCGCGTACGGCGTGGAGCCGACCTGGTTCGGTCTCGGCGACCGGGACGTGGCCACCCACCTGGTCCGCACCCAGATGCTCGACGCCGGCTACGGGCTGACCGCGGTCACCGAGGCGCTCTGCGCCCGCTGGAAGCTGCCGGTCCGGCTGCTGCCGATGAGTGACGACCGGGTCGAGACCCATGTGGTCGTCGACGACCCGGACAAGCCCGGCCGGCGCAAGGCGATCCACTTCCAGGAGTACTGGGTCCGCTGGCACGCCGAGATCCAGGCACACCAGATCGTCGCGGTCGGCCAGGACAAGGCCAAGCCCGCGCCCGGCGTGCTGGAGGCGATCGCCGACTGCGACGCGCTGATCCTGCCGCCGTCGAACCCGGTGGTCTCGATCAGCACGATCCTCGGCGTCCCGGGGATCCGTGACGCGGTCCGGGAGACCTCCGCGCCGGTCATCGGCCTGTCCCCGATCATCGGCTCCGCGCCCGGTCCGCGGGATGGCCGACAAGGTGCTGGCCACCGTCGGTGTGGCCTCGACCGCCTCGGCCGTGGCGCGGTACTACGGTTCGCGCGCGTCCGGCGGCGTACTGGACGGCTGGCTGATCGACACCTCGGACTACGCCCAGCAGGATTCGATCGCCGGAGCCGGAATTCACGTCCAGGCGGTGCCGTTGTGGATGACGGACGAGACCAAGACCGCCGCCATGGCCGATGCGGCGCTGAACCTCGCGGAGGCAGTCCGGCGATGAGGAAGCACCTGGAGGTCTACCCGGTCACCGGCCTGCCCGAGGTCGCGGCCGGCGCCGACCTGGCGGCCTGATCGGCGACGAGGCCGACCTGCGCGACGGCGACGTCATCTCGGTCACGTCGAAGATCGTCAGCAAGGCCGAGGGCCGGCTGACCACCGGGACCCGCGAGGAGGCGATCGACGCGGAGCTCGTCCGGGTCGTCGCCCAGCGCGGCGAGACCCGCATCGTGCAGACCCGGCACGGCCTGGTGATGGCGGCCGCCGGCACCGACACGTCCAACACCGCGCCGGGCACGGTCCTTCTGCTCCCGGTCGATCCCGATCTCTCCGCACGAGGTCTGCGGACCGCGTTGAAGGAGCGGTACGACGTCAACGTCGGCGTCGTCGTCACCGACACCCTCGGCCGCCCGTGGCGCAACGGTCAGACCGATCTGGCCATCGGCGCCGCCGGAATCCGGGTGGTGGACGACCTCCGCGGTACGACGGACAGCCACGGCAACGTCCTCGCGGTGACCGAGCCGGCGCTGGCCGACGAGATCGCGGGGGCGAGCGAGTTGGTCAAGGGCAAGGCCGACGGCGTGCCGGTCGCCGTACTGCGGGGGCTGCAGGACGTCGTACTCCCGATCGGCGAGCACGGGCCGGGGGCGCGGGCACTGGTGCGGGACGCCGAGTTCGACATGTTCAGCCTCGGGACGCGCGAGGCCGCGCGGGCCGCCGTACTGGAGCGGACGGCGCCGACCGGGCCGCGCGAGGTGGATCCGTCGCTGTGGGACGGGCTGCTGGACGAGGTCGAGGACATCCACGTCGAGCTGCTTGACAACGCTGTCACGGTGTTCGGGGACGAACCCGTCGCGGTCGGCGTGATCGCTGAGCGGCTCGCCGTGCTGCTGCACGCGGAGGGATACGGCGTCGACGTACGGACCGGACCTGGGAGTGAGGCGACGGTCACGTTCGGCTCACGGTCGAGATAGTTTTCTAGGCAACCTCTCAGGCTCGATGCGTACACTGCATCCGCACGGCGGCGTCTTGGCCGCCCCGATCCGGGAAGACCAACACTGTGGGTAAAGCGTCGTCGCAGAAGCAGTCGCGCCGCGAGATGATCGAGAAGATGCAGCGGGACCAGGCGCGGTCCGACCGCAACCGCACCCTTCTCATCGTGGTCGCGTCGATCGTGATCGGGCTCGCCATCATCGCCTACCCGGCGATCCGGCTGATCCAGGACTCCCGGACCAAGAACCAGGCGATCACCGAACTCGGCGTCGCCACCGGATCCGCCTCCTGCGACAAGGTCATCGACGACCCGGCCTCCGGCACCCAGGACCACAAGCCCGACGGCGAGGTCATCGCCTACCCGGTGTCGCCGCCGTCGTCCGGCCCGCACTACGCCGTCTGGGCGCCGTTCGGCAAGAAGTTCTACACCGTCGACGACCGGCCCGCCGGTGCCGAACCTGGTGCACAACCTCGAGCACGGCTACACGGTCATGTGGTACCGCGACACCCTGCCCAAGGACCAGGTCGACCTGATCGAGAAGATCTCCAAGGCGAAACTCCCGGACAGCTCGGCCGGCAAGTTCATCGCGGCCCCCTTCAAGGAGTCCGAGGGCAAGCCCTGGCCCGATGGCAAGAACGTCGCCTTCTCCCACTGGAGCGGCAACGCCGCCGGCCAGACCACCGCCCTCGGCCACCGCCAGTTCTGCGGCTCCGTCAGCGGCGAGGCGCTCCAGCAGTTCATGGACAAATACCCCGCCATGGACGCCCAAGAACCCAACGGCGGCTGACCACCCGGCCCGACCGGGGTCCGCAAACACCCCGCACGAGCAAGAACCCCCGCGAGCGCGATCGGACGCCGAGTCGTGGATCTCGGTCCTCGAATCGGCGTGTCCACAACCAAGATCCACGACTCGGCGATGACTCCGCGGCTCCCTCCTCAACCAACCGCGAGAGCGAACGGGCCGAAGGGCCGCAGCGGACGCCGAGTTGTCGAATCTGGTCAACAAATCGGCGTATCCACGACCAAGATCGACAACTCGGCGAAACCTGTGGCGTCACGCACGCAGCCGGCGCCGATGGCGGTAGCCGCTCCAACGCCGACCCGACCGCGTCCACCCGGGGTACGCGACCAGCACCCTCACGCAGCCCGGAGCCGCACACCATCCACAGCCCACTTCGCCAATCACCCGTACCCGGTCGACGGCTAGGCGCCCCGCCGAAGGCGGCAAGAAGAACAGCCGCCGCCGAAGGCGGTGTCCGGTTGGTTAGATGTAGCGGGTGGCGTGGTCTTCTTGGACTTGGGCTACCAGGTCTTTGACTCGTTCGCCGTCCGCGAGTGGGCAGACCATGGTGACGTCCTGGGTGTGGACGATGATGTGGCTGCGGAGGCCTACGGCGGCGATCAGGTGGTCGGGGTCGTCGGTGACGATGATGTTGTCGTGGGAGTCGAGCAGGCAGCTCAGCGTGGTGCCGTCCGTACGGTTGCCGCAGGCATCGACGTCGTACGTGCCGGCCAGGGCGGCCCAGGAGCCGACGTCGAGCCAGTGCACGGGCATCGGTACGACGACCACGTCGGCGTCGACCTTGCCCTGGGAGGCCGGTTCCATCACGGCGTAGTCGACGCTGATCTTGCGCAGGTTCGGGTAGATCTCCGCCAGCGTCGCGTCACGCGCAGGGGTGTCCCAGACGGACGCGACCTGGCGCAGCTGGGAGGCGGACTCGGGCAGCAGTTCGTCGAGGACGCTGAGGACGGTCTCGGCCCGCCAGACGAACATGCCGGAGTTCCACCAGAACCGTCCGGTGGCCAGGTACTCCTCGGCGGTCGCGCGGTCCGGCTTCTCGCGGAAGCGGTCGACGACGAACGCCTTGGTCCCGTCGATGGCGTCGCCGCGTTCGATGTAGCCGAGCCCGGTGTGCGGATGCGTCGGCTCGATCCCGAAGGTCACCAGCGACCGGGCTCGTTGCTCGACGACGTCGAAACCGCTCTGGATCGCGGCCCGGAACTCGTCTTCCGGGCTGATCAGGTGATCCGACCCGACGAACGCCACCACGGCGTCGGGGTCGTTGCGCGCGACCACTGCGGACGCGAGGCCGACCGCGTTCGCGGTGTCGCGGCGGGCGGGCTCACCGATGATGTTGTGCTCGCCGAGCTCCGGCAGTTCCTCGCGGACGACCTCGGTGTACGCACCGACCGTGCACACGTAGATGTTCTCCGGCTCGACCAGGCCGCGGAGCCGGTTGTACGCCACCCGCAGCAACGACTGTCCGGCCGCCAGCGGTAGCACCTGCTTCGGCCTGTCGTCCCTCGACATCGGCCACAGCCGCGTCCCCGAACCTCCGGCCAGGATCACCACGTTTCGCATGAGGAGAGACCTTACCGGGCGCCGTCACCCGGCGGGGAAAGCCCGGGCTGTGGGGGAACTGAGGTGTCGTCAGAAGCCTGCGGCAGTTGGGGTAGTGGCGGGTCGGGGGGTGGGGGGAGACGGAGGTGGGCGAGGTCCGGTGGGACTGGGGTGGTGGGGCGCCAGAAGGTGTCGGAGGTGCCGTCCAGGGCGGTCGCGGGGGCGTCGGTCAGGCGGAAGCGATCGCGCAGCCGGCCGTAGAAATCGGTCGGACGCAAGCGCACCAGCCGCAGCCGGCGGGGAGCTCCGTAGACGCCGATCCAGTCGCCGGGATCGAGGACGCCGCGCAGCTGCCCGTCGATGCTGACCGCGGCCTGTCCCGAGTGCGGCAGCACGCGCAGCCCGATCGACTCATCGGGCGCCGCGACAACGGACCGGTTGAAGGTCATGTGCGGTGCGACCGGCGTGAACACGATCGCCTCCGTGTTCGGCGACAGGATCGGCCCACCCGCCGCGAAGCTGTACGCCGTCGACCCGGTCGGCGTCGCCACGATCACAGCATCCGCCGAGTACGACGCCAGCAGCCGCCCGGACAGGTACACACCCAGCGCCACCTGATGGTCCCGAGCCAGCTTCTCCAGTACGACGTCGTTCAACGCCGTCACGTCCAGAGCGACTCCCCAGCCGTCGCCCTCGGTGCTCTCCGGCCGAACGGCAGGCGGCGGCAGCGCAGGCCCGTGCCCGTACCGCAGCAGCGACTCGATCCCGGCCGGGATCTCCAGCGGACGGGACGCCCGCATGGTCAGCGTCATCCGCTCCTCGAAGGCGGCGCCGCCGTGGTGCACCGCCTCGAGCGCGGCCTCCACGTCACGGCACGCGACCTCGGTCAGGAAGCCGACCTTGCCGAGGTCCACCCCGAGTACGGCGGCGTTGTTCTTGGCCGCGATCCGGGCACCACGCAGGAAGGTCCCGTCACCGCCGAGCGTCACGACCAGATCCGGGTCGCCGGCGTGGTGCAGCTCGTCCATGCCGCCGCGCCGGTCCTCGTCCGCCTTCCAGACGTCGATATCGGTGCACCCGATCCCGTGCCGGCCGGCCCACTCCCGCACGGTCCCGGCCGTCTGCACGGCCAGCGGACGCCCTTCGTGAACAACTAGTCCAAGCCGGCGCACAGGCACGACAGTCCTCCTCCGGACGATTACTGCCTCAAAGGTAGCCAACCGCCCGGAGGACCGACACTTACCAGGTCGCCGCGAAGCGCCACAATGTTGCAACAGGCAACGATCCCGTTCCGTGCACGGTCGAGCACGTCGCGATGCGGCGGCTGCACCCCGGAGACTACTGCTCCGGTGATTCTGCCCGTGCAGCGCTGATGATCGGATCCGTCTCGTCGTCGAACTCCCCGATCACCTCCTCGAGCAGATCCTCCAGCGCGACCACCCCGAGCGGCTGCTCATTGGCCAGTACGACGGCCAACTGGGAACGGCGATCGCGCATCGTCCGGATCGCCGTCGCGACCGGGGTGTCGGCGGGCAGCGACAGCGGTGCCGTCATCAGGTCGGAGGCGCGGAGCGTCGTACCGCCGCTCGTGGTCGCGCGGGCCGCGTCGCGGACGTGCACGATGCCGCAGATCGTCGTATCTGCGCTGACGACCGCCAGGCGGGAGCGGCCTTCGCGGCGGCTGGTGAGTTCGACCTCGCGAGCGGATGCACCGGCCGGGACGGTGCTGAGGTGCGAGATCGGCGTCATCACCTGGACGACCGTGGTGTTCTGCAGAGCGAGCATCGCGGTGAGCAGGTCACTCTCGGGCGCTTCGAGGGTGCCGTGCTGGCGGGACGAGTCGATCAGCAGACGGAGTTCGTCCGGACCGTGGGCGCTGGCCAGCTCGTTCTGCGGCGTCACCTTGAGCGCGCGGACGCAGAGGTTGGCGAGCCAGTTCAGGACGAGGAGCAGCGGGCGGACGACGTAGGTGAAACCGCGGAAGGGCAGGGCGAGGATCTGAGCGGACCGCTCGGGGTTGCTGATCGCCCAGGACTTCGGCGCCATCTCACCGAGCAGGACGTGCAGCAGGGCGATACCGCCGACGGCGATGATCAGCGCGATCACGTGGCCGGCGCTCTCCGGCAGCCCGATCAGCTCGAAGAGTGGATGCAGGAGGTGCGCGACCGCGGGTTCGGCCAGCGAGCCGAGGCCGAGGGTGCACAGGGTGATGCCGAGCTGGGCGCCGGCGAGCATCAGTGACAGCTCGCTCACTCCGGCGATCGCGGCCCGGGCGGACCGGCTGCCGGCCGCGGCGGCCTCTTCGAGCCGGTGCCGCTTCGACGCGACCAGGGCGAACTCGGCGGCGACGAAGAACCCGTTCAGGATCAGCAGCAACGCCGAGATGAGCAGCGCGGTCGCCGTACTCATCGCACCCGCTCCATCAGGACGATCCCCGGCACATGCCGCTCGATGGTCTGGACGGTCAGCTGGACGATCTCCGGCGGGACCGGCCGGCCGTCGTGATCGAACCGCCGCGGCAGTTCCACCATCACGTCGTCACCGACCACCGGGATCCGGCCGAGCTCAGCCATCACCAGTCCGGATACCGTCTCGTAGTCGTCACCCTCCGGCAGCTTGATACCGGTGACTTCCGCGACCTCGTCGATCCGCCACAGCGCCGGCACGACCCACGACCCGTCCGCTCCCCGGACCAGCCCGGTCTCCGGCAGGTCGTCCTCGTCCCGGATCTCACCGACCAGTTCTTCCGCGACGTCCTCGAGCGTGACGATCCCGGCGAAGCCGCCGTACTCGTCCACCACGATCGCGAGCTGGCGATGCGCGGTCCGGAGCCGTTCCAGTACGGCGGGCAGCGGCAGCGTGGACGGTACGACGACCGGCGCCGACGCGAGCGACCCCGCGGTGACGTGGTGCCGGTCGGCCGGTTCGACCTCGACGACGTCGCCGATCGCGACCACCCCGACCACCTCGTCGACCGAGTCGGCGATGACCGGGAACCGGCTGTGCCCGGTGTCCTGCAGCTCGACCACCCGGGTCAGCGGATCGTCCTCGTGCACGGTGATCACGCCGGGACGCGGGCGCATCGCCTCTTCGGCGATCCGGCCGCGGAAGTCGAGGCCGCGGTCGAGCAGCCGCATGGTGTCCTCGTCCAGCAGCCCCTGCTCGTACGAGCTGACGATGATGCGGTCCAGCTCCTGTGCGGTCGCGCCCTGCGGAAGTTCCTCGACCGGCTCGATGCCGACCCGGCGCAGGATCCGGTTCGAGGTCGCGTCGAAGACCCGGATCAGCGGGCCTGCGACGGCCAGGTACATCAGGGTCGACCGGGACAGGCTCAGCGCGATCGCCTCGGCCTTGGCGATCGCCAGGTTCTTCGGTGCCAGCTCGCCCAGCACCATCTGGATGACCGTTGCCGCGAGCAAGGCGAGGACGACCGAGATCGAGAGGCTGACCGAGTCCGGAACTCCGGCCGAGCCGAGGACCTGGGCCAGGCCCTCGCCGAGATAGGGCTCGGCGACGTACCCGGCCAGAAGTGCGGTGATGGTGATCCCGAGCTGCGCGCCGGACAGCACGAACGAGAGCCGGGCGGTCACCTTCAGGGCCCGGGCGGCGGCCGCGTTACCGCCGCCGGCCAGCTTGTGCAGCCGGTTCCGGTCGACCGCGACGTACGAGAACTCCTGCGCGACGAAGTAGCCGGTGGCAATGGTCAGCACCAGGATCAGGCCCAGGCCGGCCAGGATCAGCATGCACCGACTCTAGGAGAACTCCAGGGATTGGAGTACGGCGGGGAGGGACTGGCTACTTCCAGGGGAGGACCTTGCCGTCCCGGATCAACTCGCCGTACATCGCCGGATCGACGCGGTCGGCCAGGATCACGTCCACCACCGGGGTGACCGCCTCGGCCGGCGACTTCGCCTGGCTGAAGTCCTCGAACCACGGCCGCGACGCGCGCGTGTCGACCAGCCCCGGGCAGACCGCCGCGACCAACGTGCCGTCGGCCAGATCCGCGGTACGGCGGACTGCGGCGACGGCCCGTACTGCCGCGACCTGAGCGACCTTCGACGGCAGGTTGATCCACTCCGGCCAACCCTGCTCCCCCGCCGTACCGTCGTGAACCGAGCGGAGCCAGTCCTCGACGGCCTGCTCGACCTCCGCCGACGTCACGCCGTCGAACCGGGACCACAACTGCTCGGGCAGGTGATCGAGCGTCCCCAGCGAACTCGCCACCACGATCAGCCGGCCGCCGGGCTTGACGATCGGCCCGAACGACCGCAGCACGTACTGCGCGCCGCGATTGGCGACATCCACGAACACGTCCACCTGCTCGCTCTGGGGACGCTCCGGCACCAACGGCCCGATCGCATTGGAGATCACGATGTCGACCGCCCCCAGTTCGCCGGCGAGTCCCGCGACCGCTTCCTGGTCGGTCACGTCGAGCACCCGCCCCTCGACCCGGGCAACGCCGTCGATCCGGGTGACGGCGTCCGCCACCCGCCGGGGATCTCTGCCGGTGAGGAGTACCAGGTCGCCGGCGTCCATCCGGGCGGCGAGCTCCTGGACGAAGGCGAAGCCGATGCCTTGGTTGGCGCCGGTGACGAGAGCGATGCGAGGTGCTGTCATGCGGCCACTGTAGGTTTCGAAACACCCATGACTCCAACGAGACTTTCGCACACGTAGTATGCGTAAACGTCATGGACTTCACCGATGTCTCCCTGGTCGCGTTGCGGGTGTTCCGCGAGGTCGCGGAGCGCGGGACGTTCACGGCGGCGGCGACGGCACTCGGGTACACGCAGTCGGCGGTCTCCCGGCAGATCGCCTCACTCGAGCGGGCGGCGGGTGCGCCGTTGCTCGAACGCCGACGGGAAGGCGTGCGGCTGACGGCTGCAGGCCGGGTGGTACTGCGGAACGCCGCCGGTGTCCTGGATCAGATCGACGCGACCGCACGTGAGCTGGCCGGGTTGCCCGTGACGGGCGGGACCGTGCGGCTCGGGTGGTTCCCGAGCGCGGGTGCGGTGGTGTTGCCGCGGGCAATCAGCGCGCTGCGGCGGACGCACCCTGCGGTCGCGGTGACGACGCGGGAGGGTTCGACGCCGGCCTTGGTGCGGGCGCTGCGGGCGGGAACCGTGGACCTGGCGTTGCTGGCCTCGGCGCCGCCGTTCCGGCCGCCGGATGCCGAGACGCCCGCGCTGAAGCTGGAGACGCTGTCGGAGCGGAGCCTGCGGCTGGCGGTGCCGGCCGGTCATCCGCTCGCCGCGCACGACTCGGTGGACGTGTCCGAGCTGCGCGGCCGGCGATGGATCGCCGGGCCGCCATCCGGCGAGGAGTTCCTGATGGGTGTGTGGCCGGGGCTCGACGAACGCCCGGAGATCGCCCACACCGTCCGCGACTGGCTGGCGAAACTTCACCTGGTCGCTGCCGGTGCGGGATTGACCACGATCTCCGCGTCGATGGCCTCGGCCGCACCACCCGGCGTCCGCGTACTCGCTGTCCGCGGCGGACCGGCAGAACTACGCCGGACCATCCTGGCCCGGCTGCCCGGCCGGCAGTCAGACGCCGCGGCGCTCCTCGCCGACGCCCTGCGCGCCGCCACTCTCGAGGTCGGCGCGCCCGATTGAACCCTGGGCCGCGGGAGCCGGTCCGGTCGGCTCGACCGCCGGCGCCTCGGTCTCGCTGGTGGCCTTCTTGAACTCGACCATGGCCCGGGCGGCGTTCCGGCTGAGCTCGGGCAGCTTCTTCGCCCCGAACAGCAGCACCACGATGACCAGGATGACGATCCATTCGCCGCCCTGCGGCAGCTCGAGCAGTGGCACCATGACAGTCCCTCTTTCCAGGAAATCCCCCGCCACGGTATGTCCGCCGGCGAACCGTAGGGTGGGCCATATGTCACGAGTTCTGCCGGAACTTTTCGCCGCCGCGGTCCGCCGGGACGGTGGCGCTCCCTTCCTCACCTACTACGACGACGCGACCGGTGAGCGGATCGAGTTGAGCGCCGTCACCACCGCGAACTGGGTCGCCAAGACCGCCAACCTGCTGGTCGACGAGTACGACCTGGAGTCCGGCGAGACGGTCGCGATCGGGCTGCCGCCGCACTGGCTCGGCGTCGTCTGGGCGCTGTCGGCCTGGTCGGCCGGCGCCGCGCTGACCAGCGGCACCGGCGCGCTCGCGATCACCGGGCCGGACTTCGCGATCCGCGGCGAGCGGGAGACCGTTGCGTCGGCGCTGCTGCCGCTCGGCGGCCGGTTCCGAGAGCCGCTCCCGGACGGGGTCCACGACTACGGCGCCGAGGTGTACAACCACCCCGATCTGTTCGTGCCCTTCGATCCACCGTCGCCGACGTCACCGGCGTACGACGACCTGACCCACGACGACCTGATCAGCGCGGCGGAGCCGGTCGCGGACCGGATCCTGGTCACGCGTGACCTGGTCAGCGCCGACGGCGTGGGTCTGCTGGTCGGCGTGATCGCCGGAGGTGGTTCGATCGTGCTCTGCCGCAACCTGGACGCGTCGAAGCTGGGGCGGCGGATGTCGGACGAAAAGGTCGATCGAGTGGTGGAGGACTGACGTGGACCGGTTCAAAGGGCGGGTTGCTCTGATCACGGCGGCAGCGCAGGGTATCGGCGCCGCGGTGGCACGGCGGATCGTGGCCGAGGGCGGCTCGGTGGTGGTCACGGATCTGCAGGAGGAGAAGGTCGGTCAGGTCGCCGGGGAGCTCGGCGAGCAGGCCATCGGTCTACGGGTCGACGTGACGAATCGCGACGACGTGGACGCGGCGGTCGCGGCCGCGGCCGAGCGGTTCGGCCGGCTGGATGTCGTGGTGAACAACGCCGGCGGCTGCATCGTGACGTCGGTGCCCGAGGACACGACCACCGAGGACTGGCACAAGCAGCTCGACCTCACCTTGGTCGGTGCGGCCCGCTGCATCCAGGCGGCCCTCCCGCACCTGGTGAAGACCCGCGGCAACGTGGTCACCATCAGCTCGGTGAACGGCATCGCCGCCTTCGGCAACATCGAGTACGCCGCGGCGAAAGCCGGCCAGATCGCGATGACGGTGAACTACGCGGCCCGGTACGGCGGCCTGGGCGTCCGCTTCAACGTGGTCGCGCCGGGCACCGTCCGGACCCCCAACTGGGACAACCAGCCGGACACCCTCGAGAAGTTCAGCACGATGTATCCGCTCGGCCGCGTCGGCGAACCCGAGGACATCGCGGCCGCGGTCGCGTTCCTCGCCTCGGACGACGCGGCCTGGATCACCGGCCACACCCTCCCGGTGGAAGGCGGCGTCCTCACCGGCCCGGGAATGTTCGACCTGTCCCCGTCAGGCCCCTTCCACAAGGAGTACTAGAGGAAGCTGAACCAGAAGGTCACGCGGAGCGGCAGGCCGGGAACAGCCAGGCCGAACCAGAACGCGCGACCTAGCAGGCATCCGCCGCGATGGCGGCGGATCGCCTGCAGCACAAGGGCTCCCAGGGTCAGAGCCGCCAGGACTCCGAGCACGATCAGACCGAACGTCGTGAAACCACCGATGACCGTGCCGACTCCGAGGGCGAGCCAGATCAGCCCGCCGAGGAACGACGCCGGACTCCACAGCGCGTCCCGCGTCCGCCACGGCTGGCGGACCGGCAACCCGCACGGGCACGCGGCCGGCTCGACGGACGCTCCCGGAGGAGACCATCCGCCCGGGTTGCCAGGCTGGGCAGTCATGCGCCAGATCGTAGGCCCGGTCAGCCCTTCGGCCAGGCCTCCCACGCGGTCGCGAACATGTCGTCGACCGTGTAGCTGTTCTTCCAGTCCAGGTCACGGGCCGCCAGTTCGCCGGCCGCGACGACCCGGGAGGGGTCGCCAGGACGGCGTGGTCCTTCACCCGGGGTGAAGTCGATCCCGGTGACCCGGCGGGCGGCGTCCATGATCTCGCGGACCGACGTACCCGTGCCGCTGCCGAGGTTGTAGACGCGTTCCAGCGTCTTCCCGGCCTCGAGTGCCCGGGCCGCGGCGACGTGCGCGCGGGCCAGGTCGGCGACGTGGACGTAGTCCTTGACCGACGTGCCGTCCGGGGTCGGGTGATCGGTGCCGTAGATCTGCGGGGTCTTTCCCTGCGTCAACAGGTCGCACACGATCGGGAACAGGTTGTACGGGCTGGCGTCGTACACCGACGGATCGCCGGAACCGACCACGTTGAAGTACCGCAGCGAGGTGTGGTTCAGCTCGACCGCGCGCGCCTGGTCGCGGAGCAACCACTCCCCGATCAGCTTCGACTCGCCGTACGGGCTCTGCGGGTCCGGCGGTGTCTGCTCGGTGACCACCTCGTCCTCGGGAGTCCCGTAGACGCCCGCGCTGGACGAGAAGACGAGGTTGCGGATCTCCTTGTCCGCCATCGCCTCCAGCAGCGACACCATCGCGGTCACGTTCTGCGTGTAGGTGTGCAACGGGCGGTCCACCGACACTCCGGCGTACTTGAACCCGGCCAGGTGCACCACCCCGTTGACGCCGTCCAGCGCGGCGCGGACCGCCGTACCGTCGAGCAGGTTCGACTGCACGAACGGGACGCCGTCCGGCACGAACTCGGCCTTCCCGCTGGACAGGTCGTCGATCACCACCACGTCGATACCGTCGGCGAGGAAGGCGCGCACCACATGCGCCCCGATGTATCCGGCACCACCAGTCACGAGCCATGTCATGTCTTCGATCCTGCCACCAGTCCGCAACGCGGGTTGCACAGACGGGCCGAACCCGTACCATCAGGCAATGATCGGACTTGTGCTCGCCGCCGGAGCCGGCCGTCGCCTCCGCCCGTACACGGACACGTTGCCCAAGGCACTGGTCCCGATCGCGTCCGGCACCACCGTTCTCGACCTCACGCTGGCCAACTACGCCGAGGTCGGCATCACCGAGGTGGCCATCGTCGTCGGGTACGCCGCCGACGCCGTCGAGGTCCGGGTCAAGGGCTTCGAGGAGCAGTACGGCGTCCACCTCGAACTCGTCCACAACGACAAGGCCGAGACCTGGAACAACGCCTACTCGCTGTGGTGCGCCCGCGACCTCTTGACGAACGGCGTGATGCTCGCCAACGGTGACACCGTGCATCCGGCCTCGGTCCAGCGCACGCTGCTCGACGCCCGGGGTGACGGCCGGCGGATCGTCCTCGCGCTGGACACCGTGAAGAGGCTGGCCGACGAGGAGATGAAGGTGATCTGGTCGGAGGCGACCGGCGTCGAGCGGATCACCAAACTGATGGACCCGGCCGCCGCCACCGGCGAGTACATCGGCGTCACCCTGATCGAGTCCACCGCCGCCGCGGACCTCGCCGCCGCGCTCCGCGCCACCTGGGAACGCGATCCGCACCTGTACTACGAAGATGGGTACCAGATTCTGGTGGACAAGGGATTCCGGATCGACGTCGCACCGATCGGAACCGTCGACTGGGTCGAGATCGACAACCACGACGACCTGGCCCGGGCCAGAGTGATCGTATGCCCCTCCTAGCCCGGATGGTTCCCGCGCCGCTGGTGGTCGACGTACGGCGTGGGGCCCTGGGCGAGCTGGCGAAAATCCTTGCCGACCAGCGGATCTCGCCGTCCGGACGGGTCGCGATCGCGATCGGCGCGACCCACGGGCCGGTGATCCGGGAGACCTTCCAGCCCGGCCTGGCCGGCGCGGAATGGTTCACCGTGGACGGCTGCACGATCAACGCCGCGATCAAGCTGGTCGAGAAGATCCGGCGGCAGCAGTACGACGCGATCGTCGGGATCGGCGGCGGCTCCGTGCTGGACGTGACCAAGTTCGCCGCCGCCCGGATCGGGCTGCCGATGGTCGCGGTCGCCACCAACCTCGCGCACGACGGGATCGCCTCCCCGATCAGCACGCTGGACAACGACGCCGGCCGCGGCTCGTACAGCGTGCCGGCGCCGATCGCCGTCCTGGTCGACCTGGACTTGATCGCCCAGGCACCGCCCGGATCGGTCCGCGGCGGGATCGGCGACATCGTGTCGAACCTGTCCGCGACCGCCGACTGGGAGGCCGCGCACCTCCTGCGCGGCGAGTCGATCGACGGGCTGGCGGTGTCGCTGTCACGGACCGCGGCCCAGGCGGTGATCGACCATCCCGGCACGCTCGCCGACGACCGGTTCCTGACCACGCTGGCCGAAAGCCTGGTGCTGTCCGGGATGGCGATGGTGGTCGCCGGTTCGTCGCGCCCGTCGTCGGGGGCCTGTCACGAGATCTCGCACGCGATCGACCTGCTGTACCCGGAGCGGCGCGGATTCCATGGCGAGCAGGTCGGATTGGGCGCGGCCTTCGCCTGGTTCCTGCGCGGCGACTTCGACCGCTTCCATGCGACCGTCGACTGCCTGCACCGCCACGGTCTACCGGTGACGCCGCTGCAACTCGGGTTCGGCCTGGACGAGTTCGCCGAGATCGTCGCCTTCGCCCCACAGACCCGCCCGGGCCGCTTCACCGTCCTGGAGGAAGCCGCCCTGACCCCCGAACGCATCACCGCCAAGGTCGCCGACTTCAACGACCACGCGTACGCCCGCATCCAGGCCCCGGTCACCCCCGAGGGCAGGAATCTCGGCATGTGACTGGCCTCGGCATTTGATTGGATGGGTGGTGTGGATCTTGACTGGCCGGGGTGCCGAAACGTCCGTGATGTCGGTGGATTGCCGACGGCCGAGGGAGGCCGGGTCCGGGAAGGCGTGCTGATTCGCGCCGACAGCCTGCAGTTCCTGTCGCCTGAAGGCGTCGAAGTGGTACGTCGGGCCGGTATCGGGCGAATCCTGGATCTGCGCAACGACGGCGAGGTGGCCGAATTCCCGACGCCGTTCACCGAGGATCCGTTGGCGGTCCGGCAGAGGTTGCAGAACCCGGCGGATCCGGAGCACGGTCAGCCGACCATCGTGGCCGCGTGCACGTGGATGCTCGACCGGCGCCCGGAGTTGTTCGCCGCCGCACTGAAGGCGATCGCGGACGCCCCCGACGGTGCGGTGGTGGTGCACTGCCACGGCGGCAAGGACCGCACCGGCATGATCGTCGCGCTGGCGTTGAGCATCGCCGGCGTACCCGAGGACGAGATCATCGCCGACTACTTCCTCACCCAGGAACGGCTGGCGGGCTGGCTGGCCGAGCAACTCGCGGACGAACCGGACGCGTCGCTGCACCCGGAGATGATCGAGTTCCGCGACACCCGGGCCGAGTCGATGACCGCGATCCTGCGCCATCTCGACGACACGTACGGCGGCCCGGAGGCCTACCTGCGGCACGGCGGTCTCACCACCGAGGACCTCGACCGGTTGCGTAAGCGCCTGACCTGAGTCACACCGGCAGCACCGATCGCAGTACATTGACCCCCATGCCGACCGCCGAGCCAACAGATCCGGCGGCGCTGGCCGGACGTTACGGGCTGACCCAGAGCTCACTGCGCCCACCGCTCGGCGCCTACCTGCGCGAGATCTGGAGCCGGCGGAAGTTCGTCGTCAGCTACGCACGGGCGCGCACCTACGCGATGTACGCCGGTGCCCGCCTCGGGACGGTGTGGCAGGTGCTGACCCCGCTGCTCAACGCGGCGGTCTACTACCTCGCGTTCGGCGTCCTGCTCGGCACGAAGAACGGGATCGACAACTACGTCGCGTTCCTGCTCACCGGAGTCTTCGTCTTCACCTACACGCAGCGCTGTATGACCGAGGGCTCGCGTTCCCTGGCTCTCAACCTGTCGCTGATCCGCACCCTGCACTTCCCGCGCGCGACGCTGCCGCTGGCCTACGTGTTCAACGAGCTGAACCAGATGCTCGTCTCGATGGGCATGCTGTTCGTCATCGTCGGCGTGACCGAGGGAGTCAGCTGGCGCTGGCTCCTCGTCGCACCCGCACTGCTCCTGCAGACCATGTTCAACATCGGGATGACGTTGATCTTCGCGCGGATCGGCACGTTCATCTCCGATGTCACTCAACTGCTGCCGTTCGTCACCCGGACCTGGCTGTACGTGTCCGGGGTCTTCTTCTCGCTGCCGGCCATGCTGGCCCAGGCCGACGCGCCGGAATGGGTGATCAAGGTCCTCGCGTTCAACCCGCTCTCGGCGTACATCGACATCTTCCGGCGCTCGCTCCTCGACGAGCACGAGGCGAACCAACTGCCGTACGCCTGGCCGATCGCGGTCGGCTGGTCGGTCGTCGTCCTGGTCGGCGGGCTCATCTACTTCTGGCGCGCGGAGGACCGCTATGGCAGAGGCTGATTCCAACCCCGAACCGACAGTCATCGCCGACCACGTCGACATCGTCTACAAGGTGATCGCCGGCCAGGGCGGCAAGGGTACGGCGGCCACCGCGTTCCGGCGGATCCTGAAGCGTCAGGACCGGCCGACGATCCGCGCGGTGCACGCGGTCAAGGACATCAGCTTCACCGCCTACAAGGGCGACGCGATCGGTGTGATCGGCCGCAACGGCTCCGGCAAGTCGACCCTGCTGCGCGCGATCGCCGGCCTGCTGCCGCCGGAGTCCGGCGCCGTCTACACCGGCGGCCGGCCGTCGCTGCTCGGCGTCAACGCGGCGATGATGAACGACCTGACCGGCGACCGCAACGTCGTCCTCGGCTGCCTCGCGATGGGGATGTCGGCGGCCGAGATCGACCGGCGGTACGACGAGATCGTCGAGTTCTCCGGGATCGGCGAGTTCATCGACCTGCCGATGTCGACGTACTCGTCCGGCATGGCGGCCCGGCTGAAGTTCGCGATCGCGTCGGCGAAGACGCACGACATCCTGCTCGTCGACGAGGCGCTCTCGACCGGGGACGCCGAGTTCCGGATCCGGTCCGAACGCAAGATCCGCGAGCTGCGCGATCAGGCCGGCACGGTCTTCCTGGTCAGCCACAGCCTGGACGTCGTCCTGGACACCTGCAACCGCGCACTCTGGCTGGACAAGGGCGTTCTCCGCCTCGACGGCCCCGCCGACGAGGTCGTGGCCGCCTACACCAAATCAACGACTAAGCACTGACCGCCGGCTTCTCCCGCAGGCCGACCAGGAAGCCCAGACCCCACGAGACGTGCATGGTCGCGCAGACCAGCGGCATCCAGAGCAAGGCCTTCCAGGGCAGATAGCGGCCCTCGAAGGCCGAGCCCGCCAGCAGCAGGAGTCCGTAGCCGAGCGGGGCGAGGAAGCCCAGGTCGAGCCAGCTGTTCCCGGTGATCAGGCCGATGATGCCGAGGACGGTGCCGAGCGCCAGCAGGATCACCGCGACCGGCGGCGCCAGGTAGCGCTTGTTCGCGGTCTCCGGGTGCCGGCGGATCACCTCACGGCGCCATTGGCCGGTGTGGAAGAACTGCTTGGCCACCGCCGACAGCGACGACCGCGGCCGGTAGGTGACGGACAGGTCCGGGCTGAACCAGATCAGGCCGCCGGTCTTGCGGATCCGGTAGTTCAGCTCCCAGTCCTGGGCCCGGTGCATCGTCTCGTCGAAGCCGCCGACCCGCTCCAGCGCGGCCCGCTTGAACACGCCGAGGTAGACCGTGTCGGCCGGACCCGCCTTGCCGCCCTGGTGGAACGTGGACGCGCCCAGCCCCAGCCGGGACCGGTACGCGCAGGCGACCGCCATTTCGGTCGGGGTCCGGCCCTCGGCCGCCATCACGCCGCCGACGTTGTCCGCACCGCTCTCGTCGAGCACCTCGACCGCGCGGGTGATGTAGCCGTCGGTGAGGGCACCGTGGCCGTCGACCCGGACCAGGATGTCGTGCTTGGCGTGGGTGATGCCGAGGTTCAGCGCGGCCGGTGTCTTACCGGTCGGGTTCGGCACGATCGCGATCCGCGGGTCGCGGTCGGCGAGCTTCTCCGCGATCTCCTGGGTCCGGTCCTTGCTCGGGCCGATGGCGAGCACGACCTCGAGCTCACCGGGATAGTCCTGGTCGAGGACGCGGCCGACCGCTTCCTCGAGGTGGCGTTCCTCGTTCAGCACGGGCATCACGACGGACACCGGCGGCCAGTGGGACAACGGCATATCAGGTCAGGCCTTACAGATCGAAGCGACGTCGTCGACGTCGTTGGTGGGCTTGGACGGTGAGCTGCTGGGTTTCGGGGTCTTCTTGGTGGCGCTGGTGGTGGGCTTGCTCGCAGTACTACGGGGAGTGCTCGAGGTCTTACCGTCTCCTTCCGGAGCCCCCTTGTCCAGCGCTTCGGACTTCCCGACCGCCTCGGCGACCTTGGTCCTGATCAGCGCGAAGTCGGGGTCGCCGGTGCGGATCAACGGCGGGACCGCGGAGAAGCTTGACACCGGGAGCTTCTTCGCGTCCAGCGCGAGGTCGGTGAACGTGCCCAGTTCGCCGGCCGGAATATCGGTCTGGACCACTTGTTTGCTGGCCGCGGCGATGCCCTGGAACTTGGTCAGCACGGTCTGCGGGGACAACTGGTTCAGCATCGCCGACATCACGCACTTCTGCCGGGTCATCCGCTCGTAGTCGGTCGATCCCTCCCGGGACCGGGCGAACCAGAGCGCGTGGTAACCGTCCAGATGCTGGTTCTTGCCGACCTCGATGTACCCCTTGATCCGGGAGGTGCCGCCGCCGATCGGGACCCGCTTGCCGACGTCCAGGGTGATCCCGCCGACCGCGTTCAGCAGGTCCCGGAACCCGGCCAGGTCGATCAGCACGTAGTAGTTCACCTTCAGCCCGGTGATCCCCTCGACCGCCTGCCGGGTCGCGGTCACGCCGGGATGCGGGTCGCCGGGGAACAGGTTCTTGTGCTCGGAGGCGTACATGAAGACACCGTTGAGCAGGCAGTTCGACCCGCAGTCCTTCCACTTGAAGCCCTCGGGGAACTCCTTGGCCATCGGCGTACCGGCCGGGAACGGCACCTTGGCCATGTTCCGCGGCAGGCCGATCAGCACGGTCCGGCCGGTGTCGGCGTCGATACTGGCCAGCGTGATGCTGTCCGGCCGGGTGCCGATCCGGTCCGTGCCGGAGTCGCCGCCGAGCAGGAGGACGTTGTACCGGCCCTTCTCGGCCTTCGACTTCTGCCCGCTGCCGAACACGCTGGCGACGAAGTCCCGCTGCGCGTTCACGATGACGCTGCCGTAGATCAGCGCGCCGACCACCGCGAACACCAGCACCCCGTTCAGGATGCTGGTGGCGAGCCGGTGGTTGCGTTCCAGCGTCAGCGGCTGGCCGAGCCGGTACGCGTCCACGAACAGCGCGGCCCAGCCGATCGCGAGCACGATGAGCAGGATCTGGACGATCCGCAGGGTGCCCGGCCGGGCCATCAGATTGATCGTGCCGGACCGCCAGATCAGCGACAGCACGACCAGGAAGACGACGATCGCGATCAGCCCGGCGATCACCCGCCAGGCCCACCGGCCCGCTCGCTTGCTGCCGGCCACGATCTGCGCGGACCCCGGCAGCACCAGGGTCATCAGTACCAGCGTCAACGCCCGCTTGAATCGCACCGGCTCGCTGAGACTGCGCAGGTCAGGCTTCTCCTGCGGCATGACGTCCTTCCGTTCTCCGTACGGCGGGCTGCTGCCGACCGTACCTTGTCGTCCCTCCACCACTGGGTAGACGTGCCGAGCGGTGTGATGGTTCGAACAGAGGCGGATCCGGAGACGAAGAGTAGCAGCCCTCTCACTCAGCGCAGGAAAACCCCTGCAGACACCCTGGGGACAGCCGGATTCACGAAGTTGTGATGGTGGGCGGCGAATGGATGCGTTACGAAGTGGTCCAAGCACAATCAGTGAGGACAGGAAACCGCCCATGAAACTGTTCCGTACACTTCTGGCCGCCACCGCGGCTGTTACCACCACCTTGGTCGGCGTGAGTTCGGCTCAGGCCGTCGAAGCCGCCCCGAAGCCGGCCGTCCAGGCACCGGGTGCCGATTTCGCCGGAATCGCGGCACTCAGCAACTGCTCCGCCTCCCTCGTCCGGTACGCCGAATCGGCCGACTCCGATCGCGCGCTGGTGCTCACCAACGGCCACTGCTACGAAGGCGGGTTCCTGAACCCTGGCGTCGTCCTGGTGAACCGCGCGTCGAGCCGCTCGATCACGCTGCTCCGGCCGGACTCGAGCAGCGCCGGCACGGTCCGGGCCAGCCGGATCATCTTCGGCACCATGACCAAGACCGACATGCTCGTCTACGAGGTGAACGAGTCCTACGCATCGATCAGGTCCCGGCTGAACGTCAGCCCGCTGACGCTGGCCAAGCAGGGTCCGGCCGACGGCGCCGGGATGGCGGTCGTGTCCGGGTACTGGAAACGCATCTACACCTGCTCGGTGCAGGCGACGATCCCGCAACTGCGCGAGGGCAACTGGACCTGGCAGAGCTCGATCAAGTACCAGCAGCCCGGCTGCGAGACGATCGGCGGTACGTCGGGATCCCCGGTGGTGAGCACCTCGTCGGGTGAGGTCATCGGCGTCAACAACACCGGCAACGAGGACGGCGAGCGCTGCACGGTGAACAACCCGTGCGAGGTGGACGCCGACGGCAACATCACGGTCGAGCAAGGCGCCGCCTACGGCCAGCAGACCTGGTGGATCTACACCTGCCTGACCGCGACCCGCGCGATCGACCTGAACAAGTCCGGCTGCCAACTCCCCAAACCGGCCCGCCGCCGCCACTGACCGCCCCGCCGCCCCATCTCAGGGGTCAACCCCCGAGCTTGTGGGTTGCGGACCCGGATTCTCGGTCCGCAACCCACAACCGGAGGGGTTGACCCCTGAGACGGAAGCGGCTTGAACACCGTTCGAGTGACGCATTGCACGTCCTATCCGGTAACGTCGCGGCGCATGGCAGTCGACACTTCCACTGACCAAGTCAGCGACGCACGGTGGCCGAGCCCGTTCGGGGTCCGGACCAGGTTGATCGCGTCCAGTGCGCTGATGCTCTTCCTCGAGCTCGCGCTGATCCGCTGGACCGGCTCCAACGTGGTCCATCTGAGCTACTTCTCGAACTTCGTGCTCCTCGGCTCGTTCCTCGGCATCGGGATCGGCATCCTGCGGTCCAGCCGGGCGAAACGACTGCCGTACTACTCGCCGTTGATGCTCGGCCTGCTCGTCCTCGTGGTCGCCTGGAAGCCGGTCACCGTCAACCGCGGCAGCTCCGAGAGCGTCATCTACTTCACCAGCCTGAACACCACCGGCCCGCCGACCTGGGTGATCCTGCCGATCGTCTTCGTCGCGGCCGCGGTGATCCTGGCCGGTCCGGCCGAGCTGGTCGGCCGCTGTTTCGCCGAGCTGCCGCGACTGACGGCGTACCGGTTCGACCTGATCGGCAGCCTGATCGGGATCGGGGCGTTCACCGCGCTGTCGTTCCTGGGCGCGCCGCCGATCTGGTGGGGCGCGATCGTCACCTGGATGTTCGGCGCGCTGATGATCCCGCGGACGCGGATCGGCGCGGTGTCCCGCCGGACCGTCGTCGCGACCGGGTTGAGTGCGGCGCTCGTGCTGTCGCCGCTGCTGGTGATGGTCGGGGTGCTGTTCCACGAGTCGAGGCAGCCGCAGAACAGCTGGTCGCCGTACTACAAGGTGCAGACCAAGAGCTACACCTGGCAGGGCGTTCCGCTGCTGACGATCACGGTGAACGGCGTGCCGCACCAGCAGGCGATCCCGGCCGACTCGCGGCTGCAGTGGGAGCCGCAGTACGGCCTGCCGTACGAGCGGGCGAACGCCGGCAAGGCCCCGAAGAACGTGCTGATCATCGGCGCCGGCTCCGGTTCGGACGTCGCGATCGCGCTGAAGAAGGGCGCCGAGCACGTCGACGCGGTCGAGATCGATCCGCGGATCCGTGACCTCGGCAAGGAACTGCACCCGGACCGTCCGTACCAGGACCCGCGGGTGTCCTCGCACATCGACGACGGACGGGCGTTCCTGTCCCGGACGGACAAGAAGTACGACCTGATCCTGCTGGCCCTGCCCGACTCGCTGACGCTGGTGAACGGCGCGAGCTCGCTGCGGCTGGAGAGCTACCTGTTCACCCAGGAGGCGTTCGAGAGCGCCAAGGAGCACCTGAACCCGGGTGGCGCGTTCGCGATGTACAACTACTACCGCGAGACCTGGCTGATCGACCGGCTCGCGTCGACCGCCGAGACGGCGTTCGGGCACAAGCCGTGTGTCGACCAGGTCGGCGACGACCTGCAGCAGGCCGTCGTGACGGTCGGGCTGACCGAGGCCGACCAGACCTGCGGTGACAAGGCCTGGGCCGGGGCGACCGCGATCACGCCGCCGCCCGCGACGGACAACCGGCCGTTCCTGTACCTGTTCACCGACCGGATCCCGTCGCTCTACCTGGTCACCCTCGGCCTGATCATGGTCGCCGGTCTGATCGGGGTCGGGATCGCCGGCGGCGGATCGTCGTACCGGCGGATGCGTCCGTATGCGGACCTGTTCCTGCTCGGCGCCGGCTTCATGCTGCTGGAGACCAAGAGCATCACCGGGTTCGCCCTGTTGTTCGGTACGACGTGGGTGGTGAACGCGATCGTGTTCGCCGGCGTCCTGGTCGCCGTCCTGGCCGCCGTCGAAGTGACAAGACGGTTCCGGACACCACCGATGAAGGTGATGTACGTCGTCCTGTTCGGCGGGCTGGCGTTGTCGTGGATCTTCCCCGACGAATGGCTGCTCTCGATGCCGGTCGGCCCGCGCGCCGTGGTCGCCGTACTGATCGCGTTCCTGCCGATCTTCGCCGCGAACGTGATCTTCGCCAAGCGGTTCACCGACACCGCGGACGCGACCGCCTCGTTCGGGGCGAACCTGCTCGGCGCGATGCTCGGCGGCTGCCTCGAGTACGCCGCGCTGCTGATCGGTTTCGACGGACTGCTGCTCGTCGCCGCACTGCTCTACGCGGGAGCGTTCCTGCTCACCCCGAAGGTCCACGCGGTGGTCCGAAGTTAGCGATCCTGCGGACGATCCGGGTTCGGCCCCGGGTTGTACGGCGGGAAGTTCCCCGGCGGCTGGGTCGGGAAGGTGGCTGCCGGGAGGCGGGTAGTTGCCCGGGGCACCTTGCCCCGGCCCGCCGCCCGGGAACGTGTCGCCCGGCCGGTTGCGGCGGCGGTTCCGGACCGCGCCGACCACGATGAGGACGAGGCCGAGGCCGATGAAGATCAGGAACGAGCCGATCGCACCGAAGATCGAGACGACGAACGCGACCACCGACATGCGCGGGCCGGCGGCGTACGTCGCTCCGGTCTCGTCGTCGGTGCAGGAGATGCTGTAGTCGCCCGCGGGCACCGGATCCACCGACCGGGCGACGACGTACCAGGTCTCGGAGTTGACGGTGATCTGCTCCGAGCCGGTCGGCGCCTTGAGCGGAACGTCGGCGCCGCCGGAGTCCTTCGCCGTGCACGGCGGCGTGAGCACCGGCACCGACGCGTAGACCGTCAGGCCTTCCTTGTCCAGGTGGACGACACCCGACTCGACCGGCTCCGGTGACCGCGGAGCCGTCGCGACGATCCGGTAGGTGAAGAAGCCGGTCAGACCGATCCCGATCACGAAGCACGCGATCGCGAGCCAGGTCAGGGTCTTCGACTTCTTCCGCGGTGCCTGCCCGGGATGAGTGCTCATGCCCGAACGGTATCGCCAGGACGGCGCGTTCAGGGTACGCCGAGCAACCTCAGGCCGGCCGCGGTCGCGGCGGCGGCCACCACGACCAGCACGAACGGCGCCTTCCGCCAGGCCAGGACGCCCCCGACCAGCACCCCGGCCGGACGGGCGATCCCGGCAGGACCGTCGCCGTCCATCAGCGCGGCGGTCGCGACCAGCGCCGCGAGCAGCACGATCGCCGCGGCGCCGAGGAACTGCTGCGCCCGTTCCGGCAGCTCGAACCGGCTCCGCATCAGCGGCCCGGCGAACCGCAACGAAAAGGTGCCGACAGCAAGGACCGCAATCGCGGCGAGCAGCAGCGGCGTGTTGTTGTTCATTGGGAGACCTCCAGTGCGGGCTTGTCCGCGCGGTAGAACACCAAGCCCACCAGGGCGAGCAGCACCGGTAGGCCGGCCGGCAGGAACGGCGTCGCCGCCAACGCGACCACACTGCCGACCAAGGCCGCCGTACGCGTCGATCTGTCCCGTAGGGCCGGCAGGACCAGCGCGAGCAGGACCGCCGGGAACGCCGCGTCCAGCCCGAAGGCGTCGGTGTCGGTGATCACGGTCCCGGCCAGCCCGCCGATCAGGACACCGACGTTCCAGCAAATGAAGATCCCGATCCCGGCCGCCCAGTACGCGGCCCGCCTCTGCCGGAGTTCGTCCTGTCCCAGCGCGAACGCGACGTTCTCGTCCGTCATCAGGTGACTGCCCGGCACCCGTCGCCAACCGCCGCCGATCACATCGCTGACCGCCAGCCCGAACGCGACGTGCCGGGTGTTCACCAGCAGGCCCGCGATCATCGCCGCGATCGGGCTCCCGCCGGCCGCCACGATCCCGACGAAGAGGAACTGCGACGCGCCCGCGAACACCACGATCGACAACAGCACCGGAACCCACAGCGGCAGGCCGTTGCCGACGCTGATCGCGCCGTACGAGAGCCCGACGACGCCGTCGGCGAGGCAGACCAGCCCGATGTCGCGGGCCAGTCCTCGGTCGAGTGTTCGCCAGATCGAACGCATGGGTTTTATGATGAACAGAGACCGCCCGTTCGTCAAGCCGAACAACCAGACCGATGGAGCGAACACCGATGGACACCAAGGCGCCGCTCGACGTGATCGCGGCCTCGCTACGCCGGCACCGGGCCCGCGCGGGCCTGTCGTTGACCGAGGTGGCGAAACGCGCCGGGGTCGCGAAGTCGACGCTGTCCCAGCTGGAGTCCGGGACCGGCAACCCGAGTGTGGAAACCCTGTGGGCGCTGGCCGTCGCCCTGGACACGCCGTTCGCGGCGCTGCTCGATCCGCCCCGGCCGAAGGTCCAGGTGATCCGCGCCGGCGAAGGCCCGGTGATCTACTCCGACCAGGCCGAGTACAGCGCCACTCTGGTCGCCTCCAGCCCGCCGAACGCCCGCCGCGACATCTACCGCATCGTCGCCTCCCCCGGCCCCGGCCGGAAGTCCGAGCCGCACATGCCCGGCGTGGTCGAACACGTCGTCCTCAGCTCCGGCCGAGCCCTCGTCGGCCCACTCGACGACCCCGTGGAACTCCATCCAGGCGACTACATCGCCTACCCCGGCGACCTCCCGCACATCTTCCAGGCACTCGAGGAAGGCACCACAGCAACGCTCGTTTCCGAGCACGTATAACGTTCACCGCTCACCTCTGGACATCCGTGCGCAACTCTGCGCATCATCAACGGCGGAGAAGGGCTCGATCCGCGCGTTCTTCAGCTGTCTGGACGCGAGCGGGACGCAGGCCGGTGCCGTCATCCTCTACGGCTGTCACGGCGGCGCGAACCAGAGCTGGTCGGTTCATGGCGACGGCTCGCTCCGGAACAGTTCCTCCGGCCTCTGCCTCACCGCCCCGGCCAACCTGGGCAACCAACTAACAGTTGCCACCTGCAACAACTCCATCACCCAACGCTGGACCACGCCGGCCTGAAACACGACGAGGCGCCCGGGACCACCTGCCCCGGGCGCCTCGTCGTACCGAAGAGGTCAGATCTTGCGGCCGACACCGCCGGCAATACATTCCTCGACCTGGTTCAGCGGCTTGACCCGCGGGCCGTCCGGCCACCAGTCGTCGCACAGCACCAGGCCCGGCGGAACCAGTTCCTGGTCCGGGAACAGCGCGAGGAGCTGGTCGCGGGTGCGGAACTTCCCGCTGCCCATCGGGCTGTGGACGAACTTCTCCTCCATCTTCCGCGCGATCTCGGAATGCTCCGGGGTCTGCGGGTCGTAGAAGTGAGCGACCACGGTGTACGACCCCGGCACGACGGCGTCGACGTACTTCTGCATGATCGCGGGACCGTCGTCGCCGATGTAGTGGTGCAGCGTGCCGTTCTGGATCACCGCGATCGGCTGGTCGAAGTCGAGGAAGTCCTGGTCCTTCACCAGCGCGAGCGCCTGGTCGGGATCGAAGATGTCGGCGCTGACGAACAGGGTGTTGTTGTTCTCCTCCAGCAGCGCGCGGCCGTGCGCGAGCACCACCGGGTCGTTGTCGATGTAGAGCACCTTGGCCTCGGGCTTCAGCCGCTGCACCACCTGGTGGGTGTTCTCCGCGGTCGGCAGGCCGGAGCCGCAGTCGAGGTACTGCGTGATACCCGCCTGGCCGGCCAGGAAGCGGCAGGCCCGGATCAGGAAGTTCCGGTTGGACCAGGCGAGATCGTTGACCTGCGGTGCCACGGTGGCGACCTGGCGAAGCACTTCGCGGTCGACCTCGTAGTTGTCCTTGCCGTTCAGTGCGGCGTCGTACACCCGGGCGATGCTGGCCCGGGTGGTGTCCACGCCCACCGGAATCGAACTGGGTGCCTTGGTGGCATCGGGCATCGGCGAACCTCGCAGCAGTCGGGATGTCGGTGGGATGACTCTACTGACCGTAGGGGGCCGGTGAACACGTCGTGCACACGCATCGAGGTGGACGCGCTCACAATCTGTTGTGAAATGATCAGTCGCTGCACGGTGCGACTTCGACTTCTGGGGAGGCGAGGGTGACTGAGCCGGGCGCGTACGGCGGGCCGACCGCCCTGCGCATCATGCTCGGAGCCCATCTGCGGCGGCTCCGCGAGGAAGCCAACATCAGCCGCACCGATGCCGGCTGGGCGATCCGCGGCTCGGAGTCGAAGATCAGCCGGCTGGAGCTCGGCCGGGTCGGCTTCAAGGTCCGCGACGTCGACGACCTGCTCACGCTCTACAAACTCGACGACCCGGCCGAGCGCGAGCGCCTGCTCGACCTGGCCCGGGAGGCGAACAACCCCGGCTGGTGGCAGCGGTACGACGACGTCACGCCGACCTGGTTCCACTCCTACCTCGGCCTGGAGATGGCGGCCGACCTGATCCGGACCTTCGAGCTCCAGTTCGTCCCCGGCCTGCTGCAGACACCGGAGTACGCGCGGGCCGTGTTCCAGCTCGGGCGCGACAAGCCGCTGCCGTCGCAGGAGCGCGAGCGCCTCGTCTCGTTGCGGATGTCGCGTCAGCAGGTGCTCACCCGGCAGGGTCCGGCCCGGCTGTGGGCCGTCATCGACGAGGCCGTACTGCGCCGGCCGATCGGCAACAAGGCGATCCTCAAGGCGCAACTGGAACACCTGCTCGAGGCCTCCAAGCGGCACAACGTCACCCTGCAGATCATCCCGTTCGACAAGGGCGGGTACTGCGCGACCGGCGGCGCGTTCACGCTGCTCCGGTTCAACGACGCCGACCTGCCGGACATCGTCTACATCGAGCACCTCACCAGCGCCGTGTACGTCGACAAGCGCGACGAGGTGGACGGCTACACCATCACCATGGACACCCTGTCGATCTCCGCCGCCCAGCCGCGCGAGACCGAACGCCTGATCCGCAACGCGATCGACCTTCTCTGACCGGCCCGGGTCAGCCGGCCAGGGCGCGCAGCTCGGCGCCCGGACCGGGACGGATCGCGACCTCCCGCGCCTCCGGCTCATGGCCGGCCTCACACCGCAGTACGACGCTGATCTGCTCACCGCAGTCGCGATGCTGCGGAACGATCGGCGCCCCGCCGTCGAGCGGCAGGTACTGATCGCCCCACTGGATCATCGCCACCAGCACCGGATAGAGGTCGAGCCCGGCCTGGGTCAGGCGGTACTCGTACCGCTCCCGCTGACCGGGCAGGCGGTACGGATGCCGCCGCAGCAGACCGCGCTCGATCAGCGCCGCGAGGCGCTCGGTCAGCACCTGCCGCGGGATGCCGGACCGGGCCCGGATGTCCTCGAACCGCCGGACGCCGACGAACAGCTCCCGCAGCACATGGAAAGTCCACTTGTCGCCGAGGATCTGCATCGTCCGCGAGATCGTGCAGTTCTCCGTCGACCAGCGCATCGCCTCGGGCGCCTGCTCACTCATAGCTCGAGGATAAGTCCGCTTGACAGACTCAGCCAAGTCAGGCCAGGCTGAATCCGTGAACCAGACTCAGCCAGTGCAGATCCGCCCGGCCGGTGAACCCGACGCGGAGGACCTGAGCACGATGCTCTCCGGGCTGACCGATCTCAGCCTCTACTTCCGGTTCCAGACCGCCATCGGCCGTCCGCCGCGGCCCGCACTGGTGCTGCGCATGCTCTGCCCGATCGGGCGCGCCTGGGTCGCCACCCGCGGCGACACGATCGTCGGCCACGCGATGTGGGCCTGTGCCTACGGCGACGACAGTAGGACGACCGCCGAGCTCGCCGCGGTGATCAGCGAACCCGAGCAGCGGCGCGGCCTCGGCGTACGGATGCTGTCGATCGCCGCCGCGGATGCCGTCGCGGCCGGGATGACGCGGTTCCTGTTCGTGGTCAGCCCGGCGAACGAGCCGACCATCCGGATGATCCGCCGGCGCTGGCCGGATGCCACCGCCGAACGTGACGGCGCGCTGATCAACTTCCTGGTGTCAGCGAAGAGTTCGGAAGAAGGCGCGGATGTCGTCGACCAGCAGGTCCGGAGCCTCGAGGGCGGCGAAGTGGCCGCCGCGGGTGAACTCCGACCAGTGGACGATGCGGTGCCGGCGCTCTAGCACCCGGCGGATCGCGGGATCGGTCGGAAACACGGCGATCCCGGTCGGCACACCGGACGGCTCGGCCGGATCGTCGGCTGCCCCGCGGTTCTCGTAGTACAGGTTGGCCGAGGACGCACTGGTGTTGGTGAACCAGTAGATGGACGCGTCCGTCAGCAGGTGGTCGAGCTCGACCGCGTCCTCGGGTAGCGCCCGCGCCGGATCGGTCCACTCCCAGAACTTCTCGAGGATCCAGGCCAACTGCCCGACCGGCGAGTCACTCAACCCGAACGACACCGTCTGCGGCCGCGTCCCCTGCAGTTCGGCGTACCCGGTCCCTACCTCGCGCAGCCGCTCGGCCGCCGCCAGCCGCTCCCGTTCAGGCTCCGTCAACGCCTCGACATCACCTGGTTCTATCGCCGGAAAAGCCAAGCCACCGTTGATGTGTACGCCGACCACGTGCTCCACGTCGACGTGGCCGAGCAGGGGTGACACGACGGACCCGGTGTCCCCGCCTTGAGCGCCGTACCGCTGATAACCCAAGCGCGCCATCAACTCGGCCCAGGCCTCGGCGATCCGCTGGTGGTTCCACCCCGACTCCAGCGGCACCGAGAAGCCATGCCCCGGCACCGACGGCGCCACGACGTGGAAGGCGTCGCGCGGATCACCGCCGTACGACGCCGGATCGGTGAGCGGGCCGAGGACCGGCAGGAACTCGGCCACTGATCCCGGCCAGCCGTGGGTGAGGATAAGCGGCAAGGCGCCGGGCTCGGGCGATCGGACATGCAGGAAGTGGATTGTCTGCTCGTCGATCCGCGTCGTGAACTGCGGATACTCGTTGAGCCGCGCCTCCCACGCGCGCCAGTCGTACGCCGTCCACTGCTCCACCACCTGGCGCAGATACGCGACCGGCACACCGCGCTCCCACCCGTCACCAGGCAGCGGCTCCGGCCAGCGAACCCGCCGGAGCCGCTCGGCCAGATCGTCCAGCGCCTCGTCCGGGACATCGATCCTGAGCTCTCGCATACCCCGAAACCTACGCGGGGCGAGCGTTCAGTCCTCGACGACGATGGCCGACGATCAGCACACTCATCTAGTCACCGGAGCTGTCCACAGTCCGACGATCCCGTCGATCAGGCCATTCGCCATCTCGTGCCAGCTCGCCCGTGCCGTCGCGGTTCCCTCGGCCAGCGCGCGCTCGTACTCCGCGCACATCTGCACGATCAGGTGGCGGGCCATGTCACCGCGCTCCATCCGCACCGGGAGGGGCAGCTCCGCCAGACAGCCGTTGAGCCCGTCGAGAATCTCCCGCAGGGCCGGCGAGGCGAGCGATTCCTCGATCTGGACCTCGCGAAGCGCCGGGTCGTTCATCAACTGGGCGTTGAACCGGGCCAGCCAGCTCGGATTCCCGAGACTGCCCAGGTGGTCAGCGGCCGGGCGGACCAGGCAGGTCACCCAGTCGCGCACGTCGGTGCTGCCCTCGATCCCGGCCAGCAACTCGTTGCGTCGCGCCTCGATCGGCTCGGCATGCTTGCGCACGATCGCCCGGACCAGATCGGCCTTGGTCCCGAAGTGGTACCCGACCGCGGTGTTGTTGCCCTGCCCGGCCGCCTCGCTGATCTGCCGGTTGGACACCTCATGGACACCACGCTCGGCGAACAGCCGCTCCGCCGTACTCAGGATCAGTTCGCGGGTCGCGTTCACCCGCACCGACCGCACGTCTTTCGCCATCGTCACCACCGCACCGGTCCTTGATTTCTGTTCCAGCTTGCCCGGTCGGCTTGTTTAAGTCAACTGCCTGACTTAAGGTCTAGTTGCATAAACCAACTATCTACCTGCTCGTCGGAGGCCGCGATGTCCGCTGTTCCCTCATCGGTTGAGGCACCACCAGGGCCGGTGCGCTCCGGTGCCGTCGTACCGGTGCTCGCTTCGGCCGGCATCACGGTCGCGCTGATGCAGACCCTGGTGATCCCGCTGGTTCCGGAGTTGCCCAAACTGCTCAACGCCTCGGCCTCCGGCACCGCCTGGGCGATCACCGCCACCCTGCTCGCGGCCGCCGTCGCGACGCCGATCGTCGGGCGGCTCGGTGACATGTACGGCAAGCGCCGGATGCTGCTGCTCAGCCTGGCGATGCTCGTCGCCGGCTCGGTCGTCGCCGCGCTCAGCACCTCGCTGACGCCGATGATCGCCGGCCGCGCACTGCAAGGCCTGGCCGCCGGCGTGATCCCGCTGGGCATCAGCATCATGCGCGACGAGTTGCCGTCCGAGAAGCTCGGGACCGCGACCGCGCAGATGAGCGCGTCACTCGGTGTCGGCGGTGCCCTCGGGCTACCCGCGGCCGCGCTGCTGGCCGAGAACTTCGACTGGCACACGCTGTTCTGGATCTCCGCCGCTCTTGGCGTGATCGTGCTGACGCTGGTACTGCGCTTCGTCCCGGAGTCCTCGGTGCGGTCGGGCGGACGCTTCGACCTGCTCGGCGGTCTCGGGCTGTCGGTCGGCCTGATCTCGTTGCTGCTGGCGATCTCACAGGGTGCCGACTGGGGCTGGACCGACGGTCGCACGCTCGGCCTGTTCGCGCTGGCCGTCGTCGCGTTGCTGGTGTGGGGCTGGTGGGAACGCCGTACCTCTCAGCCGCTCGTCGATCTGCGCACCACGGCTCGTCCTCAGGTGCTGCTGACGAACCTCGCGTCGATGGTGTTCGGATTCGCGATGTTCGCGATGTCCCTGGTACTGCCGCAGTTGCTACAGATGCCCAAGGCAACTGGTTTCGGCCTGGGGCAGTCGATGCTCGGCGCCGGTCTGGTGATGGGCCCGTCCGGCCTGGTCATGCTGCTCACCGCGCCGCTGTCGGCCAAGATCTCCAAGACTCGCGGCCCGAAGGTCACGCTGATGATGGGCGCCGTGGTGGTCGCCGCCGGGTACGGCGTCGGCACCGTGCTGATGTCCGCCGTCTGGCAACTCGCCCTGGTCTCGATACTGATCGGTGCCGGCATCGGTCTCGCGTACGGCGCCATGCCCGCGCTGATCATGGCCGCCGTGCCGGTCTCGGAGACCGCGGCCGCGAACAGCCTGAACACGCTGATGCGCTCGATCGGCACGTCGGTCTCCAGCGCGGTCGCCGGCGTCATCCTGGCCCAGCTGACCATCAACCTGGGTGGCTACGCTCTGCCATCACAGAACGGCTTCCGCGTCGTGCTGATCATCGGCGCAGCCGCAGCCCTGGCCGCCTTGACGATCGCCTCGTTCATCCCCACCCGCCGCCCGGCTCACGTTGCCGAACCGGTACCGGCCCAGACCGCCGGCGCCACGGTTTCCTGACCGAGCAGGTTCTCAGCGGCGGGGTTTGGCGCATACTGGAACCCTGATGGATTCCTTCCGCGCGACGACGCGTCGTCACCTCAGCACGAGCCCCTTCAAACCCCGCGTGCCGGACCCGGTCAAGGTCTTCGAGGTCGGCCAGCGGGTGTCCCACGACAAGGAAGGCCTGGGCCGGGTCAGCTCGGTCGACGGTGGCCATGCGGTCATTGTCGATTTCGGCGACGGGAAGCTTATGCGCATCCTGGCCCCGTTCCCCAAGCTCCACGCCCTCTGACGTCTGCCCTCCGGTTGCCCCTCCCCTACCCCTCCCCTCCGACAGCCCGGCCCGGTCACTTCGACCGGGCCGGACCTCGTCCGGACGGTCCTCACTTCTCCAGGAAGGCGAGGCTGCGCTGCATGAGGAGGGTGGCGGCTGCTTCGTCGTACCCCGGGAGGGACGAGTCGGCGAAGAGGTGCTCCTTGCCCGGGTAGAGGAACAGCTCGGCCTGGTCGGTGGATGCGACCAGGGCACGGGCGGCGTCGAGGTCGCCGTCCTCCTCGGTGAAGAACGGGTCCTCGTCCATGCCGTGGATCTGGACCGGCACGCCGTCCGGCCAGGCGCCGAACTCCTCGACCGGCAGGCAGGAGTAGTAGAACAACGCACCCGTGGCACCCGGGCGGGTCTGGGTCAGCTGCTGCGCCGGCATCACGCCGAGCGAGAAGCCCGCATAGACGACGGCCTCCGGAAGTCCTTCGGCCGCGGCGATACCGCGGTCCTTGACGACGCCGAAGCCGGTGGTCCGCGCGTAGTCCAGCCCGTCCTCGAGGGTGCCGAACGTGTGCCCGTCGTACATGTCTGGCAGGTGGACGGTGTGGCCCGCCCGTCGCAGTTCGTCGGCGAAGGCCTTCACCCCGTCGGTGAGTCCCTGCGCGTGGTGGTACAGCACGACCTCGGCCATGATCCGCTCCAATGATCCATTTATCTCGAACAATCGGCGATGCTAGTCTAATCCGATCATGTCGATCAATACTCCGGTGCCGGATTACGAGCTCGAGGACACGATCGAGCTCACCACCGCCGAGCAGGTCCGCGCGATCAGCGACCCGCTGCGAACGACGCTCCTCGGCCTGCTGCACGAGCGGGCCGCGACCGTGACCGAACTGGCGACCGCGGTCAAGCGACCGAAGAGCACGGTCGCGCACCACGTGAAGGTGCTCGCGGATGCCGGCATCCTCCGCGTGGTCCGGACCCGCCGGGTGCGGGCGATCGAGGAGCGCTTCTACGGCCGCGCCGCGCGGATGTTCTACTTCGGCCTCGGTCCGACCCCGGGCGGCGTCGAACTCCCGCCGGACCTCAACGATTTCGAGGTCGCCGCGAAGGAGTCGGCGGGGGCGTACGACGACGGCCGGCTCCGGTCCTTCATCCGGCACGCCCGGATCCCGGAGGAACGCGCCCGCGAGTTCTGGGCAGGTGTCGACCGGCTGATCCACACCTTCGACAAACTCCCCCGCGCCGGCGACACCACCTACGGCTTCACCGTCGGCCTCTACCCGATCCTCGACTACCCGACGCTCCCCCCGAAGGCAGACGAAGAGCCCTGATCCAGGGCGGCCTGCCGGTCGGGTCGGCGGGTGGCGGACTCACCCTCCAGCAGGTAGCGCATCACCATCTTCCGCCTCGTTGGACCAGGTGTCGACGAGGTCGGCGATGCGATCAAGGACCTTGCGGGTGGTCTCGTAGTCCTGCTCGCCGAACTCCTCGGCGAAGCGGGTCTCGAGCTCGCGCAGGTGCCTGTACCCGTCGCCGGCCACCCACGCCCCGTGGTCGGTGTAGGTGACGAGCTTGGCGCGGCCGTCCTCGGGATCGGGGCGCATCTCGAGGATGCCGAGCGCGACCATGTCGCGGATCACCTCGCCCATCGACTGCCGGGTGATCCCGGCCCGGGCCGCCATGTCCGCGGCCCGCGCACCTTCCGGACCGAGCGTTCCGAAGACCGCGTTGTGGGCGGGTTTCAGCTCCGGGTGACCGTGACGATGCCCGGTCCGGACCATGTCCGCCTGCAGCGCCCGGTTCACCTCGAAGAGCCTGGCCTCGCACGGCCCGCTCCGCGATATAGGTGCCCTGGGCACCTCTATCGTCGGCATCGCCATCGGCGTGACCGCCATCGCAACCATCTAGAAGATCTCGATACTGGCCGGGAGGACGGGCCAGCCGAAGGCTGCGGTGGCGGTGGCGAGGGCGCCTGGGGTGTGCTCGGTGACCCGGCCGGTTGCGGCGAACTCCGCGAGCGGCCGGCCGCCGAGGTACGCGGCGCCGAGCTCGGTCGCGGTCAGGCTCAGGTCGGCCTGGTCCTCGGTCCGCTCGCACCGGGCCTCCGCCGTCGGACCGGCAGCCGTCAGCCGGTAGCGTCCGGCGTTGGCCGGGATCAGCTCATCGGCAACGTCGATCACCAGGTCGACGGGTACGGCGTACCGCCGCTCGCTCAGGGCGCGAACGACGTCCGTCACTCGGACCCAGAGCGACTCGCTCAGTCGGCGGTTCAGCGCGGCCGGGTTCGTGACGAGTTGCTGCACCGGCTCGTCGATGGCGGCGTGCCCGAACTCGAGCTTGCCGGCCAGATCCATCGTCAGCAGGTGCTGCCACAGCGCCTGGTACGCGGTCGCATCGATCGCGACGAGCTCCTGCAGTGACACCTCGTTGACGGGTCCGCTCGAGTCCCAGTTCATCTTGCCGCGGTACAGCGCGTAGCCGTCCACCTCGCCGGTCTCGTCCCGGTGCACCAGGATCCGGCGCGCAGTCTTCCCGCCACGGTCGTCCGGCTTGTCCCGCAGATGCTTCTGCCAGCCGAGCTCACTCCGGCCGGAGACGCCAGGGCGATGCTCCTGCAGGTTGCGCAGCAGCGGCGCCAACTGCTTCGCAGCGCTCTCCGCGTCCAGCTCGGTGAGCTCACCCGGTCGGGTCTTCACGGCCCGCGGTCCGACCCGGTGCAGATCGACCTCGTACGACGTCCCCAACGCGGCAGCGCCGTACCCGAACCGGCCGTAGATGCCGGGCTCGCTGGCCCAGAGCACCGCGATCGCCTCCGGCACCTCGCGCAACTGCCGGCTGATCAGCTCCGACATGACACCGCGTCGCCGATGGGTCGGTTTGACGCCGACCGCGGTCACGTGCGCGGCCGGCACCACCGCACCAGGCACGGACAGATCACGGGTCACCGCCTTCGTGGTCCCGATGATCTCGTCACCGTCGACCGCGACCAGCGCCCGCTCCGGCTCGAACATCTGCCGGCCCAGATCGTCCGCCTGCATCTCGAACATCATGGCTCCGCCGAACAGGGCCACAAACTCTTCGTAGTCCTCCGCCACCGCCGTACGAACGTCGAATCCAGTCATCTCCGCATCCTCACACGCCGCACCGACAACCGGGCACCGAATTACGACCGTTCGCTCACCGGAGGACGGCTTGCAACTGCCGGGCGGCGTCGTCGCCAAGCTTGCCGAACTGGCGCCGCAGCAACGGCGCCAGCCAGCGGGCGACGCCCTTGAAGACGAACTCCGCCCGGTAGGTCAGCTCGGTACCGCCCGACGCGATCGGCGCGAGTCTGATCGTGTCGTGCGCCGTGACCGTCTTGTTCTCGCCGCGGAACCGGAGCAGCCCCGGCGCCCGCAACTCCACCGCGGTGTACACCAACGCGGTCTCCCGCCCCGCGAACTTCGACACGTTCCGGTACATCGACCCCGTCCCGCCGTCCCCGGCGATCAGCGTGGTCCGGACCGTTCCCGGATCCCACTCGTTCGTGTTCTCGAAGTCGGCAAGATAGGCGAACACCGCATCCACAGGCCGCTCGACCGTGACCACCCGCTGAATCCTGATCATCTTCCTCCAGTCCTCACGGATGTCTTCCGCCTTCACCTGCTCTGCGGATGCGGCGGTAGGCCGTCGGAGTGGTGTGGGTCAGGCGGCGGAAGGCTCGGGCGAAGTGCTGGCTGGAGCTGAAGCCGATGGTGTGGGCGATCGCGGTGATGGTCAGGTCGGTGGAGTCGAGGAGTTGGCGGGCGCGGTCGATGCGGCGTTCGTTGAGGTAGCGGTGTGGCGGCTGACCGAGGTGGTTCGCGAAGAGTTCGGCCAGGTAGGACGGGGCGAGGCCGACCCGGTCGGCGAGTTGGCGGAGTGTCCATCGTTCGTGAAAGTCCTGGTCCAGCAGGCGTTTGACGGTTCGCACTGCCGGGTGCATCGCGAGTTGCGGCGCCGCGGTCGGTGCCATCGCCCGCGCAACCGCCAGCACCAGGTGGTCGACCGCGAGACTCAACCCGACGTCGGCGTACTCATTGCGCGTGGTCAACTCCCGCACGAGTTGGGCGAAGGCATGCGCGAGCTCTCCCGCGTCCCGATGCACCACGGTCGACGGCCAGCCACTTGCGAGCTCCGGTTGCCGCCGTACGACGGGCTCGAGATCGACCGCGGCGAAGTAGAAGTGGTGATTGCCCGACCGCCCAGCCAGGTGATGCACGAGCTGCGGCGGTACAGCGAACAGCTGGCCAGGCTGGAGCAGATAGCTCTGGTCGCCGGCGACCCAGCGGGTGACGCCGTGCAGTTGGAGGTAGATCTCCCAGACCGGATGCTCGTGCGGCTCGATCAGGAACTGTTCGGGCACCCATTGCTCACCTGCGTGCAGGAGGCCGCTGACCGGGTCGTGCACGTCGGCATGGAAACCCGCTCGCAGCCCGTCAGGTCGACTCAGAGACACCTGAAGATTGTGTCCACTCGCCTGAACATCGGCAACGCCACGGCAGTTGCCGGCTACCTACAGTTTCCCCATGCAGCCAGGACCTGATGACATCGCCTTCTTCCGTCAGCACGGCTACTGGATCTCACCCGTGATCCTGGAGCCCGACGTACTCGACGCGGCCGAGCGCGGGATGGAGCGCTTCTACGCGGGCGACCACGATCACGCACTCCCCGACCTGCCGACGACACGTGGCTGGCAGCCGTCCGACGGCGACGTACTCCGGAAGAACGACTACGCCTCGCTCCGGGTCGACGAACTGGCGGCGCTGGTCCGGCACCCGGCGATCGGCGCGACGGCCGCCGCGCTGTCGGGCGCGGACGGGATCCGGCTGTGGCACGACCAGCTCCTCAGGAAGCCGGTCGACCGGCCGGGCGGCACGGCCCGGGTGGGCTGGCACACGGACCGGCAGTACTGGCAGTCCTGTACGTCGGACAACATGCTCACCGCCTGGGTCGGCTTTCACGACGTCGACGAGGTCAACGGCGCGGTCTCGTTCCTGCCCGGCAGCCACCAGTGGGACGTCACCGGTCTGGACTTCTTCTCCCAGGACAGCAAGGCCCTCGACGCCGCGCTCGTTGCCCAGGGCTTCGATCCGACTCCGGTCACGCCCCGGATGCGCCGCGGTCAGGTCAGCTTCCACCACTGCCGAACAGTCCACGGCAGCTCGGCCAACCGGGGCACCGAACCACGCCGGTCGATCGCGATCCACCTCCAGCCCACCGACAACCGCTGGCGCCCCGGCTCAGCCCACCCCAACGACACCCTCGTCCGCCCCGACGCCGCCACGAACACTCCCGACTACACCGACCCCGCCATCCAGCCACTCCTCTGGCCCCGCACGTAGAAAACGGCGCCACCCCTGCAGAGGGGTGGCGCCGTTTCGTGCGTCTGGGTCAGCGGATGACGGGGAGGTCTCCGGTGGATTCGCCGTCCAGTTCGGCCGGGGAATCGGGGGCGGGAGTCTGGTCGACTTCCTCGAGTTCGATCTCCTCGCGGAAGACGAACTTCCGGTAGGACCAGAAGCGGAACAGGGTGCCGAGGCCGAGGCCGATCACGTTCGCGGAGATGTTGTCGGCGAGCCAGCTGTGCAGGTCGAGCACGTAGCGGGAGAACCCGAGACAGGCGGCCGCGATCAGCAGGCCGACGCCGTTCAGCACGAAGAACAGCACGTACTCACGGTGCAGGCCGGTGCGCTCGCGGTGCTTCCAGGTCCAGTGCCGGTTGCCCAGGTACGTCGCGATGGTCGCAGCGGTGACCGAGATGAACTTCGCGGTCAGCGGCTTGTGGTGCAGCATGCCGACACCGGAGTCGGCGATGACCAGCGGGTTGTTGAACACCAGCCAGTTGTAGATCGGCAGATCGACGACCATGCCGAGCAGACCGACCAGACCGAACTTGGCCACTTCGTGCACCAGGTGCTCGACCTGGCGATACAGCGTGGTGACGAGCTTCAACGGTCTCCGGAACCTTCTGTGATCACACTGCGACGGGGAGGGCAGCTTCCCACGGTACCCGGCGACCGGGCCGACGCCGAAATCCCCCGCGCGCCCCAGCGCGTCACTTCGGCCCGCTGCGGGGACGGTGATGTATGGACATTAGGCTCCAGGCTGTGAAGTTCGAACGGAACGACCTCCCCGTCGGTACGCCGGTGGTCGGCATGGTCGGCGGCGGGCAGCTGGCCCGGATGACGCAGGAGACCGCGGTCGCGCTCGGCATCCAGCTCCGGGTGCTGGCCGAAGGCCCGGCGGTCTCCGCGGCCCAGGCGGTCGCCGACGCGCCCGTCGGCGACTACCGCGATCCGGAGACCGTACGGCGGTTCGCCGCCGAGTGCGACGTGGTCACCTTCGATCACGAGCACGTCCCCACCGACCTGCTGCACACCCTGGAGTCGGACGGGGTCAAGGTCCACCCGGGACCGGACGCCCTCGTCCACGCCCAGGACAAGGCGGTTATGCGCCGCAGCCTCGACTCTTTCGACGCGCCCTCGCCGGCCCATCAGATGGTCGAGACGCGCGCCGACGTCGAGGACTTCGCCAAGCGGGTCGGCGGATTCCCGATCATCCTGAAGACCACCCGCGGCGGGTACGACGGCAAGGGTGTCTGGTTCGTGGACGGCCCGGACGACGAAGCGGTCGCCGCCGCGTTCGGTTCCGGCGTACCGATCCTGGCCGAGGAGAAGGTCGACTTCGTCCGCGAGCTGTCCGCGATCGTGGCCAGGTCGCCACACGGCCAGGCGGTCGCCTACCCGATCGTCGAGTCGGTGCAGAAGGACGGCATCTGCGTCGAAGTGACCGCACCCGCGCCCGGCCTTGCCCCGGACCGGGCCGCTCAGGCCCAGCAGACCGCACTCAGGATCGCCGGCGAGCTCGGCGTGGTCGGCATCCTCGCGGTGGAGATGTTCGAGGCCCGCGACGGCCGGCTGCTGGTCAACGAGCTGGCGATGCGGCCGCACAACACCGGCCACTGGTCGATCGACGGCGCCGTCACCTCCCAGTTCGAGAACCACCTCCGCGCGGTGCTCGACCTGCCACTCGGATCGCCGGCCGCGCGAGCGCCGTACACGGTGATGGTCAACGTGCTCGGCGGGGACGTCGAGGACATGCACCGCGGGCTGCTGCACTGCCTGGCCCGCGATCCTGGCCTGAAGGTCCACTTCTACGGCAAGTCCGTGAAGCCGGGCCGCAAGGTCGGCCACGTCACGGCGTACGGCGACGACCTCGAGGACGTCCGTGAACGCGCCCGGCACGCGGCCGCGTACCTGACCGGCACCATCGACGAGTAGGGGTTGCGGCATGACTGTGGGAATCGTGATGGGGTCGGATTCGGACTGGCCGGTGATGAAGGCCGCGGCCGAGGTGTGCACCGAGTTCGACGTGCCCTTCGAGGCAGACGTGGTGTCGGCGCACCGGATGCCGACGGAGATGATCGACTACGGACGGTCAGCGCACGAGCGTGGTCTGAAAGTGCTGATCGCCGGCGCCGGCGGTGCCGCGCACCTGCCGGGCATGCTCGCGTCGGTGACTCCGTTGCCGGTCATCGGCGTACCGGTTCCGCTGAAGTACCTGGACGGGATGGACTCGCTGCTCTCGATCGTGCAGATGCCGGCCGGGGTACCGGTGGCCACGGTCTCGATCGGCAACGCCCGGAACGCGGGCCTGCTCGCGGTGCGGATCCTGGCCGCCTCGGACGAGAAGCTGCGGGACCGGATGATCGCCTTCCAGGCGTCGTTGGCGGACGTCGCCCGGGCCAAGGGTGTCACTGTGCGTGATGGGGCGGCAGAGCTCCGTAAAATGCTGAGCTAGACCGGTTTTCCACAGGGTGTGGCCGGGTAGCCGTGAGATCCCAACCGAATGTCGTCTAAGGTCGTCGATCGTGACTCCGCCCGCTGAATCGGATACGCAGCGCATCCCGGTCCGCTACTGGATCTGGCTGTTCGGCGCCGCCGTGTCCCTCCTCGGCGACCTGACGATGACTTTCGCCATCGGATGGTCCGCCAGCCAGCACGGCGGCCGGGTCGCCGGGTTGATCCTGCTCCTCGCCGCCGCGCCCCGCGCCGCCCTGCTGCTGGTCGGCGGCGCGGTCGGTGACAAGTTCGGCGCACCACGCGTCCTGCTGGCCAGCTGTGCGGCGATGTTCGTCGTCACGGCCGCGCTGGTCCCGGCCACGATCGTCGCGGGCGAGCCGGTCTGGCTGCTGGTCGGCCTGGCTCTGGTGGTCGGCGTGATCGACGCGTTCTTCCTGCCGTCGTCACGCTCGATGCCACGGCTGCTCGTCTCGCCGGAGCAGGTGCCGCGCGCGCTGGCCAGCTTCCAGGTCACCGGCGTCGTCTTCGCCGTCACCGGCACCGCGGTCGGCGGCATCCTGGTCAGCTGGCAGGGCCTGGCCGCCGCGGCCGGGTTCGACGCGATCACGTTCGGCGTGATGATCGTCGTACTGCTCCTGCTGCGGAACACGATCGCCCCGCCCGGCGAGATGCCGACCGGCATGATCCGGTCCATCGTGGCCGGGATCAAGGTCGCCTTCGGGCGGCCGCTCACCCGCGCGCTCCTGATCACGATGACGGTCGCGGCCGGTCTGCTGATGCCGCTGGACGCGTTGTTGTTTCCCCTGCTGGCCCGGGACCACGAGTGGGACGCGGCGACCGCGGGCCTGCTGGTGGCCAGCCGGACTCTGGGCGTGGGGGTGATCGCGCTGCGCATCCTGATGCGCGGAGCGTTCCCGCGGCCGGGCGTGTTCGCCGCGCTCGGTCTGCTGGTCGCCGCTGCCGGGCTGTTCGGTCTGTCGGTGCTCGAATCGCTGCCGCTGGCGTTCGCCGCCGGTGTGCTCAGCGGGATCGGCGTCGGGACCTTCACCGGTCACGTGCTGCCGCTGCTGATGAACTCGGTCGAGCGTGAGTACCAGTCGCGGCTGCAGTCGGTCGTCGTACTGTGCCAGAGCCTGGCGCTGGTGGTGATGAACCCGATTCTCGGCAGCCTCTCGGACCTGAACGGCGTCGGCATCACGGGTGTCTGCCTCGGCATCTCGATCGCCTCGGCGGTGACGGGTCTCGTCGTCCTGACTCGACCCGTCCTGCGCTCGGCGACCATTGCCTAGGCCTTCTACTCAGGGCTTTCCGGGCGCCCGGTAGGACCAGCCGGCCGCGCGCCAGGCGACCGCATCCATCAGCAGCCGGGCGTCGATGAGAGCCGGCGTGGAGACGACCTGCTTCAGTGCCACCGGGTCGAGCTGGCGGAACTCGGGCCACTCGGTCAGGTGCAGTACGGCGTGCGCACCCGCGCAGGCCTCGATGGCCGAGTCGGCGTACCGCAGCGTCGGCCGGACCTTGCGGGCGTTCTCCATCGCCTCCGGGTCGTACACGGTGACGTTGGCGCCGTGCAACTGGATCCGGCCGGCCACGTCGAGGGCGGGCGAGTCGCGAACGTCGTCCGTACCGGCCTTGAACGCGGCACCGAGGACGGTCACGTTCCGGCCGACCCATTCCGCGCCGAGCACCTCGTGGGTCAGGTCGACGATCCGGGCCCGGCGGTGGTGGTTGATGTCGTCCACCTCGCGCAGCAGCGTGATCACTTCCTCGACCCCGAGCTCACCGGCCCGCGCCATGAACGCGCGCAGGTCCTTCGGCAGGCAACCGCCGCCGTACCCAGGACCGGCGTTCAGCATGCCGCGGCCGATCCGCTTGTCGTAGCCCAGCGCGTCGGCCAGCTGGGTGACGTCGGCCCCGGTCGCGTCGGCCATCTCGGCGAGCGCGTTGATGAACGAGATCTTGGTCGCCAGGAACGCGTTCGCGCCGCCCTTCACCAGTTCCGCGGTGGGCCGGTTGCAGACGACGACCGGCGTACCCTCGGCGATCGGGTCGGCGAAGACCTCGCGCATCCGGGTCTCGGCGGCCTCGGAGTGGACGCCGAACACGAGCCGATCCGGGCGCAGCGTGTCCTCGACGCCGTGCGCCTCGCGGAGGAACTCGGGCTGCCAGGCGATCTCGACCGCCGTACCGGCCGGGGACTCGGCGTGGAACCGGGCCTCGACGAGCGCCGACGTACCGACCGGAACGGTGGATCGGCCGACCACCAGGGTCGGCCGGGTCAGCAGCGGGGCGAGCATGTCGACGACCGAGTTGACCTGGGACAGGTCGGCCGCCTCGTTGCCCTCCTGCTGCGGGGTGCCGACGCAGACGAAGTGCACGTCGGCCCAGTCGCCGATCTCGCGGTAGTCCTTGGTGAACCGCAGCCGGCCGGAGTCCACATGCTTCTTCAGCAGCGGGTCCAGTCCGGGCTCGTACAGCGGGGCCTTACCGTCGTTCAGCAGCTTCAGCCGGTGCTCGTCGATCTCGACCCCGATCACGTCGAAACCGAACTCGGCCATCCCGGCGGCGGTGTTCGCGCCGAGGTAATTGGTGCCGATCACGGCGATCCGCAGGGGGCGGGAGGTCGCTTCACTCATGCCCGGGACTCTACCCATCGCGGTTATCAGCCGGTGACCGGCTCATGTCTGGGGCGTGCGCTCTTGGTCACTTTCGGCGTACGACGGCTGCCCGCGGGCGGGCCTTCGTCGTACAGTGCAACTCGTGAGTAACTCATTCGACCTGTACGCGCTGTCCGAGGAGCACCAGGCGATCCGGGACGCGGTCCGCGACGTCTGCGACGCCAAGGTCGCCCCGCACGCGGGCGACGTGGACGAGCTCGCCGAGTTCCCCAAGGCGTCGTACGACGCGCTGAAGGCGTCCGACTTCCACGCCCCGCACATCCCGGAGGAGTACGGCGGCGCCGGGGCGGACGCGCTCGCCACGGTGATCGTGATCGAGGAGGTCGCCCGGGCCTGTGCCTCGACCTCGCTGATCCCGGCCGTGAACAAGCTCGGCTCGCTGCCGCTGCTGCTGTCCGGCTCGGACGAGGTCAAGCAGCGCTACCTGCCGCCGGTGGCCGCGGGTGACTCGATGTTCTCGTACTGCCTGTCGGAGCCCGAGGCCGGCTCGGACGCGGTCTCGATGAAGACGCGCGCGATACTTGAAGAGGGCGACGGCGGCGGTGTCTACGTCCTGAACGGCGTGAAGCGGTGGATCACCAACGCCGGGGTCAGCGACTTCTACACCGTGTTCGCGGTGACCGACCCGGACGCGCGGTCGAAGGGGATCAGCGCGTTCGTGGTGGAGAAGTCCGACGAGGGGGTCTCGTTCGGCGCGCCGGAGAAGAAGCTCGGTATCAAGGGCTCGCCGACCCGCGAGGTGTACTTCGACAACGTCCGGATCCCGGTGTCCCGGATGATCGGCGCGGAGGGCACGGGCTTCAGCACCGCGATGGCGACTCTCGACCACACCCGGGTGACGATCGCCGCGCAGGCGCTCGGGATCGCCCAGGGCGCCCTGGACTACGCGCTCGGGTACGTGAAGGAGCGCAAGCAGTTCGGCAAGGCGATCGCCGAGTTCCAGGGGCTGCAGTTCATGCTCGCCGACATGGGCATGAAGATCGAGGCGGCCCGGCAGCTCACGTACGCCGCCGCCGCGCGGTCGGAGCGCGGTGACGCCGACCTGACCTACTTCGGCGCCGCCGCCAAGTGCTTCGCCTCCGACGTCGCGATGGCCGTCACCACCGACGCCGTCCAACTCCTCGGCGGCTACGGCTACACCCACGACTACCCGGTCGAACGCATGATGCGCGACGCCAAGATCACCCAGATCTACGAAGGCACCAACCAGGTCCAGCGCATCGTCATGGCCCGGCAACTGCTGAAGGGTCTCGGCTGAGGTTGGGTCAGTAGTTGCGGACGTAGCGCTTCTGCCACGGGGTTTCTACGGCGTGCCGGTCGTAGTTGGCGCGGACGTAGGCGACTGCTTGGTCCGCCGGTAGGCCGTCCAGGATCGCCAGGCACGCCAGGGCGGTGCCGGTGCGGCCTTTGCCGCCGCCGCAGGCGAACTCGACCCGGTCCCGGTCCAGACGGTCGAGTGCCTCGGCCAAGACCTTCCGGGTGCCGGCCCGGTCGGTCGGAAGCCGGAAGTCCGGCCAATGAATCCACCGCGCGTCCCAGTTGACCGGCTCCGGTTTCTTGCCCAGCAGGTAGACACCGAAGGTCGGCTCCTGGCCGGCTGGAAGGCCTTTACGCAAGCCGCGGCCGCGGACCAGGCGACCTGACGGCAGCCGCATCACACCCGCTGCCTTCGAATCCCATTGCTCCACGCTCAAGGCGGCTGGTTATGCCTGGCGGCGATCGGTGTCGTCGGAGCTGAAGAGTGTCTCGGAGTCGGGCTCCGGCTCGGAGCGGCGGCGCATGTGGGACGGGGGGTTCTCGTCGTCGAGGATGCCGTCGCCGGGTTTGCCTTCGGGACCGCCGAAGAGGAGGTCGGACATCTGCAGGTGGACGTGTTCCACGTGCGGTACGTCGGGCAGGATGACCTGGCCGCGTTCGCCGGCGGACTCGATGTGCAGGGTTCCGCAGCGGAGGATGCGGTCCATCAGGCCGTGCTCGTAGGAGACGTCGTTGATCCGCATCAGCGGGATGTCCCGGCCGGTCCGGGTGAGGATGCCGTGCCGGGTGATCAGGCGGCGGTTGGTCAGCGTGTAGGTGGAGAAGAACCAGTTCAGGAACGGCTTCGCCGCGAACGTCACCAGCACCACCACGCCGACCGCCAGGATCGCGATGCGCCCCGGGGTCTGCAGGCTGCCGGCCGGCACGATCGCGGCCAGGAAACCACCCGCACCCGCCACCACGAGCAGCACGAACACCGGGAAGATCAGCGCCTTCCAGTGCGTCCGGGTGCTGACGACGACGTACTCGTCCTCACCCAACAACTTCGCCGAGATCGCCATGCCCCCAGTGTCACAGTTCCCGGGTTCCCTTGTCCCGTCCCGACACGATCGCCTTCCGCCCAGTGGTTTAACTCTTCACAAATTGCATACAGTGCGCCAGTATGCGCGAGGGGTAACCACTGGGGGGCAGGAGAAGGAGCCGTGATGGCAATCTTGTCGGTACTCGATCGGGAGCACACCGTCGCGCCGCCGGGGTACAGCCGCTGGCTGATCCCGCCGGCCGCGCTCGCCGTCCACCTGTGCATCGGCCAGGCGTACGCGACGAGCGTCTACAAGACGTCGCTGGTGAAGCATTTCGACACCGGTCAGACCGCGATCGGGGTGATCTTCAGCATCGCGATCGTGATGCTGGGTCTGTCCGCCGCGATCGGCGGCACCTGGGTGGAACGCAACGGGCCGCGGAAGGCGATGTTCGTGTCGGCCTGTTTCTGGGCGACCGGATTCCTGGTCGGTGCCCTCGGCATCGGTACCGGTCAGCTGTGGATCGTCTATCTGGGCTACGGCTTCATCGGCGGGATCGGCCTCGGCATCGGCTACATCTCGCCGGTCTCCACGCTGATCAAGTGGTTCCCGGACCGGCCCGGGCCTCGCCACCGGCCTGGCGATCATGGGCTTCGGCGGCGGCGCCCTCGTCGCCAGTCCGCTGTCGCGGCAGTTGCTCAGCCTGTACGACGACAACTACGACCCGGGCAACAGTGCGTCGGTGGCCGGCGGCGGGGCGCTGGTCGCGTTGTTCCTCACCCTGGGCATCGGTTACTTCGTGATCATGATGTTCGGCGTGGTCAACATCCGGGTGCCCGCCGACGGGTGGCGGCCGGACGGATTCGACCCGGCGACGGTCAAGCAGAAGGCCCTCGTCACCACGAACAGCGTGTCGGCCGCGAACGCGATCAAGACCCCGCAGTTCTGGTGCCTGTGGGCGGTCCTGTTCTGCAACGTCACCGCGGGCATCGGCATCCTCGAGCAGGCCAGTCCGATGATCCAGGACTTCTTCCGCGGCGACGACGGCACGTCCACCGTCGCGGTCGCCGCGGCGGCCGGGTTCGTCGGTCTGCTGTCGATCTTCAACATGGCCGGCCGGTTCGGCTGGTCGAGTACGTCGGATGTGATCGGCCGCAAGCCGATCTACGCGATGTATCTCGGCGTCGGCATGATCGCCTACTTCCTGCTGGCCACGGTCGGCCACAACAGCACGGTCATCTTCGTCCTGCTGGCCGCGGTGATCCTGTCCTTCTACGGCGGCGGCTTCGCGACCGTACCGGCGTACCTGCGGGATCTCTTCGGGACCTACCAGGTGGGCGCGATCCACGGCCGGCTGCTGACCGCGTGGTCGGCGGCCGGGATCGCCGGGCCGCTGATCATCAACGGATTCCTTGACAGGGAAGGGAAACCGGGCACGCTGACGGCGGAGGCGTACCGGCCGGCGCTGTTCACGATGGTCGGCGTCCTGGCGGTCGGGTTCGTCGCCAACCTGCTGATCCGCCCGGTCGCCGCCCGGTTCCACGAGCGGTCCGAGTCGACGATGGAGGCGGCGAAATGAACCAGACCCCACGCCTGGTGATCTCCTGGCTGCTGGTCGCCGTACTGCTCGGCTACGGCGTCATCCAGACGCTCATCACAGCCGCGAAGATCTTCACCAGTTAGCTTGTCCGCAGGTGCGTGACATCCCCGGCGGCCAGCGGTCGCACGCCGTCGGGGGTGTCCACGATCAACCGCCCGTCGTCGTCCAGGTCCCGCGCCCTGCCCTCGAGGAAGGTGCCGTTGGGTAGCTCGACCCGGACCAGACGGCCTAGCGTCGCCGAGTGCTCGCGGTACTCGGGCAGGATCGTCGACGGGTCTCCATCGGCGTCGACCCAGGTCTGATAGCGAGTAGCAAGCTCACGCAGTACGGCGGCCAGCACCGTAGCCCGGTCGGTCGTCGCAGCCTCCTCGAGCGCCAGCGACGTCGCAGCCGGATGCGGCTTCTCCGCCTCCCGCAGCGTCACGTTGAGCCCGATGCCCACCACAGCAGCCGGTCCCTCCACCCGCTCGAGCAGGATGCCGGCCAGCTTGCGGTCCTCGACCAGTACGTCGTTCGGCCACTTCACCTGGGCCGGGATCTCCCCCACCCGTCGTACGGCGGCCGCAACGGCCAGCGGCACCAGTAGGCCCAGCCAAGGCCAGCGTGCCGCCGGAACAGCCGTCGGACGCAGCAGAACGGACGTGAGCAAGGCAGACCGGGCCGGAGTGGTCCACGTACGCCCCAGCCGCCCACGACCCGACGACTGGTGTTCTGCGGTGACCACCAGCCCTTCAGAAGCGCCGGCAAGCGCTGCAGCCGCTACGACCGCGTTGGTCGACTCCGTCTCGGCCAGTACGTCGATCTGCGTCCACAGCGAACCAGGTCGAACCAACCGCCCTTGCAGGAAGCGTGCGTCGAGCGGCGGCCGCCCCAGGTCGCTGAACATCAGCCGGTGTTCTGCAGGCCGGCGGCAACGCCCGAGACGGTCAGCAACAGCAGCCGCCTGGTCCGGACGATCTGCTCCTCGTCGAGTGAGTCATCCGTCCGCAGATCCCGCAGCGCACGCAACTGCAGGTAGCTCAATGCGTCGACGTACGGGTTGCGCAGCTCGACCGCGCGGCCCAGCACCCGCCGTCCGGCCAGCAGCCGGTCCTGGTCGAGCACCTTGAGCACCCACGCGGTCGTCAGCGCGTGCTCGTCCAGCATCAGCTGGGTCAGGTCGGACCGGTCGCCCAGCTCCAGGTAGCGGCCGAGGATGCGCCGGTCGGTCTTCGCCAGCGACATCTCCGCGTTCTCCAGCATCACCTGGAACAGCGGCCAGTTCTGGTTCGCATCACGCAGTACGGCGACGTCCCCGACCGCGGCCAGCGCCGAGCCCAGGCCGTACCAGCCGGGCGCGTTCACGCGGGCCTGCGACCACGCGAACACCCACGGGATCGCCCGCAGATCCTCCAGCGACGACACCGCCACACCACGACGAGCAGGACGCGACCCGAGCGGCAGCTGCCCGAGCTCCTCCAGTGGCGTGACCCGGCCGAACCACTCCGCGAAGCCGTCCGCCTTCACCAGCCGGTGGTACGTCGTACGCGCGGCCTCGTCGAGTGTCTTCTCCACCACCGCGAACCGCTCGGCCGCCGCAGCCGCCCGCTCCTCCACAGCGGGAGTGGACGCGAGCAACGTCGCCGCGGTCACCTGCTCGATGTGCCGCTGCGCGATCGCGGCATTGCCATAGCGAGCAGGGATCGCCTCACCCTGCTCAGTCAGCTTGAAGCGCCCGGCCACCGACCCAGGAGCCTGTGCCAGTACGGCGCGGTTCGCAGGACCACCGCCACGACCCAGAGCACCACCACGGCCGTGGAACAGGGTCAGCCGGATCGCGTTGCGCTGCGCCCACGCGGTGATCCGGGCCTGGGCGTCGTACAGGGCGAGAGTCGCCGACACGGGTCCGACATCCTTGGCGGAGTCGGAGTACCCGAGCATGACCTCGAAGCGCCTGTCGTTGGCGGTGAGCCGGTGCCGGACCCGGGTGAGCTGGATCGCGTTGTCCAGCACCTCCACCGAGTTCTGCAGGTCCTCACCGGTCTCGAACAGCGGTACGACGTCCAGCTCGATCGGACGACCGTCCATCGCGGCATCCGCCAGCTCGTAGACCGCTGCGAGATCACCGGCGTTGCGGGTGAAGGAAACGACGTACCGGCGGCAAGCCTCGGGGCCGAACCGCTGCTGGATCTGACCGATCACCCGGAGAGTCGCGAGCACCTCTTCGGTCTGGTCGGAGAGCTCACCGCCGCCCAGCACCTCTTCCAGCGCCTTGGTGTGGACCGAGGAGTGCTGACGGACCTCCAGCTCGGCCAGGTGGAAGCCGAACGAGTTCACCTGCCAGATGAGCTGCTGCAGCTCGCCGTACGCCTGCCGCGGAGCTCCTGCGGTGACCAGCGAGTCCTGCAGCACTTTGAGCTCGTGCTGGAAGTCAGAGGCGCGTGGGTAGCCGAAGTCGGCGTCGCGGGCGCGCGTCGCGGCCAGCCGGCGCGCTGCGAGGAGCAGGAGCTGGCGGTGTGGTTCGGCCGGCGAGCGGGTCTCGATGTCGGCGATCAGGTCCGGGTTGACCGCGCGGGCGTCCTCCAGGATGCGGCGGACCGGCGCGGACGGCGGAGTGGTCGCGGCGTCCAGCGTCATCGCCCGGCCGAGTGCGTCGGTGGCCTGCTCGAGCGCACGCAGCACGTGGTCGGCCTGGATCTGCATGGCCTCGCGGGTGATCGCGGCGGTGACGTTCGGGTTGCCGTCGCGGTCGCCGCCGATCCACGAGCCGAGTCGCACGAACGGCGCCACCACCGGCAGCTTCGTCCCGGCCGAGTCACCGGCCAGCGCGTCGTCGAGCCGCCGGTAGACGTTGCCGATGACATCGAACAGCGTCTCCTCGAACACCGCCATCGCCGACCGCACCTCGTCCAGCGGCGACGGCCGGCTGGTGCGCAGTTGCGACGTACGCCAGAGGATGTCGACCTGCTCGATCAGGCGGCGCCGGTTCTCGGCGAGTTCGCTGTCGCCGGCCCGCGGATCGGTCCGCTCCTCCAGCAGCGACGAGATCCGGCGGATCGTCGCGAGGACGGCGCGACGGCGAGCCTCGGTCGGGTGCGCGGTCAGCACCGGGCGGAACTCGAGCCCGTTCAGCAGCGCGCGAGCCTGCTGCTCGCCGCTCTCCTGCGAGATCTGCTCGACGGCCTGGGCGAGCTCGGACACCACCGGCGCATCGCCGGCCCGGTCGCGCTCGCGCAGCACCCGGGCGCGGTGCAGTTCCTCGCTGAGGTTGGTCAGGTGGAAGTAGCAGGTGAAGGCCCGGGCGACGTCCTCGGCCCGCCCGTGCGGCCAGGACGCGACCAGGTGCTCGGCCGCGGCGCCGTCACCGGCGATGGTGAGCTCGCGGAGTTTCTCGACATCGTCGAGCAGCGGCTGACCGGCGTACTCGACCAGCACCTTGCCGAGGATCTCGCCGAGCAGGCGCACGTCGGCCCGAAGTTCTTCGGGCACCTCGAAACGCGCGCGGGTACGGGTCTCACTACCGGTCTCGGTCACGTTCGCCCACCCTATCGGCGGGCGCACGCCCGCGCCGCATAGTCCGCCTGCTGGAAGCCCGATCGTGACCGCACCAACAGCTACTTCACAGTACGGCGATCAGACGTTGCCGAAACCGCCGCCGACGACCTGCGACACGACCTTGGCCAGTTCGGCCGGTGAACGGTCGGTGCCGTCGACGACGAGCATCCGGGCACAGGCCTCGGTCATGGAGGCGAGCATCTCGGCCAGGACCGGCAGGTTCGCATCCGGGTCGGTGACACCGGGCAACGACTTCAGCAGGGTCAGCCGCAGGCCCTCGACCAGGAACGCGCGGGCGGCCCGGACCCGCTCGGCCACCGCGGGCGCGGCGCCGTACTGCGCGCCGAAGACGATCCGCCAGGACTGCGGGTGTTTCGCGGCGGTGGTGAGGAAAGCGGTCAGGCCGTCGAGCACGTGCTCCTCGGGCGTGCCGACGCTCGGGTCGGCCGGGAGCGCGGCGAGGATCGAGGTGACCAGGTGCTGTTCCTCGCGGGCGAGCAGGGCGAGCAGCAGCTCGTCGCGGTTCGCGAAGCAGCCGTAGACGACCGGCTTGGTGACTCCGGCGGCGTCGGCGACCGACTGCATCGTCGTCCCGGCGTAGCCCTTCGCGGAGAAGACCTCGAGGGCGGCGTCCAGGATCATCGGCCGGCGGCGCTCCGGTCCCAGATGGGCCGCCCGGCGCCGCGGTTCTCCGTCCTCCACCACTTGACAAACCTACCTCATCGTAGGAAATTCCTACGGTCTGGTAGGAACTGCCCGGGGGTGGCCGAGTGATCGAGCGAGGCACTGCCGGGTGGCTGGAGTCGGATGGCTTGACGTCCCTGGACGCGAGCGAGCTGGCCCGGCTGGTCGACCGGACGTCGGAGCGGGAGCTTCGGCATCGGCTCATCGGGGGCGTGCGAGAGATCGCGTTGCGCGAGATCTTTCGCCGGATGCCGGAGTACCTCCGACCCGCCCGGGCTGCCGGGTTCGACGCAGTCGTCGCCTGGCAGATCACGGGGGCGGGGCCGGGCGGGGGTGCCGTGGACGAGTTCTGGATCCGGGTCAGCGACGGGCGCTGCACCCTGCTCGGCGATCGGGCCGAGGGTGCCGACATCTCGGTCCGCACCGACCCGGCCACGCTGCTGCGGGTCGTCACCGGCAACGAGGACCCGGTGGCGGCGGTCCTCAAACAACGCCTCTCGGTGCGCGGCGACCTGGCCCTCGCCGCCCGCCTCACCAAAATCTTCGCCGTCGGCCCCGCCTGATCACCCCCGGCCGTCGAGACCGCGCCTGTTCGATCGCGTCGTCGAGGCTGCGCCCTGATCAGCTGCGGCCGTCGAGGCCTTGGCGCTTCGACTCGCTCGCTTCGCCGGCGCGGTTCGCCTCAGGGGTCGCCGCCGGCGCCCTGACAGTGCCCGTCCTCGGGGCTGCCGGGTCGTTGGCGAACCTCATGCCGTGGTCCTGCGCGGCCGCCCGGTCAGCCGCGACCGACTCCCGTTGGGCCAGCCCCGGGTCGTTCGCGTAGACCTCGGCCATGGTCTGGGCCAACCGCCCGACCTGCTGCCCGTAGACGTGCGGATCATCGACGTCCCGATCCCACATCGCCGTCTGCTCGCCCGCGGCCCAAGCCTCCAGCTGTGCCGGCAACTCGTCGAACTTCTTGTCGATCTCATCAGCGATCATCCGGACCGCGAACGGACGCTCCGTCGGCTCGACGGAGGATTCGGCCACGACCAGCTCCGCCGCCGCTGTCGCCAGGTTGGCCCGGCCCTCACCGGCCATCCGGCGCAACGTCTCGCCCGCCGGCCGCTCCGTGGCCGCATCGATGGCGTCCGCGAGCCCTCGGGCGGCGGGCGCGAACTTCGCGTCCCGCCGCGGTGCTTCGGGCAGCCGTACCTGTTCCGCGAGCCCGCCCGGCAGGTTCCGGTCGACGATCTCGTTGAAGTGGTCCTCGGCGAACGCCGTACTGACCGCCTGCTCGATCGCGATGAACCGCGGCGCGACGGACTGGGCGGCTTGCTCGGCCTGCAAGCTGTAGCTGTCCGGGACGGCCCAGCGCGTCTGCGCCGAGGCGATCGCCAGGATCCCCTCCCGCGCGGCCGCCACATCCTCCGCCGCGAGCGGACCTTCCGTTCCGTTCTCGGTCAGCTCCCGCAGAGCCAGCGCCTGCTGCTCGGTGAATCGGAGGGTCCGGTCCGGGGCCTGATCTGCCTGAGGCTCGATCTTGGTGTCCCACATCGACTGGCGCGTCCCGGTCAGCTCGCCGACCGTCCGCTCCGTCCGCCGGACGAAATGGTCGACCGACTCCGGCCGACCGATCTGCGCTCTCGCGACCTTCTCGGCCCGGGCCTGACTCGCCGGATGCGACTCCGGCAAGCGATCGAAGAAGTCGTGCAGTTCCTGGACCTGCTCGGCGGCCAGCCGGCTCGCCACGTCGACCGAGCCCGCTCCCCCGGTGACGTCCTCGCGCCGGTTCTCCAGCTCCTCGGTCAGCTCACGTGCTGCGGCCCGCTGCTGGTCACGGCCGGCGAAGGTGGTCTCGAGCTGCTGGGCGACCACCCGGACCACCACCTGCTGCTCGGGATCCGGCAGCGTTCTGAAGCGAGGCTTCGTGTCCAGCAACATGCGAGCGGCGGCCGGTGCCGCAGCGCCGCGGCCGGCACCCACCAGAGCGGTCAGCACCGCCTCGTGGCGCTGCGCGGTCCGCGCACCGATCGCAACCGCGAGCGCCCGCGCGGCCGCTGTGTCCCCCTCCAGCACCGTCGGCGTGAAAATCCCGAGGTCGTCCGAGCGCCCGTTCGGGGAGAGCCGCGCCACCAGCCGCGGCGTCGCGGACTCGGCATAGGCCCTGCTGACGGCGATGCCGAGACGGCTTCGGTCGTCCGGGTCGGCCGCTGCCGGCAGGGGCCCCCGAGGCTCGAGCGTGTTGGCGCAGCTCGCCACCACCTCGGTCAGGGCCGCCCGGATCGCCGGGCGCTGGTCGTACGCCTCGCCGGAGCCCCGGTTGACCACCGCCGCGGGACTCGGCGCGAGTCGCTGCGGGATGTCGAGACTCTCCGCGAGCGGCGTGAGCCGCTGCAGGTCGCTCCCGGTCACGCCGGGCAACTGGTTGCCGGAGGCCATCGACCGGCCGTTGGTGTCCGCGACGACGAGCCGGTTGATCGTGCGGATGAGGTCATCGACGGGGGCAGCCACGGACGGCAACCTACCGGTGACGCGGGTGCAGCCGCCGCGCTGCGGCGGACGTCACAGCACGCAAGCGGGTACACCCGGTTAGGCTGCCCGATTATGGGAGAGACCGTGAACATCCACACCACCGCCGGGAAGCTCGCGGACCTCGAGCAGCGGCTCGAGGAGGCCGTGCACGCCGGATCGGAGCGCGCGGTGGAGAAGCAGCACGCCCGCGGGAAGAAGACCGCCCGCGAGCGGATCGCGCTGCTGCTGGACGAGGGCTCCTTCTCCGAGCTGGACGAGTTCGCCCGGCACCGGTCGACCTCCTTCGGCCTGGACGGCAACCGCCCGTACGGCGACGGCGTGGTGACCGGGTTCGGCACCATCGACGGCCGGCAGGTGTGCGTGTTCGCCCAGGACTTCACCGTCTTCGGCGGCAGCCTCGGTGAGGTGTTCGGCGAGAAGATCGTCAAGGTGATGGACCTGGCGATGAAGATCGGCTGCCCGCTGATCGGCATCAACGACTCCGGCGGCGCCCGGATCCAGGAGGGCGTGGTCAGCCTCGGCCTGTACGGCGAGATCTTCCGCCGCAACGTCCGGGCCTCCGGGGTGATCCCGCAGATCTCCCTCATCATGGGCCCGTGTGCCGGCGGCGCGGTCTACTCCCCGGCGGTCACCGACTTCACCGTGATGGTGGACGAGTCGTCGTACATGTTCATCACCGGACCGGACGTGATCAAGACCGTCACCGGCGAGGACGTCAGCCAGGAGGAGCTCGGCGGCGCCCGGACGCACAACACCAAGTCCGGTAACGCGCACTACCTCGGCAGCGACGAGGAGGACGCGATCGAGTGGGTGAAGGCGCTGGTCGGTCACCTGCCGCAGAACAACCTGGAAGACCCGCCGGTCTACGACTTCGACGCCGATCTGGATCCCACCGAGACCGATCTGGCCCTGGACACGCTGATCCCGGACTCGCCGAACCAGCCCTACGACATGCACACCGCGATCGAGGCGGTGCTGGACGAGGGCGACTTCCTCGAGGTGCAGACGCTGTTCGCGCCGAACATGATCGTCGGCTTCGGCCGGGTCGAGGGCCGTCCGGTCGGCGTGGTGGCGAACCAGCCGATGCAGTTCGCCGGCACCCTGGACATCGACGCGTCGGAGAAGGCGGCCCGGTTCGTCCGGACCTGTGACGCGTTCAACCTGCCGATCCTGACCTTCGTCGACGTCCCCGGGTTCCTGCCCGGCACCGACCAGGAGTGGAACGGCATCATCCGCCGCGGCGCCAAGCTGATCTACGCGTACGCCGAGGCGACGGTGCCGATGATCACCGTGATCACCCGCAAGGCCTACGGCGGCGCGTACGACGTGATGGGCTCGAAGCACCTGGGTGCGGACATGAACATCGCCTGGCCGACCGCCCAGATCGCGGTGATGGGCGCGCAGGGTGCGGTCAACATCCTGTACCGCCGGGAGCTGGCCGCGGCGGACGACGCCGAGAGCCGCCGCCAGCAGCTCATCACCGAGTACGAGGACCACCTGGCCAACCCGTACATCGCGGCCGAGCGCGGGTACATCGACGCGGTGATCAAGCCGAGCGAGACCCGCGCCGAGATCATCCGCGCGCTCCGGCTGCTCCGCACCAAGCGCGACACCCTGCCACCCAAGAAGCATGGGAACATCCCCCTGTGAGCGCTGAGCCGATTCTGCAGGTCGTCAAGGGAGATCCGACTCCGGAGGAGCTCGCCGCCCTGGTCGTGGTCGTCGCGGCCCGCTCGGCGGCTGCCGCCGTACCGGCCGAACCCGACCGGGCCGGCAACTGGGCGACGTACTGGCGTAATGCCCGTCAGCCGTTCCATCCCGGCCCGGGTCGTTGGCGAGCGTCCGCTCACCCGTAACACTGGGGCCATGGCCAAATACGAGGTCAATGCGGAGGCTGTCGAGCAGGCGAAGCGGCTGATCGACGGGCGGCAGTACGTGCTGGACAGCGACTGGGGTGAGGTGCAGCCCAAGGCGGACGACCAGAACGCGTACCTGGAGAACCACAGCTGGGAGGAGTACGCCGCCTGGCACCTAGGGCTCACCGTCGGCCCGTCGGACGAGACCAAGGCCCGCTACGGCTTCGTCATGGGCGATTTCCGCCGGATCCACCGGACCGCGCTGATCGCCTCCGTCTACCGGGCCTCCGAGTGGCGCCACAAGTCCATCGAGCTCGCCGCCCACGACCTACTGCAACTCCTCGACAAAAAGTCCGGCCTGACATAGGGCACTAGGAGGAGAAGGCCGAGGCCCCGCGACCGCCGGCCCGGAGACCCCGATCATCTGAGGTGTTCTGTACCGACGAACGGGTAGTAGTCGGCTGTGATCCACCGACCCGGTGGCCACCGAGCGTGGAACTCTCGCGGGACTATCGCTGTGGCGGACTACTACCCGTTCGACGGTACGCAGGTCGTCTCTAGCCGTCGAGCTTCGTCTCGTCGAACCAGAGCTCTTGCGGGACCCGCTCGGTGAGTTCGGTGAGCAGGGTGCCGGCGCCGCGGAACATGTCGGGGTCGACCGGGATGGCACAGCCGTTCAGGCCCAGGACGACCGTCGTGCCGTCGTTGGTTCGCATCACGCCGGCGACCTCGTCCCAGCGGATCTCGTGCACTCCGTCGTCGTCACGCAGTACCAGCGCCGTATCGGTTCGGACCCAGAGCATCGACCGGGCTTCCTTGACGAAGGCCCGCGCCGACAAGGGCGGCTTGAACGACTTGCCGGCCGGCAACTCGGCGATGACCGGGCAGAGCGAGCCCGGGCGGAACCCGGCCTGCTCCCAGGTCTCCAGATTGTCCTCGTAGACGTAGCCGATCGCGGTCGGCAGGGCGTCCTTCAGTACGGCGGCAATCTCGGCCGGCTGCAGTCCGGCCAAGCCGTCCCGGTCGATCGGCTCGAGCTCGGGCTCGCCGAACATGCGGCCCATCGTGTTGCCGAACGCCCGGCGCAGTTCGGGCTCGTCGGCATCGAGTCGCTCCTGACAGCGAGCGATCTGGTAGGCCAGCTCCGCCTCGGTCGGACCGTTCTCGGCGAGGTCGGTCAGCGCCTCGACGAACGCGCGCGCCACCGCCTCCTCGCTGCCTTCCCTGGCCTCGGCGTACACCACCCAGTCGCTGCTCCCGCCCGGACCCGCGAGCAGATCGGAGCCGATGTCGTAGCTGTGCCCGCCGACGTGACGACACTCCTCCTCGACCCGCTTCCGCAGTACGTCGATCGTCAGGGCGGAGCGCCGTACGGCGTCGTCCGGGGGCAACGTGAGCAGGACGCCGGCCGCCGGCATGCCGTACCCGACCACGGTCGGACCGTCGAAGGAGCGGCCGGCGGGGTGCACTCGGGTCGGAGCGGTCCCGCTGGGCAACTCGAGCCGTAGGCCTTCCGGCATAGGCCCGGACACCTGCAGTACGGCGTTCGACGGGACGAACCAGGTCCGGGCGAACGCGGTGATGTGCTCCGGCGTCAGGCCGTCGTACCCAGGCCCTTCCAACCAGGCCAGTCCGGCCCCCTTGGCGCCGTACCGGACGTTCAGCAGTTGCGCGACGACCGGATGCGCGACCTGGCCGTCCTCAGCCGCGAGTACGCCGACCTCGACCGCCAGCCGATCGACCGGCGGCTCGGCGAGCGCACGGCACAACCCGGTCAGGAACTCGCCCACCCGCGCGGCCGACCCGGACGCGACGAACGTGGTCGTCATCAGGTCGACCTCGGCGTTCATCTCGATCGGCAGCCCGCGTACGGCGTGCATCACCAGGTGCTCGAGCACATGCGCGACCCCGACGGTCCGCAGTGTCTCGTCCCGCGAGCCGACAGCGAAGGTCAACGTGACGTCGGTATGGCTCTGCGTACCGCTGTGCCGCAGCACCCGGACGCCGTCGATGTACTCACTCACCAGGCGAACGCTAGCTGGTCAGGTACGGCGGAAGCGGATCAGTGGGTAGAGCGGGGACTGCGCCGTGTTGCGGGGTGGGCCGGGGAAGGTGGTGGCGGCGTCCAGAGTGAGGCCGTGGCGGGCCGCAGTGGCGACCAGGTGGGAGAGGGCGTCCTGCGAGCGGGACTCGTACGGGGCGCGGCCGTCCGCGTAGCGACTGGCGTCGGACTTCTCGGTGGTGGTGATGAAAACACCGTCGGGACGGAGGACGCGCGCGACCTCGGCGATGATCGGTTCGCTGTCGTCGAGCAGGTGCAGCAGCCAGACGGCGACGACCGCGTCGCAGCGGCGGTCGGCGATGGGGAGCTTGGCCGCATCGGCGGCCGCGACGTGTCCGGGCAACCGGACGCGGGCGTGCCGAAGCATTGCGGTGGACAGGTCGACCCCGTGCACGAGGTTGCCGCGAGCAACGAGTTCGGCGCCGACGATACCGGTGCCGACGGCGAGCTCGAGGACGCGGCCGCCCTTCGTCAGCAGCGAGTCGACCGCCTCCGCCGCGGCCTGGGCGCGTTCGGGTCCGCCGCGCGTGTCGTCGTACCTCGCGGCCTCGGCCTCGTCGTACTCGATCCGCGGTGAGGACTTCCACAGCTCCGGCCAGGAGATCCCGACCTGGGCGAGCATCCGGCGGAGCAACGGCAGGGACACGCCGACCACGTTGTGGTAGTCGCCCTCGATCCCGGTGACGAACGGTCCGCCGAGTCCGTCCACGGTGAACGCGCCGGCCACCACGAGCGGTTCGCCGGTGGCGACGTACGCGTCGATCTCCTCGTCGGTGAGGTCGGCGAAGTACACCGTGGTCGACTCGAGCTCGCGCAGCTCCTGCTTCGCGTTGGTGTCGATCAGGCAGTGACCGGTGTGCAGTACGCCGGTCCGGCCGCGCATCGACCGGAGTCGTTCCTTCGCCAGCTCCGGCGTACCGGGTTTGCCGAACGGTTCGCCGTCCAGCTCGAGGACCGAGTCGCAGCCGAGCACGGTCGCGTGCTCGGTCAGGCTCGCGACCACCGACCGGGCCTTCAGCGCCGCCAGCAGGCGAGCCAGTTCACCCGGGTTCTCGGCGGTGACGTTGTCCTCGTCGACACCGGAGACGATCACCTCCGGCTCGACCCCGGCACCACGCAACGTCTTCAGCCGCGCCGGCGACGCCGACGCGAGTACGAACCGGACACTCATAGCTTGGCCGGTCACAGTTTGGCGAGGGCGCGGCGGAGCGGGTCGAGCCCGATCGAGCCCAGGTTCAGCGCGTCCGAGTGGAACGCGCGCAGGTCGAACGCGGATCCCTTGCGCTGCCTGGCCTCGTCCCGCGCCTGCAGCCAGATCCGCTCGCCCACCTTGTACGACGGCGCCTGCCCGGGCCAGCCGAGATAGCGGTTCAGCTCGGCGCGCAGGAACTCGGTCTCCATCCGGCAGTGCGCCCGGAGGAACTCGAACCCGAGATCGGCGTTCCACCGCTCACCCGGGTGCCAGCCGAACGGGTTGTCCCGCGGGATCTCCAGCTCCAGGTGCATGCCGATGTCGATGATCACCCGGGCCGCCCGGAAGCCCTGCGCGTCCAGCATGCCGAACCGCGCTCCGGGGTCCTCGAGGTAACCCAGCTCCTCCATCAGGCGTTCGGCGTACAGGGCCCAGCCCTCGCCGTGGCCGGAGACCCAGCACGCGATCCGCTGCCACCGGTTCAGCAGGTCGGTGCGGAGCATGGTCTGCGCGCACTGGAGGTGATGGCCGGGGACACCCTCGTGGTAGACGGTGGTGACCTCGCGCCAGGTGGCGAAGTCCTCGACACCGTTCGGGACCGCCCACCACATCCGGCCCGGCCGGGTGGTCAGGTCCTCGGTCGGCGGGGTGTAGTAGATCGAGCCGTCCGAGGTCGGCGCGATCATGCACTCGATGGTGCGGATCTCGTCCGGGATGTCGAAGTGGGTGCCGCCCAGCTCGGCCACGGCCGAGTCGGCCAGCTGCTGCATCCAGTCCCGGAACGCGTCCTTGCCGTGGATCTTCCGGGCCGGATCGTTGTCCAGGATCGCCGCGGCGGCCTCGATACCGCGGTCGCCGCCGTTCAGGCCGGCCGCGATCGACTGCATGTCCGCCTCGATCCGGGCCAGCTCCTCCCAGCCCCAGGCGTAGGTCTCCTCCAGGTCGACGGCCGCACCGAGGAAGTTGCGAGAGGCAAGCTCGTACACCTCGCGACCGCAGGCGTCCTTCTCCGGCGCCCGCGGCGCGAGCTCGGCGGTCAGCCAGCCGCCGAACTGCTCGTACGCCTTCCGCGCCGACGCGGCCGCGGCCTCGACGGTCGCCTTGACCGGGCTGTCCGGTGCCTGCGCGGCGAGCCCGGCGAAGAAGTCGTCACCGTCGGCCCCGGTCCAGCTGCCGATCCGGCCGGCCAGGTCGTTCACCTGCCGCAGCGCCGAGATCCGGCCCTGCGCGGCCTGCTCCAGCAGGGTCTCGCGGTAGCCGTCCAGCGTCGTCCCGACCTGGTTGAGCCGGATCGCGATGGTCTCCCAGTCCTGCTCGGTCCCGGTCGGCATCAGGTCGAACACCTGCCGGATCTCGGCCGGGACGGAGGCGATCGCGTTCAGCTGGTGCTGCGGAACGCCGGCCTCGTACGTCTCCAGCTCCAGCCCGAGCCGCTCCAGGAACGCGTCCTTGGCGACCTCCTCGCGGGGGCTGCCGGTCGCGGTGGCCCTGGCCTCGGCGACGGACCGCCGGGTCAGGTCGATCAGCGCCTCGAAACCGGACGGGGTGTAGTCCGGCAGCTCGTGGTCGTGGCCTTCGATTCCCATGAACGTCGCCGCGGTCGGCGACAGCGCGACGTACTCCTCGAGGTATCGCTCGGAGAGCTGGTCGATCGGGCTGTTCGGTGTGATGGCATCGGTCACCTGGCCGACCCTACCCCGCGGGGTCCCGCTCGGCTGACCTGTTTCTGCCGATACTGTGGCCGTCGCTGTCCAGCGCAGCTTGTCGATCCGAGGGAAGGGAACGGGGTTGACCCAGACACCGTTCGGCGGTCCGCAGGGCCAGGCTCCGCAGTACCCGCCGTACCAGCAGCCGGCGCCGCCGCAGGCGCCTCCCCCGCAGGGTCCGCCGAGTCCTTACGGTCCGCCACCCGGTCAGTACGGTGGGCAGCCGCAGTACGGCGGGCAGCCGCACTACGGGCCGGGATCGATCGCGCCGCAGCAGGGACCCGGATTCGGCTGGGGACCCAACTTCGGACCGGGAGGACCGGGTGGACCCGGCGGACCTGGTGGCCGGTGGTCCTGGCTTCCAGCCCGGCTGGCAGCCGCAGCAGCCGAAGAAGAAGTCCAAGGCACCTGCCGTTCTGGTGCTCGGCCTGCTGGCCGTGGCGATCGCCGGTGTCGTCGTCTGGAGCACGGTGACGAAGAACGCCGACGACGACTACACCCCGCCGGTCAGCTCGGGCCGCTACACGCCGTCCCCGACCACGACCTCCGAGCCGACCGAAGAGCCCACGTCGGAGCCGACCGAGGAGCCGACCAGCACCAACACGACCGCGCCGGAGCCGGCCGCGATCGACGTCGTCGCCAAGAACAAGCTCTACAGGGCCGGCCAGATGGCGGCGACGAACTGCCGGGAGCCGCGGGTCCGCCCGACCAACAACCGGAACGCGGCCGCGTACTGGGCCGCGATCAAGCCGTGCCTGGACCGCGGCTGGTCGCACGCTGGTCGCGAAGGCGGGCTACAAGTTCGTGGCGCCCAGGATGACGTACTGGGCGGGCACCAGCACCAGCACGCCCTGCGGCAACGGACCCGTCTCGGTGCCGTTCTACTGCCCGTCGAACCAGATGATGTACATGAAGGTCGACGTCTTCGTGAAGACGTACCTGGAGTACCCGGACGCGGAGTCCAAGGCGTACTCGCGGATGTGGTACTCCCGCTCGATCGCCCATGAGTACGGTCACCACGTCCAGGAGCTCACCGGCATCCTCGAGGCCGCTCACGATCTCGAGTACGACGCCTCGTCGTACGCCGACCGGTTGCGGATGAACCGTCGTACCGAACTCCAGGCGAACTGCTTCGCCGGCGTCTTCCTGGCCGTGAACAAACGCAGCTACCCGATCAACGGGCTGATGCTGCAGGTCTGGAACAAGTGGGTCGTCACCGCCGGCGACAAACCGAACGAGGGCACCCACGGCAGCAAGGCGAGCCAGGCGCGCTTCATGGGCCAGTCCTTCAAAACCGGCAACCCAGCCACCTGCAACACCTTCACCGCCTCCCCCAACAACGTCAGCTAGGCGCACCCACACGCCGCGTCTCCGCGCGGGCGCGGAGCGTGGCGGTGAGGTGAAAGTACCGGCAGGTCGTGGGTTCCGCATGCATCTGTGCTCAGGTTGTTTTGTCGAGACCGGGGGTACCGCTGTGGGATGAACTCCGCGACCCAGCAACTTGCGCCTGCTCTCGAGATCGACGCCCGCCTCACCGAGATCGAGCGCAGCTTGAACCTGCTGCTCAACGTCACGCCGGTCAACGCGGCAGAGGCATGGGCGGACTTCGAGCGGAGTGACTTCGCGACGGCCCCCACGCTCCGGCTCAGACCGTTGGAATTCGAGCCTGACCTGGTACGCCGTGAGCTCTACGACCTCGAGATCGAGAACGTCGCCGACCCTGCGCTGCACACCCTGTTCCGGGCGAAGCGAGACGAGATCGCACGGCAGATCACGGCCTTGGAGGATCGCGACACCTCACGGTTCGTGTACGGGTCGCTGCAGCTCTACGGAGAGGTCGCCCCGCCTCTCGCGTCCGCCGCGGAGGAGCTGCTCGAGATCATCCCAGCCCAGGCTCCCAGCACCAGCAGCGTCACGGCCGGGGCGTTCGCGGAGGCCGCTCGGGCGGAGTTCGATCGATACCGTGCCGCGTATCCGGACTTCCCGTCGCACATCGAGGTGCGCGACGACGTCTCCGAGCTGATGGTGTCGTTCGGCCGGCTGCTCATCCCCGAAGCCGCCGCGATCAGGGCGGACCGCGTCGAGCCCTTGCTGCACCACGAGATCGGCACCCATGTCGTCACCTACCAGAACGGCGCCAGGCAACCCCTGAAGCTGCTGACGATCGGACTGCCCGGCTACGACGAGACCCAAGAGGGCCTCGCCGTGCTCGCCGAGTACCTGACCGGCGGACTGGACCCGCGGCGTCTCCGCGTGCTCGCGGCGAGGGTTGTTGCCATCGGCAAGATGCTCGACGGCGCCGAGTTCCTGGAGATCTTCGAATCGCTGCGGGCCAGACCATCGGATACCGACGCGGACCGCCTGGTCCATCGCCATCCGGGTCGTCGTCGGGGGCGGTTCCGTGAAGGACGCGATCTACCTGCGCGGGATCACGCGCATCCTCGACACCCTCGCGGAGGGCATCGCCCTCGATGTGCTCTTCGTCGGCAAGTTCGCGTTGGACCACATCCCGTTGATCCAGGACCTGCTCGATCGCGAGGTGCTCGAAGCACCCTGGATCCGTCCGCGCTGGCTGGACGTGCCCGGCGCTCAGGAGCGCCTCGACAGACTGCGCGAGGGCGCGTCGGTCACGGACCTGTACGAAGGAGAGGTGTCGGCATGAAGCTAGCCTTCTTCGTCAACGACGTCGCCACCGAGATCGACGAGTACACGACGACGCGGCTGGCGAGGGCCGCGGCCCAGCGCGGGCATCGAGGTCTGGTACGTCGGGGTCGGTGACGTCGAGCTCGGGGAAAGCGACGGACAACTGGTGGCCCGGGCTCATGCCGCGGAGTTCGAGAGGGACGACACGCTCGAGACCTTCATGGAGCGCATCAAGGAGCGCGACGCCGAACGGATCGTCCTGGACGACCTCGACGCCTTGTTCCTGCGCAACGAATCGATCGACGATCTGCAGGAGCGGCCGTGGGCAAGTCCACTGGGCGTGGTTTTCGGCCAGATGCTCCAGGCACGGGGCGTCACGGTGGTCAACGATCCGACGTCCCTCATACGCGCAACGAGCAAGCTCTACCTGGAGGAGTTCCCCGAGAAGGTCCGACCGCGATCGCTGGTGACGCGCGACCCCGAAGCGATCGAACGGTTCGCCGCCACGGTCGGCCACTGCGTCGTCAAGCCTCTGTACGGAGCCAAAGGACGGAACGTGTTCATCATCGAGGACGAGGGCGAAGCGAACCTCGCGCAGATCACCGAGGCGGTGCTGCGAGGACGGCTACGCGATCGTCCAGGAGTTCGTCGACGGCGGCGAGGACGGCGATGCCCGGATCTTCCTGCTCGAAGGACAGATCCTCGAGCGCGACGGGAGAGCCGGCCGCGTTCCGGCGGGTGCCCACGGGTAACGACCCGCGGGCCAACATCAGCAAGGGCGGACGCTCGGTCCCTCTCGAGATCGGTGACGTGGAACGCGGCATCATCGAAGCGATGAGCGAGAAGCTCGTGGCCGACGGCATGTTCTTCGTCGGCATCGATGTGATCGGCGGCAAGGTGGTGGAGATCAACGCGGAGAGCCCCGGCGGGATGCAGAGTGTCGAAAGGCTCTACGAGATCGACGTCTGCCCGACCGTCATCGAAGCCCTGGAGCGCCGCACCAGTCCGAAGCCCTGAGGAGACAACACGGCGGTCTTCACGGGAGCGGACGCCAGGTGCAGAGTGGTGGCCACACGCCAACTGAGGACCACCGGGGAGAGCACGATGAGTATCGAGCTGAATCACACGATCGTGCATGTGAAGGACCGATGGGCTGCGGCTCGCGATGTCGGCGAGTTGCTCGGTCTGCCGGAGGCGGGAGCGTACGGCCCGTTCGCCGAGCTGAAGCTGGACAACGGGGCGAGCCTGGACTTCATGGACACCGAGGGCGAGATCCACGGCCAGCACTACGCCTTCCTGGTGAGTGAGGAGGAGTTCGACCTCATCCTCGGTCGCTTGCGGGACAACGACCGCCGGTGGTGGGCCGACCCGTTCAAGCGCCGGCCGCAGGAAATCAACAACGGGGACGGTGGCCGCGGCCTCTACTGGGAGGGCCCCGACGGTCACTGGCTGGAGATCATCACCCGCCCGTACGGCAGCGGCAGCTGACATTCGCGCGGAGCGGGCCGTGCCGAGGAGATGGTCATTCGTCGGCGAGGCCGTTGCGGAGTGTGGTGACAACTGGCCGCGGCGCGGTGTCGACGGCGAGCCGGAAGACGTCGGGGCGGTGGTAGTGGCCGACCGGGTCGAACATCCGCCGCGCCGAACGCACCTTGGCGAGATCCAGTTCGGCGACCAAGACGGTCTCGGCGTGCCGGGCAGGTCCGGCGAGGATCTCTCCGTTCGGGCCCACGATCACCGTGTTGCCGGGCTCGACCCAGTCAGGGTCGTCCGGATCGGTCCGCCACACCCTGTCCCGGTCGGGGAAGTCCGCCGGGATCTGGTCGACCTGCAGGCTCGGATTCGCACCGATCACGTAGCAGCGGCCTTCTCGGGCTATGTGTCGCATGGTCGCGATCCAGCCGTCACCTCTTGCCAGCGTCGGCGCCACCCACACGTCGACACCCTGCGAGTAGAGGAAGAACCGGGCCAGCGGCATGTAGTTCTCCCAGCAGATCAGCCCGCCGATGCGCCCGAAGGGGGTCGGGTAGGTCTCGAGCATCGAGCCGTCGCCCATTCCCCACACGGTGCGCTCCGAGCCGGTCGGCATCAGCTTGCGATGCTTGCCGAGGAGATTGCCGTTGGCATCGAAGTACAGCAGCGTGTTGTAGATCGTGCTCCCGGTGGCCTCGCGTTCGTCGATCCCGATGACGAGATAGACCCCCGCTCGCCGAGCCGCTGCCCCGAGCCGGTCGGTGGCCTCGCTCGGTACGACCACGGCCTGGTCGGCCAGCATCGCGAACCACTGCTCGTCACCGTCCCAGATCGGCGTCCCGTCGATCCAGATCGGCGTACCGGGCACGAACGCCTCGGGAAACACGACCAGGTCGGCCGCCTGTACGGCGGGGTCGGCCAGCAACTCCTCCACCTTGGCAAGCGTCGCCTCGCGATCCATCAGCACGTACGCCGCTTGCACAGCTGCAACCGTGAATATCGTCATCTCGCCCCCTGCCCCGACGATACGCCGGCCGCCGGGCTGTCGGATCCGGAGCGAGCCAGTTCGTAGTAGGGATGAGAGAGGTGGGCCGGAAGAGGGCCACCGGGACAAGGAGTGATGAGATGCGAACCCTTCGGTATTCCATCAACGTGACCTTGGACGGGTGTTGCGATCATCGTGCGATCCCCGCGGACGAAGACATGCATCGTGCCGCGGCCGAGGACCTCGCCCAGGCCGATGCCCTTCTCTTCGGCCGGGGGATCTACGAAATGATGGAGGCTGCGTGGCGGCCGCCGCCGGCGGCGGGAGCCAGACCTGACTGGATGGAACCCTTCGCCCAGGCGATCAACGCGGCCAAGAAGTACGTCGTGTCGAGCACCCTGGAGCAGGTCGATTGGAACGCGGAACTCGTGCGCGGGGACCTGGGCGAGTCCGTTCAGCGACTCAAGCAGGAGCCGGGCGAGAGACTGTTGGTGGCAGGTGTGAAACTCCCGCTGGCGTTGGCGGAGCTGGGATTGATCGATGAGTACGAGTTCGTGGTGCATCCCAGGCTCGCGGGCCACGGGCCGACGTTGTTCGCGGGGCTATCGAAGCATGTCGACCTGAGGCTCGTGAGCCGGCTGGAGTTCGGCTCGGGGGCAGTGGCGATGCGCTACGAGCCGAGCAGGTAGCCATCAGGCTTGCCGACTCGAGCCGCCACGGATCATGTCGGCGACGGCGATGCGTGCGGCCGACGGGCATCCCTTGGTGAAGCCGTAGAAGGGGCCGAAGTCGCGGGTCGATGCGAATCCTGTCATGTAAAGCCCGGCCAGAGACGTCTCGAGGCCCTCGGTCAGCGCGGGGAACCCCTCGGTGACCGAGACCCGATCCACAACACCGCCCAGGTAGGGCACGCGAGCAAGGTCAACCCGGTAACCGGAAGCGAAGACCACATGATCGGCTGTCAGCGCCGTGCCATCGGAGAGAGTCAGCGTCACGTCGTTTTCGCTGACTCTCGTGCCGACCACCGCGCACCCCGGGTGACTGGTCACGACGGTCTCAGGGATCCGCGGGACGAGCCAGGGTTCGAGGGTGAGACGGCCGACCTGCCAGAACTCGGCAGCAATCGCCCGCTGCCGCTCGCCCGAGAGTTCTCGCCACCATCCCCGGTGGGTCAACGTCTGGTCGACGTACTGGTCGACGAAGCCCCAGCTCACCTTGGCGAACGTCGGCGTGCTGTGGCGATGCACGACGTCCACCTGCTCGGCGCCGTGGTCGCTCAGCAAAGCCGCCCATTCGTAGGCGCTTTGGCGACCGCCGATGATCACGACCCGGGCACCGGCGAGCGAATCGAACGAGATCAGTTCAGCCGTGTGCGAGCGGCGGGCCGGGGGGACATCGGCGTACCACTCCGGCAGGTGGAGGAAGTAGCCGATGCCGGGTGCGGCGAGGACCTTGTCCGCGGTGATCGTCGTACCGTCGTCCATCGTTGCCACGAAGGTCGCGTTCGGCTTGGTCAGGCCGGTCACGAGGCGCTCGTCGAGGTCGAGCCGCTTGCGCTCGCGGAACCACTCCGTGTAGTCGAGGAAGACCGAGATCGGGATCGGGTCGAAGTCGTCGGGCCGCAGTCCCCGATCCTCGAAGAATGCCTCGAACGTATGCTCGCCGCTTCCGTCCAGATGCCAGTCGGGGCCGGAACGCAGGAACATGTCGGCCGGCATGTGTCGTCGCCAGAAGGCCATCGGGTGGCCGACGATCCGGGTCTCGATGCCGTTCTCGCGGGCCAAGGCGGCCGCAGAGTAGGCATAAGGCCCCGCGCCGAGGACCAGCAGATCCGTCCGGTCCGGCATCGTGTCCCCCTCGGGTTCCATCGCCGGGTCGCGACGAAACGAGTGGGCGGTGAATCCAACAATCCCCCACCTGCAGCCGTCGCGCCAGGAGGTGGTCGACTGGACTGCGTGGGGTTCTGGGTCAGTGGTCCAGGAGTTCGGAGGGGGCTACCTGGCGCCAGGAGTCGGCGAGGATGTCTTCGAGTTCGGTGGCGTCCTCCAGGGAGGCCAGCCAGGCTCGGACCCAGTTCGAACCCGCCTCGTGCCGCGGAACCCAGAACTTGCCGGGTTCCGCCGCGATCAGCTCGTCCCGCTCCAGCCGCGGACACCGCACCGCGAACGACGTCTGGTCGTCCGGGATGGTGATGAACATCCGCCCGGCCACGTCGAAAGTCGGGTGGCCCCAGCGCTCCTTCTCCACCGTTCCCGGGAAGGACAGCGCGATCCGTCGTACGTCGTCTGCACCCAGCACCCTGACACCCTAGCCTCGCTCCGCCGTCCTTGACCGAACGGCGGAGCGAGCAGGTCAGCGCTTGCGACCGGGCAGGAGCAGCGCGACGCCTGCGCCGACGGCGACGATGGCAGCGCCGGTCCAGACCGCGGGGACGAGGCCGTCGACGTAGCTCGCCGGGGACTCGTACGAGCCCGCCGAGGCGAAGACCGAGGCGAGTACGGCGACGCCCATCGCGACACCGACCTCGCGGATGGTGTTGTTCGTGCCGGACGCCACACCACGGTCGGCGTCAGGAGCACTGGCCATCACGACACTCGCCGCCGGGGCGAAGGTCAGGCCCATCCCGACTCCGGCCAGGATGAACGGCACGACCATCTCGCCGTACTGCGTCGAAGCCGTCGTGATCAGGGCCAGCCAGCCGAGCCCAGCCGCGAGCAACACCTGTCCGCTCGCGATCAGCACACGCGGCCCGACCCGGTCGACGATCATCCCGGCGATCGGCGCGACCACCATCGGCGCCATCGTCCACGGCAGCGTCCGGACGCCGGACTCCAGCGGGCTGTAGCCCTGCACCACCTGGAAGAACTGGGCCAGCAGGAACACCGCGCCGAACACGCCGACCGAGAACGTGAACGAGGTGAAGTTCACGACGCTGAACGCCCGGACCGAGAACAACCGCAGCGGCAGCATCGGATCCGCCGTACGACGCTCCCACGCCACGAACGCGGCCAGCAGCACCACACCGGCGATCAACGACCCGAGCACGCTGGCCGATGTCCAGCCGTCGTCCGCACCGTGCACGACACCCCACACGATCGACAGCACGCCGGCCGTCGCCAGCACCAGCCCGGCCAGGTCGAGCCGCTTCGCCGGTCCCCGGGACTCGGTCAGCACCCGAGCGGCGAGCAGTACGGCGACCACGCCGACCGGCACGTTCAGCCAGAAGATCCACTGCCAGTTCAGCCCGTCGACCACCGCGCCGCCGACGACCGGGCCGACCGCCACACCCAGCCCGGAGATGCCGCCCCACGCGCCGATCGCGGCACTGCGCAGCTTGTCGGGTACGGCGACGGCCAGCAACGTCAGCGACAACGGCATGACCGCAGCCGCACCGACGCCCTGGATCGCCCGCGCGCCGATCAGCATCCACGGCTCGGTCGCCAGCGCACAGGCGGCCGAGGCCAGGGTGAACAGCACGATCCCGGCCAGGAAGATCCGCCGGCGGCCGAGCCGGTCGCCGATCGCGGAGGCAGTCAGCAGCAGCGCGGCGAACGCAAGCGTGTACGCGTTCACGAACCACTGCAGGTCGGACAGCGATGCGCCGAGCTCGGCCTTGATCACCGGCAGCGCGTTCGTCACGACCAGGTTGTCCAGCGTGACCATGAAGGTGGGGATGCCCACCGCGGTCAGTACGGCCGCCAGGCCGAACTTCCGAGTGGGTGACGCAGCGGGTTCGCGCCTCTCATCGAGAGCGGTCGATGTCATCTCAGGCTCCTAGTTGTAATTCACTGATAACAAGCTCGCTCACCAAAGTATGCATCCACTGATAACATGTCAAGTGTCTTCTGGAAGAACGCGGCGCCTCCGGCGCCGGGAGTGGTGGAAGGAGAAGCATGGGTGCGAGGGTGCGGTTGACGGCGGCGGAGCGCGGTGAGGAGGTGCTGCAGGCGGCGGTGCAGGCGTTCGGCGCGTCCGGGTACGCGGGGACGAAGACGGACGAGATCGCCCGGCTGGCCGGCGTCTCGCAGCCGTACGTGATCCGCCTGTTCGGCACCAAGCAGCAACTGTTCCTGGCCGCGGTCCAGGCGGTCTGCGACCGGATCGAGCAGACCTTCCGCGCCGCCGCCGACCGGGAGCCGACGCTGGAGAGCCTCGGTCACAGCTACGAGGAACTGATGGCCGAGCGCGAACTCCTGCTCGTCCTCCTGCACGGCTTCTCAGCCAGTCGCGAACCCGCCATCGGCGACGTGGTCCGCGAGCGCTTCGGCGGCATCTACCGCCTGGTCCGCGATCTGACCGGCGCGACCCCGGTGGAGACCCGCGAGTTCCTCGGCACCGGCATGCTGCTCACCGTCATGTCCGCCATGCAGGTCCTCGGTCCCGCAGCGGTCACCCTCCCCTGGGCCGAAGAACTCAACGCGACCCTGCACACCCCGGACGACTAGTTTCGTCCGAGCTTCTGGCCGGCGGCGAACCAGATTGCTGCGGTGGCGAGGATGAGCGCGGCTACTGTGACGAGCATCGAGCCGGCGACCTCGGCGCCCTGGATCAGTGCGGCCGCGATCGCAACCGCCGGCCCGATCAGCAAAGCGATTGCTCCGGGCAACAACCAGCGACGCACTGACTGCTGGTGCACCAACGCGTACGACGGGAGCTGCGCGGTGAACGCGGTCGCCAGATGCACCACCAGCAAGGCGATCCCGGTCACCGCCAGGCTCCAGCTCACCTCACCCGGCGCCCGGCTCACCCACCCGAGCGCGACCACGACGATGAAGAACAACCCGCCCATCGAGTCCGGCAGCACGACTGTTGCCACCAGCATCGGGATCGCGATCAGCGGGATCAGATCCAGCTGATCCCACGACTGCACCGCCGACACCAGCAACGCCACGGCACCCGCGACCGCAATGCTCAGCCGCGCCACCACCGCAGCTCGCCCCGAGGCCCGCAACTGCACAAGCCACAAACTGATCTTCTCTGAAGGCGTCACGAGCGGATCCTCGGCGCCGGCCGCCAGCCTCGACGCATCTCGCAGCACCTCGTCGAGGGTGCCGGCGCCGCGCCAGGGAACGGTGGGAACGCCCAGGTCGCTGAGGCGGTCGAGCTCCCGGCGCCGCTCGAGCATCCGCAGCCGCCAGGCGAGCGGCCAAGCGACGGTGTCGTGCTCGTCGAGGTCGATCACCGAGGCGACATCCGGGGGCAGCGTGTCCACGGCGATGACGGTGCATCCCGAGTGCACGAGCGTCACGACGTACCCGAGCATCACCTGTCGCAGCAGTGGGCTGAGCACCACGACGAGGCTGTCGGACCTGATCCGGTTGCGGCGGACGAGTTGGAGCTCGTCCTGCTGCCGGCCGCGGCGGTCCGCGTGGACCAGCGCGTCCAGGATCCGGCGCAGATGCCCGCGCCCGCTGCCGGAACGCACGCCGCGCACCAGGTTCCCGGTGTCGATCAGGCGGACCCGGTCGCCGTGGCGGAGGTAGTGCTCGGCGATCGAGGCGGCCGCGCGGACGCCGGTGTCCAGACTGCTCGACCGGCCGTCGATCCCTTCGCTCACACCGATCTCACCACCGGTGTCGAGCAGGATCACCACCTCGGTGTCGCGGTCCGACCAGGTCGACGTGACGTGCAGCTCGCGGGTGCGCGCCGAGACGGACCAGTTGATCCGCCGCAGCCGGTCGCCGGTCCGGAACGGCCGTACGCCGGCCAGCTCGGTCCCCTCACCCGGACGCCGCGACCGGTGCAACCCGACCAGCCCGGCCGGCCGCGGCACGGAGTCGACCGCCTCGAAGCCCTCGCGCAACGGCAGCGTGGTCACCGCGAGCGGCTCGGCCGAGGTCACCCGGATCCGATACGCGCCGAGCATCGAGGTCGCGACGACGGTGGGCCGCTCCAGCGCACGCATCCCCCACCGCTTCGACCGCAGCCCGACCTCGAGCGTCACCTCGCCATCGGTCACCGGCTCGGCGATCGCAGCCTGCGGCGGGTCGTACTGGAACCACTGCGACCTCGGCAGCGCCGCCGCGATCAGGTCGATGTCGGGATCGACCGTCCCGGTCACGCGCAGCCGGTACGTCGTCGCCTGGCCCTCGAACAGCACATCCGAATCCAGCTCGGTGTGCACCTCGGGTCGCTCACGCGGCCGGAAGTACCGTCCCCACACCGCGACGAACGCCAACGGCAGCCCGAGAACGGCGGCGTCCGGCCGCCGGGCCAGCACTGCCACCAGCAGCAACACGCCAGCCGCACAGACCGCCCTCACCTGGGCGTGCGTCGGCTGCCATTTCACCGGGATGCGCCTACGACGGTGGGTGGGGTCGGGACCGAGCCGAGGACTGTGCGTACGACGGTCGCGCCAGTCACCTCATGCAGCCAGAGCTCTGGGCGAACCGTGATCCGATGAGCCAGCGCCGGTACGGCGACCGCCTTCACATCCTCCGGTACGACGTAGTCCCGGCCCTGGATCACGGCGTACGCACGGGCGGTCAGCAACAACGCCAGCGAGCCACGTGGCGACGCGCCGACGAGGACCTGCGAGTCGCGCCGGGTGGCGGCGGCGAGGTCGACGCAGTACTGGCCGACCGTGTTGTCGACGGTGACTGTCTCGACGGCGCGTTGTGCGGCGAGCAGTCCGGCCGCGTCAGTGACGGGCTCGACGGTCTGGTCCTCCTGACGCCGGCTCATCCGGCGGCGCAGTACCTCCCACTCCTCTTCGGCGCTCGGGTAGCCGAAGCCGATCCGCAGCATGAAGCGGTCGAGCTGGGCCTCGGGAAGCGGGTAGGTGCCTTCGTACTCGACCGGGTTGGCGGTCGCGAGCACGTGGAACGGGGTGGGCAGCGGGAAGGTCTGGCCTTCGACGGTGACCTGGTGTTCCTGCATCGATTCCAGCAGCGCGGCCTGGGTCTTCGGCGGGGTCCGGTTGATCTCGTCGGCCAGCAGCAGCCCGGTGAAGATCGGGCCCGGCCGGAAGACGAACTCGGACTCCTTCTGGTCGTACACGAAGGCGCCGGTCACATCCGACGGCAGCAGGTCCGGGGTGAACTGCACCCGCCTGAACTCCAGCCCCAGCGCCTGCGCGAACGACCGCGCGGCCAGCGTCTTCGCCAGCCCTGGATAGTCCTCGAGCAGCACATGCCCGCCGGCGAGAATCCCGGCCAGCACCAGTTCCAGGGCACCGGTCTTCCCGACGACCGCTTCACTGACCCGATCCAGCACCTCGCGGGACAGCGCCGATACCTCCGCTACCCCGAGCGCCGGCCCAGCATCCTCGGTGTGCAGTTGTGGATCAGTCACAGTTCCTCACAGCTTCTCGATGGTCTGGACGGCGTACTCGATCTCGTCGAAGGACGCGGTGCGCTTGTCGTCCCCGGTGATCAGGGTCCACAGCCGCTCTCCGGTGATCTCGCGGGCCCGGTCCGGCTCGCGCACCGGGTCGATGCCGTGCCGGTGCACCAACCGGTCGGTGGTCAGCTCCAGCAGCAGCGGACGGATCCGGCGGACGAACGTCTGCGATCCCTCACCCGCGCGGCGCTCGCGGCCGGCCTCCTGCAACCAGGTGGCGATGAACTGGGTCCGGTTGTCGTTGCTCCGGCTGCGCAACGCGGCCAGCTGCTCGTCGCGCCGCGCCGGCCAGTTGGTCTCCAGCACCTGCGGCACGATCAGCCGCATCGCCAGCGACCCGAACCCGACCGCGAGCGCCGTCGCGATGAACCACAACGGCCGCGGCGACATCCCTGCCGCACCGAACGCCACGACCAGCAGCAGACTCACCAGCACGGTGATGCCGACATGCTGCACGAGCACCTTGTTCAACCGCAGCGACCGGACCCGCGGCTGTTCCTGACCGCGCCGCTCGGACTCCTCCAGCGGCGTCCACTGGTACGTCATCCACCCACCTCGACATGAACGGCGGCCAGATCGTCACGGAGGCGGACCAAGGCGGACCGCGCATCGGCTCGGGCCTGCTCGGTGGAGCCATGAGTGGAGTAGCGAGCCTCGCGGTAGAGCTCGCCGAGGCGGACGAGTTCGGGCTCGGAGATCCCGCCGACGCCGAGGACGCGGACGGTGAACTCGGCCGGGGTCTCCGACGGATCGCGGGGCACGCCCGCCGACGCGGCGGCCTCCTCCAGCGCGACCCAGCAGGCGATCACCGCGTCGGTCGCCGTACCGGAGTCGATCCGGGCCAGGCCGGTGTCGACCGCCTCCGCGAGCCGGTCCGCCTTCATCCGCTCCCAGTCGGTGTCCTCGGCCTCGGCCTGCGGCACCTCGACCTGCCGGAGGACCCGGTAGATCAACCACCCGAGGAACACTGCCGCGGCTCCGACCGCCAGCCAGATCAGCGCCTGCCACAGCGACTGCAGCCACTCCGGGAACGGCCGGGCCTTCGTCTCCCGTTCGGGCGGCGGAGGCAGCGGCGTCGGCGCACTCACGGTCTCGCTCGGCACCTCTGTGGGCTCCGGCCGCGGCGAGGAGGTCAGCGTGCTCTCGCTGACCGGCCGGACCGGCCCGCCGGCCGACGCGAGCACGACGAAACCGGCCGCCGCGACCCCCAGCATCAGCACGACAGCCAGCATCAGCGCGCCCCGACGCTTCCGCTGCATCCCGGAAGGCTAACCGATCAGAAGCCCGTATCGAGCCACGGAAGCCGACTGGCGGAAAACGCTTCCGAAGTGGCCGCGAGGGCTCCCGACGTGTGCTCCTGGACCAGCCCCGCTGCCCCGAGCCGGGCCGGCGACGGCTTACCGAGGTAAACCGCACCCAGGTCCCGTACGTCGAGAGTCAGGTCGGCCGACCGCGATGTCGCCTCACACGTCGCCCCCACCGGCCCGCCGGCGAGATGCCAGCTGCGCTGGTTCCACGGCAGGAACCCGTCGGTCACCGCCAGCACGACGTCGATCTCCCGCGCATACGTCCGGGCGGCGAGCGCACGGCCGACATCGACCGGACGGACCCAGAGCCCGTCCCGTGTGATCGGCTCCGGAGCCCGCGGATCGAGCAGCAACTCAAGCAGCGGATCGTCCGACGGGAGCTTGCGGAAATGCGTCTCGCTCAGCAGATCCGGCTCCAGCAGGAACCGCCAGAGCGCGACGTGCGAGGCGAGGTCCACGGCATGGACCCGGCTGACCTCGATGAACCCCTTGTCGGCGCGTTTGCTCCGGTAGTACGCGAACCCGGTCACCTCACCGTCCCGCTCGGCCACGACACACCGTCGCGGGGAGCCGTCGGCTGGATTGCTCGTGACGTTGTCGCCGACGACATACTCCTGCCAGCGCTCGTCGTGGTGGAACATCCCCGGCCGGTCGAGCACCAGCCGGTTGCGCAGCTCCGTACACGTGGCGAGAGCCTCGCGCACAGCGACAGTCCTGATCCGTACGTCGTCCACGCCGGCCACCGGCCGCAGCTCACGGGACGTCTTCCTGATCACGACCTCCTGGTGGTCCGAGGCCAGGCCGTACCCGAACCGGCCGTAGATGACCGGCTCGCTCGCGGTCAGCGCGGCGATCGGCTCGTTGCCCGCCTCGTAGATCTCGGTCAGCTGGGCGCGCATCAGGTCGCGCAGGATGCCACGGCGCCGGTGTGTCGGCCGGACCGCGACCAGAGTCACCCCGGCCACCGGGACCTGCGCACCCGGCACCGTCATCCGCAGCGAGAACGCGCTGGTGTGCCCGACCAACTGTTTCTCGTCGGTCGCGACGATGGACCGCTCCGGCTCCCACACCCGCCGCTCGGACTCCAGTTGAGCCTCGCTCCACGGTGCGGCGAACGCCAGGTCCACGAGCTCGACCAGCTCGTCCCAATCACCCTTGAACTGCCCGATCTCGATCGCCATACCCCTTGCCTACCAGACGATCGGGACAACCCACGCACGCTTTTCCCGAAGTGCCTGAAGAATGCGGTTCACTCGTCCCAGCCCCACCGGAAGCCGTAGCGGCCGGGTCCGAAGTTCAGTACGACGCCATGCACCTCGGACGCGACGTTCACCGGCCGGACGATCTCCTCGGCGTCGTCCAGCTGCGAGAACCCGCTGCACACCACGGGAAGCCGGGTCGGGTCGAAGCAGATCTCCAGCACGAACTCGCGGACCGGCAGGCGGAACTTCCGCTCGTAGTTCGTGGCCGGCGGGTACGGCGCGACGTTGACCAGTTCGTGCTCGGTGATCACCGTCTCGCCCTTGCGGAGGGGACGGTCGAAGAGCAGCTCGGCGACCAGCAGTCCGTCGGCGGGACGTCGTACCGTCCGGCCCAGGTGACAGTGCCGGAGCGGCCAGATCGCCGGCAGCGGGCGGTCGTGCTCGTCGAGGTGCATGATCAGCACCCAGCGGTCCGGACCGTCCGCCTCGGCGCGCAGGACCTGGCGGGAATGGTACGAGCGCTCACCGCCGTCCGGACCGATGTAGACCCGGTCGTGCTGACTGATCCGGGTCAGCCGCTCGTCCCATCGGAGGTCGACTCCACTGACCGCGTCCTCGACCGCGTCAGGCCTCGGCCAGTATGCCGCGACGTCGGGCCGGTCCGGCACGGTGCTCAGCCAGCGCCCACGCCGCCGCGGCGGACCCAGCGACGCCGACAACGTGCCGGCCGGGACCTCGAGCACCGACTCCAGCAACTCGACGGCGGCGAGCGAGTCCCGCCGCTCAGGGCGTGAGCGTCCGGACTGCCAGTAACTCAACGTCGCCAGACTGACGGACACGCCTTGAGCCAGCAGCCGCTCGCGGATCCGCTCCAGACCCAGTCCGCGCGCGCGAATGGCGTCGCGCAGCACGTCGGCGAACTCCCGCTCACCCATCCCACACCTCCGCCCCGGTCCCACTCTCCGGACCATAAGCACGTCACCGGTCTCCGGCCAGACCTCGGCGCCTTAACTGTTAACAGCACCCGGCGAGCCGATTCCGCACGAGGCCGGGAAATTTCCCGGTCTGACGGGAAAGTCGGCCCACCCCCGCCCTGGACTGATGAAAACCGTTTTCATATACTGTCGGTGCATGACCGCCCAATCCGAGAACCTCGTTGTCCCTGCTGGTCGGCCTGTCGACGACGCTCCGCGAACCTGTGCTGCACGCGATGGTGGACGCCACCACCGTGGCCGTGGTTGTGGACCAGGACGAGCTGCCCGGGCGGGGCGTGCTGGGCTGGCGGGTGCTCGACGCATCCGGTCCGATCGACTCCGGTGAGTTCACGGTGGACGACGACTGCGGTGCGTGTCAGCTGATCGAGTCGCTGCTGCCGCTGCTCGAGACCCTGGTCGCGCGGCAGCACTGGGATCACGTCGTACTGGCTGCTCCGCCGGCGATGGAGGCGCGCCCGCTGGCGGGCACGCTGGTGGCTTCGATGCCGGAGATCGCGGTCGACACGATCACCTGCGTGGTCGACGCCGTACTGCTGGTCGAGCAGCTATCCGGCGACGAACTTCTGGACGAGCGTGGACTGGCTCTCGGACCGCCCGATCGCCGCAACGTCGCCGAACTGACCGCTCGGCAGATCGAGTACGCCGACGTGTGCGTGCTCGCCAACGCCCACCGCAGCGCCGCACCGGAGCGCCTGCACAACCTGCTGGCGCACCTGAACCCGCGGACGACGGTCGTCGCAGCCGATCCGGCCGGTGTGCCGACCGGTCCGGTCGCGCGGACCGGATTGTTCGACCTCCACGCGGCCGAGGCGTGGGCCGGTGAGCTCGCCGCGTCCGACCGGGTGCAGCCGAGCGGTGACGGCGTAACGACGGTGCTGTGGCGGTCCACCCGACCGCTGCACCCGGCCCGGCTGAACGACGCCCTCGAGGACATCGTGGACGGCGTCGTACGGAGTCGTGGGGTGGTCTGGCTGGCCAACCGGCCGACGCAACGGGTGCGGTGGGAGTCCGCCGGGTACAGCGCGTCGCTGGGGATGCTCGGTGAGTGGTCCGACACCGAGCACCTCGCCGAGTGCACCGTGGTCGCCACCGGGATGGGGCTGGATCCGGCCCGGCTGCAGGCGGTCCTGGATGCCTGTTTGCTGACCGAGTCCGAGCTGGCCAGCCTCAACTGGCAGGACCTGGACGATCCGTTCGCCGGAGTTCTCTAACCGAGCAGTGGGAGGCGGCTCGCGTGCGGGCCGAGCATGTCCAGGTCGTCCTGGTCGAGCGGCAGCCGGCCGGTCGCCTTGAGGATGTACGTCGTGGTGTCCCAGCCGATCACGTCCCACGCCTCCGGACCGAACAGCCCGTCCAGCGTCCGGGCCGCGACCTGCAAGCCTTCGGGATCCGGCTCCGGCGCATCCGGCAGTTCGAGGATCAGGTCGAGGTGATGGACGGTTGCCTCCAGCACCAACGTCGCGACGAAGTCGGTCGCTCGCAGCACGTGACCCTGCGTCTCGACCCGCCGCCCCTTGTCGACCAGTCCGAGCGTCGCCGCGCGGACGGCGGCCTCGGACAGCTCACGCCAGTGCTGCACCAGGCCCGCCGGTTTCCGGTACGCCGACGCGACGGTCCGGACGAACTGGTCGTCTCCTTCAGTCCCCGGCGGGGAGTCCAGCCAGTAGGTGACGAAGTCCCGGTCCGGTACGGCGGTAGCTGGGCTGGCGAACGCCATCAGCGCGCGCTCGGCGTCGTACAGGAGATGGACCAGGAGCGGGCCGACCGGCATACCCTCGCAGCGGGTCGGGCGGTCGAAGTCCGCGTCGCTCAGGCCCTGCACGGTCTCGGTCACCCGCCCGTACGTCCGGCCGAGCGTCGCGGCCAGACGCAGCGGCAGTGCTCCTCGCTCGGGCGCCCTCATACCAAGCCTCCTCGGCGTGCGGTCCTCTCCGAACCTAACCCGGGAAGAGCTCGATGTGTTCCTACGACTTGGCGGTGTCGAGGTGGGCGGCGGCGATGGCCTCGAGGTGGGTCAGGTCGGAGGCGACGGTGGCGAACGTGTAGCCCTGGCTCAGCCGCCGCTGCGCCGTCTGGCCGTCCGGCGTGTGGATACCGGCCGCGATCCCGGCCTCCTGCGCCGTCCGCGCGATCAACGCGACCGCCTCCTCGAACGGCTCCGCGACCTCCGGATCACCCGGGAAGCGTGCCCCGACCGACAGCCCGAGGTCCGACGGGCCGACGTACACGCCGTCCAGACCGGGCGTCGCACAGATCTCCGCCACGTTCTTCAGCCCGAGCGGGGTCTCGATCATCGCCAGTACGACGGTCGCCGCGTCGGCGTCGGCCGGGACCGGACCGACCCGCAGCGCCGACCGCATCGGGCCGTACGACCGCACACCGGCCGGCGGGTACTTCGCCGCCTGTACCGCTCGGGTGACGTCCTCGGAGCTGTCCACCAGCGGCACGATCACCCCGGCCGCCCCGGCGTCCAGCGCCCGGCCGATCGGTGTCGGGTGGTTCGCCTCGACCCGGACGAGGCCGACCGAACCGGTCCCGAGCGAGGCGCCCGCGTCCACGGCCAGCAGCCCGGTCAGCAGGCCCTGGTACCCGATCAGCCCGTGCTGGCCGTCCAGCACGACGTAGTCGTACCCGACCCGCGCGATCCGCTCGGTCGCAACCGGTGCATCCAGCACGACCCAGTACCCGATCAGCTTCTGCCGATCCCGGATCCTGTCGGCGAACTCCTTCGACCCCAAAGCTCCTCCTTCGACGGCGGACAGCGCTTGTCGAGCCTAGTACGCCGCCCGGGGTCGGAGCGGAGGCGTCTCAGACCGGGGGAACGCCGTGGCGTTTCGTGCTGAAGTGGCGGTCCTTGGACTGGGCGGCCGCGAGGCGGGCGATCAGGTCGGTGCGGAGGTCCTCCGGTTCGACGATCGCGTCGATGACCAGATCGGCGGCGAGGCGGAGGATGTCGATATCGGTCTCGTACTCCTCGCGCAGGCGGGAGACGTACTCGACCCGCTCGGTCTCGTCGGCGATCTCCTGGATCTTGTTGTAGTACACGGCGTTGATCGCCGCCTCCGGACCCATCACCGCGATCTTCGCGGTCGGCAGCGCGACACACGCGTCCGGTGAGAAGCCGGGTCCGCACATCGCGTAGAGGCCGGCGCCGTACGCCTTCCGGACGATCACCGACACCGTCGGCACGGTCGCCTCGGACACCGCGGTGATCATCTTCGCGCCGTGCCGGATGATCCCGGCCCGCTCGACCTCGCTGCCGATCATGAACCCGGGTACGTCGCACAGGTACACCAGCGGCACGTTGAACGCGTCGCACAGCCAGATGAACCGCGCCGCCTTGTCCGCCGAGTCGACGAACAGCACCCCGCCCTTGACGGCCGGCTGGTTCGCCACGATCCCGACCACCTGACCGGCCAGCAGCCCGAACCCGGTCACGAGTTCCGGCGCGTACGACGGCTTGAGCTCGAAGAACGTGTCCGCGTCGACGAGCGCGTCGATCACGTCGTGGATGTCGAACCCGACACTCTCCTCGGCCGGCACCAGGTCGCGGGTGAAATCGCGGGCCGGCGGCGAGGCGTCGTACGACGGCGGCCTCGACTGCCACGAACCGGGCAGGTAGGAGAAGTACTGCTTGGCCAGGTCGATCGCCTCGGCGTCGTCGGCCGCGAGCAGGTCACCGCAGCCGGACACGCTGGTGTGCATCCGGGCGCCGCCCATCTCCTCCAGCGTCACCTTCTCGCCGACCACCATCTCGGCCATCCGCGGCGAGCCCAGGTACATGGAGGCGTTGCCGTCGACCATGATCACCAGGTCGCAGAACGCCGGGATGTACGCACCGCCCGCGGCGGACGGGCCGAACAGGCAGCAGATCTGCGGCACCTTGCCGGACAGCGCGACCTGGTTGTGGAAGATCCGGCCGGCACCGCGACGGCCGGGGAACAACTGCACCTGATCGGTGATCCGAGCGCCGGCCGAGTCGATCAGCCAGAACACCGGCAGCTCGTCGCGGATCGCCACCTCGGTGATCCGGACGATCTTCTCCACCGTCCGGGCACCCCACGACCCCGCCTTCACGGTCGGGTCGTTGGCGACGATCAGGGCCGGCCGTCCGTCGACCAGAGCGCGGCCGGTGACCACGCCGTCGGCGGGCAGGCCCGCGTTCAGCGCGTTCGCCAGCTGGGCGTCCTCGACGAAGCTGCCCTCGTCGACGAGCAGCGCGATCCGGTCGCGGACGTAGAGCTTGTGCTGCGACGCGAGCTTGGCCGCCGCCTTCTCCGGCGGCGCCAGCGTCGCCTCGCGGGCAACCTTGACCTCGGTCCAGTGATCGTGGGTCATACCGTCATCCTGACACTCCCCGGTCGCGAGGCTGTCATTCCACCGGGAGCCCGAGGCTCCGGGCGATCAGCATCCGCTGGACCTCCGACGTCCCCTCGCCGATCTCCAGGATCTTCGCGTCCCGGTAGAACCGGGTCACCGGGTACTCCTCCATGAAGCCGTAGCCGCCGAACACCTGGGTCGCGATCCGGGTCGCGGTCACCGCGGACTCGGTCGCGTACAGCTTCGCCACCGACGCCGCCTGCTTGAAGTCGGCCATCGACGCTCCGGCGTCCTTCAGCGCCGCGGCCCGGTAGACGAGGAGCTCCGCCGCGTCCGCCATTACCTTCAGGTCGGCGATCTGGAAGGCGACACCCTGCTTGCGCCCGATCGGCACTCCGAACGTCTTGCGCTCACCGGCGTACTGCACCGACAGCTCCAGGCACGCCCGGATGCAGCCGAGTGCGACGGCCGCGATCGCGACCCGCCCGTCGTCCAGCGTGGCGAGGAACTGCGCGAAACCCTTGCCCCGCTCGCCCAGCAGGTTCGCCGCGGGCACCCGGCAGCCGGTGAAGGACAGCGGGTGCGTGTCGGACGCGTGCCAGCCGAGTTTGTCGTACGCCGCCTCGGCCGCGAAGCCCGGCGTACCACTCGGAACGATGATCGTGGAGATCTCCGCTTTCCCGTCCGGCTTCTCGCCGGTCCGGGCGGTGACCGTCACACAGGACGTGATGCTGGAGCCGGAGTTGGTGATGAACTGCTTCGAGCCGTCGATCACCCACTCGTCGCCGTCGAGCACGGCCCGGGTCTTCGTCGCGCCGGCGTCCGAACCCGACTCCGGCTCGGTCAGCCCGAACCCGGCCAGCTTCCGGCCGGCCACCAGATCCGGCAGCCAGGTCTGCTTCTGCTCGTCGGTGCCGAAGGTGAGGATCGGGTTGATGCCGAGCCCGACCGCGGCCTCCAGGGTGATCCCCATCGACTGGTCGACCCGGGAGATCTCCTCGATCGCCACGCACAGACTGGTGAAGTCGCCGCCGGAACCGCCGTACGCCTCCGGGGCGGTCAGCCCGAACAGCCCCAGCCGGCCCATCTTCTGCACGACCTCCACCGGGAAGTAGTGCTTGCGGTCCCACTCCGCGGCGTGCGGGGCGATCTCCGCCTCGGCGAAGTCGCGCACGCTGTGGCGGAACTCGCGGTGCTCTTCGGACAGTTCGAACATGACGCACTCCCTCGTGCTTGACGCTTACGTAAACGTAAAGCACGCTGGGGTGTGTGCACAATATCCGGGTGCCCGCACAGACCTGGTCGATCGCCGAACTGGCCGCCGAGTACGACGTCACGCTGCGAACGATCCGGTTCTACGAGGACCGCGGCCTGCTCACGCCCGAGCGGCGCGGCACCGTCCGCGTCTACCACCCGCGCGACCGGGTCCGCCTCGGCCTGATCCTGCGCGGCAAACGCCTCGGCTTCTCCCTCGACGAGATCGCCACCATCGTCGACATGTACGACGCCGAACCGGGCGAGGAGGGCCAACTCGTCTACCTCCTCGACCAGATCACCACCCGCCGCGCCGACCTCGAACAACGCCGCAAAGACATCGAGGAAACCCTCCACGAACTCTCCGAGGTCGAGGCCCGCTGCCACGCCGACCTCGAGGCCTTGCGCTCCCGCTGAGCTTTACCGAGTCGTGGATTTCGGTGCTCGACAGGCGATCGCGAGAGCAGAAATCCACGACTCGATCTCAGAGGGCGTCCTCGTAGGCCTTCAGGGTGTTGACGAAGAGGGCTCGTTCTTTGTCGGTGAGGGGTTCTAGGGCTTGGCGCCAGGCTTGGGCGCTTCGGGCCAGCCAGGTGTCGATCGACGGGCGGTGGGTGTCGGAGAGGGTGACGATGGCGCGGCGGCGGTCCGTGGGGTCTTCGCGGCGGTCGAGGATGCCTTTGCGGGTGAGTTCGCCGACCATGAGGCTGACGGTGGCCGGGGTGACCTCGAGGCGTTCGGCCAGGTCGTTGACGCCGAGCGGGCCGTCGAACAGCAGGTAGGCGAAGAGACTCAGGTGCCGCGGCGCGAGATTCAGGCCGGCCAACTCGTCCGGCACCTTCATCCGCTTCGTCCGCCCCACCATCCGCGGCATCAGCAGCAACAACGTGCGGATGCTGTCGTCCACACTTGACATACCTTTGTCTCCAAAACTACTTTGCTTGCAAAGCTAAATCATCTAGCAGAGTGAAGGGTAACCGCGTGGATCCCAATCGTGAGGTCATCGACGAGTTCCGGGCCAACACCGGTCGTGTCATGGCAGCGCTCGGCGGCATGTTCAAGGACGCGAAGCTACTGCTGCTGACCACCACTGGCGCCCGCTCGGGCCGTCCGAGCACCAGCCCGACCGTGTACGCCGAGGACGCCGGCCGCCTGATCATCTTCGCCTCGAACGCGGGCCGGCCGCGGTCACCCGACTGGCTGCACAACCTCCGCGCCAACCCGACCGTCACCGTCGAGATCGGCGACACCAGGTACGACGCCATCGCCACTGAAATCACCGGCGCCGAACGCGACCGCCTGTACGACGAACAGGCCACCCGCGACCCCGCATTCGCCACGTATCAACAGCACACCGCACGCGTGATCCAGGTCGTCGCCCTCACCCCGGCCCGGATCGGTGCCGCAACCGCGCAACTGAAGGAGATCCACGCCGGCCTCCGCCAACAACTCGACGACACCCTCGCCGCCGTCGACGCCTACCTGGCCGGAGACCGCGAACTCCTCCAGCCCACACCAGACCTTCGGCAACACTGCCTGTCGTTCTGCGGCGCCCTGCACGCACACCACACTCGCGAGGACGGCGTCTTCCCCCGCCTCGCCTCCGACTTCCCCGAACTCAAGCCCGCCCTCGACCGCCTCAGCCGGGAACACGAGGCCGTCGCCACCCTGAACACCGAGATCACCGCCACCCTCGACCGCCTGACCACAGCCCCTTCCCGCGAGCACGCCGTACAACTGCGCGACGATCTCCACCGCTTGGCCGAGGACCTGGAAGCGCACTACGCCTACGAGGAAGCGCACCTCGGTCCTGCGCTCGACGCGGCCTGACGGTCGATGTGGCGGTGTTGCGTTCGTGTAGGGGGTGAGAGCACCTACACGAGGAGGTAGTCATGATCACCGTTGCGTGCAACGTGACCCTGGACGGCGTCATGCAGGCACCCGGCCGACCGGACGAGGACCTGCGCGGCGACTTCCCGTACGGCGGCTGGGGCACGCCGTACAGCCAGGACGCGATGGGCCGTGTGCTCGCCCGGCGCGCCGGCCAGTCCGGTGCCATGCTGCTCGGCCGCCGTACCTACGAGCAGTTCGCGGACTTCTGGCCGAAGCAGCCCGACAATCCCTACACCGAAGCCCTCGACAAGCAACAGAAGTACGTCGTCTCATCGACCCTGCACGACCCCGACTGGGTCAACTCGCACGTCATCACTCTCGACGACATCCCCACTCTGAAAGCCGAACAGGACCTGATCATCCTCGGCAGCGGCGAGCTGATCCGCTCGATCCCCCACCTGATCGACGAGTACATCCTCCTCATCCACCCGCTACTCCTGGGCACCGGCCACCGCCTCTTCGAAACCGGCCACCAACCCCTGGACCTGACCCACTCCGAAACCACCACCACCGGTGTCGTGATCAGCACCTACAAGCCGGTTTAGACGGCGAGAGCTGTTTCCTGCAACGCGCTCTGGTAGCGGTGGAGGGCGAGGGCGGCGATGCGGGGGTCGGCGCCCAGGGGTGGGCTGACGAGGCGGTGGCCGGCCAGGCGGCGGATTCGGTCGGCGAAGAAGCCGGGGGCCAGGAGGTACGTCGCCACCGCGACACGGCCGGGGGTTCGGGCCAGGACCGAGCCGACGTGTTCGCCGGCGCCGGAGACGTAGCCGACGTCGACCGGGCGGTTGATGTGGGCGGACAGCAGTGAGGCTGTCTCTGTGCAGTCGGCCAGCGCTCGGGGGTCCGACGAGCCGGCGGCGGCCATGACTACCCGGTCGACGCGGGTCAGGTCGCCCAGGCGGTCGGCCATGACCTCTGCCAGTACAGGGTCTGGCCCCAAGGCCGGAGTTGCTTGGACTTGGCCGGGTCGGCGGTCCACCTCGGCGGCGACGTCGACGTACACGTGGTAGCCACTCGACAGCAGCAACGGCACCACCACGGCCTGGTTGCTGTCGGCAACCACGCGGCCGACCAGCCCCGGCAGCGCCGGTACGTCGACGTCGACGAAACCGAGGGAGACGGGTACGTCGGGACGCCGCCGGGCCATCAGCCGGACCAGCTCGTGGACTTCACGGATGCCCCGAGGATCCGCAGTCCCGTGCGCGGCCGCGATCAGGTCGACTCCCCGGGGCGCCACCCCAGACGTGAGCCGCCGCATCCGATCCGCCCGCCGACGAGACAAATCCGAGGTCATGACGCGACCCCGGCTGGTTCGACCGCCAGGCGGTAGCCGCGTCGTACCACTGTCCGGACCAGTTCCGGCCGGCCTACCGCCGTACGCAGTCTGTTCACCGTGACCTCCACCGCGTGTACGTCCTCAGCTCCAGGAAGTACCGCGAGCAGCTCCGGTCGCGACACCACATCACCACCGGCCGCGACCAGAGCGGCCAGTACGGCGCGCGGCCCCGGACCGAGTGGCAACACCACACCGTCCAGGACCGCCGCCCCACCACGAATCACCAGTTGCCCGAACTCGGTCTCGATCGACCGCGCGTTGTCGTCGGTCAGCCGGTCGGTCACGATCCGGATCAACGCGCCGAGCCGGAACCGGTCCGGCACGAGCGGCTCCAACCCCAGATTGTGAAAGGGCACAGCCGTCACCGGTCCAACGCACGCGTTCAGTACCCGTCCCGTCCGCAGTGACGTGACCAGGCCGTCGTACTGCCCGGTCAACGCTGCGGCATCGAGCATGGCCTGCGCGCCGGGCGCAGACGTGTGCACCACTGCGTCCACAGCACCGCTGGAAACCTGCCCGATCATCCGCTCGACCACAACCGGGTCTGGTGCCGGACCCCAGCGATACACCTCGAGGCCGCGTACGGACGCCCCAGCGGCCCGCAGCGCGTCCTGAAGTCCGGGGTCCGACAGTCCATGCAGTTGTACGACGATCTTCCGCCCGTCGACTCCTTGGTCGCGGAGCCACTCGACCACCTCGGCGGTCGTCTCCGACCGGGCAGACCAGTGCTCGACCAGACCGGCGGCCCGGATCGCGCCCCGGGCCTTCGGACCACGCGCGAGGATGCGCGACTGCTCCAGCGTGACCAGCAGGTCCGCGGCAAGCCCGGCCGTGTCGGCGGCCTCGACCCAGCCGCGGAAGCCGACCGCTGTGGTGACGACGACGTCGTCCGGCGGGTTCGCGATCACCCGCCGGGTCGCCTCGATCAGCGCGTGGTCGTCGGCGACCGGCACGATCTGCAGCGTCGGCGCGTGCAGCACCTTCGCGCCGCGACGCTCGAACGAGGCGATCAGGTCCTCCGCGCGACGGTGCGCGGTGATCGCGATCGTGCAGCCGCTCAGCGGCCCGGGCTTACTGTTCACAGTGTGGGATTCCTTCCCCGCCCCGCCGCCCCGGTCAGGTCCACCATCACCTGTCCGTCAAGCACCTCTACGGTATACACCGGCAGCGACACCTCCGGATCGTCCAGGCAGACCCCGGTGCGCAGATCGAAGACCTGCTTGAACATCGGCGACGCCACCGTCTGCACGTCGCCCCGGCTGCCGACGATGCCGCGCGACATCACGTTCGCACCGCTGAACGGGTCCTGGTTGCCGATGGCGAACACCGACCCGTCGTGGGTGCGGAACAGCGCGATCTGGATGTCCCCGATCAAGGCGGCCACCCCTCGCTCCGGCAGCAGTACGTCGTACCGGCAGACCACTGTCTGACTCATCGCGGTAACACTCACCGGCGTACCTCCAATCGAGGGCCGGCCAGCAGCACCGGCTCCAGCTGACCGCGTTCGGCCGGGGTGGCCGGCCGCGGCTGGTTGCGCTCGACCACGTACCGCAGGTCGGCGTCGGGCTGGTCCGGGGCGTTCACGAAGGAGACGAACCGGGCCAGCTTGTCGGGGTCGTTCAAGGTGGCGCGCCACTCGTCGACGTAGGCGTCGACGTGCTTGGCCATCGCGGCGTCCAGGTCGGCGGCGATGCCCAGGCTGTCGTTCAGGACGACGTCGCGGACGTGGTCCAGCCCGCCCTCGATGTCGTTGATCCAGACCGAGGTCCGCTGCAGCCGGTCGCCGGTGCGGACGTAGTACATCAGGAACCGGTCGATCGCCTGGAACAGCTCCTCGTCGCTGAGGTCCGACGCGAGCAGCTCGGCGTGCCGCGGCGTCATCCCGCCGTTGCCGCCGACGTACAGGTTCCAGCCCTTCTCGGTCGCGATCACGCCGACGTCCTTGCCGCGCGCCTCGGCGCACTCGCGGGCGCAGCCGGAGACACCGAGCTTGAGCTTGTGCGGCGACCGCAGCCCGCGGTACCGCAGTTCCAGCGCGATCGCCATCCCGACCGAGTCCTGGACGCCGTACCGGCACCAGGTGGAGCCGACACACGACTTCACCGTCCGCAGCGCCTTGCCGTACGCGTGCCCGGACTCGAAACCGGCGTCGACCAGCCGCTTCCAGATCGCCGGCAGCTGCTCGATCCGGGCGCCGAACAGGTCGACCCGCTGGCCGCCGGTGATCTTGGTGTAGAGGCCGAAGTCGCGGGCCACCTCGCCGATCGTGATCAGGCCCTCCGGGGTGATCTCGCCACCCGGGATCCGCGGCACGACGGAGTACGTGCCGTCCTTCTGCATGTTGGCCATCACGTGGTCGTTCGTGTCCTGCAGTGTCGCGCGCTCGCCTTCGAGCACGTGACCGGCCGGGTCCAGGCTGGCCAGGATCGAGGCGACCACCGGCTTGCAGATGTCGCAGCCGCGACCGGTGCCGTGCCGCTCGACGATCTCGCTGAAGGTCCGCAGCTCGGTCACCCGGACGACGTCGAACAGCTCGGCCCGGGACAGCGCGAAGTGCTCGCACAGAGCCTTGCTGACCTCGACACCGGCCTTGGTCAGCTCGGTGTTGAGCAGGTTCTTCACGATCGGCAGGCAGGAACCGCAGCTGGTGCCGGCCTTGGTCTTGCCGCACACCGACTTGATGTCGCTACAGCCTTCGTCCCGTACGGCGCACCGGATCGTCCCGGCCGAGACGTTGTTGCAGGAACAGACCGGCGCGTCATCGGGAAGCTCGAGCTTGACCGGCCCGGAGCCCTCGGGCAGCAGGAACGCGGCCGGGTCGGCGCCGAGCTCGCGGCCGACCATCGGGCGGAGGCCCGAGTACGCCGACGCGTCGCCGACCAGGATGCCGCCGAGCAGTGTCCGCGCGTCGTCGGACAGGACGAGCTTCTTGTAGACGCCCGCGATCGGGTCGGCGTAGACGATGTCGAGCGCGCCCTCCGACGTACCGAAGGCATCGCCGAAGCTGGCCACGTCGACCCCGAGCAGCTTCAGCTTCGTCGAGGTGTCCGCGCCCGGGAACGTCGCCTCGCCGCCGAGCAGCCGGTCGGCGACGATCTCGGCCATCGTGTAGCCGGGGGCAACCAATCCCCAGACCCGGCCTTCGATACAGGCGACCTCGCCGATCGCCCAGACCCCGGGCACCGAGGTCCGGCAGGCCTCGTCGACCACGACTCCGCCGCGCTCGCCGATCTCCAGCTCGGCCGCGCGGGCCAGCTCGTCCCGCGGCCGGACGCCGGTCGCGAAGACGACCACGTCGGCCGGCAGATCGGGGCCTTCGGCAACGGCCATCGCCTTCGCGGCACCCTGCGAGGTGAGCTTGACCCGGGTGCACTGGGTCGACATCGAGAACGTCGACGTCCAGACCGCGGATCAGCCGGGCCAGCGCACTGCCGCCGCCCTCGTCCACCTGCAGCGGCATCAGCCGCGGCGCGAACTCGACCACCTTGGTCGCCGCACCGAGGGCTCGGAGCGCACCAGCTGCCTCGAGACCGAGCAGACCACCACCGACGACGACACCGTGGACGTCCTTGCCCTCGCTCTTCAGCCGCTCGACGTACACCCGCAGCGCGGCCACGTCGTCGACCGTGCGGTAGACGAAGCAGCCCTGCGCGTCGCTGTTCTTGACCGGCGGTACGAAGGCCGACGAGCCTGTCGCCAGGACCAGTTCGTCGTACCCGATCCGCTCACCACGCGTGGTGGTCACGACCTTGGCCGAGCTGTCGAACGATGCGACCTGCACGCCCTTGCGCAGCGTCACGGCCGGGTCGTCCCAGAGCTCCGGGTCGCCCAGCGAGAGGTCGTGCGGGTCGCGGCCGGAGAAGTAGCTGGTCAGCGCCACCCGGTCGTACGGCAGCCGCGGCTCCTCGGCCAGCACGGTGATCCGCCACTGGATCTCGGTGTCGCGCGAGCGCAGTGCCTCGACCAACCGGTGAGCGACCATTCCCCCGCCCACCACCACTACGTGCCGGGCCTCGTTCAGCTCTGTCATCGTCGCCCTCCTGGTCGGTACTGGTTCGGTCTCGCCGCGGCGGAAGCGGTCGAGCAGATCGCCGACGGCGCCGGTGCAACTGCCGCACCCGGTCGTCGCCCGCGTCTTCGCGGCGATGCCGGCGACACTGTCGGCACCTCCACGCCAGGCCGCCTCGATCGCGGCCCTGGTGACCCCGTTGCACCGGCAGACGGTGGACACCTTCTTCGTCGGTACGTCGGGAGCCGCCAGCAACCCGACGGCGGTGACCGGAGTCCCCCGGTCCGCCAGCAGCACGAGCTCCGCGGCCACGTCGGGCGCACCGACCGCGACGGCCGAGCGCACGATGCCGTCCCGCAGTACGGCGCGGACGTACCGCTCACCGTCCTCGAGTCGCACCACCTCGCCCTCGTCCTCTTTGTTGCCCAGGACAAGCAGATCGAGCCCGCCCGCGGTCAGCCGGACGACGTCGTAGTCCGGCGGAGGCGGGAACGGGTCGGCCGGCCCGTCGCCCCGGCCGTCCAGCCTGGCCGCGAGCGATTCCGCCTGTGACCAGGCCGACGCCACCGTGCCGGTGACGAGTCCGTCGATCTCGGCGCAGTCGCCGATCGCGTGCACCCGTGGGTCGTCCGGGCTCGTGAACGTCTGATCGACGACGATGCCGGTCCGGACCGTCAAGCCGGTTGCCAGGGTGGTACGCGGCCGTACTCCGCAGGCGACGACCAGCAGTTCGCCGAAGACCTGCCGGCCGCCGCGCAACCGCAGCGCCCGGAACCGCTCGTCCCGCAGATCGGTGCCCTCGAGGCTCGTGTTCAGCAGCACCTCGACGCCGAGCTCACGCACCGCGCGGGTGATCCGGCGGCCGGCCGTGAGCCGGATCGTCTTGTCCAGCAGGGTTTCACCGTCGTGGACCAGCGTCACCGCGACACCGCGTTCGCGCAGTGCACACGCCGTCTCGACTCCGAGGACACCCACCACCGAGGACGACCGCACGTCGTACCCGGGCGGCATCCGCGACGACCGCGCGAGCGTCGAGAGCGGACCGAAGGGTGTGGATGCCCGGCGCATCGGGGACACCCTTCGGGATGACCGGCGTCGCGCCCGTCGCGAGCACCAGCCGGTCGTACGCCCACTCGCGACCCTCGACATCGGTGACCACGCGCCGGGCCCGATCCACCCGCGCCGCGGTGGACAGCACCTCGTCACCGATGACCGGCTCGGCCGCGCGACCGGCGACGTACTCGGTCAGCCTGCCGCGGTTGTACGACCCTTCGTCGCCGAGGACGGTCACGTCGTACGACGGAAGCAGCCCGGCCAGCCGTCGGCCGGCCATGCCACCCCCGATGATCACCACTTTTTCGTTCATGCCGGAACTCCAGTCGCCGGAAGGCTGGCGGCTGTGACTTCGACGGCACAGGCCTTGAACTCGGGCATCCGGGACACCGGGTCGAGAGCGTCGTTGGTGAGCTCGTTGACCGCACCGGCGCCGCCGTAGTGGAACGGCACGAAGACCGTGTCCGGGCGTACGTCGGCCGTCACCCGGGCCGGAAGGATCATCGAACCGCGCGCGGTCCGCAGCCGGATCGGGCGCCCGTCGGAGATGCCCATTTGCGCGGCCACCCGCGGGTGGATCTCGGCGAACACCTCGGGCTCGGCCTCGTCCAGCTCCACCACCCGGCGGGTCTGCGCGCCGCTCTGGTAGTGCTGCAGCAGCCGGCCGGTGATCAGGTAGATCGGCGCCGCCGAGTTCAGGTCGTCGGCGACCGGGCGGTGATCCACCGGGACCACGTGCGCGCGGCCGTCCGGCGTACCGAAGGAGTCCGCGAACAGCCGCGGCGTCCCCGGGTGGCCTTCGGCCGGCACCGGCCAGAAGAGCGCCTCGCCCGCGTCGATCCGGTCCCAGGTGATCCCCGAGTAGTCGGCCTTGCCACCCTTGCTGGCGAGCCGCAACTCCTCGAACACCTCGGCCGGATCGGTCGGGAATCCCGCCTCGCAACCGAGCCTTGAAGCAAGACCCGCGAAGACCGCCAGGTCGCTGCGGACGTCACCCGGCGGCTGGATAGCGGCCCGGCGACGGATGACCCGGCCTTCGAGCGAGGTCATCGTGCCCTCCTCCTCGGCCCACTGCGTGACCGGGAAGACGACATCCGCCAGCAGAGCGGTCTCGGACGGTACGACGTCCGCGACCACCAGCAGATCGAGCGACGCGAGCCGCTCCCGCACGGACGCCAGCCGTGGTGCTGACACCAGGAGGTTGCTGCCGTGGACGAGCAGGGCCTTGGGTCCCTCGGGCGTCCCCAACGAATTGATCAGTTCGACCGCGCTCTTGCCCGGGCCCGGCAGGTCCTCGGCAGCCACACCCCACACCGACGCCACATGAGCTCGTGCGGCCGGGTCGGCGATGCTGCGGTAGCCGGGGAGCTGATCAGCCTTCTGACCGTGCTCCCGGCCGCCCTGCCCGTTGCCCTGACCAGTGATGCAGCCGTAGCCGCTGCCAAGGCGACCGGGCAGTCCCAGCGCCAGTGCCAGGTTGATGCAGGCCGTCACGGTGTCGGTGCCCTTGCTGTGCTGCTCGGCACCGCGTCCGGTCAGGATGAACGCTCCAGCGCCCCCGTTCATGGGTGCCGCAGCGGCCAGTGCTCGCGCTGCCCGCCGGATCGTCGTGGCCGGTACGCCGGTCACCCGCTCCGCCCGCTCGGGCCACCAGGAGGCGGTCGAGCGGAACAACGTGTCCGGGTCGTCGGTGCGCTCAGTCAGGTACGCCGTATCCGCAAGACCTTCCTGCAGTACGACGTGGGTCAGCGCGAGCACCAGGGCCAGGTCGGTCCCCGGGGTCGCCTGGAGGTGGATGCCGGCGCCGTCCTCGGTCAGCGTGGCAGTCGCCGTACGGCGCGGGTCGACGACCAGAAGCCCACCCGAGTCGCGGACGCCTGCCAGGTGCGAAACCGCCGGCGGCATCGTCTCGGCGATGTTGCTGCCGACCAGCAGGACGGCGCCGGCTCCGGCCACGTCGGCCAGCGGGAACGGCAGCCCTCGGTCGATCCCGAAGGCGCGGTTCGTCGCGGCCGCCGCGGAGGACATACAGAACCGGCCGTTGTAGTCCACGTTCGCGGTCTTCAGCGCCACCCTGGCGAACTTGCCCAGCGCGTACGCCTTCTCGTTGGTGAGACCGCCGCCGCCGAAGACGGCGATCGCGTCGTTGCCGTGCGCGGCCTGCAGCGACCGGATGCGGTCGGCCACGAAGTCGAGCGCCTCGTCCCAGCTCGTCTCCACCAGGTCGCCGGCCGCGTCCCGGACCAGCGGCGTGGTGAGCCGGTCCGGCACGGTCAGCACCTCAGGCGCCGTCCAGCCCTTCCGGCACAGCCCGCCCTTGTTCGTGGGAAAGTCGCGCGGCCGCACCTCCACTGCACCCGGCCGGTCGACCGGGTGCAGAGAGGTGGCGCACTGCAGGGCGCAGTACGGACAGTGGGTGGGGACTCCGGTCATGGGGCCTCCCGGCCTGGACTGAGGAGTGGAGGGAGCGAAGCGACTGGAGTGACGAGGGAAGGCCGGGAGTCAAAGCCCCATGACCGGCCGCGCGGCAGCGCGGCATTCAATACCGTCACACGCGCTCCCGGCTGAGCGGGCCACCCTTGCGGAGGTAGCAGAAGTAGGTCACGGCCAGGCAGACCACGTAGAAGCCGCAGAAGACGTACAGCGCCGGGATCAGCGAGCCGAAGTTGCTGGTGGACATCGCGAACCCGCGCGGGACCAGGAAGCCGCCGTACGCGCCGACCGCCGAGGCGATCCCGATGCAGGCCGCCGCCTCCCGCCGGGCCCGGCCCGGGTCGTCCGGCGTGGTCAGCCGGAACACCGCGGGGATCATCCGGTACGTCGACCCGTTGCCGGCACCACTCGCGACGAACAGGACCAGGAAGCTGATCAGGAACGCGGTGAAGCTGCCCGCGTTCAGCGACACGATCGCCGACAGGATGCCCAGGCCCATCACCACGAAGGCGAAGACCGTCACCCACGCACCGCCGAGCTTGTCGGACAGCTTGCCGCCGAACGGGCGGGCGACCGAACCGACCAGGGCGCCGAGGAAGGCGATGTGGGACACCGTGATCTCGGGGAACGTGGTCTTGATCAGCAGCGGGAAGGCCGCACCGAAACCGATGAACGAGCCGAAGGTGCCGATGTAGAGGAACGAGATGATCCAGGTGTGCGGCCGCTTCGCCGCCGCGATCGAGGCGAAGAACGACGACGTCGCGACGGACAGGTTGGCCATCATCTTCCAGGCCAGGAATGCGGCCAGCACGATCAGCGGGATCCACATCAGGCCGGCCCGGTTCAGCGTCAGCCCGGCACCGAGCACGATCACCACCGGTACGGCGAGCTGGACCACGGCGACGCCCAGGTTGCCGCCGGCCGCGTTGATGCCGAGCGCGAAGCCCTTCTCCTTCTCCGGGTAGAAGAACGAGATGTTCGTCATGCTGCTGGCGAAGTTGCCGCCGCCGACACCCGCGGTGGCCGCGACCAGCGCCATCAGCCCGAACGGGGTGTCCGGCTGGGTGATGAAGTAGGACAGGCCGATGGTCGGGATCAGCAGCAACAGCGCGGACACGATGGTCCAGTTCCGGCCGCCGAACCGTGGTACCGCGAAGGTGTAGGGCAGCCGCAGCGTCGCGCCGACCAGGCTCGGCAGCGCGACCAGCCAGAACAGCTGGTTGGTGCTGTAGGTGAAGCCCGCCGCCGGCATCGAGACGACCACGATGCTCCACAGTTGCCAGACGGAGAAGCCGAGGAACTCGGCGAAGATCGACGGCCACAGGTTGCGCCGCGCGACCGACCGGCCCTTCTCGGCCCAGAAGCCGGCGTCCTCGGGATCCCAGACATCGATCCAGCGCCCGCGCCGGGGTGCCTCAACCGTCCCCACCGCGCCACTTCCGTCGCGGGTGGTGACGTCCGGTCGTGCCTCGAGCGTCATCGCAAGTCTCCGATCATCCGACCTCACTGATTAGGCCAGGACGCTATGACCGGGGTGTTTCCGAGTAGTCATCTTGTTGTTACGCCGCCGAAACGGCTCCCGCACACCTCCCGCCGGGTGGTGAGAGAAGAAGCCCGGCGGCTGGGTACTGTGCGGGTACCGACGGCGAGGGGACAACGTTGAAACAGACTGAGCAGACCACCGAAGAGGCAGGTCTGGAGACTGGGGACACAGGCCGCGGCAGTCGGTCCGGCGGTCGGTCCGGCGGGCGCTGGGCCTGGCGGGCGGGGATCGCCGCCGTCCTGATCGCCTGGCTCGTGCTGGGGTCGCTGGGCGGGCCGACGGTCGGGAGGTTGAGTGAGGTCCAGGAGAACGACAACGCCAATTTCCTTCCGAAACAAGCCGAATCCACGCTGGTCAGTAACGAGTCCGCCAAGTTCGTCGACTCCACCGCGCTGCCGTACTTCGTCCTGATCCAGCGCGACGAGGGCATCACTCCGGCCGATCTGGCCAAGGCCAACGAGTTCCTCGCCAAGGTGCCGACGCTGGACCTCGGCAACGGCAAGACGATCGGTGACTACCTCGCCGCACCGGCCAAGACGGTGATCCCGTCGGAGGACAAGCAAGCCCTGCTGCTCACGATCGAACTCGACGGCGACCGCGCCGACGAGGTGGTCACCGAAGGCGAGACGGTGCTCTTCGCCGTCGCCGACACCATGAGGACCGAGATCAAGCAGGACCTCACACCCACTGGTCTCAAGGTCTACGTGACCGGGCCGGGCGGTGTGTTCGCGGACTTCGTCGTCGCCTTCGGCGGGATCGACGGCATCCTGCTCGGGGTCGCGCTCACGGTCGTGTTCGTCATCCTGCTGATCGTCTACCGCAGCCCGATCCTGCCGATCGCCGTTCTGCTGACCGCTGTCTTCGGCCTGGCCCTGGCCGCGCTCGTGGTGTATCCGCTGGCCAAGAACGGCGTCCTGGAACTGAACGGTCAGAGTCAGGGCATCCTCTTCATCCTGGTCGTCGGGGCCGCGACCGACTACTCGCTGCTGCTCGTCTCTCGGTACAAGGAGGAGTTGCACGACTTCAGCAGTAAGTACGACGCGATGCGGATCGCGTGGCGGGCATCGATCGAGCCGATCGCGGCCAGCGCTGCCACCGTCATCCTGGGTCTGCTCTGTCTGCTCCTCTCCCAGCTCGGCAGCACCAAGGGCCTCGGCCCGGTCGGCGCGATCGGCATCGCCGGCGCGTTGATCGCCTCGATGAGCTTCCTGCCGGCGATCCTGCTCGCCTTCGGCCGGCGGATCTTCTGGCCGTCCATCCCCCGGGTCGACCACGTGCACGCCCGCGACCAGGTCGGCGGCCGGCGCCTGTGGGGACGGGTGTCCGGGCTGGTCGGCCGCAGTCCGCGCAAGGTGTGGGCGATCACCGCGCTCGCGCTGCTGGGCTGCGCCGCGTTCCTGCCGACCTTCCAGGCGAGCGGCATCTCGCAGGAGGACTTGTTCCTGGACCAGGTCGAGTCGGTCACCGGTCAGGAGGAGCTCGCCAAGCACTTCGACGCCGGCGCCGGTACGCCGGTCCAGATCCTCACCCCGGTCGCGCAGGCCGACCAAGTGGTCCAGACCGCGTCCCAGGTCGACGGTGTCGGCGAGGCGTCCGCCTCGGTGGCACCCGGCGTACCGCCGAAGGTTGTCGACGGCAAGGTCCTGGTCCAGGCCACGCTGGAGGTGGCGGCCGACTCGCCCGAAGCGACCAAGGTGGTCGAGCACCTGCGGACGGAACTGGACAAGGTCAGCCCGGACATCCTGGTCGGCGGCACCACCGCGATCAACCTGGACGTACTGGATGCCAGCGAGCGCGACCTGCGGGTGATCATCCCGGCCATCCTGGCGGTGATCTTCGTCGTCCTGATGCTGTTGCTGCGCTCGATCGTGGCGGCGGTCCTGCTGGTGGTCGCGAACGTCGTCTCGTTCGCGGCGACCGTCGGGGTGAGCGCGCTGATGTTCAACCACGTGTTCGACTTCCCCGGCGCGGACCCGAGCATCCCGCTCTACGCCTTCGTCTTCCTGGTTGCCCTGGGCATCGATTACTCGATCTTCCTGATGACCCGGGTCCGGGAGGAGTCGCAGGAACAGGGCACCAGACCGGGCATCCTGATCGGCCTGGCGGTCACCGGTGGCGTGATCACCTCGGCCGGCGTGGTGCTCGCGGCCACCTTCTCGGCACTCGCCGTACTGCCGATCCTGTTCCTGGTCCAGATCGCCTTCATGGTCGCCTTCGGCGTCCTCCTCGACACCACCGTGGTCCGCTCGCTCCTCGTTCCCGCGCTCGCCTACGACATCGGCAAGAAGGTCTGGTGGCCGAGCAAGCTGTCGTCCTAGGGTGCCGGGTATGGAGACGTTCGAGGGGACCGTCGTGGTCAACGACGGCGGTGGGGCGTGGGTGGAGGTGCCGGGTGACGTGATCGCCGCGCTCGGCGGCGGCGGGCGGATCCCGGTGCAGGCCTCGTTCGACGGGGTCGCGTATCGCGGCTCGATCGCGTCCATGGGCGGGTGTATGGCGCTGGGGCTGCTGAAGAGCATCCGGACCGAGCTGGGCAAGGGTGACGGCGATCCGGTCACCGTGACGGTCGAGCGGGACACGGCCGAGCGAACGGTGGAGGTGCCGGCGGATCTCGCCGCGGCACTCGAGGAGGCCGGGCTGCGGAAGGCGTTCGACGCGCTGAGCTACAGCCACCGGCGCGAGCACGTGAACGCGATCAACGACGCCAAGAAGCCGGAGACCCGGGCCCGCCGGATCACGAAGGCTCTGGAGATGCTTTCCTGAGCGACGCCAGCTCGGTGCGGTTGGCGACACCGAGCTTGGCGTAGACGTGGGCGAGATGCGTCTTCACGGTGCCGCGGCTCATGTACAGCCGCGCACCGATCTCCGGATTGCTCAGCCCTTCCACCGCGAGCGCGACGACCTCGCGCTCGGTCGGCGTCAGGCTCGCCCACCCGGACGACGGCCGTCCCCGTGCTCCTCGGGTACGGCGCGCGTACGCGACGGCCTCGTCGAGCGTCAGCGGTGACTCATCGGTGCTCGGCAAGGACGGCTGGTCAGGTGGAGCCGCGTAACCCATCTCGTCGCGCGCGGCGGCTGCCGCGGTCGCCAGGCGGGCCGCGTCGGAGGTGCGGTTGGTGTGATTCGCCAGCATGGGCAAGGGATTCCAGGCTGTCGACGAGGTAGGTCCGCAGCCCGTGGTCCGCCCTGATGGTCAACGCCTCGTGCAGGAGGTCCGCCGCCTTGTCCGGCTGCTCGGCGATCAAGGATCGGCCCTGTTGGTCCAGCGCGTCCGCGAGGACCCTGGGCAGGTTGTAGCGACGGGCGAGTGTCACCGCACGTTCGAGAACTGTCAGCGGGGTCCTGCAGTGCGGCGGCGTACGTCGGGAGCAGCATGGCGGGGACGTACGTCTCGGCCAGCGGACCGTCCGGGTCGACTTCGCGTCGCATCCACTCGACGGCGGTGTCGGGGTCTCCGCTCCGGTACGAGAGCAGGCCCATCACCTGGCCGAGGTTCGGAACGACGGCCGCGTCCGCGAGATCGAGGAGTGGGCGCATCAGCTCGTAGGCCTCGTCGAGACGACCGGATCGGGCCAGCAGAGTCGCCAACTGTCCACGGGCCGTGCCGACGCGGTGGAAGTCGGCCAGCGGTTCGGCGGTCGCGAGGGCGTGTTTGGCGACCTCGACGGCCTGGGGCAGGTCTCCGGTCACCGCGAGGCTCTCGGACTGCACCAGCAGCACGGTTGTCGCAACGCCTCGCTCACCACGCGCCAGTAGGCCGGGGATCACGACCTCGGTCAGCGGAGGCAGCTCGTCGTGCCGGTCCCACAAGGCCAGCAGCACGCACTGCAGGGCCAGGTTGGCGTCCCGGGCAACCTCGTCCCCGATGCCTTCGGCCAGCCGTCGGCCTTCCTCGGCCAGTTCCCAGGCCTCCTGGAAATCGGTGAAGAACTTGCCGACAGCAACCAGTGCGAGGAAGAGCGAGCGCAGCCGGTCGTCACCGAGCTCTGTGGCCAGCTCCAGTCCGCGGCCGGCCGCGTCGTACCCGAACGGATCGACGGTGTCGGCGATGGTCGCGTACCCGAACAGCAACCGGGCCTGCAGCAACGACCGCTCGTCCGGCGCAGCGTCGATCGCCAGGCGCAGGTAGCCGATCCCCTCCGGACCGGTCGCGCGGAGATTCCACATCCAGGCCAGTGCGGCCGCCAATCGCCGACCGCGCCCGGGATCGTTGGACAGGCCGTAGTCCAGCGCCGCTCGGTAGTTCTCCCGGTCCGGCTCGATCGCCGCGCGCCAAGCGTCCCGATCGCTGTCCAGCAAGGGCTCCGCCGCTTCCGCCGCGGCCAGGAAGTAGCCGAGGTGGAGATCCCGCACCTGCTCACCGGAGTCGGCCAACCGCAGTACGGCGTACTCGCGAATCGTCTCGAGCAGCCGATAGCGCCCGCCCGCCGCGACGACGAGCGATTTGTCGACAAGCCGCGCAAGAGTGTCCACTGCGGTGCCGCAGACCGCCTCGGCCGCGTCGAGGGTGAAGCCGCCGGCGAAGACGGCGAGTCGCCGGAAGACCTGGCGTTCGTCCGCGTCGAGCAGGTCGTGACTCCAGTCGATCGACGCGGCCAGGGTCTGCTGGCGGGCTGCCACTCCCCTGGTGTTCCGGGTGAGCAGGCCGAAGCCGGTCGTCGAGTCCGGCCTCGATCTGTTCCGGGGTCAGCGTGCGTCCCCAGGCCGCGGCCAGTTCGAGAGCCAACGGCATCCCGTCCAGGCGGACGCAGATCGACCGGATCGCCTGCTCCGATGCGGGCGACTCCGATCCGGACCGCTCGGCGAAGAGGATCATCGCCTCGTCCGGCGCCAGCGCGGGCACCTGCCAGACCGCCTCACCCGGAACGTCCAACGGCTCCCGGCTCGTTGCCAGCACCGAGACCTCCGGACACGACGTCTGCAGGGCGAGCACGAACTCCGCGACGCCGTCGATCACCTGCTCGCAGTTGTCCAGGCAGAGCAAGGCCCGCTTGGCCTTCAGTTGCCCGATCAGCAGCCGGGCGGTGTCACCCGTCTCGACCAGTACGCCGACCGCCGTCGCGACCACGTCGGGAATCTGTGCACTCTCGGTGATGGCGGCGAGATCGACCCACCAGACGCCATCGGGCCAGCGCTCCGCCAGCTGCGCTGCGACCTGTGCGGCCAGGCGTGTCTTCCCGCTCCCGCCCGGACCGGTCAGCGTCACCAACCGATTTCCGGACAGTTGCGTTCTGATGGCCGCGAGTTGGGTCTGCCTGCCGACAAAGCTGGTGAACATGATCGGCAGGTTGTTGGGTACCAGGTCCAAAGACCGCAGGTGGCCGGAGCGTTCGGCTGAGGTTGAAGTGAGCTCGAAGATGCGTTCGGGCGATCCCAGGTCCCGCAACCGGTGCACGCCGAGGTCGGTCACGTCGTCCGGCGGCACCGGCACCGATGCCGTCAGCAACGTTTGCCCCGGGTTCGCGATCTCCAGCAATTGCACGGCATGCCTCAGCGCCGGGCGAGCCGTAATCCCTGTGTGTACGGCGATCCGCACCAATTCCCCCGCCGGTACGTCGGCCGCCGCATCCCGCAAGGCCTTGGCCGCCGTGATCGCCTCGACCGGATCGGCGAACACCACGGCCGGCCCGGCGGCATCACGCCGTACCAGCAGCTCTCCCCGCAGCGTGCCGACCAGGCCTGCCAGCCGGACATGCGCGGGTGCGCTCGCGGCACCGGCGTACGACGCCACCAGGACAGTCACCCCACTCATGAACCCGCAGTCTGCCAGCCCGGCTGTGTCGGGTCGCCCGTGTCGACAGTATTCGCTATGGTCCGGACATAGTGCGGGGGCCGAGGAAGTGAGGAGCCCATGGCAGACATCACTACCAGTCAGCACGGCAGATTCGCTCTGCCCACGAAGAACCTGCCCGCACCGCAGGTTCGTGACCTACCCGAACCGCCGACCAAGACCTGGAAGATCGTCGGTCCCGGAATGGTCGGAGCCGGCGTCGGTCTGGCGTCCGGTGAGTTCATCCTCTGGCCGTACATCTCCAGTCAGGTCGGCCTGGTGTTCCTCTGGGGCGCGCTGGTCGGCGTGATCATCCAGTGGTTCCTGAACATGGAGATCGAGCGGTACACGCTGGCCACTGGTGAGACAGCGTTGACCGGCTTCAACCGGTACGGCAAGCACTGGGGCATCTTCTTCGCGGTCATGACGTACTTCGCGAACATGTGGCCCGGCTGGGCGACCAGCTCGGCGGCGATGCTCACCTACCTGTTCGGGGCCGGCGACCCACGCTGGATCGCGATCGGCATCCTGCTCGTGATCGGCGTGATCCTGACCCTCGCGCCGGTCGTGTACGTGATGCTCGAGCGGCTGATCTTCGTCAAGATCCTCGCGGTCGCGCTGCTCGTCATCCTGGCGCTGGTGTTCGCGATCCGCGGCCGCACCTACAGCGCGCTCGGCGACGCCGTCACCCACCCGCAGTTCCCGGTCGAGGAGCTCGGCTTCGCACTGGTGATGGGTGCGATCGCGTACGCCGGTGCCGGCGGCGGTCAGAACCTGGTGCAGAGCAACTGGATCCGGGACAAGGGTTTCGGTATGGGTGTGCACGTCCCGCGGCTGACCTCGCCGATCACCGGTGAGACCGAGGCCGACCCGACCGCCGACGGGTACGTGTTCAATCCCGACGAGGCGAACATGGCTCGCTGGAGGCGTTGGTGGAAGTTCGCCAACATCGAGCAGGCCTCGACCTTCGTGGCGATCACCGTGGTCACCATCGTGTTCACCTCGATGCTCGCGCACGCGACCCTGTTCGGTAACCCGGACGTCAAGAACAACATCAGCTTCCTGAAGGTCGAGGGCACCACGCTGCAGTCCCTCGTCGGCGGCTGGTTCGGCTACCTGTTCTGGGCGATCGGTGCGTTCGCGCTGTTCGCGGCCGCGGCCGGCATCGTCGACTACACGTCCCGGCTGACCGCGGACATGATCAAGTCCCGCTACCTGCGCAACTCGAGCGTGAGCGAGTCGAAGCTGTACTTCTGGCTGGTCTGGGGACTGGTTGCCTTCGGCATCGCTGTGTTGCTGGCCGGCCTCGACCAGCCGCTGGTGCTGCTGGTCATCTCCGCCTGCACGGCGGGCACGATGATGTTCGTCTACTCCGGCCTGCTCTGGTGGATGAACTCCCGCGCCCTGCCCAAGGCGATCCGCATCAGCCGGCTCCGCACGGCGGTCATGCTGTTCTCCTTCCTGGCGTTCGGCTTCCTCGCGGTGTTCACCGTGATCGACCAGATCCAGAAGAACTTCTGACCGATCCCCCGGGTACGACGCCCATCGGCGTCGTACCCGGGGTTTCCTACGACTGGACGACCAGTCCGCCCCAGCGGGGTGCGTAGGAGGGGACGACCGACGTGCAGTCGGCGATCGACGGCTGCCCGGCGGACCAGCTGAAGAGCCGGCCGAGGCGGTCGACCTTGCCGTCCTTGAGCGAGAACGACACCTTCTTGCCGACCTGGGCCGGATCGTCGGACTTCGTCACCACGCCGGTGGTGATCGCAACCGGACCGCCGGCGACCAGGCAGCTGAGCCGGCCTTCGAAGTCTGCCCCGGAGGCATTGTCGCGGAGGCGGAAGCGGCCCTGGACCTGTGTCGCGTCGGCGCCGGCCGGTACGTGACCAGTGAGCTCGAACCGCATCGCTCCGCGCGACGACGGGCTCGGCCCACCGAGCGCCGCGGCAACCGTCGTACCACCGCCCGCATTCTCCACCGCGACCGCTGGACCGTCGCCCTTCACCTCCGGCGTCGGATTGTTGCCCTGAGCGCCGTGTGGGCGCGGTCCTCCGTCGACCCGGAAGTCACCCTCGGTCAGGGCGAAAACCGGTGCGGTGCCCTGGAGCAGGCTCACCGGGGCACCGAAGAAGCCCCACATCCAGCCGATCCGATCCTGATCGCCGCCGTCGTACACCGTGAAGGCAACCGGCTTGCCGACGAACTCCAGCGGCACGTCCGGGTGCTCGGCGGCGTCGATCACGCCGGTGACGACGGCGACCTCGTCGACCGCCGCCAGGCTGGTGATCCGGCCGCTGAATTCGGCGAGGAGCCGGCCGTCGGGCTTGCGGTGAACGACGTGGAAGGAGCCGGACGGATGGAGCGGGTCGGTCGCGCGCCCGTCGATCTCGAACCGCACCGGGTCACCTTCCATCCCCGGCCAGTCCGCCCCCAGCTGACCGCCCGCGGCCCCGGACACCCTCATCACCCCGGCCTGGCTCGCAACTGATGAGCCGCCCGCGGCCTCGGACGACGACGCTAGGCCTGCCGTCGCCAGCAGCGCCAGCGCTGCGGCGGGGACGAGACGGCGGATGAACTTCGGGCTTCGCACACGAACTCCTTCGGGTCCGGCCCGCCTGACGCGGGCCACCCGAAGAACGCTGTCATCCGTACCACCCCGGTGTGATCCATCCTCAGGACCAGACGCCTCCCTCGCAGGAGGGAACGGTCAGCGGTCTGGGCCGTAGGGGCCGGGGGCGCCGTTGGCGGTGGTGAAGAGGGAATAGACCGAGGTGGTCGCGGTGAGGAAGAGGCGGTTGCGCTTCGCGCCGCCCCAGGTGAGGTTGGAGACGGTCTCGGGGACGAGGAGCTTGCCGAGCAGCGTGCCGTCCGGGTGGTAGATGTGAACGCCGTCGGCGGCCGAGGCCCAGATCCGGCCCTCGGTGTCGAGCCGGATGCCGTCGAAGATCCCGTTACCGCACTCAGCGAACAGGTCGCCGCCGGACAGCTTGTCGCCGTCGACGGTGAAGACCCGGAGCGTCCCCTCCTCCGAATCGGCGATGTAGAGCAACGACTCGTCCACCGAGAAGGCGAGCCCGTTCGGCCGGTTGAAGTCGTCGGCGACCTTGGTCAGCACTCCGTCGGGTGAGATCCGGTAGACGTGGCAACCACCCGTCTCGATCGCACCCTTGTACCCCTCGTAGTCGCTGTCGATCCCGTACGCCGGGTCGGTGAACCAGATCGAGCCGTCCCGCTTCACCACCACGTCGTTCGGGCTGTTCAGCCGCTTCCCGTCGTACTCGGAGGCGAGCACGGTCACGCCACCGTGGTGCTCGGTACGGGTCACGCGGCGGTTCCCGTGCTCGCAGCTGACCAGGCGGCCCTCGGTGTCGCGGGTGTGCCCGTTCGTGTTCCCGGCCGGGCTCCGGAAGATCGAGACCTGGTACGACGTCTCGTCCCAGCGCAGGATGCGGTCGTTCGGGATGTCGCTCCAGAGCAGATAGCGGCCGGCCGGCGAATACACGGGCCCCTCCACCCACCGCCCGCCGGTCCACAACCGCTCCAGCAGCCGGTCGCCGCGGATCCCGGCGAACCGGTCGTCCAGCTTCTCCCACACAGCCGGCGCGGTACCGGCCAGCGGCTCGAGAATGCCCGTCATCGTCACTCCTCACACCTAGCCTGCACGTCCGCCGGAAAGCCTATTCCCTCCGAGGCGGTCCCGCGCCCGGCTGTCCACCGCGAGATCAGGCGCCGTTTGCGGTTAGCAGCCACGACCAGACCGACGTGGTCGCGGTGACGAACAGGCGGTTGCCCTTGGGACCGCCGAAGCAGAGATTGGAGACGATGTCGGGGAGCAGGAGCTTGCCGATCAGAGTGCCGTCCGGGTCGAAGCAGTGGACGCCTTCGTGCGTCGCCGCCCAGACCCGGCCGGCGCTGTCCAGCCTGATCCCGTCGAACATGCCGGCCTCGCACGGTGCGAACACCTCACCGCCGAGCAGTTTGTCGCCTTCCACGTCGAAGCGACGGATGTGCTTGGCCGGCGTGTCCACGACGTACAGCTGAGACTCGTCGCGGGAGAACGCGAGACCGTTGGGGCGGGTGAAGTCGTCCGCGACGACGGTGAGCACCCCATCGGGTCCGACCCGGTAGACATGGCAGCCGTCGATCTCCTGCTCGGCCGCATGGCCTTCGTAGTTCGAGGTGATCCCGTACGGCGGATCGGTGAACCAGACCGAGCCGTTGCGCTTCACCACGACATCGTTCGGACTGTTCAGCCGCCGACCGTCCAGGTGTGAGGCGAGCACCGTGCGCGTGCCGTCGTACTCGGTCCGAACGACCTGGCGATCGCCCTGCGAACAACTGATCAGGCGGCCCTCGCGGTCGAGGGTGTTGCCGTTGATGTAGCCCGACGGCTGACGGAAGACGGACACCTGACCGGAGACCTCGTCCCAACGGAGCAGCCGGTCGTTCGGGATGTCGCTGAAGATCAGGCAGCGCCAAGCAGGTGAGTACGCCGGTCCCTCGAGCCAGCGACCGCCGTCGTACAGGCACTCGACGTACTCGTCCCCCGCGACCTTCCGGAACCGGTCGTCGAGGACGACGAGCTCGGCCCGGATCCGCGGCGGCGGAGGTGACAGTGTGATGGTCATGATGCTCCCGTGTCGAATCTCATCCTGCTATTGTTCTACTTTACAGGATGACGTTTGGTAAAGGGTGATCATGACCATAGATGATGTCGATCGCGAGCTACTGGCCCGGCTGCAGGACGACGCCACCCAGTCGTACGCCGCCCTCGGCCAAGCCGTCGGATTGTCCGCGGGCGCGACGCACGAGCGGGTGCGCAAACTGAAGGCCTCCGGGGTGATCCGGCGAACCACGATCGAGGTCGATCCGGCTGCCCTGGGGCACGGCGTACTCGCGTATGTCCTGCTCGACACGGACACCTGGATGGGCGAGGAACCGACGCTGCGCGCACTGCAGGCCATCTCCGCGGTCCAGGAGGCCCACATCATCGCCGGGCCCGCATCGGTGCTGGTCAAGGTGCGGACAGCAACGACCGAGGACCTCCAGGCGACGCTGCGCGCATTGCATCAGGTGGACGGCGTGACGAGCACTCAGACGGTCGTCGTACTCGAGTCCTTCTTCGAGCGACCGCTCGCCGTCCGCGCGTAGAGCGGGATCAGGACCGAGCCGACCACCAGGTGCATCAACAACAGGGACACCTTGGCGCCGGCTGCGATCTCGCCCGAGTTGAAGGGCATCACGAACGACAGCAGGAGTACGACGGAGGCCGTGATCACCCACACCCGGCGCGCGCGACCCGGGGCGAAGCGTTCGAGCAGGGCCAGGAAAGCCCAGCCGACCAAGCCGGCGCCGAGCGCCATGGAGATCACCATGCCCGGGCCGACGACTGTCGTCGTACCAGATCTGGTGACGTCGAAATCGACGCCCAGCAAGGGATCGGCGACTAACCAGACGAGGAACGCGCCGACCGCGGCCAGTCCGGCGGCGGCAGCTCTGGAGGTACGACGGGTGCGGGCGGGAGCGACTGCGGTTGCGGACATCGGCGGCCTCGTTCTCTGACTAGTTTTCTGGAGATCATCAATGATGGAGAATCTCCACTAATCCTGCGACCAGATGCTGGAGAAAGTCAACTATCGAGATCCTTGGCTAAACTCGGACCATGACTTCCGAACGGGATCAGCTGGCCGGGCTCGCCCAGCAGGTGATGGACGTCTCGCTGTGGATGGCGCGGCACTACAACCAGCGCTTCGCCGCCGACCTCGGCCTGACCGACACCCTGGCCAGGTCCCTGCTGCAACTGGATCCCGATCATCCGGTGCCGACCCGCGCGCTCGCCTCGATGCTCGGCTGCGACCCGTCGAACGTGACGCCGTTCGTCGACCGGCTGGAGAAGGCCGGCCTGGTCGAGCGCCAGGTCGACCCGCACGACCGCCGGGTCAAGACGCTGGTGGTGACGACGGAGGGCCGGGCCATGCTCGAGCGGATGAACGACATCCGCGGCACCGACTCCCCGCCCCTGGAGGCGCTCACCCCGTCCGAGCGCGACACGCTGGAGAAACTGCTCGACAAGGCCAGGACCGCGGCCAAGGCGTACGAGGCCGACCAGTGCGCCCGGCAACGGGCCACGATGTGAGGAACGCCCTGTCTCACTGACGGTCTCTTCACCCTAGACTCGGGCTGGCCGAAGGGAGTCAGCTGTGTCCAACAGCAAGCAGATCACCAAGGTGCTGGTGGCCAACCGGGGCGAGATCGCCGTCCGGGTCGTCCGCGCCGCCGCCGACGCGGGGCTGGACAGCGTCGCCGTGTACGCCGAGCAGGACCGCGACGCCCTGTTCGTCCGGCTCGCCGACGAGGCGTACTCGCTGGACGGCGCGACACCGGCCGACTCCTACCTGAACATCGCCAAGATCCTCGATGTCGCGGCCCGCTCGGGTGCGGACGCCGTACATCCGGGGTACGGCTTCCTGGCCGAGAACGCCGAGTTCGCGCAGGCCGTCCTCGACGCCGGGCTGATCTGGATCGGGCCGCCGCCGTCGGCGATCGACTCCCTCGGCGACAAGGTCAAGGCGCGGCACATCGCCGACAAGGTCGGTGCACCGCAGGTCCCCGGCACGCCGGATCCGGTCGCGGATTCCTCCGAGGTGGTTGCGTTCGCCGAGGAGTACGGCCTGCCGATCGCGATCAAGGCGGCGTACGGCGGTGGCGGCCGCGGCATGAAGGTCGCCCGCACGCTGGAAGAGGTGCCGGAGCTGTTCGACTCCGCTGTGCGCGAGGCAACCAGTGCCTTCGGTCGCGGTGAGTGCTTCGTCGAGCGGTACCTGGACAAGCCCCGGCACGTCGAGACCCAGTGCCTGGCCGATGCCCACGGCAACGTCGTGGTCGTCTCCACCCGGGACTGCTCGCTGCAGCGCCGCTACCAGAAGCTGGTCGAGGAGGCTCCCGCTCCGTTCCTGACCGACGAGCAGTTGGAGACGTTGTACTCGGCATCGAAGGCGATCCTGCGGGAAGCGGGGTACGTCGGCGCCGGCACGTGCGAGTTCCTGGTCGGGCAGGACGGGCTGATCTCGTTCCTCGAGGTGAACACCCGGCTGCAGGTCGAGCACCCCGTATCGGAAGAAGTCACCGGGCTCGACCTGGTCCGGGAGATGTTCCGGATCGCTCAGGGCGAGGAGCTCGGGTACGACGATCCCGTCGTGTCGGGGCACTCGATCGAGTTCCGGATCAACGCCGAGGACGCCGGCCGCGGGTTCCTGCCCGCACCGGGCACGCTGACCCGCTGGCACGCGCCGTCCGGTCCGGGCGTGCGGCTCGACGGCGGTTACGACCAGGGCGAGACGGTCCCGGGTGCGTTCGACTCGCTGGTGGCGAAACTCATCGTCAGCGGTCGCGACCGGACCCAGGCGCTCGAGCGGTCCCGGCGGGCGCTGCGCGAGTTCGTCGTCGAGGGGATGCCCACGGTCATCCCGTTCCATGCTGCGGTTGTGTCGGATCCGGCATTCGTCGGGGACGACGGCTTCAAGGTGCACACCCGGTGGATCGAGACCGAGTACGACAACCAGATCCCGCCGTACGACGGACCTACCGCGACGCCGGTTGAGGAAGCCGAACGCGAGAAGGTGACGGTCGAGGTCGGCGGGAAGCGCCTCGAGGTCGTGCTGCCGGCCGGTCTTGGCGCATCCGCGGTCGCGGCCGGCGGTGCGGCGGGCGGGAAGAAGAAGCCGGCGCGGCGGGCCGGTGCTTCCGGCAAGGGTTCGGCGGCGTCCGGCGACTCGCTGACGTCACCGATGCAGGGCACCATCGTCAAGATCGCCGTCGAGGAAGGCGCGACCGTTGCCGAAGGCGACCTGATCGTCGTCCTCGAGGCGATGAAGATGGAACAACCCCTCAACGCCCACAAGTCCGGCACCATCACCGCCCTCACCGCCGAAGTAGGCACCACAGTCACCGCCGGCGCCATCCTCTGCGAAATCAAAGACTGACCCAATCACCCCCTCCACCAGCACACGCAAGCCGCTCCCGGCTCCGGCTTGCCCCCCACTGCCGGCGGCAACTGCTATTCCGTCCCCTCCACCTGTCACTGCCCATTCGAGGGGTCAACCCCTCAACTGGTGGGTTGCCTCCTCAAATACCGGCAGGACAACCCCCAACCTCAGGGGTTAACCCCCAAGATTGCGCGCTCGCCGCTCGCTCAGTGGAATGCGCGACGCTCAGCCGCTTTCGGCGGCGGGTGTCTAGCTGCGCTCGGCGGCGGGTGTCTAGCTGCGCTCGGCGGCGGGTATTCGCCGCTGCCGGTGGCGGCTGGATTGCTGCCTTCGGGCGGCGGTCGTGGTCACCTTCAGTGGCCGGCTGTTGGTGCGCATTTTGAGGGGTTGACCCCTCAAATTGTGGGTTACCCCCTCATATACAGGGTGGACAACCCCCAACCTCGGGGGTTAGCCCCTGAGATTGCGGGCTCGCCGGTCAGTCAGTGGCATACGGCAATGCTCAGCGGCTTCCCGCGGCGGGTGATGGTCACATTCAGCGGTCGGCTGTTGGTGCGCATTTTTGAGGGGTTGACCCCTCAAATGGGGGGTTGCCCTCTCGCGTACAGGGTGGACAACCCCCAACGTCGGGGGTTGACCCTTGAGGTTGGGGGTTTGCGCGGGTGGTTAGTGGGTGGGGTGAGGCGGGATTCGAAGCCGTTGAGATGGTTTGGAGGCCGAAGTCGAAGGTGCTGTCGGGGGCGGCGCCGTACTCCTCGGCGGCGGTGGTGTTCATGCGTTTGCGGAGTTCGGGAAGTCCATCGCGACCTCCTTCGCCTTGGTCATGGTTCCTTTCAGGGCCTGGTCGGCGTTGTGGCCGGAGCGGTTGAGGCGGCGGGTCAGGGAGACTTGGGCGGCCGAGCCGAGGGCGCTCCGATCACGTAGAGGAACACGGTGGCGGCCGCGCGGTCCGCGTCGGCGGGGGCGAATCCCGCACGCTCGTACAGTTCCAGGCTGCGGTCGTCGTACCGCGACTTCCCCGGGCCGTACATCAGATGACTCCCCAGCGCCTGGCCGAACCACGGATGCCGGGTGAGCATCTCGTGCAACCCGGTCGCCATCGCCGTCGCGGCGTCCTGCCAGTCGGTGCCGTCGAGATCTGGTAAGTCGATCTCTGCCCAGATCGCGTCCCCAGCAAGCCGAACCAGCTCGTCCTTGGTCTTGATGTGCCAGTAGATCGCCGTCGCCGCCGACTCGAGTCTGTTGCCCAAGGCCCGCATATTCAGTCCGTCCAGGCCTTCCTCGTCCAGCAACGCGACAGCCGCCGCGACGATCTGGTCGGCACTCAACGTCTCCCTAGGCATACCCCACACCTTGGTTGAACTAAGTTCAACGGCCGATTTCACATCGCTGGTCACCACATGTGGTGAGGCCGGCTCACCACATCGCGCCATACGTTCCGAACATCCCGCGGCACTCGCCACGGACCACGGACTGGAGCCGGACATGACCATCACACCCACCACCCTCACCCGGGCCGCCGGCGCCGCCGCAGTCGCTTCGGGCCTGATCTTCATCGGCGTCCAGATCGGCCACCCCCACCTGGACGCCACGACCATCACCACGACCGAGGTGGTACTGCGGGGTTCGCTGAAGGTGCTGATGGCCGTACTGGCGCTGGTAGGCATCACCGGCATGTACCTGAGCCAGGTCCGCCGGAACGGACTGCTCGGACTCATCGGTTATCTCGTGCTCAGCGTGGGCTACCTCACCATCGTGTGCACCACGTTCGTCGCCGCGTTCGTACTGCCCTCCATCGCCGACACCAACCCCGGCTTCGTGAACGACGTCACCGCCGTGGCCACCGGCGGCAGCGCCATCGGTGACATCGGGGCGCTGCAGACCGCCGATTCGGTCCAGGGCCTCGGCTACCTGGTCGGCGGCCTCATCTTCGGCATCGCGCTCTACCGGGCCCGCGTTCTGACCCGCTGGGCGACCGTGCTCCTCGCTGCCGGTGGCGCCGTCTCCATCCTGCTGACCGTCCTGCCGGATGCCTTCTACCGGTTGCTGGCCTTCCCGACCGGTATCGCCATGATCGCCCTCGGCTATTCGCTGTGGCGCGTCGCCCGCAGGGACACCACGACGCAGCCGGCCGAGGTTCACGGCCGGCCCGTCACGACGGCGGGTGCGGAATGACCCAGTACGCCTCACCTCGCACCCGGTCGGCGTCGCAGCGCCGGCCGGGCTCCCGGGCAGGATCGACCTGGCGGGTTCCCACCGCGCTGGTGGCACTGATGCTCATCCCGCTCATCGCCGGGTCGCTGCGGCTCCTCGAGCTCGCCGGCGGCCCGCAGGTGTTGCCGACGAACCCGCGCATCGACGCCTCACCTCTCCCGCTCGTACTGCACGTCACCGCTGCCGCGGTGTACGCCGTCGTCGGCGCATTCCAGTTCCCCGCTCGGATACGCCGCGGGCATCGCGCCTGGCACCGCCGAGCCGGCCGCGTCCTCGTCGTTGCGGGTCTGGTCGTCGCCGGCTCCGGGCTCTGGATGACCCTGTTCTACCCCGGTGCGCCCGGCGGTGACCTGCTGTGGACCGCGCGCCTGGTCGCCGGCTCCGCGATCGCGATCAGCATCGTCCTCGGGTTCACCGCCATCCGGCGCCGTGACATCGCCGCACACCGCGCGTGGATGATCCGCGCGTACGCGCTAGCCGTGGCGGCCGGCACCCAGGCGTTCACGCAAGGCATCAGCGAGGGCATCTTCGGGACCAGCGACCTCAGCATCGCTGTGGGGGTCAGCTCCGGCTGGGTGATCAACGCTGCCGTCGCCGAATGGGCCATCCGCCGCCCCGGAAACCGCCGGCGCCGTGCCAACCGACCCCGCGCCAACCAACCCCGCGCTCGCCGGACACGGCCAGCCCAATCCGCGACAGCAGGCTCCTGATCATGCCCACCGACCCCCGCGCACCCAACTGCTACGAACTCCGCATCCAAGGACACCTCGACCAGCACTGGTCGACCTGGTTCGGCGGCCTCGTCCTCACCCTCGAGGACGACGGCACCACCACCCTCCGCGGCCCCGTGACGGACCAGTCCGAGCTCCACGGCCTCCTCGCCAAGATCCGCGACCTCGGCACCCCCCTCATCTCGGTCACACCCGTCACCGCCCCGGAGCTCCCCGCTTGAACAGCGTTCAAGACGCGATGAACCTGGACATCGCCCCGCGGCCGCGATCGGCTTCCTGCCGGCCGAGGACGAGTACATCGTCACCGAAGGCGGCCTGACCGGCCAACGCGGCTACTTCAGCCGAGACACCACCGGCACCATCACCGGCATCGACCTGGCCGGCCGCCTCTTCACCCGAACCACCAACTGACCCCGTTGCCGCAGCCCGATCGCTAGCCGGGCGTCCCGTCGCGCTGGCTTCTTTGGGCGACGCTCTGGGCTTGCCCTGCGTGGATGTCGCTTACCCATTCCCAGCCGGGCTTGGCCGATGGGCCGATGCGCGGGTCATCGGGAGCATGGCCGTCACGCAAGGCATGCACGTACGCGCGGTCCTGGTCGATCCGTGCTCGTAGCTCGTCAGCTCCGCCGACGGACCCGTGACCGGGGACGACGACATCAACGTCGCCCGCCACGCCCTCGAGCAGCCGCAGCCCAACGAGGTATTCCTCGATCGGGTCATTGGTGCTGGTGAAGTCGTCGAGCATCGGAATGAAGACATCAGAGAGCATGTCGCCGGCGACGAGAACGCCGGGTTCCTCGATCAACAGTGCCGCATGGCCCGGGGCATGCGCCGGATGCTCGATAACCCGTACATCAGGCCCGTCCCAAGGAATCTGCGCGGTTCCGGCCGGCAGACCGGTAATGAGGCCGAACAGGTCCAGCGGTGTCTCGTCGGCGATTTCCGGCGGTAATGCCTCGGCGGCGCGGGCCTTCCAGTCCGCGTTCGACCGCAGATCTCGCATGAAAGCCGCACAGCGGGCCGTACCGTATCGGGGGGCTTCGCCGAGCTCGGGGTGCCAGAGCACGTGATCCCAATCAGGATGCGTCGAGAAGCCTGCCACGACGGGCTGGCCCAACTCGCGTAGGTCGTTCGCGAGGCAAGCCATTTCACCGCCTGTTATCCCGGCGTCGACGAGCAACACACCGGCATTGCCTTGCACGACAGCGGTGTTGTTCTGGAGTAACCCGCTCTGGTGGATCAGCACACCCTCCGCGACCTGCGTCAGCACGGGGCCCCCTTCGCTCGTGGTTTGCTATCGCTTGCCGAGACCGTAGAACCGGCGGTAGCAGGTTGCAAGTCCGCTTCGGTCAGCGGTGCGACCGCCGGGTTGCGGTGGTGCTGGAACACGACCGAGGTTCGGAAGCCGGTGACCTCGCGGCGACGGCTGAGGCGGTCGACCAGGAACGCGTGCAGCAGATCGATGCGTGGTACGCCGACGTGCAGCAGGAAGTCATCGCCGCCGGCCAGCACGAAGACCGACATCACCTCGGGTAGCGCGGACACCTCACGCTGGAAGTCGTCGATGAGTTCGCGACGCAGCGGCCGGACCTGGGCGAACACCAGTGCCTGCACGGTCCGGCCGAGCGCTTCCGGATCCACCTCGGCGTGGTACCCGCGGATCACGCCGCTGTCGTGCAGGCGTCGTACCCGCTCGAAACAGGTCGACGGCGCGACGCCGATCCGCTGAGCCAGCTCCCGGTTGGTCTGCCGGGCGTCTCTCTGGAGCTCGGTCACGATGCTGCGGTCAATCTCGTCCATGTCCGGATCTTAGGCCGATTTCCGGATGATGTTCGGAACTGTGCAACAGGAGCGGGATGAGTGACTAGTTTGGCCCGCCATGATTCGACACGAGGAGATTGTTGTCCGGCGTGGTCGCCGGAGCGGCGCGACGGTGATCATGGCGGTGCATTCGACGGCGCTCGGGCCGGCCATCGGTGGGTGCCGGGTACGGCGTTATCCGTCCTGGCAGGCCGGGCTCGACGACGCGGTGCGGCTGTCCGAGGCAATGACGTGGAAGGCGTCGATCGCGGGGCTCGACCATGGTGGTGGAAAGACGGTCGTCGTGCTGCCCGCGGAGCCGGCACCGTGGCGTTCACTGCTCGAAGACGTGTCCGACGTGCTCGCGTCCCTGGGTGGGAGGTATCTGACCGGACCGGACATCGGCACCGGGGCGGACGACATGCAGTTCCTCTTCGACCGCACCGGCTTCGCCTTCTGCCGTCCGGTGGCGAGTGGCGGCAGTGGTGATTCCGGGCCGGCGACGGCTGACGGCGTACTGGCTGCGCTCCAGGCCGGCGTAGCCCACGTCTTTGGTGATGGAACTGTGGAGGGCTTGCGGATCGGCGTCGTAGGTCTGGGCTCGGTCGGTCTGCGACTCGCGGAATCCTTGAGCGGTGCGGAGTTGATCGTGGCAGACGTCGATGAGGCGCGGCGCGCGGATGCTTCCCGGCTCGGCGCTCAGTGGGCGTCGCCGGAGGCGTTGCTCGAGTCCGACCTGGACGTGCTGGTTCCGGCTGCTGTCGGCGGTCTCCTCACCCCGGCCGTGGCCGCCGAACTCTCCGCCCGGTTGGTCGTTGGGCCAGCCAACAATCAGCTCGCCGACGATGGCGTGGCCGACCAGTTGCGCGACCGCGGCATCACCTGGATCCCCGACTTCCTGGCGAGCGCAGGCGGCGTCCTGCACGCGATCGGCATCGAACGCCATGGCCTGGACGAGGAAGCGGTCAGACCATTGGTCGACTCGATCGGCACCACCGTCACCGAGGTTCTCCACGACGCCACGCGTACCGGTCGCACCCCGCTCGCCATCACCCATGCCCGCGCCGTCGCACGCGTGGCGTCCTACGGCGGCGCAGGTTGAGGTTTGGGTGGCGGGTCAGAGTGGGGTGAGGACGCAGAACTCGTTGCCTTCCGGGTCGGCGAGGACCGTCCAGTGGACATCATCGCCCTGACCGACGTCGGCAAGCGTCGCGCCGAGGGCCAGGAGCCGCGCCACCTCGGCCGCTTGATCGTCGTTGGGGTACGGCCGGAGGTCGAGGTGGACGCGGTTCCAGACGGTCTTCACGTCGGGCGTGCGGACGAACTCGAGATACGGGCCGACGCCCTTGGCGGAACGCAGTACCGCCTGATCGTCGGTCACCTCGTGCAGGGTCCAGTCCATCCCCGCGTCCCAGAACCGGGCCATGGCTCGCGGATCCGCGCAATCGACGACCACCGCGGCGATCGGCCCGGTGTCCCGGTAGACAGATCGAGGCTCCAGCACGCAGAACTCGTTGCCCTCCGGGTCGGCGAGGACGGTCCACGGGACATCGCCCTGGCCAACGTCGGCGGGCGTCGCACCGAGATCCAGGAGGCGCGCGACCAGGTCCGCCTGATGCGCCGTAGAGGTGGTGGCGAGGTCGATGTGGACGCGGTTCTTCACCGTTTTGGGTTCCGGGACGCGAAGGATGTCGACGCAGAGCGTGCTGGGGTCGGGGTAAGTGGAGCCCTCGGGTTCGACGTTGGTCTGGTCGGGGTCGTCGCCGGTGATCTTCCAGCCGAGCGCCTCCGCCCAGAACCGTCCGAGCGCGGAGTTGTCCCGAGCCTTCATCACGACCTGCACAAGCCGCAGCGCCATGCCGCCGATCCTATCCGCACTCGTAGTTTCGAATCCCGTGAATTGTGGTGGTCAACAATGGAGCCTTGGGCCCCTAATCAGTGCCGCCGGTGTGTTGGTAGAGCAGCTGCCAGTTGCCCGCGACGACCTTGAGCAGCATCGTCAGGTGCTGGCGGCCATCGGCCGTTTCGATCTCGGCCGAGCAGAGGGCTTCCCAGCGGCCCATGCCGATCAGCCACTCGACACACGACAGCGTTCCCTTCTCGCTGTCGAGCAGTGCGGCAACAACCGCGTCCCTACCGTGGAAGGCCTGTCGAGGCAGCCACAGGCTGGCTTTGCTGTCTACCAGCGCCCCGAGCAACGGAGCCGACCGATCATCAAGTGCGAGGTAGTACGCGTCCAGGAAGGTGGCGAGTTCGCGCGCGGTTTCCTGGGTGGCGTCGATGGTGATCGGCTCGCCTTTGGCGATAGGCCGCAGAGCGATGTCGCAGCATCGGTCGAAGTCCTGGAAACAGGAAGGATCGTCGGAGTGATTCACGAAACGGGCTGGTGCCGGGTAGAGGTAGCGGCGTCCGCCATAGCTGTGGACGAACAGATCCTCACCAGCAGGCAGCGCCCGATAGTCGACCTCATCGAGCGGCGCAAGTTGATAGGTCACGACCACTTCGCCGGCCGCGAAGTCCCGGCCGGCGTACACACCTCTGCCGGCAAGGTTCCCGGCGCCGACCACCACATCGTCCATCCAGCAAGCCTCCAGACCTACGGGGTCACTGGTCCGCGGCGAAGTCGGCGAGGATCTCGGCGATGAAGGGGTGGGCGTCGCGCACCACGTCGGGATTGCGGGTGCGGTAGTAGGGGATCGCGATCATTCTCAGGGACAGGACCCAGCCGCGGGCGCGGATCCAGGTGTCCTGGTCGATTTCCATCGCGTCGCGGAAGGCCCGTCGTGAGTCACCCTCGAACAGGTACCACGCGGCCAGGAGATCACCGGCCGGGTCGGCGGCCCACGCCGTACCGAAGTCGATGATCGCAGAAAGCTTGCCGTCGGCCACCAGTACGTTGCCCGGCATCAGGTCGCCGTGGATCCACCTGGGCGAACCGTCCCAGGTGTCCGCTGCCAGCGACGCCTCCCACGCGGCGAGCAGGAGTCCGGTATCGAACTCGTCGCGCAACTCCTCCAGCGCCTCGCGGAACAGCGCGTCACGCGGCGCCAGCGGCGTACCGCGACTGAACGGGTCGTCCGGCGGAACGGGCGCCCCGGTCGTGTCGACCGTCTGCAGGCAATGAACGAACTCGGCAAGGTCCCGCGCCGCGGCCATCGGGTCGGCAAGCTGATCCAGCTGGAAGGTCTCGCCCTCCAGCCACCGGTACACCCCCCAGCTGAAGGGATAGTCCTCACCAGGCGTCCCGAGAGCCAGCGGCTCGGGTACGGCGAGCGGAAGGTGCGGGGACAGACGCGGCATCCAGGTCAGGTCCTTCTCCACCTGACCCTGGTTCCGCTCGGTGCGCGGCAGCCGGACGGCCAGGTCATCGCCCACCCGAAACGTCACGTTGTCCGTGCCCGACGACGCAACCACCTGAACCGGAGCACCGGCCCACTGCGGGAACTGCTCGGCCAGCAGACGCGTCACCAACGACGCGTCGATGTCCACCTCGTCATCGTGCAGCTTGGGCGACCTTAGACATGGCAACGGAGTCTCACACCCACCCCGCCAACGGTCAAACGACTTCCACCAGCGCAATAGTCGGCCTCGAGCGCAGGCATGGAAGGGACCCGTCGCGGATGGATCGGGAGACTAGGTGGCACCTCTCGACTTGAGGTAGGCGATGACGTCGTCGTGCGTGGGCTTCGTGGCCCACTCCGCGCGCGAGGCGTTGACGGCCCAGTCCAGCGGAGTCTCGCCGGACGTGTCGGATCGCGCCGTCAGGTCAGCGCCTCGCTCCACCAGCTTGCGAACCTGTTCGAGGTCTCCGCTCCAGGCGGCGATGTGCAGAGACGAAGCCGGCCACGGTGGACGCGCCAGCGCCTGCTCGAAAGCGTCGCGGGTGTGGACAGGTTCGCCGTGGGAGATGATCACGCGTTCGAACGGAAGGTCCAGCATCGCACGCAGGTCAGGCAGGGCACGCTCCTCATGCGTGGGTGACATCCACACCCGCAACGAGCCGGCTCGCTCCGTCATGCTGTCCCCGAAGACCAGGGTCTTGTGCCGGGGAAGGTAGAGCGGCGTCTCGTGCCACCCTCGTGGATCCCGGAACGGTACAAGGCCACCCGGCAGCTCGCGACCGGGCTGGATCTTCTGCGCGTCGGCCGTTGGCGGCCCCCATTTCTCGATCATCTCCGGATCGAACGCGTTCGGGCCGAAGGCACGGCATCCATAGCGGTGGACCAGCGCATCGACGCTCCAGGTCGTCCGATCGTCCCAGGTCTCGCGCAGGTGATCGCCGATCAGGACCGCGACCGCGGTGGGCGGTCTGTCGGCGAAGCGATCCCATACCTGGGTCGCGTCCTCCGGCGGGAGCAGAGGGTCGAGCACCCACCTCTCGGTGCCCGCGTCCACACAGACGCTCGTCACCACTTCCTGCCAGTCGTGGCCCTCGCTCCAGTTGGGATGCTCGAGTCGCCAGATCCAAAGACCCGGCGCGAGGTCGATGACCACCACCTTCGGCGAGTTGCCCAGACTCATCGTCGAATCATCCCTCTCGCTTGCTGCTGAGCAGCGACTTCCAGCTGTGTACGGGCTTCTGTCGCGGCGCGGGTCTGGTGGTGGTCTACGGCTCGGTGTGGGTTCGTTTCGAGGCGTGGAGGTCCAGGTGTTCTTGGAGTTTGTCGGCGAAGTTGACGGCTACGTCGAGTTGTTCGCGGAGGGCGTCGATGCGTTGGCCGGCGGCTTCGCGGTACATGGTCAGCCGGTCCAGCAGGGCGGCGCGGTCGGTCGGCGTGCTCTCGGCGGCGAGGCTGTCGAGCAGGCCGAGCAGGTCGGCCATCTCCTCGAGGGTGAAGCCGAGCGGCTTCATCCGCCGGATCAGCAGCAGCCGCTGGACGTCGGACTCGGCGTACAGGCGGAAGCCGCCCTTGCTGCGTGCCGACGGCGGGACGAGGCCGACTTCCTCGTAGTGGCGGATGGTGCGCAGGCTCAGCTTGACCCGCTCGGCGACCTCGCCGATCTGCATGTGTTCGCCCATCGCGTCCTTCTCCTACCGCCTGCCCGGATCCGCTGGACCTGGTGTACGCGGCCGGCGCCGCAATCGGGGCAGGATAGCGGACCGGAGTCAAACTCTACTCTCACGTTCGGGTAGAGTTGCCGCCCGGTGAGGCGCTCTGGTGCTCCTCGCCACCCTCGCCCCTCTTGATGACGCGGCCCTTCGTGCTGCCGCCGGCGCAATGACGCGCCGAGCTTGCCCGCACCGAGGCGTGTCGCCTGCATCGCTTGTCTGGAGACCGCATGAGTTCGCTGACGTCCGAGTCAGCCGCGCCCGAACCTGCCCGATCCCCTGCCGCCGAGGAGGCGGACATCACGTCGGTCCGCGCCGCGCTGCGTTCTCCACGGCGGCTGCGCGTCGAAGTACTGGCCGGCCTGGTGGTCGCGCTCGCGCTGATCCCCGAGGCGATCAGCTTCTCGATCATCGCCGGGGTCGACCCGCGCGTCGGACTGTTCGCCTCGGTCACGATGGCCGTCTCGATCGCGTTTCTCGGCGGCCGTCCCGCGATGATCTCCGCGGCGACCGGCGCGGTGGCGCTGGTCATCGCGCCGGTGATGCGCGACCACGGATTCGAGTACCTGATTGCCACGGTGCTCCTGGCCGGAATCCTCCAAGTGGTCCTCGGCGTACTCGGAGTCGCCCGGCTGATGCGGTTCATCCCCCGCTCGGTCATGGTCGGTTTCGTCAACTCACTGGCGATCCTCATCTTCCTCGCCCAACTGCCGCACCTCACCCACGTCCCTTGGCTGGTGTATCCGCTCGTCGCCGCCGGGATCGTGGTGATGGTGTTCCTGCCGCGATTCACCAAGGCCGTCCCGGCACCGCTGGTCGCAATCCTCACGGTCACCGTGTTCGTGGCACTGACGTCGGTGACAGTGCCGACGGTCGGCGACGAGGGCAAGTTGCCTGACAGCCTGCCGTCACTGTTCTGGCCCGACGTCCCGTGGAACCTGGACACGCTGCGCATCATCGCGCCGTACGCCCTGGCCATGGCGCTCGTCGGACTGCTGGAGTCGCTGATGACGGCGAAACTCGTCGACGACGTCACCGACACCCACTCACACAAGACCCGCGAGGCCTGGGGCCAGGGCGTCAGCAACATCGTCACCGGCTGCTTCGGCGGCATGGGTGGCTGCGCCATGATCGGCCAGACGATGATCAACGTGAAGGCGTCCGGCGCCCGTACCCGGATCTCGACCTTCCTGGCCGGCACGTTCCTGCTGATCCTCGTCGTCGGTCTCGGCGACCTGGTCGGCGACATCCCGATGGCCGCACTGGTCGCGGTGATGGTGATGGTCTCGGTCGGCACCTTCGACTGGCACAGCATCCGCCCCAAGACCCTGCGCCGGATGCCGCGCAGCGAGACCATCGTCATGCTGGCCACCGTTGTGGTCGTCGTCATCACCCACAACCTCGCCATCGGGGTGATCGTCGGCGTCGTCGTCGCGATGATCCTGTTCGCCCGCCGCGTCGCCCACTTCACCACCGTCAAGGACGTCGCACATCCGGACGAGAACACCAAGGTGTACGCCGTTACCGGCGAACTGTTCTTTGCCTCCAGCAACGACCTCGTCTACCAGTTCGACTACCGCGGCGACCCCGCCAACGTCGTCATCGACCTGACCGAGTCCCACATCTGGGACGCCTCGACCGTCGCCACCCTCGACGCGATCACCACCAAGTACGCCCGCTACGGCAAAACCGTCCGAATAGTCGGCCTCAACCCCGCCAGCGCCGAACGCCACACCCGCCTAGCCTGCACCCTCACCCCCGGCCCCTGACGACGACATGTGAACGGCCCAGCCACTCTGCGGCGGTTGCCTGAGCTGAATCAGGCCCCCGCGGACGACTCCTGCCGCCGACTGACGGTCCGCTCGCGCATCAGGTTGGCACGCGTTCACGTCCCGCGCACCCCGCCGAAAGCGGGCAAACAGAGCTGTCGCCTCCGGAGGCGGTGTCCTTTCCGAGGGGGCGGGTGGGATTAACAGGCAGTTCTCAGGTTTTGGATGTAGGTTCCCTGCAGGCATTTCGGTGAGGAGGGTTCTGCATGTCCAAGAAGACCCATCAGCAGCAGCTGGCGGCGCGGAAGGCTAAACGGCAGGCCGAGCGGGTCGCTGAGCGGCGGCGGCAGCGGCGGAACGTGTCGATCACGATCACGGCGATCGCCGCGGTGGTTGTGGTCGTGGTGGGGGTCTTCGTGGTGGTCGGGAACAACGGTGACGACTCGCCGGCGGCGTCGCCGTCCGACCTGCCGTCGTCGGCCGGGCCGGACGGCAAGCCGAAGAGCATTCCGACCGCGCTCGCGGCGGCGCCGAAGCGGGCGACCGCGTTGCCGGCCGAGGTGACGTGTACGTACAAGAAGGGTGCCGAGGCGGCGAGCAAGAAAGTGAACCCGCCGGCCGACGGGAAGATCAAGGCGTCCGGTACGTCGAAGGTCAGCCTGAACACGTCGGTCGGCGACCTGCAGCTCACCCTGGACAGTTCGCTCGCACCGTGCACGGTGAAGAACTTCCTCAGCCTGGTCGGCCAGAAGTACTACGACAACACGAAGTGCCACCGGCTGACGGTCGGCGAGGGCCTGCAGGTGCTGCAGTGCGGCGACCCGACGGGCAGTGGGAGCGGCGGGCCGGGGTACAGCTTCGCGGATGAGGTGTATCCGACGCTGAAGTACGGCCGCGGCATCCTGGCGATGGCGAACTCCGGGCCGAACACGAACGGGAGTCAGTTCTTCATCGTGTACGGCGATGCGTCGGGGCTCGGGCCTGATTACACGGCGTTCGGGACGATCGATGCGGCGAGCCTGAAGCTGATCGACAAGGTCGCGGAGGCCGGGGTCGTGCCTGAGGGCGGGCCGACCGATGGGGCTCCGGTCACGCCGGTCAACATCGAGACGGCTACCGCAGCAGCCTGACAAACACAGCACGCCCGGCCACTCCATGCGGAGCGGCCGGGCGTGCTGCTTGGCTTGGTCAGGCCAGGAGGCCGTACTTCGAGCGGGGCCAGGCCAGGAGGGCTTCGATTTGGGCTATGCCGGCCTGTTCCAGGAGTTGGACCGGGCCGTCTACGAAGTGGTAGAGGCCGGTGGCGGGGTCTCGGGCTTCGGTCCAGGCGCGGTCGGCGTACGCCTGCATGGTCTGCTTGTAGCGGTGGTCCGGAGCGACCGAGTCGAGGATCAGGAGGTTCTTGAACCAGATGGAGTTGAACCGGGTCGGCTGCTTCCACAGCCGGTCGTCCTCGCCGTAGAAGGCGAGTGACGCGTTCGCGACCGACTTGGCGTCGTTCAGGTACTGCCGGTCACCCGTTGCCTTGTACAACAGGACTCCGGCACCCAGCATCACACCCTGGTTGTAGCTCCACTGCGTCTTCTCGACGGTGCCGGCCAGGTCGATGTGGTCCCAGTACAGCCCGTTCGGCGCGAGCATGCAGTCCTGGGTCCACTCGTACATCCGCTGCGCCCAGGTCAGGTACGACCGGTTCTTGGTGAGCAGGTACAGATGCGCGCCGAGCTCGGCACCAGGCCCGTTCGACACTGTGTTGCGGTCCTGGCTCCACGGCGCCTGGGTCCAGTAGACGCCGCCCGCGCACGGGTGGGACGGATCCGTGTCCCAGCCGAACACCACCAGGTCGAAGATCTCCTTCGCGCGGGCCAGAGCAGCGCGGTCGCCGGTCCGCTTGTAGTGCTGGATCAGGTGCAACCCGATCCACTCGTTGTCGTCGTAGAACTTGTCACCACCCTGACCGAGCGGGGGCCGCACGTACGAGTCGTAGCCCTTCGGCGTCGTCTCCGCGTTCCAGTACGGCTCGTACGCCGCGATCCGCCGGTCGGCCTCCTTCGACGCCGTCAGTCCGGCGCCCGGGATACCGGCCAGGTTCTCGGCCGCGATCGCCGCCTGCGAGTACGGCCAGACGTAGGCGTACGGGTTCGGGTGCGTGTTCGGGTACTCCTCGAGCAGGAGGTCCTGCCCGGCGTCGAAGTACTTGTTCAGCGCGTCGTACGACGCTTTGGCACGAGCCGCCGGGCTGGTCACGGCGTCAGCCGCGGTCAGGTGCAGAGACCCGAGTACGGCGACCGCCAGCACACCGGCGGCGATCCTGGTTGATATACCAAATTTCTTGCGCATCGACCTTGCTCCTCCTGGGCGGTGGCGGTTGACATCGATGTCACGTTCTAACCGGCACGGGGGAATCTCGTCAATGCCTCAGCGACCGGCGGTTTGATCAGATTCAGTTGGTATATCAAGCGGACTGGGCACGAAAGCGAACCAGGACGACCGCAGATGCAGCCGCCCGCGGAGCTGATCGCCGGTCAAAACCCGCCGCCCCTTGGACCCGACCGCCTCGACCGTGAGCGTCCGGCCGCCGCCCGGCCCGACACCGCTCCGCTTGAGCACCCGCAGGCTGCGGATCGACCCGACATCGAACGCGGACTGCACCTCGGCCGCCGTTCGCGTCACGGTCCAGGTCACGTTCGGATTCCCGTTCCCCGGGTACGCGTCCCAGCTGTCGACCTTCATCAGCTGATACGGCACCGCGCCGGTCGCCGTCGCCCCGCCGTTCGACGAGGAGAACTCGGCGATGATCGGCTTGCCCTTGTACAGCCGCAACTGGCCCGCGGTGGCGGCGATCGCGGTGTTGGTCGATGCCTTCTCCGAGTCGTAGCCGCCGTAGACCTGACAGGAGATGGTGTCGCACAGGTCGTACGCCCGCCGCGTCCCTCGATTCCGGTGGAAGACGGAATAGGTGCGTGCGGCAACGGCCTGGGCCTGCAGTGCCGCCGGACGCCAACTGGAGATGGCTTCCCGCGGTACGACGCCGCGCAGATAGTGCTCCAACGACACGACGTTCACGGTGTCCAGGTGAGCACCGGACACGTCAGCGGCCCGGAGTGCACCGCGATAGCGTCGTACCGCTCCGCTGGGCAGGATCAGGCCGGTCACCGATGCGCCCTCGAACTGCGTCATCCCGGTGAACGTCTTCCACAGCGTCCATTTCCGCGTCTTGGCGTCGTACGAGCTCACCTTGGTGCCGTGGTCGCCGTACGGGTCGATCGACCACTGGTTGCGAGTCGATGCCTTGGGCAACGTGTAGACCTTGCCGGTCTTCAGGTCGCGGACCTTCAGGTGGTTGACCGTGCCGACCCGGATGCCGTCGGTCGTGTCCGCGGTGATCCGGACCCGGATGCTCCCGGTCGCCTTGCCGATCGCCGTACCGGGGTAGTAGAAGTCGAGGATCTGCTGCACCGACTGGCCGGCGATCGCCGCACCTTGAGCGCCGTACTGCGACATCCCCCGGCCGTGGCCGAAGCCGCGACCGCTGATGGTGATGTCCGCTGCGGCGGTCGGCTCGATCTGACGGGCCTCGGCGGTCGCGCTGATCAACGTGGAGGTCAGGACGACGGCCGCGATCGCACGCTTCCTCATGGCGCGCTCCGGTACTGGACGTAGACCTTGCCGCGGTGTTCGTTGTAGGTGAGCCAGCCCTGCTGGTACTTCTGCCGCAGGCCGCCCTTCACCTTGTACATGTCCGTGATCGGCAGACCGAGCCGCGATCGTTCCGCGCCCAGAGCGGCGTACTTGCGATAGATCAGGCCGGCCACCGGACGGGTGCCGATCGACTTCGACCAGTAGAGTGCGCCGTTGCGGAACGGCTGCACCTTCACCCCGCCTGAGCCGTTCCGGTACTCACCGGTGGGCAGGCCGAGGACGGTGTCAGGCCCGAGCCGGCGGTACCGCGCCCGGAACACCCCGACGGTCGAATGGGTGCCCGTGGCAACGGAGTGGAACACGTCCCGGGTGGCGAAGTACGTCGCCCAGCCGGTCTTCGTCCGGTGCTCACCCCAGAACGGCTGGCCCACGCTCCGGAAGCCGATGCGCTTGGCGAACCGGTAGATCGGGGTGGAGACGCTGCCGCCGATCAGCACGTTGATCCGCTGCTTCAGCCAGCCGAGCTTCTTGTACAACTGGTTGCCCGGGCACGCCGTCGCCTTGGTATCGCGGTGCCCGGAGACGGTGTGCAGCCGGCTGCCGTCGAGCACGACCGTGGCCAACGGCGACCGGTAGTTCGCGTCCATCTTCCACGCGATCACGCGGGCCGTCTTCTCCAGGATCGCCGGCGTCGGCGCCGTCTTCTCGAAGTTGCCGATCAGCGCGACACCGAACGAGTTCGCGTTGAACTCACCGGTGTGCGCGCCCAGGACGGGCAGCTGCGCACCGCCGTACCGCCCCTCGAAGGCACGGCCGAAGCGGTCGACCAGGAAGTTGTAGCCGAGGTCGCACCAGCCGCGGCTCTTCACGTGGTACGTGTACATCGCGCGCACCATCGCCGGGACCTGCGTCCGGGTGTAGTCGTTGCGGTCGGCGGTGTGATGGACGAACGCTGCCTGCACAGTGGTGGTGTACTTCGGTCGTGCACAAGCCTTGCCGTTGTGGCTGCGCAGCCGTTCGTCGGCACCCCACGCCTTACGGCTCACCATCGCCGGCATCGGGTACGGCGCTCTAGTCGCCTCGGGCTCGACACTCTGCACAGTCCGCTCGTCGGCCAAGGCGTCAGAGTCGAGCACACCGGGCTGGATCAGGACGACCTTCGCGTCGCTGACCGTCGTACCGTCGAGAGTCACCGCGCGGGCCTGCACACCGGTGGCGTCACCGACCCACAGCGGCTCGGTCCCGGCTCGTGCCGGCGTCGACGGATCGGGCCCGTGCTCGTCCTCGATCCGCAGCGGCTCCCACTCGGTCCACTGCCCGGCGCGCTGGACCCTGACTTTGGCCTGCACCCGTTCCACACCGCTCGGCCAGGTGATGCCGACCATCGTGAACGGTTGCGTCTCTGCCGCGACCGACGGGCCGCCGAGCGCCAGTTCCTGGTACGACGCCTCGACCGGCGCCGGCTGTGGCGGTGTGGTGGGAGGGACCGACTGGCGACCCGGCAGGACCTGCGGGGCGGCGAGGGCGAGACCCGTCACCGCGAGCGTCACGAGTCGGGAGGTCTTGCTCATGGCACTGCCTTCCGGCGGAGGTACGACGGTCGCTGGGCGGCGGTAATCGATTATGCGCGCTCTGTGATCGCTTTCCGCGGATTACGGTCACCCTGCGTGGCGTCCGGGTGTTGAGGTCTTCGGTAGGCTCTGGGTAAAGCCCCGCGAACCAGCCCTAGAGGCAGAAGAGGCCCGTCATGGAACTCATCCTGATCATCGCACTCGTGGTGATCGCCGTTCTGGCATACCGGTCGTACCGGCGGACCCAGCTGCAGAGCCGCAAGCAGCACGAGATCACCGCCGCTGAACTCGAGTCGGTGCGGCGCACCGCCGACGAGGACATCACCAGGTTCGGTGAGGAACTGCAGGACCTGGACCTGGACATGGTCGGCAAGGACCTCGGCGACGGGGCCCGGCAGGACTACCAGCGCGCCCTGGACTCCTACGAGTCGGCCAAGGAAGCGGTCGGCAAGGTCACCCAGGCCGAAGAGATCAAGCACGTGATCGAGATCCTCGAGGACGGTCGCTACGCGGCGGCGTGTGTGCGCGCCCGGGTGAACGGCGAGCCGCTGCCGCAGCGCCGCCCGTCCTGCTTCTTCAACCCGCAGCACGGCCCGTCCGTCGAGGACGTGTCCTGGGCGCCGCCTGGCGGCGCGCCGCGTGAGGTGCCGGCCTGTGCGGCCGACGCCGAGCGGGTCCGCGCCGGCGCCGAGCCGGACGTTCGCAAGGTCATGGTCGGCCCGCAGCGGGTTCCGTACTGGGAGGCCGGCCCGGCCTACTCGCCGTACGCGCAGGGCATGTTCGGCGCCCTCGGCGGTGTGATGACCGGTATGTTCCTCGGCACCATGCTCGGCGGGATGTTCGCCGGCGGCGGGTACGGCGACTACGCGGCCGGCTACGACGGTGGTGGCGATGGCGGCGGCGACGGTGGTGGCGGCGACGGCGGAGGTGACGGCGGAGGCGGCGACTTCGGCGGCGGCGACTCCGGCGGCTGGGACTTCGGCGGCGGCGACTTCGGCGGAGACTTCTGACCCCGACCTCGACGAGCCCCGGCGACCATCACGGTCGCCGGGGCTCGCTGCATCACTCGCCGAAGAGGTCTTCGCCTTCGCCGGTCATGGCGCCCGGCCTGGCTGAAACAGGAACTGGTGGGCCGGGACATGGTATTTCCTGTCTCGGCCCACCAGAGGCTGTCTCCACTCCCGATCCTGCCGTGCCGAAAAGTTGTCACTCGCCGAACAGCGGCGCGTTGCCTTCGGCGGTGTTGAGGTAGTAGACGGGGTCCGTGTACGTGCCGGGGACCTTGCCCAGGCCGTTGATCACGGTCGACGTTCCGTTCGCGTGGCCGACGGCGTACAGGTAGGCCGAGCCGGTGTCCTTGTCGATCGCGGTCAGCAGCGTGCTCTGCGCGCCGCACTTCTCGGCGACGAGGTGCTCGAAGCTGCCCCACGTGGAGGCCCGGACCTGCTTGACGACCGGCTTCATCGGGGTGCCGACCGGGATGCGGATCGTGTACAGCGCACCGCCGCGGGTGATGGCGAGGAAGGTGTCGTACGTCGCGGTCTCACTGATCAGCGCCATCGTCTTCACCGAGCTGAAGCCCGGGTACGAGCTGACCTTCGCGAAGCCGTCGGTCCACCGGAACAGCACACCGTCGTTCCGCAGGCCGTACTTGGCGGACCGGTTGGTAGCGCCCCAGTAGAACGACTCCTCGACCACGGTGAACTTGTCCCAGCCGCCGCCGATGCGCCGCACCGAGTTGATCGGCTTGCCGTCCGTGCCGTCGCCGTACTGCGCGAAGTACAGCGACGAGCCCAGCACGACGTAGCCGGAGTCGTAGTAGCCGACCGGGTTGAGCACGGTGTACGTCCAGGTCGAGCTCATCCGGGCGAGACCCGGGGTGAACATGTGCCGGCCGGTCCGGTGCTCGGCGGTCGGCGGTGTCGAGGCCGTGATGCCGGTGTGGGCGAGGTCGCCGCCGCTCGTGATGGAGCCGGGGTTGACCTGGCAGGCCGCGGTCGTCGACGCGACCGCCGTACCTCCGGGGACTGTTGCCAGCGCTCCCAGCAGCACGGCGGACGCGGCCACCGCGGCAGCGCGTTTCAAGCTCATATCGGAAGAACCTTTCAGGAGGGCCTTGTCGTAGAGCTTGATACGGCCCGGGCCGGAAAAGTTGTCCCTCTTGTCGCGTCGCGGCTGCCCGGCCTACCGTCACAGGTGTGCACGAGCTCGCCATCACGGAGAGCGTGGTCGATGCCATCACCGAGAAGATCGGCGACGGACCGGTGGCGGCCGTCCGGCTGGAGATCGGCAAACTGTCCGGCGTGGTCGTCGACTCGATCCGGTTCTGTTTCGAGATCGTGGCCGGCGGCACCGGGCTGGAGGGCGCCCGGCTGGACATCGACGAGCCGTCCGGCCGGGCGTACTGTCGGGAGTGCCGGCGGGAGTTCACACTCGACGATCCGATCATGTTGTGCGCCTGCGGGAGCGCGGACCTCGACATCCTGTCCGGCCGCGAACTGAGGATCGTCTCGGTGGAGGTGCGATGACATGTGCAGCACCTGCGGTTGTTCGGGTGAGGACGGCAGCACCCGGGTGACGCTGGTCGACGGACCCGACACCGCGCACGACCACGAGCCACGCACGCACGAGCACGGCCACGGTCATGATCACGGGCACGGCCACGAGACCGGCACTCGAACAGTGCTGCTCGAGCAGGACATCCTGGCCAAGAACGACCTGCTGGCCGCCGCGAACCGGCACCGGCTGACCGAGCACGGCGTGACCGCGATCAACCTGATGAGCTCACCCGGCTCGGGCAAGACGACGCTGCTGGAACGCACCGTCCGGGACCTGGCCGGACACCGCGAGACGCTGGTGATCGAAGGCGATCAGGAGACCTGGCTCGACGCCCAGCGGATCCGCGCGACCGGCAGCAAGGTGGTCCAGATCAACACCGGCGCCGGCTGTCACCTGGACGCCGAGATGCTGGACCGCGGCCTGACCGAGCTCGCCCCGCCGGACGGCTCGCTGGTCTTCGTCGAGAACGTCGGCAACCTGGTCTGCCCGGCCCTGTTCGACCTCGGCGAGGCGGCCCGGGTGGTGATCATCTCGGTCACCGAGGGCGCCGACAAACCGGCCAAGTACCCGTACATGTTCCGCACCGCCGACCTCGTCCTGCTGAACAAGATCGACCTGCTGCCGTACGTCGACTTCGACGTCGACCTGTGCCTGGAACTGATCCACCGGGTGAAGCCGGACGTGGAGATGCTGTCCGTCTCCGCCACCCGCGGCGACGGCCTGGACAGCTGGCACGACTGGCTCGCGTCCCGCTGAGCAGTCCCGCTAACAGATTCTCGGCAGCTGTTCTCCGATCGGGGTGTCCACCACCCGGGTCGCACCGAACGCGGTCTTCGTGACCACCATGCCGGGATGCGCCGGCACACACTCGCCGATGACGGCCGCGTCCGCGCCCAGCGGATGGGCCCGCATCCCCGCGAGGACGGCGTCCGCGTCCTCGCGGGCCACGATCGCGAGCAGCTTGCCCTCGTTCGCGACGTACAACGGATCGAGGCCGAGGAACGAGCAGGCGTTGGCGACCGGCTCCGGCACCGGCAGCGCGCTCTCGGTCAGTTCGATGCCGACGCCGGCCGCCTTGGCGATCTCGTTCAGCGAGGTCGCCACGCCACCGCGGGTCGGGTCGCGCAGGACGTGCAGGTCGAGCGGTGACGTCGAGCATCGCCGCGACCAGACCGTTCAGCGGCGCGCAGTCACTGACCACCTCGGTGCCGAACGAGATCCCTTCGCGCACACTCATGATCGCGATGCCGTGGACGCCGATCAGACCGCTGACCAGGACGACGTCACCCGGCGCCGCCCGCTGCGGCCGGATGTCGACACCGTCCGGGACCAGTCCGACGCCCGCGGTGTTGATGTACACCCCGTCACCGTGGCCAGCGTCGACGACCTTCGTGTCACCGGTCGCGATCGTCACCCCGGCCAACTCGGCGGCCGCACCGAGGTCCGCCGCGATCCGGCCGACGACGGACAGCTCGACACCTTCCTCGAGGATGAACCCGCAGGAAAGGTACGCCGCCTGGGCACCGCTCATCGCGAGGTCGTTGACCGTGCCGTTCACGGCCAGGTGCCCGATGCTCCCACCCGGGAAGAACAGCGGCTGGACCACGAAAGAGTCGGTCGAGAACGCCAGCCGGGCGTCCCCGAGCGTGAACACCGCCGAGTCGGTCAGGCCCCCGAGCACCGGATTGGCGAACGCCGGCACGAAAAGGTGCTCGATCAGCTCGCCCGACATCTGTCCGCCACCCCCGTGGCCCATCACGACCGTACGGTGGTCGCGCAACGGCAGCGGACACGTCCAGCCGTCGAAGTCCGGTGGATCCGGCATCGCCGGGTCCGGCAACATCACTTGTTCAGCCACTGGTCGCCACCGCCTCGGCGGGCGCCGGAGTCTGCAGTCGGCGGTAGAGGTAGTACGCCGCACAGGCGCCCTCGCTCGACACCATCGTGGCGCCGAGTGGGTTGCGTGGCGTGCAGAGCGTCCCGAACGCGGAACACTCGTGCGGCTTGATCAGCCCCTGCAGCACCTCGCCGCTGCGGCAGACGGTCGACTCCTGGGTGTCGATGTGGCGCACCTGGAAGCGGTACTCGGCGTCGTACTCGCGGTACCGCTCGGACAGCCGCCAGCCGCTCTGCGGGATCATGCCGATCCCCCGCCAGGCCCGATCGGTGGTCTCGAACACGTCGGCCAGCATCGCCTTGGCGGCCGGGTTGCCCTCGTCCCGGACCGCGCGGCGATAGGCGTTCTCGACCACGTGCTCGCCCTGCTCCAGCTGGCTGACCGTCCGCAGGATCCCGGCCAGGATGTCCAGCGGTTCGAACCCGGTGACCACGATCGGTACGCCGTACTTGTCGGCCAGCTCCGGGTATTCCGCCGTACCCATCACGCTGCAGACGTGGCCGGCGGCGAGGAAGCCCTGCACCCGGCAGGACGGCGACTGCATGATCGCCTCGATCGCCGGTGGCACCCGGACGTGCGAGACCAGCAGGCTGAAGTTCGGGATGCCGAGCTTCTTCGCCTGGTAGACGGTCATCGCGTTCGGCGGCGCGGTCGTCTCGAAGCCGATCCCGAAGAAGACGACCTGCTTGTCCGGGTTCTGACTCGCCAGCCGGAGCGCGTCCAGCGGCGAGTAGACGACGCGCACGTCACCGCCCTCGCTCTTGACCTTGAACAGGTCCCGGCCGCTGCCGGGCACCCGCAGCATGTCGCCGAACGAGCAGAAGATCACGCCCGGCTGGGAGGCGATCTCGAGCGCCTTGTCGATCACCTCCAACGGCGTCACACAGACCGGGCAGCCCGGGCCGTGGATCATCTCGACGCCGTCGGGCAGCAACTGGTCGATCCCGTGCCGCACGATCGTGTGCGTCTGGCCGCCGCAGACCTCCATCATCGCCCACGGCTGCGTCACCGTCGCGTGGATCTGGTCGACCAGCTTCCTGGCCAGGACCGGATCGCTGAACTCGTCGAGGTACTTCATCCGACCGTCTCCTGGTTCCACTCGGTGCCGGGCGGGCGGCGTTCGCCGGCCTGCTGGGCGGCCAGGCCCCACTGATCGCCGAACTCCTCCTCGAGCGCGCCCAGCTTGCGGTACAGCGCGAGTGACTGCATCGCGGACTCCTCGTCCAGCCGCTGCAGCGCGAAGCCGACGTGCACGATCGTGTACTCACCGACCTCCAGATCGGGCAGGTACTCCAGGCAGACGTCCTTGAGGACGCCGCCGAAGTCCACCCGGCCCATCCGGGTTCCGTCCTCCTCCCGGATCTCGACGACCTTTCCCGGTACGGCTAGACACATGCTGTTCACTCCTCCCCGCGACGTGCCGCGACGGCCAGCTGGCCCAAGGCGAGCCCGGCGTCCGTCGGCGGCACCCGGCGATGCCGCAGCACGGTGAAACCGGCCCCGGACAACGCCCTGGTAGTTGCCGATAGCAACACTCGGTTGACGAACACACCGCCGGACAGGGCGACGGTGGACAGACCTTCGGCAGCGCGGACCCGCTCGGCCACCGACACCATCAGCCCGGCCAGCCCCTGATGGAACCGGGCACTCACCACCTCCGGCGACACCCCGCTGACAACATCCCGGACGACGCCGGCCAGCACCGGCGCCGGATCGATCTCCTCCCCCTCGAGCGCGAACTCGTACGCTCCGAGCCCTGCCTCGACCGAGGCCAGCCCTTCCAGCTCGATCGCGGCCTGCGCCTCGTACCCGGCTCGGTGACACACCCCGGCGAGCGACGACACCGCGTCGAACAGCCGGCCCATGCTGGAGGTCGGCGCACACGCGATGTCCCGATCGAGCTGCGTGGCGAGCAACTCGCGCTCCGGACCGAAGCAGGCCTGGTACGACGGAAGCCGCGGATCCCACCCGATCCCGGCGGCCTTCAGGTGCGACAGCGCCATCCGGCAGGGATTCCGTACGCCCGCGTCGCCACCGGGCAGCTGGACGTACTTCAGGTGCGCATGGCGATCGAACCCGTCGTACCCGGCCAGCAGCACCTCGCCACCCCAGACCGCGCCGTCGTCGCCGTACCCGGTGCCGTCGAAGGCGAACCCGATCACGCGGTCGCCGTCGTACCGGTGCTCGGCCATGACAGAGGCGAGATGCGCGTGATGGTGTTGCACACCGACCACCGGCCGGCCGGCCGCGTTCAGCACCGCCCACTGACGCGAGCGGTACGACGGGTGCTTGTCCGTCACGAGCAGCTCGGGACGGACCCCGGTGAGCCGCTCGAGATGCTGCTCGGCCCGTTCGAACGCGTGCTGCGTCGCGAGGTCGTCCATGTCTCCGACATGCGCCGACAACCACGCGTACTGCCCGTCGCCGAGGCAGAACGTGTTCTTCAGATCCCCGCCGACCGCGAGCGCGGGCCGCACCGGCATCGGCAGATCGATCGGGAACGGCGCGTACCCGCGGGACCGGCGAACCGGCAGCTCGACCCTGTCCACGATCCGTACGACGGAGTCGTCGCAGGGCACGTGGATCGGCCGGTCGCTGCCGAGCCACGCGTCCGCCAGAACGGCCAGCCGGACCTGGGCCTCGTGGTCGGACGTCACGATCGGCTCGCCGGACAGGTTGCCGCTCGTCATCACCAGCACGCACGGTCCGGGCTGGTCGAACAGCAACTGGTGCACCGGTGTGTACGGCAGCATGACGCCGAGGTCAGGGTTGCCGGGGGCAACGGCTTCGGCGACCGCCGCACCGGCTCGGCGGCGGAGCAGCACGATCGGGTGTCGGATCCCGGTCAGCAACTCCTCCTCGGCGGCGTCGACCGCGGCGATCCGCCGGGCCGTGTCCAGGTCCGCGGCCATCACGGCGAACGGTTTGTCGCCGCGGTCCTTGCGTTTGCGCAACGTGGTCACGACCGTCTCGTCCGCCGCGTCGCAGACGAGATGGAAACCGCCGATCCCTTTGACCGCGAGGATCGCGCCGTCGACGAGCAGCCGGTGCGCGGTCGCCAGCGCGTCCTCGTCGTACTCCGTCTCGTGCCCGGGCTGGACCAGGTTCAGCCGAGGGCCGCAGGTGTGGCAGGCGATCGGCTGGGCGTGGAACCTGCGGTCGGCCGGATCGGCGTACTCGCGGGCGCAGTCCGGACAGAGTGGGAAGAGGGCCATCGTCGTGGCCGGCCGGTCGTACGGCAGGCCGGCGATGATGGTGAACCGCGGCCCGCAGTTGGTGCAGCTGATGAACGGATGCCGGTAGCGCCGGTCGGACGGGTCGGCGAACTCGGCCAGGCACTCGTCGCAGGTCGCGACATCGGGCGAGACCAGGGTCCGGCCCGGTCCGGCGGTGGAGTCCAGGATGACGAAGTCGGTCCCGCCGACCGCCGCCACCTGCTCCGGTGTCACCGACCGCACCACGGCCAGCGGCGGTGCGTCGGTGCGCACGCGGTCCGCGAACGCAACCACCGCGGCGGCTGATCCCTCGACCTCGGCGACCACCCCGCCGGCGGTGTTGCCGACCTGGCCGGACAGACCGAGCTCACGCGCGAGCGCGTAGACGAACGGACGGAAACCGACGCCCTGGACGACGCCGGTGACCATCACCCGGCTGCGTACGCGTTCCGGATCGTTCGTGATGCGCCCCCCGCCGGGCGATGACAAATGACGAATTCCGCGATCAGCGGACAATCCGCACACTAAACCCGGCTCGATGCCGGCACCGAGATCAGGGACCGAAGATCTCGTGCACCCGGCGCAGGTCGCGCAGCCGTGGCTCGGTGTCGCCGTGCAGCCACCTGCTGATGGTGCGGACCGACACCCCGATCCGCCGCGCGGCGGCCTCCTGCGACAGCCCCTGGCCATGCAGCACGCCGTTGAGCCAGGCGGCGAACGGCTCCGCCGCGGGCTGCACCCGCCGCACGCCGGCACCGTGCAGGACCTCGACCTCCACGCCGTCCGGGAAGATCCGCACGGTCACGTCGAACATGCCGTCCTGCGGGCCTGCGGCCGCCAGCAGCGCGGTGGTGATCGCGGTGTAGAGAGCCTGGTTCTCCTCCGGTTCCAGGGTGACCGGCTCGAGTGCCTCGCGGACGAACTGCTCGGCGTCCGGCAGCGACCCGGGGCGGGCCGGGAACTCCTGCGAGACGACGACCACGGGTGAGACGAACACCTCGCGGCCCGGATCATCCATTCGCCAAGATTAGCGACGGAATGCCACGGGTTAGGCATTCCTAACTTGTCTGGAAATCCGGGAGTCCGGGAATTCCGGACACCGCCATAAATACCCGACACATGTGTCTGTCGAGAGACATGTGGGCCGACGTACGGTCGAAAGAACGGGTCGCTCTGTCCGAGGGAGGCGGGGGTCGTGTCCGCGACACTGGAACCGGACCAGGCGCAGCAGGAGACCGACGAGGGTGTGGTGCACATCCTCTGGATGAACGGCGGACTGAGCTGCGACGGTGATTCGGTCGCCCTCACCGCGGCCACCCAGCCGAGTATCGAGGAGATCGTCCTGGGCGCACTGCCCGGGCTGCCGAAGATCGCGGTGCACTGGCCGCTGATCGACTTCGAGTGCGGCCCGGAGACCGGTGCCGACAACTTCATCGAGTGGTGGCACAAGGCCGACCGCGGCGAGCTCGAGCCGTTCGTGCTGGTGGTCGAGGGCTCGATCCCGAACGAGGCGATCAAGAAGGAAGGCTACTGGGCCGCGTTCGGCAACAACCCGGCCACCGGTCAGCCGATGAAGACCTCGGAGTGGCTGGACCGGCTGGCGCCCAAGGCGACCGCGGTCGTTGCCGTCGGCACCTGTGCGACGTACGGCGGGATCCACGCGATGGCCGGCAACCCGACCGGCGCGATGGGCGTCCCGGACTACCTGGGCTGGAGCTGGAAGTCCAAGGCCGGACTGCCGATCGTCTGCGTACCGGGCTGCCCGATCCACCCGGACAACCTGTCCGAGACGCTCGTGTACCTGCTGTACCAGGTGGCCGGCCAGGCCCCGATGATCCCGCTCGACGCCGAACTGCGACCGCAATGGCTGTTCGGCCGGACCGTGCACGAGGGCTGCGACCGGGCCGGGTACTACGAGCAGGGCGACTTCGCCAAGGAGTACGGGTCGCCCAAGTGCCTGGTGAAACTGGGCTGCTGGGGCCCGGTGGTCAACTGCAACGTGCCCAAACGCGGCTGGATCAACGGCGTCGGCGGCTGCCCGAACGTGGGCGGGATCTGTATCGCCTGCACGATGCCCGGATTCCCGGACAAGTTCATGCCGTTCATGGACGAACCGCCGGGCAGCAAGGTCTCCACCACCGCGAGCATGGTCTACGGCACCGTGATCCGGCGGTTGCGCAAGATCACCCAGAACACGGCCAACAAGGAACCCAAGTGGCGGCGCAAGGGCTCCGAACTCACCACCGGCTACGAGAAGGTGAGGTAGGCCATGACCACCACCGATTCCAAGGCCGGCCCGGCCACGAGCGAGTCGAAGAGCTCCGACGTCGTCGAGATGGCGTGGGACCCGATCACCCGGATCGTCGGCAGCCTGGGCATCTACGCGAAGGTCGACTTCAAGCAGAAGACCGTGCAGGAGTGCCACAGCACCTCGTCGATCTTCCGCGGCTACAGCATCTTCATGAAGGGCAAGGACCCGCGCGACGCGCACTTCATCACCAGCCGGATCTGCGGGATCTGCGGTGACAACCACGCGACCTGTTCGGTGTACGCGCAGAACATGGCGTACGGCGTCGCGCCGCCGCACCTGGGCGAGTGGATCATCAACCTGGGCGAGGCCGCGGAGTACATGTTCGACCACAACATCTTCCAGGAGAACCTGGTCGGGGTGGACTACTGCGAGCGGATGGTCAAGGAGACCAACCCGGGCGTGCTCGAACTGGCGAACCGGACCGAGGCACCGCACGCCGGTGACCACGGCTACCGGACCATCGGCGACATCATGCGCTCGCTGAACCCGCTGGAGGGCGACTTCTACCGGGAGGCACTGCACGTCAGCCGCTACACCCGGGAGATGTTCTGCCTGATGGAGGGCCGGCACGTCCACCCGTCGACGCTCTACCCCGGCGGAGTCGGCACGGTCGCCACCATCCAGCTCTTCACCGACTACCTGACCCGGCTGATGCGCTACATCGAGTTCATGAAGAAGGTCGTCCCGCTGCACGACGACCTGTTCGACTTCTTCTACGAGGCACTGCCCGGGTACGAGCACGTCGGCGAGCGGCGGATCCTGCTCGGCTGCTGGGGCAGCCTGAACGACCCGGCGATCTGCGACTTCCGGTACCAGACGATGGCCGACTGGGGCCGGCGGATGTTCGTCACCCCGGGCGTGGTGGTGGACGGCAAGCTGGTCACGAACAGCCTGGTCGACATCAACCTCGGCCTGCGGATCCTGCTCGGCAGCTCGTACTACGACGACTGGACCGGCGGCGGTCACGAGAAGTTCGTCGACATCGACCCGCTCGGCAACCCGATCGACGTCCGGCACCCGTGGAACCAGCACACGCTGCCGAAGCCGCAGAAGCGCGACTTCGCAGGAGCCTACAGCTGGACCATGTCGCCGCGCTGGTTCGACGGCAAGGACCACCTCGCGCTGGACACCGGCGGCGGACCGATCGCGCGGCTCTGGTCGACGGCCCTGTCCGGCCTGGTGAACACGGGCAACGTGCAGGCCACCGGGCACAGCGTCAAGATCCAGCTGCCCAGGACCGCGCTCAAGCCGGCCACCGAGTACGAGTGGAAGATCCCGCGCTGGAGCAACGCGATCGAGCGGAACCGGGCCCGGACCTACTTCCAGGCCTACGCGGCCGCACTCGCCCTGCACTTCTGCGAGAAGGCGATGGCCGAGGTCAGGGCCGGCCAGACCGAGACGTGGACCCCGTTCAAGGTGCCGGACGAGGCGATCTCGTGCGGCTTCACCGAGGCGGTCCGCGGCGTGCTGTCGCACCACATGGTGATCCGCGACGGCAAGATCGCGAACTACCACCCGTACCCGCCGACACCGTGGAACGGCAGCGTCCGGGACAGCTACGGCACGCCGGGACCGTACGAGGACGCGGTCCAGAACACGCCGATCTTCGAGGAGAACCCACCGGACCGGTTCAAGGGCATCGACATCATGCGGGCGGTCCGCAGCTTCGACCCGTGCCTGCCGTGCGGCGTGCACATGTTCGTCGGCAACGGACACGAGAAGACCCACCTGCACTCGCCCTCGATCGCCGTCAAACCGTACTGAGCCGGGAGCTGACATGGACCGGCACGACGTCCAGGCGCTGAGCGAACGGATCGACGTCCTGCTCGACGAGGTCCAGCGACGGGCCGAGCCCGAGATCACTCTGAAGGTCGAGGAGCTCGTCCGCGCGGTGCTGTCCCTGCACGGCGCGGCCCTCGGTCAACTGCTGGACCTGCTGAGCCAGGATCAGGTGCAGCAGTTGGTCGAGGACGATCTGGTCGCCGGCCTGCTCCTGCTGCACGACCTGCACCCGGACGACGTCGCGACCCGGATCCAGCACGCGCTCGACTCGGTCCGGCCGTACCTGGGCTCCCACGCCGGTGGCATCGACTACCTCGGCCTCGACGACGACGGCGTCGTACACCTGCGCCTGCAGGGCAGTTGCGACGGTTGTCCCGGCTCGACCGCGACCGTCCGGCTCACGGTCGAGAACGCCGTCCTTGACGCCGCCCCCGAGGCCGTCGCGGTCGATGTCGCCGGCATGGTCGAAACACAGCCGCAGACCCTCTTGACCATCCAGCCGTTCCGAACCCACCGGGACGGTTGGCACCAGCTGGACCTGGCCACCCCTCCAGGCCAGGTCCAGCACCTAACTGTCGGCGGCCTCGACGTACTGGTCGCCAACCTGGCCGGAACCTTCTTTGCCTACCGCAACAACTGTCCGGTCTGCTCGTCCGCCCTGCACCACGGCGAGCTGGGCGCTGACCGGCTCACCTGCCCACGCTGCACAGCGGCGTACGACGTTCGCCTGGCCGGGCGCGCACTCGCGCCGATAGGGGCACCGCCGCTCGAGGCACTCCCGCTGTTACCGGAGGGGTCCGGGTGGAAGGTCGCCATCCCGGGGGTGCAGCCGGCGTGAGACCGTCGCCGACATTGCGAGCTCTGGCACGGGAGAAGCAACGGCCGGTCGTCGATCCGGTCGCGGTGCTCCGTGAGTTCACCGGCGGTGTTCGCGAGCAGGCCGCACCAGGTGAGCAGTGCGAGATGTGCGCCGTACCGATCGGGGTGGAGCACTCGCATCTGGCCGATATCAAAGGGCATCGGCTGCTCTGCACGTGCCGGTCCTGCTATCTGCTGTTCACCGACGGTGGCGCGTCGCACGGGCACTACCGCGCCGTACCGGAGAACTATCGGTTCAATCCCGGTTTCACCTTGTCCCAGGCGGAGTGGGACACGATGGGCATCCCTGTCAGCCTGGCCTTCCTCTTCTACCAGTCCGACCAGACCCGGTACGTCGCCTTCTACCCGAGCCCGGGTGGTGCCACCGAGTCGTTGCTCGACCTGGCCGGCTGGGACACCGTGGTCGCGGGTGATCCGCTGCTGCAGCAGCTGACCCCGGACGTCGAGGCGGTGCTGTTGCGCCGGGTCGACGACGGATTCGAGTGCTACCTGGTCCCGATCGACGCCTGTTATGAGCTCGTCGGCCTCGTGCGCCAGTACTGGGAGGGTTTCGCGGGGGGTGAGGAAGTCTGGCAGCGCATCGACGACTTCTTCACCGGTGTCCGGGAGCGCTGCCGTGGTTGACCTGGACTTCACCTGCACGGGCGCCGAGGCCGACCGGTACGCCGCGATCCCCTCGATCCGCCTGCACCTTCGGATCGAGGAAACCACCGCAACGCCGGTGCACGCACTGGCGTTGCGGTGCCAGATCAGGATCGAACCGATCCGGCGCCGCTACGACGACGAGGAAGCCGAAGGACTCGCGGACCTGTTCGGCGAGCGGGCCCGGTGGGGCGAGACGCTGAAGCCGCTGCAACTGGCCTTCGTGTCCCAGATGGTGCCGGGCTTCTCCGGCGCGACCGAGGTGGATCTGCACCTGCCCTGCAGCTACGACTTCGAGGTCGCCGCCCACAAGTACCTGTACGCACTGCGCGAAGGCGGCGTACCGCTGCTCCTGCTGTTCAACGGGACGATCTTCACAGGGAGCCCCGGCACGCTGTCGGTGACCCCGGTCGCCTGGCAGAAGGAGACGTCGTACGCGCTGCCGGTCCCGGTGTGGCGGGAGGCGATGGATCAGCACTTCCCGGGGGCCGCGTGGCTGCGGCTGCGGCAGGACACGTTCGACCGGCTCTACCGCTATCGGACCAAGGAGGCGTTGCCCGGCTGGGACGACGCGATCGAACGGCTGCTGAAGGAGCAGCTGGAATGAGCGGATTCGACGCGGTCCAGCAGGTCGCGGACGCGCTGCTGTTCGAGGGCTACGTGCTCTATCCCTATCGCGCGTCGGACGGCAAGAACCGGGTGCGCTGGCAGTTCGGCGTACTGATGCCACCCGACTACTGCGCCGTGGATTCCTCCGAGCGGGGCTGGTCGCAGACCGAGTGCCTGCTCGACGGCGAGCGGGCCGGGCTGACGGTGCGCATCCGGTTCCTGCAGGCACAGCGCCGTACGGTCCTGAACGCGGATCAGGTCGAGGTCGCATCCCTGCAGACCGAGGATGCGACGTACGTGCCATGGGACGAGGCCGTGGTGCGGACCGTCGACCTCACCGCCGACCTGGGCCACCTCCCCCGCGAGGCGCCGTTCCGGATCGACGGCGGCACCGAGACCGAGTCGATCGGGACGGCCGGATTCCTCCGCCGGACCCGGCTGCCGGTCACCGGAGTCGTTGCCCTGAGCGTCGAACCGCTGCCCGGCCCGTACGGCGCGACGCGACTGCGGATCCGGGTCGAGAACACCACGCCGGAAGGCAGCTCGGAACGCGTCGGGGCGCTGCGGCAGGCGCTGATCGCCCACCACGTCCTGGTCGCGGCCGACGGCTGCCGCTTCGTCTCGCTGCTGGAGCCGCCCGAGTGGGCCACCACGTACGCCGCCGGCTGCGAGAACCTCGGCGTCTATCCGGTGCTCGCCGACGACGTACTGCTGTCGTCGCCGATCATCCTGTACGACCACCCGCGGATCGCGCCGGAGAGCCAGGGCGACCTGTTCGACGCGACCGAGATCGACGAGATCCTCAGCCTGCGCACGATGACCCTGACCGAGGCCGAGAAGCGCGAGGTCCGCGGCACCGACCCGCGCGCGGCGGAACTGCTGGCCCGGGTCGACACGATGCCGCAGGAGTTCCTCGACCGGCTGCACGGCACGGTCCGGTACCTGCGCAAGGTCACCGCACCCGAGCCGACGCCGGCCGACACCCCGTGGTGGGACCCCGGCAACGACGCCACAGTCTCACCGGAGACCGACACCGTGATGATCGGCGACGTCGCCGTCGGCAGCGGTGCCCGGGTCAGGTTGCGGCCCGGCATCCGGCGGGCCGACGCGCAGGACATGTTCCTGACCGGAAGGCTCGGCACCGTGGTCGCCGTACTGTCCGACGTCGACGGCCAGACCCATGTCGCGGTCGCACTCGACGGCGCGGAAGGTGAGGTCCAGCGGTCGCACGGCCGGTACCTCTACTTCAGCCCGGACGAGCTCCAACCACTGGCAGGTGCGGAATGACCATTCTCGTGGCCGGGCTCGGCAACATGTTCTGCGGTGATGACGCGTTCGGCGTCGCGGTCGTCGAGGAGCTCGCCAAGCGGAGCCTGCCCGGCAACGTCGAGGTGCGCGACTTCGGGATCCGGGGCATCCACCTCGCCTACCAGTTGCTCGAGCCGTACGACCTGGTCGTGCTGGTCGACGCGGTCCAGCGGGGTGGCTCGCCGGGGACGGTGTACGTGATCGAGGCCGAGCCGGGTGCCGAGCCCGGGCCGGAGGTCAGCATGGACGCCCACGACCTCGCACCGGACGCCGTGCTCTCGCTTGTTCCGCGCCTCGGTGGCACGGTGGGACCAGTGGTGGTGGTCGGTTGCGAGCCGGCCGGCATCGACGCCGGGATCGGGTTGTCGCCGGCCGTCCAGGACGCGGTGGGGACCGCGGTCCAGGTGGTGACCGATCTGGTCACCGGACAGAGCGCCGTACCGGCTGATCGGCCGGTGGGGCTGACGGAGCGAAAGTCTTGACGGAGGGGATGGCGTGATGCGCTTCAAGTTGCTGGTTCTCGTACTGCTGGTGCTGGTCGCGGTCGGCTACTACGGGCTGGAAGACATCCGCCGCTACCGGCGGATCAGGGACATGTAGCCCGATGTGCCTCGGCATCCCGGGCCGGGTGGTCGACTGCCCGGACGGCACGGACCTCGGCCGGATCGAGGTGGCCGGCGTCGTCCGAGAGATCAACATGTCCCTGCTCGACGCGCCGTTCGTCCCCGGTGAGTACGTGCTGATCCACAGCGGATTCGCGCTCGAGCGGATGTCACCGGAGCGAGCCGCCGACGCCATGGCGTTCTTCGGAGCCGACCTGTGACGAGCGGGCCGGCCCTGTTCGTCAGGTACGCGTTCGCACCCAACCGGCTCGGGTACTGCGGTCCCGCCGACGCCGACGCCCTGCTGGAGTACGGCGCCCTGGGCCGGGCCGACAACGGATTCCGCGCACTGGCCAAGCAGTTCGAAGGCGCCTGGCCCCAGCTGCGGCTGATCGCCTCGGCCACCGGTACGGCGGACCCACTCGACCGCGAGGTGGTCGAGGCCTACTGGATCGGCAACCGGCTGCTGGACCGGGCCGGCGACGCCCGGGGCGGCCTGCCCCATCACAGCTTCCAGGTGTTCTGCCTGTATCCGTGGGCGGAACTGCTCGGCGACGAACGCCGTACGGCGCAAGCACTCCGGGTGCTCGACCAGTGCCGGATCCGGTGGGGCCGCGTGGTCGCGGACACCACCGACCAGGTCGTGGTGGAGTCGCGGCCGCTGGTGTGGGACGGCATGCAACTCGCCCTCGGACCGTCCCGCCGGGAGACGGCGATCCGGGGATTCGACGGTATCCGCCTGGTCGAGCGGCTGGATCCGGGCGACTGGGTGTCGCTGCACTGGGAGTGGGTCTGCGACCGGCTGACCCCGGCGCAACTGGTTGCCTTACGCCACTATTCGGCGTACCACCTGGAGCTGGTGAACGAGCGGCTGGCTCAGCGGCGGGGCGGCCGGGCCGGAATGTCCGGGCCGAGAATCCCGTGACCGTCCAGCTGGCTGACGATGCCCGGCGAGGTCAGTACGGCGGGCCGCGGCACCGGCCGGTCGTCCGGCACCGCCGCGTGGTCGGGCTCCCAGCGGGCCGGCTCCTCGGTCAGGCCGAGCAGGTAGGTGACGGTGCAGTCGAGGGCGGCGGCCAGCTCCGGCAACCGGACCACGTCGACGCCGGCACCGTGCTCGAAGCTGGACAAGGTCTTGTTGGTCGTCTTGATCCCCCGCCGCGCCAGCCGGCTGACCAGTTGCTTCTGGGTCAGGCCGAGCTGCAGCCGCCGCGTGCGCAGTCGGTGGCTGACGACCAGGTGACGGTCTACGGCCAGGTCACTCCGATCCTCGAACATGGGACCCCCTCCCGTGCTGTCACCATCCCGCGGCCGCGCGGCCGCGTCAATCGCCCGGGCGGCCGGAATCCATCTCGGCCAGGGCGTGCACGGTGTAGCGGGCGAAGTTGAAGACCGGTGCCCGGCCGAGCAGCCGCTCGAACTCCTCATGCGAGTCGACCTCGTAGATCCAGGCCCCGCCGTGCGATCCGACCACGTGGTAGCGGGCCAGCACCTTGCCCTCGCGCTGGAGGCGCTCGCCGTACTCGGGCATGGCGCCGACCGCCCGGGCCATCTCGGGGGACAGCAGGCTCAGCTCCATCTGCCAGAGCACCAGGAACTTCATGACCGGAGGTGCAACCTTCTGGCCGCTTCGGCGACGGAGCCGGAGACCGAGGGGTAGACGGTGAAGGACTGGGCCATCTGGTCGACGGTCAGGCGGGCGCCGACGGCCAGGGAGATGGGGTGGATGAGTTCGCTGGCGCGCGGGGCGACGACCACGCCGCCGACGATGATCCCGGTGTTCGGGAGGCAGAAGAGCTTGACGAAGCCGTCCCGGACGCCCTGCATCTTGGCCCGGGCGTTGTCGGACAGCGGGACCTTGACCACGATCGCCGTGGTGTCGCCGGCGTCGACGACCGCCTGCGACACGCCGACGGTGGCGATCTCCGGGGCGGTGAAGACGTTCGCGGACACCGTCGACTGGTCCAACGGGGTGACCGCGTCGCCGAGCGCGTGGGCCATCGCGATCCGGCCCTGCATGGCGGCGACCGAGGCGAGCATCAGTACGCCGGTGCAGTCGCCGGCCGCGTAGACCCCGCGGGCCGTGGTCCGGCTGACCCGGTCGACCGTGACGAAGCCGCCGTCGCCCAGCGACACGCCCGACTCGACCAGGCCCATGTCATCGGTGTTCGGCAGCGATCCGACCGCGAGCAGCGCGTGCGAACCCTCCACCGTCCGGCCGTCGGTCAGGGTCACCACGACCCCGTCGCCGCTCCGCTTGACCGACTCGGCCCGGGACTTGCCCAGCACGGTCAGCCCACGACGCTTGAAGACGTCCTCGAGGACGGCGGCCGCGTCGGCGTCCTCACCGGGGAGCACCCGGTCCCGCGACGACACCAGGACGACGTCGGTGCCCAGGGCGTCGTACGCGCTGGCGAACTCGGCACCGGTGACACCGGACCCGACCACGATCAGCCGCTCCGGCAGCTCCTCGAGCTCGTAGACCTGCTCCCAGGTCAGGATCCGCTCCCCGTCCGGCTCCGAGCCCTTGAGGATCCGCGGCCTTGCCCCGGTGGCGATCAGGACGACGTCCGCCTCGAGCCGTTCGTCGCCGACGACAACGGTCTCCGGCCCGTCCAGCCGGCCGCGGCCCCGGATGACCCGGATCTTGTCCCGCTCCAGCCGGCGGCTGATCCCGTCGGACTGCGCGGCCGCCAGCCGCTTGACCCGTTGGTTGACGACGGAGAGATCGACACGCACGGAGTTGGCCGGATCGTCGTCACCGTCCTCGAGCCGGACGCCGAGCTGACCGGCCTCCTCGACCTCGGTCATCACCTCGGCCGTCGCTATCAGCGTCTTGCTGGGCACACAGTCGGTGAGCACGGCAGAACCGCCGATTCCGTCGGAATCGACGACCGTCACCTCCCCGCCCAGTTGGGCGGCCGCACTGGCCGCTTCGTACCCGCCCGGACCGCCACCGATGATCACAACTCGCGCCACGGGAGGTCATTCTTCCGTATCCTGTTTCGTCGTGACCCTGTACGCCGCGTTTGCGTCGAATCTGGACCCGAACCTGATGGCTGAGCGGTGCCCGTACTCCCCCCTGCGCGGGACCGGGTGGATCACCGGCTGGCGCCTCACCTTCGGCGGGGAGGAGCTCGGCTGGGAGGGTGCCATGGCCACCGTCGTCGAGGACCCGTCGCACCCGGCCAACCAGGTCTTCGTCGCCCTGTACGACGTCCACCCCAAGGACGTCGACCGGATGGACGAGTGGGAGTGGATCGAGCAGGACGTCTACAGCAAGATCCAGGTCCGGGTGCAGACCCTGGACGGCGAGCAGCTGGCCTGGATGTACGTCCTGAACGCCTACGAGGGCGGTCTCCCCTCGGCTCGCTACCTGGGCATCCTGGCCGAGGCGGCCGAGGCCGCGGGCGCCCCGGACGACTACGTCGCCGACCTCCGCTCGCGCCCCTGCCAGTCGTCCGGGCATTAGGTCGTGTCTGGTAATCCCGCGCCGTAGCGAGCAGGTGCTCGATGCGGTAGCTCGGCGTGCTGGAGTGAAGGCCTCGATGTGGGTTTCATCGTGGCCTTTGCTCCAGTGCGGCGAGATGCCGTGGCGAGTGCCGCGCAGTAGGCGCGGGATTACCAGACACGGCCTAGTCGTCCTGGGGCGGTTATCGTGCCGGGGTGACCGTCAACGATGACTTGCGCGCCGCCGCCGAAGCCTGGCTGAGCGAGGACCCCGACCCCGACACGCGCGCCGAGCTGGCGCAGTTGCTGGACATCGACGCCGCCGGCGAGCTGGCCGACCGGTTCGCCGGCACCCTCGAGTTCGGTACGGCGGGCCTCCGCGGAGCTGTCGGCGCCGGACCGAACCGGATGAACCGCGTGGTCGTCATCCGCGCCGCCGCCGGCCTCTGCGCCTACCTGAAGGCGAAGGGCCTCACCGGCGGCCCGGTCCTGATCGGGTACGACGCCCGGCACAAGTCCGACGTGTTCGCCGAGGACACCGCGGCCGTGGTCCGGGGCGCCGGCCTGGACGCCGTACTGCTGGATCGGCCGGCCCCGACGCCGGTGGTTGCCTTCGGGGTCAGGCATCTGAACGCCGTGGCCGGGGTGGTCGTGACCGCGTCGCACAATCCGCCCCAGGACAACGGGTACAAGGTGTATCTGGGTGACGGGTCGCAGATCGTGCCGCCCGCGGACGCGGAGATCGCGGCGGCCATCGCCGCGGTCGGGCCGCTGGACTCGGTGCCGCGCGGGGACGACTGGCAGACCGCCGGTGACGAGCTGCTGGGCGCCTATCTGGACCGGATCGCGGAGCTGGTGCCCGAGGATGCGCCGAGGACGCTGAACGTGGCCTACACCCCACTGCACGGCGTCGGGCGGACCCTGGTCGAGAGTGCGGTCGCCCGTGCGGGGTTCGCCGTACCGGCTGTGGTGGCGTCGCAGGCGGATCCGGATCCGGACTTCCCGACCGTGTCGTTCCCGAACCCGGAGGAGCCGGGCGCGATCGACGCGGCGCTCGACCTGGCCCGGTCGGTGGGCGCGGACCTCGCGGTGGCGAACGATCCCGACGCGGACCGGTGTGCGGTCGCCGTACCGGATCCGGCCGCCGCGGGCGGGTGGCGGATGCTGCGCGGGGACGAGCTCGGCGGGTTGCTCGGCGAGTTCCTGCTGGCGTCGCGGCCGGCCGGAGTGGCGGCGTGCTCGATCGTGTCGTCGTCGCTGCTGGGCAAGATCGCGGCGTCGTACGGCGTCGAGTACGCCGAGACGCTCACGGGCTTCAAGTGGATCGGCCGCGTGCCTGGGCTGGTCTTCGGCTACGAGGAGGCGCTCGGGTACTGCGTCGACCCGGAGGCGGTGAAGGACAAGGACGGGGTCTCGACGCTGGTGCGGGTGCTGCAGATGGCGGCACAGGCCAAGGCCGAGGGGCGCACGTTGCTGGATCTGCTCGACGACCTGGCGGTGAAGCACGGGCTGCACGCGACCGACCAACTGTCCGTCCGGGTTGAGGATCTGTCGCTGATCACGACCGCCATGGACCGGCTGCGGGCGACTCCGCCGACGATCCTGGGCAGTCACACGGTCGAGCGGGTCGACGACCTCAGTGAGGGCAGTAAGACGCTGCCGCCGACCGACGGCCTTCGCTACACGCTGTCCGAGGGCGCTCGGGTGGTGGTGCGTCCGTCCGGCACCGAGCCGAAGCTGAAGTGCTACCTCGAGGTGGTCATCCCGGTGGCGGACTCGGACGTCTCGGCCGCCCGCGGTCAGGGGGCCGAAGAGCTGGCCGCCATCAAGCAGTCGCTGTCGGCCGCGCTGGGGATCTGAAAGCACGAAACGTCAGCCGCTGGCCCCTCGGGTCAGCGGCTGACGTTCCACAACCGGGAGCACCTGGCGGGTGGCACCCAGAAAGAGTCAGCGGGCGGCGGCTGCGGCTTCGGCTTCTTCGGCGCGGAGCGAGCTCTGCAGCGAGGCGTGCAGGATGCGCAGCGTGCTGGTCGACTGCATCAGCGCGTCCCGCTCGTCCGGGTTCCGGTTCGCGAGGTTGGCGATCTCGTTGATGCTCGCCTCGATCCGGGCGATCCGGTCCGCGACCGAGCCTTCCTGGCTGCTGGCCTTGCGGATCGCGTCGGACGTGACCGTCCAGACGTCCTCCTTGTCGTTGGTGCGCCGCGACATGTCGACCATCTGGCTCAGCGCGGCCAGATCGTGGTCGACCTGGGTCCGCTCCACCGGCCCGGTGATCCCGGTCGTCGCCTGGCGGAGCCGGGTGACGTGACCGGACAGCTCGGACCAGCTGCACCTGCCGCTCTTGATCTTGTCCAGCACCCTGGCGTACTCGGTGTTGAACTCGTCGTAGTTCACTGTCCTACTCCTGCCGTGAGACTGCTCGCTGGAGAACTGTACGGCGTGCGCCTGGCGAAACAAGTAACCACACGATCGCAGATCGTGTACGTGTCGGCAAAACGCAACAGCCGCCCGGTACGCCAACGCGTACCGGGCGGCTGAGTTACGTTAGACCGCCGAACAGGTCAGGCGACGTACGTCGACGTCGCGTTGAAGGTGTTGCAGTTGCCCGCGACGGTGTATGTGTGCTTCGCGTTGAAGCCGGCCGTCGACCAGAACGCGTGGTTCTTCGGCGAGCCGTGGTCACGGACACCACCCGGCTGGTCGCCCATGTGGCTGATCAGGTAGTTGAACTGCGTCAGGAGCCCGCCGCTCATCGGGTAGTACCGCTTGTTCGCGCCGATGTAGGCCGCGCCCAGGCAGGAGGCCTGCAGCTCACGGCGACGGCTCTCCTCGAGCCGCGCGGCGTTGGTGCTGAAGGCCCGCTGACGCGTCCACGACGCGTTCAGGATGCCGGTCAGGTACTGGACGTGGTGACCGTACTCGTGCGACATCATCTGGGTCAGCCACGCCCGCGCGTACGTCGGGTTCTGGCCCCACGTCCTCATGATGTAGGCAGCCGGGATGTAGATGACACCGTTGCCCGCGCTGCAGTAGTAGCCGGTGGTGTTGTTGGCGATCCCGCAGCCGGTGTTGATCTTGGTGCCGCTGTGCACGGACAGCTTCGGCTTCACCTTGTACGCCGCGCCCGCGGCCTTCAGCGGGACTGCCCAGGCTGCGTACATGCAGGTCCAGAGCTGGGTGGAGTAGGCCGCCACGCCCGCCTGCGTGCGCAGCGAGACGTTGACCTCCCTGCACTTCGACGGCGTGATCGCCGGGGTGTTGTAGAGCCGGTTGTAGCGGACGACGTTCGTCGGCGAGGACGCCAGGGTCGTCAGGCCCTCACCCGCCGGCGGCGTGCTGACCGCCTGGTTCGGGGTCTCGGCCGGTTGCGGCAGCACCGGGTAAACCGGGTTCGCAGCCGAGGTGGCCTGCGCGTTCGGAAGTGCCAGGGCTGCGAGGGTGGCGACGGCAGCGACGCCGGCCAGACCACGCAGGGTGTTACGGGAGAGGTTGGGCATGATCTCCACTCTCGAGGTTTAGGGACCTGTCGTGCTCATCTTGGAGTGAACAGGGGTCCATCCCAGGACTGAACACAGGCTCCGACGCCGCGAACCTCGCCGCAGTTCCGGTCAACCGGCAACTTTCTCGCCGAGGAATCGCAACTGGTCAGGGAGCATGCGCCGCCAGTAGCCGGCGGTGTGCGCACCGAGCTGCAGACCACCCGCGGCGCCCAGCTCGGTCCGCAGCTCCTCGGCCGCCTCGGCGAACGGGTCGTCCCGCCCACAGTCGATGCGTACGGCAACATCCCGGAACCCGCTCCGGCGGCCGAACACCTGACTGTTCTCGAAGTCGCCCGCGTCGTCGAACGCACCTGGTGTCGTGTCCTCGAAGCGCCGCCACAGCGCCGGGCTGAGCGCACCGACGGCGACCGCTTGGGCGGACGGCCGGACGCGCCGTTGCCAGTAGTGCAGTGCGACCCAGAGCAGGGCGCCGTACCCGCCCATCGACCAGCCGAGGAGTCCGTACCGTTCGATGGTCAGGCCGCGATTCGCCAGCAGGGGAAGGAATTCCTGGTCGAGCATGAACCCGGGATCCTCGCCGGCGGCCCGGCGATGCCAGTAGTTGTCCCGGCCGCCGTCCACGGTCGCCAACGCGAAAGGCGGCGTACCCGACTGGACGGCTGCGGTCAGGTAGCGGTCGATGCCGAGGTCGTTGACGGCGGACGTGTGGTCGCCGCCTCTGCCGTGCAGCACGAGGACGACGGGGAGCTCGGCGGTCGGCGCGTAGCCGTGTGGATAGATGACGTTGTAGCCGACCGTCGTACGGCGGCCGAACGACTCGAACGTCCCCGACTCGATCGGACCGGCGGGCACCTCGGGTACGACGCCGTCCGGACCGGTCAGCCCGAGGACGTCGTGCACCCGGGCGCGACCGGGGATGACGCCGGTCTCCAACGCGGCCACGCCCGCGACCCCGGTGATCGCGGCAGCCATGCCGGTGCGGATCAGGGTGCGTCGGGAGAGTGAGCGCATCGGCGGCCCCGCGTCGATCAGCGGTACAGGGCGGCCAGTACGGCGACCGCCGCCAGCACACCGATGGCGGTCAGCTCGGGGCGAGCCCAGGTGCTGACCACCTCGCCGCCGGACTGCTCGCCGTACTGGTCCATGTGGCTCTCGATCCGGCTGACCACGAAGTCGGCCCGGGAGATGGAGCTCTCGGGTGAGAGCTTGCGTCCGCCGACCCGCTGCTTCCTGAGGTCACGCATGACGAGTTGGACGCCGGGAGCACGGAACCGGTTGTCGGCCGTGTGCACGCGGAGGATGTCGGTGACGTCGACGCTGGTGACCTTGCTCCAGGGGAAGGCGTGGTCGCGCAGGTGGTTACGGATCAGGAGGTGCTCGGGGCTGAGCGTGACCGACGGCCGGACCAGGCCGACGTACGCGAGCACCATCAGGATGCCGATGATGCAGGCGACCATCAGGCCGCTGAGGGTCCGCCACTCCAGCATGATGTCGAGCAGCCCGACCAGGCCGATCACCAGCACTATCACGCCGGTGATCCGGTTCGAGGTGGACAGGTACTGCTCGCTCTCGGGCGACTTCGGCTTCACCAGCACAAAGTAACCGGCCGCCAGAATCGGCACTAGCCGTGGGCGGTGATCCCGGGCCGTAGCGAGCAGGTGCTCGGTGCGGTGCATCGGCGTGCTGGAGTGAAGGCCTCGATGTGGGTTTCATCGTGGCCTTTGCTCCAGTGCGGCGAGGTGCCGTGCCGAGTGCCGCGCAGTAGGCGCGGGATCGCCGCCCACGGCTAGACTCCCATGGGTGACCACTCTCGACAGCGGCGTCGACACACTGGCCGACGTGACCTCGTCCGAGGACCGGCTGCGCCGGTTCCTGCTCGGTCTGCCGGGCGTCGACCAGGTCGGCGCCGAGGCCAGGGCCGCGACCCTGAGCACCCGGTCGATCAAGACCACCGCCAAGGCCTACGCGCTCGATCTGGCGATCCAGATGATCGACCTGACCACGCTGGAAGGGCAGGACACCCCCGGCAAGGTGCGAGCCCTGTGCGCGAAGGCGCGACGGCCCGACCCGGCCGACCCGACCGCGCCGCAGGTGGCCGCGGTCTGCGTCTACCCGGACCTGGTGGCAACCGCCAAGCACGAGCTGCGCGGCTCGGGGATCAACGTGGCGAGTGTCGCAACCGCCTTCCCCAGCGGGCGTTCCAGCCTGGCGATCAAGATCCAGGACACCAAGGACGCGGTCGCCTCGGGTGCCGACGAGGTCGACATGGTGATCGACCGCGGCGCCTTCCTGTCAGGTCGCTACGCGCTCGTCTTCGACGAGATCGCCGCGATCCGCGAGGCGGCCGGCGACGCGCACCTGAAGGTGATCCTGGAGACCGGCGAGCTGGTCACCTACGACAACGTCCGGAGGGCGTCCTGGCTGGCGATGCTGGCCGGTGCGGACTTCATCAAGACGTCGACCGGCAAGGTGTCCCCCGCGGCCACGCTGCCGGTCACCCTGGTGATGCTCGAGGCGGTCCGCGACTACCACGAGGCCACCGGGCTGCACATCGGCGTCAAACCGGCCGGCGGCATCCGGACCGCGAAGGACGCGATCAAGTACCTGGTCACGGTCAACGAGACGGCCGGACCCGATTGGCTGGACCCGGAGCTGTTCCGCTTCGGCGCCTCCAGTCTGCTGAACGACCTGCTGATGCAACGCACCAAGCTGGCCACCGGGTACTACCCCGGACCCGACTACTTCACGCTGGACTGAGGCATGAGCAGATTCGAGTACGCACCGGCCCCGGAATCCCGGGCCATCGTCGACATCAAGTCGTCGTACGGGCTCTTCATCAACGGGGCGTTCGTCGAGGCGACCGACGGGAAGCCGTTCAAGACTGTCAGCCCGTCGTCGGAGGAGGTGCTCGCGGAGGTCAGCGAGGCCGGTCCGGCAGATGTCGACAAGGCGGTCAAAGCGGCCCGCAAGGCCTTCGACAAGGTCTGGGGACCGATGGCCGGCCGGGACCGGGCGAAGTACCTGTACCGGATCGCCCGGCTGATCCAGGAGCGCTCCCGCGAGCTGGCGGTGCTGGAGTCGCTCGACAACGGCAAGCCGATCCGCGAGTCCCGCGACGTCGACATCCCGTTGGTGGCGGCGCACTTCTTCTACTACGCGGGCTGGGCGGACAAGCTCGAGTACGCCGGTGCCGGGGAGGACCCGCAGCCGTTGGGTGTCGCGGGTCAGGTGATCCCGTGGAACTTCCCGATGCTGATGCTGGCCTGGAAGATCGCTCCCGCGCTGGCGGCCGGTAACACCATCGTGCTGAAGCCGGCCGAGACGACCCCGCTGACCGCGCTCGCGTTCGCGGAGATCTGCCGGCAGGCCGACCTGCCGCCCGGTGTGGTGAACATCGTCACCGGCGCCGGCCGGACCGGTCAGGCCCTGGTCGAGCACCCGGACGTGGACAAGGTCGCGTTCACCGGTTCGACCGCGGTCGGCCGGGCGATCGCCAAGGCGGTCGCCGGGTCGGACAAGAAGGTGACACTCGAGCTCGGCGGCAAGGCGGCGAACATCGTCTTCGAGGACGCGCCGATCGACCAGACCATCGAGGGCATCGTCAACGGCATCTTCTTCAACCAGGGTCACGTCTGCTGCGCGGGTTCGCGGCTGCTGGTCCAGGAGAGTGTGTACGACGAGGTGCTGGCGCGACTGAAGCGCCGGATGAGCACGCTGCGGGTCGGCGACCCGCTGGACAAGAACACCGACATCGGCGCGATCAACTCGTCGGCCCAGCTGGCCAAGATCCGCGAGCTGTCCCAGATCGGCGAGGACGAGGGCGCCGAGCGCTGGTCGCCGGAGTGCGAGCTGCCGGCCGAGGGGTACTGGTTCCCGCCGACCGTCTTCACCGGGGTGTCGCAGGCGCACCGGATCGCCCGCGAGGAGATCTTCGGGCCGGTGCTGTCGGTGCTCACCTTCCGCACCCCGGCCGAGGCGGTGGAGAAGGCGAACAACACCCCGTTCGGGTTGTCCGCCGGGATCTGGACCGAGAAGGGCTCCCGGATCCTGTGGATGGCCAACCAGCTGCGCGCCGGCGTGGTCTGGGCGAACACGTTCAACCGCTTCGACCCGACCTCGCCGTTCGGCGGGTACAAGGAGTCGGGCTACGGCCGCGAGGGCGGTCGCCACGGTCTGGAGGCCTATCTTGCCCACTAAAGACCCGCAGAGGCTCGAGGTGCGGAAGACCTACAAGCTCTACGTCGGCGGCGCCTTCCCACGCAGCGAGTCCGGCCGGTCGTACGTCGTGAACGATGCCAAGGGCAAGTTCCTGGCGAACGCCTCGCAGGCCTCCCGCAAGGACGCCCGGGACGCGGTGGTCGCGGCCCGGAAGGCGTTCGGCGGCTGGTCCGGCCGGACGGCGTACAACCGCGGTCAGATCCTCTACCGGATCGCCGAGGTGATGGAGGGCCGGCACCAGCAGTTCAGCGCCGAGGTGGCAGCGTCCGAGGGGCTGTCCGCCGCGAAAGCCCGCGCGGTCGTGGACGCCGCGATCGACCGCTGGGTCTGGTACGCCGGCTGGGCCGACAAGCTGGCCCAGGTGGTCGGCTCGAGCAACCCGGTGGCCGGACCGTACTTCGACTTCTCGTTGCCCGAGGCAACCGGTGTGATCGCGGTGCTGGCACCGCAGGACTCCAGCCTGCTCGGACTGACCAGCGTGATCGCACCCGCGATCGTCTCCGGCAACACGGTCGTCGCGGTCTCGTCGTACGAGCGTCCGTTGCCGGCCGTGACACTGGGCGAGGTGATGGCGACCTCCGACCTGCCGGGCGGCGTCGTCAACATCCTGACCGGGTCCGCGGCGGAGATCGGCCCGTGGCTGGCGTCGCACATGGACGTCAACGCGATCGACCTGTGCGGGATCGAGTCCGCCGACGAGGCCCGGGACCTGGAGGCCGCGGCCGCCGAGAACCTGAAGCGGGTACGACGTCCCGCCGCGGAGGACTGGTCGGAGTCGCCGGGCCTGTCCCGCCTGACGCAGTACCTGGAACTGAAGACCGTCTGGCACCCGATCGGCGTGTAAATCGCTCACCCCCGGCGGGCGAAGCGTCGTACAGTCTCCGCATGGTTCAACCTGGGGACAAGGTTGCGGTCGTCTCGCCGTCGGGTGGGTTGCCGGAGATCTTTCCGGCGCCGTACGAGCTCGGACTGCGGCGACTGCGTGACTTCGGCCTGGAGCCGGTGGAGTATCCGACCACGCGCAGGCTCGGGACGTCTCCGGCCGACCGGGCCGCCGATCTGCACGCGGCCTGGTCGGATCCGTCGATCCGCGCGGTGATCGCGACGATCGGCGGCGACGACCAGCTCACCGTGCTGAAGCACCTCGACCCCGCGGTGTTCCGGGCGGATCCGAAGCCGTTCTTCGGCTACAGCGACAACACGAACCTGCTGAACTTCCTGTATTCACTGGGATTGCCGGCCTACCACGGCGGCAGTGTGATGGTGCAGTTCGGCCGCGGCGGCGCAATGCACCCGGACACCGAGCGCTCGCTGCGGGCCGCGCTGTTCAGCCCGGGCGACTTCGACCTGACTCCGGCGGCCGACTGGACCGACCATGACCGCGACTGGGCCGATCCCTCGCTGCTCGAGACGGAACCGCCACTGTTCCCCGGCACCGGATGGACTTGGAACAGCTCGGCACCGGTCAGCGGCCGGTTGTGGGGCGGCTGTCTGGAGATCCTCGACTGGCAGCTGTCCGTCAACCGATGGATGCTGCCGGTGGACGCCTACGACGGCGTGCTCTTCCTGGAGACCAGCGAGGAGATGCCGACGTCGGAGCAGGTCTACCGGATCCTCCGCACCCTGGGCGAACGCGGCCTGCTCGAGCGCTTCGACGCCGTCCTGTGGGCCCGTCCGAAGTCCTGGTCGCTCGAGCAGCACACGACCCCGGCCGAAGCCGTCGCCTACGTCACCGGCCAGTACCTCGCGGTCGACCGCGCGCTCGCCGAGTACAACCCGTCCGCCCTCGTGGTCAAGGGCCTCGACATCGGCCACACCGATCCCCAACTGATCCTCCCGTACGGCTGCCAGGTGCGCATCGATCCGGCCGCCGAGAAGATCACGGTCGTCTACTGATCGGCCACCGGGGTCGCGAGGAGAAGAGCCGGTGTGGTTCGCGAGGGCAAACGTCAGCGCGGTTTGCGGGCTCCGCTGCGTGGATGGTGCTAGTCGGTGCGGCGTGCGTCAAGGGCGCCTTCGGCGTCCCTTCGGGATCTTCGACCCTTGACACACACCACCCCGACTAGGGAAGGACGCAGCTATGCGGATCCCGCCGGGGGGTGTGGCCCCGGGCGGGGGACAGCTCCACCAATCGTGGTTGCCGGGTCGGGTCGTTGAGTCGCCGGGCCCTGATGGCCGAAACGACCCGAGGCTTCGTCGAGTTGTCAGGTTTGGTCGAGGACACGCGGATTTTTCGACCGGAATCGACAACTCGGCGACCGATCCGGCCGGGATCCCGGGATATGGACGAAACCGGCCGGATGGTGAGCGAACCGGGCAGAACCCGGAGCCGTGGACACCCCGTGGGGGCCTTGGACAGGTCAGACCATGTCCGGGGTCCCCAGAAGGTGTCCACGGTCCCGCGATGGCACCAGATTTTCCGGGATCCGGGCCTGCTCCGGTGTCCACGCCGGGGAGTGTGACCATTCGGGTGAGCTGCTCCGGGATAGCTGCGTCCTTCCCTGGTCGTGGTGGTGTGGGTCAAGGGTCGAAGATCCGCGCAGCGGACGCCGCCGGCGCCCTTGACGCACGCCACCACGACTAGCACGATCCCGCAGCCCGGAGCCGCGCCCCCACGCTGACTCTTACCGCCGCGAACAACCACGCCGACTCTCAGAGCCGCGACAACCTCAGCCGCCATCCCCCGAAGCGGAACACCGCCTAGTAGCCGTCGATCTCGGTGGTGGAGGCGTTGCCGGCGATGGTCGGCTTCAGGCCGATCTCCCAGCTCTGGTTGGCGCCGAACGGCTGGTCGAACTTCTGGAAGCTGCACGACTTGGTGAACTGGCGGGTCTTGCCGTTCCAGGCAGAACCGGACTTGAAGTACACCTGATAGGCGCCGCGGATCCCGCTGATGGTCGCCTGCTTGCCGGACCGGACGTACGTCATCACCTGGGGCGAAGCCGGCTTGCCGCCGCTGACGATCGACACCGCGACGTCCGCGCTGCCGCCGTTGTCGACGCGCAGCCGGCCGGAACCCCGGGAGCCGGTGCGGACGATCGTGTCGCCGTTGTCCGGCCGCTGCAAAACAGGTGCCGGGGGCAACTTCTTCGGCAGGAACGTGCCGGCCCGGATGCCCAGTTTCGCCAGCTGGTTCAGGGCCGGCCGCAGCCGGGTCTCGAAGCCGCGCTGGAGATCCTGCACCGTCGGCGCCAGTCCGGCGCACTTGGGATCGACTCCTCCGCCCATCGCCACGTTCTGCGCGTCGAGCGCCCGCCGGAGCGCGGTGTGCGCGGCCGCCGCTTCCGGCGGCGGCTGGAGCATGAGGACGGTCTGGGCCTCGGTCATCACGACGGTCCGGAGGCTCTCGTGCGTGCCCTTCAGGGTGCTGTTGTCGGTGGCCGCGATCATCGCCTGGTACGCGATCGACAAGCGCAGATCCATCTGGGTGAGCTTCTTCTGGTACTCCGCTTTCGGCGACTGAGCGGTCGTCGTCGCGGCCGCGGACGGCGACGTACTCGTCGTACTCGGACTGCTCCCCGACTTCGCTACGCGCTGCGGTGGCGATTCACCACAACCGGTCAGCAACAGCGCCCCGATGACCAGCCCCACCAGCCCACTCGTCCGCATCCGCAGTCCCCACCCTCTCTGTCGACCCGGACGCAGGGTAGCGGCGGGCGAGGTCAGCGGACGAGGGCGCGCATCACGACTACTCCAAGCATCCACTGGCTTCGGTAGAGCCTCTCGGCTCAATTTCCGAACAGGTACCAGCCGCCGACGCCGGCGAGCACGAACACGACCGGCAGGGCCAGCAGGAACAGGGCTCGGCCGCGGCGGCCTCGGCGTGCCGGTGGGTCGGTGGCGACCGTTGTCGGCAGATCGTCGTCGGGATCGCTGATGTGCGTCCGCTCCAGCGCGCGCAGCGGCGCCTCCTGCTCCAGCCGGTACGCCTCCACCTCCAGCCGCTCGGCGAGGGTGTCAGCCCGCTCCCAGCGGTCGCTCACGTGGTACGCCAGCGCGCGGGCGAAGATGTCGTCGAGCTGCCCGACCGCGTCGTGCAGCGCCGGCCGCAGACTCGGCGGCGGCAGGTCGGGATCGCGGTTGAGCACGTCGGTGATCGAGCCCGCGGAGAACGGCGGATGCCCGGTCAGCAGCGCGTACGTCACCGCACCGACCGCGTAGATGTCGGCCCGCTCGTCGAATCCGCCGTCGCCCCGGCCCTGCTCGGGCGCCATGTACGACGGCGTGCCGACAGCCTGGGTCAGTCCGGACGCCTCGGCGGCCCGCTTGGCCAGCCCCAGGTCGGCGAGCACGATCCGGTGTGTCCCGCCGCCGGACTCGTCACCCTGGTTGGGCCGGAGCAGCAGATTGGCCGGTGTCACATCGCGGTGCACGACACCCTCGCCGTGCAGCGCGGCGACCGCGCGGGCCAGGTCCGCACCCCACCACAACGCCTCGGCCGGATCGAGCGACCCGTGCCGGAGGACCTCGGCCAGCGTGCCGCCGCCGACGTAGTCCATCACGAAGTACGGGCGCCCGTCGGGCAGCTTGCCGAGGTCGAACACCCGGACCACCCGGTCGCTGGCGATCCGCCGCATCAGCCGGGCCTCGGACAGGAATCGCTCCCGGACGTCGGCGCGCGACGCCCAGTTGTCGGCGAGCACCTTGACGGCCACGTCCACGTCGAGGTCGTCGTCGTACCCACGCCAGACCGTCGCGAACGCGCCCGCGCCGATCTTGTCCTGCAGCCGGTACCTCCCGATGGCATCCATCCGGGCTATTGTCGACCACAGCCGAGCTGTCAGGCGAACACCACTCTGGGGGAGCATGAACGAGGAGCTGGAGCAACTCGCGGCCCGGGCCGCGGCGGGGGATCAATCGGTGGTGCCGGAACTGCTTCAGGCGATCCGGCCGCAGGTGCAGCGGCGGGTGGCCAAGTTCCTGCCGTACCACGAGGACGCCGAGGAGGCGGTCCAGGACACCCTGCTCCAGGTGGCCAACAAGGTCCACACGTTCAAGGGCACCGGCAGCTTCGCCGGCTGGGTGACGATCGTCGCCACCAACCAGGCCCGCCAGACCTACCGTTCGCTCAAGCGGCGCGCGGTCGAACAGTCCGCCGAGGTGCTGCCGGAGGCGGTCGATCCACGCACCACGTCGGTGATCGCCGGCTCCCGGCTCGATCTGCTGGAAGCCCTCGAGAATCTGGAATCCAGCCATCCGCAACTGGTTCAGCCGCTTGTTCTACGGGACCTGGGTGCGATGACGTACGCCGAGATCGCGGACGAACTGGACGTTCCGCTAGGGACCGTCAAGGCCCGCATCCACCAGGCCCGCAAGGCCGTGGCCGAGCGGCTGACGGTCCACTAGCTTCACGCTCTCGATCCGCAACCATACGGTGACCCCTCGGGCTCGAGGCGACACTTTGCGTATTCGGGCTAGGCGAAAGTGCGGCGTACCGCGACCGCCTTCCGCAGATTGTCGGCGAAGTTGGCGGTCTGCCGACGGATGCTCGGGGCAACGGACTCGTCCGCGACCAGCGCCTCGGCCCGGGTCAGCAACTCCGGCTCGATCACGAACTCCGGCACGATCCGGTGCACGGTGAGCGCCACCACCATGCCGGCCCGGATCTCGGCCGTCCGGTGGATGTCGGTGAAGAAGCGCTCCACGTACGGCGCGGTGACCGCGGCCTGACCTGGATGCCAGAAGCCCTCGGCCGCGGCCAGCAACTCCTTCACCCCGATGGTCGGATCCGTCATGATCCGGGTCCAGGCGGCCTCCTTGCCGTCCGCCAGCGCCGACCGGCAGCGGGCGGCGTGGTTGACGCCCTCGGTGGAGGTGTCGCGGGCCAGTTCGGCGTCGATCTCCGCCGCACCGAACACGTCGAGCCGGACCAGCCGCAGGACCAGCGCCCAGCGCAGCTCCGCGTCGATCTCCAGACCGTCCGGCGTCCGGGAACCGTCCAGCCACGCCTTCAGGAGCTCGCCGTCCGAGGTGGTCGCGATGAAGCCGCGCACGGTCGCGAGTTGCACGCTGCTGCCGGGCTCGGCGGTCGCCAGCTTGTTGCCCAGGGCATCGGCGACCGCACCGCGTGATTCGTCGTCCGGGAGGTAGCCGCCGAGCACCCGCTCCTCCAGCCAGCGGACCAGCGAGCCGACCGCGATATCGCTGTCCTCGGGCTGGATCGCGGTGCAGAAGAGGTCGAGCGCCTGCCGCGGATCGAATTCGGCGTGCGCGGTGGCGTCGCGGATCGAGTTCCAGATCACCGCGCGGGTGGTGCCGTCGGCGATCTTCGGCAACACCTCCGGCAGGTTCGGCAGGCTGGTGGCGTCGAGCCGGATCTTCGCCCAGGTGTCGTCGTCCGCGTCCGGCACGATCACCGCCGCATCATTGCTGAGGGCAACCTCCACGGTGTCGCCTTCGAGCATGACGTCGACGGTCTCGCCGGCGCCGCTCGCGTCGTACCCGCGAACGCTCAGCTTGTGCGGCCGGCGGGAGGTGTCCGGGCTGGTGCGGTGCAGAACGACGCCGGTCTCGGTGCGTTCGGCCGTGATCGTGTCCAGGCCGGAGGTTCGCAGCCATTGGGCGGACCAGTTGTCCAGGTCCTGGGCGCCGGCCTCGGTGAGCTTGGCGATGAACTCGTGCAGGTCGGCGTTGCCGTACTCGTGCGACTCCAGGTGCGCGTTGACGCCCTTCAGGAACACGTCGTCGCCGAGGTACTTCGCGAGCTGCTTGAGCACCGCGGCGCCCTTGGCGTACGAGATCCCGTCGAAGTCGTCGAGCGACTGGCGCGCGTCCTTCAGGCTGTCCGGCGCGACCGGGTGGGTCGAACTGCTCTGGTCCGTCTGCAGTCCCCACCACCGGCGGACGAAGCCGAAGTCGGTCCAGTTGCCCTGGTAGTCGGTCGCGTCCTCAGACACCCGGTGCGCCATGTACTCGGCGAACGACTCGTTCAGCCACATGTCGTTCCACCACTTCATGGTGACCAGGTCGCCGAACCACATGTGCGCCATCTCGTGCACGATGATCCGGGCCCGGGTACTGCGCTCGGCCTCGGTCACCTTGCTGCGGAAGACCAGGTGGTCCGCGAACGTCACGCAGCCCGGGTTCTCCATCGCGCCGAGGTTGAAGTCGGGGACGAACACCTGCCAGTACTCACCGAACGGGTACCGCTCCCGGAACATCCGGTGGTACTCGTCGAACGCCTGCCCAGTGGTCCGGAACAGGTCGTCGGCGTCCCGCTCCAGATGCTCCTTCAGCGATTGCCGGCAGGCCAGTCCGAGCGGGATCCCGTCGTACTCGCTCCTGATCAGGTGATACGGCCCGGCGACGATCGTCACGAAGTACGACGCCAGCGGCTTCGTCTCGGCCAGCTCCCACTCCCCCGGTCCGACCCGGGTCGCGGCACCGTTGCCCAGCACCACCCAGTCCTCGGGACACTTCACCGTCACCGTGTACGGCGCCTTGAGGTCCGGCTGGTCGAAACACGGGTAGTAGCGGGGCGCCGACTCGAGCGACGACATGCCGTAGGTGTAGACGCGCCCGTCGGCCGCGTCGACCGATCGCACCAGGCCCTCGCCGTCCACGGAGTACTTCAGCTCCGCGGTCACCACGACCTCGTTCTCGGCCCGCAGACCGGTCAGCGGAAACCTGCCCTCCGCCAGCAGGCCGATGTCCAGCGCGACGCCGTTCAGCTCGACCGCGAGCAGTCGCTCGGGCTTCACATCCACCCAGGTCGAGTCGCTCGTCGCCCCGAACCGGATCCGGCTGGTCGCGACGAATGTGTCGCCGGGCTCGGTCAGATCGAAGTCGACCTGGTACGACCGGACTGCAAGGTCTGCCGCCCGTTGCCGGGCCTCTTCCACTGTCAACGCGCGCATGGCTGCACGCTATCCGAGCGGCACTAGGAACCCGTCAGCTTTTCGCGGACAGCATGCGCTCGTGCCCGGTCCCGCTCCTCGAGCGACTCGTCCAGCGCCATCGCATCAAGGGCTCCCAGCAACCGCGCGTCCGGCACCCCACCGACAGGTACGGCGGCCGCAGCGAGCAGAGCCGTCGCCCGCACGTCCGGATCGGTGGTGCCCTCGAGCACCTCCGCGATCAGCGCCGCGTCCTCGGCCTCGGCAAGACTCGTGAGCACGTTGAGCGCACTCAGGTGGTCGAACGCGGCCCGCAGCTCCGCATCACCAGCCACCGGCGGCCGCGACAAGACTTCCCGCGCCACCTGCCGCACCTCACCACCAAGCGGCTCCAACGGATTCCCACCCGACAACCGCGTGTACGACGCAGCCACCTGATACATGTTCAGCGCCCTGCACACGGTGGCGACGTTGTCGCTGTGGAGCAACGCACTGAACGCCTGCAGGGGAATGGCCTCGTCCGCGGTCATACCCGAACGCTAGCCGCCGCGTGCAGGTGCGTCGCGAGGAGGTGGGCGGCCTGTGGGGCGGTGGCGGCATAGCAGAGCAGGTGGGCGCGGGTGGACCAGGCGTCCTGGAGTGGGCAGATCTCGACCGCGGTATTGGCGTCGACGGCCCGGCGGGGAACGATGGCCAGCCCCGCGCCGGCGGTGGCGAGGGTGATCAAGGTGTGCAATGTGGGCACGAGGGTGCGGTAGCGCGGAGCCGGGGCATGGGGTCCCAGGCGGTCCTCCATCCACTGGGTGAGGGGCGAGCCGCGGTCGAGGCCGACCAGGGGATGTTCGGCGACCTCGGCGTACGCGATCGAGGTGCGGCCGGAGAGGACACCACCGGCCTGGCCGATCACGACCAGTGAGTCGTCGGCGAGGGGTTCGGTCCGGAGGTTGGTGGGTTCGTCGTCGAGGATGACGCCGAGATCGGCCTCGCCGGACGCGAGGATCCGCACGCTGCGGACCGTCCGGCGTTCTCTGACGTTCACGTCGTACTCCGGATGGTCGCGCAGGAAGGTGGCGAGCGCGGCGGGGACGAGCTGGTGCATCGCGGACCCGCCGGCGACCAGGCGGATCGGTTCGGTCCGGGAGACGGCGTACGACGCGACAGCGCTGTCCAGGCGGGTGGTCTCGGCGAGGACCTCGCGGGCGTGCCGGGCCAGGGTGGCGCCCGCGGGGGTGAGCCGGACGCCGCGGCGCTCGCGGATCAGGAGGGGCACCCCGGCCTGCGCTTCGAGGGCTCTGACCCGCGCGCTGGCCGAAGGCAGACTCAGGTGCATCACCCGTGCGCCTCCGGTGATCGAGCCTTCGGCCGCAACGTGGGTGAAGAGCCGGAGGTCGTCCAAGTCGTACCGCATGGGACCTAGCCTACGTCTCAGCCTTAGGCTGGCTACGGGGATCGCGCATTGTGGAGCGCCGGTCGAGCCGTGATCCTCGAAGGGTGCTGCTGATCCTCCTGGCCGGTGTCGCGGCCGGCGCCCTCAACGCCGTCGGCGGTGGCGGCAGCTTCGTGGCACTGTCCGCACTGGTCGCGAGCGGCATGCCTCCGGTCACTGCGAACGCGACCACGACCGTCGCCCTGCTGCCTGGCAACGCGACCAGCGCGTGGGTGTACCGGCGCGAGATCCACGCCTTCCAGCAGCCGTCGACGCTCGGCCTGACGCTGGCCAGCGTGGTCGGTGGCGCGCTCGGCGCCGGGTTGCTGCTGTGGTTGCCATCGGCATCTTTCGACGCGGCGGTGCCGTGGCTGCTGGCGTTCGCGACGATCGTGCTCGCGTTCGGCCGGCGGCTGACCAAGGCGATCCGGCTGGGCACTCCCGGGCCGGCGGTGATCCTGGCCGGGCAGTTCGTGCTGTCGATCTACGGCGGGTACTTCGGCGGTGCGGTCGGGCTGATGATGCTGGCGTTCTGGACCGCGACCACGTCACTCGATCCGGCCAAGGGCAACCCGCTGCGGGTGATCCAGGTTTCCGCGGTCTACCTCACCGCCGGCGTCATCTTCCTCTTCGCCGCCGATGTCATGGGGCAACCGTGGGAACTGGTCGCGCTCCTGTTCGGCGCCGTCGTCGGTGGCTACGCCGGGGCCCATCTGGTGCGCCGGCTGCCGGCCGTCGTACTGCGGGCTCTGGTGCTGACGATTGCCGTCGCCATGACCGTCCTCTTCTTCGTTCGAGCCGCCGTATGACCGACCGTGACCGGATTGCGATGGCCTACCAGGCTTGTGAGGTGGCAGACCTCGCCCGGTCGGCCGTCACGCTGGACGACCCGGCAGAGGCCGTGCCGCAGGCCGAACTCGTGCTGGCAGCTGCCCAGCAACTCCTGGCCGCCGCGAACCGGCTCATGCAGGAGCACCCCCACGCGCCGAGCGACCCGCTGCAACTCTTCGCCTACACCCATCCCGAGGAGGCGGCGGCGGACGTGGCCGACTGGCTGGCTACTTCGTCCTGTGCTCGCGTTCGGGCAACTGATCACGCTCGTGCCGAAGGTAGAGGCCAGTCGCCGTCGACACGCTCGTGAGCAGCCAAACCGCCACGCCCGCGTCGTCGGCCACCCCGATGATCGGCAACAGCTCCGGCAGTATGTCGATCGGCGACACCAGGTACACCAAGGCCAGCCCCCAGAGGGCCATCCGGCTCGTGGGCAACCCCGGGTAGTCCCCTCGGCGCGCGGCGCGCAGGAGTCGCGGCAACGCCCGAGCCCGCTGGAACACGTCCCCGACCGGCTCCGGCTCGCCGCGTTCCCGCCGCCGGCGCTTGAGCCGCGTACGCCGTACCAGACCGAGCCCGGTCACCACCGCACCGACCAGCAGCAGGCCCACTCCGACCCCGACCGCCGACAGCCCGCCCACGTCGGAGTCCCGGAACACCAACGTCCCCAGCCCGATCAGCGCGAGCAGCCCACCGAAGATCACCATCCACCAACTGTAGAGGCTGGGTGACGGACCGCCAGGCCATCACAAACCGCGGCAACGCGGTGGCATCACGCTCAGCCTGCCGCCGCCGGGGCGATTGTGATGGGCTGGAGATCCGCAATCAGTTGATGAGGCCCTCGACGATCGTCTTCATCCGGTCGACCGGGATGGCGAAGCCGATACCGATGTTGCCGGAGCGGGACGTGCTGCCGAGAGTGGCGATGGCGGTGTTGACGCCGACGACCTGTCCGGCGGAGTTGACCAGCGGACCGCCGGAGTTGCCCGGGTTGATCGCGGCGTCGGTCTGGATCGCCGACTGCCGGTTGCCGTTGTCACCGAACCGCGCCTGCCGGTCGACCGCGCTGACGATCCCGGCGGTCACCGTTCCTTCCAGCCCGAGCGGTGAGCCGACGGCCAGCACCGGGTCGCCGACCCGCAGCTGTGCGGACCGGCCGAGCGTGAGCGCTCGCAGGCCCTCGGCATCGGCGGTCGAGACCCGGAGTACGGCGAGGTCGTTGTTCTCGTCCGCTCCGATGACCTCGGCGTCGACCCGGCGGCCGTTCGACAGGACCAGCGAAACATCGCTCGCTCCCTCCACCACGTGTGCGTTGGTGACCACGTGACCTTCCTGGTCGATCGCAAACCCGGAGCCGGTCGCCCGGCCGGCCCGGACCGAGACCACACCGGGCAGCACACTCGCCGCCGCCGCGGTGATCGAGCCCTGGGCGGCCGCGGGTGGCGCGGCCGCCTGGGGCAGTTCGACCGCCGCGGTCTCGGGATCACGCGATCCCGTCACCGCTCCGGCCAGCCCGCCGGCCAGGATCGACAGGGCGACGCTCGCGACCAGGATCCGGCCGCGGCGTGCCGTCGTACCGCGGGAAACGGGAGGCGGAGGGACCGTCACCCCGGCCTGAGGTGCCGCGGCCGGAGAGGGGGGTGCCGACCCAGCGGAGGCCGGGGTGACGGAGAAGGGGTACGGCGGTTCCGATCCGGGCATCGGCGCCGCCGGGGGTGGACCGGGCGCGTAGTGCGGCCCGCGGAACGGTTGACCGAGATGAGGGCTCATCAAAGGCTCCTTCACGGCTCAGGGAAGGCGCGAGAACCACAGCAACGAGGCCAGCGCGGCCAGCAGTGCTGCGACCAGGGCGATGCCCGCCACCAGGTTGGTGATCTCGCGTGGTTCGGTGGTCCAGCCGATCGACGACTGGAGGTCGGAGTAGACGTCGCGCAACTGCTCGTCGCTCTCGGCGGCATAGGCCTCGCCGCTGGTCGCGTCGGCGAGGCTCTGCAACGCCTCGGTGTCGGCGGGGACCGGGATGTCCCGGCCTTCGATGTTCACGGTGCCCTCGGCGGTGCCGTACGCGATCGTCGAGACCGGTACGCCGGCCTGGACCGCCGCCTCGGCGGCTTCGTCGACCGGACTGCCGGAGGTGTTCCCGCCGTCGGACAGCAGCACGATCCGGCTCGGCGGCGGATCCTCCGGGTCGATCGTGCGGACCGCCTGCAGGCTGGTCAGTACGGCGTCCCCGATCGCGGTGCTGTCGGTCAGTTCGAGTCCGTTGATCGCGTCCACGGCGGCCTGGTGGTTGGTGCTCGGCGGCGCGACCACGGTCGCGGTCCGGGCGAACGAGACCAGGCCGACGTTGAACTTGTCCGGCAGTTCCTGGACGAACTCGACCGCGGCCTGCTGGGCCACCTCGAACCGGTTCGGCGCGACGTCGGTCGCGGCCATCGAGTTGGAGACGTCCATCGCGACCACGATGGTGGCGCGCTCGCGCGGGACCCGGATGTCGGCGACCGGCCGGGCGATCGCGATCGTCAGCACGGTCAGCGCGGCCAGGAAGGCCACGGCCGGCGCGTGCCGGCGCCAGCCGGGCCGCTTCGGCGCGACCTTCTCCAGCATCGGCAGGGTCGCGAACCGGACGGCGTACTTGCTGCGGCGGCGCTGGGCGACCAGGTACGCGGCGATCAGCGCCGCGACCAGGATCAGCAGCCAGAGCCACAGGGGTTGCTCGAATCTCATCGGATACCGGTCCTTCCCATCGGGTTCCGGCGGACGCTCGCACGACGGCGAGCGGCGGCGAAGGCGGCCACGTCGCGGACCCAGTCGGTGTCGGTCCGCAGCACGAGGTGCGCCGCGCCGGCGGCCCGGATGTCACTGGTGGTCTGTTCACGTTTGGTTCTCATCGCGTCGGCGTACCTCCGGCGCAGTTTCCGGCTGGTGGTCTGCACCTCGCGCCGCCGGCCCGTCTCCGGATCGACCAGCGTGAGCAGGCCGACCTCGGGGAGCTCGAGCTCGCGCGGGTCCAGCACCTCGACGGCGATCACTTCGTGCCGCGCGGACAGTCGCCGCAGCGGGTCCGCCCAGGTCTCGTCGTGGAAGTCCGAGACGACCACTCGCAGACCGGGGCGCGGATGCTCCCGGTTGAACCGGGTGATCGCCGCGCCGAGCGGAACGGCCGGGTGCTCGCCAGGAGTTGCCCTGGGCAACGACAACAGCGTGCGAAGGGTACGGCGAAGTGCTGCCGCCCCACCGACGTCGGGGATCCGGGACAGCTGGTCACCGACGGCGATCCGTACACCCAGCCGGTTGCCGGGCCGGTCGGCGAGCAGGCCGACCGCCCCGACGACGGCGATGGCGAGGTCCCGCTTCTCGCTGAGCGCGGTACCGAAGTCCATGCTGGCCGATGCGTCGAGCAGCGCCCAGGTCTCCAGTTCCCGTTCGGCCAGCGGTGCCCGGACGTGGGGTTCGAGCGAGCGAGCCGTGACGTTCCAGTCCATCCGGCGGACGTCGTCCTGGCCGGCCTGGTACGGCCGTGCCTCGTTCGGCTCGCTGCCCGGACCGCTCCGGAGCCCGGTGATCTCGCCGTGCAGAAGGCCTTCCAGCTTCCGCTTGACCGAGAGCTCCAGCGTCCGCAACGCCCGCTCCCGCCCTCGGAGCAGATCCGGGCTGGTCTCATTCATGCCGCGGACCCCTGGGCGTCGTCGGCGGGGACGACGTGCGGTTGCTCGATCGTGTGCAGGATGCGCGAGATCACGGCCCGCGGGTCGACACCGTCGGCGAGAGCGTCGAAGGTGAGGACCAGACGATGCGCCATCACGTCGAGGGCGACGTCGTACACGTCGGCAGGCAGGACGTAGTCCCGGCCGCGCAGCAACGCCAGCGCCCGTCCGGCGGCGACCAGACCCAGCGTGGCCCGTGGGCTCGCGCCGAACTCCAGCACGCCTTGCAGGTCGGTGATGCCGTACTGCTGCGGCACCCGGGTGGCATGCACGAGACGTACGACGTACTCCGCGACCGCGTTGTGGACGAACACGTCGTCCGTTGCCTCCTGCAACTGAGCGACCTGCTCCGGGGTGAGCACGGCGTTCGCGTGCGGCCGGTGCGCGCTCATCCGCTGCAGGATGGTGAGCTCCTCGAGCGGACTCGGGTAGTCCACCGTGATCTTCAGCAGGAACCGGTCCCGCTGCGCCTCGGGCAGTGCGTACACGCCGTCGGACTCGATCGGGTTCTGGGTCGCCAGGACCAGGAACGGTTCGGGCAGCCGGTAGCTGGTGCCGCCGATGCTGACCTGGTGCTCGGCCATTGCCTCGAGCAACGCCGACTGCACCTTGGCCGGGGCCCGGTTGATCTCGTCCGCCAGCACGAGGTTGGCGAACACCGGGCCGAGCTCGGTGTCGAAACCCTCCGCCGACGGCCGCCAGATCCGGGTGCCCATGATGTCGCCCGGCACCAGGTCCGGGGTGAACTGCAGCCGCGAGAACTGGCCGCTGATCACCTCGGCCAGCGTCCGGACCGCCAGCGTCTTCGCAACGCCGGGCACACCCTCCAGCAGGCAATGCCCGCGGGCCAGCAGCCCGACCAGCATCCGCTCGACCAGGTGGTCCTGGCCGACGACGACCCGCTTCACCTCGAACAGCGCATGCTCCAGCAGAGCCGACGAAACCCCCAGCTCCCGCCGCGCCTCCGAATGCCTCTCCACACCTACCTCCACGTGATTGCTCGAACCGGACGCCGGCCATCCCGGCGCACCGGGGCCGGAGTGCCTCGCCCCACTCCCCGCCCCCAGCTCCGCGTGGGGCTGAGGGCTGGGCGGCGCCGGGTGCCTTGCGACGTCCCGGGCCGGGGTGGATGGGTCCGGGGTCGTCATGCGTTCTCGGCCGCGTCCGGCTGGGTCTGCTCGGGCTGGGTCTGCGGCTGCGACGGCTGCGTCTGCTCGCCCTGGCCCTGACCCTGGCCGTTCTTCTCCGGGCAGTCACCCCGCGTCCCGTTCTGCTGCTGGGTGTTGCCGGGCGACGGGGTGGTGGCACCGTCCTCGACGGTCACGTAGCCCTGCTCCGGGGCCGGGTCGTCGGTGGACGCGTAAGCGATCCCGCCGACACCGAGCGCCGCGACGGCCACCGCCGCTCCGAGAATGAGACGTTTCCCTGGGATGTTCATCAAATCTCCTTCGATCGATTGGCCCCCAGACCATCAAAGGAGTGCGAAAACGACCGGAAAGCAGAGCGAAAGTCCAGCGAAAGCGCAGGCTGGACGACCCCGTCCGTCCGGCTACCTTGGTCTCGTGCGACTACTGGTGGTGGAGGACGAGGAAGGCCTGGTCAGCGCTCTGCGCTCCGGACTCGGTCGGGCCGGCTATGCCGTGGACACGGCGACGACAGGTGCCGAGGCGATGGAGAAGCTCGCGACCACGGCGTACGACCTGGCGATCCTGGACATCACCCTGCCGGACACCAGCGGCCTGGATCTGTGCCGCGCCGTACGCCGGGGCGAGATCGAGGTGGCGTCCGGCCGGGAGCTGCGGGTGCTGATGCTGACCGCACGCGCCTCGCTCGCGGACCGGGTCCGCGGGCTCGACGAGGGTGCGGACGACTACCTGACCAAGCCGTTCGCGCTGGTCGAGCTGCTCGCCCGGATCCGCGCCCTGCTGCGTCGCGACGTCACCAACGGCAGCACCCAGCTGCACGTCGGCGACCTCGTCCTCGACTCGTCCCGCCACCTCGCGACCCGGTCCGGCCGCGAACTCCCGTTGACGTTGAAGGAGTTCGGCGTACTGCGGTATCTGATGTCGCGACCCGGGCACGTCGTGTCGGCCGAGGAACTCCTCGAGCACGTCTGGGACGAGAACGCCGACCCGTTCACCCAGAGCGTCCGGGTGACCGTCGGCACGTTGCGTCGCAAACTCACCCAGGGCGGTGAGGAACCCGTTCTGGAGACAGTGATCGGCCGGGGCTACCGGCTCAGAGGTGACACGTGAAGATCAAGCTCCCGCCGTGGACCCAGACGATCCGGTTCCGGCTCACGCTGACGTATTCGGCCGTACTGATCGCGTTGTCGGCGCTCCTGCTCGGCGGCGTGTACGTCGCCCTGTCACAGATCCTCGACCCCAAGCCGCTGGACCAGATCGAGGTCAAGAAGTACTACAAGGATCACGCGGGCAACCTGCATCTCAAGCCGGGCCAGGTGATCCAGGCCGCGGAGATCTCCAGCCTCCAGTCCGCGGTCAACTACCAGACCCTGCAGAGCCTGCGGAACTACTCGGCCGCGGGCATGGCCGGCCTCTTCCTGGTCAGCCTCGGCACCGGCTGGTGGTTGTCCGGCCGGGCGCTCCGGCCGGTCCGCCAGATCACCACGACGGCCCAGGAGATCTCGGCGACCGACCTGTCCCGCCGGATCGCGCTGGACGGACCGCGAGACGAGCTGAAGACCCTGGCCGACACCGTCGACGACATGCTCGGCCGGCTCGAGTCCGCGTTCGTGTCCCAGCGGCAACTGGTGGACGACGCGTCGCACGAGCTGCGCAATCCGCTCGCGGTGATCCAGGCGAACGTGGACGCCGTACTCGCGCACGACGACACCACTCCCGACGACCGGGCCCAGGCGACCGCGATCGTGAGCCGCGCGATCCAGCGGATGACCCGGCTGGTCGAGGACCTGCTGGCGTCGGCCCGCCGTTCCTCACCGGCGTTCGTCGACGCGGATGTGGACCTGGCCGCGATCGCCGGCGAGGCGGCCGAGGAGTATCAACTCCTCGCGGCCGATCGCGAGCTTCACGTCGTACGACGCCTGTCGCCGGGACCGACCGCGGCCGGTGACGCATCGGCGCTCCGGCGGGCGGTCGACAACCTGCTCTCGAACGCGGTCCGGCTCGCTCGCGGTGGGAGTGAGTTGGTGCTGGCTGTGGGCAGCCGCAACGGGTGGGCGTGGATCGCGGTCCGCGACGAAGGTCCCGGTATCGCCGCCGAGGACGCCGACCGGGTCTTCGACCGCTTCTTCCGCTCCGGCCAGCGCCAGTCGCCGGCAACTGTGCCGTCAACCGGCCAACGGCGGGCCGGCCTGGGCCTCGCCATCGTCCGCCAGATCGCCGAGTCCCACGGCGGCACCGTCGCCCTCTACTCCGAGGTGGGCGTCGGCAGCACCTTCGTCCTCTGGCTCCCCGAACGCTCGCTCACCAACACCACTCGCCGATCCCCCGTCCCACCCGACGAAGACCCACTCGGCCCGCGCCTCTGACTACCGGTTGTAGGGAGTGGAGAGGAGGGGGCGGGCGTTGTCGAGGACTTGGGCGTAGAGGGAACGGACTCGAGACGCTTCCGCGTCGGTCATCGCGGACGGCTCTGGTTTGCCTGACGGGACGTTCCAGGTGGGTGGGGTGTCGGCTCCTGACAGGGCCCACGCGGCCTGGCGGGCGGCGCCCAGGGCCACGTATTCGGCTGGTTCGGGGAGGATGACCTCGGCGCCGAGGAGGGCCGGGGCCAGGGCTTGGACGGCGCGCGAGCGGGCGGCACCGCCGAGCAGGAGGATGCGGTTGACCGGGAGTCCCTGGGCTCGTAGGGCATCCACGGCGTCGGCGAGGCCGCACAGCAGACCCTCGACGGCGGCGCGGGCCATCGTCGCGGGTTGCATCGTTGCGCGGGTGAGGCCGTAGATCAGGCCGGTCGAGTGTGGAAGGTCCGGTGTGCGCTCACCGTCCAGGAACGGCAGCAGGACCAAGCCGCCGCTGCCCGACGAGGTGAGGGCCGCGTCGTTGAAGGCCTCGAGGTCCAGGCCGAGCAACCCAGCGGTCGACGAAAGCACCCGGGCGGCGTTCAGCGTGCAGACCAGCGGCAGGTATCCCCCGGTCGCGTCAGCGAAGCCGGCCACCAGACCGCTGGGGTCGGCCGTCGGGTTGTCCGACCGCGCGAACGCGGTCCCACTCGTGCCCAGCGAGACCGCGACGTCACCCGGTTGCAGGTCCAGGCCGAGCGCGGCCGCCATGTTGTCACCCGTGCCGGCCGCGAGCGCGGCGCCGGCGGCGGTCCGACCGACGATCTCGGCCGGGCCGGCGACCCGCGGCAACTCCAGCGAGCGCCCGAACGCGCGCTCGACCAACTCAGGCCGATAGGTGTTCGTGGCCGGGGACCACCAGCCGGTTCCCGAAGCGTCGCCGCGGTCGGTCGTGATCCCCGCGATCCCGCTCCGGTCCGCAGCCAGCCGATGCGTCATCCAGTCGTGCGGCAGTACGACGGCCGCCGCCCGAGCGGCCGCATCGGGCGCGGCTCCGCGCACCCACCTCAGCTTCGTCACCGTGAAGCTCGGCACCGGCACCGAACCCACCGCATCGGCCCACGCTCCGGGCCCGCCGAGCTCGGAGACCAGCTCCACCGTCGCGTCGGCGGACGCGGTGTCGTTCCACAGCACGGCCGGGTGGACGACGTCACCAGCGTCGTCCAGCAGGACCATCCCGTGCTGCTGACCGCCGACCGAGATCGCCTCGACCCCGTCGAGCAGTCCGTCGGACGCGATCTCCCACGCCTTCCACCATTCGGCCGGATCCACCTGGGTCCCGTCCGGGTGCGGTGCGCGGCCTTCCCGCAGTACCGCTCCGGTCTCGGCATCGCATACGACGACCTTGGTCGCCTGGGTGGAACAGTCCACACCGGCAACCAGCCTCTGCTCAGTCATGGCTCCCAGACTAGATTGCTTCGAGAGTGGCGCGGGCGCCGATCTCGTGGAGCGAGTTGAGGGCGGCCTTGTACTGCGTGACGAACTGCTCGTTCGACGCCAGGTCGCCGAACAGATCCGGGTCCGAGATGAACACCAGCGGATCCTCGCGGTTGTGCTGTGCCCGCTCGACCAGCTTGTCGCGCAACCGGTCGACCACCTCGATCGGCTCACCCTGCTCGTCGACGCCCTCGGCGTACCTGGCCCAGGACGCGACCACCAGCGCCGAGCGCCCGATCTCCCGCCCGGCCGCCAACTGCTCACGCACGACGGGCAGCAACCACTTCGGGATCCGGTCGGAACTCTCCGCACACAACCGGGCCAGCGTGTCCCGGACCTCCGGGTTCGCGAACCGCTCGATCAGCTGATGCTTGTACCGATCGAGATCGACCCCGGGCACCGGCGGCAAGGTCGGCGTACCTTCGACATCCATGTAACCCAGCAGGAAGTCGACGAAGAGCTTGTCCTGGCACACCTCGTGCGCATAGCGGTAGCCGGACAGATACCCGAGATAGCACAGCGCCTGGTGACTCGCGTTCAGCAGCCGCAGCTTCATCAGCTCGTACGGCTCGACGTCCTCCACAAGCTGGACGCCGACATCCTCGTACGGCGGCCGACTGCCACCGAAATCGTCCTCGAGCACCCACTGGGTGAACGGCTCGCACACCACCGGCCAGCCGTCCTCGACCCCGAACCGCGCGGCCAGCGCGTCTCGATCGGAGTCCGCGGTCACCGGGGTGATCCGGTCCACCATGCAGTTCGGGAACCGCACCTCCTCGGCAATGAACGAGGCCAGGCCGGCATCCTTCAGCCGGGCGAACGACGTCAGCATCTTCCGCGCGACGTGCCCGTTCCCCGGGATGTTGTCGCACGACATCACCGTGAACGGCGCCACCCCGGCCGCCCGCCGCCGGGCCAGCGCCTCGACCACGAACCCGAACACGCTGACCGGCACCGCGCCCGGCTGCAGGTCGGCCGCCAGCCCGGGATCGGAGGCGTCGAGCTCACCGGTCACCTGGTTGACGTGATAGCCGCCCTCGGTGATCGTCAGCGAGACGATCCGGGTGGCCGGATCGACGAGCCGGTCGAGCACCGCCGACGGGTCGTCGGGCGCGAACAGGTAGTCCACGATCGACCCGATCACCCGCGGCTCGAGCGTGCCGTCCGGGTACTTCACCACCAGCGTGTACAGGAAGTCCTGGGCGTTCAGGACGTCGTACATCCGCCGGTCCTGGGGCAGGACGCCGACTCCGACGATGCCCCAGTCGTGCGCTTTGCCGTCGTTCATCAGCTGGTCGAGGTACATCGCCTGGTGGGCCCGGTGGAAGCCGCCGACCCCGAAGTGCACGATGCCCGGGCGGATCGCCGTACGGTCGTACGACGGCACGCCGACCTCGTTGCCCAGAGCATCCGAAACCGCGGCGGACAGGACAGTCACTTGACCGCCCCCAGCGACAATCCCTGGACGAGTTTGTCCTGGGCGGCGAACCCGGCGATCAGCACCGGCAGCGACACCACGATGGACGCGGCACAGACTTTGGCGAGGAACAATCCTTGACTGGTCACGAACCCAGTCAAGAACACCGGCGCCGTCTGCGCCACCGTGCCGGTCAGTACCCGGGCGAACAGCAGCTCGTTCCAGCTGAAGATGAAGCAGATCAGCGCCGCCGACGCGATCCCCGGTGTCACCACCGGGGCGACGACCGATCGCAGCGTCCGGGGCAGGTTGGCGCCGTCGACCGAGGCCGCCTCGAGGATCTCCACCGGCACCTCGACCAGGAAGCTGCGCAGCATCCAGACCGCGATCGGCAGGTTCATCGACGTGTACAGGATGATCAGCAGCCAGATGTTGTCCAGGAAATTGACCGACTGCGCGAACAGGTAGATCGGCAGCAGGCCGGCCACCACCGGCAGCATCTTGGTGGACAGGAAGAAGAACATGACGTCGGTCCACTTGCGCACCGGCCGGATCGACAACGCGTACGCGGCCGGGAACGCGATCAGGATCACCAGCGCGGTGGACAGTAGGCTCGCGGTGAGCGAGTTCAGCAGCGAGGGCCACGGGCCGGTGTCGAAGAACGCCCGGTAGCCGTCCAGCGTCAGCGGTGCACCCAGGTCCGGCGGGTTCTTCGCCGCGTCCTCCTCGGAGTGGAACGACGTCAGCAGCATCCACAGCACCGGCAGCACGAACAGCAGGCCGACAACCCAGGCCAGCCCGGTCAGCGCGAACCCGCCACCGCGGTTCCTCCGCCCGGTCACGATCGTGACTTGGCCGCTCATCGACGTCCTCGCTTCGCTCCGGGCGCCGATGCGCGGGGCGCACTGTGCTTGATTGTGAACTCGCTTCGCTCGTTCACCGTCCGGTCTCCTCTCGGAACAGGGTCGACACCGACCGCAGTGCGAAGGTCGCGATCAGGATGGTGCCGATCACCACGATCACGCCGGCCGCCGAGGCCCGTCCGTAGTCGTGGGCGGTGTAGAAGGTCTGGTAGATCGTGTACGGCAGGTTCGCCGTGTCGAGGCCGCCGGACGTGATGGTGAAGACCGCGTCGAAGTTCTGCACCACGTAGATCGAGCCGAGCAGCGCGGACAGCTCCAGGTACTGGCGCAGATGCGGCAGCGTCATGTAGCGGAAGATCTCCCACTGGTTGGCGCCGTCGATCCCGGCCGCCTCGATCACGTCCAGCGGACGGCTCTGCAGCCCGGCCAGCAGGATCAGCATCATGAACGGCGTCCACTGCCAGACCAGCGCGAAGATGATCGACCACAACGGCTGGTTGGTGATCCAGTCCGGCTGCGGTGCGTTGTCACCGAAGATCCACGTCAGGACGCCGTTGAAGAGCCCGTACGACGGGTTGTACAGCGCGTGCTTCCACAGCAGCGCGGCAGCCACGGGTACGACGAGGAACGGCGTGATCATCATCGTCCGGACGGCCCCGCGCCCGCGGAACTTCCGATCCAGCAGCAACGCGATCAGCAGCCCGAGGACGAGGCTGATCAGGACGACGCCCGCGGTCAGCAGGACCGTCACCCAGATCGCTTGCCGGGTGTTCGCATCGGTCAGCACCCGGCGGAAGTTGTCGATCCCGGCGAACCCGCGCTCGTCGGGGTAGTAGGCGTTCCAGTCCATGAAGGACACCACGATGGTGACCACGAACGGCAGCTGGGTCACGATGATCATGAAGATCAGCGCCGGCATCAGCGGGGCGCGACGGGCCCAGTCGCCGGTCTTGCGCATCAACGTTCCCTCGCCGCCAGGCGGAGCAGCGGACTGCCGAGTCTCGGGCGTCTGTGTCGTGATGCTCATCGACGTCCTCGCTTCGCTCCGGGCGCCGATGAGACACGAGGCAGACTGTGCTTGATGATGATCTCGCTTCGCTCGTTCATGACGGCTCCCTACTTCGCTTCTCGTGAGCGATAGCGCTCCGCGACGTCGTCGGCGAGCTCCTGCCCGCGTTCCAGCGCTTCGTCCACACTCATCCGCCCGGCGATCGCCGAGCTCACGTCCTGGCTGACCTGGGTGCCGAGATCCGGGAACTCCGGGATGTCGACGAACTGGATCCCGATCGCCGGCCGCGGCTGGACGCCCGGGGTTGCGCGGATCCGCGGTCTCGATCGCCTGCTTGGTCGGCGCCGCGAACGCCGCCGCCTCCTTCAAGTACGCCGGGTTCTCGTAGGTCGAGGCGCGCTTGCCGGCCGGGACGCGGGACCAGCCCAGCTGCTCGCCGACCAGTTGCTCGTAGTCCTTGCCGGACGCCCAGGAGATGAACTTCCAGGCGTTGTCCTTCTTCTTGCTGGCCTCCTGGATGCTCCAGGACCAGGCGTACAGCCAGCCGGAGCTGTCGGTCTTGACCACCGGCGCCGGGGCGTAGCCCATCTTGCCCTTGACGGGTGAGTTCGGTGCCTCCAGCGATCCGGCCGCCGAGGTGGCGTCGTACCACATCGCCACGTTGCTCTGGACGGTGTTGTTCAGGCACTCGGTGAAGCCGGCCTGCGGTGCGCCGAGCTCGCCGTGCGCGCGGACCAGGTCGACGTAGAACTTGGTCGCCTCGGTGAACTCGGGCGCGTTCACCTGCGCCTGCCAGTCCTCGGAGAACCAGGTCCCGCCGAAGGTGTTCACCACCGTGGTGAGCGGAGCGAACAACTGGCCCCAGCCGGGCTGGCCGCGCAGGCAGATGCCGCGCATCCCGGGCTGTGCGTTGTCCACCTTGGCCGCGATGTCGGCGACCTGCTGCCAGGTCGGTTTGGCCGGCATCGTGACACCCTTCGCGGCCAGCACGTCCTTGCGGTACATCAGGAACGACGACTCGCCGTAGAAGGGTTCGCCGTACACCTTGCCGTCCTCACCGGACAGCGACTCGGTCATCGACTTCAGAACGTCGTCCTGGTCGAACGACGGGTCCTTGTCGATGTAGTCCGAGAGCGGTGCGATCCACTTGCTGGTCGCGTAGATCGGGATCTCGAAGTTGCTCAGCGAGGCCACGTCGTACTGGCCGGCCTGGCTGGAGAACTCCTGGCTGATCTTGTCCCGGACGTCGTTCTCCGGCAGCACGGTGAAGTTGACCTTGATCCCGGTCTCTTTGGTGAAGTGGTCGGCGGTGAGTTTCTGCAGGTCGACCATCTGCGGGTTGTTCACCATCAGCACGTTGATGCTGTCGGCCCCGCCGCCGCCCGCACCGCCGCCCCACCCGGCGCAGCCGCTGACCGCACTCACCAGGAATGCGATCGCTACCGCTCCGAGGCGTTTCCGCTGTCCCAGCACGAGCCGCTCCTTCACTGTGTCCGAGGGGGTTGCTCATTTGAGCAGGCGTCTGCTCACCTAGACGAGTGAACCGGGAAGGTCTTGACCTGTCAAGGGTCTGTGCAACACTAGGGCGCAGGCATGCTCATATGAGCGGGCTCGGCAGTGCACTCGGAACAGGGCGGGGAGTTTCATGGAGTCGAGCACCTTCGGCCCGGCACAGCTGGTGCTGACGGCGTCGATCGCGCGCCGGTACTACGTCGACGGGCGATCGAAGGTGGAGATCGCCGACGAGTTCCGGCTCAGCCGGTTCAAGGTGGCCCGGCTGCTGGACCAGGCGCGCAGCAGCGGGCTGGTGCGGATCGAGATCAGCCACCCGGGCGCCATCGACGTCGACCTCTCCGCCCGGCTGCAGGAGACGCTCGGCCTCCGGCGCGCGATCGTGGTGGACACCCCCGAGGTGGACCCGGCGGCGCTGCGTCTCCAGCTCGGCAAGGCGGCCGCGGACCTGCTGTCCGAGATCGTCACGCCGGAAGACGTTCTCGGTCTCGCGTGGGCCCGGGCGGTCACCGCGATGACCGAGCAGCTGACCTCCTTGGCTCCGGTTCCCGTCGTCCAGCTCACCGGGGCGCTGACCCGTCCGGACGTCGAGGCGAACTCGGTGGAGCTCGTCCGCCACACGGCTCGGCTTTCCGGCGGACCGGCGTACCTCTTCTACGCACCGCTCGTGGTGCCGGACGCCGCCACGGCACGGGCGTTGCGGCAGCAGCCGGAGGTCGCCGAGGCGATCAGCCACTTCGACTCCGTGACCAAGGCCGTGGTCGGGCTCGGGTCCTGGTCGGCCGGTCAGTCCACCTTGTACGACGCGATGGACGAGAAGGCCTGTGATCAGCTGCTGCCGGCGCGGGGTCGTCGGAGACATCTCCGGGGTGTTCGTCGACGCGGCCGGCGAGCCGGTGCACAGCCGGGTGACCGACCGGGTGATCGCGATCAGCGCCGCGCAGATGGACGCGATCGACGAGGTGATCGCGATCCCCTACGGCCTGGCCAAGGTCGACGCCGTCCGCGCCGCGGTCCGCAGCGGCCTGGTCAACGGGATCGTTACCCACGGACCCCTGGCGAAGGCGCTACTGGACGAGACACACTGACGCGCGATGCCTGAGGTGGAGACGCAACTGCTCGGCGGCACCGCCAACCGCGGTCTGGTGGTGCGTGTCGGCGACACGGTACGCCGACCGCTGCGCGCGAGCAGTACTGCCACCCACGCGCTGCTCGAGCACCTGGCGAGCGTCGGCTTCTCCGGTGCGCCGACCTTCCTCGGGGTGGACTCGCAGGAGCGCGAGGTGCTGTCGTATGTGGCCGGCGAGACGGTGACTCCGCCGTACCCGGACTGGTCGATGACGGACGAGGCGCTCGACAGCGTCGCCCGGCTGCTGCGCGAGTACCACCAGGCGGTGGCGGGCTTCGACCCCTCCGGGCTGGACTGGGCCGAGCCGGTGCCATCGGCGTACGTCGAGGATCTCGTCAGTCACAACGACCCGAATCTGGACAACGTGGTGTTCCAGGACGGTGTCGCGGTCGCCTTGATCGACTTCGACCTGGCCGGACCCGGCTCCGCGTTGTGGGACGTCGCCACCGCGGTCCGGCTCTGGGCCCCGCTCCGCCCGGACGCCGACATCGCGGACGCCCGCCGGGGCCACACCTTCAGCCGGCTCCGTCGCTTCGCCGACGCCTACGGCCTGGACGAGGCGGACCGCGGCCGCCTGGTCGAGGCGACCGCCCGCAACCACGTCTGGTGCATGGCCTACGTACGCCGGGGTGCCGAGACCGGCCATCCGTGGTTCCACCAACGCTGGACCACCGGCGAGTCCGACCTCACCGACCGCACCAACGAATGGTTCACCGAACAGGCGGCAGCTCTTCGCCAGGCTCTCCTGCCCTGACAGCCTCGATCTCCCGCTCGGCCTCCGCGACGCCCTCGTAGTACTTCTCCTGCATCCTGCGCACGAAATGCGGCACGAAGACGGCTGGGCCGGTAGGCCACGGCGTGATCCCCTGGTCGCTCAGGAACGCCACGAGTGCCCCAGCGGCCGTCAGCCCGACCAGTACCAGCCAACCGTTCCGGCAGATCCACGGTCCGTCGTCGGCAAGCAGTCCTCGGCGAGTCACCGCACCGATCGCGAACAACAGGGCCGCCAACCCGTCCAGCACCGCGGTTGCGGCGATGGGCCAGCCGTGCACACCTGCATACGAACCCCAGTGCCGAAGCACGCCGACGACCGAAACAGCCAGGCCGATCGCGATGAGGCCGTAGAACGCGGCACCCAGTTTCAGCTTCGGCACATCGGCTCCTTGGAGGGTCGGGGTGGCTCTGGTCCGGTTATCGCGGGGAGTGCTTTGGTTGTTACCGCGTACCGAAGAACGGGACGTAGTCGAGTACGTATACACGTTCGCCCGCCTGTCGGAGGGGTCGGCGAGCCTCCCGCAGGCACTACCACCCGTTCTTCGGTACACAATGGGCCGGTGAGTGCGCGTGTGGTGTTGCTGGCGGGGCCTTCGGGGACGGGGAAGTCGCACCTGGCCGAGTTGGTGGGGCTGCCCGTCGTACGGCTGGACGACTTCTACCGCGACGGTGACGACGAGGCGATGCCGCGCTCCCCGCTCGGCATCGTGGACTGGGACGACCCGCGGTCCTGGGACGGCGACCGGGCCGTCGCGGCGCTGGAGACCTTGTGTACGACGGGAACCGCGGACCTGCCGATCTACGACATCGCGGCGGACGGGACGGTCGGGCACCGGCCGGTGTCCACCGCGGGTTCGCCGCTGATCATTGCCGAGGGCATCTTCGCCGACCAGATCGTCGGTGCGCTCGGCGATCGCGGGCTGCTCGCGGCCGCGATCTGTGTCCGGCACCATCGGCTGGTCACCTTCGTCCGGCGGTTCCAGCGCGACCTCCGAGAACACCGCAAGCCGCCGTTCACGCTGCTGCGCCGCGGTCTGCTCCTGCTCCGCGACGATCCGCAGGTGGTCCGCCGGTGTCTCGACGCGGGCTGCGAACCCTTGCATCCCAAGGCCGCGCGGCGCCGGATCGAGACGCTTCTCACGGAGGCACGCTCCCGCTGATTCGCGACCCGTTCGCCCGGCGTTCACCTTGGTCTGATGCCATCAGGCCCGAAACGTTCTGATGCTCTCGGGGTGAACTGATCCTCTCTGGACAGGCGGACGGAGAAGAACCGTGAAGCGGACTGCGCCAGGCGTCGCCGCCGTGGTGGCCGCGCTGTTGCTCGGTGTCACCGGGTGCGGGAACGATGCCGGCGCCTCGACCGGGACCCTGCAGACGCCCTCGGCAACCAAACCGCCGGCGGCCGCGCGGGACAAGGCGGCGAAGAACACGCTGGCCGGTCTGGTCGTTCTGCCGCGCGGGTACGTCGCCGATCCGCGGAGCACCGGCGGTGCGTTCACCGCCGGCACCTTCCTGGGCAACTGGTCCGCCGATCCGGCACTCGATCGCGCGCTGCTGCTCAACGCCGGTTTCGTCGAGGGGTATCGCGCGACCCGGCTGAGTCCGGACAAGAAGAAGCGGTTCACGGTGCAGCTCTTCAAGGCCGCCAGCCCGGCGAAGGCGAAGGCGCTGCAGCAGGGTTTCTGGAGCCAGGAGACGCACGAGCGCGGCTTCGGCGTACCTAACGCTTTGAGTGACGCACGGGTTCAGTACGACGGCGGCACCGGTCAGTCCGAGGCGGTCGCCGAGGTCAGCTTCGTCGTCGGCTCCCTCGTCGCCGAACTCACCATCCGCGAAACCGGTGCCCTGGGCACCGAGATCCACCCCGACACCACCCTCCTCAAAACCCTCGCCACCCAACAGAAGGCCCGCCTCACCACCAGATCCAGCTGAACGCATCCCGCGCGGCGGGAGCAGGAGCGGATGCTCCCCACCGCCCCTCCCTCTCCTCCGAGCTGTTGTGCTAACACATGGCTTCAGCCCGCGCAGCGGGAGCGAGAGGCGGAGGCCGGGAGCAGGTCTTCTATCAGGGCTTCGGTTTCTGGGCTGAGGATGAGGCCGTGGCGCTGGATGCGGTCGCCGAGGGCCTCGACCACCTTCTCGGCCGCGGGCACACCGCCGTACCGGTGCTCAGCCGTCAGCAGGTCCCGCCACAACAGGTCCGAACTGTCTGCCAGCCGCAGCCCAGCCTGCACCGCGCTCACCGCACCAGCCGGATCGTCCCCGCCCATCGTCAGCTCCCACAACCGGTGCGAGGCGTCGACCACCACATCCGGCACGATCCGCTCCAGGTGCTCCCGCGCGATCCACGAGTATCCGCCCCGCGGCCGCCCACTGAGGAACGACCCACGCACCAACTGCAGACCACGCCGCAGCAACTCCCGCTCGTCCCGCACGGTCTGCGCAGTCCGGCTCCGCCGTACGAGCTCGCTGAAGCAGTCCCAGTCGACCGCGACCTCAGGCCCCAGATACAACCGCCCACCGGAGTCCTGCCGCAGGTGATGAGCACCCGTCGTGTCGGTCCCCAACCATTGCCGCACCCGCTCAACCGTCGAGGCACGCACGTCGGCGGTGACACCGCGCGGCCAGATCGATGCCCCGAGCACACTTCATACCAGGCGGACGGATCACGCTGCGTCGGCGCGCGCTGTCAGGCGGTGATTCGGTCGATGATCAGAGGGTTCGGGGTGTACGACGTGGAGACTGCGACCGCGTCGGTGAGGGCCTCCAGGGCGCGGTCGAAGCGGGTGGGGTCGTCGGTGTGGAGGGTCAGGAGGGGCTGGCCTTCGGTGACCTGGTCGCCGGGTTTGGCGTGGAGTTCGACGCCGGCGACGGGTGAGACCGGGTCCTCCTTGCGGGCCCGGCCGGCGCCGAGGCGCCAGGCGGCGACGCCTACGGCCAGCGCGTCGAGCTTCGACAGGACTCCGGAGGCAGGCGCTGGTACGACGTGTTGCTCGGGCGCGACCGGGAGTTCGGCGGACGGGTCGCCGCCCTGAGCCGCGATCATGCGGCGCCAGGCGTCCATCGCCGTACCGTCGCGGAGCTTCTCGGCCGGGTCGGCATCCGTCACGCCGGCGGCTGCCAGCATCTCCGCCGCCAGGGCGACGGTGAGCTCGACGACATCGGCGGGGCCGCCGCCGGCCAGGACCTCGACCGACTCGCGCACCTCCAGCGCGTTCCCGGCGGTCAGGCCGAGCGGGACGGACATATCGGTGAGCAGGGCAACGGTCTTCACACCGGCATCGGTGCCGAGCGCAACCATCGTCTCGGCCAGCTCGCGGGCGTCGGCGAGATCCTTCATGAACGCACCGGAGCCGACCTTCACGTCCAGCACCAGGGCGCCGGTCCCCTCGGCGATCTTCTTGCTCATGATCGAGCTGGCGATCAGCGGGATCGCCTCGACCGTCCCGGTCACGTCCCGCAGCGCGTACAGCTTCTTGTCCGCCGGCGCCAATCCGTCACCGGCAGCGCAGATCACCGCTCCGACGTCCTCCAACTGACGCATCAGCTCGTCGTTGGACAACGCGGCCCGCCACCCCGGGATCGACTCGAGCTTGTCCAGGGTGCCACCGGTGTGGCCGAGGCCGCGTCCGGACAGCTGCGGTACGGCGACGCCGCAAGCCGCCACCACCGGGGCCAACGGCAACGTAATCTTGTCGCCGACGCCGCCCGTGGAGTGCTTGTCCGCGGTCGGGCGGGACAGCTGGGTGAAGTCCATCCGCTCGCCGGATGCGATCATCGCCGCGGTCCAGCGCGCGATCTCGCGCCGGTTCATCCCGTTCAGCAGAATCGCCATCGCCAGGGCGGACATCTGCTCGTCGGCGACGTCGCCGCGGGTGTAGGCGTCGATCACCCAGTCGATCTGACCGTCACTCAACTCGCCGGAGTCCCGCTTGGTGCGGATCACGTCGACGGCGTCGAAGCTCACTTCTCCTCCAGAGACTCCGGCCCGAAGGCGTCGGGCAACAGCTCGCGCAGCGGCCGGACCCCGGTCGTTGTCTCGAGCAACAGTTCGGCACCGCCGTGTTCGTGCAGGAGCTGGCGGCACCGGCCGCACGGCGCCAGCAGGTCGCCGTGGCCGTTCACGCAGGTGAACGCCACCAGCCGGCCGCCGCCGCTGTTCATCAGCTCGGACACGAGTCCGCACTCCGCGCAGAGTCCCAGGCCGTACGACGCGTTCTCGACATTGCAGCCGGTCACCACCCGCCCGTCGTCGACGAGCGCCGCGGCACCGACCGGGAAGTGCGAGTACGGCGCGTAGGCCCGCCCCATCGCTTCGACCGCGGCCGACCGGAGGGCCGGCCAGTCGACGGTCGAAGCTTCGTCCGGCACGGCGCTAACCTGCCTGACCGCGTCGATATCTGAGTCCGTCGGCGGCCGGCATCCGCAGCCGTTGGGACGCCAGCCCGAGCACCAGGAGGGTCGTCACGTACGGCGTCATCCGGGTGAAGTCGGCCGGGACCGCGTTGGTGGTGAAGAACCAGATCGCGAAGGCGATCGCGATCACCAGCGAGGTGGCGGCCGCGAGCTTGAGTCCCCGGCGGAACTGCAGCACAGCCACCCCCAGCAGGATGATCGTGACGATGATCAGCAGCGCGCGCACCGCCTCACCGCCGGCCCGCAGCTGGAGTGCGTCGGTGTAGCCGAAGAGCACCGAGCCCATCACCAGACCGCCCGGGCGCCAGTTGCCGAAGATCATCGCGGCCAGGCCGATGTACCCGCGGCCACCGGTCTGCCCGTTCTGGTAGATGCCGGACGAGACCAGCGCGATGAACGCACCGCCCGCCCCGGCGATCGCACCCGACGTCAGGACGGCGATGAACTTGTAACGGTAGACGTTGACGCCGAGGGTCTCGGCCGCGACCGGGCTCTCGCCGCAGGACCGCAGCCGGAGGCCGAACGCCGTACGCCAGAGCAGCAGGGCACTGCCGACGATCAGCACGATCGCCAGGAGCGTCATGGTCGACAGCTCGGTGGTCACCGCGGCGACCAGCGAGGCGAGGTCCGAGACGATGAACCAGTGCTTTTCCTGCAGCGTGATCATCGCGTCCGAGATCCCGGGGATCGTGAACGCCAGCGGCGCGTCGAGCGGCGGTGACTGGGTCGGGCCGCCGCCGCGCAGGCCGGAGAACCAGGTGTCGGCCAGGAAGGCGGCGGTGCCGAGCGCGATGATGTTGATGGCGACCCCGGAGACGATGTGGTCGACGCCGAACGTCACCGTCGCCAGCGCGTGCAGCGCGGCGCCGATCATGCCGAAGATCATCCCGCCGACGATGCCGGCCCAGGGTCCGTACCAGAAGCCGAAGTACCCGGCGCCGATGGTGCCGAGGATCATCATGCCCTCGAGGCCGATGTTGACCACACCGGCCCGCTCCGACCACAGACCGGCCAGCGCGGCCAGGGCGATCGGGACCGAGGCGTTGACCGCCTCGCGCATGGTGCCGGCCGAGTCGACCTCGTGGGCGCCGGTCAGCACCCGGACCGCGGAGAGCAGCGCGAGCCCGACCAGCAGCCAGATCCAGACACTGATCTGGCGTCGCCGGACGAAGGCGTCGGACGGGGCTCCGGCCGGCCGGAGTTCTTCGGGAGCCATCGTCATCGGGTCGCCTCCGGGGTCGCCTCGGCCGGGGCCGAGCTACTGAGTTCCGCTGCCACCTGCCGTTGCTCCAATGCGGTCCGGTACCGGCGCACCACCTCGTAGGCGATGACGACGGCGAGCACGATGACACCCTGGCTGATCGCCACGATGTCCGGCGAGACCTGCGCGTTGATCTCGAGCAGGTTGCTCTGCTCGGTCAGGTAGGAGAACAGCAGCGCGCCGAACGCGATGCCGATCGGGTTGTTCCGGCCGAGCAGCGCGACCGCGATCCCGGCGAAGCCGATCCCGGCCTGGAACGTGGTGCCGTAGCTGTGCGAGCTGCCGAACAGCAGCGGCAGCCCGATCAGGCCGGCCACCGCGCCCGAGATCATCATCGAGATGACGACCATCCGGCGTACGTCGATGCCGCTGGCAACGGCCGCACTGGCCGACAGACCGGTGGCCCGCAGGTTGAAGCCGAACTTCGACCGGTTCAGCAGGACGGCGTACCCGATCCCGCCGACGACGGCGAGCAGGGTCAGGCCGAGCACCTCGTTCGGGGCCCCCGGCAACAACGGGATCCCGGGCACCCAGCTGTCCCGCGGGATCTCCTCGGTGGCCAGGTTGCTGCCGGTGGTCACCCCGACGCTGCGCAGGAAGTACGCCGTGAGCGAGGCCGCGATCGCGTTCAGCATGATCGTGGAGATCACCTCGCTGACGCCGCGGGTGACCTTCAGCAGACCGGCGATCGAGGCCCAGGCCGCGCCGACCGCCATCGCCAGCACGATCGAGACGATCACGTTGAGCGGTCCCGGCAGCCAGCCCTGGGCGGCGAAGAGGGCGGCGGTGAACACGGCCACCCGGTACTGTCCCTCGACGCCGATGTTGAACAGGTTCATCCGGAAGCCGATCGCGGCCGCGAGGCCGGACAGGTACAGGATCGACGCGTTGTTCACGATGTTGATGACGTTGCGCTCGGCCGGCGCCGAGAAGATCGTGCTGAGGAAGCCCGAGACCGAGCTGCCGGCGACCAGCAGGATCAGGCAGGTGATGATGAGTGCGGCGACGATGGCGAGCACCGGTGCGGCGATCGCCAGGCCGATCCGGCGCAGGTCGAGCTTGCCCATCATTCCTCTCCTCCGGCACCGGTCATCGCGGAACCGAGCTGCTCCGGGGTGACCGTGTCAGGGTCGAACTCGCCGACCAGCCGGCCGCGCAGGATGACCTGGATCTGGTCCGACAGACCGATCAGCTCGTCCAGGTCGGCGGAGATGAGCAACACCGCCAGCCCCAGCCGGCGGGCCTCGCGGATGTGGTCCCAGATGGCTGCCTGGGCGCCGACGTCCACACCCCGGGTGGGATGGGACGCGATCAGCAGCACCGGGTCGCCGCTCATCTCCCGGCCGACGATGAACTTCTGCTGGTTACCGCCGGACAACGCCCGGGCGGTCGTTTCGATCGACGGCGTCCGGACGTCGAACTGCTCGACGATGCGCTCGCTGTCCTTGCGGGCGCCGGCCTTGTTGATCCACGGTCCACGCACGCTCGGGGCCCGGTCCTGGTGGCCGAGAATCCGGTTCTCCCACAGCGGGAAGTCGAGCAGCAGGCCGTGCCGCTGCCGGTCCTCGGGGATGTATCCGATCCCGGCGTTGCGCCGGTCCGAGGTGGACCAGTCGGTGATGTCCTCGGTCCCGAGCCGGACCCGCCCGGAGGTGGCCGGCCGCATGCCCATGACCAGCTCGACCAGCTCGGTCTGGCCGTTGCCCTCGACACCGGCGATACCGAGCACCTCGCCGCGGTGGATCCGCAGCGACACGTCGTCGAGCAGGTTCCGTTCTCCCGGGCCGGCCAGGGTCACGTTCTCGACCGTGAGCTGAACGTCCTCGGTGACGGTCGACTCCTCGGTGCTGGGCGACGGCAGTTCCGAGCCCACCATCAGCTCGGCCAGCTGGCGCGCGGTCACGTCTTCGGGCCGCACCGACGCGACGGTGGTGCCGCGCCGCATCACGGTGACGTCGTCGGCAACCGCGAGGACCTCGTCGAGCTTGTGGGAGATGAAGAGCAGCGTGTAGCCCTCCGCCTTGAGCCCGCGCAGGTTGCCGAACAGCGCGTCGACCTCCTGCGGCACCAGGACGGCGGTCGGCTCGTCCAGGATGATGATCTTCGCGCCGCGGTAGAGGACCTTGAGGATCTCGATTCGTTGCCGCTGGCCCACACCGAGGTCCTCGACCAGGTCGTCGGGCGACAGGCCGAAACCGTAGGTCTCGGAGAGTTCCTTGATCTTGGCCCGGGCCCGGTCGCCGATGCCGTACAGCTTCTCGGCGCCCAGGACGACGTTCTCCATCACGGTGAGGTTGTCGGCCAGCATGAAGTGCTGGAACACCATCCCGACACCCTGCTTGATCGCGTCGGCCGGCGAGTGCAGGACGAGGTCGTCGCCGTTGATCTCGATCGATCCCTCGTCCGGCTTCTGCACGCCGTACAGGATCTTCATCAGGGTCGACTTGCCGGCGCCGTTCTCCCCCACCAGGGCGTGCACGGTGCCGGACTCGACCTCGATGTCGACGTCGTGATTGGCCACCACACCGGGAAAACTCTTGCCGATTCCCCTCAGCCGGACGGCCATCGTCTGAGTCTTGGTGTTGATGTCGCACGCTCCCAGATCTCCGCGGCGACCCCGTTGTCGCCGGACGAGCTTCGGGCCCGGGCCAGAACGCTACCGCGTCACCGGCCCGAGCCCGAGGGTTTGAGACGTCAGAGTTTCGACGGCGCCTTGAGCTCGCCGGAGACCAGCTTGGCCTTGTACTCCTCGATCTTGGGGGCGACGTCGTCGAGGAAGCCACCGCTGGTCGCGTACCCGACACCGTCGCGCTTGATGTCGTAGAGGTCGAAACCGGCCTTGGCGGTGCCGTCCTTGACCGTCTTGACGAAGTCGAAGACGGCCACGTCGACCTTCTTCAGCGACGAGGTCAGGATGTGCTTCTGCTGCTCCGGGGTCGCGGTCTGGTACTGGTCGGAGTCGACGCCGATCGCCCAGATGCCGTCCGGCTTGCCGGCCACCGTGTCGAACAGGCCGCCGCCGGACAGGCCGGCGGCGTGGAAGACGACGTCCGATCCCGCGTCGTACAGCGCGGTGGCAGCGGTCTTGCCGCCGCCCGGGTTCGCGAACGCCTTGTCGTCGGCCGCGTCGGACAGCCACTTCATCTCGACCGTGATCGACGGGTCGACGGCGGCGACGCCCGCCTTGTAACCGGCCGCGAACGGGTCGATGATCGGACCGCGGGTACCACCGATGAAGCCGACCTTCTTGGTCTTGGACTTCAGGGCCGCGGCAACGCCGACCAGGAACGAGCCCTGCTCGACCGAGAACACCAGGTTGCTGATGTTCGGGCCCTCACCGAAGCCGTCCACGATCGCGAACTTGATGTCCGGGTACTCCTTGGCGACCTTGTTGACCTCTTCGGTGTAGACGTAGCCCACCGCCACGACCGGGTTGTAGCCGGCCTCGGCCAGCGTACGCAGCCGCTCCTCCTTCGCGGAGTCGGGCTCCTGCTGTCCGGCCTCGGACTCCTCACAGGTGGCGTCCAGCTCGTCCAAGGACTTCTTCACACCCGCCGCGGCGAGGTCGTTGAAGGACTTGTCGCCACGCCCGCCGATGTCGTAGGCCAGGCCGATCTTGGGTCCCGCCCCCGACTTGTCAGCGCACAGTTCGTCGCTGGCTCCGGCAGCACTGTCCTGTTCCTTCTTGGCGCAGCCGGCCACCACCAGCGCCACAGTGACGGCCAGAGCCGCCAGCTTCGTCGTGTGCCGCAAGATGCCTCCTCGATCCCTGATCGCCCCGTGCAGGCGTTCGCAGCGACACCATAGACCCGGGCAGATCCCCCAGCCACTGACAATGCGTGACTGAAATGCTCGTTACTCAATCGTAGTTTCCGCCGTGACGCTCCGCCAGAATGCCAACGCGCCGGGTGAGCTAGGGCTGACCGGATCGTTCCGGTCTCGGAGCCTGGGACCGGCGTCTCGCCGCGGCGATGCGAGAATCGCGCAATGACGATTTCGCAGCAGGTGCTGCTCAGCGATCTGCAGAGTCGCATCGCCGCGGTCCGGGACGAGATCGTGACGATCCGTCGCGACCTGCACGCCCACCCGGAGCTCGGCTGGCACGAGGTGCGGACGACCGAACTGATCCGGCAGCGGCTGGTGGCGGCCGGGCTGTCCCCGCAGGTGCTGCCGACGGGCACCGGCCTGATCTGCGACATCGGCGCCGGCGACACCTGCGTCGCTCTCCGTGCCGACATCGACGCCCTGCCGGTGCCGGACGGTGTCGACTCGCCCTTTCGCTCCAGCCACGAGGGTGTGGCCCACGCCTGCGGTCACGACGTACACACCGCGGTCCTTCTGGGCGCCGCCGTGGTGCTCGCGGGGATGGCGGCCGACGGCCTGCTGAACCACCGCGTCCGGCTGATCTTCCAGCCGGCCGAGGAGGTCATGCCCGGTGGCGCACTCGGCGTGATCGCGGCCGGCGGGATGGAAGGGGTACGCCGGATCTACGCCCTGCACTGTGATCCCCGCCTGCCGGTCGGCCAGGTCGGCCTCCGGGTCGGCGCGCTGACGGCCGCCGCCGACCGTGTCCTGGTCCGGCTGGCCGGAGCCGGCGGCCACACCTCGCGGCCGCACCTCACCAGCGATCTCGTCTACGCCCTCGCCACCCTGGTCACCGAGATGCCGGCCGCGCTGTCCCGCCGGGTCGATCCGCGGTCCGGCATGTCACTGGTCTGGGGCCGGATCACCGCGGGTTCCGCCGCGAACGCGATCCCGTCCCGCGGCGAGGCCGAAGGCACCCTGCGCTGCCTGGACGTCAACGCCTGGAAGCTGGCGGCCGACCTGATCCCGACGCTGGCCGGCCAGTTGATCGCGCCGTACGGGGTCGAGGTGAGCACCGAGGTGACGCACGGCGTACCGCCGGTGATGAACGATGCCGAGGCCATCGGCGTACTGCAGCGCTCCGTCGAACTCGCCGTCGGTCCGGATGCGGTGGCATCGACGGATCAGAGCCTCGGCGGCGAGGACTTCGCCTGGTACCTCGAACACGTGCCGGGAGCGATGGCGCGGCTGGGCGTTCGTGCGCCGGGCGAGGACACGGCCGCGGATCTGCACACTCCGGGCTTCGACCCGGACGAGGACGCCATCGCCATCGGGATGACGGTGCTGGCGTCCTGCGCCTTGCTGGACTGAGGGTTCCAGGTCAGCGGTGTCGGCAACCCGCCGGTGTCGTCGCCACCACCGCAGCCGGTCAGCAGTACGGCGGTCAGCAGGGTGATCACCCCCACGGAGACACGACGTCGCATCGGTAACCCTTTCTCGGCCGACTGGTCACCCAACGCTAGCGGTCAGGCGGTCCAGAGCAGCCGAGAATCAGAAGGTGTCAGCCGGCACGTACACGCCCCACACATCGCGCAGGGCGTCGCACACCTCTCCCACCGTGGCCCGGGCCCGCAGCGCCTTCTTCATCGGGTAAAGGCAGTTCTCCGAACCGCCCGCCGCCGCCTGCAGCTCGGTCAGTGCCTCGTCCACCGCCGCCTGGTCCCGCTCGGCCCGCAGCTTGGCCAGCCGCTCGACCTGCTCGGCCTCGATCGCCGGATTCACCCGGAGCGGCTCGTACGGCTCCTCCTCGGCGATCCTGAACTTGTTCATCCCGACCACGACCCGCTCGGCCGAGTCGATCTCCTGGGCGATCAGGTACGCCGATCGTTCGATCTCCTGCTTCTGGAAGCCCTTCTCGATCGCGGCGACGGCACCGCCGTACTCCTCGACCTGCTGCATCAGCTCGAGCGCGGCCGCCTCCACCTCGTCGGTGAGCGACTCGACGACGTACGACCCGGCGAACGGGTCGACGGTCGCGGTCACATCGGTCTCGTAGGCGAGCACCTGCTGGGTGCGCAGCGCGAGCCGGGCCGCCTTCTCGGTGGGCAGCGCGATCGCTTCGTCGTACGAGTTGGTGTGCAGGGACTGCGTTCCACCGAGTACGGCGGCCAGGCCCTGGACCGCGACCCGGACGAGGTTCACCTCGGGCTGTTGTGCGGTGAGCTGCACACCGGCGGTCTGGGTGTGGAACCGCAGCATCAGCGACTTCGGGTTCTTGGCGCCGAACTCGTCCCGCATCACCCGGGCCCAGATCCGGCGGGCGGCACGGAACTTCGCCACCTCCTCCAGCAGCGTGGTCCGGGCGACGAAGAAGAACGACAGCCGCGGCGCGAACTCGTCCACGTCCAGCCCGGACGCGACCGCGGCCCGGACGTACTCGATCCCGTCCGCCAGCGTGAAGGCGATCTCCTGCGCGGGCGTCGCCCCGGCCTCGGCCATGTGGTAGCCGGAGATCGAGATGGTGTTCCAGCGCGGCAGTTCCGCCTTGCAGTAGGCGAAGATGTCGCTGATCAGCCGCAGCGACTCCTTCGGCGGATAGATGTAGGTGCCGCGGGCAATGTACTCCTTGAGTACGTCGTTCTGGATCGTGCCGGTCAGTTTGTCGCCGGCCACCCCCTGCTCCTCGGCCACCAGTTGGTAGAGCAGCAGGAGCACCGAACCGGGCGCGTTGATCGTCATCGAGGTGGACACCTGGTCCAGCGGGATCCGGTCGAACAGGAGCCGCATGTCGTCGATCGAGTCGATCGCCACCCCGACCTTGCCGACCTCGCCGTGCGCGATCGGCGCGTCGGAGTCGTAGCCCATCTGGGTGGGCAGGTCGAAGGCGACCGACAGGCCCATCGTGCCGTGGTCGATCAGCTGGTGGTACCGCTGGTTCGACTCGGCGGCGGTCCCGAAACCGGCGTACTGGCGCATGGTCCACGGCCGCTCGGTGTACATCGTCGGGTAGACGCCGCGGGTGAACGGGAACCGCCCCGGCTCACCGAGCTTGGCGTCCGGCTCGAACCCGTCCAGCGCCTCCGGCCCGTACACCGGCGCGAACTCGAACCCCGACTCACTCCGATGACTCATCCTCCAACGGTAGGCCGAACCACCCCGGCACTGGTATGCACGGGGCTGGTGACATCGAGCACCCTGTGTGACCGGCCGCACAGAGGCGAGACGGCCGGGTCACGAGCTGTTGACTTGTGATCTGAGTCACAGGAGGCTGCGACAAATATGTCTGTCGACCGGGGAGGGGCGACATGCGTAGATCTCCTGTTCTCATCGCAGTACTGGCCGTCGTGGCGGGGGCACTGGCCGCAGGGCCGATGGCGACCGCCGCACCACCAGGGCAAGGGGGTGACCCCCTCGAGGTCTACGTCGGCGAACTGGACCCGCAACAGCTGCAGAAGCTGGCCGACATCGGCGTGGACCGCCACGAGCTTTCCACCGGTCAGAAGGCGGCCAAGGGCAAGGTCCGGGTCGAGGTCGTCATCACCGACCGCCAGGCCGCCAAGCTCCGCACCGACGGCGTCGATCTGACCGTCAAGAAGGTGAAGGGACGGGACGCCTCCGACGAGGCCGCCCGGCTCACCCAGGCCGGCCCGACGGTGTTCCGCCCGTACAGCGGACCTGGTGGTCTCCATGAGGAGCTGGTCTCGACCGCCGGCGCGAACCCCGGGCTGGCCAAGCTGGTCAACGTGGGCACGACGGTCCAGGGCCAGCCGATCGTCGCCGTCAAGGTGACCAAGAACGCCCGCCAGTTGAAGGACGGCGCGCGCCCGGCGGTGCTGTACATGGGCGCCCAGCACGCGCGCGAGTGGATCACCCCCGAGATGGTCCGCCGGCTGATGCACTACGTTCTCGCCAACTACGGCACGAGCGCCGACATCACCAACCTGCTCGACACCACCGAACTGTGGTTCCTGCCGGTGGCCAACCCCGACGGGTACGACTACACGTTCACCGGGGACCGGCTGTGGCGGAAGAACCTGCGGGACAACAACGGTGACGGGGCCACCGCCCCCGGCGACGGCGTGGACCTGAACCGCAACTTCGCCTTCAAGTGGGGTTACGACAACGAGGGTTCGTCACCCGATCCGTTCAGCGACACCTACCGCGGCACCGGCCCGGCCTCCGAGCCGGAGATCAGGGCCGTCGACCGGCTGTTCCAGCAGGTCCGCTTCACCGAGATGATCAACTACCACTCGGCCGCGGAGCTCATCCTGTACGGCGTCGGCTGGCAGGTGAGCACCCCCTCGCCGGACGACGTGATCGCCGCGGCGATGGCCGGTGACGACGCGAATCCCGCGGTGCCCGGCTACGACCCGGACATCTCCGCCGAGCTCTACACCACCAACGGTGAGACCGACGGACACGCGTCGAACCAGCACGGCATCCTCGCCTTCACACCGGAGATGTCGACCTGCCAGACCGCGTCGGCCGTCGACCCCGACGACCAGTGGCTGCCGGAGGACTGCGTCAGCGTCTTCAATTTCCCCGACGACGAGGGCCTGATCCAGGCCGAGTTCGCCAAGAACATCCCGTTCGCGCTGTCGGTCGCGAAGTCTGCTCAGGATCCCGATGACCCGGTCTCCGTGGTCGGCATGAAGGCCGCCGACCTGGTCGCCGACCCGTTCGAGGTCTCGTACGGCACCACCCAGCCGGTCGCGGTGACGGCGAAGCGGGCCTTGAAGGACCTGCGGCTCAACTACAAGGTCAACGGCGGCGGCACCGTCAGCGACAAGGTGTCGGAGTGGAACGGCGGCGAGCGGTACGGCAACACCGACGACCACTACTACGGCGAGTTCCGCGGGACAGTACGCGGTACCGAGCCCGGCGACTCGGTCGAGGTGTGGTTCAGCGGCGTCAAACCCGGGACCGGACCTGTCGCCAGTGATCACTTCACGTACAAGGTCGCCACCGACATCGGCGGGGAGGTGCTGATCCTGGCCGCCGAGGATGTCACCGGCATCAGCCCGGCCCAGGGAGTCACGAGCGCGAAGTACGCCGACGACTACGCCGCCGCGCTCACTGCGACCGGGAACAGCTCGGACGTGTACGACGTGGATGCGAACAACCGGACCGCGCCACACCACCTGGGCGTTCTGTCGCACTACAAGGCAGTGGTGTGGGAGACGGGTGACGACATCATCCCGCGGGAGGTCGGCCAGGTCGGAGGTACGGCGGCCGAACTGGCCCTCGACCTCGAACTGGCAGTCCGCGACTACCTCAACGAGGGCGGCAAGCTGCTCCACACCGGCAAGTACGCCGGGTTCGCGAGCGGGGCGAACGGCGCGTACTTCTACAACCCGTTCGAGGAGGAGCAGGGCGAGTGCACCACGCCTGGGGTCTACCCGTGCCTCCCACTGCTGAACGACTTCGAGCAGTACTGGCTGGGCGCCTACAGCTACGTCGACAACAGCGGCAGTGACGTCAACGGGGACCCGGTCCCGATCCGTGGGGAGAGCGGCGCCTTCAACGGGTTCACCGGGACCCTCAACGGCGGCGACTCGGCGAACAACCAGGACCACACCGCGGCGTTCGTCCTGACGTCGAGTGTGTTGCCGACGGCCCAGTTCCCGCAGTTCGCGAGTTCGGCACCGCTCGAGTGGGACCGGCCGGGAGCTCCGCCGTTCGAGCCGTTCACCGGTTCGCAGTACGTGTACAGCCAGCAGGCAGACATCAGCTACAAACGGCTGACCCGCACTGTGGACCTCACCGGGGCGACGGCCGGTGCGTTGTCGTTCAAGATCTCCTACGACACCGAGGCGGCCTGGGACTTCGTCATCGTCGAGGCCCACACCGTCGGCCAGGACGACTGGACGACACTGCCGGACACGAACGGCCACACGACGCAGGCCACCGGCCAGAGCTGTCCTTCTGGCTGGGTCGAGGCTCTGCACCCGTTCCTGGCGCACTACCAGGGCACGGACTGCTCGCCGACCGGCACCACCGGGGCATGGCACGCGGCCTCCGGTTCCAGCGCGGGCTGGCAGGACTGGAACGTCGACCTGACGCCGTACGCCGGGCAGCAGGTCGAGCTCTCGATCAGCTACGTCAGTGACTGGGGCACGCAGGGCCTCGGTGCGTTCGTCGACGACACCACGGTCACCGCCGGCACTACGCAGCAGACCACCTCGTTCGAGACCGACTTCGGCGGCTGGACGGTGGCTGGTGCACCGCCCGGTTCGGTGGCGAACCCGAACGACTGGATCCGCACCACAACCGCCTTCGACGAGGGCGCCGGCGTGACCACGGGAGACACGGTGTACCTCGGATTCGGCGCCGAGGGCCTCACCACGCAAGCGATGCGCACCGACCTGGTACGGCGCTCCATCGCCCACCTCTTCGGCACACCGTAGCCGAACCACCGGCACCCCTGATCCGCAACGGATTTCGGGGGTGCCGGCCGGTCACGGGTGAACCTGAAGTGAACGCGAGGTTTGGCGACCCTCGACCCCGGTCATCTGAAGGTCACTTGACGTCTGTGAACGCGTCGACAGGGAATCGACGCGGTGTCACGAGAGTGTCGCCGAGGGTTCATGCACGGTGGGGAACCTCCGGGGTGTGCGCATCGTGATGGTCGCTGAGTCCTTCCTGCCGCAGATCAATGGCGTGGCGAACACGGTTCGCCACGTCGCCGACCGGCTGCTCGCCCGTGGGCACGAGCTGCTGATCATTGCCGCCGGCCCCGGTCCCGACACCTACCGCGACGTGCCCGTCCTGCGGGCGCGCAGCTTCGGGATCCCGGGGTACAAGGAGTTCCCGGTCGGGCTGCCCGACCCGTCGATCGAGCGGGCGATGGCCGAGTTCCGGCCGGATCTCGTGCACCTTGCGTCGCCCTTCATCATCGGCGCCTACGGACTGCGCAGCGCGCGCAAGCTCGGCCTGCCGACGGTCGCCATCTTCCAGACCGACATCGCCGGGTTCGCCCGCCAGTACCCGTGGTTCGCCGCGGCGGATCGCGGCGTCTGGCGCTGGGTACGGCGCGTGCACTCGCGCGCCGACCGCACGCTCGCGCCGTCCACCGCGTCGGTCCAGCAACTGGTCCAGGGCGGCGTACCGCGGGTCCATCTGTGGGGTCGCGGCGTGAACCTGGACCTGTTCGATCCCCGGCACCGCGACGAGAGCTGGCGCCGGGAGATCTCCCCGGACGGCAAGCCGATCGTCGGATACGTCGGCCGGCTGGCCGCGGAGAAGAAGGTGCGCCGGCTGGCCGAACTGACCGATCTCGACTGCCGCGTCGTCATCGTCGGCGACGGCCCGGACCGCGCCGCCCTGGAGCACTCCTTGCCCGATGCAACGTTCCTCGGGATGCGCCGGGGTGCTGACCTGGCCTCGATCTTCGCCGGGCTGGACGTGTTCGTGCACACCGGTGAGCACGAGACGTTCTGCCAGACCATCCAGGAGGCACAGGCCTCAGGGGTCGCGACCGTCGGTCCGGCCGCGGGTGGTCCGCTCGACCTGATCCGTCCGGGCGACAACGGGTTGCTGTTCGAACCAGGCCGGCCGGGCTCGTTACGGAACGCGGTCAAGACCCTGCTGGACCACCCCGCGGCCCGCGGCCGGATGGCGGCGAACGGTCTCCAGCGAGTGCAGAGCCGGACCTGGCCGGCGGTGGTCGACGACCTGGTCGACCGGCACTACGCCGAGGTCCTCCGCGAGGCCGCGGCCGTCCGGCGCGTCGCATGACAGTGCTATTGGCCGGGCCTCCGGCGCCGGCGTGGTCATGGGGCTTTGACTCCCGGCCTTCCCTCGTCGCTCCGGTCGCTTCGCTCCCTCCACTCCTCAGTCCAGGCCGGGAGGCCCCATGACCCAGCTTCGGATCGCTCAGTTGGCCAACTTCGTCGGGCCGACGTCCGGTGGGATGCGGACCGCGATCGAGCACCTCGGGCAGGGGTACGCCGACGCCGGCGCGGACCGGATCGTGATCACCCCCGGCGAACGCGACACCGTGACCGAGACCGAGGCCGGCACCGTGATCCGGATGAAGGCACCGAAGGTCGGCGGCGGCTACCGCCTGATCACCGATCCGTGGAAGGTGATCGACACCCTCGAGCGGTTCCGGCCCACCACGGTGGAGATCTCGGACAAGTCGACGTTGCTGCCAGTCGCCCGGTGGGCCCGTCGCAGCGACATCGGCGCGGTGCTCTTCAGTCACGAACGCCTCGACGCGATGCTGTCACTGCGCACCGGGCGGCAACTGGGGGTCGCGGCAGGTGTCGGCGCGCTCTACAAGCTCCTCAGCCGGACGTACGACGCTGTCGTGGTGACGTCCCGTTACGCGGCGGCCGAGTTCGACGAGGTGACGACGCCACTGGTCCGGATCCCGCTCGGCGTCGACCTGGACACCTTCCACCCGTCGTTGGCCGAGCCGGTGGACGACGGCGTACTCAAGCTCGTCCATGCCGGCCGCCTGTCCCGCGAGAAGAGCCCGCACCTGGCCGTCGCCACCGCCGCCGAGCTCCACCGCCGGGGCGTCAACCTGCGCATGGACGTCTACGGATCGGGCCCGCACCTCGACGAGCTGGTCGCCATCGCGGGCTCGGCTCCGGTCGTCTTCCACGGGTACGTCGACGGCCGCCGTACCCTCGCCCGTCACCTCGCCGAGGCCGACATCGCCTTGTCAGTCTGCCCCGGCGAAACCTTCGGCCTAGCCGTCCTGGAAGCCCTCGCCGCCGGCACCCCGGTCGTCACCGCCGACACCGGCGGCGCCCGAGAACTCGTCGACGAATCCTGCGGCCGCTGGGCCACCGCAAACCCGTCCGCCCTAGCGGACGCCGTACTGGAGCTGGCCAACCTCCCCGGCCGCCGCCCCGCAGCCCGCCGCCGAGCCGAACTCTACGACTGGCAAACCTGCGTCAACCGCATGCTCGCCCTCCACACCCGCCTGGCCCAATCCCGCCTGGCCGCCTGACTGCACAAAGCTGCAACTGGGTTGCGGTGAAGACCGCAATCGCGATACTTCTTGCTTTTCTCGTCGGTGTGTCTCGGGGCGCGCCGGAATCCCCTGCCTGGAGATTTGATGCGCCGCGCCCGCATACCTGCCCTGTCCCGCCCTGCCCTCTTCCGCTCTGCCCTGGCCGCCGCTCTCGCGGACATCACCCTGCCGTTCATCGCCCACGCCGCCTTCGGCGACGAGTCGGCCGCTGCCCCGGTCGCCCAGGTCTTCCCGACCCGCCAAGGCATCGGCGTCGTCTGGAACGACGTCGACGACGCCTCCGGCTACCGCGTCGAGCGCATGCAAGGCACCGCCGAGTGGCAGGACATCAGCGGCACCCTCGCCGACTCGACGACCAACTGGATCGACGAAACCATCGCCAGCCGGCACCACCGCCGACTACCGCGTCATCGCCACCTCCGACACCGCCCCTGCCACCAGCGCCGAGGTCAAGGCCACCCGAGTGCCGAAGCCCCGGCCGTGGGCGACACCGACGTACTCGCCCTGGATGCCAGCCGGAGCGACGGCGTCACCTGGCTCCAGGACGAGACTGACGGTCCCGTCACCGCCTCCGCGCCCGCCGACGGAACCCGGACCCTGACCGCCGGTTCACTCAAGCTGAAGATGCCGCTTTTCTGGCCGGTCCGGGGTATTTCGAGGTGCCGATCGAGCTGACCCAGGACGCGCGCACTTGCACGACCTGGGCCGTTCTCCGGGTCGAGGAGCCGTCAGCTACACACCTGACCTGCAACTCGAGACCCTGCATCCTCCTTGCAGGTGCCTCTGCCCGGGCGCCGAGAGCACCGCGGACCTCGACATCCGCTTCAAGAGCACCCCGGCTACCAGCCGCTGTCGATCGCGCCGGAGAAGCTCGACTCCGGCCGGGTGATGATCGGGAAGGCTCCAACGACATTCCGCTCACACTGAAGTACACCGGCACCGAACCGGTCCAGTTCGTCAAGGCCTACCTCAGGGCCAACGACGTGTGGACAGATCGCCGACCTGGACCTGCCGGCCGTCCCTGGCGCCCGGCTGACTCGTGCACGCTGACGATGCAGTTCCAGGCGCGCGGGGACTACGGCAGCGGTGACTTCTCGGACCGGCTGGCGATCTTCGACTCCACCTCCACCCAGGCGCACAACGTCCTGACGATAGGTACCTCGGTCTCGCTGCCGAGGCCCCGGACGCGCCCAGCGTCATGCCGACCTCGGGGCGTCACGATCGCCTGGCCGGCCTGGCAGATCGCCGGCGGTACGCCGGTGCGCGGGTACTTCCTGCACCGCTACGTGGACGGTGCGGAAACGACGAAGTGGGTCGAACCCGACCCGTACGGACGTGCGAAGGTCTGGGTCGACGAGTACTCGCCGAAGCCAGGACGGAGTACGCGTTCTCGATCGTCAACGAGATCGGCGACGGACCGGCGAGCCCACGCCGGGCTCTTCCCCGGCCGACGGCCCAGATCGCTCTGACCGACGGAGCGCCCAGCGACCTCATGGCGGCGGGTCTGGCCGGGTACGTCGTTCCGTTCCTGAGCAGCAGCACCTCCGTCACACCGAAGACGGTGCTCGCCACCGCACCGGACGGTCGTTTGGTCACCTACGTGACTGACAGGACCGAGAAGACTCTGTGGACCCAGCGGGTGGAACCGGGCGAGATCGGTACCCCGGTCGAGCTGTGGACCTCACCGACCGGAGCACCGATCACTCACCTGTCCTGGTCTCCGGACGGCACCCGGATCGCGTTCCAGTCGCCGGAGAACGGAACACCGTGTGTGTACGTGATCCCGGCCGCCGGTGGTACGCCGGAGAAGGTCGCCTGCGATGTCACCAGTCCCAGCTGGATGCCGGACGCCCGGACACTGGTCGTGGTCGACCGCCGGTTCGACGGCGACGACCGCTTCGCCCGCATCCAGGCGACGGCGGGCGGCGCGAGAGTGGCCACCCTGCCGGCCCCGACGGCGGCTGCGGACGGCGTGCCGGTGCGGGTCTCGCCCGACGGCAGGCTGGTCGCGTTCGGCTCCGGGCGCACCGTCAAGTTCGTCGAATTCGCCTCGGACAAGGTCCTGTCGAGTCTGCAACTGGACTCGACCGTCCGCGCACTCAGCTGGAATCCGGACGGCGGCACGCTGCTCGCGATGAGCGGCACCAACCACATGTTCACCGTCAATCCCGACAGGCTCGAGTTCGATCCGAACGAACTCGCGGTCGACACCCAGTCCGGCGCCCGGCTCGACATCGCCTGGCAGCGGCTCGGCCTGACGATTGCGGCCACGCCGGCCCTCGTGGGTCCGCAGGCCTCCGTCGCGTTCGACTCCTCGGCTCTGCTCCCGGGAACGACCTTCACCTGCACCCTTCCCGCAGCCAATCCCGTTCCGTGCACCTCGCCGTTCACGGCCACGAACCTGCGCACAGGCGAGAACCGGCTGATGATCACCGCCACGGAGCCCGACGGCCGGGTGACCAAGGCGTTCCGGACTCTTACCGCGGATGACACCGGGCCGGTGGCTCGGATGGCGGGGCCGGCGTATCAGTCCTCGGTCGCCGCGACGGCGACGCTGACGGTGTCGGCTACGGATGCGAATGGGGTGGCGTCGTACGACGTGCGCTACCGCCGGGCCACCTCCGCCGGGCCGTACGGCGCCTACGTGCAGCCGTGGACGAATACGACCGTGACGTCGATGAACCTGGCGGTCGCTGCCGGCTACGAGTACTGCGTGTCTGTGCGTGCGAAGGACAAGTTCGGGAACGTCGGTCAGTGGAGTGCGGAGCGTTGCTTCTCGCGGCCGCTCGACGACCGGTCGTTGACGCTGGCCTCGACCGGGTGGACCCGGGCCACCGGGTCGACGTTCTACTACGGCACGACGACGCAGACGACGACGTACGGCAAGTCGTTGACCCGGACCGTGCAGGGCAAGCGGTTCTTCCTGGTCGCCACCCGCTGCCCGACCTGTGGATCGGTCGCGGTGTACGCCGGCAACAGGTACCTGACCACTGTCAACCTGGCGCACCCCACAACGCACAAGCAGGTCCTGCTCGGCCTCCCGGTCCAGAGCACGCTCTTCAGCGGCACACTGAAATTCGTCTCCGCCTCCACCGGCAAACTAGTCCAAATCGACGGTCTGGCGGTCGGCCGCACCTGAGAGGTACCGAAGGACAGGACGTGTCGCCGATTCGGGCGCGTTCTGGCGCCGGGCTGAGTGTGGAGCTCGGCGCAGTGGGCGGACACGTCCTGTTCTTCGGTCCCGGTCAGGTCAGGTGGTCGTAGTCGCCTCGGGTCCAGGCGGCGTGGCGGTCGGCGGAGCGGCGGACGATGGCCTTGGCGTCTACCGGGATGACGGAGCCGAAGTTGTTGTAGAGGCGGTCGTACTCGAAGACGTCGAGGGAGCGGGCGACCCGGTCGACCACGGCGCCGGACAGCGGGATGCGGTTCGGGTAGCTGCGCATGAAGCTGACCGAGGTGCGATCCGGGTTGGCGAAGACGGTGTCGCCGGACAGGATCACGCCCTTGCCGTCGGCACCATCCGCCCAGTGGATGATCGCGCTGCCCGGGAAGTGCCCGCCGGGCTGGATCACGGTGATCCCGGGCAGCGGGGTGAGCTTGCCCGACCAGGTCTCGATCACCGGGTCCGGCCGGGCCACCCATTCGGCGTCCGCCTCGGACACATACACCGGTACGTCGCCGAGCCGGTGGCTCCACTCGACCTGGACGCCGTACATGTGCGGATGGCTGGCGATGATCCCGACCACGCCGCCGAGTTCGCGCACCCGCCGTACGGCGGCGTCGTCGACGAACCCGATCGGGTCCCAGAGCAGGTTGCCGCCGGCCGTCCGCACCAGCATCGACTGCTGACCGATCCCGGCCGGCGGTTTCGACGTGACGCCGTACAGGTCCGGCTCGACCTCCTCGATCACCACCTCGGTCCCGGCCGCGGCCAGTTCCTCGAGTGTGGTCCAGTGCTGTCCGTCGGCGGGCACCCATTGGCGTTCGTCGGCGCAGATCGCGCACACCTCGACCTGCTCGGAGTGCTCGACCGCACAGGTCGCACAGATCCAGAAACTCACCGTGTTCTCCCCTCAGTGTGACCCGGGCGACATCCCGGGCCGATGCGGCAGTCTCGAATGTCAAGCTCAGTTGAAGTCAACAGCCCAGGTGACGGACCCGTCGAGGGCCACTCCGAGGTTTGCCCGAAGGGCCACTTGGGAGAGCGATGTCACACCTGCCAGGACAAAATGGGCCGACCGGCAGGACTAGCATCGAACCGGCCTGGTTTTCGCCGGGCCGAGCCGATCGCGGCCGCCCCCGGGACAGCTGAGCGGGCCGAGTCAGGGCTGTGCCAGCTTCGGGCGTGCCGCGTGCACCGGCTCTCGGTATGTGAGTCCGATCGGAGGATCGGTTTGCCCAGCAAACCAGCCGGCACGCTGTACCGCGGCCGGGAGGGCATGTGGTCATGGGTCGCGCACCGGATCACCGGGGTGGGGATCTTCTTCTTCCTCCTGGTGCACGTGCTGGACACCGCGCTGGTCCGGGTGTCCCCGGAGGCCTACAACGAGGTCATCGGCACCTACAAGAACCCGATCGTCGGCCTGCTCGAGGTCGGCCTGGTCGGGGCGATCCTGTTCCACGCGTTCAACGGCATCCGGCTGATCCTGGTGGACTTCTGGGCCCGCGGCCCGCGCTACCAGCGGCAGCTGATGATCGGCGTCGGCGTCGTCTGGGTGATCCTGTTCGTGCCGTTCGTCATCCGGCACCTCACCCATGTCTTCGGAGGCTGAGATGTCGGAGATCGCGGCACCCCGGTCCAGTTCCCGCTCCCGCTCGCTGAAGGGCGGCGGCCGGAACCGGTCCGGTCAGACCAACTTCGAGCTCTACAGCTGGCTGTTCATGCGGCTGTCCGGGCTCGCCCTCGTCGTCCTGGTGCTCGGCCACCTGTTCGTGAACCTGATGCTCGGCGACGGGATCAACGCGCTGGACTTCGGTTTCGTGGCCGGCAAGTGGGCCAACCCGCTGTGGCAGGTCTGGGACCTGCTGATGCTGTGGCTGGCGATGCTGCACGGCACCAACGGCCTGCGCACGATCATCAACGACTACGCCGAGAAGGACCAGACCCGGTTCTGGCTGAAGTCCCTGCTGATCACCGCGTCGATCGTGATCATCGTCCTCGGCACCCTGGTGATCTTCACCTTCGACCCCTGCCTCGACCCGCACAGCACGCTGTCGGTCTGCAGCAAGTAAGGAACCCTGAACATGCAGCGCCATCAGTACGACGTCGTCATCGTCGGCGCGGGCGGAGCGGGTATGCGCGCCGCCCTCGAGTCCAGCAAGCGGACCCGGACCGCCGTCCTCACCAAGCTCTACCCGACCCGGTCGCACACCGGCGCGGCCCAGGGCGGCATGTGCGCCGCGCTGGCCAACGTCGAGGAGGACAACTGGGAGTGGCACACCTTCGACACGGTCAAGGGCGGTGACTTCCTGGTCGACCAGGACGCGGCCGAGGTGATGTGCCGCGAGGCCGTCGACGCGGTGCTCGACCTGGAGAAGATGGGCCTGCCGTTCAACCGGACCGCCGAGGGCAAGATCGACCAGCGGTTCTTCGGCGGCCACACCCGCAACCACGGTGAGGCCGTCGTACGGCGTTCCTGTTTCGCGGCCGACCGCACCGGCCACATGATCCTGCAGACGCTGTACCAGCAGTGCATCAAGCAGAACGTCGAGTTCTTCAACGAGTTCTACGTGCTCGACCTGCTGATGGTGAACGGCCGCTCGACCGGCGTCGTCGCCTACGAACTGGCCACCGGCGAGCTGCACATCTTCTCGGCCAAGTCGGTCGTGTTCGCCTCCGGCGGGTTCGGCAAGGTGTTCCGGACCACGTCCAACGCGCACACGCTGACCGGTGACGGGATGGGCATCGTCTGGCGCAAGGGCATGCCGCTGGAGGACATGGAGTTCTTCCAGTTCCACCCGACCGGCCTGGCGGGTCTCGGCGTACTGCTGTCCGAGGCGGCCCGCGGCGAGGGCGGGATCCTGCGGAACAAGGACAACGAGCGCTTCATGGAGCGGTACGCGCCGACCGTGAAGGACCTGGCACCGCGCGACATGGTCGCCCGGGCGATGGCGAACGAGGTGCGCGAGGGCCGCGGCTGCGGTCCGGACGGCGCCTACGTGATGCTCGACCTGACTCACCTGGAGCCGGCCCACATCGACGCGAAGCTGCCGGACATCACCGAGTTCGCCCGGACGTACCTGGGTGTGGAGCCGTACACCGAGCAGATCCCGGTGTTCCCGACCGCGCACTACGCGATGGGCGGTATCCCGACCAACATCAAGGGCGAGGCGCTGGCCAACAACGACGACGTGATCCCCGGCCTGTACGCCGCGGGCGAGGTCGCCTGCGTGTCGGTGCACGGCGCGAACCGGCTGGGCACGAACTCGCTGCTCGACATCAACGTGTTCGGCCGGCGGGCCGGGATCGCCGCGGCCGAGTACGCGGCGACCGCGGTGTTCGAGGACCTGCCGGACGCTCCGGAGACGTACGTCGTCGAGCTGGTCGAGGGGCTGCGCAACTCCACCGGCGAGGAGCGGATCGCGGCGATCCGGGCCGACCTGCAGGCCACCATGGACCTGAACGCGCAGGTGTACCGGACCGAGGGTTCGCTGAAGCAGGCGCTGGTCGACATCGAGGCGCTGAAGGAGCGTTTCGCCCGGGTTGCCGTGCAGGACAAGGGGAAGCGGTTCAACACCGACCTGCTCGAGGCGGTCGAGCTGGGCTTCCTGATCGACCTGGCCGAGGTGCTGGTGGTGTCCGCGCTGGCCCGCAAGGAGTCCCGCGGCGGGCACTTCCGGGAGGACTACGACAAGCGCGACGACGTCAACTTCATGCGGCACACGATGGCGTACCGCGAAGTCGATGCCGAGGGCAACATCAACATCAGGCTGGACTACAAGCCGGTCATCCAGACTCGCTACAAGCCGATGGAGCGGAAGTACTGATGGACGTCAAGGTCAAGATCCTTCGGTACAACCCCGAGGTCGTCGACGAGGCCGAGTGGAAGACCTACTCGGTCAGCCTGCTGCCGACCGATCGGGTGCTGGACGCGCTGCACAAGATCAAGTGGGACCAGGACGGCACGCTGACCTTCCGCCGGTCCTGCGGGCACGGTGTCTGCGGTTCCGACGCGATGCGGATCAACGGCCGCAACCGGCTGGCCTGCAAGACGCTGATCAAGGACCTGAACCCGGAGAAGGAGATCACCGTCGAGCCGATCAAGGGCCTGCCGGTGCTCAAGGACCTGGTCGTCGACATGGAGCCGTTCTTCGACGCGTACCGCTCGGTGATGCCGTTCCTGGTCACCAGCGGCCACGAGCCGACCCGGGAGCGGATCCAGTCGCAGGCCGACCGGGACCGGTTCGACGACACCACCAAGTGCATCCTGTGCGCGGCCTGTACGACGTCCTGCCCGGTGTTCTGGTCCGACGGCCAGTACTTCGGTCCGCAGGCGATCGTCGGCGCCCACCGCTTCATCTTCGACAGCCGGGACGAGGGCACCGAGCAGCGGCTGGAGATCCTGAACGATAAGGAAGGTGTCTGGCGCTGCCGGACCACCTTCAACTGCACCGACGCCTGCCCCCGCGGCATCGAGGTCACCAAGGCGATCCAGGAAGTCAAACGAGCCCTGATCTTCCGCCGCGTCTGACCCGACTTCCCGCAACGTCCGAAGAACCGAGGCCTATGGCACTCGGTTCTTCGGACGTTACGGTTCAGGATGGTCGAGCTGGGAGGCGAGGCAGGCCAGGTAGATGGTGAGGGTGCCGCGGTGGTCGCGCCAGGGGTGGCCGGTGAGGCGTTCGACCTTCTCCAAGCGGTAGATGAGCGTGTTGCGGTGGATGTGGAGGACCTCCGCGGTTCGCACCAGGTTGAAGCCGCTCTCGCACCAGGCGATCAGGGTGCCGCGCAGCTCCGGCCAGTCGGCGTGCGTCGCGAGTGGACCCACGACAAGTGACAACAGCCGGGCGCGGGCGCGGTGACCAACCGCAGCCAGCATCTGATGCCCACGCAGACCGTCGATCACGTACGACGACGACTCATCCGGCTCGCACCCCTTGCCCAATCGGAGGGCATCACCGGCGTCGGCGTACGCCTCCCGTAGCGCGGCGATCCCCCGCGCAGCACCGCCCGCGCCGGCCCGCGATGCGAACCCGTGCTCGTCAGCGATCATGCGTACGGCGAGCTGCGCCATCCGCAGTCTGTCGTCGGCGCTGTCGCTGCGTCCGAGCACCGGCAGTACGGCGAACCGGCCGGCCGTCATCGCCGCGACCAGATCGGCCGGACCGAAGGTCTGGCGCAATGTCCGGAGCACCTCGGGCCGGAGCGTGGCGACATCCGGGACGCCGCTGTTGCCCGTCCCGACCGGCACCGGCTCGTCCACGTCGACGATCACCACCGTGCGCGGAACTGTCAGGTCGAACCCGAGCTCCTTCGCCCGCGCGACCACGAAGGCCGGGTCCACCACGTCGGCGTCGAACGAGCCGATGTCGCGGACCAGTTCCTCGAGCGCGCGTTCGCGCAGCAGCCGGGACCGGAGCTCGACGGATTCCTGCAGCAGGATCTCGGTCTGCCGCCGGACCACCAGGCCGAACCGGCGGACCTGCCGCGGCGACCCGGTGATGCCGACCGTCCCGACCGCCTCGCCGTCGATCACGATCGGTAGCGTCATCCCGGGCTTCACCCCGCGCAGCCGCTGCGCCTCGGCCGCCGTGTGCCAGGCCGCCTGCTGCGACGCCAGTACGTCGACCGACGCCTCGTGGAAGCTGCCCAGCCGACCGGTGTCACCGCTGCCGATGACGATGCCGTGTTCGTCGGTGATCAGCACGTTGTAGCCGATCACCTCGGACGTGTCCCGGGCGATCTGCTGGGCGAGCGAGGCCGAGAGCATGGCGGTCCCCTCTCCGGACGACTGTACGAAGCGTACGACGGAGGGCCAGTTTCGGCACCGAATCACGGATCAGTCGTCCAATGACTTCGCCGTACCGGCTCCCTAGCCTTGAAGAGGTCAGCCGGGGGGCCGCCGTCAGGAAGGCACGCGATGTCGAACTCTCCTCTCGCCCGGATCCCACGGGCCGCTCACCTGCTCGCCGTACTCGCCCTCGGGTTCGGGTCCCTGACCGCGTGCGGCGGCGAGTCGGACGCACCGGTCTCCGAGGCCGCCGCGGCACTCGGCACGATCGAGCCGGGCGTCCTCAAGGTCGCCATCCAGCCGTACGCGCCGTACACCTCGATGGTCGGCGACAAGATGGCCGGTCTGGATGCCGACATCCTCACCGCGGTGGCCGGGAAGCTCGGTCTCACCGTCAAGCCCGAGCTGACCGACTTCGCCGGGATGCTGGCGAACGTCCAGTCCCGCCGCGTCGACATCACCATCGGCGGTGTCGCCTGGACGGCCGAGCGGCAGAAGCAGGGGCTGTTCACCGATCCGCCGTACTACTCGCCGCCCGCGATGGCCGTCCGCGCCGGCGAGCACTACCAGACCGTGAACGACCTGCAGGGCAAGGATCTCGGCACCGTCGAGGGCTACGTCTGGGTCAAGTCGATCCAGGCCGTGCCCGGTGCGAAGCTGCACGCGTACCCGGACGGCAACGGTGTCTTCGACGACCTCGGGGCCGGCCGCATCAACGTCGGCTTCCTGGATCCGCTGCTGGTCCTCGCGGCCCAGAAGGAACGGCCGGAGCTGAAGGTCGAGACGCAGTACCTCACCCCGCCGTCCGACGCGGAGGTCAAGGCCCGTCCGCAGTACGAGTACTTCCGCCCGTACATGACGAGCTTCTACCTGCCCAAGCAGGCGACCGCGCTGGAGAAGGCGATCTCGGAGCAGATCCGGGCGATGTACACCAGCGGCGAGCTGACCAAGCTGATCGAGAAGTACGGCGGTGCGCCCGACCAGTTCCTCAAGCCGGCACCGGAGATCGCCGGCACCCGGCGCGGTGTCGACCGGCCCGCGGCCTGGCAGCCGCCGACCATCTGAGGAGCCCCGATGCCGACACAACTCTTCGAGGTCCCCTGGTCGGACTATTCACCCACTCTGCTCGACGGCCTCGGCCGGACGGTCGCCTACACGGTCGCGAGCTTCGCCGGCGCCGCCGTACTCGGCCTCGTCCTGGCGCTTCTCCGGGTGAGCAAGCACCGTGCGCTTCGCATCCCGGCCGCCGTCTACACCGAGGTGTTCAAGAACATCCCGCTGCTCGCGATCATCTTCGTCACCTACTTCGGGCTGGCGTCGGCCGGTCTGAAGCTGGACGTCTTCAGCGCGGGTTGTGTGAGCCTGATCGTGTTCTACGCCGCGTATCTGTCGGAGATCTTCCGGTCCGCGATCGCCGGTGTGCACGGCGGCCAGCAGGAGGCCGCGGAGGCGCTGGGACTCGGCCGGGTCAGCACTTTCGCGTACGTCGTGTTCCCGCAGGCACTGCGGTCGGCACTGCCCGGGACGAACACGATGCTGGTCGACCTGCTCAAGTCCACCTCGTTGCTCGTCACCATCTCCGCGGCCGAGCTGATGTCCGAAGGCCGGCTGATCACCTCGGCGACGTTCCGCGCGCTGGAGGTCTATCTGGTGATCGCGGCCATCTACTTCGCCCTGTGTTACCCGCTCTCCCAGGGCCTGCTCTGGCTGGAGCGCCGGATCCGGGCCGGCGTACCGCTGTCGCCGAGACGGCGGCGACGACTCAAGGCAGCCCGTGAACTCCTGGCGCAGAACGGGGTAGCGGCATGACTGAACCGGCCACCCGGCTTCGGGCCGATGTCGTCGTACGGATCGAGCACCTGAGCAAGTCCTTCGACGGACGGCTGGTGCTCGACGGCGTCAGCCTGACCGTCCGGCACAAGAAGATCGTCGCGATCATCGGCCAGAGCGGCGGCGGCAAGACCACCCTGCTGCGCTGCCTGAACCTCCTGGAGCGACCGGACCACGGCCTCCTGGAAGTCGCCGGCGAGACCATCTTCGCCGGCGACGAGATGCGTTGCCGCGACCTGGCCGAGCTGCGGCAATCGGTCGGCATGGTGTTCCAGCGCTTCAACCTCTTCCCGCATCTCACCGCGGTCGAGAACGTGATGCTCGCGCAGCTGCGGGCCGGGATTCCCGAGCAGGACGCGCTGGAACGGGCAGTTCAGCTTCTCCGCCGGGTCGGGCTCGCACATCGCGGAGTCGCTTATCCAGAACAGATGTCGGGCGGTGAGCAGCAGCGGGTGGCCATCGCCCGAGCGCTGGCGTTGCGGCCGAAGGTCCTGCTGTTCGACGAGCCCACCTCGTCGCTGGACCCGGAGTCCACCGCGGAGGTACTGCGGGTCATGCGCGAGCTCGCCGACGACGGGATGACGATGGTGCTGGTGACACACGAGCTCCCGTTCGCGCGTGAGGTGGCGGACTGGGTCGTCTTCGTCGACGGCGGGCGAATCGTCGAGGAGGGCGAACCCGCCGAGGTGCTGGGCAAGCCGCGAGAGCTCCGGACGCGGACCTTCCTCGCGTCGTACGCGGCCGGGCAGTAGGTTGCCGATGCGCATCATCGTGATCGGCGGCGGGGTGATCGGTCTGTGGTCCGCGGTGGAACTCGCCCGGGCCGGGGCCGAAGTCACCGTGCTGGACGCGGGTCCTCAGGCCGGCTTCGCCTCACCCGCCGCCGCCGGCTGGGTGGTCCCGGCCTTGTCGGCTCCGTTGTCCGGTCCCGGCGTACTCATGCATTCGGCGCGGCAGGCGCTTCATCGGGAGGCACCGTTCAGCGTCGCTCCGCGGCTCACGTCGGCGCTGCTGCGCTGGCTGGTCGGTTTCGTTCGCAGTGGTTCTGCTCGGCAGCACACTGCTGGTCTGCGCGCCGTACTCGACCTCGGCGCCGGATGCGTGGACGACTTCACCCGGTTGCAGGAGACGGCCGACCTGGAACTGCGGCAGACCGGGCTGCTGATGGCGGCACTCACGCAGGCCGGTCTGGACGAGGTCGCCCAGTTGGCCGAGGCCACGACGGCTGCTGGCTACAAGGGCGGCTACGAGGTCCTGGACGGCGCAGCGGCGCGCTCTCGCGAACCAGCGCTCGGCGCCGCCATCACGGGTGCCGTGCACGCTGTTGACGAGGTGCAGGTCCGGCCGGAACAGGTACTGCGTGCCTTGCGTGAGCAACTGTCCGAGGCCGGTGGACACCTGGTGATCGGTACGGCCAGCCGACTCGGGCCTCAGGGGACTGGCTGGCGAGTCGAGACCAGCGCCGGGACCTTCACGGCCGATCGGCTCCTCGTCGCCGCGGGTGCGTGGTCGACGGAGTTGCTCGCGGTGCTCGGCGTACGAATTCCATTGCTGGCAGCAACGGGCTACAGCATCACCACCCCCGGCAGCGGGCGGGCGCCGCAGCTCGCGGTGAAGCTGGTCGAACCGAGTATCGCGGTCACACCCTTCGCGGACGGAGTACGCATCGCCGCGCGGTTGGACCTCGGCCGGCCGGGCGGCCCGATCCCGGAGCGACGCCTGGCCGCCGTACTGGACCGCACCAGGCCGTACTTCGCCGACTGGCGCCCGGGGCTCTCGACCGCCACCTTCGCGGGCATGCGCCCGGCCACACCGGACAGCCTTCCGCTGATCGGGCGAATCCCCGGCCACCGCGGACTGTACGTCGCCACCGGCCACGGCATGCTCGGCCTCACTCTGGCGCCTGGGACGGCGCGGTACGTCGTACCCCTCGTACTGGACGAGGTGGAACCGGCCGAGCTCAAGCCGTTCGCTCCCGAGCGCTACCTGCTCACGGGTGCATGGCGGCGCCCTTGAGGGTCTTGTCGACCGCGTTCCTCGGGCCGTAGACGGCGAGGCCGACCAGGTCGAGTTCCTCGGTCCGGACGGCCTTCACTGCCGCACGGTTGTCCCGGTCATTGCCGGTGGCAAACAGCTCCTGGGTGAACACCGAGTGCTCGAGCCCGCGCCTCAGCGCCCGCTCATGAGCGGTTCGCATGAACTCCTTGGACCCCTCGAACACCAGGACCGGCTGCCGGAACATCGGCAGGTACGTCTGCCCGGCCGCGTCCTCGTACGCGTCCCCCACCACCTCCGGACGGGTCCCGGCGATCCCGCTCACCAGGAACGCGGTCACGTTCAGCCGCTGCCAACTCGCCAGATCGTCCCGCAGCAGCACAGCAATCTTGGTGTCGAACCGGATCGGCTCGTTCTCGCTCTCCACCCGCCCCACTCTGCCGTCACCGGCGGCAGCCGGTCTTGTACGTTTCAAACGTCGCCGGAAAAGATTCGGCGACGATGTCGAGATCCCGTGGGCGGCTGCGTCCCTGCTATGACTGCGACCAACGGGTCGCACCTGAAGAGGAGAACCACGATGGCCAAGTACCTGCTGCTCAAGCACTACCGCGGCGCTCCGGAGGCGGTCAACGACGTCCCCATGGACCGGTGGACGCCGGAGGAGATCTCGGCCCACATCCAGTACATGAGCGACTTCGCCACCCGGCTCGAGGGCACCGGTGAGTACGTCGACGGGCAGGCACTCGCCCCCGAGGGGACGTTCGTCCGGTACGACGGCGAGGGGCGCCCGCCGGTCACCGACGGCCCGTTCGCCGAGACCAAGGACCTGATCGCCGGCTGGATGATCATCGACGTCGACAGCTACGAGCGCGCCGTCGAGCTGGCCGGGGAGCTGTCGGCCGCTCCCGGGGCGGGCGGAAAGCCGATCCACGAGTGGCTCGAGCTGCGCCCGTTCCTGGCCGAGCCGCCCACCATCACGGAGTGACCTGCTGAGATGGACGACGTCCTGCTCCGGAGCCTCACGCCGAGCGTGCTCGGGATCCTCGTCCGCCGCGGAGCTGACTTCGCGGCGGCCGAGGACGCCGTCCAGGACGCGCTGATCGAGGCGGTGCGCGTCTGGCCGGAGGATCCGCCGCGGGACCCGAAGGGCTGGCTGATCACCGTGGCCTGGCGCCGGTTCCTCGACGCGACCCGGGCGGACACCGCCCGCCGCCGGCGTGAGGACCTCGTCGACGAGGAGCCGGCGCCGGGGGGCGTACCTGCGGTGGACGACACGCTCCAGCTCTACTTCCTGTGCGCCCACCCGTCGCTGACGCCGTCGTCCGCGGTCGCGCTCACGCTGCGCGCCGTCGGCGGGCTGACCACCCGCCAGATCGCCCAGGCCTACCTGGTGCCCGAGGCGACCATGGCGCAGCGCATCAGCCGGGCCAAGCGGACCGTCTCCCAGGTGCGGTTCGACCAGCCCGGCGACGTCGCCACCGTGCTGCGCGTGCTCTACCTGGTCTTCAACGAGGGCTACTCCGGTGACGTCGACCTCGCCGCCGAGGCCATCCGGCTGACCCGGCAGCTCGCGGCCGCGATCGATCACCCCGAGGTGGCGGGGCTGCTCGCGCTGATGCTGCTCCATCACGCCCGGCGCGCCGCCCGGACCGCGGCCGACGGCAGCCTGGTGCCGCTCGCCGAGCAGGACCGGGGGCGGTGGGACACCAAGTCGATCGCCGAGGGCGTCGAGATCCTGCAGGCGGCGCTCGCCCGCGACCGGCTGGGCGAGTTCCAGGCTCAGGCCGCGATTGCGGCACTGCACGCCGACGCACCCACCGCCGAGGAAACCGACTGGGTGCAGATCGTCGAGTGGTACGACGAACTGGTACGCCTGACCGACAGCCCGATCGCCCGCCTCAACCGCGCCGTAGCCGTCGGCGAGGCCGACGGCCCCCGCGCCGGCCTGCTGGCGCTCGCGGAGCTCGACGACTCACTACCCCGCCACACCGCGGTCGCTGCCTACCTCCACGAACGCGACGGCGACGTGGAGACAGCAGCCCGCCTCTACGCCGAGGCAGCCCAAAAGGCCCCCAACCTCCCCGAAGTAGCCCACCTAACCCGCCAAGCCGCCCGCCTCAACGCCCACCTCCCGAACTAAGAGGCGCGCTGTCCTCAGCAGTAGGGCGGGTTGGTGGTTACTGCGGTGGCTACTCGGAGGAAGAGGTTGAAGAGGCGGTAGAGGTCGAGCATGTCGGCTTCCACGGTGACGGTGCGGTCGTCGCGGCGGGTGACGCCGGGGATGGCGGTGAGGTGGGACGTTACTGAGGCGGATTGCCAGCGGACGGTCAAACGGCGGACGGCGGCGGGGTCCGTGGTGATGGTCGGCAGGTTCTGGAGGGCAGCGAGGGTTGTGGTCTCGATGGCTGCCTGGGCCTCGCGGACGGGGACCAGCTCGGCAGCGAAGCGGTCCTTGGCGTACTTGACCGGGACCGTGGCGACCGAGGGATCCCAGGCGGTCATTTCGGTGCAGGCTTTGTCGTCGCCGGTCAGTACCGCGACCGGTACGCCGTACGCCGAAGACGCGGCGTGGAAGAGGCCGATTTCGCCGGTGACCTGGTCGTCGAGCCAGATGTCTTCGATCTCGTGGCCCATGAAGCTGTGACTGAGTACGCCGAGTACGCCGGCCCGGGCGTGGTAGCCGACGCAGAGCACGGCGTCGTACTCGCTAGTCAGGCCTTCCATCATGCCCATCGGCTTCGGGCGGCCCTTGATCAGCGTGGCGCGCGGATCGAGCAGCTCGGGCAGCAGGTTGCGCATCGGACCGTGGGCGTCGTTCACGAGTACGGCGGTCGCGCCCGCGTCGTACGCACCCCGGACGGCCGCGTTCGTGTCCTCGGTCATCAGCACCCGGCCGCGCTCGTAGTCCCGGCCCGGCGGCTGGACGTCCTCCGCGTCGACCAGTCCGGTGACGCCCTCCATGTCCACGCTCACATATACCTTCACGGCAGGCAGCGTATGTTCTTTAGCGTGAGCAGTGGCGCCGAGGTCAGGGCGTGGCGGCCCGGGCTGAACGGCGTCGTCGAGGTCCTGCACGCCCACTTCCCGTCGCACGCGTACCCGAGCCACACGCACGACGCCTGGACCGTGCTGATCGTCGACGAGGGCGCGGTCCGCTACGACCTGGACCACCGCGAGCACGGGCTGGCGCAAGCCCAGGTCTCGCTGCTACCACCGAACGTGCCGCACGACGGCCGATCGGTCCGCCCGGAGGGCTTCCGCAAACGCGTGCTCTACCTGGAGCCCGACAGGCTCGGCGACAACGTGATCGGCGCGGCCGTCGACCAGCCCGAGTACGTCGATCCGGTCCTGCGACACCGCATTCACCAGCTGCACGGCGTACTGCTCGACGGCAAGGAAGACCTCGAGGCGCAGAGCCGGCTCACCCTGATCGAGGAGCGTCTGCGGCAACACCTGCGCCGGAACGTCGCCGATCCGCCCGATCGCCGTGATCCCGGGGTGGCGTCGCGTCTGCGCGACCTACTGGATGGGGCCGTGCCGGCCGGGATCACGCTCGATGACGCGGCGAAGCTGGTGCATGCGCATCCGGCGCATCTCGTCCGGGCGTTCAGTAGCGAGTACGGGATGCCGCCGCACCGGTATCTGACCGGCCGGCGGGTCGACCTGGCCAGGCGGTACCTGCTCGACGGGCACCCGCCGGCCGAGGTGGCGACACTGGCCGGCTTCTACGACCAGTCACATCTGAACCGGCACTTCCGCCGGATGCTCGGCGTCACCCCGGCGCGCTTCGTCAGGCGTTGACCTTCTCCTGCGCAGCCCGGGATGCCTTGAAGGCGCGGACCCCCCAGGTGCCGAGCAGGGCGGCGATGAGCAGGTTCACCACGATCAGGATCGTGTGCGCGACGTAGTACCCGGTCGGGCGGCCCTCGGTGGCGGCCAGGTTCTTGATGAACGTCACGTAAGTGACGACGTTCCAGATGGCGATCCCGAGCAGGACCAGCGCGTGCTTGCGTTCGAGTTTCACCTGGTCATTGTCCCAAGAGGCAGAAACGGGGCGGCCGCGCCTCACTCGGCCGCCCCGAAGCGAGGGGCGAGCTCACCCGATCGACCCTTGTCGATCACGCTCCGGACGGCAAGACATTGGAAGCTACCGACGGGTCACCTCAAGGGTTTCCCTGCAGACCCGTACGACGTTCAACCGAACGGAGGCCGAATCCGGGCCGAATCCGTCAGCTGTGCGGCCGGTCGACCATGCGGAGGAGCTGGGTGCGGTTGGCCACACCGAAGCGGCGGTAGAGGCGGGTCAGCTGCGACTCGACCGCCTTGACACTGAGGTAGAGAGCGGCCGCGATCTCGCGGTTGGTCGAGCCGTCACGGACCATCGCGACGATCTGCTGTTCGTTGTCGGTGAGCTCGGACGGCTGCCGGCTGCGGCTCGGCACGTCGAGCCGGGCGAGCTCGGTCTCCGCCACCTCGCGCCAGGCCGGGGCGCCGTACGCCTCGAACTGCTCGATCGCGTCCAGGAAGGCCGTCCGCGCGACCGAGCGTCGGCGGGCCTGACGGGCGATCCGGCCGCGGGTGAGTTCGCACCGGGCCAGGTCCAACGGGTAGACGCGGTCCCCCGCCGTACTGATCGTCTTCTCGAGCAGGTCCAGCGCCGCGGCGGGATCGCCTTGTTTGGCGATCAGCAGCGACTCCGAACGTGCCAGGCCGACCCGCACGACCGCACGGTCCAGCGTCTCGGCGCGCGTCCGGATCTCCGCGATCAGTGCGGCCGCGTCCTCCAGCCGCCCGGCCGCGACCAGCGCCTCCGCGTAGTCCGCGTGCCACGGGATGACGGCCGGATCGAACGGCATCGCCGCCTCCCCCGAGTCCGCGATCGCGTCGAACGCCTCCACCGCCCGCTGCGGATCTCCGGTCAGTACGCCGATCAGCCCGAGACTGGCCAACGCCGGCCCGGTCCATTCGTCGTTGCCGACCAGCCGGACACCCTCCAGCGCCGCCTCGGCCAACTGCCGGCCCATCACCGCCGAACCTCCGACCCACTCCGCGCGGCTGGCGATGATCATGCCGACCTCGGCCTCTTCGCCGATGTCCTGCATCAACTGGTAGCACTCGTGGCCCGCGGCGAGCGCGTCCGCGCCACGGCCGCTGCGCTCGTAGATCGCGGTCGCCGAGATGAGGACGGAGGCCAGCCAGCGCATCGCGCCCCCGTCGCGGACCTCGTCGACCAGCGTGCTGATCGCCTTGATCGCCTCTCCGGTCCGGCCGCGGAACAGCTCCCGCATCGCCGCCATCTGCCGCGCGTTGACCACGGTCTTGGTGAGCGGGAGGTCGTGCGACAGGTCGGCCGCCTCCTGCAGCAGCGCGTCCGCGGTCTGCTCGGCGTCGCGAGCGATCTGCACCGAGCTGGCCGCGCTCAGCGCGTCCACGACCGCCTCGATGTCACCGGATTCCCGCGCGAGCGCCTCGGCGACCCGCGCATCCTCCTGCGCCTCGTCCAGCCGGCGGTCGAAGTACTCGCTGTGGCTGCGCATGATCCGCACCAGCGCCTCGAGCCGCTGGTCCCCGACTGCGGCCCCGAACGCCTCGGCCAGCAACTCGACCCGGCGGTCGCGGTCCGGCCAGGCGGCATCGACGAGCAGCAACAGCGCGGGCACCTTGGTCTCCGGCTTCGTCGCCGCCTGTACGGCGAGACGCGCCATCTCGGCCGATTCCGCGAGATGCCCGGCGGCCGCGGCGTCGTCAGCGGCCCGGGTGAGGCGGCGAGCCCGCTCGTCCGGCAGGCTGATCGGCGTCCGCTCGGCCGCCAGCCGCCAGAGCGTTGCGGCGGCTCCGGGCGCACCACGGCCGGCCGCGACCGCGGCGGCCTCCTCGATGGTGACGGCGAGCTCTGGGTTGGCCTCCTGGGTGGCGAGCGCCCGGTGGGTCGCGTTCTCGACCGGCTCGTCCACCACGGCGGCCAACTGGGCGTGGGCCTGTCGACGAGCGGCTGAGGTTGCCTCGGCGTACACGAACTCCCGCAGCAACGGGTGCGTGAACCGCAGCCGCTCGGACGACACGTCGATCAGTCCGAGCGCCTCTGCCTCGGCCAGCTCGGTCTCGATCGGCCGCTCGAGGGACTGGGCGAGCTGCGTCGTGGTCGGGCGTGGCGACGAGGCCGCGTGCAGCAGGAGCTCGTGCGCCGCGGTCGAGAGGTCGGACAGGCGGTCGCCGAGCAGAGTCTTGAGCCGGCTGGACACCGGGAGCGGGTCGTTGGGCGAGACGCCTTGCGGATGCCGCAGTACAGCTCGCCCCAGCTCCAGCGCCATGAACGGGTTGCCGTCGCTCGCGGTGAAGATGCGGCGAGCCGTGCGCACCGGGAGCGGGCTGGAGAGTCGCTGCCGCAACAGACCGAGTACGTCGGGCTGCGTGAGCGGTGGCACCTCCAGCTGCAGCACCGGCTCCGGGCACGCCTCTGCCATCACCGGGAGGTCGCCGTCGGCCACCTGCTCGGTGGCGAGCATGTGTACGCCGTCGGACAGCCTGCGGGCGCAGAACGTGAGTACTTCGAGGCTGGACGGGTCCACCCACTGGATGTCGTCCACGACGAGTAGCACTGGGCCCGTCGCGGCCAGGCGACGCAGTACGTGCAGTACGGCGAGGCGCACGGCCAACTCGTCCCGGACAGTGTCCGGCGCGCTCGCCTTGAGCAGGGCGACCTCGAGCGGCTGGCGGAGGTGGTCGGGCAGGACCTGCCAGGCGAGCTCGAGCTGGTGGGAGAGGAGGTCGAGGAGAGTGACGTACGGGAGGCTGGCTTCGGACTGTGACGGGGCGGCGCTGAGGACACGGCAGCCGGCCTTCGTGCGGTCCGCGACGAGAGCGCGGCCGAGCGCGGACTTGCCGATCCCGGTCGGGCCGTAGAGCAGCACGCTGCCGCTGGTCTCGAGCTGCTTCCGCGCACGCTCGACCAGCCCGGCGCGCCCGACCAGCTCGTCGTCAGTCATCGATCCCACATAACTCCTCGAAGGCCGCTCACTTTATTGTTGGCCCTCGCCGATTATCACAGTCAACGACCATCCGACACGGCGAGTGTCACATGAGGAAACCGTCTCGTCACCATCCTGTCACCCGCTGCTGCCCAGATATGAGCAGTCCGAACGGCACTGTTGTGCCCCGGCACGGATTGCCCACCTTCGCTGCGCAAAAGACGGCGAAGTGGTTGAAAGATCAGCTGAGAAAGGCGCGTAGCAGGGCCGCGGTCCCGGAGAGGTGTTCCTGCATGGCCCGGCGGGCGGCCTCGGGATCGCCGGCCAGGATGGCGTCGACGATCGCTTCGTGTTGCTCGTTCGAGTGCCGGATGTTGCGCTCCAGGAGCGGGATCGCATCCAGCAGCTCGTTCAGCCGCATCCGGGCGTCGGCGGTCGCCGACGTCAGCGACGGAGCTCCGGTGACCTCGGCGATGGCGAGGTGCAGGCGCGAGTCGAAGCGGCGGTAGTCCGACAGTTTCGCCGCCGAGGTCTCCGCCAGGCAGCGCCGCAGATGGTCCTGCTCGGCGTCGCTCAACGACCGTGCGGCGGCCGCCTCCGCGGCCCCGGTCTCCAGCGCGGCACGCAGTACCAACGCGTCGTCCAGCCCGTCGCCCAGCTCGCGGGCCAGCCGCTTGGCCGGGGTACGACGTGGCTTCGGCAGCACCTCGTTGACGAACGTGCCGCCGTACCGCCCGCGCCGGGACTCGACGTACCCGGCCTCGGTGAGTGCGTGGATCGCCTCGCGCAGGGTGACCCGGCTGACGTTCAGCCGGGCCGCCAGGTCGCGTTCGGACGGCAGCCGGTCACCCGGTACGACGACGCCAAGCTTGATTGCCTGCAGCAACCGCTCGACCGTCTCCTCGAACGGGTTGCCCGTCCGGACCGGCCGGAACAACGCGTCGTCTGCCTGGGCAACCATGAGCCCAGACTAAGCCTCGCCCCGTGCAGCGAGGCTAAAGCGGAGTCACGTAAGCGCCCGAGATGCCGCCGTCGACGAGGAAGGTGTTGGCGGTGATGAAGGAGGAGTCGTCGCTGGCCAGGAAGGCGACCGCGGCCGCGATCTCCTCCGGTTCGCCGAACCGGCCCATCGGGACGTGCACCAGCCGCCGCTGGGCCCGCTCCGGGTCCTTCGCGAACAGCTCGGTCAGCAGCGGCGTGTTCACCGGCCCCGGGCAGAGCGCGTTGACCCGGATCCCCTGCCGGGCGAACTCGACGCCGAGCTCGCGGCTCATCGCCAGCACGCCGCCCTTCGACGCGGAGTAGGAGATCTGCGACGTGGCCGCGCCCATCACCGCGACGAACGACGCGGTGTTGATGATGGATCCCTTGCCCTGCCGCTGCATGTAGGGGATGGCGGCCTTGCAGCACAGGTACACCGAGGTCAGGTTGACCTCCTGCACCTTGCGCCACGCCTCCAGTCCGGTGTCCAGGATCGACGCGTCGTCCGGCGGTGAGATCCCCGCGTTGTTGAACGCGATGTCGACGCTGCCGTACATGTCGAAGGCCTGCTTGAACAGGTTGTCCACCGCGGCCTGATCGGTGACATCGGTGGCGACGAACAGCCCGCCGGCCTCGTCCGCGGCGCCCTTGCCGGCGGCCGGGTCGAGATCGCCGATCACGACCTTGGCTCCCTCGGCCGCGAGCCGCCGTACCGCGGCCAGACCGATCCCGCTCGCGCCGCCGGTCACCACCGCGACCCGGCCCTCGAGGCGGGTCGCCTTGACGTCAGTCATTCAGTCCTCCGTGCTGATGAAGATGTTCTTGGTCTCGGTGAACGCGTCCAGCGCGTCCGGGCCGAGCTCGCGGCCGAGTCCGGACTGCTTGTAGCCGCCGAACGGTGTCGAGTACCGGACGGACGAGTTCGAGTTGACCGAGAGGTTGCCCGCCTCGACGCCGCGGCCGACCCGCAGCGCCCGGCCGACGTCGCGGGTCCAGATCGATCCGGAAAGCCCGTACTCGCTGTCGTTCGCGATCCGCACCGCGTCCGCCTCGTCCTCGAACGGGATCACCGCGACGACCGGCCCGAAGATCTCCTCGCGGACCGCCCGCGCGTCGGCCGCGACCGGCGCCAGCACGGTCGGCGGGAACCAGAACCCCGGCCCCTGCGGCGCCGTCCCCTGGAACGCGGGATTCTCGACGTACGACGCCACCTGCTCGAGCTGACCCGCGGAGATCAGCGGACCCATCTCGGTCGCCGGATCGCCGGGATCGCCGACGCGGAAGGACTTCACCGCCGGCTCGAGCAGTTCCATGAACCGGTCGTACGCCGACCGCTCGACCAGGATCCGCGACCGCGCGCAGCAGTCCTGCCCCGCGTTGTCGAACACCCCGGACGGCGCCTGGGCCGCGGCCTTCTCCAGATCCGCGTCGGCGAACACGATGTTGGCCGACTTCCCGCCGAGCTCGAGCGTCACCCGCTTCACCTGCTCGGCGCAGCCGGCCATGATCTGCTTGCCGACCGCGGTCGAGCCGGTGAAGACCACCTTGCGGACGGCGGGATGTGTGACGAACCGCTGCCCGACGATCGACCCCTTGCCCGGCACGACCTCGAACACCCCCGGCGGCAACCCGGCCTCCAGCGCCAGCTCACCGAGGCGGATCGCGGTCAGCGGCGTCAGCTCGGCCGGCTTCAGTACGACGGTGTTCCCCGCCGCCAGCGCGGGAGCGAAACCCCAGCCGGCGATCGGCATCGGGAAGTTCCACGGCACGATCACCCCGACGACGCCGAGCGGTTCCTGGAAGGTCACATCGATGCCGCCGGCAACGGGAATCTGCTTGCCGAACAGGCGTTCCGGCGCGGCCGAGTAGTAGGTCAGCACGTCGCGGACGTTGCCGGCCTCCCAGCGGGCGTTGCCGATGGTGTGCCCGGCGTTCTCGACCTCGAGCGCGGCGAGCTGCTCGAGGTCGGCGTCGACCGCGTCCGCGAACCGGCGCAACAGCCGGCCGCGATCCGCCGGCGTGACGTCTCGCCACTCCTCGAAAGCCTTCGCGGCCCGGGCGATCGCCTCGTCCGCGTCCTGCTCGGTGGCCAGCGGGATCGTCCGGACGACCTTCTCGGTGGCCGGGTTGATCACGTCGTGGGTCATGGGGCCTCCCGGCCTGGACTGAGGAGTGGAGGGAGCGAAGCGACTGGAGTGACGAGGGAAGGCCGGGAGTAAGAGCCCCATGACCCGCCGCGCGGCAGCGCGGCCATGTGCACAGTCATAGTGTCCTTCTTCTCAGGGCGGCGGCTGTCAATGCGGTGAACAGGCGCAGGTCGTCGGGGTCCTCCTCCGGGTGCCACTGCACACCGATGGCGAAGTCGTGGCCGTCCACCTCGGCGGCTTCGACGGTCCCGTCGCCGGCGCGGGCGGTCACCCGCAGTCCCGGTGCGAGGACATCCAGGGCCTGGTGGTGGTAGCACTGCACGCTGGTCCGGTCGCCGAACACGCGCGCGGTGAGCGTGCCGGGCTCGACCTTGACCTCGGTGGTGCCGAAGATCGCGGGCGACGGCCGGTGCTCGTCATGCGCGACCACCTCCGGCAGGTGCTGCTGCAGCGTCCCGCCGAGCGTGACGTTGAGCATCTGCAGTCCGCGGCAGATCGCGAGCAGCGGGAGATCCCGGTCGAGCGCGGCCCGGATCAGGACCTTCTCGTGTTCGTCGCGGCCCGGTCTGGTGTCGACCGTCTCCGGATGCGGCGCGGCGTCGTACGTGGACGGATCCACGTCGCAGCCGCCGGCGACGATCAGGCCGTCCAGTACGTCGAGCACGGTCGGATCCGTGCCGACCGGCGGCAGCAGCAGCGGCACTCCGCCGGCCGCGACCACCGAGTCGAGATAGACACGTGGGAGCAGGGACGCGTCCCGCTCCCAGACACCCCAGATGGTCGGTTCCAGGTACGTCGTGATGCCGATGCGCGGCTTGTCAGAGGCGCTCGAAACCACGGACCCGCTCCCAGTCGGTGACGGCCGCGTCGTACGCGTCGAGCTCGACCCGTGCGGCGTTCGCGTAGTGGTCGACCATCTCGTCGCCGAACGCCTGGCGGGCGATCTTCGAGCCGCTGAACAACGCGGCCGCCGCGCGCAACGTGGACGGCACGTGCTCCTTGTCGGACTCGTACGCGTTGCCCTCGAGCATCGGCTCGAGCTCGAGCTCGTTCTCGATGCCGTGGAGGCCGGAGGCGATGATCGCGGCGACACCGAGGTACGGGTTCACATCACCGCCGGGCAGGCGGTTCTCCACCCGCAGCGACTCGCCGTGACCGACCACGCGGAGCGAGCAGGTCCGGTTGTCCAGGCCCCAGGCGACCGCGGTCGGCGCGAAGCTGCCCTTGGTGAATCGCTTGTAGGAGTTGATGTTCGGCGCCAGCAGGTAGGTGAAGTCGGACAGGCAGGCGAGCTGGCCGGCGATGAAATGCTCCATCAGCTGGGAGAACCCGTGCTCGCGGTCACCGGCCAGGACGGCGTCGCCCCCGGTGGACCGGAAGCTCAGGTGGATGTGACAGGAGTTGCCCTCGCGCTCGTCGTACTTGGCCATGAAGGTCAGGCTCTTGCCGTGCTTGGCGGCGATCTCCTTCGCACCCGTCTTGTAGATCGAGTGGTTGTCGCAGGTGGCGAGTGCCTCGTCGTAGCGGAACGCGATCTCGTGCTGGCCGAAGTTGCACTCGCCCTTGGCGGACTCGACGTACAGGCCGGCGCCGGTCATCCCGTTGCGGATGTCGCGCAGCAGCGGCTCGATCCGCGCGGTGCCGAGGAGCGAGTAGTCGACGTTGTACTGGTTGGCCGGGGTGAGGTCGCGGTAGCGCTTGTCCCAGGCCGACTCGTAGGTGTCGTCGAAGACGATGAACTCCAGCTCGGTGCCGACGTACGCCTTCATGCCGCGATCGGCCAGCCGCTCCAGCTGCGCCTTCAGGATCTGCCGCGGCGACGCGGGCATCGGGCTGCCGTCGAGCCACTGCACGTCGCAGAGCACCAGCGCGGTCCCCTCGAGCCAGGGCACCAGCCGCAGGGTGTCGAGATCCGGCGCCATCAGCAGGTCGCCGTACCCGCGGGACCAGGACGACATGTCGTAGCCCTCGACGGTGTTCATGTCGACGTCGACCGCGAGCAGGTAGTTGCAGCCCTCGGTGCCGTGCGCGAGCACCTCCTCGACGAAGTACCGCGCGCCGCAGCGCTTGCCCTGCAGCCGCCCCTGCATGTCGGTGATCGCGACCAGCACGGTGTCGATCTGCCCGGCCGCGACCAGGTCTCGGAGGGCCTGTTCGGTCAGCTTGCCGGTATTCGCGTCCACGGTCGCTCCCGGAGGTCTATTGGTCTGCAGTCAGTCCATTGACGCAAGCCCCGGCCAGGATGTCAATCGGCGGGTTTCCCTTGACAGCGGGTCCCGGCGCGAGGAACCTCTTGGCATCCTAGTGGTATGGCGGCAGACCATTGGAGGTCCCGCGATGAACCGGAAGAAGACGCATGTCGGCTACGAGCAGGTCGGCGAGGAGTACCTGGAGCACCGGCAGCTGAAGCGGGGGGCGGCCGGCTGGATCCTGCTCGCCGGACTGGGCGTCGCCTACGTCATCTCCGGCGACTTCGCCGGCTGGAACTTCGGCCTGGCCGAGGGCGGCTGGGGCGGTCTGCTGATCGCGACCATCCTGATGGCGACGATGTACACCTGCATGGTCTTCGGTCTGGCCGAGCTCGCCTCCGCGATCCCGGTCGCCGGCGCCGGGTACGGGTTCGCCCGCCGGGCCCTCGGCCCGCTCGGCGGCTTCGCCACCGGGACGGCGATCCTGATCGAGTACGCCATCGCGCCGGCCGCGATCGCCACCTTCATCGGCGGCTACATCGAGGCGCTCGGCCTGTTCGGGCTGACGTCCAGCTGGCCGGTCTACCTGGCCTGCTACGTGATCTTCGTCGGCATCCACCTGTACGGCGTGGGCGAGGCGCTCCGGCTGACCCTCGGGATCACCGCGCTCGCCGTGGTCGCACTGGTCGTGTTCGTGATCGCGATGGTGCCGAAGTTCGACGCCGACAAGCTGTTCGACATCGTCCCGACCAGCGCGGCCGGCTCGAGCGACTTCATCCCGTTCGGGTACGCCGGGGTGCTGGCGGCGCTCGTCTACGGGATCTGGTTCTTCCTGGCGATCGAGGGCGTGCCGCTCGCCGCCGAGGAAGCGCGGGACCCGCGCAAGGACATGCCCCGCGGCATCATCACCGGGATGATCGTCCTGCTGGTCTTCGCGGCCCTGATGCTGGTCTTCACCGCCGGCGGCGCCGGATCGTCGGTGATCTCCGAGTCCGACAACCCGCTCCCACTGGCGCTGAGAACCGCGTTCGGCGGTGACACCTGGGTCGCCGACTTCGTCAACTACGTCGGTCTGGCCGGACTGGTGGCGAGCTTCTTCTCGATCGTCTACGCGTACTCGCGGCAACTGTTCGCGCTGTCCCGGGCGGGCTACCTGCCCCGCTTCCTGTCCGTGACCGGCAAGCGGAAGACGCCGTACCTGGCGCTGACCGTCCCCGGCGTGATCGGTTTCCTGCTCGCGGCGATCACCCAGGACGGTGCCCTGCTGATCAACATCGCCGTCTTCGGCGCGACCGTCTCGTACGTGCTGATGATGCTCTCGCACATCGTTCTCCGGGTCCGCGAACCCGAGCTGGACCGGCCGTACCGGACACCCGGCGGCAAGGCGACCACCGGCGTCGCCCTGGTCCTGGCCGTGACGGCCGTGGTGGCGACCTTCTTCGTCGACAAGCTGGCGGCCGGGATCACCGCGGCGATCTTCGTGGTGGCCATCGCCTACTTCTGGTTCTACAGCCGCCACCACCTGGTCGCCTCCGCCCCCGAGGAGGAGTTCGCCGCCATCCAGCGGGCCGAGGAGGAGCTGTCCTGACGGTTCGACCGCCGTCGGCGTGGTGGTGCCTTGGCACTGGACGGACAGTGAACGGGTAGGCAGTTCGCGTGATCGTGCGCAAAATCGGGGAATTCGGCCGCACCGCCCAAGCGGCCCGATCTCGGAGGACGCAGCATGCGATCTTTCATCACCCGTCCCCGCGCCCTGGCCGTTCTGGTGGCTGGTACGGCGCTCACGTTCAGTCCACTCGGTGGTCAGGCGACGGCGAAGCTGCCGGCCGACCAGCTGAGCAACCCGTGTCTCACCCCCGCCGAGGGCCCCGCCGCCCGCGGCGGCCACGGCGCGGACCACCGGGAGCTGTCGGCAGCCGAGCAGAAGGCGATCGACGCGAAGACGGCGCAGATCCTGAAGGCGAAGGCCGCCCGCGGCCTCGCGCCGACGGCCGGCCAGCTGGCGGCCGCGAGTGTGCCGGTCTACATCCACGTGATGCGCAGCAGCTCCGGCGCCGGTGACGTCACCAGCACTCAGATCTCGCAGCAGATCGCCGAGCTGAACCAGAACTTCGCCGGCGGCGAGTCGTCCCAGGCGGCGAACACCGGCTTCAGCTTCTACCTGGCCGGCACCTACCGCTACAACAACAGCACCTGGCACCGCGACGGCCAGAGCACGACGTACCGCGCGCAGACCCGCAAGGGCGGCAAGAACGCGCTGAACATCTGGCTGGTCAACTTCTCCTACCTCGGGATCGCCACGTTCCCGTGGGACTACGCGAGCAACCCGTCGATCGACGGCATCCGGGTGCAGTACAGCTCGCTGCCGGGTGGTTCGGCGACGAACTTCAACCTCGGCAAGACCGCCACCCACGAGGCCGGCCACTGGTTCGGGCTCTACCACACGTTCCAGGGCGGCTGCACGTCCACGAACGACTCCGTGTCGGACACGCCTGCCCAGGGCAGCGCCAGCAGCGGCTGTCCGACCGGCCGGGACTCGTGCTCACTGTCCGGCCTGGACCCGATCCACAACTACATGGATTACTCGTACGACTCCTGCTACAACCAGTTCACTCCCGGTCAGAGCACCCGCATCAGCAACATGTGGACTGCGTACCGGGCGTGACGTCTAGGTCGTGTCTGGTGGTCCAGCGCCGAGTGCCGCGCAGTAGGCGGGGGACCACCATGCACGGCCTAAACCCTGGGCCGTCTAGAGTGCCGCCGATGCGTGTGCTTCTGACGGCAGCCGCTACCGCCGCACTGGTGGTCAGCGGTCCGCTCACAGCAACCGCCGCCGGCCAGGGCCCACAAGGCCCGGTCGGCGGCGACCTGCTGACCACGAAGCCGACGGTGGTCGCCGACGGGGCGACACCGCCGGCCGTCCAGGCATCCGCGTACGTCGTGGCCGACCTGGACACCGGCGCCGTACTGGCCGCGAAGGCACCGCACGCCAGGCTGCGGCCGGCCAGCACGCTCAAGGCCCTCACAGCGCTGGTTCTGCTGCCGCGGCTCAAGAAGGGCGACGTCGTCGTCGGCAGCGACGCGGACGCCGGGATCGAGGGCAGCAAGGTCGGTGTGTACCCCGGCCTGCGCTACTCCGTCGACCTGCTGTTCGAAGGCATGTTCCTGGCGTCCGGTAACGACGCGGTGCACGCGCTGTGTGTCCACGACCCGGGCGGCGTCAAGGGCACGATCCAGCGGATGAACCAGAAGGCCAAGGAGATCGGTGCGCTCGACACCACCGTGACCGACCCGACCGGCCTCGACGCCGACGGGCAGTACTCCAGTGCCTACGACCTCGCCCTGTTCGCCAAGGCGGGCCTGGCCCGGCCGGACTTCGCCAAGTACGCGGCGACGAAGTACACGGCGTTCCCGAACGCCGGCAAGAACTCCGGCACGTACCAGGTCGCGAACCAGAACAAGCTGCTGTTCAACTACGACGGCGCCCTGGGCGTCAAGACCGGGTACACGACGCTCGCCCGCAACACGTTCATCGGCGCGGCCCGCCGCAACGGCCACACGCTGGTGGTGACGCTGATGAACGCGCCCCACGGCATCACCGAGGACGCGACCAACCTGCTCAGCTGGACGTTCAAGAACTACGGCCAGCTCAAACCGGTCGGCACCCTGGTCAAGCCCGCCGCCCCGCCACCGAAAACGGCCACCGGTCCCGCCGAGACGAAGGCGGAAGAAGGTGCGACGCAGCCGCCGCGCAGCCGCACCGTCCTGACCCCAGGCCAGGCCGTGCAGTCCTTGGCGCTCCGCATCCCGGCCTGGGCGTACGCCGGACCGCCGGTGCTACTGCTCGGACTGTTCCTCCGGCGACCGCGGTCACTCAGACGACGAAGGCGCTAGCGCCGGACGGCGCGGGCGGCCTTGGCCAACTGCACAGCCAGGGCACTCGCTGTGACGCCGAGCAACGCGCCGGCGGCCACCGCAACGGTGTCGGCCTTCTTCTGAGGCACCGGCACCACCTTGTAGCGCTTGCCCGGCGGCCCAGGCAGCAGCGGCTCCTCCACGGGCTCCGGTACGACGTCCTCCGCGGGCTCGACGTCCTCCGCGGGTTCCTCCGCCCGGGCGTCGAGGGTCGCCTCCTTGGCCCAGGCGGCGATGTACATGATCGCCCGGGTGATCAGGTAGATCCACACCAGCAGCGCCAGCGGCAACGCCAGAGCGCCGTACGCGGCGTTGTTGCCGATGACATAGGTGACGTAGACGTTGCCGAGCTTCTGCATGAGGAAGTACAGGACGCCGCCGGCAAGCGTCGCGATCAGCGCGACCTTGAACGGCAGGACGACCCGCGGCAGGGCCGTCTGCAGGTAGAGCAGCAGGATGGCGCCTGCTCCGACGCCGAACACGACGCTGATCGCCTCGAGGCCCCAGCTCGCCAGCCAGGTCCCCTCCAGATCGCCCCACTCGACGATGCGCGCCGACAGCGCGGTCAGCACGGCCGAGGCGCCGGTGGCGATCAGGGCGAGCACCCCGAGACCGATGAGCGCCCCGAAGTCCACGAGCTTGCGCTGCACCATGTTGCCGGGCCTGTCGTCCAGCTCGTGCATGGACCGGATCGACGCCCGCATCGAGTCGACCCAGCCGAGCCCGGTGAGCAGCAGCGAGACTCCCGCGATCAGCCCGATGGTGCCGGCATTGTCGATCAGCGCGTCGAGGTCGACCCGCTGGCCGATCACGGGCAGATTCTGCTCCAGTGCCTCCGTCATCTTGTCGATCGCGTCCTCCCCCAGCAGCGAACCGACGATCGCCGCGGCCAGCACGATCAGCGGGAACAGCGACAGGAACGAGTAGAAACTCGTTGCCCCGGCCAACCGGTTGCCGCGCCGGTCGGTGTACCGCTGCTGGACTCGCCACACCTGCGTCCGGCTGAACCGGGCCCAGATCGCCTGACCCCGCTGGATGATGCCCATGTGTCTGTGTACCCCCTTGTGCGGAGACTCAGCCTGCCAGCGGGAAGGACCGCTGCGGGCGCCACACGCCGTCGGCGCCGTGCTCGTATCGGCTGAAGGCGTCGACGTCGAACGCGCAGTCGTACTCCGACAGGGCGTCGTACGCGCGGTCCAGCGCCTCCTTGTCCAGGTCGTGCGCCACCGTCACGTGCGGGTGGTACGGGAACCGGAGCTCCACCTCCAGCGGGCCGGACCGGACCTGCGACTGCAGCACCTCGCACGACGAGATGCCCTCGGCCAGCGGCACGAACACCACTGGGGAGATCGGCCGGAAGGTCGCCGTACCGCGGAGCCGGATCCCGAAGCTCGGGAACCGCGCGGCCACCTCGAGCAGGTGATCGTCGACCAGCCCCAGGTCGGCGTCGGCCACCTCGGTCGGCGGCAGCAGGGTCACGTGGGTGGGGATCGACGAGGCCATCGGATCACCGAACTCGGCCCGGTACTTCTGCAACTCCGAGCCGTAGGGTTCCGCGATCGGGATCGCGACACCGATCGTCGCCATCCGGCGCCCTACCGGCCCGATCCGAGGGCCGGCCCGGGCACGAATCCCAGCCGGTCGAAGACCCGCCGCAGCGTCGGCTCGGTCACCGCCCGGGCGCGCTCCGCCCCGGCGGCCAGGATCGCGTCCAGCTGGGCCTTGTCGTCCAGGTAGCCGAGCGTCTGCTCCCGGAACGGCGTGACGAACTCGACCACGACCTCGGCCAGGTCCTTCTTGAAGTCGCCGTACCCGCGACCGGCGTACTCGTCCTCGAGCTCGCTGATCTTGCGGCCGGTCAGGGCCGAGTAGATGGTCAGCAGGTTGGCCACCCCGGCCTTGTTCTCCGGGTCGAAGACGACCTCGCGACCGGAGTCGGTGACCGCGGAGCGGATCTTCTTCGCGCTCACCTTGGGGTCGTCGAGCAGGTCGATGATGCCGGCCGGCGACGAGCTCGACTTGCTCATCTTCGCGGTCGGGTCCTGCAGGTCCGCGATCTTCGCGGTCTCCTTGACGATGTACGCCTCGGGCAGCCGGAAGGTCTTGCCGAAGCGGTGGTTGAACCGCCCGGCCAGGTCGCGGGTCAGCTCGAGGTGCTGGCGCTGGTCCTCACCCACCGGGACCCGGTCGGCCTGGTAGATCAGGATGTCCGCGGCCTGCAGGATCGGGTACGTGAACAGGCCGACGGTGGCCCGGTCGGCGCCGCCCTTGGCGGACTTGTCCTTGAACTGCGTCATCCGGCTGGCCTCGCCGAACCCGGTCAGGCAGCCGAGCACCCAGCCCAGCTGGGCGTGCTCGGGCACGTGCGACTGGACGAACAGGGTCGACCGCTCCGGGTCGATCCCGGCCGCGAGCAACTGCGCCACCGAACGACGGGTCCGGTCCAGCAGTTGCTTCGGGTCGTACTCCACCGTGATCGCGTGCAGATCGACCACGCAGTAGAACGCGTCGTGGTCGTCCTGCAGGGCCACCCACTGCCGCAACGCACCGAGGTAATTGCCGAAGTGGAACGAGTCCGCCGTCGGCTGGATCCCGGACAGCACCCGAGGGCGACGCTGGGATCCGGCTGCGGAGGGGTCAGACGCAGCTACAGACATGACCCCGATTCTGCCAGCGCCCCAGGTCCGCCCCACACCGGGGCGGGTCCGCTCCCTCATAAACTCCGCGATATGACTTCGCGCACAGTGATCGTCCTGCCCGGCGGGCAGTACGGCCCGGCCGCTCCGCTGCCGATGTACGCCGCGGACGCCGCCGAACGCCGCGGTGCCGACGTGGTTCGCGTCTGGTGGAACGAACCGGACCGCCCGCTGACCCTGACCGAGTCGGAACGCGGATTGTGGGTGCTGCCGCAGGCCACGCAGGCCGTCGAGAGCGTCATCGGCGACGTGTTACTGATCGGGAAGTCACTCGGCAGTTATGCCTCGTTCCTCGCCGCGGACCGTGAATTGCCGGCGGTCTGGCTGACGCCGAACCTGACCAGCGAGTGGGTGGTCGACGGGCTGCGCCGGTCGACCGCGCCGTTCCTGCTGGTCGGCGGTACGGCGGATGCCCTGTGGAACTCCACGTTGGCTCGTGAACTCACGCCGTACGTGCTGGAGGTGCCGGAGGCCGACCACGGGATGTACGTGCCGGGCCGGCTGGCGGCATCGGCCGCCGTACTCGGGCAGGTGGCGACCGCGGTGGAGGACTTCCTGGATCAGGTGGTGTGGCGCTAGGTCACCAGGACCAGCCGCGGGAGGCCAGTTCCTGCTCCTCCTGCCAGCGCTTCTCCTCGCCGCGCTTCAGGTCGGCTTCGGTGCAGACGCCGGCCATCCGGCAGGCCTCGTCGAGCAGGTCGTCGTAGGCCGCCTCGAGGGCCATCAGCCGATGGGCTTTCGCGTAGATCCGCGGCGTGGACTCGATCCGCCGGATCTTGCCGGCGAGATGACCCAGCCTGGTCTGCAGGCGGAGCGTTTCGAACGGGTCCGGCTCGGGCACAGCGGGGCGGCGGAGCCGTCCGGTCAGACGGTCCGCGGACCTGTGCAGCCGCCGGCGCCAGCGCGACGGCGGCGGCTGCGGCAGCACGAGATTCAGCAACGTGCACAAGAAGAAGAAAAGGAGCAGCAGAGCTATCCACTCCATCGATCTCACCACCCTCTTCCGAGGTTACGACGGCTCGCGGCCGACGGCGAGATCATTTTCCCGGCCTAGCCGTTGGTGGCCGGATCCCCGTCGACCGCCTGGGCCAGCTTCGGGACGAGCTGGTCGAGGACGATCGGCAGGCTGAGCACCGACACGAACTGGATCGCGCCGTACAACTGGTCGTCGTAGTTCTCCTCGATGAAGACGTCGCGCCCCTCGGTACGGACCTTGAAGTTCTTGTAGAGCGGATCAGCCTTGAGCTTTGCCGTCCCGCCCTTGGCCGGGAACCAGACGAGCACCTGCTGGTCGAGAACCGAGAGTCGCTCGGCGCTGACGTTGCCGCCGAACTTGTCGCCGATCACCTTGTCCAGCCCGTCCGGCAGCGAGAACCCGAAGTCGGTCAGCAGCCGGGACCGCGGGTCCTGGGTTCCGTAGACGAAGTAGCCCTCCCACGGCGTCGCCGCCAACGCCGTCTTGCCCTGGAACTCGGGGTGCTCGCTGCGAACCGTCTCGAACCGCTTCTCGATCCCCTGCACCAACTCGTCCGCCTGCTTCGGCTTGCCGACCGCCTGCCCGACCGTGCGGGCCACGTCCTGCCAGGCCACGCCGTAGTCCGGTACGCCGGCCGGCCGCGCGACGGTCGGCGCGATCGCGGTGAGCTTCTTGTAGTCGTCGGCGGTCATCCCCGAGTACAGCCCGATGATCAGATCCGGCTGCAGCGCGGCGACCTGCTCGAACTGGATCCCGTCCTTGTCCTTCAGCACCGTCGGCAACGCGCCGTCGCCGAGCTTCTCCTTGGCCCACGGGAACAACGCACCGGGCTTCTCCCCGAACCACTCGGTCGTCCCGATCGGTACGACGCCCAGCGCCAGCAACGCGTCCTGCTCGACCAGCCCGACCGAAACAACGCGCTTCGGCGCCTCCTTCACCACCGTCTCACCGAACTTGTTCTTGATCGTCACCGGGAACGCCCCGGCCTCCGCCGCGGCCTGAGCTCCGGCCGTCTCAGGAGCCTCCTCGCCGCTGCCACAGGCGGTCAGGGCCAACAACGGAACGACCAGCACCGCAAGGGGGCGCAGCAGGGAGCGCATCGGAACCTCACAGTTTCGTCTGGGTTAGGTATCCCTAACCTAACCCAGCGATCAGTCCCGGTGGTACTTGGTGACGGCTTTGTCCTGTTTGAGCTTGTCGGCGGCGGACTGGATTCTGGCGGTCCACTCGGAGAGTTGGACGCCGCCGGCCAGGAACTGACCGGTGGTCTGGGCCGCGGTGGTGGCGAAGTCCGGGTACCAGTCGGCGAAGTACCAGCTGATGACCTGGTCACCGGCGGCTGTCAGCAGGTCACGGGCCGAGCGGAGCGCCGTACCGATCTCCAGGCCGTCGGCCGCGCCGCGGACGATGGTCAGCTGGTTCGACTCCTCGGTGACCTGGGTGGCGACGTCCTTGGACAGCATCACCCGGAGGTACTCGAGCCCGCCTGCCTTGTTCTTCGCCTTCTCCGGCACCAGGTACGGCGCGGTGGCCGCGACGTGCAGGCCGCGGGCGAGAGCGGACGACCCGTCGAGCGGTGGGACACCGGACATGGTCAGCGCGAAGTTCGGCGGGATCAGCGCCTTCATCTCGTTCTCGAGCCAGTTGCCGCACGGCAGCAGGCCGGCCTTCGAGGCGAGGAAACGCTTCTGCGAGGCGATGTGGTCGAAGTCGGTGCTGCCCGATGCGATCAGGCCGCGTTTGGCGAGTTCGCCGACCGCGGTGATCGCGCGGGTGACGCTCTCGTCCTTCCAGGCGCCGTCCTCGAGGTTGTCGATCCGCTTCATCACGTCGTGACCGCCGGTCTTCGCGGCCAGCGTGAGCACCATCTCGAGGAGGTAGTACGGGTGCGTGCCGGCGTACACGAACGGGCCGAGCCCGGCCGCCTTCATCTCGGTGCCGAGGGCAAGCAGTTCCGGCCAGGTCCGCGGGACGTCCCAGCCGAACCGCTGGAACAGACCGGCCGAGTACCACAGGCCGTACACGGTCGCGACGTAGTTCACCGTCCGCTGCGACCCTTCGTACCGCCCGGCGTCGAGCATCCCCGGCAGTACGACGTCCTGCACGGTCGACTCGGCGTTGTCCCAGGCCGGAGCCTCCAGCAGCGCCTCCAGGTCCGCGAGCTGTCCCTGCCCGACCAACCGGCCGAGCTCGAGCCGTCCGTCGCCGGTGTTCAGCACCACGTCCGGCGGATTCCCGGCCGCGAACCGCGGCAGCATCAGATCCCGCAGTTTCGCCGAGACCGTCGCGGTCACGGTCGCCGCCGGGTACTTCTTCCGGTACGCCGCCGCCCCGAACCCGCCGTACTCCGCACCGGCCAGCACCTCGACCGGCGCGTCCGAGGCCACTTCGAAGGGGTTGTCCGGGTCCACGGTCGGCGTACCCGTCGTACCCGAACAACCGCTCACAAGGGCGCCCGTCAGCACCCCCTGCAGCACAGTCCGCCGTTTCAGCACCCCGGCAGGTTAGCGTCCCCGGCGGTTTACTTCAGGGTGGCGCCGGTCAGACCGGCCTGGACCTGGCGGTAGAAGATCAGGTAGACGACGATGACCGGGACCATGGCGATGGTGAGGGCGGCGAACAGGGTGCCCCAGTCGTTCTCGTAGCGCTGGCTGCCCAGCAGGGTCGCGATGCCCTGGGAGAGCACGGGTTTCTCCGGGGACAGGAACGACGGCAGGACGAACTGGTTGAACTGGCCCAGCACGTTGAAGATGCCGACGCTGATCAGGCCGGGCTTGGCCATCGGGAGCATCACCCGGAAGAAGGTGGCGGTGTGCGACGCGCCGTCGACCAGGGCGGCCTCGGCGATCGAGGTCGGCAGGGTTCGGAAGAAGGCGTGCATGAAGAACACGGTGAACGGCAGCGAGTACGCGATGTAGACCAGGATCAGTCCCTGGTACGTCGACACCATCCCGAAGCCCTTGACCACGAAGAACAGCGGCACGATCGCCAGGAAGACCGGGAACATCATCCCGGCGGCGAACAGGTAGTAGATGAAGCGGTTGCCGGGGAACTCGTAGCGGGCCAGCACGTAGGCGACCATCGAGCCGAACAGCATGGTGCCGAAGACACCGCCGGTCACCACGACCAGGCTGTTGAACAGGTACTGGCCGATGCCCTTGTCCCAGGCCTTGGTGTAGTTGGACCACAGCAGGTCCTTCGGCAGCGCCCACGGGTTGTCGCCGAAGATCTCGCCGGTGCTCTTGAACGAGGCGATCACCGCCCACACGAACGGCACCACGACCAGGATGCTCCAGGCGATCAGCACCGTGTGGGAGAACACGTTCACCAGGCTGAAGGCCCGGTCCTTGCCACCGGCCGGATGGGCCGCCGACTCGGTCCGCGGCGAGGTGTCCTCGATATCGATCTGTACAGGTACGGTCATTTCCGGCGGCCCCTCAGTATTCGATCCGGTCGCGGCGGGTGGCCCGGAGCAAGACAGCGGCGATGATCAGTGTCAGGAAGAACAGCACCACACCCATCGCCGAGGCATAGCCGGCGCGGCCGTACTGGAACCCGTTGTCCGCGATCTGCAGACCCATCACCTGCGTGGAGTTGTCAGGTCCACCGGGTCCCGCCGTCATCACCGCGACCAGTGCGTACGCGTCGAGCGCGATGATGGCCAGGTACACCCACGACGTCTGGATGGTGTCCCACAGCAGCGGCAGGGTGATCCGGAAGAAGGTCGACAGCCGCCCGGCACCGTCGATGATGGCGGCCTCGAAGATGTCCTTCGGGATACCGGACATCGCGGCGTTGAACAGCACCAGGTAGAACCCGACGCTGCCCCAGATGAGCACCCACATCACGCAGTACAGCGCGATGTCGGGGTCGGCCAGGAACTGCGACGTCCCCAGACCGAGCTTCTTGGTGACGGAGTTGGCCAGACCGGTGTCGGTCGACGTCATGACCGTCGACCAGATGACGGCGATGACCGGGACCGCCAGGACCTGCGGGAGGAAGAACGCCAGCTTGTAGAAGCCGTTCCCCTTGACCCCCTGCACCCCCGCGGTGTTCGCCCGCCCGCCGACGTTGAGCAGGTAGGCGAAGACCAGCGCGAAGAAGATGGTGAACAGCGGCAGCCCGATCAGCAGGATCAGGTTGTGCCCGAGTGCCTGGCGAAACACCGAGTCGTGAGCGAGGGTCTGGAAGTTGTCGAGACCCACGAACTTGAACTCCGGTGAGATCCCGGTCCAGTCGGTCAGCGAGTAGTAGAACGCCTGGACGAACGGGGAAATCACGAAGATCGCATACAACGCCAGTGGAATCGCGAGGAAACTCGCGACGAACCGATAACTGCCGTGCCGCATCTCTCTCCTTACAGCGCTGGGGGGCGGAGGATCAGCTCATCGCGGATCACTTCCGCCCCCTGACAGCTCACGTGGGCAGCAGACTCAGCTTCGGGTCTGCTTCTGGGTCTTCGGGTCCTTCGCGGTGTCGTCGGCGATCTTCTGCGCCCGGGTGCAGAACTCGTCGGCCGTGATGCGGCCGGCGGCGAGCTCCCCCCACACGCTACGGATCGGCTTGTCCATCGTCGAGTACCACGCGGCCCAGTACGTCGTCCAGTTGTTGTCGCCACCCGACTTCAGCAGCGCGCCCGCCGACGACGCACCCGGGCTCAGCTTCAGGCCCTCGCCGGCGCCCTTCACGACGGTCGGGGAACCGGTCAGCTCGGTGAACTTGCCGGCCGCCTCCTTCGACAGCATGATCCGCAGGTACTCCAGGCCGCCGGCCTGGTTCTTCGCCTTCGACGGCACGATGAAGGGCTCACCCGCGGCGATCTGGGTGCAGTCGACCGGCAGCTTCGAGCCGTCCAGCAGCGGCGTGAAGGCCGCGGTGGTCTCGAAGTCCTTGGGCGCGACCGGCTTCTGCTCGTTCTCCAGCCAGGAGCCGGACGGGATGAACGCGGCCTTGCCCTGGTTCCAGGCCGTCTGGGACTGGATGTGGTCCAGACCCTCGGTGCCCTGCATGAAGTAGCCCTTGCCCTTGATCTCCAGGATCGCCTCGGCGGCGGCCTTGACCGACTCGTGCTTCCACGCGTTCGGCTCGAGCTGGTCGATCGCCTTGATGACGTCCTGGCCACCGTGCTTGACGGCCATGTCCATCATCACCTGGCCGATGTAGTACGGGTGCTTGCCCTGGTGCGCCATCGGCGCGATCCCGGTCTTCTTGATCTCCTCGCACAGGGTCAGGAACTCCTGCCAGGTCTTGGCCGGCTCCCAGCCGTTCTTCGCGAACAGCGGCTTGTTGTACCAGATCGCGTACACGGTCAGCACGTAGTTGAGCAGCAGCGGCTTGCCACCCAGCTGGGCGGCCTCCAGCGTGATCGGCTCGATCGAGTCCTTGACCTTCTTGCCGGCCTCGTCGATCGAGGCGGCGTCGAACAGCTGGGTCAGGTCGGTGAGCTGACCGCTCGAAGCCAGCGTCGACGTCGGCAGCGCCGAGGCGCCGGAGTTGTCGATCACGTCCGGCGGGTTGCCGCCGTTGAAGCGCGGCTGCAGCTGCGGGGTGATGTCGGTGATGCCGGCGTGCTTGATCGTGGTCTCGGGGAACTTCTTCTTGTACATCTCCTCGTGGGCCTTGGCGTAGTCGTCGCCGTACCCGCCCTTGAAGATCACCACGTCCAGCGGGTCGGCCGACTTCACCCCGAACGGGTTCTCGGCCGTCTGTTCGGCGCCGCCACCGCCGCCGCTGCTTGCGTCGTCACCGCCGCCGCTGGCGCACGCCGCGAGCAGCGTGCTGCCGCCGGTGGCCAGCAGCGTGCCGACCGCCGCGCGCTGCAGGAACAGCCGCCGCGACAGGTTGTCAGGAGTGGTCATGGGTCCCGCCTTCCGAGTGTGTTTCATGCGGTACGCCGGATCCGGCCGGCGTACTGTGCTTCAAGGGCGTGGTTGTGGTCGTCGCCGCCCGGGATGTTCGCGGACAGGTAGACCGGAGCGGTCTCACCTGCCTCGGTGAGCCGGCGCAGGACCTCGGCGACCAGCATCTGCGCGATCAGCGCGGCAGTGATGGACGACACCGCGCAGACCTTGCCGCCGTCGGGCAGGTCGAGCACGGAGTCGCCGTACGGCGCATGGTTGTCCAGCACCACGTCCGCGAAGTCGATGAGTTTCTTGCCGGACGGGTGACGCGAGTCCATCCCTCCGGTGTGCTGCAGTGAGGTGATCGCGATCAGCGGGTGGCCCTTTTCCTTGACCACGGTCGCGAGCTCGACGATCGAGCCGTTCACCCCGGAGTTGGACGCGATCACGAACAGGTCGGCCGGGTGCGGCTCGGCCAGGTCGTAGAGCCGCCGCGCGATCGACGGGTCGCGTTCCAGTTCGCCGCCGCGGAGCAGCTCGATCGGCGAGCCGCCGAGCAGGACCAGGTCGCGCAGCGCGATCCGGTTGGTCGCGATCAGCCCGCCGGCCCGGCCGGCGATCTCCATCGCGAGTGCCTCGGAGTGGCCCGACCCGAAGGCCTGGATGACGCCGTTCGCCCGCAGCGATTCGGTGAACAGGTCGGCGGCCTGCTGGATCGGGCCGTCGATCTGTTTGGTGACGGCGGTCATGATGGGTGTCAGCGCATGAACAAAAGCCTGCGCGCTCACCGCACCGGTCTCCCCCGGTCCGCCCTGGTTACTGCTGGCCATTACCGGCCCCACCCCTCGACTGATGTGTTCGCCGCGACACACCTGTTGCCGACAAGTGCGCAAGTTTGCGGTTTGCTGGACAGAACTTTTCTCAACTGGCAGCTAAAGTCAAGGCTCATCTCACTCTTCTTCCCAGATCGGGACCGTTGCGTGACCTTGTTCATTGTTGTCCATGAGAGAACTCTTTCGAGCAGTTTGGAGCATCGCCTATGTCGGTCCAACGCCCGCTGCCGGAACCTGCGGACTCAGTGGTCTTGATGCCAGCATCGGCACTGGTCCTGGGCGGCGACCTCGGCGGCACCTCCACCCGGATCGTGATCGCGGACCATGACGGCAACGTAGTCGGTCGGGGGTCGGCGGCGGGCGGAAACCCGACCAGCCACCCCGCAAGTGCCGCGGCCAACTTCGGTCAGGCGCTTCACGCCGCGCTGGCCGGGCTCGACGCGACCGCGGTGAAAGCCGCCGTGATCGGCGCGGCCGGCGGCTCGGCGCTGGCCAGGCCGGACGTACGCGCCCAGTTCGACGCCGCCTGGGAGAGCGCCGGGCTGACCGGCGAGCCCGAGTTCATCGGCGACCTGGAGGTCGCCTTCGCCTCCGGTACGCCGGAGCCGGACGGCGTCGTGCTTATCGCGGGCACCGGCTGCGCGGCCGGCCTGGTCCGCGACCACCAGCTCGTCCGGACGGCGGACGGGCACGGCTGGCTGCTCGGCGACGACGGCTCCGGCTTCTGGCTCGGCCGGGAGGCAGTGCGCAGTGTGCTGCGCAAACTGGATCTGGGTGAACCGATCGGTGTGCTCGGCGAGGCCGTCGTTCACGCAGTCCTGCCGGACCGCGACGAGCAGGCGATCGCCCAGCGTGACGGGTACGACGTACTGCGTGACGACCTTATCCGGTCAGTGAACAGCCGACCACCGGTGATGCTCGCCGAACTGGCCCGGACTGTGGTGTGGGCGTTCGAGCAGAACGACGAGACGGCACACGCCTTGGTGAAACGCGCAGCCGACCTGCTCACAGAAACGGTCGGACGGCTCAGGACAACGTCGGACAAGGGCCCGATGGTCCTCGCGGGCAGTGTTGCCGGGGAAGCGTCGCCGGTCGGACGGCTGATCCGGGAAACCATCCATCAGCACTTCTCCGGCGAGGTCCGCACCGCCCGGGACGGCGTCGGCGGTGCCACCTGGCTGGCCCTCGGCACCCTCGACCCGGCCCTCGCCACCCGGGAGAACCACACCCGCCTCGTCAGCTGACGGAAGCCAGGACAGGAACTGGGGGCCGGTGACAGGTTATTTCCTGTCGCCGGCCCCCGTTTCTTGTTCCAGCCCCCGGTCAACTACTCGAAAATAGTGACGGGGCGGAGTTCTACGCCGCCGCCGTACTCGGCTTCCGGGATGGTGGCGGCGATCTCCTCGGCGCGCTCGGGCGTGGCGACGTCGACGACGAAGACGCCGGCCAGTTGTTCCTTGGCCTCGGAGTAGGGGCCGTCGGTGGTGGCGCGGACGCCCTTGCGGACCCGGACCACCTTCGCCCGCGCCGGCGGATCGAGCGGTGCGGCCGTCACCAGCTCGCCCGACTCGGACAGCTCGTCGAGCAGTTTCTCCAGCTGGGCGGCCAGCGCGTCGCGCGCCTTGGCCGGCAGCCGCCGTCCCTCCTCGGTGTGCAGGAAGGACGGGTGGGCCCAGGTGATCGGGTTGCTGTGAATCAGCAGCAGGTACTTCATGTCCGGTTCCTTTCGGAGTCTGAGTGGATCTTCGCAGCAGAGGTCGGAGGCCGCCGGAGAACCTCGACATTTCGCGATAGGGCCGGACTCGGTGCCTCAAAATGTCGAGTCCGCGGCCGCGATGTCCGACGTACCGCTCGCCAAGCAATCTCCGACCTAAGGTGAGCGACATGAACGAGACGGACCTCCGGCTGGCGGACGGCCGCACCCTGCACGTGTACGACACCGCGCCCGGCGACGACGGCCGGCTGCCGGTGTTCTGGCACCACGGCACCCCGAACCTGGGCACCCCGCCCGAGCCGCTGTTCGAGGCCGGCGAGTGGCTCGGGATCCGCTGGATCTCGTTCGACCGGCCCGGGTACGGCGGCTCGACCGCGGCGCCGGGGCGGACGATGGCCTCGGTCGCGGCCGACCTGACCGCGGTCGCCGACGCACTGGGGGTCGGCAGCCTCGCGCTGATGGGCTACTCGGGCGGCGGCTCCTACGCCCTCGGCTCCGCCGCGAGCCTCCGCGACCGGGTCGAGGCAGTGGCCACGTTCGCCGCCATCGCGCCGTACGACGCCGCAGGACTCGACTGGTATGGCGGCATGATCCGGTCCGGGCTCGCGTCACTCCGGGCCGCGGCCGCCGGCCGGGAGGCAAAGGTCGCGCATGAGACGTCGGGGATCGAGTACGACCCGGAGTTCACCCCGGCCGACCTGGCGATGTTCGACGGGCCGTGGGGCTGGCTCGGGTCGGTCGCCGGTGACCAGTCGATGCCGAACGTGCCGGACGGGCTGATCGACGACGACTGTTCCTATGTCGTCCCGTGGGGCTGCGATCCGGCGACGATCACCGCGCCGACGCTGCTCTGCCACGGCAAGGACGACGGCATCATCCCCAGCACGCACGGGGAATGGCTGGTCGACCACATCCCGTCGGCGACGCTGCGCCTCTCGCCCGGCGACAGCCACATCTCCGTCCTCGCCCAGGCCGAACCCGCCCTCGAGTGGATCCGCGAACAGACCGGCTGATCGGGGCCATGGGCAACTGTTGATTCGGCAGCGAGGTGCTGGGTACCGGAGGTAGGTGCTGCTCGCGAGTCGGTACCGATTGACCGACATCCTCGGCCGTGGCGGGATGGGCGAGGTGTTCCGGGGGTGCGACGAACTTCTCGGCCGGCCGGTGGCGGTGAAACTGTTGCGTCCCGGCTGGCGGGATCCGTTCGCGGCGGCCCGGTTCCGGCGGGAGGCGCGGACGGCGGCGATGGTGAAAGACCCGCATGTGGTCGCGGCGTACGACTTCGGGCAGGAGGACGGCAGCTACTTCCTGGTGATGGAACTGGTCGAGGGCCGCAGCGTGGCTCACGAACTCGCCCTGCACGGCCCGCTCGAACCCGAGCGGGCCGTCGACGTCGTCCGGCAGGCGGCCGCCGGGATCTCCGCGGCCCACCGCCGCGACATCGTCCATCGCGACATCAAGCCGGCCAACCTGCTGATCGACGCCGACGGGACGGTGAAGGTCGCCGACTTCGGCATCGCCCGGCTCATCACCGATCCGGTCCGCACGATCCCCGGCCAGGTGCTCGGGACGAGCCTGTACCTCGCGCCCGAACGAGCCCAGGGCAGACCCGCCACCGCCGCCTCGGACGTGTACGCCCTCGGCTGTGTCTTCTATCAACTGGTCACCGGACGCCCGCCCTTCACCGGCGACGATCCGACCGACGTCCTGTCCCAGCACGTCGGCGCCGAGCCCCCGCTGCCGAGCAAGACGTGCGCCGAGGTGGCGGGGCCGGTCGAAGACCTGCTGCTCCGGATGCTGTCGAAGGAGCCCACGCGCCGGCCGAGGGCCACCGAGATCGCCGACGGCGTGGCCCTGGGAACCGGCATAGTCCTGGGAACCGGCGCAGCCGGTGGCCCGGCCAGGCATCGGGCACCGATCGGCCGGTTCTGGCGCCGGGCGCTGCTGTCCGCATCGGCTCGCTGATTCCGGGATTCCAAGCAACGGCTTGACATCTGGTTCCGTCGCGGCGCATATTCCAAGCATGTCTTTGGAGAATGATCCGCGGCGGATGCGGTTGCTGGACGATCCCCTCGCGATCCGGGCGATGGCACACCCGGTGCGACTGGATCTGATGACGTTGCTGGGCCGGGAGGGGCCGCTGACCGCGGCGGACGCGGCGCGCACGCTCGGGATCAGCCAGGCACTGGCCTCGCACCACCTCCGGCAGCTGGCGAAGTACGACTTCGTCGAGCCGGCGCCGGGCAAGGACAACCGCGAGCGTCCGTGGCGGCTGGTCTCGACGTCGCAGTCGTGGCGAGAGGCATCGCTGACACCGGAGGGTGCCGCGGCGGCCGACGTACTCGAGCAACTGCTGGCCGAGCGGGCGCTGGACTCGCTCGCCAAGTGGCAGCAGCGCCGGGTGCACGAGGACGCGATCTGGCGGGAGAACTCGGGGATCGGGAACAGCGGCTTCTACCTGACCGGCGAAGAACTGAAGGAGCTCACCGAACAGATCGACGCGCTGCTCCATCGGTACGTCGCCGAGCGGCCGATCGACGACAAGTCCACCCGCCCGCCCGGTAGCCGGCACGTCTCCATGACCCAGATCGTCACGGTCTCGCCCGAGAACATGGAACCCGAGGAGTAGCCGTGAAAGAACTGTGGGGCGTGCTCGCGCGGCAGCGCGACTACCGATTGGTCCTGAGCGCGGGGCTGGTGTCGCTCACCGGCGACTGGATCCTCAAGACCGGACTGGCCTTCCAGGTCTACGCGCTGACCGGATCGACACTGGCCTCCGGCGCCCTGCTGCTCTCGTCGTTCGTGCCGATGGTCCTCCTCGGATCCTTGGCCGGCGTCTTCGTCGACCGCTGGGACCGGCGCCGGACGATGATCGTCACCAATGTCCTGCACGCGGTCCTGTTGCTTCCGCTGCTCGCGGTCCGCGACGAGAGCGCGATCTGGGTCGTGTACGCCGTCGTCCTCGTGCAGAGCTGTTTGCAGCAGTTCTTCCGGCCCGCCGAGCAGTCGCTGATCCCGGTCCTGGTCGAGCCGCGGCAACTGGTCACGGCCAACGCACTGAACAGTCAGACCAGCGACCTCGCCCGGCTGATCGGTGCGGGGATCGGCGGTCTGCTCGCCGGGCTCGGCGGTTTGCCGCTGCTGGCGCTCGTGGACGCCGCGACCTATCTCGTCGCCGCGGGACTCATCGTCCGGGTCCGGCATCGCGTCGTACGCACTCTCACCCAGTCGGCCAGCGGTGCGATCCAGCGGCTGAAGGCGGAGTGGACCGAAGGGCTCCGGCTCTGTGTCGCGGGCCCGGCGATGCGGCTGCTGTTCGTGTTCTGCCTGGTGACCGGGGTCGGTGAAGGTGTGATGAGCACGCTGTTCGCGCCGTTCGTGTCGGCCGAGCTCGGCGGTGACGGGACGGCGTACGGCTTGATCCTGTCGTCGCAGGCGATCGGCGGGATCGTCGGCGGGCTGGTCGCCGCCGCGATCGGCTCACGGTTGCCTGCAGCAACGATGTGGGGTGTCGGGGCGTTCCTGTTCGGGCTGATCGACCTGGCGTTGTTCTGCTATCCCCTGGTCACCGACAGCCTGATCCCCGCCTTCGTCTGCATGATCGCGGTCGGCCTGCCGGGCGCGTTCACCGTCGCCGGCATGATGACCGTGCTGCAGCGTCTGACCGAGGACTCGTCCCGCGGCCGGATCTTCGGCGCCATCTCCGCCGCCGAAGGCGTCGCGATCCTGATCGGCATCGCCTCGGCGGGTGTTCTCGGCGACCTGGTCGGCATCATCCCGGTGCTGGTCTTCCAGGGCCTCGGCTACGTCGTCGGCGGCGGCCGGTGATCATCGGCCGCCGGCCGATGCTCTCGGCTACGGCTCCTCGCGCAGGAACTGGTGCGGCTCGTCCGCGGCTTGACCCGGTGGATGCGGACCCGGGCGACCCGGCGGCCGTCCATCACCGTGACGGTGACGGTGTGGCCGTCGACCCGGGCCTCGTCGCCGGTGGCGGGGACGCGGCCGAGCTGGGCGGCGAGGAAACCGCCGACGGTCTCGTAGGGGCCGTCGGGGAGCTCGACCCCGGTCTCGTCGGCGAAGTCGTCGAGGTTGAGCAGACCGTCGACCTCGATGTCGCCGCTGCGCAGGCGGGTGGTCTCGAGCCGACTCCTCGTCGTACTCGTCCTTGATGTCGCCGATCAGCTCCTCGACCAGGTCCTCCAGCGTGACGATGCCCGCCGTACCGCCGTACTCGTCGAGAACGATGGCCAGGTGGGTCGAGCGCCGGCGCATCTCGGTCAGGGTGGGCAGCAGCTTCGCGGTGTCCGGCAGCATCAGCACCTCGCGGGCCAGGTCGCCGACCCGGACCGAGCGGGACGCGACCGCGGGGTCGAACAGGTCGCGGACGTGGACGAACCCGACGATGTCGTCGGCCGAGCCGTTCATCACCGGGTAGCGCGAGTGCGGCCGCTCGGCGGCGAACTTGACCGCCTTGTACGCCGGCATCTCCGGCGTCGACGAAGTCCACCTCGGTCCGCGGCAGCATCAGCTCGCGGAACTGCCGGGCAGCCGGCCTCGAACACGTCGTCGACGATCCGGCGCTCCTCCTCGCCGAGCGACTCGTGCGCCGAGACCAGGTCGCGCAGCTCCTCGTCCGACATCACCTCGCGGTTCGCGTTCGGGTCGCCGCCGAGAGCGCGCACGACCAGGTCGGTCGACTTCGACAGCAGCCAGATCACCGGCCGGGCGATCGAGGCGATCCGGTCCACCAGCGGGGCCAGGCCGAGCGCGAACGTCTCGGCCCGCTGCAGCGCGAGCCGCTTGGCCGCGAGCTCGCCGAGCACGATCGAGACGTAGGAGATCGAGGATGGTGATCAGCACCAGGGCGACCGTGCTCGCCACCGACTCGGGCAGGCCGAGGTCCTCCAGGTGCGGCGACAGGCCGTCCGCCAGCGTCGCGCCACCGAAGGCGGCGGACAGGAAGCCCATCAGGGTCACGCCGATCTGGACGGCGGACAGGAAGCGGTTCGGGTTGGCGGCCACCCGGGCCACCGTCTCGCCGCGCTTGCCCGCGGAGGGAGATCGACTTGAGCTGGCTCTCCCGGAGCGAGACCAGCGCCATCTCGGCCGCGGCGAAGACGCCACCGATCAGGACGAAGACGAAGATCAGGACGATGTTGAGCAGGGTCTCGTTCATGGAAGGGAGTTCCTAGCGCCCTCTCGTCAGCTGTCGAGAGGGCGCGCGTAGGGCGTAGTCGTCCATCTATTTAGCCTACCGGTGTCAAGTATCACGATGCATGTTCGAGTTTGTTGGTTTACGATGATTCCTGGCCGTCGGTGTCCGACGGCCGGGAGGGTCAAACGATGAATACACCGCGCGGCGCACGCCGTACGGACACCAAGCTGTCCGACGGCCGCGAGCTGATCTACTACGACCCGGCCGACGCGCCGGCCCGGGTGCCGCTCGAGGACACCCGCGGACTGCCGGCCCCGCAACCGCAGGTCGACCTGCGGACCGATCCGCTGACCGGCGACGTCATCACCTACGCGACCCACCGCAACACCCGCACCTACCTGCCGCCGGCCGACCAGTGCCCGCTGTGCGCGAGCAAGCCGGGCAACCCGACCGAGATCCCGGACCACGACTACAACGTCGCCGTGTTCGAGAACCGGTTCCCCTCCTTCGCCGGCCCGGGCCGGACCGAGGTGGTCTGCTTCACCAGCGACCACAACCAGTCGTTCACCGATCTGTCCCAGGGCCAGGCCCGGCTGGTGGTCGACACCTGGGCCGACCGGACCGCCGAACTGAGCGCCCGCGACGACGTCGAGCACGTCTTCCCGTTCGAGAACCGCGGCCGTGAGATCGGTGTGACGCTGAGTCACCCGCACGGCCAGATCTATGCCTACCCGTTCCTGCCACCGCGGATGCGCACCCTGATGGCCCGCGCCCGCGAGCACCAAGCAGTTGCCGGCAGCAACCTGTTCGCCGACGTCCTGGCCGCCGAGAAGAAGGACGGCGGCCGCGTCGTCGTGGAGAACACCAACTGGACCGCGTTCGTCCCGGAGGCGGCCCGCTGGCCGGTCGAGGTGCACCTGTACCCGCACCGCCAGGTCGCCGACATCAGCGAGCTGTCCGTCGGCGAGCGCGACGACTTCGCCGAGCTCTACCTCGACGTGCTGCGACGCCTCGACGGCCTGTACGGCGACCCGCTGCCGTACATCGCCGCCTGGCACCAGGCCCCGGTCCGGGTCGACCGCGAGCTCGGCTACCTTCACCTCGAGGTGTTGTCGATCCGCCGGGCCGCGGACAAGATCAAGTACCTGGCCGGCTCGGAGTCCGGGATGGGCGCGTTCATCAGTGACACCCGGCCGGAGGATGTGGCCGAAACCCTGCGGAAGGTGGGTTCGTGAGCTCGTTCGCAGGACGTCTACGGGGTCGCGCCGGACGGCACTTGGCGCGCGCCGGGCCGGGTCAACCTGATCGGTGAGCACACCGACTACAACGACGGTCTGGTGCTGCCGATCGCGTTGCCGAACCGCATCGAGGTGACCGCGTCCACGCGGGACGACGGCCGGATCGCGGTCGCGTCGAGCGGTCACTCGGGCGTGACCGAGTTCGCCATCGACGAGCTGACCCCGGGCTCTGTCGGCGACTGGGCGGCGTACCCGGCGGGAGCGGCCTGGGTGCTGCGTGAGGCCGGCTACGCGATCGGCGGCGCCAACCTGCTGGTCGATTCCGATCTGCCGTCGGGTGCCGGGCTGTCCTCGTCCGCCGCTCTGCTCTGCGCGACATCGGTTGCGCTGCTCGGCCTGCGCGACATCGAGGTCGACCCGGCCGAGGTCGCCCGGCTCGCGCAGAAGGCCGAGAACCAGTACGTCGGTGCGCCGGTCGGCCTGATGGACCAGATGGCGTCGATGTGCTGCACCGCCGGGCACGCCCTGTACTTCGACATCCGCGCGATGTCCACCGACCAGATCCCGTTCGATCCGGCCGCCGACGGCCTCGCACTGCTGGTCGTCGACGTGAAGGCGCCGCACCGGCACGTCGACGGTGAGTACGCCGCCCGTCGCAAGAGCTGCGAGGACGCCGCGGCCGAGCTCGGCGTACCGGCCCTGCGCTCGATCGCGTACGACGACCTCGACGACGCACTCGATCGGCTGCCGGATGACGTCGTACGGCGCCGGGTCCGGCACGTGGTGACGGAGATCCGCCGGGTCGAGGAGGCGGTCGAGCTGATGCGTTCCGGCCGCCTGCGCGACGTCGGGCCGCTGTTCACCGCGTCGCACGCATCACTGCGCGACGACTTCGAGATCACCGTGCCCGAGTTGGACGTCGCCGTCGACACCGTCCTCGAGGCCGGCGCCCTCGGTGCCCGCATGACCGGCGGCGGCTTCGGCGGCTGCATCATCGCCCTGACCGAGGCCGACTCGGCGAACGCCGTACTTTCCGCCATCGAGAAGGCCTTCGCGGACCACGGCTTCACCGCCCCCAACTCCCTGTCCGCGGCCCCGTCAGCCGGAGCTTCGCGCGTCAGCTGACAGTTCGCGCCGGATCAACGGGGCGAAGGCGAAGGTGGCGGCGACCTGGATCAGGCCCATCACCAGGTACGGCGTGTGGAGGTTGGTGCGGTGGGCCAGGAACCCCGCACCGACCGCGCCGACCGGAGCGGCGCAGAAGGCGACCATTCGGTAGACCGCGGTGACCCGGCCGAGGAGTTCGGGCGGCACGATCCGTTGGCGGAGCGTGATCGAGATGACGTTCCACCAGGTGCTGCCGAACCCCATCAGCACGGCACCGGGGATGATCAGCGCCAACTCGTCGACCAGTCCGAACACGACGACCGAGAAGCCGAGCACGAGCATCGAGACGATCAGATTCGTGAACGTCGAGAAGCGCCGGGCCAGCCGGGGCGCGAGGAACGCGCCGACGACGCCGCCGACCGCATAGGTCGCGACCAGCCAGCCGAACCAGGCCTCGGGCAGGTGCAGTGCCTCTAATACATAGAGGACAAGGATCGCGATGATGCCCGCGCCGACCGCGTTCGCCACCAGGAGCAGCAGGCAGAGCGATCGCAGCAGTTTGTGCCGCCAGAGATAGAGCAGTCCTTCCCTCAGCTCGCGGCCGAGATTCCGATCCGGCGAGACCGCTCGGGCCGGGGCGGCACGCCGTACCAGGAAGACCAGGACGGCGGCGGCCGCGAACGAGATCGCGTCGACGAGGATCGGCAGGCCGTGGTGCAGCACGAAGAGTACGGCGCCGAGCGGCGGCCCGATCAGGTTCGCGAGCAGGACCAGGGCGGCCTGGTTGTAGCCGTTCGCCCGCTCCAGCGCGGCGCCGACGACGAGGTCCGGGATCACCACCGCGGACGCGTTGTCGAAGAACGGCGCGAGCATGCCGAGCAGGAACCCGGTGATCAGCAGCAGCGGGATGCTCTCCTGGCCGAGCAGTACGGCGGCCGCGAACGCGCCGGCGACGACGGCCCGGATCGCGTCGACGATCCACATCGTGGTGGTCCGCCGCCAGCGGTCGACCATCACCCCCGACACCAGGCCGAGCAACAGCCAGCCCATCCCGGCGACCGCCTCGGTGAGCGAGACGACGCGCGGGTCGCGACTCATCGAGGCGGCCAGCAGCGGCAGCGCCCCGAAGGTGATGCCGTCGCCGAGGAACGAGATCGCGCCGGCGGTCCAGAGCACCCAGTACGGCTTACCCAGCGGCTCCTGCGGCCGCCTCATGAAGCGATGATCAGCTCACACCCGGTGTCGCGCATGGCTTTGCGGGCGGCGGTGGACAGGCCGGCGTCGGTGACGATGACGTCGAGGTCCGCCCAGGTGGCGAACGTACTCAGGCCGACCGTGCCCCACTTGGTGTGGTCCGCGACGACGACCACCTCGCGGCTCGCGGCGATGAAGGACCGGTTGGTCTCGGCCTCCATCAGGTTCGGCGTGCTCAGTCCGTGCTCGGCGTCGACGCCGTGCGCACCGAGGAAGAGCAGGTCGAGGTGCAGCGAGCCCAGCGCTGCCGTCGCGATCGGGCCGACCAGCGCATCGGAAGGAGTCCGGATGCCACCGATCAGTACGACGGTGCGGTCCGAGCGACTGTTGCCGTGGAACACGTCGGCGATCCGGGCCGAGTTCGTCACGACGGTGAGGTTCTCCACCCGGAGCAACTGACGCGCGAGTGCGTACGTCGTGGTGCCGGCGCCGATGCCGATCGCGCTGTCCGGCTGGACCCGGCCGGCCGCCTCGGCCGCGATCGCCTGCTTGGCCGCGGACTCCTGCGTCAGCTTGGCGTCGAACCCCGGCTCGTGCGCACTGCGCAGCCCGACCGACGTCGCCCCGCCGTGCACCTTGTGCAGCAGGCCGCTGGAGTCGAGCGCGTCCAGGTCGCGCCGGATCGTCATGTCCGAGACGCCGAACCGCTCGACCAGTTCGGCGACCGTGACCGCGCCCCGACTGTTGACCTCGGCAACGATCGTGGCCTGCCGCTGAGCGGCCAGCTGCCCTCCCCGGCCCCGCGGCGCCTCTGCTCCAGCTGAGTTCACGATCGACAGCCTAGTCCAGTGCGCATTCGTCGCCGATTGTGGTGATGGCGGGGTCTGTCAGGGAAATGTCATTGCCGCGCGGGCGTGGGGTTGTCACGCTGAGACATGCGATTCCCCGAAGACGTGCCGGCGCTGGCCGATGACGTGGTGACCCTACGTGCGCACAGCGAGGCCGATATCGACCCCGCCTACACGATGTGCCAGGACCCGGAGATGCAGCGCTGGACGACCATCCCGGTCCCCTACCTGCGCGAGCACGCGGTGGGCTTCCTGACCGAGATCATCCCGAACGGCTGGCGCGACGGCGGCATGTGGGCCTGGGCGATCGAGTACGACGGCAAGTACGCCGGCACCATCGATCTGCGCGACGGCGACGGCGGGGTCGGTGAGGTCGGGTTCGCGGTGACGCCCGAGGTTCGGGGTGCCGGGGTGATGACCCGGGCGCTGAAGCTCGTGGTCCGGTACGCGTTCGACGTACTCGGCTGGGACCGGGTGATCTGGCGGGCGTTCGTCGGCAACTGGGGTTCGCGCCGGGTCGCCTGGAAGGCCGGGTTCCGCGGCGTGGTCGTCGTACCAGGGGGTGGGAAGGCCCGCGGTGTGCGGCATGACGAGTGGGTCGCCACGGTCGGGCGGGACGACGCCCTCGAGCCGTCGGGCAACTGGTGGACGGTGCCTGAGGTCGAAGGTGACGGGATCCGGTTGCGGGCGCTCCGGGCATCGGACGCGAAGCGGGTCGTCGAAGCATGCAACGACGAGCGGACGCAGTACTGGCTGGCCGGGATGCCGTCGCCGTACGGGCTGTCCGATGCGGAGGCGTTCATCGAGAGCCGCAAGGAGATCCTGGCCGCCGGCGAAGGGGTGACCTGGGCGATCGCCGCTGCGGAGACGGACGAGCTGATCGGCTGCGTGAGTTTGTTCGACCTGAACCACCGGATCGACAAAACCGTTGGTGAGATCGGCTATTGGCTGCACCCGGAGGCGCGCGGTCGTGGGGTGATGACGGCTGCTGTCCGTCTGGTGATCGAGCAGGCCTTCAAGCCGGTCCAGGACGGCGGCTTCGGGCGACGGCGGCTGGTGCTGATGGCTGCCGAGGGCAACAGCGCGTCGAGCCACGTTGCCGAGGTCAACGGCTTCACCCACGTCGGCCGCAACCGCCTGGCCGGCCCCCGCCGCGACGGCGAGTACTCCGACTCGCACGTCTTCGACCTGCTCGCCTCCGACCGGGCTGACCTCCGGCCCCGGGAAATCGGTTGGCTCCAGGGGTTGCCGGTGGGCGACTCCGGGCGGTAATGGTGACCGCCCGGAATCGGGGATGTACGGCCAGTTGGTGTCAAACCACACCGTTTCCCCTCGCCGTCTCGCCATCTGGCTGCTTGAATCGACGGGTGAGAGATCGTGAGGAGCTCGTCCGCCGCTGGCAGGCCGGGTGGTCGGTTTCGAGGGGCTGGACCACCGTGGAGGACGACAACGACGGCATCCTGACCGTCCGTGCGGGTGAGGAGAACCGCGCGATGGAATATGTCGTACTGGATGCCGATGACAAGCCTGAGCGCGTCGAACGTGCCGCCGAGCTGGCCCTGGCCGCCGGCGGTGGCCGTGGGGCCGGCTGGATCACCCTGGCCACCGACGACAAGGAAGCCCGGATCGAGCAGCTCGAGGACCTCGGCCTCGAGGTGCAGCAGGATCAGGACTGGCTGATGACGATCCAGTTGTCGGAGCAGCCGGCGCTGAAGCTGCACGAGCGCTACGCCCTGCATACCGAGCTCGAGTCCGACCTGATCATCACCCGCGCCACGTTGCACGGCGGGGTCGTGTCGAGCGGGCGGATGGCGGTGGTCGGTGAGGACGCGGTCGCGGACCGGATCGAGACGGATCCGGCGCACCGGCGGCGCGGGCTCGGCAGCGCGGTGATGGCATCGCTGGTCGAGACAGCGGCGGCCCAGGGCGCCAAACGCGGCATCCTGATCGCCTCGATCGACGGCCTGCGCCTGTATCGCAGCCTGGGCTGGAAGGTCATCGCGGACATCATCATCGCCAGGTGCTGACCCCTTCGGCGGTGCGGAACGCCGGATCCAGGTCAGTGATCAAACGCATGAGTTTGTCAAAGGTTCGTGAAGTGCGGCTGCCCCGGGGAGTCAGGCCCGCCTGGGGTGGGCAAGGCTGCAGACCATGACGAGCCACAAACGCCCGCAGCAGCGCTTTGGAGTGATCGGGCCGGTTCTGGCCTCGCTCACCGCATTGGTGCTGATCGCCGGCATCGGGTGGTTCGTGCTGGACCGGACTGCGAATGTCCTGACCAGCCAGGACCAGCCGTTGACCACCACGACGGATGACACGTCTCTCACACCGAGTTCCTCGGCGACACCGTCGTCCACTCCTCCCCGTCGTACGACGACTGCTCCGAAAGCCACACCGACCAAGTCGAAGACCGCGACCCCGATCCCCACCCCGCGCCGATCGACGACGGCACCGAGCCGGGAGGGCACCCGGTCACCCAAGCCGTCGCCGAAGCCGACCCGCACCACCACGCCGACGGCCACCAAGACGACGACCAGCGCGCCGTCCGGTGGATCGGGTACGGCGGAAGCGCAGGTACTGAGCCTGACGAACAACGAGCGGGCCAAGGCCGGCTGTGGTCCGTTGCGGACGAACAGCGCGCTGACGGAGGCCGCCGAAGCGCACGCGGCCGACATGGTCGACCGGCACTACTTCGCGCACGACAGCCTGGACGGCCGCAGCCCGTTCGACCGGATGAAGGCGGCCGGCTACCGCGGCGGGGCGATGGCCGAGAACATCGCGGTCGGCTACAAGAGCGCCGCGGCCGTGGTCGAGGGCTGGATGAACAGCGAGGGGCATCGCAAGAACATCCTCAACTGCACCTACACGGTGATCGGCATCGGGTACGACGACGGCCAGGTGAAACCCGAGTGGGGCAGCGGCAGCTGGGTGCAGGACTTCGGCGGTTAGCGCATCGGCCGGAACGGCCGGAATCCGGCAGCTTCCTGCCGCCCGAACTTCTCCCGGTGAAGCGTTTGCCCAGGCGGCGCCGAGGGCAACCTTCAGGGTTCGTTAAGAGGCGTCGCGGTTCTGTAACAGTGACCTCTACAGTCGGTTAAGGTCGCTGTTCGGTAACCAGGGGGGACCTGGCAGTAACTGCAACGCGGGGAACGACGAGCACTCGGTACGACGAAAACGAAGAGGATTCGCCCACCCATGACGGATTCGCCTACCCCCCGGCGGCACCGCGGCAGTAGACGAGCTCCCCGGCGGAGCCGTGGCCTGATCGGCCCGACGGTCAGCGCGTTGTCCGTCCTGGTGGCCATCGGCCCGGTGGTCTGGCTGATGTCCCGCGACAGCTCGACCGTCGACGGCGCGACCAAGGTCCTGAACGTCTCCGAGGAGACCCGGGACGACGCCGACCGCTCGGTTGTCGACGGCACCGATCCTTCCGGTACGCCGGACCGCACCGTCACCACGACGCTTCCGAACGGAACGGCCACGACGGCCGTCGGTACGCCGGCGCTCGGCTCGGCCGCGTCGACGTCGACCTCGGACACGCCGGCCTCCTCGCCGGCCGGCTCCCCCACGAGCATCGTCACCACGGCACCGACCGGCAGTGTGACGACCGTGACGGTGAGCCCGACCGCGCCGCGCACCGCGACCACCAAGAGCACCCCGCGGCCGAAGCCGACGCGGACGACGACGAAGACGCAGACCACCGAGCCCCGGCCGACGACGCAGCCGCCGGTCAGCGGCGGCGGCACGAACTCGCAGGAGCGCGAGGTGCTCAACTACACCAACGCGATCCGCGAGCAGCAGGGCTGCGGTCCGCTCCGGTTGGACAGCGCACTGGTCGAGGCGGCCGGGAAGCACGCGTCCGACATGGTCCGCCGGCACTACATGGATCACACGAACCCCGACGGCGAGGACCCGGGTGACCGGATGTCGGCCGCCGGATACCGCGGCTCGGGCTGGGGGGCTCCGGTGAGACGACTGATGAGGCACGTCTTGGGGGCGAGACAGTGAAGGGAACAACGAAATAATGTCCGAGTCCGGCAACGGCCGGTACAAGCCGCGCAGGAAGGCGACCCGGGCCGCATCCCGCGGATCCCGCTCCAGCGCCAACCGGCCCACTCCGGCGGAGAGCACTCCGCCGACCCCACCGGAGCCGCCCCGGGTACGCACCGCGGACCAGCGACGAGTCGCCGTTCTGGGCGACCGCACAATCCGCGGGCGCGGCCAACGAGTCCCCGTTCTGGGCGAACACCCAGTCCGCCCCCGGCGCAGGGACCCAGCCGATCGCCCGCCCAAACTCCCCCTCCAGCGTCGGCGACCCCGCACTCCTCACGCTCCTACTCCCGCGCAAGCGACTCCGGCCTGGGCGACACCGCCTCATCCCGCTCCTACTCCCGCGCCAGCGAGACCGGCCTCGGCGACACCGCCTCCTCACGCTCGTACTCCCGCGCCAGCGAGCCCGACGTGGGCGAAGCAGCCGCACCCCGCTCCTACTCCCGCGCAAGCGAGTCCGGCCTAGGCGACACTGCCTCGTCCAGGTCCTACTCCCGCGCGAGCGAGTCCGGTGTTGGAGAGGCCGCCTCGTCGCGGTCCTACACGCGCGCAGCAGCAGCCGGTTCGACGCCCGCCGCAACCGCAGGCCTGGGCGACACCGCCTCATCCCGCTCCTACTCCAGCGCCGGCGACTCCGGCCTGGGCGACGCCGCCTCGTCCCGGTCGTACTCGCGCGCAAGCGAGTCCGGCTTGGGCGAGACGGCTTCCTCGCGCTCCTACTCCAGCGCCGGCGACTCCGGCCTCGGCTCCACAGCCGGCGAGAGCGCTTCGTCACGCTCGTACTCTCGCGCCGGCGAGGCCGGTGTTGGCGAGGCCGCATCCTCGCGGTCCTACTCCCGCGCCGGCGAATCCGGCGTCGGCGAGGCCGCATCCTCGCGGGCGTATTCGCGTGGGGCCGCAGCCTCGGGTTCGCCTTCTTGGGTTACGCAGTCGGCGGCCGGCTCGACGGGAGAGCCTGCCGCACGGACGGGGCGGCGTTTCGCCTCCATAGCTGAAGCTGACTCCGACTCGGCGCCCGCCGGTACGTCGGGCTCCCGGCTCACGGGAACGGCCACCACGACCGCAGCCTTGTCAGGTCCGCGCACACAACCGCGTACTGCGGCCGCCGCAGGTGGCGGCGGGCGCGCCGGCTCCCGCGCGGCCGCCCGGTCTGGCTCCGGTGGTTCGCGGGCACGCCGCCCGTTGATCGCGATCGCGTCCGTCATCCTGGTGATCACGCCGATCTCGTGGATCCTGCTGCACCAGCCGCAGAACGACGATGCCGACGCCTCGGTCCCGATCGTCACGCGCACCGACGACACCTACGTCACCCCGACGACCAAGCCGGTCGTGAATCCCCCGTCGTCCAAGGTGAGTACGCCGCCGGTGAAGCCCACCGCGACCCCGACACCGACCCCGACGAACTCAGCCACACCAACCACCACCCCGTCGACAACCGAGCCCACCGGCGCCCCAACCTCCAAGTCGACCGAGGAACCCACTACGGGCCCCACCCGCCCCACCCCGACCCCGGACCGCACCACCGAGACCCGCCCCACCGCACCCCCCAAAACCAACACCCCGCCACCCCCGCCGGCGCGCGATGGTGGGATGACTGCCGAGGAGTCGCAACTGTTCGACATGATCGACGCAGCTCGCGTGAACCAGGGCTGCGCACGGCTCGAGCAGGACCCCAGCCTCACCAGTGGCGCCCGGTCCGACGCCGAGGACCGTGCCGAGTCGGGTTCGGTCACCAGCTCCAACCACTCGAAGACGACCGCAGGTGGCAACAGCTACACCGTTCAGCAGGCATACGACCGGATGATGGCGGACACCAAGGGCGTCGTCCTCAACTGCAACCTGAGAACACTCGGTGTTGGCAGGGAGACGCACTCGTACTGCGACGGGATTCCGGTGTTCGACGGCTGCCTCGGCACCAAGAGGACCCGCGTCGCGTGGGTGGCGGACTTTAAGTAAGGCGGAGCGCACTTTCGTAGGGTGTTGGTGCGACCATGGGAGGGAACGACCCTTGGTCCACCAACCCTGCGGAGGCCGGATGTACGGGGAACGCGACGACCTGGATGCGCCCCGGCCCGCTCACTTCGGGATCCCGCCGGATGCTCTCGCCGACGAGCGCCCCGATCCGCGCCCGGAAGAGGCCAAGCGGATGGGTCTGAGCCGTCACACGGAGGAAGGCGCCGTCGTCTACTTCGCCTCGTCCCTCGACCGCGGCAAACCCGGTCACCGGATGATCGCCTGGATCCTCCTCGTCACCTTCGCGGCGCCCGCGCTGTATACGCTCCTGCTCCTGCTGTGAGGACGCCGAACTCCTGACGATGCCGCTGCGGCGTCGTACCCAGAACTGTGTGGAAGTGGTGGCGGAGGGCCGCACTGCTGCCGAAGCCGCTCTCGGTGGCGACACGTTCGACCGGATGGTCGGTGGTCTCCAGCAACAGCCGGGCCCGGTCGAGCCGCTGGCCTAGCAGCCAGGCCTGCCCGGAACTGCCGGTCCGCGCGCGGAACTGCCTGGTGAAGGTACGACGGGACAGCGCCACCGCGGCCGCCCATTCGTCCAGGGACACGGGCTGATCGAGGCGCGCGCGAGCCCACACCATCGCCTTCTCGATCACGTCGTCGGTGGGGTCCGGCGGGACCGGGACGGGGATGTACTGCGCCTGCGAGCCACTGCGATGCGGCGCGACGACGATGCTCCGGGCCAGCCGCTCGGCCAACTCGACGCCGTGGTGCGTGCGGACGAGATGCAGGCAGCAGTCGATCGAGGCGGCGGTCCCGGCGGAGGTGAGGAGATCGCCGAGGTCCGACCACAGGACATCCGCGCGGACCTTGATTTCCGGGTACGACGCTTGCAGTTGGCCGGCCCACTTCCAGTGCGTGACCACCTCCCGGCCGTCCGCGATCCCGCTCGCCGCGACCAGGAACGCCCCGATGCACAGCCCGACGACGGTGGCACCGCGATCGTGGGCCTGCCGGATGGTGTCGAGCAGTACGGCGGACGGTGCGCGATCCGGCTGCCAACTCGGCAGGATCACGACGTCTGCCGTGTCCATCGCCTCGAGCCCGTGGTCGACCGTGATCCCGAAACCGGCGTTGGTCGGCATCGAACCGGGCCGTTCGGCACACACGAGGACGTCGTACTCGCCCGGCCCGCCGAGGCGGTCGCCGAGCACCAGGCACGGGACGGAGAGATGGAACGGGCTCATCCCGTCGAAGGCGAGGACGGCGACAGTACGCATGGAACGAGTATGCCACCAGCGTTGGCCCGATCTTCAGGAACTGTGGCTCTCGGGCCAATGGTGATCACCCGGGCCGGCGGCGACGATCGATGACATGAAGATCACCCACATCGGCGGCCCGACCGCGCTGATCAGCCTTGGCGGGCTGAACATCCTGACCGACCCAGCCTTCGACGACCCGCAGGAGTACGTGCTGGCGCCCGGTCGGGTGATGACCAAACTGCTCGGCCCGGCGGTACCCGTCGCGGAACTCGGCCCGATCGACGTCGTACTGCTGTCGCACGACGAGCACAAGGACAACCTCGACGACGCCGGCCGCGCGCTGCTGCCGTCGGTCCCGGCGGTCCTGTCGACGCCAGGTGCGGCGACCCGGATTCCCGGCGTACGCGGGCTGGAGAACTGGGAGTCGGTGGACCTGCCGCGGCCGGACGGCGGCGTCATCACCGTCACCGGCGTACCCGCACTCCACGGCCCCGAAGGCGCCGAAGCCGTACTCGGCGTAGTCACCGGCTTCATCCTCACCGGCGACGACATCCCCACCGTGTACGTCTCCGGCGACAACGCGTCGGTCGACCTGGTCAAACAGATCGCCGACCGGTTCGCTCCCATCGACGTCGCCGTTCTCTTCGCCGGCGCCGCTCGCACCGCGCTGATGGACGGCGCCCCACTCACTCTCACCTCCGAGGCTGCTGCCGAGGCCGCCCACCTCCTCAGCCCGGCCACCATCGTCCCCGTCCACACCGAAGGCTGGTCCCACTTCTCCGAAGGCCCCGACCACCTCGCCACGACCTTCGAGCAGGCCGGTCTGTCCGACCGCCTCGGGCTCCTCACCCACGGCGTTGCGACCCACATTGGTTGACCCCTTGACGAACACGGAGAGTAACTCCTAGGGTTCGACCGCCGGGGGGAACCGGCAGTACACAGTTCATCGGGCCGGGGGGGACATCGGCCCACTGCCGAAGGGGAATCCTTTGTTCGCGCGAGGCTTCAGCCTGCTCTTTTCCGCTCTCGCCACCGCCGTGGTGACAGTCGCCGCGGCGGTCCTCGCACCGTTGCCCGCATCGGCGGCGATCACGGTGGTGCTGAGCGGGATCCAGTACGACCCGCCCGGCACGGACTACCGCACCAACGCGCAACTGAACCAGGAGTTCTTCACCGTCCGGAACATCAGCACCCGGCCGATCAACCTGTCCGGGTTCCGGGTGCTGGACGTCGCGAACCACGTGTTCGTCTTTCCGCGCGGCTACGTCCTGCCGGGCCGATCGACCGTGATCGTCCGTACCGGCAAGAACCGGAACCGGGCGCTGACCCTGTACTGGAACCAGGGCAACTACATCTGGAACAACACCGGCGACACCGCCCGGTTCCAGACCCCGGCCGGCAAGACCTTCGACACCTGCACCTACACAGCCGTCACCGGCCGGGCCCGGGTCGGCTGCTAGCAGCGACACCGGTGGGTGCAGTTCGACAGGAGGTGTCCGGCGATGGCGCCGGATATCCGGTGGGCTCAGGCGATGAGTGGCCGACAGTGGACGTATACGTCCTGTCGAACTGCCCCTGGCTACCGAGTGACGGGTGCCGGGTCGGGTCCCGCCGGGATCCAGTCGTGCACCAGGATCTCATCGCCGACCTGAATGGTGCCTTCGGCAAGTACTGCGGCCTTCATCCCGAAGCTGACACCGCCGCCGTAGTCCGGCTGCCGGCGGTACGTCGCCAGCGTCCGGGTCGGCTCGGGTCCGCGCTTCTCGCCGGTCGCCTGATCGACGGTCGGGACCGCGCACCGGATCGAGCGGGCCGCGTACCCGATCTCGACCGCGCCGGCCGACATCCGCAGCACCTTGTCCTCGGTGTGCGGTTCGGTCCAGCCGGCCACGACGATGTTCGGCCGGAAACGGTTCATCGGGATCGCATCGCCGCCGTGCTCGACGATCCGCTCGTTCAGACCGTCCAGCGAGGACAGCGACGTGATCAGCAACGCGTGCGCGTCACCGAACCCGGTCTGACCGCGATGCACACCCCACCCGGGCCGCTCGTGCTCCGGCGTCACCCGGACCAGCGCCGCGGGCTTGCCGAGTCGGGCGGAGAACCACTCGTCCGCGGCCGGGTCCTGCACCACGCCCAGGCCGAACCACTTCCCGAACAGGCTGACGTCGCGCCGCTTGCCGTCGTACTGAACCGGCACCTCGAGGTCCGGGGCACCCTCGGCCGTGAAGCGGAGTGCCGCACCGTCGTCGAGCACTTCGGCTCGCAAAGCGGCCATCGCCGGCAGGCTCCGCTGGCTCAGGAACGTCCCGTCCGGCTCGACGAGCATGAAGTTCCGGTCATGCCGCAGACCGGTCGACCCCACCTCGGCCTGCTCGACGGACACCCCGGCCAGACCCTTCACCGGGTAGTAGCTCAGCGCGGCAACCCTCGCAGCAGACATTGCCCAATCGTACCTTGACACCTGACACTTGATTTGTTCGATCGTGTTGAATTATGTTTGATCGCGAGGAGGTTGAGATGCAGGATGTGGAGGCATTCGCCGCGGCGTTGCAGCGGGTACGGCGGCAGGCCGGGCTGACCTATCGCGAACTGGCCGATCACGCGCACTACTCGCACGCCCATCTGGTCCGCGCGACCAACGGCAAGCACCTTCCGAGCTGGGACGTGACCGCCGCCTTCCTCGCCGGCTGCGGCGTACCGAACGAACTCCTGCCGGTCTGGCGCCGGCACTGGGAGACGATCAGCCGCGACCCTCAAGACGTTGCCGAACTGCTCCACAAGGCCGAGACGCTGGAGGACCTGGGTGCGGCGTTGTCCGCGTTGGCCCGGCCGAGGTCGCTACGGACCCTCGAGCAACTCAGTGGCGTACCGAGGACCACCATCCAGGGCTGGTTCCGCGGCACCCGGCTGGCCAATCGGGACCGCCTCGACCGCCTCGTGCGCGCGCTCGGCGCGACACCCGACGAGCGCGCCGCGTTCGCCCGAACCGTCGACCGCCTCAGCTCCAAGAGGAGCATCAGCTCCGGAAGGTGCCAGGTGGCGCGGGCGGCGTGACGAAACCCTCGGCGTCGGTGAGCGGCGCCGCCTTACCGGCCAGCTCGCTCAACGGCAGCACGTCGTACGGCGGTTGAGCCCGTCGGCCGGCCGGGGTCAGATCCGGGACGGCCTGTGGTGACGCGACCAGGATGACGTTCCCGAATCCCTTGCCCCGAAGGACTTTCCGCTCGGCCAGTACGACGCCGTCGCCCAGGACCCCGCGGACGGTGGCCGCCGTACGACGGATGAACGGCAGGCCGGCCGACCCGTCGATGAGGTTCGCGATCAGTACGCCGGTCGGCCGCAGGACCCGGGCGCACTCGGCGAAGAACTCGGCGGTGACCAGGTTGGACGGGACCGCCTCGTGCTCGAACGCGTCCAGGATCAGCAGGTCCATCGAGTCGTCGTACAGTTCGCTGATCCCGGCCCGGCCGCTGACCCCGCGCACCTTGATCCCGGAGCGTTTCGGCAGCGGCAGGGCCTCGCGGACGAACTCGGTCAGGTCCTCGTCCGGCTCCAGCACGATCTGCCGCGAGCGCGGCCGGGTCACCGCGACGTACCGCGGCAGACTCAGCCCGGCGCCGCCCACGTGCACGGCGGCGACCGGCTGACGTCGAGGGGCGACGGTGTCGACGACATCGCCGATCCGTCGCATGTACTCGAAGGACAGGTGGGTGGGGTCGGCAAGGTCGACCTGTGACTGCAGCGATCCGTCGACCCGGAGCACGAAGGTCCCGTCGGCCTCAGCCTCGACAGTCGCGGTCCCGGAGCCGACCTTGCGTTCCACCCGCCTATCTTGTCAGGGGCACGATCCGGGGCGCGATCAGCGCGCCTCGGCCTCCTCGGCCACCGCGATGTCGGTGTTGTCGGTGAACAGGCCGTCGATCCCGGCCGCCCGGTACGCCGCGATCTCGCCGAACAGGTTGCCCGAGTCGGCCGCCACGGCGGAGCTGTCGAAGTTCGCCGGCAGGAAGTTGTTCTCGACCCGGAACGTGTACGGGTGGACGACGAGGCCGGCGCGGTGCGCGTTCGCTACCAGCACGGTCGGCTGACCGAGGTTGCCGGCGGCGTCGAGCGGGATGACCTGGTCCTTCGACGGCCCGAGGCCCTTGGCGTACGTCGCGACCTCGCGCAGACCGGTCGCGCTGACGATGTCGGCGTACGTGCGCGGGTCACCCGCGACCACGAAGTCGTACGGCGCTCCGGACGAACTGGTGAGCTGGACGAGCGGGACCCGCAGCTGCTTGCGCAGCGCCTTGAGGTTCGCGACCTCGAAGGACTGGACGAACACCTTGGCGTCCGGGCGGTTCAGGCCGTTGCGGTCGAGCGTCTTCACCAGCTGCGGCTCCAGGGCGAGACCCTGCTGCTGGAAGTACGTCGGGTGCTTGGTCTCCGGGTAGATGCCGATCGGCCGGCCGAGCTCGCGGGACAGCCGGCGACTCAGGTCGATGACCTCCTGCAGGGTCGGGACCTGGTAGTGCCCGTCGAACACGGTGTTGTGCTGCCGGACCGCCGGGATCCGCTCCTTCGCCCGGAGCGTCCGCAGCTCGGCCAGGGTGAAGTCCTCGGCGAACCACCCGGTCACCGCGACACCGTCGAGCTGCTTGGTCTTCTTCCGGGCCGCGAACTCCGGGTGCGCCGCGACGTCCGTCGTACCGCCGATCTCCGGCTCGTGCCGGGCCACCAGCACCCGGTCCTTCGTGGTCACCAGGTCGGGCTCGATGTAGTCGGCACCCATCCGGGCGGCCAGCTCGTACGACGCCAGCGTGTGCTCCGGGCGGTAGCCGGACGCACCCCGGTGCCCGACGATGACGAAGTCGTCGCGATGCTTCTCGGCGGACTGGGCGACCGCGTCGGTGGCCGGCGCGGTCGTGGGGACCGCCTGCGGGACCAGGAAGGCGGCCGCGACGGCGAGGGCCGAGGCCGCGGCGGGGACGAATCGGCGGGGCAGCACCGTTCGCTTCATGGGGTTCTCCTTACAGGTCAGGGACTCGCCTCACCCTCAGCGCGCCCGGCAAATTCGCCGCAGCCCGCCAGGGTCCAGCCGGTATCCGGGTGGTGAACGATCCCGGCCTAGCAGCAAACGCGGAGGTGAGGAACCCTCCTCGCCGCTTCTTCTCTTTGTTCTTCAGTTTCTGGTCGCCGGAGGCGGCGGATGTGAGGAGCCCCTCCTCACCTCTTCTTCTCTTTGTTCTTCTGTTTCCTGGTCGCCGGAGGCGGCGGATGTGAGGAAGTCGTGGGTGCCCCAGCGTTGGGCTTGCGGGCGCGAGTTGCTAGCGTCCGAAGCACACAATCACATCAGTTCGAGGAGCGTGTCGTGAGCACTACACCGGTGAAGGTGGCCGTTACCGGGGCCGCTGGTCAGATCGGCTACAGCCTGTTGTTCCGGATCGCGAGCGGTGCGCTGCTCGGCCCGGACACGCCGGTCGAGCTGCGGCTGCTGGAGATCACCCCGGCGCTGAAGGCGCTCGAGGGGGTCGTGATGGAGCTCGACGACTCCGCCTTCCCGACCCTGGCCGGCGTCGAGATCGGCGACGACCCGAACGTCATCTTCGACGGTGCCAACGTGGCCCTGCTGGTCGGCGCCCGGCCGCGGACCAAGGGGATGGAGCGCGGCGACCTGCTGGAGGCGAACGGCGCGATCTTCACCGTCCAGGGCAAGGCGCTGAACGACCACGCCGCCGACGACATCCGGATCACCGTGACCGGCAACCCGGCCAACACCAACGCGCTGATCGCCCGGAGCAACGCGCCGGACATCCCGGCCGAGCGGTTCTCCGCGCTGACCCGGCTGGACCACAACCGCGCGCTGGCCCAGTTGGCGAAGAAGACCGGTACGCACGTCACCGACCTGAAGAAGGTGACGATCTGGGGCAACCACTCCGCGACCCAGTACCCGGACATCTTCCACGCCGAGGTCGCCGGGAAGAACGCGGCCGAGGTCGTGAACGACCAGACCTGGCTGGAGAACGACTTCATCCCGACCGTGCAGAAGCGCGGCGCGGCGATCATCGAGGCCCGCGGCGCGTCCTCGGCGGCGTCCGCGGCGGCGGCGACGATCGACCACACCCGCGACTGGCTGCGCGGCTCGGCCGACGGCGACTGGCTGTCGATGGCGGTCGTCTCCGACGGCTCGTACGGCGTCCCCGAGGGCCTGATCTCCTCCTTCCCGGTCACCACCAAGGACGGCACCTGGGAGATCGTCCAGGGCCTGGAGATCAACGACTTCTCCCGCGGCCGCATCGACGCCAGCACCACCGAACTGGGCGAGGAACGCGACGCAGTGCAAGCCCTCAACCTCCTCGGCTGACCCGCACCGACACGCACAGAACCCCCGGGGAAATTCTCCCCGGGGGTTCTGCTGTCTCACCGCAGTGGGTAGGCGGAGATGACCGTCTGCTCGGTGGTGTTGCCTGCGGCATCGACCAGGTTCGCCTTGAGCGAGACCGATGCACCTGCCATGTCTTCCGCGCCTGGGGCTTGAACAGGAACCTGAGGGCTTGGACAGGTCATTTCCTGTTCAAGGCCACCAGTTCCTGTCGCAGCCCCACGGAAGCCGGGCTTCAGGTCAGGCGGGAGGTGCGACGGCCGCGTCGGGCTGGTTCGAGCGGATCAGGGAGTCGGCGACGAAGCCGCTGGACTTGAGGTCCTCCACCACCGCGTGGAGGTAGGCGACGGTCTCGGCCTGGCGGGTCCTGGTGGTGCCGACGGCCTGGCGGATCTCCATGAAACGCTCGTCGATCACCCGGAACTCGGGGTTCCCGGCGACGAACTGGCTGATCGGCTGACGGATCCCGGCGGCCGCCTCGAGCCCTTCGGCGAGGAACACATCGACGCCTTCGTCGCCCCGGACGATGGTCGCGTGCTGCAGCGTCCGGGTCAGGTACAGGTCGTACGCCGACCCACGCTTCACCCCGACCCGAACACCGTCTCGATCGATGTCGGCGACCCCGGCCAGGCCGGATTCCCGCCGTACGGCGTAGACGCCTTCGATGATCACGTACGGCGCGGTGAACGCGACCTCGTCGGCACGGGCCGGCTCGATCGCGAGGAAGCAGATGTCCGCCTGCCCGGTCGTGAGCGCCTCGAAGGACTTGCGGGCCGCGTCGAAACAGACCAGTTCCAGCGGCACCTCGAGCCGACGGGCGATCTCCCGGGCGATGTCGACGGTGACTCCGGCCGGCTGCTCCGGCGTTCCTTGGGCCAGCACCGGATTACCCAGGTTGATGGACGCCCGCAGTACACCCGACGGCGCCAGATCCGCACGAACACTCGTCATGCGGCGACCCTACCGTCGCGGCACCAGTTCACCACCTGAGTGGGGACACGATTGGAAACTTTCTTTACTGTCTTTCGGTAGAGTCATTGTGTAAATCGACGGAAGAGTTCTAGAGTCGGCGCCACTTGGTTTCCCGGACCGCCCGATTGGGAGTCAGATGAAGCGTCGGAGTGTGGGGTTGCTGGTGGCAGCCGCGACGGTACTGGCGGGATTGACCGCCGTACCGGCAGAAGCGCACAACAGCAAGCGAGTGGTGGGGTACTACACCAACTGGAGTGGGTACGACCGGAACTTCCTGGTCAGTGATCTGGTGAAGAACGGGTCGGCCGCGCGGCTGACCCATATCAACTACGCGTTCGGGTTCCTCGACGAGCACGGCACCTGCGTGAGCAGCGATCCGTGGGCCGACTACCAGCGGCCGTTCACCGCCGAGCAGAGCGTCAGCGGCAAGGCCGACGAGCCGGGTCAGGCACTGAACGGCAATCTCAATCAGCTCAAGCAACTGAAGCAGAAGTTCCCGAAGCTGCGGATCAGCATCTCGCTGGGCGGGTGGACCGGCTCGAAGTACTTCTCCGATGCGGCCCTCACCCCGGCGTCCCGGGCCGCGCACGTGAAGTCCTGCCTGGACCTGTGGCTGAAGGGCAACCTGCCCGGTCTGCCCGCCGGTGCGGCGAAGGGTGTGTTCGACGGTATCGACCTGGACTGGGAATGGCCCGGCAGCGAAGGTGCTCCGGGCAACGTGGTCCGGCCGGAGGACAAGCAGAACTTCACCGCGCTGGTCCGCGAGTACCGCAAGCAACTCGACAAGCTGTCCTGGCCGTTCAAGGGCCGCTACAACCTGACCGCCTTCGTGCCGGCCAATCCCGTCCAGGTCGACAACGGCTTCGAGGTCTCGAAGGTCTTCAAGGATCTGACCTTCGGTACGACGCAGGGCTACGACTACCACGGCACGTGGGACCTGATCACGAACCAGCAGTCGGCGATCGACGGCCCGGCCGGCGATCCGTCGGCGGCCGAGTTCAGCTCGCAGGTGACGATCGACGCCTATCTGTCCCGCGGCGCGCCACGGGACAAGCTCGTGATGGGTGTGCCGTTCTACTCCCGCGGCTGGACCGGCGTGACGAACCAGAACAACGGTCTGTTCCAACCGGCCACGGGCCCGGCGCCGGCGACGTACGAGGCCGGCTACGAGGACTACCGCCTGCTCAAGGCCAAGCTCTCCGGCTTCACCGTCCACCGCGACACCACGGCCGGTTTCGCCTGGTTGTTCGACGGTACGACGTTCTGGACCTGGGACGACCCGGTCGAGATGAAGCGCAAGGCGCAGTACATCTCGCAGCGCGGACTCAGCGGAGCGATGATCTGGTCACTCGACGGGGACACCCAAAATGGGGAGCTGATCTCGGCGTTGCACCGTAACCTTCGCTGAGTGGACCTGAATGCTCTGGTGGATCGGTTCGGCGCGGGAAGCGCCGAACCGATCCAGCTCGGAAACTCCGCGGCGACCGTGGTCCGGCTCCGGCGCCGCTCGGAACACCTGTTCTACAAGGCGGGCCCGGGCGTCGACGACGAGGCGGACCGGCTCGGCTGGCTCGGCTCGACCGGGTTCCCGTGCCCGCGGATCGTTGACCGAGGCAACAACTGGCTGCTGACCACGGAGCTGGCCGGTCGGGACGCCTCCCAACCCTGGCCGGCCGCCGAGCGCCCCGCCGTACTCGCCGCGATGGCCGACGGCCTGCGCGCCCTGCACTCGCTACCGGACAGCCCGTTCCGATCGCCCTTTGCCGGCGAGGCCGACGTCGTGACCCACGGCGACTACTGCGCGCCGAACGTCTTCGTCGACCCCTCGAGTCTCCGTTTCACCGGCGTCCTGGACGTCAGCGGGCTGGGCATGGGCGACCGCTACGTCGACCTGGCACTCATGTACAAGAGCCTGTCCGGCGACCTCAACCCCCAGTACGGCGGCCCGCCCGCGGCCCGCCGCTTCGTCGAGGCGTGCGGCGGCGACCCGGACGACCCACGCATCGCCTACTACATCGACCTGGACAACGCCTTCTGAGCTCTGAACGCCCGGCGGTAGGCGCTGGGCGTCGTACGTTGGACGATGTGGAAGCGCCGGCGGAGGTTGGTTGCCGAGGACAAGCCGACGCGGGTGGCGATCGTCTCGACAGGCAGGTCGGTCTCTTCCAGCAGGACCCGCGTCCTGGCGATCCGCTGGGCGAGCAACCACTGGCCGGGAGCGACGCCGAGCTGGTCCGCGAACCGGCGGGCGAGGGTCCGCGGTGAGACGTTGACGCGCGCGGCGAGGTCGTCGAGGGTGAGCGGCTCGGCGAGGTGTTCGGTCGCCCAGTCGAGCAGCGGCCCCAGGGACTCGGTCGGCGGGGTTTCGTCGACGCGGTACTGGACCTGACCGCCCTCGCGATGCGGCGGCATCACCATCCCTCTCGCGATCTGAGCGGCGTACGCGGCACCGTGGTCGTTGCGGACCAGCTGCAGACACAGGTCGATCCCGGTACCCGACCCGGCACTCGTCGCGATGTCACCGTGGTCGATGTAGAGCACATCCGGATCCACGAGTACGGCGGGGAACCGGCGCTGAAGCTGGTCGGCGTACCGCCAGTGCGTCGTCGCCCGGCGACCGTCCAGCAACCCGGTCGCGGCCAGCGCGGTCGCACCCGAGCAGATGCTCACCAGTCGCGCGCCGCGGCGATGCGCCCGCTGCAACGCGCGCACGACCACGTCTGACGGATCCTTCTCGATCGGCAGCCAGCCCGGTACGACGATCGTGTCGGCGCGATCGAGCGCCCGCAGCCCGGACCGCACAACCATGGCGAAGCCCTCGGTGGTCCGGATCGAGCCCGGCCGTTCGGTGCACACGCTGAACCGGTACCGGTCGGCGCGGAACACCGCTGCCGCACAGCCCAGCTCGAAACTCGCCTGCGGCCCGGTCACCAGCGCGACGACGCGATGCGTCTGCATGGCATAAATGTACCTGACCACGACTATCCAGACACTGTGGGAAAGCCTGTGGACAACCGATGCTCGAGACATGCAGACCTTCGAATCGGCATCGGTCGACGCCGCACCCGTCCGCGAACTCTTCCCCGGCGTCAGACTGCGCTCGCTCTGGAAGGGCCCGGTCGCACACGCCCACGTGCTGCAGATGGACCCCGGCAGCAGCTGGGAGGGCATCGACGTCCACGAGCCCGGACCCGAGGAGGTGTACGTCGTCGACGGCGTCTTCAACGACGGAACCCGCGACTACCCGGCCGGCTCCTTCATCCACTGCCCGGCCGGGTCGTCACACGTCCCGCAGACCACCCAGGGCTGCACCCTGTTCCTCTTCTACCCCGAGGGCTGATCAGGGCCTCTTGATCTGGACCACGTCAAAGTCGGTGCCTGGCGGCGCACCCTCGCCGAACGGCGGTGGGAAGCCGAGGTCGAAGCGACCGTTGACCAGGGCCAGACGGTCCCCGCTCTTGGCGACGGTCGTCGGGATGCGGAACAGGTCGCTGGTGAAGGTCTCGGTGATCCGGCCGCTGGTCAGGTCCCGGCTGAGCTTGATCTTGACCAGGCGCTCGGAGAAGTTCTCCACCACCCACAGGGTTCTGCCGTCGAGCAGGATGCCGTCCGGCGTGCCCGGGGTGATCGTGCCGCCGGTGATCGCGATGGTCCGGCTGGACCCGGTCCGCGGGTTCACCAGGTACAGCTCACCGCGCGACGAGTGCCCGAGGATCAGCACCTTGCCGTCGCGGGGCGCGTCGATCCCGTTCAGGTTGGGGAACTCCCCAGGCACAGCCGCGGGTCCGCTCAGCGGAATCGTCCGAGGTGTGCCGATCCGGCCGTTCTTGCCGATCGGCACCTTGTAGATCACCGGGCTGAACGTGTCGGTGAAGTACGCGGCATGCTCGGTCACGGTGACGTCGTTGATCAAGGCGCTCGCCGAGGTGAGCACCAGATCCTTGATCGTCGAACCGTTGCGGGTGCTGTAGACGTAGGCATGACCGGTGGGCCCGCCGGCCACCCAGAGCCGTTTGGCGGAGCGCTCGACCTTCATCCCGGCGGCTGAGCGCCCCGGCGGTGCGTCGACGAAGATCGCGCCCTTGCCGGTGCGCAGGCTGCCGCGGTAGATGTCACCGGTGGTGAGCGATCCGGCGTAGAACGTTGCCTTCGGCCCGGTGGCGATACCTTCGGGCTGGAAGTCGACCGGCAACGGGATCGAAGCCGGGAACGGTGCACCCGCGGCGACTGTCAGTGCCACCGTGGACACGATCAGCGCAAGTTTCCGGAAACGCGACATGATGAACCCCCTGAAACCCCGTTTCCCCTTGTTTTGAAGGTAGATCCGGGGTTTCAGGTTGTCCAGCGCGCGATCAGTCGGTGCTGCGGAGCTCGGTCGGGGCGCCGTGGACGGCGGGGATGCTGCCGAGTTTGCCGGCCTGGAAGTCCTCGAAGGCCTGGATCACCTCGGCGCGGGTGTTCATCACGAACGGGCCGGCCATCGCGACCGGCTCGCGGATCGGGCGGCCGCCGAGGACCAGGATGTCGAGGTTCGGCTCGGCCTGCGGCTGCGTCGTACCGGCCGCCGTACGGATCGTGTCGCCGGGGCCGAAGACGGCGAGCTGGCCCTTGCGGATCGGGCGGTGCTCGGCACCGACCGTGCCCTGACCGGCCAGCACGTAGACGAGCGCGTTGTAGTCCGGCTGCCACGGCAGCACCAGCTCGGCGCCCGGGCTGACCGTCGCGTGCACCAGCGTGATCGGCGTGTGGGTCGAGCCGGGGCCGTCATGGCCGTCCACAGTGCCCGCGATCACGCGGATCAGCGCGCCGCCGTCCGCGGTGGACAGCAGAGCCGAGTCACCGCCGCGGATGTCCTGGTAGCGCGGCGGAGCCCACTTCTGCGCCTTCGGCAGGTTCACCCAGAGCTGGATGCCGTGGAACAGACCACCGCTCAGCACGAGGTGCTCCGGCGGGGTCTCGATGTGGAGAAGTCCACTGCCGGCCGTCATCCACTGGGTGTCGCCGTTGGAGATGACGCCGCCACCGCCGTTGGAGTCCTGGTGCTCCATGATCCCGTCGAGCATGTACGTGACGGTCTCGAAGCCGCGGTGCGGGTGCCACGGGGTGCCTTTCGGCTCGCCCGGCGCGTACTCGACCTCGCCCATCTGGTCCATGTGGATGAACGGGTCGAGGTCACGCAGGTCGACGCCGGCGAAGGCACGCCGTACCGGGAAACCCTCGCCCTCGTAGCCGCTCGGGGCCGAGGTCACCGACCGGACCGCGCGCTCGGTGGCGACGGCCGGATCCGGCTGGTGGACGCGGGGCAGCACAGTGATGTCGCTGACGGTCACGGCGGGCATGGTGGTCTCCTCGTTCCGGGTAGTTCAAGAATAAACTACCTCGCTCAACCCCGCAAGGTGGCGGGCATTCCCAGCGCAGGGACGGACGCCCAGGCCATCACAACCGGACAGTCCAGCCGGGTGCACCGCGTGGCTGGCCGCCGAGTGGTGATTGTGATGGCCTGGCGATTCGGGTCTCGTCGATGCATGGCAGACTCCTACGTCGTGACGGCGCAGATTCTGGACGGTAAGGCGACGGCAGCGGCGATCAAGGACGAGCTGAAGGTCCGGGTCGCGAAGCTGGCCGAGCAGGGCGTGGTCCCCGGGCTCGGCACCATCCTGGTCGGGGACGACCCGGGCAGCCGGGCGTACGTGGCCGGCAAGCACCGCGACTGCGCGGCGGTCGGCATCGCCTCCCTCCAGGTGGAACTGCCGGCCGACGCAACCCAGGACGAGATCGCCGCGAAGGTCACCGAGCTCAACGAGAACCCGGACTGCACCGGCTTCATCGTCCAGCTCCCGCTGCCCAAGCACGTCGACACCAACGTGATCCTCGGCCTGATCAACCCGATCAAGGACGCCGACGGCCTGCACCCCGTCAGCCTCGGCAAGCTCGTCCTCGGCCAGGACGGCCCGCTCCCCTGCACCCCGAAGGGATGCGTCGAGCTACTGCGCCGGTACGACATACCGATCGCCGGAGCCCACGTGGTCGTCGTCGGCCGGGGCGTGACCGCCGGTCGTCCGATGGGGTTGCTGTTCACCCGTCGTACCGAGAACGCAACCGTGACCCAGTGCCACACCGGCACGACCGACCTCGCCGCGGTGGTCCGCACCGGCGACATCGTGATCGCCGCGGCCGGGTCCGCCGGGCTGATCACCGCGGACATGGTGAAGCCCGGCGCCGTCCTCCTGGACGTCGGCACGAGCCGCAACGCCGAGGGCAAGATCGTCGGCGACATCGAACCCGCCGCCCGCGAACACGCCGCCTGGATCGCCCCCATGCCCGGCGGCATCGGCCCGATGACCCGCGCCATGCTCCTCACCAACGTCGTAGAAGCCGCCGAAGCGAGCATCGCCCAATGACCGGTGTGACGACGGTCGGCGTGACCGGCGTGGCCGCGGTCAGCGGAGGCGCGGTCAGCACGGACGCGGTGTGCGGCGGCGCGGCGGGCGCGGGCGCGGCGAGCTTGGGCGAAGCGGGCGTGACGTGCTGATGGCGGGAGAGGCTCAGCGACGGAGCGAGTGGCCCCTCGTCCTGTCGCTCCTGGTCGCGGCGACCGGCCTGGTCGTACTCACCTTCTACAACTGGCGCAACGGCGTACTCGTCTTCGCCGGCGCCGTCCTCCTCGCCGGCGTCCTCCGAGTCACGCTCAGCGACTCCGCCGCCGGCCTCCTCCACGTCCGAGGCCGCATGTTCGACACCGCCCTCCTCCTAGGCGTAGGCCTAGCCATCGGCACCCTCGCCCTCATCGTCCCGAACTGACCACTGGGATCCGTCCCACGCGTGCTACGCAGGAGCTCCTTGGTCGCCCCCGCTACGCGCGCTCCCGCCCGCCCATGGCCGTTCTTGCGGGCTACCGCCGCTACCACCCGGGGCAATCGCCGTGCCCGATGCGCTCACGTCTTGTGAGATGGGCACCTAATCCGGCGCGATCGCTGTAGAACAACCGCCGCAACTTGCACGACGTCCGCGAACCGGCTGGTCCCAACCGACCCTCAGCAACCCACCGGCGGTGGTCCTCGGCCTGCCTTACTGTGCAGGCATGGCGGGGCAGGTAGAAGGTAGGCGGATCGCGGCGGCCGGCAACACGGTTGTGCCGGCGGTGCTTGCTCTGGAGGCCGCCGGCTACCGGGTGAGCAAACTAAACGGCGACCTCTTCGAGGCGACCTCGGTCGATGGCAGCAATTATGTGGCTGACGACCCGGTGGCTCTGCTCGGGCTCATCAAGCTCGTCGAGCTTCGAGGCTGGACCTGGCGTGCGACTGACTCGGAGATCGACTCCGTCCTGACGCGATTCGGCTGGACGCCATGAGCGCCTCGATCCGGGCGGCTACTCCCCGGGATGCGCGGCGGGTGGTGGAGATCTATGTGGAGTCGTGGAATGTGGGCTTTGCCGGGCTGATGCCGGCGATCGAGGTGGATGAGGGCAGAGTCAATCGGTGGGCGGTTGAGCTGGGCGGCGGACCGACCACGTGGTGGATCGCCGAGCACGAGGGCTTGATCGCAGGGCTCGTCGGGATCGGGCCGAGCCGGGATCCGGTCGACGCCGACCTGGGTGAGCTCGACACGATCGCCGTCGATCCGGCGTCCTGGCGCAGCGGCATCGGTACGGCGCTCATGCGCAGGGCCGTCGAGGAGCTCGAGGCCGCCTACCCGGAGGCCATCCTCTGGACCCTCGCGAACTACCCCCAGGGCCAGCACTTCTACACCGCGACCGGCTGGACCCCGACGGCAACACCCGCGACAACGGCTCCCAGGTCTCAGTACCGCCGCCGGTTCCGACGATTCGACCGGTAACCTCTGGTTGGCAGTCATTCCCGACCGGACGCCAGCCCGGTAGCAGCCCGCGTGACGCAGGAACGCACCACGCGGGCGATAAGCCGCCCGAGCCCGGGCGGCGGCCGGTAGCCCGCCTTTTCAAGCGGCAGCCGCAAACACCGGCGACAGCCCGCACGGTCGCGGCGGCAGCCGCCGAGGGGAGGGCGTTAAGCCCCACACCCCGCGGGGCGGCAGCCCGCAAACCACCGATGGGTAGGCGGGAGCGCGCGTACGGGTGCGACGAAGGAGCTCCCGCGTAGCACGCGGTAAAACTCAGTGGAAGAAGTGGCGGGTGCCGGTGAAGTACATGGTGATGCCGGCCTTCTCGGCGGCCTCGATGGCGGCTTCGTCGCGGATGGAGCCGCCGGGCTGGACGACTGCCTTGACGCCGCCTTCGATCAGGACCTCGAGGCCGTCGGGGAAGGGGAAGAAGGCGTCCGAGGCGGCGACTGAGCCGACGGCGCGTTCGCCGGCGCGGGAGACGGCGAGGCGGCAGGAGTCGACGCGGTTGACCTGGCCCATGCCGACGCCGACCGAGGCGCCGTCGGAGGCGAGGAGGATCGCGTTCGACTTGACCGCGCGGCAGGCCTTCCAGGCGAAGGCGAGATCCGCGAGCACCTCGGGAGACGCGGCCGGACCGGCCGCGAGCTGCCACGCCGACGGGTCGTCGCCCGCTGCCTGGAAGCGGTCGGTGTGCTGCAGGAGCAGACCGCCGCTCACGGCCCGCAGCTCGACCTTCTCGGCACCGGACAGAGCGGGCGCGACGAGCAGCCGGATGTTCTTCTTTCCTTGGAGAATCTCGACGGCACCGTCGTCGAAGGCCGGCGCGACCAGGACCTCGGTGAAGATCTCCGCGACCTGCTTGGCCATGTCCACCGACACCGGTGCGTTCGTCGCGATCACGCCGCCGTACGCCGACACCGGGTCGCACTCGTGGGCGCGGCGGTGCGCCTCGGCGATGTCCTTGCCGACCGCGATGCCGCACGGGTTCGCGTGCTTGATGATCGCGACCGCCGGCTCGGTGAAGTCGTACGCCGTACGACGGGCAGCGTCGGCGTCGACGTAGTTGTTGTACGACATCTCCTTGCCGTGCAGCTGCTCCGCGGCCGCGCAGACCACCGCGGCCGTTCGAATACAAAGCCGCCGGCTGGTGCGGGTTCTCGCCGTACCGGAGCACGGCGGACTTGTCCCAGGTCGCGCCGATCCAGGCCGGGAAGCCGGAGCCGTCGGAAGTGTCGGTGAGCACGCTGCCCATCCAGGATGCGACGGCAACGTCGTACGACGCCGTGTGCACGAAGGCGTCCACGGCCAGCCGCTGCCGCTGCTCCTGGGAGAAGCCGCCCTCGGCGAGGGCCGCGATGATCTCCGGGTAGCGCGACGGCGAGACGACGACCGCGACGTTGGCGTGGTTCTTCGCGGCGCCGCGGACCATCGACGGTCCGCCGATGTCGATCTGCTCGATGCACTCGTCCACCGACGCGCCGGACGCGACGGTCTCGGTGAACGGGTACAGGTTGCTCACCAGCAGGTCGAACGGCTCGACCCGCATCTCGGCCAGCTGCTCGAGTGCTCGGGCTTGCGGACGTCGGCCAGCAGCCCGGCGTGCACCATCGGGTGCAGCGTCTTGACCCGGCCGTCCAGGCACTCGGGGAACCCGGTCAGCTCCTCGACCTTGGTCACCGGTACGCCGGCCGCCGCGATCCGGGCCGCGGTGGAGCCGGTCGACACCAGCTGCACGCCGGCCGCGGAGAGGGCCTTCGCGAGCTCCTCCAGACCGGTCTTGTCGTAGACGCTGATCAGCGCCCGGCGAATCGGCCTGTGGTCGGTGCTCACTTCAGTCGAACCTTTCGTCCGGTGATGGTCCAGCCGTCCCGGACCAGCCGGCCGACCCACTCCACCAGCTGGCGGCGTTCGACCTCCTTGATCCGTTCGGTCAGGGTTTCTTCGGTGTCGTCGTCCTGCACGGGTACGGCGACCTGCGCGATGATCGGCCCGGTGTCGACGCCGCCGTCGACGAAGAACAGGGTCGCCCCGGCCACCTTCACGCCGTACTCGAGGGCGTCCCGCGGCCCGTGGATCCCGGGGAACGACGGCAGCAGCGCGTTGTGCGTGTTGATGTACCGGTCGCCGAACGCGGCCAGGAAGTCCTCGCCGACCAGCTTCAGGAAGCCCGCGGAGACGACCAGGTCCGGCTTGTACTCGGACACCGACGCGGTCAGCGCGCGGTCCCAGTCGGTCCGTTCGGCATGGTCCTTGACCTTGTGCACGAAACTCGGCACCCCGGCCTCGGCGGCCCGGTCCAGCCCGGCGACGCCGTCGCGGTCGGCGCCGACGGCGACGACCTGAGCGCCGTACGCCGGGTCGGCGCAGGCGTCCAGCAGGGCCTGCAGGTTCGATCCCGATCCCGAGATGAGCACGACGAGTCGCGCAGGTTCGGGTGTCGGCGCAACCGGGTCTGTCACGCGCTGAAGCTTATCGCCCGGCGTCCGCCTCGCCGTCAGCCGGGCGGCGGGAGGCGATCACCGCGGCCGTGATCGACGCCCCGATGGCCATCCCGGCAGCCAGTACGCCGGCGGCCGGCAGCGCGGCCGGGATCCCGACGGCCGACATCCGCCCTGATCCGGCAGAACCACCTGACAACGCCATGAGCACGTAGAGCATCACTCCGGCGAGCAGAGCCGCCATACCGCCGCGCAGCGCGAACGCATCCCACCCCAGCGCGTCGGAGTCCACGTCCGCCAGTCCACGCCGGGCCACCACGAGTCCAGCGACCACACCGGCGACCAACGGCACCACAGCGGTCAGCACCAGCAGGTACGACGGCGTAGCCCCATCCGCAGGTACGGCGGCCAGTAGCGGGAGCGCCGGCAGGTTGCCCACGTCCACACCGGTCGGGGCGATCGTCGTACCCACTCCCAGCTGGAATCCGGGCCCGGCGAGGAACGAGACGACGTACAGGACCATGTTCGGGACCAGCATCAGGCAGATCGCGAACAGCACGACCGACCCGACCACACCGGCGTCCAGGAGCTCCAGCATCCCGGTGATGCGGGAAAAGTGGATCGCGAGGAGGACGCCGTACAGCAGGGAAGCGATGGCGATCACGGTGAGTACGGCGGCCGCCGCAGCCGGCACGGCGTCGCGCAGACCGGTGGGAGTCGCGTCGGCGATGTCCTCAGCCGCACCGGACTCGACCAGTACGCCGATGGCCCCCGCGACGAACGCCAGTGAGGCGGCACCGAAGAAGGCGGCCAGCGGGGACACCCGCAGCGAGCCGTCAGCCGTGAGCAGGGCGATGACCAGCGCGCCCAGGCCGTAGACGAGGGCGAACGTGCCGGACAGCAGGAGGAGGTCCTTGGTCCGGTCCGCCCCGCTGGTGCGGGCAGCGGACTTGCCGCCGCGGTACAGGCACCAGCCGAGGAACAGGGTCAGCCCGAGCGGCGCGATCGTGATGGCACCGCTGCCGAGAGTCACCCCGGCCTTGTGGGCGACCAGCCAGGCCGATGCACCTGCCCGGATGGCTCCGGACGCCCCGCCGAAGGTTGCGGCCAGCCAGCCGATGACGGCGACCGCGGCACAGGTGAGCAGACCGGCGAGCAGGCATGCGCCCGCGGAGATCACTGCCGACAGGACCACCGGCTTGGTCGGAGTGGCGACCTCGGACGGGGCGAGCCCGGGCGCCTGGTGTGGTCCGCCGTCACGGGCGCCCGGACGATTCAGCATGTCGGTCATCTGGCTCCCATGGTCCCCCGCGCGAGGGGACCACTCGTTCTGACACGCCGGATATGGAAGACTTCCACCCGCTTGTTCACGCTCAGTTGACGGATGGGCACCTGCCGGTGTCCGCGATCCGGCTGAGTGGGGACGACCACGGACCACCGGGTACTGTCGGGTGGAATCAGTCAGGAGGTCGAGCTTTGGCCGGTTCCCACCGCGCACCCCGCGGCGGCGGTCGCGCCGCTGCACGGGAGGCACGCCGGCAGAAGGCGCGCAAACGGAACCAGACGATCGCGGCCGGTATCGCGGTCGTGATACTGGTCGGCGGCGGCGGTGTCGCCGCTCTGAACGCCTTCGGCGGTGACGACACGTCTGGTCCGAACTCCGGCTCCGCCGACGACAAGCCCGCCGACACCAGCGTGCTGGCCGACGCCAAGCTGCTGCTCGACGCCACCACGGCCAAGCCGCTCGGCGCGACCGGCGCCTGGGCGGTCACCAAGACCGCAGACGGCAGCAGCGCCCCGGAGCGCTCGTTCGTCTGCCAGTCCCAGCGGTTCGCCGACCCGGCCGGCCAGCGCACCTGGGTGCGCACCTTCCAGAACTCGGCCACCAAGGACACCGCGATCCAGTACGTCGAGGTGTCGAACGACAAGGCCGCCGCGGCGAAGGCGTACACCTCGATCGTCGGCTGGCTGAGCGCGTGCTCGGCACCCCAGGTCCGGCTGACCTCCAGCTACGTCACCACCGGCGTCGGCGAGCGCGGCGTCCTCGCGGTCTTCGGCCAGCCGTCCAACGGCAAGACGAAGTACAAGACCGTCGCCGTCGCGGTCGCCGGCCAGGCGACCATGGTGCTCGAGCACGACTCCACTCTCCGGTACGCCGCCCAAGCCCGGGCCGGTGCTGGCCGCGGCGGCGGCCGGCCTGAAGCGGATCTGCGCGCAGAGCGGCGGATGCGGCACCGGCGCGGCGATCGCCAAGCCGAGCTTGCTGCCGACCACCGAGACGCCCGGATTCATGGCGCCCGTCGACCTGCCGGTGCTCATCGGTATCGACAAGCCGTGGGTGAGCAGTAGCGGCACCAAGACCGGTGCCGGCACCAGCTGCGAGAAGATCGACCTGAAGAAGGCCAAGGCGACGAAGTCCGGCACGCTGACCTACGTGACACCGGAGGCGAAGGTACCGACCGAGTTCGGCCTGGACGACATGGTGGCGAAGTTCGCTACCCCGGCCGCCGCGAAGGCGTTCGCCGACCAGGTCCGCAAGAACGTCGACAACTGTGAGAAGAACGTCTCGAACGCGAAGGTGGAGTCGACCGGCACGGTGTCGACCAGCCTGATCAAGGGTGAGAGTTGGCGGGCGTCGTACGACACCGGCGGCGGGAAGACCTTCACCTACCGGATCGGCATCGCCTCGTCCGGGACCCAGGCCGTCTACCTCCTGTTCCCGGTCCTGAAGGGCCTGGACATCTCCGACACCGCCTTCAACGAGACCCTCACCCGCGCAGCCGAGCGCTCGGCCACTTACAAGTAGCCAAACGAGACGGCCCCGGGCCGTTTTTGGAGGATTCGGAGCGTTACGGTGATGCGTTGGTGCGGATGGTGGATTCGGGGGTCGCGGTAGCGGCGGCGTGTGAGGTGTTGGGGATCAAGCGCGGTCGTGGCTACGAGATCTTGCGAGCACGTGGCGGTGGGTCTGCCGGCGGACGGTCATCACCGACGTGGTGCGGGGGCAGGTCATCGCGGTGTTCGGCGAGTCAGCCAGTATCAACCGTGCAGCGATCACCTGCGGGGTGAATCATGGCACTGCCCGGCGGATCCTGGTCGCGGCCGGGCTGGTTCCCGCGGCGACGGCCGTGAGGGGCAAAGCGCAGGCGAAGGCGCGGTTCACCGAGTTGATCGAGTCGGGCTGGTCGATCACGCGGCGGCCCGGGAGGTGGGCGTGAACCGGCGCACCGGGCAGGACTGGCATCGCGGAGTCCGCAAGGTGAACAACACGCGGATCCATCCCGACGGGCGGGTCGTCGACTCGGGCCCCGGGACCCGGTATCTGACTTCCATGACCGGACCAGCTGAGGTTGTGATCAGTGACCGTTACCTGTGCCTGGATGAACGGCTGGCGATCGCCGACGGGCTGATCAACAAGCTCACCCTGACCGCGATCGCGCAAGCATCGGCAAGCACAAGTCCACGATCTGTCGCGAGGTCCGCGCCCACAGCACCGAAGGGCTCTACCTGCCGCACCAGGCCCACCGTGATGCCGCAGCCGCCCAGGCGCGGGCCAAGACCTCGAAGCTGGTCACCGATCCGGTGCTGCGCGGCCAGGTCGAGGAGGGTCTGGAACGGAAGTTGTCACCGGAACAGATCTCGAACAGGCTCGTCAAAGACTTCCCCGACGACGAGAGCATGCGTGTGAGCCACGAAACGATCTACCAGGCGCTGTACTTCCAGGCCCGCGGCGGCCTCAAACGTGAAGTCCAGGCAGCGCTGCGCACCGCCGGACCCGCCGCCAACCCCAACGCCAACCCGACCAGCGCCGGCCCCGGTTCACCGACGAGATGATCATGATCTCCGAGCGGCCCGCCGAGGCCGACGACCGCGCGGTCCCCGGCCACTGGGAAGGCGACCTGATCATGGGCGACCCGCGCTTCGCTCGGGGGCGTGGTTTCTGCTTCTACTTGGTCAGGCCCTGCATGATCTCGCGCATCAGGTTGGCGGTCTCGGTCGGGGTCTTGCCGACCTTTACGCCGACGGCCTCGAGGGCCTCCTGCTTCGCGGCCGCCGTACCGGACGAACCGGACACGATCGCGCCCGCGTGACCCATCGTCTTGCCCTCCGGCGCGGTGAACCCGGCCACGTACCCGACGACCGGCTTGGTCACGTTCTCCTTGATGAACGCGGCCGCCCGCTCCTCGGCGTCACCACCGATCTCACCGATCATCACGATCGCGTCGGTGTCCGGGTCGTCCTGGAACGCCTTCAGCGCGTCGATGTGCGTGGTCCCGATGATCGGGTCGCCGCCGATACCGATCGCGGTGGAGAACCCGAAATCCCGCAGTTCGTACATCATCTGGTAGGTCAGCGTGCCCGACTTCGACACCAGACCGATCCGGCCCTGGCCGGCGATGTCGGCCGGGATGATGCCGGCGTTCGACTCACCCGGCGTGATGATGCCCGGGCAGTTCGGCCCGATGATCCGGGTGGTGCCGGACGCCTGCGCGGCGGCGAAGAACGCGGCCGTGTCGTGCACCGGCACGCCCTCGGTGATCACCACGACCAGCGGCACCGCGGCCTCGATCGCCTCGAGGACGGCGTCCTTGGTGAACTTCGGCGGCACGAAGATGACCGAGACGTTCGCCCCGGTCTCCTTCACGGCGTCCGCGACGGTCCCGAAGACCGGCACCGACTTGCCGTCGAAGTCCTGGCTCTGGCCGGCCTTGCGCGGGTTCACGCCGCCGACGATGTTGGTGCCGGAGGCAAGCATCCGGGTGGTGTGCTTGGTGCCTTCCGAGCCGGTCATGCCCTGGACGATGACCTTGCTGTCCTTGGTCAGGAAGATAGACATAGTTCAGCGATCCCTTACTTCGCAGCCAGCTCGGCGGCCCGCTTGGCGGCGCCGTCCATCGTGTCGACCCGCTCCAGACCGGCCAGACCGGCCTCGTCGAGGATGCGGCGGCCCTCCTCGGCGTTGTTGCCGTCCAGCCGGACGACCAGCGGCTTCGTGACGTGCTCGTCCCGGCTCGCCAGCAGTTCGAACGCCTGCACGATGCCGTTCGCGACCGCGTCACAGGCGGTGATGCCGCCGAAGACGTTGACGAAGACGCTCTCCACCTGGGCGTCGGAGATGATGATCTCCAGACCGTTCGCCATCACCTCGGCGGACGCGCCGCCGCCGATGTCGAGGAAGTTCGCCGGCTTCACGCCACCGCCATCCACACCGTTTGAATAGGCCTCACCGGCGTACGCGACCACGTCCAGGGTCGACATGACCAGGCCGGCGCCGTTGCCGATGATGCCGACCGAGCCGTCCAGCTTCACGTAGTTCAGGCCCTTGGCCTTGGCCGCCGCCTCCAGCGGGTCGTCCGCGGACGCGTCCTCGAACTCGGTGTGCTCCGGGTGCCGGAAGTCCGCGTTCTCGTCCAGGGTGACCTTGCCGTCCAGCGCCTCGACGTTGCCGTCCGCGAGCTTGACCAGCGGGTTCACCTCGACCAGCGACGCGTCCTCGCCGATGAAGACGTCGTACAGCTTGACGATCTCCGGCGCGACCGCGTCCAGGATGTCGTCCGGGTACTTGGCCGCCTGCGCGATCTCGCGGGCCTTCGCCTCGTCCACCCCGGTGGCCGGGTCGATCGAGATCTTCGCCACCGCCTCGGGGTTGGTGTGCGCGACCTCCTCGATCTCCATCCCGCCGGCCGCCGACGCGATGCACAGGTAGTTCCGGTTCGCCCGGTCGATCAGGAAGGAGAAGTAGTACTCCTCCGCGATCGCCGCGGCCGGCACGATGTTCAGCGTCTTGACGATGTGGCCCTTGATGTCCAGACCGAGGATCTCGCGGGCCTTCTCCTCCGCCTCGTCCGGCGAGGAGGCCAGCTTCACGCCACCGGCCTTACCGCGACCGCCGGTCTTCACCTGGGCCTTCACCACCACCCGGCCGCCGATCTTCTCGGCCGCCGCGCGGGCTTCTTCCGGAGTGGTGACGACCTCACCCACGGTCGTCCGCACTCCATGCTTGGCGAAGACAGCCTTCGCCTGGTATTCCATCAAGTCCACGACTGTGGTCCCTCTCTCGCACCTGTTCGAGTAGGCCGCGGCAGGCGGGCAGTTCCCGATGGAGGGCACGGTCGCCGGCGCGTTCCGTCGGCCTGAGACTAGCCACCCCGGCGTCCGCCGCAACAGCCGGGGTACACGCTGAGACGACCGTCACAGCCGTCTTGCCCACCCGTGAAAGGCTGGGTGGCATGACCTCTGCAGCGACCAGACCAGCTGACGACTGGTGGCGTAGCGCCGTCGTCTACCAGGTGTACCCCCGTTCGTTCGCCGACGCCAACGGTGACGGCACCGGTGACGTGAACGGCATCCGGGCCCGGCTGCCCTACCTGGCCGATCTCGGCATCGACGCGATCTGGATCAGCCCCTGGTACCCGTCCCCGCTCCTCGACGGCGGGTACGACGTGTCCGACTACCGGGACATCAACCCCGACTTCGGCACCCTGGCGGACGCCGACGCGCTGATCGCCGAGGCGCACGCGCTCGGGATCCGGATCCTGATCGACCTGGTCCCGAACCACTGCTCCTGGGAGCACCCGTGGTTCAAGGCGGCACTGGAGGCCGGTAAGGGCTCTCCGGAACGGGACCTGTTCTGGTTCCGCGACGGAAAGGGCCCAGACGGTTCGGAGCCGCCGACGAACTGGCCGGCCGCCTTCGGCGGACGGGCATGGACCCGGATCGACGACGGGCAGTGGTACTTGCACCTGTTCGACGTCAGCCAGCCGGACTGGAACTGGGACCACCCGAAGGTGGTCGAGGAGTTCGACTCGATCCTGCGCTTCTGGTTCGACCGCGGCGTCGACGGGTTCCGCATCGATGTGGCCGACTCGATGGCGAAGGACTCCACGCTGCCCGACGTGATCCCGACCCCGGACGGCGAGGTCACCCGGGACAAGTACGCCGGACATCCGACGTACGACCAGCCGGCAGTGCACGACATCCACCAGCGCTGGCGCCGGATCGCCGACGAGTACGCCGCCACGCCGCTCGGCCCGCGGGTGTTCGTCGCCGAGGCCTGGCTGTCCCCGGCCGACCGGCTCGCGCAGTACGTCCGGCCGAACGAGCTGCACTCGGCGTTCAACTTCGACGCGCTGCAGTGCCCCTGGGACGCCGCGGCGTTGCGGGAGGTGATCGACCACACCACAGAGCACTTCTGGGCGGTCGGCGCACCGGCGACCTGGGTGCTGAGCAACCACGACACGATCCGGCACCGCACCCGCTACGGTCGTGACCAGAAGGACGCGTCCATGCCTGCCGGCACGGTGCCGACCGACCTGGAACTTGGACTGCGCCGGGCCTGGGCGGCGGTGCTGCTCGAGCTGGCGCTGCCTGGTGGGGCGTACATCTACCAGGGTGACGAGCTCGGCCTGCCGGAGGTCGAGGATCTGCCGGAGGACGTCCTGGACGACCCGACCTGGGAGCGCTCCGGTCACACCGTCCGCGGCCGCGACGGCTGCCGGGTTCCCCTCCCGTGGTCCGGCACCGAGCCGCCCTTCGGCTTCGGTACCGGCGCCGGCCAGCCCTGGCTACCGCAACCGGCCGACTGGTCCTCGCTGACCGCCGACGCCCAGGCGCCCGACCCGGACAGCCACCTCAACCTGTACAAGGCCGCCCTCCGCATCCGCCGGTCCACCGAGGCGTTGGGCGAAGGCCGCCTCAGCTGGGACGAAGACACCCGCGCAGATGTCCTCTCGTTCACCCGATCGCCCAACTTCCGCTGCGTCGCCAACCTCAGCGGGTCCCCCGTCCCCCTGCCCACCCACAACCAGGTGCTCCTCACCAGCGAGCCCCTGGTGGACGGTCAGCTCCCCACCGATGCCACCGCCTGGCTCGAGGTCTGACAGCCCTGTGCGCACAGGAAAGGGCCGGAGTCGCGTGAGCGGCTCCGGCCCTTCCTACTGCTAGCGGAAGCGGGCGCGATCCTCGCGGTCGCGGCGGTCCCGTTCCTCTCGTTCCCATCGGTCCCGGTCCTCGCGATCGCGTCGATCGCGTTCCTCCCGGTCCCTCCGCTCCCTGTCTTCACGGTCCCGCCGCTCCCGGTCGTCCCGGTCGCGGCGGTCCCGGTCCGCCCGGTTGCGGAACCAGCTCACTTCACGCCACCTGCCGTGAGGCCGGCCACGATACGACGCTGGAACAGGAGTACCGCGATCACCAGCGGGATGGTGACCACCACACCGGCGGCCATCTGGCTGCCGAACGGTTGGTCCCGTCCCGACGTACCGGTGAACTGCGAGATCACCACGTTCGCGGTCTGGTACTCCTTCTTGTTCACCATGCTCAGCGCGATCAGGAACTCGTTCCAGGCCGCGATGAACGTGATGATCGCGGTGGTGAACACACCCGGTGCGGCCAGCGGGAGGATCACCTTGCGGAACGCCTGGGCCGGCGTACAGCCGTCCACCATCGCGGCCTGCTCGAGCTCTCGCGGCATCTGCCGGAAGAACGCGGTCAGGAGCCACACCGCCAGTGGCAGTGCGAACGACAGGCTGGGCACGATCATCGCCTGGTAGGTGTTGATCCACTCGATGTCGCTGAACAGCTTCTTCAGCGGGATCACCAGTGAGATGCCCGGGAACATCGAGGTGACGATGATGATCGCCAGCACGAAGTTCTTGCCCCGGAACTCCAGCCGGGCCAGGGTGTAGGCCGCCACCATCCCGATGATCAGGGTCAGGATCGTCACCGTGCCGGCCACGATCAGGCTGTTCAGCAGACCACGGCTGAACCCGGTGCCGGGCTTGAACACGTCGGCGAAGTTGGTGAACGAAATCGGCGACGGAATGATCGAGTTCTCGAACTGGTCGGTCGGCCGCCGCAGCGACGACACCACCATCCAGAAGAACGGCACCAGGCAGTAGAGCACGATCAGCGCGACACCGATCAGCGGCAGCCAGCGCCGGTACCACGGCGCCTCGGCAGCCTTGACGTCGATCTTCTTCGGAGCCTTCTCAGCAACAGCCATCACGCACCTCCTCCGCCGCCGCCACCGCTGGCGGTCAACCCGGCCAACGACTCGGCTGGGGTCTCCTTCTGCTTGCCCCGGCCTCGCCCGTTCCTGCCCTTCTTCTTCGGCTTCCGCTGGATGGCGTCACCGAACACGTCGGCACCCAGCAGCTTGACGAACACGTACGCGACCACAGCGACGTAGATGAACAGCAAGGTCGCGTACGCCGCCGCCGGCCCGTACCGCGTCTGGTTGGCTTCGAGGTACGCCAGGATCGACAGCGTCTCGACCGACTCCTTGTTCGGGCCGACCAGCACGAACGGCAGGTCGAAGATCCGCAGTGTGTCGAGGATGCGGAACAGCACTGCCACCAGCAGCGCCGGCTTCACCAACGGCATCGTGATGTGGACGAACGTCGACCACACCCTGGCGCCGTCGACCTTGGCGGCCTCGTAGACCTCGTCCGGAATCGTCTGCAGGCCCGCGAGCACCAGCAGCCCGATGAACGGCGCGGTCTTCCAGGTGTCGGCGATGATGACCGACAGCACCGACTGCCAGCCCTCGGTGGACCACAGGATCTGAGTTCCGAGCATCTCGTTGGCGATACCGTCGGCCTGGAAGATCCACTTCCACAGCAGCGCCGAGACGACGGTCGGGATCGCCCACGGGACCAGGATGCTGGCCCGGACGATGCCGCGGCCCTTGAACGCCTTGTGCATCACCAGGGCCATCACTACGCCCAGGACGGTCTCCAGGACCACACAGGCGACGGTGAAGAACGTGGTGTTGTAGAAAGCGTTCCAGAATCGTTCGCCGGTCTCGCCGGAGAAGATCGCCGTGTAGTTCTCGAGACCCACGAATTCGGAGCCCTGGACGACGAAGCCTGACTCGTCGATCCGCTGACCGCTCTGGTACAGCGACTCGCGCAACGCCGCGAGGATCGGCAACCCGACGACGAGGACCAGCACGATCAGGGTCGGCGACAACAGCAACGCCGCCAGCCGGCCGGTGCCCTCGTTGAACGAGCTCCGCCGCTTGGGCTTCTTGGTGGTCTCCGGCGTCGGCCGCTCGCGACCGGGGCGGATGTACTCACCTCTGCCTCCTTCTTTCCGCCCGCACTCTCGCGGGCAGGGACAGGCCGGGGCCGGCACGCAGCGGTGAAGCTCCGCGCCGGCCCCGCCGCTTCGGTCATTGCGTGATGAGCGAGCTCAACTTGGTCTGCAGGTCCGCCAGACGCATCCTTCGGCGGCGTCGTACCGGTCAGTGCGCCGTACGCCGCTTCCTGGATCGCCGTGGTGACATCGCCGTACTTGACCACCTTCGGCCGCGACTTCGCGGTCTCGATCGAGGCCTTCAGCGGCGCCAGGTACGGGAACTGCTTGTTCAGCGCGGCGTCGTCGTACAGCGAGGCCCAGGTCGGCGCCTGCGAGGTCTTCTCGATGTTCGCCTTCTGGCGCTCCTCCGACTGGACATGAACTTGATGAAGTCCGCCGCGGTCGCCTTGTTCTTGGCGAACTCGGAGATCGCCGTAGTTGTGACCACCCAGGGTGGACACGCCTCGCGCCGTCCTTGCCCGGCAGCGCCCCGACACCGAACTTGCCGGCGATCTTCGACGAACCGTCGGTCTTGTTCGCCAGCGCGTACACGTACGGCCAGTTCCGGTGGAAGATCAGGTTGCCTTCCTGGAACGCCCGGCGGCCCGGCTCCTCCTGTGTAGGTGATGGCGGCCTTCGGGATCATCCCGGACTTGAAGCCGTCGACGAGGAAGGTCAGCCCGGCGAGTGCCTCCGGGGTGTCCACGTTCGGCTTGCCGTCGTCACCGACGACGACACCGCCCGCGCCGTTCACGGCCTCGGAGAAGTTCACCGTCAGGCCCTCGTACTTCTCGAACTGACCCGCGTAGCAGCTGGCCGACTTGGCCTCGGGCAGCGCCTTGACCTTCGTGCAGGCTTCCTGCATCTCGGTCCAGGTCTTCGGCGGCTGCACGCCTGCCTTGTCCAGCAGGTCCTTGCGGTAGTACAGCAGCCCGCCGTCGGAGGTGACCGGGACGGCGTACAGCTTGTTCTGGTACTTGGCCGTGTCGAGCGTCGACGGCAGCAGCTTGCCGAGGTCGGGGAACTGGTCTTCCGGCAGTTCCGTGATCCAGCGGTTCGCCGCGAACTCGGCGGTCCAGACCACGTCCAGGTTCAGCACGCTGAACGCGTCGGACTTGATCTGGGCGTTCGAGATCATCTGGGCCCGCTGCTGGTCCGCGGACTCCGGCAACTCGGTCACCGTGACCTTTTCGTCCGGGTGCTGGGAGTTCCACGCCGCGACCTGGTTCGTCAGGTTCCCGGAGGTGTCCTTGCCGGTGGCAAAGTTGATCGGGCCGCGACCCTCCAGTGCTGCGCCCCCGGTCGAGCCGCTGTCGTCACCGCTCCCGTCGTCACCGCCACACGCTGACACGAGCAGCGCGAGGCTGCCTGCGACGGCCAGAGCGACCGCCTTGCGTGTGTGTGATCGTTCAAACCTCATCGTTTACCTGCCCTCTCCCGATGGGACTTCGCTTGGTCCTGCGTCAGCGGTTCACAGTCCCCCACCACGCTGCGATCCCGCCTGTCCGGACAGTAACCGACGACGGGGGTGATGTGTCCTGAGCCACACACCTTGCCGCTCGACAGCCTCTGCAACGGACAGCCGCATGGCTGTATGCGACCGCGATTCGACAGCCCGCACAACCGGGTCTTCCTTAACGATTCGGTATTACCGGTTAGTAACCTAGCTGAACACACCGTATTCGTTCAGAACGACTCCACGCAGTCGCCATCACGCTCCGGAGCGGAACGGACGTTTGCCGGCCCCTCGGATCGGGCGAGCGGAGCCGACCTCAGGCCGGCGAGGCGGAGGCGTCCCCGACGTGGCCACGGACCCACTCGACGATCTCGGTGGTGGTGGCGCCGGGAGTGAAGATTTTGTGGACGCCGAGCTCGGCCAGCGGCTGCAGATCCGCGTCCGGAATGATGCCGCCGCCGAACACCACGATGTCGTCGGCGTCCCGCTCGGTCAGCAGTTCGCGGACCCGCTTGAACAGGGTCATGTGCGCGCCGGACAGCACCGACAGGCCGATCGCGTCGGCGTCCTCCGCGATCGCGGTCTCGACGATCTGCTCCGGCGTCTGGTGCAGACCGGTGTAGATGACCTCCATACCGGCGTCCCGCAGCGCCCGGGCGACCACCTTCGCGCCGCGGTCGTGGCCGTCCAGGCCCGGCTTGGCGACGACGACTCGCAGTGGGCTGGTGGAGGCCATGTCCGCGCACCTTTCAGTACTGGAGCGCCGCGTTGCGTCCAGATTCGCAGGTTATCCGGTCCTTTCCTCACGGATAAGACACGGAGGTGTGTGTTCCCCGACACGCCGGAAGGGATCCGGTTACCTTGGAAGAGATCGGACCAATCGGGGGGTCTGGTTGCCGTGAGGAGTCGGCTATGAGTGGCTGGCAGGACGACGTACGCGGCGCGCTGGACGGACTCAGGTACGGCGCGCGAACCGCGCTGTCGCCTCGCGTCCTGCAGGGCGCGGCCGTGGAGATCGGGTGGCTGACCACCCATCTGGCGATGTATCCGCTCGGTCTGGTCAGCGGCCCCGGTTCCCGCACCGAACGGCTCAGCCTGACCGGCCTGACGCCGGCCCAGCGCGGCCTGCTCGTGCGTGACGTCCGGGCCGCCGGTACGCCGATCCTGCTGGCCCACGGGATCATCGACAACCACACCGTCTTCGCCCTGATGCGCCGGCAGCTGGTGCGCCGCGGCTTCAGCAGCATCCACACCTTCTCGTACTCACCGTTGACGGTGGACGTACGCCGTACCGCGGAACGGATGGGCGACGAGATCGAGCGGATCTGCGAGGACTCGGGGTCGGACCAGATCCATGTGATCGGGCACAGCCTGGGCGGGTTGATCGCGCGGTATTACATCCAGCGGCTCGGCGGGCACGAGCGGGTGCACACCTGCGTCACCCTCGGCACGCCGCACCAAGGCACCGTCGCCGCGCGACTGCTGCCGTGGCCGCTGGTCAAGCAGGTGCGCCCGGACAGCGACCTGATGACCGAGTTGGCCGAGCCGGCCCCTGACTGCCGGACGAGGTTCGTCGCGTTCTACAGCGACGCCGACCAGCTGATCGTGCCGCAGCGGCGGGCCCGGATTCGGCACTCCGATCTGCAGGCGAGTAACGTGCGCGTTCGCGGCGTGGGCCACCTGTCCCTGCCGTTCCATGGTGAGGTCGTGCACCAGATCACCGGCGTACTGGCCCAACTGGACGAGCAGGACACGGTCGCCTGACCCCGAAGATTTGCCTGACAAGTCAGCTTCCGGGGGACCGCGGCGGATGCACGTGCAGCCGCGCATGCAAAAGTTTCGTGAAGGAGACGCCAAAAAGTGGGTGGCAGGGTTTGTCGCCTCGTGACTCATCCGTTATCGTGCGTGAGTCCCCAGGGGGAATAAATCTCCCAGGGGATGGACAGTGCCCCTCCCCTGTGACCGAAAGGCCACGTTGTGTCCCAGCACCGTGCCGCGGGCGACCGCGTCACGCCAGGCAACGCTGCGCGCAATCCCGGCGCAGGACGTCACAGTGCCAAGCATCGTGTTGCCAGGCGTAACACCCCGAGTAGTACGCAGATCGTCGGTTTGACCGCAGCGCTTGCTGCGGCGGCAGGAGCTGTCGGGTTCAGCCACAGCACCCTCGCCTCGCCGACCCAGGCGAACTCCGCGGTCAACCTCGCCGCGCTCAGCGTCGACAACGGGCAGATGTCCGGCATCACCACCGCACGCATCCAGGCCCGCCAGCTCGCCACCCGTGACTCCTCCCGGGTCCAGCTGGCCGGCAACGAGACGAACAAGAAGCAGGCCGCCGCCGCCCAGCTGGCCAAGGCCCGGGCCGCGAAGCTCACGGCCACCCAGGCCCTCACCGCCAAGCGCGCCTCCGCCCTCGCCCAGGCCAAGGCCAAGGCCGACGCGGCGGAGAAGAAGCTCCGCGAGTCGGCCACCCGCTGCGAGATGATGCTCTCCGGCTACCACATCACCGCGACCTTCGGTCAGGGCGGCACCCGCTGGGCCCGCAACCACACCGGCACCGACTTCGCCGCCCCGATCGGCACCTCGATCCGGTCCGTGATGAAGGGTGTGGTGATCTTCGCCGACTGGGCCGGTGCGTACGGCCGCCAGGTCCAGGTCCGGCACGAGGACGGCACCGTCACCTGGTACAACCACATGTCGAAGTTCAGCGTGTCGGTCGGCGAGACCGTGTACGCCGGGGACCAGGTCGGCGCGGTCGGGATGACCGGCAACACCACCGGCCCGCACCTGCACTTCGAGGTCCACCCGGACGGCGGCGACGCGACCGACCCGATGCCGTGGCTGCGCGACCACTGCGGTCTCAACCCCTGAGCGTCAAAACCAGCTGAGACCGGCTCCTGGCAGCGACTAGGATCCCCGGCATGCGTCCAGCAGCCGGAGAGGTTCTGCACTTCTCCGAAGATCCGACCATCGAGGTCTTCCGGCCGCACGTCGCGAAGACGGCGCAGCAGGCCACTCCCTACGTCTGGGCGGTCGGCCACGACCGGGCCCCCGACTACTGGTTCCCGAGGCAGTGCCCCCGCGCGATGGCGTGGGTCGGCCCCTCCACCACCTCCGACGACCGCGACCGCATCATCGGCGCCGGCTCCGGCACCCGCGTGCACGCCGTCGAGTACGGCTGGCTGGACGCGATGCGCTCGGTCGAGCTCTACGCCTACCGGCTGCCCGCCGACGCCTTCACCGAGTACGACGCGGCCGTCGTCGCGGCCGCTGAAGTCCGGCCGCTGGGTCCGCCGGAGCGCGTCGGCGATCTGTTCGAACTGCACGACGAAGCCGGGATCCAGTTGCGCGTGCTGTCCCGGCTGCACGGCTTCTGGTCCGAGGTCGTCACCAGCACCCTCGAGTGGAGCGGCATCCGGCTCCGGAACGCCCGACCGTGACCACGCAGTACGGCGAACTCGGCGAAGCCGCCTGGGGTTGGGTCCTCGGCCAGGTGCGGTGGGACGACGCCGGACCGTGGATTCCCGAGACGGCCGGCGGTGACAAGCCGGAGGAGTACCGCCTGGGCATGCACAGCGGCGTCGGTGGCCTCGCGCACGTGCTCGCCGAGATCAAGCTCAGCCGCCCTTGGACAGCTCAGGAAACCGCTCTGGCCGGCGCGATCGCCGACCGGCTCCGCGCCGCGATCCCGGCCGAGGTGTCGATCACCTACTTCGACGGTCTGGTCAGCGCGATCGGCGTACTCACCGCTCTCGGCGAACCCGGCTCGCCGCGCGCGTTGGACCGGATCACCGAACTCACCACCGACAACGGCTGGCACGAGAAGTTCTGCGATCCGCCGAAGTACCGGCCCGGCGCCGTCTCGAACGACGCGACGCTCGGCACCGCCGCCGTCCTGATGGGCGCCCTCTGGGCCGGTCGGCACGGCGACGACGCGCGCTCACTCGCCGAGCAAGCCGCGGAGCTGCTCCTGGCCGAGAAGGAGGAGCCGGGGAACTGGCAGTTCATCCCGCGCCGGTTCTGGACCGACCCCGAGCAGAAGGGCGAGATGCCGAACTTCTCGCACGGTCTGGCCGGGATCGCCGCAATGCTCGCGGTGGCGGGCGTCGAACTCGAACGCCCGGACCTGGTCGACGCGGCCCACGCCGGTGCCGAGCACCTGATCACGCTCGGGATCAACGACGACAAGGGATTCCGGGTGCCGCGCATCATCCCGTGGGCGGAGCGGCACGGCGACGAGTACACCTACAACTGGTGCCACGGCGGCGCTGGTACGTCGCTGCTGTTCCGCGCACTCGAGTACGCCGATCTGGACAAGGTGGCCGGTGAGACGCCGGCCGTCTGGCATCGGCGGTGTCTGGACAGCGTGCGCCACTCCGGTGTACCCGAGCGGCTCTACCCAGGCTTCTGGGACAACGACGGACGCTGCTGCGGTACGGCGGGAGCCGGCGACGCGTTCCTGGACGCGTGGCACCGCGACGGCGCCGAGCAGGACCTGGACTTCGCCGTGCGGCTCGCGGATGCCCTTGTACAGCGGGCGTTTCAGGAGGACGGCACGGCGTACTGGCGGTTCGTCGAACATCGCAACGAGGAGTCGCTGCTGCCGCCGGGCGTCGGTTGGATGCAGGGCGCGGCGGGGATCGCGGCGTACCTGTTCCGGCTGCAGCGCATGCTCGACGGCGGCACCGACGCGGTCGAGCGGATGGACAACTGGTGGGCGCTGAGGCTCTAGCGGCGCCAGACCTCTGCAGTGGTGAGGAAGGCGGACGAGCCGGGTTTGTCGGGTGAGCCGTCGACCTGGACGAAGCCCGGAACGGAGGCGCCGCCGATCGAGACCGTCGCGGACCGGACCGGGGCGATCACCAGGCTGAGGCTGTGGTTGCCCTCGGCAAGCTGAAAGTTGTCGGTGGCGAACAGGCGGCGGTCGAGCACGCCGCCCATCTCGATCTGGATGTCGGCCGCCTTCGCGCTGAGGCCGTCGGCCAGGTTCATCGACACCTGGACCAGGTCGCGCTCGATCGCGGGTTCGTGCCAGGGCAGGCCCTGGACCTCCAGGAACGAGCGGACGAAGTACCGCTCCAGCCAGGCCGCCAGATCGATGTCCTCGGACACCACCCGGACGATCCCGTCGAACCAGAGGACGACCGCCGTACCGGCGCCGCGGATCGACCAGTCGACCATCCAGATGGACGCGTACGCCGTCACCTTGCCGGACTCGTCGAACAGCCGCAGCCCAGGGTTGGCTCCCGCCAGGATGATCCGGCGGTTACTGCCTGCTACCGACTTGGACATGGGGGACGCTTCCCGGGGGAGGGCCGAAGATCCTCGATTGTCTCAATCCCGGGGCCAGATGCAACGCACGTCCCAGAATTTTGGCTTAGATCTTCTCCACCGGTGCATACCGCAACAGCAGCCGCTTCACACCTTCTGACCCGAAATCGATGTCGGCCTGAGCCTGTTGGCCCTCGCCGCGGACGACCACGACGGTGCCCATCCCGAAGCTGTCGTGGACGACCCGGTCGCCCGGATTGAGGCTGATCACCGGCTTGTCGGAAGCGGTCCGGCGCGGCGGCTCGTAGCGACTCGAGATGCCGGAGCCGGTCGTCGTACCGGTGCCGGACCAGCGGGTGATCGCGGACTCGTCGCGCCGCCAGTCGAGCAGCTCGGCCGGGATCTCCTCCAGGAACCGGGACGGCGGGTTGTGCTGCGGAGCGCCGTACGCCGACCGGACCGCGGCCCGGGAGATCGCCAGCCGCTGCCGCGCCCGGGTGATCCCGACGTACGCGAGCCGCCGCTCCTCCTCGAGCTCCTTCAGGTCGGTGAGCGAGCGCGAGTGCGGGAAGACGCCGTCCTCCATCCCGGTCAGGAACACCACCGGGAACTCCAGGCCCTTCGCGGTGTGCAGCGTCATCAGCGTGACCACACCGCCGTCGTCGGCCGCGTCCGGGATCTGGTCCGCGTCGGCCACCAGCGCGACCCGCTCGAGGAACGCCTGCAGATCGGCCGCTTCACCGGCGGCCGTCCGCTCCTCGACGAACTCGCGCGCGACCGAGATGAACTCGTCCAGGTTCTCCAGCCGGGTCTCGTCCTGCGGATCCGGTGACTTCTGCAGCGTCTCGTAGTACCCGGAGCGGTGCAGGGCGACGTCCAGGATGTCGTCCGGCGGTGCGCCCGAGTCCACCATCGCGGTCAACTCGTCCAGGATGTCCACGAAGGCCTGGACGGCATTGACCGACCGCGAAGCCATCGCCGGTGCGTCCTGGGCCCGCCGCATCGCCTGCGCGAACGAGGTCCGGTCCCGCGCGGCCAGCGCCTCGATCGCGGCCTCGGCCCGGTCGCCGATCCCGCGCTTCGGCTCGTTGATGATCCGGCGCAGCGACACGGTGTCCTCGGGGTTCACCAGCACGCGCAGGTACGCGAGCGCGTCGCGGACCTCCTTGCGCTCGTAGAACCGGACGCCGCCGACCACCTTGTACGGATGGCCGGTCCGGATGAAGACCTCTTCGAAGACCCGGGACTGCGCGTTGGTCCGGTAGAACACCGCCACGTCGGACGGCTTCACCCCGTCGGCGTCGGTGAGCCGGTCGATCTCGTCGGCGACGAACTGCGCCTCGTCGTGCTCGTTGTCGGCGACGTACACCGCGATCTGCTCGCCCTGGCCCTGGTCGGACCAGAGGTTCTTCGCCTTGCGGCCCTCGTTCCGGCTGATCACCGCGTTGGCCGCGGTCAGGATCGTCTGGGTGGAGCGGTAGTTCTGCTCCAGCAGGATCGTCTCGGCGCCGGCGAAGTCCTCCTCGAAGGCGAGGATGTTGCGGATCGTCGCGCCGCGGAAGGCGTAGATCGACTGGTCCGAGTCACCGACCACCATCAGCTCGGCCGCGGGCGCGGTCGGGCCGTTGTAGTCCGCCGGATCCTCCCCACACAGCTCCCGGATCAGCGTGTACTGCGCGTGGTTGGTGTCCTGGTACTCGTCGACCAGCACGTGGCGGAAGCGGCGCCGGTAGTACTCACGGACCTCCGGGAAGGCCTGCAGCAGGTTGACCGTGGTCATCAGCAGGTCGTCGAAGTCCAGCGCGTTCGCCTGGGCCAGCCGCTCCTGGTAGATCCGGTAGCACTCCGCGTACGTCTCCTCGAGATGGTTCGACGTCTTCGCGGCGGCCGTCTCGTGGTCGATCAGCTCGTTCTTCTGGGTGCTGATCCAGTTCAGCACGGCGCGCGGGTTGTACCGCTTGACGTCCAGGTCGAGCTCGCGGCAGACCAGCGTCATCAGCCGGCGCGAGTCGGTGTCGTCGTAGATCGAGAACGTCGAGTTGATCCCGAACCGCTTGATGTCGCGGCGCAGGATCCGCACACAGGACGAGTGGAAGGTCGAGACCCACATCAGCTTCGCCCGCGGCCCGACCAGGTCCACCACCCGCTCGCGCATCTCCGCGGCGGCCTTGTTGGTGAAGGTGATCGCCAGGATCGACCCGGGGTGCGCGTCGCGGGCCGCCAGCAGGTAGGCGATCCGCCGGGTCAGCACCCGGGTCTTGCCCGAGCCCGCACCGGCCACCACCAGCAGCGGTTTGCCCGCGTGCACGACGGCGGCCCGCTGCTGCGGGTTCAGCCCTTCGAGCAGCGAGTCCGGATCGGTCCGATGCTTCTTGGGCTCCTCCAGCGGCACCGGGAGCTCATCAGGCGAGAACAGCGTAGTCATCACCACTCACCTTAGGCGGTCCCCCGGACAGTTCTCGCAACACGCACGTCAGGCACGGCCTAGGGTGGGCTGCATGGCGCAGTCACATCCGGTGTTCGCACGTTTGTACGCGAAGGCGCGGCCGACGATGGACGAGCGGGGCGCGGCGGACCACCGGCGGTCGCTCGTGGACGGGCTGGCCGGGCGCGTGGTCGAGGTGGGTGCCGGCGACGGCGGGAACTTCGCGCACTACCCGGCCGAGGTGACCGGTGTGGTCGCCGTCGAGCCCGAGTCGTATCTGCGCGCCCAGGCCGAGCACCGCGCCTTCGCGGCCGCCGTCCCGGTCGAGGTCGTCAACGGTACGGCGGACCGCCTGCCGCTCGCGGACTTCTCGGTCGACGCCGTGGTCACGTCGTTGGTGTTGTGCTCGGTCCCGGACCAGGCCGTCGCGTTGGCCGAGGCCTTCCGGGTACTACGACCAGGCGGCGAACTCAGGTTCTACGAACACGTCGCAGCCGAGCCAGGCACCCGGCTGGACCGGGTCCAGCGGATCGCGGACGCCACCGTCTGGTCCTGGTTCAGCGGCGGCTGCCACGTCCACCGCGACACCGCCACCGCCATCACCACCGCCGGTTTCACCATCACCGACCTGGAGCGTTTCGCCTTCGGCCCCAACCCCGCCTCCCCCCACATCCTCGGCCGCGCAATCCGGCCCGGTGGCGTACCGAAGGACGGGTAGTAGTCACACCGGTTGCCGCCAGCCGCAGCGACCGCCCGCCTGCACACCACCACCCCCACCTCGCACCAGCCGACCACTACCCGTCCTTCGGTACGCCCGCCCCACGTTTGCTCTGGGCAGAGTTGCCGACAGCAGAAAAGCTGGGGTGCGCCCGATCCGCCGGTCAGGGTTGAGGACATGGCTGATGACAACAAACCACCGCTGTTCAACGAGGTCGCCCGGCAGCGGTTGCTCGGGCAGCGCATCGTCGTACTGGACGGAACCCTGGACGACGACAACGGGACGCTGCTGGCGACGCAGATCCTCACTCTCGCGGCCGAGGACCCGGATCGCGACATCGCGTTGTGGATCCACTCGCTCGGCGGATCGGTGCCGTCGATGCTGGCGATCCGGGACGTGATCCGGCTGGTGCCGTGTGACGTGTCGACACTGGCGATCGGGCTGGCCTGCAGTGCCGGGCAGTTCCTGCTGTCCGCGGGGACGCCGGGCAAGCGGTACGCCCTGCGGCACGCCCGGGTGCTGATGCACCAGGGTTCGGCCGGGATCGGCGGGTCCGCGGTGGAGATCGAGATCCAGGCCAACGACCTGCGGCACATCCGCGACACCGTGCTGGCCCTGATCGCCGAGGACACCGGGCAGCCGTTCGACACCGTGCACGAGGACTCGCTGCACGACCACTGGTACACCGCCGAACAGGCCCGCACGTACGGCTTCATCGACCACATCGTGGAGTCCTTCGACCAAGTCATGCCGCAGCAGCGAAAGGCCGCCTGATGAGCTCCTACACGATCCCTAACGTCATCGCCCAGCACCCGCGGGGCGAACGCATCATGGACGTCTACTCGCATCTGCTCAGCGAGCGCATCATCTACCTCGGTACGGCGATCGACGCCGGCGTGGCGAACGCGTTGATCGCCCAACTGCTGCACCTGGAGGCGGACAAGCCGGACCAGGAGATCAACCTCTACATCAACTGCGAGGGCGGCGACATGACCGCGATGCTCGCGATCTACGACACCATCCAGTTCATCCAGGCGCCGATCGCGACCTTCTGCGTCGGCCAGGCGATCTCGGCCGGCGCGGTGCTGCTCGCCGCCGGTGCGCCCGGGCGTCGCGCCGTACTGCCGCACGCGCGGGTCGTCCTGCACCAGCCGGCCGCGCGGGGTCAGGGCACCATCCCGGACCTGATCCTGCAGGCCGACGAGGTGGTCCGGGTCCGTGGACAGGTCGAGTCGATCCTCGCCGCGCACACCGGGCAGAGCATCGAGCGGCTGCGGCACGACACCGATCGCGACCACGTGCTGACCGCCGAGGGCGCCCGCGAGTACGGCATCGTCGACGTGGTCGTCAACCACCGCGTCCCGGTCCCGGCCTTCGCCTGAGGGCGACCGAAGGACAGGAGGTAGTCGGCCGGCGCCGCGGGCCGTAGGCGTGCGCGAGGGCCGGAGGGGGCAACACCTCCTGTCCTTCGGCCCCTAGTCGAAGGCGGCCTCGAGGATCTTGTCGGCGACGGCGGCGTGGTGGGCCACGTCGGCGTCCCGGCGGCCGATCCGGTTGGTCAGGTAGGCGTAGGCGATCCGCCGGTCGGGATCGGCCCAGCCGATACAGCAGTTGCTGCCGTTGTGCCCGAACGTCCGCGGACTGCTCGTGGTGCCGAGCGGCGTGATCGCCTCCGGGAGGAACCGCGGCCCGCCGAGCTGGAATCCCTGCGACCACCGGATCGGCGCGCCGACGGTCCGGTCCACCTCGCCCTCGCTGGTCGGCGCGACCGCGGCGGCGACCGACTCCGGCCGCAGGATGCCCGATCCACCGTGCATCAGGGCCTGGTAGAGCCCGGCCAGATCCCGTGCGGTGGTGGAGATTCCGGCCGCCGGTACGACGGCCTCCCGCGTACTGCGCCGGTTCACCACCGACTGCACGAACGGGCCGGCCGCTCCCGACACCCGGATCGGCACGCTCCGGTCCCACTCGTCGGCGGGCAGTCCGAGGAAGGTGTCCGCGAGTCCGAGTGGTGCGAGCACGGTGTGCCGTACCAGCTCCTCGATCGGTTGCCCACCGCATCGATGGGCGACCTCGCCGAGGACGAACCCGTACGCGATCGGGCTGTAGGCGACCGTGTCGATCGGCCAGCGGGGCCGGGCCTGTTCGATCCGGCGCAGCGACAGGTCCCAGTCGGCCATCGCCCGGGCGTCGCCGATGTAGGACCTGATCGTGGTCAGCCCGGACCGGTGCTGCAGCACCTGGCGGACGGTGATGTCCCGCTTCCCGTTCTCGCCGAACTCGTGCCAGTACGCCGCCACCGCGTCGTCCAGGTGAAGCCGTCCGGCCTCCACCAGTTGGTGGATCACGATCGCGACGTACGGCTTGCTCGCCGAGAACAGCCAGAACAACGCGTCCGGCTCACACCCGAGCGCCTGGTCGACCACGACCCGGCCGTCCCGGATCACGCACAGTTGCGCCGCGGCCTTCCGGGATCGAACCAGCTCGACGGCCGCCCCCAGCCGGCCCGCGTCCATCCGGACGTCCCGCGGTTCGCACTCCCCGCCCAACTCCATCGATCCTCCTCCCCATCACCTCCAGCATGCGGGGTCGGGCCAAGATGCGCGTCCGGAGCTAATGAGTTTGCGGGTTGGGCCCACGAGGGAGAGGGTGCGGGCATGACTATTGCTCATTGGGTGGTTGGCGACGGGCCGGCGGTGCTGCTCGTGCACGCCGGGGTGGCGGATGCGCGGATGTGGCGCCGGCAGGTTGACGAGCTCGCGCAGGACCACCGGGTGATCACGGTGGATCTCCGGGGGTACGGCGAGACTCCGCTGGAGCCGGAGGCGAAGTACTCCGATGCGGGCGACGTGCTCGCGGTGCTCGACGAGTTGGGCGTCGAGACGGTCGAGGCCGTCGGGGCGTCGTACGGCGGGTACGTCGTACAGCAGGTCGCCAGCCGGCAGCCGGAGCGATTCAAACGCTTGGTACTCATCTGCGCACCCACCGACGGGGTGGTGCCGACCGACGACATCCGGGCCGTGTGGGCCGAGGAAGGGCGGCTGCTGGACGCCGGCGACGTCGACGGCGCGACCGGCCTGGCGGTGCGGAGCTGGCTCGGTCCGGAAGCGGACGACGACGCCAAGGCGCTCCTGCGCACCATGCAGAAGCGTGCCTTCGAGCTTCAGCTGCCGGCGGGTGACGTCGACAACGAGGAGTACGACGTCGAGCCGGAGAAGATCAGCGCGCCCGTGAGGTTGATCACGGGCGCGCATGACTTCGAGTGGTTCGCCAACTGTGCGTCGTACCTGGCCGAGCGGCTCCCGAACGTCGAGCGCATCGACCTCCCGTGGGCCGGCCACCTGCCGACCCTCGAGCGTCCCACCGAGGCGATGGGGCTGATCCGCTAGGGCACGTCTCTCAATTCCCTGCAGTAGCGAGCAGGTGCTCGGCGGAGTGCAGCGCAAGGCGGAGGACGGGGCTCGGAGTGGGGTTCTCCGTGCCTCGTCCTCCAACGCCGCGATGTGCCCGCCGAGCGCCGCGCAGCACGCAGGGAATTGAGAGACGTGTCCTAGTCGGCGAGGGCGCCCATCGGGTCCCAGGCCGGCAGCACGATCGGCGCGTCGTCGAGGCGCGCCTGCAGCTCGGCCGGCAGGGCGGAGCGCCGTACGGCGATCTCGAAGACGTGCTCGCCGAACCACGAGTCGTTCATGGTCCAGAAGCCGCTGTCGGCCTTCTCGTCGCCCCAGCTGTTCTCGACCCGCCAGCGCCGCGGCGTGCCGTCCACCACGTCCACACCGGTGAACAGCATCGCGTGCGTCATCAGCGTCTCGTGGTGCACCAGCCGCTCGGCCTTGTTCAGGGTGAACTCGGTGTCGTAGACGGAGCCGTAGTCGTACAGCTTGGCGTCCCAGTAGCCGAGGTCGGCGTTCATCTGCTTGCCGACGTCGCAGCCGAACCAGACCGGCTCGCCGCCGACGATCGCGGCCTGGGTGAGCTGCTTCATCAGGTCGACCTCGACGTTCAGGTAGACCACCGGCGGCGCGTCGATGACGTTGCCGAGGTAGTCGACGGTGAACGTCTTGCCGACCGGGCTGGTCTCGCGCGGGTCGTGCACCAGGCAGACGTACTCGTCCACCGGCAGCTGCACGTACGCCGCCGCGAACTCGGCCGGCGTCGTCCACCCGTCCCGGTGGAACCCCTTGTCGCTGTCCTTCCACTGCCACAGGAACTTCTGCGGCGGCGTCCCGAGGTGGATGCTCAGCACCCGGTGCACGGTGGTCAGGATCTCCTGCTTGCGGTCGCGCTGCGCCTCGACGCCGTCCAGCGCGCGCAGGTCGCGGGCACCCTGGCGGAGCAGCTTGCGCAGGGTGTCGTTCATCTGCGCGGTCGCCGACGAGCTCTCGGTCTCCGGCATCGCCGACTTCGGCACCAGACCGTGCTTGCGGACCAGCGCGACGAACATGTTCCACTGGCCGCCGTCACCGATCGGATCGGACAGCAGGTGCGCCACGGTCCGGTCGTCGGCGTCCCGGCCGGCCGTCTCGATGATCGCCTCGAGGAAGAAGTTGGACCGCTCGAACTTGTCCCAGAACAGCGTGTAGTTCTGGGAGAACTCGAAGTCCTTCACGCCGAGCTTGTCGGCCGCTCCGGCGCGGAGCAGGTTCAGCCCGGCGAACAGCCAGCAGCGGCCGCTCTTCTTCTGGTTCGTCACCTTCCAGTCGTCCAGCAGATGCGACACCGAGTGGTCGATCGAGGTGACGACCTGGCGGTCGAGGGCGATGGCGTTGACCGGCGTCTGCGTGACGGCGTTCTGCATCACCCGGTACTGCGGGTTCGACACGAACTCCTTCTCGAAGAGCGCGAGCTGTTCGGCAGTGAGATTCCGCTCCATAAGAGTCGACGGTATAACAGCCGCCAAGCCCGCACCGCCTCCGCCGGGGTGGCGACAACACGCCCTGTCCAGAACCCGCCGCCACCCGGTATCCTAATTGAAAACCACATTCAACAAAGGATCCCGAGATGCCCCGACGACCGCCGCCGACCGGCAAGCGCAAGCCGAAGCAGAACCCGCTCGACCGCGACGGCATCACCTACATCGACTACAAGGACACCGCGCTGCTGCGGAAGTTCATCTCCGACCGGGGCAAGATCCGGTCCCGCCGGGTCACCGGGCTGAGCGTCCAGCAGCAGAAGCAGGTCGCCCGCGCGATCAAGAACGCCCGCGAGATGGCGCTGCTCCCGTACACCTCGGCCAGCCGCTGATCCTTCCGCTCAGCGGAACGTGACGGTTTCCGCTCAGCGGAAGGCGGGCCATCCTGCCGGGATGACGGCGAGTGTGAGTTCGAGGCTGCTGGCGGTACTGCGCACCTTCAGCCATCGCACTCCGCTGCAGACCCTCTCCGAGATCAGCCGCCGGTCCGGCCTGCCGCTGACCACCACGCACCGGCTCGTCCGCGAACTCCTGCACGGCGGTGCCCTCGAGCGCGACGAGGACGGCCGCTATCGGATCGGCCTGTGGTTGTGGGAGATCGCGGCCCTCGCGCCCCGCGGGCTCGGGCTGCGTGAGATCGCGATGCCGTTCCTCGAGGATGTGTACGAGGCGACCCGGCAGCACGCGCAGCTCGCCGTACTGGACGGCTGCGACGCCGTGTTCCTGGAACGGATCTCGGGCCGCGGCGCCGTCCATGTGTTCACCCGGGTCGGCGGCCGGTTGCCGCTGCACGCGACCGGCGTGGGCCTGGTCCTGCTGGCCAACGCCGACCGCGAACTCCAGGAGCACGTCATCGCCGGTCCGCTGCGGCGGTACACCAGCCACACCGTCGCGGACGGCGACCAGTTGCGGCGACGACTGGCCGACATCCGGCGGGACGGGTACGTGATCAGCAGTCGCGCGATCGAGGAGATCAGCCTGTCGGTGGCGGCCCCCGTGTACGACGCCGATGACCGCGTCGTGGCCGCCGTGTCGACAGTCGTACCTTACGGGCAACACGATCCGATGACTCTGGTCCCGCTGATGAAGGCCTCCGCCCGCGGTATCTCACGCGTGCTCGGCGCGCCCAGCGCTACCGGTCTCCCCAAGTCGGTCCGCCGTACGTCGATCGCCTGGCAACCGGACTGACGCACCCTCGACCAGACTGACCGCGATCGCACCGAGCCTGCCGACACCGGCCGTCCAGCCGAGACCGGTCGCACGATTCTCGGCGGCGTAGACGCGGCCGACGTACGCGTAGACGAGAACCTGGGCCGCGAAGACGAAACAGCCGGCCATCAGTACGACGACGTACAGGAGCGGACCGGGAAGCCGCACGCTGAGCAGCGCCGGCGTGATCGTGGCACCGGCGAACCAAATCCCATGAACGACGTGATCCAGAAGGCGAGCGTCGGGCGGCGGTATCCGGATCGCAGCAACGACTTCACCGGCTCCAAACCGGGCCGATCGCCCTGAAAACAGGGGATTCCGGCAGGTAGCGATACATCAGCGGAAGCAGGACGAGCGCGGGAGCTGCGCCGATCACGAACATCGCCCGCCAGCCCGATGGTCGCCACCGCCGCGGCGGTCTCCGGGGGTGTAGCCGAAGACCTTGCCACTCAGCAGGACCGGGGTGATCGTGCCGAGCACGACCGTCGAAACCGTCCAGCAGGACGGCACTCCAGCACAGCGGGCGCACCCATCGGCGCGCCTCCGGCACAGCGAACTCCTGCATGCGGACCTCCGCTCGGGTCTGGACGGGGCGGTCCCACCCATTCCCCCGAAGGTCCTGCACAGCCCTCGACCCGAACGCCCCGCCTTCCAACCACCGGAAGACCACCGAACGACCACCGGCCCGCCCTGCCCCGCTCCCGCGACGTCTGGGGGGTCAACCCCTCAGACGGTGGGTTGCGGAGGCAGAATCCGGCTCCGCAACCCACAACCCGAGGGGTTGACCCCTCAGACGTCGTGGGAGCGGGAGCGGGAGCGGGCGGGGTGGGGTGGGTCGGGTCAGACGAGGCGGCGGTCGGTGGCCCAGCGGGTCAGTTCGTGGCGGTTGGAGAGCTGGAGCTTGCGGAGTACGGACGAGACGTGGGTCTCCACGGTCTTCACCGAGATGAAGAGCTCGCGGGCCACTTCCTTGTACGCGTAGCCGCGGGCGATCAAGCGCAGTACCTCGCGCTCGCGCTGCGACAGCCGGTCCAGGTCCTCGTCCACGGAGGCGATGTCGATCGCACCGGAGAACGCGTCCAGCACGAAACCGGCCAGCCGCGGCGAGAAGACCGCATCACCGTCCGCGACCCGCCCGATCGCGTCGACCAGCTCGGCTCCGCTGATGTTCTTGGTCACGTACCCGCGGGCGCCGGCCCGGATCACGCCGATCACGTCCTCGGCCGCGTCCGACACCGACAGCGCCAGGAACTTGACGTCCGGGTGCCGCTGATGGACCTGCTTCATGACCTCCATGCCACCGCCGCCGGGCAGGTGGACGTCGAGCAGTACGACGTCCGGCTCGGTTCCGACGATCGCCTTCACCGCCGAGTCGACGTCGGACCCCTCGCCGACGATCTCGACCGCGGTGCCGATCTCGCTGCGCACTCCGGCCCGGAACATGTCGTGGTCGTCGATGACGACAACGCGCCTCTGGCTCATCTGTCCATCTCCAGTCGCACTTCGGTTCCCGTCTCCGGGTCGGACCGCACCGTTGCGCGGCCGCCGTGCCGTTCCATTCTGCCCATCACACTGTGCCGGAGGCCGAGCCGATCGTCCGGCACGCCGTCCACATCGAATCCGTTGCCCCGGTCCCGGACGAAGATCTCCGCCCGGTCCCCGTCCACCTCGACGAACACGTCGATCTTGGCCGCACCGGAGTGCTTGGCCGCGTTCACCATCGACTCGCGCGCGGCCCGGACCATCGAGGACAGCGGCTCGGTCAGCTCGCAGTCCCCGACCGTCACCACCTCGACCGGTACGCCGTGCGAGTCCTCGACCTCGGCCGCGGCCCGCTTGGCGGCACCGGACAGGGTCTGGTCGGCGTTGTCGTCCTCGTCGTACAGCCAGGACCGCAGCTCCCGCTCCTGCGAGCGGGCCAGCCGGGCGACGGCCCGCGGGTCGTCCGCCTGCTTCTGGATCAGGGCGAGCGTCTGCAGCACCGAGTCGTGCAGGTGCGCGGCCATGTCGGCGCGCTCCTCCGACCGGGCCCGCTCGGCCCGCTCGTTGTTCAGGTCCCGGGTCAGCCGGTGCACCCACGGTCCGGCGATCACGCCGATACCGATGACGGCGAGCAGCAGGGCGACGAGTACGTCGCCGACCATCGAGAGCCGGCCGTTCTGGACCAGGAACACGGTGATCGCGGTGCCGATCAGGATCAGCCCGACGGCGATCCGGAGCAGCGACTTCCAGCCGCCCTTGCCGAGCACGACACCGAGGATCGGGACGCGGACGTCGCGGGCCCACTGTTGTTTCTGGCTCTCGTCCGCCTGCCGCCAGATCAGCGCCAGACCGGTGCCGGCGAACACCAGCGGCCAGAACATCTTCCCGGCGATCCCGAGCCCGGCGACCTGCAGCAGGAGGAGCACGCCGACGCCGACGACCACGAGGGCCATCACCTGGCCGCGGCTCTTCTGCACCTTCCGCGCCTTGGCCTCGGTCATCGGCTGCGGCGGCTGGTCGGTACGGAGTCCACTCCGGGTGTGCGCGGCCAGACCGGGCGCGGCGGGCATCGCCGGAGTCCCCAGCGGCATCAGGAACCAGAGCGCCGCATAGATCAGTACGCCGAACCCGCCGAACACCGTGGTAGCGATCAGCACGAGCCGCACGAGGGTGTCGGACACGCCCAGGTGGTCCGCCACACCTCCAGCGACGCCGGCAACCACTCGTCCCTCGGTACGGCGGTAGGCCCGGCGTACAGGTGGTGGCTCCTGGCCCTGGCCGGTCGGGGCACTCGACGGGGGCGGGCCGGTCTGAGCGCCGTACGGAGACTGCTGACCGGCGTACGCGTCGTAGGGGCCCTGGTACTGCCTGGGTCCCTGCGGTCCCCAGCCTTCGTACTGCCACGGGCCCTTGCCTTGGTTACCTCGGCCATGCGGCGGCCCGGGTGGGGTCCCTGGAGTTGCGGACCCGCCCGTCGGCGCGGCAGAGGCTGGCTGATTCATCCCCACGATCGTCACACGTTGACCGGGCCGACACCAGCAGGCTTGTCCCTAGCCGCCTCCTCAGCGCGCGGCCGGCGGGGTCAGGGTCGTACCGGGGAGAACCCCGAGCGGCGCGCTCCCCGGGCGGGCCTCCCGGGGTCGCGAGAGGGGGATCCCCGATGTCGTTCCGCCGCGTGCGGGGCCAGTATCGATGACATGGAGCAGAACTCGAGCGGACCTGGTGGGTTCGACCGTAGCGGCCTGCAGAACGTGCAGAGCTGGCAGCGCAGTCGGTCGGACCGGATGGTGGCTGGCGTCTGCGGCGGTATCGGCCGCGCGCTGAACATCGATCCGGTGCTGGTCCGCGTGGTGATGGCGGTCCTCGTCATCAGCGGTCCCGGGATCATCTTCTACATCGCCGCCTGGGTGCTGATGCCCGACGAGGGCAAGGACCGCTCGGCGGCGCAGGGTCTGCTCGGCGACCGGGTCCGCCCGGACCACCCGTGGCTGTGGCCGATCGTGATCGGCGTCTGTGTGTTCGTCGGCATCGCCATGATGTCGTCGTTCGACTTCGGCCGGGTCGTGCCCGGACCGCTGATCGTGCTCGCGGTGATCTGGATCGTCGCGCGCCACCGGAGGAAGCTCCGCCGCGGCCAGCAGCAGGACTGGGCGGCCAACCGCGGCTGGTCCGGCCCGCAGGACACCGGCCCCGCCGGTCAGCCCGGTCAACCGGGTCAACCGGGTCAGTGGCAGCCGGGTCAGGGCACCGGGTCAGCAGGGCCGAGGTCAGCCTGGTCAGTGGCAGTCGGGTCAGGCCGCCGCGCCGATGGATCAGCCGACCACCTCGGCCTCTGTGCCTCCTCAGACCGGCCCGTCAGCTCCCCCGGCGGGTCCGTCGTCCTCGGCCCCACAGCGCCCACAGGACCGCACCGTCGAACCGGTCCAGCCTGTGTGGACCGAGGACGACCCCCTCGGCCTGTACGTCGACGAGCCGCCGACCGCACCACCGCCCGCCACCGCCAAGACGGCGGAACCGCCGGCCAAGGGCATGCGCGGCGTGAAGTCGATCGTCGTCGTCCTCACCGGTATCGCGATCGCGATCGCCTGGGGGGCCGGCGCGGCCACCTCGACGATGCTGGTCATCGGGCTGGCGACACTCGGTGCCGGCATGCTGCTCGGCGGGTTCCTCGGCCGGACGCTGGCGCTGCTCCCGCTCGGCATCCTGCTCGCCGCCGGGGCGATGGCGAGCACGGTGTTCCCGACCGTGCCGCGCAACTTCTCGGACGTCAACATCGTCGCGACGCCCGGTCAGACGGTCGACGCGACCAGCACGCAGTACAACCTCGACGGCGGGGCGGTGCACCTGGATCTGACCAAGGCAAAGTTCGCACCGGGCGCCAAGGTCGATGTGCATCTCGGCCTCGGTGAGATCGTGGTCAAGGTGCCGCAGAACGTGGACGTCGAAGGGCAGTTGTCCGCCGAGATGGGCGACCTGGCCTGGCTCGACGAGAACAAGGGCGGCCACAATGTCGAGTTGACCCTGAAGGATCTGGGTACCGACCAGAAGGCGGGACCGCAGACGGTCACCCTGGACCTGGACGTCAAGCTGGGCAGTATCAGAGTGGAGCGTGGATGAAGAAGGCGAAACCGGACGTTCCCGGCATCATCGCCGGCACCGTGCTCTCCGGCGGCGCCACGATCTGGATGCTCACCGACAACGGCGTCCTCCAGACCGACGACCTCGGCGTCACCAGCGCCCTCCTCCTGGTCGCGGCCGGCATCGTCGGCCTCGCCGCCTCCCACCGCAGCTGACCCGGTCCGCCGCAGGTAACTCGATGGACCCTCGGCGCGGCGTTCTCTAAGCTCACCCGCATGTCCAGCCCGGAGGCCAGCAGACCGTAACCACCGGCCGTTCGGTGGCACTGGTCCTGTCAGCACAGTCCGCACCCGAACCGCCGGCGATGCCCGGCAGGCGATCCGTCCTGCCGCACCTCATCGACGTGGTTGCGGAGTCCTTCCATGCCTTTCGTGCTGTATCTGCTCGGCCTGGCCGTGTTCGCCCAGGCGACCTCCGAATTCATGCTCTCCGGGCTCGGCCCGGACATCGCCCGTGACCTGGGCGTCTCGATCCCGACCACCGGCTGGCTCACCTCGGCCTTCGCGGTCGGGATGATCGTCGGCGCACCGGCGATCGCCGTCCTCGGCGCGCGCTGGCCACGCCGCCGGACGCTGCTGGTGACGCTGACCGTGTTCCTGCTCGTCCATGTGATCGGCGCGATCACCACCAGCTTCACCGTCCTGCTGATCACCCGGGTGCTCGCGGCGCTGGCGAACGCCGGCTTCCTCGCGATCGCCCTCGCCACCGCCACCGCCCTGGTGCGCCCCGACGCCAAGGGCCGCGCGACCTCCGTCCTGCTCGGAGGTACGACGCTCGCCTGCATCGCCGGCGTACCAGGAGGTGCTCTGCTCGGCCAGCAGTTCGGCTGGCGGTCCGCGTTCTGGGCAGTCGCGATCATCTCGTTCCCGGCGTTGATCGCGATCCTGCGCGCCGTCCCGGCCGCCCGCACCACCGGCCCGGCCACGGCCGGCGGACTGCGGCTCCGGCAGCGTCTCGTCGTACTGCTTCTCCTCGGGGCTTTGGTGAACGGGGCAACGTTCTGCTCGTTCACCTACCTCGCGCCGGTGCTGACCGAGGTGACGGGTCTCGGTGACGGCTGGGTGCCGGTGCTGCTCGCGTTGTTCGGCCTCGGCTCGTTCGCCGGCGTCACCGTCGCGGGCCGGTACGCCGACCGCCGTGAGAATCGACTGGTCTTCGTTGCCGGCAGCACCTTGTTGCTCGGCTGGTGCGTGTTCGCCGTGACCGCATCCACCCCGACCGCAGCCGTCGTACTGGTCTTCACGCAAGGGTTGCTGTCGTTCGCCGTCGGCTCGACGCTGATCTCGTACGCCCTCTACGCAGGCGCCGAATCACCCGTCCTGGCCGGCGGCCTGGCCACCGCATCCCTCAACATCGGCGCCGCCCTCGGCCCGATCCTGGGCGGCCTCGCCATCACCCGGACCGACTACCGAGCCCCACTCTGGGTCAGCGCCCTGCTGGTCGGTACGGCGCTCTGCCTGGCCGGAGTCGGCCAGGTCCGGACCGGTCGGCTGAGTTAAGATTTGGACCGCCCACCGGCGCCTGCCGGTGGGCGGAGTACCCGAGGGGTCCGGGTGAAGCGGGTCCCGTGGTCACAGGAGTTTCGATGGTGCGCGGCACCGTGAAGTGGTTCAACGCCGACAAGGGCTACGGCTTCCTGGCCGTCGAGGGCCAGGACGACGTGTTCGTCCACTGGAGCAAGATCGTCTCCGACGGCTACAAGACCCTCGAGGACGGCCAGCAGGTCGAGTTCCAGATCGTCGACGGGCCCAAGGGCCGCGAGGCCGACGCCGTCACTCCCGTCTGATCCACCCGCGCCCGGTCCCGGCAATCGGTTGCCTGCGGCCCGCGGCGGAGCCGTGTTTCCGGACTGCACCGGGCGGCGACAACCGGTAACCTGACGTCTCACCGTGTGAGGGGTTGAGACGTGGCAGAGCCGGTACCCGTGATCCGGAAGCTCGAGCAGGCGCTGGCCGATGACGATTTCGCCTGGTCGCTCCTGCTCGTCGGCGAGGACCAGACCGACAAGCTGGCCACGCTGACCGGTGACCTGCGCGGTCCGTACTCGACGACCGGTGACGGCAAGCAGATCACCTCCGGTTTCTCCTACTGGGGCATCGGCCCGACGATCGCCTGGGCGAACGCGACCAACGACCCGTTCTACCTGGTGATGAAGGCCGGCGCCGAGTCGTTCCTGCGGCACTGGCGCAAGGTCCGGCCGCACGTCGACAAGGGCGGCTTCCACCTGGTCAGCCTCGGCGTCGGCACCGGCGTCAAGGACCGCACGATCGTCGGTGACATGCGCCGGCACAACCCGGACATGTACTACGTCCCGGTCGACATGAGCTCCGAGATGCTCCGGATGGGCACCCTCGAGCCGGTCCGCGGTGTCGGGTTCCCGATGTCGCAGGTGCTGCCGGTGCAGCTCGACTTCTCGATCACGGACAACATGAAAGAGCTGGGCCAGATGCTGTCCCGGCTGATCGAGGACGAGCCGATCCTGTTCACGCTGACCGGCAACACGCTCGCCAACTTCGAGAGCGACGAGGAGCTGCTCAGCACCATCACCCAGGTGCTGCGGCCGCAGGACCGGCTGCTGCTCGAGGTGGCCAGCACCAGCAGCCTCGACGCCGACGACGCGAAGGCCGCCGCCGACGAGTACCACCAGACCCGGGCCTTCGCCGAGTTCGTCACCAGCGCGCTGCGGTACAACACGGACCTGAAGATCGACAACGACCGGATCGACTTCCGCGGCGAGGTGGAGAACAACGACGCCCTGCGGGTGAAGATCGTCTGGCAGAACAACACCGGCGAGCCGATCGTGATGGGCCTGCCGGACCACACCGAGGTGGTGCTCGAGCCGGAGGACACGATCCTGCTCTACACCACCCGCAAGTTCTCCACCGAGCGGCTGAAGAAGCTCACCGCGGCCTGCGACCTGACGCCGATCGAGCACGCCCACTCCGGCTTCCGCTACACCCGCAAGCCGAGCCCGTTCGGCCTGGACCTGCTCCTGCTCGCGCCGGGCACCGCCGAGAACACCACCGCCACCTCCCTCGCCGACGACATCTGGTCGACATGACCCCAGCCGGTACGCCGACCGACCCGGCAGCGCCAGGCGGAGGTCCGGCGCCGGATCCAGGGGTACGGCGAGCCAGGCTGCGAGTGCTGGCCCGGTTGCGGCGACTCCGGCAGGCGGTACCGCTGGTGGACGGTCGCTGGGCGGCGTACCGCCGTACTGTCGTCACCGTCGTGAGCTACAGCCTGCTCGGGCTGGCGTTCGTGCTGGGCGTGATCTGGTTCTTCTGGCCGCAGAACTCGCGCTGGGAGCCGGCGGTCAACTCGCTCACCCTGGTCGCCGGGCTGACCGGCATCTTCGTCGAACGCCTGACCGCCGAGGCCGAGCGCCGTACCGAAGTGTTGCGGGCGGTGGCGGACGAGCTCCGCGAGAACACCAGGCTGCTGAGCGACGAGCGGTTCTCGCCGAAGACGCCGACCACCCGCCAGGTGTACCCGCGGCTGGTGGTGTCCGCGGTGGACCTCGCGCTCGTCTCCGGCGCGCTCGGCCGGCACCGCGACGCCGAGCTCGTCGGTCTCCTGCACCGGTGGCGCGACACCGTCCACCTGTTCAACCGCCGCCTGGACCTGACCGAGATCAGCACGTTCTCCAACACCATCTCGCCGGCCGAGCTGGCCGCGTTCCACCGGGCCCTGCACCGCGAGAACAGCTACTTCGCCGCCACCCGCGACATGCTCGAGAACCTCCTCACCCGGCTGCCTCCCGCCTAGAGATCTGCCCCTTACGGCTGAGGCCGAAAACGGAGTGTGACTGCCACAACGAGCAAATGTTGCCGAGTGGTTGACTTCCCCACACCCCCGAGGCTTCACTTTCGGACAGGACCGTAAATACGTCCACCGGAGGCATCGCATGCGCTCGCTCGTCGCGGTGGCACTCGCCGCCCTGCTCGTCAGCACCCTGACCACTCCCGCCGACGCCGGCCAACCACCGAGTGCGCAAGGCGGCGGCCCGCCGACGCCGACCGTCGTCTCGCTCGGTACGCCGCTGTCCGACGTACTCCTGATCGGCGGCACCGTCGCGCCCGGCCCGAACGGCAAGACCGCGATCTGGAACGTCTCGACCGGCAAACCGGCGTACCTGAACGCCATCGACCCGGCCACCGGCGCCAGCCTGCTCTCCGCGGCGCTGCCCGGCGCCGACGGCAGCTACGCGGTGGCCGCGACACCCGACGGCACCATCTACGCCGGCACGTACAACAACGGCCACCTCTACCGCTGGAAGCCCGGTTCCGGGAACACGGTCGAGGACCTCGGCCGCCCGATCGCGTCCGAGACCTTCATCTGGCGGATCACCACCGATGAACAGGGCAACGTGTACGGCGGAACGTTCCCGAACGGCAAGGTGTTCCGGTACGACCACGCGACCGGCGCGGTCCGCGACTACGGCCAGGTCAAGGCCGGCCAGCCGTACGTCAAGAGCATCGACTACGCGAACGGCAAGATCTACACCGGTTCGCTGCCCGACGCGCACATCATGGAGCTCGACGTGGCGAGCGGCGCGATCACCGAACTGCCGTCACCGCCCGGGCTCGGCGACCCCACCGACAAGGTCGTCTACGACCTGAACGCGCGTGCCGGCCGGGTCTACGCCCGGATCAGCACCGCCTTCCCCGGCCCGATGTACGTCTGGGACATCGCGAGCCGCACGTGGGTGGACGAGATCCCGAACGCGCACGGCCTGGACATCTCCCCGGTCGGCGACAGCGGCGAGATCTACCTGATCCAGGCCAGTGAGCTGAAGAAGTACGACCCGGCGACGAAGACGCTGACCGGCACCGGTCTCACCTTCACCGGCCGGATCCAGAACACCCGCTCGATCGGCTGGGCCGAGCTCGACCTGCCCGACTACCCGGGCAAGAGCGTCGTCGGCACCCTGTGGCGGGGCGAGGAGTTCCGCTACAACCCGCAGACCGGCAAGTCGGAGATCTTCCAGACCCAGGTACGGCGGGAGCCGATCGAGATCCTGTCCGTGGCCGGCGGCAAGGACAAGATCTACGCCGGCGGCTTCCTGAACGGCGGCGTGTCCCTGGTCGACCCGGCCACCGGCGACGCCACCTTCAACCGGTTCTCGCAGGTCGAGGCGCTGCTGGAGGGCAAGGACGGCAAGCTCTGGATCGGCGCCTACCCCGAGGCCCGGCTGTACTCGTACGACCAGACCCAGCCGTGGAGCAGCCCGGAGTACTCCCCCGGACCACCCGGTACGCCGGACAACCCCAAGCTGCTGCTCAACCTCAAGCCGGACCTGCTCCAGACCCGCGCCCGGGCACTGGTCGAGGTGAACGGCAAGATCGCGATCGGCACCGTTCCCGACGGCGACCGGCTCGGCGGCGCACTGGTCATCTACGACCCGGCGACCGGGACGTCGCAGGGCTTCCGCAACGTGGTCCAGGACGAGAGCGTCTTCGGCCTGACCGCCCGCGCCGGCATCGTCTACGGCGGTACGTCGATCGTCGGCGGCCTCGCCACCACCCCGCCGACCCGGACCGACGGCACCGTCTTCGCCTGGGACGTCAAGCGCTCCCGCAAGCTGTGGGAGACCGTGCCCGTGCCCGGCGCCATCACGGTCTCGTCGGTGACGTTCGGCCCGGACGGCCTGCTCTGGGGTGTGGCGGGCAAGACCGTCTTCGCAGTGGACCCGCGCTACGGCAAGGTGGTCAAGTCCTACGTCCTGGGGACGACGGGGTCCAGCGGAGACATCGTCGCGACCGGGGAAGCGGTGTACGTGAGCATCGACCTGAACAAGATCTTCCGGATCGCACCGGGCAAGGCCCCGGCGCTGTTCCTCGAGCAGGCACACCGCCGGCTCGGCGTCCGGAACGACCGCCAATTGCTGCTGACCTACGGCGCGGAGCTGTTCCGAGTTGATATCAGCCGTTGACAGCCGAAATTCGACCCAGCTACTTTCGGTCCTGACCGTTATTCCGGACCCTGACTTCCGGACACCCAGGGGGTGCGATGAAATCCACCGTCCGCCGCATCGCGGCACCACTCACGGCGCTTGTGCTGGCCGCTGCTCTCAGTTCCTGTGGGGGCGGCGACGACACGGGCACCTCGTCGGAGAAGAAGGCGATCACGCTCTGGATGTATCCGGTGATCGGGGACCAGGCGGCCAGTAACGCGTACTGGCAGAAGGTCGAGACGGACTTCGAGGCCGCCAACTCCGGCATCGACCTGAAGATCGAGGCCCAGACCTGGGACAAGCGGGACGAGAAGCTCGCGGCCGCGTTCGCCGGCAAGAAGGGCCCGGACGTCGTCCTGCAGATCCCCGACCAGCTGCCGCAGTACGTCAAGAACGGTTCGTTCGAGCCGGTCGACGACGTGGTCGAGCCGGACAAGGACAAGTTCCTGCCGGCCGCGATCCCCGGCCTGACCGTCGACGGCAAGGTCTACGCGGCGCCGATCTACCACACCGTCACCACGACGATGTACAACAAGACGATCCTGACCAAGGCCGGGATCAGCAAGCCCCCGGAGACCTGGGACGAGATCAAGGCCGCGGCGCCGAAGATCAAGGCGGCCGGCTTCTCGACCATGGACTACTCCGCATCGCCGGAGGCGTCGCTGAACCTGAACTTCTACCCGCTGCTCTGGCAGGCCGGCGGCAAGGTGTTCGCCGACGACAACAAGACCGTCGCCTTCAACCAGGCGCCCGGCGTCGAGGCCCTGACCTTCCTGAAGAGCCTCTACGACCAGGGCGCGATCCCGAAGAGCGCCCTGACCAACGGCAACCTGGTGACCGACCAGCCGTTCGGCAAGGGGCAGGTGGCGATGTCCTTCACCAGTACGCCGGCCGACGCGAAGACGGTGGCGACGACCTGGGGGGCCGCCAACGTCGAGGTCGGCACGCCGCTCACGGGCGCCAAGCAGGTCGCTTTCGGTATCCCCGGCGGTCTGGCCGTGAACGCGGCCTCGGAGAACATCGACGAGGCGAAGAAGTTCCTGTCCTTCATGATCCAGCCGGCCCAGGCGGAAGGGCTCAGCAAGGCGTCGGGCTTCTTCACCGCGCGCACCGACGCGAAGGCGCCGATCGCCGACCCGACCGCACAGAAGTTCGCCGACTCGCTGCAGTACACCTACGCGGGTGAGCGGAACGCGTCCGCCCGTCAGGTGATGTCTTTGCTGAGCGTCGAGATCCAGGCCGTGCTGACCGGCAAGAAGTCGCCGCAGCAGGCGCTCGACGACGCCGCGAAGCAGGGCAACGACCTCCTGTCGAGACAGCGTTGACCCAGGTCAGCGTCCGCCCGGCCCGGGACCGCATTCGTCGGCCCTGGGTCGGGCTGTTGTTCGTCGCCCCCATGCTGGCGCTGTTCCTGCTGTTCCGGTTCGTTCCGGTGGTCGGCGCCGTGCTGCTCTCGCTCACCGACTACCGGCTCAGCGGGCGCTGGTCCTTCGTTGCTCTCGACAACTACACCCGGCTGGTCCAGGACAACCTGTTCCACCAGGCGCTGATCGTCACCCTCACCTACACGGTGGTCTTCGTGCCGATGACGGTGCTGCTGTCGCTCGGAACCGCCGTACTGCTGCATCAGGTGGTCTGGCGGCGGGGCTTCTTCCGCGGCATCTTCTTCCTGCCGTACGTGACCAGCATCGTGCTGGCCGCGGTGATCTGGAAGTGGATCTACGACGCCCAGGACGGCCTGATCAACGCCGTCCTCGGGCTGGTGTCGATCGGCCCGATCGACTTCCTCGCCGAGTCCAGCCTGGTCCTGCCGTCGATCGCGGTGACGTCGGCGTGGAAGGGATTCGGCTACTCGATGCTGATCCTGCTCGCCGGGTTGCAGGCGGTGCCGCGCTCGTACCTGGAGGCCGCGATGATCGACGGCGCCGGCACCTGGCAGCGGTTCCGCTACATCACCCTGCCGCAACTGCGCCCGGTGCTGTTCTTCGTGCTGGTGATCGAGACGATCGGCGCGTTCCAGGTCTTCGACGCGATGTACGTGATGACCGGCGGCGGACCGGTCCGGTCGAGCTACTCGCTCGTGTACTTCCTGTACGACAGCGGTTTCAAGTACTTCGACTTCGGCTACGCCAGCGCGATCGGCCTGATGCTGTTCGTGATCGTGCTGATCGTCTCGCTCGTGCAGCGACGGCTGGTCGGGAGGGACGACTGATGGTGAACCTGCTCGAACGACCGCGCCAGCAGGATGCGGTGCCGGCGCCGAAGAAGGAAGGGCGCCCGGTCGCGCGGCTCACCCTGCCGACGCTGCTGACGCTGACCGCGATCGTCACCATCGTGCCGTTCGCGGCGATGGTCCTGGTCGCGTTCGCGCCGCCGAGCGGCCGGACGTTCCCGGACGCACTCGACCCGACCCGCTTCACCTTCGAGAACTTCACCCGGGTGCTGTCCAGCTCCGACATCCCGCGCTGGACGGTCAACTCGCTGCTCTACTCGCTGGTGTCGGTGGTCTTCGTCCTGCTGTTCGCGGCGATGGCCGGCTACGCCTTCGCGAAGAAGCGGTTCCCGGGCCGGGAGCTCATGTTCTGGGCCTTCCTGGCCACCCTGATGGTCCCGTTCCAGGCGACGCTGATCCCGTCGTACATCCTGGTCTCGCGACTCGACTGGGTGGACAGTTACTGGGGCCTGATCGTGCCCACGCTGGCGAACTCACAGGCGGTGTTCCTGCTCCGGCAGTTCATCAGCCAGCTACCGGACGAACTGTTCGAGGCGGCCGAGATCGACGGCGCGCCGGAGTGGCGGATCTTCACCCAGATCGTGCTGCCGCTGATCCGGCCGGCGCTGGCCACCCTCGGCATCTTCGTCTTCCTGTGGCACTGGAACGACTTCCTCTGGCCGCTGGTGATCGGCCAGTCCGGCGAGATGCAGACCCTGACCGTCGGCCTGGCCACGCTGCAGACCCAAGCGGTCCCGATCAACCAGATCATGGCCGGCGCCACCATCACCGTCGTACCAAGCCTCCTGGTCTTCGGCCTCCTCCAACGCTACCTGACCGACAGCATCGCCATGTCCGGCCTGAAGGCCTGAGTTCGGGGGCAGGGCGGCTACAGGGTGGTGTCGGCTTGGAGGCGGCCGGTTTTGATCGCGTCGAGGAAGGCGGCGTAGTCGCGGTCGTTCACGTCGGCGTACGCCTCGCCCCACTCGACCATGGCGTCGGGGAAGGCGTCGTCGCTGTTGAGGTAGGTCGCCAGCGCGATCCGGTCGCCGGAGCGGGCGTGCGCGCGGGCCAGAGTCCAGCCGCAGAGAGCGCCGTACATCTTCATATCGCTCGGGTCCATCCGCTCCACCGCGGCGGACCCCTTCATGTCGCGCAACTGCCGCACGTAGAAGTCGCGTGCCTTGCCGTCGAAGCCCTCGCTCCGCTGCCAGCCGAGGAACACATCGCTGGCCGCCTGCATGAGTCGCTGGCCCGTGACCACCCGCTCGCCCTCGTTCCGGAACACCGGCCGCTGCCGCAGGGCAGTGGGAACGTGCGGCTTGAGCACCGACGCGGACGCCTCCTTGACCTGCAGGAAGAGCGGGTCACCGTTGTCCCGGCCGCGGAGCAGCACGATCCAGCAGCGGGTTCCGACGCTGCCCACGCCGACGACCTTGCGAGCCAGATCGACGAACTCGAACTGGTCGAACAGGGTCCGGCGTTCGTTCGGCAAGGTCCGGCGGTACTGCTGCAACAGGTTGCCGATCAGGTTCTCGAGCTCTTCGCGGCCGTCATCCGGCAGCAGGTCCGCGATCGGCACGACCAGCGGCGGGTCCGCCTTGATCCGGACACCGTAGTCGGTGAGCTCGGTGAGCTTGGCGAAGGCCTTGAGACTGTCGCTGCGGCGCGCCTTGCTCAAGGTCTGGGCCAAATTCTTGTGGCGCTTCGAGCCGAGCCGTTCGCGCATGGCCTCGTGCAACTGGTCGATGTCGGCCCGGGCGTACCAGACGTCGAGGGTCCTCATGGTGGCGAAGTCGGCCGTGGCGTCGCGGTAGCTCCGGACCGTCGCCTGAATGCATTTGCGCCGCTCCGTGCGGGAGAAGCCGTTCCCCCGGCCGGCCACCGCGAGGCTCGCGGCCAGCCGTTTGACGTCCCACTCCCAGGGGCCGGCGGTGGTCTCGTCGAAGTCGTTGATGTCGAACAGCAGCCTGCGCTCGGGCGATCCGAACAGGCCGAAGTTCGACAGATGCGCGTCACCGCACACCTGCGCCCGCAGGCCCGACACCGGCGCCGAGCCGAGGTCGACCGCCATTCCCAAGGCGTTGCCCCGGAAGAACGTGAACGGAGAGACCATCATCCGGCCGTGCCGCACCGGCACCAGCTCGGGAAGGCGGTCCAGTGCCTGCGCCTCGATCAGGGAGACCGGGTCCGGCCGTCGCGGCGACAGCACCAGTTCCGCTTGTGCGCGGGGCGGCAGGATCGCGCGCGCCGCGAGTCCCCGGCGAGCCCGCTCGCCCGGGGTCAGATGGCCGCTCGGTGACGTCAGGTCACCGGTGGCACCAACCGGCCCAGGCACCGCTCTCATCCTGTCCGCAGCCGTACCACTTACGTTCATGCCGCCGAAACCCTTCGGTCATGCCCGGTTAACCACTCGAGACGTACCGGCCAGCAAAACAGCGCAGCGCACGCGCAGACATCACCCTCCGTGGATGAGCCTGGCCGCTCTGGACGACCAGGACCGGCGATCTCCTCCGGCGAGGGCGATGCCGGACGACGCACGCCGCGCTCTACTGAGCCCGTCCGGACGCCAGAAGGCGGACGGCAGAGCCTAGGAGTCGCGTTGGCCTCCGACGCCGAGAGCAAGTACCAGCAACTCTCCGCGAGCAAGCGGCGCCGGCTCGCGTGGACCTCACTGCTGCGCTCGATGCTGGTCTCGCTGATCATCGTGGTCGGCTACTTCCTCCTGCCGTTGCGTCGTCTCGACGGCGCCACGGCTGTGTACCTGGGTGCCGGACTGCTCCTGGTGGCCCTGGTGCTGGCGTGGCAGATCCGCGAGATCACCCAATCGCCGTACCCGCGGATCAGGGCGATCGGCTCGATGGCGACCTCCGTGCCGTTGTTCATCGTTGTCTTCTCCGCGACCTACTTCCTGATGGAACAGGCCCAGGCCGGGAGCTACTCCGAACCGATGACGAGATTCGACGCGGTCTACTTCACCGTGACGATCTTCGCCACGGTCGGGTTCGGCGACATCACCCCCGTGTCCACGGCTGCCCGCGTGGTCGCCACGATCCAGATGCTGGGTGACCTGGTGATCGTGGGTCTGGGCGTCAAAATCCTGTTCACCGCCGTGCAGACCGGTCTGAGCCGCCGCAACCAGTGACACCGTCCTAGTGCCGGTCAGTTGACGAGCTTGCCGAAGGCTTCGATCGAGCGGAGTACGTCGGCCTGCGGCAGACCGGGAGGCTGGATGCGGAGGATGATGCCGTCGGCACCCATCTCCTCGTAGTGGGCCAGCCGTTCGGCGCATTCAGCCGGTGAGCCGATGACGCTACGGGCGGCGATGTCGTCCCAGCCCTGGGTGTAGCGGCTCGCGTCCGCCGAGGTGCGCTTCCAGCCCGTATAGGCGTCGTACAGGTCGCGCAGCGGCTCTTCCAGCGCCTGCCGCGCCTCCTGCGACGTCGGGGCTGCGAAGCCCTCCCTGCAGAGGATCACGTCGCGTCCCAACGTCCCCTCACCACCCGGGTATGACAGGTACTCGGCGATCTTCTCCGGGAGGTCGGTGTCCAGTTCGTTGAACGAGGTCGTCCACCCGTCGCACATCCTGGCCGTCCGTTCCAGTACGGCGGAGACACGGCCGCCGTTCCACAGGCGCGGCCGCGGATTCTGCACCGGTCGCGGCGACAGGAACGCCTCGCTGATGCTGGTGAACTTGCCGTCGTACGTCACCTCGTCCTCGGTCCACAGCCGGGTGAGGATGGTCAGGCACTCCTCGAACCGCGCGACCCGCTCGGCCTGGGTCACGCCGTACAGCGCGAACTCCTCCGGCCGGTAGCCGAGCACGAATCCGGCAGTGAGCCGGCCGCCCGACAGTACGTCGATGTGCGCGAGCGTCTCGGCCAGTACGACGGGGTCGTAGAGCGGCGCCACGATGCCCGAAGTGGCCAGACCGATGCGGTCGGTCTTGGCGGCCAGATAGGTCAGCGAGGTCAGGATCTCGTGGTAGCCGGGCCGGTGCAGGTGCCGCTCGCCGAGCACGATCCACTCGAACCCGGCCTGCTCGGCCAGTCGCGCCTGCTCGACGGCGTCCTCCAGCCGCGGCCGCTCGTCCGGCGTGCCGTAGAGGTTCAGATACAGACCCAGCCGCATCAGGGTGCCACCTTCCGTTGACAGAGAGCGCTCGCGGTATTTACGGTCTTGACCGTAAGTCCTTTCTCACCAGATTGCGACCCTGAGGAGCCGGATTTGAGTGTCGTACCGCATCCGGTCGGATTACCGGCCGAAACCGGCTCAGGACCGATCAGCGCGATCAAGACCCGCGTGGTCAGTGCGCCGTACCGGCGCCCGTTCCAGATCAGCAGCGGGATCAGCACCGAGCTGATCAGCCTCGTCGTCGAGGTGCACACCGCCGACGGCGCGATCGGCATCGGTGAGACCTCGCCGATGACCGCGTACACCGGGGAGACGCTGGCCGGTGTCACGGCCGCCATCGAGGAGCATCTCGCCCCGGCGCTGATCGGCCACGACCCGCTCGACCGGGCCGGCGCCCACCTGGTGATGGACGCCGTACTCCGCGGGCAGCACGTGGCCAAGTCCGGCCTGGACATCGCCCTGTACGACCTGGCCGGGCGGCTGAGCGGCTGGCCCGTGCACGTCCTGCTCGGCGGCAGCGTGAGGAGACGGGTGCAGACCACCTGGGTGGTCGGACTCGGCAGCCTGGACGAGATGGCGGCCGAGGCGGCCGAGTACGCCGACAAGGGCTTCGGGCACCTGAAGGTCAAGGGCGGCCACGACCCGGCCAAGGACCTTGAGCTGATTCGAGCGGTCCGTGCGGCCATCCCGGCCGACGCAGAGCTCTGTCTGGACGCCAACGAGGGGTACGACGCAGCCACAGCACTCCCGTACCTGGCCAAGATGGGTGAGGCCGGTCTGACCCTGCTGGAGCAGCCGCTGCCGCGCTGGGACCTGGCCGGCCTGGTCCGATTGCGTGAGCGGCTCGACTTCCGCCTGATGGTCGACGAGAGCATGCACTCGCTGCAGGACGCTCTGGAGATCGCCCGGCGCGGTGCGGCCGACGTACTCAACATCAAGATCCTCAAGGTCGGTGGGCTGCACAGAGCCCTGCAGATCGCCAACGTAGCCGAGGCCGCGGGCCTGGCGGTGAAGGTAGGCTCGATGCCCGAGCTGGGCGTGGCCACACTGGCCGCGGTGCACCTGGCCGCCGCCGTACCCGGTGCGACCGTGGCAGCCGACCTGGTCGGGCCGCTGATGGTGCACGAGGACCCACTGGCTCCGACCGTGTTCGCCGACTGCGACGGCTGGATCGACGTACCAACGAGCCCAGGCCTCGGCCACGACGTCTGAGAGGTTCCATGTCTGATTCCGGGTCTGATTCCGGGCACCCACTCGTCGAGCAACTCCGCGGCACTCTCCTCCCCGCCGTCGTCACCCCGATGGACACCGACGGTGTCATCGCGTACGACGCTCTGTCCGCGTACGCCGGCCGGATCGCGGCAGGGCCCATCGGTGGGGTCGCTGTCTGGGCTCACACCGGGCGCGGGCTCTACCTCTCCCCCGGAGACCGCTCCAAGGTGCTGGAGACCTGGCGGCAGGCGACTGACGTCCCGATCGTCGCTGGAGTCGGCGTACCTCGCGCTGCGACCGCACAGACCCTGCAGGAGGCCGCAGACGCCACTGTGGCGATGGCTCAGCAGGCTGCAGCGGGTGGGGCAGACGCAGTGATGGTCTACCCGCTCGCGGCGCTTGGAGGGCTGCCAGACGGCCATGCACAGGCTGTTGCACTGCATGAGCGGGTCGCGGCCGAGAGTGGGCTGCCGCTGGTCGGCTTCTACCTGCACGGCGAGGCCGGCGGGTACCCGTACCCGCCAGAGCTCATCCGCGACCTGCTGAGCCTGGACGCGATGCTCGGAGTGAAGACGGCCACGCTGGACCGCGCTATCGGTTGTCAGGACGCCATCTGGGCCGGCCGCGGTACGGGCAAGCTGCTGATCACCGGTGAGGACCGGATGTTCGGGCCGTCGTTCATGTGGGGCGCTGACACCGCGCTGGTGGGCATCGCTGCGGCTCAGGTCGAGCTGTCGGCCGCCGTACTGCGGACTTGGACGTCAGGCGACCACAGCGGCTTCCTGACTGCCTCCGACCGGCTGGACCGCTTCGCTGCGGCGACCTTCTACGCGCCGATCGAGGGGTACGTGCAGCGGATGCTCTGGGCCGCCGTGTGGGAGGGCCTGATCCCCGAGGACGCGGCCCACGACCCTTACGGCCCGGACCTTCCTGCTCAGGAGCGAGAGCTCGTCATTCGCTGTCTCGAGGAGCTCAGCCACTATCCTGCGACTTAAGGGCCCGACCAGAAGTCTTCGGAGGAGTGCCGTGCAGATCAATCCAGCGGTGGCCTGATGGCCCTCACGGTCGGTGTCATCGGCCCGGAGGACCTGGTCCAGCGGGTGATCGCGGTCGGTCCGCCGAGCGGCGCGACCCTCCTCCCGCTGCCCTACCACCACGAGACCGAAGCGGTCGAGGTGGTCGAGCAGTCCCACGAGAAGGTGGACGCGATCCTGTTCACCGGCGTCGTCCCGTACACGATCGCCACCGAGGCCGGCGTGATCGACCGCCCGGCGATGTACGTCTCGTACGACGGCGCCACCCTGCTGCGCGCACTGGTCGAACTGCTACGGCTCGGCCACAACGTCACCCAGTTCTCGATCGACACCCTGCGGCGCAGTGAGGTGCTGGAGACGCTGATCGAGGCGAAGATGCCGACCGACCAGATCCACGTTCTCCCGTACCGGCCCGGCCTGACCTCCGACGACATCGTCGCGTTCCACCGCACCGCCCGCGAGAAGCACGACACCAAGGTCGCGATCAGCTGCCTCGGCTCCGCCTTCCACCTGCTCGAGAACGAGATGCCGTCGGTCCGGCTCGCACCGTCGCGGTACTCGATCCGCTCCACCCTCCAGGCCCTCGTCCTCACCACCACCGGCCAGCACGTCGGCGACGCCCAGGTCGCCCTCGGCGTGATCGACCTCCCCGAGCCCGACGACGCCCTGGCCGCCGACCTGATCACCCTCGGCGCCAGCCTGGCCGCCCTCCCCGACGGCCGGCACCTGGTCGTCACCACCCGCGGCGTCCTCGAGCAGGCAACCGAACAGTTCACCCGGATGCCCCTGCTCGACCACCTCGCATCCAGGCACAGCACGGCGTACGTCGGCTTCGGCGTCGGACGTACGGCGGCCGAAGCCGAAGCCCTCGCCCGCCGCGCAGTCAGCCGAGCAGCCTCGATCGGCACGGTCGCCGGCGTGGTCTCGATGTCCGACGACGTCGAGATCGTGATCGAACCCACCGGCGACCAACCCGCCACCGCCCGCGGCCCGGAAAGCCTTCCCTTGCTGGCCCGGCGGGTCGGCCTGAACACCCAAACCCTCGCCCGCATGCGCGAACTGGTCGCCACCCTCCCCGACGGCCTCACCACCCAAGACGTCGCCGACCACCTAGCCGTCCAACTCCGCACCGCCCGCCGAGTCCTGAAGCGCCTAGAACGCGCCGGCCTCGCCGCCCCCATAGGCAGCCAACAACACGGCCGGACGGGCCGCCCCCCAACGGTGTACCTGATCCGGTTGTAGAAGAACTGGACCTGTCCCACGCGTGCTACGCAGTCGCTCCCGCGTCGCGCCGGCTACGTGCGCTCCCACCCGCCCAACCCTCTCTGCGGGCTGCCGCCCGTATCCCCGGCCCCCTGCTATGGATCAGGACGTGCTCGTCGCCCGACTCCGGAGTCACAGCCCCGGCGTACACGCCGAGCGCCTCGCCAACGCGGACGCCGGTCGCCATGAGGTCCTGCAATGTCCCGGGTCGATCTGGCCGGAGGCGTCCTTCAGTCGTGGATCCTTGTCGTGCAGACGCAGGTTCGCCGACCGAAATCCACGACTCGGCGACTCGTCCTGTCCGCCGTTGCGGGTTTGCCGGGTGTCCAGGCCCTGGTCCGCCGATCACTTGAACCGGTTTCGGCTCCGCGGGCCAAACAACAGCCGCCGCCGAAGGCGGTGTCCTTCGGCGGCGGGCGTGGTCGGCGCCTAGGCTAGACCGGTGGGCGGATGATGGTGATACCGGCGGGGGTGCTGTTGGAGAGGTCGGCCAGGGCGGTGGGGGTTTCGGCCAGGGTGATCGTTCGGGTGATCAGGTCGGCGGGCTTTAGGTTGCCTTTGGCAACTAGGGTGAGCATCTCGGGGTAGGCGTGGGCGGGCATGCCGTGGCTGCCCAGCCATTGCAGTTCTTGGCCGATCAGGCGGCTGACGTCGAGTTGGACGCCTGCCGGGAGCAGGCCTACCTGGAGGTGGCGGCCTCGGGGGCGGAGGGCGAGTAGCGACTGCTGGACGATTTCGTTGGAGCCGAGGGCGTCCATCGTGACGTGCGCGCCGCCGCGGGTCAGGTCGCGGATTTCGCGGACGGTGTCCGGCGACGCCGGCAGGGTGTCGGCGGCGCCGTAGTCGCGGGCCAGCTTCAGCGCGTCGGGGTTCGTGTCGACCGCGATGACGCGTGCGCCGGCCGCGGCCGCGATCATCACCGCCGAGAGGCCGACGCCGCCGCACCCGAAGACCACGACGTTCTCGTCCGCGGCGACGCGGCCGACCTGTCGCACGGCGCGGAACGAGGTTGCGAAGCGGCAGCCGAGACCGGCCGCGGTGTCGAAGGAGAGGTCGTCCGGGAGCCGGACCAAGTTCACTGACGCGTACGGCACAGCGACGTACTCGGCGAAGGAACCCCAGTAGGTGAAGCCAGGCTGCTCCTGACGCGGGCAGACCTGCTGGTTGCCCTCGCGGCATTGTTCGCACGACCCGCACGCACAGATGAAGGGTGTCGTCACCCGATCGCCGACCTGCCACCCGTCGACTCCGGCGCCGATGGCGGCGATCGTGCCGGCCAGTTCGTGCCCGGGGACGTGGGGCAGGACGATGTCCGGGTCGTGTCCCATCCAGCCGTGCCAGTCGCTGCGGCAGAGCCCGGTCGCCTCGACCTTCAGGACGACTGCGCCGTCCGCCGGTTCGGGTTGCGGGACCTCCTGGACGACGGGCGGAACGCCGTACTGCGAGATGACGACAGCGCGCATTCCGGCATCGTAGTCAGCCGACGCAGAACTCGTTGCCTTCCGGGTCGAGCATCACGATGTGACCGAGTTCCGGACCGTAGAAGTCCTCGCGAACCTGTGTCGCCCCGAGGTCCACCAACGCGGCCGCCTTCGAGCGCATCCGTTCCGCGGAGGCGGCCGACCGCTCACCGGGGCCGGCCACCCGGATGTCGAGGTGCAGCCGGTTCTTCGCCGTCTTGGGTTCCGGCACCCGGAGGAACCCGATCGCCGGTCCCACGTCATCGGGATCGACGATCGAGGCTCCGTCCGGGTCGTCGTACCCGGGCTCCAGGATGTAGCCGAGCGCGGCCGCCCAGAACTCCGCGAGCCGCTGCGGATCGGCCGCATCTCCGCCGATAGTCCACTTCGTCGCCATGCAGCGACGCTAACGCCTGTTCCGGACGATCTACGACCGGAAAGGTCAGCCGCCGGCGACCGCCGGGATGATGGAGACCTCGCCGCCGTCCTTGATCGACGTCTGCAGGCCTTCGGCGAAGCGTACGTCGTCGTTGTCGACGTACACGTTGACGAAGCGGCGCAGTTCGCCGGACTCGTCCAGGACCCGGGACTTGATGCCGGGGTAGGAGTTGTCGAGCGACTCCAGCACCTCGCTCAGTGTCGAGCCCTCGGCGCTGACCGCGGACTCGCCCTTGGTGTAGGGCCGCAGGATGGTCGGGACCCGGACACTCACGCTCACTGCAGGCCTGCCTTCACGAAGGCGTCGTACGACGCGGGGATGGTCACCTTGGGGCCGACCCGGTCGGCCACGGCGTCGAGCGTCTTCAGCCCGTCGCCGGAGTTGATGATCACCGTCTCGGCCTCGGGGTCGAGCTGACCGGTCTCGATCAGCTTCTTCAGCGTCGCGACCGTCACCCCGCCCGCGGTCTCGGTGAAGATGCCCTCGGTCCGGGCCAGCAACTGGATGCCCTCGACCACTTCCTCGTCGGTGACGTCCTCGATCACCCCGCCGGTACGACGGGCCACGTCCAGGACGTACGGTCCGTCCGCAGGGTTACCGATCGCCAGCGACTTCGCGATGGTGTCCGGCTTCACCGGCTTCACCACGTCGTACCCGTCCCGGAAGGCCTGCGCGACGGGCGAGCAGCCGGTGGCCTGGGCGCCGTACACCTTGTAGTCGGTCGCGTCGACCAGGCCGAGCTTGCCGAGTTCGGTGAAGCCCTTGTCGATCTTGGTCAGCTGCGAACCGGAGGCGACCGGGATGACGATCTGCTGCGGCAGCCGCCAGCCGAGCTGCTCGGCGATCTCGAAGGCGAGCGTCTTGGAGCCCTCGGAGTAGTACGGCCGGACGTTGACGTTGACGAACGCCCAGCCCTCCTCCTCACCGGCGATCTCGGAGGCCAGCTTGTTCACGTCGTCGTAGTTGCCCTCGACGGCGACCAGCGTGCCGCCGTACACGGCGGTGGTGATCACCTTCGGGCGCTCGAGGTCGTGCGGGATGAACACGACCGAGCGGATGCCGGCCCGGGCGGCGGCAGCGGCCACGGCGTTGGCCAGGTTGCCGGTGGAGGGGCAGGCGAAGACCTTCATGCCGAGCTCGCGGGTGGCGCTCAGGGCGGAGGCGACGACACGGTCCTTGAAGGAGTGGGTCGGGTTGCCGGAGTCGTCCTTCACCCAGAGCTTCCTGAGGCCCAGCTCGCGGGCCAGGTTGCCGGCGTCGATCAGCCGGGTGTAGCCGGGTTCGGTGTTCGGGAAGCTGGCCACGTCGACGGGGACGGGCAGCAGCGGCTGGTAGCGCCAGATGTTCTTGGGGCCGGCCTCGATCTGTTCGCGCGTGATGGCCGGGTAGTCGTACCCGACCTCGAGCGGACCGAAGCACTCCATACAGGCGTAGAACGGACCGAGTGGCGACTTCGCCCCACAGGCGCGACAGCTCAGGTGCGTACCGTTGCCGAAGGCACCTTCACGGATGGTGTGGGCGGTCGAGTCGGCGGTCAGGCTCATGGAGGTTCCCTCCTCATCTTCCCCGGACACCGGATCTCGGCGCGGGACGGATTTGGCACCGTTCCGCCGCGAGGGTCCCGGACGGGATCTCAACGGGGAGGGTTGCCGGGACTTCAACGGGCCGTTTCCCTCAGTCCCTCTGGATGAGCTCCCCCGAGGTTACCCAATCGGGTCCATATTGTGTCTTCGGTTCCCACTATCCGAGACAGCGGATCTCAGGCCTGCTGCCGCGCCCGGAAGGTCCGGCGGTACGCCGAGGGCGACGTGTGCAACTGCTTGGCGAAGTGGTGCCGGAGCGTGACCGGGGTCGCGAACCCGGCGGCCAGCGCGATCTCCTCCACCGGCGCGTCCCCGGTCTCCAGCATCATCAGCGCCGCCTGGATCCGCTGGGCGATCAGCCACTTGCCCGGCGTCGTACCGGTCGCCTTCACGAAGTGACGCAGGTACGTCCGCGGCGACAGCCCGGCCTGCTTGGCCAGATCGGGTACGCCGATCGGCTCGGCGAGATGTTCGAGCGCCCAGCCGAGGCTCCGGGCGACGGAGGCGTCATCGGGGTCGGGCGGCACCGGGGATTCGATGTACTGCGCCTGGCCGCCGGACCGATACGGCTGGATCACCAGTCGGCGGGCGACCGCGTTCGCCACGGCCGCGCCGTAGTCCTTGCGGACCAGGTGCATGGCGAGGTCGAGACCGGCGGCACACCCCGCACTGGTGAGTACGTCGCCTTCGTCGGTGTAGAGCGGCTCCGGATCCACGACGATCTTGGGGTAGCGCTCGCGGAGGAGGTCGGCGTACCGCCAATGGGTGGTGGCCCGGCGACCGTCGAGCAAGCCGGCCGCGGCGAGCGCGAACGCTCCTGAGCAGATCGAGACGATCCGGGCGCCGCGACTGTGCGCCGTCCGCAGGGCCGCGATCAACTCGGGTGAGGTCTCGTCACACGGGTCCTTGACGCTCGGGACGACGACGGTGTCCGCCGCGGCGAACTCCTCCAGGCCGTACGGGCTGGTCATCGTGGCGCCACCGATCACGCGGATCGGCTCTGGCGTCTCGGTGCAGACCTTCAGTTCGTACCAGGGCTGGTCGATATCCGGCCAGGCCAGCCCGAACACCTCGATCACGATGCCGGTCTCGAAGGCCGTCATCCCGTCGTACCCGAGGACTGAAACGCTGCGCTGACTCATGTGTCACTATCTTAGCGATAGTCGTCGTACGCGCCACTTCTGCGCTCAGCGCACCCGGCGGACGATGGAGTCATGTTCCAGGGATTGAAGGACTTCGCAGCGGGATCCACGCCGCCGCGGCGGTCCGTCACGGCGTCGAGCCGCCGGCCGAGGCGCTCACGAAGGCCGGTCGCGGCGGACGTCGAGCATCCGCATCAAAGGCGTCGCCGCAACGCCGTGAACAACCACGCTCAGCACGACGGTGAAGCCGACAGTCGCCCATAACCACGGCAGGTCGGTCGCGAAGTCCGCACCGGCGTACGCCAGGTAGAACACCGACCCGACACCCCTGATCCCGAACGCCGCCGTCACCCAGCGCTCGGATCGCCGCAGCGGTGTCCGGGCCAAGGCCACCCAGGCGGTCAACGGACGGATCACCAGCACCAGCAACAGCCCGAGCGCCGCGCCGGCCAGAGTCAGCGGCGCGAGCAGCCCGGCCGTGATCGCCGCCCCGAGCAGCAGCAGGATCCCCCAGGTGAGGATGTGTTCGAGCTGCTCGATGAACCCGTGCAGATCCTCATGGAAGTCGTGATCTCGTTCGGCCGCCCGCAGCGTCAGCGCTCCGACGAACACCGCGACGAAGCCGTAGCCGTGCAGCACCTGGGCGAGACCGTAGACACCCAGCGTCATCGCGAGGGCCAGCACGGGTTCGCGCGAGTCGGCCAGCCGGAAGGTACGCGAGGGTGCGGAGAAGGCCATCCTGCCGAGCAGCCAGCCCACGCCGGCGCCGACAGCGACTCCGATCACGGTCCGGCCGATCAGGTCCCAGGCGAACCACTCCAGCGCCCAGTCACCCACCGCACCCTTGGTCGCCGCGAACACAGCGGCGTACACGAAGGGAAAGGCCAGGCCGTCGTTGAGCCCCGCCTCCGAGGTGAGCGCGAAGCGGACCTCGTCGTCTTCCTCCGGCTCGGCGCCCGCACCGGTCGTCGGCCCCTGCACCTGGACGTCCGAGGCCAGCACCGGATCGGTCGGAGCGAGGACGGCACCGAGCAGCAGGGCGGTCGCGGGCGCGAGCCCGAGCAACCACCCGGCGCCGGCGACGGCGGCGATGCAGGCCGGCATGGCAACCAGCAGCAGCCGCCAGGTCACGCTCCAGCGGCGCCACCCGATCGGCCGGTCGATCGCCAGGCCGACGCCCATCAGGGCAACCAGGATCGTCAGTTCGGCGAAGTGCTTGGTCAGCTCGGGCTCGGCGATCGGGCTGAGGTGGGTGCGATCCACGGCCAGGCCGAGCAACAGGCCGGCGCCGACGAAGGCGATCGGCGCGGAGACGGCGTACCGGCGGAGCAGGCGCGGCAGGACAGCACCCAGCAGCAGGGCCAGCCCCGCGACCAGGTAGAGGCCGTCCCCGTTGATGGTCATGGGGCCTCCCGGCCTGGACTGAGGAGCGGAGGGAGCGCAGCGACTGGAGTGACGAGGGAAGGCCGGGAGTCAAAGCCCCAGGACCCGCCGCGCCGGAGGCGTGGCATCAATACGGTCATGATGGGACCCAGGTTCCCAGATCCGGGCTACCTGAGACGGTGGGTGGCTCCGGGCGTGTGGGTGGGCAGGGACTTGCGGGGGCCGTAGCGCGGGTGGCCGATGCCGGTCAGCTCCAGGAGGCGCTGGACCCGGAAGCGATGGCCGCGGTAGGGCTCGATGAGTTCGGCGCAGCCGTCGTCGTCGAGTTCCTCACCGATCAGGGCGTACGAGACGTCGCGGGACACGTGATAGTCCGCGAACGAGAACGCATCCGCGTCACCATGCGCCCGTTGCCGCACCTCGGCCGCCGTCCACACGCCGACACCGGGCAGTGACCGCAGCCGCCGCTCGATCTCCGCCGAGTCGGTCAGCTCCAGCGTCCGTTCCAACGCCTTGGCCCGGGTCGCCGCCGTGATGACGACTCTCGACCGGCGGCCTTCCACCCCGGCCCGCAACCACTGCCACGAGGGGATCAACCGCCACTCCTCCGGCGATGGCGGGACCATCATGGCGCGCCCGTCCGGCGGCCGCGGTCCTGGCGCCGGTTCGCCGTACTCGCGGAGGATCACTCGCCACGCCCGGAACGCTTCCTTGCCGGTGACAACCTGCTCGATCCCCGCAGCGGCCATCGCCTCGAACACAGCCCGCGTCCGCGGCACCCGGACGTGCGGGAACCGTCGCGCCGCATCCACCAGCACCCGGTGCTCAGGCAGCGGCTCGAACCCGTCCCAGCTGTCCGCCTCGCCCAGCAACTCCGGCACCCCGTCCAGCGCCCACCCAGCGCCCGGACCCCACGCCTCGGCCTCGACTTCCCCGTTCGAGGCGTACGGCGTCAGCCGCAGCAGCACCGGCCCGTCCGGCGTCCGCGTAGCCCGCCACACACTCCGCCGCACCGGATCGAACACATACGCCGGATCCCCAGGCCCCTTCCGCAACCCCCCGATCACCGAATGCGGATCCACCACCCGCCCAGCCCGCCAAACCCGCACCACCGAACTCACCCCCCAAGTCTTACCCACCCCACGGACAGAACCGCATACTGAGGCATGGGTGGGTGGCTGTGGGTGAAGGTTGTGGGGAACTTTCTGAATCTGTCGACGCTGGTGGGGCTGTTGGTCGGGGTGGTGGGGCGGGCTCGGTTCAGTTGGGGGCCGCGGGGGTTGATCTTTGCCAACGGGTACAAGATCAAGTTCCCGGTCGCGGGGGCGTTCACGGTCGGGAACGTGGTGCTCAGCAAGCATGAGCGGGTGTACTTCGACGACGCGGCGCTGGTGCGGCACGAGGAGCGGCACTCGTGGCAGTACTTCTTCCTGATCGGGCTGCTGATGTGGCCCTTCTACGTCGTCGGCGTCGTCGTCTCGTGGTTGCTGACCGGGGACCCGGCGTCGCGGAACCCGTTCGAGCGGCTCGCGAACCTCAAGGACGGCGGGTACGTCGAGCGGCCGATCCAGCCGTTCAGTCAGACGCTGGCGCAGACGTTCAGCGTGCGGCGATCGCGTCAGAAAGAGCAGTGAGCACGGTCACGACACCGGTCGGGTCGTCCACCACGATGTCCGCGGCCTCGATCAGCTCGGTCGCGTTCGACGAGCGAGTGGCCAGCAGTACGGCGCGCAGACCCGCCTTCCGCTGCTCCTCGATCGCCCGGTACGCCGCCAGGTCGCCGAGGTCGTCACCGGCGTACAAGATCGACTGCGCACCCGTGGACTCGAGCAGGCGGCGGATAGCCACGCCCTTGTCGATACCCGGCGGCCGGAGCTCCAGCACCAGGTTGCCCGGCTCCAGCCGCAGCTCGGTCGACTCGGCCAACTCTGTCAGCGGCGTACGCAGCGTCTCGAGCGCACCGGCCGGATCGGCCAGCCGACGGGTGTGAACCGCCAGCGAGCTCTCCTTGTCCTCCACGAACGCATCCGGGACCCCGAACTGCTGCAGCAATCCGGGCAGCCTGGACCGCGCTTCCGCGACCCCGGCCGGAACCGGGTCGCTCGTCACCTTCCCGGTCGCGGCTTCCCACCGCTCCAGCCCGTAGTGCCCCAGTACGACGAGGCGCCCGAGGCCAGCGTGGCCGGTGACACCGGTGAGCTCGGTGGCGACCAGGGCCGGTCGACCGGTGACGATCGCGACCTGGTTCACCGAGCCGGCCAGCCGGGCCAGCGCGTCGAGAGCGCCCTCCACCGGCCGGGCCCGGGCCGGGTCCTCGACCAGTGGCGACAGGACGCCGTCGAAGTCCGATGAGATCACCGCGGTGGCCGGGTCGGCGACGATCGCCTCCCAGCCATCGCGACCGGCTTCGGTCTGGATGGTCGGTGTGCTCATCCGGTGTAGTCCGAGGTGAGGATCACGGTGAGGCGGTCCTTCTTCATGTTGTCCAGCGCGCCCTTGGTCCGGCCGATGCCGAGGTCCCGGGCGAGCTGGTTGGCGGCTGCGAGCATGCCCGGCGGGTAGTACACGGTGCTGCCTGCGACCTTGCCGCGCCAGTTGTCGGCGCCGGCCACGGTCCAGCCGGCCTGCCGCGCGCGGCCCGCGACCGAGTCGGCCAGGCCCTTGCGCGCAGTGTTGTTGTAGACCTCGACCGCAGGACGCTGGGCCACCGGAATCGTGGTCGGCTGCGTCGCCGGCTGCTGAGTGGCCGGAGGCACGGTCGTCGGTTCTGTCGTCGGCTCGCTCGTCGGCTGAGCGGTAGGAGTCGGCGTGGGTGTGGGAGTGGGCGTGGGGCTTGCGGCGGTCGGCCTGGGCACGCTGGCGCCGACCGTCGACGGCCCACCGGTCGGCTTCGACGCCGGTTCGGGCGAACTCGTACCGGCCCCGTCGTCGGCGGTGCTGTCGTCACCGCGGGTGCCGAACAGCACCAGCAGGCCGGCGACGATCGCGACGACGGCGAACACGGCGACGAGGGACGAGAGGACCTGGCCCCTGTCGTCCTTCGGGCGGGGCATCTTCAGACCTCGATACCCAAGCGGCGTGCGGAGCGGGCCCGCTGCCGGGCGGCGCGCAGCCGGCGCAGCCGTTTCACCAGCAACGGGTCGTGAGCAAGCGCCTCGGGCCGGTCGATCAGTGCGTTCAGCACCTGGTAGTACCGGGTCGCGGACATCTGGAACTGGTCCCGGATCGCCTGCTCCTTGGCACCGGCGTACTTCCACCAGTGCCGCTCGAACGCGAGGATCGCACCGTCACGCTCGGAGAGTCCGGCGAGGGCCGGCGGCGCAGCTTCGGCGGGGCCGGAGGAGCTGGCGTTGGCGCTGTCCATCTGCTGCTGACTCCTGTGCGGTCGGTGATCGTCCGTCCGCGCTCCACTGTACGGGTTGAACAACAGCGATGTCATTCACCGGTCAGGCGACACGGAGCGTGTCGTCAGGCGGACTCCCGGGCGCGGTCAACTCTGGCAGGATCGAGGGGGTGAGCTCAACTCATCCCCGAGCGTGGCGCTGGTGGAAGAGCTGCAGGCCAGGAGCCGTGAGGTGGACCCGCTGGTCAACGCCATCTGCACTCCCAACCCCGCCGCTCTCACCCATGCCGCCCGACTCGACACCGAGCGTGACGACGGTCGGGTCCGTGGCCCGCTGCACGGCGTACCGGTCCTGGTCAAGGACAACATCGACACCGCCGACCTGCTGACCACAGCCGGCTCGCTGGCGCTGTCCGACCAGCCGCCACCGCTCGAGGACGCTCCGCTGGTACGGCGGTTGCGCGAGGCCGGCTGCGTCGTCCTGGGCAAGACCAACCTGAGTGAGTGGGCCAACTTCCGCGGCTCCGCGTCCTCGTCCGGCTGGAGCGCGTACGGCGGCCTGACGCGCAACCCGTACGCGCTCAACCGCTCCGCCGGCGGCTCGTCGAGTGGATCGGGCGCAGCGGTCGCCGCGGGCCTGGCGGACTACGCCATCGGGACCGAGACGAACGGGTCGATCGTCTGCCCGGCCGCACTGAACGGCATCGTCGGCCTGAAGCCCACGGTGGGCTTGATCCCGCAGCGGGGCATCGTGCCGATCTCGCACTCGCAGGACACCGCCGGACCGATGACCAGGACGGTCACCCAGGCTGCAGCCCTGCTGACCGTGCTGACCGGTGGCAGCACCGACTACACGGACCACTGCCGTGGTGCGGACCTCAGCAACGTGCGCATCGGCGTACCGCGGGGGCCGCTGTGGGGGTACTCCCCCGGGCTCGATCAGGCCACCGAGCACGCCCTGGGCATCCTCAGCGCGTGCGGAGCCACGCTGGTCGACCACCTGTCGCTGCCGAGCCCTGGTGGCGACGAGGACCAGTTGCAGGTGCTCGCGCATGAGCTGAAGGTCGACTTGGCGACGTACCTGGCTACTCGCGCTCCGGGCGGCCCGCGCACGCTGGACGATCTGATCGCTTTCAACAAGGAGCACGCGGACGTCGAGCTCGAGTGGTTCGGTCAGGAGCTGTTCGAGCGGGCCGCGGCCACCGAGGGCCTCGACTCCCCGATCTACGTGGCTTCCCGGCTCACCGCGCTGCGGGCAGGCCGCGACGGCATCGACAACCTGCTCCGGGACAACCAGTTGGACGCTCTGGTCACCCCGTCGTACTCCCCGGCCTGGACCATCGACCTGGTCAACGGCGATCACGTGCTCGGGAGTTCGTCCTCACATGCCGCGCTGGCGGGCTATCCGCTGCTCTCGGTGCCGTCCGGACTGGTCGCCGGACTGCCGGTCGGGATCACGTTCAGCGGTACCGGCCGGAGTGACGCCACGCTCATTCGCTTGGCTCACGCCTTCGAAACGGCGAGAATCACAGCAGACGGACCGTTCCCGACCCCGGAGTTCACACAGTGGGTGTAGATCGCGTCAGGTGGGGCATCGTTGCTACTGGCAACATCTCCACGTCGTTCACCAGGGATCTGAAGCTCCTGCCCGACGACGCCGTGGTGACCGCGGTCGCGTCCCGTTCCCAGCACAGCGCCGACCGGTTCGCCGCCGAGTTCGGCATCGAGCACGCGTACGACGACTACCGCCGGCTGCTCGATTCGGGCCAGGTCGACGTGATCTACATCGGTACACCTCACCCACAGCACTACGCGGTCGCCCGGGCCGCGCTGCAGGCCGGGATCGCGGTCCTCTGCGAGAAACCGGTCACGCTGACCGCCGCGCAGGCCCGGGACCTGATCGCGGTCGCGGCCGAGCACAAGACCCTGTTCGCCGAGGCGATGTGGATGCGGACCAACCCCGTCATCCAGGCCTTCTTCGCCGAGCTGGCCGGGGGTGTGATCGGCGAACCACAGCAAGTGGTCGCGGACTTCGCCTTCCACAAGCCGTCGCTGCCCGCCCGTCTGCTCGACCCCGCGCTGGGCGGCGGATCGCTGATGGACGGCGGCATCTACCCGATGACGTTCGCCTACATGGCGCTCGGCCGGCCCGCCGAGGTGAAGGCGGTCGGCTCGCTCAACGAGGACGGCGTCGACCTGAACGTGGCGATGGCCTGGCGGTACGACTCCGGCGCGGTCGCCGCCCTGACCTGCGGCCTGCGCTCGCAGAACCCGTGGACGGCCGCGGTGAGCGGCCCGGACGGCAGCCTGTTGCTTCCGCACCGCTTCCACCATCCTGAGTACTACGTGCGCAGTACGGCGTCCGGTCAGGAGCGGATCGACGTACCGACGCATGGGCTTGGGTACCACTATGAGGCGGGGGACGTGATGCGTGCGTTGCGCGACGGGCTGGTCGAGGTGCCGTCGCTGCCGCATGCCGCGACGGTCGAGGTCCTCGAACTGCTCGACGAGACCCGTAGACAGATCGGGGTCAGGTACCCCGGTGACGACGAAGACCTGGGTGGATAACAGCAGATGCCGAACGGACGTAGTTCCTTCGTAGTGGTGGCCAATCGCCTTCCCGTCGACCGGATCGAGATGCCCGACGGCAGTACTGCGTGGCGGCGGAGCCCAGGCGGGCTCGTGACCGCGCTGGCACCGGTGATGCAGCGTCACCGCGGTGCCTGGATCGGCTGGACCGGCAGCGCCGACGAGAAGGTCGATCCCTTTGACAACGACGGCATGCACCTGGTCCCGGTGATGCTGTCGGCCGAGGACGTCCAGCTGTACTACGAGGGGTTCTCGAACGCGACCCTCTGGCCGCTGTACCACGACGTGATCGTGCCGCCGGAGTTCCACCGGGAGTGGTGGGAGTCGTACGTCGCGGTGAACCGGCGGTTCGCCGAGGCGGCCGCGGAGGCCGCCGACGAGAACGCCGACGTCTGGGTGCACGACTACCAGCTGCAACTGGTCCCGGCGATGCTGCGCCGGCTGCGTCCCGACGTCCGGATCGGGTTCTTCCTGCACATCCCGTTCCCGCCGACCGAGTTGTTCGCGCAGATGCCGTGGCGGCGGCAGATCCTGGACGGGCTGATGGGTGCGGACCTGGTCGGTTTCCAGCGCCCCGGCGCCGCCTCGAACTTCGCCCGCCTGGCCCGCAACCGGATGGGCCTGCGCACCCGCGGCGACCGGATCCACCTGCCCGACGACCGGATCGTCCGGGCCAAGGCGTTCCCGATCTCCATCGACGTCGGCGAGCTGGAGAACCTGGCCCGCCAGCGGGAGACCGAGGTCCGCGCCGCGGAGATCCGCCGGGAGGTCGGCAACCCCGCCCACATCCTGCTCGGCGTGGACCGGCTCGACTACACCAAGGGCATCCGGCAGCGGATGCGCGCGTTCGGCGAACTGCTGGACGAGAAGCGCGTCTCGGTCGACGACGCGGTCTTCGTCCAGGTGGCGACACCGTCGCGCGAGCGGGTCGAGCAGTACCGCGTGCTGCGGGACGAGATCGAGCTGCTGGTCGGCCGGATCAACGGCGAGCACGGCCGGATCGGTACGCCGGCCATCAACTACCTGCACACCTCCTACTCGCGGACCGAGATGGCCGCCCTCTTCCGCGCCGCCGACGTGGCCGTGGTGACGCCGCTGCGCGACGGCATGAACCTGGTCGCCAAGGAGTACGTCGCCTGCCGGTACGACGACACCGGCGCGCTGGTGCTGAGCGAGTTCGCCGGCGCTGCCGACGAGTTCCGGCAGGCGTTCCTGGTCAACCCGCACGACATCAACGGGATGAAGGACACCATCGTCGACGCGATGAACACCGACGACCGCCAGCTCGGCCGCCGGATGAAGGCGATGCGCAAGCACCTCGCCCAGCACGACGTGAACGTCTGGGCCGCGAGCTTCCTGAAGGCCCTGCATGACGAGGACTGACGACGACCGGGGCGGTGGGGCGGGGCAGCAAGGACACAGCATTCTCGCACTTGATCTGGGTACGTCGTCCGCCCGCGCGCTGGTCCTTTCCGACGCCGACGCGGCACCGGTCCCGGGGGCGTTGGCGCGGTACAAGATCTCGCCGACCTACGCGACCGGCGGCTCGGCCACGCTGGACCTGCACGAGTACGTCGAGGGCCTGCTCGGCTGCCTGGACGAGCTGCAGCAGAACGGGCACCTGGAGGACATCGGCGCGATCGTGCTCTCCTCGCAGTGGCACTCGATCGTTGCCCTCGACAACCAGGGCGCCGCGCTGACGCCGGTGATCACCTGGGCGGACACCCGGTCGGTCGAGCTCGACCTCGGGTCGTCGTTCGACGAGCACGCGTTCCATGCCCGCACGGGCTCCTGGCTGCACCGGCTCTACTGGACCCGACGGATCCCGTGGCTGCTGTCCGAAGGGGCGCCGGCCGGGTTCGCCGGTCTGCCGGACCTGGTCCTCGAACGGCTGACCGGCGAGCGGGTCACCTCGGTGTCGATCGCATCCGGGACCGGCACCCTGGACCTGGCTCGCGGTGTGTACGACGAGGAGGCGCTGGAGATCGCCGGCGCCAAGGCAGACCTGCTGCCACAGATCGTCCCGTCCGGGTGGACCAGTTCGTTGTCAGCGGAGTTCGTCCGCCGGTGGCCGGGGCTGGTCGGCGTACCGGTGCATCCGCCGACAGGCGACGGCGCCGCGTCGAACGTCGGGACCGGTGGGTACGACGACACGACGGCAGCGGTGACCGTGGGGACGTCGGCCGCCGTACGGGTGGTGCATCCGATCGCTGACGCACCCGAGTTGCCCTGGGAGTTGTGGCGCTACCGGGTCGACGACGAGCGTGCGGTGACCGGGATGGCGTTCTCGGCGGCGGGGAATCTGCATGCGTGGCTGACCGGCGTACTGCAACTGGAGTCCGACGAGCCGAAGAACGTCGAGATCGGGTCGTCGCGGGTGATCGCGATCCCGTTCCAGGCGGGCACCCGGCCGCCGGCGACCGTTCCGAGCAGCTCGGGGGTGTACTTCGGGCTGTCCTTCGACGACAGCGGCGAGGATCTGCTCGCGGCGTCGCTGCAGGGGGCGTCGCTGGAGATCGACCGCGGGTTGCGGATGCTGGATTCGCTGTTCGGACGTGAGCTTGCGGTGGTCCTCGGCGGTGGCGGGATCGACGCGTCCGCGTGGTGGCGGCGGTGCCTCACCGCGACGTTCGCCCGGCCGACGACGGTGTGCGCGGAGGCCGAGGTCGGCGCCCGGGGCGCGGCGGCTGTCGCCCTCGGGTTGTCGCCCGAGCCGGGTGGTGCGCACCTGACTCCGGTCGACGCGGAGGCTTTCCAGGGTTGCCGAGCTGCGGCCGCGCTACTCGGCTCTCCGTGAGCTCGCCGTTCAGGCCTCTGGAATCTGACTCTCGTACTGCGTTCGCAGTACTGCGCGGATACGGCTGAAGGACGACGCGGTCCTCTGGTCCGGACACGTACTGTGAGGTCATGGGCGCGTTCTCGCGATGGTGCCGGGACCTGCGGGTACCTCCGGTACTGCTGGACTGCGGCCTAGCGCTTGTCATTGTCGTACTGAACCTGATCGTGCTCCACCAGCGACAGCACGGACAGGTCGGGCTGACCGTGTCGGGTGCGTCGCTGGTCATCGCCGCCGCGGTGGCGATGGTGTTCCGGCGGCGGGCCCCGGTCGTCGTGCTCGGGCTGACCACAGCTATCGGGGTCACGTTCACCATCACCCAGCAGGCGAAGAGTCCGATCGGGCTGTTCATGGCGTGCTCGGCGTACATGGTGGTGCTGCAGACGGACCGGCGGACCCGGGCATCGGCCATCGTGTCGGTCGTCGCGATCACTGTGGTCGCGGCGGCGGTCTACACCGACGGTGAGCTGTTCGCGAACCTGGTGAACGGTCTGGTAGTGCTGTTCGGCGCCGCGATCGGCGAAGCGACCCGGTACCGGCGGGCCTACCTGCAGGAGCTGGAGGAACGGGCGATGCGCGCTGAGCAGTCCCGCGAGGAGGAGGCGCAGCGGCGGGTGATCGAGGAGCGGTTGCGGATCGCCCACGAACTGCACGACGTGATCGCCCACCACATCGCGCTGATGAACGTCCAGTCCGGGGTCGCCGCGCATGTGCTGCGCACCCAGCCGGAGGAGGCCGAGCGTGCGCTCGGTCTGGTCCGGGACGGCGGCCGGACGGTGCTGCAGGAGCTCACCGTTCTGCTCGGTGTGTTGCGACGTTCGGGTACTTCGTTGCCGACCACACCTACACCGTCACTGCACGAGGTGGGTGCGCTGGTCGACTCGTTCGCGGCCGCTGGGGTCAAGGTCGACTGGCAGCTGCCGGGCTCCCTCGGCCAACTCCCCGACGTGATCGAACTGACGGCGTACCGCATCGTGCAGGAGTCCCTCACCAACGTCCTCAAACACGCCCCCGGCGCCGCCGCGAAGATCCGTCTGGACCGTTTGCCTGACTCCCTCGCCATCGACGTCACGAACACAGCTCCAGCCAACCCCAGCAACAGCAAAGGTGAGGGAGCTGGTCACGGGCTCACCGGCATGCGGGAGCGGGTGGAGGCCGTGGGTGGGGAGTTGCGGACCGGGCCGGAGCCTGGTGGGGGTTTCGGGGTGCATGCTGTTCTTCCTCTCGAGACGGGAGTCGTAGGTGACGATCCGGGTACTGCTGGCCGACGATCAGACGCTGATCCGCAGCGGGTTCCGGGTGCTGGTGAACTCAGCACCCGATTTGGAGGTCGTTGCTGAGGCGTCGAACGGCCGGGAGGCGGTCGAACTGGCCCGGACCGAGCGGGCCGACGTGATCCTGATGGACATCCGGATGCCGGAGGTCGACGGCCTCGCCGCGACCCGCCGCGTCACCGCGGACGAGTCGCTGGCCGGGGTGAAGGTCCTGATCCTGACCACGTTCGAGGTGGACGAGTACGTCTTCGAGGCGATCCGGGCCGGGGCCAGCGGGTTTCTCGGCAAGAGTGTCGAGCCGGTCGAGCTGATCAACGCGATCCGGGTGGTCGCCCGCGGCGACGCGCTGCTCTCGCCGAAAGCGGTCCGCGGGCTGATGAACCGCTTCCTGGCCGAGCCGCGGATCGGCCAGGACGTCGGACCGTCCGCCCTCGACGTCCTCACCGACCGGGAGCGGGAGATCGTCAGCCTGGTCGCACTCGGGCTGACCAACGACGAGATCGCCGTACGCCTGGTGCTGTCGCCCTCGACCGCGAAGACCCACGTCAACCGCGCGATGGTGAAACTCGACTGCCGCGACCGCGCCCAGCTGGTCGTGATCGCCTACCAGACCGGCCTGGTCCGTCCCGGTACGACGCTGCCGGCCGACGTACCGCAGACGCAGTAGGTCGTACGGCGTCCGCAGTACGTCGAGAAGCCCACGGCTGACCGACGCGGGCTACAACGGCCGGCCGGAACGATCGGCGGCATGGCTACCTTCCTCTACCGGCTCGGCCGGTTCGCTTTCCGCCGGCGCCGGCTGGTGGTGCTGGTATGGCTTGGTCTGCTCGCCACGGGTGTCGCCGGTGCGGCCACTCTGTCCGGCCCGACGTCCGACGCCTTCTCGATCCCGGGGACCGAATCGCAGCGTGCGGCCGACCTGCTCAACGAGCGGTTCCCGCAGGCCGGCGCCGACGCGGGGACGGCCCGGGTCGTCTTCCAGGCGCCCGAGGGCCAGAAGCTCACGGACCCGGCCAACGCCGCGCAGGTGAGCCAGACCCTGGACCGGATCACCGGCGCGCCACAGGTGGCCAGAGTCCTGGATCCCTTTACCGCCAAGGCGATCTCGGCCGACGGCCGCACCGGATACGCCCAGGTGACGTACGACGTCAGCGCCCAGGAGGTGACGCCTGAGGCGCAGGAAGCGGTGGCCACCGCGGTCGAACCGGCGCGCGCGTCCGGCCTCACGGTCGAGTACGGCGGCGACGCCATGCAGGTCGAGGACGAGCAGAGCCTGACCGAGGTGATCGGCATCGGTGTCGCCGCGGTCGTCCTGCTGATCACCTTCGGATCGTTGATCGCCGCGGGCCTGCCGTTGCTGTCGGCAATCATCGGGATCGGCATCGGCGTCACCGCGATCACCGCCGCGACCGGGTTCATGGACATCGGGTCCGGGACGCCGATCCTGGCGCTGATGATCGGGCTGGCGGTGTCGATCGACTACGCGTTGTTCATCATGTCGCGGTACCGGCACGAGCTGGGCACCGGGCTGGAACCCGAGGAGGCGGTCGGTCGCGCGGTCGGCACGGCTGGATCCGCGGTGGTGTTCGCCGGGCTCACCGTGGTGATCGCGCTGGCCGGGCTCTTCGTCGTCGACATCCCGTTCCTCACCCAGATGGGGTTGGCGGCAGCGTTCACCGTCGTACTCGCCGTCGCGATCGCGCTCTCGCTGCTGCCCGCGCTGCTGGGCTTCGCCGGCCGGCGGGTCCTCGGCGGCCGGATCCCAGGCCTGCGGGGCGGCGACCCCGAAGCGGTCGGTCGCATGTCCGCCGGGCGCCGGTGGGCACGCTTCGTCACCCGTCGACCGGTGGCCGTGCTGCTGGTGACGGTGATCGGCCTCGGTACGTTGGCGATCCCGGCGACCGACCTCGAACTCGGGCTGCCCGACGACAGCACCGCGGCTCCCGCCTCCACCCAGCGCAAGGCTTACGACCTGCTCTCCGAAGGCTTCGGGCCCGGGTTCAACGGACCGCTGATGGTGGTCGTCAACGCCGGCGGATCCGCCGATCCGCAGGCTGCGGCCGCTGCCACGGCGACCGCCGTACGCGGGCTGCCGGACGTGACGATGGTGACGCCGCCGACCTTCAACCCGGCCGGGGACACCGCGTTGCTGACGGTCATCCCGGCCAGCGGTCCGGGTACGACAGAGACGTCCGATCTGGTCCAGGCGATCCGCGGGTTGCCGGAGAACGACAACACCGAGGTGGCCGTCACGGGCGCGACCGGGATCAGCATCGACTTCTCGGACAAGCTCAGCGACGCGCTGTTGCCCTACCTGGCGCTGGTCGTCGGACTTGCCTTCGTGTTGCTGATGCTGGTGTTCCGGTCCCTGCTCGTCCCGCTGAAGGCGACCCTCGGCTTCCTGCTCACGGTCGCGGCGACGTTCGGCGCGGTGGTCGCGGTGTTCCAGTGGGGCTGGCTGGCCGGGCCGTTCGGGATCGAGGGACAGACCGGGCCGGTGATCAGCATGCTGCCGATCTTCCTGGTCGGCGTGGTCTTCGGTCTCGCGATGGACTACCAGATCTTCCTGGTCACCCGGATGCGGGAGGAACACGTCCACGGCGCCGAACCCCGCGCGGCCGTCGTCGACGGGTTCGCGCACGGCGCCCGCGTCGTCACCGCGGCCGCGATCATCATGATCGCCGTCTTCTCCGGCTTCATCCTGTCCAGCCAGACGCTGATCCGGGAGATGGGCTTCGGCCTGGCCCTCGCGGTCGCCATCGACGCCTTCGTGGTCCGGATGACCCTCGTGCCCGCCGTGATGGCCCTCCTCGGCCGGTCCGCCTGGTACCTCCCGCGCTGGCTCGACCGCCTCCTCCCCAACGTCGACGTCGAAGGCGAATCCCTCCGCCGCCGGCTCCCCGAGCCCGACCGCCGCGAACCGGAGCTGGTCAGCTGAACGTCGGTGCGGGGGCCTGAACAGGAAACAGGGGTCTGCGACACGAAATAGCCTGTCGCAGGCCCCCACTTCCTGTTCACGCGTCCGAGCCCGGCCCGGTTGGCCGGGCTGAACCGGTTGGGGTGATGGGGGTTACTGACGGGGTGCGGGCTGGGCTGGATCATGGCGCGCATGTGGCGCGAGATGATGAAGTCAAAGGTGCACCGGGCGACGGTGACGCAGGCGGATCTGGACTATGTCGGGTCCTGCACGCTGGACGCGGACCTGATGGACGCGGCCGACCTGTTGCCCGGTGAGAAGGTGGACATCGTCGACATCACCAACGGCCACCGGCTGTCGACGTACCTGATCGAAGGGCCGCGCGGGTCCGGGGTGGTCGGGATCAACGGGGCCGCCGCGCACCTGATCCATCCGGGCGACCTGGTCATCCTGATCGCGTACGGGATGTTCGACACCGCGGAGGCGAAGGTGTTCGAGCCGAGCGTAGTCTTCGTGGACGAGCACAATGCGATCACCCGCATCGGCTCGGACCCCGCCGAGGCGCTGCCCGACAGCGGCACGCTCCGCGGCGACGAACTGCACCGCTGAACCGCATACCCGCGCCGAGATGAGGACTGGTCGACGATGACCGACACGACCGAGACCACCGCAGCCGAGACCGCCACCGTCGAGACCGCCGTCGAGACCCCCGCCGTCGACACCGCCGAGACGACCGTCCAGACCCCCGCTGCCGAGACCGCCGCTGAGACTACGGGCGAGACTGCGGGCGAGGCCGCTGCCGCCGCGCCGAAGACCGCGTCGCACGACAACGAGCCGAACCCGAAGCTCCGCGGCGTTCATGAACTCCGGCTGGGCCGACTCCGAGCGACAGGACGTCACGCTCAGTGATGTCGGCGTGTGGGCGGCGAAGCGGCGGGACGCGCTGTCCCAGGCGTTCCCGGGCGAGCGGCTGGTGATCCCGGCCGGGACGTACAAGGTCCGGTCGAACGACACCGACTTCGTCTTCCGCCCGCACACCGACTACGTCTGGCTGGCCGGCGACCAGACCTCCGACGCCGTCCTGGTGCTGGAGCCGAACGGCACCAGCGGCCACGACTCGGTGCTGTACTTCCGCCCGCGCTCCGACCGCAGCGAGGGCGAGGAGTTCTGGCGCGACCGGATGTACGGCGAGCTGTGGGCCGGCCGGCGTCCGTCGCTGACCGAGACCGCCAAGGAGTTCGGTATCGAGACCCGGCACGTCGACCGGCTCGCGGACGCGCTCAAGGGCGACGTACCGACCCGGGTCCGGCGGGGTGAGGACTCCTCGATCGGCACGCTGCTGAGCGGCGCGAAGACCGACGGCCGAGCGGGACCGGGAGCTGGCCGCGACACTGTCCGAGCTCCGGCTGGTCAAGGACCCGTTCGAGATCGAGCAGCTGCGCAACGCGGTCGCGATCACGCACCGCGGCTTCTCCGACGTGCTCGCCGAGATGGACAAGGTCCGCGAGTACGGCGAACGCTGGATCGAGGGCACGTTCTGGCGCCGGGCCCGGGCCGAAGGCAACGACGTCGGGTACACCTCGATCGCCGCGGCCGGACCGCACGCCACCACGCTGCACTGGATCGAGAACGACGGCCCGGTCGTCGACGGCACCCTGATGCTGCTGGACATGGGCGTGGAGAACCGCCGCCTCTACACCGCGGACATCACCCGCACGCTGCCGGTCAGCGGCGAGTTCACCCCGCGCCAGCGCGACCTGTACCAACTGGTGCTCGACGCGCAGAACGCGGGCATCGACGCGCTCCGGCCCGGGCGTCGACGTTCCGGACCGCGCCACGAGGCCGCGATGGAGGTCATCGTGCACGGCCTCGACGCGATGGAGCTGCTGCCGGTGTCGGCCCAGGAGGCACTCGACCCGGAGAGCATGCTCTACCAGCGCTACACCCTGCACGGCGTCAGCCACATGCTCGGCCTCGACGTCCACGACTGCTCGGCGGCGCGTGAGGAGACGTACCGCAAGGGCGACCTGCAGACCGGGTACGTCCTCACGGTCGAGCCGGGCCTGTACTTCCAGGCCGACGACCTGACCGTGCCGGAGGACCTGCGCGGCATCGGCATCCGGATCGAGGACGACATCCTCATCACCGACGACGGCGCCGAAAACCTCTCCGACGCCATGCCCCGCGAAGTAGAAGCCCTCCAGAACTGGATGTCTTCCTAACACCCACCTGCAGAAGGGGCGCACAGATCGTGCGCCCCTTTCGCATGTCTCACCAGATGCGGACGCGGTCCTCGGGGGACAGCCACATGCCGTCGGAAGTGGTGGTGGCGAAGGTTTGGTGGAACTCGTCGATGTTCTTCACCACCGCGTTGCAGCGGAACTGCGGCGGCGAGTGCGGGTCGATCGCCAGCCGTCGGGCCGCCTCTTCCGGGCGGGTCTTGGTGGACCACGCGGTCGCCCAGGACAGGAAGAACCGCTGGCTGCCGGTCAGCCCGTCGATCACCGGCGGCTCGGCGCCGTCGAGTGAGAGCTGATAGGCGACGTACGCGATCGACAGTCCGCCCAGGTCGCCGATGTTCTCGCCCAGGGTGAGCTTGCCGTTCACGTGCTGCCCCGGCGTCTCGAGCGGCTCGAGTACGTCGTACTGCGCGACCAGCTTGTCGGTGCGCTGCTCGAAGGCGGCCCGGTCGTCGTCGGTCCACCAGTCGTTGATGTTGCCGTCGCCGTCGTACCGCGAGCCCTGGTCGTCGAAGCCGTGCCCGATCTCGTGCCCGATCACCGCGCCGATCGCGCCGTAGTTGATCGCGTCGTCGGCGTCCAGGTCGAAGAACGGCGGCTGCAGGATGCCGGCCGGGAAGACGATCTCGTTCATCCGCGGGTTGTAGTACGCGTTGACCGTCTGCGGCGTCATCTTCCACTCGGCCCGGTCCACCGGCTGGCCGAGCTTGGCCAGCTCGCGCGCGGTCTCCACCGCGACCGACCGGCGCACGTTGCCGAACAGGTCGGCCGGGTCGGTCTCGAGCGCGCTGTAGTCCTTCCACTTGTCCGGGTAGGCGATCTTCGGCACGAACGTGCCGAGCTTGTCCAGCGCGCGCTGCCGGGTGTCCGGTCCCATCCAGTCGAGCGCGTCGATCCGCTGCCGGTACGCCTCGACCAGGTTCGCGACCAGCTCGACCATCCGGGCCTTGGCGGCCGGCGGGAAGTGCTCGGCGACGTACAGCTTGCCGAGCGCCTCACCGAGCGCGGACTCGACCACGCCGACACCGCGCTTCCACCGCTCGCGCAGCTCGGGCGCACCGGTCAGTGTCTTGCCGTAGAAGGCGAAGTTCTCGTCCACGAAGGCCTTGCTCAGCAGCGGCGCCGCGTCGTGCACGATCCGCCAGCTGAGCCATTCCTTCCACCGGTCGATCCCGATCTCCTGCAGGGACCCGGCGGCCGCGGTCAGGAAGTCCGGCTCACGGACGACGACCTGCTCGATCGCACTCGCCGGTACGCCGGCGCCCTCGAGCCACCGCGACCAGTCGAAGCCCGGAGTCAGCTCGTCGAGGCCGGCCCGGTCGACCTTGTTGTAGGTCAGCGTGACGTCGCGGTCCTTGACCCGGTCCCAGTGACCGGCCGCGATCCGCGTCTCCAGCTCCATGATCCGCCCGGCGGCCGCGGCCGCGTCGGGCAGTCCGGCCAGCTCGAGCATCCGGGTGACGTGCGCGACGTACGCCGTACGGATCTCGGCGAAGGAGTCCTCGCGGTAGTAGGACTCGTCCGGCAGGCTGATGCCGCCCTGCATGAAGTAGACGATGTACTCGTCGGACTTCTTCGCGTCGGCGTCGATCCAGGTGTGGAACACGCCGGACACACCTTGCAGTTCGAGGGAACCGAGAGCGGCGACCAGGTCGCCGACGTCGGAGATCCCGCGGACCAGGGCGAGCTGGTCGGCGATCGGCTCGGCACCGAGCCGCTCGATCGTCTCCTCGTCCATGAAGCTGCTGTAGAGGTCGGCGACCTTGCGCGCCTCGCTGCCGTCGGGGTGACCGTCGGCGACCGTCTTCTCGACGATGGTGCGGACGTCCTGCTCGGCGGTGTCCGACAGCGCGTGGAAGGCGCCGTAGATGGCCTTGTCCGCCGGGATCTCGTGCTGTTCCAGCCACGGCCCGTTCGCGTGCTGATACAGGTCGTCCTGCGGTCGCACGTCGCCGGACAGACCCGAAATGTCGATCCCTGCTGTCATCCCTGCCCCTACTCGTCCAGTGCCTGATCTTGCTGCCAGCGACAGTACCCGGTGAGCCGGACCGCGGCTTTGAACTATCCACAGGGCCATGTCGTTCTTCCGGGTAAAAGCACTGAATCGTGAAGGAACCGGATCAGGAGGACCCGCCCATGCCACGCCTAGTCCGTCGGCTCACCGCCGTACTCAGCGTTCCCGCGTTGATGCTCGGCCTCGTCAGCACCTCGGCCGCCGCACAACCGACGAAGTTCCCCACCCGGATCGAACTGCCGGACGGCTTCCAGCCGGAAGGAATCGCGATCGACCGCGGTACGGCGTTCTTCGGCTCGAGACTCGACGGCGACATCTACGCCGCCGACCTGAAGACCGGCACAGGCGAGGTGATCAGCCAGGGCCCAGGCACCGGATCGCTCGGGATGAAGGTGGACAACCGAGGCCGGCTGTTCGTGGCCGGCGCGGCCGGCGGCAACGGCCGGGTCATCGACACCCGCACCGGCAACGTGCTCGCCAGCTACACCTTCGCCACCGCCCCGACCTTCGTGAACGACGTGATCCTGAGCAAGGACGCGGCCTGGTTCACCGACTCCCGCCAGCCTGTCCTCTACAAGGTCCCGCTCGGTCGCCACGGCCAGCTGCCCGCACAGTCCGCGGTCCAGACCATCGCGTACAGCGGCGACTACCAGCACGTCCCGGACGTCAACAACGCCAACGGCATCGCGCTGACCCCGGACCGCCGCGCCCTGATCATCGTGCAGTCGTCCACCGGCTTCCTGTTCCGGGTCGACCCGGACAGCGGTGTCACCGAGCGCATCGACATCGGTGACCTGCTGATGACGAACGGCGACGGCCTGCTGGTCATCGGCACCACGCTGTACGTCGTCCAGAACCGGCTCAACACGATCGCCGTACTCAAGCTCAACTCGTCCGGCACCACGGGCCACCTGGTCGACCGGATCACCAGCCCGGACTTCGACGTACCGACCACCGCGGCAGCGTTCGGCTCGCGCCTCTACCTCCCGAACGCCCGCTTCACCACCACGCCCACCCCGACCACGCCGTACTGGGTCACTGCGGTCCAACGCTGAACCATTCACGAGTGCGGCCAGTTGTCTTACGGTGAAATTCTCCAGGGGAGGAATCACTCATGATGATCCGTAGCCTCATGGCCGCACTCGGTCTGCCTGCATTGATCCTGGGACTCGTCACTACTTCGGCGGCTGCGACCAGCGCCCCGGTGGCACCGGCGCCCGGACCCGCAACGGTCAAGCACTCGGTCGATGACGGCCTGTGCGACCCGATCCGCTTCGGCAATGCCAAGGCGTCGGGCGCCAGTGCCTTCCCGGCCCGGATCGAGCTGCCGAACGGGTTCCGGCCCGAGGGCATCGCGATCAGAGGCAGTACGGCGTACTTCGGCTCGCTGGCCGACGGCGACATCTACGCCGCCAGCCTGCGGACCGGCACGGGCAAGGTGATCAGCCAGGGGCCTGGTACGCCGTCGGTCGGTCTGAAGGTGGACAACCGCGGCCGGCTGTTCGTCGCCGGCGGCCCCGCCGGGAACGCCCGCGTGGTCGACACCCGCACCGGCAAGATCCTGGCCACGTACACGTTGGCCGCGGACGCGGCGACATTCGTCAACGACGTAGTGCTGGGCCGGAGCGCCGCATGGTTCACCGACTCGCAGAAGGCGGTCATCTACAAGGTGCCGCTCGGCCGCCACGGCAAGCTGCCCGGGCAGTCCGCCGTCCGCACGATCCCGTTGACGGGCGACTACGTGCACCAGCCCGGGTTCAACGCCAACGGCATCACGCTGACACCGGACCGGCGCGCGCTGATCATCGTGCAGTCGTCGACCGGTCTGCTGTTCCGGGTGAACCCGGGGACCGGCGTGACGCAGCGGGTAGCCCTCAACGCCCTGATGATGAACGGCGACGGCCTCTTGACGATCGGCCGGACCCTGTACGTCGTACAGAACCAGCTGAACCAGGTCGCGGTCGTCAACCTCGACCGGGCCGGCACCATGGGCTCACTGACCCGTGTGATCGAGGATCCGGGCTTCGACGTACCCACGACCGTGGCTGCCTTCGGCAAGCGTCTCTACCTGCCGAACGCCCGGTTCACGACCACACCGACACCCACCACGCCGTACTGGGTCACCGCAGTACGGCGGTGATGGGACAGCGTCAGGAGATGGTACGGAGGTCTCCACGTGCGGCAGCCTTCAGACGGCTGCCGCAGGAGAGGCGGACGGAGTAGCCGGCCGGGATGGAGAGCGGCTCGCCGGTCTGCGGGTTGCGGCCGGTGCGCGGCGCGCGCATCACCCGCTCGATGCTCAGCAGACCGGTCAGCGACACCTTGTCGCCCTTGTGCACGGCCTCGGTGACGACGTCGCCCAGGGCGTCGAGGACCTTCTCGGCCTGGTTCCGCGGAATGCCTGCCTTCTGCGCCACGCCGGCGACCAGCTCGTTGCGATTCACGGCTCTCCTCAGACTCGTCCCGCCGGGCCGCACCTCAGCCGCTGCCCGGTCGATCGGCAGCACCTTAACCGAAATGATTGTCGTTAGCGAGAAGCATCCGCATTCCGGTCAAACCCGTCGTGACGGGAACTTTGCGCTCCGTAAGGTCGTCGAGGCGTGATCACAGCCCGTCCCGGTCGTGCCAGTGGTTCTGCCAGCGGACGTCGATGGCGTCGTCGGATCGCTGGTAGCGGATGTCGGTCGACAACCGCATACCGGTCGAGACGTTGTCGAGCGCCGCGTGGATCGTGTGCGCGGTGTGGATGACCACGTCGCCGGCCGCATAGTCGGCGACCAGCCACCTGGCGTCGTACGAGTCGGCCAACCCGGGCAGGTCGGCGGTGATCGACGCGGCCGGGCGCTGCAGCCGTCCCGCCGCCTCCTCCTCGAGCACGCGGTGGTGACTGCCTTCCAGGTACGCCAGCCCGCCGCGGGCGACCGGGCAGTCGCCGAGCGGGATCCACGCGGACAGCACCTGGTCACTGCCGTCCCGGAGGTACACCAGGTCGTAGTGGGCCTGCGTCGCCGTACCGATCCCGTTCTCGCCCGGTGCGGTCTGCCGGATGATCTTCCGCTTGTGCAGAAAGGGCTCACCACCCAGGAACCACTCGAACCACCCTCTGAGGTCCGGCTGCGCACAGAAGGCGGCGTACTCCGGTCCCGGCACGATCTGGTCGAACAGCGCCTTCCGGTACGACGCCCGATCGGTCACAGACCCGGTCAACCCGAAGTAGTACTGCCGAAACCCCAGCACCACCTCGGGATCCAGCAACCCGGTCAGGTACAGGTACCCGTCTCGCCGAAGCCGTTCCCGCAGTCGCGGCAGGTCCGCACGCTCCTGCTCCGGTACGACGCTCAGCTCACCGAGCCGCCGTGGGGACTCATCGAGTACATAGCCATTGGATGTCAGCACACCACCCATTCCACCCGCGACCGGTGGCGCACCGGAATGGACACGGACGACGTACTTCTTGGACTCTTGTCAGGTGCCGAACTGGTCGATCTACCTGACCCCTGGTCATCCTGAGCGCCAACTTGGACTCTTCTGCCTGGGTGTCGGCGAGCAGGACAGAGCGATGGAAACAGAGCGCGCCCTCGGCTGCCACGCCCTCGTCTGGATCAAGGAGGGTCGCGGCCACCTGTTGCACGGCCCCGACCGCCACCTGTTCGAGGTACGTGCGCCGGCCATGCTCTGGCTCTACCCAGGCGTGCTGCACGGCTACCGACCCACCACCCGCTGGCGCCAGTCCTGGACACTCTTCAGCGGTCCAGCAACAGCAGCACTCACCACACTGGGCCACCTCGACCCCAGCCGGCCAGTACGGCGCTACGCCGACCCCCGACCCATCGACCGAGCCTTCACCCGGCTGCTACGCGTCAGCGCCACGCACAACGCCGTACAGACTGTCGCTGCGTTGTATGACCTCATCGCCCAGGCTGCACCCCCACCGGATGACGATGTGGCCGGTCAACTGGCTGCGCTCGCGTGCAGGGCCTTGAGCGTTCAGGACTATGCCGCAGAGCTAGGACTCAGTGTCAGTGAGCTGCGCCACGCCGTGCGTCGTACAACCGGGTCCACGCCGCAGGAACTGGTCTTGACCACAAGACTCAACACAGCCAAGGCCCTGCTCGCGGAGGAGGACCTGTCCGTCGCGACCATCGCACGGCGGGTCGGGTACGACGATCCGGCGTACTTCACCCGTTTGTTCACCGCGCGTGTCGGCCTGTCACCACGCGCGTTCCGGCGATCTGGTTCGATCTCCGGCCGGATTTCCTCCTTCTGAAGGAGGCGGACCGACTTTCTTACCGGTAGAACCATTCAGGGGGCTGACGTCTTGAACGCCCGACCCCGATACGGTCGTGGGTATGAGTCAACCGCAGCCCATCGACCCGCGATACGTGAACCGCCCGCCGGCCAAGCCGAAGAAGCGGCGCAACTGGTTCGGCCGCGTCATCGGTCTGATCGTCCTGCTGTTCATCCTCACCCTCGTCTGCGTGCCCTTGTACGCGTGGGGACGGATCGACAAGGTCGACGCCATGCCGGCCGGTGAACGCCCGGCCGAGACGCCTGGCACGACGTACCTGCTGGTCGGCTCGGACAGCCGCGAAGGCCTCAGCCCGGCCGAACGCTCCAAGCTGGGCACCGGCAACTCGGCCGGCAAGCGCACCGACACGATCATGCTGCTGCACGTGCCCGAGTCCGGTCCGACCGCGCTGATCAGCCTGCCGCGGGACAGCTACGTGCCGATCCCGGGGCACGGCCACAACAAGATCAACGCGGCGTTCGCGTTCGGCGGACCGAAACTGCTGGTCGAGACGGTCGAGGGTGTGACCGGTCTGCGGGTGGACAACTACGTCGAGATCGGCTTCGGCGGCTTCGCCGGGATCATCGACGGTGTCGGCGGCGTGGAGATGTGCTTGCCCAAGGCAATGAAGGACAAGGACGCGCACATCAACCTGCCGGCCGGCTGCCAGCAGCTCAACGGCACCAATGCGCTCGGCTACGTCCGCGCCCGCAAGTCCGACCCGCTCGGCGACCTCGGCCGGGTGCAGCGGCAGCGCGAGATGATCGGCGCTGTCGCGGACAAGGCGGTCTCACCATGGACGTTCCTGAACCCGGTCCGCTACTTCAGGTTGGGTACGGCAAGCGCCGACGCGCTGACCATCGACAACGACAGCGGCCCGGTGGACATGGTCAAGTTCGCGCTGGCGATGAAGGCGGTCGCCGGAGGCAGTGACGGCGTCACCCTCACGGTCCCGGTGTCCGACACCAGCTACAAGGGCTCGTCGGTCAAGTGGGACACCGCCAAGGCGAAGGCGCTCTTCCAGGCGCTGAAGGAGGACAAGACCACCGGTCTGAAGAGCAGTTGATCGGTCTTGTTCATGCAGTGGTGAGCCTGGGCATGCTGGTCATCGTGCCGCTCGGGCTCACCCTGCTGCCCGGGCGGCTCGCCCTGACCCGCCGGTCGTTGAGAACCACCAGCCCACGCTGGTGGTTCTTCTTCGCGGTACCCGGTGTCATCTCACTCTGGCTTCCCCGTAGTGCGATCTCGATCATTCTGGCCTCGGTCTACCTGGCCGGCACCCTCGTTCTGATCGCGCTCGCCGGCCGGGACTTCCTGCAGCACAAGCGGTTGCGACCCCGTGAGATCGCGCTCTACACCGCACTCGCGACGCCGTCGATCGCCGCCCTCGCGTTGGTCGCCGAGCGGTCGTCGTACGAACTCTTCGGCTTCAATCCGACCGTGCTGTCGCTCACGGTCGCACACTTCCACTTCGCCGGCTTCGCGGCCGCGCTGATCGCCTTCCTGGTCGCTGGACCGCGCACGACGGCCGGCGATGCGGCCGCGATCAGCGTCCCGCTCGGCACCGGGATCGTCCTGCTCGGGTTCTTCCTCGGCGACCCGGTCGAGCTCGCCGGAGCCGCCGTACTGACCGCCGGCATGTGGCTGGTCGGGTGGAGCCTCTGGCGCCGAGCACGCCAGGCCGACCGGAGCACCGCCGTACTGCTCACCGTCTCCGCCGCGGTACTCGTCGCGACCATGCTCCTGGCCTTGAGCTGGGCCTTGGGACATGTGGTCGCGACACCCTATCTACCGTTGGAATGGATGGTCGCCACCCACGGGCTGGCGAACGCGGTCGGCTTCGCGCTGTGCGGACTGCTGGCCTGGCGACGACTTGGTACGACGGAAGGGGCCGGATGAAGCTCGAGGACCTGGACGGGCTGCGGTTCACGTACGACGTGGTCGGCTCCACCCGGTACGACGAGACGCCGCCTGGCTACCACCGTCTCGAGTACAAGGCGATGATCGGCGCGGGCGACGAGGTGTTCCGTCGCGCCGGCGACGCCCTGCTGACCTGGCGGATGCACCGCACCGCCGGGTTGCCGATGACGGCCACGGACAGTCCCGCGACCATCGGGACCAACACGCTCGGCCGCCTCGGCGCCGGCATGCTGGTCGGCCGTCTCCGCACCGCGACGCCGCTGGGACTGGTCGGTCTCCCGGTCCCGTGCCGCGTGGTCTGGACGGTCGACGAGCCCGACCGGATCGGCTTCGGCTACGGCACCCTGCAAGGCCATCCCGCGTCCGGCGAGGAGTCCTTCGTCGTCACCCGCGAACCCGACGGCATCTACTTCACCGTCCGCGCCTACAGCCGCCCCGCGACCTGGTACACCCGCCTGGGCGGCCCCCTCACCCGCAAAGCCCAACACCAAGCCGCCCGCCGCTACGCCAACGCCCTCCGCCGCCTAGCCACCCCATAGCAAAGGCCCCGCAAGCTCATACCTTTGCGGGGCCGCCACCTTCTTACCAGCCGCTTCAAGCGGATCAGATGACCAACACGCCAACAGAACACGACAACCGGCCATCCTCCCGTGAACCACGGCGTCAGGTCGGATCGCCCGGTTGCAGTCGCGCAACTCGACGGCACTGTGCGACTCGACGGAGCCAGCGTCGCAAGCAGTCCGCCGCGTGCTGGGAGAACCGACGTGCGGAGATCGAGCGAGCCGCCAGGGCCGCACGAAGTCGAGCAGGAAACTGATCGATCGGCACGATCGTGAGACGCCACTATCCAGGACCTGCCACGCCACGACAGCGGTGCTCCGAACCCATTGACCACGAGTCGATTTCCTTGGACAGCAGGAGCATCCGGCCCTCACGACCCGCGACTCAGCCTTACCTCATCAGGTGGATCCGGGTTCACCTGGGCCACCGGATGGTCTGCTGATCTTGGCCCACTGCTCGCGGAGGTCGGGGGCTTCTTCCGATGCTCTGGGTACGCAGGCACGCCTTCATCCTCCGAGGGTGATGTGTCCCGCGCCCAATTTTCGATAGGAGTGGAGTCGTACAGGTCGTGAACCGAGCTCGTGCATGGCACAAGGGATGGGCAGGGTGGCCGACGTGTCCGAGGGACTGTCGGGGACCGAGGCTGGACTAGAGGATGTGCTCGAGCACCAGTGTGCTGCGACGAGCGCGTGAAGCACCCGCGTCGTCGACCAGCTGATCGATTCTGTCGCGCTGGGTACGCAGGCACGTTCATCCTCCGAGGGTGATGTGTCCCGCGCCCAATGTCGATGAGCGTGGAGTCCTAGAGAGCGAGAACCGAAAGCTCGTCCAGCGCACAACGGGTGGTGGGCAGCGGCGCGACGACGAACAGGGTTTGAGCCTTGACGCCGCTACCGATGGACGCGCCGCACCGGCCGATGGCCGCGAGCGTACGGACATCCGCGACAGGTTGCTGTGTGTCGTGGAATCGCCATGACACACCCACAACCTCAAAGGAGAAGCCAATGACCGCAATCACAGACCCGCTTTCCGACGCGGTGCTCTTCGGTAATCGCTTCGCCACCCAGGAGGTGCCGAGCCTCGAATTCCCGGAAGCGGGCATGACAGCCCTCGACGCCTTTCGACTGGTGTCCGAGGACATCGCACTGGAGGGCGATCCGGCGCGCAACCTCGCGACCTTCGTCACCACCTGGATGGAGCCGCAGGCACAGCGGATCATCGCCGAGAACCTACACCGAAACTTCATCGACCACGCCGAGTATCCGCGTACCGCCGAAATCGAGCAGCGCTGCATCCGCATGCTCGCCGATCTCTTCCACGCGCCAGGCGAGACGACCGGCGCGCGGACACAGGGCTCGTCGGAGGCGATCATGCTCGGCGGTCTTTCCCTGAAGTGGAATTGGCGCAAGCGCCGCGAGGCCGCCGGAGAGTCGACAGCGAACCCCAACCTGGTCTTCGGCGGAGACGTGCACGTGGTCTGGGAGAAGTTCTGCCGCTACTTCGACGTCGAGCCGCGGATTGTGCCACTGCAGCCAGGCAAGTACACGATCGGACCGGAAGACGTCAGTCCACACGTCGACGAGAACACCATTGGGGTAGCTGCGGTACTCGGAACGACGTTCACCGGTCACAAGGATGACATCGTGGGCATCAACAACCTGCTGCTCCAGATCAAGACCGAGCGCGGCCTCGACGTTCCACTGCACGTGGACGGCGCGAGCGGGGGATTCGTCTGGCCATTCCTCTACCCGGATTCGGAATGGGATTTCCGTCTAGAGCAGGTCCACTCCATCAATGTCTCCGGACACAAGTTCGGGTTGGTCTACCCCGGCATCGGGTGGCTGATCTTCAGGGACAAGTCCGATCTGGCCGACGACCTGGTGTTCAAGGAGAACTATCTCGGCAAGACCGACGCCACGTTCACGCTGAACTTCTCCACCGGCTCCTCGATGGTGCTGGCGCAGTACTACAACTTCGTACGCTATGGCCGGGCCGGCTACAGCTACATCATGAAGAACATGCAGCAGAACGCGAGAGTGCTCGCAGAAAAGCTGGACGATACGGGCCGCTTCTCCTTGATCGGACCCGATGAAGAGCAACTTCCACTTGTTGCCTTCCAGTTGACTGACAACAGCAACTTCAACGAGTTCGATGTCGCCTGGCAACTGTCGGCCGAACGCGGCTGGATGGTCCCGGCGTACACGCTCCCACCCAACGCCCAAGACGTCACGATCATGCGGGCGCTGGTCAAGGAGACCTTGAGCCGTGAGCACGTCGACACGCTCGCCCGGGACATCGCGGAGGCCTGCGCAACACTCGAGAAGAAGGGTGGAGCCCACGAGTCCGAACGCGCCCAGGTGGTGACAGGCCCAGGTCACTGAGCCAGACCTGGCATTACCCGACCGAACTTCTTGTGACTGGCGTACTCGAGGGGGTTGCTGGCCAGGCCGCTGCGATGCTCCTCGAGCCATTCCGGACGACCGGTGGCGCTCACCCCCGGCGTGCTCGCAGCCTTCTCCATGAGTCCTTTGAGGACCTCGGTCGATATGACCTTGATCCCGGGGATGTCTCCTGAACCCCAAGGCAATCGACCGGCTCGAGTTTCGGCCACCGACGAACCCGTCCGCGCCAGCCAAAGAGCAGGTCCATGCCAAGACCCTACAGGCCGACCAGAGTGAGATGGATGCTGATTGGCCCCACCTCTCCGCGGTCTCTGGGTTAAGCCCTTGGGCTGCGCAGCAACGAGGTACCGCAACCGGCGGTCGCGCCGAGTTCGCAACCAGGCGACGGTGGTTGAACGCCCACCAATGAAGGGAGTTCAAGCTCATACCTTTGCGGGGCCGCGCCCTTTGTATCAGCCACTTCAAGCGGGCTGGATGACCAACACGCCAACCGATGCGTAGCCGCCGTGGGCAGGGTGTGACCGTGAAGGCAGAGGCACGATCGACCTGTCGAACGACGGAGGGTCGAGGTCCATGATGGTGTCAAGCGCGTAGCGGCCACGGCGTGAGTGTCTGCTCGTCAGGAGGGGGAGCGATATGACAACTCAGTCCAGTGAGAGCGTCCTGATCAACGGGTTTGGGGTGCTTTTCGTGATCTTGAACTCGTTCGGGTTGGGCCTCAGGCTTTCGGTCGGCAAGCTGCTGGCAGAGGCCTATGCCCATTGGAAGATTGCCGCGTAGGCGTTGGTGGTCAATTTCGTCGTCATCCCGCTCCTGTTCATCGGCTATTTGCTGACGATAGCCTCGTCCATTCCTGGAGAGATCAAGGTCGGGTTCTGTGTCGCAGCCCTGAGTGCAGGTATGCCTTTCGCTCCCCTCCTCGCCCGGCTGGCCAAGGCGGATGTCAGCATCTCCACCACGCTGTTGGTGCTCTTGACTGTCGCGACCATTATCGCCCTCCCAGTGGGGTTGCCCCTCGCCATCGATGCGGTTGACGCGCAACTCAAGACCTCTGTCTGGGACGTTGCTTGGCCGCTACTGCTCTTTTTGCTCCTGCCACTGGCTCTCGGGTGCGGCTTCAGGGTCTGGTGGCCCGACCTCACGCCGCCATTGGCACGGTGGACTGTCCGAGTTGCAATTCTGTGTCTGCTCTTCAATCTCAACTTCACGCTGGTTGCGTATTGGAGTGGGTTCATCGAGACCTGGGGCACCGAGAGCTACATCGCGGCCCTTGCCGGCCCATTCATCGGCCTCGGGTGTGGCTACCTTCTCGTTTCCAGTCTTCGAGTCAAGGATGTGGGAATCAGGCATGCGACCGAGGTGACTACGGCGGTACGCAACATCGCCCCGATGCTCCTGATGATGATTTTTCCCTTTGCAGCCTACCCACTGGTCACGGTGTCGATCACGATCCTCAACACCATCGGCATCGTGACCGTTCTACTGTTCGTCCTGATGTGGAGGCGCGCTGCTTCACCGTCGGACAGTCCCGCAGCAACCAACCAGCGAGCAAGCGAAGCCCGACTCCCGCCAACTTCGAGTGACGAGTGATCCACCCGTCGTCGCCGGTCTCCCAGACGAACCGAAGAGCATCCCGGGGTGCGCACGTTGGGTATGTACTGGAATGCTGTGGGGGGTGAGTCCTAAGACGTTGACGGATCTGGTGGCTACCGACTGGGCCGAGGCGCTGGCGCCGGTTGAGGACACGGTCGCGAAGATGGGTGAGTTCCTGCGCGGCGAGATCGCGGCCGGGCGGCCGTATCTGCCGGCGGGTGAGAACGTGCTGCGGGCGTTCCAGCGGCCGTTGCAGCAGGTGAAGGTGCTGATCGTCGGGCAGGACCCGTACCCGACGCCGGGGCATCCGGTCGGCCTGAGCTTCTCGGTCGCGCCGGACGTGCGGCCGATCCCGCGCAGCCTGGCCAACATCTACCGCGAGTTGATGGCGGACGTCGGTGTACCGGCACCGTCGAACGGCGACCTGACGCCGTGGGCGGACCAAGGCGTGCTGATGCTCAACAGGGTGCTGACCGTGCAGCCCGGCAAGTCGGGCGCACACCGCGGCAAGGGCTGGGAAACCGTCACCGAGCAGGCAATCCACGCCCTGGTAAAGCGCGGCGGCCCACTGGTAGCGATCCTCTGGGGCCGCGACGCCCAGACCCTCAAACCGATGCTCGGCAGTACGCCGTACGTCGAAAGCGCCCACCCCAGCCCCATGTCCGCCGACCGAGGCTTCTTCGGCTCCCGCCCCTTCAGCCGAGTCAACACCCTCCTAACCGAACAAGGCGGCACTCCAGTCGATTGGCGCCTCCCCTAGTTCTCCGTGGAGCACGCTCGGTGGGACGCATTCGGTGCAGGTGGAGCAGCCTTGCCTTGGTGTCCACAGCCCGTCGGGTCGTGACCGATGGGCGTCAGAGTTGGGGGATGCGAGCTTTGAGTAGGCAGAACTCGTTGCCAGCCTGGGACCTGCAGGAGAGGCCACACACCTCCCATCACTGAAACCACCCCGCGATCGTAACGGCCGAGCCGAGCCCGAGCGAAAGGATTTCAGAGCCACCCCGGCCGGCAGCCGAGCGAGGCCGTCGGTCGGAAGGCTGACCTTGGAACCGGCCTCGGCAACCACCGGAGTCGAGGGCCCGCCGCCGACCACCTGGGCATCCGGAACACCGGCCGGAACGGATCGCCGAGTCGTCGATTTCGGTTGCTCCCGGTCAGATTCTCGAGCACAGATCAACAACTCGGCGAACCCCTTGCCGCAAACACCACCGTGCAACACCACGTGAGCGATCCGAGCCGCCCGCCGCCGAAGGCGGTGTCCGATCGCGTGCGTCCGCAGTCCGCCGCCGACCACTTGGGCGTGGTTGGCGACTACGCGACCCGCCGGAGGCGGCAGAGAACTGTCGCCGCCGGAGGCGGTGTCCGATCGGGCATCCGCAGTCCGTCGCCGAACGCATGGGCGCGCATCACGACTGGGCTACCCGCCGGAGGCGGCAAAGTACTGTCGCCGCCGGAGGCGGTGTCCGATGGGCTTAGCGGCCGGAGGTGGTGGTTGGTTGGGTGGTGCCTGTCCAGCTGTGCCAGAGCTGGGCGTATCGGCCGCCGTCGGCTAGCAGCGAGTCGTGGGTGCCGGACTCGACCACCCGCCCGTGGTCCAGTACGACGATCCGGTCCGCCTGCTGGGCCTGCGTCAACCTGTGCGCCACGACCAGCGTCGTACGCCCCTCCGTCGCAGCGGCACTGGCTCGCTCCAGTTCGCGAGCACCCGCACTACCCGCCTCGGCCGTCGCCTCATCGAGTACGGCGATCGGCGGGTCAGCCAGCACCAGTCGAGCAAAGGCGACCTGCTGCGCCTGCGCACCAGTCAGCTGATGACCGCTCTCCCCAACAACTGTGTCCACACCATCCGGCAGCGCACGCACCCAAGCGAGCGCGCCGACCCGTTCCAGCGCGTCCGCCACCTCGGCGTCATCAGCGTCGGCCCGGGCCAGCCGCACATCATCCGCCAGCGGCCCCGAGAACACATGCACCTCTTGGCTCAGCAGAGCAACTTGCGCCCGGGTCCGGTCCTCACCCAGCTCACGCAGATCCACACCACCCAGCCGCACCGTGCCGACCGTCGGCGTCAGGACCCCAGCAGCGATCGCAGCCAGCGTGGTCTTCCCTGCACCCGAAGCACCAACCAGTGCGACCCGCTCACCCGGCTCGAACCGTAGCGACACCCCATCCAGCACGTGCGGCCCGTCGTACGCATGCCCGACGTTCACCAGCTCCAGTGAAGCGTCAGCCGGGCCAGGACCGGCAGGCGGTTCTTCCACCGGCGGAATCTCCAGTACGCCGGCCAACCGGGCCAGCCCGGCAGACGCGGTCTGGATCTGGTCGAACTCCATCAGCAGCATGCCGATCGGGTTGAACAGCCGGTGGAAGTACAACGCGGCCGCGGTCACCGCACCGACGCTGACCGCATCCCCGCGGACCAGGAAGAACCCGGTCACCAGGATCGAGGTCAGACCGACGAACTCGGCGTGGTTGATCCGGGACGAGAAGAAGCTGAACAGCCTGAAGACCTTCAGCGACAGGTCCCGCGCGGCCGCCGACGTCTGCTCGATCTTGCCCAGTTGCACGTCCTCCAGGCTGTACGCCCGGACCGTCGCGCTACCGCGCAGTGACGCGATGATCGCCTCGGACCGCTCGCCCATCGCCACCCGCTCGTCGCGGTAGAACGGCGCGGAACGCGGCAGATACCACCGCAGCGCCCACAGATACATCGGTGCGGCGAGCAACCCGGCCAGCCCCAGCCGCCAGTCCAGTGCGAACACCCCGACCGCGGTCAACGCGATCGTCAGCGTCGCCGACAGGAACGCCGGGCCGACCTGGGTCAGCGCAGTCGCAACCGATGCCACGTCGTCGCCGACCCGGGACAACAGGTCACCCGTGCGCACCTTGTCCAGCACGGGCGCCGGCAACTGCAGCACCCGGTCGATCACGTTCTCGCGGATCCGCGCCAGCACCGTCTCGCCCGCCCGCGCGACCAGCGTCACGCCAACAGCGGTGAGCACTCCGGAGACCAACGCGGCGCCACCGATCAACACGACCACGCGTACGACGGCCGAGCTGTCAGCACCGCCCGAGATGTCGTCGATCAGTACGCCGAGCGCCCACGGCGCGACGAGCCCGGCCGCACTCGCACCCGTGATCACCACAGCTGCGAGCACTGACAGTCCGGGCAGCCGGCGGATCTCCTGCCACAACACGGCCCACGTCGCCCGGGGACCGGCGATCGGCAGCAAGCTCATCGCAGCACCGCTTCCTGGTAAGCGGCGTCTTCGACAGCTAGATCCGCGTGGATGCCTTCGGCAACCACTTCCCCATCCGCCACCACGATCACCCGATGCATCTTGCCGAGCAGCGCCGGGCTACTGGTCAGCACCAACGTCGTCAGCCCTTCCCGCACCTCGGCAAGACCCTCTGCCAGCAACTCCTCGGTGACCGCGTCCACCGCCGTACTCGGGTCGTGCAGCACCAGCACAGGCGGCTCCGCCAACAACGCCCGGGCCAGACCGAGCCGTTGCCGCTGTCCGCCCGACAAGGACTGCCCACGGTCGGCCAGCGGGCGGTCGAGTTCGTCGATCAGATCCGCAGCGCCTGCAGCCGTCATCACCCGCTCCATCGATGGCGACTCGACCAAGAGATTGCTCCGCAGCGTCCCCTCGAACAGGTCCGTGTCATGTTGCTCGAGCAGCACAGTCCGTCGTACGGCGTCGATGTCGAGCTCCTCGATCTCCGTCCCACCCACGAGCAACTTGCCGGTGTGTTCGAGAGCTCGGCCGGCTACGACCGTCAGCAGCGCGTCAGCGTCGCGCGGGTCGTAGCACAGCACTCCGACGAGTTCTCCGGGGCGGAGTGCGAGATCCACCGCGGACAAGGACTTGTAGGACACGTCGATCAGTTCCAGCAGCGGCCTCGATGGGTCAACCGTCGTCGCCGTACCAGTGGGGATGAGTGGTCGCGACGACAGCACCGACGCCAACCGGGCGGCCGATGCACGCGCCATGGCGGCTACCTGGCTGGCGTACCCGAGCGACCCGACCGGCTCGGCAACGAACTGCGCCAGGCCGACCACCGTGATCAGCTCACCGATGGTGATCCGGTCAGTCAACGCGAACCACCCCGACACACCAGCGACGGCTGCCAGTAGCAGTCCGCTCAGCGCGGTGGTCACACCGTCCTGCAGCCCATTGGTGTTGGCCGCACGCAGCGTCGCGCGCAGTGTGTCCTGGCTGGACCGCCGATACCGCGCTGCCGCGTTGTGCTGCGCGCCGATCCCCCGCAACGTCCGCAGCCCACCAACCAGGTCAGTCGCGAGTGCAGTCGTCGTAGCAACCGCCTCCTGCTGACTCGACGTACGACGGGTCAACAGCGGCGACAGCGCCTGAATCCCCAGCACCAGCAGCGGTACGCCGATCAGCACACCCAGGCCCAGTGGTACGTCGACCAGCAGCAGCGACACCGACGACACCGCCAGGGCCGTCGACGCGGACACGCCGATCGAGACGGACCGCATCACCAGCGCGGCCTTCTCGGCGTCGGACGTCGCGATCGACAGCAACTCACCGGACCGCAGCCCAGTGCGGTGCCCGCGAGGGTCCAGGACTCGCTGGGCGATCTCCAACCGCAGCGCGTGCGTCTCGTACTCGATCGCGCGCACCACCTGACGCGCACCGGTCTTCCAGGCGTTCGACAGCACCGCGAACAGCACGAACATCATCAGCACGCACCACAGCAGCGGCTGCACGTCGCCGCTCGCCACCGCCCGGTCCACGAAGATGCCGATCGCCACCGGCACGGCTGCCTCGGTCGCCTGATGCAACGACAACACCAGCACACCGACGATCATCCGGGCGCGATGCCGTCGTACGGCCCGCCACAACAGTTCCCCACTTGACATAGTTAGGTCACCCTAACTCACGCGAATCCGTTGACACCCGCGCCAGTCCGCCGTACGGTCTCGCACCAATAGGAAACTTTCCTAACAGTTCACACGATGAGCGCGGCGACGCCACGGACAGCGTGAAGGGAGGCAGGGTTGTCCCATGGCCACAACACCCGGAACACCCCGCCTGCTTCGCGCGATGAACGACCGCGCCGCCCTGGACCTGCTGCTCGCCCAGGGCCCGCTGTCCCGCACCACCCTCGGCAACCTGACCGGACTGTCCAAGCCGACCGCGTCGCAGCTGCTCGCGCGGCTGGAGGCGGCCGGCCTGGTCCGCGCCAGCGGCACCAGCGCCGGCCGACCCGGCCCGAACGCCCAGCTGTACGAGATCAACGGCGGCATCGCGTACGTCGCCGGTCTCGACGTCACGCCGGCCCGGATCCGCTCGGCCGTCGCCGACCTGACCGGCAAGGTCGTCGGCAGCTACGAGCTGCCCACGCCGGGCCGCAGCGCCAAGGGCACGGTCGAGCGGGTGATCAAGGCGATCGACGGCGCCGCCGGCGAGGCCGGCCTGACCCGCGGCCGGCTGCACCGCGTCTCGATCGGCACGCCGGGCGGTTTCGACCCGACCACCGGCCGGCTGCGGTACGCGACGCACCTGCCGGGCTGGCACTCCTCGCGCCTGCTCGACGAGCTGGCCGCGGCGATCGCCGTACCGCTGGAGGTCGAGAACGACGTCAACTTCGCGGCCATCGCCGAGCAGCGGGTCGGCCACGCCAAGGACAGCGACAACTTCGTCCTGCTCTGGGGCGAGGAAGGCATCGGCGCCGCGGTCGTGATCAACGGCCGCCTGCACCGCGGGGCCACCGGCGGCGCCGGCGAGGTCGCCTTCCTGCCCCTTCCCGGTACGCCGCTCGTCCGCAACGTCGGCCGGAACAACGCCGGCGGCTTCCAGGAGCTGGCCGGCGGCGAACCGGTGCTGAAGCTCGCCCGCGAGCACGGCCTCAAGGCCCGTACGGCGGAAGCCGCCATCGCGGCCGCGATCGCAGACCGAGGGCGCCGGCGACGCCGTACTGACCGAGTTCGCGCACCGGCTGGCCGTCGGCCTGGCCGCGATCGTCGCAGTGGTCGACCCCGAGCTGATCGTCCTCGCGGGCGGCGTCATCACCGCCGGTGGTGAACGCCTGCGCGGACTCGTCCAGGACGAGCTGGCCGAGCTCGCCGTACCCAGGCCACGTCTGTTGATGACTGCGATCCACGAGGACCCGGTCCTCGCCGGAGCCCTGCAGTCCGCCCTCACCACCACCCGAGACGAAGTCTTCGACACCGCAGGTCCACCCATCCCCTAGGGAGTACGGATGCCAAGCTTCAAACGCGCCTTCGCGGCCACCGCAGCCATCGCACTTCTCGCGACCGCCTGTACCGGTACGTCGAACGCACCCCAGGCCAGTGACGACGCCGCCAAGGACGTCACCATCACCTTCTGGCACGGCTGGAGCGCTCCCAGCGAGGTGGCCGCGATCAACGCGAACATCAAGGCGTTCGAGGCGAAGCATCCGAACATCCATGTGAAGGCCGTCGGCAACATCAACGACGACAAGATCAAGCAGGCGCTGCGGGCCGGCGGTCCGAACGCGCCGGACGTGGTGTCGTCGTTCACCACCGACAACGTCGGCACGTTCTGTGCGTCGAACGTGTTCTCGGACCTGAAGCCGTTCCTGGAGAAGTCCGGCGTCGACCTGGACAAGACGTTCCCGAAGGCGCTGCAGGACTACACCCAGTTCGAGGGCAAGCGCTGCACACTGCCGCTGCTGAACGACGCGTACGGCCTGTACTACAACAAGGACGCGTTCACGGCCGCCGGGATCACCGCGCCGCCGAAGACGCTGTCCGAGTTCGACGCGGCCGCGAAGAAGCTCACCAAGGTCAAGGGCGACTCGTTCAGCCAGCTCGGCTTCATGCCGAACTTCCACGGCTACGAGTCGACCACCACGCACTTCGCCGCGCAGTGGAACGCCACCTACTTCACCGCCGACGGCAAGTCGAACCTCGCCACCGACCCGGCGTTCGCGAAGATGCTGACGTGGCAGAAGAACCTGGTGACCGAGCTCGGCGGATTCGCCAAGCTGGAGAAGTACCGGGCCACCTTCGGTGACGAGTGGGGCGCCAAGAACCCCTTCCACACCGGCCAGGTCGCGATGGCGCATCGACGGCGAGTGGCGGCTCGGGATGGCCAAGGAGGCCGGGGTCAAGTTCGACATCGGCGTCGCGCCGTTCCCGGTGCCCGACGACCAGGCCGACAGCTACGGCAAGGGCTACCTGTCCGGCACCATCATCGGCATCGCCAGCACCAGCCAGAAGCAGAACGCCGCCTGGGAGTTGGTCAAGTACATGACCACCGACACCGACGCCGTGGTCAGCTTCGCGAACGCGATCCACAACGTGCCGTCCACGCTGGAAGCGCTGAAGTCGCCCAAGCTGGACGCCGATCCGAGCTTCCGCACCTTCCTCGAGATCGCCCAGCACCCGAAGAGCAGCACCACCCCGGCCAGCCCGAACGGCGGCGCCTACCAGCTCACGCTGCAGGACTTCGGCTTCGCCTACGAGTCCGGGAAGGCGACCGACCTGGCCGCCGGACTGGCCAAGACCGACCAGCAGATCGACAAGGACCTGGCCCAGGCCAAATGACGTCGACGGCTTCCATCAGCACCGGCCGGCGGCGCCCGATCGATCCTGGTCTGCGCCGCAAGCACCGCCGGGAAACCCTGCGCAACCTGGCCTTCCTGTCCCCCTGGCTCATCGGCGTCAGCGTCTTCTTCCTCTACCCGCTGATCTCCACCGTCTACTTCAGCTTCATGCGGTACGACGGTTTCACCGCGCCGACCTGGACCGGCCTGCAGAACTGGCAGTACGTCTTCACCGACTACCCGTTCTTCTGGCCGGCCCTGCGGAACACGCTCTGGCTGGTCGTCGTGATGGTCACCCTGCGGGTGATCTTCGGACTCGGTATCGGCCTGCTGATCACCAAGGTCAAGACCGGCGCCGGGCTCTTCCGGACCGCGTTCTACCTGCCCTACCTGGCGCCGCCGGTGGCCGCGACGATGGCGTTCGCGTTCCTGCTCAACCCGGGCACCGGACCGGTGAACAACATCCTCGGCAGTATCGGGCTGCCGCAGCCCGGCTGGTTCAACGATCCGGCCTGGTCGAAGCCGGCGCTGACCATGCTGGCGTTGTGGGGAATCGGCGACCTGATGGTGATCTTCATGGCCTCGCTGCTCGACGTACCGCGGGAGCAGTACGAGGCCGCGTCGCTCGACGGTGCGAGCCCATGGCAACGGTTCCGGTACGTGACGCTGCCGAACATCTCCCCGATCGTGCTGTTCGCGGTCGTCACCGGCGTGATCCAGACGATGCAGTACTACACCCAGCCCCTCGTCGCCGGGAAGGTGGCGAGCGGCGTGATCGGTGGCTCCGGGCAACAGTTCGAGCCGGGCTACCCGGACAAGTCGACGCTGACGCTGCCGCAACTCGTGTACCACCTGGGCTTCCAGCGATTCGACACCGGCGGCGCGTGTGTGATCGCGCTGGTGCTGTTCGCGCTGGCGATGGTGTTCACCGCACTCCTGATGCGCCGCGGCAGCGGCTTCCTGGCCACCAACGACTGAGAGGCGGCAATGACCCTTTCGCGAGCGCAGCGAGCGAACATACAACACAGCCGACTCACAGCGGCCCCGGTCCGACTCACCGCGGCCGGCCGGACGGCCCGCCGTACCAAGATGCTGGAATGGGTCGGGGTGCATTCCCTCGCGATCGCGGCGGCGTTGTTCTTCGTGCTGCCGTTCGTGTTCATCTCCTTGACCGCGGTGATGAGTGACCAGCAGGCCCTCACCCGGGACCTGTGGCCGAACAGCTGGCACTGGGAGAACCTGCGGACGGTGTGGGAGACACCGGGCTTCCTGACCTGGTGGAAGAACACGCTGATCTATGCCGGTCTGGGTACGGCGCTGACGCTGCTGTCCAGCATCCCGGTCGCGTACGCGCTGGCGCGGTTCAAGTTCCGCGGCCGGAACCTCGTCTTGATGCTTGTCATCTCGACGATGATGCTGCCGCCGCAGGTGGTGATCGTGCCGATGTACCTGTTCTGGGCCAAGCAGCTGCACCTGTCCGGAACGTTGTGGCCGCTGATCATCCCGATGGCGTTCACCGACGCGTTCTCGGTGTTCCTGTTGCGGCAGTTCCTGCTGACCATCCCGAAGGACTACGTGGACGCGGCGAAGGTCGACGGCTGCGGCGACTTCAGGGCGCTCGTCCGGATCGTCCTGCCGATGGCGAAACCGGCCATCGCCGCGGTCGCGCTGTTCCAGTTCTTCTACTGCTGGAACGACTACTTCGGCCCGCAGATCTACGCCAGCGAGAACCCGGCCGCCTGGACGCTCAGCTACGGCCTGGAGTCGTTCAAGGGCGCCCACCACACCAACTGGAACCTCACCATGGCGGCCACGCTGCTGGTGATGGCGCCGGTGATCATTCTCTTCTTCTTCGCTCAGAAGGCCTTCATCGAAGGCGTCACACTCACAGGGGTCAAAGGGTGAAACTCACAGTCGTAGGCGGCGGATCCACCTACACTCCCGAGCTCGTCGACGGCTTCGCCCGGCTGCACGAGACACTGCCGGTGACCGAACTCGTCCTGGTCGACCCGGCCGCCGACCGGCTCGAGCTGGTCGGCGGTCTGGCCCGGCGCATCTTCGCCCGGCAGGGCCATCCCGGTCGCGTGGTGACGACGTCCGATGTCGACGCGGGGATCGACGGTGCGGACGCCGTACTGCTGCAGCTGCGGGTCGGCGGTCAGGCCGCGCGCAACGAGGACGAGACGTGGCCGCTGGAGTGCGGTTGCGTCGGCCAGGAGACGACCGGCGCCGGCGGGCTGGCCAAGGCGTTGCGGACGGTTCCTGTCGTGCTGGACATTGCGGAGCGGGTACGACGTACCAACCCGGACGCGTGGATCATCGACTTCACCAATCCGGTCGGGATCGTGACGCGGGCCCTGTTGTCGCAGGGGCACAAGGCGGTCGGGTTGTGCAATGTGGCGATCGGGTTCCAGCGGCGGTTCGCACAGTTGCTGGGGGTTGCGCCGGAGCAGGTGTCGCTGGATCACGTCGGACTCAACCACCTGACGTGGGAGCGCGCGGTACATGTGGATGGCGAGGACATGCTGCCCAAGCTGCTCGCTGATCATGTCGGGGAGCTTGCTGCCGATCTGGTTCCCGGCCGAGTTGCTGTTGCAGCTGGGCGTCGTACCGTCGTACTACCTGCGCTACTTCTATGCGCACGACGAGGTTGTGAAGGAGCTGCTGTCGAAGCCGTCGCGGGCGGCGGAGGTGGCTGCGCTGGAGAAGCAACTGCTCGACCTGTACGCCGATCCGTTGCTGGACGAGAAGCCTGCGCTGCTCGAACAACGCGGTGGCGCCTACTACTCCGAGGCGGCGGTCGCGCTGGCGTCGTCGCTGCTCAACAACACCGGTGACGTGCAGGTGGTGAACACGCTCAACAACGGGACATTGCCGTTCCTGCCGGACGACGCGGTGATCGAGGTACCGGCGTCTGTCGGTGCTGACGGTGCTCGAGCCGGTGGACGTTCGGGCGGTTGAGCCTTTGTACAGCGGATTGATCAGCCATGTGACGGCGTACGAACAACTGGCCCTGGACGCGGCTCTGCACGGCGGCTCCGAGCGGGTTTTCAACGCGTTGCTGGCCCATCCGCTGGTCGGGCAGATCTCGTTGCGCCCGCTCGTTGACCGACAAGTTGCTGGCACACAACGCGGCCTACCTGCCGTGGGCGCAATGATCCCGGGCGGCGTGCTCGCCTTCGACGCCGGCAACAGCAAGACGGACGTCGCCCTGGTCGCCGCCGACGGATCAGTCCTCGGTACGGCGCGAGGCGGCGGATTCGAGCCGCAGAACATCGGAGCCGCCGCGGCAGTCGCCGGACTCGAGCCACTGGTGATCGCGGCCGCGGCGTCGGCCGGGCTCGAGGTCGGCGGCGTACCGCTGGTGCAGCAGGTGTCCGCGTGCCTGGCGAACGCGGACCTGCCGATCGAGGAGGAACGGCTGGCAACCGCCTTCGAGTCTTACGGCTGGGCGCAGTCGGTCCACGTCACCAACGACACCTTCGCGTTGCTGCGTGCCGGTGTGGACGAGCCGCGCGGCGTGGCGGTCGTGTGTGGCGCCGGCATCAACTGTGCCGGGCTGCTGCCGGACGGCCGGACCGCCCGCTTCCCCGCACTGGGCAAGCTCTCCGGAGATTGGGGCGGTGGGCAACAACTGGCCGAAGAAGCAATCTGGGCCGCCGCCCGGGCCGACGACGGCCGCGGCCCCACAACCGCCCTGGTCACAGCCCTCACCTCCCACTACAACGTCCCCTGCCTGACCGCCCTGCTCGAAGCCTTCCACCTGGGCGACCTCCCTTTCACCCGCAAACTGGAGGCCACCCCGGTGTTGTTCCACGTCGCAGCCGCCGGCGACGCGGTAGCGGCCGCAATCGTCCGGCACCAGGCCGAGGAAATCGTCGTCGATGGCGACGGTCGCCCTCCGCCGCCTGGGGTTGCTCGACGAGCCGGTGCCCGTGGTCCTCGGGGGCGGCGTGCTGACAGCCGGACACCCGTTGCTGATGGAAACCGTCGTACAACTCCTCTTCGAAGCCGCCCCCAAGGCAGTCCCGCGCGTGATCGACGTACCGCCCGTCGTCGGCGCTGCCCTGCTCGGGCTGGATCACACGGCCGCGACGCCGTCGGCTCAGGCGGCGCTGCGGGCCGGGTTCGACCTCTATCAGCGTGCTTGAAAGGGCGAGTGTAGTGGTGTAATCATGATTACATGAGTACAGAGACTGAGGTTGAGCGGGTGCGGGGCTGGTTGACCGGGCGGCTGCCGGCGGAGTGGTTCGAGGGTGAGCCGGAGCTGACGATCGACCGGGACGAGATTCTGATCGTCGGGCGGATCGCGGCGCCGGAGCAGAAGGGTGACGTGAGCGCGGCCGAGCGGTCGGCCGCCGAGGAGGGCCGGATCAAGCAGTACCGGGAGGACACCCGGGAGCGCCGGATCGAGATCGCCCGCGAGCTCGAGCACGCGACCCGCCGCAAGGTCGCCTGGGGCGTCCTGTGCGGCGACACCCGAACCATCTTCACCTCGCTGTCCGCACCGGTGATGACGCGACTCCGCCAGCCCGAGCGCCAGGTCCTCGACACCCTGGTCGACGCCGGCGTGGCCCGCTCCCGCAGCGACGCCCTCGGCTGGTGCGTGAAGCTCGTCGCCCAGCACAGCGAGACCTGGCTCGCCGACCTCCGCGAAGCCATGACCAAGGTCGAAGACGTCCGCCGAGCCGGCCCGGACACCACCAAGGACTGAGCCACGCCGACCGCACTCACACCTCACATCGAGGGACTCTGACAACTGAGATCTTGATCACGCCTGGTTACGGCCGTCGCACCCTCTGGGAGCGGCGGCCGTAGCTGTTGCTTCCGAACATTCAGCTGATGTAGCCGCGTCGACATCTTGCCTACTTTGTGGGTCTATGTTCCGTCTGGACGAGTGTTGCATGAGGCAATGACCGTCCCGGCAGTTAGCTCGTTACCCCCGGCGGCTGAACCGGTCAAGACGGTTGAGAAACTGGGTCCATGACCGACGAGAGGCTTGCCCAGTCCACCGCCCCGGACGCTGTGATCCGGCGCGCCACCGCGGCTGACATCGCCGGGATCGTGGCGATGATCGCCGACGATCAGCTCGGCGCGACCCGCGAGTCGGTCGACGACCTGACGCCGTACCTGAAGGCCTTCGAGGCCATCGACACCGATCCGAACCAGGTCCTCGTCGTTGCCGAGCGCAACGACGAACTGATCGGCACGCTCCAGCTCACCATCATCCCCGGCCTGTCCCGCCGCGGATCCTCCCGCGGTCTGGTCGAAGCGGTCCGGGTCTCCGCCTCCGCCCGCGGCTCAGGCCTCGGTACGACGCTGATGGAGTGGGCAATCCAGGAGTCCCGCAACCGCGGCTGCAGCCTGGTCCAGCTCACCTCGGACAAGACCCGCACCGACGCCCACCGCTTCTACGACCGCCTCGGGTTCACCAACTCCCACGAGGGCTTCAAACTCAAGCTCAGCTGACCCGCTTCGCCGGGGCCGAGAAGGTGTTGCAGGACGAGGGATTCGCGGAGGCGAAGGCTCGCAGGCTCCAGTAGCCGTGGTTCTTGCGGGAACCGTGGTCCCGGATCTTGTCCGGGTTGTACTCGTCGCCGGTGTGTTTGACCATGTCTTCCCAGAGGTCGAGGCGGCCGCCGGTCAGCCGCAGGGGCCGCTTGTGCGCGCCGAGGAAGGCCGCGCCGAGGCAACTCGCCTGCAGTTCCAGGCGTCGCTCGTCCTCCAGTTGCACCGCCTCCGACCCGCCGGGGTGGGCGAACACGTACGTCCGCAGGATGTCGACCGTGTCCTGGAGATGGTGGCCGTACTCGTGCGCGAGCATCTCCTGGAAGTCGATCAGGTCCCAGACCGGGTCGCCCTTCGGGTCGGCGTACTCCTGCCACTCGAAACAGATGACGCTGCCCGAGCCGCGGTAGAACGCATCGGTATGCCGGGGCGGGTTGGCACACAGTTGGGTGCCCGTCGTCTTGCCTTCCACGTAGGTGTCGATCCGCGGAGTCGGCAGATAGAACCCGGCGCGGAAGACCAGCGGCGTCCACGCTCGCTGCATGCACGCCACCATCAGCTTCGCGTAGGCGAGGAGGCCGGCCCGCGTCTGCACCAGCTTGTTCGGCAGCTTGCAGGTCACCGCCGGCACGCGGCCCGCCTTGTACAGCCCGTTCTTGATCGGCACCAGCGTCGGATCGTTGATCGCCGGCGACGCCGACGGCGCCGGCCGGGGCGTGGCGGACGGGGTCGGAGTCGTCTGCGCGGGCGTGACCACGGACTCCGCCACCGCAGGTGCCGCCGGGTGCGTGGCAACACCGGCAACCACAGCAACGAGTACGCCGACGATCGCCAGCCCGGCGCCCTTCGCCGCAGCGGACATCAGCTGACCTTGTTCGCGGGGGCGGCGAAGGTGTTGCAGGAGGCAGGACTGGCCGACTTGAAGGCGGGGCCGCCCCACACCCAGTGGTTCTTGCGCGACCCGTGGTCGCGGACCTTCTTCGGGTTGTACTCGTCACCGCTGTGCTGGACCTGCCATTCCCACAGGTCCAGCTTCGCGCCGGTGAGGCCCAGCGACTGCTTGTTCGCGCCGAGGAAGACAGCGGCCAGACAACTCGCCTGCAACTCCCGGCGGCGGGACCACTCGAGCTTCGCGTCCTTCGTCTTCGCCCAGCCCTGGCGGGAGAACGACGCGGTGATGATCTCCGTCATCTCCTGCACATGGTGGCCGTACTCGTGCGCCAGCGTGTCCATCATCCAGATCCGGGCGGCGACCTTGTCCTCGTTGTAGTTCTCGAGGTCGTTCTTCCAGTTGATGTTGATGCTTTCGTCGCCGCTGCAGTAGTACGCCGTCTCCGCCTCGCCCGAGCAGGACGACGTCGGCGCCTGGTTGCTCTGCAACACGATCTTCGGCGGCCGGAAGTCGTAGCCTGCCTTCTTCACCACCGGCGCCCACGCCTTGTTCAGGCACGGCAGCGAGGGCGTTGTAGTACCTCAGGATCGAGGACTGCGAGGTCGGTTTGATGGTTGGTTCCTTGCAGGCGACCGTCGGGACCTTGCCGACCGTGTAGAGCTTGTTCTGGCGGAGCCGGACCAGGTCGGGGATGGGGGTGGCTGTGACGGTGACGGTGGGGTCGGCCGGGACGGGGAGCGGAGCGTCGGACTTCCGGACCGTGGGGCGCGCCATGGGGCTGTCGACGGAGTCGTAGGAGTCGATGAGCTTGAAGCCGGCGATGGTGCCGCCGGTGATCAGGAGGAGGGTGAGCGCGGACAGTCCGGCGATCACGGCCTTGGAGTACTGCCGGGATGGTGTGGTCGGCAGCGGTTCGGCGGAGAACTGGGCTCCGGTCCGCGAGTTCGGCGAGTGCCAGCCGACCGGACGGGAGCTGCCGGTACGACGGGTGCCGGCCAGCGGGGTCAGCGGAGCGCCGGCCATCGGGGCGGGCGGCGGTGCGCCGAAGCCGGGCTCGGTGCCGGGGTCCGTCGGGAGCGGACGCGCCTTCTTCCGCAGCGTCGGGTCGACGGGACCGGTGACGGTGCGGGCCTTCCCCAGGTCGAGCGACTGCCGGCGCTGAGCGGCACGCACGCGATCGCCCTCGGTCAGGATGTCACCGGCGCCGCCCGGCAGAAAGTGCCCGGCCTTCGGCAAGCCGGTGCCGGGCGTGGACGATGGTTCTGCGTCCGGGTGCTCCTCAGGCATCGCTCGTCCCCATCGCTCGTTCCCGTTTCTCAGCCGACCTTGGCGGATGATGCCACGAAAGTGTTGCAGGTGCCGGGATCGGTACTCGCAAAGCCCTGGTTCATCCACCGCGCCAGACTCTTGGCCGACCCGTGATCGCGGACCTTGTCCTTGGTGTGCTCGTCGCCGCTGCGCCTGATCAGCGCGGTCCACTGCGTCAGCAGATCCCCGCGCAGCGGGAAGCTCGCCTTGGCCGCGCCGAAGAACGCGGCCGACAGGCAGTTCGCCTGCAGCGCCTGGCGCCGGTCCATCTCGAGTCGCGCGGCCTCCGTCGGCTGGGTGTCGCGCAGGTTGTCGGTGGCGTCGAAGATGCCGGTCAGGTTCTGCAGGTGGACGCCGTACACGAAGCCGAGCGACTGGGCCATGTCGACCCGGACGTCCAGCTTGTTCTTCGGGTACTCCTCGGTCAGCTCCTGCCACGGCATCGTGACACTGCCGCCCTGTTCGTCATCGCAGTACGACGACACGTCCTTCTGCACGCCGCACGCCGTCTCCTCGCCCTCGTCGAACACGATCAGCCGCGGCGAGCGGAACTCGAACCCGGCCTCGGCGACGAGCGGCTGCCACGCCTTGTCCATGCACGCGATCAGGGCCTGGTAGTACGAGCGGACGTTCTCCTTGGACGTCGGCCGGTACGCGGGCTCCTGGCACTTCGCCGTGGCCAGCGGACCGGTGGTGTAGAGCGGGTTCTCCTTCTGTACGACGGCATCCGGCGTCGGCTCGCTGGTCGGCGTCGGCGCTCCGGACGGGTGGTACGACGGCGTGCCGAGCGGGCTCGCGACGAAGTCGTCGTACGACGTGAACACCTTCGCCGCGAGGGCGACACCGCCACCGACGACCAGGACCGCGACGACCACGATGAGGGCGATCAGCGCCTTCGACCGCTGCTTGGGTACGAACGGGATCGGCTCGGGTGAGTAGACGGCTCGATAGGCCGCGGCCGCCGGATCGTTGGGCGGCGGTGGGCCGAGCCGGGTGCCGGACAGCTGCACCGATCGCCGCGAGTCCAACCGGGACCCCGACAGCTGCGGCGGCCCGGCCGGAGTGTCCGCTCCCAGCCGTGGCTTCGGCGCGGCCAGCGGGCCGGATCCAGGCGTGGATCCGCCGTCGGCCGAGTCGTCGGTGCCCGCCCCTCCAGGTAAGAAATGGCCAGGCTTGGGCGCCGGCTTGTCCGCCATGAATCCCCGCTTCTCCCCAGTACCGGACTCCGCCGGTCCCCACCCACTCGGATGATCCGCGGCCCGGACCCCCTCCGGAAACCGCCGCAAGATGGTAAGCCGTTGACAGCCGCCACGGAAACCGCGTTGCCGCTATTGACATCGTTTCGCTACCACCGGGTGCCGACTTACTCCGAGTAACAACCATCGAGGAGCACTGGATGAACGCGCTGGACACCTTCCGCCTGACCGGCCGCCGGGCCCTGATCACCGGCGGCAACCGCGGCCTCGGCCGCGCCTTCGCCCTCGCCCTGGCCGAGGCCGGCGCGGATGTCGCGATCGCCGCACGCGACGCCGGCCGGAACGCCGAGGTCGTCGCCGAGATCGAGGCCCGCGGCCGCCGAGGGCTCGCCGTCGAGGCCGATATCACCGCGCTGGACGACGTACGACGTCTGGTCGCCGACGTGACCGCCGAGTTGGGCGGGATCGACGTACTGGTGAACAACGCCGGTGTCGCGATCCACCGCCCGGCCCTCGAGGTGCCGCCCGAGGAGTGGCAGCAGGTCCTCGATCTCAACCTGACCGCCCTGTGGAACTGCAGTACGGCGGTCGCACCCGGGATGATCGACGCCGGTGGCGGCGTGATCGTCAACGTCGGCAGCATGTCCGGCCAGATCGTCAACCGGCCGCAATGGCAGGCGTCGTACAACGCGTCCAAGGCGGCCGTGCACCACCTGACCAGGAGCCTCGCCGCCGAATGGGCGCCGCACGGGATCCGCGTGAACGCGATCGCCCCCGGCTACGTCAAGACCGACATGTCCCCCGTGGATCAGCCCGAGTTCCGCCAGAACTGGATCCTCGACGCACCGCTCGAGCGCTACGCCAGCCCCGAGGAGATCGCCCCCAGCGTCGTCTACCTGGCCAGCCCTGCTTCTGCCTTCATGACCGGCTCGGTCCTCCTGATCGACGGCGGCTACTCGGTCTTCTGACCAGCGCTGACCGTGCCGCGAGTGAGGAAGTGGAAGCTGGCGGAGATGAGGCGGGGGTCGGCTTCGACGAGGCGGGCGAGGCGGATCGCCGACGGGAGGAGGGTGTCGACCTCCTCCGGGGCGGCCAGGTGGAGGACGGTGATGGCCGGCCCTTCGACGCCGAGGGTTTCGAGGTCGGCCAGGCCCGCGGCAGCGAACTCGGCGGTCAGTTCGTCGGGGTGGTGGAAGTAGGCGTTGGTGAAACCGTTCGGGTCGTCGTGGTTCCGGCCGGTCTCGAACGCCTCGATGAACTCGCGCTCGTTGGCTTCGGTGAGCGCACCACTGCTCCCGTACTCCAGCAGGCCGGCGTACCGGTTGATGCCAGCAGCAACGACAAGCCCGCCGGGCCTGGTCACGCGCGCGGCCTCCGACAGCGCCCGAGCCCGGTCGGCAGCCTCGACCAGGTGGTACAGCGGGCCGAGCAGAAGTGTCACGTCGACGCTCGCGTCCGGCTGGTCGAGCTGACGCGCATCGCCGGCAACCGCCTCGAAGGTGCCGATCGCGGCGGCTTGCCGGACGTGCTCGAGGACCGGATCGACCAGGGTGACGCGATGACCGTCGGACGCGAGCCAGCGGGCGTGCGCACCGGTGGCCCCACCGACATCGAGTACGACGGACGCGGGCGGCAACCAGCGGCGGAGGAGTTCCTGGGTCCGGAGGAACTCCAGCCGGCCGTGACCGGACCGGGTCAGCCGATCGTCCTCGACGTAGCGGTCGCGGTAGAACGCGCGGATGAGCGGATCGAGATCAACCATCTCCCCAGCCTGCGCGGCGGAAATTCCCGGCGCATCCTGTTTTCGTCGCGTTACGCTGCGCGGGTGGTGGAGCTGAAGCGGGACGAGTATCCCCGGTCCAACGGGTACGACGCCGAGTGGTTGCTGAACGGGGACATGGGCCCGCATCCGTTGTGGCTGCTGGAGGATCTGGCCGGGGACCTGGACCTCCGGCCAGGGATGCGTGTGCTCGATCTCGGGTCCGGCAAGGGTGCGACGTCGGTGTTCCTGGCGAAGGAGTACGGCGTCCAGGTCTGGGCGGCCGACCTGTGGATCGAGCCGAGCGCGGCAGCCGAGAACATCGCGTCCCAGGGCGTCGACGGCGTCGTACCGGTGAAAGCCGAGGCGCACGCATTGCCGTTCGCGCACGGGTTCTTCGACGCGATCGTGTGTATCGACGCGTACGAGTACTTCGGTACGGCGGACGGCTACCTCGCGTATCTCACTCAGTTCCTGAAGCCCGGCGGTCAGCTCGGTGTCGCGACGCCGGCGCTGCGGACCGAGATCCGCGACCTCGGGTACATCCCGGACCACATCAAGAAGCTGGTCGGCTGGGAGGCGATCGCCTGGCACACCGCCGACTGGTGGCGGTTCCACTGGGAGATCACCGAACTCGTCGAGGTCACCGCGGCCCGGCTGCAGGAGTCCGGCTGGCGCGACTGGCTGACCTGGGCCCAGGCCGTCTCCGAACACCGCGGCAGCCGCGACGGTTCGCTCGACATGCTCGAGGCCGACCAGGGCGAGTACCTCACCTTCGCGATGCTGGCGGCCCGCAAACCGGCAGCCTGACTGTTGCCCGTGCACCCGGAGTAGGACATGCTGGGGGCATGAGCTGGGCTGTGTACGCGATGCGAGGACCGGGAGGCGTACGCCGCCTCGACGACATTCCGGACGGATACGAGCCGCCGTCGGTCGGCTCGTCGGCGGAGGTGGTGGCGTTGGTCCGTGAGCTGGTACCGGACGTCGACGCGAGCAAGCCGTCCTGGCTGGCGCTGCGGAGCGACGAGTTCGATGTCGAGATGACGATCGGCAAGGGTGTCGAGGTCCGCGACATCACCTTCTACCTGAACGACGGCCCGCGCTCGATCCCGATCGTGATGGAGATCAGCCGCCGGCTCGGCGTCACGGCGTACGACACCGAGTCGGGCAACTTCCTCACCGAGGAGTCCCGCCCTCCGGTCCCGCCGCCGCTGACCGACGACGAGATCAAGGCGAACAAACCCAAGTGGTGGAGGTTCGGCCGCAAGTAGCCCTGATCAGGCGGGGCGGCTGGCGACCAGGGTGCCGATCTTGTTGATGCGGTGCTCGGGGTTGCCGAGGGCGTCACTCCAGTAGTTCCCGGCGGCGTGGTCCTCGGGGGTGGCGCAGGTGGAAAGGGTGATCATCGCCTGGGTCGGGGTGACTTCGGGCCGGCCCGGTACGGCGGCGTTCTGCTGAGCCTTCTCGGTGGGCTCGCGGAACGAGATCGTCATGGTCCGGTTGATCACGTAGTCGTAGACGCGGCCGTTCGCGGTCACCAGGACGTGGTCGCCGTTCTCCAAGGCGGGAACCTGGCCGAACGGGCGTCCGTGCGTGGTCCGGTGCGCGGTGATGATGTAGTTCCCGATCTGGCCCGGCCCGACTCCGCCGGCCTTCCCCCGCGGACTGGCCGCGACCCCGCGATCCTGGATGTCCGTACCAGGCCGGTCGTCCGCGGTTCCGATGTACGGAACGACCCGAAGCCGCCGTACCCCGATCGCCGGGATGGTCATACTCGCCACCGTCGTAGTCGGCCGGGTGGCCGTCGGGCTGGGCGTCCGCGGCACAGTCGGAGAGGACGGCGAGGTCGGCGACGTCGTTGGACTGGGCGACGTCGTGGGCGTCGGCGTACTCGAGGGACTGGGCACTCCGGCACTGGGCGTCGCCTGACCCGCCGGGTCCGGCACATCAGCACACCCGACCAGCCCAGCCGCCACCACAACCGCACCAACCAACCACCGCCGCACCCTCCGAAGGTAACCCCACCCACCGAAAGCCGTCCGAAAACGGGTCAGTCGAGCAAGGTGAGGGTGGCTGGGCCCAGGTGGAGGGTCCCGGAGGTCAGTGGGGTGGTGCGGATGCCGGCGTGGCCCCGGAGGGCTTTGAAGGCGCCGGGCGCCAGGACCGTGTCCATCCAGGCGCAGGGGTTGGCGGGGCGGTGGGCCTGGAACTCGATCGGGCCGGCGCCGGAGTCGAGGGTGAATCGGCGGCCGGCGATGCGGGTGCCGTCGGACGCCCGCTGAGCGGCGAGGCTGTCGACGGAGAAGCCGCGGACGATGATGTTGCGGCGCATCAGGATCGGATCCGGGACTGCGGGCAGGTGCAGCGTCTCGGCGAGGTCGTCCAGGGCGGCGGCGTCGACGAACGTGACCGCGGCGTCCTTGTGCACTGTTCGACCGAAATACCGGTCGCCGACGATGCCGAGTCCGGCCCGGACTTCGACTTCGGACTGGCTCACCGGTGCCGGGTCCGGGCGCGGACCGTCCTGCGGGCGGCCCTCGAAGGCGTGGACGGGCGAGACCATCAGGGCGACGATCTCCACCGGGATGCTCACCTGATCAACAGTACGACGGTCAGCCCCAGGTCAGTGGGTCCAGCAGGCGGTAGAACTCGAGGCGGCGCTGGTCCGGCTTCGGCAGACCGTACGCCGCCAGGAGCGGCGCGGGATCGGCCGACCACTCGTCGTGGAGCTGGATCATGGTGAGGGTGAGGTCGGAGTAGCGGTCGGCGATGCCGAGGCGGCCGACGTCGATGAGGCCGGTGACTTCCAGCGTGACGGGGTCGAAGAAGAAGTTCGGCAGGCAGGCGTCACCGTGACAGACGGCGAGGTCGAGGTTCGCTTCGATATAGGGGCGCTCGGCAACCACTCGGTCCAGCAGCTCCTTCGGCGACAGCAGGCGCCACTCGTCGGTCAGGAAGTCAGGGTTGACAGCATCCCGTCGTACGACGTCCGCCGCCGTGGCGATCACCGACGCCAGCGGGCGCTCGAACGGGCAGTCGCGCACCGAGTGCAGCTCCCGCAACGTCCGACCGAGACTCTCCATCGCCTTCAGCTGAAGGGATTCCGGCACCTCGGTGCCCGCGACCCCGGGCACAGCCGTCGTCACCAGGCAAGCACCGTCGGCCGACTCGAGCCAGTCCGCAACCGTTGCCCCCGGCAAATTGGTCCCGGCCAGCCACTCCGCCCGATCCCGCTCGTCCCGCAACTCCTGCACGCCGGACACCGCACAGCACTTCGCGAAAACATCACCACGCCGGTAGACCGATGTGTCGGACTCGCCGCCGATCACCGGCTCCCAATCGTCAGCCGGCAGCTTGTACAACTCTCTCCCTGGTATGACTGAGTATCGTCGTCACCGGCCGCCCGCTCACCAGGTCGCCATCGACGACGAATCCTTCCTCCCGGCCGGTCAGGTCCTGGATCAGCCGCTGCCGCCACAGGTCACGCAACGCGGGCCGCTCGTCCACGAGGTTGTGCAGCTCGCCCGGGTCCTCGACCAGATCGAAGAGCTGCTCGATTCCCTTGGCCGAGCCCCAGACGTACTTGGTCTTCCCGTCCGTGACCCACTGCAGCGACTGTCCCCAGTACACGTGCTCCCCGTGCAACCACTCCCGCACCACCGCGTCGGAGCCCTGCAGGTACGGCGCCAGCGAGCACCCGTCCACAGAGGACGGGATCGGCACGCCGGCGAGATCGAGCAAGGTCGGCATCAGATCGCGCAACTCCACCACCTGGTCGACGACCCGCCCGCGCGCCGCACCCGGTGCGGACGGCCGGTCCGCGACGATGAACGGCACCCGGGCCGATCCCTCGTACGGCACGGCCTTCCGGAACATCCGGTGGTCGCCCATCATCTCGCCGTGGTCCGAGGTGAACGCGATGATCGTGTCGTCGGACACCCCGAAGTCGACCAGCGCCTCGCGGATCCGGTTGATCTGCAGGTCGATCTGCGCCATCAGCCCGTAGTACCCGGCCCGGGCTCGGTGCACGACCCGGTCCGGCAGGTCACCGATCGCCGCCTGATAGTCCCCGTCCCGCCGGAACTCGTCCCAGTCACTCTCCCAGTCGCCCAGTTGACGTCGGTACGGCGGCAGGTCGTCGTACCGGTCGAACGCCCAGGCGGGCGGGTCGTACGGCGGGTGCGGCCGATGGAACGACAGATAGAGGAAGAACGGCTTCGTCGGGTCGCGCCGGTAGAGCCATTCGATCGTCTGGGTGCCGATCCACTGGGTCGGATGAAGTTCCTCGGCCTTGTCCCACGGCCGGGCGACCACCGAGTTGCAGTTCACCCCGTGGTCGAAGTAGTCCGCGTCGGGCGATACGCCGGGTTGCCGGCGCATCCACGGGACATAGTCGTCGAAGAACCCGAACTGCTGCCGGTACGCCCGCCGCGAGTGGTGCAGGAACCCGTCGTGCAGCACCACATCGTCGAACCCGAGCCGGGCCCGCTCCGGCCAGACATGCATCTTGCCGATCGCCTGGGTGTGATAGCCGGCCCGCTTGAACTCGCCCTGGATCGTGACCGGATGCGCCGCCTCGAACGGGACGGCGTCGTCGTACCCGACCCGGCCGTGCCGTTCCTGCGACTGGCCGGTGAACAGGGCGACGCGGGCCGGAACGCAGGTCGGCGTTGCCGAGTACCCGCTGCTGAACCGGACCCCGGCCCGGGCCAGCTCGTCGAGGTGCGGCGTCTCGACGTAGGGGTGGCCGGCGCAGGACAACGCGTCTCCTCGCCACTCGTCGACACAGATCAGGACGACGTTCGGCCGGCTCAACCAGCCACCACCTTGGACGAGTCACGGACGATGAGCTGCCAGGGAAAGTCGAAGACCTCGCCGGGCGCGCCTTCACGATCGGTCAGCCGGCCGACGATGATCTTCGCCAGCGTCTCGTTGAAACCGACCGGGCCGACCGTCGACAGCGACGGGTCCAGGTGCTCGCCCTCAGGCGTGTTCCCGACACCGACGACCGCCAGATCCCGGGGTACGTCGATCCGGAGCCGATGCGCGGCCCGGACGGCGGCGATCGCCGCGAAGTCCGTCGTACAGTAGATCGCCGTCGGGCGGTCCGGCTTCGTCAGCAACGCCAGCGCGGCCCGGTAGGCGCCCTCCGGGTGGCGCTCGAAGATCGCGATGTCCTCGTCCCGGATCGGCTGCCCGGCCGCCCGCATCGTGTTGACGTACGCGTCGAAGCGCGCGAATCCCGACGTCCGGGAGGTCAGCGCACCCACCCGCGTGTGGTGCTCGAGCAGATGCTCGACCGCCAGATGACAGCGCGGCTCGGCACCCGACCGGATCACGTCGAACCCCCGCGGCTCCAGCGTCTCGCTGAACGCCACGATCTGCACACCCTGCGCCGCGAACGCCTCCAGCTCCGCGATCTGCTGCGGCTCCGGCGTGACGCTGTCGATGAAGATCACGTCCGGGGTCCGGTTCGACAAGACCGTCCGCCAGTCACCGTCCGCGACGATCAGCGCGGTCTTCCCGAGCGGGCTGACCGCATCGCTGACCGTGGCCGCGACTGCCTGCGACCACGGGTCGGCGAGCACGCTGAGCGACAGCAGCACGAGGTCCGACTTGCCGGTGCGGATCGCGCGGGCCGCGTCGTTGCGCCGGTAGCCGAGCTTGGTCGCCGCCTCGCGGACCCGGTCCGCGGTCGAGTCCTTGATGGTGTGGCTGCGATGCCGGCCGGACAGTACGTACGACACGGTCGCGACCGACACGCCGGCCTCGGCCGCGACCATCCGCAGCGTCGGTCGGTCGGCCGCAGAAGGTTGCCCCATCGCCATGCGATCGATTCTTGCAGAATCCGCCAATCGATTTCTTGTCCACACCTTCAGACCCGGCCTAGCCCTTGACCGCTCCGGTGATCACGCCCTTGGTGAAATGCCGCTGCAGGAACGGGTAGACCATCGCGATCGGCACCAGCGCGACGACCACAACCGCCATCTGCAGCGACTGTGGTTGCGGCAACGGCTCCACCCCGAGCTGGTCGGCCGACAGCGACTTGCCCTGCAGGACGTACGTTCGCAGGATCACCTGGACCGGCCACTTCGACGTGTCGTTCAGGTACAGCAGCGCGTTGAAGAACGCGTTCCAGAACCCGACCGCGTAGAACAGCCCGACCACCGCGATCACGGCCTTCGACAACGGCATCACGATCCGCCGCAGGATGGTGAAGTCGCTCGCCCCGTCGATCCGCGCACTCTCCAGCAGTTCACCCGGCACGTTCATGAAGAACGTCCGCAGTACGACGAAATTGAACGCACCGAGCGCCCCCGGCAGGATCAGCGACCACAGGCTGTCGAGCAGCCCGAGTTGCTTGACCACCAGGAACATCGGGATGATCCCCGGCGCGAACAGCAACGTGAACAGCACCATCAACAGCACCGGCCGGCCGAACAACACCGGCCGCGAGGTCGCGTACGCCAACGCGATGGTGACGGCCAGCGCGATCGCCGTACCGACGACTGTCACGAAGACACTCACCATGATCGCCCGGCCCATCAGCCCGCCGCTGAACAACGTCTCGTACGCCTTCAGCGTCGGATGCGACGGCCACAGCACGTACCCACCCGCGTCGATGATGTCGCGATCGCTGGCCAGCGACGTCGAGATCACCACCATGATCGGAATCACGATCACCAGCGCGAACCCACCCAGCACGACCGCCTTGATCGACTGGTAGAGCGGGGACGGCTTCTCTTTCCAAATGGGTCTCATGCGTCACCACCGCGCTTCTGGAAGATCCCCGGTTCACCGAGTCGATGCGCGAGCGAGTTCGCGCCCCACAGCAACAGCGCGCCGACCACACCCTTGGCCAGCCCGGCCGCGGCACCGCTGCTCCAGTCGCCGCCGACGACACCCGCGTAGTACGTGAAGGTGTCCAGTACTTCGGCCGCACCCGGACCGACCGAGTCGCGTTGCAGGATGAACTGCTCGAACCCGACGCTCAGGATGTCGCCGATCCGCAGGATCAGCAGCAACACGATCACGGTCCGCATCGACGGCAGTGTGATGTGCCAGAGTCGCCGCCAGCGGCCGGCGCCGTCCGCCGCCGCGGCCTCGTAGAGCGAGACGTCCACGGCGGTCAGGGCGGCGAGGAAGATGATCATCGCCCAGCCGGCGTCCTTCCAGATCAGCTGCCCGACCACCAGCAACGGGAAGGTGTCCGGGTTCGTCATGAACGGGATCGGGTCCAGCCCGGCCTGCCGGAGCAGGTTGTTGACGAACCCGGCCCCGCCGAGCGACTGCTGGAACAACGTGATCACCAGCACCCAGGACAGGAAGTGCGGCAGGTACGCGATGGTCTGGAACCAGCGCCGGAACCGGTTGCTGACCAGGGAATCCACGATCAGCGCCAGCGCCAGCGGCACCGGGAAGAACAACAGCAACTGCACCGCGGCCAGGATCAGCGTGTTCCGCAGCGCGTCCCAGAAGTCCGGATTGCCGTACAGGTTGACGAAGTTCTGCAGCCCGTTCCACTCGCTGTGCATGATGCCGAGGTACGGCTGGAAGTCCTGGAACGCGACCACGTTCCCGATCACCGGCAGGTAGAAGAACACCAGCAGGAACACCACACCCGGGATCATCAGCAGCACCATCTGCCAGTCCCGCCGCCACCGTGCCCCGAGCGGCAGGGTGGTCCGCACCTGCCGCTCGGTCACCGCTTTCTTCAGCATCTATCAGGACCCCGTGACCGGGACGCTCGACGGCAGCACCGCCTCGAACTCGCCGCGCATCTTGTCGCCGCCGCCGCTCTTCCATCGCTTGAGTGCTTCGTCGTACGCCGACAGCTTCTGCCGGCCGGTGACGATGTCGACGATGGTGTCGCGGAACGCCGCGGTCAGCTTCGGGCCGACCTTGCTGGAGGTGTCGGAGTACGTGCCCGCGGTCGGGTTGCGCATCGCGAACTCGAGCAGCTTCTGCTCGGTCGCGTAGATCTTCTTGGTGTCCTCGGGGAAGGCCGGGTTGAAGATCACGCTCTCCGGCGCCGTCATGATCTGCAGCGCGCTGACCAGGCCGGGCGCCTGCTGGGTGCCGGCCTTGGTCAGCACCGGGTTCTTCTTCGCGTCCAGCTCGTACTGCTGGCCCGCGACACCGAAGTTCTTCTGCAGGTACTCCTTGGTGCCGAACGGCGCGGACAGGTAGTCGACCAGCGCGAGCAGCTCGCGGATCCGGCCCTCGTCGGTCTTCTTGAACGGCGTGAACCCGACCGTGCCGTAGCCCATGTCGTAGACCGGCTTCGCCTTGCCGTCGTGACCGAACGGGATCAGCGTGTCCACGAACAGCGTCGGGTCCAGCGCCCGGAAGTCGGCGGTCGCCCGCGGACCGACCGTGACCTGGGCGGCGATCTGGCCGTTCACCGTCTTCGGGGTGGCGTCGGCCAGGTTGAGGTCGGGGTAGAAGACCTTGGCCGCCCACAGCTTGGCGGCGTACTCGACCGCGGCCTTGTAGTTGTCGGTCTCGTACATGTGGGTGAGCGAGCGGTCCTGGTTCACCCGCCAGCCGTTCGGGGCGCCGAACCACTCGCCGAACATGTGCAGCATGTTGATGATGGCCGGCTCGAGCGCGTAGTTCGTCCCGCTGGTCAGTTCCTTGCACTTGGCAAAGAACTCGTCCGCGGTGGCGGACTGCAGGCCGCCGACCTTCTGCCAGGTCCGCGGGTTGCCCATCATCACCTGGCCGAACGGCGTCGACGGGATCGGGGCGCCCCAGATCTTCCCGTTCACCACCGCGGTCCGCCAGGAGGCGGGCTTCAGGGCGGCCAGGTTCGGGTACTCCAGCACGGCGTCGCCGGACAGGTACGTCGTCAGGTCCTGGAACTTGGCCTCCAGCATCGGGCCGATGTTCGGGATGCCCTGGTTCGGCGGCAGCCACATCAGGTCCGGCAGCGAGTCGCTGGCCAGCAGGGTGGCGAACTTCTCCGGGTAGCCCGGGTCGGTGCCGATGGTGAGCCGCAACTCGGCGCCGAGCGCCTGGTTCAGCGACTGCCACATCGGGTTGCTGCCCATCGGCGGCGGCGGCGTCGCGAACGTCTCGGTCAGCGCGCTCACCGCGTTCTTCAGCGGCGGCGCCTTCACACTCGAGATCGCGTCCGAGGGGAACTGCAGGAAGCCGGGTTCGAGCCCCGATTCGGCTCCGGCCAGGTCGGGCCGCAGGCCCTCGAACGGCTTGTACGTCGGCAGCGTGAGCTCACTCGATGCCTTCGCCCCGCCGTTCGCCGTACCGCCGTCACCGCAGGCCGAGAGCGTGGGACCGGCGACTGCCGCACCGACCACGGCTCCGCCAACCTGTAGGAATCGCCGCCGACTGATCATAGTTGCTCCAAGTCAAGACTAAGTGCTCACCTATGCACACTTAAACGTTAACCGGGACCGTAAACCCCTCCCCGCCCTGGATGCAAGACGTAGGCACAAAAAGAGCCGGCGGCCGCGGGATACGACTCCCGCGACCGCCGGCCGTCGGCGTTACACGAGTCCTTGACGCATAAGTCTATATAGGTAGACATTGGCTGTATGGCGCGTGATCGCAGACCTTCTCCGCAGACCGTGGCGGTGTTGCTGGCGCTGGCCGAGGAACCGGCCGGCTGGTCGTACGGCTACGACCTCTGCCGGGCTGTCGAGCTCAAGGCCGGCACGGTCTACCCGATCCTGATCCGGCTGGCCGAGCGTGGTCAGCTCGACACCAGGTGGGAGCAGCAGCCGTCGCCGGGCCGACCACCACGTCATCTGTACCGACTGTCCGCGAGCGGCGCCGAGTACGTCGCCTCACTGCGCCGCGGTCCGCAGCCGGCCGTCGTACCGCGTCCGATAAGGCTCGAAGGATGATGTTCGGCACGGCCGTCCTGGTCCTCCCCTGGCTGCTCGCCGCGACAGCCGTCATCTATCACGCAGCCCGAGTAGCCCGCGGCACCGATCTCTCCGCCAGACTGTTGTCCTTGGCAACGGCTGGTCAACGCGGCCGGCGGGCGCAGTGGGGTGCGGCGATGCGCGCCGAGCTAGCCTGCATCGACGATCCCGGCGAGCGCCGCCGCTTCGCCTTCAGTTGCGCCTTCACCGCGGTGCGCTCGGGGTGGGGTCGCGGCACGATGCTGGTCGCGGCCGCGTCCTTCCTCGTCTTCGGCGGGACGTCCTTGGTCGCGTCGAGGGTCATGCTGGCCGGCGACCGGACCGGGCTCCTTGCGGTGCTGATCGGCGTACCGCAACTGCTCTTCTTCGCCATCGCCTTGGCTGCCGCCCGCGCGACCAGGTCCTTCCGGATCGGACTCGAGTACGGCGTCAGCGCACTGCTCGCGTCATTGGCCGGCATCCTCGTGGTCGCCGTACCCGAATTTGTGCGGTGGTACCACGAAGCAGGCGTCTGGATGATCGACGGCGACTCCCCCGCCTCCGCCATCCCCGGACCGGCCACCGCGATCCAGGACGCCGTCGGCGGCCTGACCTTCTTCTACCTCGTCTTCACCACCCCCTGGCCGTTGATCGGAGCGGCAGCGGCGCGAGGGCTGGTCAGCCGAGTTCGCGCAGGATCATTCTGATCAGCGCGTCGACGTCCTCTTCGACCATCGGCTCGCCGGTCATACCCATCCGGTGGAGCAAGGTGCCGATCGTGACGTCGATGAAGAAGAGGACCCGCTGCGTCGATTCGCCCAGCGCTTCCTCCAGCACGACCCGGTAGGGGTCCTGTAGCTGGGTGGACAGCACGTTACGCAACTCGGGATCGCCGATGGCGTCGGTGAACACGCCCGCGAAGGCCGCGCCGACCCCCGGTTCGCCGATCTTCGCGGCGGCGAGGCGGAAACTCGATTCCAGGATCTGCGCCGGACTGTCGCCCTCGTTCAGCGGCAGCGGGCCGAACGCGTCCACCAGGCAGGCGGTGATCAGCGCACCCTTGGACGGCCAGCGACGGTAGATCGTCGTCTTCGCAACACCTGCCGCGGCGGCGATCCGGTCGACGGTGGCGCGGGTGTAGCCGAGCTCGTGGACGGTGCTCAGCGTGGCCGCGTAGACCTCGGCGTCGATCCCGGAGCGGGGCCGGCCGGGTGGTCTGGCGGGGGTGGTTGCTCGAGCCATGGTGTCACCTTATCTAGTTATGCTACTTTCGGTATCGATACTTGTAGTAGCGAAACCATCCGAGGAGCAGAGATGAGCGTCACCACCGCTGTGCAGCAGCCGCCGCTGGGCATCCGGCTGCTGCATGTCCTGCGCAAGGAGCCGGACTACCCGGCGATGTCGATCGAGGAACTGGTCGCCTTCCGGGACGAGCAGAACCGCAAGGTGTCTTCCGGTCTGGCGCGCGTGATCACCGGATTCCCGCACCGCGGCGCGAAGATCGGGTGGCAGCAGGTGGCGCTGGCGGACCGTGGGCTGCCGGTGCGGGTCTATCGCCCGAAGCACCAAGGCGCTCTGCCACTCGTGCTCCACGTGCACGGCGGCGGATTCGCGGGTACGGCGGTGCAGTGCGACTGGATCAACAGTCACGTCGCCGTACGACTCCCCGCCGTGGTCGTGTCGGTCGAGCACCGCCTCGTCGACCCGGACACTCCGTTGTCAGCAGCTGTCGGTGACGGGTGGGACGTACTGCGCCACGTCCTGGATCACCCCACTCAGTGGGGAGTCGACCCGGACCGGGTCGCCGTCTTCGGAGAGAGCGCAGGCTCGATGATCGCCACGCTGTCCGCGATCCGCGCCAGGGAGTCCGGTCTCCCGCTGCGGGCACAGGTGCTGGTCAATCCCTGTGTCGATCTGACCTCGACGGCGCTGGACTACCCCTCGATGACGACGTACGCCGACACCCCGACTCTCACCCGGTCGCGGATCGAAATGTTCCGCCAGTTGGCCGTTCCGCAGGGTGCGGATCCTCGGACAGTGTCGCCCCTGTACGCCGACGACCTGAGCGGGCTGGCCCCGGCGCTCGTGGTTGTGCCGGTCCTCGACCCGGTGGCAGACCACGGACGTGCGTACGCCGATCGACTCCGCGCAGAGGGCACACCGGTGCAGGTGACCGAGCACGACCGCGCGGGGCACGGGTTCCTCAGCATGCCGGGCCTGGTGCCGCAGGCCAAAGCCGCGCGGGACCGGATCACCGCGTTCCTCCGCGACCACCTCGCCGCATGACGAGCCTGCTCTGCCCCTATCTGGGGAGCTTCGCCGTCGTCGAGATCCTGCAGATCATCGCCGCTGTCGCGGGATACGGTGGCCCACCGCCTGAACCAGCGCTTCGCCCGCAGCCTTTCGACCGCAGCGAAAAGGCTCGACGTGAAGGCTAAGCGAGCTCTGGCACGGTGGACGGGTTGAGGGAGCGGCCGGCGGCTACTGCTTCGTCGTACGCGGTGTCGCCCAGAGGCGGCATGGGCTGCATGCTCGGCCGCGTCGCGGAGGCTCTGGTCGGGGAGGTAGTACGCGTAGACGTCGGCGCCGACCGTCTCGCGTAGGCCGGTCGCGGCTCCGAGCAATGTCGCGACGCGGAGGTGGTTGTCTTCCTTGGACTCGATGACCGCGAGGGTCTCGACGAAGTAGGCGAGGTTGGCCAGATCACGCGTCTCCTGGGACAGGGCGATGCCTTCCTCGACGCGCCGGCGGGCGAGTTCGTAATCGGCGAGCGCGAGGGCCGCCTGGGAAAGGTTGTAGAGGGCAACATACGTCGCGAGCCGGTCGCCTCGGCCGCGGGCAAGGTCGAGGCCTCGTTCGATCTCCGGTACGGCGGCAGCGGGCTCACCACGGAGTAGATGCACCGTGCCCAGCCAGACATGGACGAGCGAAGCCATCCAGGACGAGCCGCGGTCATCGAGAGCGAACTCGAGGGCGATGCGAAAGCGGCCCTCGGCGGTGTCGAGGTCGCCGTCGGCGAGAGCGGCGAGGCCAGTACCGGCGATGGCTTTGCTGCGGATCTCGGGATCGTCCTGCCCGACGGCGACGCGGTCCGCCTCGGCCCAGTACGACCCGGCGGCTGCGTGGTCGCCGGCGGCGTACGACATGGTGGCGCCGGCCAGGTTGACGCGGCTGCGCTCCCATGGCGGAAGATCCGTGCCGAGGCACTGCTCGGCGAGGCGGCGGCCGATCGTGAACTCGCCGCGCATCCACCAGTACAGCCACATGTTCCAGGTGATGCGGGCCGCGGTCGGCGCATCATCGGCGTCGAGCGAGCGTTCGACGGCGACGAGGATGTTCGCCTCCTCTTCCTCGATCCGTTCGAGCCATTCGACCTGGTCCGCGCGCTCGTACCCGGCGGCCGCCTGTTCGACGAGGCCGAGATGGACGCGAGCGTGGGCGCGCCCGATGCGAGCCGCACGCTCGCCGACCAGCAGGCTTCGGGCGTACTGCGCAACGGGTTCGAGCAGCTCAAGACGGTCGCCGCGAACGCGAACGAGCGAGTGCTCGGCGAGCTCGTGCAGGAGTCCAAGGACGTCGCCGGTGGCGAGCTCATCGCCGTACTCGGCCACTGCCTCGACCGCCTCCAGAGTGGCGCCGCCACGAAACGCCCCGAGCAGCGTGAACAGGCGCTGCTGATCGGGATCGAGCAGGCTGTAGCTCCAGTCGAGGGTGGCCCGCATGGTGCGCTGCCGTTCCGGCAGGTCGCGTGCTCCCGACGTCCTACCGGCTGACTCCAACCGATCGAGGAGCGCGCGGGGCGAGAGCAACCGCAGCTGTGCAACGGCGAGTTCGATGGCCAGCGGCAGACCCGCGAGGCGATGGCAGAGTTCGGCGTACGCCGGTACGTCGTCCGGGGACGGTCGTACTCCGACCGACTCTGCTCGATCCAATGCAAGTGCTCCGGCGGGGTGGGCGCGCACCTCGTCGACGGTCGTGGCGTCGCGCGACGGCAGGTCGAGCGGCTCGACGACGTACTCGCGCTCTCCCCTCACCCGCAGCGGTGAGCGGCTCGAGACGAGCACAGTGAGCGTCGGACACAGCGCGGTGAGCTGCCCGATCTGGACTGCGGAACTGAGCAGGTGCTCGAAGTTGTCGAGCACGAGCAGCAGCCGGGAGTCACGCAGTTGCGCAGCCACCAAGTCGAACGCACCTGGCGCATCGATGCCCGCGAGACCGAGCGCACGCCCGATCGTGGCCATGACCGCGGACGCGTCGGCAAGTGGCGCGAGCGAGACCTGTACGACGCCATCCGGGAAGTCGCCGGCCAGTACGTCGGACACCGCAGCGGTCAGCCGGGTCTTACCGACACCGCCTGGTCCGGTGAGCGTGACCAAGCGGGCGCCGGAGCGGATCAGGTCGGCGATCGAAGCGATGTCGTCGTCCCGTCCGAACAACGGCGTCGGCGGGACCAGCAGGCCGGTCGGTCCGCTCACCGGTCCCGCGGACGGCTTGCGGCGGGTTCCTGCGGCGATGAGCGCCGCACGTTCGTCCTCGGACACACCGAGCGCATCGGAGAGTGAACGGACCGTGTGCGGATACGGCCTGTTCCGGGTCCCTCGCTCGAGCGAACTGATCGCGTGCGTGGTCAGCTCGGCGCGTTCGGCGAGCTCCTGCTGGGTCAGTCCAGCTCGCTCGCGGAGTGAGCGCAGGAGCGCACCGAACTGCCCACCGGGCTTCGCCTCGTCCCCAGTCATGTCGGTCCCCCCGCCCCTGCAACTGTGCGAGCAGTGTACGAGTGCTGCCCGTGGTCTGTGGCGTGCTCGGCCACCAATCTGGATGCCATGACAACAACCGCTTGGCTCCCACAGGGCTGGAACCATCCGCACCGGGTGCCACTGTCAACAGGGCACCACCTCCGCCCGATCCGGGCGACCGACGTCGACCTGGACATGCAGGCGGTGATGGGGTCGCAGGAGCGGCTCTGGTCGCTGTACGGCGAGGCCTGGGGGTGGCCTCCCGCGACGATGACCGCCGACCAGGACCGCGAGGACCTGGCCCGGCACGAGGCCGAGATGGAGAGCCACGAGTCGTTCAACTACGCGCTCTTCGACAACGGCGAGACCGAGCTCCTCGGGTGCGTCTACATCGACCCGCCGATCCACGACGGGACCGACGCGGAGATCTCCTGGTGGGTCGTCGACTGGCTCGCCGGCGGGCCGATCGAGGCGGCCCTCGACGAGCTCGTACCGCGCTGGATCGCTGCCGACTGGCCGCTCGCCAACCCGCACTACACGCATCATTCGACCCAGGGGGAACCACGATGACCAGCACGTTCGTCAGCACCGGCGGCAGCCACGCCGCCTCGATCCATCACTCACAGGGGAAGGGATGGGTCGTGGCCGGCATCGGCGCCGGCCTGGCCGGAATCGCCACCGTCGTCGCCTCCAGCCTCGCGAACGCCGTGTACGACGAGAAGCTCGCCGGCAACGCGGCCGGCATCACCGATCGCCTGGCCGAGCAGACGGTACCGATCCTCGCGATGCACACCGCCGCCATGCTGTCCGCCGTACTGCTGCTCGTGTTCGCTGCCGGGCTCCGCCGCCGGCTCGTCAACACGACGCCGGAAGGAAGCCTGCTCCCGCAGGTGGCGGCCTCGGGCCTGATGCTGGTGTCGGTAGCCCTGCTGATGGGGTCGGCGCTGACCACAGAGTTCGTCTTCGGCGTCCAGGACCCGGACCTGCTGGTACCGGAGACCGCGGTGTTCTTCGGGCACTGGATCGGCACCGTGCCCTGGCTGTGGATCGGCGCGGGTGTCGCCGCCCTCGCCCTCGGCATCGCCGGCCGGAAGTTCAAGACGATCCCCGCGTGGCTCACCTGGTTCAGCCTCGCCTTCGGTGCTCTGACCCTCTTCCTCGGCATCAGCCCGGCGCAGTACATGGCCGGCATGACCGGACCGCTCTGGCTCACGATCGCCGCCATCGGCCTACTCAAGAAGAACTGACCCACACAGCCCTTGTCCGACAGTGCGGAGTGCACCGTCGGACAAGGGCTGTGCACGCTTCGCCAACGACATGGCGAGGCCGGCTGCCGAGACTGCCTAGGTCACATCAGTTCCGACAACTGTCTCGGGAGAGTCATGAACAAGATCCGCCGCCTGACCGTCGGCGCCGCCGCACTGATCGGCGTCTCTGCGTTGCTCACGGCAACGGCACCGACGGCCTCGGCGCACTACAACTACGCGTACCAGGGCAAGGACTTCATCAGTGTGAGCGCGGACCACGGCAGCGGGAGCGTCTGCGACCGCGAGGTCGACGGCAACGCCGTCTACGCGATGTGGACCCAGGGTCCGGACCGAAAGCCCGTGGTCGAGTGGGACGGCGGCGACCGAGGTTGCGACACCGCCACCTTCCCCGTAGGCGCCATCTACATGAAGCTCTGCGAAAACACCAACCACGGCACCGGCGCGGATACCTGCACCGACTGGATCCGCGTCTGATCCCTGGGGAGCGCTCGGGGTCGTCCCGAGCGCTCCCCACTCGCACTCCGGCTCGCCGATCCGCGGCGCGGTCTGCCCCGAACGCCTGGGAAAGCGCGGAGGACTGCACCGCGACGGCGGAGGGATCGAGATCATGCGAGTGCGCGTACTTCACCGGCCCGGCAAGCGAGACGGGCGACGACACCTCGGCCGGCATCGCCCTGGCCGGCATCGTCGTAGCCGGCCTGCGCCTGCACCTGCGCCTGCGCCGCAGGGCCGCTGGCGTCTGGCGGGTGCGGTCGCCGCGGTGGTTACCCTCGCAGCGCTGGCGACCGCGTCGCTCCCCGAGGGCCCGGCGACGTACGACGCGGCAGTACCAGCGGTCGACCCTTTCATCGAGGACGAGGTACTGACCGAGTTCGTTGAGCCGGAGCAGTTGGACGCAGTCCCTGTCGGGCCCGGTCGGGTCGCGAAGCCCGTGCAGATGGTGCTCGCAGGTGCGCCGGTGATCAGGACTCTCGGCGAGAGCGGGATCCCCGACGTCGCCTTGCGCGCCTACAAGCAGGCCGAGGCGCGGTTGGCAGTCAGCGACCCCGGCTGCGGGGTGCCATGGACGTTGCTCGCTGCGATCGGGCGGGTCGAGTCCAACCACGGCCGGTTCGGTGGCGCTCAGCTGCGCAACGACGGCTCGGCGACACGGCGGATCCGCGGCATCCCGCTCGACGGCCGGCCGAACGTCGCGCTGATCCGCGACTCCGACGGCGGTGCGCTCGACGGGGACACCGTGTACGACCGCGCGGTCGGGCCGATGCAGTTCATCCCGTCGACCTGGCGCTCGGTCAACGCGGACGGCAACGGCGACGGAATCGGCGACCCGAACAACATGTTCGACGCCGCCCAAGGCGCCGCCCAATACCTGTGCACCGGCACGTCGAACCTGCGCGACCAGACCCGAGCCGCCCAGGCAGTACGTCGCTACAACAACGCCGACTCCTACGTCCGGGTAGTCCTCGAACTGGCCCGCATGTACCAGTCCGGCCGGGTCGTCGGGCTGCCGTCGACCGGCGACCAACTCCCAGACGACCGCCCCAACCTCCCGGCAGCCCGCCCCTGGCCCACCAATCCCCCGCCACCCTGGACCACCGACCCCCGGACGACCCAACCCTGGACCACCAACCTGCAGCCGGACGACACGGTGCTCGCCGTGCCCGCCCCGGCGCAACGGACTGACCCCTCGGCTCCGCGCCCCGGAACCACCGACCCGCGGCCGGACGACACGGCGCCGGCCAAGCCTGCGCCCGAGCCGACCGAACCTTCGACGCCACCACGCGGCGTGACCCGCCCGCGGCCAACAGCGCCGCCGCCGAACCAGCCGACCCCGGCCGCCCCCAGCCCCGGCACGACAACCTCCCGCAATCCCGCCACGACCGCGCCCTCCGACCCACCGGCCGTGCGCCCATCGCAACCGCTCCCCACGACCACCCCGCCCCCAGCCGCCCCCAAGCCGACGCAAACTCGCCCGTCCGAACCGCCCCGGCCGACCAACCCCGAGCCCACTAACCCGAACCCGTCCGAACCGAAGGCCACCGAGCCCAATCCGGCCAAGCCGAACACGACGCAACCGTCCAAGCCGGAACCGTCCAAGCCGAAGGCCACCGACCCCAAACCGTCCGAGCCCGAGCCGGAGCCGTCAGATTCCGACTCGCCCACGCGGGCGCCGTCCGCCGACGTCACCCCGGCACCGTCCACCGAACCCTCGCCAGCACCGTCCGCCGAACGCACTCAGGCGCAGAAGCCGACCACGGCCGCTGTCGGTTGGGCCCCAGCGATGCGCCAGGTAGTCGGCCAAACCCTTGCCCGACCGGCCTGCCCCCAACCCAAGGCCTCCCCACCGGCCCAGCCCTCCGAGACCTGCCCTGCTGATCCACCATCTCCGGCTGGGGACGACAAGAAGCGGCGTCCTTGCACACCAAATAACGTGTGCAAGGACGCGGGATCCAGCGCTAGCCGACCGGACGCGACGCGAACAAGACCAACCAGCTAACCGCCGGTGCGACCGCGCTGCTCGCCGTGCCGACGCTGCTCACACGACCGGTTCCGGCGTACCCAGCGGTCAGTGGCGCTTGCGGCGGTCCGCCTTCGACTGCGCGCGGCGCCGCTTCCGCTCCTGCCGAGCGCGGTCCTCCTCGCTGTGCGTGTGCGTGTGGGTGTGGGCGGCGCCTCCCGGTGACCCCGGTGACGCGCTGCCTTCACCGGCCTTGTTGCGGGCGTTGCGGATCAGAACCACGACCACGCAGAGGATCGCCAGCCCAGAGAACATGAACACGTACCACATGCTGACCCCTCCCGGTCGCTGTCGATTCTCGGCGGGATGAGCGGCGAGCGCCTCATCCGTTGCGGGTGACAGCCGCCGTGGCTGCGCCGGGCCACCCAGAGCTCCTCCGCGGGCCACTGGGACGCCCAGGCGGTGGAGACGATCTCGTAGAAGGGGTGGTCCGGCGCGTCCGCTGGCGCATAGAGCTCGTGCAGAGCCTCGACGCTGAAGCCGAACCGGCGCAGCAGGCGGATCCAGTCCCCATGGGAGGGGTGGAACTCAGCACCGCCGCCTGCCCAGCGGACGTGATAGGCCGCGCGCTGTCCGCGTTGAAGACTGTTGGTAGCGACCCCCTCGTCCTCCGGTACACAGAGCGCGGACAGCAAGCTGTTGGTCAGGAACACGAGCCGCCCACCAGGCCGCAGTACTCGCGCCGCCTCAGCAAGCCAGCGCTCCGGGTCACACCACGCCGCGGCGCCGTGTTCGCTGACGACGAGGTCGAAGGACGCGGTCGCGAGCGGCAACTGCTCCGCGTCTGCCTGCACCAGCGGGAAAGTAGGCCCGGTACGGCGCTGCAGCACGCGGGCCGTCCGGAGCTGTTCACCCGACAAGTCCGCGGCGACCACGCGAGCACCGGACCTGGTCAGCCAGGCCGAGTAGTACGCCGTACCGCAGGCCAGCTCGAGTACGTCGAGGCCGGCAACCTCCCCGAGTACGCCGAGCCGCCGCTCCGGCACCTGGAACAAGCCCCACACCACCTCCGGCCTGGACCACAGTCCCTCCGCAGCCGGCCCGGTGAAGCGCTCGTTGACCAGCGCCCACAGGTCGCGGTTCAACGCAATCTCGTCAGCCCGCTCCCCCTCCATTCAGCCAGGTTAGGCGCATCCGCGCACATCCGATCGGCTGGTGGCGTCGAAGAAAGGTTTGAGACGCCGCCGGATCTGGGCCCACCGGCGGCTCCGCCCGGCGACCGACCGCGACAGGTGGATCGGCGCCGCGACCGAGAGGTGAATCAGCATGTCTCAATCACGACGACACGTCCGCGTCCTCGCCGCGACGGTAGCCGCGATTGCGTTGCCCGCGACGGCTCTGGTGCTCAGCAGCGCGACACAGGCCACGGCCGGCGCACAGGCGCCGGCTGCGGTCACAGCGGCTCCTGCCGCGGCTGCGAAGGCCCGGCCGCAGAGCTCCGACGCGGTCGGCCTGACGGACAAGAACCGACTGGTGACGTTCCGCACCACCTCGCCCGAGCGGATCCGCCGTACGGCGCGGATCCAGGGCCTGAAGGACGACCGGCAGCTGGTCGGAATCGACTTCCGGGTCCAGAACGGGAAGCTGTACGGCGTCGGCGACCGCGGCGGCATCTACACGATCAACACCGGTTCCGACCTCGGCCGGGCCACCAAGGTCTCGCAGCTCACCGTCCCGCTGGACGGCCAGAACTTCGGCGTCGACTTCAACCCGGCCGCGAACCGGCTCCGAGTGATCAGCGACACCGGCCAGAACCTGCGCCACAACCTCGACGACCCGGCCGGTGCGCCCGCGGCGGGCATGACCGCCACCGACGGCACGCTGGCCTACCCGGGCACGCCGCCTGCTCCGCCGACCACGGCGACTCAGGTGACGGCGGCGGCGTACACGAACAACGACCTCGACCCGAACACGGCGACGACGCTGTTCGACATCGACACCATGCTCGACCAGGTCGTGATCCAGTCGCCCGCGAACGCCGGCCTGCTCGCCCCCACCGGAAAGCTCACCGTCGACGCCGGCCAGTGGGCCGGATTCGACATCTCCACGCGCGGCGACAGCAACCGCGGTTTCGCCGTACTGGACACCGGCCGCATGCGTCTGTACGACATCAACCTCACCACCGGCAAGGCAACCCGCCTCGGCTCATTCCCATCCGACGCCAAGGTCGTTGACCTGGCCGTCCCTGTCACCCGCTAGCCCGCGCGGCCGGGCTGCGGCGTCCACCGCAGCCCGGCCCTCTGGCGGGCCTCAGGCTCACCCTTGGACGGTGCCTGGATAGCCGGGTGCCGAACGGCGCTGTGTGTATCCGACGCCCCAGTGCGTGATATCGAGAAGACCGGCCAGGACCACCCAGAACCAGTCGAAACCGGTCAGGCCGCCGCCCGTGTAGAGGATGACGTACATCAGCGTCGCGAACGGCAGGAAGATGATGCCGAGCAGCGGCCAGAACCACGAGTCGAAGGCCTCGTCGACCAGCCTCGGGCGCGCCACCCAGACAATGAACAGACCGAGGCGCGGAAAGACGCCTGCGATCAAGGCGAGCAAGCATCCCATGACAATCCCCCCGCGCACGCAGTACCGGTCGCCCACCGTGATCGGTGGTCGTCTTTGGGATCGTTCCGCGACGGCCGACGGCGGGCATCATCCGCCCGGGGTGAGCTATGACGGCCGGAGTCGGCGGCATGGTGGGACTTGAGGCCGGCAGTCCCGAGGAGGCATCATGCCGCGAAACCGCGCTCGTCGATCGGTTCTTGCCGCCCTGGTGACCGCTGTCCTGCTCGTCGTACCGACGGCTTGCAGCGACGACACACCAGACAGTCAGTCGACTCCGTCGGCGACCGCAGCCCCGCCGGCAACAAGTACGCCGACAGCGACTGCGACCGTGGACTGCGCCGCGGCGACTGAACTGAAGACCTCCCTCGAAACCCTCACAAACGTCAAGCCCCTCCAGGACGGCACCACCGCCCTGAACACCGCAATCGCCAACGTCAAAACCGCCGCCCTAGCCGCCGCCTCCTCAGCCTCAGCCGCCCTCCAGCCCGCCATAGACAGCGTCAAAACAGCCTTCACAGCCTTGGAAACCGCCGCAACCGGCCTAACCAAAGAAAACCTCAGAGAAAAGGCCCCAGCAATAAACACCGCCCTCCAGCAACTCAAAACGGCGGCCTCGGGGTTCACCACCACCCTCACCCAAAGCTGCCCCGGCTCCTGACCACCCACTGCCCTCGTAGGTCAGCCTCTCCGCCCGCAGCTACGTAACCCCGCGCAGACCGCTGACTGCCGCCTAACTGTCGGCCTAACACCAGCGCGAGCGCCTGCCGCCCAGCGGTCGGCGTGACGCCGGTGCCGCGCCGCAGACCACCCGTTGGCGGTCGCGTCGGACCGTGTTCACCGCCGATGGGAGGGTGCCTGGGCCAGACGAGCGAGCAATGTCGGAGGCCGCAGATACGTTGCCCCCATGCCGAAGACGAAGCAGCAGGAGGGCACAACCGTGGCTGACATAGCACTGCGAGAACTCGAGGACGCCGACCTCGATGCTCTGTTCGACCAAATGCGAGACCCGGAATCGGTCCACATGGCCGCCTTCACCGCCAGAGACCCCAACGACCGCGCCGCCTTCGACGCCCACATGGCCCGCATCAGGTCCGGCCCCGACACCACCGTGCTCGCAATCACCCACGACGGCGACTTCGTCGGCACCATCGGCAGCTTCACCATCGAAGGCGACAGAGAAATCACCTACTGGATCGCCCGCCCATCTTGGGGCCAAGGCATAGCCACCCAAGCGCTAACCCTCTTCCTCCAATCCGAGCAGACCCGCCCCCTCCACGCCCGAGCCGCCACCGACAACATCGGTTCGCTCAGAGTCCTCCAAAAGGTCGGATTCCGCCTCACCGGCACCGAAGTCGGCTACGCAAACGCAAGAGCCTCCGAGATCGAAGAAACCCTCCTCCGCCTCAACTAGCCCTCGAAGCCGATCGAGGTCTTCAACGCCGAGGCCGTCTCCCGGCTAGCGCTGCCGAGTGCGTGGCGCCTGCTCCTTTGTCCCACTGAGCCAGAAGTTCGGCTTCCCGCTGTGGTGCAAGGCCGAGCTGGTTCTGCCGCGGATGCTCGATCAGGCCATCGCGATCCAGTGCCAGCTTGAAATCTTGAATTGTGTCGCTAAGGGGCCGACAGGTCAGACCGGCCTTGGCAGCTCGCCGGCCGCCGACTGTGCCGCGCGTCAACCGCACACTGATAATCCTCTGGAATCGTGGCCGCGGCTCGATTCGAAGTGAGGATGTTCGTGAACAGATCACATTCAAGGTTGACGATGGTGATGTCCTGCAGGAGCAGATCCTGACTTCGACTCGCGATGAGATTAAGGCCGACTGCATGGCGAGCAAGAGTGAGGTACAGCTTGCTTTTAGCCATCTGGATAGGAATGACGGTGTGTGCATTGAAGTGCTTCACACAGGGAGCACGCCTCGCAGCGTCACCGCGCGAGGGTAATTATCGGCGTGCCGGGCGGCATCAAACAGATTGATTCGCCGTTGTCAGACTCTTTACCAAGCTTGTATATCTTCGCTCTCACCGGCCTGTTCTTCGTAGGCATGGGCATCTATACGGGCCTTTCCAGCACCTTACTAGGCTCCGCGTTGGCTGCGAGTGGCCTGTTGTACGTATGGACGGGAATCTCTCTGTACCGAGGTGACAGGCGTAGACTGCCGAAGGCATTTCATCAGGTTGAGGCCACCTCGGTCGCCAAAAAGCGATCGATGCGCCGCCGGATCGACTCGGAAAGCCCAACGTTGACGGTTACGTGTCAAGCACGCGGGCAGTCCTCCGCATCGCCCCGATAGCTGCCGACCTCAGGTTCGGTGCGGTGCGGGTCAAGGGTCGAGCTTGCTCGATCGCTTGCGACGCCGGAGGCGCCCTTGACGCGTGCCGGGCCGGACCGCACTTCTCCATGATTGCTAGCGGGGCGATGCGGGAGCCCACGGTCAGACGGCAGATGCGCCAACCGCGGCAGGCGGGTAGCCGGCCGTTCCGGCGAGTGAGTCACATCGACAGGGTGTCGATCGTTGATGGCGAGTTCTGCTGTCTTCGACCCGGCACCCTGTTGGCACGTGCGCGCCAAGCCAAGGGACGCGCCCAGAGCGCAGCGAAGCGGAGTGGCGGGCAGGCGGCCCGCCCTGTGGTGGCGGCGCGCTTTCGGGCCCTGGAGGGGCCCGTCTTGAAGACGTAGAGAAACTTGTCAGGCAGCAGATGCGCAGTACACGTCCTCCCGTCGACAGACGCGCGACACTTGTCCGTCTGGTGATTTGCGACAGTCGGAATCGTGGATCGCGGCTATGAGCGGACGCGTCCTGAGGTCTAGCTGAAGCCCAACTGCCAGCGGAGACTGTTCTGATACCGAACCGCGAAGGGGTCGCCGGGATCATCGCTGCTCGGTGGTGCGTCATGACCTGGCTTCGTGTTCGCTGCCACCAGTTGCTGGACTGGCGTGGCGGCCATCATCGCGTTCATGAGCGGCAGCGCAGCGCGCAGGACGTGGTCGACGATGAGGTCGGGTGTTGCACGGAATCGTCCGGCGTAGAACTCGGTGAGTCCCCAGTCCTGGTCCCACCCTCGGCGTCTGAGGATTTCGACCAGGGCTTCGGTTTCGCCGGCGGGCAGCGACACGCCGGTTCCTTGCCTTTGAGTAGCGCCGCCAAGGCCAAGTGCTTGCAGTCCCGCGCCGTGCACGGTGTTTCGGAGGATGCTGAGAACCTTGAGTAAGTCGGCGCCTTCGGTCCCGTCAGCCGCAAAGGCGCCAAGTTCAGGGGCAGCCATTGTGAGTTTCCTGAGCCAGTTGTCTCGCTGCCAACCGGCCTGCCTTTCATCCGCTCAGAGATGCTGAACGGTGGGCAACCCTCGCCAACACATCGAATGCTCCAACGAGCAGGACCAAAATGTGATCCAAGTCGGTCAGAGCGTCCTCCGCGACATCGTTGTCTTGGCGCCTGCTCATGTGCAGCATTAGAGAGTCGCGCTTCCGCGATGCTCTCGCCACTCTCTGGAAGAGTGACTGCGCGAGGAGCGTCATGGCCGCATCGGGGTGCCCAGCATCACTTTCGACGCAGTACGAGAACCATCGCCATCCGGCTGGCAGCAGCGCTCTCGTACCGACCCAAAAGTAGACGCCACGGTTGAAATTCATGATGGGCCCAGCCTCCGGCGTGGCCCAGGCCACGAAGCTGGACCGCAGGCGCAGGAACAGTCCTACAACTGCCAGAGCATCGTTTGGGTCGCAGACTGTCATCTGGCCCGGCATGCGCCATCGTCCTGACAAGAGGAAGGGCCGGTTGGTGACCATGACGTCGGCACCGGACTCGAAAGCCGCAGCCATAGCCACCGAGTCGCTGTGGCGTCGGACAGCTGCCTCGTCAGGGGTGTACTTGGCGTAGGTCGTGTCATCACGAAGGATTTCGCCCCGGGCTTGGTCACCCGAGATCGCAGCCATTGTTACCCCAGCGCCATCGGAGTAGATGACGAGATGGGTTGTGAAAGCAGGCTCGGCCTCGGGCTGAACCTCGATCCAGCCAACCGCTGCCTCGCCGACCGGAGCGCTAATCCGTTGGGCACTGGCCGGGGCACCGCGTTCGTCATATTCCAGGGTCTGCACCATCTTGCTGGCGAGAAGACCGTGGAGGAGGTCCACCTTCTCGACGTCTTCAGGTTCGTTGTACTCGTCGACCGCCAGGTCGACGACCACACGCAGATCACGGCCCGAACCAGCCGCCTCAAACAGTGGTGAGTCCGCTCGGGAGCGCTCGTTTGCTAGCAGCCGTTTGACCACCGTGCCATTGTCGCAGGCACGCACGCACATCGGCTGCTCCGTGCGTTGGCGGCCCTCAGGTCGTCCCCAGGCACCCTAGCCTGTCGTTCACCACCGAGGAGTCTCCATGCGCTGGGCAACTACTAGTGTCGCGGAAACGATGTTCTTTGACCGGGTTTGCAGTGGTCGAGTAGGTCGTCGGCGGTTTTGGTCCAGACGAAGGGCTGGCAGCGGTCGTTCCAGCCGTCGATGAAGGCCCGGATGGCGCCGGTCAGGTCGCGGACTGAGGTGAAGGTGCCGCGCCGGATGGCCTGGCGGGTGATGATGCCGAAGAAGATTTCGACCATGTTGAGCCAGGAGCCGCTGGTCGGGGTGAAGTGCAGCTGGATCCGCGGGTTCTTCGCCAGCCAGGCGCGGACCTTGGGGTGCTTGTGGCTGCCGTAGTTGTCGACCACGATGTGCAGCTTCTTGCGTGGGTAGGCCTTCGCGGCCTGCTTGAGGAACCGCAGGAACTCCTGGTGGCGGTGCCGGGGCATGCACGCGTCGACGACTCTGCCGGTGGCGATCTCGAGCGCGGCGAACAGCGTGGTGGTGCCGTTACGGCGGTAGTCGTGGCTGCGCTTCTCGGGCAGCCCGGGGCGCAGCGGCAGGATCGGCGCGGTCCGGTCCAACGCCTGGATCTGGGATTTCTCGTCGATCGACAACACGATCGCGTTGTCGGGCGGATCAGGTACAGCCCGACGACGTCGCGGACCTTGGCCTCCAACTCGGGTCGGTGGAGAACTTGAACGTCTCCCGTCGCCACGGCTGCAGCCCCCACCGTTTCCACATCTTGGCCGACCTGTAGTTACGGATCCCCCGAGTGGTCGGCCAGCAACCGGGCGACCAGTGCGTCACCGCCGAGCCGTTCCGGCGGCGGCTCCAACGTCGCCTGCACGATCGCGAACTCATCGACCGTTCTCGGCCGGCCCGGCTTGGCCGGTCGTCCAGCCCACCCAGGCCCTCTGCGGCATAACGCTTCTTCCACCCGATCACCGTCGGCTTGGACACCCCCACCCGCGCCACGATGTCCTTCACGCCACCCCATCGGCCGCCAGCAGCACGATCCGCGCACGCTGCGCCAGACCCGGCCGCATCGACGGCGAACGGTCCACGACTCCAACACCTTCCGATCCTCAGCCGCAACTCCACGGTCACAGTCAACGCCATAACCCATGATCCCACTGGGTAAAGCTATTTCGTTACCGCGACACTGACGCCGAAACCGTGACTCTCCTGCGCAAACACCGGGAGATCTGCGACGCGAGCGCGGCGAAGCTGAAGGCCAAGCTCGGCCCTGATGCGTTCGTGTTCTCCCTTGCCCCAGACAACAGCGAGCACCTTGTCCCCGACAGCGTCTCGCAGCGCTACAGCAAGCTGGCGACCCGTCTCGGCATCGATACCCACCTGCACAACCTCCGCCACCACTCGGCCACCGAACTGATCGCCGCAGGAGTCGACATCCGAACTGTCGCCGGCCGCCTGGGCCACGGAGGCGGCGGCACGACGACCCTTCGCGTCTATACCGCCTTTGTGTCCGAGGCTGACCAACGCGCCGCGACCGCCCTCTTCGACCGCCTGCCGGGCCGCCCAGAACCGGTCAGCGAGCGTGAGCGGATCCTGCGCAACCCACGGGCACCCTATGAGGCAATCGCGGCCAAGCTGGGCGCCGCAATCGAGTCCGGACTACTGCCAGAAGGCACCTACCCGCCGCCGACGAAGCAGCTCGCCAGCCAACACGGCGGGGTCAAGGTCGTTACCAACGAACGTCCGACTGTTGCTCCAATGCGCAGACGGAGGCACAGTTCCTAGCGGTCGATGGCGCGGATCGGAAGGCGCCGATCCGCGCTCGCCCAGCTCCTCACTGATGCCAGATTAATTCCGGAGTAAAGGCATAGATGTACAACAATCGGCCACACAGCAGAACAGACAGAACCAGCACAACGCCAGGAAACAGGCGGCCCCGTCGCCGTGACCGCCAGATCGCGACAGCAGCCAGAATAACGGCGACGATCGACAGCGTGGTTGCAACCAACAGTGAGTCAGGATCGATGATTCGCGAGAGCGCTGGAGAGCCCATCCAAGAGTACTTCTTCAGCGGAGTGAGAAATCCGATGGCGAGCGCCAGTAGCGCCCCAGCGGTCGCCATACCACTCAGCAGATCGCGCGACGGCCTCCGCGACCTCGACCGGACATCTCTCCAAACCTCGACTCAGGTTGTTCATCTGTTGACTCGATGGAACTCATTCCAGCAACCCTTCCAGCATGGTGCGGCGGTCGAGTATGAAGGTGCCATAATCGGTCGCTGCGGGTGTTTGCCAATACTGACTGCCACCATTGTACATAGCACCGAGATCAATTGCCCGCTGTGGAGTAACCGCAGCATTACGACCGAAAGATGAATCGCGAAGTCGGATAGATGCTTCGCCGTGAGCGCAATATTTTGCTGGGGATCCATCAAGCTGTCGATAATCGCGCCACGCGCCGCAGGGCTGACCCGATCGGGATCATATCCGACCGTCTTGGCCGCAACTCCAAATTGCATGCTCAAATAGCCAAATGACGTCTTGTCCGGCGTCTCACGACCGAACGGCAACGCCTGCCGAGCATTGTAGCCAACGGGTCAACTTCGGAGGGCATCCCTCCGACTTCAATATATGCAACTCCGGCGAGGAGATATTCGGGAACGTTGTAGGCTTCGGCAGTACCCTTGATAGTTCCGGCATAACTACCCGGACCCCTTCTTCCTTGTAGACATTCAGATAACTCTTACCGTTGATCTTCATCCCTGCCTTCCAGGCAAGGAAAGTAAAGGATGTCCAGGGAGGGAGTGGAGAATCCAGCTTCAGATTCGATGCCGACCTGACCGCCTCAAGCTCCGGCGTAATACCGGTGGAGACCGGCGTCGACGAAGGTTGAGTTGGAGTGTTCCGCGTAGGGGCCCGGTTGCCGGCTTCGTCGATGCTGTAGTGGCCGTCAAACTCCATCCGGCTGATGGGGTTGCCGCCGGCGAAGGCGTAGCGGTTCATGTTCCACGGATCCCCGCCCAGCGCCATGTCCTTCAACGCGCCGTCGTACAGGTCTCGGGACAGGTAGCGGTTGAGGCCGGGGTTGTATTCGCGGAAGCCCATGTCGTAGGTGTTGGTGGCGCCGTTGAAGCGTTTACTGTTGAAGCGGTAGGGGTTGACGATGTCGGCGTCGTCGGCCGCGATGTCCTTGAACTCGTCGTCACCGGTGGTGCCGACCTTGTCCGGCTGGCCGTAGGCGGTGTAGCGGTAGGTCGACGTGGTCGTCCCGGTGGTGGCGTCGGTCAGCGTTTCGACGTCGCCGTGCGGGTTGGTGCCGTAGAACGACTTCTTCGTCGTACCTGTGTTGACGGGGGTGTCGACCAGGGACAGGTTCTCCCCGGCCGCGCCGTAGGCGTAGGACTTGGACACCTGCCAGACCAGGTCGGTGTCTCGCTCTTCCTCGATCGCTACCTGGTCGGCCAGGCCGATGAACGTGTAGCGGGTGGAGATTGATTGGGCGGTGCCGACCTTTTCGGACTGGTTGGTGACCCGGTCGAACGGGTCGTAGGTCTGGTTCCGGGTGAACGTAGGGGTACCGGCCGTATCGAACTTTTGTTGGCGGGTGAGGCGGTCGTAGCCGTCGTAGGCGTTCTGCTCCACCACCTGCGACCCGACATCGGTCGTGGTGGCGCGACCGAATGGGTCGTAGCGGTGGTTCAGTGTCGTGCCGCCGGTGACCGTTTTGATGAGCCGGTTGCGGTCGTAGGTCATCGTCGACACCGTGGCGCCGATGGTCTGCGTCTTGACGTTGCCTGCGGCGTCGTATTCGTAGGACTCGTTGTGGCCCTTCTCGACACCGGTCTTGCCGACTGCCGCGAGTTGCCGAGCGGGGGTGTAGGTGTAGTTCGAGGCCTGGTCCAGATAGATCGACGAGTTCGCCTTCAGGACCTTCTCGACGTCCTGCGAACGGTCGCCGTCGGGGTTGTACCGCAGCGAGTGCGACGAGATCAGCTGCTGGCCGTGCTTCTCGGTCTGGATCCGGGGCAGGCCGTCCTCGTGATACGTGAACGTGGCCAGGTTCCCGTTCGGCTTGGTGATGGTGGAACGCAGGCCACGTCCGTCGTAGGTGTAGCTCCACGTGTCCAATGTCCCGGTGGGGGTGGCGCCGGCCTTGACGGTGTCGACCAGGTTGCGGACATCCCACGTGTAGCCGGTGTAACGGCCGACCGCGGGACTGCCGGTGCCGGCGTCCGCCGCGCGCTGGGCGTTGGTGGACAGCACGTTGGAGTCGAGGTCGTAGGTGTAGTCGGTCGTCGCCTTGTTGGTGGTGCCCTTGAGTTCCTGGACCTGGGTGGTGCGGGCCAGGCCGTCGGTGGTGATTTTGAACGTGTCGGTTGCGGCGTTCGGGTTGGTGTCCTTGACCTCGGTCTGTTGGCCGTTGAGGTCGTAGGTGTAGGTGAACGAGCGGGTCTCGACCGGGCTGGTCGAGACCAGCTTGATCGCGTCCGCGACCACCACACCGGTGGTCGACGGCTTCAAGGTGATGGTTTTTGCGACGCCGTTCGGGAACGAGTAGTTGCCGAGGTTGACCCACGGCGTGGCCGCGGTGCACGCGGACTGGTCGACGGTCTTCGACGCAGCACCATTGGAGTGGTTGATGGTGTAGGTCGCCGCGGTGGTGGCGCCGGTGGCGACGGGGCAGGAGGCGTAGACGTCGAACGAGCCCGTGACATCGGGCAGCACCCGCCAGTTGAACGTATCGCTCGCCGCCGGCGTACCGACCGCCGCCGCGGCATGGGTGCGGTAGTCGGCGCCTTGGGTGTTGGTGCCACCCGGAACCGTGGCCCAGGTGCCGGTTGAGGTGGTCTGCCACGTGTCGGCGTTGTCGATCACATCCACCGGCTGCTGCGCGGCCGTGTCCGAACGCGACGCCAGCGCACCGTCGGGGTAGTAGCCCCACGACTGCGTGCGCTTGGCGTCGTCGCCAGGCACCGTCATCGTGCGCAACTTCTGCTGACCGATCTCGTTGTACTCGTAGGTTGTCGCGATCTGCCACGGGTCGGTGGACGTCTTGATGTCACCGGAGTCGTAGTAGGTGAAGTTGGTCCACTGCGACGCCGGTGGTGCCGTGGCGGTGAAGGTGGGCTCGGACTGGGCCTTGATCTCGCCGGTCGGGTAGTACTGGATGAACGTGCTCGACGGCGTCTTGTACCACGTGGTTGCCGTGTCGAACGCGGACTTCTTCTGCACCGGCCGGTTGTTCTTGTCATAGACGGTCTCGGAGTACAGCGGAGTCGGCCGGTCGTCGTTGGTCGGGCGCGTCTGCCGGGTCACGTTGCCGGCCTCGTCGTAGGTCAGCTTGGTGACCCGGTCCTGCTGGTGCCCCCCGATCGGCGTGTGCGGGACGTGGATCTCGATCGGCTGACCGGCCTCGTCGTACTTCGTCGTCTTCGTGTGCCCGGTCTGGTTGATCTCCGCAGTGACCAGACCGTCGGCGTCGTACACCGTCTTGGACGTGTAACCCGCCGCATCCGTCACCGCGGTCGGCCGGTGGTTCAGGTCGTAGACCGTCTTGGATGTGTAGTCCGTGGCCGGGGACGCGTTACGGAGCGGGTCGATCACGGTGGTCTGGTTGCCGACCAGGTCGTACTCAAACGTCGTGGTCGGCGTCTTCGCGACCCCGTTCTCTACGAACGGCGTCTCCGCCTTCAGCACCTGACCGACCCGGTCATAGCTGTACTTGGTGACGAAGTCGTTCGGGTCGGTCGTGGTCGCGACACCCTTCGGCGCGGTCTCGGTGACCTTGCGGCCCAGCACGTCGTAGCTGTAGGCGAGCTGCCGGCCGGTCGTGTTGTTGTCCGGCAACGTCTTGGTCAGCAGGTTGTCGCCCGCGTCGTACGTCGACACCGACCGCGCGCCGTTCGGCGCGGTCTCCTTGGTCACGTTGTCGTTCAGGTCGTACTCGGTCACCGTCGTCCGGGTCACCGCGGGGGTCTGGGTCGCGTCGTAGGGCGTGGTGATCTTGGTCGGCCGGCCGAACGCGTCGTACTCCGCAGTCGTCAACCGCAGTAACGCGTCCTTGACCTGAACCACGTTCCCGCGGGCGTCATACAGGAACTCGGTCTTGGCCAGTTCAGGATCGGTGATCGACAACGGGTAGCCGCTGGCATCGTAGTTGAGCTGATAGTCCGGATCCGTCCCGTACCGGGTCACGTTGCCGCGGGCATCGGTGGCCGTCGCCAGTGTCCCGTCCGGGTTGTAGGTGTACGTCGGCCCGAACCCGCGGCCGTTCTTGACCGTCTTGATGTTGCCGTTCGCGTCATAGGTGAACGTGTTCATGCGACCGGCAGCGCTCTTCTTCGACAACAACACCATCGGCTTCGCTCCGGTGGTCAGCGTCTGGTATGTCAGCACGACCCCCGGCGATCCGTTCTTGACCGCCATCGCATCCTTCACGACCAGCGGATAGCCCGTCTTGGAGTCGTACTCCCAGGTCGAGACGGCGTCGTTCGGCTCTTGGAGACGGATGACGTTGTGGTCCCGGTCCCAGGCAAGCAGCGTCGACTTGTCACCGCCGACGGCGTTCTGGTTCGCATCCACGATGCTCGTCGTACGGCCGAACGCATCCATCCGGTACGTCGTGACCGACGGCGTGGATCCGTTGACATCGGTCACCGTAGCCAGCCTGTCCTGCGCGGACGGGTTCGGCTGGGCGTACGAGAACGTGGTGTTGTTGCCCCGGCGGTCGGTGTAGCTCTTGGGCCACAGCGCGTACGTCGAGGTCTCGTTCGGCGTGTAGTACTCGATCCTGGTCTCCGCGCCGGTCTGGGGGTTGCGCGGATCCTTGACCGAGATCAGCTTCGTGTTGCTGTTGTTCGAGGTGTCGGTGTAGGCGAACTGGAACGACTTCACCGCCGCATCTGGGTCGAACGTGCCCGCGTTGAACGGGCCGCCGTCCTCGAGCCTGGTCAGCTGGAACGAGCTGTTGTAGGTGAACTTCAACGCGCGCCCCGAGATGTCCCGGATCCAGGCGACGCGCTTGTCGGTGGGGGTGACATATTCCAGCGTCAGCACGGGATCGGTATGGCTCGCGTCCCGGACAGACACCAGGCGGTCATTCGCGTCATAGCTGAACGACATCGTGTTGCCGTTGCGGTCAACGACCGACGTCTGCAGGCGCGTGGTGGAGTTGAAGAAGAACCGGGTCCCGTCCGGGCGGCTGAGCTCCCACTCACGATCCGCGACAGCGGCCTTATCGCGCTTCAGATCAAGCGCCACACCCGCCGGCCGGGTATACACGATCTCCTGCGGTTTCTCCGGGTCCTGCGTGCCCATCCTGTAGTAATGCGTCGTGCCATCGCCGTCCACGAACGCCATGACGTTGGCGTTGACGATCGTCAGCCCCTCGCCGAGCCGTGCCAGCGTCGCCGGCTGCACGGAGAACCCGTACCCCGTCGACGACGACGTCGTCGCCGTGTCGTCCTGGCTGTTGTACGCCAACCGGACGAACGCGGACGGGCCGATCGACGGGTTCGACAGCGCGTCGTAGGACCACACGACGTTGCCGTTGGACAGGTTCGTCAGCAGCTGCGCGCCGCCACCGGTCTCCTCACCGGCATACGACAAGAACTTCTCCAGACCCAACTGGTCCGACGTCGGGTCCTCCACATACCGGTCCACACACAACAGGCCGGACGTCTCCATCACGCAGCCCTGGCTCGGTCTGGGCGGCGGGGACGTCGCTTTGTCCCCGTCGAACCAGGTCTTGTCCGGCTTCCGCAGGTCCAGATGCAGATCGTACGACTTCCGTTTCGACCCCGAATCGGCGTTGATCGGCGCCTTCATCGGCAGCTTCACGGTCGTCGACTCCCCCGGCGCCAAAGCCCGTTCGAGCGGGACGCTGAGACGCTCGCCCTCGGTCGTCAGGTCGACCAGGCTGCCCGGATCAGTCCACCGGTACGACACCACCAAATCGCCAGGCCAGCCGGCCTTCGACGTGTTGGTCACCGTGACAGGTGTCGTGACCGTGGTGTTCGGCTGGAACCGCTCAGGAATCTGGTCGGCCTGGTAGGTCTCGGCCTCGTTTTTGGCCAGGTGCTCGATCCACAGCCGCGGACGGAACAACTTGTCCGGAGACTCGCCGTTGGTGATGCTCACCAGTTGCTGACCCGCCGCGGCAGGGGCCTCATCACGTGTCCGCAGCAACAGGCCATGATTGTCGCCCGGGTTGTCGACCCAAGACTGCACCTTCGGGATCAGCTTCAGGGGCGTCTGCTGCGTCTCGGGCACATCGACGAACGTCAGCCGCTGCGCGTTGCCGTCGGGCCGGACCGATGCCAGCATCGTCGGGTCGTAGTCCCCACCCGGAGCCGTCCAGTTGATCGTGGACTGCGCCTGCTTCCACGTCGCCTGGTCCTCGATGAAGTCCTTGGTCAGCCCGTACAGGTCGAAGTCCGCCCGGCCGCTGCCGGAACCGTAGTTCGAGAACAGCTCCACCCGCGCGTCGGTGACCTTCGTCCCCTGCTTGATCGCCGCAGTGTCGAACTTGAACACACCACGCTCGACGCCGTACGTCGGGTGGTTGTTGCCGACCTGCACCCAGTACCGCGTGGTACCCGCAGGGCCATCGGGGCGCGACAGGTTCACGCTCTGGTAGTCCGGATCCGCACCCAGCGTGGTGTCGGAGATGTCGCCGCCGAACGACCGCATGATGCGGCCCTCGCGCGGCATCGTCACCGTCTGCACGTTCGACGCGGCCTTGCCGTTGAGCGTGCCGTCCTTAACGGTCCGCGCCACAACCCAGTAGCTGTACGTCGCCGGCTCAGTTGCACTCGACGGCTTCGCAGTCGTGTCGGTGAACGACGTCACCTCGGGCGGGACGGTCCCGACCAACGTGAGCGCGGCCGGCGCGGTCGTCGAGAAGTAGTCACCCACCGGCGTCGCGCAAGGGTCGACCGGCAGTGCGCGGCAGCCGCGGAAGATCTGGTACTCGATCAGGTCGTCGTCGTCGGCCGGCGTCGGGTCGACGTACTTGGTCCACGACAGCTCCGCACCCGACGCGTTGATCGTCGACGGCGGGTTCAGCGTCACACCCGGCTCGTCATAGGTGACCACCAGGTTCGGGCGGGCCGCGGTCTCCCCGCCGTACGTCGCCTCACTTGCGCTGTAGTACAAGCCCCCGGCCGGGCTGGAGGCAGACTCGTCGACACCCTTCAGCATCACCCCGAAGTTCTGGGTCGGGTTGCTCACCCACGACTGCACATAGCTGCCCAGACCGAACGAATGCCACCCGTCACGGTCACCGGCCTGCTTCGTCGCGGTCGAGTACTTCGTCCACTTCATCGCATCCGCGATCGGGATCGTCAACGTCGGCCCCGCCTGACGCTGCGCCGTCACCTGGGTCGTGTTGCCGGGGCGCGCATGAATCGTCCCCAGCGTGTACCACAGGTCGCCTCCGGGTCCCGGCGTACCGGCGGTCTGGTTCCACGGGACGGTCTGTGAGGTCGGCACACCGTCAGGGGTCGCCCCGACGAGCGTCGTCGGCAGGATGCCCCGCACGCTCGACGGGTAGTAGTGCCCCTGCACCTGGTAGTCACCCTCGCTCGGCACCCGCGCGTTCCACGTGAACCTGTCCGGCGTCGTCTCCGTCGGCGCAAACGAGAGCGACTTGTTGATGGCGCTGTCGTTGCTCTGGTACTTCCACGACCCCTCATACGACGCCGACAACGTGTCCTGATCGTCCACCAACACCGTGTTGGCCGCATACGTCCCGTCGAACGACGTGCTCATCGACGCCCACGTCGCCGTCAGCTCCGACCACGCCTTCGTCACCCTCACCGCGGAGAACGGCACCTTCACATCAGCACCGAACGTCGCACCGTAATGCAGGTTCAAATCCGCCGACCGGATCGTCGTAGTCGTCGGGATCATCGACGTGTCGAACTTCAGCAGACCACGCCACGTGTTCCGCGACGCGTCATCACCGGCCAGCATCGTCGGGATCGCCCCGTAATTGGTGCCCGAGTTCTGCTCGGAGATCGACGCATCCTGCGCCGCCGCCGGGTCCGGCACCACCACGATCGTCGGGTCCAGGACGATCGGAAAGACACGCTCCTTCGCCGACAGCCAAGCCCGGTCGGGCTTGAGGGTGAGGAGCGTCTTGCCGCCCTGCTGGCTGATCGTCTGGGTGATCTTGTCCGAGTAGCCGGGCTGACCGAGCCGGTTCTGGGCCGAGGAGTCGTACATGTTCGGCGCCGGGATCACATACCTCGGCCGCTCGTCGCCGTTCTTCTTGAAGAACCCGATCGACCCGTCCGGCTGCGCCTTCGCCGTCAGACCGCTGGTGCGCAACTCGAACGTGTACCCGTCCGCGGCGCCGGCCAAGTCGGCGGGCGCCGTGAGTACGACGGTCTCCTTCACGCCGGTGCGCGACACGTAGTAGCGCACGTCCGCCGTACCGAACACGTCAGCGAACGCCACCGACGAGTCCTTCATCAACGGCGTCAACGGCCGCTTCTCACCTGCCGCGCCCAGACTGATCGACTCACCGTCCGCCTCGAACGTCAGCAACCGATCGCTCGCCTTCCCGAACCGCGTCCGGAAGGTGTTCTTCGCATTCTCGAAGGAGTCGTCACCGGCGCCGGCGGTGACCCGAGTGTCGATGTTCTGCCACTTGCCCTTGGAGTCCTTGTAGTGCACCGGCTCCGTCGACAGCTCGACCTGCGTCGTGCCGTCCGACATCCGGTAGCTCTTCGACGACGCCATACGCCGCTCGTCCAACTCGCGCACACGCGTCGGCTTCGCATTCGCGGCGGCGGTGGTCGACGCCTTCGACACCCGCGCAGGAGCCGGCGGAGCAAGCGGTCCGAGCGCAGCCTTCGGCGCCTGCGGCACGACGATCTGCGCAACCGCCGGTGGACGGGCCAGCGCAGCGGTAGGCACCGCGACAGACGCAGGCAAAGACAGGACGAGGGCAGACGTCAGCAACATGCGGGCGCGGCGCATCGACACTCCAAAAACTGGGCGGAATCCGGCGCGCCCCGAGCAACACCGGCGAAATCAGGAAGAGTTTTATCCTTCCAACACTCTCCGGCGCAACCCGGTTGCAGCAAGTTGCAAACTAAGGAAGCCCTTACCTACAAGGCGAAACGGTACGCGGTGAGGTGTGAGTGGCATCACCTCCGGTGCCTGGTTCCGCGCTCCCACCTCTGTAGCGGGAAAAGATTTCGCTTCAGCTGTAACGCCGGGGTGGTCTGGACCGATAAGGGCCGCGTAATCGGGTGGGGATCGACTGTCCACGCTCCGGGCCCCGGCCCGGATGTCGGCGTGCGCGGAATCCCCTGGGCCCGGGACTCGTGAGTAGGTCGGGAAGGGCATACATGTTCCGCAAGCTGGTCGCGTTGGCTGCTGTCGTCTTAGTGGCGGCCGCAGCCACGCTGTTCGTCGTACGGTCCGCGGAGGCGGCAGGCGCCGACGTGACGATCACCGCTACGGCGGCCTCGAACGGTACGACGACCTTGACGTACCGGGCGACGGTGCTGCGGGCCGGGACGGTGCGCGACATCGTGTTCTCGATCCCGTCCGGCTCGACCGGGGCCATCACCTCGGTCAACGGCACGGTGAGCACGGTGTCGCCCGGCGTCCTGCGGTGGCGGCCGAGTAAGACCGTGACCGTCGCCGTCGGCGCCCGGTTCTCCATCCCGCTGTACGGGCTGCGGTTGCCGGCCGGTGGGCCGTGGACGCTCAGCTTCACGGCAACCGGCACCACCGGCGCGATCCTGACGTCCGGCACCGGAGTCCTGCAGCCTTTGAAGACCTACACCCCCAACGTCGTGATCACGCCGAGCAACCCGATCCCCGGTCAGAAGACGAACCTGGCGTACGCCGCCACGGTGACCAAGGCCGGCGTGCTGGCCGCCGTACGGATGCAACTACCGGCCGGAGCGACGGGCGCGGTGACGACCATCAACGGAACCCTGACCACCTCGCAGGGCTACGCGACCTGGAAGCCCAATGCGCCGATCAGCGTCGCGGCCGGAGCCCGGCTGGGGATCCCGATCAACGGCGTCCAGTTGTCCAAGTACGGGGGCGTACTGACGCTGGCGATGTCCGCCAGCACATCGACCGGCGTCCTGCTGACGTCCGGCACCGGAACCCTTTCGCTGATCGCGCCGCCGGCTCCGATGCCGGCGATCTCGGCCACCGGCTTCGCGACCATCCCCGCCGGCTGCCCCTCGAACTGGCCGTCCACGTCCACGGAGAACGCGAAGGCCGGCACCGGCGACTGGGTCATCCCGACCTCGATGAACGGGCCGCTCGCGGCCTACCTCACCGAGGTCTCGGCGACCTGCGGGGACACCGTCGACCTCAAGGTCACCTCGGCCAACCCGGTCAGCGTGGTCGCCTACCGGATGGGGTACTACGCCGGCCTCGGCGCCCGTGAGGTCTGGCGCCAAGACGACGTACCGACCGTCGTGCAGGAGGCGCCCGTCACGGGCGGCACCGCCAACGGCAAGGACCTGCGGATGACCTCCGCGGCGCACTGGACCAAGACCCTGAGCATCCCGGTCGACAAGGACTGGATCCCCGGCACGTACCTGATCAAGGTCACCGACGGGACCTACGCCTCGTACGCGCCGCTCACGATCCGCGACGACACCGGGACCAAGCACGACCTGATGATCCAGCAGGCGACCACCACCTGGCAGGCCTACAACACCTATGGTGGCGTGGGCTTCTACTCCGGTGGTGTGGCCGGAGGCTCCGGCAGGTTGACCTTCGACCGCCCCTACAACGAGGGCCAGGGATCCGGACAGTTCCTCTCACTCGAGCAGGGCCTGGTGTTCTGGGCCGAGTCGAAGGGACTCGACGTCACCTACTGGACCAACAACGACCTCGACGAGTACGGCGGCCAACTGCCAGCGCGCGCCGGGACGATCTTCCTGCCGGGGCATGACGAGTACTACTCGCTGCGGATGCGGGCGGCCTTGAGCCAGGCAATCAGCCGCGGTGTGAACGTGGCGAACCTCGGCGCCAACACCGCATACCGGATGATCACCTTCACCGACGACGGCCGGCGGTCCTGGGACATCGACCGCTACACCGACGGCTACAACTCCACGACCTGGCGATACCTCGGCGACGCCTACGCATCGCAGCCGTTGCTCGGTGCGGAGTACATCTGCCCGGTCCTGGGGAACACCCTGACCACCGGAACGAGCTGGATGTTCGACGGCATCCCCGCCGGCACCGCCGTACCAGGGTTCATCGCCGGCGAGATCGACTACGTCTGGCCGGGCCTCTACAAGCACCCAGGCCTCACCACAGTCGCCAGCGGCACCGGGAACTGCCGCTCGAACGGCAACCCCGTACCGATGCACACCACGGCATACACCGCACCGTCAGGCGCGCGGGTCGTCAACGGGTCGACGTTCGCCTACGGCTGCTTCCTGGTCGGCCGCTGCCCATCCAACTGGACCGTGCCCGCACCGTCCGCCACGTCCCAGCAAGCCGTCGGGACGATGGTCGCCAACATCGCCGAATGGGTCAGCAACGGCACCATCCAGGTCCCGGCCGACACCACGGTCGCACGGGCCCGCGTCGCGCCGCCGAAGTACAAGCTGCAAACCGAACAGCCCTAATCGACTTCCTCGCCCACTTCATCAGCCCATAACAGGCCGATGAAGTGGGCGGGGCAAGCTGATACCGGCCGATCGCTGCACCTCACCGAACCCCTCCAAACACCCACCCACCCAGCCGTAACGCGCGTCGAGAAGACATTCCACAAGCAACCCGATCTCTACCTCGTCACTGCGTGCGGTCGACATCCGGATCGGCTTGTCTCCGCTTCGCAGGTGTGCAAAGCACGCCTCCCCTCGGCAGCGTCCACTGCCACGGATACAGCCCGGTGAACAGCTCCAGCCGATCGATCAACCGCACTCGCGACCCGATCATCTCCGACCTCAGAAACCGAGCCGCCTGCTCCCTCGCCCAGCGCCTTCGTCTCGCCGAACACCGCCGACGAGGGTCCAGGCGGAGCGCCACGAACCATGCACGCGACCAGAAATGAAGGAACCCCCGGGCGAGGAAACTGGGTCCTGACCTGGGGGTTTGGGTGGAGCCGCCTGTCGTGGAGCCGCCTGTCGGAATCGAACCGACGACCTTCTCATTACGAGAAGGAACGTCGGCGTCACATCTGCTCTCTGCCAGCGATTCTGGTAACACGGTCGCCCGCAGCGGACACGAAATTCCCCATGAGTACCCGCCGTTTTGTGCCACGAGTGATGCCACACGGCGGACGGCATATCGATGCGCATCGCCGTACGTACCTGACTGATCCAGCGCCGCACTGATACCGCGCGGATCAGGTCCATGCGTTCTCACGACTTCCCAGCGGTACGCGCGGAGCGAACTGCCCGAGCGCCTCGGCCACCCGATGCAGGGAACCGCCAGCGATCCGGCCGTCGTCGGTGACGTCTACACCGGCCTCGGCGGCGATCGGATCGACCGCGAACCCGGCTGTCCAGACGGTCGCGTCGGAGGCCAGGACGGTTCCGTCGGTGCAGAGCACTCGTTCGGCCTCGACGGTTTCCACGCTGGTGTGTTCGAGCACGGCGACCTCCAGCCGGTCACAGACCCGGCGCAGGTGCTTGCGCGCACTGGTGGAGAGCCTGGCGCCGAGTTCGCCGCGGGCGATCGGTGTCACCGACAGTCCGGGCCGGGACTCGGCGATCTCGGTGGCGCTCTCGATGCCGGTCAGCCCGTCGCCGATGACCAGGACGCTCCCGCCTCCGGTTCGCTTGTCCAGCTTGTCCAGGCGCTCGCGCAGGCGCAGTGCGGAGGGGCGGCTGGCGATGTCGAAGGCGTGCTCGGCGGCGCCGAGAAGGCCGCTGTTGTCGCCGTGGCTGCCGAGCGCGTAGACCAGCGTGTCGTATCCGAGCTCGCCGCCACCATCGACGTCGGCGACCGTGACGATCCGGCGCTCGGCGTCGACGGCGGTGACGCGGGCCAGCCGCAGCTGGATCCCGGTACCGGCGAAGACGTCGGTGATCTCGGTGTCTGCCCGGGACAGCCGGCGGGCCAGCGTCCCGGCCACGAAGGCCCCTGCGTAGCCGGCGCCGAGGACCACGATTCGGTGCTTCATGTGTTGCTCCTGTCGGTTCGGGTTGCCCTTGTGGGGTTGAGCGGGACAGCGCCCCGATTGCTGACAGGAACGAGTTATGGCCTGAGTCACAGCACCGACCGGGTGATCTGCGCCACACCCTGTCAGGACTTCCGAGGCTGTGGCGTCTTGTGCTCAAGGGACGCTCAGAGGGAAGGAAACGCCATGGTCGGGAAGATCACCGTTATCGCGGTCAACGGCGCGCCCGCGCTGGCTCTGTACGTCGACTCGGAGTTCGACGGCGTCGTCGCGGTGCATGTCGGGGACACCCGGATCACCAGCCTCTACTACGTCCGCAACCCGCACAAGCTGACCTACATCGACTCCCAAAACCCGCTCACACTGCGGTGAGCACCGTTCAGGACCACACAGTTCGAGGAGCAGACATGACCCCCCGGGCACCGCTCGCCACCACTTCACGTCCGTCACCATGGCCGAAGGTGGCCGGCCCAGTAGTCCTTCTCACGGCGATCACCAGCATGTTGCTGATCGCGTTCGCCTGGCCGTCGGTACGGTCTACGCTTCACGATGTGCCGATCGCGGTAGCCGGGCCGACGAGTGCGGTCGGGCAAGTTCGTGCCGCACTGGACCAGCGTGTACCAGGTGGTTTCGACGTCACCGAGGTCGCCGATACGGCGGCCGCGGAGCAACTCATCCGCGATCGGGAGGTGTACGGCGCGATCGATCTCAGCGCCGGCACTCCGCAAGTGATCGTTGCCTCCGCCGGCAGCACGGCCGTCGCCCAAACCCTGCAGAGCATGGCGGCCGGCCTGGCTCAGGCGGGGAAGCCCGCGGCACCGTCCGGTGTGCGTGACATCGCCGCGCTGCCGGCAGACGACCCTCGCGGCGCCGGCCTTTCCGCAGGCGCGATGCCGTTGGTGATGGGCGGTCTGCTGGGCGCAGTACTGCTGACCAGACTCGTTCGCGGCCGCGGCCGTCGCGTCACCGGAGCACTCGGCTACTCGGTCTGCGGTGGTCTCGCGGTGGCAGCGATCCTGCAGTTCTGGTTCGGGTCGCTAAGCGGGGACTATCTGGCCAACTCCGGCGCCGTCGCCTACACCATCGCGGCCACGTCCCTGACCATCCTCGGGCTGGAATCGCTGCTCGGATTCGCCGGAATCGGCATCGGTGCCGTCGTGATGATGCTCGTCGGCAATCCGCTCTCGGGTACGACGACCGCACCCGAGATGCTGCCGGGCTGGTCCGGCGTGCTCGGGCAACTCATGCCTCCGGGCGCCGGCGGCCGACTGCTGCGCTCCACCGCCTTCTTCGAAGGCCGTGGCATCACCCAAGCCGTCACCGTGCTGTCAGTCTGGGTCGCGCTCGGCGCAGTGCTGTGCCTGATCGGCGGCCTTCGCGCCCGCAGTACTCGCAGTACCACGGGCCTCAGATCAACCTCAAACGAAGCAATCGCAGCATGACAGCTCATCGCCTGCCCACCCGTCGCCTCGGCACGACCGACCTGGAGATCACTCGTCTCGGGTTCGGTTCCTGGGCCGCAGCCGGCCCGGTCACGCGGTGTCGACCGCAGTCAACGACGTACGCCGCAACAACGGCCCACACCTGCTCGATCCGCTGCCTTTGTCATGACCTGGCTCTGACGCAAGTGTGGTAACTGTCGGAGACTGGTGGGATCGTGTTGTGGTATCGAGCTGACCGCCCGGCATTTCGAGCGGATACCGCAAAGAAACTTGCGGGTACCTGTGCGCGAGTTCGCGCAGCTACGCCTGAACGACGCGACGATGCGATGGAAGCGGCCGGCGAACCGGAAGGTGCATACCTGCGCGGAGTGTGCGCGAGTTGCGAGTGGCTTGCAGGTCTCATCACGGTGCGCGGTCCGGACGGCCGACCGGCCTCTCACTTTGGCTGCAGCCCTCCCACCGGCAACGTGGGAACGGCCGTGGGAACAGACACACGTCAAAGCGGGGCTACCAGAGTTGAGAACAGCCGAACTGAGGTGACCCGGAGACGCCTACCGATGGCCGAGTCCACGGCGTACCGCAGCCCTGGGACGCGCCCTTCCCCCGGTACGGGTGACCTCAGCGCGAGGGCTGGGCCCCAGTTGGATGTACGAAGCCGGCCTGAGCCGCCATCGCCGCTCACCCTCGGGCGTCGGGATTGCTGCGGCCCGACCCTTGGCACTGCAACCATTGATGATCTGGACAGCAGATGCAGGCGGGCTGACGGCGGTCGAGCGCACGTGGACCGAGGAAACCCGCGACTTCTGGCGCCACCGCGCCGCGTACGCGAAGCAGCAGGCGACCCGACCGCAGACGATCGGCTACTCCGCTCGCCGACTCACCGGGCGGGCTTCTTGCCTGGATTCTCGACAAGTTCGCCGAGAGGACAGATACCGAGGACAGCCCGTTCGAAACGATTTCCAGGGACCGCGTTCCTGACGACGTCACCCTGCACTGGCTGACGCGGACCGGCGCATCGGCGGCCCGCATCTACTACGAGAGCCACAACTCCCTGGACCCCGAGCATCGGGTCGACGTCCCGTCGGCAATCACCATGTATCCCCGCGACATCGAGAAGTGTCCGCGCCCCTGGGCACAGGAGCGCTACCCACACATCGTCCGCTGGAGGTCACCCGAAACCAGAGGACTCTTCCCGTCCCTGGAGGTCCCCGAATATTTCGTCAAAGCCTCCAAGAGGGCCCCGCAGCACTGACCGCCAACCGGTAACGCACCTGGGCGCCGCTCGCACGAAGTCCTCAACTTCCTAAAACACTCAGCGATCGCTAGCGGCGCCAGAGTCCGTTGGCCCCGGATGGCGGCCGGACAAAGCGGTTCTGCGCTCGGCCTGCAAGCAGGCTTCATGAGGGCCGCCGCGAGCCGCCACCGTGCCCCCGCTTGGCCACGGCCTTGAGCCAGGGGTCGAGTCGAACTCGCTGCGGAGCAGGGCGCGGCTGCCGGTGTTCACACCTGGAGGCATGAGCGGGCGGACCGTGAAGCGACGCGGCTGTCGCCGCGGGTCATGCAGACCAGCCTGGCCGGTGAGGCCGACCGACGGATCAGACACCCCGGGCGGACCGCTCCGACGAGGCAGTCCACCTCTCATCGTGAACCCCAGGCGCCATGTGACCGGCAGCACATCCCAAATCCTTACCACGGTTTCTAACGGTGAACATATACTGTAACCGTTAGACTGTGATCGGGTCCGAGGCATTTGTCTTGTGGAGCGAGGCCACCTCAAGATCTCACATCTAACGATCAGAGCAGAGTTGTCCATTACAAGGAGGCTGCCATGGCCGGCAGGTTTGCCCAGCTGGCGTTCACTGACGGGGTGAGGGCACAGCAGCGGCTGCATGGCAGCGATCGCGCCTACCGCCGGATGGTGGAGGGCCCGCCGAGCGGCGGCCTTCTCGGTCCCGACGAAGCGGCCTTCATCGCCGACCGGAACAGCTTCTACATCGCCACCGTCAGCGAGACGGGCTGGCCCTACATCCAGCATCGCGGCGGTCCCCGTGGCTTCCTGCACGTGCTGGACGAACGCACGATCGGTTTCGCGGATCTTCGCGGAAACCGCCAGTACATCACGCGGGGAAATCTTGATCACTGTGATCGCGTCGCGCTGTTCCTGATGGACTACGCTTACCGGGCGCGCCTCAAGATCCTTGGTCACGCCCGGGTATCCGAGGATCCGGACATCCTGCAAAGGCTGGTTGTTCCGGACTACCCGGGGAAGGTAGAGGGGGCTGTTCTCATCGAGATCGAGGGCTGGGATTGGAACTGCCGGCAGCATATTCCGCAGATGTTCGGGCATGACCTGGTCGAGCAGTCCATCGGCTCGCTCCAGGACCGAATCACCGAGCTGGAGCGGGAGAACGCCCGGCTGCGGCGCGACCTGAACCACGATGGGGATCGGTGAAGGCCATGTCCGCACCCCTCCTCGGTGAGCCTCTGCCCATCGAACTGGCCAACACCGCGTACGCCGTTCGGGGTGAACCGCACGACGGCCTGGCAAGCGTTGAGCTGCTCACCGAATGGCTTGCCGCCAACGAGCGTCGTCTGCGGTGGAAGCTGTCGTCTGACGACCTTGCCGCGATCGGTGACTTCGAACTGACGGTGGCCCGTGAAGTCCGTGACGGCATCCGTGACGTGGCACAGGCGATCACGACGGGCACGGCTCCGTCGGCCGGCGCGATCCAGACCCTCAACCATCACGCCCGCTGGGCGCCGCATTGGCGCGAGCTGCAGTGGCAAGCGGAGCCGACCGCGCAGGTTCGCAGCGCCGCGCCGCCGGTTACGGCAATCATGTCCTTCATCGCTCAGGCCGCAATCGACCTGTTCGTCACTGGCCACGCGGACTTGCGCGCCTGCCAGGGACCCGGCTGCGTGCTGCTATTCATCGAGGATCGCCCGCAACGAAAGTGGTGCTCGGCACCCTGCGGCAACCGCGCGCGCGTGGCACGCCACTACGCACGTCATCGGTGACCTGCTGACCTCGTAGTCCTCCCCTTCCCCACTCTCAGCCGAGACGTAGCCGACGTCTGGGCATTCGAGCGATCCCTCATGCCAACCACCCCTTGAGGGATGAGCCCTCAGAAAGTGTGCGCAGAAATGACACATCTGAAGATCCCAAGCATCTACGGGTGCCATCTCGACGAGCAGCTACCCGCCATAGTGACGAAGATCCTCCGCCGCGGCGCCCGCTGGGTGACGCCGGAGACGTGGTCATGAGAACAGCGTGGGCCGCGCTAGGTGCCATGGCGGTGTCCTTCGGCCTGAATTTCTCCGCGGGGGTGTTCTTCGCCCCCGCCGCCGCGGACTACGGGCTCAACGTCTCCGCGCTCGCGATCGCCGCCGCGCTGAGCACGCTGCTCACCGGCATCGGGCAGCCCTTTGTAGGTCGCCTGCTGGATCGCATCGGGGCCAAACGAGTCCTCGTGCTCGGGCTGGTCTTCCTGTCGGCCGGCTACTTGGTGCTTGCAGTGGTCACGCAGACGTGGCAGTTCGTCGCCGCGTACGCGATCCTGGGCGGCCTGGGCTTCGCGAGCTCCTCCAGCCTGACGGTCAGTACGCTGATCGGTCGAGCCTACGGGGCCCAGGCCGCTCCGGCGCTCGCTCGTGCTGCCATCGGCATCAACCTGGGTCAGCTTCTCGTGCCCTGGGCCGCGACGGCGCTGTTCAACCCGCTCGGCGTGCGCGGCACCTACGCGATCCTCGGCGCGGTCGGCCTTGCGGTCACGCTCGTCCTCGCGCGAATTCTGCCGAGCGACACGGCGGTGACCGCATCCGGCGACACGGCACGGCAGAAGCTGCGCGGGCGCGTGCTGCTGTCGTTCGCGCTGCACTCGGCAACGATGTACGTCGTCGTGCTCATGTTGCCCAAGCACGCCACCGAGCTCGGCTGGTCCGTCGTCGACGCGGGCCGGCTGGTCGCAGTCGCGGCGACGGCTGCGGGGATCACCTCGGCCCTCGTGGGACGCCTGATGCGCCAGGGTCGGCGTCCCGAGGATCTCTTGCCGTTCCTCCACCTGCTGCGAGCGCTGTCGCTGTGCCTGCTGGTTGCGGTGGAGGGGCCCATCGGGCTCGTCGTCGCGGCGGTGATTTTCGGAGTGTCGTCGTTCCCAGTCATTCCGCTCACCATGGCGATCCTGGCGCGGGGCCTCGATCCGGCCCGGATGGGCCGATCACTGTCCCCCGCCTGGCTCGCCCATCAGGCCTCGGCCGCAGCCGGGCTCGCAGCAGCCACGATCATCCACAGATTGAGCGGCAGCTACCGCACCTTCTTCGCCTTCGGCCTCGGCCTCGCCTTGGCCTCCGTCATCCTGCTCCGTCGCGACAACGCAATCACCCCCAAGAATCAGGAGACCAGCAATGAACTCAGTACGCTACGCCACCGTTGACATCGACGGGCAGCCGATCTTCTACCGGGAGGCAGGCGACCCGGCCAACCCGACGCTCGTCCTGTTGCACGGCTTCCCCAGCAGCTCGGCCATGTTCCGCAACCTGCTGCTGGATCTCGGGGACTCCTACCACCTCATCGCCCCGGATCACCTCGGCTTCGGTCAGTCGGGCATGCCGCCGGTGGACGAGTTCGCGTACTCCTTCGACGCCCTCACCGAGCTCACCCTGGGCCTGCTGGACAAGCTGGGCGTGCAGCGGTTCGCTCTCTACATCCAGGATTACGGCGCACCGATCGGACTGCGCATCGCCAGCGGCCACCCCGGGCGCATCACTGCGCTGATCACGCAGAGCGGCAACGCATACCTCGAGGGATTCACGCCCTTCTGGGAACCACTGTTCAACCACGCGAAGGACCGGGCCACCTACGAGCCCGAGGTACGTGAGCTGCTGGCGGCGCAGGCGACGCGCTGGCAGTACACGCACGGGGTGCCGGCGGAATTCCTGGACCGGATCAGCCCCGACACCTGGACGCTGGACCAGGCATATCTCGACCGGCCGGGAAACAAGGAGATCCAGCTGCAGCTGTTCTACGACTACCAGTACAACCTCGACGGTTATCCCGCGTTTCAGGAATACTTCCGCACCTACCAGCCGCCGACGCTGGTCGCATGGGGCAAGCACGACGAAATCTTCGGCGCCGAGGGCGCGAGCGCCTATGCCCGCGACCTGCCCAACGCCGAGATCCACCTCCTCGACGCCGGGCACTTCGCCCTGGAGACGCACGGAGACGAGATCGCCGCGCTGATCCGGGACTTCCTCCAGCGGGTGCTGCCATGAGCACGACACGACCGCCACTGCCACCATTCAGCGTCGAGACCGCTGCCCAGAAGGTGCAGCTGGCAGAAGACGCCTGGAACACCCGAGATCCGCAGCGGGTTGCGCTGGCCTACACACCCGACTCTGTGTGGCGGAACCGCGACGAGTTCCTCACCGGCCGCGAGCAGATCATCGAGTTCCTCACCCGCAAGTGGGCCCGGGAACGCGACTACTGCCTGCGCAAGCAACTGTGGGCGTTCCACGACAACCGGATCGCGGTGCGATTCCAGTACGAGTGGCGAGACGCGCAGGATCAATGGTGGCGTTCCTACGGCAACGAGCTGTGGGAGTTCACCGCGGACGGGCTGATGTCATGCCGCGAGGCGAGCATCAACGACGTTCCGATCGCCGAGTCCGACCGCACGATGTTCGGACCCCGGTCGTGAACCACGACGTCTGCTGACGTGTTGGCCAACGGTCGAGTGATCTCCGTCTGAACGACGCGAGCTGATCTAGGCAGCAGGTACTTCGTCGGCTGTAGCGGGGCCCAGCTCTCCAGAGTTGGGCCCCGCGTGGCACCCCAGCCACCATTCGAGCCAGGCGCGGTGCCGCTGACGAAGCGCCGGCGGCGAGACGTCGTGGCGAGTGTCGCAGGGCCCTCGAGGTCGCGTCAGGACCCCTCAACCGGTATGACGACGTGCTTGACCTCGGTCATGTAGCGGTCGGCGGCCGCGGAGGCTTGCTCCGGGGATCCGCCCTCCTGACGGGCCTGCAGTTGGGCTTGTAGCTGCAACAGAACCTGTGCGGTGCGCGGAGTGCGGCGAGCCACAGAGCTGCCAGACGGCACGAGCGCTCTTTCGCAAGTACCTCTGAGGGGCACTCCAAGGACTCATACGGTTCCGGATTCGCCCTGTAGGCCGCAACCACTGATGGGGGCGGCACCGCACGCCCCATGTGGATAACTTCACACGGTGACTGCACCTCTGCGCGACACCTGCTGTGGTGTCGCCAGTCCCCCGGCCCGTAGCCACCGGCGGGCGGAGCCGCCGCCCGCATGGCGTCGAGGCGCGAGGCCCCGTCGGCAGGCAGGCCCGGGACTGGCGACCCCGCACAGGTGCGGTGCCCAGCTGCCTGTCTCACCCGTTGAAGGCTTCGAGGCGTTGTTGCTGCGCGTCGCGGCGCCGGCGGCTTGCGGCGGCGAGTCGAGTGCGCTCATGGCCTGCTGAACGGTCGGCCCAGGCAGGCACCGGACAAGTCGTCTCGAAGAGCTCGAGATCGGCCGACAATAGCCGAGCCGAACGAGGTTTGACGACAAACTTGCAGCAAGCTGCAGCCAAAGGGCTTGACGGTGAGCGACCCGGTGGGATCGGTCCGGCGAGACTGCCCTTTCGGGCAAGGGCCGAAAGACCGATGCCGCGCCGGAGAACCGGCGCGGCATCGGGTTCGGTGCGGACTACTCGCCGACCAGCTGGTCGTAGGCAGTCCTCATGGAGACGTGGTCGACGCCGTCGAAGGCGGCCGGGATCTTGCCGTACGCCGTGATGGCGGTCGCGGTCCCGTTGGCCTTGCTCATGGCGTACTGATAGCCGGTCTTGGTGTCGCGATCGACCGCAACGATCATCGAACCGCCACGGGTGCCGCAGCTCTGAACGGCCAGGGAGTCGTACGTCGCCCAGCCGGTCGACCGGATCAGCTTCAGCACCGGCTTCGCTCCGGCCGCGACCGGAATGTGAACGGTGTAGAGCCCACCGGTGTTGGTCGTCATCAGCAGCGTGTCGTACGTCGCGGTCTCGCTGATCACCGTCATGGCCCGGAAGCAACGGAAGCCGGGGAGGGGGCCGAGCGCCTTGAAGCCGCCACCGATCATCGCGTAGCGGTACAGGCTGCCGTCGAATTCAGGCCGTACAGGTACGAGTGCCGGGGTTGCGCGACGTTGTAGTTGGAGGTCGCTATGGACTTGAAGCTGGTCCAGCCCGACCCGATCCGCTTGAAGGTCGGCACCGGCGGCTTGTTCTCCGGCACGTACGTCGTGTGCCGGTACAGGTTCCCGCCCTGCAGGAACAGACCGTAGTAGTAGAACTGGGTCAGCGCAGCGTTCGCCGCGAAGTACCAGGTGGCGTTGGCGCGGGTGGCCACGAAGTTGTCGATCGGCGGGTCGTACGTTTCCGCCCTCGGCGGGTTGCCCGCGGTGATGCCCATCCCGTTCACGATCGGCGAGGCGCTGGGCAGGGCGACCGCGTTGTGGCACGTTCCCGCGGTCGCTGCCTTCGCCGTGTTCGACTGAACGGCCTTCGACGACCAGGTCGGCTTTGGGCTCGGCTGCGCGGAAGCCGGGACCGAAGCGGCCGTGGCGGCGACCATGCCGACGCCGGCCAGTGCAAGCGCGAAGCGCTGCAGTTTCATAAGGAGTTCCCTCTCCGGGAAGAGTCTCGAAGAGCTCAAGATCGCGCTGACTATAGCTGAGCCGTCAGGCCACGGTGGACGGCCCTGCCACTTGTTGCAATTGGCCCGGAACTCAGGAATCCGGGCCCAGGCCGGCCCGATGGGCCACCGCGGCGGCCTCGGTGCGGGTGGCGACGCCGAGCTTGCGGAGGATCCGGACGACATGGGTGGCGACCGTGTTCGGGGAGATGAACAACTCGCGGGCGATCTCGGCGTTGGACAGGCCGCGGGCAAGGACACGCAGTACGACGAGCTCGCGCTCGGTCAGCCCGAGCGCCGCAATCTCCTCCCGGACAGGGAAGCCGAGCAGCCCTGCCCGCTGTGCGAGGTCGTCGATCCGGGCCAGCAAGGGGACCGCGCCTGATCGATGAACGCCTCAACGTCCTCGGCACGCCACCGCCACGGGTACTCGCCGGTGAACTCCGCGAACCGCCGAACCAACGTCGACCGCGGCTTGATCGTGCCGTCGACGTTCAGGAACCGGGTCCGCTGCCCTGCCGGGCTACCTACGCTCAGTCGGCGGGTCGAAAGTCAAGGAGGGCCCAGCCAGAGCAGCTAACACCGACCATCGCATTACAAGTGCGAGGGTCGCCATACGCAGTGGTGTCTGGAGGCGGAATCCGGGCGCTGCGGCTGTCTCCAGTGCCAGATCTGCCTTGAGGTGACTGACTTTCATTGACAGATCCATTGACAAACGATCCGGTTCGGCTCGGGTCCTCGGACCCCGCCTGCCGCCATTGCGGATGTCCATAGCCTCGTGCGCGGCGGCTCCCGCAATCAACCGGGTCTACTGCTGGCTCGCTGGCCCACGTAACCCGTAGATGGTGCACGTGGTCACGTTGACGCCACCCTGTCCGAGCAGCCGGTGCGTGACCTACGCCGCGGCGGCACCCTCTACGTACTGCCCCACGAAGGCGCTGGCAACGCTGGGCCGCTCATCGCGGCGCTCACCTCCGGCGTCGTCAAGGCAGCCGAGGATTACGCCGCCGCCACCTGCCCCGGCGGCCGGCTCCGGTCCGATGATCGGCGTACTCGACGAGGCCGCGACTCTGCCGCGGGAAGGACCTACCCGACCTGTCAGCCACTACGGGAGTCGCGGGATACGTCGCGGGCGATGTCCGGATCGGTCAGGGCTTCCTTCCTGCCGACCGCCGTAGAGATGGGCCGCCTCGATCCGCCGCGCGACGGCCCCGGCCGGCCGCGGCAAGTCCCTCACCGCCGCCCAGATCGCAACCGCGCAGCGGCTCAAGACCGGCGGGTTGTCGATCCGGGCGATCGCCGCAGCGGTTGGATCCAGCCGGGCAACGATCCACCGCGCTCTCACCACTGGCACTCCGACCGGCACCGAGGACTTCACCGTCGTCTCGGGCGCCACGATCACGTCGTCCGAAGCCTCCGGACCGCGGCGGCTGGTTTGCCCGGGCTGCGGCGCCGTCCCGGACGGCAAGGTCGCCGCCGCGCGGCTGCGCGAAGAACTCCGGACCGACTGGTGGTCGACGACCAGTACCGGGCCGGACCGGATCGAGGTGAGCAGGCACTGCGGCCAGTGCCAGCCCCACACCGTGCACGCGATCGCCTGCCTGGCCTGTGGCGACGGCCCGCTCCTGACCGGCCGGCTCGCCGAACTCACCCGCGACGCCGACCCACAGCAGCTGCCCGACGTCGTGATCGATCAACTCACCGCATCCGGGTGGCAGTGGGCGACCACGTCGTACGGCGCCGGCTGGATCTGCTGCCGGCCCGCCGGCCGAACCGCCGACGACGCGGCAGCCGCTGGTGGTGTGCGGTGAGAACGGTCCGGGCAGCCCGCGAGCGGCTGGCTGGGGCGTACGCCGACTGGCAGCAGTACACGCAGATCGAACCGCCGGTGTATCGGCGCTGCCCGGCCTGTCAGCGGGTCGAAGTGCTGGGCTACCGGCGCGGAGGACTCCGAGACGAACCCGCGGCCCGGAAGCTGGTGAAGGCTCCGATGCCACCGGAGTACCGGTGCCGCTAGTGCGACGAGTTCAGCCCACGGACGAGATCGAACTGGACGACCCGGCCGTCGACGTCGTCGACATGATCTGCCTGAACCCGAAACGGTGGCCGCTGATCGGCCAGTTCCTCAGCTGCAACACCATCTACCCGGCACCGGCCGAAGCGCACACGCTCACCACCTTTCCCCGCTGCGGCGTGTACGCCTTCGCCCAGACCTACCTCGAAGCCACAACCTGCAAGACCGATGACCGGCCGTCGCGAGGAGCGACTGTCGGTTAGCCATCCCGCGTCAGACTCGGTGCAGGTGCTACCGGTTGGACTCCATCGTCTGTTTGAAGATGGTCAGGCCGTAGTCCATTCCAGCGCCCATCGGAATGGTGAGGTCGTCGGGTTGCACGTCACGAATCCACACGAACCGGCTGCGGCCGTCCCCGTGGGGGAAGACCTGCATCGAGGCGTTGTCGTGGGTCGGTTGCATGGTGCCGCCGATGACGGAGTAGGCGACGCGGCGGGTCTGGTCGTCGAGTGCGATGAGCCGTTCGCGCGCGACGGTTCCGTCGGCGAAGGTGGCGATCCTGACGTCCGGCTCGTCGAGGCGGCTGTCGGTGACGAAGCCCGGCGCCATCCGCACGGGCCCGTCGATGAAGTCGCCGATGATCGCCCACACGTCCGCGGGGTCGGCGTCGATGATGATTTCCTTCTGCACGGAGGCCATGTCTGCTCTTTCTGTTGTGGCTGGAAGTCGATGTTGTGAGGGCTCTTGATTCGCTGTGTTCCTAGCGCCGGTAGGCGCCGAAGGTGGCGCGCAGGTCCTGGACGATGAGGTCCGGTTCCTCCATGGCCGCGAAGTGGCCACCGCGATCGAACTCGGTCCACCGCACGATGTTGTGATTCTGTTCGGCGATCCGGCGGACCGGGATCCCGAGGTCGTGCGGCAACACCGCGACAGCGACCGGTACGTCGATGTCGGGCTCGGGCCTGCCCCACGTCGCGGCGCCTTCGTAGTAGTAGCGTGCCGACGACCCCGCGGTGCCGTTGAGCCAATAGATCATGACGTTTGTCAGCATCGCGTCGCGGTCGACGGCGTCTTCTGGTACGTCGGTCGAGTCGGTCCAATCCTTGAATCGTTCGACGATCCAGGCCAGTTGACCCACTGGGGAGTCGGCGAGGGCGTAGGACAGGGTTTGCGGGCGGGTGGCCTGCAGCATTGCGTAGGCCCCGAGTTCGTACTGTGCGCGCTGCGCCAACTGCAGCGCCCGCTTCTCGGCGGGATTGTCGAGGTCGGCTGTTTCCGGGGTGACGGTGGCCGAGGCGATCATCGTCACGTGCAGCGCCACGACGTGTTCAGGGTCGACCACTGCCAGTTCCCGCGAGATGGCCGCGCCGGTGTCTTCGCCGTGTGCGGCATAGCGCTCGTAGCCGAGTCGGTGCATCAGCTCCGCCCAGGCCTGTGCAGCCCGGCTCGTCGACCAGCCGACCGCAGGCCCGGACAACCCGAACCCGGGGATCGTCGGCACGACGACATCGAACGCGTCCTCCGCGCGGCCGCCGTGCGCGACCGGATCAGTCAGCGGACCGATCACATCGAGGAACTCCACGATCGATCCAGGCCATCCGTGGGTGAGGATCAGCGGCATGGCACCGGGCAGCGCCGACCGGACGTGGATGAAGTGCACGTCGTGCCCGTCGATCTCGGTGCGGAACTGCGGGAACGCATTAAGTCGTGCCTCCTGCGCCGGCCAGTCGTAGGTGGTGCGCCAGTACCGCGCCAACTCCTGGGTGTAGTCGAGCGGAATGCCCTGCGTCCAGCCGACTCCGGTGACGCCGTCCGGCCAGCGGGTGTCGTCCAGGCGCCGATGCAGGTCATCGAGCTGGGCCTGAGGGACGTCGATGCGGAAGGGAGTGATTGCTTCGTTCATGAGCACCACGTTAGAAGGCCGCTAGGACAGCTAATGCCCTAGCTTTGAGGGAGAATGAGCGGTGTGTTGGAAACCTCAGCTCGACTACTGGAACTCCTGTCACTTCTGCAGACCCCCCGGGTGTGGACCGGTGCCGACCTGGCCGAACGCCTCGACGTCGATGCCAGGACCATCCGCCGCGACATCGACAAACTGCGCACTCTCGGCTATCCAGTCCACGCGGTGGCCGGTACCGCCGGATACCGGCTCGGCGCCGGAACCAAGCTGCCACCTTTGCTCCTGAACGACGACGAGGCGGTCGCCGTCGTCCTCGGACTGCGCACCGCCGCGGGCGGAACGGTCACAGGTATCGAAGAGACTTCGCTGCGGGCGCTGGCGAAACTGGAGCAGATCCTCCCGTCACGACTGCGCCACCGCGTCTCGGCATTGCAGGCCGCGACCGTCACCATGCCAGCCGGCGCCGCGACGGTCGACCCGGACGTCCTGACCACGATCGCCGCCGCGATCCGCGACCACGAACAGCTCCGCTTCGACTACCGTAGCCACACCGGCACCGAGATCCGGCGGGCAGCCGAACCGCATCGGCTCGTCCACACCGGGCGGCGCTGGTACCTGATCGGCTGGGACGTGGACAAGAAAGATTGGCGAACCTTCCGCGTCGACCGCCTGCGCCCGCGCATCCCTCACGGGCCCCGCTTCACCCCGCGCGACGCACCGGATGTGGACCTGGGCCGGATGGTTTCACACGGGGTCAGCACAGCGCCATATCGCTATCAGGCGCTGATCACCCTCGAGGTATCCGCGGCCTTGGCAGCGGACCGCATCCCGCCGACGGTCGGCGTCATCGAGGCGATCGACGAAGCGCATTGCCTGCTGCGCACCGGCTCGAACTCACTCGACGAAATAGCCGTCTACACAGGGCTGTTCGGCTTCGGATTCCATGTCCACGAACCCCCCGAACTCATCGACCACCTGCGTGCCCTCGCAGATCGCGTCACCTCGGCCATCGCACCCTGGAACGACGGGCCCGGTTCGGTTCACCGCCCACCGGGTTGACCGAACCCCAGTCCGCCCGATCCTGCAGCACCGAAACTCTGGCAACTGTCCACGCCCGCTCTACGACCATGCTCGCCCTGACCCGGTTGGCGATGACGAGGTGGCGCGAGGATCACCTCCACCCAACGCCGAACGGGCCGCTGACACCGGCAGCGTCAAGCTAGGCGTCCGCCGCGGGCAGGCGGTCGGAGTCCCCGGCCGGGCAGGGAACAAGCCCTCTGACACGGCCTGACGGATCAACCGTCAGGCCGTGCTTTCTGCACGGCGGCCGTCAACCGAAGCCGTTGCAGACGACTTCGGATATCCGTGCAGCCGACTTCGAACATCGACAGGTCAGTTCTCGACACGCCGTACCTCGAGTGTCGAGAAACCTGGCGAGAAGGCAGAGTGTCGAAGAACCTCGCCGCCGCCCTTTCTCATACAGTCCAGGCGTGTCGGCCGCTCCGCAGCTCGTCGAGCTCGACGGCGACCTGTCGTGCCGGTCAAGGGCGGCCGCGTCCTTGGTGGGTACGCCTTGCGGCCCGAGAGTCCTTTGGGGCCAGCTGACTGCCAGTCGTGGAGTCGCCTGCCGTGTTGCCTGCCGGTTGTGGCTCAGACATAGGCGACAGATGTCTCAAGACATAGGCGACACGTGTCTCGGGTCATCGGCGACAGGGGTGGTGGGCTGGACGCTCAGGCATGTCAAAGGCTCGGTTGGTCATCACCGCGTTGTTCGTCGAGGGCCAGACACCTGCTGAGGTCGCCGGCCGCTACGGGGTGCACAGGGCGTGGGTCTACAAGCTGAAAGCCCGGTACCTGGCCGAAGGAGACGCGGCGCTGGAACCCCGATCACGGCGCCCGAAGGCCTCACCGCGGGCGACCCCGGTCGAGACGGTGGAGCTGGTACTGCGGCTGCGTAAGCAGCTGGACGAGGCGGGGCTGGATGCCGGGGCGGACACGATCGGCTGGCATCTGCAACACCACCACCAGGTCACGGTGTCGCGGGCGACGATCCACCGGATCCTCACCCGGCACGCCGCAGTGACACCGGACCCGGCCAAGCGGCCCAGGTCGTCGTACCTGCGGTTCGCCGCCGAGCAGCCGAACGAGTGCTGGCAGTCCGACTTCACCCACTACCGCCTGACCACGACAACCGGTCCCGGGGCGGATGCGGAGATCATCAGCTGGCTCGACGACCACTCCCGCTACGCCCTCAGCGTCACCGCGCATGTCCGGATCACCGGGCCGATCGTGGTCACCACGTTCCGGGAAACCGTTGCGCAGTACGGGATCCCGGCCTCCACCCTCACTGACAACGGCATGGTCTACACGACCCGGCTGTCGGGCGGGAAGGGCGGCCGCAACGGCCTCGAGACCGAACTCCGCCGGTTGAACATCACCCAGAAGAACTCCCGCCCGAACCATCCGACCACGTGCGGGAAGGTGGAGCGGTTCCAGCAGACGATGAAGAAGTGGCTCCGTGCCCAACCCGTCCAGCCCACCACCCTGGCCGAGCTCCAGGTGTTGCTCGACGCCTTCGTCGACGAATACAACCACCGCCGACCGCACCGATCGCTACCGCAGCGCAGCACCCCGGCCACCGCCTACACCGCCCGCCCCAAAGCCACCCCCAGCGCCGACCGGACCGGCGAGGTCCACCACCGGGTCCGCACCGACAAGGTCGACCACACCGGCGTCGTCACCCTGCGCGTGAACGGCCGGCTGCACCACATCGGGATCGGGCGAACCCACGCCCGAACCCACGTCCTGCTCCTCGTCCAGGACCTCGAGATCCGCGTCGTCGACGCCGCCACCGGCGAACTGCTGCGTGAACTCACCCTCGACCCCACCAAGGACTACCAGCCCACCGGAAGACCACCCGGACCAGCGCCCAAACACCCCAAATGACGAACAGCTGAACCCACGAATCGTAGGTTCAGCTGTCGCCTATGTCTTGAGACATCACACCGTGTTGCCTGCCGGAATCGAACCGACGACCTTCTCATTACGAGAAGGAACGTCGGCGTCGCATCTGCTCTCCCCCAGCGATTCTGGTAACACGGTCGCCCGCAGCGGACGCGAGATTCCCCATGAGTATTCGACATTTTGTGCCACGAGTGATGCCACGCGGCGGACGCCATGTCGATGCGCGTCGCCCTACATCCCTGACTGATCCAGCGCCGCATTGATCCAGCTCGGCAACAAGGTAATAGTCACTGGATCGGTTGCTCGGCCTGTGGTTACCGTGCCGAATAAACGATGCCCACAGCAACCGTCAGACGTCGGGCGCCGGGACCCATGGGCTACCCGTCCGCCACACCCCGCCTGCACCAGCAGCTCGCCCGCCACTTGCACCGACCGCGTCGGCGGCTTCCTTCGTGGATCGACAGCATGGCGGGCAGAGCAGTCGAGCTTGCGGCGTTTGCCACTTCAGCGCGAAACTGGGTTCAAGCCTGCGCGATCGGGTCCGCGAATCGCCGACTGTCGTGGTGATCTTCGGGTGTCCAGAACCATGCGGGACTCGCCGCAGACCTTCGCGGCCCTGGTGGGGAATTGTCGCTCGGACGGCCGCCCTGGATCTCGTTCCCGTCGGACCCAGCCGCGCGAAGCGGCCGTGGATAGGAAGGAGTCGCGCATGTGTCGCTGGCTGGCCTACTCGGGTTCCCCGATCCTGCTGGAGGAGCTGCTCTACAAACCCGCCCACTCCCTGATCGACCAGAGCATGCATTCGCGGCTGGGGGTCGAGACGACCAACGGGGATGGGTTCGGCGTCGGCTGGTACGGGAGCGAGGGCCTGGCCCCGGCGGTGTTCCGCGAGGTCGGCCCGGCCTGGAGCGACCGCAACCTGCGCGAGATGGCCGGCCACGTCGCGTCGCCGCTGTTCCTGGCCCACATCCGAGCCTCCACGGGCACAGCTGTCCAGCAGACCAACTGTCACCCGTTCCGCCACGGGTCGTGGCTGTGGGTCCATAACGGCGCCATCCGAGACTTCTCTCAGATCAAGCGCGAGTTGGTGCTGGCGGTGGACCCGTCGCTGTACCCGGCGATCGAAGGATCGACCGACTCCGAAGTGATGTTCTTCCTGGCGCTGACTTTCGGCCTCGACGGCGATCCGCCCGCGGCGGTCGAGCAGATGGTCGGTTTCGTCGAGGCAGCCGCCGCCGGCCACGGCATCGCCAACCCGCTTCAGATGACGATCGGAGCCTCCAACGGGTCAGCAGTCTGGGCGTTCCGCTACTCGAGCGAGGGCCGCTCACGCTCACTGTTCTACAGCACGAAGATGCAGACAATGCGGCAGCTGTACCCCGACAACCCCGTCTTCCAGACGGTCTCCGAAGACACCAGGCTGATCGTCTCCGAGCCGCTCGGCGACCTGCCCGGCGCCTGGAACGAGGTGCCCGAGTCCAGCTACGGCGTCGTACAGCAAGGAGACGACGAACTCCACCCCTTCCGGCCGAGGTCGCCCTAGGAGGTCCCGGCGTCAACGATCTCCGATTCTGCGGGCATCCACGACGCTTCGACGGGGTCGCTCCCTCCGGGTTGCACTCGGCGAAAGGCCATGGGCAGCCCCCGGGCACTCGGCCAGTGCATCGAGTCGGTCACCTGCACGTGAACGTGTGGCTGGGTGCTGTTGCCGGAGTTCCCGCACTCGCCGAGCTGGTCACCGACCGTGACCGCGTCACCCGGAGCGACTCGCACTGTCCCGCGGCGTAGGTGAGCCATCAGGACGAAGGGTCCGCCCGCGCCGAGCGCGATCACCACATGATTGCCGGCAATGGCTGCGACACCTGCCCTGACCCGCTGGGCTTGACCGAGTGCGTAGTGCACGAGAGCGATCTGGGACCGCCGCGCTGAATGATCCAGTTCACTGTCATGCGCAGCAACGACTGTCCCACCGGCAGGCGTCAGGATGGGTTCGCCGAAGCCACGGAACACCTCGGGCGGCTCGACGGCGAAGACGGTCCGCCATGTCCGCGGAGCCGGTCGACCGCGGCCGTCGACCGCGATGAAGTCGATGGCATAGGTGACCCCGAAAGCGTGCGTTCCATGGCTGGGTACCCGTCGGGCTGGACTGTTGCGTGCTAACCAGAGTCCGCGAAAGGGCAGGTCGAGCAGAACTGGTTCCGACACCACGGTGCCCCACCTCCAGTCGACGGTCAGCGACCCGGCTCCAGTTCTACCGCACGGACCGACAGCGGCATGTCCGGACGTCGGCCGTCACAGGCGAGACCAAGAACCCAGCTCACCCGCGGCGGCACCACGCGCGAACGCGTCCATGATGGCGGCGGCGCGAGTTGACGTTGAGATGAAGTCACCGGTAAACGACACCACAGCATCCTGGATCGGGAAGTCACGGGATTTGTCCGCGGGAACCACGTCCTCACCGTCCAGGAGGAAGCATGCCTCGGCGTCAACGAAGCGATGAACTACCGCCAAATCGTCGCTGATCGACAGCGTTATGGTCGGGTACACCGTCCCCGCCTCCCAGACCTCGGAGTAGCCCCAGCGTTGCTGCACCAACTGCGTTAGCCGGTTGCGGTACGCCCCGGCGTCCGAACGCGTCGGCGAAGGGACAGCCAGACCTGACCCGGGACTCGCAACTGTCCACTCGACGTCCATACAGGCTCCTTCCGACGGCATCGTCGCGCATTTGTACCAGCAGCCCAACGCTCCTATCTCTAGACATGACCGCGCGGATCGCGGCTGCCATGTCCGAGCACACCTACTTCTTCGATTTCATCGATATCCCGCACAGTGCGAGGGCGAAGATCTGGACAAGCGCCGCTCGGACGTCGGGGTCGCGGTCGATACGCTGCAGCGATTGGAACATCGTTGGATCGACGTCGATTGTGGCTAGCCCGCCGGCATCCGGACCGTCCTTGGCTGAGAAGAGGATGAGGCACCGGTACGCGCGAAGGACTCCGTTCCACTCCTCACGCAGGATGGGACGGAGGAGGGCGCTTGTCTCCTTGACCTGGCCGCGGAGTGCGGCTTCGGAACTCCAGCGGGTTGCCCAGCTTCGTCGGTCCGCTTGCCGTTGCAGTTGAAGTAGAGTCTCGAAGCTGATCTGACATACACGGAAGTCTGGATCAGTCGAATGGATTGCGGACATCGAGTCGGACATTACTCGCGCTGTCACGCCTCGCGATCGTCAGGGCCGCCCGGATCTCGGCTGCGCGCTGACAGCGGCTGCCGGATGTTTGTGAGGCAACCGTCGTGTCAAAATCAGCCGTGAGTTACGACTTCGCCGTACTGACACCTGCGGCTGCTGGATCGGACGACGCCAGTGCACTTTCGGCGGCGATCTCGGTCTTCGAAGGCGACACTTCCCGCGGCAGACGATCCGATAGCCGACTCACGGCCTTCCTCGCCGACCTCGAGGCGATCGGAGCTGCCGACGAAGACAGCGGATGGCTCTCGGTGTGGCCGCTGCATGCCGAAGCCGACGGAATCGGGCTGCCCACCACCTACCCAAACGTCGACGACAACATCGTGGTCTTGCTGAGGCTCGCGGCGCGCCACGGACTCGTCCTGGTCGACCTCAATGCCGGGCGCGTGCATCGTCCCGCTCCTGGTGAACCCGTGGGGGTCAAGGCGGGTGACGGCACTCGACTGGGCGCATTGACGTATGCGCGCCTCGAATCCCTGATCCACGACCTTCCGTCGTCGGACCCATGGATCGTCCTCGAACGCGCTCCCGAGCTTTACGTTCAGACGCTGCGCCAAGACGACGGGACCTATGTGCTCGAACATCGCGCCGGCGCTGCTGACCGCCACTTCGGTACATCCGTGCCCGATACACCGGAGGTCATCACTCGGCTCTGGGCATGGCTGCGGCGAGAACCCAACTGGGACGCCGACTTGGAATGGGACCCCGTTCAGCTCTAGTCGACCTTGAGTCGGCTAGCCACACGCTCGCGGCATCACAGGACGCCGCCTCTGGCGGCACCGTCAGAAACCTGCGCAGTACATCGACCGGGTCGCGGTCATGGTTCATAGCAAGTCGACGAATCCCGAGATCATCCGATCATCGAAATGACCGCGCCTTCCTGTCTGCGGCTACTTGTTGCCGCAGCGCACGCCACCTGCGGCACGTCCGAGCGACATGGTCCCTTCGTCGGGCCGGTCTGGCGACGGTCATGAATGGTTGCCCAGTCGTCGCCGCACCACACGCCGCCGCAAGGTGGGCGAAGCCACCACCTCGTAACCAGCCTCGAGGAAGACCTGCACCAGCCCGACCGACGCCTCGTCCCAGATCACGGTCTTGCCCGGCGGCGGCTCGATCGGGTACCCCTCCAGGACGCGGGCGCCGACCTGCTCGCCGTACTCAACGGCGGCGGCGGCGAGCTCGTAGGTCAGCCCCGACTGACGCCGGCCCTTGCGCACGACGAAGCACGTGACTGACCAGACGCCCTCAAGCTCGGGGTCCATCCGCATCCACGCCTGCTTCCGGCTCCACAGCCTCGGGTAGTTCTCCCGGGGCTCGACCGCGACCCAGCCAGCCGCCTCGCCGTCGACGTACCCGATCAGCCCCGACGTCGGTCCGGTGGTGGTACCGCAGGCGGTCTGCTCCAGCAGCGCGGCATCCCTCTGCTCCTGGGTCGTGTCCCGCCAGATCCAGCCGGGCACCTTCAGCGCTTGGCAACGGCACTTGTGGGCTCCGCCCGTGGCGAAGACCGCCTCGACGTCCTCTGTCGATGCTTGATTGGCCGGGAGCCACATGAAATCGGGCATGCAGCCATCATGCTCTTCGCTGGGCATGCCATCGTCGAAGACCGCGGTCCACCGCCGACACGCGAATGAACGGGCGGAGGGTCTGGGAGAGACGGTCGTCGTACCAGGAGGTCCACGCCTTCACTATCTGCGGCATGTCAAAGCGTTTGTCCGGTCGACTTTCGCAGACGGCGCGCTCGGTGTCGCAGGTTCTGTGGCCGGCTCTTGTCTGCCTCTAGCTGCTCCAGTTCGGTCGCCAACGGTTGGGCTGGCACGCCCTGGTCAAGCCAGCCAAGTGCCAGATCGGCCCAGTAATCGCTAGCTCCGATGGCGTACCTGACGAGCTCTGTAGGGTCGTAGTCCCGCTCGACTCCCCGGTCGAACTCGCGTTCTAGATCGACGAGGAACGGCAGCATTGGGTGCTTCGGCTCTGGCACGGTCTCAGCTTGCCCGAGACTGACCTCGCAGTGCGCCAACTGCGGCAAATGAGTGCATCGCGTGACGCCGCGTCCGCCGGCGACGTACCCTGTCCGAAAACCGCACCGGGTCGCGTCACGTTACGGCGCAGCAGATGACTAAGAACGATTCACGCGGGATGCCTCATCGGCCCCGCGAGGCCAGACTTGCCCATGGCCTCCACACGCAATGGCTTCTGCGGAGTTGGGAGCACATCGTCAAGCGGGCCGAAGCTGGCTTCGACGAAACCGCGACCGGCTGTCCCCAATGTGACGGCACCGAGGGTCTCGACGCACGTGACCAGCTTGAATCACTGATGCGCCGAGGCGGCAGACGAGCCGAGCGCATCTCGGTCCAGGTGAAGGCGCTGGATGAGCGCTTCCTACGAGCAACTTCTCCGCAGCCGTTCTCGCCCGTCGACGGTAACTGGTGGCGCTATCGCAATCTGGACTGACTAGGTCCGGTACCCGGCAGACGACCATCAGCTCATCGGCTGCCATGACAGCGCGGAATGCGGCGCGTCATATCGCCCACCGGCTCATCGCCGACGGGCGAGCAGGTGGTCGACGTGCCCGCCGAAGCTGTCCGCGCGGGCACGTGTCTTCGCCACCGGTCAGGGCCGCAAGACCGACGCCACCGACGCGCACTCCGTGGCATTGGTCGGAACCCGCATGACGTGGCCTGCGTCCGGTGGTCGCCGATCAGCAGCTCGAGGTTCTCCGGCTGCTGGTCGACCGCCGCCGCGCCCTGGGTGAGGAGCACACCCGCAAGGTCTCCCAGTTGCATCGCGCTTCTATTGGAACTCATTCCTGGCGGGGCGAAGGTGTTCTTGTCCGCTGCACAGGCTCGCAAGCTGCTGGCATCGGTGTCGTCCGCGCGATCGTGGTCGGCAAGACCCGCAAGCGGGTCGCGATGGAGCTCGTGATCGACCTGGAGAAGTATCTACTAGCCCGAACCAAGGCCGCCGACAAGGAACTCACCGAGCTGGTCAAGGCCACCGGCACCGGCCTTCTGGACCTACACGGCATCGGCCCCTCCGGTGCTGCTCGGCTGCTGGTCGAGGTTGGCGACATCACCCGGTTCCCCGACCGCGGTCACTTCGCCTCCTGGACCGGCACCGCACCCATCGACGCCTCCTCCGGCGACCACGTCCGGCACCGGCTCTCCCGTGGCGGCAACCGGCAGATCAACCGGGTGCTGCACGTGATGGCCGTCGTCCAACTACGCAACCCGACCGAAGGACGTGCCTACTTCGATCGCAAGAAGACCGCCGGCAAGACCTCCATGGAAGCCATGCGCTGCCTCAAACGACGGCTATCCGACCTGATCTACAAGACCATGCTCGACGACCTCGTCGCCGCGCAGACGACGGGCCCGGGAGGACACCCGGGCAACGACTCTGTCTATCCAGCGTGACCGGCTCACAGCCCAGTACCGGCTCTTCGGACAAGTCACTTCCCGGACCCGCCAAGTCCAAGCCTAACCGCACCACTGCCGAAGCGCGTCTTGACACAGAAGGGAGCCATGAGAGTGCGGTCTTGACTACAGCTCAGCTGGGTGGGTCGAAGGTGATGTCAGTCGTTCGGAACACCTCGGACCCATCACTCGGCGCGACGACCACGAGGAAGTCTGGCAGTGCGTTCGGTGTCGGCAGACCGTCAGGGCCACGCCCGCCAGGTTCGTCGTCCCAGGCCACAATGGATGCCCGGACGGAGTAGCGCCCTTGAGCAAGCGACAGTGTCACCGGGCTCGACTGCGCATCGCCGACGGCTTCGATTCCGCTCAGGAAGATGGGTCCGCCATCAGCCACGAGAAGGTAAGGCTCGCTGGTGACAAGGGAGTACCGGGCCTCGCGTTCCGTCGCTTTGTCCGGGGCTACTGCGACGCGCACGCCGAATGCTCCATCACCTTGGATGCCGACGGGGACCAGCTCACCCGAGTGGATCACCTCGGCGAGCCGTTCGTTGACCCGCTCTTCCCATGCGTCGTACCCGTCGATGTCAGCGAAGGCTGATCCCCGCCACAGCGCCAGCATTCCGGCGTCAGTGGCAACCGTTACTACGTCACCGTTGGGCACGAAGAGGAAGGTACACGGTCCGGCGATGATGTCCGCTCATCGGCATGTGCGTGCGTTGGCCGGCGCCCCAGGTGGTCGCCAGGCTTCTAGCCTGTCGCGAATCAGTTTACGGATCACACTGTGCTGGGAAGGGCCGCTCGGTGAGCCATGCAATGCGACTGCCGACCTTCTCGTTACGAGGAAGAACTACACCGTCGCATCCACTCTCTACCAGCAACTTTGCCATCGTTCGCTTCGCACCACGGCAACATATTCCGCATGAGTTGACACCACTTCGCACCACAACCCGCACCACGAGGGAGACCAGGCCGGCAGAGGCGGATGTGCCGACATTGGTCAGGCGCTGGCCGGAAGACCCCACCGGAAGACCCCGCGAGATTCGAACCCACAGCCCCTCGGTTGGCTTCGGGAACGCCAACGCGGCGGCCAGCAGCTGCGCCGCCTCATGGACAGCAGGTCGCGGCGCGACCGATCCACGGCCGAACGACCGCGACGTCGGCACACAACGGTCGCGTACACCGCCCCCTGGTACCGTCCTCAGGCAAGAAATGTTTAGCCGTAAGCGCACCACCGCTGTCCCACATGGCCAAATTGATCGACCCCACCGGCACCTTCAGAAAGTGCACCCGCGCCCAGCACCACGAGAACGGCGTACTCGAGCCACTCCCCTGGATCACGGGGCCGCCCGAGCTGTATGACCCGCTCACCTACGGCGCCTGATCTTCGACCTTCTCGGTCGCCATGTACGCGAGAGTAGGACCCCGTACGTTCCGTGAGTCCCTATCTCGTGACGGGTGTCACCAGGGGCATGGATCACACTCAGGCAGGCAGCAGCCCGACCGCGTCGACCGACGCCGGAAGCCCGGAGAGAGACGTCACCGTCACCCGTCCTGCTTTGAACGCGCCCACCGGAAGGTAGAACGTCTTCAGCGCCACCGAAGAGGACGCGAGCGAGATCCGGCCGAGTCGGCGACCCGCGAACGCCACGTCCACCACGCCCTGTCGTGGAGCGGTCAACACGGTCACTGCGACCCGGTTGCCGTACTCACCGTCCTTGTAGAGCGTGGCGCCGCTCGCCCGCAATTGGGTGAGCGTGCCGCGATAACCGGTCCGGTAGGTCAGCCGGGCGAACGAACGCGTGGCAACCAGCGCACGGTCGTCCTGTGGGGTCAGGACACAAGACATCGGCGACCATGCGCTGAGGTTTCCGCGCGCGTCCCGAGCCCGGACCATGAAGCAGGAGTCCGTTCCAGGTACTGGTGTGACCGAGACCGCGGTCGACCGGGTGCCCTGCCAGCTGGCCGGATACGTCCACTTACTGAGCGCCTTCCCGGATGCGGCCGACCGGTAGACGACGTCGTACGACGTCACCGCGGTGTTGTCCGTGAAGCGGTAGCTGTAGCGCACCGTGGGCACGTTCGACGTACGCGCGCCGGCCGTCGACGACGCGTACTTAGGCGCAGCCGTGTCCAGCGAGGTCGGCGGCGGTGCCGCGAGCCAGTTCACCGTGGCGACCCGGATCCGCGAGAGGGGATCGGCGTACGCGATCCGCGGCGCCTTGTCGTCCAGAGCGAACGTCGCGCCGGGCGGCCACGTCGTTCCACGAATCGGGCCGACGACCCGCTCCGGATGTGTCGGCGAGTTCAGGTCGGTGACAAGCAGCTCCGGCACATCCTGACCCTGCCCGTTTGGCGTGAACCGCAGACGGACGACGAAGCCGTCGCCGACTGCGGGGAGGAGGTTCGCCGCCGGTGCGTCGTCCGGGAGGCGGTAGTCGGCGACAACCCCGAGCAGGTCGACGACGTACTGCTGATGCACAGAGCAGTTGACCAGCGCCCACCGGCCGGCGACCGCGAAACTGCCCGCCGTACACCGCACGCTGCGGCGGGAGAACCGGCGACTGCGCGAGGATGTCGACATCCTCAGGTTCTTAAGCGCTTCGGCGCTCCGATCATGGACGTGCTTGCAGAATCGGAGCCAGAGCCACCAGCTCGTGAGAGTGCAAGTGGACGGGACGACGAACAACACCAACGTGAGCACGGTGGACCTCGAGTCTGTAGTAGCCGCCAGCTCGACATGGCGATTCGAAGCTTCCGTGTTGCGTTGACGTGTGAGGTGCAGTCGCGCGCCCCCATGCGCGGCGCAGCCTCGAGGCTGAGCTTGGACAAAACGTGGGCGCCATCGATATCGGGTTGAAGTGACGCCGCTCCTGCTACAACGACGTCCCGATGTGTCGAGCGCTGACGACACCACACAAACTCAGTGCCCTAATGCTAATGGCAGTGGTGGGGTGTCGAGAAACGATCCTTTCTCGAACACTCCACAGACAACCCAATCCGGTCTCGACACGCCGTACCTCGAGTGTCGATAAACCTGCCGAGAAGGCGGAGCGTCGAAGAACCTGGCCTGCCGCCTTTCTCATACAGTCCAGGGGTGACCGCCGCTCCGCAGCTCGTCGAACTCGACGGCGACCCGCCGCCCGCGCGTCAGGAGTGGCCCGGCGGTGGGACACGCCTTGCGGCCCGAGCGTCCTTCAGGACCAGTTGACTGGGAAGGTGGAGCCGCGGGTCGGAATTGAAGCGACGACCTTCTCATTACGAGGAAGACGTACACCGTCGCATCCGCTCTCTACCAGCGCTTCTAGCAACACGCCCGCCCCCAGCGAGCGCGAGATTCCCCATGAGTGTCCGCCATTTCGTGCCACGAGTGATGCCACGCCAGTCGCCTCGTAAGCACGGCTTCCTGGACGCTCCGGCCCGAGCACGCCGAGCGTCTCGCCGAAGGTCTCCAGGCGAGTGCCGAGGCGGTCGAGCACCAAAACGCGAGAGGGCAGCATCGCGTCGTCGGCGGGCGGCGCGAAGGCCAGGATGCGACCTATCCGTTCGTCACCCGACCCGAGCCGGTCATCGGCACTCAGCTGGTCGCGAGCAGCATGTGCCCAAGTCTTAGGGACCCGCGAACGCACCGGTAGCGGACCGGAACGTTCCGGAATAGCCTGACTATCTGGGGCGAAGCCGAAGGACGTGGCCTGGCGCCTTCCACGCCGTGAGTCCTTCGGGGGGACGTCGTCGAGAAAGTTGCGGGGTCATACCGCAACCGCGCCTCTTGGGAGGGGATGTGCTGTGTCTCAGCCGGGCGAATTGAATGCACCTGTCGGGGCCGCATATGACCGTGTGATGGCTGACCACATGGCTGCCGATGCGTTCGCGCGGCTGGCGGTGGAGTTGCATGACGTCGGCGGTGTGGAGGAGACGGTCGAGGCGGTCGTGCAGTTCGCGCTGCGTGCGCTGCAGTGCAGCTACGCGGGCGTGCTGATCGCCACTGGACGGCGCCCGGAGGTGCTGGCCTCGACCCATCCGCGGGTCGCCGAGCTGTATCGGCTGCAGATCGAGGCCGGCGGTGGCCCTGTGATTGCCGCGATCCGGCAGGAGAGCGTGGTCGTGGTTGCCGACGTGGCGGCCGAGTTGCCGTGGCCGGCGGCATGGGCGGAGCGGGTTCGCGCCGAGGGGATCCGCAGCATTGTCCATCTCCCGCTGCTGGTAAATGGGCGTGCCGCGGCGGTGCTTAGCCTGTACAGCGACGTCCCGGACGCGTTCGACGCCGACGATCTGGCGGTCGCACACATCTTGGCGAGGCACGCGTCGATCGCAATCGCAAATGCGAGGCAGGAGGAGACGCTTGCCCAGGCCGTCGACGCCCGCAAGCTGGTCGGTCAGGCGATGGGCATTCTGATGGAACGGCATGACCTCGACAGCAACCAAGCGTTCGAGGTGCTGAAGCGCTACTCGCAGCAGACCAACCGCAAACTGCGCGACGTCGCCCAGGAGTTGATCAACACCCGCCGCCTGCCGCACTGACAGCGGCTTGCCGCCGACGAACCTGGGCGTCAAGGGAGCCAGGTCCGAGTCAGAACTCTCAAGTGAACGGTGCAATCCGAAGCTGCGATGTTAGACCGTCAGCATCTGGGACCATCCATACCGACTGAGCCGGCCGCGCGCTGATTAGTCGTCCAGTGCGCAACAGTTGAGCCGCGCCCGGATCGACCCGGGCGTCGTCGAGGGTCTCGGCGAGACGCTCCGCAACGGTGCTGGTGATCGCTCGCCCGTGCTGGCGGCGTCGGCCTGTGCGACGTCCACGAGGCACTGAGCGATCGCGTGCCGGCGTGCTGTGAGCTGCCTCCGGCGGGCTCGGTCGGATATCAGGTGGGCCGCGCGCAGCTCATCGCCGAACCCGGTCAGTTCCGCGACCTGGCCAGGCGTCCTTCCGGCCCACAGCCCCACCGCGCGGGACGGCCGACCCGGTCGTTGGGCATCACCGAGCCGCGGTTTCGGGTTAGGGATCCAGCGATATCCCGAGCTCGTGCGCCTTGGATCGTACGGCGTCTTCGCTGCGACCCAGGTTGAGCGCGATGATGTGTGTGGTTGTGGAGCATCCGGCGAGTTCGCGCAGTTGGGTGATCTCGTCGTCGCTCCACGAGTCGGTGTTGTCGCGGATCGACGTCGTGTCGGTCAATGCGTGCCTCCGGTGTGAGTGCCTTGGGTGCGGATCTGGTCGTCGCGTGCATCGAGCGCCCCGCGGTGTAATCAGCGGTCGTGCGTTCGGCGGCCGTGGCCGCGGGACCCGTATTAGGCGGGACCGCGGCATCGGCCGCCGAACGGCCGGGTTTACACGCAGCCGGCTACATGCCGGTGCGGTAGGTGTCGTCGTAGTAGCCGCCGAGCCGGGTGCGGTAGTCGTCATCGACACCGGTGTCGGGGTCGTACTCGGGGGCGGCCTTGATCTGGTCCTTGGTGCGGTCGACGTAGACCTTCTCGTCGTCGTGGTCGACCCGCTCGACCACGCCGGCCGGTAGCAGCACCTTGCGGCCGAAGATCCACGGCCCGGTGTCGACCACCAGCCCGGCGGTGCCGGTCTTGTCGGTGGCTTCGTCGACCTTGCCGATGTCGCCGTCGGTGGCGGCGATCTTGTAGCCGGTCAGGTCGTTGCCCTCGGTGTAGCCGGAAGTCGCTCGGTAGGTCCAGGGGTCGAATGCGTGCATCGACATCGCGGTCTGCCTCTCGGTGCAGTGGGCCGTGGCCCAGCAGGGAGCCCGTGACACGCGTGCAGGCTCGAGACCCGCACCCGGTGTCTCGAGCATTTGGTAGAGCGCCGGTACCCACCACCCACGCGGATTAACAACACTCCGCAGGTTCGAGTCCACCAACCGCGGACGGACAACGGCCGCGCCAACCGCTCAAGGCTGGGTGGCATCGGCTAGGGAACTGCTACGGACGCGGTTGCGGCAGCGGCGCGTTGCGCCGGTGTGAGCCGGCGTGTGGCGGCGATGAGGTTGCGTGCCTGCACGGGCGAGAACAGGTAGGTCTTTTCGCCGCCGCATTCCCCGTCGGATTCGCCTGGGGCTTTGATCCACAGGAGTGCGGCGAGGTGTGGCCGGTGGCTGGCTTGCGGCACGGCGCCGAGTGCCTGTCGGGCTGGGTTGCACCATTCGTCGTCACGCTTTGGGTCGTTGGGTGGCGGTCCGGTGCCGTTGCGGGAGGTGTCGATGACGAAGTCGCGGTCGCCGGTCAGGTCGGACAGTTCCAGGCCCCAGCGGTAGCTGTCGTTGGTGGTCTGGCGGTTGGCGACGTTGACCGCGAAGCCCTCGGCGTGGGCGATCCCGGATTCCAGGAGCCGGGTAGCCATCTCGCCAGTGGAGCGCCAGCGGGCGTGCCCGGCATCGAGGTAGACCGAGTGCCCGGCCTTGGACAGCGCCTGAACAGCATGGGTCAGGAGTTTGCCGCGGCCGGGGCTGTAGCAGTCGGCGGCGGTCGCGTCGGGTTCGAGCACGATCACGGAGCGGACTGGACCGAGGGCCTCGACCAGGTCGCGGACGTACCCGTTGTACGCCGCAGTGTCCGGTGCGCCCTGCTTGAAGTCGGTGCAGCCGCGGTTGGGGACGTAGTAGGCGACGAAGACCGGCAGTTCGCCTGCGATCCCGGGCGTGGCTGATCAGGCGTGGCACTGCGGCCAGGTCCTGCGGGCCGTTGAGCCAGCGGGCCTGCGGCTGGCTGGTGATCGGGTCCAGCCAGTCCGCGCCGTGCGCGGCTTGCCAGCGTGCGGCGGCGGTCTTGGTGTCGACGTACAGCGTCGCGTCCTTGAAGGGGTGGCGAAGCGGTGCGTAGCGGATGCTCGGCGGGTCGGGGTGCAGTGAGGTGTCGGGCTGGTGGCCGCACCCGGCGGCGACCACGGCGACAGCGACCGCCCCGGTGACCAGGCCGGTGACCAGTCGGCGGCAGCGGCCGGTCATGTCGGCTTCCAGTGATCGCTGACTCGGTAGATCCGGACCCGGTCGGGCCCGCTGCCGAAGGACGCCACCACGACGGCGTGCTTGCGAGCCTCCGTCAGGGTGGGGTACTTCTGCGGCGCGTCTCTGGTGCCGTAGTACCAGTCGGGCAGGACCAGGTAGTCGATGCGCGTGAGGTTGTCGCGCACCGCGGGGTCGCTGTCGAGCTTGTAGATCATGATCGGGCGCGGGTTGAAGCCGTAGCGGTGGACGAGATCGGTCCAGATGCTGTCGTGCACCACGACGACCTTGTTGCGCGCGACGTTGTCGGCCAGCCAGGTGGTGGCCGAGCGCAGCGGCTGTTCCTGGCTGACGGTCGTCATGTGCCGCAGGCGCGGCGCCCAGGACGCGGTCGCGACGCCGACCAGGCCGAGTGCCAGCAGCCCGGCGACACCGATCCGTACGCCGTGAGCGGCGCCGCTCGATGCTCGTGCCCGCAGCCACCCGGTCGGCACCAGGGCATGGGTTCCGGCGACGGTGCTGACGGCGCCGGCGACCAGCAGCGCGCTCCACGGCAGCAGGTTGATGACGTGCATGAACGGCACGTATCCACCGCGGACCATGACCAGCCACTGGATGACCAGGACCAGCGCCACGGGCCGCAGCCGGCGTACCAGCAACGCGACCGGGATCGCGGCCAGGCCGAGCAGCAGCAGCCACCGGTCGTATTGCAGCCAGCCGTGCAGTTGGTCGGCCGTGGCGCTGTGCGGGTCCAGGACCGAACCGCTGGCGGCCCGGTCGGCCAGCTGCCACACCGCCGTGCCGACGAGACTGTTGTGTCCCGGTCCCGGCAACAGTTCGCCCTTGAACAGAGCCATCAGGGGATACAGCGCCATCAGCAGGACGCCGGCGAAGGCCGAGGTGACCAGCAGGTGGGCCCGGTTTCGCCGGTCCACGTTCTGCAGCAGCGCCCAAGCGAAGGCCGGCAGCACCACCAGGGCGGTTTCCTTGGTCAGCGCGGCCATGCCGAACGCCAGCGTGGCGCCGACCGCGGCGGCGATGCTGCGCCGTGGCGAGTAGGCCAGCACGAACGCCAGCAACAGCCACGGAGTGACCAGGTTGTCCAGGAACGTCCACCTGCCGTAGACCAGGGCCAAGGGGCACAGGCCGAACAGCAGCGCGGCGCCGGTGGCCGCGACCCGGCCGAAACCTAGCCGGCGGCCGAGCACGAACAGCAGCGCGGTGCTGATCACCTTGGCGATCAGCATGCACTCGTTGCCGAACGCGATCGCCGAGTCGTACCGGTTGAAGCCGTTGGTCAGCGCCGACCAGGCCGCGATCTGGATCCACCCCGCCGGGGCGTGGTCATAGAAGTAGGAGTAGGGCGACAGCCGGTGCTCGTACTGCAGCGACCACGCCTGCGACAGGTAGGTCCCGGGGTCATCGACGAACCGCGGGAACGAGGCCATGCCGATGCCGTGCACCGCCCCGACGACGGCCAGCAGCGGCAGCACGATCACCAGACTGATGAGATGCCGCCCGATCCACGCCTGAGCGCCGCGCCGGATCCGGCGCCGCAACGATGGCGCCCGCGTATCTCCGCTGCCGTCGGGGGTGAGATCGGGGACGTCCAGCGTGGTTGCGCCGGTCATGCGGCCCTACCTTTCATGTCAAGCCGCCGTTCGTCCGGAATGATCGGTGGTGCAGGCGGGGCAGGGATGGTTTTCATGCTGGCTGCCCTTGATGGCTTGGGAGGCTTGGCCCCCTGTCCCGCCCCTCGGTTCTGACCGCTGATTAGGCACTGCGAACCATCGCTATGTAGGGCGTTGACGGCGGAACGAGGATGCATCACAGCGGCATCGAGGGAAGCGAGGGATCGATGAGAGTGGCCGTCGGGATCGACGTTGCCAAGGAGTTCCATTGGGTCGCGGTCGTGCTCGCTGATGGCGGCAAGGTGTTGTCGTCGCGGCGGGTGGACAACGACCCTGACAGCATCAGTGCGCTGATCGGGCAGTTGCGCGAAGCCGCCACCGAGCACGGCGAGATGACGGAACTGACGGTGGGGATCGACTTGATGGGTGGTGTCGCGAGCCTGCTGACCGCGATGCTGCTCGACGCCGGGATCCGCCTGGTGCATGTGCCCGGGCTGGTAGTGAACCGCGCCCGTCGTGCCACCAAGGGCGGTGAGGCCAAGTCCGATCCGCGCGATGCCAAGACCATCGCCGACCAGTTGCGGCTGCGTGACGACTGGCGGGTGCTGAGCGAGCCCGACGAACTGTCGGTCGACCTGCGGCTGCTGGTCGCCCGCCGCCGCGAACTCGTCGTCGAACAGACCCGCCGGCTGAACCGGCTCCGCGACACGCTGACCAGCTTGTTCCCCGGCCTGGAGCGCGTTGTGGACGTCACCAACCTGTCCGACCTGCACCTGCTGGCCCGCTACGCCACACCCCACGACATCCGCCGCGCCGGCAGCCGCCGGATCACCGAACACCTCCAACGGGTGGGAGTCCGGCGTACGTACGCCGAGACCCTGGTGGCCAAGGCGCTTACCGCTGCCCAGGCCCAGCACACCGTCGTTCCCGGTCAGGACCGGCTGGCCGAGTTCGTCCGCGAGTTCGCCGCCGAAGCCATCACCGCCCGGCGCCGAATCAACGAGCTCGACAACCAGATCAGCGCCGACCTCGACGCCCACCCTGACGCGGCCCTCATCCGCAGCCTGCCCGGCATGGGGGCCACCCTCACCGCGGAATTCCTCGCCGAGGCAGGCGACCTGACCCGATTCGCCACCGCGGACCAACTGGCCTCCGCCGCCGGCCTCGCGCCCGTGCTGCAACAATCCGGCAAGATGCACTACCTGCGCCGAGCCACCGCCGGCAGCAAGACACTGAAGTTCGTCTTCTACCAATCCGCCTTCTGCGCTATCCAGCGCGACCCCGCCAGCAAAGCCTTCTACGCCCGCAAACGCGCCGAAGGCAAACGACACCACCAAGCCCTCATCGCACTCGCCAGACGACGCATCAACGTCCTGCACGCCCTCCTGCGAACCCGACAGCCCTACCAACCCGACTACCGGAAGACCGCGGCTACTGCTGCTTGACAAAAACATTAGGCAGCCTCCTCCGGCATCGCCGTCGTCGCCTGGCCGCCGTGCGTGGCGGCGGGCACGGTGGTCAGGTGCGCGCCGGAGTGGGCGGTCTTCACCCAATTGGTGCGTCCCCGCAGGTGCCGCAGCAGCGCCCACAGCCCCGCCACCGACAGCACTATCTGGTACGGGTAGGCGCCGAGGGCCACGCCGAGGTAGTCGCGCAACCGCACCTTCTGCTCGAAGGTCCGGCCGAACTGGTGCAGCATCAGCAGGTCCAGGGCGGTCGTGAGCAGGCTGATCCCCAGCGGCACGCTGGCCAGCAACGCCACCGCGACCGGGGATTTGTGGGCCAGCGCGAGGGCCAGGGCGAACGGCGCGAAGACGATGGCGAAGGCCTGGAAGTACTGGAAACCCAGGACGTAGACGGCCAGTACCCGCTGCCACAGCCGGGGCAGCTCGAGCCACTCGCGCTCGGTGAAGACCTGGGTGAAGCCCTGCATCCAGCGCACCCTCTGCCGCAGCAGCCCGCCCAGCGTGTCCGGAGTCTCCTCGCGGGTGACCAAGTCGTCGACGTAGACCACGTCGACGGCGAACCCGAGCACAGACGCGGCGATGCCGATCTTGCAGTCCTCAGTCAGGCAGTCCTCGTCCCAAGAGGCGCCGTGGCGCGCACGCAGCGCGTCGAGGAACCGACGCCGGAAGAACACCGTGTTCCCGCCCAACGGCATCACCTTGACGACGGCCTGCAACTTGAGCCGGGACTGGAACCACTTGTAGTACTCCAGCACGTTCGCAGCCCGCCACCAGCCCGACGCGTTGGCCCGCAGCCAGCGCCGCAGCCGCGGCAACCGACCCGCAGGCATCGGCACCTGGCTCGGGTGGGCGCTGAAGTTCATCAGCTGCACCCCGCATTGCACGATGCCCGCGCCGGTGCGGCGGAACCGGTAGTCGACCATGCGCAGCAACCCGGGGTGGAACAGGTCTTCGGCGTCGGCGATACCGATCCACTCGTAGTCGATCTCCATCTCCTCGAGCAGCCGAACCGCCGCGTTCAAGCCGATCGGTTTGTTGTGGACGTCGGTGTCCTCCGGATACCGCGCCACCAGCACCCGACCCGGGTACTCGGCTGCCTTGGCGTGTGCGATCGCCGCAGTGCCCGGATCGTCCGGGTGATCGATGATCGGCATCACCCAATACTTGGGGTGGTCCAGGTTGGCCAGTCGCTCCAGCGTCCGGCCCGCGACCGCCTCCTCGTCGCGCATCGGCACCAGGATCACACCCGGCAGCTTGGGAGCGTCCGGTTCGCCGTACATGCCAGGATCGTTGTTCTGCGGCCGCCACCACTTGTAGAGCTGGAACGCCAGCGTGGTCACCGCAACGAGCAGCATGAACAGCGACACCACAACAAGGAACGCGTCGACGAAAACCGCAGCCGCCCCGACCAGCACGATCAGGACCAACAAGCCGGCCGCCACCCGGACGGCAGGACGCTTACGCGCGCCGCGATCAGCGGCAGGAACGACCACGGGTCCACCTGGGTCGCCTCCGGTTCGGTGGGTGAACGACCAGAACCGGTCGGTGCAGAAGTTGGCGACCGTCCCGCAGGCGAGCAGACCCCAGTACGCCGCGGCCGTGCCGACCACCGGCGACAACACCGGAAACAAGGTCAGGCTCAATACCGCGCTGGCACTGCGGGCGGCCTGAAACCGCCACCACCGGCTCAACCGTCGAACCCGCCGCTGACCCGCACGCCAACGCCAGGTCAGGACGTCGTGGGCCAGGAAGCTGAGCTGCAACGTCACCACGATCTGAATCGCGTTCGCCACCCCGGGCACGATGCCGAGCCCGATCAGCATCATCAGCAATGCATGGCCGAGCACAGCGATGCTCCCACCGATCAGGAGGAAGAGTGTGACTTCGCGCTTGCGCACAAGCACATTGAGAGATCGCACGGGGCTTCCTTCCAAAGTTCCCTTTGTTGCCCCGTGATCCCTTTCGGTACCCCCGAGTTCCGCGTGCATTCGACGAATGAACAACGATCACGAAGCCACAAGTACGCGCTCGCAGGCAGTGATGGCCGGGCCGGCCACGGCGATGGCCCAGGGCTTGCTCGACCGCAACCTCGGCCGCACCAGCCTCAGCGGTCAGCCGACCGTCGGCCCCGTGGACCGGTGAACGGCGTGCGAGCCTTTCGTCAACGCATGCTCCAGCTTCCGCGTCCTGCTCTCTGCTGCGCGCAACTCACGCCGTGCCTGATCCAACTCCTCAAGCAGACCTTGGATCGCGGTCTGCATGTCGGTGATGTGGTCCCCAACGGCGTCCAGCTCAGACTCTGCCGCTCCGTGCCCGTTCTCGGCCTCCTCGCACTCGGCTTCGACCTCCCGCAGCCGGGGTCCGTTGCAGGACCTGCGGTTCAGCAGTCGGGAGAACTCGTTGCGCGCAGCGGTGTATTGCTCGGACGGCAGCCCATCTAGCTCCAGCACCGCGTTCGGGGTTCACCACACCACGGTGCGGATCTCAGTTGCCACCGGCAACCTGTAGCGAGGTGGCCGGCGGTCCAACGTCGAGTGCTGGGACTGAGCACGCCGCGAACCGAGCGATTCGTTGCAACAAGCTGCAGTCGGGTGGATCCAACGGGAGTTGGCTGCCACCTCTGCGAAGGGGTGAACGGTGCCCAGAGCAACGAAAAAGGTCAGTGGTCAGACCGCACAACCGCAATGCCCCAGTGGCCTGGCGCCGGTCTCAAGGAATCCACATGTGCCGACACCAGACAAACCATCGGCCCCGATTGCGCGCCGTGCTTCCGGCCCACAGCGCCACCGCGCGGGACGGCCGACCCGGTCGTTGGCCATCACCGAACCGGCTTCGGTTAGGGATCCAGCGACACGGCGTGGGCTGTGCCGGGAAGCTGGATCGAGCGGACACAGCCGCCAGCGGACGCGGTGTGGTCAAGCCAAGCGCCGTAGTCGCGATAGAGACCGCGCGCTGACTTGCTTCCTTGGTGCCGGAGGCCGGGTTGTGCCGCTTCCCGGGGTCGAGCCTGGTGATGAATTGGTTGAGGCCTTCAAGGCCGCTCAGGACGTCTTGGGTGCTGCCAGAGATGGTCGTCATGCGCGGCCTCCTTTCGAGACGTTTGGTCTGTTCGATGCGTTTGGGCGTGGGCACCCGGGAGAGGTCGGCTGGCTCCTTTCTCGAGCGGGAACCAGCTCGCGCTGGCGTCAGTGGACCAGCGTCGGGCCGCAGATCCTTCCGGCCGGCCATGTAGTCCTGGGGCCTACGGGGGAGTTGGCCGGGAGGATTTGCGGTTGACGGTTGCGTGTCAGGCAGTGATCGCGGGGCGTAGCGTCGGTAGCTGGTTTCGTGTCCTCCCCGATTGGGGTCAGTCAGGCTGACCCCGTGGCATCCCCCGACCCCGGGTCAGTCGTGACGAGCGATCGGACGGTGGGTGTGAGGCGGGTTCGAGTTCGGGGGTACCGAACCGGTGGTAGCCGCAGCCGATGCAGTAGCGGCCGGCCACCCGGTCGTTGTCGTAGTTGCCAGTCGGACCAGGAGCAGGACGAGGGTGGGTTTTGGTCGCCGGGTCGACTGCGGTCGGGCACCAGACGACCTTCTCATTACGAGGAGGAACGACAGCGCCTCATCTGGTCTCCACCAGCAACTTTGCCCTCGCTGTGTTCGCACCACGGCCACATACCCCGCGTAGTTGACGCGGAATTCGCGTCAGGGTCAATGCGCCAGCCAGGGGGGCACCTGACCGTACGGCTGCTGGGCCGGTTCGGCCCATGCATCGGTTGCCCACCAGGGAATCCAGGGCCGGGACAGCTGAAGGCGGTTGACCAGGTGTATCACGCGGATGGCGAGCACGGCGCTGACGATTGCCGCCACTGCGCCGATCGTCGACAGGCCGGCCGCCGTCGCCGTTTCGGAGACGTCTGGTAGGTCGGAGGCGTAGTCCGTGCCACCCAGGTTGCCGATCACGAGGCTGGCTACCCAGGTGATCCACCAGGCGAGTAGCAGGCCGTTGGCGTGGAGACCCTGCAGGTTGGAGGCCCGCGGCGGTGTCCGCGGGTCGCTGGCGGCGATCACGTCGTCGACGATCTGCTTGGGGAACCAGAGGTTGACGATCGGGCAGCACCAGCCACCGATGATCCAGCCGCGGCCGCGCCGGTGCGGTGCCTGGCAAAGGAGTTCGGCGTTTGAACGCGCCCGCCACAGCCAGACGATGAAGACCACGCCCGCGGCCAGCAGGGCGACCAGGTAGCCGACGGCGGCCGCGGTGGCGATGAGGTCGGCACGGTCCAGGCGAGCGGGGTCCTTGACCGCTCCCTCGACGTAGTCCTTGACGACCCGGTACGTGTACCAGTCCGAGGCGGCGAACAGCGCCTCGCCGAGCGCGACCAGCCCGATCAGTATCGAGGCCGCGGTACCGAGACCGCGCACGGAGCTGAACGAACGGTCGCCGTAGGGCTGAAACGGCGCCTGCGGCGGCTCGACCGGCCGCCACGGGACCGGCTGCCCGAACGGCTGGCTCGGCGGCTGCTCGAACGGCTGCGACGGCGGCGGCTGCCCGAACGACTGCGACGGCGGCGGCTGCTGCGGATGGGAAGCCTGGCCAGGCTGTTGCCCGTCGTACGGACCACTCATGTCAACCCCCTTGCTGTGGCGGCCACCGTGGGCGCGGTGGCGATGGTACGTCGCAACCTCGCCTGGGCCCACTTCGGGCCCCCTCCCGGTCTGCCACGAGCCGCCCCGCAGGAGCGAGCTGTCAATCATGCGATGCGTCGTGCGCCCGCGACGTTGCGCAGCCCCCCGTTCCGTGCACCTCGCCGCGCAGGCATGAGGCAGACACAGCATTGCGGGAGGCGACCCCGATGGCTGTCGGAGATCGAGGCGCACCGACCCAAGCTGACCGGATCCGTACATCGAGCGGTGGAGGTACTGCGATACACCAACAGACTGCGCCACACGAACGCGCGTCAGCCGTGTCGACAGCTGTCGCGCACGCCCGTCGCAATGGGAACCGCTCAATGGCTAGGTCAAACAGCGCTCAGCTGACGAACCGGACAGCATTCACCCCACAGAATTGACCTTGACCCAGGCGTCTCCGCGGCCTGGGGTGTAGCGGGTGGAAGCGCCTTTGACGACGAGCCCTTCGACTCCCATCGCGGCGGGCAGCACCTCGAACCACTCGGTCGCTTCGTCGGCATCGCTGGTGACGGGGGTCAGTTGCAGCGGCGGCGCCCAGCCGGCTGCGAGGTGCTCGAGTCGCTGGCGGCGCGCTGTCCACCGTTGGGTGCGTAGATCGATTCCGCCGATGGCCAGCAGGTCGAAGGCTGCGTAGGCGGCGGGTAGCTGGGCTGCCTTGGCGCGGGCCTTGGCCGGGCTGGTGACGAGGCGTTGCTGCAGGGCGTCGAAGCTGAGCCGGCCGTCGGCGCCGAGGATGACGAGTTCGCCGTTTATCTTTAGCAGGATGCTGGGTGTGCCGTATTGCTTGGCCGTCATCGCCGTGGACATGTCCACGACGATGAGCTGTCTGTAGGGATCAAGCTCCGAGGGTCACCGGGCCATACCCACCACGTTCTCCGGTCAAGACCATCCGGCGGCAAGCCCGGGCGCAGGGGCTGCCTTGAGCTCGCCGTGCGCGGCAGTCAGCTGGGCGGGCGGTTCGGCGAGCGCCCCAGCACGCCCGCTGTCACTGCCACAAGCGCTGTCAGTTCCCGCCATGATTCCCAGACCCAACCAGCCGAAGGCGCTGTCGAAACCGTCATCAAACGCTGTCAGAACTCACCACCACAGTCACTCGGGTACGGTGATCTTGATCGGAGCAGAGAAGGGGCGTGGGCGTGACGACGAACGTAGAAGGCTTCGATCGGCTGGTCGAACCGTTCCGTTCGGAGTTGCTGGCGTACTGCTATCGGATGCTCGGCACGGTTCACGACGCTGAGGACTTGGTTCAGGACACGTACCTGAGGGCGTGGCGGGCGCGGGAGCAGTACGACGAGTCCCGTAGTTCCCTACGGACCTGGCTCTACCGGATCGCGACGAACGCCTGCCTGACCGCGTTGAAGGGCCATGGCCGTCGGCCATTGCCGTCGGGGTTGGTGGCCGAGTCGGAGCCGCTCGCGCCGCTGGTCCTGGGAGATAACGTGCCCTGGCTTCAGCCGTTGCCGGACTCGTTGCTGACCGGCGGTGATCCGGCCGGGACCGTGATCGACCGCAGCAGTCTGCGTCTGGCGTTTGCCGCCGCCCTGCAGCACCTGTCGGCGCGTCAGCGCGGTGCGCTGATCCTGCGTGACGTGCTCAGCTTCCCCGCAGCCGAAGCGGCGGAGATCCTCGGCACCACCGCCGTGTCGGTGAACAGTTCCCTACAGCGGGCGCGTACCCGGCTGAAGGAGATCGGGATCCAGCACGAAGATGTCAGCGAGCCGCTCGAGGCCGAGCAGCGAGCCTGGGTCGAGCGCTACATGAAAGCGTTCATGAACGCAGACGTCGAGGGTCTCAAGCGGCTGCTCACCGAGGACGTGCTCATGGAGATGCCGCCGATGCTCAACTGGTTCACCGGGCCCGGCAACTACGGCCTATTCATGGAATGGGTCTTCGCGAAGGCCGGAACGGACTGGCAGCTGAAGATCATCGCCGCCAACGGCCAGCCCGGTTTCGCCGCATACCGGCGCGTCGGTGGCGGATACGAGCTGCACACGCTCCAGATCTTCACGGTCACCGCCGACGGCATCAGCCGGAATTCGGTGTTCCAAGATTCCGAGATCTTCGCGGCCTTCGGTCTGGCGGCCAGACTCGACGCCTAGTGTCTTGAGTCGTTAATTCGCGTGCAGTAGGCGGCGAGGGTGTCGAGGATCTGGTCTGCGGTCTTGGTCCAGACGAAGGGTTTGGGGTCGGCGTTCCATTCGTTGATCCATTGGCGGACGTCGGCTTCGAGTTCGGTGACGCTGCGGTGGGCGGAGCGGCGAAGTTTGCGGTTGGTCAGTTCGGCGAACCAGCGCTCGATCAGGTTCAGCCACGAACTGCTGGTCGGGGTGAAGTGGAGGTGGAACCGCGGATGGCGGATCAGCCACTCCTTGACCTGGGGGGTCTTGTGGGTGGCGTAGTTGTCCAGCACCAGGTGCAGATCGAGGTCTTTGGGGACGGCGGCGTCGATCAGTTTCAGGAAGCGCAGGAACTCCTGGTGGCGGTGGCGGCGGTAGTGCTGGGCGATCACCGACCCGCTGCCGATGTCGAAGGCCGCGAACAGGCTGGTGGTGCCGTGCCGGACGTAGTCATGGGTCATCCGCGCCGGCGTGGTCGGCATGATCGGCAGGATCGGAGCGGTCCGGTCGATGGCCTGCATCTGGCTCTTCTCGTCGACGGCCAGCACCAACGCGTTCTCGGGCGGGCTCATGTACAGGCCGACGACGTCGCGGACCTTGTCCACGAACAACGGATCTGTGGACAGTTTCCAGGTTTCGATCGCGTGCGGTTTCAGTCCGAACGCCCGCCAGATCCGCGACACCGCACTCTGCGACATCCCGGTGCTGGTGGCCATAGAGCGAGTCGACCAGTGCGTGTCCTTACCTGGCGTGGATTCCAGCGTCATGGTGATCACCTGCTCGATGTCGTCGTCGGTGATCGTCCGCGGCCGGCCCGGCCGCGGTTCGTCCGACAGCCCGTCCAGCCGATCGGCCTGGAACCGCGACCGCCACTTCGACACCGTGCCGCGCGTGATCTCCAGTCTCTGCGCCACCTCGGCGATCGTGGCGCCGTCAGCACAGCGCAAGACGATCCGGGCCCGCAACGCCAATGCCTGCGACGTTTTCCGCCGTCGCGCCCAGCCAGCCAGGACCGACCGCTCCTCGTCGGACAACACCACCGGCTCAAGTTTCGGACTCGCCACCCACGCAGACTACCAAGTAATCGCGAACTAATGACTCAGGACACTAGGGACTTGTCAACGTCGGGCGTCGGGTGCGGCCGGGGTGGTGGCTGGTCACGGACCTGGCGTGGGTGGACCTGCCGGTGTCTGTTCCGGCTGGATACCGTCCCGCCTGGAGTGCGGCTGAGCTTGTTGGCCGGCACGGGCGCCGGAGGGCGCCACGGGAACCGTGGATCAGTATCCCTCAACATCTTTTTCGCGGGCGCGATGAGTTCCGGCCCCGCCGACGGTATGTATTCCCGAGTTCGCCGGAACACCCCGGGCGAACCGATCACAAGGGAGAATCCGATGTCATACAGTCGTGCGGAAGACGAGGCCGCCATCCAGGCCGTGCTGTTGACTCCTACAAAGCGTGGGAAGCTGGCGACGCCGCCGGCATGGTCGCCAACTATGCCGCGGATGCGACCGCCATCATGACCGGCTCGCTCCGCGACAGCCGAGACGTAATCCGCGAGAACATGGCCCTGGCCTTCGAGGGGCCACTCAAGGGCAGCTCGACCTACAACAAGCAGCTCAGCCTCCGCTTCGTCGGCAGGGACGCCGCGATCGCCATCAGCGAATCCGGCATCCTGTTCCCCGGCCAGACCGAGGTTCCGGACACCGGCAAGGTGAACGCGACCTGGGTTTTCGAGAAGCGGGACGGCCAGTGGCTGATCGCCGCCTATCACAACAGCCCGGTGCTGGCGCCCGTGCAGTGAACCTCCGCTGTAACCGGCGGTGAAGGTCTGTAGCGGCGCGAGGGTCTGACATCACTGGCCCCGATGTTCGAGCCTGCGGTCGAACGGCGTGAAGCCCCAGGCACTTGATGGAATGGTCGCCGCTTTGCTGCCGGCGCAGCCGCAATGGCCATTCGGCAGCACGGTGCGGGCCAGACAACCAGACCGACACCTGCCTTCACGGGGATGGCGGGTGAGCCTGGCGATCACTGGATTCGGCTGCGTCGGTAGCACGGCCAACGGAGAGGAGCGTCGGTCCAGGGGCTGCTGATCTGAACACTGGGACCTCGAGCTGTGCGGTCCCGCGCGTGATGGCCGCTCTTACGGGATGCATGCCCCCGCCAATGCCTGCTGGGCCGGGCATTGGCGTCCGCAGTACCGCCGTCGGCGTGGCCTGTAGGGCGCCGGCGGCGACACTGCCTGACGCCTTCGGGGTGACCAGAACCTGTGACGCCAGACAGGCTCGGTCTTGGACTCAAGCCCAGCACCGTCCACGACTCTTCACCAGCCTCGAGAGGAGCCACCCGCTGTACCCGCATCGGCTCTCCCGCCATGTCGTAGACACCGCGAACCCGGAGCGTCCACCACAGGAATCAGGGACCTCCACCGGCCAGTCGCCGACATCTTCTACACGACCCTGGCCACCTCAGATAACACCGTCGAGAACTGCACCGTCCGGGAGCTGCCGAGTGGCGGCTGTGACGATGTCGGGGAACCGGTCGCTAATGTCGTGGCGGTTGCGGGTCCACAGCCGCGCCCCGTCACCGGACCGGACGATCGCGACCCGGCTAGTTGACTGAACTCTTCGGTGCATCGGATTGGCGCATCAGGCAACTGCTGGAGGAGATGCGGCAGCGGCAGTTGGTGAGCTGGGTCGGGGGCTGGGTTTGAACCGCGGCGGGCCCGCACATCAAGTTGGCTCCCAAAGTGCGCACTCACCGCCGCGGCGATCCGGTTCGACCGGCTGCTGACGCTCGGCTGCTGTTTGTGAGCTATCGCTCCGCAGCGTTTGTGCCTGGTTTCGTGGGGCACTGCCGGAGTGGGCTCGGTGAGCCCTGCACTTGAGAAGCCAGCGGTGTTTTGCATGCAATAGAAGGAGTTTCCGCATGTCTATCCACGCCACTGGCGCCCCTGTGTCGCCTGATGTCGACGCTCGTCCCCACCGCCGTGCCAGCACGGAGACCAAGGCGTCGTTCAAGACGACCGAAATGATCGTTTATGTGCTGTCGGTCCTCGCTGTTCTGATCGCTTCCGAGGTCATGGACGACGGCGACTTCAACGCCAAGCAGGCTTGGTTCTTCGTCACCTTGCTGACCATCGGCTACATGGCGAGCCGGGGCCTCGCCAAGTCGGGAAGCCGCGACTTCTACGACGACCGCGGGTAAACCATCCGCTAGCGAACGCCGCCCCGGGCTTGCCTGGGGCGGCGTTCGTGTTCAACGCCGATCCGACGGCTGTACCCGATCGAACGGGGTGGACCGATGTTCTTTTCTTCAGTAACCGGCTCGGCTGCGGCTTGTCGCTGCTGCTGTCGCTCGCGGTGACCGGACTTCTGCTGCTTGTCTTCGCTCGCTGAAGTTGCCTGAGCCGCCTGCACAGTCGGCTGCTTCGGCAGTTGGTGTGGTGAGAGGGATCCGGCGTTCCACTCGAGGTTGCCTTGCGCGCTCCGGTGGAAGTAGCGGTGAACCGGGACGCCGTCTGCGGCTGCTCGCTGCAGCTGTCCCTGTCGTGGGGCGGTTCCGGGTGCGATCTGCTGAATGTCCGGGCCTCGGTCAAGGCTGCGTAGCGCTTCGAAGGGTCAACCTGCCCGCTCGCTGCCCCTTGGGCTGTTGGTGATACCGCATGTTTCGGGCAGCTGACGGGTGGCGATCAGGTGCTCGGCGACGTGGCGGAGTTTCAGGTTGTGGTCTTGGGAGTAGCGACGTAACACCTCGAACGCTCGGGACTCGTCGAGGCCGTAGCGCTCCATCAGAATGCCTTGCGCCTGGCCGACGAGTTTGCGGCTGTCCAACGCGACGTGGAGTCCGGCCTCGTCCAGCGATCGCGATAACGCAAGCGCGGCGTGCCGGGCGAAGATGTTCGCGAAGGCGACATCGTCGGCGGTGATCTGTCGGGGCCGGGTCCAATAGACATTGATCGAACCGATCCGCCGGTCATTTACATCGGTCAGCTCGACCGCCAACACGCTGGCCACACCCAAGGCGCACACCTTGGCCGCCCACCGCGGCCAGCGCTGGTCGGTGGCCAGATCGGTCGAGATCAAGGTCTCGCGATGCCACGAACTGTCCCGGCACGGACCCTCATCCAGCTCGGACTGCAACAGGTCGGCCTGCTCGACGAGCGGATCGGTGGACGCAATCGTTTCCAACGGTCGCCGGGCACTGATCAACGTCAAGCCCGCATGGCTGGCGTTGAGTTGCCGGCGGACGTAGTCCACGATTTCTTCGGCCGTCCGGGTCGGTGTCGGCGCGGCCCGCAGGGCCTGGGCGATCCGGGCGAACTCCATTGGGTCGAGTTCAAGGCTCATGACGGCGACACCCCTCCGGGAGAAGGTCGAGAGGGCTGCAGTGCGGGTCGGTCGAGGCCACCTAGCCGCGTGGACTGCTCTGCCCCGTGCGGTGTGAAGCGCCGCCACCGAGCGAACAGCTCCGCTCCGGCAAGCGGCACCTCTGCGCCGACACCGAACCGCCGGCAGGTAGAACGTTCTAGCGGCTCACTCATGACGGCCTCGCGATCCACGGCCATAGAAGAAATGTAGAACGGTGTAGAGCAATTGTGCAACAGTTGTAGAGGTAGTGGGTAGATTTTGAGGCGAGAATGGATGGACGAACGGCCGTATCTGGTCCAGGCTTGTCGAAGGAAGGGGGTGCCGGGTGGAGGAGCACCCTGCCGACGGCGTCTACAGCATCGGGGCAGTTGCTCGCATGCTTGGTGTGTCGGCACAGACGTTGCGTGCCTGGGAGGATCGGTATCAACAGATCGTGCCTGCCCGAAGCACCGGTGGGCAGCGGTTGTTCAGCCGCGACCAGGTGGGCCAGCTCAGCTTCATCCGCGATCAGATCGAGCACGGCCTGCAACCGGCCGACGCTCACCGGCTCCTGGCTCAGCACCGTCAGGAGGATGCAGCGTCCCTTTCGGCGGCCGAGTCGCGCCGCGGCGCGACTCGTGCGAGCCCGGATGGGACCATCACCGTGCTGATCGCCGAGCGTGATCGGTACGCGGCCGAGTTCGCCGACTACTTCCTCCGCACCGAGGGCTACGCAGTTCGAGTCGTATTCGACCCCGACTTGGCCGCCGAGATCCTGCGTGACGAGCCGCCCACCGTGCTGGTCGTGGATCTGCTGATGTCCGGTGGGGCCGGACTCGCGTTGTGCAGGACCGCAGGAGACATCGGTTCGGTGCCGGTCCTTGCCGTCGCCGCCGTCGAGTTGCGTGACCAGGCCCTGGCGGCGGGAGCAGAGGCGTTCCTGGTCAAGCCGCTGGAACCATTGCAGTTCGTGTCCACGGTCCGCGACCTGGTCGGGACCAGCGCCTACTTGCGACGTCCGGGGGGCCGGCGATGACCGACCGACTGTTGAGCGGCTCCGACCGAGTGGACGCCGTCTTCGGGGGCGGTCTGCCCAGCAACAGCATCGTGCTGATCTGCGGCAGGCCGGGTTCGGGCAAGACGATCCTCGCCCAGCAGTACGTGTTCCACAACGCCAGCACCGGGAGGCCGGCGCTCTACCTGTCCACCGTGTCCGAGCCGCTCGACAAGATCTTGCGCTTCGGCCAGTCCCTGGACTTCTTCGACCCCGCCGCACTGGGCACGAAGGTGATCTATGAGGATCTCGGCCAGACGCTGAACGAGGACGGGCTCACCGGCGCGCTGGCCTTGATCACCGAACTCCTCAAGCGACACCGCCCTGGGCTGGTCGTTATCGACAGTTTCCGGGCTCTACAGACTTACGCCCCGCACCCGGAGGGCTTCAGGAGCTTCCTCCACGAGCTGGCGGCGCGGCTGTCGGTGTTGCCGATGAGCTCCTTCTGGGTCGGCGAGTACGACGGCGCCGACAGCAGCGATGAGCCCGAGTTCGCAGTTGCCGATGCGATCGTGTCGCTTGGCACCGACCGGGAAGCCGACCGCGATCGCCGCGTCCTTTCCGTCCTCAAACTCCGCGGCAGTGCCTCGCTGTCGGGCAAGCACGCCTACCGACTCTCCTCCGCAGGTCTCGATGTCTTCCCGCGCATGGCCGACCCGGTCGAGTTCGACCGTTCCGGCGGCTCTCGCGAACGCATGTCCACCGGCGTCCCGGCACTCGACGCCATGGTTTCCGACGGCTTCTACCGCGGCGCCTCGACCCTGCTGGCCGGACCTTCCGGCATCGGCAAGACGCTGCTCGCGCTCCACTTCATCTTCACCGGCGCACAGCACGGCGAGACCGGGATCATCGCAACGTTCCAGGAAAACCCGACCCAACTGGAGCGCATCCTCAACGGGTTCTCGTGGTCGCTGGACGATCCGGGCATCGAACTCATGTACCGCACCCCCGTCGACCTGTATCTCGACGAATGGGTCTACGACCTACTGGATACCGTCCACCGCACCGGCGCCACCAGAGTCGTCATCGACAGCATGGGCGACCTGCGAGCCGCGGCCGGAGACGAAATTCGTTTCCGCGAATACATCTACTCGCTACTGCAGCGCTGCGCCCGCTCCGACGTCAGCATCGTCATGACACAGGAAGTTCCCGAACTGTTCGGCGTCACCCACCTGTCGGAATACGGCATCTCGCACCTGTCCGACAACGTGATCCTGCTCCAGTTCCTCAGAGGAGACTCCCAGCTCAAGCGCGCACTGACCGTCCTCAAGTCCCGCGGCACCGCCCACGACCAGAGCACACGCCACTACGAGATCACGACCGGCGGCATAGTTCTCGGCGACCCGTTCGACCCCAGCCAGGACATGACCTAGCTCGGCGACCATCTTGGCGTGGCAGGGTGTCCAGACCTGTCGCAGATCAGCTGGCAGAAATCTGTCGCGCAGCTCAGCGACAGACCGCGGCGGGGTGCGCGCTGACGCACGCCGCTCCGGCTACCGGAACTGCCAATGACAGGCATCGCTCCTGTGCTCCGACACAGCGGCGCCGACTGCCGAGTGGCTGGAGTTCGTCGGCCAGCAGTACCCACTGACCGAGGTCAACTTCGTGCGCGACCTCGGCGGGAACTTCAACCTGAACCTGCAGGTCTCCACCGACCAAGGCGCATTGGTCGTCCGGGTCTCACCAGAGTGGGTCGAGGCGGACCGGCTCGCCGCGGTGCAGGCGGTCCGTGAGTATCTCCGCGGCCAGGGCTGGCCGACTCCCCAGACGCTCTGCACCCGAACGGGCAGGACGTTGGCTCAACTTCACGACCGCCTCGTCGAGGTCGAGCACTACATCGAACCCCGCGGGACGAGCATGACCACCTGGCCCGCGATCAGCGCAGGCATCCAGTGGTTCGCTCGTCTGCACGAAGACCTTTCGCGCCGCGCCGACCTCACCTGCAGCGGCCCGTCCGCCGATGGCCAACTATCTCGAAGCCGATGCCATCCTTGACACCACGATCGCCGACATCCGCGCCTGGAATCTGTCCGCGGAGGAGACGTCGTACCTCGACGCCGCAGAACAGCTGGCCACGAGTCTCGCCCGAGAGTCCCGCGACTTCGACCTTCCCCGCCAGTTGGTCCACGGCGACTTCTGGGCCAGCAATGTCTACCTCTCTGGCGACCAGCTCATCCTGCTTTAGACCTAGCCTTCCTCGGCGAACGCCCACGAGTCGACGACTTGGCCCTCACACTGTTCTTCGTCAACGACCACCTGGGCCGCAACGACACCTCCCCCCACCCGCATCGCCGCGCTCCGCAACCTGGTCAGCCACTACGACGCCGCTCTCGCTACTCCATTCAGCCCGACCGAACGCGCCGCCTTCCCTACGCAATCCTCCGCGCTCCTCTGACGTTCCACCGCGACCTCGCCTACCTCGGTCCCTCCAGCCGCCAACAACTGACCGCCCTCCGCGGCCCGGAGTACGAATGGGCTCTCCGCCTCCTGAGCACCCCGGGATGGCGCACAGCGTTCAGCTGACGATCATGGGGGCTCTAGGCAAGCTTCTGGTCCACTCGGCCACCGTCAACACCGCCTACCAGGCCCGCCCCAAAGCAGGCCCGGGCACCGACCGCAGCACCGACACCCACTACCGCGTGCTCCACGACATCGCCGACCCAGCCGGCAAACTCACCCTGCGCCGCGCCGGCCGTCTCCATCACATCGGCATCGGGACCGAACACGCCCGAACCCCGTCCTCAAGCTCGTCGACGACCTCCACATCCGCATCATCAACGCCGCCACCGGCGAACTCCTGCGCGAACTCACCCTCGACCCCACCCGCGACTACCAGCCCCTCGGCAGACCCCCAGGACCACCCAAAAAACAAAAACCGGACCCCAGATAAGGGTCCGGCCTGTCCGGGATCTCTTGAGAGATCACAGGAGAGCCGGTGAGGGGACTCGAACCCCTAACCACCGCTTTACAAGAGCGGTGCGCTGCCAGTTGCGCCACACCGGCGGGTGTTGGGGGACCATCTTAGGGGATGAGGGGGTGGGGTATGGGAGCGGTGGGGGTGCTGCGGGGGTCGGTGGGGTTTCGGCGGTTGTGGGTGGCGAGGTCGGTTTCGTTTCTGGGGGACTCGCTGGGGCTGGTGGCGTTGCTGTTGTACGTCGAGGAGTCGACGGGGGCGGCGTTGGCGGTGGCGTTGTTGCTGTTGGCCGGGGATTTCACGCCGGGGCTGTTCGGGGCGTTCGCGGGGACTGTCGGGGATCGGTTCGATCTGCGGCGGGTGATGGTGGTTTGTGACGTGCTGCAGGGGGCGCTGGTGCTCGCCATGGCGGTCGCGTTGCCGCCGTTGCCGCTGTTGCTCGTGTTGGTCGCCGTACGGAGTCTGGTGGCTCAGGTGTTCCAGGCGAGTTCGCGGAGTGCGGTGCCGGCGCTCGTCAAGGATGAGGACCTGGAGACGGCGAACTCGACGCTCGGGGCGGGGACGAACGGGCTGGAGGCGATCGGGCCGCTGGTGGCTGCGGGGCTGTTCCTGGTGACCGATGTCCGCGGGATCCTGCTGATCGACGCGGCGACGTTCCTCGTGTCGGCGCTGGTGCTGAGCGGGCTGCCCAAGCTGCCGCAACAAGCGAGCCCTCCGGCCACAGCCTGATCAAAGACGCGAAAGACGGGCTCGGGTACATCTGGCGGACCAAGGTCATCCGGGTGATCGGGCTGGGGTTCTTCGCCGGCGTCGCGTTCAGTGGGGTGGACGACGTCGCGCTGGTGTTCCTGGGCCGGGACGAACTCCAAGGCAGCGACTCGGCCGCGGCGGCGCTCTACGCCGGCGTGGGGATCGGTCTCGTCGCCGGGTACGTCGTCATGACGAAGTACGCGACCCGGTTCCGCATGCCGACGCTGATCCTGGCCGGGTTCGCGATCAGCAGCGCGGGCAACCTGGTCACCGGTCTCGCCTGGGCGGTCTGGGCCGCGCTCGCGCTGCAGGTGTTCCGCGGCCTCGGCATCGCGGCGCTCGACGTCGGGATCAGCACCTACCTGCAACGCGTCGTACCGGCACCGATGCTCAGCCGCGTCTTCGGGAACCTGTACGGCGCTATCGGTCTGGCAGCCGGGATCTCGTACGTGTTCGGCGGCCTCCTCCTCGAGCACACCGACGCACGGGTCACGTTTGTTGCCGCGGGCATCGGCGGGCTGCTGGCTACGGGTGCGACGGCGATCGGACTTCGGCGATTGGGCGCTTGAGCGCCCGCGCCCCCGGTACGCCGACCAACGCGATCCCGGCCATCACCAGGAAGGCCGCGGACGGGTAGTCGACGAGTAGACCGACCACGACCGCGACGAGTAGACCGCCGAGGTTGCCGGCCATCCAGATCAGCCCGGCCGCGGTGCCTTCGGCCTCGCCGGTACGGCGTTCGACCAGCTCGAGCACGATCGGGAGCGCCGGAAGCAGCATCAGACCGATCAGGCCGATCGCGAGGAAACCCGTGATCACACCCGGCGCCACCGCCAGTACGACGCAGGCGCCAGCGGTCGACGAAAGACTCAGGACGAGCAGGGTCGACTCGGCTCGGCGTCGTACGACGAGGATCGGGATCACCGCACAGCCCAGCACACCGGCGACGACGTTGACCAGCAGGATGACGCTCGCCGTACCGCCGCTGACCCCGGCCGGCTCCAGCAGCGCCTGCGCGAAGGTGCTCAGGGCAACGAAGACGCCGAACGGGAAGATCGCCAGCACGCACAGTCGGCGGATCAGCGAGTCACCCCAGGCGATCCGCAGCGTACTGCGATCAGGGCGTTGTCGTGGCACCTCACCTGGATTGCGCAGGGCAACAATCAGCCAGACAGCTGCAAGGGCAGAGAAGGCCGAGGTCACCGCGAGCATGACCGACAGATCAGCGGCCGAAGCGAAGACCGCGCTGAGCAGGAAGGCGATCAGCATCCCGGCGAAGATGCTGGCGGTGCCGACGGCGATCCCGGTCGGTCGATCGTCCGGAGACAGGTAGCGGCCGGTGATGCCGGTGACCGCGTTCAGCACCAGCGGTTGGGCGATCGCGGCAACGATCTGCCCGGCCAGCAGCCAGCCGTAGTCGTCGCCGATCAACCGCACCGAAGCGCCCAGGGCGGTCAGCAGGGCGCCCGCGATCAGGCCGGCCCGGAACCACCGGTCGAGGATCAGACCGCAAGGGATCGCGAGTACGACGTACAGCAGCGGGAACACCTGGGCCAGCCAGCCGATCGCACTCTCGGAGACGCCGTAGTGCGAGGCGGCGACGGTGGTCACACCGGCGAAGTTGAGCCAGACCAGCTGGGTGGCCGCGCCGACCAGGGAATAACCGACGATCGCCGTCCAGCGACTCCCGGTCACCACACGCGCCATCCACATCCTCCAAATGCCGCGACGAAAGCAACGCGGGGAAAGCAAACAGAACTGTAGTGCCGTCACACGCCGATTCACACGCACCCGCCGTACAAAGGAGGTATGAACATGCCGGACTGGAAAGGGCCGCTCGGGGAAGCGTTCGAGCGAGCGACGACGTATCTGGACGGGCTGCCGGAGCGTCCGGTCGGCCCGCGGGCGACGGCGGCCGAGCTGCATCACGCACTCGGCGGCGAACTGCCGCAGCAACCGACCGACCCGCAAGAAGTGATCGCACACCTCGCGAAGGGCGTCGAGGACGGCCTGTTGCCGAGCGGCAGCGGCCGCTTCTTCGGCTTCGTCTTCGGCGGCGCGACCCCCGCCGCAATCGCCGCCGACTGGCTCACGGCGGTGTGGGACCAGAACGCCGGCCTTTACGCCGCCTCGCCCGCAGCGGCCGTGGTCGAGGAGGTCGCGGCGAGCTGGCTGGTCGAGCTGTTCGGACTGCCGGCCGGTACGACGGTCGGCTTCGTCACCGGAGCCCAGATGGCCAACTTCACCGGCCTCGCCGCGGCCCGGCACGACGTACTACGAAAGGCCGGTTGGGATGTCGAACGCGACGGCCTGATCGGTGCGCCAAAGGTCCGTGTGCTGGCCGGAGCCGAGCGGCACGACACGGTCGACCGGGCCCTGCGGTTCCTCGGCCTCGGCACGAGCTGCATCGTGCCGATCGAGGTCGACAGTCAAGGGCGGATGCGGGCCGACGCGCTCGCCGATGCCCTGGCCGCAACCGACGGCCCGACGATCGTCTGCGCCCAGGTCGGCAACGTGAACACCGGCGCGATCGATCCCATCGCCGAGATCTGCGAGCTGGCCCATGCGGCCGGCGCGTGGGTGCACGTGGACGCCGCCTTCGGCCTCTGGGCCGCGGTCAGTCCCGCCCTCCGACAGCAACTCCACGGCATCGACCAGGCCGACTCCTGGGCGACCGACGCGCACAAGTGGCTGAACGTTCCGTACGACTCCGGCCTCGTCCTCTGCGCACATCCCGACGCCCACCGGGCCGCGATGTCCGTGCGAGCGTCGTACCTGATCCATGACGAGCACGGGGAACGCGACGCGATGGAGTTCAACCCCGAGTTCTCCCGCCGGGCCCGCGGGTTCGCGGTGTACGCCGCGATCCGGGCACTCGGGCGCGAAGGGATCGCCGAGGTCGTCGAGCGGTGTTGTGCGATGGCGCACCGGTTCGCCGACACGCTGGCCGTGAACGGGGTCGAAGTACTGAACGAGGTCGTGCTCAATCAAGTGCTCGTTCGTTTCGAGGACGACGACGAGCTGACCCGAAAGGTAGTACGCGCAGTCCAGCAGGAGGGCACGTGCTGGATGTCCGGCACGACCTGGCAAGGCAAGGCCGCCATGCGCATCTCGGTCAGCAACTGGACCACCGACGAGGAAGACATCGACCGCTCTGCGGCGGCAGTCATCAGGTGCTTAAGAGAAGGACTCTAGCCGGGCAAGCGCCGCATCGAGGGCGTCGCGGAGGGGTTCAGGCCTGCGGAGGGTCTGGGACAGGAGTACGCCGCCTTGCATCGCCGCGAGCAACATATGAGCGAGCGACTCAGGGTCCGCGTCCGCGCGGAGCAGGCCGTCATCACGCATCGCCTGCAGGTCGCGCCTGAAGGCCGAAAGCCAGTTGTCGTAGCCGTCGGCGAGGTGGGCCCGCGTCTCCGGGTTCGTCTCGGCGAGCTGGCCGGCGAGTGAGCCGAAGTCGCAGCCGCCCTGGAACTTCCGCGCGGTCTGGCGGGCGACGACCTGGTCGGCCCAGCGGTGCCAGGCGTCGAACGAGTCGAGCACCGGTTCACGCTTGAGCGTGGCGCGCGCCTGCCACGCGATCACGTCGTCGATCAGCGTGTGCTTGTCGTGGAAGTAGTGCGTCAACTGCGAGCCGCTCACCCCCGCGGCCCGGCGTACGTCGTCGAGCTGCGTGCCGGCCACACCGTGCCGCAGGATCAGGTCGGCCGCGGCGGCGAGGATCCGCTCGCGGGTCGCCCGGCCCTTGGTGGTCAGGCGATGTTCGTCCATGAGATCGAGCGTAGCGCCGTCTGGGTTCTGCAACCCAGAAAGGATGGCGCATGATGGGTGCCATGGGTGAGGGAATTCTGGAGCTGGCGCAGGAACTGGCCGAGGTCAGCCGACTGGTCGAGGACGACGACGTGGCCACCACACTGGGCCGATTCGTCAGCCGCGTGGTCAACACGGTGCCGGATTGCGAGGAGGCCTCGATCACCGTCCTCGTCGGCGACCAGGCGGAGATCGTCGCGCGGTACCACCAGACCGCCGACGACGTCGCCGAGCCGGCCCGCGCCCCGCTGGCCGCGCAGATGGTGATGCCGGACGGGCCGCTGTACGACACGCTCACGTACGCCGAGCCGCACCGGATCGGCGACCTCGCCTCGGACCACCGCTGGCCGGAGTTCGCGGCGACGGCGATCAACGCCGGCTACCGCAGCGCGCTGCTGCTGCCCTTGCCGGCGGTGACCGGTTCCGCGGCCGCGTTCAGCCTCTTCTCGGCCAAGGTCGACGCTTTCGGCAGCACGTCGTACGACATCGTCCTGCTGTTCGCCATGCACGCCGGGGTCGCGTTCGACAACCTGCAACTGTTCAACGACAGCCGGAGTCTGGTCGAGCAGTTGCGTACGGCGCTCACCACGCGGACCGTGATCGGTCAGGCGCAGGGTGTGCTCATGCATCGCTACGGGATCACGTCCAGCGTGGCGTTCGACGTACTCAAGCGGGCCTCCCAGGACACCAACGTCAAGCTCCGCGAGCTGTCGAACGACCTGGTCGTGGCCCAGAACGAGGGCCGCCTGTCCGCGGGGCTGCGCAAGTACGGTCTGCAAACCGGCGAGTGAGGGTGTCGATTTCGGCCCCAGTTGATCGACGCAGTGGTGAAGAGACCCTCATGAAGGAGACACCACATGTCGTTCCAGGCGTACTTGGACAAGATCGAGGAGAAGACCGGCCGCACGCCGCGGGCGCTGGTCGAGCAGGCGAAGGGCCTCGGGTACGACGCTCCGGACGTGAAGGCCGGCGTGATCTGTGACTGGCTGAAGGCCGACTACGACCTCGGCCGCGGGCATGCGATGGCACTGGTGCACGTCATTAAGAACGGACCGGGGATCAGCGACAAGCACGTCGGCAGCAAGGGCACCCACCGCGACCCGTCGAACGTCCTCTGGCTCGACGGCAAGGCAACCAACCCCGCCGGCTGACGGCTAGCAACCCCGTGAGCTGACGGCTAGCAACCCCGCCTGCTGACCAGCGTCAGCTCCGCCAGTTGAGCGAGGCGGTGGGCCCTGGCGGACTCGGCAGGGGTGAACGGTTCACCGGGCCGGGTGAACGCGAACAGGCCGGTCCAGGGCGACGGGATCTTGAGGACGGTACCGTCGCCAGGCAGCGGACCGGCCAGGGCGACCCGATCGGTGACCAGCTGAGCGCCGAGGAGCTCGGCGACCGCGTGCGGAAGCTCGCTCGGGTCGCTGACCACCTGCGCCGACAGACTCAGCGCCTTCGTCTGGCCGTCGACCAGCGCGAGCGCGGTCGTCGGCCACACGTGCGCGTCCCGTCCACCCGCCGCCTCGATTGCCTCCAGCAACGATTGCGGATCGACCGTGTCCGGGGTGGACACGACGAGCTCGTCGCGTACGCCGTCGTCGACCGGGTGGACGTGGAGCCCGAGGATGTTCGCATCCAGGTCGGCCAGTTGATGCGTCAGCCGTTCCAGCGCGCCGGCGCGATCCGCGAGGGTGACGCGGATCCGCCACAACGCGTCGATACCGGACGTCGGCCGGATCCGGGGCGCGTGCAGCCACGACCGCAGCAGCCGCATCGTCGACGGCTCGATCACCCAGATCACCAGCGCCGTCGTGACGAGAACCAGCGCTGTGACCGCCACCACGTACGGCGGATGCAGCGCCAGCACGACTGCGTGCAGGGCGAACTCCACCGGGAAGATCGCGAGCAGTTTGGCCACCGTCAACCGCAGCCGCCGTGGATGCGGGAGTCGCCCACACACCTCACAGGCGGTCCCGCCGACGAGCGCCGTACGCAGCTGTTCCATGCAACTCAGCGTGACGGACGCAGATTGCCCGCCTGTTGCCACGATGTGAAGATGGGCGGGTGGAATCGAAGAGGTCGCCGCGGGACAAGTGGATCACCATCTACGGGCGGAAGCCGGTCCTCGAGGCACTGCACGACCCGGCCCTGTCGGTGGCGAAGGTGGTCGTGGCCGACAACGCGACCGGAGGCTCGCTCCAGGAGATCCTCCGGGCCGCGGCGAAGGTCGACGTCCCGGTCGAGCGGGCGACGGCCAGCCGGGTGAAGTGGCTGGCCGGCAACGGGAAGCACGACCAGGGCGTGGTCGCGGACGTCGACGCGCCGCGGATGACCCCGCTGGAGGAGTTCGTCCGGGCCCGTGGCAAGCGGCCGACTAACGTCTTCCTGCTCGACGGCGTGACGAACCCGGGCAACGTCGGGATGATCCTGCGCACCGCGACCGGCGCCGGGTTCGACGGCGTGATCCTCCCCCGCGCCGGTACGCCGCACGTCGGCCCGCTGGTGATCAAGGCCTCGGCCGGCGTCGCCTTCCAGGCACCGATCGTGAACACCTCCACCGCGAAGGCGGCCGTCGACATCCTCCGCACGGCCGGCTACCACGTCTACGGCCTCTCGGCCCACTCCCACGACTCCCTCTTCAAGGCCGAATTGGCACCCCGCGCCGTCTACGTCCTCGGCGGCGAAACCAACGGCCTCACCGTCTCCACCGACTCCGACCTCCAGATCCCCCTCCACCCCGGCGTCGAATCCCTCAACGTCGCCATCGCCGCCGCCGTGGTCGCCTTCGAGGTGACCAACCGCTGATTCAGCCGGTGATTTGTTTGGCCAGGTCTTCGGCGGTGTGTCTGGTGTAGCTGCCGGTGATCTGGAGTTTGCCGCCGGGGATCGCGGACTTCACAGTCGGGGCGGCGACGACCTGGTCGCGGACCACAATCGCGAGTTGATTGAGCGGTGGTTGCTTGGTGGCCAGATCGGCGGTGAGGCGGGTGAAGAGCTGTGCGCCCTCCTCGTCCAGGGTCAGGTTGACCAGCCACCGTGTGTCGTTGGGTGCCTCGGCGGCCTTCACCTCGGTGACATGACTGGGCCGAGGATGTCACCCACGGAGCAGTCGCGCTGCGAGCTCGGCGTTGCGGTGGGCGAAGGGCTGCCAGAGGGCCGGCGTCGCCGCTACCCGGTCGCGTGCGACCGCCTCCGAAGCAGTCCGTTGCGTCCAGGTGGACATGCGGCCGGCGCGCACTTTGAAGTGCACGAGTACGTCGTCCGCCCAGCCGTAGACATCGGCGTCGCGCGGCTCCAGCCAGGACACCTTCTGCTCGGCGACGATCCAGTCGAACCCCGCGATCTCCTCCTGCAGCTTCGCCGCGAACTCGAACCGAAGCTCGGCCGCCGCACGATCCCGACGGCGTTCCAGCTCGGTCCGCAGCGCGGTCACCGCTGCCGGATCACGGTCGAGTACGGCGATCGCCGTCCGCGCCAGCGTCTCGCGATCGGCCGGTCCGATCCCGAACAACTCGGCGAACTCGCGCGCCGACCCGTTCGTCGTACCGCTGTACGCCAGCGGCAGCACCCGATGGAGGGCGGACAACGCCAGCCGGATCCGGACGCCGCCGAGGTAAGGGCCGAAGTGCTGCGCCGGACCGGTGGCCAGGTGTGCGAACTTCAACTCTGGTCGCCGCGGGCCGTCGTCGACCCGGATGTACCCGACGACCTCCTGACCGCCCTTGGTGCGGTTCCACCGCGGCTTGGAATGCTCGAGCAGGTTGCGTTCCAGCCAGGCCGCCTCGTGTTCGGAGTCGCACCACACTGCTTCGACGCGGTCGATGCGCTCCACCATCCGGCGCAACCGCGGCCGGTCGCCGAGATGCGTCCAGTACGACTGGACCCGGCGCCGGAGGTTCACCGCGCGGCCGACGTACAGGACCTTCCCGGCCTCGTCCCGGAATCGGTACACCCCCGGCTCCACCGGGAGCCCCCGTGCCACCGTCCGCGCCGCGTTCACCCAGTCATTGTCACTTCTCGGCGATCAGATTGAGGCCGACCTTGCCGTCGGCGGTTCGGAGTTCGAGGCGGTTGTAGTCGATGGAGTAGGTCAGCTGACCCCCCAGTGCCCCGATCACTGCCTTCTCCAGCCGGGCGGGCTCGCCGCTGCATCCAACGAGCGTCATCCTCAGCGCGCCGAAGGACAGCGTCGTGGCGGTCCGGGTGGTGACGGGACCTTCGAACTCGTTGCAGCCGGTCGAACCGGTGATGCGATCGCCCTCGATGGTGAAGTGGGCCGCGGCCATTCCGGGGAAGTGCTCGACCGCCTGTCCCGCCAGCACACCGTCAACGGTCCACTTGGTGCCGGCGATCGGAAGATCCGGTTCAACGATCTTGCGGTCCTTGAGGACGACCGTCGTACTGCCTTTGGTCAAGGTGAGGGTGTCCCCCTCGAGCTTCCAGCTGGGACGGTCGGTCAGAAGTTTCGCCAGCCACGCCTCCTGGGCCTGCAGGTCCGGGCAGGCCATCTCGGTGCCGCCGTACTGATCCATCGTGACCGTGCCGCCGTCGAGCGAGACCTCGCCGCCCATCTGGTTGCAGCCGGCGTGGAAACCGAGGATTCCGCCGTCGCGGAAGTCCAGGCGAAGCCGGGTGTTCGGCGCCAGCTGCTTCGGCTTGCCGTCCTCGGTGACCTGCACGGACAGGTACGCCTTCCCGACCGGCGAGCCACCAGAACCTCCACCCACGCTGGCCGCCGGCGGCGCCTCGCTACCGCAGGCGGTCAGCGAGATCCCCACCACGAGCAAGCCCAGCAGTCGCATCCTCATACCCCTAAAGATGCAACCAGGGGTCCCGAACGTTGCAGACGTGACCCGTTGATGTGATGGGATCTGTGGCTGGGTTCCCCGGGTCGTCGGGTTACCGTCCAGGCGCGTTCGCCCGCTCGGGGAGCGTCCCGGGGAACCCACCAGCTAGGGCACGAGAGACGTGCCCTAGTTCTTCGCGACCATCAGCCAGCTGACCTGGATGTCCGGGGAGCGCGTCGGGGTGATGGTGACGGTGAGTTTCCCGTCCTCGCCGACCACACCCGGGTACGACGCCGCCGTCGGAGTAGCGGTGAACAGTCGCTCGGCGTCGACGACGGAGTCGTTCACGGAAACCGAGGCGGCACGGTTGGCCCAGGGCCACGGGTCGTAGTAGCCGGCGTGGACCGTGTACGTCCCGGGCTCCAAACCACCGAAGGTGTAGACGAGCGGCTCGTGGTCCTTGGCGTAGCGCAGGGTGGTGTACATGTCACCCGTGCCGGCCGGCGCACTCGATCCTGCGTAGCCCCAGGTCGTTCCCGTGGCCGGGTCTGTGCCGAGCGGCTGCTCCGCGGCGGAGTTGAGCAGCGGTCCCGCGACCTGGGTCAGCCGCGTCCAGTCGGCGGTCGCAGTACCTCCCGCGTTGACGGCGTACCTCAGGCCCTGCGGCACCACGACGACCGAGCGGGTGAAGGTCCGGCCGTCCGACAACGTCCCGCGCAACTGCGCCGGGCCGGCTTGAGCGATCGTGGACGCGTCCCACGTCACCCCGACCTGTTCGGATCCGCGGGCCGTCGTCACGGTGACCTGGGCAGGCAGAGTGCTGGTGTCGTTGAGTCCGACGTGATCCGGGACAGCCGACGTGACGGTCCAGCGGGTGGACGACGTCAGGTCCTTGAGGGTCCACTCCTGGTCCGGGCCGATGGTGAGGCTGCCGCCCTCGCCGAAGCTCATCGGCATCCAGACGTAGGGCGCGTTGGCCAGATCGCTCGGGGTCCACCGGTCCCCCATGAAGACGAACTTGTTGTGCTTGCGGTCGACCGGGATCACGTTCGTGCTCTGCGACCGGTAGGTGTCCGCGGCTCCGGCACCACTGATCGGATTCCCGCGATCGGTGAACTGACCGAGGACGTTCTGCGAGGTCGCGTACCGCGCCGGGTTCGGGTCCCAGCCCGTCGCCCCCGACGTCACCAGGTAGTACGTGCCCTCGGACTTGAACATCGCCGGCGCCTCCCGCTGGTTGCACGGCAGCGTCCGGACGAAGTCCTGACCCGGTACGGCGTTCTCCGGCGCGGCGGACAGATACGTGTAGGCGTTGTTCAGCTTGGAGATGTACATCGTCCGGTTCTCCTCGGACGAGTAGATGATGTACGCCGTGCCGTCGTCGTCCACGAACAGATTCATGTCCCGCGCCATCCCGCCGGCCGGGTCGAACGCGGGCGACGTACCGCACCACGGCACCGAGTCGCTCGGCACCCGGTTCAGCCGGTAGGAGTCGATCCAGCGGAACGGACCCATCGGCGAATCGGCGATCGCGACACCGGCCTCGGCCCGCGCGTACGTCGACGTGCTCGTCGGCGAGGACGGTCCGTCGGAGTGCACCCACATGATCCACTTGCGCGTGGCCTCGTTGTAGATCACCTTCGGCCGCTCGAGGATCGACGGTCGCGCCCAGCCGTCGGTGCGGACGCTGTTGGTCGACAGGTCACGCCAGACGATCTCCTTCTGCGCGGCCGTGTAGCCCTTGTACAGCTTCGAGAAGTACTTGTCGTCGGTGAACTGGTCCTCCGAGCTCATCGCCCGCAGCGCGAGTCCTTCGTCCTTCCAGTTGTAGAGGTCGTACGACGAGTACACGTGCACGCCGGGGCTGTCGAAGTACCCGTTGCTCCGGTCCTCGCCGTACCAGTAGTAGATCCGCAGGCCACGATCGTCGGTCGCCGGTACGACCTGACCGCCATGTGCCTGGATCACTTGGCCGTTTGTGTCGAGCCACGGCGCCCCGGGCCGGAAGGACTCGTACTGCGGAGCGGCTGAGGCGGGCGTGACGCCGGCGGCCGAAGCCACCAGAATCGCCAACGCCACAACGGCTGTTCGTACTCTCCGACGGATCATCGCGACTGTCTCCTCACCAGGCGAAAACGTGCGCCTCAGCGTGCTGCGCGGACGGATGTACTTCAACGGTCCGTACACACTCGAACACAGTCGTGACCATCCGGTCACCTTCCGGTGTAACCGCGCACTGACCTGGAGTACCCGTTTCAAACGCGGTATTGCGCCGGCGTGGATCCTGCCCCATGCTGACGTGCACCTCGATGTTCTCGCCGGGGGCGGTGAGGGGCAGGCATCGGGGATTCAGTTTGTCTGGGGGCTCTATGTCTTTGTCCGTACGCCGGTTGCCGTCCGCTGTCATCGCCGTGCTACTGGTCGCCGTCGGCCTGGTCGGCGTACCGGCCGCGCGCGCCGCGGTGACGCCGGCCGGCTTCAGCGAACAGGTTGTGTTCAGCGGGCTGACCGACCCGTCGAACGTCGCCTTCGCTGCCGACGGACGGGTGTTCGTCGCCGAGAAGAGCGGCCTGATCAAGGTGTTCGACTCGCTCGACGACGCGACGCCCGGTGTGTTCGCGGATCTGCGCACGAAGGTCTACAACTACTGGGACCGGGGCCTGCTCGGTCTCGCCCTGCATCCCGACTTCCCGGCCGATCCCCGCGTCTACGTCCTCTACACGTACGACGGCCTGATCGGCGGAACCGCCCCGAAATGGGGAACCGTTGGCGGTACCAACGACCCGTGCCCGTCGCCGCCGGGGCCGACGAGTGACGGCTGCCAGGCCAGTGCACGCCTGTCGGTCCTGACCCCGAACGGCACGGCCGTCACCGAGCAGGTACTGGTCGGGGACTGGTGCCAGGTGTTCCCGAGCCACTCGATCGGGTCGATCGAGTTCGGGCCGGACGGCATGCTCTACGCGGGCGGCGGCGACGGCGCCAGCTTCAACTACGCCGACTACGGCCAGGACGCGTTCCCAACCTCGGATATCACCCCGGACAACCCCTGTGGCGACCCCCCATCACCGACCGGTACGGTGCTCACCCCGCCGTCGGCCGAGGGCGGCGCGTTGCGGGCCCAGGATCTCCGGACGACCGGCGATCCCGCGACCCTCGACGGCTCGATCATCCGCATCAACCCCAACACCGGACTGGCCGCGCCCGGCAACCCGCTGCTGAGCAGCTCGGACCTGAACGCGCGCCGGATCGTGGCGCACGGCCTGCGCAACCCGATGCGCTTCGACTTCCGCCCCGGCACCAACGAACTCTGGGTCGGCGACGTCGGCTGGAGCGCCTGGGAGGAGATCAACCGGATTGTCAGCCCGACCGCCGGCGTGACCAACTTCGGCTGGCCCTGCTACGAGGGCGTCGGCAAGCAGAGCGGGTACGACGGGAACGACCTGAGCATCTGCGAGAACCTGTACGCCGCCGGGTCGAGCGCGGTCGCAGCGCCGTACTACACCTACAAGCACAGCGATCAAGTCGTGGCCGGTGAGAGTTGCGGCACCGGCAGTTCCTCCCTCACCGGCATGTCCTTCTACGAGGAGGGGAACTACCCGCCGGAGTACGACGGCGCCCTGTTCTTCGCCGACTACAGCCGCAAGTGCGTCTGGGCCATGCTTCCGGACGCCAACGGGCTGCCCGATCCGGACGAGATCGTCACCTTCGCGTCCGGCTACGGAACGACGAGGCTGCAGACCGGGCCGGGCGGAGACATCTTCGCCGTCGACTACGACAACGGCCGGGTCATGCGCTACGTCTACAACGGCACCAACAACCCGCCGACCGCGATCATCAACGCCGATCCGACCACCGGCCCGAGCCCGCTCAAGGTCACGTTCGACGGGACCGCGTCCAACGATGCCGACGGCGACGCGCTGACCTATGCGTGGGACCTGGACGGCGACGGTCAGTACGACGACTCGACCGCGGCGACCGTCCAGTACACCTATTCGGGCAGCGGAGCCAAGATCGCCAGGCTTCGGGTGAACGACGGCCACGGCGGCACCGGCACCGCGTCGACCGAGATCGCCGTCGCCAACGGTCCACCGACCGCGACCATCACCGCACCCACGCCGGCGACGAAGTGGAAGGTCGGCGACACCATCAGCTTCGCCGGTACGGCGACCGACCCCGACCAGGGAACGTTGCCCGGATCGGCGATGACCTGGGCGCTGATCATGCACCACTGCCCGAGCGACTGCCACGCGCATCAGATCACCACGATGACCGGCACGAGCGGAACGTTCACCGCACCGGATCACGAGTATCCGTCGTACATGGAGCTCAAGCTCACGGCCCGGGACTCAGGTGGGCTGACCGCCGTCAAGAGTGTGCGGCTCGACCCGACGACCGTCGGGCTCACGTTCGCGACGCGGCCGGCGGGTATGAAGGTCACCTACTTCTCGAAGTCGGTGACCACTCCGAGCACCAGTACGGCGATCGTCGGGTCGAACGGATCGGTGTCCGCCGACCTGTTGCAGTCGTCGGCCGGGAAGCTCTACCGGTTCGCGTCCTGGTCCGACGGCGGTGCGCGGAACCACAACTTCACTGCACCTGCCACACCGACCACTTACACAGCGACGTATGTGCCGAAACGGAATCTGGCGTTGAACCGGCCGGTGGCCGTGTCCAGCGTCTACACCGCGGGCCGGGAGGGCTCGAAGGCGGTGGACGGCTCGATGTCGACGGCCTGGTCGAGTGCGCGCAGCGATCCACAGTGGTTGCGGGTGGACCTCGGTTCGGTTCGGTTGGTCAACCGCGTACTGCTCAGCTGGATGGGATCGGCGTACGGCAAGGGCTATCAGATCCAGGTGTCGGGTAGCGGACGGACGTGGAAGACCGTCTACTCGACCACGGTCGGAGATGGCGGAACCGACAGCCTGGAGTTCACTCCCAACTTCGCCAGATACGTGCGGATCAGCGCGACGACCAGAGGTGTTGCGGGCAGCTACTACTCGCTGTGGGAGGTCGGGGTGTTCCAGGACACCGGTCCGATCAGCGGGGCGGCCGGCAAGTGCGTCGACATCTACCAAGCCGGCACGGCCGACGGTACGCCGACCGTGCTGTACACCTGCCACAGCAACGCGAACCAGCAGTGGACCCAGTCCGAGGACGGCACGCTGAGATCACTCGGCAAGTGCATGGATGCCCGCAGTACGGCGATTCGCACGCCGGTCGTGCTGTGGACGTGCGACGGCAGCGCGGGCCAGAAATGGTTGCCACGCGCGGACGGCACCCTCCTCAACGTCCGCTCCGCCCAATGCCTGGACGCCACCGGCGCCTCCACCGCCAACGGCACCAGACTCATCCTCTACACCTGCCACACCGCCCCCAACCAGAAATGGGCCCTGCCCTAGACCACCTCTGGATCAGGCCCTGGCTCGGAGGGAGCCAGGGCTTGCAGGTTGTGCAGGTCAGGCGTTGCGGCGGTGGTCGGCGCAGACGGTGGCGATCCAGGTCCAGCCGAGGACGACGGCGATGCCGAAGGCGATGATGGTGGGGCGGGCGCCGGCGCTGAGGCCGGTGAACCCGATGCTGCCGGCAACGAAGTGGGCCAGCCGGGGCCGCCGTTGGCCAGCAGGCTGGCCGGGTGCCGCGTCGGGTCGAAGCCCTCGCGGGTCGACCGACCCGGCCAGAATTCGACACCCCATCCGAAGAATGTTGGAGATGATGAGCAGATGACAGCTGAGGACGAGGTCCGCGCCGTCGCGGCCGCCTTCGACGAGGTCCTGGTCGGCAACGACGCCGCCGCCGTCGCGCGCTTCCTGACCGACGACTGGGTGTACGTCGGTGCGGACGGGATCGTCGCCAAGTCCGACCTCATCAGCTGGATCGCCGCCGGCAAGCTGGCGCATCACACGATGACCGTGGTCGGGGCCGAGCGGCTGGCCCAGGTAGGCGACACCTTCGTCTTCACCGCCCGTAAGGCCAGCTCGGGTGTCTGGGACGGAACGCCGTACACGACGGAGGAATGGATCACGGACCTCTATGTCCGTGCGGACGGGCAGTGGCGGTGTTCCTTCAGCCAGAAGACCGAGTGACTCAGACGGCGGCTGAAACCACGACCGCGCTGCCGGGTGGTCCGGCAGCGCGGTCGTATCAGTCGGTCAGCAGTTTTTCGTAGGTGGTGGCGCGCCAGCTGGCGGCGGTCTTGGTGACCAGGTTGGCGCCGAGGCGGTCGTAGAAGCGGTAGCCGGCTTCGTTTTCGAGGCGTAGGCCCCAGCTGATCGTCAGGCGGTCGGGCAGGGCGTGACGGGCGAGGTCGAGCATGAGCGCCCGGCCTACGCCGGCGTCGCGGAACTGCTCCCGTACGTAGAGGTCGTCGAGGGCGAGCACGTCCCCGCCGACCCACAGGTACGGGCGGCGCAGTGACGACACGTACCCCGCCGCCGTCCCGTCGATCTCGGCGATCAGCACGATCACGTCGTCCCGGCCCAGGAACCCCTGCCAGTCCTCGACGGTGGCGGTGACGTCCTTGCCCTGGTCCTGGTAATCGGCGAGCTCGATCAACATGGTCCGGACGAGCTCGGCATCCGCGGGCACCGCACGGCGGATCTCAGTGGACATGAGCTGCTCCTGTCGAAGGCTTGGCGACCGGTACGACGACCAGCGCGAGGACGGCGGCCGCGGCCGCGGTGATCGCGGCGAAGGTGAATCCGCGAGTGAAGCCCGTGGTAACCGTTCCGGCCAGGCTCGCTGCCGCGATACTCGACACGACCGCGACACCGATCGACGCACCGAACTCGTGGAAGGTGCTCAGGATCCCGGACGCCAGCCCGGCCTCGGTGTAGTGGATCTGCGAGAACGTGGTGGTCGAGGCCGCGACGAACGCCGCACCGATCCCGCCGGCGCCGAAGCTCGTGCCGATCACGACCATCGTGGCACCCTCCCAGATGGCGGGGACAGCGATACCCACCGCCGCGATCGTCAGCCCGATCATCGCGACCGAACGGGCCCCGACCTTGCCGATGACCTGGCCGGCCACCTGCGCTCCGATGATGGTCAGTACGGCGATCGGCAGGAACAGCAGTCCGGTCCGCAGGGCGCCGTACCCCAGGTAGTGCTGCAGGTAGAACGACCCGAGGAAGAAGACCGCGATCATCAGCGCGGTCGCGACCAGGATCAGGAACGTCCCGGCGGCGACCGGGCGGCGGGTCAGGATCCGGAGGTCCATCAGCGGCGACTTGACGACCGTCTGCAGCCACGCGAAGACGGCGTACAGGACGACCGCGCCGGCCAGCGTGATCAGCGTCGCGGGCGACAGCCAGCCGCGGTCTCCGGCGTTGATCAGCGCGTAGATCGCCGTACCGGTACCGGCGGTGACGAGGATGGCGCCCGGTACGTCGAGCCGGCCCTGGCTCTCGGACGGGCGGTCGGCCGGCAGCGTCTTCAGCAGGATCGCGAACACGATCACGCCGATCGGCACGTTCACGTAGAACACCCACTGCCAGCCCGGGCCGGCGGTCAGTACGCCGCCGAGCAGGACGCCGATCGCGGAGCCGCCACCACCGATGGCGGACCAGATGCCGAGCGCCTTGTTCCGCTCGTCGCCGTCGAACGTCTTGGTCACCATCGAGAGCGCCGCCGGTGACAGCATCGCGGCGCCGATGCCCTGCGCGATCCGGCCGCCGATCAGCAGTTCGGCGCTGTTCGCCAGGCCGGTCAGCAGCGAGGCCGCGGTGAACACCGCCAGACCGGCCAGCACGACCTTGCGGGAGCCGAACAGGTCGGACGCCCGCCCGCCGAGCAGCATCAGGCCGCCGAACATCAGCGTGTAGGCGCTGACCACCCAGGTCAGCGTCTCGCGGTCCAGCCCCAGGTCGGTGCCGATATGTGGCAGCGCGATCGCCACCACGGTCACATCGAGGATCAGCATGAACTGCGCGACGGCGAGCAGCCCCAGCATCCGCCACCGCCGCGGGTCGGCCGCGGTGGTCTCAGGTTGTTCCTTGGTCGGTCCGGACATCTCCGGCCCCTCCTCACATTCGACTATCTCGAACACTGTTGTTCAAGTTATGTGGGATACAGTAACTCGTACAGTGGTGTTCGACAAGAGGAGATTCGATGGCGGCGAAAGCAGCAGGTACGACGACCAAGCGGGCCGACGCACAGCGCAATATCGCCGCGATCGTGGACGCGGCGACGGAATGCCTCAGCCGGGATCCGACCGCGAGCACCAGTGAGATCGCGAAGGCGGCCGGCGTCGGCCGGGTCACCCTCTACGGCCACTTCCCGTCCCGGACCGAGCTGGTCGACGCGGTCTTCGTGCAGGCGATCGAGGGCGGCGAGGCCGCACTCGGCCAGGTCGACCTGACCGGGGATCCGCGCGAGGCGCTGGGCCGGCTGATCGAGTCCAGCTGGCACTTGGTCGACCGGTTCCGCTCACTGCTGGTCGCCGCACAGGACGCACTCCCGCCGGGCCGGGTGCGCGAACTGCACGCCGATCCGATGGTGCGGGTGGAGCGACTGATCGAGCGCGGCCAGAAGGAGGGCGTGTTCCGGACCGACCTGCCGACGTCATGGCTGGTCGGATCCATGCACAGCGTCATGCACGGCGCGGCAGAGGAGATCAATGCCGGCCGCGTCACCACCGACAAGGCCGCGGACTACATCACCGCGACCGTCCTGGCCGCCTTCACTCCACCCGGGGAACGCGTCCCCGGGGTGTAGCGAGGATCGAGGCTGGAGTAGCTACTCCAGCCAGGTGGTTTCGAAAGTGGGGTTGGCGTGGATGTGGACGGCCTCGTAGCCGCCGGGGCCGGTGGCGAACTTGTGCGGGGTCTCCGCCGGTACGACGAGGATCTGGCCGGCCCGGCCGACGACCTGCTCGGTGCCGACGGTGAACGTGGCCGAACCACGCCGGATGATGAACGTCTCGGCGTACGGATGCAGGTGCAGGCGCGGCCCGACGCCCTCCTTGGTGGTGGCCTCGAGGATCAGCGAGACCCCGGCCCCACCCGGAAGCAGCTCGTAGTTCTCGGTCCACTCCTCGCCGTCGTCCCGCCCGTCGGCGCGGTTGACCACCGCTGCGCCGGTGTTCGCGATCTCGGTCATCAGATGTCTCCCCTCCGGTTCCTGCCCACCGTAGACGGCGACGGGTCCGGTCGCGACAGCATTTGACGAGGGCTGAAAGGTCGGCGCCGTCAGTGGGTGGGCTGCGGCTCGGTCTGGCGGGCGGCGACCGGACCGAGGGCCGCGACGAGCAGCGCCAGTACGGCAACCCCGCCGAGCGCGACCGGCAACGACCAGGCGGACGAGGCGGCACCGACCGCGGCCGGGCCGAGCAGGAAGCCGAGGTAGGCGATCGTGGTCACGGTCGAGATCGCACCGGCCCGCCGCTCCGGACCGGCCCACGCACCGGCCATGCCGATGATGGTCGGCGCGCAGACCGACGTACCCAGACCGGCGACGCCGATCCCGATCAACGCCAGCCACGCCGACCCGGCCGCGGCGGCCGCGATCGACCCGGCTGCCGCGAGCGCCCCGCCGGCCACCAGCAACTGGACCGGCCGCCACCGGCTGAGCATCGCGTTCCCGGCGATCCGCCCGGTCGCGGCTGCGGCGGCGAACACCGCGGGTGCGCTCGACGCCAATCCGGGTGCGGCGTTCAACGACGTGTCGAGGTGTACGGCGCTCCAGCTCTGCCAGGCGTTCTCCACGACATACGCAAGCGCGCAGAGCCCGCCGAAGACCAGGAGAACGGGCTCGATTCGTCGCTTGGGCTTCGGTCCTGTGGACGCTTGCAGGTTGTCGCGGGACCCTGGCCCGAGTACGACGACTGCGGCGACTGTGATGATCACGCCGACACCGCCGAGCACCGGCAGCGCGTCCGCACCGGCCGTGCGCAGTGCCGCCGTACCGAGGCTGGCGGCGACGACCGCGACGGAAAAGATGCCGTGGGCAAGGTTCATCAGCGGCCGGCCGGTGACCGCCTCCGCCTGGGACCCGGTCGCGTTGATGGCGACGTCCGTCGCGCCCGACGTTGCCCCGAGCAAGAAGAGTGCCGCACTGAGCGCCACGGCCGAGCCGGCCAGCGCGGGCAGGACGCCGCACGCCCCGAACAACACCACCACGACCGGCAGCACGACACCGCCGTACCGATCGATCAAGTACCCGGTGAACCGCATCGACGCCAACGCGCCGAGCCCCACCATGAGCAACGCGATCCCGAGTTCCCCGTCACTGACGCCGGTCTCGGTCCGGACCGCCGGCAGGATCGCACCCCACGCACCCCAGAACAGCCCGAACGCACCAAACCCCACGAGTGTCCTGAGCACCCGCTCAACCCTAGGGCACGTCTCCCAACTCCCTGCAGTAGCGAGCAGGTGCTCGGCGGAGTGCAGCGCAAGGCGGAGGGCGAGGCTCGGAGTGGGGTTCTCCGTGCCTCGTCCTCCAACGCGGCGATGTGCCCGCCGAGTGCCGCGCAGCACGCAGGGAGTTGGGAGACGCGCCCTAGCCCCGGTCCAGGGGGTTGTGGTTGAGGGGCAGACGCATGCCGAGACGCCAGAGGAGGGCGGCGCGGGAGTCGGGGCGTTCGGCGGATTCACGCCGCATCGCGGTGGCGAAGCAGCTGGGGAAGCCGTCGCGCGGGTGCTTGGCAACGACCTCGCGGATCGTCTGGCGCGGCAGCTCGCCGGCCCGGGTTCCGGCGACGTCCAGGTGGGCGCCGGCGTGCAGGAGGTGGGCCTCGAGCCCTTGGCTCGGCGGGACGTGCACGTTCATGTGCAGCGCGATCGCCTGCGCGACGTCATCGGCGTACGACGGATCGGCGCCGAGCTCGGCCAACGTCGTACGGGCGACTTCGCCACCGTAGACGGCGAAGCAGGCGGCTCCCGGTGGTGGACGGTGGCGATCCGTGAGAGCGATGTCGTGCAGGAGGCAGGCGACGTACAGCAACTCCTCGTCGGGCTTGATCCCGTCACGTCCACCGAGCAGATCGGCCCACAACCAGGTGCGCAGGCAGTGACCGAGCAACGGCTCCTGGTACGACGACCTGGCCAGCTCGATCACGTCGCGCGTCAACGCGGTGTCCGGCGGCTCACGGTCAGTTGTGAGCGTCGACGTACCAGGGCCGGCCGTCAGGCGGGCGCGGAGCTGGTCGGGCACACCGCTGAGCTGGGCGAACACGGCCGCGCGGGCGAACCGCAGCTTGGCAGCCAGATCGAGTTCCACCACGGCCCACCTTTCTTACAAGGATTGCAAGAAACGCTAGCAGCCCTGTGGCGCGCGCGACAAGAATCGCTCGCGCCGGCCTGGGTACCGGAGCGCTGTCGGGTTGAGCAGCCAGCCTGCACCGGCGGAACCCGTGGTGGGATCTCGGGAGAGTCCATCACGGGTTTCGCTGTGTTCAGCCGACCTGTTCGACGGTGGACGCGTGCCGGCGGGCCAGGTCGTGGTAGACGGCGGCGTTGTGGTCGACGAAGAGTTTGGCGACTCCTTCGAGCGGCACGATCTTCTTCGCCGGGCTGCCCATCGCGACCGATTCCGGCGGAATCACCGCACCCGGCGTCACCGTCGAACCGGCCGCGACCAGACTGCGCTCACCCACCGTCGCGCCGTCGAGCACGATCGCGCCGTTCCCGACCAGCGCCTGCTCGCCGATCATGCAGTCGTGCACGAGGCACTGATGCCCGACGGTCGCGTTCGGCCCGATCTCGCAGCCGTTGTGGCCGACATGGATCACGGTGTTGTCCTGGATGTTCGCCCCCGCACGGATCGTGATCCGGCCCAGGTCGGCGCGCACCACCGCGCCGTACCAGATCGACACGCCTTCCTCGACGACCACGTCCCCCACCAACGTCGCGGTCGGCGCGATCCACGCGTCGGGATGCACCACCGGACTCTTACCTTCGAACGAGAACAAGGGCATAGCGCACCCTAACCGGACCGAGCGCGGTCCGAAGCTGTCACGACCGTTGGCGGTAGGTGTCGAGGAACGTCGCGATCCGGGTGAGGGCGTCCTCGAGCTGGTCCTTGTGCGGGAGCGTGACGATGCGGACATGATCGGGCTCGGGCCAGTTGAAGCCGGTGCCCTGGACGATCATGATCTTCTCGGCCCGGAGCAGGTCCAGCACGAACTGCCGGTCGTCGGTGATCCCGAAGACCTTCGGGTCCAGCCGCGGGAACACGTACAGCGCACCCTTCGGCTTCACACACGTCACACCGGGAATCTGGGTGAGCAGGTCGTACGCCGTATCGCGCTGAGCCAGCAGCCTTCCGCCGGGTAGCACCAGGTCCTTGATCGACTGCCTGCCGCCGAGTGCGGTCGCGACCGCGTGCTGCGCGGGCATGTTCGCGCACAGCCGCATGTTCGACAGGATCGTGAGGCCTTCGAGGTAGCTGGCCGCTTGATGCTTCGGCCCGCTCACCGCCATCCACCCGCAGCGGAAGCCGGCCACCCGGTACGCCTTCGACAGTCCGTTGAAGGTCAGCGTCAGTACGTCGGGAGCCAGCGAGGCGAGCGGGGTGTGCTCCACGCCGTCGTACAGGATCTTGTCGTAGATCTCGTCGGCGTAGATCAGCAGACCGTGCCGGCGTGCGATCTCGGTCAGCTCGACCAGGAGCTCGCGGTCGTAGACGGCACCGGTCGGGTTGTTCGGGTTGATGATCACCAGCGCCTTGGTGCGGTCGGTGATCTTCCGCTCGATGTCGGCCGGGTCCGGCATCCAGTCCGACTGCTCGTCGCAGCGGTAGTGCACCGGCGTACCTCCGGCCAGTGCGACCGCCGCGGTCCACAGCGGGTAGTCCGGCGCCGGGATGAGGACCTCGTCGCCGTCCTCGAGCAACGCCTGGACGGCCATCTGGATCAGCTCGGACACCCCGTTGCCGATGTAGACGTCCTCGATGTCCAGCTGGATGCCCCACGGCTGATAGTGCTGGACGACCGCCCGGCGGGCCGCGGGCAAGCCCTTCGCGTCACCGTAACCGTGCGCGTCCGCGAGGCTACGCACAATGTCCTCGAGGATCTCCGGCGGGCACTCGAACCCGAACGGCGCGGGGTTGCCGGTGTTGAGCTTGAGGATCCGGTGCCCGGCCGCCTCCAGCCGCTGAGCCTCTTCCAGCACCGGTCCACGGATCTCGTAGCAGACGTTCGCGAGTTTGGACGACTGGATCACCGGGGGCATGGACGCACCCTAACCGCGCTCGGAAATTCGTGGCGCCGACTGTGTCAAATCTCGCCAGGTACGTCCGACGTACAGGTAAGAGCCGCCCGAATCACGACCCAGGAGTCACCATGAGTGAGCAGCAGCACAGCACCTTCAAGCGGTTGCTGGTCAACACCCTCATCGCCAACGTGACGACCACGTTCCTGTCCTTCGCGCTGGCGTTCTGGGTCTACCTGGTGAGCGAGTCCGTGCTGGTCGCGTCCATCGTCTCCGGCAGCTCCATGCTGGCCGGCGCGCTGTTCGGCGCCGTCTTCGGCGCGATCGTCGACGCGAACCGCAAGAAGACGGCGATGGTCATCTCGAGCTCGGTGACCGGAGCCGCGTTCGTCGCCGCCGGCCTGGTGTACCTGGCCGTCCCGGTGACCGACTGGAACAAGCCGTGGTTCTGGGTGTTCGCGGCCCTGGTCCTCATCGGTAGCCTCGCGGGCGGGCTGCGCAGCATCGCACTGTCCACGACGGTGACGCTCCTGGTCCCCGCGGACCGCCGCGACAAGGCCAACGGCATGGTGGGCACGGTCAACGGCCTGGCTCACCTGGTGACCAGCGTCCTCAGCGGTCTGTCGGTCGGATTCCTCGGCATGGGCGGTACGGTCGCGATCGCCGTCGTACTCACCACCGTCGTCCTCGGGCACCTGCTGGTCGCGATCCGGATCGACGAGCCGCGGCCGGCCCGCCATCAGCGGAAGCACCTGGACCTGCGCGGTTCGTGGCAGACGATGCGCGCCGTACCCGGGCTGGTGCCGCTGGTCCTGTTCAGCACCTTCAACAACCTGATCATGGGTGTGTTCATGACGCTGATGGACCCGTACGGCCTGATCCTCTTCTCGGTCCAGTCGTGGGGCATCGTCCTCGGCATCACCAGCATCGGTTTCATCGCCGGCGGCGCGATCGTCGCCCGCTACGGCCTGGGCCGCTCGCCGCTGCGGATCCTGCTGCTGGCCAACGTGGCGATCGCCGTCATCGGTATGACCACCGCGGTCCGCGAATGGCAGTCGCTGCTGGTGCTGGGCATGCTCGGGTTCATGCTGGTCGTCCCGATCGCCGAGGCGGCCGAGCAGACGATCCTGCAGCGCGTCGTCCCGTTCGAGACCCAGGGCCGCATCTTCGGCTTCGCCCACAGCATCGAGTCCGCCTCCACCCCGATCGCCGCCTTCGCCATCGGCCCCGTCGCCCAGTTCCTCCTGGTCCCCTACATGAACTCGGGCACCGGCCACTCAACCTTCGGCTGGCTCCTCGGCCAAGGCCAAGCCCGAGGCCTCGCCCTGACCTTCGTCGTAGCCAGCACCATCATGCTGATCGCCGTCCTTCTAGCCTTCCTCACCACCACCTACCGCCGCCTGACCTCCGAATACACCGCCGTGGCGACCCCCACCGCCGCGCCTGAGCTCGTCCCGGCCTGACTCATCGCAGCGAGCCGACCAGCGCACGCACATCCCTCGCGATGGCCTGCAGCTGGTCGGCCGGCTTGATCGTCAGCTTCGCCGTGGCAGTCCACACATCGGACTGCCACGCTCTGACATCCCGAAGTCCCACGTGCAACATCACGTGGTCCGGCCCGTGATGCTCAGGCGTCCCGGCCGGCCGCACCCGCCGCGCCTCGATCTTCAGATCCCGCTCGAACGAGTGCCACTCCTGCCGCTCGCTCAGGTCGAGGTCCTGCCAGCGCTCAGCCACAGTGTCGAAGAACTCCTGTATCCCCTGAAGATCCTGATGCAGATCGACCACCCGCACCGCAGACACCCCTTCGACCCGAAGCTCCCCTTCAACCCGAAGCTCCGCCATCAAGAACCGCCGTCGTAGCACCGGCTCCCCGTCCCCGGGCCACTCGACCGCAGTCAGCCGCAAATACTCCCGCGCACTCCCCACCGTCACAGTCGGCATACCAACACCATCACCGGACGAACGCGTCACCGCCAGCGCGAGGCGGTCAAGCTTCGCCATGGGACCATCTCAGGGGTCAACCCCTCACCTTGTGGGTGGCGGACCCAAAATCTCCCGATGCAACCCACCACTTCAGGGGTCAACCCCTGAAGCGGTGATCACATAGTGGACGCTGGATCGCCTCGCGTCGGCGGCGACGGCTGCCTGTTCACGGATCGAGGCTTAGGCGACTGTGCGGATTTGGCGGACCAGCAGGCCGGCGGTGAGGGTTACGGCGGCGGCGAGGAGGTAGAGGGTGGGGTAGCCGCCCAGGTGTTTGACGATGGGGGCGGCTATCGCGGGGGCGAAGACCTGGGGGAGGGAGTTGGCGATGTTGATGACGCCGAGGTCTTTGGCGCGGTCGCGGGCGCTGGGGAGGATCTGGGTGAGGAGGGCGAAGTCGACGGAGAGGTAGACGCCGAAGCCGGCGCCGAGGATGATCGCGCCGAGGACGGCGCCGGGCCAGGTGGGCCAGAAGGCGAGGACGACGCCGGCGGCTGCCATCACCACGCCGGAGGCGGTGACGAAGATCTTGCGCCGGGCGATCCGGTCGGACCAGGTGCCGAAGGCAACTGAGGTGATCAGGACGCAGACGCTGTAGATCGCGGTCAGGATCAGTACGGCGGTATCCGGCTCGTCGACGCGGACCTCGTCCTGCAGGTAGTAGAAGAGGTACAGCGTCCCGAGCGCATTGCCCACGTTGAACAGGAAGCGCGTCAGCCAACCCCACCCGAAGTCCGGGTAGCGGCGCGGGCTGATCCAGAAGCCGCGGACGAAGTCGCGCAGGACCAGCGGCGGTCGCGAAGCCAGTCGCTCGTCACCGCTGCCGAGCAGATACGGCAGCACCGACAACAGTAGGAAGACCGCACAAGCGACGTACCCGGCGCCGATGCCACCGAAGTACGTCGCCAGCCCAGTGCCGACCAACGCGCCGAGGACCTGGGACAGCGCGACCCATCCCCCGACGCTGCCGCGCTGGAGTGTCGGGACCTGGTCCGGTACGGCGGCGGTGATCGCCGCGAGCAACGCATTGCCGAACAACTGCACCAGGCACCAGCCGACCAGCATCCACGCGACGGACGCGACACCGGACAACACCAGCAGTCCAACGGCCCCGCCGAGCGCGCCGCCCAGCACCCACGGGACCCGGCGGCCGAAGCGGGACGTCGTACGGTCGGAGATCGCGCCGGCCAGCGGGTTCGCGATCACCGAGACGGCCGCTCCGACACCCGTCACCAACCCGAACACGAACTCCTTGTTGCCCGGAGCAACCGCCTCGGACTGCTTCGCCAGCAACACCTGGATCGGCCCCAGCCAGGCGGCGAAGACCCCGACGTTGGCCAGTACGACGGCCGCCGTCCAGCGCGACCGGACCCGGGCGACCGGCTCCGCGAACGCCGTGGGCACAACGCCCGGCTCGGGAATCATCCCCGGCTCTGCGCGATCACGTCACGGAACCAGTGGTACGACGCTTTCGGCGTCCGCACCTGGGTGTCGAAGTCGACATGCACCAGGCCGAACCGCTGCGAATACCCGGCCGCCCACTCGAAGTTGTCCAGCAGCGACCACTGGAAATACCCCCGGACGTCCACCCCGTCGTCCATCGCCTGCCGCAGCGACCGCAGGTACCCGTCGAGGTAGTCGATCCGCCGCTGATCATCCACCGGGTCGCCGTACGAGCACCCGTTCTCGGTGATGTAGATCGGTGGCAGCCGGTCGCCGTACCGGTCCTTGAAGATGTGCAGGATCTCGCCGAACGCCGACGGCACGACCGGCCAGCCGAAGTCGGTCCGCGGATAGCCCTCGACCGATCGTGGCTCGAACGGCAGCCCCGGCGGCAGCAGGATCCCGTCCGTCGCGGCGGTGTCGGCCTGTCCCGTCGCGGCGCCGACGGACACCGGGGCGTAGTGGTTGATGCCGAAGAAGTCGAGCGGAGTAGAGATGACAGCCAGGTCGTCCGAGACCGGACCCGGCATCGCGGCCTCGAAGCCGGCTGGGTAGGTCCCGAGCAGGACCGGGTCGGCGAACAGCCAGTTGATCAGGTTGTCGTAGAGACCGGCCGCTTCCTTGTCCTCGACGCTGTCGCTGGCCGGCCAGGTCGGCGCGTGGTTGCTGGCGATCCCGATGTTCGAGGCGCCACTCGCCCGCAGCGCCTGGACCGCGCGGCCGTGCGCCAGCAGTTGGTGATGCGCGACCGGCAAGGCGTCGAACATCAACGACCGACCCGGCGCGTGCGCGCCCAGCGAGTACCCCATCAGCGTGATCACCATCGGCTCGTTGATGGTGATCCACATCGGCACGCGATCCGCGAAGCGCGCGGCCAGGATCCCCGCGTAGTCGGCGAACCGATCGGTGATGGAGCGGGACAGCCACCCGCCCTCGTCCTCCAGCGGCTGCGGCGTGTCCCAGTGGTACAGCGTCGGCGCCGGCTGGATCCCGGCGCCCAGCAGCGTGTCGATCAGCCGGTCGTAGAAGTCCAGCCCGGCCGCGTTCCCCGGCCCGCTGCCCGACGGCTGGATCCGCGGCCACGAGAACGAGAACCGGTAGGTGTCGACCCCGAGCTCCCGCATCAGCGCGACGTCCTCGGCGTACCGGTGGTAGTGGTCGCAGGCCACCGCGCCGGTGTCGCCGTTCAGGATCCGGCCCGGCTCGGCGCAGAACGTGTCCCAGGTCGACGGGCCGCGACCACCCTCGGCCACGGCCCCTTCGATCTGGTACGCCGACGTCGACACCCCCCACCGGAATTCGGGGCCGAAGGCAAGCTCAGCTGTCATCCACATCATCCTCAGCAGGAGTCGGTGCCGGCACGTTCTTGCGGACGACGACCGCCGTACCGTAGGCCGCCACCTCGCTCATCGTGTTCGCGATCTCGGTGCAGTCGAACCGCATCGCCAGGATCGCGTTCGCGCCCATCTGCTGGGCCATCTGGCACATCCGCATCACCGCGACGTGTCGCGACTCGGCCAGCATCTGGGTGTACTCCGGCACCTCGCCGCCGGCCAGCGACCGGAAGCCGGCGGTGAAGTTCGACCCGAAGTCGCGGCTGCGCACGGTCAGCCCGAACACCTCGCCGAACACCTTGTCCGCGGTGTACCCGGGCAGGTCGTTCATGGTCGAGACCAGCACCGGGTACGGCGAACCCTGCGGCGCGACATGTGGCGCGCTCTGCTGCGTCGGCTGGTAGTTGCCAGGAGCCTGCCCGTACCCGGGCTGACCGTACCCCGGCTGCTGCCCGTACCCCTGCTGCGGCGGCCCCTGCTGGTACCCGGGCTGCTGCTGCGGCGGCGCGTATCCGGGCGGCGGACCCTGCTGGTAACCCTGCTGCTGCGGCGGGAACGACTGGTTCGGGTTCGGGGGAAAGTTCTGGTTCATGCCCTCATCCTGACAGGCCACGAGTCGTCATTGACGATAGACCTGAAGCTCGTAGAGCGAGTACCCGTACGACGTCGCCCGCTGCGTCCCGGTGACCCGGACGTACCGCGCCGGCGCCGCCTCGAACCGTACGACGTCCTCCCCGCCGTTGCCGGTCGTGGTCGCGTACACCTGCCGCCACGTCGACCCGTCCCGGGACACCTCCACCCGGTACGACTTCCCGTACGCCGCCTCCCAGTGCAGCACCACCCGCCGGATCGTCTGCTCGCTGCCGAGGTCGACCTTCAGCCACTGCGGGTCGGACCAGTTGCTCGCCCACCGGGTGTTCAGCTTCCCGTCGACCGCGTTGCCGGGCGGCGAGTTGTACCACCCGGTCTCGTGACTGCTGGCGGTCGCGGTCTTGCCCGCGGCCAGGTTGCCGATGTCGTCACCCCGGCGCGCCGGGAACTCGATCACCTGCTGGTACGTCGGCCGGTTGACCCACGCGATCCGGTCCTGGGTGATGCCGCCCATCGGGTTGTGCACGATCTGGTCCGCGCAGAACTGATCGCCCGCGGCACAGTCGCCCGTCGCCGGGTACGTCGTCGCCGCCGGCACCTTGGTTGCCGCCAGCAATGAGTCGGCGAGGACCGTCCGGCAGGACGCGAGCGAACCGCCGCCGCAGTACGTGACCGGCTGCGGCGTCTGTACCGGATCGCCGAGCACCTTGCGCAGGTCGCGCTGAACGAAACCCCACCATCCGCTCTGGAACGCCGATCCCTGTGCACTCGGCCGCTCGTCGATCTTCAGGTTCGCGACCAGGGCGCCGTACAGATCGGGACCGAGGTCCTTGAACTGGGCCGGCACCAGCAGCGGCCACCAGGCGTCGAGGATCCGGATCGCCTCGCTGTGGTCGTAGACCTTCGACGTGGCGTTGGGACTCTTTCGGTGGCTGCCGGCCGCCTGCCACGCGGTCAGCTTCGCGACGGCGTCGGCGACGGCCGGATCGGTGATCGGGGCGGACTTCAGGACGCGCAGGAGGTAGCGGCACCACCTGGTCGCCGCGGAGGTCGACCGTGCCGGCGTCCTCCATCGCCTCGACCAACTTGCCGCGGGTGAACTTCTGCCCGCTGTTGATGACCGCCTTGATCCGGTCGTCCAGCGGCTGGCTGCGGTAGACCGAGTTGTAGCCGAACTGACCGTCCGACGCGGAGAACCCGGGCGCCTGCTTGTTGTTCCAGCTGGTCAGATAGTCCTGGTTGACCACCTGCGGGTGCTGTGCGGCCGGGGTGTAGGTCGCTCGGTTCGGTGTCCGGGTTCCAGCCCTGCCACTCGTACGAGCTCCAGGTCGGCAGGTTCGGGTCGGCGCCGGCCGCGCGGACCGGGTTGTCACCGGAGTTGTAGTACGCGATCGACGTCTTGTCCGTGTAGAACCAGTTGAACGTGTAGCCGATGTTGTGCGCGGCGCTCTGGAAGTCGGCCGCCGAGTGGATCCGCGTCCGGGTCGTTGAGCTGCATGAACCCGAGCGCGGAGCCGGCCTCGTTGCCGTAGGTCGAGCGGTTCTTGGTGAACAGCACCGGCCGGCCGCCGACCGTACCGCGATGCGTGACGATGCCGTACTTGGTGCGCAGGGCAACCAGCGTGTACGAGCCGGCCGGCTCGGAGGACCCGAGGCTGGCGTACCACTCGTTGTGGCGCTCGAGCCGCTCGATCGGCACGCACTCGCCGCGGTACTGGTAGTGCTGGGAGTTCTTCGTCGGCGTCCCGCCGCCGGGTTCGCACAGCGGTACGGCGAACGTGTCGGTGATGTCCTGTCCGGCCGACGTGGCGCTCCAGGAGTAGTCGGGACCGCGGCCGATCAGCGTGTAGAAGTTCAGCCCGGCGAAGGCGATCCCGCGGGAGCTGACGCCCGGACCTTGGAGTTCCTGCCGGAGCAGAAGCTGCGGCGCGAAGTAGCCGGTCTGCGGGCCGTACACCGCCACCGGGTTGCCGCTCTGCGGTGTGCGCGCCGGACACGAGGAGCGCGTTCGACATCCCCTTCTCGCCGAAGCCCTCGGGGAACAGACCGTCGTCGAAGATGCCGCGCAGTTCCTCCGTACCCTTCGGCGCCGGCTTGCTCGCGGTCTTCGTGGCCGTCTGGTTGATCACCTCCGGTTCCGGCGTCACCGAGCCGCGATCCGGCAGCGCGCGACCGGCCGGATTCGGACCGGTCTCGCCGTACGGGAAGGTCGCGCCGTTGTGGACCGTGGTCGTTCGCTTCCGGATCGTTCTGCGACCGGAACGACTCCCACACCTTGGTGCCCTGGGCAACGCCGTACTTCGCTTGTGCCTCGAGCAAGGCCAGCGCGGACGCCACCTCGCGCCCGCCGCCGGTGCCGAAGATGCCCGCGACCACAGCCGCGGTGGCGACCACATCGGTCACCTTCCATTGCGGCGTCGGCCAGGTCAGGCCGAGCGCGACGTACTCACCGGGGTACGCGATGCCGACCGTGTTGATGTAGTGGTTGACCCCGTCGACCCAGGCCTGGATGTCCTGCTGCATCTTCACGCCGTCGGCGCCGTACCTCTCGTCGGCGTCGTCGAACTGCTTCTGCAGATCGGCTTCGTTGTACGGCGCGGTCCGCCAGAACTCCTGCTCGAACGCGCGATTCGACGGCGCACCGCCCGCGAACGGGGTCAGCTGGCCACGGCCGAGATGCCGGAACACGTCCATCACGAACAGCCGGTCCTGCGCCCCGGCGAAACCCGCGCCGAACATCGTTCCCGACCGTGTGGTGCCGGTGATGTGCGGGATGCCGCGCGACTTGTCCCGCACGATCGTGACGTCCGCGCGCGGCTGGATCGTGCTCGGCGACGTCGCCGGTCTTGACCCCGAACGACGCGTCGTCGAAGTACCCGCCGAGGGCGTCGTCGGTGATGCCCTGCGAGTTCCAGACCAGATTCTCGTACGGCTTCAGCGAGTCGCTGAAATGTGGCGGCCTGGTCCCGAATCCCTTGAACAGAAGGAGATCCGTGAAGGTCGCGTTGCCGTTCTGCCCGGGCGTCACGATGTCGTCGCACTGCCCGACGCAGTAGTCGACCGGGGTAGCCGCGGCCACGGGCTTCGCTTGTGTGGGTGCTGGAAGACCAGCGAGCACGGCGGTGATCGCGACCGCCGCGATCGTCGTACGGATGGTTCGGTGAGCGGGGCGGAGCTGCACGGATCCTCCTCGAGACGCGACCAGGACGGCAGGGGAGCTGGAAACTGAGAATGACTCACCAGTAGCTTTCGGTCAAGATCTCGCGGTCCGCCTCTCGCCAAGCACTGTCGGTGACCACTACTGTGTGCAGCATCATGAGCATCCATGATCGTTACCGCTTGAGTGTGGTGATCAATGCCAAGGGGACGTACACCCCGCTCGGGGTGTCCCGGAGTTCCTACGGGGTGGCGGAGGCTGTCGCACAGGCATTACCCGAGTTCTTCGTCATGGACGAACTCGGCGACCGCGCGAGCGAGGCCATCGCGCAGGTGACCGGCGCCAAGGCCGGCGCGGTCGTCCACTGCACCGCCGCAGGCATCACGCTCTCGGTCGCGGCCACCATGACCGGCGGCGACCCGCGCCGGGTGGCAGCGTTGCCGGACGCAACGGACATGCACAACCGCGTCGTGATGCCGGCCAACCACGTCGTCAACTACGGCCATTCGAACCTGCAGGGCATCCGGCTGGCCGGTGCGCACGTCGACCTCGCAGGCGACGAGAACCGTTGTAGCATTGACGATCTGGAGGAGGAGCTCGACGGACCGGACATCGCCTGCCTGTTCCTCGTCTCGTCCCGGCTGACCCACGGTGAGCCGATCGATCTGGTCGCGGCGCGTGCGCGCCGCACACCGCCGCGGCGTGCCGGCGATCATCGACGGCGCCGCCCAGTTCCCGCGGATCGCGGACCTGCTGTCGACCGGTGCGGACCTCGTCCTGGTCAGCGGGCAGAAGTACCTCGGCTCCCCCACCGCCGGGCTGATCGCGGGCAGCTGGCCGCTGGTGCAGTCCGTCCGGGCGCAGGACAAGGGCATCGGCCGGGTGATGAAGCCGACCAAGGAGGCCGTGATCGGCGTCCTGGCCGCACTCGAGGAGTGGCAGGCCTTCGACCGGGTCAAGTGGGAGGCGGACCAACTGGGCAAGGTGGTCGCGTTCGCCCGGTCGGCCGAGGAGATCCCTGGTGTGTCGGCCGAAGTGGCGCCGGATCCGACCGGACTGCAGGTGTCGCGGGTGCTGCTGAAGGTGCCGGAGGCCAAGCGGATCGCGACCGAGCTCGAGGCCGGGTCACCGTCGATCTACGTGATGACGGACCGGGCCGACCAGGACGAGCTGATGCTCGAGCTCATCCCGCTGGACGAGACCGAGATCGCCGCGATCCTCGCCCGCCTCTGGGCGATCCTGACACAGTAGAAGGCCCTGGTTCCCCTTGTTTCACAGGAGAACCAGGGCCTTCGGTCAAGCTCAGCGCTGGTAGGACTTGCCGCCCTCGTAGCGGTTGCTGTCGGTACGGCGAGGGCCGTTGCTCCGACGCGGACCGCTGCCGCCGCGACCGTCATGACCGCGACCCGGACGGCTGCTGCCGTACCGCTTGCCGCCGCCACCCTTGCCGAACCGCTGCGGCTTCGGCGCCGGCAGCTTCACCGGGTACCCGGACGGCTTGGTGCCACCGGTCAGCTCGGTCATCAGCCCGTCGCCCGGACGGACGCGCACCGGCTCGGCCTCGACACCGGCCGACTCGGCCATCCGGATCATGCCTCGACGCTGGTGCGGCAGGAGGAGCGTGACCACAGCACCCTTGCCACCGGCACGCGCCGTACGGCCCGCGCGGTGCAGGTAGTCCTTGTGCTCGGCCGGCGGGTCAGCCTGGACGACCAGGCCGACGTCGTCGACGTGGATGCCGCGGGCCGCGACATCCGTTGCCACGAGCACCGGTACCGAACCGTCCTTGAACTGGTCCAGCGTCCGGTTCCGCGCGCCCTGGGTCAGACCGCCGTGCAGCGCCGCGGCCATCACGCCGCGGTCGCGCAGCTGGGTGGCGACGCGGTCGGCGCCCAGCTTGGTGCGGACGAACACGATCGTCCGGCCGTCGCGGCTGGCCAGCTCGGCCGTCAGCGACTGCTTGTGCGCCGGCTCGATCACGCAGCAGGTGGTGCTCCATCGTGGTGACGGTGGCCTGTCCCGACTCGGTCGAGTGCGTGACCGGGTCCTTCAGGTACGTCTTCACGATGGTGTCGACGTCGTTGTCCAGCGTCGCCGAGAACAGCAGCCGCTGGCCCTCGGCCGGGGTCATGTCGAGCAGCGTGGTGACCGCCGGCATGAAGCCCATGTCGCACATGTGGTCGGCCTCGTCGAGAACGGCGATCTCCACCGCGCCGAGGTCGGCCGCGCCCTGCTCGCACAGGTCGATCAGCCGGCCCGGGGTCGCGATCAGCAGGTCGACGCCGCGACGGAGCGCCTCGATCTGCTTCGGGTACGGCAGGCCGCCGGCGATCAGCTTCGAGCGACACGTTCATCACGTGCGCGAGCGGCTCGAGCGCGTCGTGCACCTGCATGGCGAGCTCACGCGTCGGGACCAGCACCACGCCACGCGGGCGGCGGGACTCGGTGTGACCGCCGGCGAGACGCATCAGCGTCGGCAGGCCGAAACCGAGCGTTTTGCCGGAGCCGGTCTGGCCGCGGCCGAGCACGTCCTTGCCGGCCAGCGCGTCCGGGATGGTCGCGGCCTGGATCGGGAACGGCGTGGTGATGCCGTCCCGGGCCAGCCGCTGGACCAGCCGCGGCGCGAGTCCGAGGGCGGCGAACTGGTTGTCCGCGGCAACGTTGCCCAGGTCCTCCGGCTGCTCGTCGCGCTTGTTCTCCTGGTACGGCGCCCGCTCACGGACCGGCTTTCGTCGCGCCGGTACGAGGACCGGTCGTTCCGGTCGTACTGACGGCCGGTCCTCGCGCCGGTACGACGGCCGGTCGTCGCGCGTCGCACTGCACGGTCGTCGGTCCGGTCGAACCGCGGCCGGTCACCGCTCCGCGCCCGCTCGTCCACGGCTGTACTGCGGCCGGTCATCACGGTTGAACTGCGGACGGTCGTCGCGGTTGTACTGCGGACGCTCGTCGCCGGTTGTACTGCGGGCGGTCGTCGCGGTTGTACTGCGGCGCCACGGTCGTCGCGCGTGCGGTCGCCGTACTGGTTCCGCTCACCGCGGTCGCTGCGGGCGCGGTCGCCATACTGCGGACGCTCGTCCCGGTTGTACTGCGGCCGGTCGTCGCGGTTGAACGGCCGGCGGTCGGTGCGCGGCTCGTTGGCGCGCTCGGCGCGGTAGCCCTTCACCGGGCGGTTGTCGCGGCTGTTGCCGGCGGACGTGCGGGAGCCGCGGTCGGAGTACTGGGTCGGTCCGCCGCGGCGCTCACCGCGGGCAGCGTCGTTCCGGACCTCGCCGGCCGGCGCCGCGGCGGCCTCGGCCTGAGCCTGGGAGGCCATCCGCTCACCGAACGACTGGTTCTGGAACTTCTTGTGCCGCGGCTTCTTGCTCCGGCCGTCGGCCTGGGTGCCGTCGACAGGCTGGTTGTCCTGGTCGTGCTGGGTCACGCAAAAACTCTCTCTCAACGTCACGGACGAGTAGCCGGATCGCAGCCGCACAGAAAGGCCGGTCACAGACGTGACCGGACTGAAGTGCTGAGCAGGAGACGGGCATCGACCTGCGGGTGCTATCGCGTTGCACCCATGTCGCCGGGGATCCTTCAGCGGGATGCTGAAACCGACGGGTCGGAGCGCCTGGGAAAATCTTCTGGTGACGCGACGCGCGCACCGACACAGAAAAGTATACCCGAACGCGACCGCTCCCCTGACCACACCAGGCCCGGACCAGACCACCCACCGCAGTGGCCTACCTCCTGCAGTTCAAGTGAGCTTGAGTTCTTGGGCGACGGTTCTAGGGTGGCGGTATGGCGGAGGAGAACGTTCCGAGCAAAGATCACTGGCTGTCCATCGGGGAGATCGCTCATCGGTCCGGAGTCGCCGCGTCGGCGTTGCGGTTCTACGAGGACCAGGGTCTGATCCAGTCCCGCCGGACAGCCGGGAACCAGCGGCAGTACCAGCGGAGCACGCTGCGGCGGATCGCGTTCGTGCAGGCGGCCCAGCGGGTCGGCCTGGCGCTGGCCGAGATCAAGGGCGCCCTGGATTCCCTGCCGGACGACCGGACGCCGACCCGCGCCGACTGGAGCCGGTTGTCGAAGTCGTGGCGCAGCCGGCTGGACGAGCGGATCGACGAGCTCGAGCGACTCCGCGACGACCTGGACGGCTGTATCGGCTGCGGCTGCCTGAGCCTGCAGCGCTGCAACCTCTACAACAAGGCCGACCGGCTGGCCGAGCGCGGCCCCGGCGCCCGCATCCTCAACGTCGGCATCCCCGGTGAGTGACGCATAGGCCACGGGTTATGGGGGGCATAGAACGACGGGCGTGATGCGAGGGTTAACCCCCGAGTTCTTACCGATCTGGTGCGGAACTTCCGGAGTCTTGGCAGCATCCGGTCTGTAGCGAACAGTAATCCGCTGGTCGCTTTCCGCCACAGATCCGGAGTGAGGCCCTCCAATGTCGCATCGCCGTATCCTGACTTCGCTCGCGGGGCTCGCCGCCGCCGCGTTGGCCGTCCCCAGCTTCGCCGCAGCGTCCCCCGCCCCGGCACCGGCCACCACGTCCGCCTCGACCTCGACCAGCCGCGCCGCCTACACCGGCTCGCCGCAGGACCAGGCCGCCACCAAGGCCTTCTACGACGCCGTGATGAAGTCCGCGCGCGCCAAGATGGCCCAGAACGCCAAGGCCGGCAAGAAGGCCGCCGCTGTCACCGTCACGTACGCCGTCGACGCACCGACGTTCCAGTCGCAGATCAACTCCAGTACGTCGATCTGGAACTCCTCCGTCAGCAACGTCCAGCTGGTCGAGGGCAGCAACTACGACTTCTACTACACCGAGGGCAACGACCCGCGCGGCTCGTACGCGTCCACCGACGGGCACGGGAGCGGCTACATCTTCCTGGACTACGCCCAGTCGCAGCAGTACGACCCGACCCGGATCACCGCCCACGAGACCGGTCACGTGCTCGGCCTGCCGGACCACTACTCCGGTCCCTGCTCCGAGCTGATGTCCGGCGGCGGCCCCGGCCCGTCGTGCACCAACGCCTACCCGGACGCCAACGAGCGCTCCCGCGTCAACCAGCTCTGGGCCAACGGCCTCGCGTCCGCCGCGGCCGCAGCCTTCCACACCAGCAAGTAGTCCACGAGTAGTCACCCCAGGCCTCCGGCCCGGACCGCCCGGCAGGGGACGGCTCCGGGCCGGAGCTCTTTCGGCGGCATGACATAGGACGTACTACGACATGCCGAGGTAGCCGACGGAAAGTCAGCCACTGGGAAAGACTGACCGGTGTGAGAATCCGACGGATTGCGATAGCGGTTCTGCTCGTGGTCACGGCCTGCTTGACGTCTCCGGCGCCGGTTGTGGCGTCCAGCCGGTGGGGTGATCGGCGTGACCGCCGACGCTGCCGGCAAGCCTCTTGCCAGTGCACGGCGGCAACGGCTGGCGCCTGGTCGGCCTGCTGAAGCCGCGGGACCCACAGACGCGCTACGTGATCTACGGCTGGTCGAATGACAGCAGCTGGTCCGCCATGCATCTCGATGTTCAGCGAGCGTGACCTGGAACGCCTCCGGGCCTGCAGGTGCTGTCCGCCGACCCGGACTCGTCCTCCAACGTGACTCGCTCGCTGGCTGATTTCCGGCCCCAGACCTGCGCGACTGGTTCTGCGGACCGGGCCGGTGGAGGAGCGGACGACCAGTTCGGGGCGGAAGAGGAACTCGGTGTGGGGGGTGGTGTGGCCGCGGACCTCTTCCAGCAAGGACTGCACGGCGGCGAGACCCATGGCGTGGACGGGTTGGCGGACCGTGGTGAGTGGCGGGTCGGTGAACTCCATCATCGGGGCGTCGTCGTAGCCGACCACGGAGAGGTCGCCGGGGACCGAGAGACCGCGTTGGCGGGCGGCGCGGATGACGCCGAGCGCCATCATGTCGGAGCCGCAGACGACCGCGCTGACGCCGGCATCCAGGAGTTGCTGGGCCGCCGCGGCACCGCCCTCGACTCCGAACATGCTCAGAGCGACCGTCTCGTCGAGCTCGCCGTCGTACAGGCCGAGCTGGGCCTTCATCGAGGTGCGGTAACCGGCCAGCTTCCGCTGCACCACGATGAACCGTTCCGGCCCGGAGGCGAACCCGATCCGGCGGTGCCCGAGGGACACCAAGTGGGACACGGCCAGCTCCATCGCGGCGTACTCGTCCGACGACACGAACGGCGCCTCCACCCCGGGCAGCCAGCCGTTCACGAACACCACCGGCAGCCGCCGGTCCACCAGTGACTGGTAGCGCGCGTGGTCTGCGCCGGTGTCGGCGTGCAGACCGGAGACGAAGATGATCCCGGAGACGCCGCGTTCCAGCAGCATCTCGACGTACTCCTCCTCGGTCGCCCCGGACGGGGACTGCGTGCACAGCACCGGGGTGAACCCGCGCTGCGACAACGCGGACTCGATCACCTGGGCGAACGCCGGGAAGATCGGGTTGATCAGCTCCGGCATCACCAGCCCGATCAGCCCCGCCGACCGGCGCCGCAACCGGGTCGGCCGTTCGAACCCGAGGACGTCGAGCGCGGTCAGCACCGACTGTTTGGTCTCCTCGGCCACCCCCGGCTTGCCGTTCAGCACCCGCGAGACCGTGGCCTCGCTCACCCCCGCCTTGGCCGCGATGTCCGCCAGCCGTGCTCTGCTGCTCACGCGGGGCACTGTACCCACCACCTCGTTGACCTTGCAGCAAGATCCTGCAAGAACTTGCAGGCTGAGACTGCGCGGAGTTGTCCACTACGTGAACAGAACGGACACGTCACACGCCGTACGCCTTGTCAGGACGAGCCGGGCGGGTGAGGATAAGCGCACCCCCGACCGGGGGCCTTTACTCGGATCGTCCGGCACGTTCCTGCCGGTGAAGGGATGTAATCGTCATGGCCACTGTGTCTTTCAAGTCAGCCACCCGGATCTACCCCGGTGGTGACACCCCCGCCGTCGACAAGCTCAACCTCGAGATCGAGGACGGCGAGTTCATGGTTCTCGTCGGCCCGTCGGGTTGCGGCAAGTCCACCTCGCTCCGGATGCTCGCCGGCCTCGAAGAGGTCAACGAGGGCTCCATCTACATCGGCGACCGCGACGTCACGCACCGTCCGCCGAAGGAGCGGGACATCGCGATGGTGTTCCAGAACTACGCGCTCTACCCGCACATGTCGGTCGCGGACAACATGGGCTTCGCGCTGAAGATGCAGGGTGTCTCCAAGGAGGACCGCGCCAAGCGCGTGATGGAGGCCGCCAAGCTGCTCGGCCTGGAGGAGTACCTCGAGCGCAAGCCGAAGGCTCTCTCCGGTGGTCAGCGTCAGCGTGTCGCCATGGGCCGCGCGATCGTGCGTAACCCGCAGGTGTTCCTGATGGACGAGCCGCTGTCGAACCTCGACGCCAAGCTGCGCGTCCAGACCCGCACCCAGATCGCCGAGCTGCAGCAGCGTCTCGGTGTCACCACGGTGTACGTCACCCACGACCAGGTCGAGGCCATGACGATGGGCGACCGGGTCGCCGTACTGAAGGACGGCCTGCTGCAGCAGGTCGACACCCCGCTGAACCTGTACGACCACCCGAAGAACAAGTTCGTCGCCGGCTTCATCGGCTCGCCCGCGATGAACCTGCTCGAGGCGGACATCACCGAGAGCGGCGCAAAGTTGGGCGATTACATCGTCCCGCTCGAGCGTAGCCTCCTGGCCAAGGCCGGCAGCGACAAGACGCTGACCCTGGGCGTCCGGCCGGAGGCCTTCAAGGTCGCCGACCAGGGCCTGCCGGTCCACGTCGCGGTGGTCGAGGAGCTCGGTGCCGACGCGTACCTGTACGGAACCGCCGAGCACAACAACGAGCACCAGCAGATCGTCGCCCGGATCGACGCCCGGATGCCGGTCGAGAAGGGGTCGACCATCCACCTGGCGGCGCTGCCCGACAAGCTGCACCTGTTCTCCACCTCCACCGAGGAGCGGCTGACCGCCTGATCTTCGGTACGACGTAACGCAGCGGCCCCGGGTGGTTCGTCCACCCGGGGCCGTCGCACGTCCAGCCAGGGCCTAGGGCACGTCTCTCAATTCCCTGCGTGCTGCAGGGAATTAAGAGGCGCACCCTAGCTGATCTCCCGGCTGCGGTCGTTCTGGTGTGAGGGGTTGTCGGCCGGGTTCAGGTTGGTCTGCTTGAGCAGGTAGTGCGGCCGCTTCTTCGTCTCGTAGTAGATCCGGCCGATGTACTCGCCGATCACTCCGAGCATCACCATCTGCAGCCCGCCGAGCCCGGTGATCGCGGCGATCAGCGTCACGTATCCGGGCATCTCCACCCCGCGCAGGACCGCCACCGCGATCACCCACACGGTGTACGCGGCGGCGACCGCCGTGAGCAGCAGACCCACGTAGATCGCCAGTCGCAGCGGCCGGTTGTTGAACGAGAGCAGACCGTCCAGCCCGTACTCCACCAGCCGCCGGAAGGTCCAGCGGCTCTTCCGCTCCGGCTGATTCACGTTCTCGTACTCGAACAGGATCGACTCGTACCCGATCCAGGCGAACAGCCCCTTGGAGAACCGGTTGTACTCGCCCAGCTCGAGCAGCCCGTCGACGGCCCGGCGGGACAGCAGCCGGAAGTCGCCCACCCCGTCCACCAGCTCGACGTCGGCCCACTTGTTGATCAGCCAGTAGTACGCCCGGGCGAACAGCGTCCGGGTGGCCGGATCGCCGACCCGGTTCCGGCGCGCGATGACCTGGTCGAAGCCGCGCTCGTACAGCTCCAGCATCCGGCCGATCAGCTCCGGCGGGTGCTGCAGGTCGGCGTCCATGATGATCACCGCGTCGCCGGTGGCGTACCGCAGGCCGGCCAGCATCGCGGACTCCTTGCCGAAGTTCCGGCTGAAGGACAGGTACCGGACGGACGGATCGGCGTCCGCGAGCTTCACCATCGCGTCGAGGGTGCCGTCGTCGCTGCCGTCGTCGACGTACACGATCTCGTACGGCCGGCCGGTCGCGGCGAGTTCCTGGCTGACCTCTTCATGGAACCGGTCGATCACGTCGACCTCGTTGTAGCACGGCACCACCAGACTCAGCCGCATCATCCGTCCCACCTCCCCGCACGGGACCGATTCTTGTCCAGACCGGAACTACGCGCTACCTTGGCGCTCGATCGAGCGGGCATGCTGGGAGAATGAGCAGAGGGGCGGCCAGTGGTGGACGGAGCGGTACAGGACCCGCCGGCGACGGTCGTCGCGGCGGCGCCGGCGACCGGTGAGGCAGACGTACGGCAACCGGCCGCGAAGCGCTCGGCACTGTTGCCCGCGCTCGTCGCCGGTGTACTCGTGGCGGCGGTGTTCGCCGCCTCCGGAATCATCCGCGGTACCTTTCCTTTCGGTTCACTGTCCCGCAGTACCAACGATCTCGGTACCCAGTACATCCCTTTCTTCGCCCACCTGTGGGACGTCCTGCACGGTCGCGCTCAGGGTGACCTGCTGTTCAACTGGCAGAGCGCGTTCGGCGTCGGGTTCCTGGCCGACTACGGCGTCGACCTCGGCAGTCCATTGTCCCTGCTGGTGGGGCTCTTCCCCCGCGACCAGATCGACCTGGCCGTCTACGTCATCACCGTCCTCAAGCTGAGCCTGGCGGCCGCCGCGATGGCGGTCCTACTACTCAAGATGTCTCCAGGACCCCGTTGGGTTGCAGCAATTCTCGGTGCTTCTTACGGCGTCTGCGGTTGGGCCATCGACGACGGTGCCTATGTACCGATGTGGCTGGACGGTCTGATCGCGCTGCCGATGTTCTTCCTGGTGGCCGAATGGTCACTGCGAAGGACCAACCGCCTGCTCAGCGTGCTGGTGGTCGCCGTCTTCTGGGTGTCCAATTTCTACACGGCCTACATGGCAACGATCGCGGCCGGGCTCTATCTGATCGCGAGGGTGCTGACCAGCGATCTGCCCTGGATGCTGCGGCTGCGCGCCGTACTGCGCCATGGCATCTCGTTCGTGCTCGGGATGGCCCTGTCCGCCCCGGTCCTGCTGCCGGTCCTGAACGCCAACGAGCTCGCGACGCCGTCGCCGGCGGGCATCTTCATCCCGGCGCCGGTCGACATCTTCCTGTCCCGCCTGCTCCCGCTGACCGAGGGCGTCGGCCGCACGGCCAGCCTGTACATCGGGACGGTCGCGCTGCTGCTCGCGCTCACGCTGCCGTTCAACCGGAACGTAGCGATCCGGACCAAGGCGGTCTGGACCGTGACGACCGCCGCGCTCGCGCTGTCGTTCCTGTGGACGCCGACCCAGGAGATCTGGCACGGCTTCGACACCCCGAACGGGAGCCAGTACCGCGAGGCCTTCGTCCTGTGCGGCGTGATCGTCGTCGTGGCCTGGGTGTCGGTCGCGCAGGGCCTGCCCGGGCCGCTGGCGCTGCTCGGCGGCGCGGCTCTGGTCGCGGTGATCGCCGTCCTGTCCGACGGCAGCCCGCTACTGACCGAGCACACGATGACCGTGCTGATCGCCTCCGGCGCCGTCACGGTCGTTGCACTGGGCGCCATCTGGGCGGTACGACGTTCGGCCGGATCGCGACGACTGAAGTGGCCGGTCGCCGTGGCCTTCGGCATCGTGATGGCTGTCGTCGCCGTGGAGACGACGTGGACCGCAGTGGTGACAGACGAGCAGCGGTCGAAGGTCCTCAGCTCGATGGTGCCGCCGTGGAACCAGGACCAGACCGAGCGGGCCGAGGCGATCGCGGGAGCCGGCGACTGGCCGAAGTACCGCGCAGATCCGGGGACGTCGGTGACGCCGAACGATCCGATGCTGCTGGGTGGGCAAGGGCCTGGGATGTACAGCAGCCTGCTGCCGTACTCGCTGAACCAGACGCTGACCAAGCTGGGCTTCGGCTGGAACGGGTACGGCCGCGCGTCCCTCGATCTCGAGCATCCGGTGATCGACGCGATCTTCTCGATCGGCGCCCGCCTGCACCTCGAAGCCGGAGGCAAGGAGACGATCACCCGCTCGCCGGTGCCGCCGCTGGTGACGGTCCGGCGACGACTCGGGATGACGGCCGAGTCGAACGCCTTCGTCGCGCAGGAACGGCTGCTCGGCACCCAGGTGTACGAGGTCCCCGAGTACAAGGGCAGCAAGTCGATCACCGGCGGAGACGTGAAGCTGGTCGGGCGATGCACACCTGGTACGACGGCCTATCTGCACCAGCCGCGGGTCTCCGGCGCGGCGCGACTGACCGACAGCACCCAGTGGCGCGAACTGTCCGCGACCCGCCGGCCGGGAATCAACACGAGCAGCGAGATGGTCCGCCTGGGCACCGTCCCGGCGTCCGGCGTGGTGTCGGCCGAGATCCGGTTCACCGGCCGTGCCTCGGGGATCACCGCGACCGGAGCGATCGGCTGTCTGGACGAGCTGCGCCTGGGCAAGGCGGTCCGCGACCTGCGGTTGAGCGGGGCAACCGATGTCGAGGCCGACGGTCATTCGATCAGCGCGATGCTGCGTCCGGGCAGCACCGGGTACGCCGTGGTCTCCGTACCAAGGCTGTCCGGCTGGAAGTGCTCGGTCGACGGCGGGAAGGCCCAGACTCCTCGCGATTACGGCGGCCTGATCGCCGTACAGCTGCCCGATTCCGCCGACCGGGTCGACTGCACCTACACGCCGCCGGGCCTGCGGCGCGGCCTCGCGCTGGCCGCCGTCGCCGCGGTCATCACGCTCGGACTCGTGCTGTTCGGCCGTCTCCGCCGGGCTAGGAGTTGACGTCCCGGCGGTAGAAGACGGCTCCGCCGAGCAGGATCAGGACGACGGCCAGGATGCCGAGGTACCAGGCGCCGTGCTCGAACGACAGCGTCTTCTCGATGCTGTTGCAGGCGTAGCTGCCGCCTTCACCGGACGAGCATTCGTTGACGTAGTACGTCGTGTCGTGCCGGACGAACGCGTCGAAGTTCAGCTTCACCAGCCAGGGCTGGGCCGTGTTCAGGAATCCGGCGAAGACACCCTCGATCAGGACCAGGTAGCCCATCGCCACACCGATCGCGGCTGCCGTGTGCCGGAGCAGCAGCCCGACCACCCCACCGAGTGCGGCACCCATCGCGATCAGCAGGACGGCCCGGCCGCCCATCGCGACGAGATCGCCCCAGACCTTCCCCGTCGTACCGGACGTGTCGCCGAGCCGAGCCACGATCAGATAGGTCCCGAGCGTGAGGAACGTCAGGACGGCGATCGCCACCGCAGCGAAGCCGATCGCGGCAGCCAGCAGCTTGCTGGCGTAGACCCGCAGCCGCCGTGGTTCGAAGGTCAGCCAGTTGCCGATGGCACCGGTACTGAACTCGGCTCCGACGAAACTGGCCCCGATCAGGAACGCGGCGAAGACCAGCAGGTACGACGATCCGACCAGCAACCCCGGCATCGTCTCGGTGAACACCGTCGGCGGCTTGCCGAACTCGTCGATGGTCGGCTCCGGATAGTTGCAGAGCTCCTCCAGCGGGGGTTTCGGATCCGGCTGCTTCGGCCAGTCCTCCACACACCTGGCCCGATCCTCGTCGGCGTGCTCGACCCAGTACTCGTGCGCCACCTCGAACTGCTGCTGGGACACCCGCTGTTCCGCCTCGGACTGCGGCCTGGCATCGATCCAGGTGGCGAGCAACAGCAGCGCGCTGATCACCAGCACCCCGAGTACGCCGATGACGGTCAGGCGCCGGGCGGTCAGCCGGCGGAGCTCGACTCCGGTGAGACGGATCATCACAACCCCTCGTCGGCGGTGAGGTCGAGGAAGACCGACTCGAGGTCGGCGCGGACCGGCACCAGCTCGGACACGTACAGCTCCTGATGGGCGAGTCGGCGGGTCACGTCCGCCGGATGCTCGGCGCCGTCGACGAGGAGGTAGTTGCCGTCGGCCCGCACTGTCAGGCCGGCCGCGGTCAGCACCCGGGTCGCGGCGTCATGGTCGTCCACCGCGAGCTTCACGGTTGCCGCCGTACTGCCGCCGATCACCTCGGCGACCGTGCCGGAGGCGAGCAGGCGGCCGTGGCCGATGATCGAGACGGTGTCGGCGACCTGCTCGACCTCGGCCAGGATGTGGGAGCTGACCAGGACCGTCCTGCCCTGCTCGCCGAGGCCGCGCATGGTCTCGCGGATCTCCCGGATCCCGGCCGGGTCGAGGCCGTTGGTCGGCTCGTCGAAGATCAGCAGGTCGGGTTCCTTCAGCAGTGTCGCGGCGATCGCCAGCCGCTGCTTCATGCCGAGTGAGTACGTCTTGAACCGGTCCTTGCCGCGGTCGCCGAGCGAGGTCCGCTCGAGCACCTCACCGACCCGCTGCCGGGGTGCGCCGATCGCCTCCGCGAGCAGCTCCAGGTTCTTCCGGCCGCTGAAGGCCGGGAAGAACTTCGGCGACTCGACGATCGCGCCGACCCGGCCGACCACGTCCGGCAGCTGGGCCGGCACCGGCCGGCCGAACACCGTCATCGATCCGGCGTCGGCCCGGATCAGCCCGAGCAGCATCCGGATCGAGGTGGTCTTCCCGGACCCGTTCGGCCCGAGGAACCCGTGCACTCCCCCGACCGGCACGTCCAGATCGAGGCCCTGAACGGCCACCACCTTCCGGCCCCACCGGGTCCGGTAGGTCTTGCGCAGACCGCGCGTACTGATCGCCAGTTCCGGCATGTAACCCCCTTGTCGCGCCAGTAGACGCACAGCTTGGCAGGTTTGTTGGCACAGGCGTTTGAAAAATACCCCCTACAGGTATTGGCGCAGGACTTGCGTTCCATACCCCAAGGGGGTAACTTCATCCCTGTCGACATACCCCCGAGGGGTAGATGCGGGAAACAGAAGGAGCCTGATATGACCACCGACGGCACGGACACACCGGCCCCTGTGCACGGTTACACCGCCGAGAAGAGCAGCCACCTGAAGCGGCTGCGGCGGATCGAGGGCCAGATCCGTGGCCTGCAGCGGATGGTCGAGGAGGACAAGTACTGCATCGACATCCTCACCCAGGTGTCGGCAGCGACGAAGGCACTGCAGTCGTTCTCGCTGGAATTGCTGGACGAGCACCTGGCGCACTGCGTGGTCGAGGCCGCGCAGAAGGGCGGTCCGGAGGCCGAGGAGAAGGTCCGCGAGGCCTCCGACGCGATCGCCCGCCTGGTGCGCAGCTGACCGTCGTACCACCGAGAAAACACGAGCAAGGAGAACCGCTATGACCACCACGACCTACTCCGTCGCCGGCATGACCTGCGGGCACTGCACCGCCGCGGTCACCGAGGAGATCAGCAAGCTGATCGGGGTCAAGGACATCAGCATCGACCTCGTCGCGGGCGGCACCTCCGCGGTGCACGTGACGAGTGAGTCCGCTCTCGACGAGGCCGCCGTCCGCGAGGCCGTCGACGAGGCGGGTTACGAACTGGCGGCGTCGTGAGCCGGGCCGTCGCGCTCCGGCTCGGCGCGTTCGCCGGTGCGCTCGCGCTCGCCTTCGGGGCGGCGTTCGCGATCGGCACCGCGGTCGACCCGATCGCGGCGGCCGACACCACCACTGCCCCTGCTCACGGAGAGGAGATGGGCGGTATGGAGGAATCAGCAGCAGGACACGGGGAGGGGCACAGCGAGTCGGGCGGGCAACTGCCCGGGCTCGCGGTCTCCGAAGCCGGGTACACCCTGACCCCCGCCACGACGTTCCACCGGCCCGGCAGCAAGACCGAGCTGCGCTTCACCATCCAGGGCCCGGACGGCAAACCGGTCAAGGAATTCACCGAGACGCACGAGAAGGAACTGCACCTGATCGTCGTCCGGCGTGACCTGTCCGGCTTCCACCACGTTCACCCGACCCGGGACGCGAGTGGCACCTGGAGCATTCCGTTCACGTTCACCGCCGGTGGCACGTGGCGACTGTTCGCCGACTTCCAGCCGGCCGGTCTCGACCGGACGCTGACCCTCGGCACGGACGTCAACGTCTCCGGCCTCTACATCCCGGTCCCGCTGAGCGAGCCGGCCAGTATCTACAGCTTCGACGGGTACGACGTCACGCTGGCGGGCACTCCGGTCGCCGGCAAGGAGTCCGAGCTGACCTTCACGATCAGCCGGGGCGGCAAGCCGGTCTCCGACCTGCAGCCGTACCTGGGCGCCTTCGGGCACCTGGTGTCACTGCGCAGCGGCGACCTGGCCTACCTGCACACCCACCCCGGACAGGACGCGACGGCAGGGATGAAGGGCGGACCGGAGATCAAGTTCGCCACCACCTTCCCGACCGCCGGGACGTACAGCCTGTTCCTGGACTTCCAGCACGCGGGTGCGGTCCACACCGCCGAGTTCACCGTGAAGGTGGGCGCCGACGGGACCGCGATCGTCCCGCCCAAGCAGCTCCCGAAGCCTCACGCTCCGGCGACGACGCCGGGCCATGAGACCACTCCGCACGGCCACTGAGAGAGGAGGCACACAGCAATGACCACCACAGAACCCGGTCAGTCCGTCGAACTCATCATCGGTGGCATGACGTGCGCCTCGTGCGCGGCCCGGGTGGAGAAGAAGCTGAACCGGATGGACGGCGTCACCGCGACCGTCAACTACGCCACCGAGAAGGCGAAGGTGACGTACGCGGACGGCATCAGCACCGACGACCTGGTCGCCACCGTCGAGAAGACCGGCTACACCGCGGCGCTGCCCGCCCCGGCCGTTGCCGACGGCAACTCTTCGGACGAGGCGCCGGACGAGTTGAAGCCGCTGCGGGACCGCCTGTTCGTCAGCATCGCGCTGGCGGTGCCGGTGATCGCGTTCGGGATGATCCCGGCACTGCAGTTCGACTTCTGGCAGTGGGCGTCGCTGACGCTGGCCTTCCCGGTGGTGACGTGGGCGGCCTGGCCGTTCCACAAGGCCGCCTGGACGAACCTGCGGCACGGCGCGGCCACGATGGACACGCTGATCTCGCTGGGCGTGGTGAGCGCGTTCCTGTGGTCGCTGTACGCGCTGTTCATCGGCGGTGCGGGTGAGCCGGGGATGAAGATGCCGTTCACGCTGATCCCGTCCCGGGGCAGCGGGGCCGAGGAGATCTACCTCGAGGTCGCGGCCGGCGTCACCACGTTCATCCTGGCCGGCCGGTACTTCGAGGCCCGGGCCAAGCGCCGGTCGGGTGCCGCCCTGCGGGCCCTGCTGGAGCTGGGCGCGAAGGATGTCGCCGTACTGCGGAACGGTTCCGAGGTGCGCATTCCGGCCGACCAGCTCGTCGTCGGCGACCAGTTCGTCGTACGGCCTGGCGAGAAGGTCGCCACCGACGGTGTGATCGTCACCGGCAGCAGCGCGGTCGACGCGTCGATGCTGACCGGCGAGTCCGTGCCGGTCGAGGTCGGCGAGGGCGACGCGGTCGTGGGAGCGACCGTGAACGCCGGCGGCCGGCTCGTGGTCCGGGCGACCCGGGTCGGGTCGGACACCCAGCTGGCGCAGATGGCCCGGCTGGTCGAGGACGCGCAGAACGGCAAGGCCGCGGTCCAGCGGCTGGCCGACAAGGTGTCCGGGATCTTCGTGCCGATCGTGATCGGGCTGGCGCTGGCGACGCTCGGGTTCTGGCTCGGCAACGGTTCGCCGGTGGAGATCGCGTTCACCGCGGCGGTCGCCGTACTGATCATCGCCTGCCCGTGTGCCCTCGGGCTGGCCACGCCGACCGCGTTGATGGTCGGCACCGGCCGGGGCGCGCAGCTGGGCATCCTGATCAAGGGCCCGGAGGTGCTCGAGTCCACCCGCCGGATCGACACCGTCGTGCTGGACAAGACGGGCACCGTGACCACCGGCCGGATGGAGTTGGTCGACGTACTGCTGGCTCCGTCGGAAGACCGGGCAGAGGTACTGCGGCTGGCCGGGGCGCTGGAGCACTCCAGCGAGCACCCGATCGCTCAGGCCGTTGCCCGCGGCGCCATGGCCGAGCTCGGTCAGCTGCCCGAGGTCGAGGACTTCGGGAACGTCGAGGGGCTCGGCGTCCAGGGCATCGTCGACGGGCACGCCGTACTGGTCGGACGGACCCGGCTGCTGGAGGAGTGGAGCCAGTACCTGCCGGACGACCTGGCACACGCGAAGGAGCACGCCGAGGCCGAGGGCAGTACGGCGGTCGCAGTCGGCTGGGATGGTCAGGCCCGGGCGGTGCTGGTCGTCGCGGACACGGTGAAGGCGACGTCTTCAGAGGCGATCGGTCAGTTGAAGGCGCTGGGACTGCGGCCGGTGCTGCTGACCGGCGACAACGAAGCGGTGGCGTCGAAGGTGGCGGCCGAGGTCGGCATCGACGAGGTGATCGCCGAGGTCCTGCCGGCCGGCAAGGTCGATGCGGTGAAGAAGCTGCAGGGCGAGGGCCGCGTGGTCGCGATGGTCGGCGACGGCGTCAACGACGCGGCTGCCCTGGCCCAGGCCGACCTCGGCCTGAGCATGGGCACCGGGACCGACGTCGCGATCGAGGCCAGCGACCTGACCTTGGTGCGCGGCGACCTGCGCGCGGCGGCGGACGCCATCCGCCTCTCCCGCAGCACGCTGCGCACCATCAAGGGCAACCTGTTCTGGGCCTTCGCCTACAACGTGGCCGCTATCCCGCTGGCCGCGGCCGGCCTGCTCAACCCGATGCTGGCCGGCGCCGCGATGGCCTTCAGCTCGGTCTTCGTGGTCACCAACAGCCTCAGGCTGCGCCGCTTCCGCCCGCTCACCTGATCCAGGCCGTACTGTCGCTGGCCAGCAACCCGTCGTCCAACGGGCTGCTGGCCAGTAGCAGTTCGTCGTACGGCGGAAGCTCGATCGGCTCCGGGGTCAGATTGGTGATGCAGATCAGGCTCTCGCGGCTGAAGGCGAGGACGCCGGGTGGCGTGTCGAGCCAGGTGAGGGTGCCGTCGCCGAGGTGGGTACGGCGGATCCTCAGGCCGTCACGGTAGAGGGTGAGCATCGAGCTCTGGTCGTCGTACTGGGACTCGGCGGTGAGGTTCTTCCAGTCGGCTGGTTGCGGCAGCCACGGCGTACCGGCGCCGAAGCCGAACGGCGGCTCCTTGCCGGACCAGGGAAGGGGCACTCGGCAACCATCACGGCCGCGGTCGGTGCCGCCGGAGCGGGCGAAGATCGGGTCCTGGAGCAGGTGATCCGGGAGATCCTCGACTTCCGGCAGACCGAGTTCCTCGCCCTGGTAGACGTACAGTCCGCCAGGCAGCGCCATCGCGAGCAGGGCGGCCGCGCGGGCCCGGCGCTCGCCGAGGACGAGGTCGGTCTGCATGCCGTGCTTGCGGTCCTGGTGCGAGAACGACGTGTCCGGGCGGCCGTACTTCGTCACCGGCCGGGTGACGTCGTGGTTGGACAGCACCCAGGTCGGCGGCGCCCCGATCGGAACGTGGGTGGTCAGGGTGAGGTCGATCGACGCTTTGAGCTCGTCCGCCTGCCACGGCCGGGACAGGAAGTCGAAGTTGAACGCGGTCTGCATCTCGTCCGGCCGCAGGTAGAGGGCGAACCGCTCCTGGTCCGGCATCCACATCTCGCCGACCAGGAACCGGCCGTCGTACTCGTCGGTGATCCGGCGCCAGCCGCGGTAGATCTCGTGCACCTCGTCGTGATCGGTGTACGACTCCTCGACACTGTCCAGGTCCTTGAACAGTACGGCGGCACTGTCGATCCGGATCCCGTCGACGCCACGGTCCAGCCAGAACCTGAGGATGTCGTGGAACTCCTCGACCACCTCGGGGTTGCGCCAGTTGAAGTCGGGCTGCTCGGGGGCGAACAGGTGCAGGTACCACTCACCGTCCTCGACCTGGGTCCAGGCCGGGCCGTTGAAGATCGACTGCCAGTCGTTGGGCGGCTGTTCCCCTCGTCCGGGCTGGAAGATGAACCGCTCGCGCTCAGGCGAGCCGGGGCCGGCCGCGAGGGCCTGGACGAACCAGTCCTGCTGGTCGGAGCCGTGGTTAGGGACGATGTCGATGATGGTTCGGATGTTCAGCGCGTGCGCCTCCGCGATGTACGCCTCGGCCTCCTGCAGGGTCCCGAACGCCGGGTCGATCGCTCGGTAGTCGGCGACGTCGTACCCGCCGTCGGCCATCGGCGACGGGTACCAGGGGTTCAGCCAGATCGCGTCGATGCCGAGCTCGGCCAGGTACGGCAGGCGTTGCCGGAGCCCTTCCAGATCACCGATCCCGTCGCCGTTGCCATCGGCGAAACTCCGCAGGTACACCTGGTAGATCGCAGCTCCGCGCCACCATTCGTCCGCCATCGAATCTCCTTAACCGTTGAGACTTCCGGCGGTGAGACCCGCCTTCTCTCCACCCCCACCCCGAGCGAAGCGAGGGTGGGGGTTGTTCTCATCCTTTGAGGCTTCCAGCCGTCAGACCCGCCATGATGCTTCTTTGGAACACGAAGAACACGAGAATCGTCGGCAGGCTGGCGATCACCAGCGACGCGATCAGCACGTTCTGCGGCATCTGCGCGGACAACGACGCGATGCCGACACTGATCGACATCTTGTCCGTCTCCGGCAGCACCAGCAGCGGCCAGACGAAGTCCTTCCACACCGTCACCACGGACAGGATCGACACCACCCCGAGGATCGGCCGCGACACCGGCAGCACGATCGACCACAGGATCCGGCCGGTCGACGCGCCGTCGATCTCGGCGGCCTCCAGCAGCTCGCGCGGGATCGAGTCGAAGAACCGCTTCAGCAGGAAGACGAAGAACCCGTTCGCTGCCGCCGGCAACCAGATCGCCCAGGGCGTGTTCAGCAGGTCGAGATGCAGGATCGGCAGATCCTTGACGGTGAGGTACGTCGGCAGCAGCAGGACCATCGGCGGGATCATCAGGGTCGCCAGCATCGCGGCCAGGACGACCTTGCCGAAGAACGGCCGGAGCTTCGACAACGCGTACGCCGCGGTCACGTCGACGGCGAGGGTGAACAGCCAGGCGCCACCGGCGTACAGGACCGTGTTCCGCAGGAAGACGCCGAGTTGCAGTTGCTCCCACGCGTCGGCGTAGACGCCGAAGTCGAAGCTCTTCGGGAAGAAGCTCGGCGGGATCTGGGCCAGCTCGTCCGGTGACTTCAGCGCTCCGGTCACCATCCAGTACAGCGGGAACACGAACGCGCCGGTGAAACCGACGACGACGATGACCAGGGTCGCCCAGTAGATCAGGCGGCCGCGCGTGGTCCGCAGCGACAGTGGTGAGACGAGAGTCCTCATCGGGCCTCCTCGCGGGACACGCGCAGGTAGATCGCGGAGAACACCATCAGGACGACCATCAGCATCAGGCCGAGTGCGCCGCCGCCGCCGAAGTCGCCGAAGTTGAAGGCGTACTGGTACATCAGGTAGGCGACCGTGACGGTCGCGTTCTCCGGGCCGCCGCCGGTCAGTAGGTACGGCTCGATGAACACCTGCATGGTCGCGACGATCTGCAGCAGCAACATCACCAGCAGGATCAGCTTGGTCTGCGGGATCGTCACGTGCCAGACCCTTTTCAGCAGACCCGCACCATCGAGCTCGGCCGATTCGTAGAGGTCGCCGGGGATGCTCTGCAGCGCGGCCAGGTAGATCAGCGTGCCGGTGCCGAGGTTCATCCAGGTCGACACGAGCACCAGGCTGACGAGCGCCGTACTGGTCGAGTCGAGCCAGCTCAGCGGCGGCAGGTGGAACACGTCGAGCACCTGGTTGAACAGGCCGGCGCCGGGGTCGTAGAACCACTTGAACAGCAGCACGGCGACAGCCGGTGGGAGCATCACCGGGAGGTAGACGACGAACCGCAGGTAGGCCCTGGCGTGCTTGAGTTCGTTGAGTACGACGGCCAGCACGAACGGGACGGCGTACCCGATCACGAGGGCCAGGCCGCTGAAGACGGCGGTGTTGATCCAGGCCGAGCGGAACGCCGGGTCCTCGATGACGCTGCGGAAGTTGTCGAACCCGACCCAGCGCGGCGGGTCGACGAAGTTGTTCTCCTGGAAGCTGAGGATCACCTCGCGCACCATCGGATACCAGGAGAACAAGGCGAAACAGATCAGTGCCCCGCACAGGAACCCGTACGCCGTCAGGTTCCGCCCCACCGCCCGCCGGAGTGCGCCCCGGCGGTCGTCCTCAGGTCGCGGGTCCGCCGCCCCCATCAACCGGGGACGGCGAACCTGCTGTTCGGTCACTGCCATCAGGTGTTCTTGGCCAGGATCTTGTTGGCCTTGCTCTCCGCGTCCGAGAGCAGTTTGTCGATGTCGGCGTCCTGGCGGGTGAGCACGGCGGACATCGCGACGTCCAGGACGGCGTACAGCTCCTGCGCCTTCGGCGGTTCGAGCTTGTTGGTGATGTTCGACTGCGCGGCGACGTACGGCGCGAAGTGGTCGACCGGGACGGTCGCGTACTGCTTGCGGAGGGCAATGATCTCCTTGCCCGGCGCGGAGTCGCCGTACAGGTCCGGGATCGGCAGGCCGACCGGGCGGCCCTGCTCCTTGGACCTGGCGTAGTTGAACTGGCCCTTGCCCGGCGTGAGTTCGTGGAACTCCAGCCAGAGCAGCCCGGCCTTGATCTTCTCCGGCGTCGCCTTCGGGTTGAACATGTAGCCGTCGCCACCACTCAGCGACGCCTTGCCCTCGGACTCCGGTACGGCGGTGACGCCGTAGTCCTCGAACTTGCCCTGGAAGTCGTTGTTCACCGACTGCACGACGTCCGGTGCGCCGATCATCATGCCGAGCTTGCCGGCACCCATCATCCGCATCAGGTCCTCCCACTGGAGGAGCTGCTTGCTGCCCATCGAGTTGTCGTTCCAGCGCATCTGCTTGAGGTTCTCCAGCACCGCCTTGCCCTCGGCGTTGTTGAACGCGGCGGTCTTGCCGTCGTCGCTCACCATCGAGCCGCCGCGGGCGTACAGACTCGCGGCGAAGTGCCAGCCGCCGGTGTTGCCGGCGGAGTACTCACCGAAGCCGACGTACCCGGCACCGAGCCCGGCGATCTTCTTGGCCGCCGCCTGCACGTCGGACCAGGTCTTCGGCGGGGCGTCCGGGTCGAGCCCGGCCTGGGTGAACAGCTTGCGGTTGTAGACCAGGCCCATGTTGTAGTTGTTGCGCGGCAGGCCGTAGGTCTTGTCGCCGTCCTTGAACACGCTCATCACGTCGGAGCGCACGTCGGCGGCTGCCTTGACGTTGCCGACGTACTCGCTGATGTCGGCGGCTTGCCGGGCTTTGATGATCTTCTGCACGTCGGTGTAGTAGACGTAGAAGACGTCCTCCTGGGTACCGCCGGCCAGCTTCGCCTGGAAGGTGTCGGGGTTGATGCAGGGGAACGCATCCTTGCTCTGGATGGTGATGTTCGGGTGCAGTTTCTGGAACTCGGCGACATCCGCGTCCCAGCCGGTCCGTTCCTTCGGATTGCTCTTCGGCGGCTGACAGCCGACCGTGATCGTCACCGGGCCGTCGGCACCCGCTGATCCCTGGGCGTTCGGTTCCTCGTCGGCCGATCCGCAGGACGCGGCCACCAGCCCCAGTCCCATCACCAGCAGCAGGCCGAGCCCGCGGCGCGTTGTCCTCATCGATCCACCCTCTCCCTCGGACTTCTGGCGCACACCGTAGGCAACTCGATTGAATCTGCGCAATAGTTCGATCGAAGATTGCAAAATCGTGACTCATGATGGGAAGGTGGCCCGCGCGCAAGTTTTTCAGGGGCAGACAACAGCAGCCGCCGACCAACAGGGGTCAGCGGCTGCAGATGTGGTGAGGGCGGGTGGGGTCAGATTCTGGCTCGGGCGGTGGAGGCTCGGACCACCAGTTCGGGTTCGAAGAGGAGTTCGTCGGCGGGGACGGCGGCGCGTTCGATCAGGGCGACGAGCATGTCCACGGCGGCGCGGCCCATCGCGTCGATGGGCTGGCGGACGGTGGTCAGCGGCGGGTCGGTGCAGTTCATCATCGCGGAGTCGTCGTACCCGATCACCGAGACCTCGCCGGGCACGCTGAGGCCGGCCCGGCGGACCGCGCGAATGGCGCCGAGGGCAAGGATGTCGCTGGCGCAGACGATCCCGGTGACACCGTTGTTGACCAGGCGGGTCGCGGCCGCGTGCCCGCCCTCGAGCGAGAACATCGTGTGCTCGACCAGGTCGAGATCCGCCTCGTCCGAGGCGATGAAGGCGTCCAGCTTGCGCCGCGAGGGGATGTGGTCACGCGGGCCGAGGACCATGCCGATCCGCCGGTGACCGAGGGCACGCAGGTGCCCGATCGCCATCTCCGCGGCGACGTAGTCGTCCGACGACACCTGCGGGAAGCCGAGGTGGTCGACCGCCGCGTTGACCAGCACGGTCGGCAGCTTGCGCTCCTGGATCAGCTCGTAGTGCTGGTGCGGCGCGTCGGCCTGCGCGTAGAACCCGCCGGCGAACACCACGCCGGACACCTGCTGCTGCAGGAGCAGGTCGACGTAGTCCGCCTCCGACACGCCGCCGACCGTCCGGGTGCAGAGCAGTGAGGTGAAGCCCTGCTGCGCGAGCGCGCCGCCGACGACCTCGGCGAACGCCGGGAAGATCGGATTCTGCAACTCGGGCAGGACCAGCCCGACCAGCCTGCGCGCGATCACCGCGCAACTGCGTGGGCCGCTCGTACCCCAGAACGTCGAGCGCGGTGAGCACGGCCTCACGGGTCGCCTCGGACACCCCGGGCTTCCCGTTCAGGACCCGGCTCACGGTGGCCTCGCTGACCCCGACCTTCTTGGCCACTTCCGCAAGTCGTCGCGTCATGACGCAAATCCTACGCCCAATAGCGCAAGTTCTTGCAACCACTTGCGTTATCGTTTCGCGGGCTGGACCCGCTGCCTGAGACCTCAGGTTGTGGCGGAAATCCTGACAGACTGGGGGCCGTGCCCCGATTCGTCGCCACCCGCCCGGACACCGGTCTGCTGTCGCTTCCGTGGGATGTCCCGCTGGAGGACTGGCCCGAGGACCAACTGGTCGCGCTGCCGCGCGGTATCTCGCGGCACGTGGTCCGGTTCGTCCGGGTCAACGGCACCGTCTACGCGATCAAGGAGGTCCTCGAGCACCTCGCGCTGCACGAGTACCGGCTCCTGCGCGACCTGGAACGGCTGGAATCGCCCTCGGTCGAACCCGTCGGCGTGATCACCGACCGCCTCGACCGCAACGGCGAGCCGATCGACTCGATCCTGATCACCCGGCACCTGCAGTTCTCCCTCCCCTACCGCGCACTGTTCTCCAGCACGCTGCGCCCGGACACGGTGAACCGGCTGATCGACGCACTGGTCGCGCTGATCGTGCGGCTGCACCTGCTCGGCTTCTTCTGGGGTGACTGCTCGCTGTCGAACACGTTGTTCCGCCGTGACGCCGGCGCGTTCGCGGCGTACCTGGTGGACGCCGAGACCGGTGAACTGCATCAGGACATCTCCGACGGGCAGCGAGCGCACGACCTCTACACCGCGGAGATCAACCTGTTCGGGGAACTGCTCGACCTGCAGGAGGGCGGGCTGCTCGACCCGGACATCGATCCGCAGGAGACGGTGCAGTCGATCAACGACCGGTACGAGGCGCTCTGGGCCGAGCTGACCGCGCCGGAGGAGTTCGCGACCGACGAGATGCATCGACTGGACTCGCGGATCCGGCGGCTGAACGAGCTCGGGTTCGACGTCGCCGAGATCGACATCATCACCGACTGGGACGGCAGCCAGGTCCGGATCCAGCCGAAGGTCGTGGACGCCGGGCACCACTCGCGCCGGCTGCTCCGGCTGACCGGGCTGGACGTCGAGGAGAACCAGGCCCGCCGGCTGCTGAACGACCTCGACTCGTACGCCGCCTCCACCGACCAGCAGAACGAGGACGAGGAGATCGTCGCGCACCAGTGGCTGACCGAGGTGTTCGAGCCGGTGGTCCGGGCGGTGCCGCGCGACCTGAAGCGCAAACTGGAGCCGGCCGAGGTCTTCCACGAGGTCCTCGAGCACCGCTGGTTCCTGTCCGAACAGGCCGGGCACGAGGTCGAGACGATGGAGGCCGCCCGCTCGTACGTCGACGGCGTACTCCGCGCCAAGCCTGACGAGAAGCTGGCCCTCCCGACTCCCACGATCGCGGACCCCGACTAGCCCTGCAACGTTCGGCCCTCCCATGGCGTGGTTAGGAGTGGGAGGTGCGATGGAGGGTCCGGAGTTCGATGCGTGGGTGGGGCAGCGTGGCTCCGCGTTGCTGCGGTTCGCGTACCTGATCACGCGGGATCACAGCCGCGCCGAGGAGGCCGTGCAGGACGCCTTGGTGGCGGCGTACTCGCGCTGGGCGCGGATCTGCCGGGACGGCGATCCCGAGTCCTACGTACGGCGGTCGATCGTCAACGCGGACATCTCGCGCTGGCGGCGGTTCTTCCGCCGTGAGAGTCCGACATCGGATCCGTTCGTGCACTCGCCGAGCCCGGATCATGCCGTCGCTCAGGCAGAGCAGGACGCGGTCTGGGCGTTGTGCGCGACGTTGCCGGCCAAGCAGCGGGCGGCCGTCGTACTGCGGTACTACGAGGACCTGCCCGATGCCGAGATCGCCAAGATCCTCGAGTGCAGCCCGGCGACCGTCCGGTCGCAGATCCACCGTGCGCTGGCCAGCCTGCGCACCACGCTCACCACCGAGCTCTCCACCGAGGAGGAGGTCAACCGCTGATGGACGCCCACGAGAAGCTGATCGTGACGAGCTTGTCGAAGCACGCGACGGAGGCGCCGTCGGACGAGGACCTGCTGGCCGCGGTCCACCACCGTCTCCGGCGTCGCCGGACCGGTCGCACGATCGGTGCCGCCGTACTGGCGTGTGCCGTGGTCGCGACCGCGATCACCGCGACCCACTCGATCACCAGTGAACTTCGCACCGACCCCGAGGTCGCGCGTCCAGTCGCACCCGACGCCGGTTGGCGCTGGGAGTCGTACCGGACGGTCCAGGTCCAGGTCCCGCAGGACTGGACGCAGTACGTCTCCGGCCCGGCACCGTGTACGGGGATGTTGCCCTCGGACTCGTCCGCGAGCAAGCCGGTCATCGGGCGGTTCAACGGCTGGCTCGGCAAGTCGAGCTATGTCTGCGAGGCCGCCGTACTCCCGGCGTACCACCGGCAGCAGTACCTGTGGTTCAACGACGTCCAGGCCCCTGGCACCAAGCAGTACGACGCCGGATGGACCGAGGAGACGCGACTCGTCGCCGGCGTGAAGATCAGCGTGCTGACCCAGGACGACGCCCTCCGCCGCCGCATCCTCGACTCGGCCCGCCCGATCACCGGCACCGACTACTACGGCTGCGCGCCCACCGACACCGCCCAGCGCGGAACCGGGCTCGACCCGAGCGACCGCATCACCTCGGCAGGCATCTGCGAGTACTGGAACAACACCCTGGTCGCCGGCTCAACCCTCAACGGCGCCCCCGCCGCCAAGCTGGCCCAACGCCTGACCACCGCGCCCGCCGGACCGCCGCCGGTCAAGTGGGCGGAAGGTTGCCACGACCGCGACCAACGCATGTTCGTCGTGACCCTGAACGGCAGCACCAAGTCCTACCCGGTCCGCATCACCTACGCGCTGTGCTACGTCGACCGCGCCACCTGGTTCCCCGTCGACGACGGGACCACCCAGCGCCACACCGACCCCACCACCCTGGACCTCATCCGCCAGGGAACCCACAACCAATACCAACCCAGCGACCTCTTCGACGCCCCCGGCCCCCTGACCCCATCACCCCGCTGAGGTCGTTGCCCCACGCAACGAAGCGCCGCGGGCTGCGAGGTGGTCTGCCTTAGTTCAGTCCCGGGCTGGCGGTAGGAAGGCCGATCGCCTTCGCGGTGGCCAGCAGGCGGCGGTCGTAGGTGACGAAGGCCGTGAGATCGTCGCCCAGCACGGCATCTGCGGTAGCGAGGTGGATCGCGTCGAGAGATCGGATCCATGGATCCTGGTAGGCGGCCGCGGTGGTCCGCACCGTCTCGTCGACGTCGTACACGGAAACCTGCGCCAGGACTGAAGGCGCAGCGGTGAGTAGAGCCGGCTCAAGCCGTCGGAGAGCGCGAGGAAGCTCTACCTCGACCAGCGCAGACGAGACGAAGATCCGATCGACCTGCTCGTTGAGCCAGTCGACGAGCTCGTCCGACGCGATCTCCCGCCGGACGAGCTTCACCAACGCCGCTGTGTCCAGATAGATCATCAGTAGCGCTCCTCGTCGCGCATCTGCTCCAGGAGCGCACCCGCCTCATGGTCGGTCCGCACCTCGCCCTTCGGGCGCGAGAAGGACCTCGTCAGCCGAGCCGGCCGAAAGCTTCCGGTTGCGAGCAGGCGCGCTGTCGGCGACGGCCGCGCCGGGACGAGGCGAGCGACGACCACACCACGCTCGGTAATCTCGATCTCCTCGCCGTGCTTCACCCGAGCCAGCACCCGGGCCGTCTCCTGGTTCAACATCCGGATCGGAACCTCAGCCATGGCGGCATCCTAGTACATATTTGTCTGACACCATCCTTCCCGTTGTCGGTCGCCAGGGAAGATATGGGTGTTCCGACCCGGATCAGGCGTTGTCCGCAGGGCTATTTCGTGCGGTACACGCGGACGTAGTCGATGTCGAAGGAGTTGGGGAAGGGCGTGGTGGCGTCGGGTGGGCCGCCTCGGTCGGGGTTGGCCCAGGTGCCGCTGTTGAGGACGATGTACATCGGCTTGGTGGGGACCTGGTCGCCGGTGATGGTGTAGGTGGGAGCGCCGTCGGTGAAGAAGGTGATGCGGCCGGGCGACCAGAGCACGCCGTACTTGTGCCAGCCGGTCGTCGGCGTCAGGCCGTAGGACCAGTTGCTGTCCCAGCGGACGTCCGGCCAGTTCCCGGAGGCAAGGCCGCTGTGCATGCCATCGATGCTGCCGAACCACTCCGCCACGTCGATCTCCGGCGGCCAGCTGCGGTCCTGCGGGATCAGCCAGAACGCGGGCCACAACCCCTTGCCGGCCGGGAACTTCGCGCAGATCTCCCAGTAGCCGTAGGCCTGGAAGAACTTGTCGTGCGAGGAGATGAAGCCCTCGGTGTACTGGTAGGTCCCAGCCGGGTCGGTGCCGACGACGGGCTTGTTGTCGGCGACGAGCCGCAGCCGGCCGCGTGAGAGTACGACGTTCTCGTCGACGGCATAACTTCCGTACGACGTGTTGTGGTAGTGACCACCCGCCCGACCCGGGAAGTCCATCACCGTGCTCCACCGGCGGTTGTCGAGCGACCGCCCGCTGAACTCGTCATGCCACGCGAGCGGCATCCCCCGGGCAGGTTGGGAGGTGGGTTGCGTGCAGGTGGCGTTGGCTGTCGGAGCAGCCACACCTGCGGTCGATTCCCCTTGCGCTGTGGCGGTGCCGGCGCTGGTAAGGCTCGCTGTCGCGAGCATCAGGCCGACGGCGCCCAGTGACAAGGCCCGGCATCGTTTCGTCACTTCGGAACTCCTTCGCGTCGGTTGACGATCACTTGATTCCGGAGGTGGAGAAGCCGCTGACGAAGCGGCGTTGCATGAACATGAACAGCACCAGCACGGGCAGGACGTACATGACCGCTCCGGCCGCGACCAGGTTGTTCAGCGGCAGGCCCTTATCGTTGACGTAGCCGGTCGCCATCGCCACCGCCAGCGTGGTGCTGTCCTGGCTGAGGAACATGGCCGGCCCGACGAAGTCGCCCCAGGCCCCGGTGAAGGACAGGATCACGCTGGCCGCGATGACCGGCCATGACTGCGGCAAGAAGATCCGCCAGAAGATCCCGACGTACCCGCAGCCGTCGATGATGGCGGCCTCCTCCATCTCCTTCGGGATACCGGCGAAGAACTGCCGGAACAGGAAGATCAGGAACGCACTGCCGCCGAGTCCCCAGGCCACCCACGGCCAGTAGGTGTTGACCATGTGCAGCTTGGCGAAGATCAGGTACGTCGGCACCAGCGTCACGATGCCGGGCAGCATCATCGTGGACAGCAGGATGACGAACAGCTGCTTCTTCCCCGGCGCGGTCAGCCGGGCGAACCCGAACCCGACCCAGGCCGAGCTGAGCGTGGTCAGGGTGGTGGTGATGAAGGCGATGGTGAGTGAGTTCTGCAGGGCGCCGACGAAGTTGACGCTGGTGACCGCCTCGGAGTAGTTCGCGAGCCGCGGTGCGGACGGCCACCAGGTGGGTGGGAACGACGCCATCTCGGCCGGTGACTTCAGCGAGGTCTGCACCAGCCAGTAGATCGGGCTGAGCATCAGCAGTACGACGGCCAGCAGCACGATGTAGAGCGCATAGCGGTAAGACCTGGTCATCGCTTCCCCTCCGGCTCGACGGTGTAGAAGACGGTCTTGGCGCTCACCTTGATGATCACCAGCGTCACGAGCAGGATGACCGCGAACAGCATCCACAGCATCGCCGAGGCGTAGCCGAAGCGGGACGCCGAGAAGTACTGAGCGAACACGTGGATCATGTACATGTAGTTGCCCTGTGGGACCGTCCCGGCACCGCTGAGCGATCCCGAGGACAACAGCAGCGGTGCGAACGACTGCAGCGAGCCGATCACCCCGGTGATCACCTGGAAGAGGATCACCGGCGACAGCAGCGGGATGGTGATCCTGGTGAAGGACTGCCAGTACGACGCCCCGTCCACCTGAGCAGCTTCCTGCAACTCACGGGGAATGTCCTGCAGCCCGGCCAGCGAGATGATCATCGCCCCGCCACAAGCCCACATCACCAGGCCGTAGAGCACATAGCGGGCGTTCGGATCGACCAGCCAGGTGATCGGATCGGCGCCGAAGCTGCTCAGGATGCCGTTGGCCGCACCAGCGTCGCGGTCGAAGATCAACCGGAACGTCAGCGCCGCACCCACCGGCGGGACCACAGCCGGCAGGTAGATCAATGCCCGGAACAACCCGCGCGCCTTGATCGGCTGATTCAGCATCACCGCGAGCAGCAGTCCGGCGAAGATCGACAGCGGCACCGTGACCAGGGTGAACACCCCGGTCTTCGCCAGCGAGCTGAGTGTCAGCGGGTCCTGGAAGATCTCGATGTAGTTGGCGAAGCCCACGAAGTGCGTGCGCGGCGAGAGGCCGTCGGAGTCGGTCAGGCTGAGCCAGAACGCATAGCCCAGCGGGAACACGGTCAGCGTGACGAACCCGATGATCCACGGTGCGACGAACAGGTAGAAGGTCCGTGCCTTGCGCAGGCTCGGCGGCTTCTTCCTGCCTCGGTCCGCCCGTTCCGCCGCGGCCGGCGCGGCGGGACGTCGTACGTCGGTCAGCGCGGAGCTCACCGCAACCGCTTCTTTCCATCCGCCAGCTGAGCGTTGATCTGCGAGTTCAGCGTGTCGGCCAGCTGACCTGCCGACGTCGTCCCCTTGATTGCCTTAGGCAACTCCCGGCCGATGACGGTGTTGATCGCGTCCAGCCGCACGTACGGCGTGAACGACATCACCGAGAAGTGCTTCTGCTCCTCCTGCTGCACCGCGAAGGCCTGCTTCTGGAACGGCAGCTTCTGCGGCATGAGCTTCTGCAGCGACTTCAGCGGCGGGATGCCCCAGCCACCGGTCGCTCGCGCCTTGGCCGGGTCGCCGGCCATGAACCACTCCAGCACCGCGAAGGCCGCGTCCTTGTTCTTGCTGGCCTTCGGAATCCACAGCCCGGTGGCGCCGAAGCACGGGCTGACCCGCCGGCCGGTGTCGAACTGCGGCGCCGGCGCGAAGCCCGCGACCTTGGCGGACTTGGCGTCGCCGGAGAACAATCCGCCGAGCCAATAGCCGCTGAGAGTGGCGGCCATCCGGCCGGCCTGGAAGGTCGGTCCGTCCCAGCCGTTCGGGTCGGGGTTGAGGACGGTCGGACCGATGCCGGCCTTCGCGTACTCCAGGTACCAGGTCAATGCCCGCTGCGCTTCCGGGCTGCTGAAGTCGACCGACGCGAGATCGTCGGCCGTCAGCTTCCCGCCGGCCAGGTCGGTCAGCCAGGTCAGCTGGGTGAACAGGCCCAGCCCGTTCGGGTTGAGGCCGTAGACACTGACCTTGGCGCCCTGCCGCTTCGTGAGCTTCTTGCCCTCTTCGAGCAGTTCGTCGAGCAGCAGCGGCGTGGTCGCACTCGGGCGGGTCACCTTCGCGGTGTCGAACAGGCCGCCGTTGTACCAAAGGGTGCAGTCCTGCGAGTAGTCCTTCGCGAACCCGTACCGCGGCCCGCTGCCCTGCTTCTCGCCGTCGTACCGCCAGACATCGTTGACCGGGTCGATGTCGTCGGCCTTGATCAGCGTGCTCTTCTCGAAGTACGGATCGAGGTTCTCGGCCACCTGCCGGGCGACCAGGTACGGCGTCTCGGTCGCACCCATGCCGCGGACGACGTCCGGCGGGTTGCCGCTGGCAAGCATCGCGGTCAGCTTGGTCAGGTCGTACTCGACCGTCTTCACGGTCACACCGAGCGCCTGTGAGGCCGCCTTGGCCTCCTTCGGGCCGAACTCACCCGACTGGGACATCACGGTCACGGTCCCCTTGGCGGCCGAGCCCGTGCTCGACCCGGCGGCCGGTGTGTTGGTCGAGGACGCGGGCGAGCAGCCGACCGCTAGGGCACCCCCGACGGCGGTGCCCGAGAGGGCAAGGAACCGGCGGCGGGAGAGCCCTGGGTTCGTAGTGGTCATGTCAAACCTCTCATTCCGAAAGTCATTCCGAAGGCTGTGAGTCGTCGAAGAGTCGGCAGACCGGGCCGGAGGAGGGTCCGGTCCGGTCCGCCAGCAGCTCGCTGTCGTCCTCGGGCCGGTAGCCGAGCTCGTGCCGTGCCGAGGTGATGTCCCAGTGGTTGCGGGTGTTGGCGGACACCCCGAAATGCACGCCGTAGTGCTCCCGTGCGTTCAGTGCGGCCAGCACCAGCCGGCCGGCGTCGCCGTCGGACAGCCATTGGCCTAGATAGCGCCGCTCGGTCAGCGGCCAGCCAGTCAGGCCGAGCCGCAAGCAGGTGACCGAGGCACCGGTTCGCGCCGCGTGCGTCCGGCCCAGTGCCTCCAGCACGACCTTGCCGAGGCCGTACGGGCAGCACGGACGCGGGTCGAGCCGCGGATCGACCGGCCGGTACTGCGGCCGGTTGTACTCGCCCACCACGTGCAGCGAGCTGGCCAGCACGATCTTCGGCACCGCGTGCGCCGCGGCCGCCTCGAGCACACTCTGGGTCGGTCGTACGTTGGCGGCGTACACGCTGTCCCAGGTCTGCCACGGACTGCCGTTCGCGGCCAGGTGCAGGATGGCGTCGGCTCCCTCGAAGGCCTGGTACGCCGCATCGGGATCGCCGATGTCGGCCTGCCGGACCTCGTCGCCGGACCCGACCGGTGCGGACCGGTCGACGAGCCGGAGGCGGTAGTGCTTCCGCAGTTGCGGCAGCACCACTCCGGCCACCCGGCCCAGTCCGCCGGTGATCACCACCAGTGGTTCACGGTTGTTCCGCACAGCGCCCATGTCGTGCCATCCATGTCGCCCGGCCGGGATCGATACCCGAACTGTGTCCGAAATTGTTCGAGCACTTCCGGGTTTGTGTCAAGAGTGTGAACGAACCATGTCCGTTTTGTTGACGCCAGTGTGACCGGCCGTCGATACTCGTCGGGTGGCTGCCAAGGACACCGGATCACTGCGAGCGCTGCGGCGCACCAACTCCGAACGGCTGCTTTCGGCCCTGATGGAGCACGGTGCGTTGCACCGTGCTGAGCTCGCGCGCATCTGCGGCTTGTCCCGGACGACCGTGTCGACGATCACCGCGGACCTGATCGCCGGCAGCGTCGTGATCGAGGCGGTCGGCGATCAGGTCGCCAAGGCCGGCATCGATGCCTCGGAGGTGGACGGGCGTGCCCGCGGCTTCCTGCAGGCGAACCCGGGCGCAGGTGCGGCAGCCGGTCTGGACTTCACCCTCGAGCGCGTCTGGGGCCACGTCACCGATCTCTCCGGTGCGACGCTCGCCAGCGCCGGAGTCACCACAGCCCGGGACACCCCGTGGCAGGAGCGACTCACGGCCGGCCTGACGCTGCTCGACGACCTGCTCGCGCAGACCGGGCTCGATCGCAACACCTTGGTCGGTGTCGCGATCGGCGTACCGGGTCCGATCGACCGGCAGAGCGGTGTGGTCGGTCCGTCCCTGCCAGGACAGGCGTGGGCGGGCGTGAACGTCTCGGCCGAGTTCGGCCGCCACCTCGCCGTACCGGTGCTGGTGGAGAACAACACCCGGCTCGAGGCGGTCGCCGAGTTCACCTGGGGCGCCGGCCGGGGTGCCCGGGACGTCCTGTATCTCGGGCTGTCCACCGGGATCGGCTCCGGATTGCTTGTCGACGGCAACCTTCATCAGGGCGGCGCGCGCGGTGGCGGCGGCGAGATCGGCCACATCTCGGCGGACCCGGCCGGCGCTCAGTGCCCGTGTGGGAACCGTGGCTGCCTGGTGCAGTACGCGTCGCTTCCCGCCGTACTGAAGACGTTGGAGCTGGCGGACATCGACGAGGTCCTCGCGTCGGCCGAGGCCGGACGGCCGGAGACCGTGCGGGTGCTGCGCGAGGCCGGTGAGGTGACCGGGCGGGTGCTGGCGAACATCTGCAACCTGCTCAACCCGGAGCGGATCATCGTCGGCGGCGAGCTCGCCCGGGCCGGCGACCTCGTGCTGGAGCCGATCCGCGCCACCCTGCGCCGGTCCGCGATGGCCCTCACCCGCGACGCCGACGTGCTCGCCGCGGAGCTCGACCTCGGTGCCCGGGCGGGCGCCTCCGGCGCCGCCGCCCTGGTGCTCCGACAGACCGACCAACTCGTCGCCGCGCTGCTGGCCGGCGCCGAACTCCGAACGAATGAGGCCGTGTGAAGATCGTCGGGTACGAGACATTCCTGGTTGCGCCGCGGTGGCAGTTCCTGCGGATCGATACCGACGAGGGGATCAGCGGGTGGGGTGAGCCGATCGTCGAAGGGCGGGCCGAAGCGGTCCAGGGCGCGGTCACCGCACTGATGGAGTATCTGGTCGGTACCGATCCGCTGCGGATCGAGGACCACTGGCAGACGCTGGCCAAGGGCGGGTTCTACCGCGGCGGCCCGGTGCTCTCGAGTGCGCTGGCCGGGATCGACCAGGCGCTGTGGGACATCAAGGGCCGCTACCACGAGACGCCGGTGCACGAGCTGCTCGGCGGCCCGGTCCGCGACCGGGTCCGGATGTACACCTGGGCCCACGGTCGCGACACCGCCGCGCTCGTCGACGACGCACAGGCCAAGGTGGCCAAGGGATTCTCGGCGATCAAGCTCAACCTCGCCGAAGCACTGCCGGCCGTTCCCGCGGCCGCCGACGTCCGCGCGATGGTGGCCCGGGTCGAGAAGCTGCGGGACGTGCTCGGCGACAGCGTGGACATCGCACTCGATTTCCACGGCCGGTTCAGTACGGCGGCCGCCCGCCAGATCCTGCCGTTGCTGGAGCCGTACCTGCCGATGTTCGTCGAGGAGCCGGTGCTGCCGGAGTTCTCGCGCGACCTGCGCCGGATCACCGAGTCGACCAGCATTCCGATCGCGACCGGCGAACGGCTCTTCTCCCGCTGGGACTTCCGCGACGTCCTGCCCACCGGTATCGCGGTCGCCCAGCCGGACCTGTCCCACGCCGGCGGCATCTCCGAGGTCCGCCGGATCGCCGCGATGGCCGAGGCGTACGACGTGGCCGTCGCGCCGCACTGCCCGTTGGGCCCGATCACGCTGGCCGCGAGCCTGCAGATCGACTTCGCGACACCGAACTTCCTGATCCAGGAGCAGAGCCTCGGCATCGAGTACGGCGGCGGCAGCGCGCTGCTCGACTACCTGGTCGACCCGCAGGTGTTCAGCTTCGTGGACGGCCACATCCAGCGGCCCACCGGTCCCGGCCTCGGCATCGAGGTCAACGAGGACGTCGTCCGCGCGGCCGCCGCCGAAGGACATGCCTGGAGATCGCCGGTGCTGCGGCACTCCGACGGCTCGTTCGCCGAGTGGTGACCTGGGCGCAGACCCCGCCGATGGGGTGGAACAGCTGGGACTGCTTCGGAACGACGGTCACCGAGGCCGAGACCCTCGCGAACGCGCAGGTGATGCACGACCGGCTGCTGGCGTCCGGCTGGGACACCATCGTTGTGGACATCGCGTGGTACGACCCGACCGCCCGGTCACACGGGTACAACACCGACGCGCCGATCGTCCTGGACGACCACGGCCGCCAGTTGCCGGCGCCCAACCGCTTCCCCTCGGCGGTCGGCGGCGCCGGCTTCGGGCCGCTCGCGGCGAAGGTGCACGACCTCGGGCTGAAGTTCGGGCTGCACATCATGCGCGGCATCCCGCGGCGCGCGGTCGAGCTCGACCTGCCGGTGTTCGGCACCGAGTGGACCGCGGGACAGATCGCCGACGCGGAGAACGTCTGCAGCTGGAACCCGGACAACCTGGGTCTGAACCACGACCACCCCGGCGCCCAGGCGTACTACGACGCGCAGGTCGCCCAGTTCGCCGCCTGGGGTGTCGACTTCATCAAGGCCGACGACATGCTGGCGCCGTACCACGACCGCGAGATCGCGGCGTACGCGCGGGCGATCGAGCGCAGCGGCCGGGACATCGTGCTGTCGCTGTCGCCGGGCACGCACCTGTCGACGCACCACCTCGACCATCTGCGTGCCAACGCACAGATGTGGCGGATCTCCGACGACCTGTGGGATCGCTGGGAGGACGTGCACGCGCAGTTCGCGCGGCTGGCCCGGTGGGCGCCGTTCCAGCAGGCCGGCGGGTGGGCCGACGCCGACATGCTGCCGCTCGGCCACATCGGGATTCGCGCCGAGCGCGGCGAGGACCGCTCCAGTCGGCTCAGCACCGACGAGCAGAAGACGTTGCTGACGTTGTGGGTGATGGGACGGTCGCCGCTGATGATGGGCGGCGACCTGCCGACCACCGACGACGCGACGCTGGACCTGCTGGCCAATCCCGCGCTGTCCGAGATGCTTCGCACGTCGTCCGACGGCCGCGAAGTGATCCGCGAGCCGATCGACGACGGTGAGCTGATCGTGTGGACAGCACGATCGCAGCAGGCGACCTATGTGGCGATCTTCTGGACCGGCGCCTCCGCGCGGAAGGTGTCCGTCCCGCTGGCATCACTCGGCGCCGGCCGCACGGTAGCCCACGACCTCTGGGATACGACATCTGAGGAGGACGCGACCGAGCACCTCGAGTACGACGTCCCGCCGCACGGCGTCCGCTGGCTGAAACTCAGCGCGGTGGCATTCTGAGGGCGCCGTCCAGGCGGATGACCTCGCCGTTGAGTAGTTGGTTGTCGATGATGTGGGCGACCAGGGCGGCGTACTCCGACGGGCGGCCGAGTCGGGACGGGTGCGGGACCTGCTGCTCGAGGACCGTGCGGGTCTCCTCCGGGAGGCCCGCCAGCATCGGCGTCTCCATCGTGCCCGGTGCGATCGTGACGACCCGGATCCCCTTGTCTGCAAGGTCGCGCGCCGCGGTCAGGGTGAGGCCGACGATGCCGCCCTTGCTGGCCGCGTACGCCGCCTGCCCGACCTGACCGTCGTACGCCGCGATGGACGCGGTCATCACCACGACACCACGGTCGCCGTCGTCGCCGGCCGACTGGGCGATCATCCGCTCGGCGGCCAGCCGGAGCACGTTGAAGGTGCCGATCAGGTTGACCTCGACCACCTGCCGGAAAGTTGCCAGCGGCAACGGGCCCTTGCGGCCGACGACCCGGCCGGGGGTCGCGATACCCGCGCAGGTGACGACCACGCGCAGGGTGCCGAGTGCAGCGGCCGCGTCCAAGGCGGCGGTCACCGCGGTCTCGTCGGTGACGTCGGCCGGTGCGAAGACGACCCGGTCGCCCAGCTCCTCGGCGACCGCCTTGCCGGCCGAGGAGGGCAGGTCGACGATCACGACCCCGATCCCTTCCGCGGCCAGGCGCCGTACCGTCGCCTCTCCGAGCCCGGAACCGCCACCGGTGACCAGGGCGACGTCGGACGGGCCTAGCTTCATCAAACGCTCCTCAAGAGATCGCGGCTGATCACGAGCCGCTGGATCTGGTTGGTGCCTTCGAAGATCTGGGTGACCTTGGCCTCGCGCATGTAGCGCTCGGCCGGGAACTCGCGGGTGTAACCGTACCCACCGAGCACCTGCACGGCGTCCGTGGTCACCTTCATCGCGGCGTCGGTGCAGACCAGCTTGGCGATGGCGGCCTGCTGCGTGAACGGCCGGCCGAGGTCGCGCCGCCGGGCGGCCTGCAGGTACGTCGACCGGGCCGACTCGACCGCCGCGGCCATGTCGGCGAGCAGGAACCGGATGCCCTGGAAGTCCGCGATCGCCTGCCCGAACTGCTGCCGCTCCAGCGCGTACGACGCCGCGACGTCGAGCGCGGCCTGGGCCAGACCGGTCGCGCACGCGGCGATCCCGAGCCGGCCGGAGTCCAAGGCGGACAGGGCGATCCGCATCCCGTCGCCCTCGGCGCCGATCAGGTTCCCGGCCGGGACCCGGACGCCGTCGTAGTTGACCAGCGTCGTGGTCGATCCGGTCAGACCCATCTTGCGCTCGGGCGCACCGAAGCTCAGGCCCTCCGACGAGCCCGGCACATGGAAGGCGGAGATGCCGTGCTTCGGGTCGTCCGAGGTGCGGGCGAAGGTGGTGTAGAAGTCGGCGTGCGAGCCGTGGCTGATCCACGCCTTGGTCCCGGACAGGACGTACTCGTCGCCGTCGCGGACCGCCTTCGTGGTCATCGCGCTGATGTCGGAGCCGGCCTGCGGCTCGGACAGCGCGTAGGCGCCGAGCTGCTCGCCGCCGACCATGTCGGGCAGCAACCGGGCCCGCTGCTCCTCCGTGCCGAAGGCGGCGACCGCATAGCTGGTCATGGTGTGCACCGACACCCCGACGCCGACCGACATCCAGGCGGCGGCGACCTCCTCCAGCATCTGCAGGTACACCTCGTACGGCTGCTCGGCGCCGCCGTACTGCTCCGGGTAGGGCAGGCCGAGCAGGCCGGCCTTGCCGAGCGTGCGGAACGCGTCCCGCGGGAACGTCTCGCTCTCCTCGGCCGATGCGGCGTACGGCGCCAGCTCGTGCGTGCACAGGTCGCGCACGAGAGCCAGCAGGTCAGTGGATTCCTCGGTCGGCAGCAGACGATCGACAGCCATCAGGCACCCCTCTCAACGGCTGCAGAAATGATACTACGAGCGATACTGATGACCATACTTCAGTATCGTTCTATGCTGTCTCGATATGACAACGGTCGTTCCGGGACGCCGCACCCGCAGGCAGTCCGAGCTGCTCGACCGGCTCTTGTCCCTGTTTCTCACGCAGGGCTTCAGCCGGTTCACCCTGGATGACCTCGCCGCCGAGCTGCGCTGCAGCAAGACGACGCTCTACGCGCTCGCGCCGAGCAAGGAGCAGCTCGCCGTCGAGGTGGTGAAGCACTACTTCAAGAATGCCACCGCCCAGGTGGAGTCCGCGGTGGCCCGGCAGACCCGGCACGACCGGCGGATCGCGGCGTACCTGAACGCGGTCGCGGACGCGCTCCGGCCGGCCAGCCGGACCTTCCTGGACGACGTGGCCCGGTTCGCCCCGGCCCGCTCGGTGTACGAACGGAACACCCGGATCGCGGCCGACCGGGTCCGGACACTGATCGAGGACGGCATCAACAACAACGCGTTCCGGCCGGTCGACATCGCGTTCGCGGCCGAGATGATCGCGCACACCATGCAGGCGATCCAGCGCGGCGACATCGCCCGCCGGACCGGCCTGAACGACGCCGAGGCCTACCGCGAGCTCGCATCCTTCGTCCTGCACTCCCTGCGGCTGGACTGACCCAGCCTTGTCCTCACTAGTAGGTTCATCCGGATGGAACTCAGGCTGGGGCCGCTGCTGCGGTACGTCGACGACACTCGGGCCACTGTCTGGGTCGAGACCAGTACGCCCTGCGAGGTCGAGGTGCTCGGTCACCGGGCCCGGACCTGGACGGTGCACGGTCACCACTACGCGCTGGTCCGCATCGAGGGACTGACGCCGGGCAGCGAGACGCCGTACGAAGTCCGGCTGGACGGCGACGAGGTCTGGCCGCCGCCGGACAGCGAGTTCGGCCCGAGCGTGATCCGGACGCCGCGTGCGGACGGGACGTTCCGGCTCACCTTCGGGTCGTGCCGGCGGTCGGCGCCGTTCGACGAGGAGGCCTTCAAGGAGTTCGGCCCGGACGCGCTTTTCGCGCTGGCCGAGCGGATGGCGGCCGGTGCCGAGGCTCCGCCGGACGCGATCCTGCTCCTCGGCGACCAGGTGTACGCCGACGACCCGTCGGACGCCGTACTCGAGAAGCTCCGGGACGCGCACGGCGGCCGGCAGGATTCCGAGGTGGCCGACGAGATCGGCAACTTCGCGGAGTACACCTGGCTGTACGACGACTCGTGGGTGACGCCGGCCGTGCGGTGGCTGTTCTCCACCGTCCCGCTGTGCATGCTGCTCGACGACCACGACCTGCGCGACGACTGGAACACCTCACTGACCTGGCGTCGCTGGGTCACGTCGCAGCCCTGGTGGCATGACCGGGTCGTCGGCGCCTACGCGTCGTACTGGGTCTATCAGCACCTCGGCAACCTGTCGCCCGAGCAGCTCGACGAGGATGCGACCTACCGGGCGATGCTCTCGATCGAGGACGACGACGAACGGACGGCCTACCTGGACAGCTTCGCGTGGGCGGCCGACGAGGATCCGGCCTCGACAAGGTGGAGCTTCTATCGCGACTTCGGCGCCGAGTCCCGCGGAGTCCGGCTGCTCGCGGTCGACTCGCGCTGCTCGCGGCACCTCGAGCCGGACGAACGGGCGATGGTCGACGCCCACGAGTGGGAGTGGGTCCGGCGTCACACCGTCGAGGCGTCTCGGCCGATCCACCATCTGTTGCTCGCGTCGACGCTGCCGTTCCTGCTCGCGCCCGGGCTGCATCACCTGGAGGGCTGGGATGAGGCGGTCTCCTCCGGCGCCTGGGGACCGCGGGGCGCGCGGATCGGCGAGAAGATCCGGCAGGGCATGGATCTGGAGCACTGGGCCTCGTTCCGGAAGTCGTTCGACGACGTGACCGATCTGCTCGCCGAGCTGGTCAGCGGCGAGGATCCGCCGGCGTCAGTGCTGATGCTGTCCGGCGACGTGCACTGCAGCTACCTCGCCGAGGCACGTCTGACCGCCGTCGACCATCCCGGTACGGCGATCCGCCAGCTGACCATGTCGCCGTTCCGGAACCCGGTGCCGCGGCACATCCGGTGGGCGAATCACCTGCTGGACAAGCGCTGGATGACGACACTGCTGCACAAGCTCGCACGATCGGCCGGCGTCCGGGATGTGGCCGCCGTATGGCGGATCGCGCACGGTCCGTGGTTCGGCAACGGTGCGATGACGGTGAGATTGTCCGGCGACGACTGGGCGGTGGAGGTCGACCATGCGGAGCTGCGCGGAGAGCGGCAGGTACTCGACCGCACGTTGACCTACGGACGCCTAGACTCGTCATCCAAGCGCTTGATGTCCTGAAGCTGCCACGGCCGGTCCGCCCGCTGCTCGTTACGGAAGGCTTATCGACATGCGATCCTCCACCCTCCGACGCACGGCGGCGATCGTCGCCGCTACTGCTTTGTCACTGGCCGCGCTGCCGGCCACCGCCGACCCGGGCAAGCCGCCCCGGCTGTCCGCGGCAGCGATCACGTCCACCCTCAACGAGGAGGTGACGACCCCCGGGACCGCATGGATGACGCGGCCGGACGGCAAGGTCCTCGTCTCCTACGACTCCACCGTCACCGGTACGAAGCTGACGTCCCTGACCAAGGTCACCAAGAAGCTCGGCGAGAACGTCGTCCTCGAGAAGCTTCCCGGCAAGCTGACCAAGTACGTGAGCGGCGGCACCGGCATGTGGGGCGGCGAGATCAAGTGCTCGGCCGGCTTCAACGTCCAGCGGAAAGGCAAGTACTACCTGCTGACCGCCGGGCACTGCGGCAGGGAGGCCTCGACCTGGTACTCCGACCCCAACCACAACGTCTACCTCGGCAAGCTGCACCACGCCAGCTACCCGTGGAACGACTACGCCCTGGTCATCTACCCGACCGTCATCCGTCCGCCCGGCGGCAGCGTGTACCTCTACAACGGCCGCTCGCAGGACATCACCACGGCGATGAACCCGGGCGTCGGGCAGTACGTGTACCGGGCCGGCCACACCACCGGTCTGCACAGCGGCCGGGTGACCGGTCTCGGCGCCGTGGTCAACTACGGCGACGGCCGGGTCGCGGGTCTGATCCGGACCAGCGTCTGCGCCGAGCCCGGCGACTCCGGCGGCCCGCTGTTCTACCGCCACTGGGCCTTCGGCCTGACCTCGGGTGGGTCCGGTGACTGCTCCTCCGGCGGCGTGACCTACTTCCAGCCGGTCGTCGAGGCGCTCAACGCGTACGGCGTGACCGTCTACTGAGCGCAGGATTACCCTCACTCTGCGAATTCACCTGAGTACTCAGGGACAGAGTGGGGTAGAACTGGAGACGGTTGAAGTCAAGGACGCACCCGCCCCGAGCGCGTCCTCATCGTGAGGAGGCTGAAACCGTGAAATTTCTGCCCATCCGCCGTACCGCAGCAATCCTGGCAGCTGCCGGGCTGACCGCCACCGGACTGCTCGCCACCCAAGCGTCGGCCGCCCCGGTCGATCCCGCCAAGCTGTCGGCCACGGCCATCACCGCGACCCTGTCCAAGGACGCGACCATCCCGGGCACCGCCTGGCACACCAACCCGGACGGCCGGATCATCGTCTCGTACGACGACACGGTCACCGGTGGGAAGCTGACGGCGCTCACCAATGTCACCAAGCAGTTCGGTGACCGGGTCACGCTGGAGAAGATGTCCGGCACGCTGTCGAAGTTCATCCGCGGCGGTGACGCCATCTACGGCGGGCAGTACCGATGCTCGCTCGGCTTCAACGTCCGCAGCGGCAGCACGTACTACTTCCTGACCGCCGGTCACTGCACCAACATCGCGTCCAGTTGGTACGCGAACTCCAGCAAGACGACCCTGCTCGGCACCCGCTCCGGGACCAGCTTCCCGGGTAACGACTACGGGATCGTCCGGTACAGCACGTCGTACACCAACCACCCCGGCAACGTGAACCTCTACAACGGATCGACGCAGGACATCACCTCGGCCGGGAACGCGTTCGTCGGCCAGGCCGTCAAGCGCAGTGGTAGCACGACCGGTCTGCGCAGCGGCTCGGTCACCGGTACCAACGCCACGGTGAACTACGCCGAGGGCACGGTCACCGGCCTGATCCGGACCAACGTCTGCGCCGAGGGCGGCGACTCCGGCGGTGCGCTGTTCGCCGGTACCGTGGCCCTGGGTCTGACCTCCGGCGGTTCCGGCAACTGCTCCTCCGGCGGCACGACCTACTTCCAGCCCGTCACCGAAGTCCTCTCCCGCTACGGCGTCAGCGTCTACTGACCCCAACGCGAAACGGCGGCCCCGGATCCACCTGGATCCGGGGCCGCCGTCCGGTGGCGATCAGTCCCCGCGCCGGCGCGAGATCTCGTAGAGCGCTACGCCGGTGGCAATGCCGGCGTTGAGGGATTCGGTGGAACTCGTCATCGGGATGGAGACGATGATGTCGCAGTTCTCCCGGACCAGGCGGGCCAGGCCCTTGCCCTCGGAGCCGACGACGAGGACGAGCGGCTCGGTGGCGGCGTCCAGCTCGGGGAGCTCGACCTCGCCGCCCATGTCCAGGCCGACGACCAGCAGGCCGGCGTCCTTGTAGGACTTGAGCGCGCGGTTCAGGTTCGTCGCCCGGGCCACCGGGATCCGGGCCGCCGCACCGGCCGACGTCTTCCACGCCGACGCCGACATGGACGCCGCACGACGCTCCGGCACCAGTACGCCGTGCGCACCGAAAGCGGCCGCGGACCGGGTGATCGCACCCAGGTTGCGCGGGTCGGTCACGCCGTCGAGCGCGACCACGAGCGGCACCTCGCCGGCGTCGTACGCCCGGGAGAGCAGGTCGTCCGGATGCGCGTACTCGTACGGCGGGATCTGCACCGCGACACCCTGGTGGGCGCCGTTGCTGGTCACCCGGTCGAGCTCCGTCCGCGGCACCTCGAGCACCGAGATACCGTGCTCGACCGCGATCAGCAGGGCCTCGCGCAGCCGGGCGTCCCGTTCGGTGCCTTCGGCAACATGAAGCGCGGCGACCGGGACACCGGCCCGCAGCGCCTCCACCACCGGGTTGCGGCCGTACACCCACTCGACCGACGAGTCGGTGTCCTTCCGGGCCGGGCGGCGGGAACGGTCGCGGTCCTTGGCGCGCTCCGCCGCCTTCGCCCGCTTGTGCGCGGGGTGCTTGACCCGGTCGACCGCCTTCGGGGTCGGGCCCTTGCCCTCCAGACCGCGGCGAACCCGGCCGCCGGATCCGGCGGTCGGGTTCCCACGTGGCTTCTTCCGGATGGCACCCTTGCGCTGGCTACTGCCTGGCACTTCAGCTTCCTTCACTCGTTGTCGGCCCTGCATGAGACACAGCGATCGTCCACCGAGGCCCCTGCGGGGTGTCCTCGACGGCGACGCCGAGCGCCTTCAGCCGGTCGCGGATCTCGTCCGACGCGGCATAGTCCTTACGCTCCCGGGCGGCCTGCCGCTGCTCCAACAGCGCCTTGACCAACCCGTCCACCACCTCACTGAGCTCTTCGGTGGCTCCGGTCCTGGACACCCACGGCTCGGCCAGCGGATCCAGCCCGAGCACGCCGAGCATCCCGCGGACCGAGGCCAGATTCTCCCGCAGCGCAGGCGAGTCCCCGTCGGCGACCAGCTTGTTCCCGTCCCGCACGGTGTTGTGCAGTACGGCGATCGCGCCCGGCGTGCCCAGGTCGTCGTTCATCGCGGCGACGAAGTCGGCCGGCAACCCGTCGGCCGGCTCGACCCCGCCGGTCACCTCGGTGGCCCGGGTGATGAACCCCTCGACCCGCTGGAAGCTCGTGGCCGCCTCGTCCAGCGCACCGAACGAGAACTCCACCACGGACCGGTAGTGCGACTGCACCAGGTAGTACCGCAGCTCGATCGGCCGCACCCGCTCGACCACGTTGCGCACGACGGCACTGTTGCCCATCGACTTGGACATCTTCTCGCCGGCCGTGGTGACGAGTGCGTTGTGCATCCAGAACCGGGCGAACTTCTGCCCGATCGCGGTCGACTGGGCCAGTTCGTTCTCGTGGTGCGGGAACCGCAGGTCCAGCCCGCCGCCGTGGATGTCGAACTCCTCGCCGAGGTACTTGCCCGCCATCGCCGAGCACTCCAGGTGCCAGCCCGGGCGGCCGCGTCCCCACGGCGCCGGCCAGGAGGCCGTCCGCGGAACGTTCTCGGTGTGGCCCTTCCACAGCGCGAAGTCCCGCGGGTCCCGCTTACCGCGCGGGTCCGCGTCCTCGGCGGCTTCCATGTCCTCGATCTTCTGGTTCGACAGCTCGCCGTACGACGGCCAGGACTTGACGTCGAAGTAGACGTCGCCGGACCCGTCCGGGGCGACGTACGCGTGCCCGCGCTCGATCAGCTGGTCGATGATCTCCAGCATCTCCGGGATGTGACCGGTGGCCCGCGGCTCGTACGTCGGCGGGCGGCAGCCGAGCACGTCGTACGACCAGTGCAGCTCGCGCTCGAACTCGTAGGCGTGTGCCCACCACGGGACGCCGCGTTCGGCCGACTTGGCCAGGATCTTGTCCTCGATGTCGGTCACGTTCGCGATCACGGTGACCTCGTACCCGGAGCGCTCGAGCCAGCGCCGCAGGACGTCGAACACGACCTCCTTGTAGATGTGCCCGACGTGCGGGGCACCCTGCACCGTCAGCCCACAGTGGTAGATCCCGACCTTGCCCGGATGGACCGGTACGAAATCCCTCACTGCTGCTGTCGCGGTGTCGTACAAGCGAAGTGTCACCGATCAAGGGTAACGGGAACTGACACCTCCTCTTGACACGCAGCCACCACTGCCCCTTCGCTGCCGTGGCCATCCGTTCGGCAAATACTCACAATCAGATAGCGATCGAGGGTTGATTCTTACGAAAGCCGGGTAAAACCTCCGCCGAGCGCTCTGTCCGCCCCTCATCGCTCTTGTGGAGGTTCACCGTGAAGCCCGCCCTTTTCACGGGTGCCGCCGTCACTCTTGGCCTGCTCCTGGCCTCGATCGGCCCCGCCCAAGCAAGTCCCACCGATCCCCCGACCACTGCAGCACCGCAGCCCACGCCACAGGCACGTCAGCACGGCATCGACCAGGCCGGCGAGGCGTACATGGGCTGGCTGCAGAACACGACGACCAGTTCGGCGCCGGCAGTGATGGCACCCGCCGCGACCGTCGAAGGTATCGACGTCTCCAGCCACCAGGGCAACGTCAACTGGGCAGCGCAGTGGACCGCCGGCAAGCGGTTCGCGTACGTCAAGGCGACCGAAGGCACGTCGTACAAGAACCCGTACTTCGCCCAGCAGTACAACGGTTCCTACAACGTCGGCATGATCCGCGGCGCCTACCACTTCGCCCTCCCGAACTCGTCCAGCGGTGCCACCCAGGCCAACTACTTCGCCAGTAACGGCGGCGGCTGGTCCCGGGACGGCAAGACCCTGCCGGGCGCGCTCGACATCGAGTACAACCCGTACGGCGCCACCTGCTACGGACTGAGTCAGTCCGCGATGGTCAGCTGGATCCGGGACTTCCTCAACACCTACAAGGCCCGCACCACCCGCGACGCGGTGATCTACACCAACCTCGACTGGTGGACCCGCTGCACCGGCAACAGCACCGCCTTCAACGCGACCAACCCGCTCTGGGTCGCCCGCTACGCCTCGGCGCCGGGCACCCTGCCGGGCGGCTGGCCGTTCCACACCATCTGGCAGTACAGCTCGACCCCGATCGACCAGAACCGCTTCAACGGTGACCAGACCCGCCTGGTCGCCCTCGCGAACGGCTGAGCCGGGGGAAGGAGAGTCAGGCCCTCCCCCGTGCACGTGGGAGGGCCTGGCCTGCCTTGTCTTATTGGCTTGCGGCGATCTCATAGGCTCGGAGGGTGACGTATTCGCTGCCCATCGAGACCGACCGCCTGACCCTTCGCCGCTACCTCGAGACCGACTACGACGACCTGCTGAAGCTGCAGTCGAACGACGATGTGACGCGCTTCCTGCTGTACGACTCGAAGACGCCGGAGCAGGTCCGCGAATCGCTGGCCGGCCGGCTGGCCGACGTACCGATGGACAAGGACGGGCAGGCGCTGACACTGGCTGTCGTGCTGCGGGAGACCGGGCAGCACGTCGGTGAGGTGACGCTGTTCGTGCAGAGCGCGGAGCACCGCGGCGGCGAGATCGGTTTCGTGTTCCACCCGGACTTCCACGGGCGCGGGTACGCCGCGGAGGCCTCGGTCGAGCTGCTGCGGCTCGGGTTCGAGGAGCTCGGGATGCACCGGATCATCGGTCGCCTGGACGCGCGCAACACGGGGTCGGCGAATCTGCTGAAGCGGCTCGGGATGCGACAGGAGGCGCACTTCGTCCGGAACGAGTTCCTGAAGGGCGAATGGACCGACGAAGCGGTCTTCGCCATGCTCGCCGAAGAGTGGGACGAGCGCTCGTAACTATTTGACTGGACGAGACCACAACCGCGGCACGCGTTCACCGCGACAGCCGGAAGGGCCGGGTCTACGGTCGATTCATGACTGTGCACATTGCCACGCTGCCGCGCGGCGGGTCATGGGGCTTTGACTCCCGGCCTTCCCTCGTCACTCCAGTCGCTGCGCTCCCTCCGCTCCTCAGTCCAGGCCGGGAGGCCCCATGACCGGCGCCCAGAGTCTCACTGCGCTGATCGCCAGTGTGGTCGTGCTGACTTCCGGCACCTTGCCCAGCGAGGCCGTCAAGGTGCCACCACTGCGCGACATCGCGTACACCACGTGGACGTCGAACGCCGACTTCCTCGCCGGCGCCCACTCCGGCACCACCGTCGCCGACGGCGCCCTCACCTTCGGCACGTCGACCGGGACCACGTCGTACGTCGATCCGTTCGGCGACGGCACCGCGAAGAGCTACGACCGGACCAGCTGGACGTCGCCGGTCGTCACCCCCGGCTTCGGCCTGACCGAGCTGATCGCGTCCTGGAACGCGACCACGCCGCCCGGGACCTGGGTCGAAGTGGCGATGTCCGGCCGGACCGATCTCGGCACCTCGACCAAGTGGTACGTGCTCGGCCGCTGGTCGAGCGGCGACGACACCGCAGCCGGCGACATCCACCGCACCTCGGTGCCGGCCCAGGGCGACGCGGACGGATCGGTTGCCGTCGACACCTTCGTCGCGGCCAACGACCGGTCGCTCGACCGGTGGCAGCTGAAGGTGACGCTCTACCGGCTCAGCGGTACGACGCAGGCCCCGATCGTCCGGTCGGTCGGCGCGATGGCGTCCTCGCTGCCGGATGCGAAGAAGGTTGCCGTCAGCCCCCTCGGCGGTGCGGAGGGGACCGTTCTCGACGTACCGACGTACTCGCAGGAGACCCACATCGGGCACTATCCGCAGTGGGACAACGGCGGCGAGGCCTGGTGCTCGGCGACGTCGACGGCGATGGTGCTCGACTACTACGGCGCCGGACCGACCGCCGCGGAGACCGCCTGGGTCGATCCGGCCGACGCCGATCCTCAGGTGGACCACGCGGCCCGCTCGGTCTTCGACTACGCGTACGACGGCGCCGGGAACTGGCCGTTCAACACGGCGTACGCCGGAACGCGTTCCGTCGACGGTTTCGTGACGCGGCTGCGGTCGCTGACCGAGGCGGAGCAGTTCATCAAGGCGGGGATCCCGTTGATCGCGTCGCTGTCGTTCAAGAAGGGCGACCTGCCCGGAGCCGGGTACGGGACGAACGGGCACCTGATGGTGATCGTCGGGTTCGACCCGGACGGCAATGTGGTGGTCAACGACCCGGCGTCGCACCTGATCCCGAGCAACGACGAGGTGCGGACGACGTACGACCGGGCCGCCTTCGAGAACGCCTGGGTGCCGCACTCGGGCGGGCTCGTCTACGTCATCCATCCGGCCGGGATGCCATTGCCACCAGTCGGCTCACAGGCCAACTGGTGACAGTGCTATCTGGTGAAGGGCAGCGCCCGCACGCCGGGGCGGCGTGCGGGCGCTGTTGCCGTCTTACCTGCTCAGCGGGCGAAGAGGGCGCCGGTGAGGTTCGTGGTGAGGTTGCGGAGCGAGTCCGGCAGGTACTGCAGGTGCCAGCCGCGCGGGCCGCGGTACCACGGGAAGCCCTCGTCCTCGTCGACGTCGTCGTCGGTCGCGACCAGCGCGTCGATCCAGCGCTCCGAGCCGCCGAGGACGACGGCGTACGGGAGGGCGCGCGAGCACAGCTCCGCGTGCTGGTCCGACGGCAGTTCGCTGACGTCCATCTCGAGCAGCTCGCCCCGGATCGCGGCGACCTGGCCGAGCACCCGGCCGGCCGCCGGAGCCTTGGCCGGCATGTAGCGGCCGACCACGATCAGGCCGACGCCGACAGCGGTGACCGCGAGGCCGAGCAGGCCCCAGGTCGACAGCAGTGCGAGGACGACGGTCAGCGCGACACCGAGCACGGTGACGGCGATGCCGATCGTTGCCCACAGCGACCTCGTGCGGTCCGGGCGCTCGGTGAACCAGCCGCGCTTGACCACACCGTCGTACAGGGCGTCCTGGACCTGGCCGAGGTTCGCGCGGACCTGGCGGCCGAGCTCGGAGACCAGCACCGAGTCGGAGTCGCCGAAGATCGCCCGGATCAGGACGTTCTCGTACCGCTGCAGTTCCTCCGACGGCGCGTTCGAGACCCGGCGCAGTTCCCAGTCCGGTCGCGCGTACTCGGAGTCGTGCTCCTGCTCGATGATCGTCGAGGTGCCCGCGGACGGCCAGGTCGATGATCGTCGCGGTGACGTCGACCGGGTCGATCCGCTCGTCGATCAGGGTGCCGACCTCACCGGGGCGCAGGTCGGACGGCGGGGTGAAGTCGATCCGGGTGTCCGTGCCGAGGCTGAACAGCGACGCCGGTACGACGCGTCGCGGGTCGACCCGGTCGCGGCCGCGGACCCGGTAGAGCACCAGCAGCGCGATCGCGCCGAGCAGCAGGACCGCCGAGCGCGGTGAGCAGCTGTGCGGTGTCGGTGGAGAAGGCCCGCTTGAACGTCTTGCGGTACTCGACGATCGAGTTCGCGGCGATCTCGCCCTCGGGGAAGCCGACCGTCATCCGGACCGTGTTGCCCGGCGGCAGCCCCTGCTGCTGGAACGTCGGACCGGCCGTCTCGCCCATCTGCGCCAGCGAGCACGGGGTGTTGCTGTCGACCGCGCCGGCGAAGCAGGAGACGTGCGAGACCTCCGGCGTACTGAAGACGATGTTCGCCTGCTGGACGGTCAGGTTGATCCCGGTCAGCGGGGCGAACCGCACCTCGGTGCCGTTCAGCGTCTCCGCGACCGCGCCCTTCACCGTGTAGGTGAAGTCCAGCTGGGTGGCGCCGCTGACGTCCGCGACCGCGATCGAGGTGACGTCACCGTTGCTGCTGATCTCGGTCTTCTTGTCCTGGCCGCCGGCCTTGACCTTCAGATCCTGGAGCTGCTGCACGTGGTCGATGTCGTCGGGCAGGTGATCGCGGGTGACCACGAACCGGGTGAAGGTCCCGGTCACGTTGCTGAGCTTCCAGGTCTCGGACACCTTCAGCAGACCGTCGCGTTCGACCCGGATCTCGACTGTCGAAATTGGTCACCACCGGGTCGGCCGCACCGGGGAATCGGTCGCACCGGCCGGGACGCCGGTCAGGGCCGAGGAGACCGAGGGCACACAGGGATAGCCCGAGCAGACGTAGACGCATCGCCCAATCACACCGTAAAGAGAGGGTCAGTTGACTCGGGCACCATATCGTGACGGTTGTTTCATGCAAGGTGATCCCTGGCTCGGCTAGCGTCTGGCGGGTGTCAGGCAACCAGTGGGGGCCACCGCCGCCCAATCAGTACGGCGGACCGCCACCACCACAGCCTGGGTACTACGGCCCTCCTCCGGGCGGCCCACCTCCTGTCGGTCCACCTCCTGGCGGGCCGCAACCGCCGGCGTACTACGGTCCGCCACCGGGTGGTCCGCAGTACGGATGGGGTCCGCTGCCAAGTGGCCCGCCACCGAAGAAGTCCGGCGCCAAGATCGGGCTGGTCTTCGCGCTGTTCGCCGTACTCGCGGCGGCCGGTGTGTTCATCGGCATCAGGTTCACGCAGGGTGGTGACGACGGGCCTGCCGTGGCCCGGCCGGTTGCCACGACGGAGCCGACGTACTCGACCCCTTCGGTGCCGGTGGCAACCACCTCGGCGCCGACCATCCCGCCGCCGACCCGGTCCACCACCACTCGGCCGCCGACCACGCGTCCGACCTCACCGAAGCCGGTGCGGGTCGATCCGTTGCAGTTCGTCGCCACGCACCGGCTCTACAAGACCGGTGTGCAGCGGCCGGTGAACTGCAAGGAGCCGAGGGTCGGGCTGGCCAACGGGTCCAAGGCGACCTCCTACTACCGCGCGGTCAAGGCCTGTCTGGACCGCGCCTGGCCGCGGCAGGTCGCGGCGTCCGGGCGGACGTTCCGGTCCCCCGGCCTGGTGTCCTGGGTCGGTTCGGCGAACTCCCCCTGCGGCAACTCAGACCGGAGCCTGTCGTTCTACTGCTCGTCGAACCACATGATCTACATGGACGTCGCCGACGACATCGGGTTCTGGAAGCGGAACCAGCCGTTCGCCCGCGCGCTCGCCACGCACACGGTCGCGCACGAGTACGCGCACGCCCTCCAGCACATGACCGGCATCCTGCCCGCGTTCAACCGGGTCCGCTACGAGGCTCCGACCGAGGCGGCCCGGTTGCTGGTGAACCGGCGGATGGAACTGCAGGCGTCCTGCCTGGGCAACGTGTTCCTGGGCGCCAACCGGAACAGCTACCCGTTCAAGGGCGAGCTGTACCGGCAGTGGCTCTGGGTCGTGACCCAGAGCGGGGACGTGTCGTACCTGCCCCGCGATCACGGCAGCAAGTCCAGCCACGCCTTCTGGAGCCGGGGCGCGTACGCCAGCCGGAACCCCGGCAAGTGCAACACCTTCTCGGCCGGGCCCGGCAAGGTCAGCTGAGTCCGCCTGTGAGCCGAGTCCGTCTGTTGAGCTGGGCAACGGTTGGTGAGCCTGCGCTCGGATAGCGTCTGGCGGGTGTCTGGCAACCAGTGGGGCCCGCCGCCCGGGCAGCAACCACAGCCTCCCTACGGCGCCCCTTATGGTGGGCAGCCGCCTGCGCAACAGTGGCAGCCGGGTCCGCAATACGGCGGTCCGCCGCCGGGTCAGCCGCAGTTCGGGTGGGGCGCTGGGCCTGGCGGACCGCAGCCGCCGCGGAAGAAGGGTGGCGGCGGCAAGGCTGTCCTGGTGGTGCTCGGGGTCGTCGTACTCGGCGTGGTCGGGCTCTTCGGGGTCTCGCAGGCGCTGAAGGGCAACGATCCGTACACCAGCCCGTCGTACTCCTCGTCCAGCTACACCCCGACGTACGGACCGTCCGCGTCGCCGTCGGTGTCGCAGACCGTCGGGACGAGTCAGCCGACCAGGACCACGACCAAGCCGACCGCGACCAGGCCGACCGCACCGCGGACGACGTCCACGCCGAAGCCGAAGCCCGGGCCGACCGACACCGACCTGGTGTTGCGCAACAAGCTGTACAAGGCCGGGGCGATGAAGGCCGTGAACTGCAAGGAGTCCAGGTCACGCCCGTCGAACGTGTCGGGCGCGCGGGCCAACTACGCCAACCTGCTCAAGTGCCTGAACAAGTCCTGGCCCGCGCTGGTGGCCAAGTCCGGCTCCCGGTTCCGGGCGCCGACGGTGCAGCCGTTCAGCGGGACGGTCAGTACGCCGTGCGGGATGGGCAACGACTCCGGTCCGCCGTTCTACTGCGGTAGCAACGAGACCATCTACATGAACCTCAGCGAGGACATCGGCAACTACACCCGCTACTCGCAGGAGTACCAGAAGGTGTGGGCGCGGATGTGGATGCTGCACCAGTTCGCGCACGAGTACGGCCACCACGTCCAGAACCTGACCGGCATCCTCGCGGCCAACCACCGGATCCGCTACGAGGCGCCGACCCAGGCACTGGAGCTGGAGGGCAGCCGGCGGCTCGAACTGCAGGCGTCCTGCTTCGGCGACATCTTCATCGGCTCGAACAAACGCAGCTACCCGATCACCGGTCAGTCACTGTTCCAGTGGAAGTGGCTGATCCTGCACTGGACCGACCACAACAACGACCACGGGGACGGGGTGAACCACAGGTACTGGGCGACGCGCGGTTTCAACAGCCGCAACCCGAACGTCTGCAACACCTTCGCAGTGTCCTCCGCCAAGGTGCAGTAGACCTCGGTACGGCGGCCTTCCACGGCCGGCTCGCGGGCGAGTCGGCGTGCCGCGGGGACGGGTGCGGCAGCTCACCACGTCATAGTGGTCTCGATCACGGTGCACCGGGTTGCAGACGGAGACTGGCCGGGCTGGCTAGCCTGGTGCGCTCGGATCACGCAAAGTATGTCCGGGGGCGAGCAGTTCGTCCGGGGGGACGCAGGACCCGGCGCGGCGTCGGCACCCCGAACAACGCCGGATGCACCACGTTGACGGCTACACCCAGAAGGTCGTGAGGAGTATCGATGTCGGACAACTGGAATCCACCCCCGGGGCGCGAACCGGCTGACGGCGACCAGCCGGCCGGTCCGCCGGAGCCGCCTGCCGGGGATGGCCAGCCGGCCACGTGGTGGAGCGAGGCCAAGGACGCCAAACGCGAGTTCCAGGACCCGGGTGCGTCCCAGGAGGAGCGGCCGGCGAACAAGTGGTTCGGCGAAGGCTGGGCCAACCGGCGTCCGGAATCCCCCGACCAGGACCCGACCTGGCAGGCCCACCCAGACCAGTCCCGCCCACCCCACCAGCCCGGCCCCACCCAGCCCGGTCCCGCCCAGCCCGGCCCCACCCAGTCCGGCTGGCAGCCCGGCCCCACTCAGCCAAGCCAGCAGCCTGACCCCAACCAGCCCGGTCCGTCCCAGGCCGGTCCCAGCCACTCCGGTCCCAGCCAGCCTGGTCCCACCCAGTCCGGCCCTGCCCAGTCCGGTCCCGGCCAGTCCGGTCCTGGGCCGGTGAGCTCGTGGCAGTCGGCGCCGGCGTACGGCGGCCCGCCGCAGAGCGGACCGTGGCAAGGCAGCGGACCTCAGCAAGGTCCGCCACCTCAGCAAGGTCCCGGACCGCGACAGGGGGCTGGACCGGCGCAAGGTGCCCGTGGTCCTCAAGCAGGCGCTCCCCAGACCGGTGGACCACAGGGCGGCCCGCAGGCTGGTGGTCCGCAGTCGGGTGGTCCGCAGTCGGGTGGACCGCAAGCTGGTGGGCAGGGTGGTTGGCCGCAGGGTGGTGGTGCTCCGCGTTTGCAGGACGGTGGTGCTCAGCCCGGCGGCACAGGTGCGCACTCGGAGAGCTCGTACCTGTGGGGCCCGCCGTCGCAGGGTCCGTCTGCTCCCGAGGCCCAATCCCCGTGGAGCAACGCCCTTCCGCCCAACATGCAGCAAGGCGGCGCCCGGCACGCCGCCCAGCGCGGCCAGCAAGGCGGACAGCAAGGCGCGGCCGGTGGCTTCGGCGCCGGCTTCAGCGGCCCCGGCGGTCAGATCGGCCCGATGGGACAGCCGGTGCAGCAGGCACCGACCTGGCAGTACCCGCCGATCCCGATCCCGCAGCCGCCGGGCGGCGGCCGGCGCCGGAAGCAGAAGACGCGCACGCGCGGCCTGCTGATCGGTGTCGTCGTGCTCGCCGTACTGATCGTCGGCTCCGGCGTCACGCTCCTGGTCCGCAACTTCGGCGACGACTCCCCGCGGACGACCAACACCCCCTCGACGCAGCCGTCCGAGAGTCCGTCCGAGAGTCCGTCCGAGTCACCGTCGGCGAGCCCGTCGCCGGCGTCCGCGACGCCGTCCACACCGGCCGCGCCGACCGTCGACGAGCTCGTGACCGCGAGCAAGCTCTACACCGTCGGCCCGATCGCTGCGTCGAAGTGCGCCGAGCCGCCGTTCGCGCCGATCAACTTCACCGCCGCGCGGAACTACTACAACCGGCTGTCGCCGTGCCTCAACCGCACCTGGTCGCTGGCGATGAAGAAGGCCGGTCTGCCGTTCCGGGCCCCGAAGGTGGCCGTGTACGCCGGCAAGCTGTCTTCCCCGTGTGGCATGCAGCGCAGCGTCCGGGCGGCGTATTGCGGTGCGAACGAGACCATCTACCTCCCGTTCGCGGTGGACAACCGGTACTACAAGAACAACCCGGTCTACGCCCGCGCGATCATGCTGAACACGTTCGCGCACGAGTACGGCCACCACGTGCAGAACCTGAGCGGCATCCTGTCGGCCTCGGTCACCCGGCAGCAGAAGATGACGCCGAACCAGAAGCTGCTCGAGAGCCGTCGGCGTGAGCTCCAGGCCACCTGCCTGGGTGCGGCGTACCTGGGCGCGAACGCGGCGTTCATCCCGATGCGCAAGCCGCTGCTGGACAACTGGCGGTTCCTGATCGCCCACACCGGCGACGACTACGCCCGGCCGCGCGTGCACGACCACGGCAACCGGGTCAGCAACTACCAGTGGTCCATCGCCGGGTACAACAGCAAGCAGCCCAACTCCTGCAACACCTACACCGCGGACGAGGCCCGAGTGGCCTAGCAGTACGACAGAGAAGCCCGGGTCCGCGGTGGACCCGGGCTTCTCTGTGTCCGGCTCAGAAGAGGCGGCGAGCCGTGGTCAGCGAGCCGCCGAAGGACGTCACGAAGTTGCTGAGCGACTCACCGATGTCGGACAGGTGCCAGTTCTCCGGTCCGGAGTACCAGCCGATGCCGGCGTCCGGGTCGTCGTCGTCATCGGTTGCGGCGATCTCCAGTGCCCACTTGTCGGTCAGCCCGAGCACAGCGGCGTACGGAAGGCATCGCGAGGCGAACTCGAGCCGGTGACTCTGCGGCAGGTCTGCCGAGGTCTCGTTGTGGAGGTACTGCTGCAGACCGGCCACGCGTCCCAGTACGGCGGCACCACGCGCAGTGCGAGCCGGTGCGACCTGACCGACGAGTGCGAGCACCAGTCCGGCCAGCATCACCGCGAAGCCCACCAGGGCGTACTTGCTGACGATGGCGAGCACGATCGTCAGTACGACGCCGGCACCGAGCAGCACCACGCCCGCAGTGGTCCAGCGGTTCCGGACGGCGTCCGGGCGGTTGTTGAACCACCCTTGCGTCACGACGTCGGCGTACAACTGCTCACGCACCAGGTTGAGCCGCGGCCGCAGCGACGGGCCGAGCGTGGAGACGACAACCGATTCGCCGTCCGCGAACACCGCGTCCAGCAGCGCCTTCTCGTACGAGAGCAGCTCCGGACCGCCCTGGTTGAGCCGGTGCAGCTCCCAGTCCAGCTTGCCGAACTGGCTCTGCCGCGGCAGCTCGACGATGGTCAGGTAGTTCCGTACGGCGAGGTCCAGCAGCGTCGCGGTGATGTCGACGACATCAGCTGTCTCGTCCACCACCGTGCCGACCTGACCCGGCCGGATGCCGTCCGGTGCGGCGAACTGCGGCCCGTCCGTGCTGTCGAGCACCGGCCGCTCCGGCGCACCGCCACCGACCTTGGCCGCGTCACGACCGCGGAAGAACCACAGCGCCGCGGCACCCAGCAGCCCGAGGCCGAAGACAAGTGCTGAGAGGCCGAGCGTGCTGGAGTCGGTGGTGAACGCCCTACCGAGGCTCCAGCGAGTCGTGAACTCGGCATTCGGCTGGACCGTGGCCTGGTCGCTCAGCCCGGTCAGGAAGGTCAACCGCCCGCCCGCCGGTACGCCGTTCTGGTCGATCTGCAACGCGGCCGACTCGGCCAGCTGCGACGACGTACACGGCATGCTCGATCCGACCCGGCCGGAGATACAGGTCACCCAGGTCGCGAACGGCACATTCACGGTCACTGATGCCTTCGGCACCGCCGTACCGAAGCCTTGGACGATCGGCCAGCTCACCTCGCGGCCCTCGGTGGACTCGGCCACCACGTTGTCCACGGTGTAGCTGTAGACGATCTTCGACTGGCCGGACACATTCAGGGTGAGCCGGCGGCCGTCGTCGGTGCTCTCGTTCTCGAAACCCTGCGCCGACTGGCCGTTCACCGTGGCCGACACGTCGCTGACGTCGTACGTCCGGTCCCGCTCGGCGTCGGCCCGGACCCGGGTGGCCAGCGTGCGGCTGAACGTGTTACCGCCGGGGGTCAGGTCGACTGTCTCCTTGACCTGCAGCGCACCGTCCTTGGTCAGCGTCGCCTCGGCGGCGTACGCCGTGATCTGGTCGGCGGCATCCTGTTGTTCGGCGGCCTGGGCAGGCAACGTGCCTAGGGCAACGAACGGGACGGTCAGGGAGATCAGCAGGGCAGCCGGAAGGAGGCGGCGCTTCAGTGACATGGGTCGAGAGTAGTCTCGTGCCGGTTCGTCCAGCGAACCCGACGCAAGCCAGTCCAGCGGCAGGAGGGCAACACCGGTGAGCAGCCCGTACGGCCACGGGGGCCGTCTACAGGATCGGCCCGTGGGTCCACCGCCCGGTGTCCTGCCGCCGCCTCAGGCAGCTCCGTACGGCGGTCCGCCGCCCGGCCAGTACGCGCCGCCACCCGGCCAGTTCCAGGGTGGTCCCGGTCAGCTCCAGCCCGGCCCTGGTCAGTTCCAGCAGGGCCCTGGTCAGTTCCAGCCCGGCCCTGGTCAGTTCCAGCAGGGTCCGGGGCAGTTCCAGCAGGGTCCGGGGCAGTTTCAGCAGGGTCCGGGGCAGTTTCAGCCCGGGGCGCCGTACCAGGGTCAGTGGGCTCAGCCGCACTACGGCGGCCCAGGGCAGTTCAACGGTTTCCAGCCGCAGCCGCGCCGGGGTGGAGCGGCCCGGCTCATCCTGTTCGGCTTCGTGACGCTCATGATCGTCGGCGGGGCGCTCGCCGTCATCAGCGTGATCCTGACCGGCGGTGACAGCACCGACAACACCGCCGTGCCGCGGGTCACCGGGCCGTCGATCGTGCCGACGGTGAGCACCAACCCGCAGAAGGGCTCGGCGGAGGACTATCTGCTCAACGCCGAGATCTACCGCACCGGTGCCCTGCCCGAGCAGAACTGCAAGGCCGCGAACCTCGGCAACGGCAGCCTCGCGGCGCAGAAGGTGTACTACCAGAAGCTGTTCACCTGCCTGAACGACGCCTGGCGGCCGATCTTCAAGGAGCTCGACCAGGACAAGCCGGACCCCGGTCTGGTCGTGTTCGACAAGCCGGTCGTCACCCCGTGCGGCAACTTCGCGCCGCTGTCCGGCCGGGTGCTGGCGTTCTACTGCTACGGCAATCAGGTGATGTACACCGACGTACAGCAGATGAACAAGGCGTTCGGACCCGAGCAGGATCTCGCGTATCTGATGACGATCGCGCACGAGTACGGGCACCATGTCCAGGGCGTCACCGGGCTGTTCTACGCGCGGGCGGCGTACATCCAGGACCACCCGGACAAGAAGCTCGAGTACTCCCGCCGCAACGAACTCCAGGCCTCCTGCTTCGCCGGCGTCTTCAGCAAGGCGGTCGCCGGCAGTTACCCGCTCACCAACCGCATGAACGAGTTCAAGGAACAGTCCAGCAACAGCTTCGGCGAATCCTCCAACACCCCACCCGAAGAACGAACCCACGGCCTCGCCACCAGCCAGGGCTTCTGGATCCAGAACGGCTTCAACATCACCGAGAACAAGGCCTGCAACACCTACGCCGTCTCAGCCGACCTGGTGAAGTAGCCCGACCACCCGCCGAGTCGTGGATTTCTGCTGAAGAAATCCACTGAGTCGCAACAGAAATTCACGATTCGACGCCCCTGTGGACGAACGTCGGCGTGACCGCGGGAGTTCGGGGATCGTGGTGGGGTGCAAGGAAGCTGGAGTCGGCCGTTCACGGTGGCGCAGGGGCTGGCGGGCGGGATTTCGCCCGGAGTTCTGCGAGGTCGTCGGTATCGGCGCGTGCTGGGGACTGTGTACGTCGCCGCGGATGTGGCGATCACTCCACGGGTGCGCGCCGAAGCCGCCTTACTGCTCACGCCGCACGGTGTGCTGAGCCACCACACTGCGCTGGACCTGTGGGGAGCGGCCGGACCGGTCAGTGATGAGGTACACGTGAGGGTTCGCCGTGATCCTCGGCGAGTGGTCCCCCGCATCCGCGGTCTCCGCATCCACGAAGTACGCGATCTCGACGTCTCGTCCCGGGGCGAAATCCCCCTCACGTCGCCCGAGCGCACGTTTCTCGACCTGGCCGGTTGCTGCGATCTGACCGAGCTCGTGACAGCCGGAGACTCACTTGTACGCCGTACTGTCGTGAGCACCGAGTCTTTGCTCGAGACTGCGTCGGCGAGGATCGGCGGACGGGGAATCCGGCTCGCTCGGCAGGCAGCCGCGCTGGTCCGAAGCGGCGTCGACTCCCCGATGGAGTCGCGACTGAGGCTGTTGATCGTGCTCGCCGGATTGCCCGAGCCACAGGTCGGCCGACCGGTCTACGACTCCGACGGCGGCTGGCTGGCGAAACCTGACCTCTCGTATCCGGAGCACAAGATCGCGATCGAGTACGACGGCCGCCACCACCTGAACGATGCCCGGCAGTGGCGACGCGACATTCGCCGCCGCGAGAACCTCGAACGGGCCGGCTGGCTGGTCCGCGTCATCACCGCGGCCGACCTCCTCAACACCCCCGCCACCGTCCTGGCCCGCATCTCCCAAGACCTCCTCACCCGCGCCGACTCGCACCCCTTCGCGGCCTGAGCCAACGCTCATTCGTGGATCTCGGTCGCCGAGAATGTCAATTGTCGACAGGAATCCACGACTCGGGGATGTTGTCTCGTGGTGGTTCGGGGTTCGGGGGGCGTTAACTCGGGGGCGTATCATCCGGGCGTGACGTTGCGACGCGGGGAGTGGGCGCCACCCGCGCGGACGCTGGTGGATGTTTTGCAGGAGACGGCGGCGAAGTTCGCGGACGAGCCGGCGCTCGATGACGGCAGTGTGAGTCTGAGTTACCGGGAGTTGCTCGAGCAGACGACCAAGTTCGCCGCTCGGCTGACCGCGGGTGGGATCGGGCCGGGTGATCGGGTCGGGGTGCGGATCTCGTCCGGCCACAACGATCTGTACGTCGCCATCCTCGGCGCACTGCAGGCCGGAGCGGCGTACGTCCCGGTGGATGCGGACGACCCGGACGAGCGGGCCGAGCTGGTGTTCGGCGAGGCTGCGGTTGCCGCCACCGTCAGCGATGATCTGGAGCTCAACCTGCTCCGAGCAGCCCAGCCCGGTCTCCCGCCGGCCAACGACAACGCCGACGGCTACTTCGACTACCCGTACTCGGCTCGCATGGACGCGCCGCGCCTGGATCCGACCAGGTTGGGCGGCCCGGAGCCCGGAGACGACGCGTGGATCATCTTCACCTCGGGCTCGACCGGCGTACCCAAGGGAGTCGCCGTCTCGCACCGGTCCGCGGCCGCCTTCGTGGATGCCGAAGCACGGCTGTTCCTCCAGCCCGAACCGATCGGCCCCGACGACCGCGTCCTGGCCGGCCTCTCCGTGGCGTTCGACGCGTCCTGCGAGGAGATGTGGCTGGCCTGGCGTCACGGCGCGTGCCTGGTGCCGGCGCCGCGGTCGCTCGTCCGCAGCGGCATGGACCTCGGCCCTTGGCTGGTCGCGCAAGGCATCACGATCGTCTCGACCGTTCCGACCCTTGCCGCGCTCTGGCCGGCCGACGCGCTCGACCAGGTCCGCCTGCTGATCTTCGGCGGCGAGGCCTGTCCGCCCGAGCTCGCGGAACGGCTGGCCACCGACGGCCGCGAGGTCTGGAACACGTACGGCCCCACCGAGGCGACCGTGGTGGCCTGCGGCGCGCAGCTGACCGGGGAGGGACCGGTCCGGATCGGCCTCCCGCTGGACGGCTGGGACCTCGCCGTAGTGGATGCTGAAGGCAACGAAGTCGACGAGGGCGGGATCGGCGAGCTGATCATCGGCGGCGTCGGGCTGGCCCGCTACCTCGACCCGGTCAAGGATGCCGAGAAGTTCGCCCCGATGCCGGCCCTCGGCTGGGACCGCGCCTACCGCAGCGGCGACCTGGTCCGCTACGAACCGGAGGGCCTGATTTTCCAGGGCCGCGCCGACGAGCAGATCAAACTCGGCGGTCGCCGGATCGAGCTCGGCGAGGTCGACGCCGCCCTCCAGGCCTTGCCGAACGTCTCCGGGGCAGCCGCGGCCGTCCGCGCCAGCGCCGCCGGAAATCAGTTGCTCGTCGGGTACGTCGTACCCGAAGACCCGGCCGTGTTCGACCAGAAGGCGGCCACTGAGCGACTGCGTGAAGCCCTCCCCGCGGCGCTCATACCGCTCCTGGCCATCGTCGACACCTTGCCGACCCGGACCTCGGGGAAGGTGGACCGCAACGCGCTGCCCTGGCCGCTCGAGGGTATGGACAGCGACGGCCCCGCGGCCGAGCTCGACGGGACGGCCGGGTGGCTCGCCGAGCGCTGGACGAAGGTCCTCGGCGCCACGGTCACCGGCGTGGACAACGACTTCTTCCTGCACGGCGGCGGCAGCCTCGCGGCCGCGCAACTCGTGTCGGCGCTGCGCGAGCGCTACTCGGATGTGACCGTCGCGGACATCTACGAGTACCCACGACTCGGGGCACTCGCCGACCGGCTGGACGAGTCCACGGTGACCGCCGTGCCGGTGGAGCTCCGCGACATCAGGCCGACCCCGAAGCCGACGCAACTGCTCCAGACCGCGCTGACGCTGGTCCTGCAGACGGTCGTCGGGGTGCGGTGGCTGGTGTACCTGTTCACGCTGAACAACCTGCTCGCCGAGTTCGCCGGTCCGCTCCCCTGGCTCCGGACCGTCTCGTGGTGGTGGATCCTGGCCGGCTGGCTGATCCTGATCACCCCGGCCGGCCGGATGGGGATCGCCGTCGTCGGTGCGCGCATCCTGCTCCGCAACCTGAAACCCGGCACCTACCCCAGGGGTGGCAGCGTCCACGTCCGGCTCTGGGCGGCCGAGAACCTCTCCGACGCCGCCGGCGCCGCCAACCTGGCCGGTGCGCCCTGGATCACCTACTACGCAAGGGCTCTCGGCGCGAAGATCGGCCGCGGCGTCGACCTGCACACGCTCCCACCGGTCACCGGGATGCTGTCCATGGGTCGCGGCGCCTCGATCGAGCCCGAGGTCGACCTGGCCGGCTACTGGATCGATGGCGACCGGCTGCACGTCGGCCCGGTGACCATCGGCGCCGAGGCGGTCATCGGCTCCCGCAGCACTCTGCTGCCCGGTGCGGAGATCGGCCGGAACGCCGAGATCGCCGCCGGCTCGGCCGTCTCCGGCAAGGTGCCTCCGAACGAGCGCTGGTCCGGCTCGCCCGCAACCCGCATCGGCCGCGCCCGGCGACCATGGCCCGACCACCGGCCCGACCGCGCCCCCTGGTGGGTCCTCGCGTACGGCGCGCAGTCCGCGCTGATGTCATTGCTCCCGGTCGCTGCGGCCGCGGCGGCGATCGTCGTGCTGGGCAATGCGGTTCAAGGCACCGAGACCCTCGGTGAGGCCGCGCTCCAGGCACTCATCGCCGTACCGCTGATGACCCTCGTCGGGTTCGTGATGCTGGCCCTGCTGACGCTGATCGGCGTCCGGCTGCTCGGTATCGGGATCAAACCGGGCCACTATCCGGTCCGGAGCCGGATCGGCTGGCAGGTGTGGGCGACCGAGCGGCTGCTGGACTCGGCCCGCACCCTGCTCTTCCCGCTGTACGCGAGCCTGCTGACACCGTGGTGGCTGCGTGCGCTCGGGGCGAAGATCGGCCGGGATGTCGAGGCGTCGACGGTGCTGTTGCTGCCGAAGATGACGACGGTCGGTGAGGGCGCGTTCCTGGCCGACGACACGATGATCGCGTCGTACGAGCTCGGCGGCGGCTGGCTGCACGTGGCCGGCGCGAAGGTCGGCAAGCGCGCGTTCCTCGGGAACTCCGGGATGACCGCACCTGGCCGCTCGGTGCCGAAGAACGGGCTGGTCGCCGTCCTGTCGGCAGCGCCGAAGAAGTCGAAGGCCGGTACGTCGTGGCTCGGATCGCCGCCCGTGAAGCTCCGGCGCCAGGCGATCACGGGTGACCAGAGCCGGACGTTCAACCCGCCGTTCAGGCTCAAGGTCGCGAGAGCGCTGGTCGAGCTGTGCCGGTTCGTGCCGATGATGTGCACGGTCGTGATCGCGCTCGGTGTGCTGTTCGCGCTGCAGGCGCTCGACGTGTGGCTGGGGCCGTGGCTCACCGTGCTGCTGTCCGGCGCGGTGATCCTCGCCGCCGGTGCGGTCGCGGGCGGGATGGCGACGGTGGCCAAGTGGGTGATCGTGGGCAGGACCCGCGCGGTCGAGTACCCGCTGTGGAGCTCGTTCGTCTGGCGCAACGAGGTGGTGGACAGCTTCGTCGAGCTGGTCGCGGCGCCGTGGTTCGCGAACGCCGCCGCCGGTACGCCGGTTCTCGCGCTCTGGCTGCGGACCCTCGGGGCCAAGATCGGCAAGGGTGTCTGGTGCGAGACGTACTGGTTACCCGAGGCCGATCTGGTCACCCTCGGCGACGGAGCCACGGTGAATCGCGGTTGCGTGCTGCAGACGCACCTGTTTCATGATCGAGTTCTCTCCATGAGCACAGTCACCTTCGGGCCGGGAGCGACCCTCGGGCCCCATGGCATCGTCCTGCCTGCCGCGAGTGTGGGAGCAGGAGCTACCATCGGGCCGGTGTCTCTTGTGATGCGTGGTGAAGGTGTACCTGCCGGGACGCGTTGGGCCGGAAACCCGATCGCCCCCTGGCAGAGCTGATGGTTGCGCCCAACAATCGGCAACAGAGCAACGGGCAGCCCGGGGCGACGTCCGCTGGTGACCCGTACGTGCCCTCCCACGGCAACGGCGGCTACCACGTCGAGTCGTACGAGCTGGACCTGGACTACCGGGTCAGCAGCAACCGGCTGACCGGCAAGGCGACCATCACCGCGGTGGCCACACAGGCTCTGTCCCGGATCAGCCTCGACCTGTCCGGCCTGCGGGTGTCCAAGGTGTCGGTCAACGGCCGCCGGCCGCAGCGCTACACCCACCGCTCCGGGAAGCTGCTCATCTCGGCGAACATCATGGACGGCGCCGAGTTCACCGTCGACATCCAGTACGGCGGCAGCCCCAAGCCCGAGGACAGTCCGTGGGGCGAGCTGGGCTGGGAGGAGCTCACCGAGGGTGTGATCGTCGCCAGCCAGCCGAGTGGCGCGGCGACCTGGTTCCCGTGCAACGACCACCCCGGCGACAAAGCGCACTACCGGATCGCGATCACCACTGATTCGCCGTACCAGGTGGTCGCCAACGGGCGGCTGGTGTCACGACGGGTGAAGGCGAGCCGGACGACCTGGGTCTTCGACCAGGCCGCCCCGATGGCGACGTACCTGGCAACAGTGCAGATCGGCCGGTACGACGCTGTCGAGCTGGCCGCGTCACCAGTGACAACTCGCGCCGTGCTGCCCGCCGCGCTGATCCGCAACGCGAAGGTGGATCTCGGCCGGCAGCAAGACATGATGAAGCTGTTCTGCCGGCTGTTCGGGCCGTACCCGTTCGGTGCGTACACGGTCGTGGTCACGGACGATCCGCTGGAGATCCCGCTGGAGGCGCAGGGCATCTCGGTGTTCGGCAGCAACCATCTGGACGGCCGGCGCGGATCCGAACGGCTCGTCGCGCACGAGTTGGCGCATCAGTGGTTCGGCAACAGTCTGACGCCGTCGAGCTGGCGGCACATCTGGCTCAACGAAGGTTTCGCCTGCTACGCGGAGTGGTTGTGGTCCGAGGCGTCCGGCGGCCTGACTTCGACGCAGCAGGTGTCGAAGGCGCACTCGCGGTTGAAGGGTCTGCCGCAGGACTTGCTGCTGTCGGACCCGGGTCCGGAGTTGATGTTCGACGACCGGCTCTACAAGCGTGGCGCGATCACGTTGCACGTCCTGCGCCAGCACCTCGGCGACGACGCGTTCTTCGAGCTCCTGCGGACGTGGACCAGGACCCACCGCCACGGCTCGGTGACGACGGACGAGTTCATCGCCCTGGCCGTCTCGTTCAGTCCGGACGAGAGCGCCGTACGCCACCTGTTCGCCTCGTGGCTGGACTCGACGGAGCTGCCTGCCTTCAGGAACGGGCGACCTCGGCTGCGGCCTTGACGAAGCGTTCGGTGAGCGGGGTCCGGGTGGCCCAGGCCGCGCCGATCCACCAAGTGGCCGCCCTGCCGGGCAGTGGGACGAGGCGGACTTCGGGCGGTGCGATGCGTTCGGCGGACTGCGGTACGACGGCCGGACCGGCGCCGGCGGCAACCAAAGCCAGCACGGTCTGCAGGTCGGCGGTCTCCTGAAGAACGGTGGGGTGGCAACGGAGTTCGGCGTACAGGCCGTTGATCTGGGCAGTCAGTCCGGGACCACGCGCCGGGGTGAGACGGACGAGCGGCCGGCCGTCGAGCCAGGCTCTGAGATCGCGCGGTACCTCGAGCGCCGACGGGACCGCCAGGGCCAGCCGATCCCGCCGTAACCGTAGGTGTTCGAGGCCGGCCGGGACGGGCAGCCGGACGAAGCCGATCTGCAGACTGCCCGCGAGCAGACGTTCGCACTGCACCGCCGACGACATGTCGTCGAGCGACACCGAGACACCGGGCCAGCGGCTGCGGAACAACGCGACCGCCCGCGGCGCGAGCTCGATCCCGGACAGCCCGAACCCGATCGCGAGCGACCCCTCGCTACCCGACGCGACCTGGGCCGCGCGCCGGTCGAACGCCTCGGCCCGGTCCAGCAACTCCAGAGCGTCAGGAAGCAGCAGCTCCCCGGCGGGCGTCAGCCGGGCACCATGCCGGCCGCGGCTGAACAGCACCGAACCGACTCTTCGCTCCAGTACCTGGATCTGCTTGGTGAGCGCGGGCTGGCTGGTCGACAGTTCCTCGGCCGCGGCCCCGAAAGTGCGCGCCCGGGCGACCGTGACGAACGCCCGGAGCAGACGGAGATCCATAACCCCACGATATGGAATCTGACCAAACAACTATTGGACGTCATAGAACCTTCGGCGTTTCGATAGGCGTATGAACCTCTTCCGCAGCGCCGTCGTCCAGTTCGAAGCGGTCCCCGACCAGCCGTCGGCGAATCTCGCGACCGTCGAACGGCTGGCCCGCGAGGCAGTCGCGGCCGGCGCCCGCCTGGTTGTGTTCCCGGAGCTGTGCCTGCTCGGCTACTGGCACCTCCGCCGGCAGACCGCCGAGCGACTGCACGAGCTGGCCTCGCCCGTGGACGGCCCGCTGGTCGGCCGGGTCCTCGCCCTGGCCGAAGAACTCGACGCGGGTCTCGGCGTCGGGTTCCTCGAGGATGCCGACGGCAAGTTGTTCAACTCGTACGCCGTCTGCCTGCCGACGGGGGACGTCCACGTGCATCGGAAGCTGCATGCGTTCGAACACGAGGCGATCGCGAGCGGGTCGTCGTACACGGTGTTCGACACGCCCTGGGGATTCCGGGCCGGGGTGCTGATCTGCTGGGACAACAACCTGGTCGAGAACGTCCGGATCACCGCGTTGCTCGGGGCAACCGTCCTGCTGGCGCCACACCAGACCGGTGGGACGAACTCACGCAGCCCGCACGGGATGAAGCCGATCCCGCTGGAACTCTGGGAGAGCGGGGATCAGGCCGCGATCGAGGCGGCCTTCAACGGGCCGAACGGCCGCGGCTGGCTGATGCGCTGGCTGCCGGCCCGGGCCCACGACAACGGTCTGTTCGTCCTGTTCAGCAACGGTGTCGGCCGGGACGACGACGAGGTCCGCACGGGCAACGCGATGATCCTCGATCCGTACGGACGGATCGTCGCGGAGACACCGGTGCCGGCCGAGTCAGTGGTGATCGCCGACCTCGATCTGGACCTGGTGCCGCTGGCAACGGGCCGCCGCTGGCTCCGCGGCCGCCGTCCCGAGCTGTACGGCGTACTGACCGAGCGGATCGGGGACGAGCTGGACCCGAGGGCAGCCCGCTTCTCGACCGATCCCGTCAGTAGATGAGCGCAGTCGCGAAGGCCGCGATGCCCTCGCCCCGGCCGGTGAACCCCAGGCCGTCGGTGGTCGCCGCGCTGACAGACACCTCGGCGTCGCAGCCCGCGCTGAGCACCTTCTCGGCCTCCTCCCGCCGCGGACCGATCCTCGGGCGGTTGCAGACGATCTGAACCGAGACGTTGCCGATCTCGAACCCGGCCGCCCGGACCCGCCTTGCCGCCTCGGCCAGCAGCGCGATGCCCGAGGCACCGGCCCACTCCGGCTCGGAGGTACCGAAGTTCGACCCCAGATCGCCCAACCGGGCCGCACTCAGCAGCGCGGTGCAGATCGCGTGCGCGGCCGCGTCACCGTCGGAGTGGCCGGCCAGCCCGGAGGTCTCCTCGGGCCAGTGCAGGCCGGCCAGCCACATCGGGCGGCCTTCCTCCAGCGGGTGTACGTCGACGCCGTTGCCGACCCGTGGGATCTTCACGTCAGTCTCCTGTCCGCCAGCAACGCCTCGGCCAGCAGCAGGTCCCGCGGCCTCGTCACCTTGAACGCGTCCTCGGACCCCTCGACCGTCAGCACGGTCACCCCGAGCCGCTCACACAGCATCGCGTCATCCGTCGCCCCGGCGCCACCGGCCGCATGCGCACGACGCAGTACGGCGGGATCGAACCCCTGCGGAGTCTGTACGGCCACCAACGTCGACCGGTCGGGTGTGTCGACCACCTCACCGGCGTCGGAGACCCGCTTGATCGTGTCCGTCACCGGAACCGCGGGTACGACGGCCGGGGCCCCGCCGCGCACCGCCGCGACGACACGTTCGACGACCGCGGCCGGGACGAACGCGCGGGCCGCGTCGTGGACGAGGATGCAGTCGATCCCGTCGACCGGGACCAGCTCGAGGGCCGCCCGGACCGAGTCGGCCCGCTCGGCGCCGCCGGCGACCACGAGCAGCCGGGCATCCCCGGCGTACGGCTCGAGTTCCTTCCGGACGGCGTCCTCGGTGCCGGCCGGGACGGCGACCACAAAGCAGGCGAGGTCGGCGGCGGTCGCTGCCTTCAGTCCACGTACGGCGTGGACCAGCAGCGATTCGCCACCGACCTCTCGAAATGCTTTGGGTGTCTCACCCCCGAGCCGTAGCCCGAGACCTGCCGCCGGGATGAGGGCCGCGGTGCTCATCTAGAGCCCACGCAGAACGGCAGGATCACGTACTTCGACTCGGTCTGATCAGGTCGATCAGGAAGCGAGAACCTCGTCGAGGATGGCTTCCGCCTTGTCCTCGTTGGTGTGCTCGGCCAGGGCCAGCTCGGAGACCAGGATCTGGCGAGCCTTCGCCAGCATCCGCTTCTCACCGGCGGAGAGACCGCGATCACGCTCACGGCGCCACAGGTCGCGAACGACCTCTGCCACCTTCATTACGTCGCCCGAGTGCAACTTCTCGAGGTTCGCCTTGTATCGTCGCGACCAGTTGGTCGGCTCCTCCGTGTGCGGTGCACGCAGCACGTCGAAGACGCGCTCCAGGCCAGCCTGATCCACGACGTCACGCACGCCGACAAGATCGAGGTTGCACGCGGGGACCCGGACGACCAGGTCGTTCTGAGCGACGATCCTCAAGACCAGATAGGTCTTGTCCTCACCTTTGATCTGACGGGTCTCGATGTCCTCGATGACGGCCGCACCGTGATTGGGGTAAACAACCGTCTCGCCGACTGTGAAAGTCATATGTCACGTGCCCCTTTCCAAGCTCTATCCTACCACGTGGCCAATGGTCCGGCCGGGGCGTTTGCGCTGGTCAGGGGCCACTTCTCAGCTTGACAAACGCTCTCAGCCGTGCCTTGTGCGCGCGTGAATCGTTGCCCGGAACGCCGTCGCGACAGCCCGTGACGGCCATCCCGCCGTCGGGTCCGGCGGCCGCGAGAGCTACGCTGTGACGCGCCGGAGGCTGCTTGCCTGACGGCCTCGAACAGCTTTGCAGGAGAGGGATCCCAGTGCCGATCACGTTGTCCTCGCGGTCCGCCCGGCGCACCGCGCTGGCGGGTGCCGCCGCCACTCTGAGTATCGCGCTGACGGCCTGCGGCGCGAGCTTCAACGCCCAGACGCAGCAGCCGTACGAGCCGGCCGACGGCGGCAACGGCGACTCCGGCTCGATCGGGGTCCGCAACGTCCTGGTCCTCGCCTCCGACGACGGCAAGGGCGAGCTGTACGCCGTCATCGTGAACAGCGGCGCGACCGACGACACACTGGTCGGTATCGAGCAGGCGCCGCCGGGGACCCAGGACGGAAATGCCGGTGGCGACCAGCCGGCCGAGGTCACGTTCGGCAACGTGAAGACCCTGGACCTGAAGGCCGGGACCTCGACGGTGCTGCCGCCGGAGCCGGCCACCGAGGAGGCCGAGAGCGGCGAGACGAGCGGAGAGCCGATCACGGTCACCGGCGCCAAGCCGGGCCAGATGATCAACGTGGTGATCACCTTCGGTGAGGCCGCTCCGATCACCACCTACATCCCGGTCCTGACCAAGGACCACTTCTCCCCGTCCCCCCGCCCAGACGGCGAGGGCGGGCACGGCTGAGCCGTCGTCGACGGCCTGGGTACGACGCTGACCGCCGTACCCGCGCCGAAGACAGCCGAACGGGCCGCCCCCGGCGCGGGGACGGCCCGTTCGTCGTACCGGCGGGACCTGTGGCCGAGGTCCCGACGGACGACCTGGTCAGCCCGCGGCTTGGGCAGCCTTGGACAGGCTGGGGATGATCTTGTCCAGCACCCACGGGACGCTCAGCACGCTGACGGCGCTCATCCCGGAGATGACCTGCTGGTCCTCCATGACATAGGCGCTGCCGCCCTTGACCGCGGGAAGCGAGGAGTACACCGGGTCGGCGGCGAACTTCTGCGCACCCAGCCCGTCGACATACGCGACCACCACGTCGGCGTCGACGTCCGGCACCTTCTCCTTGCTGATGGTGAGCGCGAACTCCTTCTTGGTGTTGCCGGCCTGCAGCTTCTCCACGCCGGGCGCGTTGACGAAGCCCATCTCGTTGAGGATCTGCACCCGCGGGTCGCTCGGCATATAGACGTAGTTCTCGGCACCGAATGAGCCGACGGTGAGCGTCTTGCCCTTGAACTCGGGGTGCTCACTCGCGACCTGCTTGATCTTCTCGTCGATCCCGGAGATCAGCTTCTCCGCCTCGGCCTTCTTACCCAGCGCCTGGCCGACCAGCAGGGTCTGGTCCTGCCAGGTGGTCTGCCACGGTGCGCCCGGGTACGCGACGGTCGGGGCGATGTCCGACAGCGTCTTGTAGGTGGTCGCGTCGAAGCCCTCGTACGGCGCCAGGATCACGTCCGGCCTGAGCGCCGCGATCTTCTCGAACGGGAACTTGTCGCTGGTGTCCAGCAACTCGGTCTTGGCTGCGTCGAACTTGTCCGCGTCCCACGCCGTCGTGCCGGCCTCGGTCGGGCCGTACGTCACCTTCGGCATCCCCACCGGCGTCTCGCCGAGTGCGTAGACCACGTCCTGGGCGTTCCAGCCGAGCGTGACGATGCGCTCCGGCTTCTTGGTGATGGTGGTCTCGCCGAACGTGTTCTTCAACGTGACCGGGAACCCGGCGGCCGCCGTACTGGCAGAGCCGCTGCTCTGCTCGTCGGCGTCGCTGCCGCACGCGGCGAGGGTGGTCGTCGCGAGCAGCACGGTGGTGACCGCGCCGACGACCCGGGTACGGGACCAGGACATGGTGATTCTCCTTAGACTGATTGCCTCAACTAAGGAGAGCCTAAGCTAACCCCGCCTGCCTCGCGACCTGCGGGGATGTGACTCAGGACTCGAACTTGTAGCCCAGGCCACGCACCGTGACCAGGTGCTGGGGGTTCGACGGGTCCTTCTCCAGCTTCGACCGCAGCCGCTTCACGTGCACGTCCAGGGTCTTGGTGTCGCCCACGTAGTCGGCGCCCCAGATCCGGTCGATCAGCTGCCCCCGGGTGAGCACCCGGCCGGTGTTGCGCAGCAGCATCTCGAGCAGCTCGAACTCCTTCAGCGGGAGCCGGATCTCGGTCCCGGACACGGTCACCACGTGCCGCTCCACGTCCATCCGGACCGGCCCGGCCTCGAGCGTGTCCGGCAGTAGCTCCACGTCCTGGCCACGCCGCAGTACGGCGCGGATGCGGGCGAGCAACTCCCGTGGGCTGTAGGGCTTGGTCACATAGTCGTCGGCTCCCAGTTCGAGGCCGACCACCTTGTCGACCTCGGTGTCCTTGGCGCTGACGATGATCACCGGGACGTTGCCCCGGCTGCGCAGTGCCCGGCACACCTCCGTGCCGGACAGACCCGGCAGCATCAGGTCGAGCAGGACGATGTCCGCACCGGCCCGGTCGTACTCGTCCAGCGCGTCGGGCCCGGTCTCCGCGACGGCGACCTCGAACCCTTCCTTGCGCAGCACGTACGACAACGCGTCGCTGTAGCTCTCTTCGTCTTCGACGACCAGCACTCGGGTCACGAAGCTGCCTCCTTGGTTCTGTCCGACGGGGTAGGCGTCAGGTAGGTGGTCGTCGGCTGCTCCTGGCTGGGGGAGCCGGTCTGGCCCGCGGCGGGCTCGAGCCGCAGCGGGAGTCTCACGGTGAAGGTGGAACCCTGGCCCTCGACGCTCCAGACCCGCACATCGCCTCCGTGGATGGAGGCGATGTGCTTGACGATGGAGAGGCCGAGACCGGTACCACCGGTTTCACGGCTCCGGGCCCGATCGACCCGGTAGAACCGTTCGAAGATGCGTTCCAGGTCGCTGCTCGGGATGCCGACACCCTGGTCGCTGATTGTCACTTCGACCAGGTCGCCGATCGGGTGCGCGGCGACCGCCACCCGGGTGCCGTCGGGGCTGTAGTTGACCGCGTTCTCGACCAGGTTGCCGATCGCCATGGCCAGCTGATCCTCGCTGCCCATCACTTCCAGGTGCGGCTCGGTCTTCACCACGATCTTGATGTCGCGGTCCTCGGCGTCGATCCGGCAGCGGTCCACCGCGGCGTCGATGACGCCGTTGATGTCGACCGGGCCGGGGTTCTCCAGCGGGTCGTCGCCCTGCAGCCGGGACAGCTCGATGATCTCCTTCACCAGCCGGCTCAGCCGGGCCGCCTCGACCCGCATCCGGCCGGAGAACCGCTGCACCGCCTCCGGATCGTCGGACGCCTCCGAGACCGCGTCGGCGAGCAGGATCAACGCCCCGATCGGGGTCTTCAGCTCGTGGCTGACATTGACGGTGAAGTCCCGCCGGATCGCCTCCAGCCGGCGTTCCCTGGTCCGGTCCTCGACCAGGACCAGCACCAACTGGCTGCCCAGCGGCGCCACCCGGGCACTCACGTACTGCGTCGCACCGAGCCGGCCGCGGACGATCTCCAGGTCCTGCTGGCGGATCTCGCCGTCGCGGCGGACCGCCCGGACCATGGTCAGCAGGTCCTCGACCACCAGCCGCTCGCCCCGGACGATACCGAGCACGTGGGCCGGGGCGCTGGCCTGGAGCACCTGGTCCTCCGGACCCATCACCACAGCTGACGACCGCAGCACCGAGAGGACGGTGGCGACCCCGGTGGGCACGATCGGATCCGGGGACTCCGGGATCTTGCGCTGGGCCCGCTCGCTGAGCATCACCGCACCGAGCGAAAGCAGGGCCAGGGCCGCGCCGATGACGCCGCCCAGCACCGCAGCCAGCGTGGGGTCCACGGCAACGATGCTACGCGGGCAACCAGCAGGGAAAGACCGAATGATCACCGGATGACCGGGACGCGACCTAACTGTTCATCGGGCGTTCACCACTCGTCGCCGTCCGGCAACCTCGACGGCATACGGTCACGGTTGGGCGGGTACCAGGTGGGTGCCTGCCGCCCCGCCCACCGCGGCACCGGACACCACAGATCGGAAACGAACACAATGCGTGACACCTACCACGAGCAGCTCGACGACATCCTCGCCGAGCTGGAGCGGATGACCCGGACGGTGTCCACCGCCGTACGACGCTCGACCGCGGCACTGCTGGAGGCCGACATCCGCAAGGCCGAAGAGGTCATCGCGGCGGACATCCAGCTGGACGCCGCCGGCGAGGGCGTCGAGGAGAAGGTGTTCGAGCTGATGGCGCGGCAGTCGCCGGTCGCGAACGAGCTGCGGATGCTGGTCGCGGCGCTGCGGATGGTCGCGGACCTGGAGCGGATGGGCGACCTCGCCGCGCACGTGTCCAAGATCGCCCGGCTTCGCTACCCGTCGCCGGCCATCCCGGACGAGCTGCACGGCGTCATCACCGAGATGGGCACGGTGGCCGGCCACATGGTCGACGCGGCCGGGGACGTGATCCAGAGCCGCGACGTCGAGGCAGCGGGCAAGCTCGAGGCCACCGACGACGAGATGGACAAGCTGCGCTCCAACCAGTTCCGGCTGATGATGGACGACACCTGGCCGCACGGCGTCGAGGTCGCGGTCGACATCGCCCTGCTCGGCCGGTACTACGAGCGCATCTCCGACCACGCCGTCTCGATGGCCCGCCGGGTCGTCTACCTGGTCACCGGCGAGCTCCCGGTAGCCGTAGGCGGCACCGCCGCCGGCTCCGGCGCAGGAGCCTCCGCCCCCAACCCCAACGGCAACTGACCCCGAGACGCCCTTAGTGCCGGGGCCGTCTCTCACCCCCCGCAGCCGCTCGGCGCAGGGACTTGAGAGTCGTGCCCCGGTTCAGTGTCGTGTGCCAGAGGTCGCCCGCTGGGCGGATCGACCGAGTTCCGGCCCCGTTCGACCAGATCGGGTCGGGTCGGGTCGCCGAGTCGTCGATTTCGGTTGCGCCAGGTCAGATTCTCGAGCAGAGATCGACACCTCGGCGAACCCATTGCCGCTAGCCCGGCTCGCCGTCGGGGAACCTCGGGAGCTAGTTGCCGAGGCACCTTTCGCAGATTCCACCTGATGCCCTGGTCCGCTCGCTCGCAGTGCTGTCCACAGGAGAGGGATCATCCGTTGGCGGCTGGGCAATTCGCGATACCTTCCACGGCATGGACGAATCACTCACCGACCGCCTCGTGAGCACCGACTTGTCGACCCTCAACGATGCCGACCTCGCCGCGCATCTCGGCGCGGTGCAACAACACTTGAGGAACGTGCAGAAGGCCCAGCTCGCGCTGCTCGAGGAGAACCGGGAGGCGATCGCGCAGTATCCCGAGCTTCAGGAAGAGCTCGAGCGCCTCCAGGCTCTCTCGGCGGACGAGATCACCAACCCCGGTTCTTGACGGCGTCAACGGCGCCCTCTCGCACTAAGGCCGAGCGTGTCGTTTCGCTCTCACTCGGCCGCCAGGCCTTGGTTGCTTGCCGCCGGACAAGAGAGCAGCCGCGCCGGAGGCGCGTCGTTTGGGGGTGTTCAGCGGCCCTGGTTCTTGACGGCTTCGATGGCGTCCTTGGCGGCCTGGGGGTCGAGGTACTCGCCGCCGGGGGTGACGGGGTGGAAGTCCTCGTCGAGTTCGTAGTAGAGGGGGATGCCGGTCGGGATGTTCAGGCCGACGATGGTCTGCTCGTCCAGGTTGTCCAGGTGCTTGACCAGGGCGCGGAGCGAGTTGCCGTGAGCGGTGACCAGGACGGTCTTGCCGGCCCGCAGGTCCGGGACGATGGCGTCGTACCAGTAGGGCAGCATCCGCTCGACGACGTCCTTCAGGCACTCGGTCGCCGGCAGCAGCTCCGACGGGAGCCCGGCGTACCGCGGGTCGCCTGCCTGGTCGTACTCCGAGCCGCGCTCGATCGGCGGCGGCGGGGTGTCGTAGGAACGGCGGAACAGCATGAACTGCTCCTCGCCGAGCTCCTCCAGCGTCTGCTTCTTGTCCTTGCCCTGCAGCCCGCCGTAGTGGCGCTCGTTCAGCCGCCAGTGCCGGCGTACGTCGATCCACTGCCGGTCGGCCACCTCGAGGGCGATGGTCGCGGTGCGGATCGCCCGGCGCAGCACCGAGGTGTGCAGGACGTCGGGGAGCAGGCCGCGGTCGCGCAGCAGCTCGCCGCCGCGCTGTGCCTCCTCGACACCGCCGGCGTTCAGGTCGACGTCGACCCAGCCGGTGAAGAGATTCTTGGCGTTCCAGTCGCTGGTGCCGTGGCGGAGCAGGATCAGGCGATAGGTCATGGCGGCAAGCCTACTGGGGCTCCAGCCAGCCCTTGAAAGCGTCCAGATTCCGGGTCGACTCGCCACGGGAGATCCGCCACTCGTACTCCTTGCGGATCGAGGAGGAGAAGCCGAGTTCGAGGATCGTGTTGAAGGACGAGTCGGCGTACTCGAGTACTGCGCCGAGCAGCCGGTCCACCTCGGTCGGGGTGATCGAGTGCAGCGGGACCCGCCCGTCGAGGTGGATGTCGCCCAGGTGGTCGACGGCGAACGCGACGCCGTACATCTTCAGGTTCCGCTCGAGCAGCCAGCGGTAGACGGCCTCGTGGTTCTCGTCCGGGTGGCGGGCGACGAACGCGTGCACGTGGACCGCCTGCGGGCCGACGGTCAGCGTGCAGGTCGTCTTCAGCTTCCGCTCCCCCGGCAGGTCCGCGCTGAAAGCGCCCGGCTCGCTCTCGGTGAAGTCGAGCTCGTTCTCCTTCAGCACCTGACGGATCACGTCCGCCGCCGAAACCCTCATCCAGCTACCTCCGCGGCCAGGTCGGCCGCCATCGTCTCGGTCGCGACCCGGTACGCCGCCACCGTCTTGCGAGCGGTCACCTCCCAGCCGAAGCCCTTGGCGTGCTTGACCGCTGCCCGGCCCATGCTCTCGCGGGTGAGGGGATCCGTCGCGATCCGGGTCAGCGCGTCGGCGAAGTCGTCGACACTGTGCCCGGGCACCAGAAGCCCTGTCTCGCCGTTCACGACCGCTGTGGTCAGCCCGCCGACGGCAGCCGCGACCACCGGCGTACCGCAGGCCTGCGCCTCCAGCGCGACCAGCCCGAAGGACTCCGAGTACGACGGAACGCAGACGACCGACGCGGATCGGTACCAGTCCGCCAGCGCGGATCGCTCCATCGGCTTGACGAACCGGGTCACGTCGTCGACGCCCAACGCCCGGGCCAGTTCCGCATGCGACTCGGGATGCTCCATGCCGTTGCCCGAGGGACCGCCGATCACCGCGACCACCAGCCGCGACCGCAACGCCGGGTCCCGCTCGAGCATCCGCGCGGCCGCCCGGATCAGCAGGTCCGGCGCCTTCAACGGCTGGATCCGCCCGACGAACGCCAGCACGACGGCGTCCTCCGGCAGCCCGATCGCCCGCCGGGCCGCGGCCCGGTCACCGGGGCTGAACATGTCCAGATCCACGCCCGGGTTGACCACACCGACCTTCGCGGGCTGAGCGCCGTACAGGGTGATCAGTTCGTTCGCCTCGTCGTCGGTGTTGGCAAGCAGCCGGTCGGCGGCGTCGACGACCTGTTCCTCGCCGAGCAGCCGAGCGGGCGGCTCGGGTACGTCGTCGTCCGCGAGGCTGGCGTTCTTCACCTTGGCCATCGTGTGCATGGTGTGGACGAGCGGGACGGCCCAGCGGTCGCGGGCGAGCAGCCCGACCTGTCCGGACAACCAGTAGTGCGAGTGGATCACGTCGTAGTGCCCGGGCTCGTGGATCGCCTCGGCCCGCAGTACGGCGCGGGCGAACGTGCACAGCTGAGCGGGCAACTCGTTCTTGGTCAGTCCTTCGTAGGGACCGGCCGCGACATTGCGGACCATCACGCCGGGCATCAGTTCGACGCGGGCGGCCAGGGCCGAGGCGGTCGCGCGGGTGAACACGTCGACCTCGATCCCCAGGTCGGCGAGACGCTTCGACAGCTCCACCACGTAGACGTTCATCCCACCGGCATCCCCGGTGCCCGGCAGATCCAGCGGCGACGTGTGCAGGCTGATCATCGCGACCCGCCGGAGAGGACGGTCAGCGGAGGGAAGGGTCACGTGGTCAGGGTAACTCCGGCGCTGCCTGGTCGCGCTGCCCGTCGAGCAGGTCTAGTCCTGTTTGGGGAGGGACAGAGCCTGGCCGGTTTCGAGTGCGGCCGCAACTCTGCGTGAGAGTGCCGCACGGAGGTCGGCGGACTCCCCGCTGAGCTCCTCGATCAGGTCGTTCCGGCCGGCGACCTCCGTGCTGGACAGGAGTTCGACGTATCGTTCGCGGTCCTTGAGGACGTCCTCCAGGACGGTTTCGACCTTGAGTACCGCGTCGGCCTCGCGGACCTGGTCGGCGTACTGCTCGAGCTTGGCGACCTTCGTCTCCATCGCGGTCGCCGACAACTCGAGGGCCTGGCGCTGCGGGTCGAGGACCGCGTCGAGGCTGGCGGTCTGCAGTTGTTCCTCGATCTCGGCCTGCCTTGCCCGGAGTGACGACAGTTGCTGGAGGACACGGCCGATGTCCCACAGCTGTTCGGGCAGGACCACATCGTTCTTGGCCGCGTCGAGCAGGCCGCGCTTGCTCACCTCGGAGTCCTGGATCGCGTCGACCGCACGCTGCGCCCGCCGCATCAGCGCCGTGGCGTCGTCGTCCCAGTCCTCGGCGAGCAGGTAGTTCCCCTGGTGCTTGCGGGCGACGGATCGCGCCCTGGACTCGCCTGTCATCGCGGCGACGGCGGCCATGAACAGCAGCGCCCCCAGCACTGCAGCGCCACCGCTCAGCCACACGGCCAGACCGTCGGGAAAGATCGCGTACAGGAGCCAGCGCAGAGCCATCCACAGACCGAACTCGATCCCGGCGAAGAGGACCAGACCACCGACCGTCTCCCCGACCGGCTGCCGCCCGACAGCGTCTTGTTTCGGCGCACTCGCGGGGAGCAGGTCGTCCGGGTAGGCGGCCAGCAACTGCTTCCGGGCCGCCGCCGGTACGTCGGGCGAGAAGAGCACGAGGCGGTCAGGCCCGGACGCCTCGTCGTCACTCGGCTGGATGTCCATTCACGCCCCTCCCCCGAAAACTCCGACGTTCTACTGTGCGGACTGGTGCCCGCTGCTGGCAACCGGCCTGACAGACTCGGAGACATGACTTCGAACGCGCGTCCCCTTGCCGTCGTCACCGGAGCGAGCAGCGGAATCGGAGCCGCATCAGCGCGGCACCTGGCCCGAGAGGGTTTCGAGGTGATCTGCGCGGCCCGCCGGCTGGACCGGATCGAGGCGCTGGCCAAGGAGATCGACGGCCGGGCGGTCCAGTGCGACGTGACGTCGGCCGAGGACGTCGCCGCGCTGGCCGAGGCGGTCGGTGACCGGCTTGATCTGCTGGTGAACAACGCCGGCGGCGCCTTCGGTTTCGAGCCGGTCGCCGAGGCGGACCTGGAGGCCTGGCGGCAGATGTTCGAGGTGAACGTGATCGGCGTCGCGGCCGTCACGAAGTCGTTGCTCCCGGCCCTCATCGCCGGGCGCGGCACGATCGTCGTGATGGGCTCGACGGCCGGCCAGGTCGCCTACGAGGGCGGCGGCGGGTACGTCGCCGCCAAGCACGCGGCCAAAGCCGTCGTCGACACGCTCCGGCTGGAACTGTACGACCAGCCGGTGCGCGTCTGCGAGATCGCCCCGGGCATGGTGCGCAGCGAGGGCTTCGCCCTGACCCGGTTCGACGGCGACCAGGCGAAGGCCGACGCGGTGTACGCCGGTGTCGCCGAACCGCTCACGTCCGACGACATCGCCGACATCGTCGCCTGGATCGCCACCCGGCCGCCGCATGTGAACATCGACCGGCTCACCGTCCGCCCCCGGGCCCAGGCCGCCCAGCACAAGGTGCACCGCGTTCAGTAGCCGTGCACCGGGGTGACGTGGCGGCAGTGGATCAGTACGTCGAACCACTCGGCGACACTGCCGCCGGTCATCCACGACGTCGGCCCGATCTCCGGGTACCCGCGCGTCTTCGCCGTACTGTTCAGCCACTCCCGGACGGAGCGGTCGGCCGGCATGCCGAGATCCAGGCTGAAGAGGTCGGGTCCGCCCGCTCGGAGCTGGTACTCGAACCAGTCCGGTGACGCCGGCGGCATGTCGATCGGTCCCATCGGGCCGAGCGTCGTACCGCTCTCGAAGGTGAAGCCCAGCGAGCGGTAGCGGTCGCCGTACCACCGGGTGAGGTAGGAACCGGCACTCGGGTAGACGATGTCCGGGTACGGCGGGGCGATCGTGCGCAGGCCTGGTGCGTTCGCGGTGTGGGCGCTCGCGGCCCAGTAGACGACCCTTTCGTCGCCGTGCCGGTGCAGCCAGCGCACGTTCTCCGCGGCCCGGGCGTCGCGGTAGACCCGGATCTCGTCCTCCGGCAGGCTGAACGCCTTGTAGAACGACGCGATCTGCCGCGCGTGATGCACGATCACCTCGTCGACCTTCCGCAGTCCGCGGACCAGCTCGTACACCGCCTTCGAGTTGCTGATGTACGGCGCCTTGTCGTCGACCTCCTTCCAGTACCACCAGACGTACTGACCCATGTCGTCCGTGTCCGGCGTGATCGGCTTCAGGTGACGGCGCAGTTCCGCCAGCCGATCGGGCGCGTGCCGGGCGACGTACTTGTCGATGGCGTCGTACGCGAGCGGCCTGGTGGCGAAGTACTCGACACCGGCGAAGTACACCTTGTCGCGATGGGTTGCGTTGTAGCTGCGCAGGTACTCGAAGAGATCCGCGATCTCCTCCGAGCGCCACGCGGTACTCATCTGCCCGACCAGTGCGCGCAGATCACCACGGCCGGTCTGCACGTACTCGTTGAGCTGCGTGCACAACGACCAGTCGTCCTCGAACGCGATCGTCCGGAAGCCCATCCGCTCGACCAGATACCGCAGGACGCGGTGCTTCTGCCGGGTGATCTCCGCCGTGCTGTGGATCGCCTCGCCCAGCCCGACGAGCTGAGCTCCGCCGATGGAGCGGCGCAGATGCCCCAGATCCCCCAGCGGCACGGCATTCCGCCGGATCCAGTCCGCCACCGAATCGTCCCGGGCCGCGGACACCGGCAGCCCCAGTCCACCCACCGCGGCCGCGCCGAGCGCGCCGCCCAACAACGTTCTCCGGGAAACCACAGTCTTGTTCATGTGTCATAACACTGTCGTCCCGACCCGGCCCGAACATCCCTCAGCGGGCGACACTGCAGATACGCCCATCGTCGTACGCGGCCGGGGATCACTTGGCGCGGAGGCGGTGGACCGGAGGTGACGGGACCGGAAGCGGGGCGGCCGGTGCCGGCAGGTCGTAGCTGACGTAGAGGCGGCGCCGGACGGCTTCGAGCGGGAAGGTCCGGGCGTAGATCGCGAGCTTCACCGTCACGCCCTCCAAGGTTGCTCTGAGCAACATTTCCTCGACGGCGGGGTCCGCGGCACCACGGGCGGCGAAGACGGAGCGGATGGCGTCCTCCACCTGGGCGAGACGGGTGCTCTTGTCGGCCTCGACCTGGGCGAAGACGTCATGGGTGGTGGGCTGCATCATCAGCGTGATGGCCAGGCGCTGGATCGGCAGCGTGGTGGCGGCCGCCATCAGGGCGCCGTCGATGATGCCGGCCAGGCGTTGGTCCGGCGTGCCTTCCAGCGCGAGGATCGCGGTGATGCCGTCCAGCCAGCGGTCCAGCAACTCGGCGGCCAGCTGCTCCTTGGTGGCGAAGTAGTACGAGACCAATCCGCGGGAGACGCCCGCGGCGGTGGTGATCTCGGAGATCGAGGCGGCCTCGTAGCCCTTGGCGGCGAAGACCTCGAGCGCGGCGCCGAGGATCCGCTCACGAGAGCGTTCCCGCAGCTCCTGGTTCGCGGTCGCCGAGCGCGGCACTGTTCCTTCCCCGATGTCCGGTCGTGGCCCCGGAGAGCCGAGCAACCCCCCACATCATGCTCGGCACTCCCGGGCGCGGACCCCCCGTTGTTACAGGACCCCTCCCCAGGCGTCCCGTCTATAGACTGGACGTCCAGTCAATCAAAGTCAAAGGGGTGTCCGGATTCGTCGGCCGGGAGCGGTCGCCGGTAGGATGATGGGGCTGCGCCCTGTGTCGAGTGGCACGTGTACGAGCCGTAGCCACCGCCTGAAACCCTTCTGATTGCTTGGAGCGCTTCCCCATGCCTGTCCGTAACGACCTGCGCAACGTGGCCATCGTGGCCCACGTCGACCACGGGAAGACCACCCTGGTCGACGCGATGCTGTGGCAGTCCGGCGCCTTCGGCGCGCATCAGCACGTGGACGAGCGGGCGATGGACTCCGGCGACCTGGAGCGTGAGAAGGGCATCACGATCCTGGCCAAGAACACCGCCGTCCGGCACAAGATGGCCAACGGCGAGCAGATGACGCTGAACATCATCGACACCCCCGGCCACGCCGACTTCGGCGGCGAGGTCGAGCGCGGCCTGTCGATGGTGGACGCGATCGTGCTGCTGGTGGACGCTTCCGAGGGCCCGCTCCCGCAGACCCGGTTCGTGCTGCGCAAGGCGCTGGCGCGGCAGATGCCCGTCATCCTGGTAGTCAACAAGGTGGACCGCCCGGACGCGCGGATCGCCGAGGTCGTCGACGAGACCTACGAACTGTTCCTGGACCTGCTGGACCACGACGCGGACCAGAGCGCGCTGGACTTCCCGGTCGTCTACGCCTCCGCCCGGGCCGGCCGCGCCTCGCTGAACCAGCCCGAGGACGGCGGCATGCCGGACTCCGACGACCTCGAGCCACTGTTCGAGACGATCCTGAACAACGTGCCGGCCCCGGAGTACACCGAGGGCGCGCCGCTGCAGGCCCACGTCACCAACCTGGACGCCTCGCCGTTCCTCGGCCGGCTCGCGCTGGTCCGGGTGCACGAAGGCACCCTGAAGAAGGGGGCCCAGGTCGCGTGGTGCAAGCACGACGGCACCATCCAGCGGGTCAAGATCACCGAACTGCTGATCACCGAGGCGCTCGAGCGGGTGCCCGGCGACTCGGCCGGACCGGGTGACATCGTCGCGATCGCGGGGATCCCGGAGATCATGATCGGCGACACGCTGGCCGATCCGGAGAACCCGAAGCCGCTGCCGTTCATCACCGTTGACGAGCCGGCCATCTCGATGACGATCGGCACCAACAGCTCGCCGCTGGCCGGCCGGATCAAGGGCACCAAGGTCACCGCCCGCCTGGTCAAGGATCGGCTCGACCGGGAACTCGTCGGCAACGTGTCGCTCAAGGTGCTGCCGACCGAGCGTCCCGACACCTGGGAGGTGCAGGGCCGTGGTGAGCTGGCGCTGGCCATCCTGGTCGAGCAGATGCGCCGCGAGGGTTACGAGCTGACCGTCGGCAAGCCGCAGGTGGTCACCCGCGAGATCGACGGCAAGCGGCACGAGCCGGTCGAGCGGCTGACGATCGACTGCCCGGAGGAGTACCTCGGCACGGTTACCCAGCTGCTCGCGGTCCGCAAGGGCCGGATGGAGCAGATGACCAACCACGGCACCGGCTGGGTCCGGATGGAGTTCCTGGTGCCGGCCCGTGGCCTGATCGGCTTCCGGACCGAGTTCCTCACCGACACCCGCGGCACCGGGATCGCGCACCACGTCTTCGAGGGCTACGAGCCCTGGTTCGGCGAGCTCCGCACCCGGCCGTCGGGTTCGCTCGTGTCGGACCGGACCGGCGCCGCCACGTCGTACGCGATGATCAACCTGCAGGAGCGCGGCACCATGTTCGTGGAGCCGGGCACCGAGGTGTACGAGGGCATGATCGTCGGCGAGAACTCGCGCAGCGACGACATGGACGTGAACATCACCAAGGAAAAGAAGATGACCAACGTCCGCTCGAACGCGGACGAGTTCGAGAAGCTGGTCCCGGCCCGCAAGCTGTCACTCGAGCAGTCGCTGGAGTTCTGCCGTGAGGACGAGTGCGTCGAGGTCACCCCGGACGCCGTCCGGATGCGCAAGGTCGCACTGACCCAGGTGGAGCGCTCGAAACTGGGCCGCAAGAACAAGGCCTGACCAACCCCGGCGCGCTCCCACGCACCCACCCGCAGCTTGCGGGTGGGTGCGAGCGCGAACGAAGTACATCGGTGTGATACACCATTCCTCGGTCCGTGAGTGGGGGACGTAGTTCCGGATCGTTACCAACCAGACGTGCGGCGACGACGTCTCCTATGTGCAAGCAAGATTCAGTTGGGGGAAGGAAACAAGGAACATGGGCATTCTGCGTAAGCTCGGCGCCACCGTCACGGCAGCCGCGTTCGTGGGTGTGGGCGCACTGACCGCCACCACGACAGCCGAGGCCGCCACGGTTGCACCGAAGGTTGCGCCCCAGGTCGTGGTCGCGCCGCAGCAGGCGACCGCGGCGGCGAGTTCGGCCGCGGTCGTCCCGGGGAAGCTGCGGATCGACAAGCGCTGTATGACGAAGGGCCGGGTGCTGTGCATCAACAAGCGCACCCGCAAGCTGGTGTACATGGTCAACGGCAAGCCGATCCAGATCGCCGACGCGCGGTTCGGCGGCCGTAAGACGCCGACCCGCAACGGTGTCTTCAAGGTCTACCGCAAGTCGAAGAACCACGTGTCGTCGATCTACAAGTCGCCGATGCCGTACGCGATGTTCTTCAGCGGCGGCCAGGCGGTGCACTACTCGTCGGACTTCAAGGCCCGCGGCTACAACGGCGCCTCGCACGGCTGCGTGAACATCCGGGACAAGAGGAAGATCGCCTGGATCTTCGCCCGGGTGAAGATCGGCGACAAGGTCGTCGTCTACAACGGCTGAGACGCGCTTCCACAGCGGCCGGAGAGTGCTTACTCTCCGGCCGTTGTCGCGTTCTGGAACGCCTTGTACAGCCTGGGTTCGACCAGGCAGAAGGTGGCGGTCTCGACGTCGGTCGCCGTACGCCGAAGTGTCTGTACGGCGATGTCCGCGGCGGACCGGGCCGGCCAGCCGTAGATCCCGGCCGAGACCGCGGGCAGCGCGAGGGTCTTGACACCCAACTCGTCCGCGATCCGCAACGCGTTGCGATAGCAGGACTCGAGCAGCGCCGGATCCCGTTGGCCGGCGGTGTAATTCGGCCCGACCACATGGATCACGTACGACGCCGGCAGCGCACCCGCGGTCGTCCAAGCGGCCTCACCGGGCGCGGCACCGCGGGGATACCGCTCGATCAGCTCGGCCAGGATCTCCGGCCCGCCGGCGCGATGGATCGCACCGTCCACACCCCCGCCGCCACGCAGCGCGTGATGGGCCGCGTTGACCACCGCATCCACCGGGACAGTGGTGATATCGGCGGTGCTGAGGACGATCTCCATCGGCTCCTCCGGTCACGACTTGCTCACAAAAGGTGCACATAATGCAGTTCTCAACCTAGTGTGCTGTGTCGGCTGAGCGTGCACACTATGCTGAACCGCCAACCAAAAGACCGGTGAGGACGTCCTATGGGTGTAGGACGGGGTCTACCAAAGGGGTTTCCGATGCGCGCGCTGATCATCCGCAACGTGCTGGCCGGCTTGGTCACTGGGGCGACGATTGCTGCACTCATTGGTTCTGGAACGTTCGCGAACGCGAAACCGACGGCGACCACCGACCTGAAGACGGTGCCGTTCGAGGTCAGCGGCGAGCTGCCGATCTACCCGAAGGCGCTGTGGAAGAACGGCTCCACCGGGACGAACGTCCGCAAGGTCGAGGCGCGCCTGGTCCAGCTCAAGCTGCTCGAGAAGCGCTACCTGGACAACGAGTTCGGCACCATGACCCGGAACGCGGTGAAGAAGTTCCAGGACTCCAAGGGGATCCCGCAGCTCGGGTACGTCGACCAGAACACCCAGGACAAGCTGGCCGCGGTCACCCACGAGCCGACCCAGACCGAGCTCTACCCGCCGGCGCCCGTGGTCAACGGCAAGAAGCTCGACGCGCGCTGTGCGACCGGCGTCGTACTCTGCATCGACAAGTCCACCCGCAAGCTGCGGTACGTCGTCGACGGTGTGGTGAAGATGCAGCTGGACGTGCGGTTCGGCGCGGTGAAGACAGCCACCCGCGAGGGCAGCTTCACGGTCGGCTGGAAGAGCCGCAACCACGTGTCGAAGCTGTACGACTCGCCGATGCCGTTCGCGATGTTCTTCAGCGGCGGCCAGGCGGTGCACTACTCCTCGGACTTCGCGGCCCGCGGTTACAACGGCGCCTCGCACGGCTGCGTGAACGTGCGGGACCTGGGCAAGATCCAGGCCCTGTTCGGTCAGATCAAGGTCGGCGACAAGGTGATCGTCTACCGGTCGTAAACGCTACAGCGGGCGCGGGCCCCGGCGGCGCCGGATGCCCCAGCCGCCCCGGCCGCGACCGGCGGCCGCGCGGAGCGCAGGACGGGCGTCGACCAGGTAGACCGCGGCGGCGACGATGCCGATCAGGCCGAAGAAACTCAGCCAGCCCTGGAACACCTGACTCAGTGAGAACACGACCAGGATCAGCACCCAGCCGGGTTTGGTCAGCTTGTCCGCGGCGACGAACACCGCCCGCGGCCGGAACGCGGCATCGATCAGCGCGACCAGCTTGATCCCGAGCAGCACCCACCAAATGATCTCGAGCGGACCGGCGAACCCGGGAAAGAGGTTCGGGAACGTAGCGAGTGGGAGCATGCACACGAGCGTACCCAAAGACCGGGCGGCCCACCTCTGCTGACTGCAGTTTGCGGGCCGCCCGGCCTGATGATTCACCCAGATGTGGGCTGGTTGTTACTCTCAGTCGCCGACCTTGGTGGCCGCGGCGCCGGCCGCCTTGGAGGCGGTCTTGGCGGTCTTGCGGGCGCTGGTCGCGGTCGCCTTGACGTTGCGGGTGGCGGAGTCGGCGGTCTTCTTCGCGGTGGTCCGGGTGGCCTTGGCCTTGCTCACCGTGGTCTTGGCCTGGGTGACCAGGTCCTCGGTGGCCTTCTGGCTGCGGATCCGCTCGACCAGGTCCTTGCCGCGGCCGGCCAGGTCCTCGTAGGTCTCCTCGGCCTGGCCGAGGACGGTGGTGAAACCGGCCTGCGCGGTGGCCGGCAGCTCACGCAGCTTGGCCGGGGCGGTGCGCGCGTCGGCGACGATCGCCTCGAACCGCTTGCTGAACTCGGACTGCGCCTTGGTCAGCTCGGTCTGCAGGGCCTTCTGGTCCAGCTTGGCGAACCGGGCGGTGACGTCGTCGCTGACGGCGCGGAACTTCTCCACCGCCAGGTCGCCGGCGCCGGCGAGGGCGTAGAGCGGGGTGACGGGCGTACGGGTAGCCATCAGGCTTCTCCTCGGGTGTTTTCAGCAGGATGTATTTACTTGCGCTTGCTTGCAGGGGCCTTCTTGGCCGTCGATTTCTTCGCGGTAGCAGCGGCAGCCGGTCTGGCAGGACCCGGCTTCTCGGCGGCCTCGTGGTCGGGGGCGGTGTCGGACTCGGGGGCGGTGTCGGACTCGGGGGTGTTCTCCCGGACGAAGGACGCGTAGACGTCCAGCAGCACGCGCTTCTGCCGCTCGTTCAGCGCGGGATCGAGCAGTACGGCCTCGACCACACCCGACGCACGTCTGGCGTCGTCGGAGCCGTCGTCCGGATCGAGAATGCCGGCCCGCACGTACAGGGTCTCCGCGGAGATCCGCAACGCCTTCGCGAGCTGCTGCAGCACATCGGCCGACGGTTTCCGCAGGCCGCGCTCGATCTGGCTGAGGTACGGGTTCGACACACCGGCCAGGTCGGACAGCTGCCGCAACGACAACTGCGCCTGCCGCCGCTGCTCGGCGAGGTACTCCCCGACGGAGCCCACCGAACCGGCAACACGATCACTCAACCTGGCCATGCGTCCAGTGTGCTAGCAGGTGCTTGCAATTGCAAGCAGACCGCCCGTGACCCCGCTCACGCGGGGTAGCGACTAGCTGAAGGTTGAAGGATGCGGCTGGACGGCGCCGACCTCGAGGCCGCCGCCGTACAAGGGGAAGCGGGTCTGCTGGTCGATGACGTCGTGCTCGAGACCGAGCTTCCGCAGTACGGCGGCCATCACCACGGCGCGGGCCCGCGGCGTGCCGTCCTCGACCTTCAGCGCGATCCCACGGCCGTCCTCGAGGCCCACGGCGTACACACTCTCGGCGCCGACCTTGCAGAACAGGCCCGGGATCGCCCGCATCAGCGCGGCCTCGTCCCGCGTACTTCCGCTGGCGTACTCCGGGTACGCGCGGAACGCGTCCCGCACCCGAGCCTCGAGCGTGCCCGGGGCAGCCGCCGCGAACAGGCCGAAGGACCGGGCCAGGCCGGCCAGGCTGATCGCGAGGATCGGGGCGCCGCAGCCGTCGACTGCGACGTACGAGACCTTCTCGCCCGCGGTGTCTTCGACCGCGGTCCGGATCACCTGCTGCAGCGGGTGGTCCGGCGAGCGGTAGTCATCGATCGGCCAACCGTTGACCACACAGGTCAGGAGCATCGCGGCATGCTTGCCCGAACAGTTCATCGTGATCCGCTCGGGGCCGTGTCCCGCCCGCACCCAGGCGTCCCGGGCCGCGTCTTCCAGCGGGTACGCCGGCGGGGTCCGCAGCGCCGACTCGTCCAGGTCGGCCATCGCGAGGATCTCGCGTACGCCGTCCAGGTGGAACTGCTCGCCCGAGTGGGACGCGCCCGCGAGCGACAGCAGTTTGCCGTCCAGCGTGAGCCCGTTGCGGAGCATGCCGAGGGCCTGCATCGGCTTGTTCGACGAGCGCGGGAACATCGACTGGTCCACCACGCCGACGGACCACTCGACGGCACCGTCGGGATTCGTCACCACGACGGAGCCGCGGTGATGGCCCTCCACGAAGCCGCTGCGGACGACGTCGGCCAGGATCACAGGTTCGGTCACGGCTGAACTGTACGGGGGAAACGTCAGGTGCAAAAAGGTGTTATGCGAATGATCCCGCTCACAGCCGGGAACGGACGTGCAGACCGGCCTCGGGGTCGACCAGGAGCTCCTGCGTCGCGGTCACCGTCGGCTGGTCATCCGCCACGACCTCGAGTACGGCGTCCGCGTCGACGTTCCGCTTGACCATCGCCAGCGCGATCGGCCCGTACTCGTGATGCCGCGCCGCCGACCCGATGAACCCGACCTGCTTGTCCCCCAGGCGTACGGCGTACCCGTGGGCCGGCAGGTGGTCGACCGAACCGTCCAGGTGCAGCCGGACCAGCCGGCGCGGCGGACGACCCAGGTTGTGCACCCGGGCGACCGTCTCCTGACCGCGGTAGCAGCCCTTGTTCAGGTGGACTCCCACACCCAGCCAGCCCAGCTCGTTCGGGATGGCGCGCTCGTCCGTGTCCAGACCGAGCCGCGGCGCACCCGCCTCGATCCGGAGCGCCTCGTACGCCCAGATCCCGGCGGCCGGCCCTTCCAGCCCGGCCAGCTCCGCGCGCGGCAGGAACACCTCATGCCCGCCGAGCGAGTCCTCGCCACTGCGCGTCAGCGGCCCGTCTTCGGCAGCCTGGCCGGGGCGCCAAACGATCGCGTAGTCGTCGGTCACGTCGGTGATCTCGACGCGGGACATGAACACCATCTTCTGCAGCCACTCGATCAGCGCCGCGGCGGCACCGGGCTCGGTGTGCAGCCAGAAGGTTTCGCCGTCGTCGACGCCGTACATCACGTGCTCGACGTGACCCGTGGGCGAGAGCAGCAGTGCGGTCGTGGACGTGCCTGGCTTGAGGCCCTCGAAGTACTGCGTGGTGAGCGCGTGCAGCCAGGTCAGGCGGTCCGGACCGGTGATCGTGACCACCTCGCGGTGCGACAGGTCGACGAACCCGTTACCGGCCGCCAAGGCCCGTTGCTCCCGCAGATCGGACCCGTAGTGGGCCGCGACGCCGGCGTCGACTCCGTCGGCCTCGACCGCGCCGGGCAGGTCCAGCAGAGGGCTGCGCTTCCGTGACATGTCACCAGAGTACGTCGCCCGGCGTACGGCGATCGCCTCCCAGGGTGGGATGTGGACACCACCCGGTCCCGGACAGCCTGGAGGTACCAAATCTTCGAAGGGAGCAAGGCGATGAGCGACAGGCGATTCCGGTTCGGCGTGGTGGGCAGCCCGGCGACCGCGGAGCAGTGGACCACGACGGTACGGCGGGCGGCCGACCTCGGCTACTCGAGCGTGCTGATGCCCGACGGACTGCAGTTGCCGTCGCCGTTCGCGTCCCTCGCGATGGCTGCGACGCTCGCGGACGTCCGGGTCGGTACCTTCGTGGCCGCGGCACCGCTGCGGACGCCCCGGCAGGCCGCGTGGGACGCGCACACGCTGACCGTACTGACCGACGGCCGGTTCGATTTCGGCATCGGAACCGGACGCCCGGGCACCGACCAGCAGGCGGCCGAACTCGGACTGCCGTTCGGATCCGGCAAGGAACGCCGCGACCAGGTGCGGGAGACGCTGGACATCCTGGAGCGGCTCGACGGCGACCGTCGTACGCCGATCATGCTGGCCGCCGGCGGACCGCGGGCGCTGGCCCTGGCGGCGGCCCGGGCCGACATCGTGTCGATCGCCAAGGACGCGATGGCGCCGCGGGCGGAGATCCTCCGGCTGGTCCAGGACCTGCGCGCGCTGGCCGGACCGCGGGCGGACAGTATCGAGCTGGCGATGAACCTGTTCGCGGCCGGAACCCGCGAGCTGCCGCCGTGGACCCAGCGGGCCGCCGGGGTGTCGCCGGAGGAGCTCGAGGCGAGTGATTCGCTGATGATGCTGCGCGGCACACCTCAGCAGATGGCCGACGAGCTGCTGCGGCGCCGGGACGAGTTCGGTACGACGTACATCACGGTCAACTCGACGTACCTCGAGGACCTGGCTCCGGTCGTCCAGAAACTGGCCGGGAGCTAGACGTGGCACTGCCCGTCAGCTTGGAGCTGACGGGCAGTGCGGGAGGGGTGGGAAACGATCTAGTGGTGGGACGAACCGCTGTCGACGGGCCGTTCAGAGGGCAGCGGTACGTCGCCCGCGTGGGTGTCACCGGCGGCGAAGGCGGCCTCGTCGAACGGATCGTCGCCGGCGAAGACCTGCCGGGCCTGATCCTTGTCGAACGCCCCGACCCAGTGCCCGACCACGACGGTCGCGACCGCGTTGCCGGCGAAGTTGGTCAGCGCCCGGGCCTCGGACATGAACCGGTCGATGCCGACGATCAGGCCGACGCCGTCGACCAGGTCGGGCCGGTGCGACTGCAGCCCGCCGGCCAGTGTGGCCAGACCGGCACCGGTGACACCGGCCGCACCCTTCGAGGCGATGATCATGAACGCCAGCAGGGAAATCTGCTGACCGAGGGAGAACGGCTGGTCCATCGCCTCCGCGATGAACAGCGACGCCATGGTCAGGTAGATCGCGGTGCCGTCCAGGTTGAACGAGTAGCCGGTCGGGACGGTGATACCGACCACCTGCTTGCCGACCCCGAGGTGCTCCATCTTGCCGATCAGCCGCGGCAGCGCGGTCTCCGAGGACGAGGTGGACACGATCAGCAGGAACTCACGGCCCAGGTAGCGCAGCAACTGGAAGACCGAGATCCCGGCGACCGCCCGGAGAACGGTGCCCAGGACAACGATCACGAAGAGCAGACAGGTGATGTAGAAGGCCAGCATGATCTTGCCCAGGCTGACCAGCGCGTCCATGCCGGTGGCACCGACGACGGCCGCGATCGCGCCGAACGCACCGACCGGCGCGGCCCACATGATCATCGACAGCACCTTGAACACCAGTCGCTGGAGGTGGCCGATGGCGGTCAGGATCGGCTGTCCGGCCGAGCCCATCGCCTGCAGTGCGAACCCGATCAGCAGTGCGACCAGGACGGTCTGCAGCACCTCGCCCTCGGTCACCGCGGAGACGATCGTCTTCGGGATGATGCCGAGCATGAACTCCGTCGTACCCTCGTGCGCCCCGGCGGCCTGCTTCTGGCCGGCCTCACGCAGCTTGTCGGTCAGGTCCAGACCGGAGCCGGGCTGGACCAGGTTGCCGACCAGCAGGCCGATCGCGAGGGCGGCCGTCGACATCACCAGGAAGTAGACGAGCGCCAGACCGCCGACCTTGCCGACACTGGCGGCCTGACGGACCGAGCCGATGCCGAGCACCAGCGTGCAGAAGATGACCGGGCTGATCATCATCTTGATCAGGTTCACGAACCCGGTGCCGAGCGGTTTCAGCTCGACCGCGAAGTTCGGGAAGAGGAAACCGACACCGATGCCGAGCAGGACGGCGACGATGACGGCGATGTAGAGGAAGTGGGTCCGATCGTTGCGGACCGGTGTCGGTCGGGATTCGGTCGGGCTCGACATGTGGGGACTCCTGTATCGGCCGGGCGGGCTGTGTCTGAGTAACTGTGACGTGACGCACAGGGGAACCGCGCATTTCGTTCATATCGTTCGCAACACCGGACCAGTGCCACCGCTGGAATGCACAAATCCGCTCGTCCTGTGCACACTGTCGGCATGAAACAACGGTCCTGGGAGCTGCGCCGCCAGGTCCTGTGGCTGCAGACGATCACGGCCGGGGTGCTGATCGCGACGGTCTGGATCACGATGATCGCCCAGTCCCGCAAGCAGGCCGAGCGCGACGCCGCGGCCGCCGGGGTCGCCCCGCCCGGCTGGTGGGACCTGATCCGGCTGGACGTGCGCTCGATGCTCGGCGTCGCGAGCCTGATGCTCGGCGTCGCGATCGCCGGCAACGCCCTCGTCTCCTGGCGGGTACGACGGGCCACTCGCGGCATCGGCACGCAGGCGCTGGCCCGGATGCTCGACTTCTACGAGGGCGTCCTCCGCGCCGCCCGCGAGGGCCTGATCCTGCTCGACTCCGACGGCCGGGTCCAACTCGTCAACGACGAGGCCCGCCGTCTGCTCGGTCTGCGGACCGTCCTCCCCGGCACTCCGATCGAGGACCTCCACCTGGGCAGAACTCTGTCCGAGCTGCTCACCGCCGGGCGGACGGCGTACGACGAACTCCACCTCGGCACCGAAGGTGTGGTGGTCGTCAACCAGCAGCCGGCCCGGTCCGGGCGGATCGTCACGCTGCGAGACCACACCCAGCTGCAGCGGCTGCTGGGCGAGCTGGACGCGGTCCGCAGCCTGGCCGATTCCCTGCAGGCGCAGAACCACGAAGCCTCGAACCGGCTGCACACGGTGGTCAGCCTGATCGAGATCGGCAAGCCGGAGCGCGCCCGCGAGTTCGCGGTGTCGGAGCTGCAGTTCGCCCAGGCGATGACGGACCGCGTGGTCGGGACGGTCGGCGACCCGGTGCTCGCGTCGCTGCTGCTGGCCAAGCTGTCCCAGGCCCAGGAACGCGGAGTGGTTCTCACCTTGGAGCTCGGCCATGAGGCCCTCAACACCCGACTGCCGGCGCAGGACGTCGTCACCGTCGTCGGCAACCTGCTCGACAACGCGATCGAGGCCGCGCGCGGCGGATCCGCTCCGCGCCGGGTCGAGTTGCGGGCGAGTACGACGCCGGACGCGATCGACCTCGTCGTCACGAACACCGGCGCTGAACTGGGCCCGATCGAGCTGGCTCACATGTTCGATCGCGGTTGGACCACCAAGGCGGAGCCGGGGCACGGACTCGGGCTGGTGCTGGTCCGCAGTACGGTCGAGCGCTGGCAGGGCACGCTGATGGTCGACCCGGATTCCGAGCTCGACGACGTACCGGCGCTGACCGTGCGGGTCCGGCTGCCGCGGGCGGTGAACGCCAGTGCCTGACCTTCGGGTCCTCGTCGTCGAGGACGACCCGGTCGCCGCGGAAGCCCATCGCACCTACGTCGACCGGCTGCCCGGCTTCGCCTGTCTCGGCGTCGCCGGTACGGCGGCCCGCGCGCTGCACGTGCTGGCCCGGGGCGAGGTGGACCTGGTGCTGCTGGACATGAACCTGCCGGACGGTCACGGACTGGACGTGGTCCGGCGCATGCGGGCCCTGGGCAACCAAACCGACGTGGTCGCGGTGACGTCGGCCCGCGAGGTGGCCGCGGTCCAGGCGGCGGCGCGGATCGGCGTGGTGCAGTACGTGCTGAAACCCTTCGCCTACGAGACTTTGCGGGACCGGCTGACGGCGTACGCGCGGCAACGGAAGGCGGCCGAGGCGGGTCAGGTGGTCGCGGACCAGGACGAGGTGGACCGGTTGTTGCACCCGGCAACCATCTCGTCGGTGCCGAAGGGGCTGGCCGGATCGGTGCTGGATCGCGTCGTCCAACTGCTCGGCGACCGCGAAGGCTGGACGGCCGAAGAGGTCGCCGCCTCGCTCGGTACCTCACGCATCACGGCGCGACGCTACCTCGAACACCTCGCGGACCAGGGCCAGGCCCTGCGCACCCAGCGGTACGACGGCCGCAGCGGCCGCCCGAAGGTCGAGTACTCCTGGGTGGCGGAGAGTTAGGCGCGGACGAGAGTTGCCCAGAGGTGGGGCTGGAGGGGCTGGCCCTCGGCGGCCATGTCGTAGGCCCACATCAGCTCGCCCTTGACCAGGCCGTAGAGCCGGTGGCCGGCGCTGACCTCCTTGGCCGTCTCCGTGCGGGCGACCACGTCGGTACGCAACTCGATCTTGGCGCCCTCGATCTCGCCGTACCAGATCTCGGCGAAGCCGGTCGGGTGCGCGAGGATCACCTCGAGCTTGTTCTCCGGCTTCGGCCGCCAGAACCCGGTCTCGACCGCGAGCGGGCGCTCCTTCGTACCGTCCTCGCCGACCACGTAGGTCTGGCTGACGTAGTGCAGGTACGGCTTGCCGTTGTGGCTGAAGTCGATCTGCTGGCCGAACTCGAACTTCTCGATCGTCGGGTAGTCCCCGTGACCGCGGCCCTCCCAGCGGCCGAGCAACCAGGCCAGCGGCACCAGGTCCGGATGGAGGTCCTGCGGGATCTCGAACGCCATGTCAGTTCGTGCTGCGGCCGCGGTACAGCCGGTAGACGACGAACGCCGAGAACCAGGCCATGAAGACACAGACCAGGACCAGCAGACTGGTGAAGATGACGTGCAGCACGTCGGCCAGTCTAGAGGATGGCCGCCGCGGTCCTTCGGCTACCGTGGCGTGATGTCCCGCACGCTGGTGATCAAGCTGACCGCAGGCGCGGAAGAGCCCGAACGCGCCAACCAGGCCTTCACAGTGGCCGCGACCGCTGTCGCCGCCGGAGCCACGGTGTCGCTGTGGCTGACCGGGGAGGCGGTGTGGTTCGCCGTACCCGGCCGGGCCGAGGCGTTCGAGCTGCCGCACGCGGCGCCGTTGGCGGAGTTGGTGGGCGCAGTGGTGGAAGGTGGTCAGCTGACCGTCTGCACCCAATGCGCCAAGCGCCGCGACCTGACCGCAGACGACATCCTGCCGGGCGTCCGCATCGCGGGCGCTCCGGCGTTCACCGAGGAGATCCTGGCCGACAACGCTCAGGCCATCGTGTACTAGCGGCCGCTCGGCTCGCGTCCGGCGCCTTCGTTGTCCCGACCGCCGCCGCGGTTCATGCTCTGTGCGTGCTGCTGGCCAGGGGTCATGCCGCCGCGAGCTCCGCCTGAGAGCGTCTCCGCCGAAGGCGTCGACGCAGTCGCACCCGCCGCCGGGGTCGAACCGGATTGGGCCGCTCGGAGCTGCTCGAACTCCTCCAGGTTGACGGAGCGGTCGCTGGGGAGCTGCACGCCGTCGACCGTGCCGCCGGCGAACTGGATGTTCGGCCGGCCCCGGCCCTCGCCGGCATCGGCTTCCTGGCCGGGCTGGTCGTTGCCGCCGTGTCCTTCGATGCGGAGGTTCTGTGCGCTGCCGGTGTACACGCCCTCGGGCAGTTGTTGGCCCCTGGTGTCCACGCCGTTGATGCTGTCGGCGGTGATCCCCGTATGGCGCTGGTTGTCGGCCCGGTCCTGATCCAGCCGATCCTCGAGCGGGTCACGCGGCCGCTCCCCTTGCTGGTTCTGCTGATCCGCACCGATCCCAGCAGGCACAGCACCATCCGAACCGACAGCCTGCCCACCCTGCTCACCCTCAGGCCCGTCCAGCCCCACCTGCTCGGCCTCCGGCCCATCCAGCTCCCGCTGCCGCGCCTGTTCACCCTCAGGCCCATCCACCCCAGCCTGCTCAGCCTCCGGCCCGTCCACTTCCGCCTGCCGAAGCTGCTCAGCCTCCGGCCCGTCCAGCTCCGCCTGCCGAACTGCTCGGCCTCCGGCCGTCCGGCTCGGCCTGCCGCAACTGCTCAGCCTCAGGCCCGTCCACCTCTGCCTGCCGCAACTCGGCCTCCGGGGCGTCCGGCTCGGCCTGCCTGAGCTGGTCGGTCTCTGGGTCGTTCAGCTCCTGCTGGCGTGCCTGCTCCCCGGCGGGCGTGCTCACACCGTCGTCACCTAGGTCAGGAGCTTGCTCGGCGTCGCGCTCGTCCAGGTCGTCCTGGCGAGCCTGCTCAGCCTCGTCCAGGTCGTTGCTGCGGTCATCGCGTTCGTCGTCCAATTCATCAGCGACCACTGCCGCCGTACCCGCAGCCGCAACCGGCGTGGCCCCGTCAACACCGCTGCGCTCCTGCTCCTCGCGGTCCCGCTGGCGCTCCTGTTCCTTCCGCGCCTCGGCTTCCCGATCCCGCTCGGCCTGGTCCCGCTCGCGATCCTGGACAGCATCGTCGACCCCGTCGCCGTCCTGGTCGCGGTACTGATCCTCCTCCGCGGCCTGCTCGTCGCGCCGGCGGTTCTCCTCGTCGGCCTCACGCCGATTCTCGACGTCGTCGGGCACCCGGTCACCGTTGCGGTCCAGGTTCCCCTCGTCCCGGTTGCGGAGCTCCTCCTGCTGACGCTGGATGTCCTCCATCCGCCGAGCGTTGTCCTCCTGCAACCGGCTGGTCTCGTCCTGGATCTGCTGGATCTGCCGCTCGTGCTCTCGCCACTGCTCCGACCGGTCCCGATCGTTCAGCGCCCGGTCGAGATCAGGGTTCTGCTGCCGGGCGTTGCGCATCTGCTCCAGCAGCGACCGCGCCTGCCGCCGGCGGCTGAGGCCGTCCACGATCCGGCGCAGTGCCTGGAGCTGCCTCCGCATCTCCGCAAGTGTCTGCTGGAAGATCTCTTCCGCGTCGGCCATCACGCCACCTCAGTTGCATAGACGGAGTACCCGAAGCCGGCCTGGGTGTCATCCGGCCCGGGCTGTGTCGCGTACAGATGAAACTCGGCGCCCGGCCGCAGCCAGACCGCCAGGTGGCGACGGCGACCCCGCCACTCGGGGGGAATCCGCAGATCGAACCCCGGACCGACGAACACCGGATCACCCCAGTGCCTCCGCGCCAACTTGAGCTGCGCGGGCCAGTGGTCGTCCAGCCCTTCCTCGGCGTCGGCCACCTCCGCCGCGCCGATCTCGTACGCCGACCAGCCGCTGCGCGGGCTCTCGGGCAGTACGGCGTCCGGCAGCACCAGCATCACGGTCTCGCGCGGGGTGACGAGGCCCCAGGTGTAGCGGTTCGGATCGATGTTGCCGGGAGCCCACGGGCGCCAGCCGGTGACCGCGGTGACCCGGGAGACCAGGGCGCGGATCGCGTCCAGGCCGGTCCCCGGCGGTCCCCAGACCGATCTCCAGTCGGAGACCTCGGCCAGGTCGATCATGGCGCGCTCGTCATCGTCGGACGATCGCAGCTGCGTCTTCACCCGTCGACTCCTCTCCTCAGCCCGCCAAGACTAAGCCCCGACCGGTGCCACCACCTCCCCACAGACGCACAGCACCGCCGTCAGGATCCCGGGACCGTACACAAGGACGGGTAGTAGTCAGGCGCCGGCGATCCACCGACGGCGGAGACCCTTGGAATGTCGGTCCGCCGAACGACTACTACCCGTCCCTCGGTCCCACCGTGTACTTGAGGCAAGCAGCTCAGCGCTTGAGGTTGAGCAGCTCGCGGGCCTCGTCCGGCGACATCGGCGGGCGCTGCGCCAGGGTTGCGAGGGACGCCGCCCGCTCGACCAGCTCGGCGTTGTGGGTGACCGGCTGCCCCTTCGCCAGGGTCAGCGTGTCCTCCATCCCCACCCGCAGGTGGCCGCCCTTCGACAACGCGGCCAGCGCGACCGGCAGCGTCGTACGCCCGACTCCGGTGGCCGACCAGGACGTGACCGCGGCCGGCAGAGCGTTGACCGCGGCAACCAATGCATCCGCCGTGCCCGGCATGCCGCCCGGTACGCCCATCACCAGGTCGCAGTGCACCCGGCCGCCGTACGGAAGGCCGAACTTGTCCAGCAGCCGATGCAGCGCGGCCACGTGCCCGAGGTCGAACAACTCGAACTCCGGCACGACCTCGCGCTCCTGGGTCAGCCGGTAGAGCTCGGTCACGAACGGCCAGGGGTTCATGAACACGTCGTCGCCGAAGTTGACCGTGCCCATCGTCAGCGAGCACGAGTCCGGTGCGGCATCCAGCACCCGGAGCCGGTGGTCGAGCGGATCGGTCACCGCGCCGCCGGTCGACAACTGCACGATCAGCGCCGTGTTCTGCCGGACGGCGGCCACCGTCTCGGTCAGCCGGCCGAGGTCCAGCGTCGGCCTGTGCTCGCCGTCGCGGATGTGGATGTGGATCATCGCGGCCCCGGCGGCCTCGCATCGCTTCGCCGTCTCCACCAGTTCGTCGAGGGTGGTCGGCAGCGCCGGGCAGTCCGCCTTGGCGGTCTCGGCGCCGGTGGGAGCAACAGTGATCAGAGTCGAGGCCATGAACAGATCCTGCCAGATCCGGCCTGTTGACGGGACATTTGCCTGCGTAGGGCCCTGATTACCGGACGATCTCCCGCACGGCAGGATGGTGTCATGAGAGCCGTCGTACAGCGAGTCAGCCGGGCATCGGTCACCGTCGAGGGCGAGGTGGTCGGCGCGATCGACGCGCCGGGACTGGTCGTCCTCCTCGGCGTCACCCACGACGACACCGCGGAGTTGGCCCAGGCGCTCGCGGCGAAGATCTGGACCCTCCGCATCCTCCGCGACGAACGCTCCTGCGCGGACGAGCAGGCGCCGATCCTCGCCATCAGCCAGTTCACCCTGTACGCCGACACGCGCAAGGGCCGCCGCCCGTCGTGGAGTGCCGCCGCCCCCGGCCCGGTCTCCGAACCCTTGTACGACGCCTTCTGCACCGCCCTCGAGTCACTCGGCGCGAAGGTGGAGCGCGGCCGGTTCGGCGCCCACATGGACGTCGCCCTGGTGAACGACGGACCGGTCACCCTCATCCTCGACGCCTGAGCCGCGGACAACGAACGGCCCCGGCCGGATCCTGGGGATCCAGCCGGGGCCGGTGTGTTGTGTCTGAATCGGTGAGGTTCGACTCAGAAGGGTGCGCTCGGCTGGATCAGCCGACGACGCCGGCGGCCGAGTGGCCGACGATGACCTTGGTGTTCAGGCTGTACACGTCGATCACCAGAGCGTTGACCGCGACGTACCGCTGCTGCTTGACCAGCTGGTTGAACGTCAGCTTCGCGACACCCGGGATGTCCAGGGTGCTGTTCGGCTTGTTCGGCACGTTGTAGGTCTTGTTGCCGACCTTGATCGAGGCGATGGTCCCGGTCCAGTCCAGACCGACCTTGCCGTCCTTGGTCTTCCACGCCGCGGCCGAGGACTCGATCGCGCCGATGGACAGGCTGCCGACCTTCACACCCGCGGTGTGCGAGGTGAACTTCACGGCGGACTTGTCCATGCTCATGAAGCCGTTCTTCGTGGTGTAGACCCCACCCACGTAGGCGACCTTGGGGATGTTCAGCTCGCCGACCGCGGTCCGGATCGTCTTGCCCTCAGTGCCCTGGCAGGTGGACTGGTAGGAGGTCGGACCGGAGACGACCAGCTTGTCCGCGTGCGCCTTGGTGCCGTAGGCGTCACCGATCACCATCGCGGTGGCCGGCTTGGTGATCTCGGCGCGGGTCTTCAGCACCGCGACGTCGACACCCTCGGGGATGTACTGGTTCTTCACGTTCGCGTGCAGCACGACGGCCTGCGCGTACGAGTAGATGCCGGTGCCGGTCTTCACGCCACCGACGCGGTTCAGCACGATGTAGCCGAGGCCCGGAACGGCGACCTTGGTGTTCGGCTCGGGGTTGAGCAGCGACGGCACCGAGACCGCACCGATCTTGACGCCGGCGAACGTGGTGCTGCCGGTGTAGGACAGCTTGCCGTCCTTGTACACCGACGTGGTGGTGGTCTTCACACCGGTCAGGTGCAGCAGGTTGCCGACCTTGATGTCGGCAGCCGTGGCGTTGCTGGTGACACCGTTGCCGCTCTTGTTGTTGAACGAGTGGGTGCCGGTCCGCACGGTGCGGGCGATCGCCTGGTTGTTGACGTTCGCGGCGGCGAGGTCGTTCTTGTCGGACCGGTTCGAGTCCGTGGTGCAGGCGATCTGGCTGACGACCTGCGGGCCGCTGTTCGCCAGGCCCGACTGGACGTCGGAGCCGAACGCGTAGCCGCTGTAACCGAAAACGGGCGACGCGGACGCCGAGCCCGAGGTCAGCGCGATCGTAGAAGCTACGCCGACAACCGCCGCGACACCGACGGCAGCGAGCTTCTTGTATCCGATGCGGGGTCTCATGACCCCTCCTCCCTGAGTGATGACGTGACCCGGATGGCGGGCCAGGACACAGACACAACTCAGGCGGTTGCGGTAGGTAACGAGATCGTTCCGCTCCGAGACCGAACCGTTACATCCGGGCCCGGTCCCCGAGATTCCGGGGCCGACCCGTAACCCCGGAGCAATGGCCGAACAGCCCGTCGTACAAGGGAATCCGGACATGCCGAAGGGCCCGGACGCGGAAGGTCCGGGCCCTTCGGGACTTACATCAGGGTGGGCCGCCGTCGCGTGGAGGCGGCACCATCAGTAACGATCGACCACCGTCATCGGTGACGCTGTCCGGCGAACTTTCTCGGCGGCAGACCGCTCAGACGGCGACGGCCACCTCGGCGACCGCGCCGTACTGGGCGACGACCTCGCGGTCGACCGGCTCGGCCTTCGGTGCCAGCGTCCGCAGCGTCCAGCTGCCCGGCGCCGCGAAGAACCGGAAGTGCCCGGTCGCCGACGTCGGCACCTCGGCGGTGAACTCACCAGAGGCGTCCAGCAGCCGCACGTACGCGCCGCCGACCGGCTCCTCACCGCGCAGGACCTGGCCCTGGATCACGGCCTCCTTGTCGACGTCGACACCCTTGAGGTCGAGGCCGCCCTTCTTCGCTCCGCACATGTGTCAGGCCTTTCCGGGCTCGTCGCCGAGGGCAACGGGTACGCCGACCAGCGAACCCCACTCGGTCCAGGACCCGTCGTAGTTCTTCACGTTCGCCTGCCCGAGGATCTCGTGCAGCACGAACCAGGTGTGCGCCGACCGCTCGCCGATGCGGCAGTAGGCGATGGTGTCCTTGCCGAAGTCGACACCGGCGTCGGCGTACAGCGCCTTCAGCTCGTCGTCGGCCCGGAAGGTGCCGTCGTCGTTGGCGGCCTTGCTCCAGGGGATGTTCGCGGCGGTCGGGATGTGACCCGCACGCTGTGCCTGCTCCTGCGGCAGGTGGGCCGGGGCCAGCAGCCGGCCGGCGTACTCGTCGGGGCTGCGGACGTCGACCAGGTTCTTCACGCCGATGGCGTCGCCGACCTCGTCGCGGAAGGCGCGGATGTTCAGGTCCGGCGCCTGGGCCTTGTACTCGGTGGCCTCGCGCTTGACGACCTCGTCGGTCAGCTCCCGGCTGTCCAGCTCCCAGCGCTTGCGGCCGCCGTCGAGCAGCCGGACGTCACCGTGGCCGTACAGCTTGAAGTACCAGTACGCGTAGGCCGCGAACCAGTTGTTGTTGCCGCCGTACAGGACGACCGTGTCGTCGTTCTTGACGCCGCGGTCGGACAGCAGCGCCCCGAACTGCTCCTGGTTGACGAAGTCGCGCCGGACCGGGTCCTGCAGGTCGTCCTTCCAGTCCAGCTTGATCGCACCGGCGATGTGGCCGGCGTCGTACGCCGAGACGTCTTCGTCGACCTCGATCAGGACGACACCGGCGTCGGTCTTGTGCTCCTCGACCCAGTCGGCCGAGACGAGAGCGGATTCCCTGCTCATGGTGTGCTGCCTCTCAGTTGGTAGCTGCGTTGGTGTCACGGGTTGGCGTACGAATGCGGTGGATCAGCAGATAGGCCTCGCAACCGAGGCAGAGCCCGACGGCCGCATTCACGAAGGCGGCGACCAGGGCGAATCCGGTGGCGACCACGCCCAGCACCGTGACGCCGGTCAGGTACCCGATCAGACCGGCGACCGCGAAGACGAGGCCGACCAGTTGGGCGAACCGCGGCGGGGCCGCGTCCTCGAGCTCCTTGGGCGGGCTGAGCAAATACTTGTCCCACCCCACCGCCCCGGTCAGGGGCCGGGGGCGGATCAGCCGCTTGAACAGCTGCCCGTACGGCGACGCCTGGACGCCGAACGCGACCGAGATCGCGAACACCACGGCCTGGACCGCGAGCGGCCAGGCGCTGTTCAGGACGAGCGTCAGCGCGAGCAGCACAGTGGTGACGCCCGCCGCGAACCGGAGCCCGCGCGGGTCGACCTTGGTGGTTTGTTTCGCCGTCTGATCGGACATGACCACTCCCGGAGGAGGAGATGCTTCGAGTCAGACCCGCCCGGACACGCGGGAGGCGACGTACGCGGAACCGTGCTCAGCTACCGGATTCCGCAGCGCTCGGGACGCCGCCTGGTCAGCGGCGACGACACAGTGACGAGCGCACCCGGCAGTTGTCCACCGCCCGGCGCTTGGTCAGCCATGTCGTGTAAGCCACGGATCGAGAGTACGGAAAGCGGGCGGTCCCGCCACCCGTGGTCCCATTAGATGAGACAATTGATCACATTGCGGACTCGCTCGCTAGGTCCTGACCACGTTGGTTGCGGCGGCCTTGTCGGCCAGCGACTGCTTCTTGTCGTCCCACAGCGGCCAGAGGTAGTTGATCAGGCTGACGAAGCTGAACAGGGTGCCGACCAGCGGGATCGCGCTGAGCAGGCTGAGCCCGTTGTAGACGCCGAACCGCTTGACCACCGCGATTCCCGGCGGCGGCCCGGGGACGTCGCGCAGCCGGACCGCTATCCCGAGGGCCTTCTTGCCGGGCGTGGCACCGGTGCGGGTGAGGAAGAAGTACTCGTAGACGAACGACACGAACAGACCGATGATGATCGCCGGGATCATCCATTGGTACGCGTCCGCGGGTAGCGCGAAGGTCGTCTGCGGCGTACCGGCCGCGGCGCTGTCCATGGTCTCTTCCATGTAGTCCCACACGGACTTGAAGTACTGCCAGTAGAAATAGCCGGTCAACGGCAGGCCGATGATGCCGACGATGATCGAGTCGATGATGCGGGCGAAGACCCGGCGCCACCAGCCGGAGAGCTGCTGACCGTCCGGAGTCGTGTACACCTTCTGGCCGGGATAGCCGTAGCCCTGTCCGTACTGCTGCTGCGGGTAGGGCTGGTGCGGCTGGCCGCCGTACTGCTGCGGCTGTTGCCCGTACTGCTGGGGCTGTTGCCCGTACTGCTGTGGCTGTTCCCCATATTGCTGGGGCGCTTGCCCGTACTGCGCCGGGCCTGGCTGGGCGCCGCCGTACACCTGGCCGTGCTGGACCGGTTGGCCGAACCGCTCGCCGGCGGGCTGGCCGAACTGGCCCTGGTACGGCGGTGGGCCCTGCCGTGGACGGCGGTTGTCCGTCCACGCGTTGCCGTCCCAGTAGCGCTGCTGGGACTGGTCCTGGGGGTCGTCGTACCAACCGGCTGGAAAGCTCACCGCCAAAGCATCACCTAACTGACGGTCCTTCCGCCATCCGGTAACACGTACCGGACGCGGCTCAGCGGGGTGCGTGCTCGATCGCGGTCGCCAAAGCGGCGATCACGTCGGGCTTGCGGGGCGCACCGCTGGCCCGCTTGACGATCGCGCCGGTGCTGTCGAGCACCAGCGTCGTCGGGGTGCGCAGGATGTCGAGCCGGCGGACCAGCTCGAGATGCTTCTCCGCGTCGAGCTCGACATGGCGGACGCCGTCGACCATGCCCTCGACCTCGGCGAGCGTCCGCCGGGTCGCCCGGCACGGCGCGCAGAAGGCCGAGGAGAACTGCAGCAGTGTCGCGCGCTCGCCGAGCTCACCGCCGACGTCCGCGGCCGAGACCCGGTCCACGCTGTCCACCTCTTGTGCCTGTGTCTTTCGCAGCAGCCGGGTGCCCCGGAACCGCCCGTCGAGCTTGGATTTGAGCAGGCTGAGAACAACGCCGGCGGCGACCGCACCGACCAGCACCCACATCCCCAGGCTCATGACAATCCAGACTACGTCGCTGGTCTATGGGCTCAAACGGTCGTTCACCCCTCGGACAGAGGGCCTCTTCGCCTCAGTCGTCGGGGCGGCCGCGGAGGCGCTTGGTCTCGCCGCGGCGTTTCTTCTCGTCCAACCGGCGGCGGACCGAGTTCTTGCTGGGCCTGGTCGGCCGCCGCTTGCGTGGCGGCGCCGCGATCGCGTCCTTCAACAGCGCCGCCAACCGGGTCCGCGCCGCCTCCCGGTTGCGCCATTGTGACTTGTGCTCCGAGGCGGCCACGGTCAGGACGCCGTTCACCAGCCGGGACTGCAGTCGCTCCAGCGCGCGAGCCCGCAGTACGTCGGTGAAGGCCGTCGTACCCGCCACGTCGAAGCTGAGCTCGACCCGGCTGTCCGTCGTGTTGACCGACTGCCCGCCCGGACCGCTGGACCGCGAGAAGCGCCACTCCAACTCCTTCTCGGGGATCACCACCCCGGTCCGCACCACCAGCCCGCTGTCCACGGACACCATTCAACCGGACCCCTCGCTCGTTAGGCTGCTGGCCGTGCAGGAAACGGGGAGCGGGGCCCGGGAGGACGAACTTCCGGAGCTGAGAGACACCGCGCGTTGACGCCGGTACGGCGATCGACGCCGGCCGGTACGAGGTGACGATCCAGCGCGTGGTCACGGTCAAGGACCTCAAGCCGCTGTTCACCCCGGACGAGGGCGGCGCACTGATCGCGGTGGTGACCAAACTGAAGCTCACCGACGACACCGGTACGACGCCGTCGAGCGACCTGATCAGGCTGGTCGGCGTGCCGGGGATCAAGGACACCGACGCGCCGCTCGGCACCACGAACCTGCGCGACGCGACGATGCACCCGGTGCTCACGCCGGACTTCGCCGAGGACGTCGCCTACGTGTGGAAGTTGCCCAAGGCCACCGAGTTGCCGGCATCGGTCGAGCTCACGGTGCAGGCGTACGACCACCAGGAGCAGTCGCTGCTGGACCACCACGAGAAGTGGCTGCCGGGCGAGATCGCCGCCGAGAGCACGGTCGCGGTCAAGGACAACACGAAATGAGCGGGCGCAAGCCGGTCAACGTGGCGCTGACGCTCGCGGTCCTGGTCGCGATCGTCGGTCTCTACCGCCTCACCCCGACGCAGAAGGACATCCAGGAACCCGTGGCGGTGAACGGAGTCGTCGGTCGCGCGGTCAAGACTCCGCGGTTCGACCTGACCGTCGAAGGGGTCCGGGTCGGACGCACGCTGAAGATCCCGGGCGCCGCGGAGGCGCGCGACACCACGTCCGGCTTCGTCGTCGTGGATGCCGTCGTCACCGCGACCCGCGAGCCGATCCACCTGGCCTCGGTCCGGATCAGGGCCTCGGACGGCGTGACCTACCTCGGTGCGAACCGCAGCGGCCTCGACCGGGTGGACCTGACCGGGTTCGAGTTCGCCCCGGGCATTCCGGTGCGCGGATCGTTCGTGGTCGAGCTGCCGGCCGACAAGTTGCCTGGCGCAACCCTGCAGGTGATGGAGAAGGCGATCTTCAACGATCTGGAGCCACAGGCAACGATCCCGCTCGGGCTCGACCCGGCGCCGACGGTCGAGGACGTGGTGTCGCTGACCTGGGCGACCTGCCGAAAGCGTCACCCGGCCCCTGTCCGCTGGGCTCGCGGCGTGGTCGGGCGGGCGGGGTCAGGCGGTGGCGTCTGCGGTTTCGCGGGTGGTGGTGGGCGGGATGACGAAGCGGTAGCCGACGTTGCGGACGGTCCCGATCAGCGCCTCGTGCTCCGGGCCGAGCTTCGCGCGCAACCGCCGTACGTGCACGTCGACCGTCCGCGTACCGCCGAAGTAGTCGTACCCCCACACCTCCTGCAGCAACTGCTCCCGGGTGAACACCCGCCCCGGGTGCTGCGCGAGGAACTTGAACAGCTCGAACTCCTTGTAGGTCAGATCGAGCGCCCGCCCGTTCAGCTTGGCCGTGTACGACGCCTCGTCGATCACGACGTCGCCGCTGCGGATCAGCGAGCTGTCCGGTTCCTCGTTCCGCGCCGCGGCGAGGCGGCCGATCACCAGCCGCAGCCGGGCCTCGATCTCGGCCGGGCCGGCCGTGTCCAGCAGGACGTCGTCCGCACCCCAGTCGGCGTTCACCGCGGTCAGACCGCCCTCGGTGACGACCAGGATGAGCGGGACGTCGACCCCGGTGGTCCGGATCAGGCGGGACACGCCGCGCACCGCGACCAGGTCACGGCGGGCATCGAGCAGGACGGCATCAGCGTCCGGGGCGTCGACCAGTGCGGCGACTTCGGCGGGAAGGATCCGGATCTGGTGCGGCAGCAGAGCCAGCGAGGGCAGCACCTCGGTGGACGCCTGCAGCGCGTTCGTCAGCAGAAGCAACGTACTCACGCTGTCTCCTTGTGCTGGTCGTCGGATCCCTGGAGAGCGATCCGGTCCTTTTGCACGTCAGGCCCCAGCGGCGTCGTTGCCGGGGGCCTGAGTCACACTGGATAGCAAGAGCAAGCTGACATAATAGCGGAAGACTTAACCGATTAGTGAGGCGCTCTCTCAGATGCCGGAAGTCACCATCAGGTACTTCGCCGCCGCGCGGACGGCCGCCGGCGAGTCCTCGGCGACCGCGGACGCCGCCTCGATCCGCGACCTGATCGGCACCGTTTCCGCCGACCGTCCCGAGCTCGCCCGTGTCCTCGGCATCTGCACGTTCCTCCTCGACGGTCAGCGCGCCGAGCCCGCCACCCCGCTCCACGCGGGCGCCCAGGTCGACGCCCTCCCGCCGTTCGCCGGCGGCTGACCGGGGTCAGAGAAGGAACTTCAGCAGCACGAACGTGAGCGCGACGGCCGTGCACAGCGCTGCCTTCCCGGAGCCGATCCCGCGCTTCAGCGCAGCGCCGAACACCGCGACGGTGAGCGGCACCAGCATCACCAGCAGCGTGATGCCGGCCGCGTGAACACCGACGTGCGACCGCCCGGTCAGCACCAGACCGAGAACCATCGCGAACGTGAGCCCCAGCCAGGTGGTCAGCTGGATCGGCCCGTCCGCACTGCGATGCCCGCGATGCGACGCGCGGGTCGCACGGCGATGCGAAGTCGGAGCAACGTGCGCCATCGGTCACCTTCCGTAAAAGACCGAATACGCAAGGTACCAGCAAGTCCTTGGAACCAAAACCCTGCCCGCTCAACCTCACGCCCGCCCCAGACCCGGCATTCCGCGCTCACCACGCCGGTGCGCCGGTACGCCGCGGTTCGCGGCGCACCGGCGTACTACCTCAGGAGCCGATGGAGATGCGGTCCGTTGCGACCGGGGTGTACGGGTCGTGCGCGGTCAGGTAGTTGGCGAAGGCGTCGATGTCGAGGCCGCCGAAGAACTTGTTCGTCGCGGTGGTGAAGGCCGGGAAGCCGTCGCCGCCGTCGGACAGGAAGTTGTTCGTGACGATCCGGTACGTCGTACCGTCCACCAACGGCTGGCCGGCGATCATGATCGACCCCGGGACCACCTTCGAGCCCGCGGCCGCGGCCGGGTTCCAGGTGTAGGTGATGCCGGCGACCTGGAGCACCTTGAACTTCGGCGCTTCGGGACCGTTGAGGCCGGAGAACTGCTGCTCCAGCAGGGCCTTGATCTGCGTGCCGGTCATGTCCATCGAGACCAGGAAGTTGTTGAACGGCTGCACGGTGAACGCCTGCCCGAAGGTCACCGCACCCGCGTTCGACGCGAGGTCGGCGCGGATACCGCCCGGGTTCATGAACGCCACCACCGGGGTCTTGCCGTCCGTCACCACCGACGGGTCGGCCAGTTGCGCGTCCGCGATCAGGTTGCCCAGCGGCGATTCGAGCGAGTCGTCCGCGGTCCGCGACACCGACGGCGTGGTGATGTGCCCGATCACCTTGTTGGCGATCGGCGCGACCAGGGTCTGGTACTTGGTGATCAGCGCGCTGGTCCGGGCGTCCTTCGGCACGTCCTGGGTGACGATCTGGTTGTTCGCGATCGTGTTCGCCCGGTCGACGTCACCGGTCTTGTTGTCGATGCTCAGCCGCACCTCGGTGACGAGCTTGCCGAACGAGGACGCGCTGGTGACGAGCCGCGGCTGCTTGTCGCTGTCCTGCAGCGTGCAGTTGTAGCCCTGGTGGGTGTGGCCGGAGATGATCGCGTCGATCTCCGGGTCCAGGCCCGCGTTGATGTCGACGATCGGTCCGGAGATCCCGGGGCAGCTGTTGTAGGCCCGCGGGTCGGCGGGGAAGCCGCCCTCGTGCAGCAGCACGACGATCGACTCGACGCCCTTCTTCTTCAGGATCGGGACCAGCTTGTTGGCGGTCGCGACCTCGTCGGTGAAGGTCAGCCCCTCGACACCGGACTTGGTGACGATGTTCGGGGTGTCCTCCAGCGTCATACCGATGAACCCGACCTTGCGGCCGTCCTTGAAGGTCTTGATCTTGTACGGCGCGAACAGCGTCTCCTGGGTGTTCTCGAAGAACACGTTCGCCGACAGGTACTTGAACTTGGCCCCCGTGAACGGCTTCGCCGGGTCGGGGCAGGAGTTCTGGTTGTTCTGCCCGTCGCCGTCCGCCAGGCAGCCGCCGGTCTGCATCCGGAGCAACTCGTGCCAGCCCTCGTCGAACTCGTGGTTGCCGACGGAGGCGATCTCCAGCCCCATCCCGCTCAGCGCTTCGACCGTCGGCTCGTCGTGGAACGCCGCCGACAGCAGCGGCGAGGCACCGATCAGGTCACCCGCGGCGACCGTGACGGACTGCTGATCCTTGGCCGCGGCCGCCGCGCGCATCTGCTTGAGGTGCGTCGCGAGGAACTCGGCGCCACCCGCGGGCGTGCCGTTGACGTTGCCGCTCGAGCTGGTCGGGCTGTTCGGCGCCAGGTTGCCGTGGAAGTCGTTGATGGCGAGCAGCTGGATCTGGGTGTGCGTCGGCTTCGGTTTCGCCGTCGCAGCCTGGGTCACGGTTCCCCCCGTGGCCAGGCCGAGTACCGCGGCCATCCCGGCGGCGAGCAGGCCGACGGCCCGCCGTCCCCGCAGCCGCTTCGTGTCTCGTCCTGTCAAGGCCATGTCTACTCCGTCGTAGTCTCGGTCGCCGCTGGTGTGCGGTGCCGCGCAAATTACCCGACCTGACGCGACCTCTCCAAGGACCTGAGCATGAACTGACCCGGACCTTTTACGGTATTCGGGTGACCCTTGAAGCCGTACCCTCACCGTTGCCCTCGGCCACCGCCTCCGCCGTCACGGAACTCGCCCGCGTGGCCGCACAGAGCGACGGGGTGAACCCGCTGTCGGAACGCACTCTTTTGCACCTCGACGGCGAACACCCGGGCGACCTGCACGTCCTCGCGTACGAGGGCGACCCGGGCACGATCGAGGTGTCCGGCCTCCAGAGCGCCCGAAACCTGATCGGGTACGGCGCCCTGTCAGAGGACGGCTCGGCCGAACTCGTGGTCTCCCCCGCCGCCAGACGACAGGGCACGGGTACGGCGTTACTACGCATGCTGATCGACCACGGTGGTGAACGGCTCCGCGTCTGGGCCCATGGACGACTGCCTGGCAGTGATGCACTCGCGGCCCGACTGGGTCTGGAGGTCACCCGTGAGCTGTACTTCCTCCGCCGTACCAGGGCCGCACTCCCCGAACCGGTCTGGCCAGACGGTATCGCCGTACGGGAGTTCGTCCCCGGACAGGACGATGCGGCGTGGCTGGAGGTCAACAGCCAGGCGTTCGCGGACCACCCGGAGCAGGGCAGTTGGACGGCCGCAGACCTGGCCGAGCGACTTCAGCAACCGTGGTTCGACCCGGCCGGGTTCTTCCTCGCCGTGGACTCTAGGAGTGGCGCTGTGGCCGGCTTCCACTGGACGAAGGTCGAGGAGGGAGTCGGAGAGGTGTACGTCGTCGGCGTATCCCCCGCCTCTCAGGGCAGCGGCCTCGGCAAGGCCCTGACCCTGAAGGGTCTCCACCACCTGCAGGAGGAACGCGGCCTGGACGCCATCGTCCTGTACGTCGACGGCACCAACACTGCCGCCCGCGGCCTCTACACCTCACTCGGCTTCACCACAGCCGCCCTGGACGTCCAGTTCGCCCCGGCCACCGCCCTGTGAACGGCATCACAGCGAATCTCTCTGCTCACTTCGCGTCATAAACCCCACCCACCCCCGTCTCACCATCAGCCGGGAGCCGTCCGTGCCTCTAACCCCCCAGCCGGGCGGCTCCTGGCCCCAACCGCCTATCAGGGGTTGAGGGTTTGTTTCAGGTGGGCGACCAGGGCCTCGTGGGCCTGGCGGGTCGGGCCGGGGAGCGTTTGCAGGTTGTGGTGGCCGTGGGTCAGGGACGGGTGGGAGCGCGTGGGTGACGGAGACGCCGGCGGCCCGGAGGGCTTCGGCGTACTCGATGCCTTCGTCGCGGAGGGGGTCGAAGCCGGCCGTGGTGATGTAGGCCGGGGGCAGACCGGTCAGGTCGTCGGCCAGCAGGGGCGACACGATCGGGTCAGGCCGGATCGAGGGATCCGGGGTGTAGTGGTCGCGGTACCAGATGATGTCGGCTTCGGTCAGGATGAAGCTGCCTTCGCCGAACAGGTCCCGGCTGGGGCGGCGGCCGACCAGGTCGAGGGCGGGATAGAGCAGGACCTGGAGAGCGGGTCGCGGGAGGTCGCGCCAGACGCACTGCTGGGCCACGACCGCCGCCAGGTTGCCGCCCGCGCTGTCGCCGCCGACGGCGACCAGTGAGGGGTCGGCGCCGAGGTCCTCGGCGTGGTCGACGGCCCAGGTGAAGGCGGCGATGGCGTCCTCGGCGGCAGTCGGGGCCGGTGCCTCCGGCGCGAGCCGGTAGTCGACCGACAGGACCCGGATGCCGGCATCGTCGGCGAGCGAGCGACAGAGCGCGTCATGAGTGTTGAGGTCGCCGACGACCCAGCCGCCGCCGTGCAGGAAGACCAGCAGGCCGCGACCGGCGTCACGCGGGACGTAGAGGCGGGCGCCGAGCTGGCCGTCGGCGCCGCGGACGGTGAGCTCGGTCACCCGCTGTAGTTCGCACGGGTGCCCGGAGACCAGCTTGCACAGAGTCCGCAGGTGTGCGCGGGCGGTGGCGGCATCCGATTTTGTTGTGGCTGGCAACAAAGCCTGCACCCGCAGGAGCAGTTGCACCTCGGGGTCGAGGGTGTTGCCGTCGATCTGGATCGGTGCGCCGGCGAGCCGGCGCCGGACGGCCGTGGGCAGCGCGTACAGCGGCGTCAGAGCGTTCGCCTGTACGGCGGAGACCGTGCCGCGGAGCAGCGAGTCCAGTCGTGGGTTCACAAGGAGTGACGCTAGCAACTGGCGCGGCCGGCGGTGAGGTCGGCAACAGAAACTACCCTGCGCGTGGCTACCTCTCGTTCACAAAAGGATGGGATGCTGGTCAATGTGGCTGGAGACTTGCTGGCATCCCACAACCGGGAGTACGACGTCGAGCCGCCGTACGACATAGCGGCGGCCGGTGACCTTCCGGCGAATCGGTTCTCGGATCGGGAGCTGAGCTGGCTGGCGTTCAACCAGCGGGTCCTGGAGCTGGCCGAGAACGATCGCATCCCGCTGCTCGAGCGGGCCAAGTTCCTGGCCATCTTCGCCAGCAACCTGGACGAGTTCTACATGGTCCGGGTGGCCGGTCTGAAGCGCCGGATCGCGGCCGGGGTCGCGGTGAAGGCGGCCAGCGGCCTGCTGCCGCGCGAGGTGCTCGACCGCAGCCTGAGCCGCAGCCGCGAGCTGATGGACCGGCACGCCGAGACCTGGCAGAAGGCTGTCCAGCCGGCGCTGACCCAGCAGGGCATCGACATCCTGCGCTGGGACGACCTGGAGCACAGCGAGCGCGAGGACATGACCCGGTTCTTCCGGGACCGGGTCTTCCCGGTACTGACCCCGCTGGCGGTGGACCCGTCGCACCCGTTCCCGTACATCTCCGGCCTCTCGCTGAACCTGGCCGTCGTGGTCCGCAACCCCGACTCCGGCGGCGAGCACTTCGCCCGGGTGAAGGTGCCGCCGCTGCTGCCGAGGTTCATCCGGGTGGCCGAGGGCCGGTACGTCCCGCTGGAGGACGTCATCGCGACTCACCTGGGGCAGTTGTTCCCGGGGATGGAGGTCATCCAGCACCACACCTTCCGGGTCACCCGCAACGAGGACCTCGAGGTCGAGGAGGACGACGCGGAGAACCTGCTGGCCGCGCTCGAGAAGGAGCTGCTGCGCCGCCGGTTCGGTCCGCCGGTCCGGCTCGAGGTCGAGGAGTCGATCGACCCGCAGGTGAAGGCGCTGCTGCTGTCGGAGCTGGGTGTCACCGAGGCAGAGGTGTTCGAGCTGCCCGGCCCGCTGGACCTGCGCGGCCTGTTCGCCATCGCGGGTCTGGACCGGGCCGAGCTGAAGTTCCCCGCGTTCGTACCGTCCACGCACCCGCACCTGGCCGAGGTGGAGACGTCCAACCCGGCGGACATGTTCTACGCGCTGAAGCAGCGCGACGTACTGGTGCATCACCCGTACGACTCCTTCTCCACGAGCGTGCAGCGGTTCATCGAGCAGGCCGCGGCCGACCCGCATGTGCTCGCGATCAAGCAAACGCTCTACCGGACCAGCGGTGACTCACCGATCGTGGACGCCCTGATCGACGCCGCCGAGGCCGGCAAGCAGGTCCTGGTGCTGGTGGAGATCCAGGCACGCTTCGACGAGCAGGCGAACATCAAGTGGGCTCGTCAGCTGGAGCACGCCGGCTGCCACGTCGTGTACGGCGTCATCGGTCTCAAGACGCACTGCAAGCTGTCGATGGTGGTCCGCGACGAGCCGGACGGACTGCGCAGGTATGCCCACATCGGCACCGGCAACTACCACCCGAAGACCGCCCGGCTGTACGAGGACCTCGGACTGCTCACCAGCGACAGGGTGGTCACCGAGGACATCGCCCACCTGTTCAACCATCTCTCCGGCTTCGCCCGCAGCGCCGGATACCGGCGGATCCTGGTCGCTCCTCAGTCGGTACGACGGGGATTGGTCGAGCGCATCGACCGAGAGGTGCAGCACCATCTGGCAGGTCGTCCGGCCCGGGTCCGGATCAAGGTGAACAGCCTGGTCGACGAGGCCCTGTGCGACGCGCTCTACCGGGCGTCACAGGCCGGCGTACCCGTGGAGCTGTGGATCCGCGGCATCTGCACGCTCCGCCCCGGTGTGCCCGGGCTGTCCGAGAACATCCAGGTGCGCAGCATCCTGGGCCGGTTCCTCGAGCACAGCCGGGTGTTCTGGTTCGAGAACGGCGGTGAGGCGGAGGTGTGGATCGGCTCTGCCGACCTGATGCACCGCAACCTGGACCGCCGGGTCGAGGTGCTGGTCCAGCTGAAGGAGCTGGACCACGTCGGTGAGCTCCGGGAGATGTTCGACCTCGCTCTCGACGAGGGGACCAGCTCGTGGTGGCTGCAGCCGGACGACACCTGGCAGGCCCGGCTGACCGGACCGGACGGCGAATCGCTGCGGGATATGCAAGAAAGACTCATCGCCACGCGTGGGCGCCGCAGAACTGCTGACCCCATTACCTAGGGTGATTCCATGAGCAACCCGGCGACCGTCATCGCCGCGGGCGGTGTCGTCTGGCGTGAGCGCCGCGGCACCCGGCAGGTGCTGCTCGTGCACCGGCCCCGATACGACGACTGGTCCCTTCCGAAGGGCAAGCTCGCGCCGCACGAGCACGTGCTGAGCGCCGCCCGGCGTGAGATCGAGGAAGAGACCGGACACCAGGTCGTGCTGGGCCCATCGCTCGGTGTGCAGCGCTACACGGTCCGCAAGAACGGCGGGACCGCGGACAAGCTCGTGCACTACTGGTCGGCCACAGCGATCGACGACGCCGAGTTCGAACCCAACAGCGAGGTCGACGAAGTTGCCTGGCTCCCTGTGGACAAAGCCCGCACCAAGCTCAGCTATCCGCGTGACGTGGACATCCTCAACTGCCTGGACCGTGTCGTCCCTGTCGTCGCCACCCTGATTCTGCTGCGTCACACCGCGGCAATGAAGCGAAAAGAGTGGGACGGCAAAGACACAGCCCGGCCGCTCAACACCATCGGGATCGGCCAGGCCGAGCGGTTGACCGGCGTACTGGCCGCACTGGGTGTGAACAGGATCATCAGCAGCGACGCGGAACGGTGCGCCGCGACAGTCGCGCCGTACGCCGCCTCGATCGACAGGCACATCCACCTCTGGCCGGTGATCTCGGAGCGCGGCTACGAGGCGGACCCTGGTGCTGTCGGCGGACTGGCCGACAAGGCGTGGAAGCCGGGCAAGGTGTCGGTGGTCTGCTCGCACCGGCCGGTGCTGCCCGCGCTGGCCCGGGAGTTCGGGCTGAGGGTGGGCAAGTTCGCGCCGGGAGCGTTCCTGGTGGCCCACCGGCTGGGCGACGGACGGCTGGTCTACGAGCGCTTCGGCGCGCCCTGATCGGCGCGGCATTCTGCCGTACGGCCTCCGGAGTGGCACGGGTCGGTGACGATCCAGGCACAGCCGCCGGGGCGGCCGGATGACACCGGAAGTGGCGGGTATGTTCCTACCGAGGAACCTGGCGCCCCACCGGGCCCGGGTCTGAGGAGAGGTTCGCACCATGACGATGATGATGCGAGAACTGACACTGATCGGGATCCGGATGGAATCGCCCAACCGGGCCCCGGTGATGATGCTGCGCGAGACCGAGGGCTACCGCTACCTGCCGATCTCGATCGGCTCCGTCGAGGCGACCGCGATCGCCTACGAGGAGCAGGGCCTGCGTCCGTCGCGGCCGCTCACCCATGACCTGATGCGCGACCTGATCCAGGCGTTCGGAGTGCAGATCGAGGCGGTCGAGATCGTCGAGTTGCGCGACGCCGTCTTCTACGCCGAGCTCGTGCTGGCCAACGGCGCCCGCGTCTCGGCCCGGCCGAGCGATTCGGTCGCCCTCGCGGTCAGACTCGGGACCCCGATCCGCTGTACCGAACAGGTCCTGCGCGAAGCCGGCGTCGCGACCCCGGAAGAAGAGCAGGCCGAGCTGGAACGCTTCCGCCAGTTCCTCGACGGCGTCGCCCCGGAGGACTTCTCCAGCTGACGCGCCCACCCGGCCGGGAGGTCCCGGTCGTTCCTCGATGTCACGAAATGTTCGGCTGTCTCGTCCTGGTGTTGGAAGCCAGTACCTGATGGGAGGTCGACGTGATGCGAGGGTTCGTGGCAGGTGGAACCAGAGTTCTCGGCCGGCTGCGGAGTTCGATGGGCGAACCTGCGTGACGCCGGCTGAGGAGTTCGAGGAGCTGCGGGCGCTGCTGTTCTCGATCGCCTACCGGATCCTCGGAAGCGTGGCCGAGGCGGAGGACGCGGTCCAGGAGACCTGGCTGCGCTACGAGTCCTCCCCGACGAAGCCCGCGTCGACCAAGGCGTTCCTCTCCGCCGTGGTCACGCGCGTCTCGATCGACGTACTGCGCTCGGCGCGGGTCCGGCGGGAGAAGTACGTCGGGCAGTGGTTCCCTGAGCCGCTGCTCACCGACCCGTATGAGGATCCCGCGCGGTCGGCAGAACTGGCGGACTCGGTGTCGACGGCGGCCCTGGTGCTGCTCGAGCGGCTGTCCCCGCACGAACGGGCGGTCTTCGTACTGCGGGAAGTGTTCGGGTTCGGATTTCCGGAGATCGCGACCACCGTCGGGCGGTCGGAGGCGTCCTGCCGCCAGCTGGCGGTCCGGGCGCGACGCCACATGGACCTGGGACGCTCCCGGTTCCAGGCGGACCGCCGGGAGCGTGAGGAACTGGCGGCGCGGTTCTTCGACGCGCTCCGGGACGGCGACATCGACGGAGTGCGGGAGTTGCTGGCGGCCGACGTCCAGATGGTCGGGGACGGGGGAGGCAAGGCGCCCGCACTGGCCAGGAGCGTGGTCGGTGCCGACAACGTGGCCCGCCTGCTCGCGTCGATCTTCCCGCTGCTCGCCCGGATCGAGGCGAGCGTGGAGCTACGCGAGCTGAACGGCCAGCCGGGCGCGATTCTTCGCGATCGCCACGGCAGGGTGGTCAGTACGTTCGCAATCGACACTCTCGACGGACGGATCCAGACGATCCGCTCGGTGCTCAACCCCGACAAGCTCGGGCACATCGGTCCGGTGGGGGATGCCTGGGCGATCACCCGCGAACTGCAGCAGACCCGCCGGCTCGAAGGCGGCTGACCTACGCACCAGCCAGTCGGCTCAGGGCGGATCCGGCCGATCCGCCCTGAGCGGGTCAGGTGCTCACCAGGCAACGGGGCCCAGGCGGTCGACGAAGATTCCGGTCGGCCCATCGGCGTCGAGCGTTGCGAGCCTCAGGATCGAGTCGGTGCCCTCGGTGACCGTCAGTTGGCCGGTGTGGTTGTTCATGTCGGTGGCGGCGAACTTGCGATTCGCGATTTCGCCGGGAGTCGCGAGGTTGAACTTGATCTTCGGCAGCGCCTGGGCGTACCGGACGGTGACCATGTTCAGCGCTGCTTTCGACGAGCTGTAGGCGAGTTCGTGGAACTTCGAGAAAGGCTGCTCCGGATCGGTCACGACGGTGAAGGAACTGCCGCCGCTCGACACCATCACCACCCGGGGGTTCTCTGCCGCCTGCAGCAGGGGAAGGAATGCGTGCGTCACTCTGATCGGTCCGTACACGTTGGTGTCGTAGACGGAGTGGATCTCATCGGCCGTCGCGTCTGCGGGCGCAACACCCTTTCCTGGCGCACCGGCGTTGTTGATCAAGACGTCCAGCCGTTCGGTGTGCTTCTGCACGAGCCGGACAGCCTCGGCCACCGAGTCGTCCGAGGTCACGTCCAGCGGGATCATGACCACATTCGCGCCATCGGCAGCCAACTTGTCGGCAGCTACCCGTCCTCGACCTTCGTCACGCGAGCCGAGGAAGACGGTCCAGCCCTGCTCGCCGAGCCGCCGAGCGGCCTCAAAACCAAGTCCCTTGTTGCCTCCGGTGATCAACACCGAGGTCTGTTCCGAGTTCGTCATGCCCCCGAGACGAGATGCGGCGGTCGGCTGTGACAGCTGTGAGCCACTTCACGACTCGGCGGGAGGGGAACTCTGCAAAGGACGACCGCGCCCAGCAGGCCGGCCACCACCTGGGCACCAATGATCAGGCCGAACCATTCACCGCCGGCCGCATCGAACGGTGTGCTGGGCGCGAGCAGGAGGGTGAGTTGGTAGCCGCCCGAGCAGAACATCGCGCCGGTACCCAGCCACGCGGCCGCCAGCGGCCCCCAGGCCCGGATGGCTCGTGGCCGGCGGGAGACGAGGATGACCAGTCCGAGCAGACCCGCGAGCGCCAGACTCGCCGACGAACCGTCCAGTGCCCGTTGGGCAATGCTCCGGCCGCCTCGCACCTCAGTGGCCAGCCCGGTAGGTCCGCCGAACGCCCAGAACAGGCGGACCGTGACAATCAGCGCGACAAGCGCCCCGAGAGCAGTGGTCACCCGGACTTGAATCGAGCCTGGTGAATCCGTCGCGTCGAGGCGGGCGCGGAAGACGTGCCCCCAGCGGGCACGCACATGCAGGATGAACGCAATCCCCAGCCCGACGCCCTGCAGGATGAAGCCCGCGTAGACGACGCCGTACACCCACCCGTGCAGACCGTCGATGGGGGTGTCTGCCACTGGCGTGGTGCTGTTTTCGGCGAGGAAGCCGAGTGGGGCCGCGAGCATCACTGGCGCGAGCAGGCCTCCGGCGACCCAGAGCGGAAACAACACCAGCCAGCCGGGCAGCCGTCGCCCCCATCGGTGAACGAGCGCCAACGCCAGCGCGGCGCCGGCAACCTCCATCGCGGCGGTGATCAGGTTGCCCACGACGAAGGGCGCAGTACGCATCAGGCCGGGCTGAACGACGCCGATGTCGCTACCTAGAAGCCAGGCGGTCTTGATCGAGAGGTACGGCACCATCGCGGCGACTGTGACGTAGCCTGCCGCGTGGCCTGTCGATGTCTTCACCCACCGAGTCTTGTCTGGCCGGACCTCGATCGCTTCCCTCGGGCGAATGACGGCCGTCCCCCTGCAGAGGGAGATGGCACGACGACGTACTACCGTGTCGGCGTACCTCGGATGATGTACTGCGGACTGCCGATCGTCGGCACCGGAAGCAAAGCGTTCATGTTGACGGTGAGCTGAGCGTTACCGAAACGGGAGTCAACAGCCGTTCGGATCGACGCAAAGTCACGGCTCCTAACTCAGTTCACCTGTTGGCCGCCTGCAGGCACGCCAAGCGTCGCCGACGCTATCGCAATCGTTCACCGCTCGTTCACCGACGACGGACCGGTCGGTCACTTCGTCTCCCTACCGTCTGTGGAAGTTCAGAAGTCTGATTCCCGCAGAAGGGCAACACTCTCGTGTCCGTCAATCGCCTGCTCCGCGTCGGCACCGTCGCCGTGGCATCCCTCGGCGTTCTCGCTTTGAGCGCCTGTGGCAGTGACCCGGAGCCGTCCGGTTCCTCGAGCCCGGAGGGTTCGACGTCGACCGGCGCCGAGTGCCCGCAGGGCACCCTGAACGCAGAGGGCTCCTCGGCGCAGAAGAACGCCATCGAGGAAGTCATCGCCAAGTACAACGAGAAGTGCGCCGACGTCACGGTGAACTACAACCCGACCGGTTCCGGTGCGGGCATCAAGCAGTTCAACGCGGCCCAGGTCGACTTCGCCGGATCGGACTCCGCGCTGAAGACCGAAGCGGCCGACGGTGACTCCGAGGCCGCCACCGCGGCCAAGCGCTGCCAGAACAACGCCGCGCTGAACCTGCCGATGGTGATCGGCCCGGTCGCGATCGCCTACAACGTCGACGGCCTGGACAAGCTGATCCTGGACGGCGCCACCGCCGCGAAGATCTTCCAGGGCTCGGTGAAGACCTGGAACGCGCCGGAGATCGCCAAGCTGAACCCGGGTGTGACGCTGCCGTCCGCCCCGATCTCGGTGTTCTTCCGGTCCGACGAGTCCGGCACCACCGAGAACTTCACCAAGTACCTGGCCGCCGCCGGCGGTGGCGCCTGGACCGGCAAGCCGGCCAAGAAGTGGACCGGCACCGGCGCCGGCAAGGAGAAGTCCGCGGGTGTCGCCGAGGGCGTGAAGAGCAACAAGAACTCGATCACGTACGTCGAGTGGTCGTACGCCGTCGACAACAAGCTCGGCGTCGCGCAGATCGACAACGGCTCGGGCTCCCCGGTCGAGCTGACCGCCGACACCGCCGGTAAGGCGCTGGCCGCCGCGAAGGTGAAGGGCACCGGCAACGACCTGTCGATGAGCCTGGACTACGCGACCAAGGAGGCGGGCGCGTACCCGATCATCCTGGTCACCTACGAAATCGCCTGCAGCAAGGGACTGGCAGCCGAGAAGACCGCGCTGGTCAAGAGCTTCCTGAGCTACTTCGCCAGCACCGACGGCCAGGCCTCGCTGACCGAACTGAACTACGCGCCGCTCCCGGACGAGATCCGGACCAAGGTCGACGCCGCGATCCAGTCGATCAGCTGACCGACGAAACCGCACTGATGCGAGCCCCGGCCGGTCCGAGTCATCGGAGGCGGCCGGGGCTTCGCCTCGTCGGACCCGCAGCAGACAGAGCCCACGACCAAGGCGCTTGGAGCACCATCGATGAGTAGTCCAGACGGCACGGCCCCGCCCGACCGGCCGGCCGGCGAGCCCGCCGCCACGCCGGCAGACCAGGCCGAGCCCCAGACCGAGGATCTGGTGGTGGGAGAACCCGCCGGGCCGGCCCCGCACTCGGAGGGACCCGCCGAGGGCGATCCCACCCGGACCGCGACGGCCGCTGCGACCGCGACCGGACCGAAGCTCGAGCTCGGCCCGGTAGGTCACCTCGGCGACCGGTTGTTCGCCGGCCTGGCCCGCGGCTCCGGCGGCCTGGTGGTCGCGATCGTCGCGTTCGTCGGCATCTTCCTGCTGGCGCTGGCGATCCCGTCCCTGGCCGACAACCAGAGCAGCTTCCTGTTCTCCCGGATCTGGGAGCCCGGCGGCGACCAGCCCCGGTTCGGTATCGCCGCGCTCTTCTACACCACCCTGGTCAGCTCGATCATCGCGATGGCGATCGCGGTCCCGATCGCGGTCGGCGTCGCCCTGTTCACCACGTACTACGCGCCGAAGCGGCTGGCCGCACCGGTCGCGCACGCGATCGACCTGCTCGCCGCGGTCCCGTCGATCATCTACGGCCTGTGGGGCATCCTGTTCTTCGCGCCGATCCTGCGCCCGGTGATCGACGGCCTGGCCGGCGCTCTCGGCTGGCTCCCGGTGTTCGACAAGCCGCCGGGCGACAACGTGGGCGTGGTGTTCACCGCGTCCGTGGTCCTGGCGATCATGATCCTGCCGGTGGTCACCGCGATCAGCCGGGAGATCTTCGCGCAGACGCCGATCACCCACCGCGAGGGCGCGCTCGCGCTCGGCGCGACCCGCTGGGAGATGATCCGGATGGCCGTGCTGCCGTACGGGCGGTCCGGTGTGGTCAGCGCCTCGATGCTCGGCCTGGGCCGCGCGCTCGGTGAGACCGTCGCGGTGCTGATCATCCTCTCGGTGCCGAACGGCAACGACCCGTGGAACTCGTCGATCTTCGCCGGTGGCGAGACGTTCGCGTCGAAGATCGCCAACAACGCCGCCGAGTTCGACTCGCCGGAGAAGACCGGCGCCTACATCGCCGCCGGTCTGGTGCTGTTCGTGGTGACGTTCCTGGTCAACTCCGCGGCCCGGATCATCGTCGCCCGCAGCGGCCCGGGCGGGAAGCGCCCGCGCCGCAACCGCAGCGCCGGCGGAGCGGCCGCGAAAGAAGGAGCCGTAGCATGAGTGCGATCGCCGCGAACAAACCGGCGTACGACGGGCAGACGCTGGATCTGACCGGGAAGTCGGGCGCACGGGCGTTCAAGAACACCCTGGCCACCGTGCTGATCGTGCTGGCCTTCGTGGTCGCGCTGATCCCGCTGCTGTGGATCCTGTGGACCGTCGTCAGCAAGGGCTACAGCCTGCTGCTGAGCGCGGACTGGTGGAGCCAGTCGCAGCGCGGTGTCACCGTCCGTCGCGAGGGCGGCGGCGCCTACCACGCGATCATGGGCACCTTGATCATGGCGCTGATCACCGCCGCGATCGCGGTCCCGATCGCCATCCTCGGCGCGATCTACCTGGTCGAGTACGGCAAGGGCACCAAGGCCGCCCGGGTGGTCAGCTTCATGATCGACATCCTCACCGGTGTGCCGTCGATCGTCGCCGCGCTGTTCATCTACGCGGTCTGGATCACGGTGTTCGGCTTCAACCGGGTCGGGTTCGCCGTCTCGCTGTCGCTGGTGCTGCTGATGCTGCCCGTCGTCCTGCGCTCCACCGAGGAGATGCTCAAGCTGGTCCCGGACGAGTTGCGCGAAGCGTCGTACGCGCTCGGGGTGCCGAAGTGGAAGACGATCCTGAAGGTGGTCGTGCCGACCGCGTTCGGCGGCATCGTCACCGGCGTGATGCTCGGCCTGGCCCGGGTGATGGGTGAGACGGCACCGCTGCTGATCCTGGTCGGCTACTCCAAGAACATCAACCTGAACCCGTTCGACGGGTTCATGGGCGCACTGCCGACGATGATCAACCAGGACCGGACCGAGCTGGCGCTGGAGCCGGCCGCGGACCGGGTCTGGGCGGCGGCGCTCACGCTGATCCTCCTTGTCCTGGCACTCAATCTGCTGGCCCGGCTCGTCGCCCGGTTCAGCACCATCAAGTCGAAATAGTCACGAGAGGTTCTGAGTCGATATGGCGAAGCGCATCGAGGTCAGCGGCCTCAACGTCTACTACGGCGATTTCAAGGCCGTCGAGGACGTGTCGATGACGATCGAGCCCCGCTCGGTCACGGCGTTCATCGGCCCGTCCGGCTGCGGCAAGTCCACCTACCTGCGCACCCTGAACCGGATGCACGAGGTGATCCCCGGCGCCCGGGTCGAGGGCAAGGTCATGCTGGACCAGCAGGACCTGTACGCGACCGGGGTCGACCCGGTGGCGGTCCGCCGGGTGGTCGGCATGGTGTTCCAGCGGCCGAACCCGTTCCCGACCATGTCGATCTTCGACAACGTCGCGTCCGGGCTGAAGCTGAACGGGGTGAAGGACCGCAAGAAGCTCACCGAGGTGGTCGAGCGGTCACTCAAGGACGCCAACCTCTGGACCGAGGTGAAGGACCGGCTGGACAAGCCCGGCGCGGGCCTGTCCGGCGGTCAGCAGCAGCGGCTGTGCATCGCGCGGGCGATCGCGGTCGAGCCCGAGGTGATCCTGATGGACGAGCCGTGCTCGGCCCTGGACCCGATCTCCACGCTGGCGATCGAGGACCTGATCGAGAAGCTGAAGGACAAGTTCACCGTCGTGATCGTCACCCACAACATGCAGCAGGCGGCCCGCGTCTCGGACCAGACCGCGTTCTTCAACCTGGCCGCGACCGGCAAGCCCGGCCGGCTGATCGAGATGGGTCCGACCAAGCAGATCTTCTCGAACCCGAACGAGAAGGCGACCGAGGACTACATCACCGGTCGCTTCGGCTGAGCCGTCGTACCGAGAACATCGGCCGCCGCGAGCAAGTTGCTCGTGGCGGCCGATGTGCGTCGGGGGCCTTCAGACGCAGAGGGTTCGGGCGAAGTTGACCCGGGCAAGGGTGTCGGCGACGTCACGCGGTGAGCTCACGCCCACGTGGGTGTTGTGGGTGCGGTTGCCGTTCTGCACGGTGATCTGGACGAAGCCGGTGGTCTTGCGCTCCTTGCAGAGCAGGAAGAGCAGACCGAGCAGGCAGGCGAGCGCGAACACGATGGCCAGGATGATCGCCCAGGCAGGGATCTTCTCCTCGGTCCGCGACATGTCCATCGCCGACCAGTTCGTGCCCTGGGTCGGCAGCACGCCGGCCGGTGTGACGATCCGGAACTGCTCGACCGAGATGTCGCCGACGGTCACCAGCACCGGCCCGGTCGGCAAGGCCTGCAGGGATTGCCCGGGCTGGTAAGGCCCGCCGACCGGCGGCTGGTACGGCCCCGGGGGCGTTCCGTACTGCGGAGCGGGCGCCGCCTCGAACGTCGGCGCGGGCGGCTCGTACTGCACCGGTAGGTGGCGGGTCTCCGGCGCCGGATCGTCGGGACGCCGATCGTGGGGCGGAGGCTGAGGGGGTTGAGTCACCCGGCCAACTTTAAGTGTTCGAGGGATCCGGTGTGGACGCGTGACCAGGTACCTGTGGAAAAGATAGCCTGCGAGGATCCTCGACGTTCTCAGAAGGGACCGTGGTGAGTACTCCGACGCCTCCCGGCGACGACCAGAACGACCCGAACAGGCCGCAGGAAGCCCCTGGAGAGACCCCGGGAGAAGAGCCGACCCAATACGGCGAAGAGCCGACCCAGTACGGCGAGCAGCCGAAAGCCAGCCAGTACGGCGAGCAGCCGGAACAGCCCAGCCAGTACGGCGAGCAGCCGGAACAGCCCAGCCAGTACGGCGAGCAGCCGGAACAGCCCAGCCAGTACGGCGAGCAGCCGGAACAGCCCAGCCAGTACGGCGAGGCGGCGGGCACGCCTGGTCAGGCCGACGACGACCAGCCGAGCCAGTACGGTCAGCAGCCCGACCCGTACGGTCAGCAGCCCGACCCATATGGCCAGCAGCAGGGCCAGCCCGGTCAGTACGGGCAGCAGCAGCCGGGCGCCTACGGCCAGCCGGGCCAGTACGGCCAGCAGCCTGGCTACGGTCAGCAGCCCGGTTATGGCCAGCAACCGGGCCAGTACGGGCAGCAGCAGCCAGGCCAGTACCCGGGCCAACCCGGTCAGTACGGACAACCTGGCTATGGGCAACAGCCGGGCCAGTACGGCCAGCAGCAGCCGGGGCAGCAGCAGCCAGGCCAGTACCCGGGCTCCTACGGCCAGCAGCCCGGCGCCTACGGCCAGTACCCGGGTCAGCCCGGTGCGTACGGCTACGGCGGCGCAGCCCAGCAGAACAACACCCCGCAGACGCTGTCCATCATCGGCATCGTCTGCTGGTTCTGCTGTGGTCCGGCCTCGATCGCCCTCGGACTGATTGCCCAGGGCAAATTCCGGGAGCAGAACCGGTCGGACACGCTGGCCAAGGTGGCCTGGATCGGCGGCATCGTCTCGTTCGGGCTGCAGATCCTCGGCACGATCGTGAACTACAGCAGCGGCTTCTGACCGTTCGGTGCGGGCGCCGCGCGGCGACTCAGATCAGGTTGCGCGCGACGCCGTACACCAGCAGCAGGGCGATCAGGCCCTTGACGAACCAGTCCACCGCGCGCGGGCTCATCCGCAGCCGCGGCAGCCGGATCAGCCGCAGCGATTCGAGCGACCAGGCAAGCAGTTGGTAGCCGACGGCAACACCGATGAGCGGGCCGAGGACGAGCACCACCGGGTTGTAGTGCCAGGCGGCGCTCAGATCCCCCTGGAGTAGCGCGGCCGCCATCCGGGTCGATCCGCACAGCGGGCAGTTCAGCCCCGTGGTTGCGTGCAGGAGGCAAGGAATTCCGATCCGCCCGCCGGACAGCTGGTAGACCGCGGCGAGACCGAACCCGCCGACGCCGGTCGCAGCCAGTCCCAGCACGCGCCTGTCCACAGGCTGGACAGGCCCGGTCGGCCGCAGTACGACGCTCAGCGAAAGGCTCACCGGACAACGGTAACTCTCATCACGTGGGATCCGTAGCCGGATCTGAGCCGTCGGACCACTAGCCTGCAACTCACTCCTCAACCAGCAACAGTAGAAGGGATCGTCGTGAGCTCTCCGACGCCACCGCCGGGTTACGGCCCGCAGGACCAGCAGCAGGGTCAATACGGCCAGCCCGGCCAGTACGGACAGCCTGTGCAGCAGCAGGCCCAGTACGGGCAGCAGCCCGGCTACGGCGCTCAGCAGCAGCCTGGTTACGGGCAACCGCAGCAGCCTGGTCAGTACGGCCAGCAGCAGCCCGGCCAGTACGGTCAGCCCCAGCAGCCCGGTCAGTACGGCCAGCAGCCGGGCGGGTACGGCCAGCCGGGCTACCCGCAGCAGTACGGCCAGCCGGGCTTCGGCGCCGTCCCCGGCAACCTGGCCGCCTGGCCGAACCGTGTCGGCGGTGCGCTGATCGACGGTCTGATCGTCGGTGTGCCGTACGGCATCGGCAGCGCCCTGTCGGCCAACGAGAACCTGGCCATCGTGGCGATCATCTTCTACCTGATCGGCATCGGCCTGGCGATCTGGAACATCATCATCCGCCAGGGCAGCACCGGCCAGACCGTCGGCAAGCAGGTCCTCGGCCTGAAGCTGGTGGACGCGAACACCGGTCAGCCGCTCGGCGCGGGCAAGACCTTCCTGCGCCAGCTGACCCACATCCTGGACAGCGCCGCCTGCTACATCGGCTACCTGTGGCCGCTGTGGGACGAGAAGAGGCAGACGTTCGCGGACAAGATCAACAACACCTACGTCATCAAGCTCTGACGTAGCACCGCGCTGCACCGGACGCCGTGGCCTGTCCAGGCCGCGGCGTCCGGCGTTCCGCCCAGAAAGGACCCAACAGGTGAGCACTCCTTCGTACGGCGATCAGCAGCGACCCCTGGACCCGCCGCCCCAGTACCCGCCGGCCCAACCAGGCCAGTACCACCAGCAGGGGTACAACCCTTACGGACAAGGCGGTTACGGCCCTGGCTACGGCTACGGCTATGCACCACCCGGACAGTTGGCCGGCCTGGCCGATCCGGGTGGGTGCCTCACTGGTCGACGGTCTGATCGCGGCTGTCCCGGCGATCATCGGCGGCGTCGCCGCTCTGGTGATCGACGGCGACCAGGACCAGCTCGGGGCCGGCGGTGGACTCGCCTTCGTGCTCGGGTACCTCTGCAGCTTCGCGATCGCGTTCTGGAACCGGGTCATCCAGCAGGGCCGGACCGGTCAGTCCGTCGGCAAGAAGGTCACCGGGCTGAAGGTCGTGCACGCGGAGACCGGTCAGCTGATCGGTATCGGCTCGACACTCGGCCGCGAGTTCTGCGCAGTCCTCTTCAACAACATCTGTACTCTCAACGTGCTCTGGCCGCTGTGGGACGAGAAACAGCAGACCTGGCACGACAAGGTCGTCAACGACGTGGTCATCCGCCTCTGACGTGAAGCTCCAAGAGATGGAATCGATGTGAGTGCACCGACACCGCAGTACGGGCAGCAGCCGCAGGACGGCCAGGGACACCGGCAGCAGGGGTACGGCCAGCCCTACTACGGCCAAGCCCAGTATGGGCAACCCCAGTACGGGCAACCCCAGTACGGCCAGGCGCCCTACGGTCAGGCGCCGCAAGGGTACGGCTACGGAGCCCCTGCCGCCCCGCTGGCCGAATGGGGTCCGCGGGCCGGCGCGTACCTGATCGACTCGTTGATCAGTGCGGTCCCGGTCCTGATCGGATACGGCATCTTCATCGCGAACATCGCGTCACGTGCCGGGAACACCTACCCCGACGACGATCCGCAGATCTGGGCGATCCTCGTCTTCCTGGCCAGCCTCGTCGTCAGCCTGGGCCTGGGGCTGTGGAACCGGGTCTTCCGCCAGGGCAGGACCGGGCAGAGTGTCGGCAAGAGTGTGCTGAAGCTGCGGCTGGTGGACAGCACCTACTTCCAGCCGGTGGGCCCGGGCAAGGCGTTCCTCCGCGAGTTCCTGGCCGGGCTCTTCAACAACGCCTGCTTCCTGAACCTGCTGTGGCCGCTGTGGGACGATCAGAAGCACACCTGGCACGACAAGGTCATGTCGACCTACGTGATCAGGTCCAACTAGCGCCGACTAGCGCGACAGCAGGAAGCCGGCGCAGGTGACGGACCAGAGGACGCTGGTGAAGGTGCCGATGATGAAGCGTTCGGCGACGGCCTGCGGGGTGACGGAGGCCGGCTGATCGGGGCTGCGCAGCTCGGGGTAGCGGGCCAGTCCCTTGATGGCCAGCACGATCGCCAGGCCCTCCGGCCAGCCCGCCACCAGCGCGGCGTAGATGGCGCCGCGCTCGAGTGAACCGATCAGCGCGCCTCCACGCAGTACCTCGCCGGCCTTCTGCGTCGACTGGGCCCTGGTGTTGCCCCGGTCGACGAGAGACAGCACAGATGTCGTCAGCGGGCCGCCACCGGTGACAGCGAGACCTCCGGCCAGCAGCAGCAGGACGTTCCACCAGCGGTCGAGCCATCCGTCCACACCGTCGCCGGCCAGCAGTAGGAGACCGACCGCCACCAGGCAGGCCAGCATCACCCCGCTGAGCACGATCTGCACCATCGAGCCGGCCTTGGGCACCCACGCCAGTACGGCGAGGATCAGGGCCGCCGCGGTCAACGACAGAATCAGTGCCGTCACGCAGCGGCCCCAGCGGCCAGCAGCTCGGCTGCCAGTACCCGTCCGCGTTGTTCCTCGGCGTAGCCGGCCGCCTGGGCCCGTTGCGTCACCGCCGACTGACTGATCCCCAGCTTCACGCCGATCTCCCGCCTGGTGAGTCCTTCGGCCAACAGGTCGGCCACAGCCCAGCCGCGGTCGCTACGCCGCCGGAGCACCGACGCCATCAGCCACAGCACCGTCTCGACCTGATCGGCGACGCGGGTGTCGGTCCCGACCACGTTGACGTGGTGCGGACTCGACTTGGCCCGGTTCACCGCTTCCCGCGCGTTCACGAACGCGTCGCCGCTGCCTGCCCGGGTACTGCGTGGCAAGGGCTCGGCGACGTCGCCGATGCCGAGTCCGACGTACCACGTGTCCGAGCGAAGCAGCTCCACGATCACGTCGATGGTGGCGCGAGCCTCCGAGAGCACGCCTTGCACCTCGTCGCCGGCCGTCCGCTCGAACTTCCGGAGCAACCCGGTCCGCCGCGGCCGCCGGTTCAGCGTGTTCAGTAGCTCGGGTACGAGATCGGTCATGCTTCGGCTGCCCCGTTGATCTACCGTGAGAACGAAGACCACCGCCTTGCACCTCCTTCCCAACGCGTTAAGGCTACAGTCTTATTCACGTAGAGTGAAGGAAAGAACCTGAATCGGTTCACCCGGTCACTCCCAGTGACTGCATTGCAGGCCCGCCGGTTGTCCAATTCTCCGCTCAACCTCGGCCCCTCGGCATCTCGACTCGCCCCGCGACTTCACTCCGCGTCAGCACAGTCCGGACCGCCAGGCCATCACAACTGCACTGCGCGGGAGCGCCCGAGCGGGCAGCGGCGGGACAACGCCGAATCTGATGGCCTGGCGGTCCGGCTCAGTCGGCCAGCGGCAGGTACAGCCTCTTGTCGTGCGCCTTGAAGGTGTCGGACATCTCCGCGAAGCCGGCCTCGATCGCCTCGGTCGAGGTCAGGCCCTTCTCCTCGGCGTAGGCGCGGATGTCGGCGGTGATCCGCATCGAGCAGAACTTCGGGCCGCACATCGAGCAGAAGTGGGCGGTCTTGGCCGGCTCGGCCGGCAGCGTCTGGTCATGGAAGGACCGTGCGGTGTCCGGGTCCAGCGAGAGGTTGAACTGGTCCTCCCAGCGGAACTCGAACCTTGCCTTGGACAACGTGTCGTCCCAGTCCTGCGCACCGGCGTGCCCCTTGGCCAGATCGGCTGCGTGGGCAGCGATCTTGTAGGTGATCACACCGGTCTTCACGTCGTCGCGGTCCGGCAGGCCGAGGTGTTCCTTGGGCGTGACGTAGCAGAGCATCGCCGTACCCAGCCAGCCGATCTGGGCGGCGCCGATCGCGCTGGTGATGTGGTCGTAGGCCGGCGCCACATCAGTTGCCAACGGCCCCAAGGTGTAGAACGGCGCCTCACCGCACAACTCCTCCTCGAGCCGCACGTTCTCGGCGATCTTGTGCATCGGAACGTGTCCCGGCCCCTCGATCATCACCTGGACGTCGTGCTCCCAGGCGATCTTGGTCAGTTCGCCGAGGGTCCGCAGTTCGGCGAACTGGGCCGCGTCGTTGGCATCCGCGATACACCCCGGCCGGAGCCCGTCGCCCAGCGAGAACGTCACGTCGTACGACCGCAGGATCTCGCAGAGCTCGGCGAAGTGCGTGTAGAGGAAGGACTCCTGGTGATGCGCCAGGCACCACGCGGCCATGATCGAACCGCCGCGCGAGACGATGCCGGTGATCCGCTGGGCGGTCAGCGGGACGTACCGCAGCAGGACGCCGGCATGGACCGTCATGTAGTCCACGCCCTGCTCGCACTGCTCGATCACCGTGTCGCGGTAGACCTCCCACGACAGTTCGGTCGGATCGCCCTTCACCTTCTCCAGCGCCTGGTACAGCGGTACGGTCCCGATCGGCACCGGGGAGTTCCGCAGGATCCACTCGCGGGTCTCGTGGATGTTCTTGCCGGTGGACAGGTCCATCACCGTGTCCGCGCCCCAACGGGTCGCCCAGACCAGCTTCTCGACCTCTTCCTCGATCGAGCTGGTGACGGCCGAGTTGCCGATGTTCGCGTTCACCTTCACCAGGAACTTCTTCCCGATGATCATCGGCTCGGACTCGGGGTGCCGCCGGTTCACCGGGATCACCGCCCGGCCGCGGGCCACCTCGTCCCGGACGAACTCCGGATCGACGCCCTCCCGGACGGCGATGTACCTCATCTCCTCGGTGACGGTCCCGGCCCGCGCGTGCGCGAGCTGGGTCAGCGGCTCACGCCCGGCGATCCAGTCCCGCCGCAGCGCCGGCAGACCGGCCTGTACGTCGATCGACGCGGCCGCGTCGGTGTACGGACCGGAGGTGTCGTACAGGTCGAAGTGCTCGCCGTTGGTGAGGTGGACGCGGCGGGCGGGGACGCCCAGCTCGCCGCGGTAGATCTTCTCCGAGCCGGAGATCGGCCCGGTGGTGACAGACGGACGGACAGACGTTCCGATGGATGTCACGATGCAGCTCCCTACGCCGGAATTACCCGGACAGGTTCGGCGGTCGGCGGCGCCGGACAGGTGTCGTGCTCCTGGCCAGCCGCCCTCTCAGCCCGCTACGGTGCGAGCTCCCGCGATCTCGAGTTGTCCCGACCACCCTAACGAACAACTGCATACGGGATTCCGTGGGGCGCGTCACGTCCGCCGGTTGCCCGTAACCGGTAGCGTCAGGGGATGCGAGACCTCGTGTATCCGCCGGTGATCGGCTTCGCGAAGACGGCGTTCAAGGTGCTGGACCTGAAGTTCCAGTTGACCGGGACGGAGAACGTGCCGCGGACCGGCGCCGCCGTGATCGCGATGAACCACGTCTGTACGTCGACTTCGTCCTCGGCGGCTTCGGTGCGGTGCCGAGCAAGCGACTGGTCCGGTTCATGGCCAAGGAAGTGCTGTTCCGCAACCGGTACTCGGGGCCGCTGATGCGCGGCATGCACCACATCCCGGTGGACCGCGCGGCCGGTACGGCGTCGTACCGGAAGGCGCTCGAGTACCTGAAAGCGGGTGAGGTCGTCGGCGTCTTCCCGGAGGCGACGATCAGCCGGTCGTTCGAGCTGAAGGAGTTCAAGTCCGGCACGGTCCGGATGGCCGCGGCGGCCGCCGTACCGGTGATCCCGCTGATCCTGTGGGGGACGCAGCGGATGCTGACCAAGGACCATCCGCGCGACTTCTCCCGGCACCGCACGATCGCCATCACGGTCGGCGAGCCGATCACGGTCACGCCCGAGGACGACGCGGTCGAGGCGACCGCCCACCTGCGCTCGACCATGGCCGGGATGCTCGACCGCACCATCCGCGCGTACCCCGAGCAGCCCACCGGCGCCTGGTGGCTGCCTGCCTCGTACGGCGGCGGCGCCCCGACCCCCGAGGAAGCCGAGCGGCTGGACCGGGAGGAGCTGGCACGCCGGGCGGGCCGGAAGAAGTAAACGTTTGCCTCAGGGGTAGTCGGCAATCGGACAGCACCTTGACCCCGGATCGGCACGAGGGTACGAAGAGCATCTGTTGATTGCTGCAGGAACCTGGGGGGTCCCTGTGTCTCGGCCGCACGGTGGCGTGCGCGGCCGTCGTACTCAGGCGGGCGGGGGAAGTTGTGTTGGAATCACCCGAAGAGCTGCATCTGTTCGAGCCGGGGACGCTGACCGTGGCGCCCCATGTCGCCGAGGAGATCCCCGATGTCGGTCTCTACTTCCTCGACTGGGCGGTCCAGGGCCTGACCGCGACCCAGGCCCGTGAGGTCGAGGCCGCGATCAACGGGCGCCGCTGCCAGAACGGCTGGTTCCCGCTGGAGAGCCTGGACAACATCGGCAGCCGCGGGTTCTGGCGCGGACCGCTGACCTACCTGGCCCGGATGACCGCGGACGACGGCGCGATCCTGCAGGACTGGGCGTCCAGCCGGGTGGACGGCGAGAAGCGCCGCCGGATCGAGGCGACCGCGACCCATCTGCTCTTCCAGCAGGGCCACGCGGCCGCGGCCACCTGGGTGATGGCCGTTCGGCCGCAGGCCTACCTGGACCTGCCCGAACTCGGCGACCGCCTGGCCGCCACCTGGGAACTCAACCTCGGCTCGATCCGCCCCAAGGACGTCGCCAAAGCCGTCCGCCGCTGGAACCGCTGAGCAGCGGGTACGACGGCCTCACTCGAGGATCAGGTGGGCCACGCCGTAGCAGAGGGCGGCGACCAGACCGGCCGCCGGGATGGTCAGGACCCAGGCCGTGACGATGCCCCTGGCGACACCCCACCGGACCGCGGACAGCCGCTTGGTCGCGCCGGCACCCATCACCGCCGAGGTGATCGTGTGGGTGGTCGAGACCGGCGCGTGCAAGCCGATCGCCATCACGTAGAGAACGCCTGCGGCGATCGTCTCGGAGGCGAAGCCGCGGGCCGGATCCAGGTGGATGATCCGGCGGCCAAGGGTGCGCATGATCCGCCAGCCGCCGGAGTAGGTGCCGAGCGAGATCGCGGTCGCGGCGGACAGCTTGACCCACAGCGGAATGCCGTCGCCACTCTGCACAGCGCCGGTGCTGAGCAGGGCGAGGAAGATCACGCCCATCGTCTTCTGCGCGTCCTGCAGGCCGTGGCCGAGCGCCATCGCAGCGGCCGACAGCGACTGCGACAACCGGAAACCACGGGTCACACGGCCGGGGTTGCGATGGTGGAACACCCAGAGGATCGCCGTCATCAGAAGGAACGCGCCGAAGAAGCCGATCGCGGGCGACAAGATCATCGGGATGACGACCTTGTCCACGATGCCGGACCACAGCACCGTGCTGCTCGAGGCGATGCCGGCGCCGACCAGACCGCCGATCAGCGCGTGCGACGAGGAACTGGGCAGGCCGAAGCGCCAGGTGATCAGGTTCCAGGTGATGGCACCGACCAGGGCGGCGATCACCACCACCAGGCCGTGCTGGCCGGACGGCACACTGATGATGCCCTTGCCGACGGTCTCCGCGACCTCGGTGCCGAGCAGGGCGCCGAGGAAGTTGCACACCGCGGCCATCACCAGGGCGACCCGCGGCGTCAGCGCGCGGGTCGAGACCGAGGTCGCGATCGCGTTCGCCGCGTCGTGGAAACCGTTGGTGTAGTCGAACGACAACGCGATCACCACGACCGCGACGACGAGCGCGAACTCCACGCTCAGCTCTCCTTGACGGCGATCTGCTCGACCGTGTTGGCGACGTGCTCGAAGGCGTCGATCGCGGCCTCCAGCAGGTCGACCACGGTCTTCACCTTCATCACCGTCAGCGCGTCGAACTCACCGCTGAACAGCTTGGCGATCAGCCGCCGGTGCACCGCGTCACCGGTGTTCTCCAGCCGGTTGATCTCGATCCAGTACTCGGCCAGGTCCTTCATGGTGCGCAGCCGCGGCATCGTCTCCGCGGTCAGCTGGGCGGCCCGCTGGAGCACCTCGATCTGCTCGGCGATCTCCTCCGGCAGCTTGTCCAGGTTGAAGAGGTGGACCGAGTCGACCGCCTCCTCCATGTAATCCATCACGTCGTCCAGATCGGAGGCCAGCCGGTAGATGTCCTCGCGGTCGAACGGGGTGACGAAGGTCGAGTTGACCCGGCGGATGATCGAGTGGGTGGTCTCGTCCGCCGCGTGCTCGGCATCCTTCATCTCGGCGGCGATCTGATGACTCGAGGACAGACCGGTTCCGGCCGTACTGCCGAGCAACTCGGCCAGGATCCGGGCCCCGTCCACGAGGTGGTTGGCGGACTCGGTGAAAAGGTCGTAGAACGTCGGGTCGTTCGGACGCAGACGTAACGGCACTTCAAGCTCCGGATGAACGAGGGACAAACCGTGAACATGCTAGGGGGAACGGACCGTTGACGCGGCATCCGCCCGGTCAACGTACCGCGTGACGATGAACTCTCCCGCCTGGACACGACCGGTGAGTAACCGTTCGGTTTCAGCGGGTGAGTACCGCGTACAGGTCGAAGAGCCCCACGATCAGCACCAGACCGGCCGCCGCGCGGAGCAGCCGTTGGTGGCCGAGGGCATGAATCGGAGCCCCCTTGGTACGGCGGTAGACGGCGCTGACCGCGGCCCAGCAGGCCAGCGCCAGCACCAGTACGACGATGCCGAGGCCGGTGCGGACGTCCGACGTACCGTGGCCGGAGGCAATCAGGAGAATGCCGTTGGCGATCAGGCCGAGCGCCGTCCGGCGCCAGGCGAGCAGCGTCCGCTCCGGCTGCAGACCGGGGTCCGGCGCGCTCATCGCCAGATCGAGAACAGCAGGCCGATCAGGCCGACCACGCCGATCGTTGCTGCCAGCATCAAGGGCAGCCGGGTCACCGGGAGACTACCGCCGGTACGCATCGCGGTCAGGTTCTGCTGCCAGCGGCGGAAGGCGCCGGCCGTGGTGACGATCCCGGCGGTGACCAGCACCACACCGATGATCTTGGCCGGCAGGCGGTCCGGGCCGAGATCGAGGAACTGCACGGCGGACAGACCGCCCGCGTAGCAGGCCAGGGAGGTCCGCAGGTAGGCCAGATACGTCCGCTCGTTGGCCAGGGTGAAGCGGTAGTCGGGTTCCTGCTCCTCCGTCATCCGCAGCTCACCAGGCCGTGGCTCTCCTTGAGTGTCAGCACGCGCCTCACGCTACTCGTCAGCTGCGCGGCGAACGCCTTGTCCTGCTCGGCCTTGGCGACCAGAGCGTTCACCATGGTGGAGGTCAGCCCGGCCCTGGCGTTGATGACGATGTCCCCGCCGGCCGCGACGAATCGGGTCGCCCGCTGGCCTGCCGGTACCGAGGCCACCTCGGCGGCCGCCCCGACGTCGTCGGTGATCACGACGCCATCCCAGTTCAGATCGTCGCGGACCATGCCCTGGATGACGGTCGGCGAGAAGACCGCGCGGTTCTCCGGGTCGATCTTGGTGTAGGTGACGGTCGAGATCATCACCATGTCGGCGCCGGCCTCGATCCCGTCGGCGAACGGCTGGAGGTCCTCGTCCCCGCGCACAGTGACGTTGTCGACCACACCGGACGAGAAGTCGGTGTTGCCGCGCACTCTGCCGAGTCCCGGGAAGTGCTTGACCGAGGTCATCACACCAGCCGCCTGCATGCCCTTCACGAACGCCTGGACCGGCGGCCCGACCTCCCCCGGCGTGTTGCCGTACTCGCGGTCCAGACTGCCGATCGGAGCGTTCTGCTGCTTCAGTGCGTTGGGTACGACGTCAGCCACCGGCGCGAGGTCGACGTTCACGCCGGCCTCCTTGAGCTGGCCACCCCACCCCTCCGCTTCGGAGGTGAGCTTGGAGCTGGACCAGGTGCCCTGCACAGTCGCTGCCGGGATGCGGTCGAAGCCAGGACCCTTCAGACGCTGGATCTGGCCGCCCTCCTGGTCCGCCGCGATCAGTGGGCGGATGCCCTTGACCGTGGCGGCGGTGTTCACGGCGGCCATCTCCGTACGCGTGTGGGAGAGGCTGCCACCGTTGCCGAGCAGGAGGATGCCGCCGGGCTTCTGCTTCTGCACGATCGGGCGCTGGGACGACGTCATGCCGTTCGCGCTGATACCGGTCATGATCAGCTGGGCCGCTTCCTCGCGCAGGGTGAGGGCTCGCAGCTTCTGGTCGACGCAGCCGGCCTGGGTCGGTGTGGGCGTCGGGGTTGGTGTGCGTGTCGGGCTCTGAGTCGGCGTCTGCGTCGGGGTGGGTGCTGCCGTTGTGGGCAGCGAGACCGACGACGACGGCACTGTGCTGGGGCCGGCGGTGGGTGAGCCGGAGTCGCTGCAGCCGGCCAGCAGGAGTGCTGTCAGCACGACTGCTGCTGCTATGGCGCTTCATGTCAGCGGCGCTCCCAGGCGGCCCGGTCGACCGTGTCGCCGGAGTGCCGGGCGAGGGTGGCACAGATGTCGTGCAGGTGCTCGACCTGCTCCTCGGAGAGGGCGTCGAAGATCGACTTGCGGACCTCCTCCACGTGACCGGGTGCGGACTCGACCAGCTTCTGCCTGCCCAGGTCGGTGATGATCGCGACCTGGCCGCGACGGTCGGACTCGATGCCTTCGCGTCGTACCCAGCCTGTTTGTTCCAGCCGGTTCACCGCGTGCGAGAGGCGGCTGCGCGAGCCCTGCGTGGCGACGGCGAGCTCGCTCATCCGCAGCCGGCCGTCAGGCGCGTCGGACAGCCGGACGAGGATCTCGTAGTACGTGTGCGGAATCCCTGCGTCGCGTTGCAGTTGCTGCTCGATCCGCGTGTTCACCACGCGCTGCGCCGCGATGAACGCGCGCCAAGCCTGTTGCTCCTGCTCGTTCAGCCACCGGGGTTCCGCCATCCCCGCAGCGTAGCCAGAACCGGTCCCGCTCGCTCGTCCAACCTGATCAGGAGTACGGCGACCGCGCAGATCAGCATGCCGATCACGGCGAGGGCTCCGATCGTCTCGTGGAACAGGAGGAAGGCGAACACCATCGTGGTCGGCGGCACGAGGTAGAGCAGGCTGCTGATGCGGGTGGCGCCGGAGAGCTTGAGGTTGACCAGGTACAGCCCCCAGCCGCCACCTGTTGCCAGGAGCACCAGCCAGAGGACGGCGCCGTAGAAGCCGGCTTGGCTCGGCACAGTCAGCTGGTCGGTGGACGCCGCCAGTGCGACGAAGAACACGGCGGAGACGAGGCTCTGCACGCAGAGAGCGTCGAGTGAGTTGGTGCTGGGCTTGCGGCGGCGGTCCAGGCAGGTGCCGATCACGAGACCGAGCAGACCGCCGAACGGCAGCAGGAAGAGCAGTGGGGAGCCGTGGAGGTCGTCAGCCACGACCAGGCCGACTCCGACGACACCAACGACCAGTCCGATCCACTGGCGTTGGCTGACTCGCTCGCCGAGCAGTGGGCCGGCCACAGTGGCGATGAGGATCGGCTGGAGCGAGCCGATGAGGGCGGTGACGCCGGCTGAGATGCCGTGGTCGATGCCGGTGAAGATGAGACCGAGGTAGACGCACTGGGTGAGGAGGGCCATCCACACCTGGGTGACGAGGTCCTTGCGGGTGATCGTGGGCCGCCGTACCAGCAGGATCAGCGCTGCCAGTCCGCCCGCGACCAGGAAGCGCCAGGCGAGCAGGTCGAACGCGGACGTGTACTCCGTTCCCCACCGCGCCCCGATGAACCCACAACTCCAGAACACAACAAACCCAACCCCCGCAACCACCGACCTCCCCCGCCGCCCAGACCGCGCCCCCGCTCCCTCCACTCCCGAGCGCGGTTCCGCTCCCTCCGCCACCCCGGGGTGCACTTCCTCCGTAGTCATGCCCGAGAGAGTAACCACACCGGTAGGTATACTGTCAGTATGCTTGATCAGCAGATGAGACTGCTGGTGGATCGGCGGCTGCCGGACGCGGCCACCCTGACACCGGCCGGGGAGCGCATCCTGACCGCGGCATCCACGCTGTTCTACGAGCAGGGGATCCGGACGGTCGGGGTCGACACCATCGCCGACGCCGCCGACGTGACGAAGAAGACGCTGTACGACCGGTTCGGCTCCAAGGACCGGCTCATCGCGGCGTACCTCGAGCGGCGCAACCGGGTCTGGCACGAGTTCCTCGACGAGCAGCTGGCGGCCCGCGAGCCGTCGACGCCGGAAGAGGTGATCCTGGCGCTGTTCGCCGCGCTGACCGACTGGGTCGCGGGCTCGCGGAACGGCTGCGGGTTCATCAACGCGAGCGTCGAGCTGGCTGCGCCGGACCACCCGGCGATGCCGGTGATCGTGGGACAGAAGCAATGGATGCGGTCCGAGTTCGAAGCGCAGGCGACGTTGGCCGGCCTCGCGGATCCGGGTGAGCTGGCTGATCGGCTGCTACTGCTCCACGAGGGTGCTCTGGTGAGCTTCCGGGTGGCCGCGATGGAGCACGCGCCGGAGGTGGCCGGCCGGGCGGCCGCCGATCTGCTGGCGGGCTGGCCTCGGGCCTAGGTCTGGCTCCGTCTGATGATGGTGAGGCCGACCAGGCGGGACACGACCATGGCGACGTACCCGAGACCTGCCAACTGCTCGAGCATCACCACCGACCTGCCCCAGGACGTGATGGGGACGATGTCGCTCAGGCCCGTGCTGGACAGCGTCGTGAAGCTGAGGAACAGCAGTTCCATCCATGAACGGTCGCCGGTGGGGTTGATGATCGCCGTGAAGCTGCCCGGGACCAGCACCTGGACGAAGGCGTACACGTAGGCGAAACCCCAAGCCACCAAGGTGAACGTGGCACCGGTCGCGTAGAGCTCGTCCGTGCTGACGTCGTGGTCGGAGAGCATGTACCGCAGCAGGCTGTAGGCGGTGTAGAAGTAGAAGGCCGCGTGCAGTACGGCGGAGACGGCCGCTACCGGTTCGGTGGGGTTCATCGCGTCGACGAGCGAGAGGACCACAGCCGGGATGCCGAGTCCGACGCTGACCCAGGTGAGGCCCGGGGTGGCGCGGACCGAGAAGACCGCCAGCACCAGTACTACGATGCCGAGGATCTCGAACGCGACCCGGCCGCCGCGGGAGCCTTCCATCGCCGGATAGACCAGCACTCCGAGCAATTGCACCACCAGCAACACCGCCGACGGATGCCGCCGCGCACTCCCGAACCAACTCACCGCGCGCCCTCCCCGGCGTCCGTCACAACCTCCCGGCCGGCGTCCCCGCGACCACCCTCCTCGCGGGCACCTTCTTCTCGGGCGTCTTCCTCGCGGGAGGCGATGATGGCGGCGCGGCGGGCGAGGCGGTGACTGCGCCGGATCTCGGCCTCGCGCAGCCGGCGGCGGTCCTCGTCGGTCTCCGGGACGACCTGCGGCACCTGCCGCGGCTGCCCCTCGGCGTCGACCGCGACGAACACCAGGTACGCCGACGCGACATGCACCTCCGGCCCGACGGAATCCCACCGATCGGCCGTGATCCGTACGCCGATCTCCATCGAACTGCGCCCGGTCCAGTTCACCTGGCCGCTGAAATGCACCACGTCGCCGACCCGAACCGGCACCAGGAAGGTCATCTCGTCCATCGACGCGGTGACCGCGGGACCACCCGAGTGCCGCGCCGCCACCACCCCCGCGACCGAGTCGACCAGCGTCATCACCACGCCGCCGTGCACGGTCCCCAGCAGGTTGGTCTCGTTCTGTGCGGTGATGTGCGACAGCGACAACCGCGTCTCCGAGGTCGGCCGCGACGACGGTGTGCTGGACATCCTGTTCCACTCCTCCTGAAGGCCTGACGTGTTCGCCCGGGGGCGTGGCCGCAGACTATCCCGGGCGGTTGTCCACAGGTTCGAAACGACCGGCTGGATCGGGTGCCGTTCCTCGTACTTTCTCTGGCGAGGAGGTGGCCACGATGACCATCGACAGCTCCACCGAACGTGCCCAAGGCAACCACTCCGACCGGCCCGACCCGGTCCTGATTCCTTTGACCCGGCTCCAGGCCGCACGACTCGTGAGCCTCGGCCTGACCGCCGCGGCCCGCCTCGGCCTCGACGTCGCCTACACAGGCGGCGCGGCCCTGGTCCCGGCCGACCCAGCCGCGGACGGCCCGATCCTCGGCCTGAGCAACCTGGCCCGCGCCGTCTCCAAGTACGAGGAACACCGCTGGCCGAGTGTGGTCGAGCAGCACTTCGTCCAACTCCTGCAGCGCCTCCGCCAGGGACCTCCGCAGCCACCCACCGATCCCGAGCAGGAGCTGATCCAGCGCCTCGTCCCGCGCGAAGCGCTACCGGCCGAGTGGACCGCGGACCGCGTCGACTTCGTCCCCGGCCTGCTGTCCATCCCCGCCACGGCGGTCGACGGCGTCGTCACGATGTATCTCGACCCGACCGACTTCGGCGTGACCTGGTCCGACGCCGAGCGCTTCGGTCTGGCCAACCTCCGCGGCATCCCCGATCACGTCGAACACATCCACCACGACGGCGTCAGCATCGCCCTGATCACCGGCACCATCTTCGCCGCGTCCCGTGCCCTCGTCCTGGACACGGTCCTCCGCGAATCCCTCCACGCCGAGATCCCGCCGTACGGCGTACTCGCCGCCGTCCCCGCCCGCGACCTCCTCCTCGTCCACGTCATCCGCGACCTCTCGGTCATCCCGGCGCTAGGCCTGATGCTCAACCTCGCATCCCGCTCCCACGCCCACGACCCAGGCCCGTTGTCCCCCGACGTCCACCTCGTCACCCCCACCCTCGACTGGCACCCCGCCACCACCCGCTCTGCCGACAGCACTCCACTGCGGATGTCCCCGCAGCTGGACGCCGTCACCAGAGCTCTCGCCCTCGAAGAACCTCGTGACAGCTGATGAACTCAGGAATGAGGTGGTTGGTAGTGACCGGGCCAGTTGGAGTAGCGGATTCGGGTGATGGAGCGGATCTCGCCGAGTGTCGACCACTCGTCCTTGCCCAGGCGGGCCAGTGGCCGGAGCAGCTGGATCTCGGGGTGTCCGTCGACCATCATCGCCGCATCCACCGCGAGGTGGCGGACCCGGCCGATCACCACGGTCGAGTCGCCGAGTTCGAGGGTGGTGTGGAGGGTGCACTCGATCGCCACCGGCGACTCCGCAACCCGCGGGACGGCGACGGTGCGCGAGGGTTCCGTGGTCAGCCCGACGGCCTCGAACTCGGAGATCTCCGCCGGGAAGTTCGTCGCGGTCGCGTTGATCTGCTCGAACAGTGGTTCGGCCGCGAAGTTCACCACGAACTCACCGGTCGCCTCGACGTTGTTCAGGCTGTCCTTCCGCCCGACCGAGGTGAACTGCACCATCGGCGGCTGCACACACGCCACGGTGAAGAACGAGTGCGGCGCGAGGTTCAGCACACCGTCGGCGGACCGGCTCGACACCCACGCGATCGGCCGCGGCACCACCACGGAGTTCAGCGCCGCGTAGAACTCCCGCCGCCCTGTTTCATCCGGATCCAGATCGACACGCACGTCCGCAGTACATCAAATCCGGTGGACTCCGCCTTGCCCCGGCACAAGGATCGTGGGTCGGATCACCCGACAACGAGGGAGGTGCCGGTGGGCGACAACGACGAGTTCCTGGACGGGGTCACCGCGGTCGGCCGGCGGCACGGTGTTCCGCCGGAGCAGGTGACCGAGGTCGCGGGCGGCGTCGCGAACCGCGGTTTCGTGCTCGGAGACGGGTTGTTCCTGCGGGTCGCGCGACCCGGCTTCGAGGACGACCTGCGGAAGGAGACCGCCGTCATCCCCGTCGCGCGGTCGGCCGGTGTCCTGACTCCGGCGATCGTCGAGTACGACGACAGCCGCAGACTGATCGATGCGCCGCACGTCGTGATGGAGCGCATCCACGGGATCGAGCCGACCGAGGTGCCTCTGGGACTGGCGGAGCAACTAGCACGGCTGCACCGAGCGGAGCGGACCCGCATTCCCGGCGTGCCGCAGGACGACCGGGACGATCCATGGCGGACCGTCGACGTCCTGGCCGAGCGCGGGTACCTGGACCTCGGTACGGCGAAGTGGTTGAGCGACTGGTTCACCCGGCTGGCCGACCGGTTCGACCGGAACGAGCCGAAGGTGCTGATCCACGGAGATGTTGCCGCACACAACCTTCTCGCCGGGACGGACGGTGAGCTCCGGGCGCTGATCGACTGGGGTGACGCCGCCTGGGCACCGCGCGGGATGGACTTCGCCAAGCTCCCCCTCGAGCACGTCGCCGCCCTCCTCCCCGAGTACATCCGCCAACTCCGGACCGCCGGACCGCCCGGCCAGCGGGAGGACGAAGTGGCCGCGGCCGCCCTGTGGTTCCACCTGGACTGGGGCCTCGGCAAGCTCACCGCGAACCCTTGGCCGGGCCAGCGCCACTGGACCGCACCCCCGGCCAGCCGAATCCTGGGCCTGCTCAGGTTCTTCAGCACCGATCCGCCCGCCCCGTGGTCCACCCTGACCTGACCCGCTCCATCAAGAAGGTGAGGTTCTGGGAGTCAGCAATGAGGTTTCTGCTGTAAAACAAGGGGGTTTGAACTTGTTACGACATGAGGCAGACTGAGGTCTCGTGACTGACTACGTAGCCGCTCAGGACCGGTACGACGACCAGATGGCCTACCGGCGGACGGGCCGCAGCGGGCTGCAGCTGCCCGCGATCTCGCTGGGACTGTGGCACAACTTCGGCGACGACAAGCCGTTCGACACGCAGCGCGACATCCTGCGGCGGGCGTTCGACCTCGGCGTCACGCACTTCGACCTGGCGAACAACTACGGTCCGCCCTACGGCTCGGCGGAGACGAACTTCGGGACGCACTTCGCCCGCGACTTCGCGACGTACCGCGACGAGCTGATCCTGTCGACCAAGGCCGGTTACGACATGTGGCCGGGGCCGTACGGTCAGGGTGGCGGCTCGCGGAAGTACCTGCTCGCCTCGCTGGACCAGTCGCTGAGCCGGATGGGCCTGGACTACGTCGACATCTTCTACTCGCACCGGTTCGACCCGGACACGCCGCTCGAGGAGACGATGGGCGCGCTCGACGCCGCGGTGCGCTCGGGCAAGGCGCTGTACGCCGGCATCTCGTCGTACTCGGCGGACCGGACCCGGGAGGCGGCGCGGATCCTGCAGGAGCTGGGCACGCCGCTGCTGATCCACCAGCCGTCGTACTCGATGCTGAACCGCTGGATCGAGGAGGACCTGCTGGACGCCGTCGGCGAGCTGGGGGTCGGCGTGATCGCGTTCTCGCCGCTGGCGCAGGGTGTGCTGACCGACCGGTACCTGGACGGCGTACCGGCGGACTCCCGCGCGGCGCAGGGCAAGTCGCTCAACCCCGACTCCCTGACCGAGGACACGCTGAAGCACGTCCGCGCGCTCAACGAGATCGCCAAGCAGCGCGGTCAGTCGGTCGCGCAGCTCGCGCTCGCCTGGACCCTGCGTGACGACCGGGTCACCAGCGCCCTGATCGGCGCCTCCAGCGTCGCCCAGCTGGAGAACAACCTCGCCGCGGTCAACAACCTCAAGTTCACCCCCGAGGAGCTCGAGGCCATCGACGCGGACGCCGTCGAAGCCGGCATCAACCTCTGGAAGAAGAGCTCCACTTCCTGACTCCCACCACCCCCTCCGAGCTCTGCCCTCAGAGCTCGGAGGGGTGCCGCCTGCTCGGTTGACGCACCGGTTGGGTTACGGAGCGCGGTGAGGTGGTTGCGATCGTCTGGGGATGGGCACACGGTGGAGTGAAGACCCCCTGGAGGTGGTTGTCATGACCGCTTCGACGCTCGAACTGGCCCTGACCTACGAACACGCCCGGATCCGCGAGCTGGCCGAGCCGGCTCACCATCCGGCCGCCGCGCACCCGGAGCTCCGGCATCACACCGACTGGTTCTACGCCATCGCCGCCCAGCACCTCGCCGCCGCCGAGGACGTCCTCCTCCCGCACGTCCGTCGCCTGCCCGACGGCAGCGACCTGGTCACCAGGTACGTCGGCAACGCGAAGGAACTGGAGCGGTCGCTGCGGTTCCTGAAGGGACGCCAGTACGGCGACAGCCGCATGCAGGACCTGACGGCGCAAGAGGTGTGGCAATCGATCGACCGCCTGCTCGCCCGGCACGAGCAACTGGAGACGACGTGCAGCCGGCGGCTCAGCGAAGAGATGGACGACGCGGACGTCAACACGCTGACCGAGGAGCTGCTGGAGGCGGAGGAAGTGGCTCCGACCCGAGCTCATCCTGTCTCACCGCACACCGGAATGGCCGGACGGCTGGCGCATCGCATGTGGCGGGTGGCCGACACCGCGTGGGACAGCGCGGAGGGCCGCGTCGTACCCACCAAGTACCACGTCCACCCGAAACGTGACTCGGCGCTCTCGCACTACCTGTACGGCACGCCGATGCCCGATACGGAGCACGACCCCAATAGCAAATGACCGGGCCCGGCGTCCCCCGGATGCCTCCGGAGGGCCGGGCCCGGCCTGCCTGCTCTCACTGCGCCTGGTGGTGAGAGCCGGCGTCGGTCCCGCCTCCGCTGCGCCTGGTGTGCGGGGTGGGACCTGACGTCCTCCCCCGCTGCGCCTGGTGTGCGGGGGAGGACGGTCTCTGGTTATCTCAACCCGTCGATCGCCTTCTTCGCGCCCGGGTGCACCTCGACCGGCTCGGTCTTGTCGGCGTTCGCCAGGTCGATGCCCTTGGCGGCCGCGTTCACCGCGACCAGGGCGTCCTTGTTCTCGTAGATGACCTTGGTCAGCTGCTCGGCCAGCTCGTCCTTCATGTCCTTGCGGACCAGCAGCACGTTCGGTACGACGATGGTGGCCACGTCGGCCGGCTGCTTGTACGTCGCCGCCGGGATCGGTGCCTGGGCGTAGACCGGGCCGTACTTCTCCTGCATCTTCGGCAGCAGGTCCACGATCGGGATGAGCTTCACGTTCTTGCCCATGCTGGTGGTCAGGTCGGTGATCCCGCCGGTCGGCAGGCCGCCGGACCAGACCAGTGCGTCGATCGAACCCGACTTCATCGCGTCCACCGACTCCGGCAGCCCGAGCCGCTGGGCGGTGACGTCCTTCGCCGGGTCGAGACCGGCGGCCTCGAGCAGCCGCCGGGCGATCACCTCGGTGCCCGAGTTCGGCGAGCCGGTGGAGACCCGCTTGCCCTTCAGGTCGGCGATCGTGTTGATCCCGGCCGACGCCCGGACGGCGACCTGCGTGTAGTTGTTGTAGAGCCGGGTCAGCGCGACGACGTCCTGCGGCGTGTCGAAACTGTTCTCGCCCTTCACCGCGTCGGCGGCGGTGTCACCGAGCGAGAACGCGATGTCGTAGTTCCCCGCCACCAGGCCCTGCACGTTCTGCACCGAGGCGCCGGTCTCACTCGCGGTCGCCCGGTAGCCGGAGACCTTCTGCGAGACCAGTGAGGCCAGCGCACCGCCGAGCTGGTAGTACACGCCGGTGGTGTTGCCGGTGGCAATGGTCAGCCGGCCGCCGTCGGCGGAACCGGTGCCCGAGGGTTCCCGCTGGCCGCCGCAGGCGACCAGGGAGACGACAGCGGCGAGCGCCACCGCAGCGGCGGGGAGGCGACGGGTTCTCATCAAGTGACGGGTCCTTCCTTCGGGCCGGCATCCGACCGGGGCGGTGGGGTGGGGTCAGCCTTCGTACTGCGCTGCCGCCGGACCAGATTGATGACGACGGCAACAAGTAGCAAACAGATTCCGGCCGTGATGGTTACGGGCGCAAGATAAAGCAGCAGCAGGGCGGCCGGCACACACACCAGCCGTTCGACCCAACTGGTGGCCACCACGATCCAGCCCCCGGTCACCACCGCGAGCGCGGCGACGGCCAGCATCGAGACGGCCAGCGTCCAGACCATGCCGATGAACGATCCCTGACCCAGCAGCCGGGCCCCGTTGTCGGTGAGCACGAACGCGAACGGCACCAGGAAGGCCGGCAGCGTGTACTTCCACGCCTGCCACATCGTCGGCATCACCTTGCCGCCGGTGATCGCCGACGTCGCGACCGCGGCCAGCGCCGTCGGCGGCGAGACCTCCGACAGTACGGCGTAGTAGAAGATGAACATGTACGCCTCGCCCTGCGTCACCCCGAGCTGGACCAGGGCCGGCGCGATGATGACGGCGGCGATGATGAACGACGCGGTGACCGGCACGGCCAGCCCGAGGATCAGTACGGCGAACGCCGACAGCACCACGGTCAGAATCAGCACCACGGTGTGGTTGTCGGTCAGGCCCCGGGCCGCGCTGACGATGATCTCGGCCAGGTTGAGGCCGAGCCCGGTCTGCGTGGTGACGGCGACGATCACGCCGGCGGTCGCGCAGGTGGCCGCCACCGGCAGCACCGAACGGGTGCCCTGGGCAAGCGCTTTGAACAGCCGCCGCGCGGTCAGCCGGTGCTCCCGGTCCAGGAACGACAGCCCGAACTCGACGATCACCGCGTAGACCACGGCCTTGAACGGCGGTACGCCGACCGCCATGAAGCCGATGATCACGAACAACGACAGGAAGTGGTACCCGAACCGCAGCAGCAACCGCAGCGCCGAGTCCGTGGATGTCTCCGTCGACGTCGTGCCGTGCTTGCGAGCGTCGATCTCGATCGCGAGCAGGATGCCCAGGTAGTACAGGATGGTCGGGATGACGGCGTACCCGAGGACGGTCAGGTACGACACCTGCAGGAACTCGGCGATGATGAACGCGGCCGCGCCCAGGGTCGGCGGCGACAGGATCGCGCCGATGCCGGAGGCGGCCAGCATTCCGCCTGCCGGTTCGGCCGGATACCCGGCCCGCCGCAGGATCGGCCACGACACCGTGCCGAGCGACACCGCGGTCGCCGTACCCGAGCCTGACACGCTGCCGAGCAGGAAACCGGCCAGGGTGACCGTGCGGCCGGGCGCCGTACGGCTGCGCTTGAAGGCCGCGAAGGACAGGTCGATGAAGAACTTCCCGGCACCGGAGTAGTCCAGTACGGCGCCGTAGATCGTGAACAGCACGATGTAGCTGGCCGCGACCGCCAGCGGCGTGCCGTAGAACCCGGCCGTGCCCATGGTGAACTGCGCGATGATCGCGTCGAAGTTGAAGCCCTTGTGTGCCAGCAGCCACGTCTGCGGGAGGAAGCCGCCGTAGTACGCGTAGGCGATGAACAACAGGCTGACGGCCGGCAGCACCCATCCGGTCGTACGGCGGCATGCCTCGAGCAGCAGCAGAAGCAGCAGTGCACCGGCCACCACATCGAGAGTCGTCGGAGCCTGCTTGCGTTCGAGGAAGCCGTCGAAGTCGAGGAGCGGATAGGCACAGACCGCCAACGCGGCGGCGGCGAGGATCCAGTCCGTGATCCCCGGGTCGTCGTGGGACCGGTTCTTGAACGGGTTGAGGAACGCCGGGACCTTCCAGCCGCGGTAACTCAGCAGCGTGATCGGCAGAATCGCTGCGAGAAAGATCACCAAGTAGAACTGCGTGCCCTGTGGTAGTGGGAAGAAGACCTGCAGCAGCACACCGACGCTGATGATTGCGCACCAGGCCGCAACCACCTGGTCGAGGACAGGCCGGAACCGCCGAGCGGGTCGCTCCTGCTCGTACTCGGCGAGCTCTTCGTCGGAGGGCGCGGTCAGTCCACCCCCCGTACCGATACCGACAGTCATCTACCGGTTCCTTCCTGTGTCCGGAAGGCTAATGTTGCCGAACACTGGGTGGAGTCACGTGATTACGTCTTTACCAAGATCTGACACACGTGAGCGTCTCCTGGCCTACGATCACCGCATGAGTGGCGCGGTCAGGATCTTGTTGGTCGAGGACGATCTCGATATCGCGAATGCCCTGATACCTGCGTTGCGGCGTTACGGGTTGATGGTCACGCATGTCCGGACGGCCGCGGACGCCCTCGCAGCGGACCCCGGAGACCTGGTCCTGCTGGACCTCGGGCTGCCGGACGGCGACGGTATCAACGTCTGCCGGCAGATCCGCACGGTGTCGGACGTTCCGGTGATCGCGGTGACCGCGCGCGGCGAGGCGGCCGACCGGGTGCGCGGGTTGCGCAGCGGCGCGGACGACTATGTGGTCAAACCTTTCGCGATTTCCGAGCTACTGGCCCGGATCGATGCTGTACTTCGTCGTACCGGCCTCTTGCAGCCCCGCCCCCGGGTGACCGTCGGCGACCTGACCGTGGACATCGAGGCCCGGACCGTCCAGGTCGCGGACAAGCCCATCAGCCTGACCCGCAAGGAGTTCGACGTGCTAGCAGTGCTGGCCGCTCACCACGGCCGGGTGGTGCCCCGGGAACAGGTCGCGCTCTACGCCTGGCAGTCGGTCTTCGAGGCCTCGTCGCGGACGATGGACGTGCACGTGGCCAGCCTCCGGGCCAAGCTCGGCCGGCCCGAGCTGGTCCAGACCATCCGCGGTGTCGGCTACCGCCTGGGTTCGGACTGACCGTTGCGCCGTCGCCTGCTGCAGTCACTCGTACCGATGGTCGTCATCCTGGCCGTCGTCGCCGCCGTGCCGCTGGCCAACTACATCGCCACCAGCACGTCGCGGACCTTGTTCCTGTCCCGCAGCAACGACGCGGACTGGTTCGCCACGATGGCGGAGTCGCCGCTGCAGTCCGGCGACATCGCCAACCTGCGTGAGCTGACGGTCCGGTACCACGAGCTCTACGACACCCCGGTGTTCGTCGTCGACGTCGACCGCAAGGTAGTGGCCACGTCACGGTCCGGTGTCGTGGTGGAGGAGCCCGACCTCGCGGTCGCCCTCGACAGCACGCTGGCCGGCCGCCTGCCCGCCGAGCCACCGGCCCTGTTCCCCTGGCGCACGGGCGAGATGGTGGTGGCCCGCCCGGTCGTCAACAACGGACGCGTGCTCGGTGCCGCCGTACTGCGGGTACCGACCGAGAAGGCCCGCGACCAGGTGCAGAACGGCCTGCTGCTGCTCCTCGGCGGTCTGCTGATCAGCATCGGCGCGATCGTCATCGGTATCGTCCGGCCGATCACCCGCTGGGTGCTGCGGCCGCTGAACGACCTCGACAACGCGACCCACCAGATCACTCGCGGTGCCCTGGACACCCGGGTGTCCACCGACGGGCGCGCACCAGAGCTGCGACGGCTCGGCGACAGCTTCAACTCGATGGCCCTCAGCCTGCACCAGGCCCGCCAGCGCGAGCGCGAGTTCGTTGCCGACGCATCGCATCAGCTCCGGACCCCGCTGACCTCGGCGCGGATCCACATCGAGGGCCTGTCCCGGCTGTCGCCGACGGCCCGGTTCGCCCTCAGCGACATCGACCGGCTCGGCCGGATCGTCCAGCGGCTGTCCCGGCTGGCCGGTTCGGACCGCCCCGGAGCCGATGCCGAGAGCAACGAGGAGCCGCTGGACCTGGCTCAGGCGGTGAAGGAGCGGCTGGTCGGCTGGAAGGCCGTGTACGCCGCCGACGACATGGAACTCATCATCGGCGAGATGGTGCCGGGCGGTGTCGCCCCGGAGCTCGAGGTCGACGACATCCTCGACGTCCTGCTCGACAACGCGTCCAAGTACGGCGCTCCGCCGGTGGAGGTGTCGGTGACGCGGGACGGCACCGAAGTGGTGATGTCGGTCCGCGACCACGGCCTCGGCCTCGGGTCGCGCGATCTGAAGAAGGTCGGCGAGCGGTTCTGGCGCAGCGCTCACCACCGGGAGATGCCGGGCACCGGTCTGGGGCTGGCGATCGTCCGGTCCGAGGCGGCCCGGGTCGGCGGCCGCGTGGTCGCCCGCCCGCCGATCGGCGGCGGCCTGGTGATCGAGGTCCGCGTCCCGCTGATCGACGACTACGACGCCTGACCGCCGGGACGACGGACGCCGGCCCGGTAAGTACCTGCCGAAGGTCAGATGTGGTTGGCGCGGAACCAGCGCTCGGCGGCCGGGTGCAACGGGATCGGCATCGTCGCGATCGCCGAGCGGGGGTCGAGTGAGCCGGCCTCTTCGTGGGCCGCGATCAGGTCGTTCTGCCGGCGGAACATCGTGTTGACCGTCCACCAGGCCCACGAGTCGGACAGGTTCGGCCGGGCGATCAGGTAGTTCGGGATCGCCAGCGTCGGCACCGAGGTGGCCAGGCCGTACACCGACGGCGGGATCGAGGACACGATGTAGCCGCCGAACTTCTTCAGCGAGATCTCCTCCGCGACCACGCCGATGTCGACCAGCCGGAAGCCGACCGACTTCTGCAGTTCGCCGATCGGCGTGGTCGGCAGACCGCCGCTCCAGATCAGCGCGTCGATCCCCCGGCCCTTGCCCTGGTTGTCGGCCCGCCGCTTCAGCTGCTTGACCGCGTCCTCGAGCGAGTAGTTGGTCGTCTTGACGTTCCGCAGCCTGGCGGTGTCCAGGATGAGGTCCGCCACCACCTTGGTCCCGGAGTTCATCGGGCCGACGTTCACGGTCAGGCCGTCCAGGTGCTTGAGCTGGACGACGTTGGACGCGGTCGGGACCACGACGTGCACGTAGTTGTCGTACGTCCGGGCCAGCGCGGTGAACTTGAGGCTGCCCGAGGCGAACATGCCGGTGCCCTCGTGGGCGGCGAGCGCGGAGTCCGAGGTGGTGAACCCCATGTCGGCCTTCATCCCGGCCACCCGCTGCAGGTTGTCCACCGAGCCGTTGGTGACGATCGTCTGCAGCTCCATGCCGGTGACCTCGCTGACCAGCTTGGCCAGCCCGCCGCCGAACTTGTTGTAGACACCGCCCGTGTTACCGGTGGCGAAGAAGGCCGGGCCGGCCGGCGCGGGCTCGTCCGAGCGGCCGCGGGAGCATCCGGGCACGGCCAGTGCGGCGGCGGCTGCGGCGCCGAGTCCGAGCACGCTGCGCCGGCTCATACCGGCTGACTGGATGAGGCCGTTCCCGGCAGGGGTCAGGAGGCGGGGTCGATCCATGCAGGACAACCTAGACGGCAACAGGTCCCCACCGGTAGCCGAAGCCTCGGACTGCGATCTCATCGCTACCGGGAGTGCAAGGATGAACTGCGTCTGGACGGGCCCGGGGTGGGTGTGACAGCGTTGTCATCGCAGCGGCCGCGTGGGTCGCGTAAGAAGACCATCAGACACGGCCCGGAGGATGATTTCGTGCACGACGACCGTCAACTCATCGAGGAGCGGCTCAGGCGCGCCCTGCGGGAGCGGATCCGCCCCGCGATCTACGGCGCGGCGGTCCCGCTGGACATCCAGGTGTGGCACGCCCCGGGTGAGCCGGTGTCCCCCGCCGAAGCGCTCGCCCAGACCTTCGAGCCGGCCGAGCTCGGCCTGCCCTGGGGTCCCGCCTGGGGCACCGCGTGGTTCAAGTTCAGCGGCCAGGTGCCGGCCGAGTGGGCCGGGAGTGAGATCGAGGCCGTCATCGACCTCGGCTTCAGCGGCGGTCCCGGGTTCTCCGCGGAGGGCCTGATCCACACCTCCTCCGGCGTACCGCTGAAGGGCCTGCACCCGCGGCAGACCTACGCCCCGCTGTCGATCCTCGGCCCCGACGGTACGGCGGCCTCGCCCGGCGACCGGATCGAGTTCTACGTCGAGGGCGCCGCCAACCCGGAGATCCCGCTCGACAACGCCTACGCCAAGGTCGACATCGGCGCCAAGCGCGGCGAGACGCCGATCTACCAGTTGACCCGCGCCGACCTGGCCGTGTTCAACGCCGAGGTGTGGGACCTGATCCTCGACCTCGAGGCACTGGACGGCCTGCAGCAGCAGTTGACCCCGCAGGAGCCGCGGCGCCGCGAGATCCTGCGTGCGCTCAGCCGCGCGCTGGACGCCCTGGACTACGAGAACGTCGCCGGTACGGCGGCGGACGCCCGCGCACAGCTGACCGACGTACTGAGCCGTCCGGCGCACGCCAGCGCTCACCAGCTCTCCGCGGTCGGTCACGCGCACATCGACTCGGCCTGGCTCTGGCCGCTGCGTGAGACCCGCCGCAAGGTGGCCCGGACCGTCTCCAACGTCGCCACGCTGGCGCAGGAGTACCCGGAGCTCGTCTTCGCGTTCTCGCAGGCCCAGCAGCACGCCTGGGTGAAGGACAACTACCCGGAGGTGTGGGAGCGGCTGAAGAAGGCCGTTGCCGACGGCACCATCGTTCCGGTGGGCGGGATGTGGGTCGAGTCCGACACCAACCTGCCCGGCAGCGAGGCGCTGGCCCGGCAGTTCGTGCACGGCAAGAAGTTCTTCCTGGACGAGTACGGCATCGACACCCAGGAGGTCTGGCTGCCGGACTCGTTCGGCTACACCGCCGCGCTGCCGCAGCTGGTGAAGCTGTCCGGGTCGAAGTGGTTCCTGACCCAGAAGATCTCCTGGAACAAGGAGAACAAGTTCCCGCACCACACCTTCTGGTGGGAGGGTCTCGACGGCACCCGGGTGTTCACCCACTTCCCGCCGATCGACACCTACAACTCCGACCTGTCCGGCCGCGAGCTGGCGCACGCCCAGCGCAACTTCGCCGAGAACGGCGCCGCGACCCACTCGCTGGTCCCGTTCGGGTACGGCGACGGCGGTGGCGGCCCCACCCGCGAGTTCGTCGCGACCGCGCGCCGGGTGGCGAACCTGGAGTCCTCGCCGCGGGTGACGATCGAGTCCCCGACCGAGTTCTTCACCGCCGCCGAGGACGAGTACCACGACCACGCGCCGGTCTGGTCGGGTGAGCTCTACCTGGAGATCCACCGGGCCACGTACACCTCGCAGGCCAAGACCAAGCAGGGCAACCGGCGCAGCGAGCACCTGCTCCGCGAGGCCGAGCTGTGGTCCGCCGCGGCCGTGGTCGCGGGCAAGCTGGACGCGTACCCGTACGAGGACCTGGACCGGATCTGGAAGGCCGTGCTGCTGAACCAGTTCCACGACATCCTGCCGGGCAGCTCGATCTCCTGGGTGCACCGCGAGGCCGAGGCGACGTACGCGAGGCTGGCCGAGGAGCTGGAAGGGATCATCGCCAAGGCCCAGCAGGCCCTGGCCGGCTCCGGCGATGCGCAGATCGTCTTCAACGCGGCACCGCACACCCGGAGCGGCGTGGCCGGTCTGGGTGCGGGTATCGCCGTCGGTGAGGGCCAGACCGTGTCGATCGAGAACGGTGTCCTGGACAACGGGGTCATCCGGGTCACGATCGACGAGCGCGGTCTGATCACCTCGCTGTACGACGTCGAGGCCGGTCGCGAGGTGATCGCGCCAGGCACCGCGGGCAACCTTCTGCAGCTGCACGTGGACACCCCGAACCACTGGGACGCGTGGGACGTCGACTCGTTCTACAAGAACAACGTCCGCGACGTGACCGAGGTGGACAGTGTCGACTTCAGCACTGTCGAGGGTGTCGCGACCGTGGTGGTGAAGCGGTCCTTCAACCGGTCCAGCGTCACCCAGACGCTGCGGCTGCGGCCGGGCGCGAAGCGGGTCGACATCGAGACCACGATGGACTGGCACGAGGCGGAGAAGTTCCTCAAGGCGGCGTACCCGGTCGACGTGCACGCCGACCGGTCGGCGTCGGAGACCCAGTTCGGGCACATCTTCCGGCCGACCCACCAGAACACCTCGTGGGACGCGGCGAAGTTCGAGATCGCGGCGCACCGCTGGGTGCACGTCGGCGAGCCCGGGTACGGCGTCGCCGTCGTGAACGACTCGACGTACGGCCACGACATCAACCGGACCGCGCGTGAGGACGGCGGCACGACCACCACGATCCGGACCTCGCTGATCCGCGCACCGCGGTTCCCCGACCCGAAGACCGACCAGGGCGTGCACACCGTGAACCACGCGCTGGTGGTCGGCGCCGGGATCCCGGAGGCGGTCGAGGAGGGGTACCGGATCAACCTGCCGGAGCGGGTCGTCACCGGCGCCGAGGGCACCGAGCCGCTCGTCACCGTCGACAACGGCAACGTCATCGTCGAGGCGCTCAAGCTCGCCGACGACCAGTCCGGCGACGTCGTCGTCCGCCTGTACGAGTCCACCGGCGGCCGCTCCCGCGCCACCGTCACCCCGTCCTTCGGGGTGGCCTCGGTGACCGAGGTCGACCTCCTCGAGCGCCACCTGGCCGACCGTGACCTGACCGACGGCGGAGTCTCCTTCGAACTCCGCCCGTTCCAGATCCTCACCCTGAGGTTCAAGCGCTCCTGACGCATTGAATGAAGGCCCGCCCGGCTCCGGGCGGGCCTTCGCCTTTCATCCGGCGTTACGCCGCTGTGGCGTTACCTGGACAACGCGCGCAATCGACGGCAGACCGCGGCCGACCTGCACGTCTACGCCAACACCGTCGACTACCGGCTCCGTCAGGTCGGCCGGTTGACCGGGCTCGATCCGGTGCGGGACGACCAGCTGCCCCGGCTGGTGGCGGCGCTTGTCGCATTCGATGCCCGGAGTTCACCCGGTTGACGTAGCGTTTGAGGTTCCAGGCTTGGAGGTGGCATGGCCTCGACACCCTTGCTCGGTTCCCGGACGCTCGACCGGCAGACGGCCCGTACCCTGCCGCCGGGACCACGGTTGCCCACGCTGGCTCAGACCGTGCTGTTCGCCAGTCACCGCAAGACGTTCTTCCCGCGGATGCGCGAACGGTACGGCGACGTGTTCACGATCCGGCTGGTCCCGTCCAGCCGCGTGGTCGTCGTACTGAGCAGACCGGAGCACATCCGGGAGGTGTTCGGCAGTCCGCCGTCGGTGATGCACGCGGGCGAGGGCAACACCGTGCTGGAGCCGATCATGGGCTCGCACTCGTTGCTGCTGCTCGACGACGAGGACCACGTCCGGATGCGGCGTCAGCTGATGCCGGCCTTCTCGGGTCAGGCATTGCGCGGGTACGCCGAGATGGTGCACGAACTGGCTCGCGCCGAGGTCGCGACCTGGCAGGTCGGCGAGCCGTTCAAGCTGCACCAGCGGATGCGGGACCTGACCCTGGAGGTGATCCTGCAGGTCGTCTTCGGTGTGACCGACCGCGACCGGCTCGACCAGCTCCGCCCGCTGCTGGACAAGATCGTCTCGGTGTCGCCGGTGATCATGCTCGGCGGGTTCTACCCGGGCCTGCTCCGGGTGCCGCCGTGGCGGACGTACCTGACCGTCCAGCGGCAGGTCGACGAGATCCTGTACGACGAGATCGCCCGGCGCCGGGGGAATCTTGCCGGACGCAACGACGTACTCTCGCGACTGCTTGCCGCAGGCAACTGGTCGGACGTGGAGCTGCGGGACCAGCTGGTGACGCTGCTGCTGGCCGGGCACGAGACGACCGCGACGGCGATGGGCTGGGCGTTCCACGAGCTGGCCCGGCGGCCGGAGGAGCTGGCGTTCGGGCAGCGGGCCGCGGACGCGGGTGCGGACGACGAACTCGAGGCGATCGTCAAGGAGGCGCTGCGGCTGCATCCGGTCGTCTACCAGGTCGGGCGGCGGCTCACCGAGACCGCGGACGTGGCGGGCTACCGGCTGCCCCGCGGGACGACGATCATGGCCGCGATCGGGCTGGTGCACCGCGACGCCGAGCACTTCCCGGCGCCGCGGGACTTCCGGCCGCAGCGTTTTCTCGACGACGATCCGCCGGCGCCGGGGACCTGGATCCCGTTCGGCGGCGGGGCGCGGCGGTGCATCGGCGCCGGCTTCTCCCTGATGGAAGGCACCGAGATCCTCCGCGCCGCCCTCACCGCCTACAACTTCCAGGCCCCCGACCCCACCCCCGAACCCGCCAAACCCAAAAACGTAACCCTCGTCCCCGCCCGAGGCGCCGAAGTCCAGGTAACCCCCCGCTGACGTCCAGCAGTCGGGTCACGCACCACCAGCGCCTCGGGGCCTCACCACCCGCCGGCCGAGCGGAGCGAGGCCGGGGTCAGTCCTCCGGGTCGGTGGTGTCGCCCAGGTCTACGTCGCGGTAGGTGGGGAGGTCTTCTTCGTCGTCGTCTTCCAGCTCGAAGTTGTCCTCGTCGTCGACTACGTGGACCGCGGCCTCCTCGGCGGACGCGGCGGCGCCGTCGAAGCCGACGTCCTCGGCGACCAGGTTGTCCTCTTCGTCGTTGTGCGCGCCCTCGTCCGGGGCGACCAGGCGGCCGGAGCGGACCACGCCGACCTCGGGACCGCCGACGTCCTCGCCGTCGTCGGCGTACGGGTCCTTGTCGGGCTCCTCCTGCGCGATCCGCTGGTCCAGCGACTCCCCCTGCAGGGCCTCGTCGGCCGTCGTACCGAATCCTTCGCCCGCGGACCACTTCTCCGGCGGCGAGTAGCCCTCGTCGAGCAGATCGTCCACACCCCGGTCGTTCAGGGTGTCCTCCGCCTGCAGCTGGTCCTCGTCGTCAACGCTGTAGCTGCCGTAGTCCTCGCGGTTGTTCTCGGTCATGCAAACCACCCTGACCGTCCACCGGCGGTGAATCAAGGCGGAGCGCGGTGGCGGTGCACCATGATGGACCCCGTGGATCCGGTCAGGCTGACGTTGGACCAGTTGCGGGAGCTGCGCGACGACATCGCGCCGCAGGCCGCGCGCCGTTCGCGTGCCTCGGTCCGCCGCCGGGTGGACCGCTGGCGGGACCGGATCTTCTTCATCTCCCAGTGCGCCCTCGCCGCCGGTGTTTCCTGGGCGCTGGCCCGGTACGTCCTCGGCCACCCGCAACCGTTCTTCGCGCCGGTCGCGGCGATGGTGTGTCTCGGTTTCAGCTTCGGTCAACGGCTACGCCGGGTGGCCGAGGTGATGGCCGGCGTGGCGGTCGGTGTCGCGGTCGGCGACCTGTTCGTCCGGTTCTTCGGCACCGGCGTACCGCAGATCGTCTTCGTGGTCGCGCTGGCGATGAGCGTCGCCGTACTCCTCGGGGCCGGCACCCTGATGACCACGCAGGCCGGTGTCCAAGCCGCGATCGTCACCACCCTGCTGCCGAGTCCGGGCGCCGGGTTCAACCGCTTCCTCGATGCCGCGCTCGGCGGTGTGGTCGCGCTGGCCGCCGCCACGATCGCGCCGGCCACGGCGATCAGGCGCCCCGGCAACAAGCCTCCGAGGTGCTGAACGAGCTGTCCGAGATCCTGATCGAGACCGCCGACGGACTCCGGGACAACGACGAGAAGGCGGTCACCGACGCGCTCCGCCGGGCCCGGGCCAGCGAGTCGATGCTGGACGAACTCCGCAGCGCGGCCGACGAGGGTGTCGCGGTGGTCCGGATGTCACCGTTCCGCCGCCGGCACCGCGTCCGGGTCCAGCAGATCGCGGATCTCGTCGTACCCGCCGACCGCGCGATCCGGAACATCAGAGTCCTGGTCCGGCGCTGCGCCGTCTCCGTCTGGCGGGACGAGCAGATGCCGGCCGAGTACCCGATGCTGCTTGACCGGCTCGCCGACGGCACCCGGCTGATCGCCGAGTCGCTGTTCGAACCCGCCGCCGTCGTGGCCGCGCACCGCGTGCTGGGCGAGCTCGGCCGCCGTACGGCGGAGATGCCGCTGCCGACCGGGTTGTCCGCCGTCGTGGTTCTCGGCCAGATCCGTTCGACCATCGTCGACCTCTCGAACTGACCGGTACGTCGTACGACGAAGCCCGCACCCTGGTGCCGCTCCGCCTCGACGGACTGGATGAGAAGTAGCTCACACGAAAAGATCGGCCGGATTACCGTCATACCCCGGGACCGCGTGCGTCTCACTGGCATGACGATCCACCGACTGATGACCTCGATGGCCACCGAGCAGGTTCGCGAGCTCGAGGACCTCCTGGCCGGCCACATGGAAACCCAGAGCACAGACGACCGGAGCGACGCCGCCGCCAAGCACTGACTGGCGCGAACCGGACGAACGGACCCGGCAGCGCACCCGGACGGTCTTGCCCACCGAGCTAGACCGCACGGATGTCGCACATCCAACGCAGAGGCGCCCCGTGCGAGGCGCCGCCGGATCCGTCAAGGTGCACCGCCACAGAGGTGCACCACAACCACCCGCCGGACCGTCCTGACGCCGCTTGCGCGAGGCTCAGGCCGGACCGGCGGGTGGTTTCTGCTTGCAGGGATGAAGGGGTTAATTGCTTCAGGCCACCGTTATCTCGGTGGTGACCGAGTTGGCGATGAAGCACTCCAGGTGGGCCCGGTGGTGCATCCGCTCGATCGCCTCGGCGTCCGGCTCCTGGCCGGCCCAGACGATCTTCGGGTGCAGGGTCACCTGGGTGATCGCCAGCCGGCCCGCCTCGTTCTTCGCCATCACGCCGACCGCGTGGTCGTCGTACGCGTCGACGACGAGGCGCTTGCGGGCCGCGATCGCCAGGAAGGTGAGCATGTGGCAGGACGACAGCGCCGCCACGAACGCCTCCTCCGGGTCGACCGGCCCCGGGTTCCCCAGGTACTTCGGGTTGGCCGAGGCCGGCACCGTGATCCCGCCGTCGAAGCGCCACTCGTGGTCGCGGTTGTAGGTGTCATAGGTGAACTCGTGCTCACCGCGACTCCAGCTGACATCGACCACGTGCTCCGACATGCTCAGCTCACCTCTCCGAGACCCGGCACCACGTCGGCGCCGACACAGGATTGCATCGTACGGCGGTGTCCCCGGGCAGCTTCGCCACGAAGTCGCTGTCGTAGCGGGCCGCCATCCCGGCCACCGGGAAGTCGGTGGTCACCACCTGGGCGCCACTGGCCAGCGCGATCCCGACCCGGCTGAAGTCCTTGTCCCGGATCGTCGCCATCGGCTCGTCCGACCGGGTGCGGATCAGGTAGCCCTTCGACACCAGGCGCTGGATCTCGGCCTGGTTGGCGCCGCGCGGGTCGTTCACCTGGGTGATCGCGGCGTCCGGCTCACCCTCCGGACCTCGGGTGAAGACCGCCCGACCCTCCAGGTTCGGCTTGCCGGTCCGGTACAGGTCGCGGATCGTGCCGGCACCGCCGTTGTCGAAGTAGAACAGCACCTGGCCGCGGACGGACTCGACCTTCGGCCAGCCCTTGGTCAGGACCGACTGCTCCAGCGTCAGGCCGGGCTTGCGGACGTCGTCCGGGGTCAGGACCTCCTTCTCGGGGAACACCGAGCGGATCTCGGCGTCGATCCGGTCCAGGTTGGCCGCGTCCCACGGCGGCGACTGCACACCGCCGGCCGCGACGATCTTCGGGTCGGACTGCTTGAGTTCGAGGCTGATCGTGATCGGGGTGTGGTCCGGGTTCTGGTCGGACCAGCTCTTCACCTGCTGCAGGCAGAGCACGAAGGTCTTGCAGGTGCCGTTGTAGTCGAAGTCCGGGATGTGCAGGACCTTGATCCCGGGCTGGGCCATCGCCGGGTCGGTCGAGCGGTCCCTGCCCGGTCAGCTTGCGGATCAGCGGGTACGTGTACAGCCCGCCGTCCGGGTCCGGGAGCAGGTCCAGCTCGAGGGTCCGCATGTTCTGGTCCTCGAGCTGCGCCGGGATCGCGGCGTGCGAGTACCAGAGATCCACCGAGCCGGGGTTCTGCGCCTGCTGGACCTTCTGCTCGGCCGGGCTGAGCTCGCGGTGGTAGGAGTTGTGCGAGCCCATCATCTGGAGTTGGTTGAGCCGCACGCCCGAGCCGTTCTCCTGGCCCTGGGTCGGTGGAGTCTGCCGGGTGCTGAGCGCCGTACCGGCGAGTCCGGACGCGGCGATCGCGGCGGATGCCAGACCGGCGACCACCGTTCTGCTGATGCGCATGACGGGAATTCCCCTCCTGTGGACGGACACCAGATTGTCTCCTCGGCGCGGTGACGCCGATCTGACGGCAATCTGTCACAGGAAGGTGGCAACGGTGTCCCCCCAGAGGATGGACAATGAGCAACATGGTGACATCGGGGGCGTATCCGCTGCGCCGGACGCCGACACAGGACCGGGCCAACCGGCAGGTCGAGCGGATCCTGGACGCGGCCTGCGCCGAGGTGGTCGAGCGCGGGTACGACGCCGCGTCGACGAGCGGGATCGCGAAGCGCGCGGAGATCGCGGTCGGCAGCGTGTACCGGTACTTCCCGGACAAGCGGAGCCTGATCCAGGCGATCGAGCGGCGCAACCAGGCCCGCTACACCGACGCGGTCCGGGACCGGCTGGCGTTGGTGTCGAGCTGGCGCGCAGGCGGTGGACGTCACGCTGGACACGTTCCGGGAGATGCACCGGACCGATCCTGGTTTCAAGGCCGTGGTGCTGAGTGGTCTGGGTGACCCGGACCTGGAGACGAAGCCGGGCGAGTTCGACGACCAGCACGCGGGCGAGTTCGCCGAGTTGCTCGCGGGCCGGTTCGGCGCCCGGGACACTCAGGAGTTCCGGCTCGCGGTCACCCTGAGCATCACCATGGGAGAGGCGCTGGCCCACCTGGCCGACCGGCTGGAGCCGGCGGAGGCGGAGTACGTGCTGGCGCAGGGCCGCCCGGTTCTCTACAACCTGCTGTCGCCCCACTTGCCGTCCTGAACGACGAAAGCCGCCTGCCGGCGGCGTCTCACCTGCTTGAGCCGGGGGTGGCTCAAGCAGGTCGTGGAACTGGAAAGTCCTCGCCCGAGGCGAGGGGACGGCTCACCCGGGAGGGGGCGGCCGAAAGCTGAAGCCTTTCTGCTTATGGCTGTGGAACAGGGTCCGAGTTGCGCGGACCGAGCTGCGGCCAGTGGCTGACCCGGCCGGCGATACGGGCCCGGCGGGGCGTCCGGACGTCGTAGCTGACGATGACCCGGTCGCCCTTGGTGTAAGCAATCCTGCTGCCCACCGGAAGCCGGCGGGAGACCTCGTACGGTCCCTCACCCCGGCGGGTGCAGTACTCGACGGTGACCTCGGTGTATTCCACCGGGCTCCCGCCGTCCAGCTGACCACGGACCGGGCCACGAACCCGGATCACCTGCCCCGCGGTCTTCTCCTCGATGACTGCAGGGTTCCCGTCCCGCCGCAGACCGGCGACCACATCCGCCACGATGCATGCCGTGACCAGCAGCACCAGGCCGAACCCACCGAGCACAACGATCGTCAACATGGCACTCACCCCCGACGCGCCGCCCGCGCGGCGCGGTCGTCGTAGTCGAAACTGCCTTGCGCGGCCCTTGCCGCACATTGGTGAGACGCTCCCCGGATCTACTCGGTTCCCACGTCCTGACAAAGTTGCCGACTCGTTAGTGACCGCCCATCCCGAACTGGTACTGCGCGGGCACCGGCCGGTCGGTGCCGAGGGCCTGCTCGGTCTCCACCCACAGGTCTGCGAGCGGGTTGGCGCCCTCACGGACGGTCGGCAGTTGGATGCCGTCGGCCAGCAAGTCGCGGGCGGTTTGCGGGTCGCCGCTCTGCAGTGCATGGCGGATCCGCAGCAACCGGATGCGGGGATCGTCGGGAGCGTGGTCGAGCAGACGACCAGCCCGATTGACATCGACAGCCAGAGCAACGCCGACCGCCTCGACCACCAACTCCACCAGGTCGGGCCGTAGGCCAACCGCTCGCTCGTAGTACGACAGCTCGCCGGTGACGAAGCCGAGATTGCGCAAGGCCCACGGGTTGTCGCCGGCCCGGAGCCAGGCGTCGATCGCGCCGTCGATGTCACCGGCGTAATGCCGCGCCACGCCCCGGTGGTACCAGACGAGCCAGTTGTCCTCGGCCTTCTCCAGCAGCTCCTTCCAGCCCACCAGCGTTCCATCCGGTACGGCGTCCGACGCCGGCAACCGCCCGTCGAGCAACGGCAGCCAGGCGTGCTCCCGCGACGTCATGGTGTCCTCGGCGAACGGCGTACCGGCTGAGACCGTCCATCCCGTCCGGGCCAGCTCCAGCGCACCCCACCCCGAGCCGGCCGCGAGCCGCTCGGCCGGCGCCGCATCCGCGACGGTCAGCCACTCGCGCTCGCGCTCCCCCAGTCGGTCGAGCAATGGACGCAGTACCTCGGACGTGCCGGTCCGGGCCGCTCCCCACTCCGCATGGGCAACCTCGGGATCCACCGAGAGCCGGCCGTACGCTTCCAGCCAGTGCCAGCTTGTTGCTGCAGGCAACTTCAGGTGTTCCAGCTGGGTCCGCGCCAGCCCGGCCTGGATCTCGGCGTACCCATGACCCTGGAGACCCGGCGACAACCACTCCTGCCATCGCTGCCCGCCGGTGCCTTCACCCCAGACGAACAGCTTCCGCCCCTTCAGCCGCTCCGTCGACGCCTGCACCAAGCCGTTGCCGCCTGCGTCGACCGAGGCGATCCACGGTCGCTCTTCGGCGAGCGGCTCGAAGAAGAAGTCCACCGCGCGTGGGTGCTGCATCGGGTAGGTCAGGTCGATCCCGTCGAACTCCGGTACGCCGACCAGCTCGAGCCATCGCCCGGTCGACGCACCCGCCTGCTCCGCACGGGGGTACCCGAACCGCCAGGCCTGATCGGCCGGCACCAGCACCCGCGTTTCCGGGGACTGCTCGACCGCGATGTTCGACCACCAGTACGCCGGGACCTCGGTGTCGGACGGGTTCTGCAGCCGGACTCCGACGTACAGGAACTCGGAGTCGGCCGGGAGCCAGAAGTCGAGTTGGGTGATGAGGTTCCTGGTCCGTTCCAGCTCCCAGAGGCGCAGTACCGGCGTACCGTCCGGGCCCTCGATGCGGGCGGCGTGCAAGGGCTCGCAGGTGCCGGTCCAGTGGCCGGTGCTGCCGACGTTCCACTCGACGCCGCCGGCCCACCACGCGTTGCGCAGGGCAAGGTTCGCGGGCTGGAAGACGGGGTTGCGGTAGAGCAACTCCTGACCGCTCGCCTTGTGGACGAGTGAGTAGAGCCGTCCGCCGAGGCTCGGCAGCACGGTCGCGCGGACGTGGTCGTTCTCCAGCACCAACGCGGGGAAGGTGCGGTCGACGAGCTCGCGGTCGTACCCGTCCTGGTTGAGCGTCGGGAGCGGACTGTGCAAGCGGCCGTACTGCATGTTCTCGCGCAGCTCGGCCGGGAGCTCGGCGAGGTTCTGGACCTGGTACAGCTCCTGCTGACTGCGCAGCGGTGCGAGCGGGTTCTCCGCCCCGAGCGAGGCGGCGGGCAGGACGAGGTCTTGCGCGGAAAGGATCGTCACGTGTCCCATCCTTACAACTTTGCGCAGAGGCGTCTATCGCTGCCGGTTGTCCGCTATATATGGACCACTCGATCTGCTGAGGGGACACCATGGACGCGGATGTGATCGTCGTCGGGGCGGGGCTGGCCGGGCTGGCCGCGACCGCGGAGCTGGCCGACGCGGGCCGGAAAGTGCTGCTGCTGGACCAGGAACCGGAGGCCTCGCTCGGCGGCCAGGCGTTCTGGTCGTTCGGCGGACTCATGTTCGTCGACTCCCCCGAGCAACGCCGGATGGGGATCAAGGACTCGCGCGATCTCGCGCTGCAGGACTGGCTCGGTTCGGCCGGGTTCGACCGGCTGGACGACGAGGACAAGTGGGCCCGGCAGTGGGCCGAGGCGTACGTCGATTTCGCGGCCGGCGAGAAACGCCCGTGGCTGCACGGCCAGGGGGTGCGGTTCTTCCCGGTGGTCGGCTGGGCCGAGCGCGGCGGCTACAACGCCGACGGTCACGGGAACTCGGTGCCGCGGTTCCACATCACCTGGGGCACCGGCCCCGGTCTGGTCGCGCCGTTCGAGCGCCGGGTCCGGGAAGCGGTCGCGAAGGGACTGGTCGAGTTCCGGTTCCGGCACCGGGTGGACGAGCTGACCGTCACCGGCGGGGTCGTCGACGGTGTCGCGGGCAAGGTGCTGGAGCCGAGTGGTGTCGAGCGCGGTGTGGCCAGTTCGCGGACCGAGGTCGCCGACTTCAGCCTCACGGCGCAGGCAGTGATCGTCACGTCCGGCGGGATCGGCGGCAACCACGATCTGGTCCGGTCGCAGTGGCCGAAGCGGATGGGTGAACCGCCGAAGCGGATGATCTCCGGCGTGCCCGCACACGTGGACGGCCGGATGCTGGCGATCACCGAGGCGGCCGGCGGCCGGTACGTGAACCGGGACCGGATGTGGCACTACACCGAGGGCATCCAGAACTGGGACCCGATCTGGCCGATGCACGGGATCCGGATCCTGCCCGGCCCGTCGTCCCTCTGGTTCGATGCCACCGGCAAGCGACTGCCGGTGCCGCTGTTCCCCGGGTTCGACACCCTGGGCACCCTCGAGCACATCATGCGGACCGGCTACGACTACACCTGGTTCGTCCTGACCCAGAAGATCATCGAGAAGGAGTTCGCCCTCTCCGGCCAGGAACAGAACCCGGACCTGACCGGCAAGGACATCAAGGGCGTTCTCGGCCGGGCCCGCGGCGGTGCGACCGCGCCGGTCCGCGCGTTCATGGAAAAGGGCGCGGACTTCATCGTCCGCGGCAACCTGCCCGACCTGGTCCGCGGGATGAACGACCTGACCGGTGACAAGCTGATCGACCTGGACGACCTGGAGCGCCAGATCGTCGCCCGCGACCGCGAGCTCGCCAACACCTTCACCAAGGACCTGCAGATCACCGCGTTGCGCGGCGCCCGGAACTATCGCGGTGACAAGCTGATCCGGGTCGCGTCACCGCACCGGATCCTCGATCCCAAGGCCGGCCCGCTGATCGCCGTACGGCTGAACATCCTCACCCGCAAGTCGCTCGGCGGCCTGCAGACGGATCTGGATTCGCGGGTGTTGCGGACCGACGGTTCGCCGTTGCCCGGTGTCTACGCGGCGGGCGAGGTGGCCGGCTTCGGCGGCGGTGGCATCCACGGCTACCGGTCTCTGGAGGGCACCTTCCTCGGCGGCTGCCTCTTCACCGGCCGTACGGCGGGACGTGCGGCAGCCAAGGCAGTGTCCTAGCAGGGTCTTAGCAGTGTCTTAGCAGTGTCTTAGGAGAACACTGCCGCACCGGCGCATGTGTGCCGCGATCCTCTGTCTGGGGGCCGGACCGGCTTCTAGCGTGACGCCATGCGCCGCCTCGCTTGGTTCTCCGCCGTCCTGCTGCTGACCGGTGTGACCGTGCCGGCCGACGCCCATCGACAGGTCCGGGTTCCGGGTGCCGAGTATCAGCAACTCGCGCACCTCGACGACCTGACCACCGCCGGCACCGTCGCCTCCGGCCATACGAATCCGGCCGACTATGCCGGTCTCACGCATTCCGGGTTGCCGCAGCAGTCCGGCGTACCAGGGGTTCAGATCGACGGGTACTTCCCGGACACCTCGCGGACGAACGCCAACCACGGCTGGAACCACGACTCCCAGTTCGTGATCCGGCTGCCGAAGAAGTGGAACGGCGGCCTGGTGGTCTCCGGATCCCCTGGGGTGCGAGCGCAGTACGCGAACGACAGGGCGATCTCGGACTACGTGCTGTCGCTGGGATACGCCTATGCCGCGACCGACAAGGGCAACACCGGCGCCGCGTTCTACACCGACGGCGTGCGGCCGGGTGACGCGATCGTCGAGTGGAATCTCCGTACCACCCAGCTGACGCGTGCTGCTCGGGCGACGGTTGCGCAGTACTACGGAAAGCCGGCGCGCGAGGTGGTTGCCGCCGGTATCTCCAACGGCGGCTACCTGGTCCGCTGGCAACTCGAGAACCATCCCGAGCTGTACACCCGCGGCGTCGACCTCGAGGGAACGCTCTGGACGACCCGCACGAACCTCTTCACGTTCCTGCCGGCGGCGATCAGGGGCTATGAGCAACAATCACCCGACCTGATCACCGCGGCGGGCTTCGATCCGCGCTCGGACTTCCTCTGGGACTACCACTACACGGTCTACTGGAAGCTGACCCAGCGCATCTACGCCGCCGAGCTCGACCCGACGTACACGGGGACCGAAGCGGACTACGACTACGCCCAACGACCGCAGGCCCGCGCGGCAGTCCAGCGGATCGCCCTGACCGGCAACATCCGGCGGCCGCTGACGACGATCCACGGCACGTACGACAGCCTGCTGCCGATCACGCAGGACTCGGACATCTATGCCGCGATGGCTCGACGTACGGGCCTGCTCACGTACCAGCGGGTCGAGGCGGGCAACCACGTCGACGGACTCGTCGACGCCCACCCCGACCGGCTGGTCCCCCTCGTTCCCCTATTGCAGCAGGCGATCAGAACACCATCGTGAGCAGGTCGGCGAACAGCTCCTGTTCGTCGATCTCCAGCCCGCGGTTGGTGAACCAGGTCGCCATGTTGTGACAGTCGCGGAGCAGGAAGTCCATCCCCTTCGGGTTGCCGACGATGTCGACCACCTGCGGGAGATCGATCATCACGATCCGGTCCCCCTGCGCCAGCACGTTGTACGGCGACAGGTCGCCGTGGGCCAACCCCGCCCTGGCCAACTCGCGCATCCCGTGCCGCACCTGCTCGAAGTACTGACCGAGCAGCTCCTTCGACGGCCGGACCTGGGCGAGCCGTGGCGCGGCTCCACCCTCACCGTCGTCGATGAACTCCATCAACAACTCCGTGCCGTCCACCTGCACCGGGTACGGCACAGGTACGCCGGCCTTCCACAGCTGGCAGAGTGCACCCCACTCGGCGCCGGCCCACTGCCCCGCGGCGACGCTGCGACCGTGCGAGGTCTTCTTCGCCATCGCGCGGGTGTCCCGGCTGTTCCGGGTCCGGCGTCCTTCGACGTACGACGTACTGCGGTGGAACGACCGGTGTTCCTCGGTGCGGTACCGCTTGGCGGCCAGCACCGAGGACCGTGCCGGGTTGGCGCCGATGGCTTCGACGGCCCGCTCGACCAGGAAGACGTCGGCTTCCTTACCGGTTTTGAGGACGCCGAGCTCGGTGTCGATCGCGGCCTGTTCCGTCACCACCCAGTCCGGGCGGGGATCAGGTCCGCGAGAACCGCGCTCGACGTCCAGCCAGGTGGACCAGCGCTGATCCGGCCCGAGCTGCTCGTCCACTTCCTGGAAACGGAAGACGAAGGCGTCGGCCGGATTTGGTTGGGACTCGTCACTGGTGAGTTCAGCCCAGCGGGAGTCGAGATCGAAGAGATTCTGATCAGTACTGTGTCGCTCAGAATTGGCGTGCTCGGTGCGAAAGACGTCGGAAGACATCCGGTGTGCTCCTGAACCTTGAGGTGAGACTGACGCGGACATGCCGCAGCACAGTGATGGCCATCCGTCAGCCCTCCTTAGGTCAGGCAGCGTTTCGTCGCCGCACAGGTGAAGTCAGGATGCAGGGCCGTTCCCGGTCCCGCAACCTATTTAAACTGGGAGCGCGAAGTCGGCCGGAGCCGCAGGTCCTGAGCCGGCTTGGAAGTGCGGCAGACGAGCTCCGGCAGCACCTTCTGCTGCCACCCCGGCGACGCGGCCAACCGCCGGCGATGGTCGAGGTACGCCGCCTCGTCGTCGAACCGCGCGAACCAGGCGAGCACCACCTCGTCCCGCAGCGGCAGGGCCGGAAAGTTGTTCTCGGCCACCAATGTCTCGAAGACCGCCACCGGCTCGGCACCGCTCGCGACCAGGGCCGGTACGACGTGGTCGGTGAAGAACTCGACGAACCCGTCGTCCGGCGCACCACGGTGGTACACCGCCCCGGCGATCACCGAGTCGGGGATGTCCGTCGTACCGATCGGAGGACGGGGCGAGTCGAGCCGTGGGTAGCCGTCGCGGAGCTCGATCGGCTGGAGCAGCAGGGCGTTGTCGGAGTCGATCATCGTCCGGTTCGCGGTGGCGGAATGCTCGCGCCAGACCGGGCCGCCGTAGAAGGCGGTCAGGGCAGCGGCACGCGTCGGCAGGTCGGCGAAGCCGCGGATCCAGACGAACCGATCCGGGTCGTCGAGGTCGCGGAACTGGCCGACGATGTGCATGCCGGTCGCCTCCTGACCTTCGACGAAGTACTCGTCGAACACGTCGATCAAGGTGTCGCGCTGCCCTGGGTGCAGCGTGTACTGGCGCAGATCCACCACGGCACAACACTCGTCCATCGATCCCTCCTCGGGCCTGAAACGGACACAGCCACGCTCAGTCAACCAGCGATACCTGACAGTTCATGTCAGTGAATTCCTGTTTGGGTGGTGGGCACTGGAGGTTCGGCACGGGGAGTTCAGCCGCCGGGTTTCCGCCCGGCCCTAGAGATTGGAACGACCATGGGTCTGCTCCTGTGGATCATCGCTGCGATCCTCGTCATTGCCGGGATCGTCTCGCTTGTCCGCGGTCAACTGTTGTGGGGCGCCGCCCTGATCGTGATCGGCCTGCTGGTCGGTCCTGGTGGCGTCAGCATCTTCACCTGACCGGACCACCTGTAGTTCGACAGCACGTCGTCGCCCCGCGCCGCTCCGGCGCGGGGCGACGTCCGTCTGCTCAGCCGAGTCGGGCGCGGTAGTTTCGCTCCATGGCAGCGACCGGTGAGGCGATCCCGATCGACGATGCGCGCCGGATCGCGCTCACCGCACAGGGGTTCGCGGACCCGCGGCCGACGGGTCGCGTCAACGCCCGGCATCTCCGGAAGATGATCGAGCGGATCGGCGTACTGCAGGTCGACTCGGTCAACGTGTTGTCCCGCTCGCACTATCTGCCGCTGTTCGCCCGGCTCGGGCAGTACTCGCGGACGACGCTCGACCGGATGTGCTGGGGTGGCACGGACCGAGCGCTGTTCGAGTTCTTCTGGGGACACAAGGCGAGCCTGATCCCGCTGAGCAGCTATCCCTTGTTCCGCTGGCGAATGCGGGCGGCCGAAGGGCAGGACTGGAGCTCCGCCGACCTGGACCCGGACCTCACCGCGCCGTGGTCGGTCGTCACCGGTATGCGTCGCCTGACCACCGAACGACCCGGGTACGTCGACGACGTCCTCGCCCTGGTCACCGAACGCGGACCGGTCACCGCCGGCGAGGCAAGTCCGGACGGCGTACGGCGGAAGCGGGCCGATCCGGACCCCGATCCGAGCACCGGCAAGATGTGGAACTGGCAGGACGCGAAGATCGCGATCGAGTACCTGTACTGCGCCGGCCGGGTGACGATCGCGGGCCGGCGGAACTTCGAGCGACTGTACGACCTCACCGAACGGGTTCTCCCGGCCGAACTGCTGGCGCAGCCTGAGCAGAGTGCCGACGAGGCCAGGCGTGAGCTGGTCCGGATCTCGGCCCGCACGCTCGGGGTCGCGACCGCGCGCGAACTCTGCGGCGCCGGCGGCAACGGCCACTTTCCGTTGCCAACGGCAACCGCCAGGCGGGTGATCGGTGAGCTGGTGGACGCCGGGGAGCTGGTCCCGGTTCGCGTCGACGGCGTACCGCAGCAGAGCTATCTGTGGTCGCAGGCCGAGGATCGGCCGGTCCAGGCCAGGGCCCTGCTGTCGCCGTTCGACACGTTGATCTGGAACCGCGACCGAACCCATCGTCTGTTCGACTTCTTCTACCGGATCAGCATCTACACGCCGGCTGCGCAGCGTGTGCATGGCTACTACGTGTTGCCGTTCCTGCTGGGTGACCGGATCGTGGCCCGGGTCGATCTCAAGGCTGATCGGAAGAACTCCGCACTGGTCGTCCCGACCGCCACCGCGGAACCCGGCGTACCCGAGGCCGGCATCGTCGAGCCGCTGGCGGCCGAGCTGAGGGTGATGGCCGAGTGGCTGGATCTCGACCGCGTCGAGGTGACCGCGGACAGCGATCTCGGCAAATCCCTGTCCGGCGCATAGGGCCGGGCCGGTGGGGCACTGGACGGGCAGTGCAGTCAATGCGTTCGGGAGACGACGTGAAGATCGGGTACTTCCTGTCGAGTGAGGAATACACGCCGGCCCAGCTGATCGAGCAGGCACGACTGGCCGAGGAGGCCGGGTTCGACAGTCTCTGGATCAGTGATCACTTCCACCCGTGGAACGACGAACAGGGTGAGAGCGCGTTCGTCTGGTCGACCATCGGGGCGATCTCCCAGGTCTGCGAGCTGCCGGTGACCACCGCGGTCACCTGCCCGACCGTGCGGATCCATCCGGCGATCATCGCCCAGGCCGCCGCCACCAGCGCCGTCCTGCTGAACGGGCGGTTCACGCTCGGTGTCGGCACCGGCGAGGCGCTCAACGAGCACATCCTCGGCAGCGTCTGGCCGACGGTCGACGTACGGCTGGAGATGATCGAGGAAGCGGTCGAGATCATGCGGCGGCTGTGGACCGAGGACGGGTTCGTCACGCACCACGGCAAGCACTACACGGTCGACACCGCCCGGATCTACACGCGACCTGACACGCCGCTGCCGATCTACATGTCCGGGTTCGGGCCGGAGGCGACCGATGTGGCGGCGCGGATCGCGGACGGTTTCATCACCACGTCGCCGGATGCCGAACTGCTGCAGCGGTTCCGGGACAACGGCGGTGGCGACAAGCCGGCGCAGGGCGGGTTCAAGGTCAGCTATGCGCCGACCGAGGAGGAGGGCATCGAGCAGGCGCACCGGATCTGGCGCAATGCCGGCCTGCCGGGTGAGCTGGCACAGGTGCTGCCGTCACCGCGGCACTTCGAACAGGCCGGTGAACTCGTGACCAAGGAGTCGACCGCCCGATCCGTCACGGCCGGGCCGAAGGCCGACGCGCATGTGGAGGCGTTCAAGCCCTATGTCGACGCGGGTTTCGACGAGATCTACGTCGCGAACATGGGCCCGCACTCGATCGACATGCTGAACCTCTACCGCACCGAGGTGCTGCCGGAGCTGCGCAGACTCTGAGAGCGCGGCCTCCGCGCTCACTTCAGGAGGGCGAGTGCAGCGCGGAGGTCGTCCACGAAGAGCCCGAAGTCGCGCCGGTACTCCCGGGACCGGACCACGGCTGACGGGTGGACTGTCGCGATCGCCGATCGACCGTCCGGGAGTTCCTGTGGCACGCCGCGTTGTTCCGTGACCTTGAACCCGGTTCCGAAGACCGCCCGGGCCGCCACAGCACCGAGAACCACCACCAGGGAAGGCTTCACGACCTCCAGCTCGCGATCCAGCCAGGGATGACACGCGGTGATGTGCCCGGCCGCCGGCGTCTTGTGGATCCTGCGCTTGCCCTGCCGCTCGAAGCGGAAGTGCTTGACAGCGTTGGTCAGGAACACGTCCGCGCGATCGATTCCCGCCTCCGCCAACGCCTTGTCCAGCAGACGTCCGGCCGGACCGACGAAGACATGTCCTTCCTTGTCCTCCACGTCCCCCGGTTGTTCACCGATGAACATCATCCGCGCCCGGGCCGGACCTTCACCCGGTACGACGCGATCGGCCTCCTGATGGAGGTCGCACCCGCGGCACTCGGGCAGCGCGGCAATGAGCTTCTTCAGACCGCGGTCGTGCGGCACCCATTGCGACGCGCCGGTGAAGTTTTTCACGGTTCGCCGGTTCCCAGTTCAAACACCTGTAACACCTCGGGGGTTGAAAGCGGCGCCTGAGTTTGATCTGGTGGAGGTAAGTGGTTCAGCCTTGACGCCACGCCCCAGGACGACACACGACGAGGTTTCTCACCGTGACGATCGCACCTGTCAGTACTGCCGATTCCAAGCAGCGCATCGCCGACACCACCCACGACCTGCTGATCGAGGCCGACAGCACCCCGGACCCGCGCCACCAGGAACTCCTCGACGAGGTCATCATCCTGAACGCACCGGTGGCCCGCTCGATCGCCTCGCGGTACCGCAGCAAGGGGGTGGACCCCGACGACCTCGAGCAGGTCGCCTACCTCGGCCTGGTCAAGGCCGCCAACGGGTACCGCCTCGACGCGTCCACAGCCTTCCTGTCGTACGCCGTACCGACGATCAGAGGCGAGCTGAAACGCTACTTCCGCGACTGCGCCTGGACCGTCCGGCCACCGCGCCGGGTCCAGGAGATGCAGGGCTCGATCGCCGCCGCCGAGCCCGAGCTCACCCAGCGGCTCGGTCATCTTCCCACCGACGAAGAGACGGCTGCGGCACTCGGCACCGATGCCGAAGAAGTGGTCGAGGCCACATCGGTGCGTGGGTGCTTCACCACTCTGTCCCTGGACGCGCCCGGTGCGGTCGAGGCCGGTACGAGCCTGCTCGACACGGTCGCCGACGCCGAGGACGGCTACGAGCTGGTCGAGAACGTTCACACCCTGACGCCGGCCGTCGCGGCGCTGGGCGACCGGGACAAACGCATCCTCGAGCTGCGCTTCCGCAACGGGCTCACCCAGGAAGAGATCGGAAACGAGCTCGGCGTCAGCCAGATGCAGGTCTCGCGCCTGCTCCGCGGCATCCTCGAGCGTCTCCGGGGTCAACTCGCGGAGCATGGCTCGGCCAAGCAACCCTGAGCACCCTGGCGATATCAGGAGGTCCAGCGCCACTCACGGACCTCTGGCAGGTCCTCGCCGTACTTGGTGACATGTGCGTGATGCCGGACCCGCTGATCGGCTAGGTACTGCCGGGTCGCGACCGCTCGGGTCCGCAACGAGGGCACGCGGTCGATCACATCCATCGCCAGGTGGAACCGATCCAGATTGTTCAGCACCACCATGTCGAAGGGTGTTGTCGTCGTACCCTCCTCGATGTAGCCGCGGACGTGGATGTTGTCGTGGCCGTGCCGCCGGTACGTCAGCCGGTGGATCAGCCACGGATACCCGTGATACGCGAAGATCACCGGCTTGTCGGTCGTGAACAACGCGTCGAACTCCGCGTCCGACAGCCCGTGCGGATGCTCGGTCGGGTCCTGCAGCCGCATCAGGTCGACCACGTTGATCACCCGGATCTTCAGCGCGGGTAGGTGTTCGCGCAGCAGGTCGACCGCGGCCATCGTCTCCAGCGTCGGTACGTCGCCCGCGCAGGCCATCACCACGTCCGGATCGCCGTCGTCGTTGCCGGCGAAGTCCCAGACGCCGATCCCGCGGGCACAGTGCAACGCGGCCGCCTCCCAGTCCAGCCAGCTCGGCTGCGGTTGCTTGCCGGCGACAACGACATTGATGTAGTTCCGGGTCCGCAGGCAGTGGTCCATCGTCGACAGCAGCGTGTTCGCGTCCGGCGGCAGGTAGACCCGGACCACCTCGGCCTTCTTGTTCACCACATGGTCGATGAACCCGGGATCCTGGTGCGAGAACCCGTTGTGGTCCTGCCGCCAGACGTGCGAGGTGAGCAGGTAGTTCAGCGACGGCACCGGACGCCGCCAGTCGAGCCGATTGACCGTCTTCAGCCATTTCGCGTGCTGGTTGACCATCGAGTCGACGATGTGCACGAACGCCTCGTACGACGAGAACAGCCCGTGCCTGCCGGTGAGCAGGTACCCCTCCAACCAACCCTGACAGGTGTGCTCACTCAGTATCTCCAGCACCCGGCCGTCCGGCGCGAGATGCTCGTCGGTGGCCCGCCGTTCCGCCAGCCAGGCCTTGCCGGTCGCCTCGTAGACCGCGTTCAACCGGTTCGACTCGGTCTCGTCCGGACCGAACAGCCGGAGATTGTTGTAGTCGGCATTCAACCTGAAGACGTCCCGCAGGTACGCCGCGAACACCTTCGTCGGCTCCCCGTCCTCCGCACCGGGCCGCTTCACCGGTACGGCGTACTCCTCGACCGGCGGCAGTTCCAGGTCACGCGTCAGCAACCCGCCGTTGGCATGCGGACTCGACCCCATCCGCAACTCCGGCCCGGGCGCGAGTTCGAGCAACCGCTCGACCGGCCGGCCCGCCTCGTCGAACAACTCTTCCGGCCGGTAGCTGCGCAGCCAGGACTCCAGCTGCCGCAGGTGATCCTCGTTCGTCCGTACGCCGGACAGCGGCACCTGATGTGATCGCCAGGTGTCCTCCACCGGCTGGTCGTCGACCGTATGCGGACCCGTCCAGCCCTTCGGTGTCCTCAGCACGATCATCGGCCAGGCGGCACGTGCGGGCTGCTCGGCGGCCGATCGCGCTTCGAGCTGGATCTCGTCGATCCGATTCATGCAGTGATCCAGCGCGGCGGCCATCTCCTGGTGCACGGTCGCCGGGTCCGAGCCCTCCACCAGATACGGCTCGTGGCCGTAGCCCTGCAGCAACGCGGTCAGCTCTTCGTCGCCGATCCGGGCGAGCAGCGTCGGGTTGGCGATCTTGTAGCCGTTGAGATGGAGGATCGGCAGCACCGCGCCGTCGCCGACCGGGTCGAGGAACTTGTTCGAGTGCCACGAGGTCGCGAGCGGCCCGGTCTCCGCCTCACCGTCGCCGACCACACAGGCGACGACGAGATCCGGGTTGTCGGCGGCGGCGCCGTACGCATGACTCAGCGAGTAGCCCAGCTCGCCGCCCTCGTTGATCGATCCGGGGACGTCGGCCGCCACGTGACTGGGGATGCCGCCGGGGAAGGAGAACTGCTTGAACAGTCTCGTCATGCCCAGCTCGTCCTGCGTGGTGTTCGGGTACTCCGCCGTCCAGCTGCCCTCGAGCCAGGTGTTGGCCACGATCGCCGGACCGCCATGACCCGGCCCGATCACGTACATGAACTGACGCTGTCGTTGCCGGATCACCCGGTTCAGGTGCGCGTAGATCAGGTTGAGGCCGGGCGTCGTACCCCAGTGGCCGAGCAACCGGGGCTTGACGTGCTCGGCGCGCAGAGGCTCCTTCAGCAACGGATTCGCGAGCAGGTAGATCTGGCCCACGGAGAGGTAGTTGGCGGCCCGCCAGTACGCGTCAAGGCCTTCCAGCTCCTCGTCACTCAACGGCGTCGCGTCGAACCGCTGCACGCTTACCGGCCGACTGCCTTGGCGAGTTGCGCCTTGGTCATCTTGGAGCGGCCCTTGATGTTCTTGTTCTTGGCCTCGTTGTAGAGCTGCTCCTTGGTCCGGCCCTTGGAGCCGCTGTGCGAGCGCAGACCGCCGCGACGGCCGGACGAGATGTCCTGCGTGGAGGTGCGGCTCTTCTCCTTGGCCTCGCCGGAGCGGGCCCGCTCCTTGTTGACCGTGCGGGCCGCGATCTCTTCAGCGGTGTCCTCGCTCCGGCCGCGCTTCTTCAGCCCTGCCTTGATGTGCTCGTACTGCCGCTCACGCTTCGGGCTCGATCCTGCAGGCATGGTCTGCTCCTTTCACACCGCCCGCCCTGTACCCGTTGCGCCACAACACATTCACCCGTCGGTGAGCAGCCTGGCCACCGAACGTTCCAGCGCCTCGCGGGTCTCCTCGTCGTTCAGATCGTCACCGTGGCGGCCGATGGCCTGCTTGATCGTGCGGCCGTCCTCGTACTGCGTGACGACACGAGGATCGACGTACGACGACCTGGCCACAGCCGGCGTGTTGCCGAGGTGATCGGCCACCTCGGCGAGCATGTCCTTCACCGCGGCGTTGAGCGCCTTCTTGGTGGTGGGCGGCTCCGCCTGCGCCAGGTCCACCGCGGCGTGGACGGTGGCGGTCCAGGTGCGGAGATCCTTCACCGTGAAGTCGTCTCCGACCAGTTCCTGGAAGCGCTCGTTGATCATGGTCGCGTCGATCTCGTGGTAGCCGTCGCGGTCCCGGTAGACCAGCAACTGCGGCTCGTCGTGCCGGGAGCGCTTGAGCGACGAGACCGCGTCGACCAGGCGGTCGTCGGACAGCTCGATCACGCGGTCGATACCGCCCTTGGCGACGAATTCGAAGACCAGCTTGCCCTTGCGGACCCGCACATCGTCGCGCAGCAGGGTCGCCGCGCCGCGGCTGCCGTGGTCCTCGGCGTACTCCGAGTTGCCGGTGCGGAAGACACCGTAGTCGAGCATCCGCAGTGCGACCGCGAGCACCCGTTCGCGGCCGAGTCCTTTGCGGCACAGGTCCTTGTCCACTGCTTCCCGGAATGCGGGGAGTTTGCGGGCCAGGCGCCGTACCCGATCGTGTTTGTCGGCGTCCTGGGTGGTGCGCCAGTCGTCGTGGTACAGGTACTGCCGGCGGCCGGCGTCGTCGGTGCCTGTGGCCTGCAGATGACCGTTCGGGTACGGGCAGATCCAGACGTCCTTCCAGGCCGGCGGGATCGCCAGCGACCGGATCCGCTCCAGCGTGTCCTGGTCGGTGACCCGTTTGCCGTCGGCATCCAGATAGGCGAATCCGCGCCCGTGCCCGCGCCGGGTGAGGCCCGGACGGTCCGCATCGCTACGTCGTAACCGCATACCGTCCGATACCCGCCTCGCATGCATGGATGCCGGTACGGCGGGCACCCGAGGGCCGATAGGAACCTCTGCGATGGGAGAGACCGATGGGTGTCGGAGACAAGATGAAGAACGCCGCCGAGGAAGCCAAGGGCAAGATCAAGGCGAAGACCGGCGACGCGACCGACAACCGCGATCTGCAGGCCGAGGGCGAGACCGAACAGTCCGTGGCCGCCCTGAAGCAGGCCGGCGAGAAGGCGAAGGACGCCTTCAAGAAGTAGGCGGAACTCAGGTCAGCCACCCCGGCGCAAATCCCCCGAGCGCTGGGGTGGTGCTGTGGGGTGGGGAGTTCGGGTAGCGTCGGGTGGGTGGACTTCGACGAGGCGGCGGATGCGTTGTATGCGGCGTCGGCTGCGGACTTCATTGCTACCCGCAACGAGCTGGCGAAGAAGCTGAAGGCCGACGGCGACCAGCTGGGATCGACCCGGTTGAAGGCGATGCGCAAGCCGACCGTCGCCGCCTGGGTGACGAACCTGGTCGCGCGGGAGCTGCCGGACGAGCTCGACGATCTGCTGGCCCTCGGGGACGAGTTTCGTGAGGCGACCGCGGACCTGGACGGCGACCGGTTGCGCGAGCTGACCCCGAAGCGGCACAAGCTGCTCGACACGGTGGCCAAGGCCGCCACCAGACTGTCCGAGCAGCAGGGCCAGAAGGTCAGCGCCGATGTCGGCCAGAAGTTGCGCGAGACCCTCGATGCGGCCTTGGTGGATCCGGCCGCGGGCGACGCCGTACGCGAAGGCCGGCTGAGCAGCGCATTGCGCCACGTCGGCTTCGGCGTGGTCGACGAGAGCGGCGAGCCGACCAATGTCACCCCGTTGACCGACGAGCGCCGGCAGCGGGCGCGGGAGCGGCGCAAGACCGAGGTTGCGGCGGAGGAGGAAGAGTCGGCCGCAACCCGCCGCAAGCGGGAGGAGGCCGAGCGCGAGCAGGAAGAGGCCGAGGCCGCGAAGAAGGCCGAGGCCAAGCAGGCGTTCGAGGGCGCGGTCGCGGCGGCGCAGGAGGCCGAGGCGAAGGTCGAGGACCTGGACAACCAGCTCGACGAGGCCCGCGAGGCCCTCACCGCCGCCCAGGAGCTGATACGACGGCTGGGCGCGGAGCTGGACGACGCGCGCCGGGCCGCCCGGGACGCACAGAAGGAGAGCCGGGAGGCGCGGAAGCGGTACAACCGCCTCTGAGCTGGGTACCGGGCTGGGCACGTTGGGAGAGGAGCCGGCGATGGCGCGGTCGATCTGGAGCGGGTACATCAACTTCGGGCTGGTCTCGGTGCCGGTCGGGCTGTACAGCGCGACCCAGGAGCACGAGGTCGACTTCCACCAGTTCCAGAAGGGGACGTCGGACCGGATCCGGTACAAGCGGGTGAACGAACGCACCGGCCGCGAGGTCGACTACGAGAAGATCGTGAAGGGCCACGACATCGGCGGCGGCGAGTACGTCATCGTCGAGCCCGACGAGCTGGACAACATCGCCCCGGGCAAGTCCCGGTCGCTGGAGATCTCCACCTTCGTCGACCTGGACGAGATCGACCCGATCTTCTACCAGAAGAGCTACTACCTGGGTCCGAAGGACGCGGACAACTCGTCGTCGTACGCACTGCTGCGGGACGCGCTGAAGAAGACCCACCGGGCCGGGATCGCCAAGTTCGTGATGCGCGGCAAGGAGTACCTGGCCACGATCCGGGCCCAGGACAAGGTCCTGGTGCTGGAGACGATGTACTTCGCCGACGAGATCCGCGACCCGGCCAAGGAGCTGAACGACCTGCCGGCCAAGTCGAGCGCCGGTAAGCAGCTGACGATGGCGGCCGACCTGATCGAGGCGATGAGCGGCGAGTGGAAGCCCAGCGCCTACAAGGACACCTACACCGAACAGGTGAAGAAGCTGGTCGAGACCAAGCGCAAGGGCAAGGAGGTCGTCTTCACCGAGGAGGAGCCGGAGGCGACGACCCCGACCGACCTCGTCTCGGCCCTGCGCGCCAGCGTGGAAGCCGCCCGCTCGTCCCGCACCACCAAGAAGGCCCCGGCGAAGAAGTCAGGCGCCAAGAAGACGCCGGCCAAGAAGGCCACCGCGAAGAAGACCACCGCCAAGAAGGCGTCCACGAGGAAGAAGGCCGCCTGACCAACCGCTCAGTCGCTTGGGAGCAGGTACCTGCTCGGATTGGCGGGGGCGCCGGCGTCCAGCCAGCGGTGGAAGCCGTCGGGGTTGCGACGCTCGAACTCGTCGAGGCAGATCCGCCGTACCTCGGCCACTGCCTGCCGGTCGCGTAGCCCCGCGCCCTGGGCGAGCGTTGTCGCGGTCTCGCTCCAGACGCCGCAGAGCTCCTCGATGCTGAGCGGGCACTGGAGCGACGCGATGAGCTGCTCCTCCTCCTGCAGTTCCGCCTCCCTCATCCGCTCGAGCTTCCGCCGGCTACGCGTCGGACGCGGCCGGCGCTCGGGCGCGACCAGGTCGATCAGCACGAACAGCCCGGCGACGAGCAGCGCCACCGCGATCCCGACCGCACCCCAGGCCAGCAAGCGCACCAACCCGGGCAAGCACAGCACTCCGGCGGCCGCGGCCCCCGCGACGACCACGGCGGATTGGTACGGCGCATCGTCCGCAACGTGCCGGATCACCGCGGCCAGCGGCCAGACCAGCGCGAACACGGCGGCCAGCAGGATCGACGCGGCGAGCGGTCCCAGCAGCAACACACCGGCGAGCACGCCGGTCGTCCCGACGCCAAGACCTCCCGCGATGGCCATCCGACGCATCAGCGGGGACGGCCGCTTCACCGGAACTCACCCACGACGCACCTCACGTGTACCCGCCCCACACACCACACCTTCCCCCAAGAACGAACGGCCGCTTCCGACCGTTCCCACCCAGGAGTGCGCCCAATCAGGCGCCGGTGTCCGAATGCGGGGCGTGGACAGGCTTCGACTGAGCAGATCGACGCTGACGCAGGTAGATCGAACCGCCGACGATCGCGGCGACCGCGAGGAACTCGCTCTGCCAGTTCTGGAACGACTCGTACCAGAACTGCGACGTCTGGACATACCCCCAGGTGCTCACGGCCTCAGCACCGTGCAACTCCTGCTCCTCGCTGTACGCCGCCGCACCCGTGACGGCGTGCAACCAGAACGACAGCAGGAACACCAGCCCGAAGGCGATCGCGAGCGAGTTCTCGTACAGCTTCAGCAGCGCCGCTGACCCATGCCGGACCGGCCAGGGCGCTTCCCGATCGGTCCGGTGGTTGCGCGGGTCCTCGTCCTGCGGGGCGGCTTCGTCGAGCGGACGGGACTCCGCCGACCCCTTCTGCACCAGGTACGCGGTGAGCAGGACGTACATCCCCATCTGCAGGAACTCGGACTCCCAGTTCTCGAACACCGCCTCACCGAAGGACGACGAGACGACGTACTGCCCGAGGCTCTGCGACGGCTGCCCGTGATCGGCCAGCTCGGCGTTCGCCTGCGCGTGCCCGGTGAGCAGCAGTCCGACCAGGAACAGGAGGAACAGCACGAGGTTGGCCACGAGCAGCGCTCGCAGTCGAATCCATCGCATGGTGGACCGGTACCCCGCCTCAACCGGTTCAGGCTGCGGTCGGGGCCGGCTCTGGTTGGTCGAGGGGGTGGGCGATCTCGTCCGACGGCATCCGGCCGAAGTACACGACCAGGAAGGACACCACGGCCGGGCCGATCCCGGCGATGAGGAACACCGTCGTCAGGCCCAGTACGGCGCCCGCCGGGCCGGCCAGCGCCATCGACACCGGCATCAGCAGCAGCGAGACGAAGAAGTCCAGGCTGGCGATCCGCCCGCGCAGGTGGTCCGGCACCCGGCGCTGCAGCAGCGTCCCCCAGATCACCATCGCCGCCGAGCTGGTCAGGCCGACCACGGCCGCGCCGGCCATCATCACCCACAGGTCGCGGGCGAACCCGAGCACCAGGATCGGCAGCGCCCCGACACCCCACAGCAAGGTCATCACGGTCAGGTACCGCCGCGGCAGACTCCGCGACGAGATCAGCAACGCACCCGCCGCACCACCGATCCCGAACGCCGCCAGCACCAGGCCGAAGTCGCCCGGCCCACCACCGAGCTGATCCCGGACGGCGAACGGCAGCAGCACCTCGAGCGGTCCCAGGATCAGCAGCACGAACACGGTGCCGAACAGCAGTGACGCGAGCAACCAACGGGTCCGTCGTACATAGCGCCAGCCTTCGCGCAGGTCGCCGAAGATCGACTGCTTCGCAGGCCGCGGTTCGACGTCCTCGACATCACCCGGCTCGACCGGCTCGAACCCGCTGGACGGCACCCGCATCGCAAGCACGCAGCCGGCCGAGAAGAAGTAGGTCAGCGCCGTCACCAGGATGGCGAATCCCGGCGACAGCGCGGCGATCGCCAGACCACCCAGCGCCGGCCCGGTCGCCTGCTGCGCCAGCGGCCGCAGCGTGCCCTCGAGACCGTTCGCGGCCAGCAACTGGTCGGCCGGCAGCAGCCTGGGCACGAGCGCCGTGTACGCCGGAATGAGAAAGGCCTCACCGGCTCCGATCAGCACCGCGGCAGCGGCCAGGTGCCAGATCTCCAGCAGCCCGGTCAGCGCCAGAGCGGCGACTACCAGCAGCACCAGACCCCGCACGATGTCCGCCGTGATGATCACGCTGCGCTGGGGCAACCGGTCGGCCGCGATCCCGCCGAACAGCACGCAGACCACCAGTCCGATGCTGTACGCCGTCGTCACCACGGACAACTGGACCGGTCCGCCGCCGAGCTCGATGACCTGCCAGGCCAGCGCGACCAGCCACAGCCCGCTGCCGAGCAGCGCGACCGCCAAGCCGGTCCACAGCAGCCGGTAGTCACGGTGCCGCAGCGGCTGAACCGCCTTCCAGCTCACGTGGTCCTCCCCAAGGTCGTTCCGTTGAGCATACACAGACAAACAGTTCACGTGTCAACTGTTGCGATGCGCACCCAACGTCGTACACTCTGATCATGCCGATGACGATGAGCACCGACCAGCTCGGTGCCTGGCGGGCGCTCTACCGTGCGGACACGCTGCTGTTCACGCATCTCGACAACACGCTGCGCACCCGGCTGAAGATGGGGTACTTCGAGCACGAGGTGCTGCGGATCCTCGACCGGGCCGGCGGCCGGCTGCGGATGGCGCCGCTGGCGGAGCAGTTGATGATCTCCCGCAGCGGCTGCACCCGGCTGATCGGGAAGCTCGAGGACAAGGACGGCTGGGTCGTCCGCCGGAACACCCCGGAGGACCGCCGGGCCACCTGGGCCGAGCTCACCCCGGCCGGGCGGGAGGCGCTCGCGGCTGCTCAACCTGTGGTCGAGGCTGTGGTGTCGACGTTCTTCGCCGATCATGTATCAGATGAGGACCTTCGCCGCGCGAGCAGAATCCTGGACGTCCTGGCCGACGCGAATCCGAACGACGACGGGTTCGACTGCGGGCTCTGAGACCCCGGGCGCCGGGCTGTGACCGGCGTCGACGAGCGGTTCGCCGGCCGAGTCCGTGCGCTGAAGCCGACGCCGGGCGACCTGCCGGACGACGTGCTGCGCAGTCTGTACGACGCCCAGCTCGGCAGCCGGCACGCCGATCTGGCCGCGCGCTGGATGCAGTCGCAAGGTCACGGCTTCTACACGATCGGATCGGCCGGCCACGAGGGCAACGCCGCCGTCGCCGCGGCCCTGCAGCCCACCGACCCGGCCCTGCTGCACTACCGGTCCGGCGCCTTCTACCTCGCCCGCGCGGAGCAGTGCGGTTCGAAGGAAGGGCTGCGCGACATCCTGCTCGGCGTCGCGGCGGCGACTGCCGAGCCGATCGCGGGCGGCCGGCACAAGGTCTTCGGCCGGCACGACCTGGCGATCATCCCGCAGACCTCGACGATCGCGTCCCATCTGCCGCGCGCGATGGGGGTCGCGTTCTCGATCTCGCGGTCGGCCAAGCTCGGCGTACCGTCGCCGTGGCCGCACGACGCGATCGTGGTGACCAGCTTCGGCGACGCCTCGGCGAACCACTCGACCGCGACCGGCGCGATCAACGCCGCCCTGCACGCGTCGTACCAGGGGCTGCCGATGCCGTTGCTGCTGGTCTGCGAGGACAACGGGATCGGGATCAGCGTGCGGACGCCGGAGGGGTGGATCCGGCAGGCGTACGGCCAGCGTCCCGGCCTGCGGTACTTCGATGCCGATGGCACCGATGCGGCCGCCGCCTTGTCGATCGCAACGGAAGCCGCGACCTTCGTCCGGCGGAACCGGCGGCCGGCGTTCCTCCGGCTCCGGACGGTCCGGCTGCTCGGTCATGCCGGATCCGACGTCGAGGCGGCATATCGCTCCCCCGCCGAGCTGGCCGCCGACGAGGAGCTCGATCCGTTGCTCGGTACGGCGCGATTGCTCCTCGGGGCCGGTTACACGCCCGACGACGTGATCGAGCTCTACGAGGACAAGCGGTCCGAGGTGATGCGGATCGCGTCCGAGGTCTCGGGCCTGCCGCAACTGTCGACCGCGGAGGCCGTTGCCGCCCCACTGCGCCTCCCCGATCCGTCGGCCGTCGCAGCGTCGCTGCCCGAGCGCAGTACGACGACGGACCGGCTGACCCTGAGCCAGTCGATCAACCGTGCGCTGGGCGACGTACTGGCGTCGTACCCGGAGGCGATGGTGTTCGGGGAGGACGTCGGCCGCAAGGGCGGCGTGTACGGCGTGACCCGCGGACTGCAGAAGACGTTCGGGCCGGCGCGGGTGTTCGACACCCTGCTGGACGAGCAGTCGATCCTCGGACTTGCCCTGGGCGCCGGGGTGTCGGGACTGCTGCCGATCCCGGAGATCCAGTACCTCGCGTACCTGCACAACGCCGAGGACCAGTTGCGCGGCGAGGCGGCGTCGCTGAAGTTCTTCTCGCAGGAGCAGTACTCGAACCCGATGGTGCTGCGGATCGCCGGCTACGGCTACCAGAAGGGGTTCGGCGGCCACTTCCACAACGACGACGCGATCGGCGTACTGCGGGACATCCCCGGCATCGTGATCGCGTCACCGTCCCGGCCCGACGACGCGGCCGCGATGCTGCACACCTGCGCGGCCGCCGCCCGCTCGTCCGGCACGGTCAGCGTCTTCCTGGAGCCGATCGCGCTCTACCACCGGCGGGACCTGTACGACGACGGCGACGACGCGTGGCTGACGTCGTACCCGGAGGAACCGGTGCCGATCGGGCGCGGACGGACGTACGGCGACGGGACCGGACTGACCGTCGTCACCTTCGGCAACGGTGTCCCGATGAGCCTCCGGGTGGCGGCGAAGGTGCCCGGCATCCGGGTCCTCGACCTGCGCTGGCTCGCGCCGCTGCCGGTGGAGGACTTGTTGCGTGAGGCAACTGCCACCGGCCGGGTACTGGTCGTCGACGAGACCCGGCGCTCGGGCGGCGTCTCCGAAGGCGTCCTGGCCACGCTGATCGACTACGGGTACACCGGCCGGCTGGCACGGGTCGCCAGCCACGACTCCTACGTCCCGCTGGGCGCGGCCGCTCACTCCGTCCTGGTCAGCGAGCGGGAGATCGCGACGGCTGCCCGCGAGCTGCTCAGCTGAACAGCTTCTGCCAGATGGACTTCTTCCGCGGCGGCTCCGGCGTGCTCTCGTCCGGGCGGACCCGTGCGGGGCGGTTCGCACGCCAGTGCTCGAGGATCTCCTCCTCGTCGACCGTGCCGACCGGAACGACCGGGCCGGTGGTGTCGCGGATGCTGAGCAGGATCCGCTTGTTCAGGTCGGCGAGGTAGTCGCGCACCTCGAACTCGCGGCGCATCCGGGCGACGGTCTCGTGGACCTTCTGCTTCTCCTTGCGCAACTGGACCGCGGGCGGCAGCAAGGCCCCGGTGTCGATCTTCTCCCGGCGGATGAAGTCCTTGACCCACCAGTCCGGATCGTGCGACTCCGCCAACTGCAGTGGCTTCCCGGCACCGGCGAGGTCGTCGAACTCGCCCGCCCTCTGCGCCCGCTGAATCTGGGCCTCGACCCAATCCTGGGTCTTCATGCCCGGTGGCTTTCGCTCGGTCATGCCTCCACCTCGCTAGCGCTCGGCTCCGGCATGTCCGAGCTCTGCTCGACTGTGCTCATTGGTCGCTCGCTGCGCTCGCTCCATGTGCACACCTCATCTGTCCTCAGCGACAGTTGCGCGGTACTCACTTTACCGGCTTGTGAATGCGATCACAAGGCCCTTCGCGCTTAGGGTGGGGCCACACCAGGAAGGGGATGCGCATGGCGGTCGAGGTTCTGTCGGTTGTGGCCGGTGAGCGAGTCGCGGAGGCGGTACGGCGGACACCGTCGACCAATCCGGCTCAGCTGAGCGATGTCGTGGGGACGGTCGGCAGCGCGGGACCGGAGGTGTTCGTCCGGGCCGCCGAGGCGGCCAGTGCAGCCCAGCCGGCCTGGGCTGCGACGCCGGCACCGCAGCGCGGTCAGGTGATCGCAGGAGTCGGCCGGCTGATGACCGCCAACAAGGAACGGCTCGCCGCCCTGGTCACCCGCGAGATCGGCAAGCCGATCGCGGAGGCGCGCGGCGAGGTGCAGGAGATCATCGACACCTGCGACTTCTTCATCGGCGAGGGGCGCCGGCTCTACGGCCAGACAGTGCCGTCGGAGATGCCGGACAAGCAGCTGTTCACGTTCCGCCGCCCGGTCGGCACCGTCGCGGTGATCACGGCCGGCAACTTCCCGGTCGCCGTACCGTCCTGGTACATCGTCCCGGCGCTGCTGTGCGGGAACACGGTCGTCTGGAAGCCGGCGGAGTACTCGGCCGTGGTGTCCGACGCGTTCTACGAGATCTTCGCGCACGCCGGCGTACCGGCCGGGGTCTTCAACGTCGTGTACGCCGACGGGCCGGACACCTTCACCGGTCTCGAGCAGGCCCTCCAGGCCGGCCTGGTCAACAAGGTCGGCTTCACCGGATCGAGTGCGGTCGGCAGCCGGATCGGCGAGCTGTGCGGTCGCCACCTGCAGACCCCGTGCCTGGAGCTCGGCGGCAAGAACCCGATGATCATCACCGAGGACGCCGATCTCGACCTGGCCGTCGAGGGCGCCCTGTTCTCCGGCTTCGGTACGGCGGGGCAGCGGTGCACCTCCCTCGGTACGGCGATCGTCCACCGGTCGGTGCACGACGAGTTCCTGGACCGGTTCGGCCGGGCGGTCGCGGCCGCGGCGATGGGCGATCCGGCCCAGGACGTGGTGTTCGGGCCGCTGCTGGACGAGAAGTTCGCGGCCGGGTTCGAGAAGTCGCTGCAGTGGATCGGCCCGCACCATCGCGTCATCGGCGCGACCGGCCGGGTCAGTGCCGAGAACCCGCGGCAGGGTTTCGTCGGCGACCCCGCGGCCGGGCTGTTCTACCATCCGGTGATCGTCGCCGGGGTCCGGCCGGAGGACGAGCTGTTCCTGAACGAGACGTTCGGGCCGATCGTGGGCGTCACGACGTACCGCGACCTGGACGAGGCGATTGCTCTCGGCAACAAGTCCGGGTACGGCCTGTCCAGCTCGATCTACACCACCGACCCGAACAAGGCGTTCCGGTTCGCGCAGGGCATCTCGGCCGGCATGGTCAGTGTGAACAACTCGACCTCCGGCGCCGAGGCGCACCTGCCGTTCGGCGGGAACGGCAAGTCCGGCAACGGTTCCCGGCAGAGCGGCGTCTGGGTGCTGGACCAGTTCACCCGCTGGCAGTCGATGAACTGGGACTACTCGGGCAAGCTGCAGAAGGCACAGATGGACACCGGGACGGTCGAGGCCGACCTCTCGTTCCAGCTGCCCTGATGGCGGCGACCCTGCCGGAGGCCGCCGACGTGGTGATCGTCGGCGGCGGGGTGATGGGCACCAGTATCGCGTTCCACCTCGCCGAGGCGGGTGTGGAACGCGTCCTGCTGCTGGAACGCGACGAACTCGGCTCCGGCTCGACGTCGAAGGCGGCCGGCGGCGTCCGCGCGAACTTCTCCGACGAACTGAACATCGCACTCGGCGCTCGGAGTCTGGAAGCGTTCGCGCGGTTCGGCGAACGCCCCGGCCAGGAGATCGACCTGCATCGGGTCGGCTACCTGTTCCTGCTCGAGACCGCGGACCAGGTCGAGTTGTTCCGCGAGAGCACCCGCCTGCAGAACGCGGCCGGGCAGCCGACCCGCATGCTCGATGTCGACGAAGCCGTCGCCCTCGCGCCGATCATCTCGCCGGAAGGTCTGGCGGGTGCCTGCTTCTCCCCGGCCGACGGGCACTGTACGCCGGAATCCGTCGTCCTCGGGTATGCGACGGCCGCCCGCCGGCTCGGCGCGACCCTGGTCACCGGATGCGAGGTCGTCGGTATCGATGCTGAGGGCAACCACATTCGCACGGTCCGGACCAGTCGCGGCGAGGTCCGGACCGGCACGGTGATCTGCGCGGCCGGTGCGTGGTCCGCTCGACTGGGCGACCTGGTCGGTGTCGAGCTCCCGGTCACGCCGCTGCGCCGGCAGATCGTGGTGACCGAGGCGATCGGCGGCCTCCCACCCGGCCTGCCGATGACGATCGACTTCACCAGCACGTTCTACTTCCACCGGGAAGGACCCGGCCTGCTCGTCGGGATGTCGGACCCCGACGAGCAACCAGGCTTCCACGTGAACCGCACCGACACCTGGCTCCCCCGGCTGACCGAGGCGATGGAGCATCGCGCCCCGTCCTTGCTCGAGGTCGGACTGACCGGCGGCTGGGCCGGGCTGTACGAGGTGACACCGGACCACAACGCCTTGATCGGCGAGGCCGGCCAGGTGTCCAGATTCCTTTACGCCACAGGGTTCTCGGGCCACGGCTTCCTGCAGGGCCCGGCCGTCGGCGAGATCATCCGCGACCTCTACCTCGGCCGCGAACCGTTCGTCGACATCGCGCCGCTCGACGCCGGCCGCTTCGCCACCGACACTCCACGCGCGGAGTGGAACGTCGTCTGATGACCCTCCTGCTCACCCGCTCCGATATCCTCGGCCTGCTCGATCCGGCAGCGGCCCTGGAGGCCTTGCGCGCCGGCTTCCGGCATCCCGCCGACGCCGAGCCGCTCCGCATTCGCACCGACCTCCCAGGCCCTGGAACGGCGACCGCCCTCCTACCCGGAGTCGTTCCGGACATCCCTGCCTACACGGTGAAGGTGAACGCCAAGTTCCCGGCCGCCTCGCCCGCCTTGCGTGGTGTCGTCTGCCTGCATGACCTCACGGACGGTTCGTTGCTCGCGGTGCTGGACTCGGCCACGATCACCTCCTGGCGAACCGGCCTCGCCGCGGCCCTCGCCACCGATGCTTTGGCCGCACCAACCGCGTCGACCGTCGGCGCCATCGGTGCGGGAGCGCAGGCGGCGATGGTGATCCGCGGGCTGTCCGAGCTACGCGACGTGACCAGATTGGTCATCCATGATGTCGATCCGGTCCGGGCGTCCGATTTCCTTGCTGGACAACGGATTCCGGGCAACACCGTGACCACTCCCCAGGAGGTGGCGGCGCGTGCGGACATCGTCGTACTGGCCACTTGGTCCCGGGAACCGCTGCTCTCGGCGGTGGATGCCAGGCCGGGCCACCAGTTCACCACCCTGGGCGCAGATGAGCCGGGGAAGATCGAGCTTGCCGCGGATCTGTTGCTCGAGGCCCGGGTCGTGGTCGACAACGTCGGCCTGGCAGTGCACATGGGCGCTCTCGGCAACGCCGGACTTGGTGCCGACGCGGCCGACGCCACGTTGACTCAGGTGCTGACCGCCGTACGCACAGGCCGGGAGTCCCCTGACCAGGTCACCGTCTACGCACCTGTCGGGCTTCCCTGGCAGGACCTGGCGATCGCCTGGCCCATCTACCAGGCCGCCGTCGCGGCCGGGCACGATCGGGCGATCGACTTCCTCAGTTGACGACGGCGCCGACGGTGAGGTTGAGGGCGGTACCGGTGAGGGCCTTCGCTCGGTCCGAGGCGGCGAAGACCGCGACGGCTCCGACGTCGGACAACGTGGCGGCTCGCTTGAGCATGGTGCGTGCGGCGGTTTCCGCTGCCAAGGTACGGCGGAGGTCTTCGGGGTAGGTGTCCGGGTTGGCCTCGGGGATACCGGCCGTCTGCAACGTCAGCACCCGGATTCCGTGCGGACCGAGTTCGCAAGCCAGGCTGCGGCGGAGGGCCTCGACGGCACCGAAACCGACCTGGAATCCACCGAGGTTGGCCATCGGGTCGCCGTACCCGCCGAAGGTGAGGATGACACCGGACTTCTGCGGGATCATCCGCCGTGCGGCCGCGCGGGAGGTGAGATAGAAGGTCCGCACAGCTGTTGTCACCGGCAACTCGACGTCCGCGAGTGACATCTCCACGAGAGGCGTGCCGAAGAACTGCGTGTGCCCGATGAGGTTGAACGAGATGTCGATCCGGCCCACCGCGTCGGCGTGGTCGTCCACGGACTTCTCGTCGAGCGCGTCCACCACGCCCGTCTCGGCCTGGCCGCCGGCGGCGCGGATCTCGTCCGCCACCTCGTCCAGGGTCTTCTGCGTTCGTCCGGCCAGGTGGACCGTCGCGCCCTCGGCCGCGAAGGCCTTGGCGACGGCACGTCCGATCGGGCCGGCTGCGCCGTACACGATCGCGTTCTTTCCGGTCAGCATCATGATGGTGTCTCCCTTGCCAGTTCGGTGACGAGGTCGTCGAGTTGCTGCATCGAGGCGCGGATACCGCGCTCCATGCCGCCTTCGACGTACAGGTCGCGGTCCTCGACCGCCTGGAAGACGGTGTTCTGCCGCAGGGTGGTCACCCCGTCGACCTCGTCGAAGGTGAGGATGTTCAGGTAGACGACGCCCGGCTGCTGGTCGAACTCGTACGTCTGCACGATCCGCTCCGGCGACGGCGTCCCGTGGTACAGGCCGTGGAAGACATAGCCCTTCCCGTCGCCGTCGTAGTGCGTCCAGCGCCAGCGACCGCCGTGCCGCGGGTCCAACTGATTCACGGTCAGCGTGAGCCCGGCCGGCCCGAGCCACCGCGGGACCAGTGCCGGATCGGTGTAGGCACGGAACAGCAGCTCGCGTGGCGCCTTGAACCGCCGGGTGATGATGACCTGCGGTACGCCGGGCTCCGCGATCACCTGCATCTCGGTCATGTCGCGTCCTTCAGTTCGTCGAGCAACTCGTCGAGACGGTCGAAGCTCTCCGCCCAGTACGCGCGGTAGTCCATCAGCCAGCCGACGGCCTCGCGCAGCGGTTCCGCCTCGAGATGACTCAGCCGTGCGGTCGCGCGCCGGCTCCGGCTGATCAGGCCGGCCTGCTCCAGCACCTTCAGATGCTTGGAGACCGCGGGCTGCGACATCGTGTACGGCGCCGCGAGCTGCGCGACCGTGGCGTCACCGTCGCGCAACTGCCGCAGGATCGCCCGCCGGGTCGGATCGGCCAGCGCCGCGAACACGCCGCTCAGTTGATCGGGCATCGTCTGTAACCATTTGGTTTTGAAACCATGTGGTTAAGAATGCTGGCAGAGCTCCGCCCTGTCAACCCCACCGGGCTGATCAGATCAGGGTTCTTCGTTCCGGGGATCGTCGGCCGGGTCCTGCGGCCAGTTGTCCGGGTCGCACCACTCGGGATCCCAGCCCCGCTGGATGCAGTACTGCCGGAGCAGTTCCTCGCGGGTCGGCGGCGTCGTGGTGCCGGGTCGCGGCGGGCTGGTCGTCCTCGTCGGTTTCGGCGTCCTGGACGGCGTCGACTCGGACCGCTCTTCGGTCTCCCGCTCGGTGGTGCGCGTCTTCGTCGGCTTGGGCGTCGGCTTCCGGGTCGGCGTCACCGTCGTCTTCTGCACCGGCGGCGGCGCCGAGGTCGGCTGCGTTGCCTTCGGCGGCACGACGGTCTCCGACGGCGTCGGTGAACTGTCGTCGACGACATGGACGGCCTGCGAGCCATCGGAGTCGCCGCCGAACAGACCGATTGCGGACACGGCCCAGAAGTTCACCCCGAGCAGGAGCACCATCCCACCGATGCCGGCGTACATCGCCTTGCGGGAGGCGCCGCCGTACCGGCCGACCGGGCCGCGGACGGCGTTGCCCTTGCCGTCGACCCAGAACCGCCAGCCCTCCGGCGGCGGCGGCCAGGACGGATCAGGACGCCAGGTCTTCGGCGGGACCCAACTACGGCGGGGCGGCGACGGCCAGGTCGGCGGGACCACGAACCGCTTCAACGAACTCCTCCATCTGCGCCGACCGAAACCCGAATCAGGCTAGTGGATCCAACTGAGCCCCAGACACCCCGCCAGGGTCAGGTCTTCGTTCAGATCCACAGGCCCGCACCCAGGCCAACGACACAACACCGCCGCAGGCTACTTGCGACTTTCGACCACCGGCGTGTCGCGCTGGCTTTTCCGATCAACCTCCGACTCACGTGGCCTAGAGGACCGCATCCAGCAGGCTGGTCAGGTCCCGGCCGAACGGCCGGTCGGCGTCGATCGGCGGTACGACGTCCGCGACCGCGTGCAGCAACTCCCGCAGCCCGGGCGGGATCGGGCGCTTGGACAGGGCGAAGGCCTGATGGACGGCGAGGAGTTCGCACGCGGCGACTTCGCGGGTCAGGCGGATGGCTTCGGCGAGTCCGCCGACCGCCTCCCAGGAGAAGCTCTGCACGTCCTCCTGTCCGTTCGAGGTCTCCGCCGTACTGGTTGCTGATGGCAACGTCAGGCGCCGGAGGGCGTGGCAGGTGGCGACGGCTCGTTTGTGGACGGCGACCAGGCCCGCTTGCGGGCCCGGCTCGTGCGCGAGTTGAGCGGGCAGGCCGGTGACTGCCGGGTCGAGCAGGCGGTGGAGGCGAGCGGTCGAGACCTCGGCCGCGTGGGCGAGGGCCGCGGTCAGGTGATCGCAGTGCGCGGCGAGATCGATCCCGTGGAAGCCCGCGGTGCCGACGAACTCGCCGTCCAGGAACGCCGGTGAGTCGGTGACACCGGCGAACGCCCGGTCGACCGCGGCATCCAACTGCTCGAGGGTACGGCGGACGTGCGCGAGCACCGGCCCGGCAACGCGAAACGAGACGGGTGCCTGGAGCGACCGGGGATCGGGTTCGGGACCGGCCAGGTCGCGGAGCCGGGCGAGCTCTGCCGCCAGCACGTCGTCGCCCCGGGCGGTGAGCGGCTGGTACGGCGCTCGGTTCGCCCCGATCACCGCGATCGCCCCGGCGGCGATCTCGCTCAGGCGATCTGCCAGGCGCCGGACTCGCGCGGCGTGGAGCGCTGCCCGCCCGGTCGCGCCCGGAATGCCCGCGAGCAGCGCGATGCCTTCCTTGGGGCCGAGGTCGGCCGCAAGCGGGCCGAAGGCGTGGGCCAGCGGGATGATCTCGCCGGCCGAACCGGCGCCGCCCGCGGGGATCTCGGGCACCTCGCCGCTGTTGATGAAGGCAACCAACTGCTGGATCAGCTCGACGGAGACACCCGCGTCACCGGTCAGGAACGTGCGCAGCCGGCCGATCAGGACCGCCCGGGCCTCGTCATCCGGCAGCCACGGTGGTCCGCCGACCGCTCGGCCGAGCAGGAGGTTGCGTTGGTGCGTCTTCTGTTCGTCTTCGGTCAACCGGACCTTGCTCAGGGCGCCCATTCCGGTGTTCACGCCGTACACCGGCCGGCCGGTCGCGAGGGAGCGGAGGAGGTCTGACCGGACCACGGCGAGGCGATCGAGCAGCGCGGGTGCCAGCTCGATCGGTTCCGGACTGGCGGGGTCGAGGTCCGCGGGCGCGTTGATCAGCATCAGCGGAACCGCAGCATCGTGCCGACCGAGTCGATGTCCGGACCACTCACGAAACGCAACCAGATCCCGTCCGTCACCCGGCTCCTTCAGTCGTCGTCATTCGATACTAAAGTTTCCTGCCGCCGCGCTACCTTCAGGCCATGGGGTCGACGGCACAGACATCGAAGCGGACCGTGATCGGGCACTCGACCACGGACAAGGTCGTCCTGTTCGGCGGGCTCCCGCTGGCCGGGCTGGTGCTCGGCTTCTTCCTGCCGCGGATCGCGGACTGGGCGAGCGCGAAGGACTGGGTGCCGTTCCAGGGACCGCTGAAGCTGATCGCGGGCTGGGACGAGTGGTGGGTGAGCGTGATCTGCATCGTGATCGGCCTCCTCGCCGGCGTGCTGCTCGCGGCGATCGCGCTCGAGGACACGCTCAAGGTGACGATCACCGGGCAGTCGGTGGAGTTCCTGAAGAACCAGAAGACGGTCACGGTGCCGCGGGAGAAGGTGGCGGTCGCGTTCCTGGACGGCAAGGAGATCGTGCTGCAGGACTCGACGTCGCGGGAGTTGGCCCGGGAGAAACACGATCAGCTGAAGTCCGAGGCCCGGCAGATCCCGGCGGCCTTCCGTGAGCACGGGTATCCGTGGTCCGAGGGTGGGGATCCGCAGGCCGATCGGTTCCGCCGGTGGGTGGCGGACGAGCCGGAACTGCCGCCGACCGTCAACGCGCTGCTGAAGGCGCGGTCGAAGGCGTTCGACCAGGGCGACAAGGGCAAGGCGGACCTGCGCGAGCTCCGCGACGAGGTGACGAAACTCGGCTACACGGTGAAAGACAAAGAAAAGAAGCAGTACTGGCGCCCCACGACACCCCGCTGACCCACAGGGTGGGGCGGGTTGGTGGGCTGCGCCCTTGCAGTGGCTAGGCGGCGAGGAGGTGGATTGCGGCTTGGGCGTAGGCCTGCTCGGCGTCGGGGGCGGTGTGGGAGCTGTCGGTGAGCTCGACCCGGTAGCCGTCGGGGACTGCCTCGAGGGTGCGGAAGTGCTCGCCGAGGAGAGCGCGGAGCTGTTCCTCGCGCGGGAGCCAGATCACCTCACGCTGCTCGATGCTGTCCAGGGCCCACTCGGTGGTGCCGTTGAAGCCGATCACCTTGCTGCCCTGGTAGTCGTGCACCTCGACGGTCATGTCGCTCACCACGAACACGTCCTCGTCCATGTCCCGGTCCGGTACGACGAAACGATCCCCAGCCGCGGGTACCCACAGCACCCCGGCCTTGCGTAGTCGCCCGGCCTGCTCGATCGTGATCACCCCTCCATCCTCCCCACGCCAGTCAAGCCCCGCATCTCAGCCGCGAGCCGCGGGGACGGCCAGGAGGATGGTCGAACGGCCGGATCAGCGATTCAGGGCTGCCCGCAGTTCGGCCGCACGGCGCGCGATCCGGTCGTGCGACTCGCTCGTCAACGGGAGGTCGAGGAGGGCCGTCGCCTGCAGCTGACTCGCCCCGAGCAGCTCACGCAGACGCCGTACGGCGGTCTCGCGGTCCGGCGCGGCCGACAGCACGTTCAGCACCTCGTCGCGGCGCTCGAACGCGGCCAGCACGCCGTCGTAGATCTCCAGCTGCGTGTGCGCGGACCGGTCCGGCTCGGTCACGACTGCTTCGTCTCCCTTCCCGGTGGCGCGGATCACCTGCCGCCACAGAGCGGGTACGGCGAGGCGCGAGCGGGTGTAGCGCCGCGGCATCGGCTGTGCGTAGGTCATGGTCATGATCGGCTCCTGATTCGTCCCGTCGGGGTCAGTCGGACTAGTCGGACACAGGCCGCGAGTACGGTTCGCGCGGCGGGCACTTCTTGCCGGGGGTGACCAGCGCTTCGAAGTGCCAGGGTTCGTTGTCGTAGCGGCGGCAGATGCCGTAGCGGTAGCCGTTCCGGTTCAGCCACTGCATGGCGGCCGCCGGACCGATGTCCACGGCCTTGCCCTGCACGTGAGCGGAGTACTTGGGCGGCAGCACCCACCGGGTCGCCGCCTTGTACGAGCCGTACTGCTTGATCGCGTCGTTCAGCAGTCGCTGCTGCTTGGCCGCACTGCGGCGGCCGGAGGTGATCCGGATCGTGATGCCGTCGGCCTTCGCGCCTGCGATGGCCTTCTTCAGCCGCGACTTCAGCGTCGGCGACAGTCCGTTGATGCTCTCCTCGCCGTACGACGGCTGCGTCGAAGTCTTGGTCGGTTTCGGCGACTTGGTGGGCTTCTTCGTGGGCGGTGTGGTGGGCCGACGGGTCGGTTTCGGGGTCGTCGTCGGGAGAGTTGCCGGCGGCGGACCGGAGACTGCGGGAGCGTTCTGGTTCGAGATGACCGGCTCCTTGTCGGCGGACAGGCCGAACAACTCCCCGACCTGCCCGTGCCAGAGCACCAGTGACCCCACCGCCAGCACCACGACCCCCACGCCCGTCACGGACAGCAACTGCGTCCGCACCGAATTGGAGCGGCGCGGCGGTTGGTCGTTCGTCATGGGGTACAGCCTCTCGGATCACGGCGGGCGGGCACATCGGCCCCAGGGACCGTATCGGGACCCGGACGTAGGCCCTGAGTATCAAATCGGACGCCAAGCCTCCTCCAAAAGTTGGAGAGGCTGCCCATCCGGGCAGATGAAGCTTCGGCGAACGTCACCTGACTACGCTGGGCGATGTGTGGACCTACTGGCGTCGGTTGCCGCAGGCGCAGCAGGATCTGCTGCTCGCGGCGCTCATCGGCGTGGGCTGGTTCACGGCGCTGAGCCTGATCAACGACAGCGGCCTGCGTCCGCAGAACCCGACCGTCTCGGTGGTGACCGGTGTCTTCCTGGTCGCCACGGTCGCCTGCGTACGGCGGTTCCCGCGCACGACGCTCGTGGTCGTCTCGGTCCTCTACCCGTTCCTGTACGCCGCGGTCGGCACCGGCCTCGCCGCCCAGCTCGGGCTGACCATCTTCGGCCAGCCGGAGATCAGCGACGCGGCGCTGCAGTCCGAGATCCACCTGGTCCCGCTGCTCGTGGTCGGGTACCTGGCCGCATCGAGCGGCGTGCGGCGCGTCACCTGTCTCTTCTTCACCATGGGCAGCCTGGCCGGACTGATGATCGGTCTGCCGACCGTGGTCGCGATCGTGCTCGGGAACGCGAACCGGGCGATCCTGTACGGCGACCGGTACAAGAACCTGCCCAGCGACGTACCGAGTCTCTACAGCTACATCGACGTCTCCCTGTTCGTGTTCGCCGAGGCGCTGATCTGCGGCATGGTGCTGCTCGGCGCGGACGCCCGCCGGCGCCGGAAGAGCGTCGCCCTGCTGGAGCAGCGGAACGCGGAACTGGTCCGGCTGCGCGCGGTCGAGGCCGAGCGGGCCAAGGTCGCCGAGCGGACCCGGATCGCCCGGGACCTGCACGACGTCATCTCCCACCACGTCAGCGCGGTCGTGATCCGGGCCCAGGCCGCCGACCGGGTGGCCGACCAGCGTCCGGAGGTACTGCGCGAGGCGATCCGCTGGATCATTGCCAGCGGCAAGGAGGCCCTCACCGCGATGCGGGAGACGGTCAAGGTGCTCAACACGGCCTCGCCGGAGGTCGCCGGGGCCTCGCCGGGTTCGGGCGGTGGGACCGCGCCGGTGCCCGACCTGTCCGACGTCGCGCGGATGGGCGAGCGGCTGAAGGCGGTCGGCGTCGACGTGACCATGAACCTGCCGTCCCGGCAGCGGCAGCTGACGTCGGCCACCGATCTGACCGCCGTACGGATCATCCAGGAGGCGCTCACCAACGTGATGGTGCACGCGAAGGCGACCGCGGCTCAGGTCACCTGGCAGAGTGGACCGCAGGGCGAACTCCTGACCATCGACGACAACGGCAGCGGCGGACCGCCGCCGGTGAACGTGCTGGAGGCCGCCCGGCGGAGCGAGAGCGGCCGCGGCAACGGGCTGATCGGGATGCGGGAACGGGCGACGGCGGTCGGCGGCACGCTGGCTGTCGCGGCCGGCCCCCTGGGTGGATGGAGAGTGCAGGCATGGCTGCCGCCGCAGACGTAGACGACCAGATCCGGGTGCTGGTCGCGGACGACCAGGGCGTGATCCGGATGGGCCTGGCGATGATCCTCGACCACGAGCCGGATCTGACCACGATCGCCCAGGCCGGTGACGGCGAGGAGGCGCTCCGGCTGATCGAGCGGTACGACCCGGACGTCGTCCTGATGGACATCCGGATGCCGGTGATGGACGGGCTGGTCGCGACCGAGCGGATCACGGCGGCGAACAAGGCGGCCGGGCGTTCGCGTCCCGCCGTACTGGTGCTGACGACGTTCGACGACGAGGCCTATGTTCTGAGCGCGGTCCGGGCCGGGGCGTCCGGGTTCCTGCTGAAGGACACCGACCCGGATCTGCTGGTGTCTGCGGTACGCGCGGTCTACCGGGGCGACTCGCTGGTCGACCCGGCCTCGACGCGGGTGCTGCTGGAGCGGTGCATGGAGCTCGAGCGCCAGGTCGGCAGCGGTACGACGGAGCCCGCGCCGGCCCAGCCGGACGGCCGCTGGGTCGGACTGCTCAGCCAGTTGAGTGAACGCGAACGGGAGATCCTGGTGTGGATGGCCCGCGGCCTGTCGAACCGCGATCTGGCCACCAAACTGTTCGTCAGCGAGACGACGGTCAAGACCCACGTCAGCAGCGTCCTGTCCAAGCTGGGCCTCTCCAGCCGGGTCCAAGCAGTAGTGGTCGCCTACGAGGCCGGCGTGGTCCGCCCCGGCGAAGCCGACGTCCGCTGGGACTCCTGAGCTTCCCCAGTGCATCCGCTAGGCCCTGGAGTGGCAACTAACATCCGGCACCATGAACGCTTCCCGCATCGAGCAACCTGCCGATCTCGACCTGGTCCGGACCTCCTACGACCGCGTCGCCGACAACTACGTCGAGATGAACCTCGGTGACATCACGACGTACCCCTGGCTGCGGACGGCGATCGACGGCTTCGCAGCCGCGGTGCACGGTCTTGGCCCGGTTCTCGACGTCGGATGCGGTCCCGGATCGGTGACCGCCTACTTGGCGGAGCGCGGTCTCGATGTCTCCGGGGTCGACCTGTCGGCCCGGATGATCGACCACGCCCGGCGGCTCCACCCCGACCAGCGGTTCGCCGTTGCCTCGGCAACCGAGCTGGACCTGGCGGACTCGTCGCTCGGCGGGATTCTCGGGTGGTGGTCGCTGTTCAACCTGCCCCGGCACATTCTTCCCCTGGTCCTGAAGTCCTTCGCCCGAGCCTTGGTTCCGGGCGGGCACGTCATCATCGCAACTCACATGGGTGACGGTGACATCGAGCGGACCGAGGCCTACGGCGCGGTCCCGGTTGCGTGGACCACTCACCTCTGGCAGCCCGACGATCTCTGGGCCCATCTGGCTGCGGCGGGCCTCGATCCGGTGGCTGAGCTGCGGCTTCCCAAGAGTGTGGCCGGGGTTCCCTCACTGGTTCTTGTCGCGCAGCGCACCGCCACGGAACAGGCTGACGGCAGGTGAGTTCCTAGGCGAGCAACCAGAGTCCGAGTTCTGGGGTACTACCTGAGGATGAGATGGTTGCCGTCGGCCCCAACCATCTACTCGCCGAAGTACTCCTCTCCGGACCTTCTTCGGGACACACATCGACCAGGCGTCCAGGATCAGCTCGCGCAGTTCGTCGTACTCGAGCGCGCCCAGCCGCACCTGGATCCAGCGGAAGCGCTCGTCGGAGGGGCGTGGGCGGAAGAACTTGTCCGGCTCGGCCGCCAGCGCCGCCTCGCGCTCCTCGCGCGGGAACCCGATCCCGATCGTCTGCTCGTCCGGCGCCACCGCCAGGTACACGATCTGCCCGACCCGGAACTTGATGCTGTCCCGGACCAGCGCCTCGTAGCTGCGCGGCAGGTCTGCCGTGATTGCCCGGATGTCCGTGAGATCGACCACGGTCCAACGATAGACAGCGATCACTGACAGGGTTTGTCAGTCTTTCCGGCTGTACCTTGATGGGATGCCTGGTGTGCTGAGTGCGGTCGAAGGGGCCGAGGTGGTGTTCCGCCTCGGCGACCCTTCGCATGCGTTCACGGGCGTCAAGCTGTGGCAGGAACTGGGTCTCGCGGCCGAACTGCTGGAGTTCAAACCGGTCGACTACGGCTGGGAACTGCGGTTGCCGCGGCCGTCCGTGCACCGGATGGAGTACCTGTTCGACATCGCGGATCTGGGCACGCGGACCGATCCGACCAACCCTCGGGTCGTCGGCGGCGCCTTCGGGGAGCACTCCTGGCTCCCGCTCCCCGGGTACGTCGAGCCCGCCTGGATCGCGGTCGCCGCGATCCCCGCCACGCTCACACCGCTCACCGTCGACTCCCCGGTCGGCCCGGTCGACGTGCAGGTCTGGGCGCCGGAAGGCATCGCGCCGACGTTCGAGCTGCCGCTGGTCCTCGCCCACGACGGCCCCGAGTTCGCCTCGTACGCCGGCCTGACGCACTACGCCGGCGCGATGGTCGCCGACTCGACCCTTCCGCCGTTTCGCCTCGCCCTGGTCCGGCCGACCTCCCGCAACCTCTGGTACGCCGCCAATCCGCAGTACGCCGAGGCCCTGACGCAGTACGTGCTGCCCGCGATCAAGGCGCAGTACCGGAGTCGTCGTCCGGTGATGATGGGCGCGAGCCTAGGTGCGCTGGCGGCGCTGCATGCCGAATGGCACCATCCCGGCACGTTCGACGGGCTGTTCCTCCAGTCGGGGTCGTTCTTCACGCCGGAGACGGACCCGCAGGAGTCCAAGTTCGAGTACTACGCCCAGGTCACCGCCTTCGTGAAGCAGGTGCTGACGGCAACCACGGCCCCGAGTAGGCCGGTGGTCGGGATGACCGCCGGGACGCCGGAGGAGAACGTGCACAACAACCGGGTGATGGCGGCGAAACTGGCCGAGCTCGGGCTCCGGGTCGAGTTCGGCGAAACGCCGGACATGCACAACTTCACAGCATGGCGTGATGTGCTGGATCCTGATCTGACGGATCTACTGCGACGAGCCTGGGGTGAGGCTGATGGAGCGGGAACAGGTCGAGCTGGAGGCACCGGGGCTTGACCGTCCCGGCACGCTGATCCGCTACGGCCACTACGGCCGACCGGTGCTGGTGTTCCCGAGCGAGCAGGGCCGCGCCTGGGACTACGAGAACAACGGCATGGTCGAGGCCGTCGCGGACCTGATCGAGGCCGGCCGGGTGAAGTTGTACTGCGTGGACTCCTACGACCACGTCAGCTGGTCCGACCGGAGTATCCAGCTCGAGGACCGGGCCCGCCGGCACGGACTGTACGAGTCGTGGATCGTCAACCAGGTGGTCCCGGTGATCGGCTCGGACTCGCCCGGCGTGGCCGACATCATCACCACCGGCTGCAGCCTGGGCGCCTTCCACGCGCTCAACTTCGCGTTCAAACGGACCGACCTGTTCCCGATCGCGATCTGCCAGTCCGGCAACTACGACGCGGCCAGCTGGCACGCCTGGGGTGAGCGCGGCGACGCGACGTACTTCAACAACCCGGCCGACTACCTGCGCAACCTGGACGGCGACCACCTGGACTGGCTGCGCGAGCGGATCTTCATCGTGCTCACGGTCGGTCAGGGCGACTGGGAGACCAACCCGACCGGCTCGTTGCCGTCCGCTCGCGCCACTGCCGCCGTACTCGCGGACAAAGGCATCCCGCATGAGTTCGACCTGTGGGGGTACGACGTAGCGCACGACTGGCCCTGGTGGCGGAAACAGCTCGCCCACCACTTACCTCGATTCTGCTGACCACGTCCCCGCACCGACCTTAGGAGCATTCATGGCTGACCGCTCGCGGCACTTGATCGGGTTGTTGCTCGGGGCCGAGGAGGACTGGCCGCGGGCGTTCGAGGCGCTGCTGCAGCGGGTCGGGCCGGTGGCGCTGAACGGGACCGAGCACGAGTTCGGGTCCCGGCGGCTGACCATCGAGCCGTTCGACCTGACCGACCCGGTCCGGGTCGGGCTGGTGATCGACCGGCTGGCGTACTGGTACTACCACCCGCGCGAGTGGCTGAAGAAGGCCGCGCTGATGAACGGCACCTACCTGCTGAACTCGCCGTTCACCTTCCAGTCGATGGAGAAGCACAGCGCGTACTGCGCGATGCTCCGGCTCGGCCTGAAGATCCCGAAGACCGTGCTGGTGCCGTACAAGAACCCGGTCGACAACGTGCGCTGGGCCTACACGTCGGCGAAGTACAACAAGGGCTTCGACCTGGACGCGATCGCCGAGGACCTCGGCTACCCGCTGTACATGAAGCCGTTCGACGGCGGCGGCTGGCGCGGCGTCTCGCGGATCAACACCAAGGTCGACCTGCACAAGGCCTACGACCAGTCCGGCGAGATGCTGATGCACCTGCAGGCGACGATCGACTACGACAAGTTCGCCAGGGCCCTGTCGATCGGCGCCGAGACGATGGTGATGGACTTCCGCCCGGACGAGCCGATGCACAACCGGTACGCCGTCTCCCACGACTTCCTCAGCCCGTCCGCCGGGCACCAGACGGTGGCGATCAGCCGGATCGTGAACGCGTTCTTCGGCTGGGAGTTCAACTCCTGCGAGATGCTGGTCGCGGGCGACTCGGTCCACCCGATCGACTACGCCAACGCCTGCCCGGACGTCGCGGTGACCTCACTGCACTACTACTTCCCCTGGGCGATCAGCGCGCTGGTCAAGTGGTCGGTCTTCTCGCTGGCGACCGGCCGGCGCAGCAGCGTCGACCTGCGCACCGAGCGGTACTTCGACATCGCCGACGACGAGTCCCTCGACTACGACGCCAAACTCGAGGCCTACCTGGCGCTGGCCGACGAACACTTCGAAACGGCCAAGTACCACGAGTGGTGCGCCGAGCACCTGGGTGACTTCGACGCCCGCGTCCGCGACTGGTTCGCCGGCCCCGACTTCGACCGCCTCCTCAAGGAAACGGTCACCTCGACCTACCCCGACAACGAACACGACCAGTTCTTCGCCCACTTCAAGGGCCTGATCAACCTCTGGCTCGCGGACCAGTCTCGCTAGGGTCCCGCAGGGAGTCCAAGGCGCGCAGGATTGTGTTGAGGGCGGTGGCGCGGGTGGGCGGGATGGCGAAGGTGCCGCGGGTGGGGGTGTGGAGCCAGCCCTCGGCGGTGAGTTGGCGGAGGTGGTGGTAGATCTGCCCGCTCGTGCCGAGGCCCTCCACCTGACTCAGCGAGTTGACGGTCGCGTGACCGCGGACGATCTCGCGGAGCAGCGTGAGGCGGATCGGGCTGCCCAGCGCCGCGAGTGCCGGCGCGACCGTTGACCAGTCGCGTCGCGCCCGAAGCGCCGTAAGCGCCCGAGCCGCTTCAGCCTGCCCGTCTCCTGCCCGCCCTCTCGCCGGGCGCCGCCTCGACCCCGTGTCCCCAGCGGCTGTGGATTCCAGTGCGGCAATGCGCCGTTCCAGCTCTGCGAGCCGGTTATCCACAGGGTCTTCCACACTGTGGATAGTACGTAGTTACGTAGCTGTTGAAAAGCTCGGCACACGACCGCGCAGGTCGTCAGCCGATCAGTAGCCGGACCCCAGCGGTGAGGGCGATGCCCGCGGAGACCGCCAGCAGGAGTGGAACTCTCAGGACCGAGAGGAGCCCGGCGACACCGACTCCGGCGAGCTGCGTCCAGTCCAGCCGCTTGCCGCCGAGTTCGGTGACGATGAGCCCAGCCAGCAGTACCGGAGCGATCAGGCTCACGACCCGTACTGCTGCCGGCGGCAGCCTTCGTTCACCCATCAGCAACGGGCCGCCGGCCTTCATGAGCCAGTTGACGACCGTGACGGCCAGGGCTGCCAGCCACAACCTCATGACGTCTCCTTTCTGGCCTTCGCACGCTCGAGGTCGGGATCGGATCCGCGTTCCGGAAGCAGGCCGATCAGTGCGGCGGCCGTGGCTCCGAGCAGCGCATAGCCGGGGTCGGTCACCAGCAGCAGGCCGGCCGCGACGGCGGCTCCGAGCAGGGATGCGGCGAGCGCGCGACGGGAGCGCTTTACCTCTTCCAGCGCGAGTACCAGGAAGAACGCCGGGAACACGACATCCAGCCCCAGCCGGTGCATCAGATCGGGTGATGGCGCAACCAGCACTCCGACCGCGGTCCCGAGCACCCACAGGACCCACTGCGGCAGGCTGGCGCCGATCAGGCGGGACACGTCGTACCGACCATCGTTGCGATGGGCAAAGACGAAGGAAGCGTCCACCAACGCCTGCGCCTGCAGCGCCCGGGACAGCCGGCTTCCGCGCAGGCTCTCGTTCAGCGCGACACTCATCACGAGATAGCGCCCGTTGATCAGCGCCGCCGAGGCGATCGCGGCCGCCACCGTCCCGCCTGACAGCGCCGTCAGCAAGGTGAACTGCGCCGAGCCGGAGAAGGCCAAGGCCGAGAACAGCACCGGGAGGCCGAGCCCCCACCCCCGAGCCTCCGCCTCGGCACCGAAGCTCAGCGCCAGGACGAAAGCCGCAACGGCCGGTCCGAGCCCGAGCCGGATTCCGGCTGCGATGCCGGCCCGGTGGATCCCCATCATGCCGACGCCCCGGCCCGACGACGCTGATAGTGCCTACGAGCCCGGGCCCGATTGCCGCAATCCGCCGAACTGCACCATCGGCGCGACCCGTTCTTGCTGCGATCCAGGAACAACCAGCCGCAACCGCCGTCGTCGTCGCACTGCCGCAGCCGGTTCAGGTCCTCGTCCTCGAACAACCGCCAGACAGCCAACCGCACCCGGTCGACGACGGTCTCGGCGCGCCAACTCAACGGTCGCGTGCTGACCAGTGAGGCCGTCCGTACGGCGTCCTCGAACAACTCGCGCAGTACGGCGAGATCCGCAGCGCCAGGCTCTGCACCGACCGCGAGCGGATGCAGCACGGCATAAGCAGTCTCACGGCACTGCACGAGCCCTTCCCGCACCGTCACCGCGGACCGACCGGCCGTGACTCGATCCGAAGACTCCAGCCCGGTGGCCTTCAGCCACAGCCGCAGGTTGGCCGGGTCCGCGAGCCGATCCAACCGCCGTCGATCGTCCAGCCGCCAAGTCACGGTGTTGACCAGATCGAGAGCCAGGTGTCCGCCGATGAGCTCGGGCCGGTAGTCCATGCCTCCACCTCTCTCTAACGCCCAAAATGCATAATGATCCGTTAGGGAGCAGATGCGCAACCGCATCGCGTGTCTAGGCTTGGCCCCGTGCGTGACGAGGATGTGCCGGCGTGGTGGCAGCGGCTAGGGCTGGACGGTCTGGTGGACGTGCATGTTCACTTCCTGCCCGACCCGGTGATGAACGCGGTCTGGACGTACTTCGACCAGGCGTCCGAGCACTACGGGACCGCGTGGCCGATCAACTACCGGACGTCGGCCGAGGAACGGCTGAAAACGCTGGACGCGTTGGGAGTTCGCGCGTTTCCGGCACTGGTCTATCCGCACAAGCCCGGGATGGCGGCCGGGCTCAACGAGTGGGCCCGCGACTTCGCCTCGGCGAACGCTGGATGTGTACCGAGCGGGACGTTCTACCCGGAGCCGGGAGCTGGGGATTATGTCCGGGATGCGCTGGAGAAGGGCACCCAGATCTTCAAGGTCCACGTGCAGGTCGGTGACTACGACCCACGCGACACCGATCTCGACGACGTCTGGGGCCAATTGGCCGAGGCCGCCGTACCAGTGGTGGTCCACTGCGGCTCCGGCCCGATCCCCGGCCGCCACACCGGCCCCGGCCCGTTCGGCGACGTACTACGCAAGCACCCTCAACTGACCGCGGTCATCGCCCACCTGGGCATGCCCGAGTACGCCGAGCACCTCGCGTTGACGTCGTACCCGAACGTCCATCTGGACACGACGATGGCCCTGACGCCTTTCACCGAATCCCTGATGCCGTTCCCCCGCGAGCTGACCTCACGCCTCGGAGACCTGCAGGACCGCATCGTGCTCGGCTCCGACTTCCCCAACATCCCTTACGACTACGCCGTACAACTGTCATCCCTGGAGTCGTTGGACCTGGGCGACGACTGGCTCCGCGCAGTCTGCCGGCACAACGGCGCCCGCCTACTCGGCGTGTAACCGCGGCGCGAACCAAGCCAGCATCACACCAGTCAGCACCGCGTCCCGATCACCGTGCTGCGCAAGCATCGCCGCACTCAACACCAGCGCCCGAACCCGCTGCTCATCACTCGACGCAGTGAGATTCCCGTTGAACCACCGGACCTCGCCAAGCTCCTCCGGACTCAATCCCCTCCGCTCCGTCGTCACCGCCCCACTCGCCGGCGGCACGTCACCCCGATCGTCGCGAACCACGTACTCGTCGTACCCAAGCCGCCGCATCAACTCATCCCACCCGGCGGAATCTCCGAGCGCACCCCACGCAATCGAAGGAATCACCAAGTGATGGGAAGACCGCATCGCCCCGGCCGCCTCGACAACATCCATCACCCCACTCGGCCAACCATGCGTCAACAAAACAGCCGACGCCTCCGGCTCGGCCGCCCGCGAGTGCATGAAATGAACGAGCTCCCCACCAACCTCAGTAGCAAAGTGCTCGAAGGCATTCAGCCGGTCTTCGTGGATGCGCCAGTCATACCGATCGACCCAGTAGTCCACCAAGTCATCGACGAACTCCCCCGCCACAACCCCAGCCCCACCCTGCCCACTCTCACGGATGCGTGCGTAGAGCCCCGCCAACTCCCCGTCCGGCACCCACAACCGCACCCGCCGAACCGCCGCAACCCGCTCCGTCCCCACCGCTCAACCTCCCACCTCGAACAGCCCCAGCCTGACACACCCCCAGCGACCCGCAACCGTGCCCTGCAGTTACAACGCATAGCTTGTTCAAGCGAGGACCTGGACACCGATCACTGAGAGAGCTCTGGAGATGATTTGGTGAACCACGACGACGATGATCGACTACCAGGCCTGACGGTTCAGCGTGTAGCCCAGAGTTTTGGCTGCAGTCCCAATTGATCGGAACTCTCGAGATCTCTTGTACCGGTCGAGACCGCCTTTTCGAGGCAACCGGCCTCTCAGCGCCAACGCAACCCGCCCGAGGACGAGCAACAGATTCTTGACCTCCGCCGGGCGGCGGGCGAGCGGTAGCGAGCGGGAGCCGACTGCGAGGGGCTTTTGTTCGTGGGTAGGGCTATTGCTGGGGTTATTCCAACGTTGTAGTGTCGGGTGGACCGCCCACTCCTCTCCATCCTCACGGGAGTCCTCGATGACCCAACCCCGCCCTGAACACCCGCGCCCGCAGTTCGTCCGGCCGGACTGGCTGAACCTGAACGGCGAGTGGCAGTTCGAGATCGATCGGTCCGACTCCGGTCTCGAGCGTGGGGTCCGGGACCGCGAGTTGCTGCAGCGGATCGTCGTACCGTTCGCGCCTGAGACCAAGCTGTCCGGGATCGAGAACGTCGACTTCCTCGAAGCGGTCTGGTACCGGACGACCGTCACGATCCCGGCCGACTGGTCGGGCAAGGATGCGGTGCTGCACTTCCAGGCCGTCGACCAGGACGCGACCGTCTGGGTCAACGGCGTCGAGGTGGTTCGCCACCGCGGCGGGTTCACGCCGTTCAGCGCCAACCTGAGCCAGGTCGCGAAGCCGGGTGAGGAGGCGCTGATCGTGGTCCGCGCCCGCGACACCCGGCACGGCGTGCAGGCCCGCGGCAAGCAGACGACGACGTACTTCAACCACGGCTGCCTCTACCTCCGGACCACCGGCATCTGGCAGACGGTCTGGCTGGAGGCGGTGCCGACGACCCACCTCGACCGCCCGCGGATCACCCCGGACGTCGCCGGCTCCAGCTTCCACGTCGAGGTACCGGTTTCGGCCAACAGGCCAGGCTGGACGGTCCGCGCGATCCTGAAGGACGCCGACGGCGAGGTCGCCACCAAGGAGGTCCGCGCCGACCTCGACCTGGCGCCGCGTCTCACCCTCGAGGTCCCGGCCGACCGGGTCCGTCTGTGGGACACCACCGATCCGCACCTGTACGACGTACGCCTCGAGCTGATCGATGCCGACGGCAACGTCGTGGACGGCGTGGACAGCTACGCCGGACTGCGGTCGGTGTCGATCAACGGTCAGGCGATCCTGATCAACGGCAAGCACGTGTTCCAGCGGCTGGTGCTGGACCAGGGCTACTGGCCGGAGAGCCTGATGACGGCGCCGTCCGAGGAGGCGCTGGTCGCGGACATCGAGCTGAGCGTCGCGGCCGGCTTCAATGGCGCGCGGCTGCACCAGAAGGTGTTCGAGGAGCGGTTCCTGTACCACGCGGACCGGCTCGGGTACCTGGTCTGGGGCGAGTTCGGCGACTGGGGTTCGGGGGTCGGCGACACCGGCAACGACAACCAGCAGCCGACGGCGAACTTCGTCACCCAGTGGCTGGAGGCGGTCGAGCGCGACTACAGCCACCCGAGCATCATCGGCTGGTGCCCGCTGAACGAGACGCACCAGCTCCTGCACGACCGGATCACCCAGCTGGACGACGTCACCCGGGCAATGTGGTTGGCGACGAAGGCAGCGGACACCACCCGCCCGGTGCTGGACGCGTCCGGCTACTCCCATCGCGTGCCGGAGACGGACGTCTGGGACTCGCACAACTACGAGCAGGACCCGGACAAGTTCGCCGAGCAGATGGCCGGCCTCGCGGACGGCAAGCCGTACGGGAACGTCGGCGGGCACGACGGCAAGCCGATCTCCCAGCCGTACGCCGGTCAGCCGTACTTCTGTAGTGAGTTCGGCGGCATCTGGTGGAACGCCGAGGCGGCGGCCGCCGGTGCCGCGGGCAACACGAACGAGTCGTGGGGTTACGGCCAGCGGGTGGCGGACGAGGAGGCGTTCTACGCCCGGTTCGCCGGACTGGTCGACGTACTGCTCGACAACCCGTTGATGTTCGGCTACTGCTACACGCAGCTCACCGACGTCTTCCAGGAAGAGAACGGCATCTACCGGCTCGACCGGAGCTCGAAGTTCGACGTGCCGCGGATCCAGGCGATCCAGACCCGCCAGGCCGCCTACGAGAAGGACTGAATCGCAAGACTGCCTGCCGCGACCAGGACCCACAGGATCGCTCCGAGGAGGAGCGGCCTGGGTCCTGTGTCGCGCAGCTCCCTCGGCCGCAGCGACAGCCCGATCGCAACCAAGGCAGCCGTGATCAGGAACGTTCCGATCAAGCTCAAGGTGGACAGCCAGCTCATAGGCACCAGACCGGCCGTACGCAGGCCGGCCGCGGCGAGGAAACCGATCAGGAAGAGCGGAACAAGTTTCCGCCAAGGCAGCCGGGCGGCGGGCGTCCGGGCTTCGCGACGCGACTTGAGTACGACGAGGCCGATGACGATCGGGACCAACATCAGCGATCGCGTCAGCTTGACGACCAGGGCCTGATCGCCGGCCTCCTGGCTGTACGCGTACCCGGCGGCGACCACCGACGACGTGTCGTTGATCGCCGTACCCGCCCACAGTCCGAAGGCCTCCGGGCTGAGCCCCAGCAGATGCCCGAGCGGCGGGAACGCGAGCACGGCCACCACGTTGAAGGTGAAGATCGTCGCCAGCGCGTAGGCGACCGATGAGCGCTTGGGGTTGATCGCCGCTGTCGTCGCCGCGATCGCGGACGCGCCGCAGATCGCCGTACCGACGCCGATCAAGGTCTGAGTGTCGCCGCGGACACCGAGCAGCCGCCCGAACAGCCAGGCTCCGCCCAGTGCGATCGCCAGCGTGCCGAGCATCACCGGCAGCGACGAGCCGCCGACGCGGACGACCTGCTGCAGCGACAGACCGGTTCCCAGTACGACGATCGACAGCTGGAGCAAGGTCTTCGACGCGAAGGTGTACCCGGGCCGGCAGCGCTCGGAGCGCAACGCGGGTACGGCGACGCCCGCCAGCACACCCAGCACGATCCCGAACACGGGTCCGCCGACGACCGGCACCAACCGCCCGAGCGGGACCGCAACAGCAGCCAAGGCCAGGACGACGAGCAGACCTGGAGCCTTGGCGGTCAGACCATGGGCGCGGGGAACGGTGACTGGTGGCCTAACCTCGACCTGCACCATCGGCCCCGGTCCTCCCCTGGCAAGAAAATGTACGCACATTTAAGCTAGGAGATGACCGGACATTTGGCAAGCCAAGGCCGCCCGCATGCCCGGCACCCCACGGAGGCAGGACCCAGATGACCGAGCGCAGGCTCGACCGCTCCGGCGGCCAGCCGCTCTGGAAGCAGTTGCAGCAGGACCTGGTCCGCCGACTGCGGGCCGGGGAGTTCGACGACGTCTTCCCCGGCGAGCTCGCGCTGGTCGAGGACTACCAGGTCAGCCGGCACACGGTCCGGCAGGCGCTCACCAAACTGCGCGCGGACGGCCTGATCGTCGCCGAACGCGGCCGCCAGCCGCGCGTCGCGACCGCGCCGGAGATCCGGCAGCCGATGGGTGCGCTCTACAGCTTGTTCTCCTCGGTCGAGGCCTCCGGTCTGACCCAGCACAGCGTCGTACGGACGCTGGATGTCCGGGCCGACGGAGTCATCGCGGCCCGCCTCGACCTGGAAGAGTCCATCCCACTGCTGTACCTCGAGCGCCTCCGCTTCGCCGGCGACGAACCGCTGGCGCTCGATCGCGTCTGGCTGCCCGCCTCACTCGCGGAACCACTCCTCGACGCCGACTTCACCCACACCAGCCTCTACAACGAGCTGGCCGCCCGCGCCGGACTCCGCCTCGACCACGGGCGTGAGGACATCCGGGCCGTCGTACCCACACCGGTCGAGCGCGCGCTCCTGCGCTGTCCGCCGGATGCCGCCGCGTTCTCCATCAACCGCCAGGGCACCTCACAGAACCGCCCGGTCGAATGGCGTCACACCCTGGTCCGCGGCGACCGCTTCGCACTGTCCGCCGAGTTCTCCGCCAACACCGGCTACCGCCTGACGACCGCGGCCGTCACTCAAGCCTGACGGAACGGGTCGTCGGCCGGAAGCCAGGATGTCGACAAGTCGAGGTCGACGATGACGTCCCGGGTCAGGGCCTCGATGGCAGCCTGTACAGCGCGACTCGGCTCATCCCGGCGCGACACCAGAGCCCAGGTCCAGATCGGGACCGGCTCGACCACCGGGCGGCGAACCAGGTCGGGCGGCAGCGGGGTGTCGTCACGCTTGGGTGAGCTGACCACAGGCCGGCGCAACCGCCGTACATGCTCGAAGAAGGCCGGGCCGGTGATCCCGTGGTCGTCGATCCGGACGATCTCAGCACCGGTCTCGCGGGCGAACTCGACCGCGTAGATGTTCCACGACGCCCAGGTCGCGGTGTCGGCATCCACCAGCACCGCGGCGTCTTTCGCGCGTACGGCGGACTCGTCGCGACCCCACGAGATCGCGGCCAACCGGTCCGCCCCGATCAGCCGGCCCGCCAGCTCCTGCTCCGCCAGATCGGTCGCGCGCACCCAGCAGATCGCGAGATCGACACTGCCGTCCGCGACCCGGCCCGCCTGCGTGTGCGACGGCATCACCCACGCGTCGACGAGCAGTTGCGCAACCCCGGATGTCCGCTCGACCAGATCGGGCGGTCGCCAGCTCACGTAACCGAGCCGGACCGGTTCGGTCGCGGCGAAGCCGGCCGCAGTACGACGTAACTCGTCAGCCTGCTCGAGCAACGCCCGGGTCTGCGGCAGCAGCGACTCGCCGTGCGCTGTCAGCGTGACGGTACGGCGGTCGCGGTCGAACAACCGGACGCCGAGATCCCGCTCCAGCGACTTGATCTGCTGTGACAGCGACGGGCCGGCGATGTGCAGGCGGGCCGCGGCGCGGCCGAAGTTCAGCTCCTCGGCCACGGCGACGAAGTACCGCAACTGCCGCAGTTCCACCCGCTGATCGTAGTAGCCAGGGCCTCTCAGCTGGGAGCAAACCGGTCGTGGAAAACGGTCAATGGTTCGACAACGATCGAAGTACAGCTTCCTCCGAGACAGCTTCCTTCGAGAAAGAGAGAGAACCATGACCCAGCAGAAAGTCGCCGTCATCACCGGCGCCTCCCAGGGCATCGGCGCGGCACTCGTCCAGGCGTACCGGAAGCTCGGGTACGCCGTCGTCGCCAACTCCCGCACCATCGAGCCGTCCGACGACCCGCTGGTCCTGACCGTCGCGGGTGACATCGCGACACCGGGCGTCGGCACCAGGATCGTGGAGACCGCCGTGGACGCGTTCGGCCGGATCGACACGTTGGTCAACAACGCCGGCGTCTTCGTCGCCAAGCCGTTCACCGAGTACACCGCCGAGGACTACGACGTCGTCAGCGGCGTCAACGTCCGCGGGTTCTTCGAGATCACCCAGCGGGCCGTCGCGGCAATGGTTGCCCAAGGCACCGGCCACGTCGTCAGCATCACCACCACCCTCGCCGATCACGCGAACAGCAACGTGCCGTCGGTGCTGGCATCCCTGTCCAAGGGCGGGCTGAATTCCGCCACCTTGTCGCTGGCCACCGAGTACGCCGCCCGCGGCATCCGGGTCAACGCCGTCGCCCCCGGCGTCATCCGTACGCCGATGCACCCGGAGGAAACCCACGAGTTCCTGGCCGCCTTGCACCCGGTCGGCCGGCTCGGCGAGATCGATGAGATCGTCGACGCGGTCGTGTACCTGGAGGGCGCCGCGTTCGTCACCGGCGAGATCCTCCACGTCGACGGCGGTCAGCGCGCGGGCCACTGACCCCCACCTCTCGACCCAAGGAGACTCTCATGACTGAAATCGGCATCCTTCGCGAGGTGCTCGACCAGTGGAAGGCCGGCGTCGACGAGCACGAACCGAAGCGGGTGGCGTCGCTCTTCACCGACGATGCGATCTTCCAGGGCCTGCATCTGTACGGCGTGGGGCCGGACGACGTGGCGGAGTACTACGACTCGCAGCCGCGTGGACTGCGGGCGTCGTACAAGATCCTGGAGACGCGACGGCTCGCGGACGATCTCGTCCTCGGGTACCTCAGTGTCGACTTCTCGTTCACCGATCGACCCACCCTGTCCGTCTACCTCAGCGTGATCGTCCGCCGGGCGGGCGACGCCTGGCTGATCACGCACTACCAGGTGTCACGGCTCTAATTGTTGGCTGGGCCAACAAGTTGTGCCTATAGTTGGTGATGTCAATGTTGGCCATACCAACGAAAGAGAGCGGATCATGAGTGAGATCGCTGATCGGCTGGAGGTTGCGGAGTTGTTTGCGCGGCTGGCCTGGGTGCTGGACGAGGGGACGCCGGACGGGCTCCGGCAGGTCTACGCAAAGGATGTGGTGGTCCGGTCTCCTCGCGGAGGTGAGATTCACGGGGTCGACAACACGATCGCGTTCGTCCAGGCGACGACCGGCGACGAGCTGGCTCAGCACGTGCACGGTGACGTGCTGGTCAGCGTCGATGGCGATCGGGCGGACGCCTCCGCGAATCAGCTGGTGACCTTCTACCGACAGGGCCAGGCACCCCACAAGCGGACCGGGTTGCGGCTCAAGTACACGGCCGTCCGGACCCCCGAAGGATGGCGGTTCGAGGAGGCGAACATCAGCCTGGTCTGGCAGGAGGAGGACTGATACTGAGGGCATGACGGTCAAGGAACTGCGGTTGGTCGTGACGGCGGACGACTACGACGAGGCGGTGACGTTCTACCGCGACGTGCTCGGATTGCCCGAGCGGGCGTCGTACTCGTCCGAGAACGGGCGGGTGATGATCCTCGAGGTCGAGCGGGCGACGCTGGAGATCGCGGACCCGGGTCAGGCCGACTTCATCGACGAGGTCGAGGTCGGCCGCCGGGTCGCCGGGAAGTACCGGGTCGCGCTGGAGGTGGACGACTCGGCCGAGACCACGCGGAAGCTGGCCGACGCCGGCGCCACCGTGATCGCCGAGCCGACCCGCACCCCGTGGAACTCGCTCAACGCCCGGCTGGAGACCCCAGGTGGAATCCAGCTCACCCTGTTCACCGAGCTCGACCTCGACTGAACCGCGGCTCACTCGCCCACGAGTGGGCCGCCCCAGTCCTTCCAGCGGAAGTAGACCGGATCGCCGAAGGTCACCGGGACCTTGCCGAGTCCCTGGATGACGGTGGCCGCGCCGTTGGCGTGACCGACGGCGTACATGTAGCCGGTCTTGGTGTCCTTGTCGATGCCGAGCAGCACCGTGCCGGACCGGCCGCACACTTGCGCGAGCAGCGTCTCGAAACCCTGCCAGGTCGATCGCCGGACCAGCTTCACGACCGGTTTCATCGGCGCGCTGGTCGGGATGTGAATGGTGTAGAGGGCGCCGCCGCGGGTGTTGGCGAGGAAGGTGTCGTAGGTCTTGGCCTTGCTGATCAGCACCATCGACTTGACCGCGGCGAAGCCCGGGGCGGACACAGAGTTCCGCCAGACACCGCGGTCGATCGTCCAGCGGAACAGGACTCCGTCGCCGCGGAGGCCGTAGGTGTTGACCCGCGTGACGCCGTCGTCCGTCGGCCCCTGGTACTCGGACTCCTCCAAAGCGGTGAAGCTGCTCCAGCCGCCGCCGATTCGCTGTCCCACTCCACCGTTGACCGCACCGTTCGTGACGGTGTAGCCGGTGCGATACAGCGAGTCCCCCAGGACGACATAGCCCCCGGCGCTGTAGCCGTCGTACCCGTCGTCCTGGACGTACATCGAGCTGATGAGCCGCGTCAGGCCGTCGGGATACAGGTCGGGGACTTCGGTCCCCGGCGGCCGGACCGTCGGCGGCGCCGTCGCGATGACGAGCTGCGACCGGATACCACCACCGAGCGTGACGGAAGCGGACGGTACGACGCAGTTCGCCGACGCCGCACTCGGCGCCGCCGATGCTGTTCCCGGTATCAGGCCCACCGCGAGGACAGCCGTGCCCATCATTGCGATTGCTCTGGATCTGCCGGGCATGATGCCTCGCTCTCTGTGGTCCTACCTACCTGGATGACCGATCGACGAAGAAAGTTGCGTCGCGTCCGGCTCCTCTGGGCGTCTCGGTCCGGAACGACTCCCCCAGCTCCGGACCGAGTCCGAAGTAGTGCCGGAAGTTGTAGAGCAACGGCGACCACGCCCCCGGATCGACGTACGACGTCCCCGGGACGACGATCCGATCGTCGGCGTGCACCCGCAGCACCCGCGCCTGCACGATCAGAAAGTTGCCTCCAGCATCAAACTCGACCTGTACGGCGGACGCCTCGAACTGCAACGGGCATTCGGCCACGCGCGGCGGACCGACCAGCTCGGACGGGACCGGTGTCAGCCCGGCGGCCTTGAACTTCTCCCGCTCGTACCGGAAACGAGCCCGCTTGTGCTCCGGCACCGGATCACGACCGGTCAGATCGGCGAGCCGCTCGACCGCGTCCCACTGCGCAGGTGACGGGAAGTTGATCACGAGCTCCGGCCGCTGGCGCAGATTGTGCGCTGTCTGACCGGCGCTGCCGAGTCCGAGGACGACGATGTCGTCGAGCGCCCAGGCGGACGACATCGGGGCGAGGTTGCCCGTGCCGTCGCCGTTCTCGGTGGAGAGGAGGGCGACCGGCGTACCGACGTACAGGATGGACGGTTCGATCGTCAGGTGCGTCATGGGCCGACGCTAGGGCGCGATCGCTTCGGCGGGCGCCTAACTGTCGGAACGGCATGATGGGGTCCATGAGCATGCAGACCGAAGGGCGGGAGCTGGCTGCCTGGGCCCGGATGCTGGCCGACGCCACCCGGGCGACGGTCTGCCTGGCGCTGCTCGACGGGCGAGCCTGGACAGCGACGGAGCTCGCACGGTTGGCGAAAGTGTCACGGCCGACGATCAGCGAGCATCTCAACCTGCTGGTCGACGGCGGCTTGCTGACCGAGGTGCGGCAGGGACGGCATCGCTATCTGAAACTGGCCGGCCCGGACACGGCCGAGTTGATCGAAGGACTCTCGGCGCTGGCGCCTCGTCGTACCGAGGTTGTGAACAGCCTGGCCGCGGTGAGCAAGCGGGACGCGTTCGCCCGGGCGCGGACCTGCTACGACCACCTCGCCGGGAAACTCGGGGTGGCGCTGGCGGATGCGATGACCGAGCGCGGCCTGATCGACTGGTCGGAAGGTGTCCGCCTGACGCCGGAAGGCTCGGCCTGGCTGGATGATCTCGGCATCGTGGTCGAGGCGCGCCGCGGACGACCTCCGCTGCGGTCCTGTCTGGACGTGACCGAACGACGTCCGCATCTGGCCGGCGCGGTCGGCGCGGCCTTGTGCGTACATGCTTTGCGGCAAGGCTGGGTGACGCACATCACCGGCGGCCGGGCGTTGAAGGTGAGCGGTTCGGTGCGTGAATTCGGGCTGCCCTCCGGCGTCGTCCGGGAACTTCTGCCCAGAGTCTGAGAAGACCGTGACGAAACACGCTCCAGTAAGGCGCTGAGCGCGGAAACGACCTACCCTTCGGCCATGACTGAGTTCGAGCCCGGCACCGAACTGGTGTCCCGTCTGCCTCTGCCCAGCCATGTGATCGTCCTGGTGGACGGGCAGTGGCGTCCCGGCTGGTTGATCGGCCGTGAGCACGAGTCGACGGGATGGATTGGTCTGGTGCAGTACGAGGGCGACGACGGTGCGGAGCGGACGGAACGCCTCCCGGCGGACCGGATCGCCTCGCCGGAGTCGCACGGACCGAGCGAACAAGCGTCATAACGTAGGGAGGGATAATGCCCGAAGGCCCCCGGTACTGCACCGGGGGCCTTCGTGCGTAACGCGGCCGGGGCGCCTAGGCGGCGAACGAGAACCCCGGCCCAGGCCCTTCGGGCGGTTGACCTGGGACGGGATCCTCAGTGGCGTTACACACGGTGTATCGCTGGTGACGGCGCGAGTGTTACACGATCGCAGCAAAAATCTTCAGGGCACGCTGAAGCCGGTTGTTGACTGCGGACGTCGATGGACTGCGGCCGGACGTCGAGCGACCCCGGTGCACGTCCCTGAACACCGGGGCCTGGAGAAGCGGCCTCTCGAGCGACCACCGCTCCTGACTCTCAGGTGCCCCAGCGGCTGGCAGTCAATCGTGCCGACTGCAACCAATTCCGAGCGGACAGTGCCCGGGAGTGCACCATCCGGATCAGAAGTGCACCGCGAGCAGGATCCGGCCGCTTTCCGAGCTGCGGATGTCGAGCGCCTTGATCTCGCCGCGCTGCAGCTTCGTGGTCGCGGCCGGCTTGACCGTCGTCCCCGGTGACGCGGTCCAGCTCGCGATCAGCTGGGACTTCCCGGTCGTGTCCGTGACGTACAGCTCGTAGCCCCGGGCCCGTTCGCTCGGCGTGGCCAACTCGTCGTACCGGCAGCTGATCTCGATCGTCGTACCCCAGCGCTCCGGCACCAGCCGGGCGTCCGCGGACAGCTTGCTGGCCACGGTCTGCGCGAGGACGACGTAGTCGCCCTGCGGCTCCTCGCGGCTGAGCGGGATCGCCACGAGCGCACCGACCACCGCCGCCGAGGCCGCGATGCCGGCTATCGCCATGCCGATCCGGACGCGGCGCTTCCGGGTGTCCACCTGGACCGCGCGGACCAGCCCGGGCAGCAGATTCGGCGGGGTCGCGGTGATGGTCGCGATCGCACGGTCGTCGGGCAGCGCGGCCAGTGTGCCCGGCACGCCGGCGAGCGACGCGACCTCGGCCGAGCACTCGTCGCAGGTCCGCAGGTGCTCCTCGTAGGCGCGACGGTCCTTCACCGACAACGCCCCCAACAGATAGGCCGCGTCCCACTCCTTGTACGGATCGCTCACTGGCTCGTCACCCCCCTCTCCTGCAGCGCGAGCTTCAGCGCCCGCAGCCCGTAGTGCAACCGCGATTTCACGGTGCCTGACGGGATATCCAGCTCTTCCGCGATATCAGTGACGGTACGACGCCCGTAGTACGCACGAACAATCACCTGCCGATGTTCCTCGGACAACTGGGCCAGCGACTCCGCCACCAGCCACGCGTCCAGGACGGCGTTCGCGTGGTCGGCACTCGGGTTCTCCGGCAGGTCGTCGCTGGCCACCTCGCGGCTGACCCGGGCACTGCGCCGGTCGTCGATGACGAGATTGCGCGCCACCGTGAACAGCCAGGCCCGGGCCCCCGCCTCGTCCTCGGTCAGGATCTGCGGCCGGCGCCACGCCCGGAGCAGGGTCTCCTGGACGACGTCCTCGGCCAGCCGGTCGTCACCGGTCAGCCGGACGACGAACCGCCACAACGCCGGCGCGTGCACGTCGTGCAACTCGCGAAGCAGCGCCGCGCGGTCATCGGCCATCGGCGCTCCTGCTCCGTCATGCACCGGGCGGTCCGTCCTGGATCACTCCGCTGCCGCTGTTGCCTTCTGGGGTACTGGTCGCTCCACCGCCCAGGCACCGTTGCCGAGGAAAGCGATCAGCAGGAAGGCGAAGCAGAACAGCGCCGCCTTCTCGCCACCATTCTGCACAGGAAGCAAAGCATCCAGCTGGTGAACAGTGAAGTAGGCGTACGCCATTGATCCGGAACAGAGCAGCGCGGCGTACCTGGTGCCCAGCCCGATCAGCACCAGGGCGCCGGCGACGAACTGGATCGCGGCCGCCCACCAGGACGGCCAGGCGAACATTTCGGCCTGTTTCGTCCCGAGGACGCCGAACAACGCGGCCGCACCGTGACTGGCGAACAGGAACCCGATCACGATCCGGAAGACGGCGATCACTTGCTTCTGATAGCGCTCCAGCACCTTCATGGGCCTCACTCCTCGAGGTGTAGGGGTCGTCGCCTGTTCCGAACGAAATATCCGGGCGTTGGGTTCAACGCATCGTGACTTTCAGATCACACTCCGAATCGGTTGCGCTGACGTACCGCTGTTTGCTACAGGGTTGTGGCACGCTGAGGGCCGGGGGTGAGGTCACTGACTCCGGTGCTCGAGACGAAGCTCTACGTTCCTCGGCCGCGGGCGGGTTGGGTGCCGCGGCCGCGGTTGAGCGAGCGGTTGGTGAACAGATCGACGCTGACACTGATCTCCGCGCCGGCCGGATTCGGCAAGACGACACTCCTGGCCGCCGCGGTCGAGAAGCGGTCCGTCGCCTGGCTGTCGCTGGATGTCGGCGACAACGACCCGGCGACCTTCTGGACGTACGTCGTCGCGGCGCTGCGCACCGTGGCACCGGAGATCGGCACGCTTCCGGAGTCGTCGCAGCCGGTTCCGGTCGGCGTGATGCTCACTCCGCTGCTCAACGACCTCGGCGCGCTCACGCGCGAGATCGTGCTGGTGCTCGACGACTACCACCACATCGACGCGCGCGAGATCCAGGACGGGATGGCCTTCCTGCTGGACCGGGTGCCGCCGAATCTGCGGGTGGTGATCGCCGGACGTGCCGACCCTCTGCTGCCACTCGCCCGGTTGCGGGCGCGCGGCGAGCTGGTCGAGATCCGGGCCGCCGAACTGCGCTTCACTCCCGACGAAGCGGCGACCTACCTCAACGAAACGATGGGTCTGGAACTGACGGCGCCGAACGTGGCCACGCTGGAGGAACGCACCGAGGGATGGATCGCCGCGCTTCAGCTTGCGGCGCTGTCGATGCAGGGGCGGGACGACGTGACGGCCTTCATCGACGGGTTCGCCGGCACCGACCGGTTCGTCGTCGACTATCTGGTCGAGGAAGTGGTGCAGCGGCAGCCTCCGGAGATCCAGTCGTTCCTCTTGCAGACTTCTGTCCTCGAGCGGCTCAGCGGATCGTTGTGCGATGCGTTGACGGGCCAGGTCGACGGCAAGGCTGTTCTCACGGAGTTGGAGCGCGGGAACCTGTTCCTGGTCCCGCTCGACGACCGCAGGCAGTGGTATCGGTACCACCACCTCTTCGCCGACGTGATGCACGCGCGCCTGCTCGATGAACAGCCCGAGCAGGTGCCGGTCCTGCATCGCCGCGCGAGCGCCTGGTACGAGCAGTACGGCGATCTGGCCGCTGCCATCCACCACGCACTGGCCGCTGCGGACTTCGAGCGTGCCGCGGATCTGATCGAGCTCGCGATACCAGCTCTACGAAGGGATCGGCAGGAAGCGACGCTGATCGGCTGGCTCAAGCGGCTGCCCGACGAACTGGTTCGGGAGCGGCCGGGGCTCAACGTCGCCTACGCCGGGGCGTTGCTGGTGATCGGCGCCGTCGACGAGGTGGAGTCGCGGCTGCAGGACGGCTCGCGGGATTCGGCCCTCGGGGGCTGGATCGCCGTGTACCGAGCCGGACTGGCGCTGATGCGCGCCGACAACGCGGCCACGATCACCTACGGGCGGCAGGCGCTCGAACTGCTCGAGGACGACGACCATCTCGGCCATGGCGCGGCGACGGGCCTGCTCGGGCTCGCATCCTGGTCGCAAGGCGATCTCGAGGCAGCACATACGGCGTACACGGACTGCATGACGAGCCTGGTCCGGGTCGGGTTCCTGTCCGACGCCCTCGGCTGCTCGATCACGCTGGCCGATATCGCGATCACCCAGGGACGACTGCGCGAGGCGATGCGCGTCTACGAGCGCGCGCTGGAGCTCGGGCAGGACGGGCCGGTGCTGCGTGGGACGGCCGACATGTACGTCGGTCTCAGTGCGATCCACCGCGAGCGGAACGAGTTGCCCGCGGCGCTGGAGTTGCTGCAACGCAGCCAGCTGTTGGGGGACGCGTTGGGCCTACCGCAGAACCCGTACAGATCGCGGGTGGCGATGGCCCGGATCCGGGAGGCCGAGGGGCATCTGGCCGGTGCGGCCGCACTTCTGGACGAGGCGGAACGCCTGTATTTCGGCGACTTCTCGCCTGAGGTTCGTCCGGTGGCGGCGATGAAGGCGCGGTTGTGGATCCGGCAGGGCAAGGTTGACGACGCTCTTGCCTGGGCGCGGGGACTGCCTGGCGACCTTGTGTATCTGCGCGAGTTCGAGCACATCACTCTGGCCAGGGCACTTCTGGCAGCGGGGTCTCTCGATGAGGCTCGCGAACTGTTGGAGGGACTGCTGCGTGAGGCCGAGACGGGCGGCCGGATCGGCAGTGTCATCGAGATTCTGGTGCTGCAGGCGCTCGCTCTGGACCTGCCAGGCGCGCTGGTGCCGCTCGAGCGCGCCGTCGCGCTGGCCTCGCCGGAGGGCTACGTTCGGGTCTTCGTGGACGAGGGTCCGGCCATGCTGCGGCTCTTGAAAGCGGCCGCGAAACAAGGGATTCCCGTCGGTCACCTCGTCAGCGCGCTGACGGGCGCCGAGGTGCCCGTGAAGGGTGTGCCGGACGCGTTGAGCGAGCGCGAACTGGAGGTACTGCGGCTGCTGGGCAGCGAACTCGCCGGCCCGGACATCGCTCGCGAGCTGACGGTTTCGCTGAACACCCTGCGGACGCACACGAAGAGCATCTACATGAAGCTCGGCGTGAACAACCGTCGGGCAGCGGTACGACGGGCCGACGAACTCGGCCTGCTCACGCGAAGCCGCTGACGGGTTTGCGCGTTCGCAAGTAGTAGCCGTAGGTGGCAACGGCCAGACCGGCGCCCCAGACGAGGTAGGCCGGGACGGCGACCCAGAAGAAGGCGTCCGGCAGGCCGACGTCGCCGTACGGGGGCTTGCCTTGGATTGCTGCGGCGATCATCTGCAGTAGGCCGACGCCGAAGTACGCCGTGATGCCTCCGCCGAGGCCGGCGCCGGGGAGCAGCAGCATCCAGCGGGGGAAGAAGCGGCCGATGCGATAGACCAGCAGCAGCGGCAGGACGATGCCGGCGAGCAGGAAGCCGCCTTCGAACAGGATCAGCGAGAGGTTGGCGCCGTACGGCGTGCTGTCGAACCCGACGACTGCTTGGGCTGCCAATCGGATCAGGCAACCCGCGACCGCGGTCCACGCGCCGATCACCGCCCAGGTGGGGATGGTCTGTAGCGAGCGGCCCGGGCCGAGCCGGCGCTGGTGGATCAGGGCGGTTCGGCCGAGGAGCCCGGCGCCTGCGAGGGCAGCGAACCTGCTCAGCATCCCTTTCAGATCGAACGGGATCCCGAGGCCGGGCAACACACCGCCGACCACATCGAGCAGCGCCAACGCAGCAGCCGCAACCCAACCGGCGGCGATCAACCATAGCGTCCGGATAAGTAGCCGGTCGCGCGGTCTTTTCTGGACTAGACCATCGCCGAAGGCGATACCGTTGTCGCGCGCGCGGGGACATGATGATGCAGGAGAAGGAGCAACGGCCAATCCAATCCCCTACACCTTCTGCGACATCTATCGGTTCGCTGGAGACAAAGTCGTCGAGCTGACCGCGTTTGTGATCCGCACCGATAGAACCGACGTGGGTCAGCGGACGGCGGACGACGCCACGCAGGTGGCAAGCGCCCGGTAAGACTGGTCAGCGCACAAATCGTCGCGATTGGTCACGTCGGTGACTCTGAAGGTCACCGACCATTCCAACGTCCGGGACCGGC